>NZ_CBCOPS010000002.1:0-2086737 GCF_965112045.1 Cellulosimicrobium sp. Marseille-Q8652 | reverse complement strand
CGCGCCCAGACCCGCGCCGGCGAGGTGGGCCTGCTCGTGGCGGGAGGGGCCTCCACGCAGCAGCTCACGCTCGCGTCCGCGGTCGAGGCGGGAGTCGTCGTGGGCGTCGGCGCGGTCGTCGGCGGGGTCGCGGCGCAGCTCGTCGTCGCCGCGACCGCCGACGGCGCGGGCCAGGTCGCCGTCCCGTGGCTCGTCGCGCTGGCCGGGGCGGTCGTCGGGTCGGCGCTGGTGACGGCCGTCGCAGGAGCCCAGGCGCGCGCCGTCGCACGGCTCCGCCAGGTGGACCGCTCGGGCCGGGCCCGGGCCGCGGCGGCCCTGGGCACGCTCGTGCTCGCGCTCGTCGTCGCGGCGCTGTGCCTGTGGCAGCTCCTGCGGTACGGCTCTCCGGTCGTCGTGACCGGGTCGACGACCCAGGTGGACCCCCTCGCCGTCCTCGCGCCGGCGGCCGCCCTCGTCGCGCTCGCGCTCGTCGCCACGGGCGTGCTCGGGCCGGTCGGCTCGGTGGCCGAGCGGCTCGCCGCACGCGGGACCGGGCTCACGGTGCCGCTCGCGGCCCGGCAGGTCGCGCGCCGGCTCGTCGTCGTCGCGGTCCCCGTGGTCCTCGTGGTCCTCGCGGCCGGGTCGGGCACGCTCGCCGGCGCGTACGCCGGGACGACCGGATCCTTGCGCACGTCCGTCGCGGAGCTGCGGACGGGGGCCGACGTGCGCGTGCTGACCGGGGGCGCGACGACGGTCACGGGCACGACCAACCCTCCGCCGGTGGCGGACTACGCCGCTCTCGACGGCGCCACCGGTGCGTCGAGCGTCCTCGACGCGGCGGCGGTGCTGGGGGAGGACCCGCTCGCGCTGCTCGCGCTCGACGCGGGGTCGGCGCAGGACGTCGTCGCGGCGGGCGACCCGGCCCTGCTGGTCGCCGGCCTGCGTGACCCGAGCGCCGACCTCGGGGTCCTGCTCCCGGACGGGTCCGAGCGCCTCACGCTGGACGTCACGGCGTCCGCGGCGGCCACCGTCGAGGTCACGCCCGAGCAGCCGTTCTACTGGTCCGACGTCCACCAGGCGCGCGGCCTGCGCGCGGTCGCCTGGGTCGCGGACGGCTCGGGCGCGCTCCACCAGGTGCCGCTCGGCGAGCTGAGCGTGACGTACGCGACCGACGTCGACGCCGACGTGACCTCGTCGCCCACGACGCACGCGCTCACGGGGGAGCTGCCCGGCCCCGGCAGCTGGCGTCTGGCCGCGGTCGACCTCCTGGTCGGCACGCCCGCGATGCCCGGCCGGGCCTCGGTCACGCTCGACGGCGCGAGCGTGCGCACGCCCGCGGGCGACGAGGACGTCGCGCTCGACGGCGGCTGGGGACCGGTGACCGCGCTCGTCCGCGAGGGTCTGGCCGAGGTCGGGCCCGCAGCCCCCGCGGGGTTCTCGGCGGAGCTCACGACCGACGGGCTCCCGCTCGCGCTCCGGATCCTCCCGGGGGGCGACGACGCCCCGCCGCCCGTCCCCGTGACGGTGCCCGCGCCGCTCGCCGAGCGGTACGAGCTCGCACCGGGGGACGAGTCCGTGCTGACGGCCTCGGGGGTCGACGTCCCGGTGCGCGTCGCGCAGGTCGTCGACGTGGTCCCCGGTGCCGTGGAGCGGACGGCCGTCGTCGCGGACCAGGCGACGCTCCTGCAGCACCTCCTGCGCGTCATGCAGGCGGTGCCCCGGGCGGGCGAGGTCTGGCTCGGGGCGGCCGGCGACGCGACGGCGCGCGAGGACCTCGCCGCGGCCTCCCTGGCGCTCGCTCGCGAGACGGGCGCGGACGACGCGACGGTCACCGTCGCCGGCGCGGAGACCGGGCCGGACGTGTCGGCGCCGGTGCGCGTCGCGTTCTGGCTCGCCGCCGCCGGTGCCGTGGTGCTCGCCCTGGCCGGGGTGCTGGCGGTCGCGCTCGCGCTGCTGAGGTCGCGCCGCGCGGAGGTCATGGTCCTGCGGGCGCTCGGCATGCCGTCCGGTGCGCAGTCCCGCGGCAGGGCCCTCGAGCTCGCCGCGGTCACGGGGACCTCGGTGGTCCTGGGCGTGCTGGCGGGCTGGGTCGTCGCGGTGCTCACCGTGCCGCCGCTCGCGCGTGCGACGCTGGGCGACGCGGCCGACGTCCTGCCCGTGCCCCTCGAGACGTCCCTGGCTCCGACCGTCCTCCTGGTCGGCGTGCTCGTCGCGGGGCTCGGCGGCGTCGCCGGGGTCGTGGCGGCGCGCGTGCGCGCCCAGGCGCTCGACGCCGAGTACCGGGAGGAGATCCGATGAGCCTCGCCCGCCTGACCTGGCGCCAGTTCGCCGCCCACCGCGCGGTCTCGGTCGCGCTGGCCGTCGTGGTCCTGCTCGTCGCGTTCGTCGTCACGGCGTGGCCGCGCGCGGTCGCCGCGACGAACACCGCCCAGGTCGAGCACGTGCTCTCGGGCTCCACGCCGCTGCAGCGCGACGTCATCGCCGTGAGCCAGTCCCTGCCCGACCTCGGTCCCGCCGACCCGGTCGGCAGCACCGCGCTCGACGCGGGCTCGGAGGAGCTGTGGGGTGCCTTCGTCCAGGGGCTCGACACCCTGCGCGACGCGCAGCCTGAGCCGCTGCGCACCGCGCTCGGCGAGCCGGGCTTCACCGTCGAGGACGAGGCGCGCGACCTCCCGGAGATCCCCGGCAACGACGTGCGCTTCCCGTCGGGCGCGCTGAAGGTCGACCCCCGTCTCGCCGAGCACGCGACGCTCGTCGCGGGGGACTGGCCCGGCCCGGTCGAGGCGCCCGCGCCGGTGTCAGGACAGGACGGCACCGCGGTCGTCGACGCCGACGGGACGGTCCATGTCTCCGGACGGCAGGTGCTCGACGTCGTCGTGTCGGCGGGGGCTGCCGAGGTGCTCGGCTGGTCCGTCGGCGACGTGCACGAGCTCGACCCGCTCACCTCGGTGCGGCTGACGGGGACCTTCGAGGCCGTCGACCCGGACGACGACTACTGGCAGCACAACCCGTACTCCGCCACCCCGCAGGTGGTGGACGACATCAACCTCGGCCGCTCGGCGAGGACGGCGATGTATCTCGACGCGGCGACGGCCGACGAGGCGTTCCTGCTCGACGCGACGACGCGCGTCTGGTTCCCGGTGACGGGCGCCGGGGTCGAGGCCGACGAGGTCGCCGTCCTGCTCGCGCAGCTGCGCGGCTTCACGGCGACGCCCCACCCGGTCGTCGAGGACGGGTCCTTCGTGCTCACGCCGTCGAGCGAGATGACGAGCGTCCTGTCGTCCCTGCTCGCCCAGCAGCGTGCCTCGGCCGCGATCCTCGCGGTCGTGGCGGTCGGCCCGCTCGGCGTGACCCTGGCCGTGCTGCTCCTCGGGGCGCGCCTCGTCGTGTCGCGACGACGCGCGTCGCTCGCGCTCCTGCGGGCACGCGGCGGATCCGGGGCGCAGCTGCGCGGGCTCATGGGCGCCGAGGGGCTCGCCCTCGGGCTGCCGGCGGCGGCCGTCGGCGCCGTGGCTGCGGTCCTCGCGGTCCCGGCCGCCGCGGGCGGCGGCGCCGTGGGCCCGGGCACGTTCGTCGCCGCGCTGCTGGTGGCGGCCCTGCCCGCGGTGCTCTTCGCGCTCACCACCTCGCCCGCGGGCCTGCGCGACGCCCGCACCGACCTGGGGACGACGCGCGGGCGGTGGCGCGTGCTCGTCGAGGTGCTCGTCGTCGTCCTGGCCGCCGTCTCGGTCGTCCTGCTCCTGCAGCGCGGCGTGGTGGTCGGGCCGGTCGTCGACCCCGGGTCCGGCGCCGGTCCCGACGCGGTCGCCGGCGCCGAGCCCGGGACGGGGACGGGCGTCGACCCGTTGCTCGCCGCCGCGCCGCTGCTGCTCGCCCTCGCGACGTGCGTCGTGGTGCTGCGCGTCTACCCCCTGCCCGTGCGCGCGCTCGAGCGGGCGTTCCGCCCGCGCCGGGACCTCGTGCCGTTCCTCGGCGCCGCGCGCGCGGTACGGGACCCCGCGGGCGGTGCGGTCCCCGCGCTCGCGCTCGTCGTCGGCGTGGCCGTCGCCCTCTTCTCCGGCGTGCTGTACTCCACGGTGCGGTCGGGCGTCGAGACCCTGGCGTGGGGCACGGTCGGCGCCGACCTGCGGGTCAGCGGGCCGATCATGGACGACGAGGTCGTCGAGCGCCTGCGCGCGGTCGACGGCGTCGCCGAGGTGGCCACCGTCACGGACGCGGGAGAGCTGCCGCTGCGCGCCGGGGTCTCGGGGGAGCGCGTCACGGTGCTCGCCGTCGACACCGACGAGCTCGCCGCCGTCCAGGCGGAGGTGCCGGGCGCGCACGCGCTGCCCGACGGGCTCGGGACGCCGGGTGACCGACTGCCCGTCGTGGTGTCCGGAGCCCTCTCGATCCCGGCCGGCGCGCAGGACGTGACGCTCGTGGCGAGCACGCCGGCCGACGTCGACGTCCTCGCCACGAGCGGACCCGTGCCCGGGCTCTCGGCGCAGCGGGCCTTCGTCGTCGTGGACCGCGACCTGGCCTCCGAGGCGCTCGACGTCACGTTCCGCCCGCGCGTCGCGCTGCTCGCGCTCGACGACGGGGCGGACACCGCCGCGGTCCGCGCGGCGGTGTCCGACGTGCTGCCCCGGTCCGCCCTCGCGAGCCCCCACGAGATCTCGTCCGAGGCGCTCGGGTCGCCGGCGGCCGAGGGCATGAACCGCGCGTTCGTCGTCGCGATCGTCCTGTCCGGGCTCCTGTGCGCGGCCGCGGTCGTCATGACGCTCATGATCGGCGCGCCCGCACGGGACCGGCTCGTCGCGGTGCTGCGCACGCTCGGGCTCGAGCGGCGGGGGACCCGCGGTCTCGTCGCCTGGGAGATCGGTCCCTGGGCGCTGGCCGCGCTCGTCGTCGGGGCCCTCCTCGGGCTCGCCGTCCCCGCGCTCGTGCTCGCCGCGGTCGACCTGACGCCGTTCACGGGCGGCGACGCCCAGCCGTCGCTCGCCGTCGACCCCGCGCTGCTCGGGCTCGTCGTGGGAGGGTTCGTCGTCGTGGTGGTCGCGGCCGTCGCGGCGTCGTCGGCGCTGAGCCGGCGGACCAACCTCGCAGCGGAGCTGCGCATCGGTGAGGAGAGGTGACATGACCACCAGGACCGGGCTCGAGCCCGTGGACCCGGACATCCTGTGCCAGGACCTCGTGCGGATCTTCTCCGCCGACGGCGTCGAGGTGCAGGCGCTGCAGGGGCTGAACCTGCGGGTCGAGCCGGGGGAGCTCGTCGCGATCGTCGGGGCGTCCGGCTCCGGCAAGTCGACGCTGCTGACGATCCTGTCCGGGCTCGACCGCCCGACCGGCGGCTCCGCCGTCGTCGCGGGCACCGACCTGCTGACCATGGGGCGTCGCGAGCGCGTGCGCTACCAGCGGCACACCGTGGGCTTCGTCTGGCAGCAGACGAGCCGCAACCTCCTGCCGTACCTCACCGCGGCCGAGAACGTGGCGGTCCCGCTGGCGCTCGCGGGAGACCTCGGAGCCGGGGAGCGGCGTGCGCGCGTCGACGCGCTCCTCGAGCTGCTCGAGGTGGGGCACGTCCGCGACCGCCGGCCGGACCAGATGTCGGGCGGGGAGCAGCAGCGCACGGCGCTCGCCGTCGCCGTCGCCAACGCGCCGCGCGTCCTGCTCGCCGACGAGCCGACGGGCGAGCTCGACGAGGCGACGTCCGTCGAGGTGCTCGAGGCGATGCGCGGCGTCAACGCCGAGCTGGGCGTCACGACGCTCATCGTCACGCACGACCCGACGGTGTCGGACCACGTCCTGCGCACCGTGCAGATCCGGGACGGACGCACGTCGACCGAGGTGCTGCGCCGCACGGAGGTCGACGAGCACGGGTCCGAGCGGCACGTCGCGGAGGAGTTCGCGGTCCTCGACCGCGTGGGCCGTCTCCAGCTCCCGCCGGACTTCGTGGCGAGCCTCGACCTGCGGGACCGCGTGCGGCTCGCGCTCGAGACGGACCACGTCGGCGTGTGGCCCGACGGCCGCCGGTCCGCGACGGACGACGGCGGTGCGACGGTCCCCGGCGGCACGACCGACGACGGCGGCGCCCCGGCGCGGCGCGAGGAGGACGGGCGATGAGCGAGACCCAGGGTGCGGCACCGGTGGAGGCCGTGGAGGAGCGGGAGGTCGCCCTCCGGGCCGACGGCGTGGGTCGCGTGTTCGGGCACGGCGCGACCGCGGTGCACGCCCTGACGGACGTCGGCCTCGCCGTGCACCCGGGCGAGCTGCTCGTCGTGCGCGGGCCCTCCGGCTCCGGCAAGACGACGCTCCTCAACATCCTCGGCGGTCTCGACCGTCCGACCACGGGCAGCGTGCACCTCGCGGGGGACCGCGAGCTGTCCGCGATGCCCGAGCGGGACGTGCTCGAGGTCCGACGTCGCGAGATCGGCTACGTGTTCCAGTCGTTCGGGCTCGTGCCGGTGCTCTCCGCGGCGGAGAACGTCGAGGTCCCGCTGCGGCTGCAGGGCCTCGACCCGCAGGAGCGGGCCGAGCGGGTCGCCCGGGCGCTGGCCCTCGTGGGGCTGGAGGGCCACGCCGCGCAGCGACCGTACGAGCTCTCGGGCGGCCAGCAGCAGCGCGTGGGCATCGCGCGGGCCCTGGTCGCGGAGCCCCGGATCCTCGTGGCCGACGAGCCCACCGGGCAGCTCGACTCCGGGACCGCCGCGACCGTCATGGACCTGCTCCGCGACGTCGTGCACGAGCGCGGCGTGGCCGCGGTGGTGTCGACGCACGACCCCCTCCTCATGCACCGTGCCGACCGCGTCGTCGAGCTGCACGACGGGCGCGTGGTCGAGCGCACCTCCTGAGCCTCCGGTTGCCGTGCCGTCCCGGCACGGCAAGCCTGGTGGGATGGCCTCCAGCGACGGACCGACGCCCGACCTCCCGACCGACGGCCCGACCGACCCGGCCCCGACCACCGCGGGCACCGACGCGCGACCGGCCGACGAGGACGTGCGCTCCGGCAGACCGTTCCCGCCGGTCTTCTACCCGGCGGCCGGGGTGATCCTGCTCTTCGTCGTCGCGGCGGTGCTCTTCACGGACGCCGTCTCGGAGGTCATGACCACGCTCCAGCGCGACGTCA
Organism: Cellulosimicrobium sp. Marseille-Q8652; assembly: GCF_965112045.1. Taxonomy (NCBI): domain Bacteria; kingdom Bacillati; phylum Actinomycetota; class Actinomycetes; order Micrococcales; family Promicromonosporaceae; genus Cellulosimicrobium; species Cellulosimicrobium sp. Marseille-Q8652. Next base: position 2,079,653 of record NZ_CBCOPS010000002.1, on the reverse strand, counting down.
TCGGCGTGTTCGGGTGGTACTACGTGCTGATCGTCGCGGCGTTCGTCGTCTTCGCCCTGTGGATGGGCCTGAGCCGGTTCGGCGACATCGTGCTCGGCAAGGACGAGGACGAGCCGCTGTTCAGCCTGCCCGTGTGGTTCTCGATGCTCTTCGCGACGGGCATGGGCATCGGGCTCGTGTACTGGGGCGTCGCCGAGCCCCTGACGCACTACGTCACCCCGAAGCCCGGCCTCGAGGGGAGCGACGCGGCGCTGGCCCAGGCCGCGATGGGCCAGAGCTACCTGCACTGGGGCATCCACGCCTGGGCGATCTACGTGGTCGCCGGACTGTCCCTCGCGTACGCGATCCACCGCAAGGGACGACCGGTGTCGATCCGCTGGGCGCTCGAGCCCCTGCTCGGCGACCGGGTCAAGGGCTGGCTGGGCAACGTCATCGACGTCGTCGCGATCGTCGGGACCGTGTTCGGCGTCGCGACGTCGCTCGGGTTCGGCGTGCTGCAGATCTCGGCCGGCCTGGGGTACCTCGACGTGGTCCGGCCGAGCACGGCGCTGCAGATCGGGCTCATCGCGGCGATCACCGCGCTCGCGACGCTCTCCGTGGTCTCCGGGCTGGGCAAGGGCATCAAGTGGCTCTCCAACGGCAACATGGTGCTCGCCGGGGTGCTCGCCGTCGTGGTGCTGCTCCTCGGGCCGACGCTCTTCCTGCTGCGCGAGTGGGTGCAGTCGCTCGGCTACTACCTCCAGAACATCGTGCGCCTCACGTTCGACACGACGGCGTTCCAGGGCGCGGCCGGCCTCGAGTGGCAGTCGTCGTGGACGATCTTCTACTGGGGCTGGTGGATCTCGTGGGCGCCCTTCGTCGGGGTGTTCATCGCCCGCATCTCGCGGGGCCGCTCGGTGCGGGAGTTCGTCCTCGGGACGCTCCTCGTGCCGTCGATCGTCACGACGCTGTGGTTCTCGATCTTCGGCGGCTCCGCGCTCGAGCGCGAGCTCACGGCGCCCGGGAGCATGCTGGACGACGGCGTGGTGAACAGCGACACCGCGCTCTTCCAGCTCCTGGGCGGGCTGCCGCTGTCCACGGTGCTGTCGGTGGTCGCCATCGTGCTCATCGTCGTCTTCTTCGTCACGTCCTCGGACTCCGGCTCGCTCGTCGTGGACATGCTCGCCTCGGGCGGCAACCCCAACCCGCCCACCTGGAGCCGCATCTTCTGGGCCGTGCTGGCCGGGCTCCTCGCCATCGCGCTGCTCCTGGCCGGCGGGCTCTCGGCGCTGCAGACGGCGGCGATCCTCATCGCCCTGCCGTTCTCCGTCGTGCTCGTCGGCATGGCGGTGTCCACGGTCAAGGCGCTGCGCGTCGAGCACGCGGCGCTCCTGCGGGCGGAGCGCCGCGCCGCCCGCACGGCGCTCACCGAGCACGTGACGACGCGCGTCTCGGAGTCGATCTCCGAGCAGTGGGAAGAGCTCTACCCGGACCCGCGCACCCGACGGACACCTCTGCGGCGGCGCGAGCCCGGACGGGGCGGCGCGCCGGACTGAGCACGGCACGGGCCGACGGCGGCGGCGCCGGGACGCGTCTCCCGGGCGGCACCGTGTCCCAGGTCACAGCGCGGTGACGATCGGGTTGCGAACGTGCTTCGGATGTTACCGACCGGTACCACTCGAATCACGATACGAGGGATGCTCCCGTCACGGCGCTCAAGCCTGGCAACGAGGCCAGTACGCTCGCCGCGTCCACGATGTGGGCGATGTCCCGGTGCGCCCGACGTCGGTCGTGCGGGGACTCCGCCGCGACGTCCCGACGACGTCGTCTTTCCTGAGGAGGAACCCGTGAAGTCCAGGCGAATCACCGGGTGGGTCGCTACCGCGGCTGCCGGTGCACTGCTCCTGTCGGCCTGCTCCGGCTCGACCGGCGACGACCCGGAGAGCCCTGCCGAGACCGGCGACGGCCCCACGACCGGGATCGTCTCGTTCGCGAACGGCGAGCCGCAGAACCCGCTGATCCCCACCATGACCAACGAGGTCTACGGCTCGGCGGTCGTCACCAACCTCTTCTCCGGCCTCGTCTACTACGACGCCGAGGGCGGCGTGCACAACGAGGTCGCCGAGTCCATCGAGTCGGAGGACAACCAGACCTGGACCGTCACGCTCGAGGAGGGCTGGACGTTCTCGGACGGCACGCCCGTCACCGCGCAGAGCTTCGTCGACGCGTGGAACTACGGCGCGCTGCTCTCCAACGCGCAGAACCTGTCCTACTTCTTCGAGCCGATCGAGGGCTTCTCGTACGACGAGGACTCCGAGCTCTCCGGGCTCGAGGTCGTCAGCGACACGGAGTTCACGGTCCGGCTCACGCAGCCCGAGTCCGACTTCCCGCTGCGTCTGGGGTACTCCGCGTTCTACCCCCTCCCCGAGGCGTTCTTCGAGGACCCGGAGGCCTTCGGCGAGGCCCCGGTCGGCAACGGTCCCTACACGCTCGAGGCGTGGGAGCACGACTCGGTCGTGACGCTCACGCCGTACGACGACTACCAGGGCGAGCGCGTCCCGCAGAACGGCGGGCTCGAGCTCGTCGCCTACACCGACGAGGACGCGCAGTACAACGACCTGCTCGCGGGCAACGTCGACGTCGTCCGCAACGTCCCCGCCTCCGCCTTCGCGACGTTCGAGGACGACCTGGGCGAGCGCTCCGCCAACCAGCCCGCGGCCGTCATCCAGGTGATCAACGTCCCGGAGTGGCTGCCGGAGTTCCAGGGCGAGGCCGGCAACCTGCGTCGGCAGGCGATCTCGCGGGCCATCGACCGCGACCAGATCACGGAGACCGTGTTCTCCGGCTCGCGCACCCCGGCGACGGACTTCACGTCCCCGGTGATCGAGGGCTGGAGCGAGGACATCCCCGGCAACGAGGTCCTGCAGTACGACGAGGACGAGGCGCGCTCGCTGTGGGCCGAGGCCGAGGCGATCGAGCCCTGGGGCGACCGCACGTTCCAGATCGCGTCCAACGCCGACTCCGACCACCAGGTGTGGATCGACGCCGTGTGCAACAACATCCGGACCGTCCTCGAGATCGAGTGCGAGTTCTTCCCGTACCCGACGTTCGACGAGTTCCTCGACGCGCGGGACAACGGCGAGGTCCCGGGCATGTTCCGTGGCGGCTGGCAGGCGGACTACCCCGCGATGAGCAACTTCCTCGGCCCGATCTACGGGACGGGCGCCGGCTCGAACGACGCCCAGTACTCGAGCGAGGAGTTCGACGACCTCATGACGCAGGGCAACGGGGCCGAGACGCCCGAGGAGGCCGTCGAGCTCTACAAGCAGGCGCAGGAGGTGCTCTTCCGCGACCTGCCGGGCATCCCGCTGTGGTACCAGAACGCCACCGGCGGCTGGGCCGAGACGGTCGAGAACGTGCAGTTCGGCTGGGACAGCGAGCCGATCCTGTACCAGGTGACCAAGGCGGAGTGACCCACGACGAGCGGTGACCCCGACGACGCCCGGTGACCGGGCGTCGTCGGGGCCCGTCCCGGGTGCCGCTCGCCCCACCGAGGAGTTGTCATGTTCTGGTACGTCGCCCGCCGCTTCCTGCAGGTCCTCCCCGTCTTCCTCGGCGCCACCCTGCTGCTCTACGCCATGGTCTTCCTTCGCCCCGGCGACCCCGTCGGGGCGCTGGGCGGCGAGCGCGGGCTGCCCGATTCCGTGCAGGACCAGATCCGTGAGCGCTACCACCTGGACGAGCCGTTCATCGTCCAGTACCTCTACTTCCTCAAGGGCATCGTCACGCTCGACTTCGGCGTGACGTTCGCCGGACGGGACGTCGTGGACGTCATCGGGCAGGCCGTGCCCGTGACGTTCCAGCTCGCGCTCATGGCGCTCGCCATCGAGGCGGTCCTCGGCGTCGGGTTCGGGCTCGTCGCCGGCCTGCGCAAGGGCGGGATCTTCGACTCGTCGGTCCTCGTCCTGAGCCTGCTGCTCATCGCCGTCCCGACCTTCGTCCTCGGCTTCGTCCTGCAGTTCGTCGTGGGCGTCAAGCTGGGGTGGCTCCCCGTGACGGCCGGTCGCGACCCCGACGTCGTGAGCCTGCTGCTCCCGGCGATCGTGCTCGCCGGGACGTCCTTCGCGTACGTCCTGCGGCTCACGCGCACGTCCGTCGCGGAGAACCTCTCGGCGGACTTCGTCCGGACGGCGCGCGCCAAGGGCCTCTCCAGGTCCCGCGTCACGGGCCGCCACGTCCTGCGCAACTCGCTCATCCCCGTCGTGACGTTCCTCGGCCTCGACCTCGGCCAGCTCATGGCCGGGTCGATCGTGGTCGAGGGCATCTTCAACATCCAGGGCATCGGCGGGACGCTGTACGACGCCATCACGCGAGGCGAGAACGTCACCGTCGTCTCGCTGACGACCGTGCTCGTGATCGTCTACATCCTGGCGAACCTGGTCGTCGACCTCCTGTATGCCGTGCTCGACCCGAGGATCCGCTATGCCTGACACCGCCTTCCCCCGTGCGCCCGGAGCCGGGCGCCCCCGGCCCGGCCAGGAGCACACCGCGGCCGAGACCGACGAGAGCGGCCTCGGTGCCGTCGACGCGGTCGACACCAGCACGGCCCCGTCCAGCCTCTGGCGCGACGCGTGGCGCGCGATGCGCCGTCGGCCCCTCTTCTGGGTCGCGTCGGCGATCATCGTGCTCGTGTGCGCGATGGCGCTCTTCCCCGGGCTCTTCACGTCCCAGGGACCGCGCGTGTGCGACCTCTCGCGGTCGCTCGACCCCCCGAGCTCCGGGCACTGGTTCGGCTTCGACCAGCAGGGCTGCGACATCTACGCGCGCACGGTCTACGGGGCCCGGGCGTCGGTGACCGTGGGCGTCCTGACGACCGTCCTCGTCGTCGTCCTCGGCACCCTCGTCGGCGCCGTCGCCGGCTACTTCGGCGGGTGGTGGGACACGATCCTGTCGCGCACGATCGACATCTTCTTCGCCATCCCGCTGGTCCTCGCGGCCATCGTCCTCATGAGCCTCGCCCCGCGGCGCACCGCGTTCACCGTGGTGCTCGTGCTCGGGGTGTTCGGCTGGACCGCGATCGCGCGCATCACCCGCGGAGCGGTCATGTCGGTGAAGCAGTCGGAGTTCGTCACCGCCGCGCGCGCCCTCGGCATGGGCCGCGGCGCGATCCTCGTCCGGCACGTCCTGCTCAACGCGGCCGCGCCGATCATCGTCTACGCCACGGTCGCGCTCGGGACCTTCATCGTCGCCGAGGCCACGCTGAGCTTCCTCGGCATCGGTCTCCCGCCGTCCACGGTCTCGTGGGGCGGGGACATCTCGGCCGCGCAGCGCTCGATCCGCGTCGCGCCACAGATCCTGTTCTACCCGGCGGGGGCCCTGGCCCTCACGGTCCTCGGCTTCATCATGATGGGCGACGTCGTCCGCGACGCCCTCGACCCGAAGGCGCGCACGCGATGACGATCTCGATACCGCTGACCGACGAGGACGAGCGGACCGCACCGGACCCCGACGTCGCGCTGCTCGAGGTGCGCGGGCTGCACGTCTCGTTCCGCACGGCGACCGGGGTCGTCGACGCGGTCCGCGGTGCCGACCTCACGGTCTACCCCGGCCAGGCCGTGGCCATCGTGGGGGAGTCCGGCTCCGGCAAGTCGACGCTCGCGCACGCCGTCATCGACCTCCTGCCCGGCACGGGCCGCGTGACGTCGGGGAGCATCACGTTCGGCGGCCGCGACCTCGTGCGGCTCGGCCGGGCCGACAAGGAGAGGCTGCGCGGGAGCGAGATCGGCCTCGTCCCGCAGGACCCCATGTCGAACCTCAACCCCGTGTGGCGCATCGGGACCCAGGTGGAGGAGGCCCTGCGCGCCAACGGGTTCCCGGGCGGTCGGGCGGCGCGCCGGCGTCGCGTCGAGGAGCTGCTCGCGGAGGCCGGGCTGCCGGACGCCGCACGGCGCTCGCGGCAGTACCCGCACGAGTTCTCCGGAGGCATGCGACAGCGCGCCCTCATCGCGATCGGCCTCGCCTCCCGGCCTCGCCTGCTCATCGCGGACGAGCCGACGTCGGCCCTCGACGTCACCGTGCAGCGGCGGATCCTGGACCACCTGGAGATGCTGACCCAGGAGCTCGGCACCGCGGTCCTCTTCATCACCCACGACCTGGGGCTGGCCGCGGAGCGGGCCGAGCACCTCGTGGTGATGTTCAAGGGCCGGGTCGTCGAGTCCGGTCCCGCGGCACAGATCCTCGCGGACCCGGTGCACCCCTACACGCAGCGCCTCGTGGCGTCCGCGCCGTCGCTCGCGTCGCGCCGGATCCAGGCGGCGCACGAGCACGGCGAGGAGTCGGCGGAGCTGCTCGCGCACGACCCGGACTCCACCGCGACGGTCGGGGTCGACGAGGCGGTCGTCACGGTGCGCGACCTCACGAAGACGTTCGTCCTGCGGGGCGCCGGGACGGGCCGGAACGTGCTCACGGCCGTGGACGGCGTGTCGTTCTCCCTGCCGCGCGGCCGAACGCTCGCGCTCGTGGGCGAGTCGGGGTCCGGGAAGTCCACGGTCGCGAACATGGTCCTCGGCCTGATCGAGCCGACCTCCGGCTCCGTGCTGTTCGACGGCGCGGACGTGAGCCGTCTCGGGACCCGGCAGCAGTTCGCGTTCCGTCGACGCGTCCAGCCCGTGTTCCAGAACCCCTACGGGTCGCTCGACCCCATGTTCTCGGTGTACCGGACGATCGAGGAGCCCCTGCGGCTGCACCGGGTGGGCGACGCCCGGTCGCGGGAGGCCCGGGTCCGCGAGCTGCTGGACCTCGTGGCGCTGCCGTCGTCGACCATGCGGCGGTTCCCCAACGAGCTCTCCGGCGGGCAGCGCCAGCGCATCGCGATCGCCCGCGCGCTCGCGCTCGAGCCGGAGGTGGTCGTCCTCGACGAGGCGGTGTCGGCGCTCGACGTGCTGGTCCAGGCGCAGATCCTCGAGCTGCTCGGCAGGCTGCAGGACGACCTGGGGCTGTCCTACCTGTTCATCACGCACGACCTCGCCGTCGTGCGGCAGATCGCCGACGCGGTGCTCGTCATGAAGGAGGGGAAGGTCGTCGAGCAGGCCTCCACCGACGAGGTCTTCGACCGGCCGCGCGAGACCTACACCCAGGAGCTCCTCGCCGCGATCCCCGGGGCGCGGCTCGCGGGGGAGGCGCTCGCCGGCTGACGGGCAGGCACGGCGCGGGGCGGGCGGCACGGGGCGGGCGGCACAGGCCGCAGCGCGCGCCGCGGCCCGCGTGGCGGGAGCCACGACCGTGGACTGCGCACGGCCCTGTAGGATGGACGTCGCCCGGTCGACGGCGTTTCCTGCCGTGCCGGACGAGCGACCTCGCTCGTCCGCGCAGCGGTGTCGCGGGGGCACCCGTCCACGACGGGAGTCCGCGCTGCGTCGTCCCGCCCCTCCTCCTGAGATGAGTAACTGACATGTCTGTGCGCTCCGACCTGCGCAACGTCGCGATCGTCGCCCACGTCGACCACGGCAAGACGACCCTGGTCGACGCGATGCTGCGGCAGTCCGGCGCCTTCTCGGCGCACCAGCAGGTCGACGACCGCGTCATGGACTCCGGCGACCTCGAGCGGGAGAAGGGCATCACGATCCTCGCGAAGAACACCGCGGTCCGGTACGCCGGTCCGGCGGCGGCCGCGGTGGGCGAGCCCGAGGGCATCACGATCAACGTCATCGACACCCCGGGCCACGCCGACTTCGGCGGCGAGGTCGAGCGCGGACTGTCCATGGTGGACGGCGTCGTGCTGCTCGTCGACGCGAGCGAGGGCCCGCTCCCGCAGACGCGCTTCGTGCTGCGCAAGGCGCTCGCCGCGAAGCTCCCGGTGATCATCGTCGTCAACAAGGTCGACCGCCCCGACTCCCGCATCACCGAGGTCGTCGCCGAGGCGACGGACCTGCTCCTCGGTCTCGCGAGCGACCTCGCCGACGAGGTCCCGGACCTCGACCTCGACGCGATCCTCGACGTCCCCGTCGTCTACGCGTCCGCCAAGGCGGGCCGCGCGTCGCTCGACCAGCCGCTCGACGGCCAGCTCCCCGCGAACGAGGACCTCGAGCCCCTCTTCTCGACGATCCTCGAGAAGATCCCCGCCCCGACGTACGAGGAGGGCGCGCCGCTCCAGGCGCACGTCACGAACCTCGACGCGTCGCCGTTCCTCGGGCGTCTCGCGCTGCTGCGCGTCTTCAACGGCACGTTGCGCAAGGGCCAGGTCGTCGCGTGGGCACGCCACGACGGCACGATGCAGAACGTCAAGATCACCGAGCTCCTCGAGACGAAGGCGCTCGACCGCGTGCCGACCGACTCCGCCGCGCCCGGCGACATCGTCGCGGTCGCGGGCATCGCCGACATCACGATCGGCGAGACGCTCACGGACCCCGACGACCCGCGCCCCCTGCCGCTCATCACGGTCGACGACCCGGCCATCTCGATGACGGTCGGGATCAACACGTCGCCGCTCGCGGGCAAGGGCGGCAAGGGCCACAAGGTCACCGCGCGCCAGGTCAAGGACCGCCTCGACTCCGAGCTCGTGGGCAACGTGTCGCTGCGCGTCCTGCCGACCGACCGCCCCGACGCGTGGGAGGTCCAGGGCCGCGGCGAGCTCGCGCTCGCCATCCTCGTCGAGCAGATGCGCCGCGAGGGCTTCGAGCTCACCGTCGGCAAGCCGCAGGTCGTGACCCGCACCATCGACGGCAAGACGCACGAGCCGATGGAGCGCATGACGATCGACGTGCCCGAGGAGTACCTCGGCGCCGTCACGCAGCTCATGGCGCAGCGCAAGGGCCGCATGGAGACGATGTCGAACCACGGCACGGGCTGGATCCGCATGGAGTTCATGGTCCCGGCGCGCGGGCTCATCGGCTTCCGCACGCGCTTCCTCACGGAGACCCGTGGCACCGGCATCGCGTCGTCCATCTCCGAGGGCTACGAGCCGTGGGCCGGCCCCATCGAGACCCGCACGACCGGCTCGCTCGTCGCGGACCGTGCCGGCAAGGTGACGCCGTTCGCGATGATCAACCTCCAGGAGCGCGGCTCGTTCTTCGTCGACCCCACGCAGGAGGTCTACGAGGGGATGATCGTCGGCGAGAACTCGCGCAACGAGGACATGGACGTGAACATCACCAAGGAGAAGAAGCTCACGAACATGCGGTCCTCGACGGCCGACAACTTCGAGAACCTCATCCCGCCGCGCCACCTGACGCTCGAGGAGTCGCTCGAGTTCGCGCGCGAGGACGAGTGCGTGGAGGTCACGCCCGAGGTCGTGCGCATCCGCAAGGTGCTGCTCGACCAGACGGAGCGCGCCCGCGCGACGTCCCGGGCCAAGCGCGCCTGACCCCTCCCGTGGGAGACCCTGTCGCCCGTCCCGCCGTCGTGCCCGCCGGCAGCGTCCCGGTCGTGCCCGACGGCGGGCTGGTCGCCGTCCACGCGCACCCGGACGACGAGACGCTCGCGACGGGCGCGCTCCTCGCCACGTGGGCGGCGGCGGGGGAGAGCGTCACGGTCGTGACGTGCACGCGCGGGGAGCGCGGCGAGGTCATCGACACCGCCGTGCACCCGACCGGCGTGGGGCACCTCGAGGGTGACGGGCCCGCCCTCGCGACCCACCGCGAGGGCGAGCTCGCCCGGGCGCTCGCGGCGCTCGGGGTCCGCGACCAGGTCTTCCTCGACACGGTGCACCCGCTCGCACCGGGTCCGGGCGTCGGGAGCGACCTGCCGGACGGCGCCCCCGCGCCCCGGTACACCGACTCGGGCATGGCCTGGGCGGCGCCGGGCATCGCGCGCGCGGCGGCGGAGGCGGAGCTCCCCGAGGGCGCCCTCGTCGGCGTGCCGCTCGACGACGCGGCCGCCCGGCTCGCCGTGGTGGTCCGCTCGCGGCGACCCGCCGTCGTCGTGACGTACGAGGCCGGCGGCGGCTACGGGCACCCCGACCACGTGCGCGCGCACGAGATCGCGGTCCGTGCCCTGGAGCTGCTCGCGGCGGCGGGCCACGACACGCCCGAGCTCTGGTGCGCCGTCGTGCCCGCCGCGTTCCTGCGCTCCGCCCGGCGCGCCCTGGGCGAGCGCCCGGAGGTCGGCGCGCTGATCGAGCGCTCCCACGGCCTCACGCTGCCGGACCCCGCCGCGCCGCTGCCGTCCGTCGCGCTCGAGGGACCGCCCGGGGCCGGCGAGGTCGCGCGCCCAGCCGGCGCGCCGCCGGTGCAGGCACTGCGGGCCGTCCCGGTGGCGCCGGTGCTCCCGCGGGTGCTGGACGCCCTGCGTGCGCACGCCACCCAGGTCCAGCACGTCGGAGCGGCGCCCTCCGTCCCGCAGGACGCGACGCTCGTGGGGTGGTACGCGCTCAGCAACGACGTGCTCGCGCCCCTGCCTTCACACGAGTTCTACGCCGCCTCCCGTCCCGCTCTGCGGGGCCCCCGGGATTCCGGCGTCCGCGGCCAGTAGCCTCTACCTGTGGAAACCAGCACCGGAGGTCTCGTGGGTCGTGGGGCGGCGTGCGCGCTGATCGGGGCCGTCGTCGGTCTCGTCGGCACGGTCGCGCACCGTGCACCCGTCGTCGACCTGCCGGCGCTGCACCTCGGGCTCGTCCTCGCGCTCCTCGCCGTCCTCGCCGGCAGCGTGCTCTCGCGCGCCTGGGGCGGCTACGCCGGCCTGCTCGGCTTCGGGATCGGCTGGGTCGCCGTCGTGCAGATCCTCTCGCTCGAGGGGCCGGGAGGTGACGTCCTCGTCCCCGGGCAGGTCGTCGGGTACGTCTGGATCTACGGCGGTCTGCTGGTCGTCGCGCTCGCCGCGTTCCTCCCGCGCTCGTGGTTCAGCGAGCGGCCCGTGCGGGCCGCGCTCCACGAGCGCCAGGTGGGGCAGAGCGGACATCAGGTGTAGATCCGCCCGGATAGAATCCCCGGTGCGGGCCACCGCACCCCTCGTCGTCATGCGCGCCTCGGCGCGCCCTCGCGTCACGGAGACAGTGGATGGGTCAGCCGACCGATCGAGACGAAGCTCTCGGCACGCCGCAGGACGCCTCGCCGGTACCGTCGGCGGGCGAGCCGTCGACCCCGGCCGACGCGGGAGAGCCGACGCCCCCGGCGACGCAGGGGGCGGCGACGGAGCGGCCGGCGCCGACGGCGGACGACGCCCTCGACGCCGCTGCGGCTGCCCAGCCCGAGGAGCGCGCCACGGTGCCCGACGAGGCGCCACTGCAGGATGAGCAGTCGACGTCGCGACCCGGCGACGTGGCGGCGACCGACGAGGTCGCGGTGGCCGACGCCGCACCGACCGAGGACGACGTCCCGGCGACCGGCGACGCCACGGTGACCGCGGACGTCCCGGTGGTCGACGACGCCACGGTGACCGCGGACGCCCCGGCGACCGCGGACGGGGCGGCCGTCGGCCCGGCCGGTAGCCTGCCCGACGCTGCCGCGCCCGACGGTGCCGCGCCGACGGTGACCGACGCCGGACCGGACCCCGTGCCCACGACCTCGGACGAGGCGCTCGAGGACCCGGACGACGACACGCCGTACGTCCCCCTCGTCTTCGCGTTCGACCCCAGCGTCTCCGCGGTCGTGCGGTCCGCCGACGAGCGCTCGACGCCGGCGGCGGAGGCGGCCGTCACCGCGGGGCCCGAGGATGCCCGGACCGCTGCGGTCGAGCCGAGGAGCGCCGAGCCGGGGCCCGCCGAGACGGAGGCTGCCGACACTGAGTCCGCCGAGACGGAGCCCGTCGTGGCGCCGTCCGCCGCTGCCTCGCACGCCGCCACCGAGCCGGAGCCGAGCGCGGCCCCGGCCGCCGGTCCGGCGGCCACGTCTCCCGAGGCGGCGACCGTCGCGTCCGCTCCCGCCGAGCCCGCTCCTGCCGAGCCCGCTCCGGCCGAGCACGCTCCGGCTGAGCCCGCTCTCGCCGAGCCTTCCTCTGCCGAGCCCGTTCGTCCCGAGCCCGCTCCTGCCGAGCCCGCTCCGGCCGAGCACGCTCCGGCTGAGCCCGCTCTCGCCGAGCCTTCCTCTGCCGAGCCCGTTCGTCCCGAGCCCGCTCCTGCCGAGCCCGTTCCTGCCGAGCCCGTTCCTGCCGAGGCGGGGACCGCGGCCGCCGGGGCGGGCACCGCGGCGGCGGACACCGTGGTCCTGGAGCCCGTGGTCGCGCCGGTCGCCGCCGCACCCGTCGCCGCGGCCGAGCGGACCGAGGTGCTCCCCGCCGTCGCGCCGTGGGAACGGCCCGCCCCGGTGCGGGTCTCCGCCCGACCGGCCACGGTCCCCGCGGCTGCGCCGCACGGCGCGCCGGCCGAGACCGCCGAGCCAGCCGCCGCGGCCACCGCGGTCGGCGCGTTCCCGCCCGTCCCGCCCGACGAGGAGCGCGTGACCTCGCCGTTCGACGGCTTCGAGGAGGACGGACCGCGCCGGGGCTGGGTGCGGGGCCTGCTGTGGACCGGCATCGCGGTCCTCGTGCTCGGCGGCCTCTACACCGGGGCCCAGTGGTACTTCTCCGACAAGGTCCCGAGCGGGACGACGGTCGCCGGCGTGGACGTCGGCGGCAAGACCCGCACCGCGGCGCAGGACGAGCTCGAGTCCGCTCTCGGTCCGCGCGCGGCGGAGCCCGTGACCCTCGTCGCGGGTGATGCGACCACGACGCTCGACCCCGCGGCGGCCGGGCTCACGTTCGACGCGGCGGCGACCGCGGAGGAGCTCACGGCGTTCTCGATGAACCCCGTGCGCCTGTGGGAGCACCTGTTCGGCGGCGAGGAGAAGCCGCCCGTCGTGACCGTCGACGAGGCCGCGCTCGACGCGCAGGTCGAGGCGCTGCGCGGTGGTCTCGACGTCGCACCGGTCGACGGGACCGTCCAGTTCATCGACGGGGCGCCGACCGCGACCCCGGCCACCGACGGCGCGTCCGTCGTCGGCGACGCCGCGACCGACGCGATCGCCTCCCGCTGGCTCGTCGCCGACGGCCCGATCGAGCTCGCGACCGAGCCCGTCGCCCCGGAGATCACCCAGGAGGAGACGGACGCGGCGCTCGCCGAGGCGCAGAAGGTCGTGTCGGCACCCGTGGTGGTGAGCGTGGGCGACCAGTCGCCCGAGCTCCCCGTGGAGACGCTCGCCGCGACCGCGTCGTACGCGGCGGCCGACGGCGCCCTCACGCTCACGTTCGACGGCGCCGCGCTCGTCCAGGCGGTCGTGGACCGCACGAACGACCTGCTCACCGTCCCGGACGACGCGCACTTCGTGTTCTCGAACGGCGTCCCGGTCATCGAGGGCGGTGCGCCGGGGACGACCATCGACCCGGCGGCCATCGCGACCGCCGTCTCGACCGCCGCGACCGGCGACGACCGGACCGCGGCGGTGGAGCTCGTCGAGAGCGACCCCGCGCAGTCCGTCGCCGCGCTCGAGGCGCTCGGGGTCAAGGAGAAGGTCTCGGAGTTCTCGACCCCGCTGACGAACGAGCCCGTGCGCACGGAGAACCTGCGGGTCGGGGCGAGCAAGGTCGACGGCACGCTCGTCCTGCCCGGGGAGACGTTCTCCCTGACCGAGGCGCTGTCCCCGATCACGGCCGCCGGCGGCTACCGGTCGGCCGGCATCGTGCAGGACGGCAAGCACATCGAGGGTGTGGGCGGCGGCCTGTCGCAGATGGCGACGACGACGTACAACGCGGGCTTCTTCGCCGGTCTCGAGGACGTCGAGCACCGTCAGCACAGCTACTGGTTCACGCGCTACCCGGCGGGCCGGGAGGCCACGATCTTCGTCGGCTCGCTCGACATGCGGTTCAAGAACGACACGCCGTACGGCGTGCTCATGCAGTCGTGGGTCGGCGGCGGGCAGCTGCACGTCGCGATCTGGAGCACGAAGCACTTCGAGGTCGAGACCACCGCGAGCCAGAAGTCGAACGTCGTCCAGCCGACGACCGTGACCCACACGGGCCCCGACTGCGTGCCGCAGGCTGCGGGCAACCCGGGCTTCTCGATCACGAACTACCGCAAGGTCTACCTGGACGGCGAGCTCGTCAAGGACGAGGCGGACCGGTGGACCTACAAGCCGGACAACCAGGTGGTCTGCGCTCCCTGAGCGCACCACCGGACGAGGAGAGCGCATGCTGGGACGCAGCGAACGGGAGTCGGGACCGCAGGCGCTGCTCGCCGCGACGGCCGCGGGCTGGGCCACCGACGGCGACGACGTCGGGCGCTCCGGGCCCGACGCGCTGCTGGACCTCGGCTCCACGACCGCGACCCTGTCCACCGTCGCGAGGATCGACGGGCTCTCCGCGGTGGTGCACCTCGGCCACCCCGCGCAGCCGTCGCACGAGCTCGAGCGAGCCCTGCTCGCCGCACCGCCCTCCCTCGTCCTCACGGCGGCGGTCGCCGTCCCCGCCCAGTGGGTGTGGGTCGGGCGGTCGGCCGGCGCGCAGGACGCGTCGGGACCGGTCGTCGTGGACGAGGCGGGCATGCGCGACCGGCGGCACGTGCTGCGGACCATGGGCATGACGCCTCGCCTCGTCCCGACGCGCACGTCGCTCGAGGAACGGGTCGCGCTGGCCGGCTCGGACGGCACGCTCGTCGTCGAGCGCTCGGTCGCCACGTCCGCGCTGGCGCCGCTCGGGTTCGCCGAGCTCCCCGGGAGCGAGGCGCTGTCCCAGGGCGCTCCGGTCTGGTACGGGCTGCTCGAGTCGCGCGGGTCGGCGCCCCGCGCCGCGGGCGCGGCGCAGGTCTGGCTCGCGTTCGGTCCGCGCGACGACCACCGCGGCTCGCTGCAGCAGACGCTGGGACTCGTCGCGGACGCCGGGATCGACCTGCAGCACGTGCGCAGCCACCGCTCGCAGGCCGGTCCGCACATCTTCTTCTCCGCGTTCTCCTGCCCGGGTGCGGACGTCCTCGACCGTCTCGTCCGGGACTTCGACGACCGCGGCGTCGCGCACCGCCTCCTCGCCGTGCTGCCCGGGCAGGAGTTCGTCCCGGGTCCGGACGCCCTCGCACCGCGGTGGTCCGAGGCCGAGGTCCCGTCGCAGGCGCCGGGCGCGCCGGTGACCGAGCCCGACCTGCGGCCGGCGTGACCGGCGTCGGGTACCTGGGCCCGCAGGGCTCGTTCACGCACCAGGCCGCCGCGGGCTGGGCCGTCGACCACGCCGACGGCGCACCGCTCGTCGCCCGGGGATCCGTCGCGGACGTCTTCGCGGCCGTCGCGGACGCGACCGACGCGCGCGGCGTCGTCGCGATCGAGAACACGGTCGAGGGCTACGTGGTCCCGTCGCTCGACGCGATCGTCGGCAGCGCCACGGTCGTCGCGGTCGACGAGGTCGTGCTCGACATCTCGTTCGACGCGTTCGTCCGCCCGGACCACGGGGAGCTCGTCGAGGTGAGCGCGCACCCCCACGGGCTCGCGCAGTGCCAGCGGTTCGTCGCGCGCGAGGGGTGGCGTCCCGTCCCGGCCGCGTCGAACGCGGCGGCGTGCCGCGACGCCACGGCGCACCAGGTCGCGCTCGGCCCCAGCATCTGCGGCGAGCTCTACGGCCTGGCCACCTACGCCCGCGGCGTCGAGGACTTCGCCGGGGCCCGCACCCGCTTCCTCGTCCTCGCGCCGCGCTCCGCCGCGCCCGGCGTGCTGGCGCGGACCCGTGCGGGGCACGACGGCGCGTGGCGCACCATGATCGCCGTCACGCCCGTCGTCACCGGGCCGGGCGTGCTCGCACGGATCACGCGCTCGTTCGGCGCGCGGGGCGTCAACCTGTCGAGCCTCATCACGCGTCCCCTGAAGGCCGTGGCCGGGACGTACGTCTTCGTGCTCACCGTCGACGGCGCCCCGTGGGACGCGCCGGTGCGCTCGGTCCTCGAGGACCTGGTCGCCGCGGGCGACTCGCTCAAGACGCTGGGCGTCGTCCCCGCGCGCGGCGAGCTGGACGAGTCGGTGCACGCCGACGTCGACGCGGCGCACGTCCCCGTCGGGAGCGTCGGCGACGCCTCGTCGCCGCGGGACCTCGAGAGCGGGCTCCTGTGGTGACCGCGTCGGACGTCGGCGTCGAGCCGTCGGGCACGACGCCGCCGCGCTCGGTCGCCGTCGTCGGGCTGGGGCTCGTCGGCGGCTCGCTCGCTCGGCTGCTGCACGCGCGCGGCGTCGCCGTCACCGGGTTCGACGCGACGTCGACGACGCGCGCCGCGGCCCGCGAGGCGGGCCTGCACGTCGCGGGCGACGTCGAGGCGCTGTGCGTCGAGGAGCCGGACGTGCTCGTCCTGGCCGTGCCGCTGCGCGCGATGCGTGCCGTGGCGACCGAGGTGGGGCGGCACGTGCGAGGTGCGACGGTGGTCACCGACGTGGGCAGCGTCAAGGCCGCGGTGCGCAGCGCCGTCGGCGCCGCCGGCCTCGCGGGGCGCTACGTGGGCGCGCACCCCATGGCCGGGACGGAGCACTCCGGCTTCGACGCGTCGGACCCCGCCCTGCTCGACGCGGCCCGCTGGGCGCTGACGGTCGACCCGACGACGCGGGCCGACGCGTTCGCCACGGTGCTGCGCCTCGTCACCGGGCCCCTCGGCGGGGCGGCGCACGTCGTGACCGACGACGTCCACGACGAGTCGACCGCCCTCATCAGCCACGTGCCGCACGTGCTCGCGACGGAGCTGCTCGGCGTCGTCGCCGACGCCCCGGTGCGCGACGTCGCGCTCGGCCTGTCGGCCGGCAGCTTCCGCGACGCGACGCGCGTGGGCCGCACGGACGCGCGACGCACCGAGGCGATGGTGACCGACAACGCGGCGTGGGTCGCCTCCGCGCTCCGGGTCGTCGTGCGGGACCTCGAGCGGCTCGTGCGCGCGCTCGAGTCGAACGCGCCCGTCGGCGAGTTCTTCGACCGGCCCGACGCCGTCCGCGCCCTCCTCGCGGAGACCGCATCCGGGCGCGCGCCGGAGCACGTCGTCCTCGACGACGCGGGGGAGTGGCGCGACCGGCTCACCGCGCTCGGGGCACAGGGTCGCGTCGCGGTCGGCGTGGAGGACGGCGTCGTCGTCGTCCGCTGACCGGGGCGGACGGTGCGACGCGGGTTGCCGCACCAGGACGGGCGCCGCAGGTCCGGGAGCCTCAGGCCGGGCGGCGCGGCGGGCGCGGCGGCACGACCTTCCCCGCGACGATCTCGGACAGGGGGACCACGACGACCGGGGGGCCGGCGTCCGCGGGGCCGTGCCCGCGATGGGGCGGCGCGCCGCCGCCCGCGTCCTCGTGCAGCGTCAGCGCGGTGTCGTCGGAGCTCACCACGACCCCGATGACGTCCGTGAGCGTCTTCCCGTCGGGCGTGACCTCGGCGGCGCCGAGACGCCGTCGCACGACGACCCGCGTCCCCGGTGCCCACGTCCGCCACGGGTCCGCGGCGGGCGTCGGAGCGGCCCGCTCGTGCTCGTGCGTCATGTCACGTCCGTCCACTGGCTGGTCCGCGGTGGCCGACCACCGCCCGACCTGAGCGATACTAGACGTGCATGCCCTCCGTGACCGCGTGCGGTCGAAGCCGGGGGCACGTGCCCCCACGTGACCCGGCACCTCTCGCCGCGCCAGGTCCGAACGCCGCCAGAAAGGTTCCCGGTCGTGACATACGTGATCGCCCAGCCGTGCGTCGACGTCAAGGACAAGGCGTGCATCGAGGAGTGTCCCGTGGACTGCATCTACGAGGGCAAGCGGTCGCTGTACATCCACCCGGACGAGTGCGTCGACTGCGGTGCGTGCGAGCCCGTGTGCCCGGTCGAGGCCATCTACTACGAGGACGACGTCCCCACCGAGTGGAGCGACTACTACCGCGCGAACGTCGAGTTCTTCGACGCGCTCGGGTCTCCGGGCGGCGCCGCGAAGATGGGTCTCATCGAGAAGGACGACCCGATGATCGCGGCCCTCCCGCCGCAGGCCTGACCGGCCGGCGGGTCATGGGCTTCGCCGACCTCTCCGGCCTCGCCTACCCCTGGGACACGCTCGCCCCGTACACCGCGCGGGCGCGCGCCCACCCGCGCGGACTCGTCGACCTGTCGATCGGCACGCCGGTCGACCCGACCCCGACGGTCGTGCGGGACGCGCTCGCCGCGGCGTCAGACGCCCCCGGCTACCCGACGACGCACGGCACGCCCGCCCTGCGCGAGGCCGTGGCCGCGTGGTTCGCGCGACGGCGCGGGGTCGTGGGCCTCGACCCGGACGCGGTCCTCCCGTCGGTCGGCAGCAAGGAGCTCGTCGGTCTCCTGCCGTCGCTCCTGCGCCTCGGCCCCGGGGACGTCGTCGTGCACCCCGAGACGGCCTACCCCACGTACGACGTGGGTGCGCGCCTGGCGGGCGCGACGCCGCTGGCGACCGACGACGTCGACGCGTGGGCCGGGCGTCGCGACGTCCGCCTCGTGTGGGTCAACTCGCCGAGCAACCCGACCGGCCGCGTGCTCGACGCCGACCACCTCGCGCGCGTGGTCGCCGCGGCCCGGGAGATCGGTGCCGTCGTGGCGAGCGACGAGTGCTACGCCGAGCTGGCGTGGGCGGCCCCCTACGCGACCGAGGGGGTCCCGAGCCTGCTGGACGCCGGCGTGAGCGGCGGCTCGCACGAGGGGCTGCTCGTGACGTACTCCCTGTCGAAGCAGTCGAACGTCGCCGGCTACCGCGCGGCGTTCGTGGCGGGCGACCGCCGCCTCGTCGCGGACCTGCTCGCCACGCGCAAGCACCTCGGCATGATCGTGCCCGCGCCGGTGCAGGCGGCCATGGTCGCCGCCCTGACCGACGACGCCCACGTCGCGGCGCAGCGCGAGGTCTACGGGCGCCGCCGCGAGGTGCTGCTCGCGTCGCTCCGGGGCGCGGGCCTCGAGGTCGACCACTCGGAGGCGGGCCTCTACCTCTGGTCGCGGCCGGTGGCCGGTCCGGCCGGTCCCGCCGAGCCGGCGGACTGCTGGCGGACCGTCTCGGCGCTCGCCGACCTCGGCATACTGGTCGGACCGGGCGCGTTCTACGGCAGGGCGGGCGCCGGGCACGTCCGGGTCGCCCTCACGGCGAGCGACGAACGCGTCCACGAGGCTGCTGCGCGACTCTCCGGAGCCCCCTCGTTGGTGTGATCCGCATCACTCGGGGGTGGGGATCTCGTGACGGTTCAGGATTGGTCACGTGCGGGTGATGCGGGGTACGGTCGACCGCGCGGCAACGGCGCGAGCAGCAGCAGGAAGGGAACCATGACCACCACACAGCAGGCGACGGTCCGCCTCCTCGTCGACGACCAGGCGCAGGACCTGCCCGTGGTCGCGGCGACCGAGGGCAACGACGGCATCGTCGTGTCCTCGTTGCTCAAGTCGACCGGTCTGGTGACCGTCGACCCCGGATTCATGAACACCGCCTCGTGCGAGTCGAGCGTCACGTACATCGACGGCGACGCCGGCATCCTGCGCTACCGCGGCTACCCCATCGAGCAGCTCGCCGAGCAGTCGAGCTTCCTCGAGGTCGCGTACCTCCTCATCCACGGCGAGCTGCCCGACACGCCGACGCTCGACGCGTTCGTCGAGCGCGTCAACCGGCACACCCTCGTGCACGAGGACTTCCGCACCTTCATGGGCACGTTCCCGCGCAACGCCCACCCCATGGCCGTCCTCTCCTCGGCGATCAACGCGCTGTCGACGTTCTACCCCGAGTCCCTCGACCCCTTCGACGACGAGACGGTCGAGCTCGCCACGGTCCTGCTGCTGGCCAAGACGCGCACCATCACGTCCTACCTGCACCGCCGCCGCGTCGGCGAGCCGCTGCTCTACCCCGACTACTCGCGCGGGTACGTCGACGACTTCCTGCGCATGACGTTCGCGACCCCGTACCAGCAGTACGAGGCCGACCCGGTCGTCGTCGACGCGCTCGACAAGCTCCTCATCCTGCACGCGGACCACGAGCAGAACTGCTCGACGTCGACCGTGCGCGTCGTCGGCTCGTCGCACGCCAACCTCTACGCGTCCGTCGCGGCCGGCGTCAACGCCCTCTCCGGCCCCCTGCACGGCGGGGCCAACGAGGCCGTCCTGACGATGCTCGACAAGATCGCGAGCGCCGAGTACGACGTCGACACCTTCATGATGAAGGTGAAGAACAAGGAGGACGGTGTCCGCCTCATGGGCTTCGGGCACCGCGTCTACAAGAACTACGACCCGCGCGCGGCGATCGTCAAGAAGTCCGCCGACGCCGTGCTGTCGACCCTCGGCAAGAAGGACCAGCTCCTCGACATCGCCATGCGCCTCGAGGAGATCGCGCTCCAGGACGACTACTTCGTGGAGCGCAAGCTCTACCCGAACGTCGACTTCTACACCGGCCTCATCTACAAGGCCATGGGCTTCTCGCCCGCGATGTTCACGCCGCTCTTCGCGCTCGGCCGCATGCCCGGCTGGATCGCGCAGTGGCGCGAGATGATGAAGGACCCGCAGACGAAGATCGGTCGTCCGCGCCAGGTCTACGTGGGCGCGACCGAGCGGGACTACGTCCCCGTCGCCGACCGCTGAGGTCCGTCCTCCCCGCAGCACGCCCGGACGCCGCGTCGCCACCTCCCGGTGGGGCGCGGCGTCCGTGCGTCCCTGGTCGCCACCGGGGGATGGGTGCGCGGCGCCGGTCCGACGGTCGCGCGCACGCAGCTCAGGCGGGGTCGGGCGTCGCGACGGTGAGGCGGACGGAGCCGGGCGTGGGCGGGACGGCGTCGTCGGGCGCGACCGCGGTCCACGTGGGGTCGGCGCGGGTCCAGCGGCGGTCGGCGACCTCGACCGTCTCGACGTTCGTCGCGTCCGCGGAGGCGACGGCCCACTGGGCGACGGCCCACGCGGCGCGGTCCGGGCCGCCGTCGCCGGCCGCCGTCGGGAGGGGCGTGGCGTCGACGGTGACGACGTCCGGTCGCGCGCCGTCCTGCCGGGCGACGGGGAGGTCGCCGAGGTCGCGGGAGACGCGGGCCGTGAGGAGGGCGGCCGGGTCGGCGTCCGCCGCGGGGAGCTCGCTGTCCGCGACGGCCGCGAGGTCGCACGTGAGGGTCGCGGGGGAGTAGCCCGTGAGGGCCGAGGCCCACGCGCGCGAGCGGGGCTCGTGCTGGGCGTAGGCGTCGGGGAAGCCGGAGCGCTGCACGGCCTGGGCCGCGACGGTGACCTCCATGTCCTCGTAGCCCTCGATCGTCGCGAGGACGTCGTAGAACGCGTTCGTCGAGTAGACGGGGTCCATGATCTGCTCGACGCTGCCCCATCCCTGGGACGGGCGCTGCTGGAACAGCCCGACGGAGTCGCGGTCGCCGTAGTCGATGTTGACGAGACGCGACTCCTGGAGCGCCGTGGCGATGCCGATCGTCCCGGCTCGGGCGGGGAACCCGCGGCGCACGGCCGTCGCGGTGACGAGCGCGGCGTTGTCGGCCTGCACGGTCGACAGGTACCAGGTGCGACCGTCCGCGGTGGCGGCGCAGCGCTCGGCGACGGGCGTGTCGTCGTCGAGACGGTTGAGGGCGACGACGACGGCGCCCACCGCGACCGCGGTCACCGTGAGGAGGGTGACCGCGGCGCGCAGCGGTCGCCGACGGCGTCGTCCGGCCCGCGCCGGCGGCAGGGGCCGTGCGGTGCGTGCTGGGGACATCGTCGTCGGCTCGTCGGAGAGGTCAGTTCGCGTGCAGCGCGGCGTTGAGCTCGACGCCGGTCCCGGTGCGCGACACGGCCTCGACACCGCCGGTGAGGGAGTTGCGGCGGAACAGCAGGCCGGACCGCCCGGCGAGCTCGCGGGCCTTGACCACGAGCGGGGCGCCGGCGTCGTCGTGCTGACCGACCACGGTGACCTTGGTGCCCGCGGTGACGTACAGCCCGGACTCGACGACGCAGTCGTCCCCCAGCGGGATGCCGAGGCCGGCGTTCGCGCCGAGCAGGGAGCGCCGGCCCACGGAGATGACCTCGCGTCCGCCCCCGGACAGCGTGCCCATGATGGAGGCGCCGCCGCCGACGTCGGACCCGTCGCCCACGACGACGCCCGCGGAGATGCGGCCCTCGACCATCGAGGCGCCGAGCGTCCCGGCGTTGAAGTTGACGAACCCCTCGTGCATGACGGTCGTGCCGGGCGCGAGGTGCGCGCCGAGGCGGACGCGGTCGGCGTCGGCGATGCGGACGCCCGCGGGGACGACGTAGTCCACCATGCGCGGGAACTTGTCGACGCCGAGGACGGTCACGGACAGACCTGCTGCGCGCAGGCGCAGGCGCGTCTCCTCGAAGCCGGTCGTGGAGCAGGGTCCGTGGTTCGTCCAGACGACGTTCGCGAGGACGCCGAAGATGCCGTCGAGCGCGAGGCCGTGCGGCTCCACGAGGCAGTGCGACAGCAGGTGCAGGCGCAGGTAGGCGTCGGCGGTGTCCGCGGGCGGGACGTCCAGGTCGATCTCGGTGCGCACGACGACGACCTCGACGCCGCGGACCTCGTCCCGCTCCGCGAGCGCCTCCAGCGACGCGGGGACGCTCGCGTCCCCGGGGGCCGGGCCGAGCGCGGGCGTGGGGTACCAGACGTCGAGCACGGTGCCGTCGTCGGCGACGGTCGCGAGGCCGAGGCCCCATGCCGTGCGGGGTCCGGGGCGGCCTCGGCCGGGGTGGTCGCGGGGGTCGCAGAAGTCATGCGAGCAGCCTATCGGCCGCCGGTAGGGTGCTGGGGTGACCTCTCCCACGGCCCCTCCCGCGACCCCCGCCCGGCCCGTGCTCGACCTGACGGGCGATCTCGTCGCGCTGTTCCGCGCCGTGTGCGACACGCCGTCGGTGAGCGGCGACGAGGCGGCGCTCGCCGACGCGGTCGAGGCCGCGCTGCGCGGGCTCGCCCACCTCGACGTGGTGCGTGACGGCGACACGGTGGTGGCGCGCACGTCCCTGGGCCGCGAGCGCCGCGTCGTGATCGCCGGGCACCTGGACACGGTCCCGCTCACGGACCCGCCGAACCTGCCGACCCGCGTCGTCGGGCACGGCGACGAGGCCGAGGTCTGGGGCCGCGGCACGGTCGACATGAAGGGTGGCGTCGCGGTCCAGCTCGCGCTGGCCGCGGAGCTCGTGGAGCCCGCGCAGGACGTCACGTGGATCTTCTACGACAACGAGGAGGTCGCGGCGGAGCTGAACGGTCTGGGGCGCCTCGTCCGCAACCGTCCGGACCTCGTCGCCGGCGACTTCGCCGTCCTGGGGGAGCCCACGTCCGCCGGGCTCGAGGGCGGGTGCAACGGCACGCTGCGGGCCGACGTGCGCGTCCCCGGCGTGGCCGCGCACTCGGCGCGCGCGTGGACGGGCTCGAACGCGATCCACGCCGCGCACGAGGTGCTGGACCGCCTCGCGGCGTACGCCCCGGCGGAGGTCGAGGTGGACGGGCTCGTGTACCGCGAGGGCCTCAACGCCGTCGGCATCCGCGGGGGCATCGCCGGGAACGTCGTGCCGGACGAGTGCGTCGTGACGGTCAACTACCGGTTCGCGCCGTCCCGCACCGTCGAGGACGCGACGCGCCACGTGGCGGAGCTGTTCGCCGGGTTCGAGGTCGTGGTGACCGATGCGGCGCCCGGCGCTCGCCCCGGTCTCGACGACCCGCTGGCCGCCGGGTTCGCGGCGAGGGTCCTCGCGGTGACCGGCGGCGCGCCGGGCCCGAAGTACGGCTGGACGGACGTCGCGCGCTTCGCCGAGCTCGGCGTCCCCGCCGTGAACTTCGGCCCGGGCGACCCCCTCCTCGCCCACAAGGACGACGAGCGGTGCCCGGTCGGGCAGCTCGCGCTGTGCCGCGACGCGCTCCGCGCATGGCTGACGGGCGACGACGCGGCATAGGCTCGGCGCATGAGCCACATCACCGGTGCAGGCGGGCGGGCCGAGAGGCGCCAGGACGGGTCGGACGAGGGGATGCCCCAGCAGGGCACGGGGTACCGCAAGGGCCCGGTCCTCCTGCGCGGCGACCAGATCCCGCAGCAGACGACGGACCAGCGGCTGCTGGACTCGAGCCAGAGCGCGGACTGGGTGCACTCCGACCCGTGGCGCGTGATGCGGATCCAGAGCGAGTTCGTCGAGGGCTTCGGCGCGCTCGCCGAGCTCGGTCCGGCCGTCTCGGTCTTCGGCTCCGCGCGGACCAGGCCCGACCACCCGGACTACGCCCTCGCCGAGGACGTCGGACGGCGGCTGGTCGCCGAGGGGTTCGCCGTCATCACGGGCGGTGGGCCGGGGATCATGGAGGCCGCCAACAAGGGCGCGTACGAGGCCGGCGGCACGTCGGTCGGTCTCGGGATCGAGCTGCCGTTCGAGCAGGGGATGAACCCCTACGTGAACCTCGGCGTGAACTTCCGCTACTTCTTCGCGCGCAAGACCATGTTCGTCAAGTACGCGCAGGGGTTCGTCGTGCTCCCGGGCGGGTTCGGGACGTTCGACGAGCTGTTCGAGGCTCTGACGCTCGTCCAGACGCACAAGATCACCGAGTTCCCGCTCGCGCTGGTCGGCTCGGACTACTGGGGCGGTCTGCTGGAGTGGGCGCGGTCCGCGGTGGTCGACCGCGGCATGATCAGCGCCCAGGACGTGGACCTGCTGCACGTGTGCGACGACCCCGCGGAGGCCGTGGCCTACGTGTGCGAGCGCGGCGAGCAGCTGCGCGCCGAGGAGTTCGAGGCTGCCGCGGAGCTCGAGGCCGCGCAGCTGCGCGCCGCCGACGCCGGCTGACCGGCGTGCGCGTGGACCTGCCCCCGGTCGGCGTGCCGCCGCGCGGCACGACGCTCGTCCTGCGCGGGCGCGCGCTCGAGCGCCCTGCGGTCATGGCGATCGTCAACCGGACGGACGACTCGTTCTGGGCGGGTGCCCGCCAGCTCGACGACGGCGCGGCGCTCGCGGCCGTGGCGCGCGCGGCCGACGAGGGCGCGGACCTCGTCGACGTCGGCGGGGTCCGTGCGGGCGTCGGCCCCGAGGTCACGACGGCGGAGGAGATCCGTCGGGTCGTGCCGTTCGTGGCCCGCGTCCGCGAGGAGTTCCCGGAGCTGCTGGTCAGCGTCGACACGTGGCGGGCCGAGGTCGCGCACGAGGCGGCGCTCGCGGGTGCCGACCTCGTCAACGACACGTGGGCCGGGCACGACCCGCACCTGGTCGAGGTGGCGGGCGAGCGCGGCATCGGGGTCGTGTGCTCCCACACGGGCGGTGCGACGCCGCGGACCGACCCGTACCGCGTGGCCTACCCGGCGCTGCCCGGCGCGGCGGACCCCCGCGACGGCGTCGTGCAGGACGTCGTCGCGACGCTGCGCGCCGCGGCCGAGCGGGCCGTCGCGTGCGGCGTCCCGCGTGGCTCCGTGCTCGTCGACCCGACGCACGACTTCGGCAAGAACACGTGGCACTCGCTGCACCTGCTGCGGCGCACGGAGGTCCTCGCCGGTCTGGGCTTCCCGCTCCTCATGGCCCTGTCGCGCAAGGACTTCGTGGGCGAGACCCTCGACCTGCCCGCCGACGAGCGCCTCGAGGGCACCCTCGCCGCGACCGCGGTCGCCGCCTGGCTCGGCGCGCGGGTGTTCCGCGCGCACGACGTCGCGGCGACGCGCCGCGCGCTGGACCTCGTCGCGGCGGTGCGCGACGAGGAGCCGCCGGCGAGGGCGCTGCGAGGGCTGGCGTGAGGACGCCCCACGCCGCACCGCCCGCGCGGGGCGCGCCGACCGTCCGGTCCTCGGGTCGGGCGGGCCCGGTCCTGCGTCCGCGCTCGTGGCCGTGGTGGGTGCAGGCGCTCGCCGTCTACGGCCTCGCGCGCGCCCTGAGCGCGGCGGTCCTGGTCGTCGTCTCGCGCTCCCAGGAGGAGAACCTCTGGACCGGCGCGGCGCCGTCGTACCTCGCCTACACGGGCCGCATGTGGGACGCGAGCTGGTACGAGCAGATCTACGCGTCCGGCTATCCCGCCGTCCTCCCCGTGGGCGAGGACGGCACCGTCGAGCAGAACGCGTGGGCCTTCTTCCCGCTGTTCCCGACGCTCGTCCGCGGCCTCGACGCGGTCACCGGCGCCGGCTGGGACGTCCTGGCGCCGACGCTCGCTCTCGTGTGCGGCGCGGGGGCCGTCGTCGTGATCCACCGGCTCGTCGCCACGGCGGGCGCGGCGGCCGTCGCCCGGCGGCCCGGCCTGCCGCTCGCGACCGTGCTGCTCGTCAGCGTCTTCCCGTCGAGCCCGGTGCTCCAGGTCGCCTACACGGAGTCGCTCGCCCTGCTGCTGGTCGCGGCGTCGCTGCTGCTCGTCGCCCGCCACCGGTACGCCTGGGCGGCGCTCGTGGTCCTGCTCCTCGGGCTCACGCGCGCGGTCGCGCTGCCCATGGCGGCGGTCGTCGTCTGGCACGGGGTCGTCCGGTGGCGCCGGGGCGACCTGCGGCTGCCCGACGTCGCGCGCCTCACCGGTCTCCTCGTCGTGGCCCTCGGCAGCGGGCTGCTGTGGCCGTGGCTGTGCGGGCTCGTGACGGGCACGCACCAGGCCTACTTCCGCACGCAGGAGGCGTGGCGCGGGGGAGCGGAGGTCGTCCCGTTCGTGCCGTGGGTCGACGTGTCGCGGTGGCTGTTCGACGGCGCCGGGCCCTGGGTCCTCGGGCTGCTCCTCGTCGTGGTCGCGGTCCTGGTGCTCAACCCCGTCGCGGCGCGTCTCGGTCCGGAGATGCACGCGTG
Source organism: Cellulosimicrobium sp. Marseille-Q8652 (assembly GCF_965112045.1). Classification (NCBI taxonomy): domain Bacteria; kingdom Bacillati; phylum Actinomycetota; class Actinomycetes; order Micrococcales; family Promicromonosporaceae; genus Cellulosimicrobium; species Cellulosimicrobium sp. Marseille-Q8652. The sequence continues at coordinate 2,053,084 of NZ_CBCOPS010000002.1, read as the reverse complement.
GGCAGGGGCCTACCTCGCCTACCTCGTCGCGACGGTCCAGCCGGGCACGTCGCTCGTGCGCTTCCTCCTCCTCGCGTTCCCCCTCGGCGCGGTCACGGCCGGGTGGACCCGGTCGCGGGCGTGGCTCGTCGCGGTGTGCGCGGCGTTCGTGGTCGGGCAGGCGTGGTGGGTGTGGGAGCTGTGGCGCCTCGTCCCGCCGTCGGGCTGGCCGCCGTGACGCCCGGGGCGTGGGCCGGTGTGAACTAGACTGTGCTGCGGGCGTCGTCGGAGGTCGGACGCGCGTCCGGGGTGCGCGGTGGCGGATCCCCGGACGTCGGTCGGGCCGCGATGGGCGCCCCTCCCCGCGCACGCGGGGTGAACCCGGGACTAGGAAATGGAGAGCCACCAATGGCTGCGATGAAGCCGCGGACGGGTGACGGCCCGCTGGAGGTCACCAAGGAAGGGCGAGGCATCGTCATGCGCGTCCCGCTCGAGGGCGGTGGGCGGCTCGTGGTGGAGCTCAACGCGACCGAGGCCAGCGAGCTCGGCGACGCGCTCCAGGCCGTGGTGGGCTGATTGGCGGCTCGTGAGCGCGCCGTGACGTCCGCGCCCGAGATCCCGCGTCCGTTGCCCGACGTGGTGGCGGCCCGGGGGACCGTGAGCGAGTCCCCGCTCCTCGCGGACGGCGACGTCGCGGCGCTCGTCGTCGCGGTGGCTCCCGCCCGGGAGCCGGGGGACGGCCTCCAGCCCCGCGCGGGCACCGTCGACGCGGCGGTGCGCTACGGCATCGACCTCGCGGAGCTCGCCGAGCGCTCCGGAGGTCCGTCGTTCGAGGGACGCGCCGGCGACGTCGTGCGCGTCGACCTGCCGCGCGCCCACGTGGGGTCCGCCGGCCGGCTGCCCTGGTCCGGCCTCCCGACCCGGCTCGTCCTCCTGGGCGTCGGGTCGGGCGACGACGCCTCGCTGCGCCGGGCCGGCGCAGCGCTCGCCCGCTCGGCCCGCGGGCTCGAGCGCGTCGTGAGCGCGGCGACGGCCGACGCGGACGCGGACGGCGTGCGCGCCTTCGTGGAGGGCTACCTGCTCGCCGCGTACCGCCAGCCCCGTCGTCCCGGCCCGACGGCGCCCGGCTCCTCCGCGCGCGGCACGGAGCGGTCCGCCGGACGGCGCCGCAGCGAGGAGCCCGCCGAGCAGCTCGTGCTGCTGTCCTCGTCGGCGGCCCACGACCCGGAGCCCGCCGTCGAGGCGGCCCGCCGCGCCGCGGGCGCGACCTGGCTCGTCCGGGACCTCGCGAACACGCCCGCCGACGTCAAGGACCCGGCGTGGCTCGCGGAGCGGGCGCGCGAGCTCGCGCAGGAGCGCGGGCTCGACGTCCGGGTCCGCGGGGTCCGCGAGCTCGCAGCCGAGGGCTTCGGCGCGCTCCTCGCCGTCGGGGCGGGCTCGGTGCGCGAGCCGCGCCTCGTCACGGTGACCTACGACCCGCGCGACCACGGCGTCGCCGCGGACCGCCCGGGCACCTCAGCTCGCCACGTCGTCGTCGTGGGCAAGGGGATCACGTACGACACCGGTGGGCTGTCGATCAAGCCGCGCGAGGCCATGGTGCCGATGAAGACCGACATGGCGGGCGCGGCCGTCGCGCTCGCCGTCGTGCTCGGTGCCGCGGACCGCCGGGTCGCCCACCGCGTGACGGCGGTCCTGCCCCTCGCGGAGAACCACGTCGGGGCGGCGTCGTACCGGCCGGGTGACGTCCTGCGGACGTACTCCGGGCGCACGGTCGAGGTCGCGAACACGGACGCCGAGGGCCGCCTCGTCCTCGCGGACGCGCTGGGCTTCGCCCTCGCGGAGCTGGCGCCGGACGTGCTCGTCGACGTCGCGACGCTCACCGGCGCGGCGAGCCTGGGTCTCGGACGCGGCCACGGCGCGCTCTACGCGACCGACGACGCGCTCGCGACGGCGATCGAGGGCGCTGCGGAGGTCACCGGCGAGCGGGTGTGGCGCATGCCCCTCGTCGCGGACTACGCGCCGGCCCTGCGCTCGGAGGTGGCCGACCTGCGCCACGTCCCGCTCGAGAGCCCCGGCGGAGGGTCGATCACGGCTGCGCTGTTCCTGCGCGAGTTCGTCGGGGACGTGCCGTGGGCCCACCTCGACATCGCGGGACCGGCCCGGGCGACCTCCGACCGCCACGAGATCACCGAGGGAGCGACCGGCTACGGCGCGCGGCTGCTGCTGGCGGCGCTGGACCGGCTCTGACGAGCGGTCGTCCTCAGCGGCGCACGGCTAGCAGGAGGCCGTCGCCGCTGGGCAGGAGCGCCGGCAGGACCCGGTCGTCGGCGCGCAGCGAGCGCCCGACCTCGCGCACGATGGTCGTGACCTCGTCGCGTCGTGCCGGGTCGGCCACGCGGTCGTGCGACAGCGCGCCGTCGACGGCGAGGACGCCGCCCGGGCGCAGGAGGCGCAGGCCCTGCTCGACGTACTCGGGGTAGCTGTGCTTGTCGGCACCGACGAGGACGAGGTCGTAGGCGCCGTCCGTGAGGCGGGGCAGGACGTCGCTCGCCCGGCCGGGGATGGTCCGGGTGCGGGCGGGGGCCAGCCCTTCCTCGGCGAAGGCCTCCTTCGCCGCGCGCTGGTGCTCCACCTCGACGTCGATGGTCGTGAGCACGCCGTCCGCGGGCATCCCGCGCAGCAGCCAGAGCGACGCGACACCGGTGCCGGTGCCGATCTCCACGACCGAGCGTGCTCCGAGCGCCGCGGCGAGGACGCGCAGGACCGCCCCGGCCCCGGGCAGGATGGCCGGGCAGCCCAGCTCCGCGGCGCGGTCGCGGGCGCGCAGGAGCACCTCGTCCTCGGGGACGAACTCCTCGCTGTACACCCAGCTGGCCGCCTTGGCGCTGCGGTTGGTGCCGACGTCGCTGCTGATCGAAGCCTCCGCGTGCTCGGGCCTGCACCCTCGCACCGGGCGGTGCGACGGCGGGCGCAGGACGCGCCCTGTCTGGGATCGTACCCGGGATCACCCACCGCGCCCGGGAGGCGCTCGACGCGACGGGCGAGGTGTGCGCGACGCGTGGACGTGCGGGTCGGGTCCGGTCGGGGAGCGGGAACACCGACCGGTCGGCGGGCGTTCTTCTGGGACGATGGACCGTGTGAGCGACAGACGACCGGCGGACCCTGCGAGCGCACCGGAGGGTGCGGCGGCATGGGTCCCTCCCTCGTGGGACGAGATCGTCCGCGAGCACTCGGCCCGCGTGTTCCGGCTCGCCTACCGGCTCACGGGCAACCGGCACGACGCGGAGGACCTCACCCAGGAGACGTTCGTCCGCGTCTTCCGCTCGTTGTCGAGCTACACGCCGGGCACGTTCGAGGGCTGGCTCCACCGCATCACGACGAACCTCTTCCTCGACCAGGTCCGCCGCAAGCAGCGGATCCGCATGGAGGCCATGGGGGACGACGACTCCCACTACCCGGCCCGCGGCGAGCTCGCCCAGCCCGAGCGGGGGTTCGAGCACGCGAACCTCGACCACGACGTCCAGCGCGCGCTCGACGCCCTCAGCCCGGAGTACCGCGCGGCCGTCGTCCTGTGCGACATCGAGGGCCTGTCCTACGAGGAGATCGCCCTGACGCTCGGGATCAAGCTCGGGACCGTCCGCTCGCGGATCCACCGCGCTCGCGCCCAGCTGCGGGCGGCGCTCCCGCACCGGGACCCCCACGAGCGACCGGCCACCCCGGCGGGCGAGACGGTCGTGCCCACCGCCCAGGAGGTGGCGTGACGTCCCACCTGGGCTCGCGGCTCTCCGCGCTCGTCGACGGCCAGCTCTCGCCGGCCGAGGCGGAGCGCGCTCTCGGCCACGTGGCCGGGTGCGCACGCTGCGCCGACGAGCTCGCCGCGGCCCGGTCGGCCCGTCGTGCGCTGAGCGCCGCCGCCCACGTCGAGCCCGCGCCCGACCTCACGGCGCGGCTGCTCGCCCTCTCGGCCCAGATCCCTCCGAGCGAGCAGGACCCGTTGCGCCGCGCCCCGGCGGCCGGCGACCCGTGGGCGCAGCGCCCCGTCCTGCCGCCCGGCGCGTGGAGCGGCGAGCTGCGCGGCGGTGCGCTGCGCCGGCGCGTCGCGATGGTGGTCGCCGGGGGCGTCGGGGTCGCGGCCGTCGGCCTGTTCGCGCTCGGCGAGAGCCCCGTCGTCACCCCCGAGCTGCACCGCTCCGACCCCCTGACGGTGCTGGCCCAGGCGGCCCCGCGGATCACCGCGGCGGGCACCGCGGGCGCCGCGGAGACGCGGGCCGACGACGGTCTCGCGTCGCTGGTGGCGCAGGGCTGGACCGGTCCGTCGGAGCTGCCGGAGGGCGTCACGGTGGCGGCCGTGCGCGAGGACGCGGCGCGGCAGGTCCTCGAGATCGACCTCGTCACCCCCACGGGCGAGGTCGTCGTCCGCGAGCAGGTGGGGCTCCTCGACGAGGCGGCTCTCGCCGGTCTCGGCACGTGGGACGTCGACGGCCGCCGCGTGCACGTGCTGTCCGAGGACCCGTGGCACGTCGTCTGGCAGTCCGGCGACACGGTGATCGACGTCGTCGCGGACACCGAGGACGAGGTGCTGGCCGACCTCGTGGCGGCGTTCCCCGACCGCGACTACGATGCCGGGGTCCCGGCGCGCATCTCCCGGGGCTGGACGACCATGACAGGAGCGCTCGGCACCTCATGACCGACCCCTCGACGGGCGGCGACGCCCCGCAGCGCCCGGACGGCGCGGAGCACAACCCGTTCGCGCCGCCGTCGGCGTACCGGCCCGTCGCCCGCATCGCGCCCGGCGCCGTCCCGGTCCCGCCGCCCCCGGCGCGCACGGGGGACCCCGTCCCGGGGACGACGCCGCTGCCCCCCGGCGCGACCGCGACCGGCGCCGCCACGCCCGGGACGCCGCACCTCGCCGCGGGCGCCCCGGCGCAGGACCCGTGGGACCCGTTGCGCTCGTTCGACCAGCACGGTGCGTCCTCGCCCCTGGCCGCTCACCCCGACGCCGGCCGGCCGACGGTGGACCCGACGCTCGTGGCGCCGCCGGTCGTCGCGGGACGGCGCCGACGGCTGGGCGTGGGGAGCGTCGTGAGCCTCGTCGTCCTGGCGCTCGTCGCGGGGGCGCTCGGCGGGGTGGCGGCGGACCGCCTCCTCGACGCGCCGTCGCAGCGGGCGTCGGTCACGCTCCCCGCGGCGAGCGTCGAGGCCGACGTGGAGCGTGCGCCGGGCTCCGTCGCGGACATCGCCGCGACCGTGCTGCCCAGCGTCGTGTCGCTGCAGGTGCGAGGAGGGGACGGCGTCGCGACCGGCTCCGGCTTCGTGCTCACGGAGGACGGGTACATCCTCACCAACAACCACGTCGTGGCCGGTGCCGCGGACGGCGGAGAGGTCGTCGTGCTGTTCGCCGACGGCCACGAGAGCCCGGCCGAGCTCGTCGGCCGGACGGTCGACTACGACCTGGCGGTCGTCAAGGTCGAGGACTCTGGCCTGACCCCGCTCGCGCTGGGCGACTCCGACGGCGTGGCCGTCGGGGACCCCGTGGTCGCCGTGGGGGCGCCCCTCGGGCTCAACGGCACGGTCACGACGGGCATCGTCAGCGCGCTCAACCGGCCCGTGCAGGCCGGGGAGGCGGCGCAGACGGCCTTCATCAACGCGATCCAGACCGACGCGGCGATCAACCCCGGCAACTCGGGCGGTCCGCTCGTCAACGGGCAGGGCGAGGTCGTCGGGATCAACTCGGCCATCGCGCAGCCACCGGGGGCCATGGCGGCCACGGGGAGCATCGGGCTCGGGTTCTCGATCCCCTCCAACCAGGCGCGGCGCACGGCGGAGCAGCTCATCGCGGACGGCGTCGCCACCTACCCGGTCATCGGGGTGCTCCTCGACCAGCGGTACCAGGGCGAGGGCGTCCAGGTCTCGACCGACGCGCAGCAGGGGCAGCAGGCCGTGACGCCCGAGGGTCCCGCGGACGCCGCCGGGATCCGACCGGGCGACGTCATCCTGTCGATCGACGGACGCCCCGTCACGGAGTCCGACGAGCTCATCGTCGCGATCCGCGCGAAGGCTCCGGGCGACGCGGTCACGCTGCGTGTGCGGACCGACGGGCAGGAGCGCGACGTGCGCGTCGTCCTCGACGAGGCGACGAGCGAGTAGTCTGACGCAGTGTTCGGGATTAACGGAGCCGAGTTCGTCGTGCTCCTCGTCGTCGCGGTGATCATCATCGGTCCCGAACGGCTGCCCCGGTACGCCGAGCAGCTCGGGGGCTTCGTGCGCTCGGCGCGCGGCTACCTCCGCGACGCGAAGGCGCGGGTCGACGCCGAGATCGGCGAGGAGATCGGCGACGTCGACTGGTCGAAGCTGGACCCGCGCCAGTACGACCCGCGACGCATCGTGCGCGAGGCGCTGCTCGACGACGACCCGGCACCGGCACGCGTCCAGCACCCGCCGCCCCCGGCCCCGACCGCACCGGGCGGCCCCGCGCCGTTCGACGACGAGGCCACCTGACCGCTCCGGCCACCGCGGAGCGGGAGCGGCGGGCGCGATTCGGCCGGTGACCGGTGACCTGTCAGAATGGGCGAATGTCCATCGAGGTGACCGAGACCGGAACGGCACGGACGGCAGCGGGGACCGCGTCGTCGCAGACCGGGACCAGGCCGCCCGGGACCGCCCCGCGCATCCTGTCCGGGATGCAGCCCACCGAGGACTCGCTGCAGCTCGGCAACTACATCGGCGCGCTGACGCAGTGGGTCGCGCTGCAGGACTCCTACGACGCCCTCTACTGCGTCGTCGACCTCCACGCGCTCACGGTGAACCCGGACCCGGCGCGCCTGCGCGAGCGCACCCGGCGCACCGCGGCCCAGTACCTCGCCGGCGGCGTCGACCCGGACCGCTCGGCGCTGTTCGTCCAGTCGCACGTCCCGCAGCACGCGGAGCTGTCCTGGGTGCTCTCGTGCCAGACCGGCTTCGGCGAGGCCGGCCGGATGACGCAGTTCAAGGACAAGTCCGCGAAGCAGGGCGCGGAGGGCACGACGGTGGGCCTCTTCACCTACCCGGTGCTCATGGCTGCGGACATCCTCCTGTACGACGCCGCGCTCGTGCCGGTCGGCGAGGACCAGCGCCAGCACCTGGAGCTCGCGCGCAACCTCGCGGAGCGTCTCAACGCGCGCTTCGGCGACGGCACGGCCGTGGTCCCCGAGCCCCACATCGTCCGGTCCGTCGCGAAGATCTACGACCTCCAGGAGCCGACCGCGAAGATGAGCAAGTCCTCGTCGAACGGCAAGGGCGTCATCTGGCTCCTCGAGGACCCGAAGGTCGCCGCGAAGCGCATCCGGTCGGCCGCGACCGACTCCGAGAACGAGATCCGCTACGACCCGGTCGCGAAGCCCGGCGTGTCGAACCTCCTGACGATCTTCTCGGCGCTCACCGGCCGCGACGTCGAGGCGATCGCCGCCGAGTACGACGGTCGCGGCTACGGGCACCTCAAGGTGGACCTGGCCGAGGTGGTCGTGGAGTTCCTCACGCCGTTCCAGGAGCGGGCGAACTCGTACCTCGCGGACCCGGCCGAGCTGGACGCGGTCCTCGCGCGGGGCGCGCAGAAGGCGCGCGAGATCGCCGCGGGGACGCTCGCACGGGTCTACGACCGGGTCGGCCTGCTCCCCGTCGGGGGGACGACGGCGTGAACCTCCCGGAACGCGGGCCCTCGCAGGTCCGGGTCGGTATCGCGATCGAGGTCCCCGCCCCGTTCGGCCCCGAGCTCCAGGCGGCACGGGCGCGGTTCGGCGACCCGCTCGCCGCGCTCATCCCGCCGCACATCACGCTCCTGGGTCCCACGGTGCTCGACCCGGAGCAGCTCGAGGAGGTCGGCGCGCACCTCGCGGGCGTCGCGGCCGGTGCCGCGCCGTTCCGGATCCACCTGCGGGGGAGCGCGACCTTCCGGCCCGTCTCGCCGGTCGTGTTCGTCCAGGTGGTCGAGGGCATCGCCGAGTGCGAGCACCTGGAGAGCGTCGTGCGCAGCGGGCCTCTCGAGCAGGACCTGCGCTTCAACTACCACCCGCACGTCACGGTCGCGCACGAGGTGGACGACGCGTCCCTCGACCGCGCGTTCGACGAGATGGCGGCCTACGAGGCGGAGTTCGCGGTGGACGGGTTCCACCTCTACGAGCACGGCGACGACGCCGTGTGGCGGCCTCGCCGGCTCTTCCACCTGACCGGGGATGCCCACCCTGCGGACGCCTCGTAGTCTCGGGGCGTGACCACGCCGGACCGCCTCGCGACGACGCCGGTCCGGCGCGTCACGGACCGTGCGGCGGCCGTGGCGGAGCGGTGGAAGGACAGCAGGCCCGGCCGCGCGACCTACCGCTACCTCTACTCCCGCGGCGCCCTGCTGTGCGGCGGCATCGCGTACTCCGCGCTGTTCTCGCTCTTCGCGGCACTGACGATCGGGTACACGATCTTCGTCCAGGTGCTCGGCGGGCGCCAGGAGCTCATGGACACGGTGTTCGCGTGGATCAACGACCTCGTGCCGGGACTCATCGCCGTCGACGGGGCGGGCGGGGTGATCCGGCCCGAGGACCTGCTGCTGGACTCGGGCCTCAGCGTGACGAGCGTCGTCGCGGGGGTCGTCCTGCTCTTCTCCGCCGTCTCGTTCATGTACCACCTGCGGGGCGCCGTGCGCACGATGTTCGGCGTCAGCGACGTGGGCCAGAGCCCTGTGCTCGCGCGCGCGCGGGCCTTCCTCGGGTTCGTCCTGCTCGCGATCATGATCCTCGTGTCGGCCACGGCGGCGGTCGCCGTCACGACCCTCGGCAACCACGTCATGGCGGCTCTGGGGCTCTCGGGCGGCGCCGCGCTGCTCGTGGCGGTCGCGGGCGTCCTCGTGAGCGTGCTGGTCGACGCCGTCGTCGTCGTGCTCGTCGTCGTCCTGCTCGCGGGCGTCGACGTACGGCGGCGGGACCTCGTCGTCGGCTCGCTCACCGCCGCCGCTGCGTTCGGCGCCCTGCGCTACCTCGGGTCGTCGTTCGTCGCGGGCAGCGCGAGCCGCAACGCCCTGCTCGCGTCGTTCGCCGTCCTCGTCACGCTGCTCCTGCTCGTCAACTTCACGGCCCGCATCCTGCTCGCCGTGTGCGCCTGGATGGCGGACCCGCCGCGCGTCCCCGAGCCGGAGCCCGGCGGCCCGCGTCACGCCCGCGACGGCCGCCCCGAGCTCCCGGTGCTCGACGGCGCCGCGACGGCCGCGGGCCGTCACGCCCGCGCCGACGCCGAGCCCGGGCCGGAGGAGCAGGTCCGAGCGGGCCACGGCCGGGGCAGGCCCTGGAGCCCCGTCGTCCGCGGGTTCCGCAAGGGCCGCCTCGCCCGCGGCACCTGAGCTCGAAGGAAGACGACGACGGGGTGGGGGTGCTGCTGCCACGACCGGGCGGCAGCACCCCCACCCCGTGCCAGGGCGACGACGCGCGAAGCGGGAGCCGGCTCAGAAGGCGCGCGTGATCATCGCGCGCTTGACCTCCTGGATCGCCTTCGTGACCTCGATGCCGCGCGGGCAGGCCTCGGTGCAGTTGAAGGTCGTGCGGCAGCGCCACACGCCCTCCTTGTCGTTGAGGATCTCGAGGCGCTGCGTGGCGCCCTCGTCGCGGCTGTCGAAGATGAACCGGTGCGCGTTGACGATCGCCGCCGGGCCGAAGTACTGGCCGTCCGTCCAGAACACGGGGCACGACGAGGTGCACGCGGCGCACAGGATGCACTTCGTGGTGTCGTCGAAGCGCTCGCGCTGCTCGGCGGACTGCAGGCGCTCCTTGCTCGGCTCGTTCCCCGACGTGATGAGGAACGGCATGATCTCGCGGTACGACGCGAAGAACGGCTCCATGTCCACGACGAGGTCCTTGACCACGGGCAGGCCCTTGATGGGCTCGACCGTGATGGGCTTGTCGGGGTTGACGTCCTTGAGGAGCGTCTTGCACGCGAGGCGGTTGCGACCGTTGATGCGGACCGCGTCGGAGCCGCACACGCCGTGCGCGCACGAGCGGCGGAACGTGAGCGAGCCGTCGTGCTCCCACTTGATCTTGTGCAGCGCGTCTAGCACGCGGTCCGTCCCGTGCGCGAGGACCGTGAACTCGTCCCAGTACGCGTCGTCGCCGTGCGCCGACTCGGGGGAGTAGCGCCGGATCCGGAGGGTGACCTCGAACGAGGGGATCTCCCCGGCCTTGGCCTCGGGCGCGGGTGCGGCCGGGCTCTCGAGTGTGGCAGTCATCAGTACTTCCGCTCCATGGGCTCGTACCGGGTCTGGGTGACGGGCTTCGAGCCCAGGGCGACCTTGTAGCCGTCGAACGACTCGACGTGGTCGAAGTAGCCGGGCACGTGCCCGTCCACGAGGGCGTCGTCGGACGTCTCGGCCGTCGTCGGACGGCGGTAGGCCATCGTGTGCAGCATGTAGTTCGCGTCGTCGCGGCCGGGGTAGTCCTCGCGGTAGTGGCCGCCGCGCGACTCCTTGCGGTTGAGGGCGGCGACGACCGTGACCTCCGCGATGTCGAGCAGGAAGCCGAGCTCGATCGCCTCGAGGAGGTCGGTGTTGAACATCCGGCCCTTGTCCTGCACCGAGACGTCGCGGTACCGCTTCTGGAGCTCGCGGATGTCGGACAGCGCCTGGTTGAGCGACTCGCCCGTGCGGAACACCTGGGCGTTCGCGTCCATGGTCTCCTGGAGCGCCTTGCGCACCTCGGCGACGCGTTCCCCGTCGGGACGGTTGCGCATCTCCTCGAGCTGGGCGATCACGGCGGCGGCCGGGTTCTCGGGCAGCTCGGAGTACTGCGCGGTCGCCGCGTAGGCGGCGGCCGTGCGCCCGGCACGCTTGCCGAAGACGTTGATGTCGAGCAGGGAGTTGGTGCCCAGGCGGTTCGAGCCGTGGACGCTCACGCACGCGACCTCGCCCGCGGCGTAGAGCCCCTTCACGACGTTGTGGCTGTCGCGCAGCACCTCGGCGTCGACGTTGGTCGGGATGCCGCCCATCGCGTAGTGCGCGGTGGGGTAGACCGGGACGGGCTCGGTGTAGGGCTCGATGCCCAGGTACGTGCGCGCGAACTCGGTGATGTCCGGCAGCTTGGCGTCGATGTGCGCGGGCTCGAGGTGCGTGAGGTCGAGCAGGACGTAGTCCTTGTTCGGCCCGGCGCCGCGACCCTCGCGGACCTCGTTCGCCATCGAGCGGGCGACGATGTCGCGCGGTGCGAGGTCCTTGATCGTCGGGGCGTACCGCTCCATGAAGCGCTCGCCGTCGGCGTTGCGCAGGATGCCGCCCTCGCCGCGCGCGGCCTCCGAGAGGAGGATGCCGAGACCCGCGAGGCCCGTCGGGTGGAACTGGAAGAACTCCATGTCCTCGAGCGGCAGGCCGCGCCGGTAGGCGAGGGCCATGCCGTCGCCCGTGAGCGTGTGGGCGTTGGACGTCGTCTTGAAGATCTTGCCCGCGCCACCGGTCGCGAAGATGATCGCCTTCGCCTGGAAGACGTGGATCTCGCCGGTCGCGAGGTCGTAGGCGACGACGCCCGTCGCGGTGACCGTCTCGCCGTCGGGCACGTCGCCGGCCGCGAGGTCGTGGTCGGTGATGAGGTCGAGGACGTAGAACTCGTTGAAGAACTCGACGTCCTGCTTGACGCACTGCTGGTAGAGCGTCTGGAGGATCATGTGCCCGGTGCGGTCCGCGGCGTAGCACGAGCGGCGGACCGCGGCCTCGCCGTGGTTGCGCGTGTGCCCGCCGAAGCGGCGCTGGTCGATGCGGCCCTCGGGCGTGCGGTTGAACGGCAGGCCCATGCGCTCGAGGTCGAGGACGGCGTCGATGGCCTCCTTGGCCATGATCTCCGCGGCGTCCTGGTCGACGAGGTAGTCACCGCCCTTGACGGTGTCGAACGTGTGCCACTCCCAGTTGTCCTCCTCGACGTTCGCGAGGGCGGCGCACATGCCGCCCTGCGCCGCGCCCGTGTGGGAGCGCGTCGGGTAGAGCTTGGAGATGACGGCGGTGCGGACCTGGCCGGACGACTCCAGCGCCGCGCGCATCCCGGCGCCGCCGGCGCCGACGATGACGACGTCGTACTGATGGGTTTGCATCGGTTCCGATGCCTCCTGGGAGAGAGCTGAGGTGGTGCCGCGGACGGCGGGGGGTGGGGGCGTCGCGTCCTGCGGGCGTCAGTCGAAGCAGAACGAGGCGAGCAGCTCGGCCGGCGCGTTCGCGGGGCACGGCTCGAACGTGAAGATGACGAGGGTGCCGAGCACCGTGACGACCGTGAAGGCGAGGTACAGCGCGAGCTTGAGCACGAGCCGGGTGCCGTCGCGCTCCGCGTAGTCGTTGATGATCGTCCGCACGCCGTTGGTGCCGTGGAACATGGCGAGCCACAGCATGAGGAGGTCCCAGACCTGCCAGAACGGCGACGCCCACTTGCCGGCGACGAAGCCGAAGTCGATGGCGTGCACGCCCTCGCCGACCATGAGGTTGACGAAGAGGTGGCCGAAGATCAGGACGATCAGCACGACGCCGGAGGCGCGCATGAAGATCCAGCTGTACAGCTCGTAGTTGCTGCGCGTGGACGTGCGGCGCCGGTACGGGTCGCGCGGCGCGGCGACCTCCACCGTGGGTGCGGCGGCCATCAGTGCCCCCCTCCGAAGACGTTCATGAGGTGACGCGGCAGGAACCCGGCCATCGTCACGACGAACAGGCCGACGACGACCCACAGCATCGTGCGCTGGTACCGCGGACCCTTGGCCCAGAAGTCGACGAGGATGATCCGGATGCCGTTGAACGCGTGGAAGACGATCGCGGCCACGAGGCCCGCCTCGCCCAGCCCCATGATCGGCGTCTGGTAGGTGCCGATGACGGCGTTGTACGCCTCGGGCGAGACTCGTACCAGTGCCGTGTCGAGCACGTGGACGAGGAGGAAGAAGAAGATGAGCACGCCGGTCACGCGGTGCGCGACCCACGACCACATGCCTTCACGGCCGCGGTAGAGCGTGCCAGCTGGTGCACTGGGCACTTTGGGGGCCTCCTGTGGCGAGATCAGGGGGAGATGCCGGGCGGACCCGGTGCGGCCGGGACCGGTGTCCCGAACCACGGAGCGCCCTCGTCGGCATCAGTCTCTGGGCTTCCACCATAGTGACATCGGCGTCATGATGCGGACCGCCGAAGGCCGTGCGAGGGCCTGGTGCGGGCTGTTTGTGACTGATCCCACAGCCGACGGGGGAACCCCGACCGTCACTATGCTGCCCTCATGGTCCCTTCGCCCGCCCAGCCCTCCGCCACGCCGACGAACGCCTCCCGGGGCCCCGGGTCGCCGATCGACGGCTTCTACGCCGTGGTGCCCGCGGGCGGCGCCGGGACGCGGCTGTGGCCGCTGTCGCGGGCCACGGCGCCGAAGTTCCTGCTCGACCTCACGGGGTCGGGCCGCACGCTGCTGCAGGCGACGGTCGACCGGCTGACGCCCCTGACGGGCGACGAGGGCGTCGTGCTCGTGACGGGCGAGCGGCACGTCGCGGCGGCGCGGGCCCAGCTGCCCGCGCTCCCCGGCGAGAACGTCCTCGCGGAGCCGTCGCCGCGCGACTCCATGGCGGCCATCGGGCTCGCCGCCGCCGTGCTCGAGCGCCGGCACGGCGACGTCGTCATCGGCTCGTTCGCGGCCGACCAGGTCATCACGGGGCACGACGCGTTCGAGGCGTCGGTGCGGGAGGCGGTCGAGGCCGCGCGCGCCGGGTACGTCGTGACCATCGGGATCGCGGCCTCCCGGCCCTCCACGGCCTTCGGGTACGTGCACAGCGGCGAGCCGCTCGGGGTCGAGGGGGCGCCGAGCGCCCTGCACGTGAGGGGCTTCACCGAGAAGCCGGACGCGGCGACGGCGCAGCAGTACATCGCGTCGGGCGAGTACCGGTGGAACGCGGGGATGTTCATCGTCCGCGCGTCGGTCCTCCTGGCCCACCTCGCGGACCAGCGCCCGGAGCTGCACGACGGGCTGCGCACGGTCGCCGCGGCGTGGGACGGCCCGGACCGCGAGCGCGTGCTCGCCGAGACGTGGCCGGCGCTCGAGAAGATCGCCATCGACCACGCCGTCGCCGAGCCGGTCGCGGCCGTGGGCGGCGTGGCCGTCGTGCCCGGCACGTTCGGCTGGGACGACGTCGGCGACTTCAACTCGCTCGCCGCGTTGCTCCCGTCGGTGGACGGTGCGGGCGCGAAGGTGCTCGGCGACACGGGCAAGGTGGTGCGCCGCGACAGCGCCGGGTCGGTCGTCGTGCCGGCCGGCGACCGCGTGGTGACCGTGCTCGGTCTGGACGACGTGGTCGTCGTCGACACGCCCGACGCCCTGCTGGTGACCACGCGGGCGAGGGCGCAGCAGGTGAAGTCGATGGTCGACGCCGTGCGCGAGCTGGGGATGGACGAGCTGCTGTGAGCGCCCGGCAGGACGGCATCGCCGGGCTGCTCGAGGCCTCCGCGGCGCGCCACGCCGGCGAGCTCGTCGGGATCCGGCGCGACCTCCACCAGCACCCGGAGGTGTCGCGCGCCGAGACGCGGACGACGGCGCTCCTCGCCGAGCGCCTGCGGACGGCGGGGCTCGACCCGCAGCCGCTGCCGGGCACCGGGCTCGTGTGCGACGTCGGGCCCGTGCCGGGCGACCTCGTCCCGGCGGCGGACGGCGCGCTCGTGCCCGCCCCGGGTCGCGTCGCGCTGCGCGCGGACCTCGACGCGCTGCCGCTGCAGGACCGCTGCGGGCTGCCGTGGGCGTCGACGGTGAGCGGCGTCGCGCACGCGTGCGGCCACGACGTGCACACCGCGGCGGTGCTGGGCGCCGGGCTCGTGCTCGCGGACCTGCACGCCGAGGTCGGGCTGCGCCGCGGGGTCCGGCTGATCTTCCAGCCCGCCGAGGAGGTCCAGCCCGGCGGGTCGCTCGACGTGCTCGCGGCGGGCGGCCTCGACGGCGTGGACGAGATCTTCGCGATCCACTGCGACCCGAAGGTCGACGTCGGCCACATCGGGACCCGGATCGGCCCCATCACGTCCGCGTCCGACGAGGTGTCCGTGACGATCGCGAGCCCGGGCGGCCACACGTCGCGCCCCCACCTCACGGGGGACGTGGTGTACGCGCTGGGGCAGGTGATCACGCAGGTCCCGGCCGTGCTCGGACGACGGCTGGACCCGCGCTCGGGCGTCAACCTCACGTGGGGAGCCGTGCACGCCGGGTCGGCGCACAACGCGATCCCCAGCACGGGCACGGTGCGGGGCACGCTGCGCTGCCTCGACGTGCGCGCGTGGGAGTTCGCGGGACAGGTGCTGCACGACGCCGTCGAGCAGGTCGTGGCGCCGTACGAGGTCGAGGTGACCGTGCACCACACGCGCGGCGTGCCGCCGGTCGAGAACGACGAGCGCTGCACGGGGCTGCTCGAGGCCGCCGCGCGCGACGTCCTCGGCGCCGGCTCGGTCCTGCTGACGGAGCAGTCGCTCGGCGGCGAGGACTTCGCCTGGTACCTCACCAAGGTGCCGGGGGCGATGGCTCGGCTGGGCACGCGCACGCCGGGCGGCCGTGCCTACGACATCCACCAGGGTGATCTGCAGGTGGACGAGCGCGCCGTCGACGCCGGCACGCGGCTCCTCGCACGCGTCGCCCTGGGCTGAGCGGCCCCTACCGGGTGAACCGGTCTCGACCCGTGGACGGGCGTGTGTCACGCCTCAGACGCAAAGTGACGCTTGCATAACGAAGCAGCGGCGTTACCGACAAGTAACGTCCGCGACGCATCCGGCTGATTAGTCTTCCCTCCATAGAGGCTGACGGACCCCGTGGTCCTCCCGCGCAACGGCGCCCGGGTGGATCGCGGTCACGACCGGCGGCCAGTGACGGACATCGACAGGAGCTCATCGTGAAGAGAGCAATGCAGTTCTCCGCGCTCGCGGCCGCGGCCGCGCTCGCGCTGGCCGCGTGCGGCGCGGCGCCGGAGGACGACGAGACCACGGGCGGCGGCGAGGACACGGCCGGAGGCAACACCGACTTCTCGGCGTGCATGGTCTCCGACGCGGGCGGCTTCGACGACCAGTCGTTCAACCAGGCCGGGTTCGAAGGGCTCGAGCAGGCGGAGTCCGAGCTCGGCATCACGGCGACCGAGGTCGAGTCGTCCGCCGACACCGACTACGGGCCCAACATCGACAACCTGGTCCAGCAGGGCTGCAACCTCGTCATCGGCGTCGGCTTCCTCCTCGAGGACCCGATCCAGGCCGCGGCCGAGGCGAACACCGACACGAACTTCGCCCTCATCGACTCCTCGTTCTCGGACGCCGACTTCAACCCGGTCGAGCTCGACAACGCGAAGCCGATCCTCTTCAACACGGCCGAGGCGGCGTTCCTCGCCGGGTACCTCGCCGCGGGCATGAGCGAGACGGGCACCGTCGCGACGTTCGGCGGCATCCAGATCCCGTCCGTCGCGATCTTCATGGACGGCTTCGTCGACGGCGTCGCGAAGTACAACGAGGACGAGGGCACCGACGTCAAGGTCCTCGGCTGGGACAAGGAGGCCCAGACGGGCTCCTTCACCGGTGACTTCGAGAACCAGGCGAACGGCCAGAACCTCGCCCAGGGCTTCATCGACCAGGGCGCCGACATCATCATGCCGGTCGCCGGCCCGGTCGGCCTGGGTGCCGCCGCGGCGGCGCAGAGCGGCGGCGCGAAGATCATCTGGGTCGACTCCGACGGCTTCCTCACCACGGAGTACGGCGACCTCATCATCACGTCCGTGATGAAGCAGATCGGCCCGGCCGTCTTCGACACGGTGAGCGAGTCGGTCGACGGCAACTTCACCAACGAGCCGTACGTCGGCACGCTCGAGAACGAGGGCGTGGGCCTGGCCCCGTTCCACGACTTCGAGGACGCGGTGCCCACCGAGCTGCAGGACAAGCTCGCCGAGTACCAGGAGCAGATCATCGCGGGCGACCTCGTCGTGGAGTCGACGAACACCCCGTGACGACAGGCTGAGGACCCGTCGTCCCCGCGTGCGCGGGGACGACGGGACGGTGGCCCGGGCGGACCCGCCCGGGCCACCGTCATGATGAAGCGCCGGGACGACGGAAGTACGGTTCGATGGAGTTCCCTGTTCGGAGAGAGGGCGGCCGGTGAAGCTGGAGCTGCGCGGGATCACGAAGGTCTTCGGGTCCCTGGTCGCCAACGACCACATCGACCTGGTCATCGAGCCGGGCGAGATCCACGCCCTGCTCGGGGAGAACGGGGCCGGGAAGAGCACGCTCATGAACGTGCTCTACGGCCTCTACGACCCCGACGACGGCGAGATCCTCGTCGACGACGCCCCGGTCACCTTCACGGGACCGGGCGACGCGATGGCGGCCGGGATCGGCATGGTGCACCAGCACTTCATGCTCGTCCCGGTGTTCACGGTCGCCGAGAACGTCGCCCTCGGGCACGAGCCCGTCAAGGGCGCGGGGCTCATCGACGCCCGGCGGGCGCGCACGCTCGTGCGCGAGATCTCCGACCGGTTCGGCTTCGAGGTCGACCCGGACGCGATGGTCGAGGACATCCCCGTCGGCGTGCAGCAGCGCGTCGAGATCATCAAGGCGCTCTCGCGCGACGCGCGCGTGCTCATCCTCGACGAGCCCACCGCGGTGCTCACGCCGCAGGAGACCGACGAGCTCATCGCGATCATGCGCCAGCTCAAGGCCGCGGGGACGTCCATCGTCTTCATCACGCACAAGCTGCGCGAGGTCCGCGCGGTCGCGGACAAGATCACGGTCATCCGCCGCGGCAAGGTCGTCGGCACCGCGGACCCGAGCGCCAGCGAGACCGAGCTCGCGTCGCTCATGGTGGGTCGCTCGGTGTCGCTCGGCGTGGACAAGGAGCCGGCCGAGCCCGGCGACGCCACCTTCCAGGTCACCGACCTCACCGTGATGGACGAGCTCGGCACCCCGGTCGTCGACCGCGTCAGCCTCGACGTCGCGCGCGGCGAGATCCTCGTGGTCGCCGGGGTGCAGGGCAACGGCCAGACCGAGCTCACCGAGACGATCGTGGGCCTGCGCCGGCCCGTCGCCGGCTCCATCACGCTCGACGGCCGGGAGCTCGTGGGGCGCGGCGTCGCCGACGTCCTCGCCGCCGGCGTCGGCTACGTGCCCGAGGACCGCAGCACCGACGGCATCATCGGGACGTTCTCCGTCGAGGAGAACCTCGTGCTCGACCTCTTCACGTCCGCGCCCTACTCGAGCGCCGGTGCGCTGAACAAGGGGGCGATCCGCTCGAACGCGGAGCAGCGCGTCGTCGAGTTCGACGTGCGCACCCAGACGGTCGAGGCGCCCGCCGGCACGCTCTCCGGGGGCAACCAGCAGAAGGTCGTGCTCGCGCGCGAGATGTCGCGCCCGCTGCGGCTGCTCATCGCGTCCCAGCCGACGCGCGGGCTCGACGTCGGCTCGATCGAGTTCGTGCACAGCCGGGTCGTGCAGGAGCGGGACAACGGCACCCCCGTGATCATCGTGTCGACCGAGCTCGACGAGGTCCTGGCGCTCGCCGACCGGATCGCGGTCATGTACCGGGGCCGCGTGGTCGGCGTCGTCCCCGGGGACACGGACCGCGACGTGCTCGGGCTCATGATGGCCGGCGTCCCGCTCGACGAGGCCGTCGCGCAGGCCGCGGCGCACCACACGACCCTCGGTGGGGCCGACCTCGAGGCCGACGCCGACCCGCGCGACGCGCGCGAGGAGGAGGACCAGTGACCTACCAGGCCATCCCGGAGGACGAGGGGACGCCCGTCGCCCCGCCGACCCCCGCCCCGCCGAGCGACGTGACGAAGCCCGAGCGGCCCGCCGGGCAGGGCGTCCTGCGCGAGATCCTCGAGAGCAGCTGGTTGGTCTCGCTCCTCGCGATCGTGGCCGCCCTCGTGATCGGCGGCGTCCTCATCGCCGCCGCCGACCCGGAGGTCCAGGAGGCCGCGACGTACTTCTTCGCGAAGCCGTCCGACTTCTTCCTGGCCGTGTGGGACGCCGTGTTCGGCGCCTACAGCGCCCTGTTCCAGGGCGCGGTGATCAACTTCCAGGCGACGGACCTGCAGCGCGCGCTGCGTCCGCTCACGGAGACCATGACCGTCTCGGTGCCGCTGATCCTTGCGGGGCTGGGCCTCGGCATCGGCTTCCGCGCCGGACTGTTCAACATCGGCGCCCAGGGGCAGATCATCCTCGGCGGCATCTTCGCCGCCTTCGTCGGCTTCACGTTCTCGCTCCCGCCGGGTCTGCACCTGGTCCTCGCGGTCCTCGCCGCGGCGCTCGGCGGTGCGATCTGGGCCGGCATCGCGGGCGTGCTCAAGGCACGCACGGGTGCCCACGAGGTGATCGTCACGATCATGCTCAACAACATCGCGGTGTACCTCGTCGCCTACCTGCTCACGACGACGGCGTTCCAGCGCCCCGGCAGCTCGAACCCCATCAGCCCGCCCATCCCGGGCAGCGCGACCTTCCCGCTGCTGCTCGGCGAGGGCTACCGGCTGCACCTCGGGTTCGTGCTCGCCCTCCTGGCCGCCGTCGGCGTGTGGTGGCTCATGGAGCGCTCGACGCTCGGCTTCCGGTTCCGCGCCGTCGGCGAGAACCCGCACGCCGCGCGCACCGCGGGCATCTCCGTCCCGTGGGTCACCGTCTGGGTCATGGCCATCGCCGGTGCCCTCGCCGGCCTCGGCGGCGCCGCCCAGGTGCTCGGCACGGAGAAGGTCCTCACGGCGGGCGTCGCGGCGAGCTTCGGCTTCGACGCGATCACCGTCGCCCTGCTCGGCCGGTCGCGGCCGCTCGGCACGGTCCTCGCGGGCCTGCTCTTCGGTGCGCTCCGCGCGGGCGGGTTCGCGATGCAGGCCCGGACCGGGACGCCCATCGACATCGTCCTCGTCGTCCAGTCCCTCATCGTGCTGTTCATCGCCGCCCCGCCGCTGGTCCGCGCGATCTTCCGGCTCCCGACGCCGGGCGGCCCGACGCGGGTCGAGCGGCAGGCCGCACGCCGGCGCGACCGCGCGACGACCCCGACCACACCGACGACGCAGGAGGCCGGCGCATGAGCACCGCGACCACCCCGGCCCCGACCGTGCCCGGCGAGCCCGCCGCGCCGCGGTCGACCGCGAAGCCGCTGCCGCCGATCAGCTGGCGTGCGCCGATCGCGTACGCCGTCATCGGCCTGATCTCGCTCGTCGTGTTCGCGATCCTGCCCCCCGGCGGTCGCGAGACCACGTTCCGGCTCTCGACGGCGGACGACTTCTTCCAGATCGAGCCCATCACGGTGAGCTCGAGCGGCGCGGCGCTCTTCCTGTCGATCCTCGCCCTCCTGCTCGCCGGCCTGTCCTTCTGGGCGGCGCGCGACCGTCGCAAGACGGGTGTCTGGCTGCCCATCGTGTTCGGCGTGCTGGTCGTCTTCGCCTTCCTGTGCTGGGCCGGCGCCGGCAAGTCGTCGATCCCGCTCACGGGTCTGCTGCAGGGATCGCTGTTCCTCGCCGTGCCGCTGGTCTTCGGAGCGCTCTCCGGCGTGCTGTGCGAGCGGGTCGGCATCATCAACATCGCGATCGAGGGCCAGCTCCTCGCCGGGGCGTTCCTCGCCGCGGTCGTGGCGTCGCTGACCTCGAGCGCGTACGCCGGGCTGATCGCCGCGCCGATCGCCGGTGCGCTCGTGGGCGTGCTCCTGGTGATCTTCTCCGTGAAGTACTGGGTCAACCAGATCATCGTCGGCGTCGTGCTCAACGTGCTGGTGGTCGGGGTCACGAGCTACCTCTACTCGACCGTCCTCACCGCGGACTCCGCGACGTGGAACACGCGCACGCCCCTGCCCGTCCTCGAGATCCCGGTGCTGTCGCAGATCCCCGTGATCGGCCCCGTGCTGTTCCGCCAGACCCTGCTCGTGTACCTCATGTACGCCGTCGTGATCCTGCTCCAGGTCTTCCTCTTCCGGAGCCGGTGGGGGCTGCGCCTGCGTGCCGTGGGGGAGCACCCCAAGGCCGCGGACACCGTGGGCATCAAGGTCAACGCGACGCGCGTCCGCAACACCATCCTCGGCGGCGCCGTCGCGGGCCTCGGCGGTGCGTTCTTCACCGTCGCCGCGGGGCTCGCCTTCGGCAAGGAGATGACCGGCGGGAAGGGCTTCATCGCCCTCGCCGCGATGATCCTCGGCCGGTGGAACCCCGTCGGCGCGCTGATCGCCGCGCTGCTGTTCGGGTTCTCCGACAACCTGCAGGTCGTGCTCGGGATCGTCGGGACGCCCATCCCCAGCCAGATCATGCTCATGACGCCGTACGTCGTGACGATCTTCGCCGTCGCCGGCCTCGTGGGCCGGGTGCGCCCGCCCGCCGCCGAGGGCATCCCCTACGTGAAGTGAGGTCCCGATGACGCACGTGCCCGACGTCGACACGCACCCCGGTGACGAGGGTCGTCCAGGAAGAGGCGACGTCGGGCACGGGGACGCCGCCGTCGACTGGGAAGCCCTGCGCTCCGCCGCCCGCGAGATCATGGCGCGCGCGTACGCGCCGTACTCCGGGTTCCCCGTCGGGGCGGCGGCGCTCGTCGACGACGGCCGCGTGGTCGTGGGGTGCAACGTCGAGAACGCCGCCTACGGCGTGACGCTGTGCGCCGAGTGCTCGCTCGTGAGCGCGCTCGTGGGCGGCGGGGGCGGACGCCTCGTGGCGTTCGCGTGCGTCGACGGCCGGGGGGCCACGCTCATGCCGTGCGGCCGCTGCCGCCAGCTTCTCTGGGAGCACGGCGGCCCCGACCTGCTGGTCGACACCGTGCGTGGTATCAAGACGATGAGGGACGTGCTGCCCGACGCGTTCGGGCCCGACGATCTGGAGGAGCGCTCGTGACCAGCGACGACGGGGCCGTGCAGGGTGGCGCGACGGACGAGGGGCAGACCGGTCCCGCGCCGGAGCCGTTCGACGCGGTCGACGTCATCCGCGCCAAGCGCGACGGGAAGCTGCTCGACGGGGCGCAGATCGACTGGGTGATCGACGCCTACACGCGGGGCGTCGTGGCCGAGGAGCAGATGGCCGCTCTCGCGATGGCGATCTACCTCAACGGGATGGACCGCACCGAGATCGGGCGCTGGACGCAGGCGATGATCTCGTCGGGCGAGCGCATGGACTTCGCCGGGCTGTCGCGCCCGACCGTCGACAAGCACTCCACCGGCGGCGTCGGCGACAAGATCACGCTGCCGCTCGCGCCGCTCGTCGCCTCGTACGGCGTCGCCGTGCCCCAGCTCTCCGGGCGGGGCCTCGGCCACACGGGCGGGACGCTCGACAAGCTCGAGTCCATCCGCGGATGGCGCGCCTCGCTGACCACCGAGCAGATGATGAACGCGCTCGAGCACGTCGGCGCCGTGATCTGCCAGGCGGGGTCCGGGCTCGCGCCCGCGGACCGGCTCCTGTACGCGCTCCGCGACGTCACGGGCACGGTCGAGTCGGTCCCGCTCATCGCGAGCTCCATCATGAGCAAGAAGATCGCCGAGGGGACCGGCGCGCTCGTGCTCGACGTCAAGGTCGGGTCGGGCGCGTTCATGAAGGACCTCGAGTCCGCGCGCGAGCTCGCGCGGACCATGGTCGACCTCGGGACCGACGCCGGCGTGCGCACGGTCGCGCTGCTCACGGACATGTCGACGCCGCTCGGCCTCACCGCGGGCAACGCGCTCGAGGTGCGCGAGTCGGTCGAGGTCATGCAGGGCAACGGCCCTCAGGACGTCGTGGACCTCACCGTCGCCCTCGCCGTCGAGATGCTCGCCGCCGCGGGCAGGCCCCAGGACCCCGACGACGTCCACCACGCCCTCGTCGCGGGCCGGGCCCTCGACAAGTGGCGCGAGATGATCGCCGAGCAGGGCGGCGACTCGCGCGCGCCGCTGCCGGTCGCGCGCGAGAGGGAGCACGTGGTCGCGGACCACGACGGCGTGTTGTCCCGGCTGGACGCCTACGCCGTCGGGGTCGCCGCGTGGCGCCTCGGCGCGGGGCGCGCCCGCAAGGAGGACGTCGTGCAGGCGGGAGCAGGGGTCGAGCTGTTCGCGAAGCCCGGCGACGTCGTCCGCAAGGGTCAGCACCTCATGACCCTCCACACCGACACGCCCGACCGGTTCGACCGGGCCGTGCAGGCGCTCGAGGGAGCGTGGGAGATCGCCCCTCCGGGGTCCGACGTCTCGCCCGGACCCGTCGTCCTCGACCGCGTCGGCTGACCGTGGCCGGCCCCGGGACGAGCGGCGCGCCGGAGCCGCGCACCGGGCGGGAGCCGGGCGACGACGGTCAG
Source organism: Cellulosimicrobium sp. Marseille-Q8652 (assembly GCF_965112045.1). Taxonomy (NCBI): domain Bacteria; kingdom Bacillati; phylum Actinomycetota; class Actinomycetes; order Micrococcales; family Promicromonosporaceae; genus Cellulosimicrobium; species Cellulosimicrobium sp. Marseille-Q8652. The sequence goes on along the minus strand of NZ_CBCOPS010000002.1, from coordinate 2,029,863 downwards.
ACCGACGACCGGCGGCCGCGGTCCGTCTACGGCGTCGGGACCGAGCCCGACGCGCGGTTCAGCCTCGCCAACGAGCGGACGGCTCTCGCGTGGGTCCGCACGGGCGTCGGCCTCGTCGCCGGAGGCGTCGCGCTCACGTCGTTCTCGACGTTCGCGGACCTGCCGGGGCTCGTCGACCTCGTCGCCGCCGTCGCGTGCCTCGTCGGCGCGGCGTGCGCCCTGTACGCCCTCGCGTCGTGGCGGCGCAACGAGCGCGCGCTGCGGCTGCGACAGCCGCTGCCCGCACCGGGCGGCATCCCGGTGCTCGTCGGCGGGGTGGTCCTGCTCGCCGTGCTCATCGCGGGCTACTCGCTCGCGGCCGGTCTCGGCGAGGCGGGCGCGCTGCCGTGAGCGACCGGCCCGCTCGCGACGAGGGGCTGCAGCCGGAGCGGACCGCCCTCGCCTGGCAGCGCTCGGTCCTCGGCGTCGTCGTCGGGGCGCTGCTGCTCGGCGCCGCAGGACTGCGCAGCGGCCACGGGGTCGTCGTGTGGGCGGCCGCCACGGTCGCGGTGCTGACCCTCGTGCCCGCCGTGCTGCGGCCGCCCACGGGTGGCCTGCCCTCGAGCGGGCGGTTGCGCTCGTGGTCGTTCCTCGTCCGGCTCGTCGCTCTCGTCGTCGCGCTCGCGGGCATCGGCGCGGCGTGGGCGCTCGCCCGGGCGGTCGGTGCCGCATGAGGGCGCTCGGCGGTCTCCGGCTCACGTCCCTCGCGTCGCTGGTGGGCGAGCGGCCGCCGACGACGGGGGCGCAGGCCGTCACCGCCGGTCCCGGGACGCAGCTGACCGTCGCGGGCGCGCTGGACCGGGCGCGCGGCGCGGGACACCCGGACACGGTGGTCGCACGGCTCGCGCGGGTCCTTCCCGGTCTGCCGCCCGACGTGCGCGACGAGGTCGTCGACCCGCTCGGTCGCGGGCCGTCCCTCGCGCGGGCCGGCGGTCCGGGCGTGCGCCCCCTGACCCTCGGCGGTGCGCTCGCGCGGCAGGTCGACGGGACGACCTGCGGCTCCGCGGTCCTCGCGCTGCTCGCCGCCGCGGGAGACCCGGTGCTCGCCCTCTGGCTCGTCACGGGCACGGCGCTCGGCACGGACGTCGGGCCCGGCGCGGGCACCGTGTCCCGGGCCGACGCGGCGGGTGGTCCGGAGGGCCGGTGGCGCCACCTCCAGCAGGTCGTCAAGTCCCGCACGGGCCGACGCGCGCTGGGGCCCCTGCCGTGGCCACCGGCCCTCGGGACGCCGCCGTGGGGCGCGGCGCGGACCGCGAGGTACGCGGACGTGCGGTTCACGCACCGCGTCGTCGACGGCGCCGGCGGTCCCGCCGTGCTGGACGCGGCGCTCGACGCGGCGGCCCGCGGGGTCCCCGTCCCGTTGTTCACGGGCGGCGACCTCTCCGGCGGCTTCGCCGCGGCCGTGCCGCGGCACGTCGTGCTGCTCGTGGCGGCGGACGCGGCGACGGCGCGACGATGCTGGGTCTACGAGCCGTCGTCGGGCGCGGTGCACCGGCTCGACGCCGCCCGCCTCGGCGACGGCGTCGAGGTTCCCGCCGTGCGGAAGGCTCTCGGCGGGTGGCCGCACGTCGTGTGGGCGCTGCTGCCGGCGCGGTGAGCGGCGCCGCGCCGACCGGGCTGGCGACGGGGCGGTACCGGCGTGAGGATGGACGGGAACCACCCGCCTCTCGGAAGGAGTCGACATGAGCACGGTCCCCGGGGACGACACCTGGCGCGACGCCGGCCTCGTCGAGCAGGACGAGGACGCGGTGAGCCTCGTCGAGGAGGTCGAGAGCGGCGACACGGGCGTGGACGACCCCGAGCACGAGTCCGACGAGTACCGCCCCCGCTCGGCGCGTCCGGACCTCGACGGCGAGGCGAGCGAGGCGGACGTCGTCGAGCAGGCGTCGGCCGTCCCCGGCGAGGAGGACGACTACGCCTGACGAGGACGACGTCCGGCGGTGAGGTCCCGCACCGACGACGGGGACCCCGCCCGCTCCGGCGCGTGGCCCGGTAGCGTGTGCGCATGACCACCGAGAACCGCCCGCTCACCGCGGACGTCATCCGTGCCCTGCCCAAGGTCGTGCTCCACGACCACCTGGACGGGGGCCTGCGCCCCGCGACGATCCTCGAGCTCGCGGCCGAGGTCGGCCACGAGCTGCCCGCCCACGACGCCGAGTCCCTCGCGACCTGGTTCGCGGAGTCCGCGGACTCCGGGTCGCTCGTGCGCTACCTCGAGACGTTCGACCACACGATCGCCGTCATGCAGACCCCCGAGGCGCTCGCGCGCGTGGCCCGCGAGGCCGTGATCGACCTCGCCGCCGACGGCGTCGTCTACGCCGAGCAGCGCTGGGCGCCGGAGCAGCACCTCCAGCGCGGGCTGACGCTGCAGGAGACCGTCGACGCCGTGCAGGCCGGCATCGAGCAGGGCGTCGCGGCGGCCGCGGCGGAGGGCCGGACGATCCGCGTCGGTCAGCTCGTCACCGCGATGCGGCACGCCGACCGCTGGCAGGAGATCGCGGAGCTCGCCGTCGCGAACCGCGACAACGGCGTCGTCGGCTTCGACATCGCCGGCGCCGAGGACGGGTTCCCGCCGTCGCGGCACGCCGAGATCTGGCGCTACCTCGCAACGAACAACTTCCCGGTGACGATCCACGCGGGCGAGGCCGCAGGCCCCGAGTCGATCGCGGAGGCGGTCCACCTGGGCCAGGCCGGCCGCATCGGCCACGGTGTCCGGATCGTCGAGGACATCGCGTTCGACCCCGCGCACCCCCACAGCGCCGAGGGCGAGACGGGCACCGCCGCCCTCGGGCTCCTCGCGCACTGGGTCCGTGACCACCAGATCCCGCTCGAGCTGTGCCCGTCGTCGAACGTCCAGACCGGCGCCGCGACGTCGATCGCCGACCACCCGATCACGCGGCTCAAGGAGCTCGACTTCGCCGTCACGCTCAACACCGACAACCGCCTCATGTCGCGCACGTCCATGACGCAGGAGATGACGCTCCTGGTCGAGCACGCGGGGTGGACCGTCGACGACCTCGCCGACGTCACCATGACGGCGGCGTGGAGCGCGTTCGTGCACCACGACGAGCGCCGCGCGCTCGTCGACGACGTCATCCTGCCGGGGTACCAGCTGGTCGAGGGCGCGCAGGTCTGAGGTCCGCGGTCGGACGTGGCCGAGAACGACCCTGGTGCCGTCGTCCACCGGATGGCGGCACCAGGGTCGTTCTCGGCGGGGTCAGATGCCCTTGGGGTGCCAGACCGTCTTGATCTCGGTGTAGGCGAGGATGCGCTGGGGGAGCGGCGACTCGGTCCAGTCGGGCTCGGCGTCGTTCCCGCGGCGGTCGACGGCCGGGCGCAGGACGCGCTTGACCGAGTCCGCCGCGGCGGCCTCGAGCTCGCCCCACGTCACGCCGTCGGCACCGACCGCTCCGCCGACGTCGATCGCGTTGACGTCGAGGTGCGACGCGAGCGGGGGAGCCAGCTCCTTCGTGCGGCCCGTGAGCACGTTGAGAACACCACCCGGCACGTCGGACGTCGCGAGGACCTCCGAGAGCGTGACGGCCGGGATCGGCCGGTCCTCGCTCGCGACGACGATCACGGCGTTGCCCGTGACGAGCGGCGGCACGATCGTCGAGACGAGACCGAGGAGGGACGAGCGCTGCGGTGCGAGGACCACGACGACGCCGGTCGGCTCGGGCGACGACAGGTTGAAGTACGGGCCTGCCACGGGGTTCGCGGAGCCCGCGACCTGGGCGACCTTGTCGGTCCAGCCCGCGTACCAGACCCAGCGGTCGATGGCCTCCGACACCGCGAGCTCGGCCTGGCGCGCGGTCAGTCCCTCGCCGGCGGCGACCTCGGCGACGAACTGGTCGCGACGGCCCTCGAGCACCTCGGCGACGCGGTAGAGCACCTGCCCGCGGTTGTACGCCGTCGCGCCGGCCCAGCCGGGCTGCGCGGCGCGCGCGGCCACGACGGCCTCGCGCGCGTCCTTGCGCGAGCCCTGCGCGACGTTCGCGAGGAACCGGCCCTTCGCGTCGACGACCTCGTAGGTGCGCCCCGACTCGCTGCGCGGGAACTTCCCCCCGACGTAGAGCTTGTAGGTCTTGCGGACGCCGAGGCGCTCCGGCGCGGCGGGCGTCGTCGTCCTGCCCCCGCTCGTGGTGGTGCGGGCCATCAGTACGTGCTCCCCTCGATCAGGTAGGACGCCAGGCCGTGCCGGCCGCCCTCGCGGCCGTAGCCGGACTCCTTGTAGCCGCCGAACGGGCTCGTCGGGTCGAACCGGTTGAAGGTGTTCGACCACACGACCCCCGCGCGCAGCCGGTCCGCCATCCAGAGGATGCGCGACCCCTTCTCGGTCCAGATCCCGGCGGAGAGCCCGTAGGGCGTGTTGTTGGCCTTGGCGACGGCCTCGGCCGGCGTCCGGAAGGTCAGGACGCTGAGGACGGGGCCGAAGATCTCCTCGCGCGCGATCCGGTGCGCGGCGGAGACGCCGGTGAACAGCGTCGGCGCGAACCAGTACCCGGACTCGGGGAGGTCGCAGGCGGGGCTCCACCGGGTCGCGCCCTCGGCGACGCCGGCCTCGGCGAGCTCGGTGATGCGCGCGAGCTGCTGCGGCGAGTTGATGGCGCCCACGTCGGTGTTCTTGTCCATCGGGTCGCCCACGCGCAGCGTGCCGAGGCGCACCTTGAGGCGCTCCACGAGCTCCTCGGCGATCGACTCCTGCACGAGGAGCCGCGAGCCGGCGCAGCACACCTGGCCCTGGTTGAAGAAGATGCCGTTGACGATGCCCTCGATCGCCTGGTCGACCGGCGCGTCGTCGAACACGATGTTCGCGGCCTTGCCGCCGAGCTCGAGCGTCGCGTGCTTGCGCGTCCCGGCGATCTGCTGCGCGATGCGCTTGCCGACCGCCGTGGATCCGGTGAACGCGACCTTGTCGACGCCCGGGTGGCCGACCAGTGCGGCGCCCGTGGCACCGGCCCCGGTGACGATGTTCACGACGCCGGGCGGCAGCTCCGCCTGGCGCAGGAGGTCCGCGAAGAGCAGGGCGGTGAGCGGGGTCGTCTCCGCGGGCTTGAGCACCACGGTGTTGCCCGTCGCGAGGGCCGGCGCGATCTTCCACGCGAGCATGAGCAGCGGGAAGTTCCAGGGGATGACCTGCGCGGCGACGCCGTGCGGGCGAGGGGCGGCCCCGTGGCCGGCGTGCTCGAGCTTGTCCGCCCAGCCCGCGTAGTAGAAGAAGTGGGCGGCGGCCGTCGGGACGTCGACGTCGCGCGCCTCCCGGATGGGCTTGCCGTTGTCGAGCGTCTCGAGCACGGCGAACTCGCGCGAGCGCTCGGCGAGCAGCCGGGCGATGCGGAACAGGTACTTGGCGCGCTCGCGCCCGGGCATGGGGCCCCAGACCGTCTCCTGGGCGCGCCGAGCGGCCCGGACGGCGCGGTCGACGTCGTCCTCGGTGGCCTCCGCCACCTCGGCGAGCACCTCCTCGGTGGCCGGGTTCACGGTCTTGAAGGAGCCGTCGTCGGAGGCCGGGGTGAACTCGCCGTCGATGAAGAGGCCGTACGACGACGCGATGTCGACGACGGCGCGCGACTCGGGGGCGGGCGCGTACTCGAACGGCGAGGCGGCGGGCGTGCTGCTGTGTGCGGGGGTTGCGGTCATGGTGATGCTGTCCTCGGGCTTCCGCTCAGTCGACGGTCACGTAGTCGGGACCCCAGTAGGTTCCCGTGGCGAGCTTGTTGCGCTGCATGAGCACGTCGTTGAGCAGCGACGACGCTCCGAACCGGAACCAGTCCGGGTCGAGCCACTGGGGGCCGGCGACCTCGTTGACGGCGACCAGGTACTTGATCGCGTCCTTCGAGGTCTTGATGCCGCCCGCGGGCTTGACGCCGACCTGGACGCCCGTGAGCGCCAGGAAGTCGCGGACCGCCTCGAGCATGACGACCGTCACGGGCAGCGTCGCGGCGGGGGAGACCTTGCCCGTGCTCGTCTTGATGAAGTCCGCGCCCGCGAGCATCGCGAGCCACGACGCGCGACGCACGTTGTCGTACGTCGCGAGCTCGCCCGTCTCGAGGATGACCTTGAGGTGCGCGTGGTGGCCGTTCGCGCGGCACTCCTCGCGCACGGCGACGATGTCGTCGTAGACCTGCTCGTAGCGACCGGAGAGGAACGCGCCGCGGTCGATGACCATGTCGATCTCGTCGGCGCCCGCCTCGACGGCCTCGCGGGTGTCCGCGAGGCGCACCGCACGGCTCGCGCGTCCGGACGGGAAGGCCGTCGAGACGGCGGCGACCTTGACGCCCGTCCCGGCGAGCGCCTCGACCGCCACGGGCACCATGTCGTTGTACACGCACACCGCGGCGGCGGCCGGGCACGTCGGGTCGTTCGGCTCGGGCCGCACGGCCTTGGCGGCGAGCGCCCGGACCTTCCCGGGGGTGTCGGCCCCCTCGAGCGTCGTGAGGTCGACCATGCGGACGATCGTGTCCAGCGCCCAGGCCTTCGACGTCGTCTTGATCGAGCGCGTGCCGAGCATCGCGGCGCGGCCGTCGGCGCCGACCTTGTCCACGCCCGGCAGGCCGTGCAGGTAGCGCCGCCACCCGGTGTCGTCGAGGGCTGCGGAGCCGGTCACGGAGCGGGCGAGGTCGGCGATCGCGGAGGCGGGACGGTCGGCGGGTGCCGGGGTCGCCGGAGCCGCGTCGGAGCCCGCCGGGCCGGTCTCCCGGACCGACGGCGGTGTCGTGGTGCTCATCGCCCCAGGTTACCCGTCGGTACGCTGCCGCGGATCGGGCGGCACCGTACCGACGGACGCACTACAGGCCGAGCGCGCGGCCCATGTCGGCCTTCACGCGGTCGATCCGCTCGCGGGCGAACGCGCGGGCGGCGGTCAGGTCGTCGTGCGACGCGTCCGCGGCGACCGGGACCACGACCTCGAGGTAGCACTTCACCTTGGGCTCGGTCCCGCTGGGGCGCACGATGACGCGCGTGCCGTCGGCGGTGAGGAGGCGCACGCCGTCCGTCGGCGGGAGGCCGTCGAGCCCCGCGGAGAGGTCGGCGACGTCGGTCACGCCCGCGCCCGCGAGGGTGCGCGGCGGCGTCGAGCGCAGGTGCGTCATCGTCTCGCCGATGCGGTCGAGGTCGCTGAACCGCGCGGAGAGCTGGTCGCTGACGTGCAGGCCGTGCTGCCGTGCGAGGTCGTCGAGCGCGTCGACGAGCGTGCGCCCCTCGGCCTTGAGCCGGTTGGCGAGCTGCGCGACGAGCAGGGCGGCGCTGATGCCGTCCTTGTCGCGGACGTGGGCGGGGTCGACGCAGTAGCCGAGCGCCTCCTCGTACCCGAACACGAGGCCGTCGACGCGGCTGATCCACTTGAACCCCGTGAGCGTGGTCGCGAAGCCCAGGCCGTGCGCGGCCGCGATGCGCGAGAGCAGGCGAGAGGACACGACCGAGCACGCGAGCACGCCACCGGCCGCCCCTGAGGCGGTCGCCCGTCGTGCCACGTCCTCGCCGAGCAGCGCGCCCACCTCGTCGCCGTGCAGCGTGCGCCAGCCGTTCGAGCGCGCCGTCTCGGCGCCCTGGTAGGTCCCGACGCGCGGGTCGAACACGGCGACCGCGCACCGGTCCGCGTCCGGGTCGTTGGCGAGCACCACGTCCGCCCCGGCGTCCTGCGCGTACGCGAGCGCGAGGTCCATCGCGCCCGGCTCCTCGGGGTTCGGGAACGACACCGACGGGAAGTCGGGGTCCGGGTCCATCTGCTCCTCGACCGGCACGACGGACGTGAACCCGGCCTCGCGCAGCACGTGCGCCACGACGGCGCCGCCCACCCCGTGCAGCGCGGTGGTGACGACCTTGAGCCGGCGCGGGGCGCCGTCGGACAGCGCGAGGACGGACGCGGCGTAGGCACGGACGAGGTCCCGCCCGAGCAGGGTCCACCCGTCCGTGGCGCGGGGCACCGAGCGGGCCGGACCCACGGCGTCGATCGCGGCGGCGATGCGCGCGTCGTGGGGCGGGACGATCTGCGCGCCCTGACCCCCGTCGGTGACGACCCGGCCCCCGAGGTAGACCTTGTAGCCGTTGTCCGCGGGAGGGTTGTGGCTCGCGGTGACCATGACGCCCGCGTCCGCGTCGAGGTGGCGCACGGCGAAGGCGAGGACGGGCGTGGGGAGCGCGCTCGGCAGGAGCGAGACGTCGAGACCGGCGGCGGTCAGGACCGCGGCGGTGTCCACGGCGAACGCGCGCGAGCGGTGGCGCGCGTCGAAGCCGACGACCACCCGGGGCCGCGACCCGGCCCCGAGCGCGTCGAGGAGGTAGGCACCGAGCCCGGCGGCGGCCCGCACGACGACCGCCCGGTTCATGCGGTGCGGCCCGGCCGCCATCGCTCCGCGCAGGCCGGCCGTGCCGAACTCCAGCGGGCCGGAGAACCGGTCGCGCAGCTCGGCGAGCGCCGCACGGCGCACGTCGTGCTTGCGCGGGTCCGGGGAGTCGGCGAGGTCGAGCAGGTGGCGCAGGTCGGCCTGGTCGCCCGCGTCGACGTCGTCGTCGATCCAGGCGGCGACGCGCTCGAGGAACGCGGCGTGGACGGATCCCGGGTCGAACGACGGGTCGTCCGTGGCGTCGGCGGGCACCCGGGCCCGGGACGTCGTCCCCCGCGGGGACGTGGCACGCTCGGTCATGTCACACCAGCTTCGCGATGTCGGCCAGGAGGGCGCTGATGCGGGGTCCCGCGGCCTGGCCGGCCTCGATGACCTCCGCGTGGGAGAGCGGCGTCGGGCTGATGCCCGCCGCGAGGTTCGTCACGAGCGAGATGCCGAGGACGTCGAGGCCGCAGTGCCGCGCGGCGATGGCCTCGATCGTGGTCGACATGCCGACGAGGTCGGCGCCGACCGCCCGCGCCATGCGGACCTCGGCCGGGGTCTCGTAGTGCGGCCCGGGGAACTGCGCGTAGACGCCCTCGGCGAGGCTCGGGTCCACGCGGCGCGCGAGCTCGCGCAGGCGCGGGGAGTACACGTCGGTGAGGTCCACGAACGTCGGTCCCTCGAGCGGGCTCCGGCCCGTGAGGTTGAGGTGGTCGGAGAGCAGGACGGGCGTCCCCGCGGCCCAGTCGGTGTTCAGGCCGCCGCAGCCGTTCGTGAGGACCAGGGTCTCCGCGCCGGTCGCCGCGGCGGTCCGGACGCCGTGCACGACGGCGCGCACGCCCTTGCCCTCGTACAGGTGCGTGCGCGAGCCGATGACGAGGGCGTGGCGCACGGAGCCGTCCGTGCGCTCGACCCGGATCGAGCGCGTCACGGACAGGTGGCCCGCGACCGCGGTCGCGGTGAAGCCGGGGATCTCGGCGGTGGGGATCTCGGCGACGACGTCGCCCAGGAGCTCCGCGGCGCCGCCCCAGCCCGAGCCGAGCACGAGCGCCATGTCGTGGCCGTCGACCCCGGTCGCCTCGGCGATGTGGTCCGCGGCGGCCCGCGCCACGACGAAGGGATCGGTGCTCGGGTCGTCGAGCGAGGGTGTGCTCGCAGGCGTCGTCGTCATGGTGGCAAGGCTAGTCCTCCGGCGCTGCGCCGACCTGGGGTGCGACGCCCCGGCCGCCCACGGCGGGGACGCGTCGCGCCGGCCGGTCGTCTCGCATCGTGACACGGGCAGGGCGCGCAGCCTGACAGAATGGGCCGCGTGACCCACGAGACCCTCGACCGTCAGGCCACCCGGATCGTCGTCGTGGGAGGTGGTCCCGGCGGTTACGAGGCGGCTCTCGTCGCGCGCCGCCTCGGGGGCGACGTCACGGTCGTCGAGCGCCAGGGCATGGGCGGCGCGGCCGTCCTCACGGACGTCGTCCCGTCGAAGACCCTCATCGCGACCGCCGACTGGATGACGATCGCCGAGCGTGCCGCCGACCTCGGCATCCGCCTCCCGGTCGACACGGCCAAGGCGCAGCACCCCGCGATGCGCCGCCACATCGTCGACCTCGACGCCGTCAACACGCGCGTCATGGCGCTCGCGGCGGCGCAGTCCGCGGACATCCGGGCGCGCCTCGAGCGCGAGGGCGTGCGCGTGGTCACGGGGGCCGGCCGGCTCGACGGTCCGTCGCGCGTCGTGGTCGAGAGCGGCGACGGTGCCGGCGGGGACCGCACCCTGGACGCCGATGTCGTCCTCCTCGCGCTGGGCTCCACGCCGCGCACGCTGCCCACCGCGCAGCCCGACGGCGAGCGCATCCTCACGTGGACGCAGCTCTACCGCCTCACGGAGCTGCCCGAGCGCCTGATCGTCGTCGGCTCCGGCGTCACGGGCGCCGAGTTCGCCGGCGCGTACAACGCGCTCGGCTCGGACGTCGTGCTCGTGTCCAGCCGCGACCGCGTGCTCCCGGGCGAGGACGCCGACGCCGGCGAGCTGCTCGAGGGCGTCTTCCGGTCGCGGGGCATGACGGTCATGTCGCGCTCGCGGGCCGAGTCCGCGACCCGCACGGCGGACGGCGTCGAGGTCACGCTCTCCGACGGCCGCGTGATCGCCGGCTCGCACGTGCTGCTCGCGGTCGGGTCGGTCCCCTCGACGCGGGGGATCGGGCTGGAGGAGGCCGGGGTGCGCCTGGCCCCGAGCGGGCACGTCGAGGTCGACAAGGTCTCGCGCACGTCGGTGCGCGGGGTCTACGCGGCGGGCGACTGCACGGGCGTCCTGCCCCTCGCGTCGGTCGCGGCGATGCAGGGGCGCGTCGCGATGTCGCACGCGCTCGGCGACGCGGTCGCGCCGATCAAGCTCCGCACGGTCGCGGCGAACATCTTCACCGCTCCCGAGATCGCGACCGTGGGGTACAGCGAGGAGCAGCTCAAGGCGCAGAGCAGCAAGTACGTCACGACCACGCTCCCGCTCGCGCGCAACCCGCGCGCGAAGATGCTCGGCATGCGCGACGGCTTCGTCAAGCTCTTCGCGCACCCCGAGGCGGGGGTCGTGCTCGGCGGCGTCGTCGTCGCGCCGCGGGCGAGCGAGCTGATCTTCCCCATCACGCTCGCGGTGTCCCACCGGCTGACGGTCGACGACGTCGCGTCCGCCTTCACGGTGTACCCGTCGCTCTCGGGGTCGATCGCCGAGGTGGCGCGCATGCTGCACCACCGGCAGGACTGAGCGCCCGGGTCGTCGGCGCTACAGCCTGGCCGCGGCCCGCAGCGTGCCGTCGGCGAAGGCGAGATCGGTGATCTCGAGACCCGGGAGCGTCCCGGCGAGGCCGGCCGCGAGGAGCGCCTGCACGTCGATCGCCAGCCGGGCGTCGGGCAGCACGCGGACCGCGTCGGCCGGCAGTCCCTTCGACCGGAGCGCGCCCTGGAGGGGGCCCTCGGCCAGGCCCAGCAGCTTGTGCGCGGGGAGCCCGGCGGCGCTCGCCTCGACGGCGACGACCGCGGTCCCCGCGACGAACGACTCGACGTGCAGCGTCCCGCGGACGACCGGGACGAGGCGCGTCGCCAGGCGCAGGGCCGACGGCGGGTCCGGCACCTCCCGCAGGTCCACGACGACGCGCACGTCGTCGCCCTCGCCGGTCACCGACCGCACGAACGGGGGCAGCGCCCCGGACGCGCGCGCCAGCTCGACGGCCTCGGTCACGCTCAGCTCGATGCGCATCCGCCGACCCTAACCCGCGCCGGTCCGGCTCGCGGTCGTCAGCCCGTCGCGCGGATCTCGGTGAGCAGCGGACGGTGGTCGGACGCCGTGTCGTCGAGCACCTCGAACGACCGGAACGTCACCGGCGGGGAGCCGAACACCCAGTCGATGCGGTGCGCCGGGGCGACCGCCGGCGACGTGAGGTCGGCCGGGTCGCCCGCGGCGTCCTGCCCGCTCTCCAGCCCCTGGTCCTCGAGGAGCGCGATCTCCTCCCACCGCGGTTCGGCGTTGAGGTCGCCGGCCAGGACGTACGCGCCCTCCACCGGCTCGGCGGCGAGGAGCGCGTCGAGCTGGTCGAGACGCGTCGGCGTGTTGTCCTCGCGGTGCTGGAGATGGACCGACGTGACGCGCAGCGGCACGCCACCGGCGTCCACGGTCGCGGAGAGCGCGGACCGCTGCTGCGGGCCGGCGCCGAAGGGGAGCGCGTGGCGCTCGACGTCGACGAGGTCGCCCAGCGCGGGGTCCCAGAGGAGGACGTTGACGAACTGCCGGTCGGCCGCGGGCGCCGCGACGAACCGCATGCCGGTCTCGCGCGCCAGGTGGGCCGCCATGTCGGCGCCGCCGCCGAGGACCCAGCCGCGCGAGACCTCCTGGAGCGCCACGACGTCCGCGCCCGAGCCCTCGATCGTCGCCACGACCTCGTCGAGCCGTACCGAGGGGTCGGCGCTCACGCCGTAGTGCAGGTTCCAGTCGAGCACGCGCAGGAGCCCGGGCTCGCGGTCCGCGGTGGCGCCGGACGTCGGCGTGAGGACCTGTGCCGTCCCGACGAGCGCGAGCACGGCGACGGCTCCCGCGACGGCGACGAGCGTGACGCGGTCCCTGTTCACCGTGGCCGCCGCGGTCGGCGGGGTCGCCGTACTCGGCGGGGCCGCGGTACCAGGGGCACCCACGGCGCGCGCCGTGCGGTGCGCGGTGACGACGGCGACGACCGCGAGCACCGCGGCGGCACCGACGGGCACCCACCCGTTGCGGAACGGGAGCGGCACGTCGTAGTCGATCTGGTAGCCGAGGACCGGGAGCGCGACACCCAGCCCCGCGAATGTGGCAGCGCCCGCGAGGCGCAGCCAGGTGACGTCGCGCGCCGGGCGGTCGAGGCACAGCGCGAGGGTGGCCGCGGCGGCGGGCACGAGGAGCGTGAGGAGCACGACGAGTGCCCAGCCTCCGACGGTGCCCGGTCCGTCGAGGCGCGGGACGGCGAGGAACGTCACCGCGACGCCACCGACGAGCAGCACCGGTGGCCCCCAGACGGCGACGAGCCGCCCGGCGCCCCGGTCGCCCCGGGCGACACGCACGAGCCACGGCACCGCCCAGGCCGTCACGAGCGCGGCGGCGGCGAGCGCCGCGACCGCCGGGGCGAGCGCGACGCCGGACTGCGAGGCGACGAAGGCCGGGTTCGCGAGCGCCTGCACGACCAGCGCGAGGAACGGGCCGAGCAGCCAGAGCCCCCGGGCGCCGGGCCACGCGGCGCGGTCCCGCGCGACCCACGCGCACGCGAGCGCCCCGAGACCGACCGCGACCGTGAGGGCCCAGGCGAGGAACCCGCTGCGCCAGTAGGCGTCCCACGTGCCGAGGACCGCGCTGAGCGCCGCGGCGAGCAGGGCGCCGAGCGTCACGCCGAGAGCGACGAGACCGCCGCGCGCGCGGCCGCTCGCCGGAGGGTGGTCGGGGAGGGGGCCCCCAGGCGGCCGGGGCCGGGTGCCGCTCGCGAACGCGGCGACGACCACGAGCGCGGCGATCCCCAGGGCGACGGTCGCGAGCCCGACGCCGTAGCGCACGAGCCCGAGGTCCGCGCCCCCGGCGATCGCGGTGCCGAGGCCCTGGAGCGCGAGCCGCGCGACGACGAGGGCGGCGACCGCGAGCAGCACGACCCTGCCCGTGATCTCGAGCCGGGCGGCGATCATCACGACGAGGAGGCCCGGCGCGGAGTAGGTCGCGAGGGCCGTGAGCGCGACGGTCGAGATCCCCGCGGCGAACGCGTGGTCGAGGAGGGGACCGCTCGACCGGACCAGCTCGACGACGAGCGCGGTCACGAGGACGAGCAGGACGAGGACGGCGCGACGAGGGTCCCGGTCCGGCCGGGCCGGTGGCACCGGCGTGCCCGAGGTGTCATCGGTGGGGGTGGGGGGAGCCTGCGGCGTCGCGCTCACGGGTCCGAAGGTACCGGGCGCCCGGTGGGCCCGCGACGTCCGTACCGGCGCCCGCCCGCCGTGGCGCTCGTGCCGCCCGGTGCCGGGATGTGATCCGTGCCACACTGGGAGATCGGCTGCGACGGCGCGCCGCCACCTCGGCGCGCGAGGAGGAGACGTGGACCGCACGACCCGGACGCTGGGCGCCACGAACGCCACGAGCGCCACGAACGCGAGGAGGGGCGCGAGGATCCCCGCCGCGCCGGACAGCACGGCCGTGGACCGCGACGGGACCGGCACCCGGCCCGCCGGCGCGCCCGGGACGCCTCCCGTCGTCGGGCACTGGGTCGGCGGCACGCTGCGCACGGACGCCGACCGGCACGCCCCGGTGCACGACCCCGCGCGCGGCACCGTCTCGGGCCGCGTCGCGCTCGCGTCCGCGGAGGACGTCGACGCCGCCGTGTCGGCTGCCCGCGAGGCGTTCCCGGCATGGCGCGCGACGAGCGTCTCGCGCCGCGTCGAGATCCTCTTCGCGTTCCACCAGCTCCTCGTGGAGCACCGGGAGGAGATCGCGGCGGTCGTGAGCGCCGAGCACGGGAAGGTGCTCTCCGACGCCGCGGGCGAGGTGGCCCGCGCGCTCGAGTGCGTGGAGTTCGCGTGCGGCATCGGCCAGCTCCTCAAGGGCGGGTACACCGAGCAGGCGTCCGCGGGCGTGGACGTGCACGAGGTGAAGCAGCCCCTCGGGGTCGTCGCGTGCGTCACGCCGTTCAACTTCCCGGCGATGGTGCCGCTGTGGATGATCCCGAACGCGATCGCGTGCGGGAACACGGTCGTGCTCAAGCCGAGCGAGCGCGACCCGTCGGCGTCGCTCGTCGTCGCCCGGCTGCTCCAGGAGGCGGGGCTGCCCGACGGCGTGGTGAACGTCGTGCAGGGCGACCGCGTCGCCGTCGAGCGGCTGCTCGAGCACCCCGACGTCGAGGCCGTGAGCTTCGTCGGGTCGACGCCGGTCGCGCGGTACGTCTACGAGACCGCGTCGCGGCACGGCAAGCGGGTCCAGGCGCTCGGCGGCGCGAAGAACCACATGGTCGTCCTCCCCGACGCCGACGTGGACGTCGCCGCCGACGCGGCCGTCTCCGCGGCGTACGGCTCGGCGGGCGAGCGGTGCATGGCCGTCTCGGTGCTCGTCGCGGTCGGCGCCGTGGCCGACCCCCTCGTCGAGGCGATCCGGGAGCGGGTGGGGCGCCTCGTCGTCGGGCCGGGGGACGACCCGGCGTCGCAGATGGGCCCGCTCATCACCGCCGAGCACCGCGACCGCGTCGCCGCCCGGGTGGCGACGGCCGAGGCCGAGGGGGCGACGCTCGTCGTCGACGGTCGTCCCGGGCCGGGCTCCGCCCGTGACGGAACGCCGGGCGCCGCCGACCTGACGGCGGGCTTCTTCCTCCGTCCGACGCTCGTGGACCACGTGCGACCCGAGCACACGGTCTACCGCGAGGAGATCTTCGGGCCCGTGCTGTCCGTCGTCCGCGCCGACACCTACGACGAGGCCGTGGGACTCGTGAACGACAACCCGTACGGCAACGGCGCGGCGGTCTTCACGCGCGACGGCGGCGCCGCACGCGCGTTCGCGGTCGACGCGCGCGCCGGGATGATCGGCGTGAACGTCCCCATCCCGGTCCCCGTCGGCTACTACTCGTTCGGCGGGTGGAAGAGCTCGCTGTTCGGCGACCTGCACGTCTACGGACCCGAGAGCGTCCAGTTCTACACGCGCACGAAGGTCGTCACGACGCGCTGGCCCGACCCGGCGACGTCCGCCGTGGACCTCGGCTTCCCGCGGACGCGGTGACGGGACGGCGGTCGAGCAACCACCCACCAGCCACGGTGACCGGAGAGGAGGGACGCGTGACGACGGAGGACCTCGCGCACGGGGCGACGGCGCGGTCGGTCTCGCGCACGCGCGCCGACGACCGCTACGTCTTCCACTCGTGGTCCGCCCAGGGCGCGATCTCGCCGCTGCCCGTCGCAGGCGGCGAGGGCGCGTGGTTCTGGGACGAGGACGGCGACCGCTACCTCGACTTCGCGTCCCAGCTCGTCAACCTCAACCTGGGCCACCAGCACCCGCGCCTCGTCGCCGCGATCCAGGCGCAGGCGGCGCGGCTCGCGACGGTCGGCCCCACGTTCGCGAACGACGTCCGGGGAGAGCTCGCGCGGCTGCTCGTCGAGCGCGCGCCGGGTTCGGCGGGCTCGGCGGGCGGCGACGCGTCGGGCGACCGTCCGTGGCGCGTGTTCTTCACGAACGGCGGCGCGGACGCCGTCGAGAACGCGGTGCGGCTCGCACGCCTGCACACAGGACGCGCCAAGGTGCTCTCCGCCTATCGGTCGTACCACGGGAACACCGGCACGGCGATCACCCTCACGGGCGACCCGCGACGCTGGCCGAACGAGGTCGCGCCCGACCCGCAGGTGCGCCACTTCCTCGGCCCGTACACGTACCGCTCGGCCTTCGGCGCGCGCGACGACGCCGAGGAGGGCGAGCGCGCGCTCGTGCACCTGCGCGAGGTCGTGACCCTCGAGGGGCCCGGGACGATCGCGGCGATCCTGCTCGAGACGGTCGTCGGGACGAACGGAGTTCTCGTCCCGCCCGACGGCTACCTCGCGGGCGTGCGCGCGCTGTGCGACGAGCACGGGATCCTGCTCGTCACCGACGAGGTGATGGTCGGCTTCGGCCGGGTCGGGGAGTGGTTCGCCGTCGACCGCTGGGGCGTCGTGCCCGACCTCGTGACCTTCGCCAAGGGCGTCAACTCCGGGTACGTGCCGCTCGGCGGCGTCCTCATCGCCGAGCACGTCGCGCGGACCTTCGACGACCGCGTGTTCCCGGGCGGGCTCACCTACTCCGGCCACCCCCTGGCGTGCGCCGTCGCGGTCGAGTCGATCCGCACGTTCGAGGACGACCGGATCCTCGAGCGGGTCCGCCGCCTCGGCGACGACCTGGTCGGTCCGCGGCTGCGCGAGATCGCCGCCCGGCACCCGTCCGTCGGCGAGGTGCGCGGGCTCGGGTTCTTCTGGGCGGTCGAGCTCGTGCGCGACCGGGAGACGCGCGAGCCCTTCGTCCCGTTCAACGCGAGCGGACCCGCCGCCGCGCCGATGGGGGCGGTCGTCGCCGCGGTCAAGGAGCGCGGCGTGTGGCCGTTCGTCCACTTCAACCGCCTGCACGTCGCGCCGCCGCTCGTCACGTCCGCCGACGACCTCGAGCACGGCCTCGCCGCGATCGACGCGGCGCTCGACGTCGCCGACGACCACATCGGGAAGCCCAGGACGAAGGAGGGGTCATGACCACCGTGCGCGCCGCACTCACGCAGGTCCGCTGGACCGGCGACAAGGAGTCGATGATCGACGTCCACGAGAAGCACCTGCGCGACGCCGCCGACCAGGGCGCGCGGCTCGTGTGCTTCCAGGAGCTGTTCTACGGCCCGTACTTCTGCCAGGTGCAGGACGCCGCGTACTACGCGTACGCCGAGTCCGTCCCCGGGCCGACGGTCGAGCGGTTCTCGGCGCTCGCGGCCGAGCTCGGGACCGTCGTCGTGCTGCCGGTGTACGAGGAGGAGCAGCCGGGCGTCCTGTACAACACCGCCGCCGTGATCGACGCCGACGGGCGCTACCTCGGCAAGTACCGCAAGACCCACATCCCGCACGTGCGCGGGTTCTGGGAGAAGTTCTACTTCCGCCCCGGCAACCTCGGCTACCCGGTGTTCGACACCGCGGTGGGGCGCGTCGGCGTCTACATCTGCTACGACCGGCACTTCCCCGAGGGGTGGCGAGCGCTCGGGCTGAACGGCGCGGAGATCGTGCTCAACCCCAGCGCGACGAGCCGCGGGCTGTCCAACTACCTGTGGCGGCTCGAGCAGCCCGCCGCCGCCGTCGCCAACGAGTACTACGTCGGCGCGATCAACCGCGTGGGCGTCGAGGACCTCGGCGACGACGACTTCTACGGCACGTCGTACTTCGTCGACCCCGAGGGGTCGTTCGTCGGGGACACGGCCGACGCCTACGAGGAGGAGCTCGTCGTGCGGGACCTCGACCTCGACCTGCTCCGGGTCGTGCGCGACCGCTGGCAGTTCTACCGCGACCGCCGGCCCGACGCGTACGACGACCTCACCCGGCCGTGACCGCCGGCGCGCGTGACGACCGGACGGCCGCACCGACCCGCACCGCTCGAGAGGAGACCACGCGATGCCGCACACGCTGATCCGCGGAGGAACCGTCGTCGGGCCCACGGGCTCGACGCTCGCCGACGTGCTCGTCGACGGCGAGCAGGTCGCCGCGCTGCTGCGGCCCGGGGACACGAGCCTCGGCGCCGACCTCGCCAGGAACGCCGAGCGCGTCGTCGACGCGACGGGCAAGTACGTCGTCCCGGGCGCCGTCGACTGTCACACGCACATGGAGCTGCCGTTCGGGGGCACCCACGCGTCCGACACGTTCGAGACCGGGACGCGCGCCGCGGCGTGGGGAGGCACGACGACGATCGTCGACTTCGCGGTGCAGCGCACCGGCGAGCGCGTCCAGGACGGGCTCGCCGCGTGGCACGAGAAGGCCGCCGGGCGGTGCGCCGTCGACTACGGCTTCCACCAGATCCTCGGGGGCGTCGACGACGACGCCCTCAAGGCGATGGACGAGCTCGTCGACGAGGGGATCACGAGCTTCAAGCTCTTCATGGCCTACCCGGGCGTGCTCTACAGCGACGACGGGCAGATCCTGCGGGCCATGCAGAAGGCGCGCGACAACGGGTCCGTGGTCATGATGCACGCCGAGAACGGCATCGCGATCGACGTGCTCGTGCGGCAGGCGCTCGACCGCGGCGACACCGGCCCGTTCTTCCACGGCACCACGCGGCCGTGGGAGACCGAGGAGGAGGCGACGCACCGCGCGATCATGCTCGCGCGGCTCACGGGCGCACCGCTGTACGTCGTGCACATGTCCGCGAAGCAGGCCGTCGAGACGCTCGCGCGGGCCCGCGGCGAGGGGTGGAACGTGTTCGGCGAGACGTGCCCGCAGTACCTCTACCTGTCGCTCGAGGAGCAGCTCGCGGCGCGCAGCGAGGAGTGGGGCGACCTCGAGGGCGCGAAGTGGGTGTGCTCGACCCCGCTGCGCTCGCGCGCCGAGGGCCACCAGGACGAGCTGTGGCGGTACCTGCGCACCGGTGACCTGTCGGTCGTGAGCACCGACCACTGCCCGTTCTGCATGAAGGAGCAGAAGGAGCTCGGCCGCGGCGACTTCTCGAAGATCCCCAACGGGATCGGCGGCGTCGAGCACCGGCTCGACCTGCTCTACCAGGGCGTCGTCGACGGGAAGATCTCGCGCGAGCGCTGGGTCGAGCTGTGCTGCACGACGCCGGCGCGCATGTTCGGCCTCGACGGCCGCAAGGGCGTGATCGCGCCGGGTGCCGACGCCGACGTCGTGGTCTACGACCCGGCCGGGCACACCTCGATCGGGTACGACACGACGCACCACATGAACATGGACCACTCCGCGTGGGAGGGGTTCGAGGTCGACGGGCACGTCGACGTCGTCATGTCGCGCGGCCGGGTCCTCGTGGAGGACGGCGCGTACCACGGGAGCCCCGGTCACGGGCAGTTCCTGCGGCGCGGGCTGTCGGCTTACCTGCGCTGAGGGCGTCGCCGGGCGCGGCCGCGCCGGGACCGATCGAGGAGGACGCGTGGACCTGGGAGTGGTGCTGCAGAACGACCCGCCGGCGTGGCGGGTCGTCGACCTCGCCCGCCAGGCGGAGACGTACGGGTTCAGCCACGTGTGGACGTTCGACTCGCACCTGCTGTGGGAGGAGCCGTTCGTCGTGTACTCCCAGATCCTCTCGGCCACCCACCGGGTCACCGTCGGACCGATGGTCACGAACCCCGCGACGCGCGACGTCACGGTCACGGCGTCGCTCTTCGCGACCCTCAACGAGATGTTCGGCAACCGGACGATCTGCGGGATCGGGCGCGGGGACTCCGCCGTGCGCGTCATCAACGGGCGCCCCGTGACCCTGGCCGAGCTCCGCGAGGCGATCCGCGTCATCCGGGGTCTCGCGTCGGGCGAGGCCGTCGAGTACCGCGGCGCGACGCTGCGGCTGCCGTGGAGCCCCGGCTCCCGGCTGCCGGTCTGGGTCGCCGCGTACGGGCCCAGGGCGCTCGCCCTCGCGGGCGAGGTGGGTGACGGGTTCATCCTCCAGCTCGCGGACCCCGACGTCGTGGCCTGGTCGGTCGCCGCGGTGCGCGCTGCCGCCGAGCGCGCGGGCCGCGACCCGGACGCGGTGAGCATCTGCGTCGCCGCGCCCGCGTACGTGACCGACCCGGCGGCGTCGGGCACGGACGGCGTGCTGCGCCACGCCTACGACCAGTGCCGCTGGTTCGGCGGGATGGTCGGGAACCACGTCGCCGAGATCGTCGCGCGCTACGGTCCGGGCGGCACGGAGGAGTCCGCGGGCGTGTCGATCCCCGCCGCCCTCACGGCGTTCGTCGCCGGGCGCGACGGCTACGACTACAACGAGCACGGCCGGGCCGGGAACTCGCACACGGCGTTCGTCACGGACGAGATCGTCGACCGGTTCTGCCTGGTCGGTCCGCCGGAGAGGCACGTCGAGCGCCTGCGCGAGCTCGCCGCGCTCGGCGTCGACCAGTTCGCGGTCTACCTCCAGCACGACGCGAAGGACGAGACCCTGCGCGCGTACGGCGAGACGATCGGTCCCGCGGTGCGCGACCTCGGACCGGCGCGGGTGTAGTCGGGAGCGGCGCGTCAGGCCTGCGGCGAGCCGTCGAGCAGGGCGCGCAGCGGCGGCCACGCGTCGGCGAAGGCCGGGAGCAGAGGGAGCCCCGCGACGTCGTCGACGGGGACCCACCGCACCTCGACGCTCTCGGCGTCGGTCGCGGTCGGTGCGAGGTCGGCTCCGTCGGCCACCTCGGCGACGACGGTCGTGTAGCGCCACGGGCCGTGGTCCAGCACGCGCTCCCCGAGGACGCGCACGGTGTCCGGGTCGATGCCCGCCTCCTCGTGCGCCTCGCGCAGCGCGCCCTGCTCCGGCGTCTCGTCGGGCCCGACGGCGCCGCCCGGCACGCCCCACGTCCCGCCCTGGTCGCTCCACGGCGCGCGGTGCTGCAGGACGACGTCGCGCGCCCGGCCGTCCGCGCCGCGGCGCGCGAGGAGCAGCCCTGCCGCGCCGAACAGACCCCAGTGCCGCCGGCCGCACGCGCACTCGACCCACCCGTCGCCGGGCTGCAGATGGCGGGAGACGGGGCGCGGGGTCGCCCGGGTCGCGGGGCGGTGGGGATCGTCACGGTGCCATGCTGCCAGGCGGTGGTGCGCCGGACGCGAGCGTCCCGCCGACGGCGCGCCGCGGTGGTCGCGCGGGCACGTAGGCTCTGCCCCTTGTGAGCGAAGGACGGGGCATGGGCCGGGTCGTGGAGGTCGTCGTCCCGCGGCGCATGGGGACGAGCTTCCGCTGGCTCGTCGGGTCGTCGTGGACGAGCAACATCGGGGACGGGATCGCGCTCGCCGCCGGCCCGCTGCTCGTGCAGTCGCAGACGGGATCGGCGTTCCTCGTCGCGCTCGCCGCGCTGGTCCAGCGGCTGCCGTGGCTCCTCTTCGGGCTGTGGGCCGGTGCGATCGCCGACCGGGTCGACCGGCGCCTCCTCGTCGTCGGGGCGAACCTCGCGCGGGCGGGAGTCGTCGGCGTGCTGTGCGCCTTCGTCGCCACGGGGCGCGTCGGCATCGGCGTCGTGCTCGCCGCGCTCTTCTGCCTCGGCGTCGCCGAGGTCTTCGTCGACACGACGGCCAGCACGCTGCTGCCGATGCTCGTCGACCGTCGGGACCTCGGCACCGGCAACGCGCGCCTCCAGGCAGGCTTCCTCGTGGGCAACCAGCTCGTCGGGCCACCGGTCGGCGCGTTCCTCTTCGCGGCCGGGATGGTCTGGCCGTTCGTCGTGCAGGCGGTCTGCATCCTCCTCGCGGTGCTGCTCGTCGCGCGCATCGCGACGACGCCCGGTCCTGTCCGCGAGAGCCGCACCCACGTGCGCCAGGACATCGCCGAGGGCGTGCGCTGGATCCTCGGCAACCCGCCGGTGCGCACCCTCGCGCTCGTCATCCTCGCCTTCAACATCACGTGGGCCGCGCCGTGGGCGGTCCTCGTCAAGTACGCGATCGACCACCTCGCCATGGGCGAGGTCGGGTTCGGGCTGCTCACCACGGCGTCGGCCGTCGGGGGGATCGTCGCCATCGGCTGCTACGGGTGGCTCGAGCGGCACGTGCGCCTCGCGACCCTCATGCGCGCGTGCCTGACGCTCGAGGTGCTCATGCACGCGGCGCTCGCGCTCACCACGTCCGGCACGGTCGCGATCGTCCTCATGGGCGTGTTCGGGCTCTACGCGTTCGTGTGGGGGACGGTGTCGAGCACCGTGCGCCAGCGTGCGGTGCCGACCGAGCTCCAGGGGCGCGTCTCGGCCGCCTACATGGTCTGCGTGTACGGCGGGGTCGTCGTGGGGCAGCTCCTCGGCGGGATCCTCGCCGAGGCGTGGGGGATCACCGCGCCGTTCTGGTTCGCGTTCGCCGGGGCGGGACTGACGCTGGCGCTCGTGTGGCGCCAGCTGACGAACGTCGCCCACGCCGGCGAGGCAGGACCGGCCGCGTCGCCCACGCGGTAGGCACAGGTCAGGGAAAGTCGTGGACCGGTGTCGGTGGCTCGGGCGAGGATGTCCGGGTGAGTCATACGCCGTACGAGAACGACGCGCCCACGGGCGACCACCCCGCCGACGGCACGACCCCCGAGCCCGCGGGCGACGTGCCCGACGACGTCGCCGCGCTGCCCCGCTGGCGGCGCGACGCGGCGGTCTTCCTCTCGGGCCAGACCGTCTCGCTGTTCGGGTCGATGCTCGTGCAGTACGCGGTCCTGTGGCACCTGACCATCGAGACGAAGTCGGGCTCGGTGCTCGCGCTGAGCACGCTCTTCGGCTTCCTCCCGCAGGCCGTCGTGTCCATCTTCGGCGGCGTGTGGGCGGACCGCGTCAACCGCAAGGTGCTCATCGTCGCGGCCGACGCGACGATCGCCCTCACGACCCTCGCGCTCGCGCTGCTCATGCTCGGGGGCTCCGACGACCTGTGGCTCATCTACGCCGCGCTCGCGATCCGCTCGACGGGCGCGGGCATCCAGACCCCGGCGGTCGCGGCGCTCCTGCCCCAGATCGTGCCGACGAGCAAGCTCCTGCGTGTCAACGGCATCAACCAGTCGATCCAGTCCGCCATGATGCTGCTCGCCCCGGCCGTCGCGGCAGCGGTCTACGCGAGCGCGTCGCTCGTCGCCGTGTTCTTCGTCGACGTCGTCACCGCCGCGATCGGCATCGGGCTGCTCCTGCTCGTCCCCGTCCCGACGCTCGCGCACGCCCGCGCCGGGGCGGACCGCGCCGGGTACTTCGACGACCTCGTCGAGGGGTTCCGGTACCTCGGCTCCCACGCGTTCGTCCGGTGGGTCCTCGGGCTCTACGCGGCGATCTTCCTGCTCATCGTGGCGCCGTCGTACCTCACGCCGCTCATGGTCGCCCGCTCGTTCGGCGAGGAGGTGTGGAAGCTGACCGTCAACGAGGTCGCCTTCTCCGTCGGCATGCTGCTCGGCGGCGTGCTCCTCGCCACGTGGGGAGGGCTGAAGAACCGCATCGCGATGATGGTCGGCGCGACGTTCGTCTTCGGGATCCTGTCCGTCGCGATGGGGCTCTCGACGAACATGTGGGTGTTCTTCACCTTCATGTTCCTGCTGGGCCTGGCGGTGCCGCCGTTCTCGACGACGTCGATGACGATCCTGCAGGAGACGGTCGAGCCGGAGCGGCAGGGGCGCGTCTTCGGGTTCGTCGGGATCGTCATGGCGGTGTCGATGCCGCTCGGCATGGTCGTCTTCGGTCCCCTCGCGGACCGCTTCACCGTCGAGTCGCTGCTCGTCGTCTCGGGGATCCTCATGTTCGCCGTCATCGCCGTCGCCGTCGCCCTGCCGTCGGGACGTCGGGCGATGCGCGCCGCGGGGCAGCACGCGGTCGCCGAGCCGGCGGCCGTCACCGCGAGCCGCGACCGCGACTGACGTCCGCCCCGCCACGTCCGGGACGCGCGGGGAGGCGCCTCAGTCGACGATCTCGCAGATCGCGGTGCCGGCGCTCACGCTCGCCCCGGCGCTCGCGACGAGCGACCGCACCGTCCCGGCGCGGTGCGCGAGCAGCGGCTGCTCCATCTTCATCGCCTCGAGCACGACGACGAGGTCGCCCTCGGCGACCTGGACCCCGTCCTCGACCGCGACCTTGACGATCGTGCCCTGCATCGGCGACGCCAGGGTCGTGCTGGACGAGCCTCCGTTGGAGCGCGCCGCGGCACGGCGGGCGGGACGACGCGCGGCGTTCGCGCTGCGGGCGCGACCGGCGGCCATGCCGAGCCCGGCCGGGAGCACGACCTCGAGCCGCTTGCCGCCGACCTCCACGACGACGCGCTCGGTGGCCGGGGCCTCGTCGCCCTCGTCGTCCGACGTCGCGGAGGACGCCGGCGCCAGCGAGGCGAGGGTGTCGGCGAACTCGGTCTCGATCCAGCGCGTGTGCACGCGGAACGGCCCGTCGCCCGCGGGCACGAACGCCTCGGCGTCGAGCACGGCGCGGTGGAACGGGACGACGGTCGGGATGCCCTCGATCTCGAGCTCGCGCAGCGCGCGGCGCGACCGCTCGACCGCCTGCCGGCGCGTGGCACCCGTGACGATGACCTTGGCGATCATCGAGTCGAACGCGCCGGAGATCGTGTCGCCCTCGACGACGCCCGAGTCGACGCGCACGCCCGGACCGGACGGGAAGCGCAGGGTCGAGATGCGGCCCGGCGCGGGCAGGAAGTTCGCGGCCGGGTCCTCGCCGTTGATGCGGAACTCGATCGAGTGCCCCCGCGTGGCGACGGACGTGTACCCGAGCGGCTCGCCCGCGGCGATGCGCAGCTGCTCACGCACGAGGTCGATGCCGCTGATCTCCTCGGACACGGGGTGCTCGACCTGGAGACGCGTGTTGACCTCGAGGAACGAGATGGTGCCGTCGGCGCCGACGAGGAACTCGCACGTGCCCGCACCGACGTACCCGGCCTCGCGCAGGATCGCCTCGGACGCCTTGTAGAGCTCGGCCTCCTGCTCGGCGGTGAGGTACGGCGCGGGTGCCTCCTCGACGAGCTTCTGGTGCCGCCGCTGGAGCGAGCAGTCGCGCGTGGACACCACGACGACGGTGCCGTGCTCGTCGGCGAGGCACTGCGTCTCGACGTGGCGCGGGGTGTCGAGGTAGCGCTCGACGAAGCACTCGCCCCGCCCGAACGCGGCCACGGCCTCGCGGACCGCCGACTCGTAGAGCTCGTCGATCTCCTCCGCGACGCGCGCGACCTTGAGGCCACGGCCGCCGCCGCCGAACGCGGCCTTGATCGCGATCGGCAGGCCGTGCTCGGCCGCGAAGGCGTGCACCTCGCTCGCGTCGGCGACGGGGTCGGACGTGCCCGGGACGAGCGGCGCGCCGGCGCGCTGTGCGATGTGGCGCGCGCTCACCTTGTCGCCGAGCGCGTCGATCGCGGCGGGCGGCGGGCCGATCCACACGAGACCGGCGTCGATCACGGCCTGCGCGAAGCCGGCGTTCTCCGCGAGGAAGCCGTACCCGGGGTGCACCGCGTCGGCACCGGAGCGCCGCGCGACGTCCAGCAGCTTGTCGACGTCGAGGTAGGTCTCGGCCGCGCGGGCGCCGCCCAGCGCGAACGCCTCGTCGGCGACGCGCACGTGCAGGGCCTGACGGTCCGGGTCCGCGTAGACCGCGACCGACGCGACGCCGGCGTCGGCGCACGCGCGGGCGATCCGGACGGCGATCTCGCCGCGGTTCGCGATGAGGACCTTGGTCAGGGGGCGGGAGGGGTTCGCGGGCACGGCTCACGGTAACGCGTGGCCGGACCGCCGATCACGCTCCGGCGCCCGGTACCGGACAAGATTGGAGATGCGGCCAAGGCGCGTCCGGGGTGGTTGGAGGAAACCTCCATAGCGATCCCCGTACGGGAGCCTCGCGCGACACGAGGTTGTCCGGCACCGACAACTCCGCGCGCTCGTGAGGGCTCAGCCGCGGAGCTCGTGCCAGGCCACGCCGACCTCGTCGAGCATCTCCCGGACGAGCGGCAGGCTGATGCCGACGACGTTGTGGTGGTCGCCCTCGATGCGCTCGACGTACGGGCCGCCGATCCCGTCGACGGTGAACGCCCCGGCGACGTGCAGCGGCTCGCCCGTCGCGACGTAGGCGTCGATCTCCGCGTCGGTCAGGTCGGCGAAGTGGACGGTCGTCGAGGCGGTCGCGCCCAGCGTCGCTCCGGTGCCGCCGTCGTCGTGGTGGCGCAGGTCGACCAGCCAGTGGCCGGTGTGCAGCACGCCCGCGCGTCCGCGCATCGCGCGCCACCGCTCGCGCGCGTCGTCGGCGTCGCGCGGCTTGCCCAGGATGTCGCCGTCGAGCTCGAGCATCGAGTCGCACGCGACGAGGAGGTCGGCGTCGGCACCGTCGGCAGCTGCTCCGTCCACGGCGTCGTCCGCGCCGGCCTCGGCGTCGAGGACGCGCGCGACCTCCTCGGCCTTGGCGCGCGCCAGCACGAGCACGGCGTCGACGGGGGCGAGGTCGCCGTAGCGCTCCGCCGCGTCCCGCAGGACGGCGTCCTCGTCGACGTCGGACACGCGGACCGCCGGGTCCACGCCGGCCGAGCGCAGGGTCGTCAGGCGGGCAGGGGAGCGCGAGGCGAGCACGAGTCGGAGCACCCGCGCAGACTACCCGCCGCGCTGGTGCCACGAGCTGCCGACAGCCGTGTCAGTGGTCCGATGCCCAGTCGTCGGGCCGGAGCGGGGTGAGCGGTGGCATCGTCTCGCCGGGGACCGACCGCAGCCATCACTGCCACCCGCTCCGCTACAGTCCGAGCATGTCGAGGTTCGCATCGGGGCGCTGCAGCGTTGCCATCGCAGTGGTGTTCGGTGGTGCGGCCCTGGGCGGTTGTGCGGGGGTACCCGCCGGTTCTCTCGTCGCCGCACCAGCCGCCGATGCCGAGCCGGCCCAGGTGGTCCAAGCGGTCGTCGACGCCGTCAACGACCGCGATGCGGAGCTCGTCGCAGAGATAACGACGTCGGGCTTCCTCGACAGTTTGGAACGGACCTGGCTGGCCCACGGGTACCTGACCGAGGCGACCATCGGCGCGACGGTCGATGATGCGGGCACAGGAACTGCGTACGACGAGGCGAACACCGCTGCGGTGAACCTGACATTCACGCCCGAACAGGCCGACAGCTCGATGACGAACGGGGAGCCAGTCACCTGGGCCGTCCTGCTCGTGGAGCAGGGCGGCCGCTGGGTGGTCTTTGACATGGGAGCCGGCTAGGGCGCGTCTCCGTCATTCCGGGTGAGGCTCGCGGTGCTCTTGGCAGGGGCGTGTGCGTGATCGTCTGGAGTGATGGGCTGGCTTGCCGAGGGCCGCTACGCTCCCGCCCATGCGTCCGCCGCCAGCGCTCGATCTGCTTCGCTCCGGGCTTGAGTTCAGGGTCATGGGAGCGCGTGGTGCAGTGGCGAGCCTCTGGCGGCTCCTGCGAGGGCGCCATGGCGCGTTCACACGAGGAGAGGTCAGTGCGCGTGCGGTGCGACTCACCGCTATGTGGGAGCGCAGGTGGCCCGCTGTGGAGCCGCTGAGTCACATGGTGCGGGTCGAGTACCCCGACCGGTGGGTCCGGTTTCACAGCCTGAGCGAGTCGAGGCGATACGCGGAGAACGCGACCGACGACGAGGAGATCCTGCGACGGCATCGCACCGTCCTGCACGAGTTGCTCGGCTCTGCCGACTCCCGCGTCTGGAACGGCCTGCACGTGATCGGCGTCGACTGGGACTGGCGGGACGTGGCCGCGGGCTGGTCGAAGCGTCACCTGCCAGGGGCTTGGCCCTGGCGGATCAGCGATCCAGACGGCGACGACGGCCAGAGCTACCTCTGGGCAACGTCAGATCTGTCAGAGCAGGAGATCGAGGCACTCCTGCTCAGGGCAGCAGACGGCCAGTCTCACATCGTCATCGGCGCTCACGATCTCTCGTGGCTCTACTGCCCGTACGGCGGCGGAACCGACGTTCTGCTCCCGAGCACGGTCGAACGCGACGCCCTGAGAGGGCGCCACGCCGACTGGCTGTCGTCGTATCCAGGCGGACTCTGAACCAACCAGCGGCCCGGAGCGTCAAGGCTGAGGTAGCGAGGAGCGTCCTCGGTCGGTTCGCCGCAGAACGCACAGAGGTACCCAGGGTGGCTCACCGGCCGATCAGTCATGCTCGTGACCGTGAGTACTCCTCAGGACAGCAGCACGGCCGCGACGACGAGCACGACGGGTGACGCGAGCGTCGTGACGAGGATCGTGTCGCGCGCGAGGATCTCGCCGCGGCCGAACCGCGCCGCGTAGTTGTAGACGTTCTGGGCCGACGGCAGCGCGGCGAGCGTCACCGCGGCGGCGACCGCGGCGTCGTCGAACCCGAAGGCGTACCGCGCGACGACGAAGACGACGAGCGGCATGACGAGCAGCTTGACGCCGCTCGCGACCCAGACCGCCGCGCGCGCCTCGCCGCGCCGCAGCGGCCGGGTCCCGTGCAGCGACATCCCGAACGCGAGCAGGATCATCGGGATGGCCGCGCCGCCGAGGATGTCCAGCGGCGCCATGACGGCGACCGGCGGGGTCCAGCCCGTCAGCGAGACGACGGCGCCCGCGGCCGACCCGAGGATGATCGGGTTGCGCACGGGCTGCGCGAGGACGAAGCGCCACGACATCCGGCCGCTCGTCGTCGCGTCGAGGACGAGCAGGGCGACGGGCGCGAGGACGAGCAGCTGCAGCAGGATGACCGGCACGACGGCGGTCGCGTCGCCGAGCACGTAGACCGCGACGGGCAGGCCGATGTTGTTCGCGTTCACGTAGCCGGAGCCGACGGCGCCGACGGTGGCCTCCGGCGCGGGCAGGCGCAGCCACAGGCGGTTCGCGAGGACGAACACGCCGGCGGCCACGACGGCGCCCACCGCCGCGACCGCCAGCGGCGCCTGGACGAGCGCCGCGACGTCGGCCCGCGCGAGCACCGTGAACAGGAGAGCCGGGCTCGCGACGAAGAAGCCCACCTGGTTGAGCGCGGTCCTCGCGTCCGGGCCCCCGATGCGCAGCCGCGCGCACAGGTACCCGGCCGCGACGACCACGGCGATGATCGCGAAGCCGACCAGGACGTCCGTCACGCGTCAGGCCAGCGCGCCGCGCAGCACGTCCAGACCGACGGAGCCGAGGTTGAGCGCGCGCTCGTGGAACGCCTTGACGTCGAACGTCTCCCCGCGAGCCTCGGCGGCCGCGCGGGCCGCGTCGCGGGTCTGCTCCCACAGGCGCTGGCCGACCTTGTACGACGGCGCCTGGCCGGCCCACCCGAGGTAGCGGTCGAGCTCGAAGCGCACGAAGGACTCGGGCATGTTGACGTTGGCCCTGAGGAAGGTCCACGCCTTGTCCGCGTCCCAGATCCCGCCACCCCACTCCTCGGGCGCCGGCAGGCCGAGGTGGACGCCGATGTCGAGCACGACGCGCGCCGCGCGCATGCGCTGGGCGTCGAGCATGCCGAGCCGGTCGCCGTCGTCCTCGAGGAAGCCCAGGTCGGCCATGAGGCGCTCCGCGTACAGGGCCCAGCCCTCGCCGTGTCCGGAGACCCAGCACGCGAGGCGGCGCCACGTGTTGAGCGTGGCCCGCGCGTACACCGCCTGGCCGCACTGGAGGTGGTGGCCGGGGACGCCCTCGTGGAAGACCGTCGTCTTCTCGCGCCACGTGTTGAACTCCGTGACGTCGGCGGGGACCGACCACCACATGCGGCCGGGGCGCGAGAAGTCGTCGCTCGGCGGCGTGTAGTAGATCCCGCCGGTCTGGGTGGGCGCGATCATGCACTCGAGGTCGAGGACCGGCGCGGGGATGTCGAAGTGCGTGCCGTTCAGCGCCGTGATGGCGGCGTCCGAGGTCTCCTGCATCCAGGACCGCAGGGCGTCGGTGCCCGTGAGCGTGCGGGACGGGTCGGCGTCGAGCGCGGCGACGGCGTCCTCGACGCTCGCGCCGGGGCCCGCGATCCGCTGCGCGATCTCCTCCTGCTCAGCGACGACGCGCGCGAGCTCCTCGAGCCCCCACGCGTACGTCTCGTCGAGGTCCACCTCGGCGCCGAGGAACGTCCGGGAGAGCAGCGCGTACCGCTCGCGCCCGACGGCGTCCTCGGTGCGCGCCTGCGGGGCGAGCGTCGTCTCGAGGAAGTCGGCCAGCCGCCCGTACGCCTCGCGCGCCGCGGCGGCACCGCGCTCGAGCTCGGCGCGAACGAGCGAGCACGCCGAGGAGTCGTCGAGGACCGCCGCGGCCTCCTCGCCCTGGACGAAGGTCGTGAAGAACGAGGTCTGCGCGTCGGCGAGCTCGCGCGACTGCTGCACGCCGATCCGGACCTGGCGGATCGCGGCGACGTCGCCGCGCGACGCGGCCTCGGCGAGCGACGCCATGTACCCGTCGACCGCGCTCGGCAGCCCGTTGAGGCGGGCCGCGACGTTCTCCCACGCCTCGACCGTGCCTGTCGGCATGAGGTCGAACACGTCGCGCAGCTCCTGCACGGGCGACGCGATGTTGTTGAGGCTCGCGAGCGTCTCGCCGGCCTCGTGCAGCTCCAGCTGGAGCCCGACGCGCTCGCGCATCGCGGCGAGGGTCACGCGGTCGACGTCGTCGACGGGCTCGAGGCCGTCGAGCTCGCGCAGCACCGCGCGGTCCGCCTCGGCGCGGGCCTCGTGGCCGGCGGGGGACAGGTCGGTCACCAGGTGGTCGTACCCGGTGAGGCCCATCGCCGTCGCCTGGAACGGGTCGAGCTCCGCGAGACGTGTCGTGTAGGCCTCGGCGACGGCGTCGATCGCGGTCGGCTCGCGGGTCACGGCGGGAGCGGCGGCAGGGTTACCGGAAGGGGTGGTGTCGGTCACGCCGCAGAGCCTACTCGCGCCGGCCCGGCTGCCTGCAGGTGGTCAGGCGCCGGGGCCCTGGTCCGGCGGCGCCTCGTGCCCGGCCGTGTGCGCGTCGTCGTCCCTGTCAGGCGTCCCCAGCGCGGCGAGGAGGTCGTCCGCCCAGTCCCGGTGGTAGCGCACGAGCAGGACGCCCGTGGCGTCCTCGTCGTCCCGAGCGTGCCAGACGGCGAGCGGGTCGCCTGCGCGCGGGCCGACGACCCCCGCCGGCACGACGACGCGCACCGGCCGGGAGAAGGTGTCGCCCGACGCGGGGGTCACGGTGAGAAGGCCGGCGACGGGAGCGTCCGTCGGTCGTGCCGACGGCGACGGCTCGGCGTCGCGTCGAGCGTCCGTGCCGCTGCCCGGCACCGGGCCCGTGGGCGTGAACGTGCCCGTCGCGCGGACCGGTGCGTCGAGCAGCGCCCGACGTCCCCGTCCGACCGCGGCCGCGCCGCGGTCGTCCAGGTAGCGCACGAGCGCGAGGAGCGCGGTCACGGCCAGCCCGATCGTCGCGGCGACGACGACGGCCTCGGGCACGGGCCAGTCGCGGCCGACCGCGAGGCGCTGGTAGACGATGAGGGCGACCGTCGGGACGAACGCGACCGCCCAGCCCCAGCGCCGCCAGGCGGCGACCCGGTCGGGCGCGGGGAGCGACGTCGGGTCGGTCTCCACCGCGTCCGGGGACGCCGGGAGCTCGACCAGGACCGATCGCACGGGCAGCCGGCGGATGCGCGCGCCGGCGCTCACGAGTGCAGGCTCCAGCGCCACGCGTCCGCGTTGTGGCGGCCCGACCGGCCGCCGAAGCTCTTCGCCGTCGCCCCGGCCCCGGTGCCGCGCAGCCCGCGGACGCGGTTGGTCCACTCCTCGACGGGTGCGACGTCGTCGGGCAGGTCCGACGCCGCCGCAGCGGCCGCGAGGCCCGCGACCAGCGCCGCGACCTCGACCTCGTCGGGCGTGCCGCGCACGACGCGCACGCTGGCACCGCGCTCCTCGGTCACCGGCCGCCCTCCGTCCCGTCGTCCTCGTCGTCCAGGTCGTCGAGCGCGTCGCCGCGCGACGCCGTCCACTCCACGACGTCGAAGCCCGAGTCCACGAGCCGCGCGACCACGGCGGAGCCGGCGTCGTCGAGGAGGCCGACCACGTCGTCGAGACCGACGTCCGTCGTCCCCGCCGGCGGTGCGACGACGAACCCGAGGTAGAACTCCTCCGCCACCTCGTCGCGCGACGTCTCGTCCCGCGGCGCAGCGTCCTCCGCGCCCTCCTCGGGCTCCCACACCGACGACGTGAGGTCGGGGTGCATGCCGAGCGACCCGTGCAGCGCGTCGAACAGGCGCGCGTTGAGCGTCCCGACCCGCTCCTCGAGCGCGAGGATGCGCGGGTCCTCGTCGGCCTCGTGCGCGCCGAACTCGGCGCGCACGCCGACCGCCGCCCCGACGTACTCGTGCAGCGCCGCCGCGAGGGCGTCGACCGCGGCGTGCATCGGCGCCGGGTCGACCGACCCCAGCGGGGCCGGCCCGTGCGTCGCGTCCTCGTGGCTCATGCGCGCTCCCTCCCCGTCGTGCGTGCCTGATCGTGCGTCCCGGCGCTCACAGCGGGATGTTCCCGTGCTTCTTCGGGGGCAGGCTCGCGCGCTTGGTGCGCAGCGCCCGCAGCGCGCGCACGACCTGCACGCGCGTCTCCGACGGCCGGATCACCGCGTCGACGTAGCCACGCTCCGCGGCGTCCCACGGGTTGACGATCGCGTCCTCGTACTCCGTGACGAGCCGCGCGCGCTCCGCCTCCACGTCCTCGCCCGCCTCGGCCGCCCGCTTGAGCGCGGCGCGCTGCAGGATGTTCACCGCGCCCCCCGCGCCCATGACGGCGACCTGCGCCGTCGGCCACGCGAGGTTGACGTCCGCGCCGAGCTGCTTGGACCCCATGACGATGTACGCGCCGCCGTACGCCTTGCGCGTGATGACGGTGACGAGCGGGACAGTGGCCTCGGCGTACGCGTAGATGAGCTTCGCGCCCCGGCGGATGATGCCCTGGTGCTCCTGGTCGACGCCCGGGAGGAAGCCCGGCACGTCGACGAGCGTGAGGACGGGGATGTTGAACGCGTCGCACGTGCGCACGAACCGCGCCGCCTTCTCCGCGGCGTCGATGTCGAGCGTCCCGGCCATCGACAGCGGCTGGTTCGCGACGACGCCCACCGACTGGCCCTCGACGTGCCCGAACCCGACCACGACGTTCTTCGCGAACAGCGGCTGCACCTCGAGGAACGCGCCCTCGTCGAGCACGTGCTCGATCACCGTGCGCATGTCGTAGGGCTGGGAGTCGGAGTCGGGGACCAGCGCGTCGAGCTCGAGGTCCTCGTCGGTCACCTCCAGCTCCGTGTCCTCCGGCGGGAACGACGGCGCGTCCGAGAGGTTGTTCTGCGGCAGGTAGGAGACGAGGTGGCGCACGTAGTCGATCGCGTCGTCCTCGTCCGTGCCCATGTAGTGCGCGACGCCCGACGTCGAGTTGTGCGTCAGCGCACCGCCCAGCTCCTCGAAGCCCACGTCCTCGCCCGTCACCGCACGGATGACGTCCGGGCCCGTGATGAACATGTTCGACGTCTTGTCCGCCATGACGATGAAGTCCGTCAGCGCGGGGGAGTACACGGCACCGCCCGCGCTCGGGCCGAGGATCAGCGAGATCTGCGGGATCACGCCCGACGACGCGACGTTGCGCCGGAAGATCTCCGCGAACTGCGTGAGCGCAGCGACGCCCTCCTGGATGCGCGCACCACCGCCGTCGCTGATGCCGATCAGCGGGACGCCCGTGCGCAGCGCGAGGTCCTGCACCTTGGTGATCTTCTGGCCGTGCACCTCGCCGAGGCTCCCGCCGAACACCGTGAAGTCCTGGCTGTAGACGCAGACCTGGCGCCCGTCGATCGTCCCGTGACCGACGACGACGCCGTCGCCCGCGAGCCGCTTCTTCTCCAGGCCGAAGTTGACCGAGCGGTGCTTCGCGAACGCGTCGAGCTCGACGAAGCTGCCCTCGTCGAGCAGGGCGTCGATCCGCTCGCGCGCCGTCTTCTTGCCGCGCGCGTGCTGCTTCTCGCGCGCCGCCTCCTCGGGGACGGCCGTCGCCTCGGCGCGCCGGCGGTCCAGGTCGGCGAGCTTCGCGGCCGTCCCGGTGAGGCGGGAGGCGTCGCCGTCCGCGGTCGTCACGGGCGCGTCGGTCGTCGTGGCAGGTTCGGTCACGACGTCGAGCCTAGTTGGTGGGTCGGACCACCTCGATGCGGTCCTCGCCAGCGCGGTGGGGCGCGACGTTGGTGGATGTCGACAAGCGTCGCGTCGTCCGCCGGCCCCGCCCGACGGCTCGGCGTGCCGGGATCGGCCGGTGGTGCAGGATGGGCGGCATGGTGAGCGTGCCCGACGGCGAGGACCGGCCCGGCGACCCGGCGCGGCCCGCGCTGCGGGCGGAGTTCCTGCGCGAGCTGCTCGTCCGGCCCGCGGGCCCGCTCGCGCGGCTCGAGGTCGTCGAGGAGTCGACGTCGACGAACGCCGAGCTCGCGCGGGCCGTCGCCGCGGACCCGGGCGCGTGGCCCGCGCCGGCGCTGCTCGTCGCGGAGCACCAGGGCGTCGGCCGGGGCCGGCTCGGGCGCTCGTGGACGACGCCGCCCCGCGCCGCGCTCCTCGGCTCGCTGCTCCTGCGGCCCGACGTGCCGCGCGAGGCGCTGAGCTGGCTGCCGCTGCTCGCCGGCCTGGCGACGGTCCGCGCGCTGCGTGCGACGGCGGGCGTCGACGCCGTCGTCAAGTGGCCCAACGACGTGCTCGTGCCGGACCCGGGCGCCGGCACGACGAGACCGCTGCGCAAGGTCGCCGGGATCCTCGCGGAGGTGCTCCCCGACGGCGGCGTCGTCGTGGGCGTCGGGCTCAACGTGACGCAGACGCGGGACGAGCTGCCCGTGCCGACCGCGACGTCGCTCGCCCTCGCCGGTGCCGCGACGACCGACCGCGAGGTGCTCCTCGTCGCGCTCGAGGAGGCGTTCCACGAGGTCGTGGTCCGGTGGCGGGACGCCGGCGGGGACGCGGGCCTCGCCGGGCTCGACGCCGACCTCGTCCGGGTCTGCACGACCATCGGCACCCGCGTGCGCGTCGAGCGGGTCGGCGGGGACGACCTCGTGGGCACGGCGACCGGGCTCGCCCCCGACGGCGGGCTCGTCCTCCGCCACGAGGACGGCACCACGAGCGTCCAGCGCAGCGGCGACGTCCACCACCTGCGGCCGCAGCCCTGACGCGCTCCTGACCCCGTCCCGGGGACCCCCGGACCCGGGCCTCGGCAGGTCGTAGGATCGCGGGGTGCCCGAGGAGAACGACGACGCCGCAGTCCGGAACGACGACGAGACGCGCCCGTCCGGCACGGGGAGCACCCCCGCGCACGCCTCGGGCATCGCCGCCGCCGCCGATGCCGATGCTGCTGACGCGGGCCTCGGTGCCGCGGCCGGTGCCGATGCCCGCGCCGGTGCCGACGACACCGGCGGCGCGGCCACCGAGGCCGTCCTCGACGAGGCGCTCCTCGGCGGGCCCCGCACGCTCACGGCCGAGCGCCTCGCGCAGCGCGCGGGGGTCGACGAGGCGCGGCTCCGCGCCTACTGGCAGGCCCTCGGGCTGCCGATCACGGAGGGCGAGGAGCGTGCGTTCACCGAGCTCGACGCCGAGGCGCTCGCGGACGTCTTCGCGTTCGCCGAGGCCGAGCAGCTCGACGAGCGCGCCCTGACGACGCTCATCCGCTCCACGGGCCACACGACGGAGCGCCTCGTCCTGTGGCAGGTCGAGGCCCTCGTGGAGCACCTCACGCGCCGGTTCGACCTCGACGACACGAGCGCACGGCTGCTCGTCCTCGACCGCCTGCCGGACCTGGCGCCGGTGCTCGAGGAGCAGCTCCTGCACGCGTGGAGGCGCCAGCTCGCCGCCGTCGCGGGGCGGTTCGCCGTCGAGTTCTCCCAGGCGCGCGACACGGCCGTCGACGAGCACGCCCTGCCGCTGCCGCGCGCCGTGGGGTTCGCGGACATCGTGTCGTTCACGCAGCGCACGCGCGGCCTCGGCTCGAGCGAGCTCGCCGAGTTCGTGCAGCTCTTCGAGACCAGCGCGCGCGACGTCATCACGGCCGCCGGCGGCCGGGTCGTCAAGACGATCGGGGACGCGGTCCTCTACGTCGCGGACGACGTGGCGACGGGCGCGCGCGTCGCGCTCGGCCTGGCGGCGGCCGGTGGCCGGGAGGAGGACGTCGACGTCCCGCCGGTCCGCGTGAGCCTCGTGTGGGGCAGGGTGCTCTCGCGGTTCGGCGACGTGTTCGGGCCGAGCGTGAACCTCGCGGCCCGCCTCGTGGACATCGCGGACCCGACGACGGTGCTCGTCGACCGCGACACCGCGGGCATGCTCGCGCGCGACCAGCGGTTCGCGCTCACCGCACAGCCGGAGCGCGAGGTCCAGGGCCTCGGCACGGTCGAGCCGGTCCGGCTGCAGTGGGCGTACCGGGGCTGACCGCTCAGACCGTCGCGAGCAGTCCGGGACCGTCGTTCGTCACCGCGTTGACGAGGGTCGAGACCTCGCGCGCCACCATCGGCACGTCGTCGTGCGGGCCGCCGAGGCCGAGGAGGTCCGCCGCGCCCTTCGCGTCGACGGCCGGGTCGAGCCAGGCGTCCCATGCGTCCGGGGGCAGCACGAGCGGCATGCGGTCGTGGATCTCGGCGAGGTACGGGGCGGCGTCGGTCGTGACGATCGTCGTGGACACGAGCCAGCGGTCGGGGTCGTCGTCGGCCTTGGTGCGGTCGCGCCAGAACTCGTAGAGCCCGGCGAACGCGGCACCGCGGCCCTCACCGGGCTCGATGTAGTACGGCTGCTTCGGGGTCCTGCCCCGCCGGGGCCGGGACTCGTCGCCCGCCGGGGACGCGCCGTCGGGCAGGGGCCGCCACTCGTAGTAGCCGTCCGCGGGGACGAGGCAGCGGCGGACGCCGAACGGCTTCGCGAACGCGGGCTTGTCGAGGATGGTCTCAGCCCGCGCGTTGATCATGCGGGCGCCGCCCGCGGGGCTCTTCGACCACGAGGGGACGAGTCCCCAGCGCGCGACGCGCAGCGAGCGCCGGACCTCGCCCGTGTCCTTCGCGGCGCGCTCGACGACGATGCGCACCGGGTCCGTGGGCGCCAGGTTCCACGACGGGGGCAGGAGCCGGGCGTCGTCGGCCACGTCGGCGACGGCGAACTCGTCGGCGAGGTCCTGGGCGTCCCGGAAGGAGGCGTAGCGTCCGCACATGCCTCCAGGGTGCCGCACGGCGCCCACAGACGTGCGGGCCGACGCACAGCACGTGGGGGAGAGCGGAATCACGTCGCCCGAGGCGACCACATCGTGATCGAATCGATACGATATCGACCATGCCCACCCCCTCGGTCGAGCCCGCCATGCCCCGACCGAGGTCCTCCGCACGCTGGGTCCTGCTGCTCGGCGCGCTCGCGACCCTCCCCGCGCTCACCGTCGACATGTACCTGCCGCTCCTGCCGGAGGTCGGCGCCGAGCTCGGGGCCCCGGACTCGCTCGCGCAGCTCACGCTGTCGGGCATGCTCGTCGGCGGCGCGGTCGGACAGCTCGTCATCGGCCCGCTCTCCGACCGGTACGGCCGCCGCCTGCCGGTGATGGTGGGCCTGACCCTGCACGTCGTGACGTCGCTGCTGTGCGCGCTCGCGCCGAACATCGGCATGCTCATCGCGCTGCGCGTCCTGCAGGGGTTCTTCAACGCGTCCGCCTCGGTCGTCGCGATCGCCGCGATCCGTGACCGGTTCACCGGGTCCGACGCCGCGCGCGTCCTCTCGCGGCTCATGCTCGTCATCGGCCTCGCACCGCTCCTCGCGCCGTCGATCGGCTCCTTCATCGGGGCGCACGCGTCGTGGCGGGCCGTGTTCTGGGTGCTCGCGCTGGGCGGGATCGTGCTCGCCGCGATCGTCGCGCTCTGGATGCCGGAGTCCCTGCCCCTCGAACGCCGTCGCCCGGCGGGCGCCCGGACCGTGCTGCGCGGGTACGGCAGCCTCCTGCGCGACCGGCACTTCGTCGCGCTCGCGGTCCTGCCGGGTCTCGGGCAGGCGGTCCTCATGAGCTACGTCGTGGGCTCGCCCTTCGTGCTCCAGGAGGGCTACGGGCTCAGCCACGGGCAGTTCGCCGCCCTGTTCGCGGTCAACGGCATCGGGCTCGTGCTGTCCGCGCAGCTCAACGCGTCCCTCGTGCGGCGCGTCGCGCCGATCCGGCTCCTGCGCACGGCGCTCGTCGTGCAGGGCGTCTTCGCGGTCGGGCTCGTCGTCGTCGCCGTGTCCGGCGCGGGCGGCCTCGGCGGGATCCTCGTGGCCCTCTTCCTCGTGCTCTCGTTGCAGGGGCTGATCCCGGCGAACGCGTCCGCGCTCGCGCTCTCGCGCCACGGCGAGATCGCGGGCACCGCCGCCGCGGTCATCGGCGCGTTCCAGTCGGGCGTGGCGGGTCTCGTGAGCCCGCTCGTCGGCGTCCTCGGGGGCGACGCGGTCGCCATGGCGACGGTCATGCTCGGCGCCGTCGTCGCCTCGCTGCTCGTGCTCGGGCTCGCCACGCCCGCGTTCCGCAAGGGCGGCTGGCACACGCCGGTCTGAGGTCGTCACCCGGCGGCCACCGAGTCGTCGTCGCCGCGTCGCCCGCAGGACATGCGGACGACGCCCGGCGGCGTTCTGCTGTCCTCATGAGACCCACAGCCGTGCTCAAGGTCGTCGCCGCCACGGTCGCCGCGACGCTCCTCCTCCCCGTGACCGCCAGCGCCGCACCGGCCCCGGGCGCCCCCTCCGACGCAGCGCGGAGCCAGGGCTCCGACGGGCAGGTCGGCGGGCACAGCGGCGGGCAAGGCCCCGGCCGCACCTGGACGACCGTCCCCACCCTGGTCGCCCGCGCCACCCTGTCGGCGGACCACCTCGAGGAGGGGCCGCCGTCGGGTGCTCTCGTGACGCCGGCCAACGGCCGGCAGGGCCCGTTCGCCGGGCAGGTCATCCCCGGCTTCTCGGCGACGGTCGACAACGGCGACGGCACGTTCTGGGCCCAGCCGGACAACGGCTTCGGCGCCAAGGGCAACTCGGCCGACTTCCTCCTGCGCCTGTACCGGGTGACGCCGCACTGGGAGACGGCGCGCGGCGGGGCGGGGGAGATCGAGGTCGGCGAGCACATCTCGCTGCGCGACCCCGACCACCGGCTCGACTTCGCGATCGTCCACGAGGACACCGACGAGCGGCTCCTCACGGGGGCCGACCTCGACATCGAGTCCGTCGTGCGCGCGAAGGACGGCAGCTTCTGGATCGGCGAGGAGTTCGGGCCGTTCCTCGTGCACGTCGACGCGACCGGCAAGGTCCTGTCCGCACCCGTCCCGTCCCCCGACGGCAAGTCACCCGCCAACCCGTACCTCGCGCCGGGCGAGACGCCGCGCGTCGGGTCGAGCCGCGGCTTCGAGGCGCTCGCCGGCTCGCGCGACGGCCGCTACCTCTACCCGGTGCTCGAGGGCGCGCTGCTCGGCGACGACCCGCGCGACCGCGTCGTGCGGCAGTTCGACACCCGTGCGGGCCGCTACACGGACCGCACGTGGACCTACCGCGTCGACACCGACGCGAACGTCGTGGGCGACGCCTTCCTCGTGGGCAAGGACGAGCTGCTCCTCGTCGAGCGCGACGACTTCGAGGGCGAGCAGTCCGTCATCAAGCGCGTGTACCGCGTCGACCTGAGCGAGCGCGACCGGGCCGGGAACCTGGAGAAGGAGCTCGTGCTCGACGCGCTGAAGATCGCCAACCCGCACGGCATCGGTGCCGGCGACGGCTACGGCACGGGCGCCCCGTTCGCGCTCCCCGTGCAGTCGTTCGAGACCGTGGTCCAGCTCCGCGACGGGCGCCTGCTCATCGGCAACGACAACAACTACCCGGGCAACGACGCGCGCGTCCCCGGCACGCCCGACGACACGGAGCTGGCCGTCGTCGAGCTGCGCCGCGAGAAGGTCGCCACCGACGACGTCACGGTCGTCGCGCACCGCGGCGCGAGCGGCTACCGCCCGGAGCACACGCTCGCCGCCTACGAGCTCGCCATCCAGCAGTGCGCCGACTACATCGAGCCGGACGTGGTCTCCACGAAGGACGGCGTGCTCGTCGCGCGGCACGAGAACGAGATCGGCGGCACGACGGACGTCGGCGCGCGAGCCGAGTTCGCCGACCGCCG
Source organism: Cellulosimicrobium sp. Marseille-Q8652 (assembly GCF_965112045.1). NCBI lineage: Bacteria > Bacillati > Actinomycetota > Actinomycetes > Micrococcales > Promicromonosporaceae > Cellulosimicrobium > Cellulosimicrobium sp. Marseille-Q8652. The sequence goes on along the minus strand of NZ_CBCOPS010000002.1, from coordinate 1,989,802 downwards.
CACGACCAAGGTGATCGACGGCGTGAGCCTCACCGGGTGGTTCACGGAGGACTTCACCCTCGCCGAGCTGCGCACGCTGCGCGCCAAGGAGCGCATCCCCGCCGTCCGGCCGGGCAACACCGCGTTCGACGGCCTCTACCCGGTCCCGACGCTCGCGGAGGTCCTCGACCTCGCCCGCCACTCCGAGACGTGCGACGGCGAGCAGGTCGGCGTGTACCCGGAGACCAAGCACCCGACGTACTTCGACTCGATCGGGCTGTCGCTCGAGGAGCCGCTCGTCGCGGCGCTGCGCGACGCGGGTCTCGACTCGAAGAAGGCCCCGGTGATCGTCCAGTCCTTCGAGACCTCCAACCTGCGCGAGCTCGACCGGATGACGAAGGTCGACCTCGCCCAGCTCGTCAGCAGCGCCGGCGCCCCGTACGACCTCGTCGCCGCCGGCGACCCGCGCACCTACGCCGACCTCGTGACGCGCTCCGGGCTGCGTGACATCGCCCGCTACGCCGACGGCGTCGGGCTCGAGAAGAACGTCATGATCCCGCGCCGCGCCGACGGCACCCTGGGCGAGCCCACCGGCGTCATCCGGGACGCCCACCGTGCGGGCCTCGAGGTGCACGGGTGGACGTTCCGCGCCGAGAACCAGTTCCTCCCGGCCGAGTTCCGCTCGAGCACCGACCCCGCGGCGCACGGCGACCTCGCGGGAGAGATCCGCCGGTTCCTCGACGCCGGGATGGACGGGTTCTTCACCGACCACCCGGACCTCGGGGTGGCCGCGACCCGCTGACGCGCGATCGTTCCTCGCCCCCGCGGGGCGTCGTCGGGCATCGTCCGACGGCGCCCCGCGGCGTCGTCTTCGCGTCCTCTTCACCGGTTCGGCGAGACGTCGCGCGCATGCCTCCCCGTGCTGGCCCTACCCTCAGGGGGTGCCCAGATCTTCCGAGCCGACAGCGCCCCGCGCATCGGGTGGCCCGCACCACGCCCGCAGGCTCGCCTCCCACCGCGTCGCGCGGGTCGTCGGCCTGGTCGTCACCGGTGCCCTGAGCTTCGCCGCCGTCGGTGCCGCGGCCGTCTACGTCGACCTCAAGTCGAAGATCACGGTGAGCGACGTCTCCGACCTCGTGGTGGGCGGACCGACCGTCGAGCCGCCGAAGGACCCCGACGACCCCTTCGCCGGCCGAGCCCTCAACATCCTCGTCATGGGCACCGACTACCGCGACGCCGAGAACGCGGCGCTCGCCGGCGAGGAGGAGGGGATGCGCTCCGACACGACGTTCATCGCGCACGTGTCGGGGGACCGCACGCGCATGGAGGTCGTCTCGATCCCGCGCGACTCGCTCGTCGAGATCCCGGCGTGCACCCTGCCCGACGGGTCGATGTCCTCGCCCCAGTTCGGCATGTTCAACTCCGCGTTCGAGATCGGCTCCGGCGGGGTCGACGACCTCGACCACGCCGCCGCGTGCACCATCACGACCGTCCAGGCGCTCACCGGCGTCCCCATCACGAACCACGTCGTCGTGAAGATGTCCGGCGTCATCGGCGTCGTCGACGCCATCGGCGGCGTGACGATGTGCTTCCCCGAGGACGTCGTGGGCGGGGTCCACTCGCCCGCCCTGAACATCCCCGCCGGCCAGCACGACCTCGACGGCCGGACGTCCATCGAGTTCCTGCGCGCGCGCAAGGGCCAGGGCATGGGCCTCGAGATGGGCAGCGACCTCGCCCGCATCCAGCGCCAGCAGGCATTCATCGACTCGGCCGTCCGGGAGGTCCTGTCGAAGGACCTCATCACCAACTCGCCGCAGCTCTACGGCATGATCCAGGCCGTGCTCAGCTCGATCAGCGCCGACCAGACCATCGCGGACCCGACGGCGCTCGCCGGGCTGGCGTTCAGCCTGCGGAACATCAACCCGTCCGAGGTCGTGTTCACCGAGCTCCCCGTGGTCGACTCGCAGCGTCAGCAGTACCGCGTCGAGTGGACCGCGGAGGCGGACGCCATCTGGCAGCGCCTCATCGCGGACGCGCCGCCGCCGGGCCACGAGGCGCCCGCCGACCCGCGCGACGACGCGACGACGGGCGACGGGGCGCAGGACCCGGGCACCGGCACGGAGCCCCCGGCCGACGGCGGTCAGCCTCCGGCCGACGCCGGGCAGCCGCCCGCCGACGGCGGGACCGACCCCGGGACGACCGACCCGGGCACCGCGCCCGCGGAGCCCACCCCGGAGGAGACGCTGCTGCCCGGGGTGTGCGGCTGACCCACCTCAGGGCCGACGCGTCGCGTCGAGGCGGGCCAGGCGGCCGACCGCCTCGTGGAGCACGTCCTCCCTCTTGACGAACGTGAAGCGGACGCGCGAGGCGAGAGCGCGGGCCGTCGTCGAGCCGGGCGTGCAGAACGCGCTCACCGGGACGCCCACGACGCCCGCGAGCCCGGGGAGCGCCCGGCACAGGGCGACGCCGTCGTCGAAGCCCAGCGGGGCGCCGTCGGCCACGACGAAGTAGGTGCCCTGCGGTACGAGGACCTCGAACCCCGCTGCGACGAGGCCCGCGCACAGCAGGTCGCGGCGCGCGGAGAGCGAGTCGGCGAGGGCGCGGGGCGTCTCGTCGTCGGACAGCGCGTCGGCGATCGCGGGCTGGAACGGCGCGCCCGACGTGTAGGTGAGGAACTGCTTGACCGTGCGCACCGCGGTGACGAGCGGCGCCGGGCCGTGCAGCCAGCCGATCTTCCAGCCGGTGAACGAGAACGTCTTGCCCGCCGACGAGATGGTGATCGTGCGGTCCCGCATCCCGGGGAGCGTCGCGATCGGCACGTGCTCGGTGTCGTCGAACGTCAGGTGCTCGTAGACCTCGTCGGTGACGACGACGGCGTCGTGACGGCGCGCGACGGCGGCGATCGCGTCGAGCTCGTCGAGCGTCAGCACCGTGCCCGTCGGGTTGTGCGGGGTGTTGACGAGGATGAGGCGCGTGCGGTCGGTGACGGCGTCGCGCAGGGCCTCGACGTCGAGGTGGAACCGGTCGGCGCCCGGGACGAGCGGCACCGTGACGTGGCGCGCCCCGGCGAGGGCGATGCTCGCCGCGTGGGAGTCGTAGAACGGCTCGAGCGTCACGACGTCGTCGCCCGGCCCCGCGAGCGCGAGGACCGTCGCGGCGATCGCCTCCGTCGCGCCGGTGGTCACGAGCACCTCGGTGTCCGGGTCGGGGTCGAGCCCGTAGTGGCGGTACTGGTGAGCCGCGATCGCGTTGCGCAGCTCGAGGATCCCGGGCCCCGGCGGGTACTGGTTGTGCCCCTCGTCGATCGCGCGCTGCGCCGCGTGCTTGACCGTCGCAGGGCCGTCGACGTCGGGGAAGCCCTGCCCCAGGTTGATCGCGCCCGTGCGCCGCGCGAGCTCGGTCATCTCGGCGAAGATCGTCGACGCGACCGTGCCGTCGGCGCGCAGGAGCCCCGTCGCGCGGGCGGCGTCCTGCCAGCGGCCGGGCGGGAGGGAGCCGGTCGGGGGAGTCATGCGCCGACCCTACTGGGCCGCCCCGCGCCCAGGATGTGGGACGCGCGGTGCGGTGCGCCCAGGGGGAACGGCGGGATTCCGCGGCTCACGCTGCCCTGTCCACAGGGGGTCTGCCGGAAGCGTCCGACATGCCCTACTCTCTGGCGCAGTTCGATCGGTGCGCGGCAACGGCTGCCGGGCAGGGGGAGCGGGGGACGCTCGGATGTCAGTCGACGCGCACGGCATCGCCGTGCTCGAGAGCGAGGTGCGCGAGCTCGTCCGGCGCCGCGGGGTCGACCCGGCGCGGGACCGGGCCGCGGTCGACCGGCTCGTCCGCGACGCGATCGCCGACTACGAGACCCGCAGCGCGATCGGGGCCGTCGCCCCGATCGTCGACCCGACCGGTGCCGGCCGCGCGGTGGTCGACGCCGTCGCCGGGCTCGGGCCGCTCCAGCAGTACCTCGACGACCCCGAGATCGAGGAGATCTGGATCAACGCACCGCACCAGGTGTTCGTCGCGCGCGGCGGCGAGTCGGAGCTGACGACGACGATCCTCACGCGTCAGCAGGTGCGCGACCTCGTCGAGCAGATGCTGCGCTCGTCCGGCAGGCGGCTCGACCTGTCGAGCCCGTTCGTCGACGCCGCGCTGCCCGGCGGGGAACGCCTCCACGTGGTCATCCCCGACGTCACCCGGGCCGACCTCGCCGTCAACATCCGCAAGCACGTGGTCCGGGCGGCGCACCTCGACGACCTGGTGCGCCTCGGGTCGCTCACCGCGCAGGCCGCGGCGTTCCTCGACGCCGCCGTGCGCGCGGGACTCAACATCCTCGTCGCGGGGGCGACCCAGGCGGGCAAGACGACGATGCTCAACGCGCTCGCCGGCTCCATCCCCCCGACGCAGCGCGTCGTCACGTGCGAGGAGGTCTTCGAGCTGCGGTTCGCCGTGCGCGACCTGGTGTCGATGCAGTGCCGCCAGCCGAGCCTCGAGGGGACGGGCGAGATCCCGCTTCGTCGCCTCGTGAAGGAGGCGCTGCGCATGCGCCCCGACCGCATCGTCATCGGCGAGGTCCGGGAGGCGGAGAGCTTCGACCTGCTGATCGCCCTCAACGCTGGAGTTCCGGGCGCGTGCACGATCCACGCCAACTCCGCCCGCGAGGCTCTCGCCAAGATGTGCACGCTGCCCCTGCTCGCGGGTGAGAACGTGTCGGACCGGTTCGTCGTGCCGACCGTCGCGTCGGCGATCGACGTCGTCGTCCACCTCGGCGTCGACGTGGACGGTCGGCGGCGGGTCCGCGAGATCCTCGGGGTCCCCGGCCGGGTCGAGGAAGGGGTCGTCGAGACGTCGGAGCTGTTCGTGCGGTCGGGCGATCGTCTGGTGCGTGCGGACGGGTACCCGCCCGCCGTCGACCGTTTCGCCCGGGCGGGGATCGATCTCGGTGCGGTGCTGCGCCACCCGCGACCCGACGAGCCCGGCGCGCTGCACGACGCCGCGTGGTCGGGGGTGCGCTGACGTGGGCGTCGTCGTCGGTCTGCTGCTCGGTGCGGGGCTCTTCTGCGTGTGGTGGTCGTGCTGGGAACCCGCGCCACGTCGCCCGCGTCGTGACGACGGCTGGTACGCCCGGACGCAGGACCTGCTCGTCCAGGCCGGAGCGCCGTCGGTCACGCCGGGCGCGCTCGTCGTCAGCAGCGTCGGGGTCTGCCTCGTCGTCGTCCTCGTGGCCGGCGTCCTGACGCGGTCGCTGACCATCGCGGCCTGCTTCGCCCTGATCGCCGCCTCGGCGCCCGCCGTGCTCGTCCGGTCCCGCGCGCGACGGCGGCGCGCACGGCTCCGCGACGTGTGGCCGGAGGTCGTGGACCACCTGGCGTCGGGCGTGCGCGCGGGTCTGTCGCTGCCCGAGGCCGTCGGCCAGCTCGGTGACCGGGGTCCCGCCGAGCTGCGGGGGCCGTTCCTGCTCTTCGCGCAGGACTACCGCGCGAGCGGGCGGTTCGGTGACTGCCTGGACGCCCTCAAGGGGCGCCTCGCGGACCCCGTGGCCGACCGCATCGTCGAGGCGTTGCGCCTCACCCGCGACGTCGGCGGGACGGATCTCGGACGGCTCCTGCGCACCCTGTCGGCGTTCCTCCGGGAGGACGCGCGGACGCGCGGCGAGCTCGAGGCGCGCCAGTCGTGGACGATCAACGGCGCGCGCCTCGCCGTGGCGGGACCGTGGGTGGTCCTCGCCTTCCTCGCGACCCGCCCCGAGACCGCCGCGGCGTACAACTCGGTGACCGGGGCGCTCGTCCTCGCCGGTGGCGCGGCGTGCACGGTCGTCGCGTACCAGCTCATGCTGCGGATCGGCCGGCTGCCGGAGGAGGAGAGGGTCCTGCGATGACCGCCTCCGACGTCTCCTGGGCCGGTGCTGCCGTCGGGGCGCTCGCCGGCCTCGGCATCCTCCTGGTCGCGTCGGGGGTGCGTGGTCGGGCCATCCGGCTCGACGAGCGGCTCGCGCCGTACCTGCGCACGCACGACGCGACCTCGGCGCTGCTGCGGGACCAGCCGGTGCGCACGCCGTTCCCGACGCTCGAGCGCCTCCTCGCGCCGTGGCTCGCGGACGCGGGACGGGCGTTCGACAGGCTCGGCTCCACGCGGGCCGAGATCCGGCGTCGGCTCGACCGGGCAGGTCGACGCGAGAGCGTCGACCAGTTCCGCGCGCGCCAGCTCGTGTGGGGCGTTCTCGGGCTGGCGGGCGGCACCCTGCTCGCGGTGCTGCTCGCCGCGACGCGCGGGTCCTCGGTCGTCGCGCTCCTGCTGCTCGCCCTGCTGTGCGGTGTGGGCGGGGTCCTGGCGTGCGACCAGCACCTCGCGCGCGCGGTCCGGCGGCGCGAGGAGCGCATGCTGGCGGAGTTCCCGACGGTGGCCGAGCTGCTCGCCCTCGCGGTGAGCGCGGGCGAGGGCCCCGTGGCCGCGTTGGAGCGGGTCGCCACGACGGCCCGTGGCGAGCTCTCGGCCGAGCTCGCGACGACGCTCGCGTCGGTGCGTGCTGGCACCCCGCTCACGCGGGCGCTCGAGCAGCTGGCCGACCGGACGTCTCTCGCGAGCCTGACGCGGTTCGCCGAGGGCGTGGCCGTCGCCGTGGAGCGCGGGACGCCACTCGCGGAGGTCCTGCGTGCCCAGGCGCAGGACGTCCGCGAGACGGGTCGTCGGTCGCTCATGGAGTCCGGAGGGCGCAAGGAGGTGCTCATGATGGTCCCGGTCGTGTTCCTCATCCTGCCCGTGACCGTCGTGTTCGCCGTCTTCCCCTCCGTCGCGACGCTGCGGATCGGCTTCTGACCAGCACGGGACGGCGGACCGGACGGACCGGGACGCCGGGCGGAGGGCGCCGCACGGACGACGGCGCACGGTGGGACGAACGGACGACCGAGACGCGGTCGCCGCGAAGGAGGGCACGAGATGCAGGGGTTCGTCAGCAGGGTCGCAGGAGCACCGTCCGCCGTCGCCCGGCGAGCGGTCCGGCGGTTGTCGGGGAGCGACGCAGAGCGCGGCGACGTCCCGGGCTGGGTGCTCATCACGCTCATGACCGCGGGTCTGGTCATCGCGCTCTGGGCGGTGGCAGGACCGGCGCTCACGGCCGCGTTCAGCGAGGCGATCAGCAGCGTCAGCGGACCCTGACCGTGTCGCGGTTCTCGCCGGCCCAGCGATCCTGGCCACCCCGTCGGTACGTGCCACGCCGGCGGTGTGCGCCGGCATCGGGGCCCGTCGCCCGGGCGCGGCGTGGTGAGCGCGGGTCCGCCGTCGTGGATTTCACCCTCGTCTCGATCCTCGTGCTGGTCCTGTTCCTGGGAGTGGTGCAGGTGGCTCTCGCGGTGCACGTGCGGTCGACCCTCGTCGACTGCGCAGCGGAGGGAGCGAGGCTCGCGGGACGCTCGGACCGGAGCCCTGCCGACGGCGTCGCCCGGACGAGAGAGCTCGTCGCCGCGTCGTTGTCGCAGCGCTACGCGCAGGACGTGACGGCCCGGGCGACCACGCTCGACGGGTTGGCGGTCGTCGAGGTGACGGTCTCGGCGCCGCTGCCCGTGGTCGGCCTGCTCGGTCCGTCGGGAGCGATCACGGTCGAGGGGCACGCGCTCGAGGAGGGCTCGTGAGGCGGTCGACGCGGTCGCCGCTGTCGACGGTGGGCGCACCGGTCCGTGGAGCGGTGCGCGGGGTCCGTCGCGCGCTGGGCGCCGTGGTCGGCCGCGCGGTCGGCCGGCGCCGCGCTGCCGACGATCTCGTGGAGCGCGGCAACGCCGTCGTGGAGTTCCTCGGTGTCGCGCTCGTGCTGCTCGTCCCCGTCCTGTATCTCGTGCTCACGCTGGGCAGGGTGCAGGCGGCGACGTTCGCCGTGGAGGGTTCGGCCCGGGAGGCGGCCCGCGCGTTCGTCACTGCGCCGTCGAGCGCCGACGGCGCGTCGCGCGCGGTCACGGCCGTCAGGATCGCCCTCGGTGACCAGGGGTTCTCGGACGTCGACCCCGCGGCCGCCCTCACGGTGACGTGCTCCGCGCAACCGTGCCTCGAGCCCGGGAGCGAGGTCGCCGCCCACGTCCGGGTCGAGGTCCCGCTGCCCCTCGTCCCGGCGTTCGTCCGGGACGCCGTGCCCCTGGCCGTGCCCGTCGAGGCGCGCTACGTGGCGGCGGTGGACGAGTACGCCGCGAGGCGACCGTGAGAGGGCGCGCGCAGTGGCGGCAGATGCCGGCGGCCCTGCCACGGCGTGCGCTCCGCGCGACCGTCCCGGGCGCCGGGAGGTCGGCCGGCGTCGTCGCCGGCGACCGGGAGAGCGGCCAGGTCACGCTCCTCACGTCGGCGTTCGTGGCGTTCGCGCTGCTGCTCGTGACGGTCGTCGTCAGCGCGACGCAGGTGCACCTCGAGCGCAAGCGCCTGTTCGACCTCGCCGACGCGCTCGCCCTGACGGCGGCGGACTCGATGACCCACGAGACCTTCTACCTCGGCGACGCGGTCCGGCCCGAGGAGGGTGCCGTCCTCACGCTCTCGGACGCGGACATCAGGTCGGACGTCCAGGAGTACCTGGAGCGTCACCCCGACGCCGTCGCCGGTCTCCACGACGTGCGCGTGGTGGCTTCGTCGACCCCCGACGGCCGCACCGCGGAGGTCTCGCTCGTCGCCGTCGCGCGACCCGCGATGGTCAGCTGGGTGACTCAGCTCTGGTCAGATGGCATCATCGTGCGTGCGGAGTCACGCGCAAGGGCGTGGTAGCCGTCGACCCGTTCGACGACGAACGATCAGGGAAGGACAGTGCGCAAGGGTGCGCGAGCGATCGCCCACCTCTTCGTTCACTTTCTTAACTTTGGTCGACCACCCATGTCCTTCCCTGTGCAACCGCGTGGTTCACCGTTATGGTGATCCGGTCCGACAACACCACTCCAACGATGGAGATCAACAACATGAATGCACGAGCAAGGAAGCAGCTCGTCGCCGGGGGTGCCCTCGGTGCGATGCTCATCGGCACGGTCGCTCTGTCGTCGGCCGCGTCGGCCGACCCGGGCGACACCACCGACGTCGAGGTCTCCGTCTCGATCGAGTCGACCGTCGAGCCGGGCAACCTCGCGTTCAGCGTGGCCGCCGACTCGACGTCGCTGAGCGAGGTCGACACGACGGTCGAGGGGACCCGCGAGTTCACGGGCACCCTGCCGACCGTCACGGTGACCGACACCCGCACGGCCGAGGAGGTCCCCGAGGGTGCCGCGTGGTACGTCCTCGGTCAGGCCACCGACTTCACGGGCACCGAGGGCCAGGAGCCCATCGGCGCCGAGAACCTCGGCTGGGCGCCCCAGCTCGAGGACGGCGGCGAGACCGGCCTGGTCGAGGCCGGCGAGCCGGTCGACCCGGCGCTCGAGGGTGACGACGACGAGTTCAACAACGTCGGCCTCGTCGACCAGGAGCTCCTCGTCTCGACCTTCGACTCGGCCGAGGTCAACCCCGAGGGCTCGTGGAGCGCGAACGCGGACCTCACGCTGCGCACCGCCGAGGACGTCGAGGGTGGCGACTACTCGTCGACCATCACGCTCTCCCTCTTCGAGTGAGCGTCGGCTGACCACCGGCAGCCCGGTCGCTGACCGGGCACGCACCGCCTGAGCGACGGCGGGTCGGGTCTCCTGTCGGCCACGTGCCGAGCGGAGCACCGGCCCGCCGTTCGCATGATCCCAGCACCGAGAAGGCACTTCCCCGTGAGCCCTGCACGAACCGTCCCCGCACGCCCCGTCCCCGAGCGAGACCGCGTCGTCGCACGCGCCGTGAGGACCCGTCGCCGCGCCGCGGCGACCCTCGCCGCGCTCGCCGTCGCGCTCCTGCCCGTCGGCCCGGCGCTCGCGAACCCGTCGGCGGACGTCGGCGCGACCGTGCCGCGCGACGTCGAGGACACCGTCACGTGGAGCGTGGCGCCCGCGGACGCGGACGGGCCCGACGGGCGACGCTGGGTCGAGCAGACGGTGGACCCCGGCGCGACCGTCGACGAGCACCTCGCCGTGACGAACTTCGGCGACGTCGCGGCGACGTTCGCCCTGGTGGCCGCCGACGGGTACCTGACCGACAAGGGTCGTTTCAACATGCTCCCCGCCGACCGGGAGTCCGTCGACGCCGGCACGTGGATCACGGTCCAGGAGGACGTCGAGGTCGGCCCGGGCGAGACGGTCGTCGTGCCGTACACCGTCACCGTGCCCGACAACGCGACCCCCGGCGACCACCCCGCGGGCATCGCGGCCTCGGTGAGCAGCGCCGGGACCGACGAGGGGGGCAACAGCGTCGGCGTGACGAGCCGCGTCGGCTTCCGCGTCATGACGCGGGTGACGGGCGAGGTCCAGCCCACGCTCACGGTGCCCGACGTCAGCGCCTCGTACGAACCGTCGTGGAACCCGTTCGCGCCGGGTTCGGTGCGCGTCTCCTACGACGTCGTGAACGACGGCAACATCCGCCTCGGCGCCGACAGCTCCGTCGAGACGTCGGCGCTCTTCGGGCTCGCGACGCAGGACGCCGCGGCGGAGCCGATCGCCGAGATCCTCCCGGGCGGGTCGCTGAGCCGCACGGTCGAGATCGACCAGGTCTGGCCGCTCGGCCCCGTCACCACCACGGTCACCGTCACGCCCGTCGCGGTCGCGGAGGACGAGATCGACGCTCCCCTCGAGCCGGTCACCACGACCGTCACCACGTGGGCGGTCCCGCTGCCGCAGCTCCTGCTGCTCGCGATCCTGCTCGTCCTGTTCCTCGGCATCCGCGACGAGCGCCGCCGCCGGCGCAGGCGGCTCGAGAACCTGCTCGCGAAGGCGCGCGACGAGGGACGCCAGGCCGCGGCCGGCGGCGCCGCGGCGGGCGCCGCTCCCGCGACGTCGCCGGAGCAGCCGGCGCCGACCTCGGGAGCACCGGGGAAGGGCGACCCGACGGCCTGAGTGCCGGTCGCCGTCGGGCACCTACGCCCATCACCGGACGCCAGGCGGCGACCCGCGCCCGCGAGGTCGCGTAACCTTGAACCTCGTGGCCACCATCGACTTTCCCGCCGAGATCAAGGCGCTGCGCAGCACGCTCCAGTCCATCGAGAGCGTGAGCGACCCGGAGGTCCTGCGCGCGAAGATCGCCGACCTGTCCGAGAAGGCGTCGGCGCCCGACCTGTGGGACGACCCGGACGCGGCGCAGAAGGTCACGTCCGCGCTCTCCTCCGCGCAGGGCGAGCTGGAGCGTGTGCGGAGCCTCGGCCAGCGCATCGACGACGTCGAGACCCTCGTCGAGATGGGTCAGGAGATGGGTGACGACCCGGACCTCGCCGCCGCCCTGGAGGAGGCCGAGGGGGAGATCGCCGCGATCCGCAAGGACCTCGACCAGCTCGAGGTGCGGACGCTCCTCGCCGGCGAGTACGACGCGCGCGAGGCCGTCGTGACGATCCGCTCGGGCGCCGGCGGCGTGGACGCCGCGGACTTCGCCGAGATGCTCCTGCGCATGTACCTGCGCTGGGCCGAGCGCCACGGCTACCCGACGACCGTGCTCGACACCTCCTACGCGGAGGAGGCAGGCCTGAAGTCGGCGACGTTCGAGGTCAAGGCGCCCTACGCGTTCGGGCACCTCTCGGTCGAGGCGGGCACGCACCGCCTCGTGCGCATCTCGCCCTTCGACAACCAGGGTCGCCGGCAGACGTCGTTCGCGGCCGTCGAGGTCATCCCGCTCATCGAGCAGACCGACTCGATCGAGATCCCCGAGTCGGAGATCAAGGTCGACGTGTTCCGCTCGTCGGGCCCGGGTGGTCAGTCCGTCAACACGACCGACTCGGCGGTGCGCATGACGCACATCCCGACGGGCATCGTCGTGTCGATGCAGAACGAGAAGTCGCAGATCCAGAACCGCGCCGCCGCGCTGCGCGTGCTCCAGTCCCGCCTGCTGCTCGTGCGCCAGGAGGAGGAGAGCGCGAAGAAGAAGGAGCTCGCGGGCGACATCAAGGCGAGCTGGGGCGACCAGATGCGCTCGTACGTGCTGCAGCCGTACCAGATGGTCAAGGACCTGCGCACGGAGCACGAGGTCGGCAACCCGTCCGCGGTGTTCGACGGCGACATCGACGACTTCATCGAGGCCGGGATCCGCTGGCGGCGCGGGGCTCAGGTCGACGCCTGACCACGCCGTCCACCCGTCCAGCGGGTGACTCGGGCAACGATCAGATGCGCGTGACCGCGGCGTGTCCGCCGCGGACGCTCGTGCGGCCGTGCCTACTCTCGATCGTCCGGCGAACGCGATTCGCTCCCTGACCCGAGAGTTGTGCCTGCCGTGATCCGCTTCGAGAACGTCTCCAAGGTCTACGCGCGCGGCGCGAGGCCCGCGGTCGACGACGTGTCCCTGGAGGTCCGGCGCGGCGAGTTCGTCTTCCTCGTCGGCGCGTCCGGCTCCGGGAAGTCGACGTGCCTGCACCTCATCCTGCGCGAGGAGCGGCCCACGAAGGGCAAGGTCTTCGTCGCGGGCCGCGACCTCGGTCGCCTGTCGTCCTGGAAGGTGCCGCACCTGCGGCGCCAGATCGGGGTCGTGTTCCAGGACTTCCGGCTCCTGCCGAACAAGACGGTCTTCGAGAACGTCGCGTTCGCGCTCCAGGTCATCGGGACGCCGCGGCACACGATCGCGATCACGGTGCCGGAGACGCTCGAGATGGTCGGGCTCAAGGGCAAGGAGAAGCGACGTCCGCACGAGCTGTCCGGGGGCGAGCAGCAGCGTGTCGCGATCGCCCGCGCGATGGTCAACCGACCGCCGATCCTGCTCGCCGACGAGCCGACCGGGAACCTCGACCCCACGACGTCGCTCGGCATCATGCGCCTGCTGGACCGGATCAACCGCACCGGCACCACGGTCGTCATGGCGACGCACGACGAGGAGATCGTCAACCAGATGCGCAAGCGCGTGCTCGAGCTCGACACCGGGTCGCTCGTGCGCGACCAGGCGCACGGCGCGTACGGCGCGCGCGGCCAGGTGATCCCCGACCCGACGGTCCCGCCCGCGCAGGACGCGCCCGAAGGGGTGCCCGAGCCACCGCTCGGCGACCCCGACCCCGTCACGGGGACCACCGGTGCAGCGCCGGGCGGCGCGCCCGCGTCCGCCCCGACGAGCGTCGTCGTCCGCCGCGAGAGCGCCCTGAAGGCCCGGCGGCACGCCGAGGCCGCGGCGGGGGAGTGAGCGGCGTGCGCCTCCAGTTCATCCTCACCGAGATCGGCCAGGGCCTGCGACGCAACCTGTCCATGACGGTCTCCGTGGTGCTCGTGACGTTCGTGTCGCTGACGTTCGTCGGGGCGTCCATGCTCCTGCAGACGCAGATCGACAAGCTCAAGGACGACTGGTACGACAAGGTCGAGGTCTCCGTCTTCCTCTGCCCCGTCGGCTCGCCGGAGCCGACGTGCGCGGCCGGGGAGGCCAGCCCTGAGCAGATCGCCGCCCTCGAGGACGTGTTCGAGGCCGAGCTCGGCGACGAGATCCAGACGGTGTACTTCGAGTCCAAGGACGACGCCTTCGAGGCGTTCACGGAGCGCTACCCCGACGGCTACCTCGGCACCGAGCTCACGGTCGAGGACATGCAGGCCTCGTTCCGGCTCAAGCTCACCAACCCGGAGAACTACGAGGTCGTGAACGACGTCGTCACGGGACGGCCGGGCGTCGAGGTGGTCGAGGACCAGCGCCGCATCTTCGACTCGCTGTTCCTCGCGCTCAACCGGGCGTCCCTGCTCTCCGCCGGGCTCGCGGCGGTCATGCTGCTCGCGGCGGTCCTGCTCATCACGACGACGATCCGGCTCTCCGCGCTCAGCCGGCGCCGGGAGACGGGGATCATGCGCCTCGTGGGCGCGTCCAACCTCTTCATCCAGCTCCCGTTCCTGCTCGAGGGGGCGATCGCGGCCGTCTTCGGCGCGCTGCTCGCCGTCGGGGGGCTCTGGGTCGGGGTCAAGTACCTCGTGACGGACTGGCTGTCGCAGTCGGTCACGTGGGTGGCCTACGTCGACGAGACGGACGTCCTGGCCATCGCGCCGGTCCTCGTCGGCATCGCGTTCCTGCTGGCGGCCATCTCCTCGGTCGTCACGCTCAACCGGCACACGAGGGTGTGAGATGACCTCCACGAACGCTCCCGCACGCCGCGGTGCGGGTCCAGCCGGCCGCCCGCCGCGCGCGTCCCGCTCGCCGCGCCGTCTCCTGGCCGCCGTCCTCGCCGCGGTCGTCCTCGTGACGGGCGTCGTCACGGGTGCGAGCGCCGACGACATCGACGACCGGCGCGCGGCCGCCGAGCGGCGGCAGCAGGAGATCCTCGGCAACCGCGAACAGCTCGCGGCCGAGCTCGAGGGCACCGACGCCGAGCTGCAGCAGGCGGTGCTCGACCTCCAGGAGATCGAGGCGCGGCTGCCCGTCGCGCAGGCCGAGCTCGAGGCGGCCGAGGCCGAGGTCGAGCGCACGCAGCGCGAGGCGGAGCTCCTGGCGCAGCGGCTGGAGGACGCGCTCGCCCAGGAGGCGTCGATCAACCAGGAGATCCAGCAGAGCGCGACCCAGGTGGCCGACGCGCGGTCGAGCATCGCCGAGATGGCGCGGAGCGCGTACCGGGGCCAGGGCGACGTGTCGAGCCTCGGCATCGTCACCGGGGCCGAGAGCACCGAGGAGTTCATCGAGGAGTACGCCGCCTCGTCGACCGCCGCGCGCAGCCAGTCCAGGACGCTCCAGGAGCTCCAGGAGGCGGAGGCGGTCGGACGCAACCGCGAGGCACGCCTCGAAGCCGTCCGCGAGACGATCACCGACCTCAAGGCGCAGGCGGACCAGAACGTCGTTGAGGCGCAGGCCGCCCGCAAGGCCGCTGCCGACCGCAAGGCCGAGGTCGAGCAGCTCATCGTCGAGCAGCAGGCCAAGAAGGCGACGATCGAGGACCGCAAGGCCGCGGCGCTGAAGCAGATCGATCAGAACGAGAAGGACCAGGCGTCGCTGCAGAGCGAGCTCAAGGGCATCATCGCGGAGCAGGCGGAGCGGGACCGCCGGATCGCCGAGGAGGCCGAGCGTCGTCGTCAGGAGGAGGAGCGCCGCCGCCAGGAGCAGCAGAACCAGCAGAACCAGGGTGGCGGCGGCGGTGGCGGCGGCGGGGGAGGCGGCAGCGTCGCGCCCGCCCCGCCCCCTCCGACGTCGAGCGGTCTGTCGTACCCGACGGCCGTGCCGCACATCACGTCGGGCTACGGCATGCGCCTGCACCCGACCCTCGGCATCTGGCGCCTGCACGCCGGGACCGACTTCCGTGCCTACTGCGGGACCCCCATCATCGCGTCGGCGTCCGGCACCGTGCTCTTCGCGCGACGCTACGGCGGCCTGGGCAACCAGGTCCTCGTCAACCACGGCATCATGGGCGGGCAGAGCGTCATGTCGAGCTACAACCACCTGTCGCGGTTCGCGGTCTCGCCGGGCCAGTGGGTCGACAAGGGCTCGATCGTCGGGTACTCGGGCAACACGGGCACCTCGAGCGCGTGCCACCTCCACTTCGAGGTCTACGTCGACGGGAACACCGTCGACCCGATGAGCCGGTTGTAGCCGCACCTGCGGGATAATCGGTACCGGGCGGCGTCGGGCACCCGTAGCCTGACGTGCCGGCGGACGACCGCGCACGCGCAGCCGACGAGCATCATCAGACCCACGAGGACGGTAGGACGACATGGCGAAGGACAGCGGCCGCAAGGTCGTCGCCAGCAACCGCAAGGCACGCCACGACTACGTGATCGAGGACGTGTACGAGGCGGGGATCGTCCTCAGCGGCACCGAGGTCAAGGCCCTGCGGATGGGTCGCGCGTCCCTCGTCGACGGCTACGTCGACGTCGACCGCGGCGAGGCGTGGCTCGAGAACGTCCACATCCCCGAGTACACCGAGGGGACGTGGAACAACCACGCCCCGCGGCGCAAGCGCAAGCTCCTGCTGCACAAGGAGGAGATCCTGCGCCTGGAGGCGAAGACGCGCGAGAAGGGCCACACGGTCGTCCCGCTGCAGCTCTACTTCCTCGACGGCCGCGCCAAGGTCGAGATCGCGCTCGCGCGCGGCAAGAAGGAGTACGACAAGCGCCACGCGCTGCGCGAGAAGCAGGACAACCGCGAGGCCCAGCGCGCGATGCGCCAGCGCGAGATGCGCTGACGCCGGCACCGCTCCCGTCGCGCTCGGACCGGCGGGTCGGGGCTGGTGGACGCGCCCGTGGCGTCGTACGGTCGAGACCGGCCGCCTGCAGGGGCGGCGCCCGTCGTCGACAGGAGGACCCATGGTCAAGCTGCGCCAGTACATCCCGCGTCTCGCCGCAGGCGCGTTCATCCTCAACTCCGGCCTGAGCAAGCGCGACGCCGACGACGAGGCGGCGCAGGGCTACCACGGCATGGCCTCCGGGGTGTACCCGTTCCTCGGCGAGATGGAGCCGAAGCAGTTCACGAAGTCGCTCTCGACCGCCGAGATCGCGCTCGGTGCCGCGCTCGTCACGCCGTTCGTCCCCACGGCCCTCGTCGCACCCGCACTCGCCGCCTTCTCCGCGGGCCTCGTGGGCCTCTACCTCAAGACGCCGGGCATGACGCGCGAGGACGGGTTCCGGCCGAGCGACCAGGGCATCGGCCTCGCGAAGGACGTCTTCCTCCTCGGCATCGCCGGCGGACTGCTCGCCGACGTGCTGAGCCGCAAGAAGTAGCGCGGCGCGGAAATACGGGGGCGTGCGCGCGCGTTGATCCCGTAGGCTGTACCTGCTGCACCACCCGACGGGCTCGTCCCGCCGGGAGGCGCGGTGGTTGACAACTGCACAGGGGGTGATCGGTTTCGACGGTGGTCGTGCTTCGAGGAGAAGCGGGCCGAGGATGCAGACTTATCTCGTAAACGATGTCTGCAAACTACAGGTGCCGATAACAAGCGCACCGACTTCGCACTCGCCGCCTGAGCGAGTCCTGAAGTCCGTCAGCCCGAGCTAGCTCTCGACTCGGATCCTGGCGTCATCTAGAGAGCCACTGCTCGCAGTCCTCGTCACCGGGGCTGCGGGGACTCCTTGGTGACTGAGCCCGTCCGCACCTCGTCTGCGTGAGTGCGGGGGCCGAGAAAAGCTGCAGCAGACTGCGCCCGGAGAAGTCCTCGATCGGCGTCACCGGACCGGGGTTCGATTCCCCGCACCTCCACGAACGTAGTCGCAGGTCAGGCCAGGTTTCTGGTCTCACCTGAATGCAGCGTCAACACACGGTGTCAACATCGCGTGCGGACGAGACTACAACGAATGCCCGCCAGGCCCACAAGGCTTGGCGGGCATTCGTGCATTCGCGTCCTGAGGTAGCCTCCAACGGTGCCTGGCTGGACGAGCCCCGACGACCTCGCCGACGAGTTCGGAGTCACCCCCTCAGCCGTGCGCAGATGGCTGCGGGACAACGTTCCGCGCACTACCCGTGGGCCGTGGCGGATCTCGGACGATGTGGCCGCCCGGGCACGTGAGCACTTCAAGGCGACGGAGCCCGCGCGCACGCGGAGCGCGGGGGTGTGTGAAGTGGAGGGCTGCGAACGCCCCACGACCGCGCGCGGGCTGTGCCGGATGCACTACAACCGGTGGCACCGGACCGGGCGTGTCGACGGCATGGGCTCCGGCGCCCACCAGCTCGCGAAGACGCACTGCCCTCATGGGCACGAGTACACGCCTGAGAACACGATCGTGTACCCCTCGGACGGGCGGCGACGGTGCCGGACGTGCCGGTTCGGGGAGGGTTAGAGCGGCGAGCACGCCTCGGTTCGCACCCATGCCGTCCACGCGCCCCATCCCTCGTACTCGGTGGAGAACGCGAGCAGTCCGCGGGCGCGATGTGTCACGACGCCCTCCACGGTGACGACGGCGCCGCCGTAGGTGAGCGCGCGGCACCTCGCCGGCCGCGGCGGGTCGAACGGTTCGGCGCGCTGCGGCGGGGCGGCCTGCTGCTGGATCAACTTGGAGAAGTCGCGGGTCTCGGGGGCGCGCATGGGTGAAGTCTCGCGCGCGCGTGTGACACGATGGCGAAACCGTCTAGCCCCCCTTGACGATTGACCTCTAGGGGGACTAGAGTTATGGTCATGACGAAGCCGATGAGACTCCGGGACGTGGAGGCCGCGTTGCGCGCCGCAGGCTGCAAGGTCCTGCGCGACAACGGACGCCACACCGTGTGGGGCTGCCCGTGCGGCAAGCACACCGCCCCGGTGCCTCGTCACACGCAGATCACCGCCGGGGTGGTCCGATCGATCATCAAGCAGATGCCCTGCTTGGAGGAGGGGTGGTTGCAGTGAGCACCACGTACACCGCCACCGCGACCCGAGAGGGCCGCTGGTGGGTCATCGAGGTCGAGGGCGTCGGCGCCACCCAGGTCCGTGCGCTGCGCGACGCCGCCGACGAGGCGCGGGACATGGTCGCGATCACGCTCGACGTTCCCGCGGAGGACGTGCTCATCGACCTTCGACCTCAGATCAGCAAGGACGCGCTCGAGGAGATCCAGGAGGCGAGGAGTGCCGCAGAGGCCGCCGCTACTGCTCAGGCTCTCGCGGCCGGCAAGATCCGGCACGCCGCTTCCCGGCTCGAGTGCGCAGGGCTCACGCGCGCCGACGTCGCCGTCGTGCTTGGCGTGTCACCGCAGCGCGTCTCGCAGCTCCTCGCGTCGCTCAAGCTGCCCCACACGCACGTCGCGGAGTCCGCTGCCGGGCTGAGCAAAGACAGCCTGAACCTCGGCTCCTGAACGCACGAACGCCCCCGCCCAGCCGGAAGGCTGAGCGGGGGCGTTCGTGTTACCGGACTCGTCAGGCGATCCCGTATGCCGCCTTCAGGAAGGCCGTGACGTCGGCGACCTCCTGCGTCGTCCACGCGCGGTCGTCGGCGTAGATCTTCGACCACGACAGGGTCTCACCGGCGGCGTAGACCGTCAGGTACTTCATCACCGTGACGTCGGTCCATGATGTGTCGGACGTGGCGTGCGCGACGCCGTTGACCCACAGGGACACCGCGCCGCTGCCGCCCGCGTACGTCATGACGAGCACGGCCGGTGTGGCGGGCGCCAGCACCATCCCGTTCACCGCCTCGCCGCCAGCCGTGCCGCGAGCTGACGTCTTCGTGGTGTCGGCTCCGAGGTACCCGTCCCACTGCGGGTCGGTCCCGGCGGGGCGGATCTGCGCGATCTTCCGGAACGTCGACAGGTCCCCGACCTTGACGACCATCGCGAGGCTGCGCAGGTCTCGGTTCGCCCGGACGTCGTACGCCGTCTGCGTTGCGAACACGGTGTCACCGGTGGCCCACGACTGGCCGCCGGACGTCACGACGGATGCACCCTGGTTCGCGGCCAGCCAGCGGATGAGGTCGACCCCCGTCTCCGTGCCCTGGTTCTGGAACGCGCCGCGCTTCGTCGGAACGTCCGGATGCACGGTGCTAACCGCGGCGTCGTACACGAGCGCGACGCCGTCGATGGGGAAGGCGCCGGGCTCGGGCGTCTCGGCCAGCGTCGAGACGGTCGTCGAGCCGGGCGTCAGGGACTCGTTCCCCGCGGCGTCCACGGCCCACACCAGGACCTCGTAGTCGCGGTCCGGGGTGAGGCCGGTCAGGTCCGCGTACAGGGTCGTGACCTCCTGCTCCGGCACCTCGCCGCCCACCCGGTAGTGGTCGACGCCCTGATCGTCGGTCGCGGCCGACCACGGCACCCGCGCGCTCGTCGTCGTGACGTTGATCGGCGCGCCCACGACGGGCGTGCTCGGCCGGGTCGTGTCGGACGGGGGCGCGGTCGTCGCGGCCGTGTGTGGGTCGGACCACAGCAGCGACGCGTTGCCCGCGGCGTCGCGTGCCTGCACCTCGAACGTGTACGACGTCGACGGCGTCAGCCCCGTGACGGTGCGCGTCGTCCCGGTGAACCACCCTGACGGCGTGCCGCCGTTCGTGCGGGTGCGGTACTGCGCACCTGGCTCGGGCGCCGTCCACACGAGCGTGATCGTCGTGCTCGTCGACGCGGTGTTGTCAAGCCCGGTCGGCGCGGCGGGCGGCGTGGTGTCCACCGGCGGCGTCGTGCCGTCACCGACGGGCATGAGGTCGAGCGCGCGCACGACGGCGCGCACCTTGCGCGCGAGCGCGCGGTGCGCGTTGCCGTTCATGTGCATCCCGTCGGAGAACAGCAGCGACGGCGGGATGTTGCCCGCGGCCAGCGCCGCGGTGTCCTCCGTCGTCGGGGCCACGCCCGACCACGTGAGCGCGTCCGTGCGCAGGAACGTCGACAGGGCGATGTGCCGGCCGCCGAGCGCGGCGCGCAGCGCCTGCTCCGTGCCGGCGTACCGGGCCGGGTTCGCCGGATCGTAAGACGTGATCGCGATGAACCGTCCGGCGTAGTGCCGGTCGACGGCGAGGAACGCGTCGATGCGCTCGGCCTCCGTCACGCCGTGCCCGGCGTCGTTCCCGCCCGAGACCATGATCGCGAGCTTGCCGCGGTGCCCCTGCGCCCGGTCGGAGCGGAACGGGGTGCCGGGCAGCACAGTGACCGCAGGGCCCGGGGTCGTGCGGTGGAACGTCTTCGGGGACTGCGGGTCGGTGTTCCCCGACCAGTGCCCGTGCGCCTCGACGGGCTGCCCGGCGTCGTCGACGCCCGGCACGGTGCCGGAGTGCATCTCGTACTCGGCCTGCAGCGCGCGCGGGTCAGGCTCGAGGGCCACCGTCTGCACGCTGCCTGTCGTGGGGATCGGGCCGGCGAACGTCACGTCGACGCGCAGCGCGCCGGCCATGCCGCCGATCGCCAGCGTGTCCGCGCCGCCGTACCCCTGCCCGGAGACCGGCACGCCGAGCTCGGTCGAGAGCGTCTCGTGGAAGAGCTCGGTCTCGTCGTAGTGCTGATCGGTCGACACGAGAGAGTCGCCGAACACGACGGCCTCGGCGCGCTCGCCACCCGTGCCGCCACCGGGGGCGTCGTCGCCGCGGTCACCCTTCGGGCCCCGCAGATCCTCGAGCTGCACCAGGTCGGTCCACGTCGCGTCGCCCTCGTGACGGGACTGGATCGCGGTCCCGTTGTTGCGCACCTCGAGCTCGCGGCCGTCGTCGCCGGAGATGGCGGCGAGCGCGACGACGTCGGTCCACGTCGCCGCCCCGACGGGCCGGGCCTGCAGGTGAGTCGCGCTCGTGCGCCACTCCGTGCCCGGGCCCGCGTCGCCCTTCGCGCCCTTGAGCGACGCGAGCCACTCGGTGGCCGTGCCGACGAACCCGTTCGCGACCGCGACCTGGTACGCGGACGCACCCGGCTGCCCCTGCGACGGCGGCAGGGCCTCGAGCGCCGCGGCGATCAGGTCGTGCACCTGCTGCTCCGTGAGACCGGCCGGAGGCGGGTTCTCCGTGAGGTAGGCAGCGACGGCGTCCGCGATCGGCAGCGTCTCGACGATCGAGCGCAGCGCGCCGAGCTCGACCGCCCAAGCCGCCTCCGGCTCGGCCGCCGGGTCGAGCGTCTTGGGGTCGACGTCAACGAGGTCGCGGTACCGGACCGGCTCCTCGGAGTCAGGCACGAGCACGTGCCGCTGCTCGCCGCCCTCCGTGTTCTCGAACACGCGCCAGCACCAGCCCGGGCCCGTCGGGTCGACAGTCGCCACGGCCTCACCATCGACGATCTGCACGTCGAAGCTCAGCGGCAGCACCACGACATCGGGATCCGCGTCACGACGACGCGTCGGGGTCCACGTGAGCTTGCCCCGCTTCACGGGTTCGGTGCCGCCGTCGATCGGGCGGCTCAGCGCGATGCGCACCTGGGTCACAGGGTTCTCCTTGGCTCTGGTCCCGTGCTGGGTCGTGCGCGTCCGGGCAAGGCGGTTCGCCAGCGCAGCCCGAGCACGCCGGAGGACCGCTCTCCAAGGCGGAGACGCGGTCCTCCAGGTCGTACAGCCGGCGGTTCGTCACCCACCGGTACTCCTCGTCAGGGTCGAACCTGACCACGCGCTGAGTGCTTGCGCTCGTACGTGGGCTCAGCCCGGGTACCCAGGAGGTAGCCGAACCACGGCCACCGGAGCTCGAGCGCACGCACGGCGGCGTAGTAGGCCGCGGTGATGAGGGCCGTCAGGCCGGAGATGAGGGAGTTCTGCGCGGACTCCTCGACCGGGATCCCTCGCAGCGACAGCCACGAGATGACGAACCCGACGGCGATCGGCACGACGGTGCGGACCAGGGAAAGGACGAAGTTGGTCATCGGTCAGCCCTTCTTCTTCGTGGCCTCGGGGGACTTGGAGATCTGCTCGCGCACGGCGGCGACGGAGAGGTTCTTCGCCATCCACGAGGCGACCTCGGGCTTGGTGGCGGTGCGTCCCAGGAACTCCCGGTAGGCGTACTCGACCGTCGCGCCCTCGGCGCGTGCCTTGCCGAACTCGGCCACGATCTCCTCGGGCTTGAGGTTCTTCTCGGCGGCGGACACGGTCCACCGGTCGACCTCGGCGGTGGAGCCCGAGCGCCCGATGCGGGTGCGGTACAGGGCCTCGATCAGTCCTCGCATGTCGTCGTCCTCCTGGACGTCGGGCACCGGCGCGGGGGCCGGGGCGTGGGTCGTGGTGGTGGGGGTCCGGCCGTCCGTGAGGGCGGGCAGGATCTCGTCGTGGATCTGGTGGATCACGGCGTCGGTCGGGCAGAGCTTTCCTCGTGCGCCGGAGGTCTTGACCCCGAGGGGCGAGCGCTGCAGGCGGCCGCCGAGTCGGCCGGTGGGGAAGTTGCCGTCCACGCCGAGCCGGTGCCAGCCGATCCCGGCGTCGGACGATGTCGCCGCGAGGCGCAGCGGGACGCCGTCGAGCTGGTGCGCGTCGCGGGCCAGGCGGATGAGCGCCTGGACCTGCGCCGGCGTCAGGGGGCCGTCCTTCCCGACGCACTCGACGGAGATGATGTGTGGCGCGCCGAAGTCGGCGGCGGACCGGCACGCGGAGTCGGCGAGCTGCACGGTGCGCCCGTCGCGGAAGATGACGAAGTTCGCGCCCGCGCGACCGGTGCGCCATGTCTCGATCGTTCGGGGGTCGCTCTCGCCGGCGGTGATGTGGACGGCGAGCTGGGTCTTGCGGGTGTGCACTATGGCGTTCATCCACGCCACGGGTGCGCGCTCGGCGCACGGGTACCAGGCCATCGTGGTCCTCCAGACATGACGAGACCCCGGTCGCCGTCGAGCGGGCCGGGGCCTAGGGTTCGGGTGGTTCAGTACTCGGGCCAGTGCCCGAGCTCGTCGTCGGTGGCGCCGTGCTTGACCGCGAGCAGGCGCGTGCGTTGCAGCGACTCCTCGAGGAGCCGACGCGCCTTGGCCTCCTTGTCGCGCTCCGCCCAGGCGGAGCGCTCCTCCTGCTGGCGGCCCTGGAACCACGCGACGATGTTGTCGAAGAGCTTGGTGAGGATGCTGCCCGCGCCCAGTGCGGTCGCGATCGCCACGAATGTTCCGGTGTCCACGCTGCCCCCGGGGGTCTAGAAGTCGGCGGCGGACGTGTCGGCCGGACGGTATGGTCGCTCGCGCACCCGTACCCACCGCACGAGTTGCATGCCCAGGACGAAGAGCACGAACCAGCTCTGCAGGAGGCGGTTGCCTGGCTGCTGCAGGTGCAGTGTGCCGAGGATCGCGAGGTAGATGCCGGCGGCGAGTGCGATCGAGGTGACGGCGGACCGCTCGAGCCAGTAGATGCCCGGCAGGGCGGCGACCGCGCCGAGGGTGCACCCGCCCGCGAGGAGGACGGTGAGCGCGGTCATCGCGGTCGAACCGATCTGTCCCTCGATCGACGTCGGTGGCGTGATGGTCGCGTAGATGCCCGCGCCCGCGCCCGCGAGGTACATGACGAAGTAGACGACGGAGATGACGCGGGGCTCGTTGACGTGCTGCCACAGGGCGCGCACGGCGCGCGTGATCCGGTCAGGCATCGTCCGGCTCCGGCTTCAGCTTCTCCCCGGCCAGGCACCCGCAGTGCGTGCACGTGGGCGCGAACGGGGTCGACGGGTCGTCGTCCTCGACGAGGCTGCCGTGCTGCTGGCACGAGGTGTTGGCGCACAGGTACTGCTGCGTGGTCATCAGGCGGGTCCTTCCCAGGTGGCGACGATGCGGGAGCCGGCGGGCGCGGTGGTCGTGCCGCCTGCGGACTGCGCGGCCAGGACTAGCGGCATCGTGCCGCCCGTGTGCGTGTAGAGGGTCGGGATCGTCCAGGCGCGGATCTCGCTCACTGCCGTGACCTGCAGGTCGGTGGTGAGGTTGTTACCGTCCGCGGAGCCGCGCAGGAACACGCTCGTCGGCGTCGAGCTCGACAGGACGAACAGCCACTCGATCCGGTACAGGCCCGCGGGCGCGCTCGACGGCAGGGACACGTTCGCCAGCGTCGTCATCGACCCGGAGCTGAACGACCCCGAGGTGCTGCGCCGGGTCTCGGCGGAGCGCGAGGAGATCGGGACGTCAGAGGATGCTCGCCACAGGTCGCGCCAGGTGCCGGACACGGCAGCCCAGACGACCAGGCTCGTGCCGGACCCGGTGACGGCGAGCTGCCCGTCCGTGGGGGACGGGTACGCGGTGTTGCGCGCGGCCGTGTTGGAGAACCGCGGGACGGCGCGCTGCAGGAGCGCGTAGTAGATCAGCGCGAGGTCGTCGGGGATCGCGGGCGGGTCGTCGTAGATCGGGAGGTCGACGCCCTGGATGAGGTCAGGGGTGGGCATGGGTCAGGCCTCCTCGGGCACGTGCGGGTCGGGGTAGTCCGCTGCGACGGCGACCACGCCGGTCGGGGTGATGACGAGCGACTTCACGGCGGCGGGGTCGAAGCCCATGGCGCGCATGACGTCGGAGGGCGAGGTGGTGGGGTCCACCGGGGTCGGCTCCTGCGGCGCGGCGGTCGTGCCGTCGCCGGCGAGCTCCTGCCCGCTGGCGTCTGCGTCTTCGGTCACGGGCGCTCCTAGGCGGGTGGGATGTAGTCGATGAGCAGGTCGACGTTGTCGGTCGTGCCCCAGGAGGTGAAGGCCTGGTCGGCTCGGTCGGAGTAGAACCCGACGCCGGTGATGGTCTCGGCGAGCCATGCGGTGACCCACGACGACGTCAGGTACAGGCGGGTGGTCTCGCCGCGGCCGAAGGCGGGGAAGGCCAGGGGCCCGAAGCCGGGGACCCAGTGCGGGGGCTGCCCGCCGCCCGGCGTGGTGCCGTCCATGTTCCCCACGGGCGGGTTGGACGGGGTGTGGTCGTGGCCGTACATGACCGGCGGGACGAGCGCGGGACCGCCGTCGTGCAGGATCCGGTACAGGACGATCGAGACGCCGGTGATCGTCGAACCCGAGGGCACGTGGGACGTGAGCGAGCCGAAGTAGAGCACGTTGGCGCGGTTCTCCATCCGCACCTGGACGTGCCCGACGCCGCCCTCCTGCACGGGGTGCTGGCCGGCCATGACGGTCCGCTTGCCCTCGAGGGTGGGGGAGTCCCACTGGTACCACCAGGGCCCGTAGGCCGCGGTGAAGTTCGCGGGGTTGATCTTCGACCAGTTGTGCACCGGTGCGACCCGGACCTGGGAGTCCTGGGCGACGTCTACCGGTGCGGTGACCTTGCCGTCGACGATCCAGGCCGACGTCGTGGGGGATACCTTGACCAGGTCGCCCACGACGGCCGCGTACCCCGCGTCGTGCTGCAGCCGCGGTGTCACGGTGCCGTCGTCAAACGTCACCGTCAGGCCGCTCGACTCCACCGCTGTCACGACCCCGATCCGGGGAAGCGGCTGGGCGCGGTCGTCGATCATGCGCAGGACCGCGTCGGGTGACGTCATCCGGACACCTCTCCGAGGTCGCGAGTCGTGGCGGTGAACCGGCCACCGGCGGCGACCTCGAGGCTGATGTCGTCGACGATGTGGCGGCTGATCGTCTGCACCACCCGGGAGTGGTCGGTCACGACGTCGACGACGTCCCCGCCGTCCAGCTGGAAGAGCGGCACGGACGTCAGGTCCAGCGAGGTGCCCGCACCGGTGACCTGCGCGAGCTTCGCGCGGGCGACGGCGATGCACTGCCCGCCGTTGGTCAGGGAGGGGATGGAGAAGTGCCTCGTCTTGCGGCCCCACGCGCCCGTCGACGGGTCGCCGAACCGGGTGAGCGAGCCCTGCTGATCATCGACTGCCTGGCCCCAGACGGGCGCGGTGGCGCCGCGGGGGGTGGTGCCGGTAACGACGACGCGGTTCGATACAGGGCGCCGCGAGCGGTGGCCGTTGACGTCGAGCAGTACGCCGCCCGGCCCTGCCTGGAACCGCCACGCCGGGGCGGAGTCGAGGGTCGGGGCGTCGGCGATGACGAAACGCCCGGAGGCGTCCGCGTAGACGACGCATGCGATCGAGTCTGCGAGCTTCACCACGCCGTCAGCCCACCGGTCGCGCTCGACCACGGTCGGCCCCACACGCCGGTCGCGGCGCGTCAGGATCGCGACCTCCGCAGCGGAGAACGACTCGAGGATCAGGTCGCGGATGATCGCGACCGCCGATGGCCCCTGCAGCGTCCGGGGAGCGGGGAAACGGTCGTCCAGGACCCATGCCTCCCGGGAGACACCCGAGACGCGCACCCCGGACTGGCTCAGCAGGGACCCGTCGACGTCGTCGATGCGGAACACCCCGATCGGGCACCACTCGATCCGCCCGCCGGCGTACACCAGGCCCTGCCGGAGCGTGAGCTCCTGCCCGTCCGTGCCGATCGGAGCCGACGTGGTGCGCTCGAGCGGGAACGTCGGCTCGTCCTCGAACACCCGACCCGGCAATCGAGGCGCGATCGTCAGGCTGCACCTGCGCCGTGTCGCCGCACGCGATGACACGGTCACGCTGCCGCCGGTGACGGGCAGCGCTCGGCCGTCGTACAGCGGAACGCCTCCCCGCGTGACAGTCGCGCGGAACACGACCCGGTGCGGGCGGGTGAGCGCGTCACGGTAGGCGTCGGACACCATCCACACGGGCTAGTCCCCCTGCTGCACGTCGAAGTAGGTCGCGTTGGCATCGCGCAACGCCCGGTACGTCGGGTGGCGTTGGCGGGCCGTCTCGTAGGTCGCCCCGGTGAATCCCTGGCCCTCACCGACCGGCGCGGTCGTTCGCGTGAGGGGGAGCGTGAACCAGACCTGACCGGTCCCGGGCTTCCGGACACCGAGCCGTGCGGCGTTCTCCGCGAGCACGAACCAGTACCCAGACGGGATCTCCTCCGGCTGCCCGGTCTGGATGAGCAGGGTCCGTTCGGCGGCGAGCAGCGCGCGCACCCGCGCCGCGTCCTGCGCGCTCTTCGCGATGACCGTGATGGTGCGCGAGTCAGCGTCCACTCCGGACCACTGAGCGATGGCCGACCCCCCGGGCACCTGGTACGCCATGCCCTGGGTGACCGCATTGACCTCACCCGGATCGTGCAGTGCGACCCGGCACGTGAGCTGGGGACGGCCGGGGGCCTTGAGCCACAAGCCCCACTCGGCGCCGGCGACGTCGACCGCGACGGTCGCGACCGCGACCGTGCCGCCGAAGGCGTCCATCCCGGTCGCCGTGTAGGTGCTGGTGGCGTCCATCGGGGCGGCGTCGTCGTACCCGAGGAACCAGCCGCCCGCGACGGCCCGGTTGCGCACCGTGCGCAGCGGCTCGGTCGGCGCCCCGGCCGACGATCGGGTGATCGTCAGTCGGGACACCGGGGCCGGCCACATGCCGCCATCGACGGTCAGCCTCACGAGGTTCTGCACGGCGTCGTAGCTCGCGTCGAGGATCCCGTCGGGGCTCGTCGGCATCTCAGTACCCCCCTGCGTACGGTGCGGCCCGGTCCTGTGACTCCTCGTTCGCCGCGACGCGCGAGTCCGCGACGTCAGCGATGTAGCCGTCGAAGTCACGCGAACCGATGCGCACGACGACCTGCGCGCCAGCGAGCGACACGCGCGGGTTCACGGTCACGGACGGAGCCGCTGGGGCGGGCGGCGGCGATCCGACGAACCCGCCGCCCGCGTAACCCGGGACCGGCAGTGACGCGCCCGCGTTCATGGCCTCGAGCACCGCGCGGTTCGCCGCAGCCGGGCCGGCGCGCACGACGAACTCCTGGCCATGCACGACACCCGCGACGTGATGGGGCGCCATGTCCCCGGTCCAGCCGCCGCCGTCGAACTCGCCGCCGACACCCACGCGCGCGGACACGCTGGCCATGCTCGCGATGATGTCCTGCGCCGTGCGGACGGACTGCTGGATCGCCGCCGAGACCGTGATCGTCACGGACTTGTCGTTGATCGCGTCGATGTTCGCCTGCAGCCCGTCGACGTTGCGGTTGGCCCCGCCCGTCTGCGCGGAAATGAGGGTGTCGACGTTGCCCGGGATGAGCCCGTACTTGTCGGCCAGGGCGTTCGCCTCGTCACCCGTGAGACCCATCTGGGTCATCTGGTTGACGAACGCGACGCGCGCGTTGTCGACCCGGGCTCGCAGTTGGTCCTGGCCCTCACCGTTCGTCTTCGCGGCGAACAGCTGCTCACCGAGAGAGGTCGTGACGGCGCGAACCTGAGCGTCCAGGGCCTGGCCCGAAGCAGACGCGTTGAGGTTCGCGAGGTCGAACCCACCGAGCTTCTCCGTGGTGCTGCCGGCGACGTACCCGACCTGCTCGATCCCCGCAGCCAGACGGCCCGTGGCGTCGTTTAGCGCAGCCTCGGCGACCATCGGAATGGCCATCTCGTTCAGCTTCTGCTGCGCCGGGTCCAGTGCGTTCTGGATGAGGTTGGTCCGCATGTTGTCCGCGACACCGTCGAGCGACTCCTCGGTGTCTTCGAGCCCACGGATCGTGTCGTCGGCCCAGGCGCGGAACTGGTTGCCGCCTTGGTCTCCGGGGAGCGCCTCTTCGAAGCCCATCGCGATGTCGGCGAGCGCGCTGATGAGCTCGGCGACCGGTCCGGAGAGGAAGTCGCCGAACGCCTCGGTGCCAGCGGCGGCGCCGTCGACGACCGCGCGGCCGAAGTCGATGGCGCCGTTCGCGGCGTCCAGGAGGAACATCAGGACGGCTTCGCGGTTCGTCGAGACGAACGTCGCGAACCCTTCGATCTGCGGTGAGAACGCCGTGGCGAGGGCACCCTTGATGCCGTCCGCGGCGACCTCGATGTTCCGCTTCGCGGACTCGATCTTCCCGGCCGTGTTGTCACCGAGCGTGTCGAGTGCGGACTGCGCCGCACCTTCCACCTGGCCGAGCTTGCCGACCGCGGTGGAGACGTCGAGGTTGAGGATCGCGTCCCCGAGGTCCTCCCACTGCGTGCCGATGAGCGCGACACCGGCAGCGTTGCGCGCCTGCGGGTCCTCCATGGCACGGAGCCCGTCGAGGATCTGGTCGAGCCCCTCACGTGCGCCCTCGCCGCCGGCGGCCATCTTGGCCGTCATCTCTTCGGCGCTGAGCCCGATCGCGCGGTAGCCCTCGGCGGACAGCTTCGAGCCGTCGGTCGCGCGGATCTGGAGTTCCTTGAGCGCGTCCGCGACGAGGTCGCTGTTGCGGGCGCCGCCTTCGAGGCCCTGGTTGATCAGCCCGAGTGCCTCCTCGCCGCTGAGGCCGAGCCGCTGGAAGAGCGCGGGGTACTCGGTGAAGGTGTCGAGCAGGTCCTCGGACGCGTTCGCCCCGGTCTGCGCTCCGCGCACCAGGATGTCGAACGCGGCCTGGGAGTCCTTCGCGATGCCGGTGCGCATCATGACGCCGACAGCGCGCGCGGTCGTGCCGATGTCCTCCTCGAGGACGTCGGCGACCCCGGTCAGGGACTGGATGACCTGTTGGGCGTCGTTCTTCGTCGCCTGCGGGTCGAGCAGGCCAGCCTGGATCGCGACCCGCGCGACGTCGATGTTCGCGGCGATGGACTCGCCGAAGTTGTTCGCGTACGCCTCGCCGGCGGCACGGCCGATGCGGGCCGTTGTGGCATCGTCCAGGCCGGTCTGTGCGGCGAACCGGTCCGCGCGGACCTCGTTCTCGAGACCGGACATGAGGGCGGAACCGATCGCGGCGCCGATCCCGATGATCGCTCCCGCGACGGGGATCGTGGCGAGGGCGGCGATGATCTTCCCGGCCATGCCGGCCCCGGCGCCTTCACCGGCCTTCTCGCCCTCCGCAGGCAGGTCGCCGATCGCGTCCTCAGCAGCTGACGTGTCCGCGTCGACGACCATCTCCGCGCGCGCGCCCTTGAGGGCGTCGAGCTCGGCCTCAGCCTTCGACAGCGCGGACTCCGCCTTCGAGATGTCCGCGGACACCTCCGGTGACGGGGACAGCGCTTCGAGCGCCCGCAGGTCCGCCGCGACGCGGCCGAGGTTCGACTCGGCCTTCTCGATCGCGGCGTCGACCTGCGCGACGACGTCCGCGTCGGCGACACGCTTGAGCGCCCGCTCGACCTCGTCGACGGCCTTCTCCGCCTTCGACGCGTCGGCCCCGACCTGAACCTCAGGCGTGGCCTTGTCGAGCGTCTCGACGAGGCGCGTGACGTCCTTGTACTTCTTGTCGAACTGCGCGTCGTCCAGCTCGACGTGCGCCCGCAGGGTTCCGAGGTCGAGATCGGCCACGGGTCACCTGCTTTCTGCGAGAGCGCGGAACGTTCGCGTAGTTGGGGAGGTCAGGAGCCCGGAGATCCGGGCGCGCAGCCAACGCCAGGTGCGGGAGCCCATGAGGCGGTCGTCGTCGACGTCGATTCCGTAGACCTCGTGGAGGTCGTTCTCGACGGCGGACCAGACGCGGATGATGCGACTCCAGGTGATGCGCTGCCCGTGAGCGGCGACCCTGCGCACCTCCTCGGGAGGTGCGTCGTACCACTCGTACAGCCCGGTGACGGGGTCTAGTTCTCCGCGCCCGTACTGGGCGATGTCGTCTTGCTGGGGCGCGGAGTGAGGACTTTTCCCACCGGTGCCACCCAGTAGGAACGCGCGGCAGTCTCGCCGGCGACGATCCACAGGTAGGCCGTCATGCCTGCGTGCTGGATCGCGGTCAGGGGGACGCCGTCGGTGAGCATCTCGTCGTAGACCGGCCCGAGGGCGTCCTGCTCGAGGGTGGTCTCCCACTCGTCGTCGGCGACGGCCTTCGCGTGCGCCGGCTTCGGGTCGGTGCCGGTGTGCCTGGCGGACGCGACGGCGAACGCTGCCTGCAGTCGGAGGCCGACGCGCGCGGGCGGGGAAGGGATCGAGTAGACCTTCCCCGCCACGCGCAGGTCCAGAGACGGCGACAGGTAGTCGTCGATCTCGTCGGTGATCTGCGGCATCAGGACCCCGAGCTCGCCGCCGGGTTCGGGATGGACTCTCGCGCGCCCTGGCCGAGGACCGTGACCTGCACGGAGTTCAGGCCGGTCGGGTCGCCGCCCTGCGGGGCCCACTGCACGAGGCCGTGGCCCTCGTACGCCTCGCCGTTGCCGGCGCCCTGGCGCTCGTACCAACGGACGTGGACGAGGGCGAGGTTGTCCGAGGCGGTGCGCAGGTACTCCTGGCCGGGGTCGTACTCGTTGGTGGACGAGTACTTGCGGAGCGCGGTCGCGACGAGCTGCCACTTGCGCTGGGTGACGGCGTCCGAACCCCAGCCCTCGGAGTCGTAGTCGGACGCGTCCTGCACGGTCGAGTTGACCGCGGGCTGGAACGAGTTGAGGGACCGGACCTGGACCCAGGACGCGGGGCTGCCCTCGGCGGCGGTGTTGACGTCCAGGCGCCACGTGGTGTTGACGGACGGGGTGAGTGTCTCGACGGACATAGGTACTCCTTGCGGGGTGGGTTAGTCCGTCACGTGGGCGGACGGCTGTGCGGTCTCGAGGTAGCACGAGGACGTCACCGACGCGGTACCTGGGTTCGGCGGGGGTGCCGCGGTTGTCGAGGCGCCCGCGGGATGCCCAGACGCGGATGTGTCGGGCGTCGACCGGTTCGCCGAGGCCGCGCAGGAGGCGGGCGGTGTCGGTCGCGCCGAGGAGGAGGTCGTGCGCCTGCGTGAGGAGGTCGTCGCGGCGGTCGTCGAGGGTGACGGCGACCCGGCACGTGTCGCACTTCGCGAGGCTGGACCCGTCCCAGGCGTGGAGCTCGCCGTCGCAGCCGTCGACCTGGCAGGGCCCGGCGTAGGCGCGGTCGGCGGGGCGGTCGATGACGCGGTGCGCGTTGCGGATCGCGGTGTTGATCGCGTCGAAGCAGTCGCGGCCGGCGGTCTGGCGGGAGATCCAGTCGAGGCGCGTGGTGAGGTACTCGGCGAGTCCGTGGAGGGTGTACGCGGGGTGGGACTCGCGGAGTGCTTCGGCGGTGAACGCGGCGGCGCGGGCGAGGGTGACGGTGAGGGCTTGCCGGGTTTCGGAGGCGGTGACGCTGTAGGGCAGGTTGGTGTTGGCGGCAGTGAGCGCGTACTGGGTGTCCTCGTCGGTGAGGGGTGCCCGGTCGGCGGTTTCGCGGGTGAGTTGGTCGGCGAGGCTGGTGGCGAGGCCGGGGATGAGCCGGTCGGGGCCGAGACGAACGGTGATGGTCTCGGTGCGGGTGCCGTCGGCGTCGTTGCCGGGGTCCTTGACCGTGACGGTCCGTTGCTCGGTGGGGCCGGGGATGGTCTCGTCGTGGATGGTGGCGAGGTTGCGTCGCGTGAGCGTGGTGCAGTCCCAGCAGACGGGGCGGTCGGTTGGTCGCCCGCAGTCGCAGAGGAGCGCGTTGTTCCTGGCCATGCGTCTAAGTCTACGGAGTGAAGTGGAGCATCATGGAACTAGAGCGTGTTGACAACCGAACTATACGCAGTAGAGTTGCGCCCATGACCAGGAAGAACGCACACGACCGACCCCCCGGACGCGGCCCACCAGCCAGCTCGCCCCGAGACCCACTCGACGGCGAGCAGGGGAGGCCCACCGTGCCACCACCAAACGCAGAAGACCCCCGGAACCAACAGGTCCCGGGGGTCTTCGCTCTGCGGTCTATCGCCGGCGCCTGCGCGACTTCCGAATGGTCTCTCGCAGGTGCGCCCTCCAGTTCCCGCTGTGAACGATGCGGGTGTAGTCCGCTTCGGGATCGGCAAGCAACTCGATTCGACTCCTCTGGCTAAGCGCCTCCCAGGACTCGTACATCACATAGAGCGCGTTGCCATATGCGAAGTTCTCGAGCACGACGAGGTCGTCTCTGAAAATGTAGGCGAGGTAGCTCTGGTAGCCGCCACCGCCGATTCCGATCTCCCGAGGATTGAACGTCTGCATGTTCCGGATACGCTCCAGTGCGACGTCACGGTTCTGAGCATCATGGTTGCTTCCCAAACGTGATTCAAGCGCCTGGAGGATCTCCGTTGGCTTCAGGCCGGCGGGTAGCAACTCCCATGGCAACTCTCGGGTACGCCGCCAGCGCACTTCGGATTGGTCCGCCGGAACGACGCCGACGTGCTCGAAGCACTCGTTGAGCAGGCGCACGGCCATCAGGAGGTCGGGCGAGTCTGGCCGTGTGGACTTGGCGAAGACGCGGTCGACTCGGACCTCGATTTGCACCTCGTGCTCGTCACTCCGTGGGGCTGCTGTGTACGTGAAGGCGAGTCCCTTGCCGTGCTGGAGCTCCGTAGCTTGGACTTCTCGTGTGTGGAACGCCGAAACCATGGGTTTGCTGGTGTCGCCGTACGGGTAGACGTCAGTCGTCCACGATTTCGCCCGTTTCGGCAGGTCGGGCCGCTTGACTTCGCGACCTTCCCGGTTCCACTTGGACCACCGCCCGCGGTCCTTTGGCGGGAGGAGTGGGCTGGTGAGCTCCAGATCGTCGTCTCCGATCTTGATTCCTAGGTCCTCGTAGTAGCCCTCAAGCACGTCACCGCGGGCAAGCACGAAGACCCTCCCCACTTGGAACTCGTTGGACTTGAGCGCGGCAATCTGAGCCTGTAGTGCTTTGCTGATGGTCGACAACGGGACTCCTCAGGGTCGCTTTCGCAAGTGGTTCCGGGGAGCCTAGCCGCGCTCTGTCGGCGCCGGTAGGGGCCTAAGGAATCGCAGTGGGTGAAAGAACCCGAGCCCTGCGCCTTGATCCTGTGGACTCAAGGCGCAGGGCTCGGCTACTAGACCCGGTCGTCCTCCAGGGGCTCCGGGGTCGAGATCATGGCGTCAACGCTCAGTTCCGCCTCGAAGATCCCCTCGAACATCTTGAGTCCGATCCTCGTGCTCACAGCCCTCGAGTCGCTCCCGATGCGGCTCTGCCTGTGCCGGTATGCCGCGAGGATCCCCCGTGGCCGCGCCCGCGTTCATGTCGTCCATGTCGACGACATGGACCGTCCGGCCGATGTGTTCCGCGGTGAGATCCTTGGGGGGCGAGCTCGGTGTCGTCGATTACGTCAGGCTCCCAGGGTGAGTGCGTTGGGCTCAGGGTAGTCGCCGCGGTTGTACTTCTCGATCTCGACGAGGTCCTCGAGGGATGAGCCGAGCAGCGCGGCGACAGACAGCTGGATCGTCTGCTTGGGCTCGGTGGTGCGCCAGTTGAGGAGGGAGAGCGCGAGGCCGATGCGCTTGGTGAGCTCGGCGGGGTCGGGCTCGGGAAGGTCGAACTTGACCGTGTGTGCCACCATCGTGGTACCACCTTTCGTGGTTCGAACGGCCCGTGCCTGCTCTCCCGCCAAGAAGCTCAGGTGCGGGCCGTCGTCGTGTCCGGGTTCGGCTGGTGCCGGCCGGTGGTTGGAACGTACCTCAGGGGTCTGGCATCGGTTAGCACCTGTGTTCGATCCCCGGGGTGTCAACGACGCTAGGCCGACTGTCCCACTGGCGCAAACAGTCCTGTGCGCAGTCCTGTGCACAGTTCCGCGGAACCTGTGGACAGTGCCTGTGAGTCTGTGCGCACCTGGTGGACAACCGTGTGGACAACGTGGCGTGTCGCCGTGGACCACGGTGTGCATAACGTCCTGACCAGGAACTTCATCAGTCTCAGGGGTGTGGACGAAAGAAAGTTCGACGACACGCCGACGACACGCCGACGGACCTGCGGCGACGCTCGCGCGGCACGCCTTCTCGACGTTGAGGATGTCCGCGCCGGCGTACCCGACGTGGGCGATGACGTCGTTGTAGACGCCACCGTCGATCTTCTGCAGGACCTACGGGTAACTGGAGGCGCCCGTGGTTGCGACACCGGCATGGTGAGAACGACGAACGGCGCACCCCCGATGAGGAGGTGCGCCGTCCTGTCTTGGCAGGCGTCGCACGAGGCTTGGTCTACTCCATCTCGTCCTTTGCAAGCAGATCAACGAGTCGACGCTTCGCATGTGCGAGGCACGCTTCGGCACTGGTCCGCGCGCCGACGCGGCCGTGGACGGCTTCCATGTCGAAGGCCTGCACGTCACGTTCGTACTGACGCACGGTGGCGTCGAGGTCGTCCGCGTGTTCCAGCTCGAGGCGGAGATGCGCGGCGCTGGGCTCCTCCAGCTCGACGGCACGGAGGGCTGAGATGTAGCGACCAGGAAGGCTCATGGAAGCAGTGTCTCGCGATCGTCAATCGCCACGGGTCCCGAAGCCGACTCTAGACTCCGCGTATGGCATGGTCTCCATACTCTGTACGCCGAGGACGACGGGCACCGTTTGAGCACCTCGACGGCGTCCCTGCCCACCTCGCAGGTCCTCTGCTCAAGTGGGTCGAGCAACTACTTTTCGATGAACGCGGACACGCCAGAGAGCAACTCCTCGATGCCGTAATCGTCCGGCTGCAGTTGCCGATAGTTGAGCAAGACGCGTACTACCGCTACCGGCAGGTCGTAAGCGACATGCACACCGACACGGACGTTTTCCTTGATGTCATCGATTTTTTGTGCAAGGTGGCGAGCGAGAAGCGCTTGCAGGATCTCGACACCCTGCTAGACGTCGGCCTGTCGATCCATCGCGTGCGCATGGTGGCCCCTCGCGGGCTCGAAGAACGGGTCGGGGAGGAGGCTCGTTCGGCGGTCATGTCTGCGGCCTCGTACGAGGATCGTGCCGGGGAGGAGATAGGGGCGGCGTGGGCGTTCGCTTACGGGCGCGACCGCGATGCCACCTCGGCATGGAACGCTGCGGTAAAAGCGATCGAGTATCTCTTGAAGCCGATCGTGGAACCCAACAACGATACCGCCAGGTTAGGTGGAATGGTTGCAGCACTGCGAAGCAAGCCGGAGAAGTGGACATTTGCAGTGGCCGCGAGAGATGAGAATGCGACTGCTTTACCGTTCCTTCAGGCTCTCGAGCTAGTGGGCTACGAGCCAGGCCGACACGGAACCGACCCGAAGCGCGCAAGCATCGAGCAAGCCCGAGTAGTCGTGCTGCAGGCGGTGACGATCGTGGAATGGCTTCGATCAGGAGCGCTTAAGCGGGCAGGCTGACGCGGTCCATGGAGTCCCCGCGTGCCGATGCCCGCTGAACCGTGGTCTTGTGGCGTGCAAGAGGTGACACTAGCTACTTCGGTGCGCCAGAATGCAGCGTGCGCTCCTCGCTCCCTCACTCATCCATCACGCAGGACACCGACCGCTTCATTAGAAGCGCAACAATTGTGTTAGATACTAACGTTCTGACCGGTCTGTACCGATTGAGCCTTCCGGCCCGCAAGGATGCGCTAGCGGCTCTGAAGGTCGTCCAGGATCGCCTGTGGATACCTCACCAGGTCGGTGTCGAGTTCCTGCGCAACCTTAACGGAGTGCGCGGTGAGTTGCCGGCGGCGCACTCGAAGGTGCGGGTAGCAATTGACAAGGCGAAGAATGAAGTGGTCGCTGCGTTCGGTGACGAGAAGCGCTTCGCCGAGTCGCGCTCCGCCGTTGCTGAGGCCGTCGACGAAGCCTTGCTCCCCTTGCTGGATAGATTAGCGGAAATCGCGGCTGCGGATCCGGCTAAGTGCTCGCCGGAAGCGGATCCGTTGCTTGAGGACATCGAGAAGTTGCTGGAGGGCCGGGTTGGGGTGCCCAGCGGTCCTGACAGAATCCGCCTCTGGGTTGAAGAATTCATGGCTTGGCGCGCACCCAATCAAATCCCACCGGGCTGGAAGGACGCAGGT
Organism: Cellulosimicrobium sp. Marseille-Q8652; assembly: GCF_965112045.1. Lineage (NCBI taxonomy): Bacteria > Bacillati > Actinomycetota > Actinomycetes > Micrococcales > Promicromonosporaceae > Cellulosimicrobium > Cellulosimicrobium sp. Marseille-Q8652. Next base: position 1,952,964 of record NZ_CBCOPS010000002.1, on the reverse strand, counting down.
TCCGCCAAGAAGCACACGGATCTCCTTCGAGCCGGGGACTACATTCTGTGGCGACAGTTGCTGGAGCATGCTTCAACTGTGAGCGTGCCGTTTCTGTTCGTCACGAATGACGGAAAGGACGATTGGTGGGCCGGGGAGCGCGGGCAGCGTACCGGGGCACACCCTGGGCTGATCGAAGAGTTCGCCGCAGTCAATACGCAGGGTTATCACCAAATGAGTTTCGAGCGGTTCTTGTCCTCTCTCGAGGCGATCGGTGCGAACGCTGCAGCGGCAACGGTCGAAGAGGTCGCCGAAGGTGCTGCGCTTGACGAGGTGTACCCCGACGTGCTTGATCCTGATGCGCTGCACGGGCTCGTCGAGGAACTGCGGTCGATGCGAGATCTCGGAGTGGTGCCAGACCACGATGGCGTGCTGGCCCTGATTCGGCGGTTTCCAACTCTGCCGCTCTGGACTTTTGAGTTCGCCGTAGAAGCAGTCTTCGGCGACGAGATAACCATTCGCGAGCTCAACGTGATTAAGAGAGCTGTCGGCTACTTCATGACCGGCCTCCTGGCGCGGGAGGGAAGCCAGGACTAGTTCAGCAGTAGAAGAAGACCGCAGTGACCGGCAGGCGATTAGCTCATCATCCCGCCACCTCTGAGCGGCTGCTGGCCTCGGCCAGCGTGCCAGTCGGCGAGGCGGCGGAAGTGCCTGGCGTCGGCCTCGAAGGCGTCGGCGGCGTCGGTGTGGAGGAGCGCGCGCTGCTGGTCGGCGAGTGCCTGGCGGCGGTCGGCGAGCTGGTGGAGTCGTCGGGCCTCGGCCTGGTGCTCGTCGCGGGCGAGGTTCGGGACGGTGCGTGCGGTACGTCCCCCGCGCGACTTCGGGTCGGCGAGCCGCACCGTGTCGGCTGCGTACTGGCGGGCGTGCTGGTCGGCGGTGCGGACCGGGACGGCGCAGCCTTCGTAGTCGGCGCGGTCGACTTCGTGGTACGGCCACACGCTGGCGTGGCGCGGCATCAGGACGCACCCCCGACGCGGGCGCCGCGCTCGACGAGGAGCCGCGCGATGCGGTCGCGCGACCCTTGCCCGGTCGGGATCTCGTTGAGGATCGCGCGGATCGTGGCGACCTGCTCCTCGTCGACGGGCGGGTGCTGCTCGAGGTGGTTGGCGGCGGCGAGGAACGCTCGCGCCCTGCGGCGCAGGTCGTCCGGGTCTTCGAGCGTCGGGTCGAACTCGGAGAACGGCCCGAGCGAGTCGTCGTCGAGGCGCACGATCAGGTTGCCGTGGTCGCGCCCTCCACGGTTCTCGCTGACGACCACCTTGGGCAGCGTTCCGTCGATCACGATGGCGTCGAGCGGGACGACCTGGACCTCGGTGTAGAACGAGGAGTGAGCCAGGATCTCGGCGCGGTTGCCGGGCTCGTCGTCGGGCACGGGAGTCGGCAAGCCGCCGTCCCTGCCCAGGAAGTAGCGGGTCATCACGCCACCTCCGCCGCGGCGTCGCGACGCGAGTACCGGTAGTTCTCGAGCGGCAGGAGGCTGGTCACGTGCGCCCCGATTTGCAAGGCGATCGCGCCGGCCTCGTGGTCGACGTAGGCGACGGTGCGCGGGTCCAGCTCGCGCGTCAGGTGGTCCGCGACATCGCCGGGACGAACGTCGCTCGGCTCGACGTCGATGAACTCGATACGCTTCACGGCAGGAGTTCCTCTCCCGCCCGCAGGCGGAACAGTGGGTATCTGTGGTGGGAACATGCTGGAACTCTACCCGCACAACATGGAACAAGCAACCGGCCAACCATGCGCGTTTCCTGACTAACACGTGGGCCGGTGTCAGCAACTTCCTGCAAGTTCCTGACACCGGCCTGTCGTGTGTCACTTTCGTCGGCGTCCCCAGACCCATCCGCCGCAGGGGCAGTGGTAGACGCTGGCGGTGGGGTTGTGGTTGGGGTGGTTGCGGTAGTGGTCGAGCGCGGTTTCGGCGTCGGCGCGGGCCATGAAGTGGTGCTTGTCGGGGCGGGGGCAGCCCCAGAGCGTGAGTGCGATGTGGGCTCGGCGGACGTGGGGGTCGGCGAGGTCGAGGGTCATCGCTGACCTCCTGCCCAGGCGGCGTTGTCGACGCGTGCGAGGTGTCCGCGGCGCAGGAGCTGGAATGCGCCGGTGGCTCCGTGTCGGTTCTTGGCGACGGCGACGTTGAGGTCGGTGGGGTCGTCGGGGTTGAGGTGGAGGAGGAGGACGACGTCGCTGTCCTGTTCCAGCGCTCCGGACTCGCGGAGGTCGGAGAGGGTGGGGGGTGCGCCGGCGGCGTTGCGGTTGAGCTGGGCGAGGGCGATGACGGGGACTTGCATGTCCTTCGCGAGGAGCTTGAGTTCGCGGGAGATGTCGGACACGACCTCTTGCCGGGGGCGCTTGTCGCCGGGCGGGCCCGTCATGAGCTGCAGGTAGTCGACGACGATGGCGGTGAGGTTGCCGTCGCGGGCGATGGTGCGCGCGTGGGCCTTGATGTCGACGGGCCGGGCGTAGGAGTTGTCGTCGATCGACAGGGGCAGGTCGCGGATGGTCGCGGCGTGCTTGGTGATCTTCTCCCAGTCGTCGGTGGTGAGTTTGCGGTCGAGGATGCGGCCGAGGTGGACGCCGGCGACTTGGGCGGTGACTCGGAACATGACCTCTTGGCGGGACATCTCGAGGTTGTTGAGGGCGACGGTTCCGCCGTGGGCGGCGATGTCGACGGCGGCTTGGGTGGACATGAGGGTCTTGCCGGCGCCTGGTCGGGCGCCGATGACGTAGAGCGCGCCTGGTCGCCATCCGCCGATGAGGTGGTTGAGGTCGGCCCAGGGGGTGGGGGTGAAGGTGGGTTCCTCTTCGAGGGCGTCGAGCATGTCGCCGAGGTGGTCGCGCATGTACCCGGTGGCGGTGGTGGTGTTGGTGGAGCAGGCGTCGATCTCGGCGCGTGCGATCTCGACGGCGTCGGCGGCGGGCACGTTCTCGGTGACCATCTGCCGGATGCGGGTGGCGACGGCGCCGAGGCGCCGGTGGGTGGCGGCTTCGGTGACGATGCTGGCGTAGTGGTCGGCGAGGGTGGTGACAGGTGCGGCGCCGTAGAGGTCAGCGACCCAGACGGGGTCGATGCCGCGGATGTCGCCGCGGAGGTTCGCGAGGATGGTGGCGGGGTCGGTGGGGCGCCGCTGGGTGTGGAGCTCACGGGCGGTGGCCCAGAGCGTGGCGCAGCGGATGTCGGAGAAGTCGCCAGGCTCGAGGCGGACTTCGTCGGCGGTGGCGGGGTCGTGGAGCGCGATGCCGACGATGAGGCGTTCGGCGTCGACGACGGTGAGCTCGTCCCAGGTGGTGGTGCTCATCGTGCGTTGTCCTCCTCGAGGCCGTAGGGGTCGGTGACGCGCTGGTCCCACACGCCGGCGCCTGGTCGGGGGGCGTCGGCGGGTCGGTTGGTGACGCGTGCGGGGAGCGGGTCGTCGCCCCACCGGTCGCCGTTGAGCCACGTCGCGGGGAGTGCGGTGAACGCCTGCTCCCGGTTGGGGTCTGCGGCGTAGCGGCGGGCGCCGAGGATGATCGGGGTGGCGTCGCCGCCGGTGCGCTTGAGTGCGCCGAGGTACGCCTTCTCGGCGTTGCGTTTCGCTTCCTTGCGGGGGTACGCGGCCCAGAAGGTGTCGAAGGATCCGGGCGGTCGCGTGTCCGTCCGCGGAGCGGATGGACGAGAGTTCTTCTCTCTCTCTTTCTCTCTCTCTATTGGCATGCTCGGAGCACTGCTCGATGCAGTGCCCGGTGCATCCGTGGGGGAGGTGCTCGGCGCACTGCCCGGCTCGCCCGCGTTCGCTGTGCTCGCCGCCTGCTCGTAGCGGACCTGCGCTGCCTTGCGCGCCTTGTCGGTGGCCTTCTGCGCCTGCTCGGCGGAGCGGTTGTGCTCGAGGTAGTCGTGCACCTCGGCCTGCCCGTCACCGAGGTCGTGCCACAGTCCGGCGTCGAACAGGGCTCGGACGTCGTCCTGGCTGGCGCCGGTCTTCCGGAGAAGGGTCTTGACGCGGACGACGCCGTTCGTGAGGTGCTGGGCGGCGTACATGATCGAGGCCGCGTGGAGGATGACGGCGTAGGGCTTGTCGTCCTCGAGGAGGGGCCCGACCTTGGGGTTGTCGAGGTAACCGACGTCGAACTTGGCGTAGGCCCGCTTGTCGGCCATCAGGCGTCACCGCCTCGGCGCCACTGGGCGGCGGACTTCTCGAGCTTGACGCGGCGGCCTCGTGCGCCGGCGGAGTCGAACCCGTCGGACATCTCGTCGTCGGGGATCTCGTCGTTGAGGAGGAGTGTTGCGGCGAGGCCGCGGTGTCCGGCGTCGCGGAGCTCTTCGACGAGCCGCTCGGGGGTGAACACAATGCTCGCGTCGGTGTGGGTGTTGATGCGCTCGGTGGCGCCGACGGAGCACTCGCCGTGGCGGGCCATCCACTCGAGGTCCTCGAGCATGGCTTCGGTCAGGATGCGTGGTCGTCCTGGTCGGCCGGTGCCGGATGCGAGGGGGTCGCCGTGGCGGCGGTACCGGTGGTAGTGCGCCATGCAGTACCCGAGGCTCTTGTGCGGCTTGTCGCAGCCGTCGATGGTGCAGGTGTCGGGGCGCCCGGTGCGGCGACGCTGGGTGGGCTCAGCCAGGGTGGTCATGGGTGTGCCTCCGTGAGGGTGATGGTGAGGCGGACGTGCTGGTCCGGGAGCTGGTTGTCGACCTCGTGGGGCTGGATCACGGTGGGTCGGACGTGGCGGTCGTCGTCGTCGGGGAGGACGCCGGCGTCGGTGGCGAATCCGTCGAGGGCGGCCTTGAAGGTGGGTGCCCAGTTCGGGGAGTCGCGCCGGTGGCCGCGCTTGAACTCGAGCTGGTACTCGGCGGTGACGGGTGTGGTGAGGGGTGCCATGCCGTCGGCGGCGTCGGCGAACGCGGCTCGGATCTTGCGGGTGCAGTTCGCGCGGACCATGTGGTGGTAGCGGCCGTTGGCGGTCAGGACCCACTCGACGGGCAGGACGACGGACACCGACCGGGCGCTCATCGGGCCATGCCCTCTCCGGTGATCGCGGCGACGACGGTCGCGACGAGGTCGCGCGCGGCGGGCGGGGTGACGGCGTTGCCGGAGAGCTTCACCTGCTCGCGCCGGTTGCCGACCATGACGTAGTCGCCGGGGAAGGCCATGGCCTGCTTGATCTCGTCGGGCTCGAGCATCCGGAACCGGACGTCGTCGATGTCGACGGTCGGGCGGTCCGCCTGCAGCACGGACTGGTGGCCGCTCGTCGTCATCGTCCGGACCGGCTCGTGCGCCGGCGTCGTCATCGCCGACTGGTCGCCGCGGTTGTTGTTGTGTCGGTGGATCAGCGCGTGACGCGCGAGCGTCGTCACGGTCGAAAGCGCCTCGTCGGCCGGTGCCGCCCGGCCCGTGCCGTAGTACGGCATGACCAGCCCGTGGTGGTTCCCGGACGCGGTGACGGTCGCGAGCGGGTCCGACGCCGCGCGGGCCGTCGAGCCGCCGCCGCGGAGCTCGGCGAGGAACGGCGGGAACGCGAGCCCGTCGGTCTCGCGGGTCGTCCTGGTCGTCATGACTTCACCGGTCGGCTTCGCCCGGTCGTTCCACGTGCCGCCGGCGGGGACCATCAGCGGGTGATACGCGAGTCCCTTCGACTCGCGGGTGTGCATCGTCTGCGTCGGGTCGCTCAGCGGCCACGCCCGGTAGTACGAGTCGGGGTTGCCGAACCCGGGGTGCTTCGGGTCCGCGGCGTCGTAGGGGTTGCCGCCGTTCTCCGCGAGGATCGGGGACCAGTACCGGTCGATGCCGACCTGGATGCGGCGCATCGTCTTCTCTGCGAGCGGCTTGTCCCGATCACCGATCCGCACGCCCGGGTTCGACCAGTCGATGATCGAGGACGCGGGCAGCCACGCCGGCTCGACGATCTCGAGCGCGTGCGCCGAGCTCGGGCACCGGTAGAGGTACTGGGACCGGTAGCGGCCGGGCCGTGCCTGTCCGTCGCCCTTCTTCCACCACTGCATGGCGTCGACAACGACGTCGCAGCGCGGGCAGTACGCGCGCGGACGCTGCATGCGCTCGAAGTCCGGGGCCCGCTCGCCCTCGCGCCAGAATGCGATGTAGACGCGGTCGCGCGACTGCGGTGCGGGGAGTCCGTAGCCCTGGGCGTGCATGGAGTTCATGGACACGATGTGGTGCCGGTACCCCATGGCGTGCATCGCGCCGAGCCACGACTGGAACAGGCCGCCCTTCACGCCCCACTCGGACGACCAGTCGACGACCTCGACGACGTTCTCGACGAGGACCGCGCGGTAGTGGTGGGCCTCGGCGAACCGGACGACGTCCCACATGGTCGCGCGGGACCGCTCGGCAGCTTCGTCGGGCAGGACATCGCCGAACAGGTCGGGCTGTCGGTGGGCCTTGCGGCCCTTCGCGCGGGAGTGGTTCGTGCACTCGGGTGACGCCCAGAGGATGTCGGTCGTCGGGACGTACTTCGGGTCGGTGTTCGAGATGTCGGCCTGCAGGTGGTCGACGTCGGGGTGGTTCGTGTTGTGAGTCTCGATCGCCTTGTCCCAGTGGTTCGCGGCGAGGCGGACGGTGACGCCGGGGACCGACACCGCGCCGGTGGACGAACCTCCGGCGCCGCAGAACAGGTCGGTCATCGTCAGGTTGCTCATGCCGTCACCTCGAGGGTGGCGAGGTGGTTGGCGGCGGCTGGTCGGTGCGTAGTCTGGGTGGTCCCCACGGGGACTCCTTCCGGGTCTGTGATGACGGGTTGGGGTGGGTAGCCCCGCCGCTTCTTGGCGGTTGGGGCGGGGCTACCCGTGTGGCGGTCTAGAAGGGCGGCTCGTCCGTGAAGGAGGCGCCGCCGCCGGTGGACCAGGCGTCGTTGCCGCGCGCGGCGGGGCGCTGCTGGCCGCCGCCCGAGCGCTGGGCGCGGGTGACCTTGGCCGTGGCGAAGGTGAGGGACGGGCCGACCTCGTCGACCTGCAGCTCGACGACGGTGCGCTTCTCTCCCTCGCGGGTCTCGTAGGACCGCTGGACGAGGCGGCCCTGCGCGATGACCCGCATGCCCTTCGTCAGCGACTCCGCGACGTTCTCCGCGGCCTCGCGCCAGAGGGAGCAGCGCATGAAGAGGGTGTCGCCGTCCTTCCACTCGTTCGCCTGCTTGTCGAACGTGCGGGGCGTGGACGCGATGGTGAAGTTCGCGACGGCGGCGCCGGCGGGGGTGAAGCGGAGCTCGGGGTCGGCGGTGAGGTTGCCGATGACGGTGATCTGGGTGTCGCCTGCCATGTCAGTTCTCCTGGTGGGTGGTGGTGAGGGCGTTGATGCGGTCTGGTCGGTACTGGGACCAGTGCTGGTCGCCGGCGATGACGACGGGTGCGGCCTGGTGTCCGAGGGACTGGACGAGGGCGAGGGCGGCGGGGTCGGTGGTGAGGTCGACCTCGGCGTACGGGATGCCGCGCCGTGTGAGCTGGCGCTTCGTGGCGGTGCAGGGCATGCAGTGGGGCTGGGTGTAGACGGTGACGGGTGCGGTCATGCGGGGTTGTTCCTCAGGAAGGTCTCTGCCTTGCGGCACTGGCGCTGGTGGTAGGCGGCGGCGACGGGCGTGCCGCAGTCGGTGCGGCAGACCTCGCAGTGGGCGTCGCGGGTTCGGCACGCGACACAGCCGGTGGGGCACTCGTGGATCGCGACCTTGCCCTCGCCGGTGCTGACGTACCGGGAGATGGGTGGCGGGGCGTCGCAGTGGGTGCAGAGGCCGCCGCGGTGGTCGCGGTCGGCGCCGCACCGGCAGGGTGGCGGGGGAGGGGCGGTGGTCATGCTGCGGCCTTTCGTCGGGGTCCGGTGGTGAGGGCCTTGCAGGTCCGGGGGTCTGTGGATCGGCAGTCGCGGCACGCCCGGTTCGCCTCGTGCATCTCGATGCCGCAGCGGACGCAGCGGTGCTGCTTGGGTCGGGTCATGCGGGTGCTCCAGCGGCGGAGATGACGTTGTGGACGGTGGTCTTGGACACGCCGGTCTCGGTCGCGATGGCGCGGAGGGAGAGTCCGTTGCCGTGGAGCTCGAGGATCCGGGCGTCCCGGTCGCCGACCGTGGGCCGGACAGTCGGGACCGGGTCTGTCCCGACCGGGCTGGACACCTGGACAGGGGCGTCCGGGGTGGTGTCCGTGGCTGGGACAGGGCGGGCGATCATGCGGTCCGCGATCTCGTGGCACCCGAGGAGCGACCCGATCGGGAACAGTGCGGCGAGGGTGGCGCCGACGACCCTGCCATCCGCCGGGGCCGAACGACCACGCGTGCGCGGCGTTCGCCGCGCTGGACACGAGCGTCCAGAGGGCGACCCACGTCCACGGCCGGGCCGCGGACTCAAGCCGCGCCCGCGCTGCCAGCGCCGAGTACGTGTAGACGAGGATGGCGCCGTCGATGAACAGCGGGACGAGCGCGGACAGGTGTCCGGGGACGGCGGCCCACGGGGCGAGAGCGGACAGTCCGGCGAAGGACAGGACGAACGAGATGGACACGAGGGCGCTGGTCGCGATCATGGCTGCGGCCAGCGCGCCTCGGGTGTCCGGGTTGATCCGCGCCGGACGGTGGTCCGTCACTGGCTTCGCCCTTCGATCTGCAGGGGGGCGACAGCACCGGTCTCGTAGGCGATTTCGACGGCGGGGCCGACCTCCTCGAACACGGTCCGCCCGGACGGCAGGACGGTGTGGGGCAGGAACTCGGCCTCGAAGGTCACGATCCCGGCGTCGACGGCCTCGAGCCTTCGCCTTGACCATGAGCGCGAGGGCGCGCCACCGCTGCCGGACGGCCTGCTCGTGCTGCCGCTCGATCTCGGCGTCGGAGCGGCGGGTGCCGCGGGCCGGGGTGTGCGTGAACTCGCGCGCGGCGCGGTCCGGGAGCGGGAGGACGAACCGGATCTGCCGCCCGTCCTTCACGAATCCGATCGCCGCCTTGCCTTCGGTCCACCCGTAGGTGAAGGTGGTCGCGCCGTAGCGTGCGAGCGTGCGCTCGATCTCCGCGCGCGAGCGGTCGGACGAGACGTCCGTGTTCTGCGCGTAGCGCCGGTCACGGTGTGCCCTCGGTGATCTGGTCGGCCTCGTCCGCGGTGAGGCTCGGACGTCGACGTGATCGGACGGCCGAGGCGCGCGGTCAGGGACGCGAGGACAGCGTCCTTGTCCGTCCCGTCCACACCGTCCGCGTCCAGTGCCGCGATGACGGCCTTGCGCTGCTGGGCCGTTGCCGGGACCGGGGCGTTGGCGACGACTTCGGCGTCGACCACGTCGGCGTCGGCCGGCGTGGGCTCGCCGATGATCTCCGACGCCGTCACCCGACCGGCGGGGGTCGGCCCGGCGGGTGCAGGGCGGTCCGCCTGGCGCATCTCCTCGTCGGCGTAGATGCCGCCGAGGTCCTGCGGGAACGCCATTCGCCACGCGAGGGCCTCGGCGCACTTCGCGATCTGACCGGCCGGGCGCTGGGCCCACATCTGGGTCAGGGTCCCGTCGCGCTTGGTCTGCTTGTACTCCTCGAACAGGGCGATCGCGGTGAACGGGTTGCCGTTCCGGTGGATCGTGACCCGCGCGGCGATGGGCTGGCCCCACGACGGGGACCAGACCGGCATCCACTGCCCGTCCTCGCGCGCCCACTCGGGGGCCCCGACCGCGATGGACTCGCCGCTGGCGTTCGCGGCGCGGCGGCCGATGAGGCGGAACCCGTCGATGCCGGTCTGGATGGTGAACTTGGTCCCGTTCGGCGACCAGCGTCCGATCATGTAGATCTGCCGGGCGAACGGGTCGAGGCCGGTGCGGCGCACGACGTGGAAGAACACGTCGAGGTCGCCCTGGGTGGCGTTCTCCACTCCGATGTGGCGGAGGGTCGCGACCTGCTGCTCGGTCCACGCCGACTGGTGCGGGTCGATGGACAGGCCGGTCTGCGTCTGCCCGTGCAGGGCGACATCGGTGCTCACAGGGACTCCTCGATTCGGGTCTGGTACCAGACGGGCAGGGAGACGAGGGCCACCTCGTCGGTGTAGCCGGGCCAGTAGCCGGTGCGCTGGCACTCGGCGAACGTGGCGATGGCCTTGCGGTTCATGCGACGCCCGAGCGACTCGGCCTCCGTGTCGAGGCTCGACGACCGTCACGACGTACGGGGCGGTCTTCTCCTGGACGATGAAGACGAAGGCGGGTGCGGGGTTCGCGAGCCCGAGCGCTTCGACCGCGTCGAGGTACATGGCGTGCTGCATGTGGTAGCCGTAGTCGGCGGCGTTGCTGCGGAACTTCCAGGGGTCAGCGGACACGGCCGTCTTGTAGTCGGGGATGATCGTGCGGCGTCCGGGGACCCGGTTCGGCAGCCAGTCGAGACGCGCGCGCAGCCACACGCCGGTCTCCTGGTCGACCCAGAACAGGGACTGTTCGGCCTTCCCGCTCGCGGGGTTCAGGAGCGCTGACGCGACCGGGTGCTCACGGAGCCTTGGCGGCCATCTCGTGGACCTGCCGGTACTCGGCGGACTTGAGGGGACCGCACCGTCGGCGCGCGCCTTGTCGATGAACTCGCGCGCCTCGGTGGTCGACGTGGCGCCGTTCTTCGCGAGGATCTCCTCGGGGATCTCGCGGAGTTCCGGTCCGGCACCGAGCACGAGCCTTGTGTGCGGCGTGGCCGAGGTCGAACGTCTTCTTGGGCGGTGCCGCGTGGGTGCGGTCGTACTCGAACTTCGCGGGGCAGTCGAGGAGCCTTCGCGGCTCCGGACTTCGACAGGGACCCGGCGGGCACGGGGTCGCCGTGGTAGACGGCGTCCGGCATGTCGTCGTACACGCCGGGCTCGGTGACGACGGTGCGCTCGGTCGTGGTGGACATCAGCGGTTCCCCTTGTCGCGGGAACGCGAGCCCTTGGTCCGGCCGGAGGGGATGACGAGGGTGTTCTTCTTGTAGATGCGGACGCACTCGTCGGAGAACTGGATCCGGCCGCCGGGGAACCTGTGGTGGGGGAGTTCCTTGGTGTGGCGGCGCACCCAGTCGGCGGACCGGTTGATGCGCTTGGCCATCTCGCGCCAGTCGAAGAAGCCCTCCTCGACGGCGGGGCTGGTGAGCGTCTCGGTGCTCATCGGTTGGCTCCCTCGAACGTGCCGATGCCTGCCTGCGGCGGCCGAGGCCCGGCGTCATGGGCGACGCGGCGCCGATGCTGACGACCCGGACGGCGGTCACGGTCTGCTGCTCGACCAGGTGTCCGGTCGGCTCGTAGTAAGTGAGGGTCTTCTCGGGCTCGGCGCGGTTGTCCTGCCAGGACTCGCGGTCGTACTCGGCGTGCTGCTCGTCTGCGCAGTAGCAGACGGCCCACGCCGTGCTGGTGGTCTGGCTCATCGGGCGTTCCTTCCGGAGACGATGTGGACGCGGGCGAGGATCGCGCCGCCGGCGGCGATGAGGGTGGGGGCGGCGATGAGGTTGGCGCCGTCGAGGGGCTTCGCGACGAAGGCGATGACCAGTCCGGCCGCGATGAGGAGGAAGGCCAGGGCAAGGACCATGGCGACGCCGAGGGGGTTCACGCGGCGACCTCCTGCACGGCGCACGAGCGGCAGAGCCTCGGTGTCGTCGGCGGGGTCGCCACACTCGACGCACTCGCGTGGCAGTCCGTGCGCGGCGAGACGCTCGGTCTCGTTCGCGAGGTAACGCTCGAAGGCGTCCATGGGTAGGCTCCTGTTCGTAGTGGGGTCCCGGTCGTCTGTGGTGGATGAAGCCGGGGCCCCTCTGCTGTTCCTGGAACCAGTGGGTCGAACATGGAACTCGATCTCCCACCCGTTCCCGGTTGATGTTCCATACTCTTCCACGACGACGTGGAACTGTCAACGGGACAACGTGGAACACCCCACGAAACTACATCGCCGGTGTGTTTAGTTGACGGGCGCCGTTGCCCGCGGTGTGTATGGTCCTTCCAGCCCTAGTTCCACCGTGTACAACACGCTGACCTGGGGTGTTCCATCGATCCGATGCCAGGAAGGCATACATATGACCGACGCGAGGGGATCCCCATGGCCGCCGAGAGCAGCCGGCAGACAGCGATCGAGATGGTTCGTGTCGCGATGAGCGAGCGGGGACTGACCGCAGCGTCCCTGTCCCGGGACACGGGAGTTCACGTCGACACCATCCGCGACTTCGTGAACGGCAAGCGCTGGCCGCGCGCCGCCAGCCTGCGCAAGATCGAGGACAACTTCGGATGGGCGACCGGCTACATCGACCGCGTCGCACGCGGCGTCGAGCAAGCGGATGTCACCGCCGGTGCCAACACTGGCCACGGCGTCTACCTCGACGTAGACCCCAAGGTCCTCGAGGACCTCAGCCCCGAGGAGCGGGAGGAGGCCCTCACCGCAACGAAGGCTCGCGCTGCTCCAGAAAGCGCGAGAGCCTCCGATCGAACTGAGTAGTGAGGGGGCCGGGTGGGTCGATACAACCCATGGGCTGACGCTGCAGCCCGACACCCGGACGTACAGATCGAACGATGCGACATCGCCCCAGTGCGCGGGGCGTGGGTGCACGAGGTGAAGGTGATCCTGCTCGAGCGGACGCTGCGGCGCGTCGAGCGGAACGCGACCCTCGCGCACGAGATCGCGCACATCGACCTCCGGCACCACGAGCACAACCCGCCAGGGCGGTGGTTCGCGGTCCGGTGCGAGATCGAGGCCGACGACCTAGCGACCCGCCGGCTTCTGCATGACGTGGACGAGGTCGCCGAGGCGATGGCCCTGCACCCGCAGGACCTCGCCGCGGCGGCCGACCACCTCGAAGTCACGCCGCACGTCTTGATGCGCCGCCTCGACGGGCTGACCCGCGCGGAACAGGCGATCGTCGTCGAACGCCTGGACCGCGTCGAACGCGCCTGCTGACTACGCCGCTTCGGGCCCCTCAAGGCTCGGGCAGCGCGGCACCGAGCGCGGCACCCAGAGCACCAGCCGCCATCGCGAGGTGCGCCGGTTCCATGTGCCCGTACCGGTCCACCGTCGTGGTGATGGACTCGTGCCCCAGGTGGCGCTGAATCACCGGCAGCGGCAGGCCGGCGCGGATCATCCACGAGGCGCAGGTGTGGCGCATGTCGTGCACGCGCGGTGTCTTGCCCAGGGGTCTGGGTGTCGCGTTGTGCTGGTTCGCGGCGCGCAGGGCTGGCTGCCACACGGTCTCGTGCCACCTGTTGCGGCGCCATGGTCGCCCGGCGGTGTTGGTGAACACGAAGTCCTCCGGCGCCATGCCGGTGACGCGGCGGGCGAGGATGTCCACGACCTGGGGTGGCAGGGCGATGGTGCGCCGTGAGCGTGTGGTCTTCGGTGCCCCAAGGGTAGGTATGGAGCGCGCCCCTCGGCGTACTTCCACGAGCGGGACACCGTCAGGGTGCGGGCCTCGACGTCGACGTCACGGGCCTGCAAGGCGGTGATCTCTCCGAACCGCAGCCCGGTAGCGGGGAGCAAGGCAGCCATGTCCTGGGCGTGCGGGTGGATGTGTGCGAGGAAGATGGCGAACTCGTCCGGGGTGAGGAAGACCATCTCTTCGCGCACCGTCTTCGGGATGCGCGTCCCGTCGCACGGGTTGGAGTCGATGACCCGCGCGCGCACTGCGCCCTTGAGTGCGCCGGACAGGAAGCCGTGCCGGTTCGCGATCGTCTTCCCGGACAGGCCCGACCGCGCCTGCGCGTTCACCCACTTCGCGATGGCAGGCGGCGCCACGGCGTCGACGGGGAGCCGATCGAGCGGGGACGGCTGCTTGTCCACGATGAGCCGGTACCGCGCGCGCGTCCCGTCCTGCACGCCGGTGAGCCTGCTCGATGTAGTCCAGGCACCACTCGCGGAGCGTGGGCGTGGATGCGTCGGAGCCCTCGCGCGCGCGGAGGATCTCGAGTGCTTCGGTGGCTCCGAGGTCGTCGACGAGGCGCTTGAAGTCCCGTGCGGCTCTGTCGTCGGTGAAGGTCTCGGAGGTCTGGCGGTCGTCGTGGCGGAACAGGACCTGCCACGAGACGGTGCCGTCGCGGAGTGTGCGGTGTCGGATGCTGGCCATGTGGTCTCCTCCTCCGCGCTCGTTGACGGCGTCAACACCGAGTGCGGATGTTCCTACATCTTATGTGCCATGTTCCGACTAGTCCAATGTGATACGGAGCCCTGGAATCGGTGGTATTCCGCGGAACTGTAGTTAGTTCCGGGCGGTGTTCGATTCCCCGCACCTCCACCCCTGCGACGGACGGCCCGCACCTCTCGGTGCGGGCCGTCCGTCGTCTCACCAGCCGTGGCGCGCCCAGGCGGTCTCCGCCTCGCGGCCCGCGAGCCACTGCACGTGCAGGACGTCGCCCGCGAGCGTCAGCGTGTCGTCGTGGCGCCCCACGCACGGGGCGTCCGGGTCGTCGCAGTAGACGTCGTCGCGGGCCGGGTCGTCGAGGTGGACCCGCCACTGCACGCGCGGTTCGGGGTTCACGTGACGCGGGAACGCGTGCGGACCGACGGTGTCCCAGTGCGTGCACTCGCGGGTCACCAGGTACCCCACCGCGCGGCCGTCGGGGCCGCCCGGGTCCCCGGCCCAGAGCCGCGCCACCTCGCCGCGAGCGCGGTCCGGGACCGTGGGGCCGTCAGTCACGCGTCGCCCCGACGAGCGGCGTCCCGGACCGGGCACCCTCGCCGGACGCTCCTCCGGGACCCGCGTCGGGCCCGGCCGGGTGACCCGTCGCCGGAGGGGTCCCGCCGGCCGAGGCGCGCCGACGACGGCGCAGCACCCACCGGACGACGAGCGCGACGGCTCCGCCCAGCACGAGCCACGGGAGCAGGGCCCCGAGGACCACGACGAGCCCGTTGAGCGTGGCGAGCAGGGCGTTCCAGCCGTTCTCCAGCCCACCGAGGAACCCGCCGGGGGAGAGCTGCTCGACGGGGGCGACCTGCACCAGCGAGACGGTCACCGTCGACATCGCGACCTGGTCGGTCAGCGCGGCCCGCTGCGACTGGAGGGACTCGAGCTCCGCCTGGCGGGTCGTCAGCTCCTCCTCGGCCGCGAGCAGGTCCTCGGTGCTGTCGGCCGAGCCCATGAGCGTGCGCAGACGGTCGACGGACGTCGTCAGCGCCTCGATCCGCGCGTCGAGGTCGCGCGCGGTGCCGGTCACGTCGACCGCCTCGACCGACAGGTCGTCCACCTCCCCGACCTGCTCGAGCGCGTCGAGCGTGGCCGTCGTCCGCTCGGCCGGCACGCGGATCGTCAGCTCGGCGCGCGCGGACCCGTCGTCGACGGCACCGGACTGGTTCCGGGTCTCGACGCGCCCGCCGGCGCTCTCCGCGAGCTGCGCGACCTCCGCCGCGCCGGCGACGGGGTCCGCGGTCACGACCGTGACCCACCCGGTCGTGACGACCTCCCGAGCGGCGCCGGCGCGGACGGCCTCGTCCCCCGCCGCGATGCCCGACACGGCGCCCGCGACGCCCGCCTCGGCCGGCTCACCCCCGGGGTCGGCCTGCACGGCGCGGTCCTCGGCGGCGAGGGGCGCAGCGCCCGACTCCGCGTCGCCGCCGCCGGAGCAGCCCGCCAGGAGCGTCCCGCCGAGCAGGAGTGCGACGGCGAGGGCGGGGAGCCGTCGGGTGCTGGTGCGCATCCTGCGAGCGTAGGGGGCCAAGCGTGCGAACCGGACACGTCCCCGGACATCGTGACCGTGTTGTGAACTGGTCGTGACCTGGTCGCCACACGAGGGCAGGATGGGCACGTGCTGGTGTGCTGCGGGCTCCTGACGCTCGACGTCGTGCAGGTCGTCGACCGCCTGCCCGCGCCCGACGAGAAGGTCGTCGCCCGGTCGCTCGCCGTGACGTTCGGCGGTCCCGCCGCCAACGCCGCGGCGACGGCGGTCGCCCTCGGCGTGCCGACCCGTCTCGTGGCGGCGGTCGGCGCCGGCCCGGTCGCGGACGCGGTCCGGGCCGACGTCGTCGCGGCCGGGGTCGAGCTCGTCGACGCCGTCCCGGCCGCGCGCCGGGGCGCCGTGCAGCCGGCGGTCTCGACCGTGCTGGTCACGGCGGGGACGGGGGAGCGGGCGGTGGTGAGCACGAACGCCTCCGCGGTCGGCGACGTCGTGCAGGGACGCGGTGCGGACGACGTCGACGCCCTCCTCGGACCCGTGGGCCCGGGCGACGTCCTGCTCCTCGACGGCCACGTCGCCCCCCTCGCGCTCGCGGCGGCGCGCCGGGCCCGGGACGCGGGGTGCGCCGTCGTGCTGGACGGGGGCTCGTGGAAGCCGGGCACGCCGGAGCTGGTCGCGCTCTGCGACGCCGTCGTGCTGTCGGCGGACTTCCGGGTGCCGGGCGTGCCGGTCGACGACGAGGACCCTTTCGGTCGGGGGTCGGACGCGCTCCTGGCGGACGTCGCGCGGCGCGGCCCGCGCTTCGTCGCCCGGACGCGGGGCGCGCGCTCCGTCGAGGTCCTCGACGAGGGACGCCGGTCGCAGGTGGACGTGCCGGCGCCGCGCCGGGTCGTCGACACGCTGGGGGCGGGCGACGTCGTCCACGGGGCGTTCGCGGCCGCGCTGTGCGCGGGGGAGCCCGGCGCCGCCGCCCTGGCGAGCGCCGTCGCCGTCGCGACACGGTCGGTGGAGCACGCGGGCGCGCGCGGCTGGATCGGAGTGCGGTCCGACGACTGAGCGAGGTCACGGGGGCGACGCCGGGACGTCCGGCGCGCGCGGCGGCACCCGCCCGGTGCGGCCGCGTCTCGGCCCGGTCTCCGCTCGACAACGGTTCGGTCACGACGGTCGGAGCGGGTTGACACCCACTTAGTAAAGGCGGTCTACTAACAAACATGACGACGGCAGCCACCGGGACCGGCGCACCGCGGAGGAGGCTGAGCTCAGGGCTCAGGCCCACCTCCAAGGTGCTCCCCGAGCACGCTCGGGCCCACAACCGCTCCCTCGTGCTGCAGCACCTCTTCCACGAGGGACCCACCTCGCGGGCCGACCTCGCCCGCGCGACGTCGCTGACCCGCGTCACCATCTCGGACCTCGTCTCGGTGCTCATCGCCGAGGGCCTCGTCGAGGAGCTCGGCGTCCGTCCCGGCCAGCGGGTCGGCAAGCCCGCCATCCTCGTCGGCATGCGCACGAGCGCCTACCAGATCGTCTCGGTGGACCTCACCGACGACGAGGTCCTGCGCGGCGCCGTCCTCACGCTCACGGGTGACTTCGTGGTGCGCCAGAGCCTCGCCGTCGACGGCAGGACGGGCTCCGAGCTCGTCGACCTGCTCACGCGGTTCTGCCGCGGGCTCATCGCCTCCGCCACCCAGCCGGTGATCGGCGTCGGCATCGGCTCGCCCGGCGTCGTCGACGCCGTCGGCCGTGTCGTCGAGGCGCCCAACCGGCGCTGGTACGACGTGCCTCTCGCGGCGCAGCTCACCGAGCGCCTGGGCCTCGCCGTGCACGTCGCGAACGACGCGAACATCGCCGCCCTCGGCGAGTTCACGTTCGGCGGCGCGGCGGGGGACGGGCTCCTCGTCCTCACCGTGGGCGAGGGCGTGGGCGCCGGCATCATGGTCGACGGCGGCAGGGTGCGCGGCCACGGCGACGCGGCCGGCGAGCTCGGTCACGTGACCGTCGTCGAGGACGGCGACCTGTGCGCCTGCGGGCGCCGGGGCTGCCTGGAGACCGTCCTGTCCGTCCCGGCGCTGCGGCGCGCGGTCGACGGGCTGGACGCCGAGACCTCCGACGCCGCCCTGGTGTCGGTCGGCAGGACCTTGGGCACGGCCCTCGCGCCTGTCGTCAGTGCGCTCAACCTCGCCGAGGTCCTGATCAGCGGTCCGGCGGACCTGCTCGACGGTCCGCTGCGCGAGGCCGCGCTCGAGACCATCCGCGCCCGCACGATGCCGGTCATCGGCAGCGGGCTCCAGGTGCGGATGGCCACGCTCGACGAAGACGTCGTCCTCGCAGGGGCCGCCGTCCTCGTCCTGTCCGGACAGCTGGGGGTCTCGTGAGCGCCACGCCCACCTGACCTCCCTGCCCGACCGGGCCGGGTCGACCACGAGACCCGTCCCACCCGCACGCCCGGCGCCCCGGAGACCCCAGTGCTGCACCCTCCGGACGCGGGGCACCGCACGCCCTGAATAACGCAGGACCCCTGCCACATCTCGTGCGCCGTCATCGAGGACACCGCACAGCATCGAGAGGAAGCACCCAGTGAAGAGGAACCGTCTCGTCGCCACGTCCGTGGCGTCGACGATCACCCTGGCGCTCGCGCTGACCGCCTGCAGCTCCGGCGGCACCACGGGCGACGACGCCACCAGCAGCGAGGACGCGACTGCTGAGCCCGGCGACATCACGCTCTGGCTCGCCGGCCCCGACACGCCGCAGGAGCTCCGCGACTACCTCGTCGAGACGTTCGAGACCGAGAACCCGGGCTCGACCCTCACAATCGAGCAGAAGGAGTGGCCGGACCTCGTCACGTCGCTCACCACGGCGCTCCCCGACGCGGCGAACACGCCCGACGTCACCGAGATCGGCAACACGCAGTCGTCGACCTTCAGCACGGTCGGCGCGTTCCGCGACCTGAGCCCCCTGTACGAGGAGCTCGGCGGCGAGAACCTGCTGCCGTCGTTCGTCGAGGCGGGCAAGGTCGGCGACCAGAACTTCGCTCTCCCGTACTACTTCGGCTCGCGCTACATGTTCTACCGCAGCGACATCTGGAGCGCGGCGGGCCTCGAGGTCCCCGAGACGCTCGCGGAGTTCACCGACTCCGTCAAGGCGCTGCGCACGGACACCCAGTCCGGCTTCGCGATGGGCGGCCAGGACTGGCGCAACGGCATCTCCTGGGTCTTCGCGAACGACGGCGAGCTCGCCGTCGAGGAGGACGGCCAGTGGACGTCCACGCTGAGCGACCCGAACACCATCAAGGGTCTCGAGCAGTGGCAGGAGATCTTCGAGGGCGCCTCGAACGTCCCCGCCACCGCCAAGGACGTCGCCTACTGGGAGTTCCTCAACGACGGCCCGGAGGGCGAGGCCCCGGAGGCCGCGACGATCATGGCTCCGGGCTGGGCCCGCTGGTCGATCGGTGACCTCACGAAGAACGACGACGGCGAAGAGGTCCGCGACGGCATGGTCGACGAGGCGAAGTTCGACATCTTCGCCCTCCCCGGCGTCGACGGCGGCGTGGCCCCGGTCTTCGCGGGCGGGTCGAACATCGCGGTCTCGGCGAAGTCCGAGCACCCGGAGCTCTCCGAGAACCTGCTGCGCATCATCTTCTCCCCGACGTACCAGACGATGCTCGGCGAGAACGGCCTCGGGCCGGCCAACAGCGAGTACGTCTCGGCGCTCGGCGACGACAAGTTCGCCTCGACGATGGTCGCGACGGCCGCCGACTCCAAGCTGACCCCGCCCGCCCCGGGCTGGGCCGCGGTCGAGGGCGCGCTCGTGTACGAGGAGCTCTTCCAGGCCATCGCCGAGGGCGGGGACGTCACCGAGCTCGCGGCGGAGTACGACGAGAAGATCACGCCGATGCTCAACAACGGCTGACGCCAGGCCTGATCGGAACTCGAGCATCCTGCACCTGCGCCGGTCCGGACGGAACCGTCCGGGCCGGCGCAGGCCGGGAGGAGCCCCACGCATGAACACCACCGTGTCACCGCCCGTCGAGGCGGTCCTGCCCTCGGGCGACGGCGCGACGCCCGCGCCCCGACGGGCACGCCGGCGACCTCGCGCCCCGTACGTCCTCCTCGTCCCCGGGGTCCTCGTGATCCTCCTGGGCATGGGGTACCCGGTCTACTGGCAGGTCGTCACGTCCCTGCAGGAGTACGGCCTGGCCCAGCAGTTCGGACAGCCGCCGACCTTCGTCGGCCTGGACAACTACGCCCGGATCTTCACCGACAGCACGATGTGGGCCGTCGTCGTGCGGTCGATCGCCTTCTGCCTCGTCAACGCCGGGCTCACCGTCGTCCTCGGCACGCTCGTCGCGCTCCTCATGAAGGCGGCGGGCAGCGTGCCGCGCATCCTGCTGCAGGTCGCGATGCTCCTGGCGTGGGCCATGCCCATGGTCGCCGCGGTGACCGTGTTCAAGTGGCTGTTCAACTACCGCTCGGGCGTCGTCAACTGGTTCCTGGTCCAGCTCGGCCTCGACCAGTTCCAGGGCTACGAGTGGCTCGCGCAGCCCCTCACGTTCTTCCTGGTGGCGACCCTCGTCATCGTGTGGATGTCGGTGCCGTTCGTGGCGCTGTCCGTCTACGCGGCGCTCACGCAGGTCTCCGACGAGGTGATGGAGGCGGCAGCGCTCGACGGCGCGAGCGGCTGGGGCAAGTTCTGGCACATCGTCGTCCCGATGATCCGTCCCGTGCTGGCGATCGTGCTGCTGCTCCAGATCATCTGGGACCTGCGGGTGTTCGCCCAGATCCGTCTCCTGCAGGACGGCGGCGCACCGATCTCCGAGACCAACCTCCTCGGCAACTACATCTACGAGCTCGGCGTCGGGCGCCAGGACTTCGCGAGCGCCGCCGCCGTGTCGATCTTCGTCCTCGCGCTCACCATCGCGCTGAGCTGGCCCTACGTCCGCAGCCTGCTGAAGGAGGACGAGGCATGAGCGCGACCACGACCTCGACCGACGCCGCACCCGTCCGTCACCGGGCGCCGGGGACCACGTCCCGTCGCCCCGCCCGCCCCGTCCGTGCGGGGAAGCTCGGGGCGGGGGTGCTCGCCGTCGCCGTCGCGCTGCTGTGGGTCTTCCCCGTCTACTGGATGATCAACACCTCGCTCCTTCCGCGCACGCAGGTGCAGGCGCGCACGCCGACCTTCTTCAGCGCCGACGCGGGCGTCTTCAACTACGCGCGCGTGCTCGACGGGGACTCGTTCCTCGCCGCCCTGCGGATGAGCGTCGTCGTCACCCTCTCGACGGTGCTGTTCGTGCTGGTCTTCGCGTTCCTCGCCGCGCTCGCGATCAGCCGCTTCCGGTTCCGCGGGCGCAAGTCGTTCATCATCGCGATGCTCTTCATCCAGATGCTGCCGGCCGAGGGCCTGTTCATCGCGCAGTACCGGATGCTGTCGAGCGCGAACCTGCTCAACTCGGCGATCGGGCTCACCGTGCTCTACACGGCGGCCGTCGTGCCGTTCACGGTCTGGATGCTGCGCGGCTTCGTCGCGGGCGTCCCGGCCGAGCTCGAGGAGGCGGCGATGGTCGACGGCCTGAGCCGCACCGGCGCCTTCCTCCGCATCACGTTCCCGCTCCTCGCGCCCGGTCTCGTCGCCGCAGGGGTCTACGCGTTCCTGCAGGCGTGGAACGAGTTCACCATCGCGCTCGTCGCGCTGCCGTCCAACCAGGCGCAGACGCTCCCGCTGTGGCTGCGCGGGTTCCTCAACTCCAGCGTGAGCCAGGGGGTGAACTGGGGCGAGGTGATGGCGGCGTCGACGCTCATCGCGGTCCCGGTCATCATCTTCTTCCTCGTCGTGCAGGGGCGGATGACCGGCGGCCTCGTCTCGGGTGCGGTGAAGGGCTGACGTGAGCGACCTGACCACGACCGCCTCGCCGTCGGGCGAGGCGGCCGCACCGAGCGCGGTCGGCGTGACCCCGGGGCCGAGCCCCGTGACCGGGCTCGTCGACCGGTCGGGCGCCGGCTGGACCGCCGGCCTCGACATCGGCGGGACGAAGGTGCTCGCGACCGTCCTCGGGCCCGACGGCGTCGCGCACGAGGCCGTGCGCGTGCCCACGGTCCGCGGACCGCAGGGCGTCGTGGCGAGCGCCGCGCGCGCCGTGCGCGAGGTCACGCGCCGGGCCGGCGTCGACCTCGCGTCGCTCGACGGGATCGGCGTCGGGGTCCCGGGCCTCGTGGACCCGGAGGACGGCTCCGTGACCCACGCGGTGAACCTCGGGATCGAGGGTGCGCGCTTCCCGCTGTCGCGCGCGCTGTCGGACGAGGTCGGAGGACTGCCCGTCCGCACGGACAACGACCTCAACGTCGCCGCGCTCGGGGCGTCGCACCTGCGCGGTCCCGACGGGGGAGACCTCGCGTTCCTCGCGCTCGGCACGGGGCTCGCCGCCGGCATCGTCCTGGGCGGAGAGCTCCGGCGGGGCGTGAGCGGCGCGGCGGGGGAGATCGGGCACATCCCCATCGACCCGCGCGGGCCGCTGTGCGCGTGCGGGCAGCGCGGCTGCGTCGAGGTGTACGCGTCCGGTTCCGCGCTCAGCGCGCGCTGGCCGTCGCGGCACGGCCGGCCCGCGCCCGCCGAGCTGTTCGAGGCCGCGGCCGCGGGAGACCCCGAGGCCGTGCGCATCAAGGCCGAGTTCGCGTCCGCCGTCGCGAGCGCGGTGCGTATCCTCGAGCTGACCGTCGACGTGCGCCACGTCGTCCTCGGCGGCGGCGTGTCGGCGCTGGGCGAGCCGTTGCTCGACGCCGTCCGCGCCGCACTCGAGGACCAGTCGCGCACGTCCCCGTTCCTGTCGTCGCTGCGGCTCGCGGACCGTGTGTCCCTCGCGCCCGACGACGTGCCCGTCGCCGCCGTGGGCGCAGCCCTCGTCGGCCGTCGAGAGGTGTCCTGATGGAAGTCGTCATCGCTCCTGCCGCGAGGCTCGCCGAGATCGCCGCGGACGCGGTCGACGCGCTCGTGCGCGAGCGCCCCGACGCCGTGCTCGGTCTCGCCACGGGCTCCAGCCCGCTGAAGGTGTACGACGAGCTGGCGCGCCGGCACGAGCACGGCGGGCTGAGCTTCGCCCGGGCCCGCGCGTTCATGCTCGACGAGTACGTGGGCCTGCCCGCGGACCACCCGGAGCGGTACCGCAACGTCATCGAGACGGAGATCGCGTCGCGCGTCGACTTCGCGCCCGGCGCCGTGCAGGGCCCCGACGGCAACGCGGCGGACCTCCCCGCGGCGTGCGCGGCCTACGAGGCGGCGATCGCCGAGGCCGGCGGCGTCGACCTGCAGATCCTGGGGATCGGCACCGACGGGCACATCGCGTTCAACGAGCCCGGCTCGTCGCTCGCGTCGCGCACCCGGATCAAGACGCTCACCGCCCAGACGCGCGAGGACAACGCGCGGTTCTTCGGCGACGACGTGGACCAGGTGCCGCGGCACTGCCTCACGCAGGGCCTCGCGACCATCATGTCGGCCCGGCACCTCGTCCTGCTCGCCACGGGCAAGGGCAAGGCCGAGGCCGTGCACCAGCTCGTGGAGGGCCCGATCAGCGCGCTGTGGCCCGCGACGATCATGCAGATGCACCCGCACGCGACGGTGCTCGTCGACGACGCCGCGGCCTCGCGACTTCAGCTCGCGGACTACTACCGCCAGACCTACGCCTCGAAGCCGGGGTGGCAGGGTCTCTGAGCACGGCCCGCGCCCGGGTCCCCGGGCTGCGGGCACCTTGGCCGCCCGTCGGCGCCGGTCACGCCCCTGACCGGTGCCGGCGGGCTCTCGTGCACCCGGGGCCGAGGACGGGCTGTCGGCGCGGCGACGTAGACTGCTGGCCATGACCGAACTCCGCGCGAGCACGCCCCCCGGCGGTCCCGAGGACCCGTTCCGGAGCCCAGCGACCGAGCCGACCACCGGCACGTCGACGGGGGTCCTCGAGCGCGAGGAGACCCAGGAGCAGACCGAGCCGGGGGACCACGAGCGCTTCGCGCACTACGTGCGCAAGGAGAAGATCATGGAGTCGGCGATGTCCGGCAAGCCGGTGATCGCGCTCTGCGGCAAGGTCTGGGTCCCGGGCCGTGACCCGAACAAGTTCCCCGTGTGCCCCACGTGCAAGGAGATCTACGACGGTCTGCGGGAGCCGCAGGACGGCGAGGGTGACTCCGGCAAGTGAGCGGCACGCCCCACTCGTCGTCCACCTCCCCGCACTCTCCCCGCACCACCTCCGGCGCCGCGCCGGCCGCACCGCAGAGCCCGTCCTCCGCAGCGGCCTCGCACCTCTCCCCGGCCTTTCCGCGCCGGGCCCCGTGGGGCTCGGCCTCCCGGCTGCGCGCGTGGCAGGCCGAGGCCCTCGAGCTCTACCGCACGCGCGCACCGCGTGACTTCCTCGCCGTCGCCACCCCCGGCGCCGGCAAGACGACGTTCGCGCTGCGCGTCGCGACCGAGCTCCTCGAGCAGGGGGTCGTGCGGCGCGTGACGGTCGTCGCCCCGACCGAGCACCTCAAGCACCAGTGGGCCGACGCCGCGGCGCGCGTCGGCATCCGCATCGACCCGAACTTCCGCAACAGCCAGGGCCGGCACGGGTCGCACTACGACGGCGTCGCGCTGACGTACGCGCAGGTGGCGGCCAAGCCCGCGCTGCACGCCGCGCGCACGACCGCGGACCGCACGCTCGTGATCCTCGACGAGGTCCACCACGGCGGGGACGCCCTGTCCTGGGGCGAGGCGGTGCGCGAGGCCTTCGAGGACGCGACGCGCCGGCTCAGCCTGACCGGCACGCCGTTCCGCTCCGACACGGCAGCCATCCCGTTCGTGGAGTACGAGCGCGGCCCCGACGGGATCCGCCGCTCGAAGGCCGACTACACGTACGGCTACGGCGAGGCGCTGCGCGACCACGTCGTGCGGCCCGTGCTCTTCCTCACGTACTCGGGCCAGATGCGCTGGCGCACGAAGGCCGGCGACGAGGTGAGCGCGCGTCTCGGGGAGCCGCTCACGAAGGACATGACCGGCCAGGCGTGGCGCACGGCGCTCGACCCGAACGGCGAGTGGATCCCGTCCGTCCTCGCCGCGGCCGACAAGCGCCTGTCCGAGGTCCGGCGGGCGATCCCCGACGCGGGCGGTCTCGTCATCGCGACGGACCAGACGGACGCGCGCGCCTACGCGGGTCACCTCGCGCGCCTCACCGGGCAGTCGCCGACGGTCGTGCTCTCCGACGACGAGGGCGCCAGCGGGCGCATCGAGGAGTTCTCCGACGGCGACCAGCGGTGGATGGTCGCGGTGCGCATGGTGTCCGAGGGCGTGGACGTCCCGCGCCTGGCCGTCGGCGTGTACGCCACCTCGACCTCGACCCCGCTGTTCTTCGCGCAGGCCGTCGGGCGCTTCGTGCGTGCGCGGCGGCGCGGCGAGACCGCGTCGGTGTTCCTCCCGAGCGTCGCACCGCTGCTCGAGCTCGCGAACGGGCTCGAGGTCGAGCGCGACCACGCCCTCGACCGCCCGCTCACGGCGGAGGAGCAGGGCGAGGGGTTCGACCCGGAGGCAGCCGAGCTCGCGGCGGCGAACCGGGAGGACAAGGCCTCGGGCGAGCTCGTCCAGGGGTCCTTCGAGGCGCTCGAGGCGCAGGCGTCGTTCGACCGCGTCCTGTTCGACGGCGGCGAGTTCGGCACGGGCGCGGACGTCGGCTCCGACGAGGAGCTCGACTTCCTCGGCCTGCCGGGCCTGCTGGACGCGGACCAGGTGACGAGCCTCCTGCGCCAGCGGCAGGCCGACCAGATCAGCGCGCGGTCGAAGAACGGCGTCACGGCGGAGCGCGAGCGGTCCGAGATGGACCACCGGCGCGCGGCCGAGCTGCGCAAGGAGCTCCAGCAGCTCGTCTCGGCGTGGGCGCGCCGCAGCGGGCAGCCGCACGGGACGGTGCACAACGAGCTGCGCCGTCGCTGCGGCGGGCCGGAGGTGCCGCTCGCGACGGTGGAGCAGCTCGACGCGCGCGTCAGCCTCGTCCGCGGCTGGTTCGTCGGCAAGAGGTAGGCACGAGCCACCGGGCCCGGCCGGGCCTCGGCGGGTCAGCCGAGCGTGCGGACGACGGTCGGGATCGCGGGGTCGCCGGCCGAGAGCCGGCGTGCGCCGCGCGGCAGCTCGGCCCGCGCCTCGCGGTGCCGGTCCGCCGCGTTCTGCACGCCGTACGACCCGACCCAGCGCGAGTCCACCGCGCCGTCGACCACGAGCGGGACGTGCAGGGGACGCACGTCGCCCTCCTCGGTGTCGGGGTCCCAGTCCCGGACGGCGAGGTCGGCACCCGTGACCACGAGCTCTTCGACGGCGCGGCCGTCGTCCCCGTAGCGCCGGGCGGCGACCTTGCGGCCGCCGGTGCTCGTCTTGGCCGTCGAAGCCTTGGCGACCGGCTGCAGCACGCCCGAGGAGTCCTCGCGTGCGACGAGCTTGTAGACCATGCCGCACGTCGGCGCCCCGGAACCGGTGACGAGCGAGGTGCCGACGCCGTACGAGTCGACGGGTGCCGCGGCGAGCGCCGCGATCGCGTACTCGTCGAGGTCGGAGGTCACGGTGATCCTCGTGTCGTGTGCGCCGAGCGAGTCGAGCTGACGACGGACCTCTACGGCGAGGACGCCGAGGTCGCCCGAGTCGAGCCGCACCGCCCCGAGCCCGGTCCCCGCGGCGCGCACCGCGTTCGCGACGCCGCGGTGCACGTCGTAGGTGTCGACGAGCAGCGTCGTGCCAGGGCCCAGGGAGGCGACCTGGGACGCGAAGGCCGACTCCTCGTCGTCGTGCAGGAGCGTGAACGCGTGCGCCGCGGTGCCGATCGTGTCGAGGCCGTAGCGACGCCCCGCCTCGAGGTTGGACGTGCCGGCGAAGCCCGCGACGACGGCGGCGCGTGCCGCGGCGACCGCCGCCTGCTCGTTGGCGCGGCGCGCGCCCATCTCGAGGCACGGGCGCTCGACGGCCGCGCTCGTCATGCGCGACGCGGCGGACGCGACGGCCGAGTCGTAGTTGAGGATCGACAGGACGAGGGTCTCGAGCACGACCGCCTCGGCGAACGCGCCCTCGACGACCATCACGGGCGACTGCGGGAAGAACATCTCGCCCTCGGCGTACCCGTTGATCGAGCCCGTGAACCGGTAGCCCGCGAGGTAGTCCAGCGTGCGGTCGTCCACCACCGAGCTCGCGTGCAGCCAGTCGAGCTCGCGGGCCGAGAACCGGAAGGACCCGAGGGCCTCGAGGACCCGTCCGGTCCCCGCGAGGACGCCGTAGCGTCGTCCCGCGGGCAGGCGCCGGGTGAACACCTCGAACAGGCAGTGGCGGTGGGCGGTGCCGTCGGCGAGCGCCGCCTGGAGCATCGTCAGCTCGTAGCGGTCCGTGAGGAGGGCGGTCGAAGGGCTGGGGCCGGTGTCCGCGGGTGCCGTCGCGCCGAGCGCGGCGTCGAGTCCAGGGGCGAGGGCGGCCCGGAGGGCAGCGGTGCCCCGGTCGTTCAGGCTCATGCGGAACACGGTAGGGCAGACGGCCCGGTCGCGGGCGGTGACCGGCCCGCGAATACAGTGGTGGGGTGAACCTCCCCCCGATCTCCACGCGCGCCGTCGTGCCCCGGGCGTCCGTCGCGGTCCCTGCCGAGGCGACGCGCACCGAGCCCGAGGTGGCCCTCGACCAGCCGTGGGTCACCCTCGTGTGGAACGACCCCGTCAACCTCATGAGCTACGTCGCGTACGTCTTCGAGTCCTACTTCGGCTATCCCACGCCCCGGGCGAACGAGCTCATGCTGCAGGTGCACCGCGAGGGGCGCGCGGTGGTGTCGACCGGGACGCGCGAGCGCATGGAGGTCGACGTCCAGGCGATGCACGGCTTCGGTCTCTGGGCCACGATGCAGCGGAGCGACGAGGCATGAGGCCGTTCCGCGCCGACGAGCTGGGGTACGTCGCCGAGCTCGAGCCGTCCGAGCGCATCGTGCTGGCGCAGCTCGCGGGCGACGTCGCGCAGATGCTGCAGGAGCACGCACCGGTCGACGGACCCGTCGGCCCCGAGGAGCACGGCGGCGACTGGGCCCCGCCGGGGTGGACCGGCCCCGTCCCTCGCGCGCCGGAGGCGGGGGCGCCGGGACCGGGGCGCAGGGCGCCTCTCGACCCGGCGGTGAGCCGGCTGCTCCCGGCGGCGTCGGACGACGCCGCCGTCGCGGCCGAGTTCCGCCGCTTCACGCAGGACGACCTGGCGGGGGAGAAGATCGGCCGGCTCGTGCTGCTCGGCCAGATGCTCGTCGACGGCGAGCCGGCGCACGCCGCGCCGTTCGTCGTGCCGCGCGACACGGCGAAGCGGGTGGCCGGCGCGCTGACGGACGTGCGCCTCGTGCTCGCGGAGCGCCTCGACCTGCGGACCGACGAGCAGGTCGAGGGCCTGTACGACGAGCTCGACGCGGAGGGCGACGACGGCCCGGACGACGCCTCCGACGTCGACGGGCTCGCCGCGCGGCGGTTCCTCGTCAGCGTGTTCCTCCTCACCGGGCTGCTGCAGGAGTCGCTCGTCGACGGCATGCTCGCCGACCTGCGGGCGAGACGCGGTCGCGCCGGGGACTGACGGCCGCGTCGCGCTGTGGGCGCTGCCACAGCCCGACGGCGCGCGCACGGGCGGTCGTCCGGCGCTCGTCGCACTAGGCTCGGGCGCGTGAACGACGCTCCCATCGGCATCTTCGACTCGGGCGTGGGCGGGCTCACGGTGGCCCGCTCGATCCTCGACCAGCTGCCGAACGAGTCGCTCCTCTACATGGGGGACACCGCCAACGGCCCGTACGGCCCGAAGCCCCTCGCGGCGGTGCGCGCGATGGCGCTCGCGGTCATGGACCGGCTCGTCGACGACGGCGTGAAGATGCTCGTCATCGCGTGCAACTCGGCGTCGGCCGTCGTGCTGCCGGACGCGCGCGAGCGGTACACGGTGCGGCGGGGCATCCCGGTGGTCGAGGTCGTCCTGCCCGCCGCGCGCCGCGCGGTGCTCGCGACGCGCTCGGGCCACATCGGGGTCATCGGCACCAAGGCGACCGTGGACTCGCGGGCCTACGACGACGCGTTCGCCGTCGCGCCGGGGCTGCAGATCACGACGCAGGCGTGCCCCGCGTTCGTCCCGCTCATCGAGGAGGGCGTGACGTCCGGCCCCGAGGTGATGGCGGTCGCGCACGAGTACCTCGACCCGGTCCGGGCGGCCGGGGTGGACACGCTCGTGCTGGGCTGCACGCACTACCCGCTCCTGACGGGCGCGATCTCCTACGTCATGGGGGAGGACGTCACCCTCGTGTCGAGCGCCGAGGAGACCGCGAAGGACGTCTACCGCACGCTCGTGGCGCACGACCTCGAGCGCTCGCGCGACGCGGGGCCGCCGCTGCACCGCTTCCTCGCGACGGGCAGCGCCGAGCCGTTCGAGCACCTCGCGCGCCGGTTCCTCGGGCCCGAGGTCCTCACCGTGGAGGCGGCCTGATGCGTCTGGTCACGGTCGGGTGCTCCGGGTCGTTCGCGGGACCGGCCTCGCCCGCGTCGTCGTACCTGGTCCAGGTGCCGGCCGCCGAGGCCGCTGCCGCGGGTCACGAGGAGCGCGACTGGAGCGTCGTGCTCGACCTCGGGAACGGCTCGCTCGGCGCGCTGCAGCGGTTCGTCGACCCGCTCGACCTGGACGCCGTCGCACTGTCGCACCTGCACCCCGACCACTTCGTCGACGTGTGCGGGCTGTACGTGTACCTGCGGTACCACCCGGCGCGCGGCTCCGCCCGGACCGGGGTGCCGTCGCGGCTGCCCGTGCTCGGGCCGTCGGACACCGTGCCGCGCCTCGACGCCGCCTACGGCGCGGAGCCCGGTGACGGGCTCGCCCACGAGCTCGACGTGCGGACGTGGGAGCCCGGGACGGCGGTCGCCGTCGGGCCCCTGACCCTGGAGCCGTACCGCGTCTTCCACCCCGTCGAGGCGTACGGGGTGCGTGTCACGGGTCCCTCGACGCTCCGCCCGGGGGAGCGGGGGGTCCTCGCCTACACGGGCGACACCGACGTGTGCGACGGCGTCGTCGAGCTCGCGCGCGACGCCGACCTGCTGCTGTCGGAGGCGGCGTTCCACGAGGGCCGCGACGACGCCGTCGAACGGGGCATCCACCTCACGGGGAGGCGCGCGGGGCAGGTCGCGACCGCGGCGGGCGCGCGACGCCTCGTGCTCACGCACCTCCCGGCCTGGAACGACCCCGAGCGCTCCCGTGCCGAGGCGCGCGAGGTCTACGCCGGTCCGGTCGACGTCGCGACGACCGGCGCCGAGTTCCTCCTCTAGCCGCTCAGCGGGGGGCGGGGCGGTCGGTAGGGTGGGCGCATGACCTCCCCCGACATCTCCGGCGGCTCCGTGCTGCGCGTCGACGGCCGTGCGGCCGACCAGCTCCGTCCCGTGACCATCACGCGCAACTGGCTCGACCAGGCGGAGGGCAGCGTCCTCGTCGAGTTCGGGCGCACGCGCGTGCTGTGCGCCGCGTCGTTCACCGAGGGCGTCCCGCGCTGGCGCAAGGGCTCCGGCGAGGGCTGGGTCACGGCCGAGTACGCGATGCTCCCGCGCGCGACGAACGAGCGCAGCCAGCGCGAGTCGGTCAAGGGCAAGATCGGCGGCCGCACGCACGAGATCTCGCGCCTGATCGGGCGCTCGCTGCGCGCGGTCATCGACGTCTCCGCGCTCGGCGAGAACACGATCGTGCTCGACTGCGACGTGCTCCAGGCGGACGGCGGCACGCGCACCGCGGCGATCACCGGTGCCTACGTCGCGCTCGCCGACGCGGTCGCGTGGGGCCAGCGGCACGGGCACGTGAAGTCGGGCGGGAAGGCCGTGCTCACGGACTCCGTGGCGGCGGTGAGCGTCGGCATCGTCGACGGCGTGCCGCTGCTCGACCTGCCGTACGTCGAGGACGTGCGCGCCGAGACCGACATGAACGTCGTCACCACGGGCTCCGGGACGTTCGTCGAGGTGCAGGGCACGGCCGAGCACGCGCCCTTCGACCGCGCGGAGCTCGACGCGCTCCTCGACCTCGCCGTCGCCGGGACGGCGCAGCTCACGGCGATCCAGCGCGCGGCGCTCGAGGCGCACGCGTGAGCGGGACGGGACCGGCGGACGCCGCTCCCGCACCGGGCGGCGCGCCCGTCCGGGTGCCCGACGGTGCGCGCCTCGTCCTCGCGACGCACAACCGCGGCAAGCTCGCCGAGCTCCGCGCCATCCTCGCGGCCGAGCTCGACGCCCACCCGGGGCTCGCGCTCGCGCCCGAGCAGATCGTCAGCGCCGGGGACGTCGGCGCGACCGAGCCCGTCGAGGACGGCGTGACGTTCGCCGAGAACGCGCTCGTCAAGGCCCGCGCGCTCGTCGCGGCGACCGGCCTCCCGGCGGTCGCCGACGACTCCGGGCTCGCCGTCGACGTCCTCGGCGGCGCGCCCGGCATCTTCAGCGCGCGCTGGGCGGGCCGGCACGGCGACGACGTCGCGAACCTCGAGCTCCTGCTCGCGCAGCTGCGCGACGTGCGGCCCGAGCACCGCGGCGCGGCGTTCGTGTGCGCCGCGGCGCTGGTCACGCCCGACGGCCGCGAGGTCGTGCGGACGGGGGAGATGCGGGGCGTGCTCCTCGACGCGCCGCGCGGCGAGAACGGGTTCGGCTACGACCCGGTCCTCGAACCGACGGAGCAGCCGGGCGCGGTGTCGTCGGGCGCGGGCTCGGCGCGCCGCTCGGCCGCCGAGCTGAGCCCGGCGGAGAAGAACGCGATCAGCCACCGCGGCACGGCGTTCCGCGCGCTCGCCCCGGAGATCGTGGCCGCCCTGTCGCCCGCGTAGGGCACGGTCCCCGACGCCCGGTGGAGCCGGGCCGGTCCGATGACCTCAGCGGCCGGAGAGCGCGCGCTCGCGGCGGCGCCGGTCGGCCGGTCGCAGCACGTCGACGAGCGCGACGACCGCTCGCCAGCCGAGCATCGTCACGCCGAGCACGCTGAGCGACACGAGCTGGAACGCCGGCGCGACGCCCTGGCCGGTGAGCACGCGCAGCAGCACCCCGAGCGCCCACGCGCACGCCCACACGACCACACCGGTGGGCCAGAGCCGCCAGGGCCGGCGCCACGCGCGCGTGACGAGCCACCCCACGAGCGCCCCGGCGGCGAACGGCCAGGCGACGTACAGCAGCCGCACGACGCCCTCACCCGGCGTGTGCGCCGCGAGACCGCCGGTCGCGAGGACGAGGACGCACGCGACGTCGGCCAGCGCGGCGAGGACGACGAGCCCGGCCCGCGGCCGAGCGGCGCCTTGCGGGGACGTCGGTGCGAGGCCGTGCGTGCGGCCGTCGGGCGCGGTGCTCATGGACCGACCGTACCCGCGGGACCGACCCGCACGGGAGCCGCCCGGCACCGGGAGGTGCGTGCGTCCCCGCCCGCGCCGCCTAGGGTTGTCCCCGTGCACCTCGCCGCCGACGACCTCGCCTTCTCCTACCCGGGGCGTCCCGTGCTCGACGGCGTGAGCGTGCGCGTCGCGGAGGGCACCCGCCTCGGCGTGGTGGGGGAGAACGGGACGGGGAAGTCGACCCTGCTGCACGTGCTGTCCGGGGACCTCGTGCCGAGCAGGGGCGAGGTGCGACGTGCGGGCGACCTGGCCGTCGTCGAGCAGGAGCTCGCCGTCGCCCCGGGGCAGACCGTGGGCGACCTCGTGCGCGCGACGCTCGCCGAGCTGCGCGCGGTCGCCGCCGACCTCGACGCCGCGGCCCGGGACTTCGACCACGACACGGGCGACCTCGCCGAGCTCACCGCGATCCTCGCGCGCGCCGAGCACCTCGCGGTGTGGGACGCCGACCGCCGCGTCGACGTCGCCCTGTCCCGGCTCGGCGCGTGCCGCGACCGCGACCGCGAGCTCGCCACCCTGTCCGTCGGCGAGCGCTACCGGGTGCGGCTCGCGTGCCGCCTCGCCGAGCGCGCCGAGCTCCTGCTCCTGGACGAGCCGACGAACCACCTCGACACGAGCGGGATCGACTTCCTCACGGGCGAGCTCGTCGCCTGGCGCGGCGGGGTCGTCATGGTCACGCACGACCGTCAGCTCCTCGACGACGTCGCCACCGAGATCCTCGACCTCGACCCCTCGATGGACGGCCGACCCGTCCTGTACGGCCAGCCCGGCTACCTGTCGTACCGGTTCGCGAAGAACCAGGCCCTGCACCGCTGGCGCCAGCGCTACCGCGCCGAGCGCAAGCGCGCCGAGAAGCTCGCCGAGGTGCTCGACGCGTCCTACGAAGGGCTGTCCGACGAGTGGCGCCCGCCGAAGGGCAGCCAGAAGCACCGCCGCGCCACGCGCGCCCGCATCCACGTCAAGGCCGCCGACCGGATGATCCAGAAGCTCGAGGCCGAGTCGGTCGAGGTCCCCGTGCCGCCGCTGCAGCTGACGTTCCCCGAGCTGCCCGCGATGTCGCCGGGGTGGAACCCGGCCGAGCCCGTCGTGGAGCTGCGCAGCCCGCGCGTCGGGGGCGGCGACGACCCGCGCCTCGACCTGCCGGGCACGCGGGTCGCGATCCCGCCGTCGGGACGCCTCCTCGTCACGGGACCCAACGGGAGCGGCAAGTCGACGTTCCTCGCGGCGCTCGCGGGCCGCGTCGCCCTCGACCGGGGCGTGCGGTCGGCGGTCGACGGCGTGCGGCTCGGGATCGTCGCCCAGGAGGGCCCGGACCTGCCGGCCGGCGCCGAGGAGCGGACCGGCTTCGACGAGTACGCGCGCGAGGCGCTCGAGCTGCTCGACGCCGGGCGGCTCGACACCGACCACCTCGTGCCCGTCGCGTTCCTCGGCCTGCTCACGGAGGAGGACCTCGACCGGCCGCTGCGCGAGCTGTCGGCGGGCCAGCGGCGCCGCTTCGACCTCGCGCGCGCCCTGCTCGCCGCCCCGCACGTGCTCGTCCTGGACGAGCCCACGAACCACCTGTCGATCGACCTGGTCGACGAGCTCACGCAGGCGCTGCGCGTGACGCCCGCGGCCGTGGTCGTCGCGACGCACGACCGCCGAATGCGCGAGGACTTCGAGGACTGGCCCCGGCTCGAGCTCGCGGGCTGACCGGGCGGTCCCGACCGCGGCGGGCCGGTCCGGGGTCAGACGCGCGGCGGCGCCACCGCCGGCGCGAGGGCGGCGGCCAGCGACCGCCCCCACGACTCGGCGCGGTCCAGCTCGCCCTCGTCGAGCGGGCCCTCGACGTCGCCGACGTAGAACGAGGCGGGCGGCGTGAGCATGCGGAAGCCCGCGCGGCGCAGCACCTTGGCGGCCCCGCGCGCCGCCGAGCCCGGCAGCGGCTTGACCTTCGTGACCCGCGTGTCGAACGTCGCCGCGAGGCCCGCGTCGGCGGAGCGGGGCAGCGCCTCGACCCACTCGCGCAGGCCGCGGGTCCGTCGCGAGACCTCGCCGGTCGCGCGCTGCACGGCGTCGGCACGCGTCGCCGGGCGCGTCATCCCGAACGCGTGCGTCGGTCCACCCGCGACGAGCAGGTCGGCCCCGGGCAGCGCGCCCGGTGCGGCGGCCGGGTCGTCGACGTCGAGCACCGTGACCCGCACCCCGTCGGCCAGCCCTCGCGCGACCGCGCGCGCGACGCGCTCGCTGTTGCCGTACATCGACTCGTACACCACGACCGCGTCCATGACCGCTCCCTCGTCCCCGTGCCCGACGTGCGGGCGTCCTCCTCCCACGCTCGCGGTCAGTGCGCGAGACGACCAGGGACGCCGGTCACGTCGTGCGGGGACCTCGGTCCCGGACGCCTGCGCGGTGCGGTGTCCTCGCTCGGCCCGGCGTCAGGGAGCGGGTGTCAGGGCGCGGGGCGCAGGCGCGCGTCGACGAGCCGCACGAGCCACGCGAGGGCGAGGAAGACCACGGCGACCACCGCGGTGTTCGCGAGCGCGCGCCCGTACCCGAGCGCGCCGACGTCGAGGAACGGGTACGGGTACCAGCCCACGACCGCACCCCGGACGAACGTGTACGCGATCCACGCGAGCGGGTACGCGACGGACCACCAGACCGTCTCCGACGTGACGCCCGGCCGTGGGCCCACCAACCCCCATGCCGCGACCGCCAGGAGCGGGGAGAGGAGGTGGAGCAGCAGGTTGGACACCTGCCCCGCGGCGGACAGGTCCTGCAGCCCGCGCAGCACCGTGTTGTAGACGATCCCCGTCACCGCGATGCACAGCAGGGCGTCGAGCCGCGCGACGCGGAAGACCCGGCCGTCGCGCCGGGGGTCGAGCGCGAGCAGCAGCGACACGAGCCCGACGAGCACGTTGGACTGGATCGTGAAGTAGCTGAAGAGCCGGACGACCCGCTCGGCGTGGCTCGGCGCGGTCCCCGCCCCGCCGGTGAGCGCGATGACCAGCTCCATCGCGACGCCGGTGAGCGCGACGAGCGCGACGAGCGCGTGCAGGGAGCGCGCGACGCCCGTGCCGGCCCGGACCGGCGGCGCGACGACGTGACCCGCCGGGGACCCGGCGGTGTCGGTCACGGGAGGCGGCCCACGTGCGCCATCGCCTGCCGGAGCAGCACGCCCTGGCCGCCGCGCATCTCGAGCTGCACCTCGTCGCTGCAGGCCTGCTCCGGCGTGAGCCACGCGAGCTCGAGCGCGTTCTGCTGCGGGCGGCAGTCGCCCGAGACCGGGACCACGTACGCGAGCGAGACCGCGTGCTGGCGGGGGTCGTGGTAGGAGGTGATGCCGGGCGTCGGGAAGTACTCGGCGACCGTGAAGGGCTGCGGCGAGGGCGGGACCTGGGGGAGCGCGACCGGGCCGAGGTCCTTCTCGATGTGCCGCAGCAGGGCGTCGCGGATGCGCTCGTGGAACATCACGCGCCCCGAGACGAGCGCGCGCGTCATCATCCCGTCCGGCGCGACGCGCAGCAGCAGCCCGACCGCGACGACGTCCCCCGAGTCGTCGACGCGCACGGGGACGGCGTCGACGTAGACGAGGGGGAGCTGCGAGCGCACGACGGCGATCTCCTCGGGCGTGAGCCACCCCGCGGGCCGGGGGTTGTCGTTCGAGAAGTCGTCGGGCGGGAAGTCGGCGGTGTCGGTCACGCGACTGTTCTACCCCGCGCGACGGGTCGGAGCGAGTCCGCCGCCTCAGCGGCCGGGGACGACGGGCTCGCTGAAGCGTGCGACGAGCTCGACGAGCAGGCGTTCGGCGACAGGACCCGGCAGCGCCTCCATCACGGCGAGCAGGGGGGCGAGGCTCCCGGGCAGCGCCAGGTCGCCCGGCTCGTCGGCTCCGCGCCCTTCGTCGTCCGGACCGTCGCCCGCGCCCTCGTCGCCCGACCGCTCGCCGCCCGGCCCGTCGAGCAGCGCGCCGCGCAGGACCGCCCAGACCTCGTCCGAACCCGCCCCCGCGAGGTGCGCGACGGCCTCCTCGGGGCCCGCGCCGAGCGCGGACGCGATCCCGGCGAGCACGACCTCGGTCGCGGGCCGGGCGACGCCGCGCGCGGTGTCCGCCCCCGCGCGCAGGGCGACGACCAGGTCGTCCACCACCGACTCCGTGACCGGGGTGACCGTCAGGTGCGTGGTGTGCGGCAGGCGGGTGCCGTCGTCCTGCACGAGACCGGGCTGGGGCTGCAGCACCCAGCCGTGCGCGCGGACGGCGTCGGCCCACACGTGCGGGTCCACCCGGCGCGCGGGGGCGACGGTCTCGTCCGTGGCGACCGCGAGGAGCGGCCCGCTCGGTGCCCCCACCACGCGCAGCCCGTCGATCTCGCCCACGGCTGCGGCGAGCGCGCTCGTCGCGCGGACGCACCGGGCGGTGAGCGCGGTGTAGCCGGCCGTGCCGAGCGCCTGGCTGACGGCCCACGCCGCGGCGAGGGGAGCGGCCGACCGCGAGCCCGACGTCGTCGCGTTGACCACCGGGTACCCGGGCCACGCGGTCGTCGCGAAGAACTGCCGGCGCTGCCGGTCCCGACCGCGCACGAGCAGGACCGACGCCCCCTTGGGCGCGTAGCCGTACTTGTGCACGTCCGCGGAGATGCTCGTCACGCCGGCCACGGAGAAGTCGAACGCCGGCAGCGGGTCGCCGCCGGCGTCCTCCCAGAACGGCAGGACCCAGCCGCCGACGCACGCGTCCACGTGCACCGGGACGCCGACCTCGCGGGCCGCGCCCGCGATCTCGGCCACGGGGTCCACGACGCCGTGCGGGTACGACGGCGCGGACACGACCACGAGCGCGACGTCGCCGGGCCCGCCGCCGGGACCGCGCCGCAGCTCCGCGAGGGTCCGCGCCACGTCGGCACGGCCGGTCGCCGCGTCCACCGGGAGCGCCGTCAGCCCGACACCGAGGTACTGCGCGGCCTTGCGGAACGCGGCGTGGACGCTCGTGGGGACGACGATGCGCGGGCGCACGCCCGGGTGCTCGGCGACGAACGCGTCGCGCGCGATCTTCACCGCGAGGAGGCAGCTCTCCGTGCCGCCGGACGTCACCGAGCCGACGACCACGTCCGGGCCGTCGGCCGGTCCGCGGAGCATGCTGCGCGCGAAGCCGACGAGCTCGCGCTCCATGACCGCGACGGAGGTGAACGTCGTCGGGTCGAGCCCGTTCACGGGCTGCACCGCGCGGGCCGCGGCGGCGGCGAGCTCGTCGAGCTCCGCCAGGCCGGGGTCGTAGACGTAGGACAGCACCCGGCCCCCGTGCGTCGGCGCGTCGGCGGCGCGCAGCGCGGCGAGGCGGTCGAGGATGCCGTCGGTCCGGACGGGGACCGACGTGTCGTCGGGGCGGCGCGCGCCCGGCTCAGTCGGGTCGGCGCTCGGCAGGATGGTCACGCGGCAGCTCCGGTGGGGTGTCGTCGATGTCCCCCTGGCGCAGACCGTACCGCAGGAGCGGCACGAGGCTGGTTAGCACCAGCACGGCCGGCACGAGCGAGAACGACAGGGCGATGCCGTCCACGGCGGCGGTCGGCTGGGCGACGGTGTCACCCGCCCGGGTCGAGACGTAGCCGGTGAGCACGAGGACGGCGGAGAGCACGGCGGGGCCGAGCGCCATCCCGGTCGTCTCGCCCGCCGTCCAGACGCCGCTGAACGTCCCGCCCCTGCCCGAGCCCTGCGCGCGGGCGTCGTGGTCGATGACGTCGGGGAGCATCGCGAGCGGGAGGGCCTGCATGCCGGCGTACGCGACGCCCGCGAGCGCCGTCGGCACGTACACCCACGGACCGGGTGCCCAGGCGAGCGGGACCATGCCGAGCGTCGCGACCGCGAACAGGACGGTCGCGACGACGAAAGCCCGCTCCTTGCCGTCGCGGCGCGCGAGCCGCGTCCACAGGGGCATGCACGCGAGAGCGGGCGCGATGAGCGCCGCGAAGAGGAGGCTCACCGCGGCCTCGTCGCGCAGGACGTACCGGGCGACGTAGGCCGCGCCGGCGAGCATGAGGCCCGTCGCGACGGCCTGGAGGAAGAACGTGCCGAGGAGCGTGCGGAACGGCCGTGAGCGGCGCAGCGCGCCGACCGCCTCGCGCACCGCGGCCAGCCACGCGCCGCGGGCCGTCCCGGTTCCCTCGCCGGTCGCGGCCGCAGCGGTCGCGGCCGCAGCGGGTGCCGCCGCCGTGCGCGGCGCCGTCCGGGAGGCGACGAGCATCCCGGCACCGATGACGGCTCCCGCGACCACGCCCATGAGCAGGTAGCCCGACAGCGCGTCGCCGTCGCCCCGCAGGAGCGGGCCGCCCGCCCCGAACAGCAGGATGGCGAACGCCAGCGCGGCGACGCGCCACGCGAGCAGGCGCGTGCGCCCGTCGTAGGAGAGGCCCATCTCGGCGGGGAGCGCGATGTACGGGATCTGGAAGAGGCTGAACGCGGTCGCGGAGAGCAGGAACGCCACGAGGACCCAGAGGGCCGCGGCGGTCGGCCCGGCGGACGCGGGGACGGCGAACGTCAGCGCGAAGAGCACCGGGAGGGTCAGCGCGCCGACCAGCATGAACCGCCGGCGCGACCCGGTCCGGGCGAGGTCACGGTCCGAGGCGTGCCCGATGAACGGGTCCACGAGGACGTCCCAGACCTTGGCGCCCGTGACGATCAGTCCCGCGACCGCCGCCGGGACGGCGAGCGCGTCCGTCAGGTACACGAGGAGCACGAGGCCGGGCAGGGTGCCGAAGCCGCCCGTCCCGACCGAGCCGGCGGCGTACCCGGCGATCGTGCGGCGCGTCGGGCCCGTGCCGCCGACCGTGCGCCGATCGGAGGGCGTGGTGGCGTTCGTCACAGCGTCAGCGTAGGGGGTGGCGTGCCCGTGCCGGCAGCAGGGCGGCGGGGAATACCCGCGTGCGTGCGGTTGCTGCACCCTCTGGACCCCGAGACCTCCTGGAGGACAGCCATGGCCACGCAGACCCTCACCGAGTCGACCTTCGAGCAGACGATCACGGACAACGACATCGTCCTGGTCGACTTCTGGGCGGACTGGTGCGGACCGTGCAAGATGTTCGCGCCCGTGTTCGAGGCGTCGTCGGAGGAGAACCCCGACGTCGTGCACGGCAAGATCGACACCGAGGCCGAGCGTGCGCTCGCCGCGGCGGCCAACATCACGTCGATCCCGACGCTCATGGCGTTCCGCGAGGGCATCCTCGTCTTCTCGCAGCCGGGGGCGCTCCCCGCACCGGCGCTCAAGCAGGTCGTCGACGCCGTGAAGGGCCTCGACATGGAGGACGTGCGCCGGCAGATCGCCGCGGCGGGCGACGCGACGCCGGCTCAGGACGCCTGAGCCCGTCCCGCACGGCCGCGCCCGGGTCGCTCCCGGGACGACGACGCGAGGCTCCGCCCGACAGCCGGGCGGGGCCTCGCGTCGTCCTCGGACCGGGCCGTTCGTCAGGCGCAGTCGAGCGCGGCGAACGCGACGTCCGTCGAGGACGTCCGTCCGTCGGCGCTCGCCGCGGCGCGAGCGGTCCCTGCGTCGACGTGGACCGTGCGCACCGCGAACGACTGGTAGGCGGACCGTCCGGGCCGGAGGCCCGCGACCGTCCGGGAGCCGTACGGCGTCTCGAGCACGACGTCGACGGGCACGGCGTCGTCGTTGGTCGACCTGAGCGCGACGTAGGCCCGGCCGCCCATGCACCGGACCTGGCTCGTCGTCGTCACGCGCGGGCCGTCCGGGGCGGGCTCCGCCGCCTCGAGGGGGACCGTGAGGGTCGCCGTCGGCCCGGTGCCGAGCGTCGGACGGCCCGTGCCGAGCACGCTCCACACCTCGAGCCGCACCGTGCCGCCGTCGAGGTCGCCGAGGGCGCCCGCGGCCCGGACCTGACGCCCGGCGCTCGTGTACGTCTCCGGCCCGGGGACCGGGTCGGTCGCGAAGTACGCGTACGTCTCGCTGCGGTCCCACGTGCCGTCGCCCGTGAGGTCGTAGCTCACGCGCGCCTGGACGGCCAGGCCGACCGTCGTCCCGGCGTCGACGGGCAGGGAGAACGCCGTCGACCCGCCGTCGTACGACGCCGTCACGTCCGTGGCGACGAACGTGGCGGGCTCGTGGGGCGTGCCGTCCCTCGTCTCGCCGCGGGCCGACGCGAGCTGGACCGTGCCCGCGGCACCCGGTGACGCGGTGAGCGCGCCGTCGGCGGACACGTGGAGCGTCGAGGCGAAGTCGCCCGGGTCGGGATCCGGGTCCGGGTCGGGGTCCGGGTCCGGGTCCGGGTCGGGATCCGGGCCGGGACCGCCGACGGCGCCCCCGCCGCTCCACGTGCTCGCGCCCGTGGTCGCCGTGGTGCCGGGCGCGACGTCCAGCGTCGTGCCGTCGGAGAACGTCACGGTGAGGTCCTGCGCGGAGACGTTCGACGCGACGTACGTGCGGGCGCCGTCGCGGACGAACGTCGCGGCGAGCGGGTGGTCCGCCGTGACGACCGTGTCCACGGTGCCGAGGCGGGCGAGGTTCGCGACCCAGTGGAACGTGTGCGCCCGCGACTCGCCCTCCTCGGGCGTCGGGTAGCCGGCGCGGACCTTCGCGAGCGCGGCGTCGGCGTCCCCGAGAGCGAGGAAGCTCCACAGGATGTCCTGCCAGACCGTCGGCGGGCCACCGTTCACCGCCTCGAGGTGGGCGTACAGCTCGCGCACGCGCTCCGGCGCGTAGCCGAGGTACAGGTGCGAGCCGGTGATCGGGAGCGTGTTGATGCCCTGGATCATCTCGGCCTCGGCGCTGAACCACGTCGCGTACGCGCCGCCGTCGCCCCAGACCATGCCCACCGTCTCGTGGTCGAAGCCCTCGGGGAACGTGGTGCCGTCGGCGTCGAGCCAGTACTGCTGGATCGCCGCGGCCTGCGTCGTGTAG
This sequence comes from Cellulosimicrobium sp. Marseille-Q8652, assembly GCF_965112045.1. Taxonomy (NCBI): domain Bacteria; kingdom Bacillati; phylum Actinomycetota; class Actinomycetes; order Micrococcales; family Promicromonosporaceae; genus Cellulosimicrobium; species Cellulosimicrobium sp. Marseille-Q8652. The sequence continues at coordinate 1,912,150 of NZ_CBCOPS010000002.1, read as the reverse complement.
AGGTAGACGCCCGCGTCGCGGACCTCGCGGTTCCCCGTCGCCTCGCCCCACTGGACCAGGGCTCCCGCGAAGTTCATGCCCTCCGACGACGACTCCTGGTTGTTGCCCGCCGCGAACGCCCCGTGGCCCGACGCCCAGTCGTGGCCCGCGTAGACGTCGAAGTCGCGCAGGTACGGGAACCGCGTCTCGTCCCGGTCGTAGCCGTTCGCGTCGCGCACGAGCAGGTCCACCATGCCCCCGTACTCCTGCGCCCACTGCGGGTCGAAGCGCGCGAGCGTCGCGGCCGCGGCGACGAAGTAGCCGTAGTGGAAGTGGTGGTCGTTGAGCTCCTTGTCGGAGCCGTAGGAGGCGGGGTAGCCGATGAGCGTGCCCCACGCGTCGTCGTACGCGAAGACGCGCGCGGTCTTGCCGGGCGTCGCGGTGAACCAGTCCGTCAGCACGTCCCGCACGGCGTCCAGCGCGGCGTCGCGCTGGCCGGTGCGCCCGAGCTGGTCGGCGATCTCGACGACGCGCGTCGCACGCCCGAGCGCCTTGCCCGTCCAGTACGTGTCCCCGCCCAGCTGGCCGAGCGGGTCGCCCGCGACCTGGTCGAGGTACGCCTCGAGCTGCGCGCGGTCGGCGCCGGACGACGTCGCGACCGCCGGGACCTCCGGCAGGACGCCGCGGAACACGTCGCGCGTCGTGAACGCGTCGACGCCCGCGAGGACCGTGAGGTCGCCGCGCGCCGACGTGTACGTCGCGTCGAGCGGTGCGGAGGACGGCGACGTCCCGGCGAGGTGCGCCGCCTGGTGCGGGTACAGCGCGGCCACCGTGCCGGACGCCGCGGGGGTGCCCGGCCACGGGGTCGTCTCGAGCGCGTACGTCGTCGTGACACCCGCCGTCGCCTCGTCGTACGCGTAGTCCGCCGTCGTCCCGGTCACGGGCGCGTACGCGGCGGCCGCGTAGACCTCGGCGAGGCCGGCGCGCGCGGAGGGCTCGCCGTCGGGCAGCACGGCGACCGAGAAGAAGCCGTCGCCGCCGAGCGGGGCGGTGAAGGTCGTCCCCGAGCGCGTCCACGACGCCCCGGGCGGGGCGAACGCCACGTAGTCGTGCCCGTTGACGCTCAGGCCGAGGCGCGCGCCGTCGGACAGCCACACCTGGGGCGCGGCGCTCGCGGTGAGCACGGCGTCCCCGCCCGTGGCCTCGAACCAGGCGAAGGGGAGCCCGTGGCCGATCGTCGCGCGCAGGGTGCGGGCGCCGTCGTCCCAGAGGGGCGAGACGGTCCAGTCGGTCCAGTCGTCGACGGCGACGTGCGGCGCCGCGAGGCCCGAGACCCCGGCGCGCAGGTCCTCGACGTACGGGTAGTGGTACTCCGAGACGCCGGCTCCCGAGCCGGAGATCGCCGGCGTGGTCGTGTACGAGATCCCGAGGCCCTGCGGTCCGGGCTGGTACGACGCCGGGTGGGCGTGCAGCGGGGCGCTCCACGCGCAGTCGAGGCGCTTGTAGGCGAGCGACGTCCACCAGTCGTTGGTCGGCAGGGGAGTGCTCGGGGCGTCGTCGGTGACGAACGCGCGGGGGTCGGCCTCGACGGCGGCGCAGCCCTCCGGCGTCGGACCGACGGGGTCCGTCGTGTAGCTCCCCGAGCCGACCGGGACGGTGTCGGCCGCGGCCGACGTCGCCTGCGTCACCGCGAGCCCGCCGGCGGCCAGCGCGGACGCGAGGAGCGCCGCCGTCAGCCGGCGGCGGGACCGGCCCGCACGGGTCGCGGGGCGCGGCCGGTCCGCGGGGACGGGGCGGGCCGGCGGGTCGGACGGGTCGGGTCGGTTCGTTCGTGCTCTGTCGTGGGACACGGCGTCTCACCTCGGAGGGTCACGCGCGGCACCTCGTCGTCCCGCGCTCGTCGCCCGGCGTCGTCGCCGGACCGGGGCGCTGCTTGGGAGCGCTCCCACATCCACGGTACGAGGGTGCGGAGCGTGCGCAAGCCGGGAGGGGTCGCGGGCGGGCACGGGGCGTCCGGGACGCGGGGCCGAGGGGGCGCAGGGTGCGCGAGGCGGGACTCGAACCCGCACGTCCGAGGACACCAGGACCTAAACCTGGCGCGGCTGCCAGTTACGCCACTCGCGCGCGGTGGTCAGTCTACGGGCGACGACGAGCGCTGCGTCCCCGGCCGAGCGCTGCGTCCCGGGACGCAGCGCACGAGCGGGGACGCAGCGCTCGCGCTCGGCCGCCCGGGGCTACCGCGGGTCGATCCCGAGGTCGCGGCGCAGCTTCGCGACGTGGCCCGTCGCCTTGACGTTGTACTGCGCGAGCTCGACCTTGCCTTCCGGGTCCACGACGACGGTCGACCGGATCACGCCGACCACCGTCTTGCCGTAGAGCGACTTCTCGCCCCACGCGCCGTAGGCCTCGAGGACCGTCCTGTCCTCGTCGGACACGAGCGGGAACGTCAGCTGCTCGGCCTCGACGAAGGCCGCGATCTTGTCGACCGGGTCGGGGGAGACGCCGACGACGGAGTAGCCCGCACCCTGGAGCGAGGCGAGGTTGTCGCGGAAGTCGCACGCCTCGGTCGTGCAGCCGGGCGTGCCCGCGGCGGGGTAGAAGTACACGACGACGTGCTTGCCGCGCAGGTCCGACAGCGTCACGGTCGAGCCGTCGGCGGCGGGCAGGGTGAAGTCGGGGGCGGTGTCGCCGACGGCGAGACGCTGGGGCTTGGCGGTCGTGGCTGACATGGATCTCCTTCGGTCCGGGACTCTGGTGTCCTTCCGAGGGTAGGTGACCCGGGTAGCGTTGTGGCTGTGAGCAAGACGACGTCCGCCCCCGCGCCGCGCCCCGCCGACCTCCCCGTCCGCATGCTGCACGACCGCCTCCTCGTGGACCCCGAGGTGGACGCGAGCGAGCGGCAGAGCTCGGCGGGCCTCGTCATCCCGGCGACGGCGGTCGGGCCGAAGCGCCTCGCGTGGGCGGTCGTCGTGGCCGTGGGCGAGCACGTGCGCCAGGTCGCGGTGGGGGACCGCGTGCTGTTCGACCCGGACGAGCGCGCCGAGGTCGAGCTGGGCGGCAAGGACCTCGTGCTGCTGCGCGAGCGCGACGTGCACGCGGTGTCCCAGGAGGTCGAGGAGGGCGGCTCGACCGGCCTGTACCTCTGAACGGCGCGCCGTGTCGCCCACGTCACACGTCGGTGGCCAGGGAGGATTTCCGCCCGCGGTCGGGCTGCTGCTAGTGTTTTCTCTCGCGCGCCATTAGCTCAATTGGCAGAGCAGCTGACTCTTAATCAGCGGGTTCGGGGTTCGAGTCCCTGATGGCGCACCACCATCGACGCAGGCCGTTCACCTTCCCGGGTGGGCGGCCTCGGTCGTGGCCGGCCGAGGGGGAGACGGCCGGGGCGGTGCCCGGGGGGCGCTGCTGCTAGTGTCTTCCCTCGCGCGCCATTAGCTCAATTGGCAGAGCAGCTGACTCTTAATCAGCGGGTTCGGGGTTCGAGTCCCTGATGGCGCACCACCGCGGCACGCGCCGCTCGCAGGCCGTCCACCCTCCGGGTGGGCGGCCTGAGTCGTCCCCGCGGCCGACGGCGCGTGGCGACCGCGCCGCGCACCGGACCGTCGCCGGTCGTTCGTCACCCGTTCGTCCCGTCTCGTCCGGGAGTTCACCCCCGCCCGGAAGGGTCCGGTCCGGGTGCGGACGCTCGGACGCCGGACGGCCGCGCCCTTTCGCCTGTCGACGACGAAAGGACACCCGATGCACGCCCTCGTGCACACGACCTGGACCCGGGGAAGACGACGCGCGCTCGCCGCCGCGCTGGGAGCGAGCCTCGCCGCGGGAGCGCTCGTCCCCGCGGCGGCCACCGCGGCACCCGGTACGGCGCCCGGTCCGGCGCAGGGCGCGGCCAGGACCGTGGCGGCGGGACCGGAGGAGCCCAGCGGGACGCCGGTCCTGCACCCGACGGCGGGGACCTACGTCGACGGCACGGTGCCCGTCGCGGCCCAGCCGGTGATGGCCGGCGACCCGGTCGCCGAGCTCGCGGTCGACGGCTCGCCTCTCGCCGCGACGCCCCTCCCGGCGACCGCACGGCTGCTGTTCGACGTCGGCAGCAACTCGGTCGAGCGCCGCTACGGCAGCTACGTGCTGGTCAACGGCACCCGGATCGACCTCGACCGCGACATGGTGTCGGAGCGCGTGGCGCTAGACGTCCCCGCGGACCTGCTGGTCCAGGGCGTCAACGACGTCCGGTTCGTCGTCGGCACGGTGGAGACGGCGTGCGGCACGAACTACGACGACTACGACGTCACCGAGGTCTCGCTCGAGCTGCTCGGCGAGGCCGCCGACGGCTCGGCCAACAGCTTCTCCTACGCGTTCGGCGACGGGTCGTGCGGCACGAACACCGCCCGGGTCCAGAGCGCCGACCTGACCTTCGACCTCGCGCAGGACCCCGCGGCCACGACGGGCCTCGCCGCCGAGCTCGACACCACGACTCTCGAGAACGGCGCGCACACGCTCACCGCGACGACCGCTGCCGGCCTCACGGCGACGAGCGCGGTCACCGTGAACAACTCCGCGCCCGGCGCGCCCGCGATCACGCCCGCCGACGGTGCGCTGCTTGCCGGCCCGCAGACCGTCCTCGCGACGCCGCCCGAGGGCGCCGACGCGCCGACCGGGATCGCGGTGGACGGGACGGCGCTGGACGCCACCGAGACGCTCGGCGCCGGGTCGTCGGTCTTCGCCTTCACGGTCGGCTCGAACTCGATCGAGGCGCGGTACACCAACCACCTCCTGGTCAACGGCCAGCGCATCGAGCTCGTCGACCGCGACTACGTGAGCGAGACGGTGCGCCTCGACGTGCCGAACGCCTTCCTCGTGCCGGGCCGCAACACCGTCCGGTTCGTCGCGGGCACGTTCCCGACGGCGTGCGGCGACAACCGCGACGACTTCGCGATCTCGGGCATCGCGCTCGAGCCGAGCCACGGCACCGCGGCGCCCGTCGGCGTCGCCCCCTCGTACTCGCTGGGCGACGGCGACTGCGGCACGAGCACGACGAAGCCGCGCGAGGTCGACCTCGTGTTCGACGTCGTCCGCGACGACGACGCCCCGGCGCCCGGCCTGCGCGCCGACCTCGACACCGCGACGCTCGCGGACGGCGAGCACACGATCACGTCGGCGACGGCCGCGGGCGCCGCGGCGTCCCGCACGGTGACGACCGACAACACGGGTCCGGCGATCGCGACGAGCACGCCGACCGCCGGTGCGGAGCTCGCGACGGCCACGACGCTCGCCGTCGAGCTCACCGACGCGTCGGGCGTCCTCGACGGCCCGCACGTCACGCTGGACGGCGAGGCCGTCGAGCCGGGCGCGCTGGTCGGCCCGGGTCTCGCGCCGGGTGCGCACGCGCTCGTCGTCACGGCGACGGACGTGCTCGGCAACGCGAGCACGCACGAGATCGCCTTCTCCAGCCGCGGGATCCCGGACGTCCCCACGGAGCTGACGCCCGCGGACGGGACGACCGGCGTCGAGGGGTCGGTCGAGCTGGGCGCGCGGGTCGCCGTCCCCGGCGGCGGCGACGTCACGGCGACGTTCTCCCGCGCCGAGACCAGCGCCCCGGTGCTCGCGGCGCAGGGCGAGACGACGTCGCTCCCCACGACGCTGCACGTCGAGGGCGAGCAGTCCGCACCGGTCGACGCGCTCGTCCCCGGCGACGACGCGACGCTCGACTCCGCGAAGAGCCGTGACGTCGCCTACCAGCGGTTCGAGATCCCTGCCGAGGGGGACGCGACGGGTCAGGTCGTGCGCTGGGAGGGCGTGGTCGACCCGCAGCGTCTCGCGACGCTCCACGTGTGGGACGGCACCGCCTGGGTCCCGCTCGGGTCCGCGCGCGGCGCGGTCGAGGGCACGACGGAGCTGACCGCGGTCCTCGGCGCGGGACACGCCCACGACGGGACCGTGCACGTGCTCGTCACCGGCACCGACCCGTTCGCCGACGACATCGCCGCGGGCGGCTCGCGCGACGAGACCGACTTCGCCCCGCGCGACTCGTACGACTTCTCGATGGTCCACTTCACCGACACGCAGTACCTGTCGGAGGGCGCCGTCGAGCAGGAGACGCCCGAGGAGCGCGCCGTGTGGGCGAAGACCTACACGGACCTCGTGCAGTGGGTCGTCGACAACGCCGAGGAGCGGAACATCGCCTACGTCGGCCACACGGGCGACGTGAACGAGAACTACACCCGGGTGCCGGCGGACGCGGCGATGGCGGCGCAGGTCCGCGGCGAGTTCGAGTTCTCGTCGTCGGCGCAGCGCCTCCTCGACGACGCGAACATCCCCAACGGCGTCCTCGCGGGCAACCACGACAACCTCACGGGCCAGGACAACGGCCCGGGAGCGCTGTTCAACGAGTTCTACGGGCCCGACCGCTACGCGGCGCTGTCCGAGGGCTGGGAGGACGCCTCCTACGGCGGCCCGTGGCGCGAGGGCGACAACCAGAACCACTACGACCTCTTCACGGCGGGTGGTCTCGACTTCGTCGCGGTGTACCTGTCGTACGGCGTGACCGACGAGGAGGCGGCGTGGGCCGACGGCGTGCTCGAGCAGTTCGCCGACCGCAACGCGATCGTCCTCACGCACGACTACCTCGTGCCGAGCCCGAGCCCGGACGGTCGCGGGTCGGAGATCTCGACGCCGGACGGCCGGCTCGTGCACGCCAAGGTCGTCGAGCCGAACGAGAACGTGTTCCTCGTGCTCGCCGGCCACCGCCACGGCGTGGGCATCAACGTGCGCCAGGACACCGGCTCGGGCAGCGGCGTCGTGGAGCTCCTCGCCGACTACCAGTTCTACGAGGTCACCGCCGAGGAGGCGGGGCTCACGCAGGTCGGCGGGTACGCGCCCGACGAGGGGCTGCGGCTGGGCGCGAGCTTCCTGCGCCTGCTGCAGTTCGACGTCGACCGGTCCGAGATGATCGTCGACACGTACTCGCCCTGGCTCTCGGACTTCGGCGCCACCGAGTACGACGACGAGCAGCGGTACGACGGCCGGGAGGACGACTTCACGGTCCCCGTCGACCTCACGAGCCGCACGACGACCCTCTCGACGGACGCGGTGTCGCTGTTCGGCCAGGCCGAGGAGATCGGCTCCGCGACCGTGACCTCGGGCGAGGTCGCGACCGTGACGTGGGACGGGCTCGACGCGGGCACCCGGTACGCGTGGTCCGTCACGGCCACGAGCGCGGGCGGCGGCACCACGGTCTCGCCCGTGCAGTCGTTCTCGACGGCGCCCGGCCCCGACGGCCTCGTCGTGTCGACGACGGCGCGCGCGCAGTGCCTGGCAGGGAAGGCGTACGTCGCCGTCCGCGCGACGAACGACGACACCGTGCCGGTGGACGTCACGCTCGCGACGCCGTTCGGCTCGCGCACGGTGACCGACGTCCAGCCCGGACGGTCGGCCTACCAGGCGTTCGCCGTCCGCTCCGGCTCGGTCGAGGCGGGCACCGTCCAGGTGACGGCGACGGGTGACGGGCGCACGTTCGCCGCCGACGTCGAGCACGACGCGCTGACCTGCGGCTGACCACCCGCCGATCAGCGGCTCCGGCCCCTGGACCGACCGGTCCAGGGGCCGGACCTCTCGGGGCGAGGGTGCGTCGGGGCGCGCGCGTACCCTGGTGCGGTGCCCGAACCGACCCCCACGTCGACCCCCACGTCGACCCCCACGGCCGGCCCTGCGACGCAGGGCGCGCGCTACCGCACCCAGCCGGTGTCCTTCGTCCGGCGCAGCGGTCGTCTCGGCAGCCGGCAGCAGCGTGCCTGGGACGAGCACCGCGAGCGGTACGTCCTCGACGTGCCGCGCGACGTCGCCCGCACATCGGTCGACCCGTCGTTCGTGCTCGACGCCGCGACGCTCTTCGGGCGGTCGGCGCCCCTCGTCGTGGAGATCGGCTCGGGACTGGGCGAGGCGGTCGTGGCCGCCGCGGAGGCGGATCCCGCGACCGACTTCCTCGCGGTGGAGGTCTACACGCCCGGGCTCGCCCAGACGGTCCTGCGCGCGGCGCAGCGCGACCTGACGAACCTGCGCCTCCTGCAGGTGAACGCGGTCGAGGTGCTCGCCACGACGCTGCCGGCGGGGAGCGTGGACGAGCTCTGGGTCTTCTTCCCGGACCCGTGGCACAAGTCGCGCCACCACAAGCGCCGGCTCGTCACGCCGTCGTTCGCGACGCTCGCCGAGCGCGTGCTGCGCACGCCGGACGGCGGGGAGCCGGGCGGGACGCTGCGGCTCGCGACGGACTGGGTCGAGTACGCGGAGCAGATGCTCGACGTGCTCGACGCAGCACCCGGGCTCCGCAACGCGCACGGCCCGCGCGGCGTCGCCCCGCGCTTCGACGGCCGCGTGCTCACGGGCTTCGAGCGCAAGGGCACGGCCGCCGGGCGTGTCATCACGGACCTGGAGTACGCACGCCGCTGAGGCTTCCGGGGCGAGGTCGTCCGCTCGATGGCCGACCGGCGGACCGGGGTCCTTGCGGACCAAAGTGATCTACGGCACATTGTGCCAGGGGCGAGAACGTCGCCCCGAGCACGCAGCGTCGCGTGCGCGTCGAGCGTTCGGCGCGTCACGTCGTCGTGCTCTCCATGAGCCAACGGAGGCGTCATGACCGACGTACCGGCCGCACCCGGACAGGTGCCCGCCGAGGAGACCGACTACCAGCGCGTGCAACGCTCGCCGGAGTTCCAGGACCTGCGCAGACGCTTCCGGAACTTCGTGTTCCCGATGACCGCGCTGTTCCTCGTCTGGTACTTCGTCTACGTGCTGCTCGCGAGCTACGCGCACGACTTCATGAGCATCCGGGTCGCCGGGAACATCACGGTCGGGCTGCTCTTCGGGCTGGGACAGTTCGTGTCCACCTTCGCCATCACGATGATCTACGCCCGCTGGGCGAACCGACGCTTCGACGCCGGCGCCGACGAGCTGCGTCGCGAGATCGAGGAGGACGTGCTGTGAACCCCCACCTCCTGGCCGCCGAGGCCACCGACGTCGGCAACCCCGTCGTCAACGTCGCGATCTTCGCCGTCTTCGTCGCCGTGACGCTCGTGATCGTGCTGCGCGCCTCCCGGCAGAACAAGTCCGCCGCGGACTACTACGCGGGCGGCCGCAACTTCACGGGCCCGCAGAACGGCACCGCGATCGCGGGCGACTACCTGTCCGCGGCGAGCTTCCTCGGCATCTGCGGCGCCATCGCGATCAACGGCTACGACGGGTTCCTGTACTCGATCGGCTTCCTCGTCGCGTGGCTCGTCGCGCTGCTGCTCGTCGCCGAGCTCCTGCGCAACACCGGCAAGTTCACGATGGCCGACGTGCTGTCGTTCCGCCTCAAGCAGCGGCCGGTCCGCATGGCGGCCGCGCTCGCGACGCTCGCCGTCGTGTTCTTCTACCTGCTCGCCCAGATGGCCGGGGCGGGCGGTCTCGTCGCGCTCCTGCTCGGCGTCGACTCGACCGTCGGCCAGAGCGTCGTCGTCGCGGTCGTCGGTGCGCTGATGATCCTCTACGTCCTCGTCGGCGGGATGAAGGGCACCACGTGGGTGCAGATCATCAAGGCCGTGCTGCTCATCGCGGGCGCCGCGGTCATGACCTTCTGGGTGCTCGCGAAGTTCGGGTTCAACCTCTCCGACCTGTTCCAGGGCGCGATCGACATGGCCGGCCCCGGCGGCGAGGCGCTCGTCGAGCCGGGCAAGCAGTACGGCGCGAGCGGCACCACGAAGCTCGACTTCCTCTCCCTCGCGCTCGCCCTGGTCCTCGGCACCGCGGGCCTGCCGCACGTCCTCATGCGGTTCTACACCGTGCCGTCCGCCAAGGAGGCCCGCCGGTCGGTCGTGTGGGCGATCTGGCTCATCGGCATCTTCTACCTGTTCACGCTCGTCCTCGGGTACGGTGCGGCCGCCCTCGTCGGGCCGGAGACCATCGCCGCCGCACCAGGAGGCGTGAACTCCGCGGCGCCGCTGCTCGCGTTCGCGCTCGGCGGGGAGATCCTGCTCGGGTTCATCTCGGCCGTCGCGTTCGCGACGATCCTCGCGGTCGTCGCGGGCCTGACGATCACGGCCGCGGCGAGCTTCGCGCACGACATCTACGCGAACGTCATCAAGCGGGGCGAGGTCAAGCCCGACGGCGAGGTGCGGGTCGCGCGCATCACGGTCGTCGTCATCGGGATCCTCGCGATCCTCGGCGGCATCTTCGCGCAGGGCCAGAACGTCGCGTTCCTCGTCGCGCTCGCGTTCGCCGTCGCGGCGAGCGCCAACCTCCCGACGATCCTCTACTCGCTCTTCTGGAAGCGGTTCAACACCTCGGGGGCGCTGTGGAGCATGTACGGCGGCCTGATCTCGTGCGTCGTGCTCATCGCGTTCTCGCCCGTCGTGTCGGGCAAGGTCGACCCGGTGACGGGCGCGAGCCTGTCGATGATCAAGAACACCGACGTCGACTTCGCGATCTTCCCGCTGAGCAACCCGGGCATCGTGTCCATCCCGCTGGCGTTCCTCCTCGGGATCCTGGGGACGTACCTGAGCAAGGAGAAGCCGCACCCCGAGAAGTTCGCCGAGATGGAGGTGCGGTCCCTCACCGGCGCCGGCGCCGAGAAGGCGACGGTCCACTGACCGGTCCACCGGCCGACGCGCGGGCCTCGTCGTGAGGCCGGTCGCGCACCGCGGGGCGGACGTCCGTCCCGGGGTGCGCGACCGGCCGGCACGACGGTCGCCGGCACCGTCAGGGGAACGTGTCGCCCACCGCGTAGCGCTCGTAGTCGTCCGGGCTGACGCGCACCCAGCCCCGGTCGCCGTCGCCGTCCTGCACGCGGAGCATCCAGCGCTCGTCCCGGTGGCACCGGAAGCTGGAGCACCTCCAGGCGTCACGGTCGGACTTCTCGACCACCACCCCGCCGTCGATCCCGTCGGACCACGTCGAGAAGAGCACCGCCGCGACGACCGCGACGCCCACGACCCCGAGGAACCACAGGAACATCACCCGCGTCGTCCGCTTCATCGCGCCCCCTCGTCCCGACGTCCCGTCCCGGCCACCGACCGCGGACGGGCTCCCGGCGTGTGCTGGCGGTCGTCCGAGGGTAGGACGGGGCGACGCCGTGGCTCACGCCCTTTTCCTGTGGTTCCGGGAGCGGCCGGCCGAGGGAGCGGTCAGGATGAGGGCATGACGACGACGGACGTTCCCGAGGCGAGCCAGCAGACCCGGTCGACGGGCGGGGACGACGCCGCCGACGCCACCTACGACGTGATCGTCCTCGGCGGGGGACCCGTCGGGGAGAACGTCGCCGACCGGGCCGGGCGCACCGGTCTCTCCGTCGCGCTCGTCGAGGCCGAGCTCGTCGGCGGCGAGTGCACCTACTGGGCGTGCATGCCGTCCAAGACGCTGCTGCGGCCGGGCGCCGTGCGCGCCGAGGCGGCAGGGGTCCCGGGCGTAGCCACGCCGGGGAGCCTCGACGTCGCGGCGGTGCTCGCCTGGCGCGACTCGATGGTCTCCGACTGGGACGACGAGGGCCAGGTCGGCTGGGTCGAGGGCGCGGGCATCTCGCTGGTGCGCGGTCTGGGGCGTCTCGTGGGGGAGCGCCAGGTCGAGGTCGTCGCGGAGGACCCGGACGCCGACGTCGACGACCTGCCCCGGTCCCGGGTGCTCACCGCCCGGTACGCCGTCGTCGCGGCGACGGGCAGCGTGCCCGTCCTGCCCGACGTGCCCGGGCTCGCCGAGGTGAGCCCGTGGACGAGCCGCGAGGCCACGGCCGTGGAGGACGTGCCGGAGTCCCTCGCGATCATCGGCGGCGGCGTCGTCGCGTGCGAGATGGCCTTCGCGCTCACGGACCTCGGCGCACGCGTGACCGTCCTGTCGCGGGGCGGTCTGCTCGGCCGGACCGAGCCGTTCGCGGGGGAGGCCGTCGCCGCGTCCCTGCGCGCCGCCGGGGTCGACGTGCGGCTCGGCGTCGGCGCGAGCGCCGTCGAACCCCGGCCCGACGGCGGCGCGCGCCTCGTGCTCGCGGCCACCGGGTCGGCGGCGTCCCCGGACGAGGGACCGGACCTGACCCCGGTGGACGTCGCCCGGGTGCTCGTGGCGACGGGCCGCGCGCCGCGCACGCAGGACCTCGGCGTCGACGTCCTCGGCCTGCGGCCGGGCCGCGCGCTCGAGGTGGACGACTCGATGCTCGTCCAGGGCGTGGACGGCGGCTGGCTGTACGCCGCGGGGGACGTGACCGGCCGCGTCGCGACGACCCACCAGGGCAAGTACCAGGGCCGTGTCGCGGGCGACGTGATCGCCGCGCGCTTCGGTGACGCCGGCACGACGGACGCCCCCACCTCCGGGGAGCCGGCGCCGGCCGCGGGCGAGGCGCCCGCCCCGTGGACGCGCTACGCCGCGACGGCGGACCACGTCGCCTCTCCCCAGGTCGTGTTCACGCGCCCCGAGGTGGCCGCCGTCGGCCACACCGAGAGCTCCGCGCGCGACGCCGGCCTCGACGTGCGCGTCGTGCGCTACGACCTCGCGAACGTCGCCGGGTCCTCCGTCCGGGCGACGGACTACGCCGGGGCAGCCCAGATCGTCGTCGACACCGCGCGCGACGTGATCGTCGGGGCGACCTTCGTCGGCCCCGACGCCGCGGAGATGCTGCACGCCGCGACGATCGCGGTCGTCGGCGAGGTGCCGCTCGCGCGCCTGTGGCACGCCGTGCCGTCCTACCCCACGGTGAGCGAGGTCTGGCTCCGGCTCCTCGAGGAGCAGGGGCTGTGACGCGCTCGTCGGCGGCACGACCCCCGCGACCGGGCCGCGTCACCTAGTCTCGACCCGTGACGACCGAGAACTCCGCCCCGCGCGTCGCCCTCGCGACCTGCTCCGTCCTGCCCGACCTCGACCCGGACGACGCCCCGCTCGTGCGCGCGCTCGACGCGCGCGGTGTCGGCGCCACGCCCGCCGTCTGGGACGACGCGGACGTCGACTGGGACTCCTTCGACGCCGTCGTCGTGCGCTCCACCTGGGACTACTCCGCGCGTCGGGACGAGTTCGTCGCGTGGGCCGCGCGCGTGCCGCGGATCCTCAACACCGAGCGCGTCCTGCGGTGGAACACCGACAAGGGCTACCTGCGCGGGCTCGAGGAGGCCGGGGTGCCCGTCATCCCGACGCTCTGGCTCGACCCGGCGCGCAACCTCTCGTCGCGCGCGATCCACACGCGGCTCCCCGCGCAGGGCGACTTCGTCATCAAGCCCGTGGTCAGCGCGGGCGCCAAGGACACCGGGCGCTACCAGTCCGGCGAGGCGCACTCGCGCGGCCTCGCCATCCAGCACGCGAAGAACCTCCTGGTCTCCGGCCGCGAGGTCATGGTGCAGCCCTACGTCACGAGCGTCGACACCGCGGGGGAGACCGGCCTCGTCTTCGTCGACGGCGAGCTCTCGCACGCCGTGCGCAAGAACGCCCTCCTCACCGGGCCGCACCGTCCGACGCGCGGCCTGTACCAGCAGGAGGAGATGAGCCCGTTCACCGCGAGCGACGAGCAGGTCGCGGTCGCGCGGAACGCGCTCGCGGTCGCCGCCGACGCGGTCGCGGACGGGGACGCGTCGTCGTTCCTCTACGCGCGCGTCGACCTCGTCTCGGGCAACGACGGCGGGCCCGTCGTCATCGAGCTCGAGCTCACGGAGCCGTCGCTCTTCATGGCGCTGGCACCCGGCGCGCTCGACCGCTTCGCCGACGCGATCGCGGCGCGCGTCCGCCGCTGAGCCGACGGGCGCGCGAGCGGGCCGGTCCCGCCGAGCCCGGCGGGTCGGGGACCCACCGTTCCCGGTCGCCCCGGAGCACCCGGGGCGACCGGAGGAGGCCTCAGGCGCCTCAGGCCAGGTCGTTCTCCGCGAGCCAGTCGGCGGCGATGTCCTCCGTCGAGCGCTGGTCGACGGTCGACTGGACGTTGAGGTCGACGAGGCCCTCCGGCGTGAGCGCGGCGCTCACGGGGTTGATGACGTCGGCGATCTCGTCCGCGACGTCGGCGTTCACGAGCGGCACGACGTTCGACGCGAGGAACAGGCCTTCGGGGTCGTCGAGCGTGACGAGGCCCTCGGTCTGGATCTGCGGGTCGGCGCTGAAGACGTTCGCGACGTTGACCGTGCCGGCGACGAGGTCCTGGACCGTCGTGTCGCCGGTCGCGACGAACGACACCTCGACGCCGTAGACGTCCTGCAGGCCCTTCGGCCCGTACGGGCGCTGCTCGAGCTCGGCGGGTCCGCCGAGGGTGAGGTCGACGTCGAGGTCCGCCAGGTCGGCGAGGCTGCTCACGTCGTACTGCGACGCGAAGTCCTCCGTGACGTTGTACGAGTCCTGGTCGCTGGCCTCGGACTGGTCGAGGACCGTCAGGCCCTCGGGCAGCGCCTCCTGGAGCTCGGCGTAGACGTCCTCCGGCGAGGTCGCCGTCGTCTCCGGGTCGAAGAACTGCAGGAGGTTGCCCGTGTACTCGGGGAACAGCGTGACCTCGCCGTCCTCCAGGGCCGGCATGTAGGCGTCGCGCTGGCCGATGCTGAAGTTGCGCTCGACCTCGAAGCCCTCGGCCTCGAGGGCCTGGGCGTAGATCTCCGCGATGATCTCGTTCGAGTAGTAGGCCTGGGAGCCGATGACGATCGTGTCGGAGGTGGCGGAGCCGCCTCCGTCGCCGGTGTCCTCGTCGAGCGGGTCGGAGCTGCTGCAGGCGCCGAGGGCGAGCGCGGCGGTCGCGGCGCCGGCGACGAGGGTGAGGGTGCGGCGGGGGGTGCGCATGGGTGGTGTCCCTTCTGAGGTGCGTCCCGGGGGACGGTCTCGGTTCCGTGCGGTCGAGGGGCGGGCAAGAGGGTCTGACCGGTCACGCGGGGTTCGGGGCCGTGGCGGTGCGCCGTCGACGGCGGCCGGGGCTTTCCGTCGTGCGACCGGCGGCGACGCCGCGGGGGACGACGAAGCGCTGCAGGAGCGCGAAGACCGCGTCGAGCAGGAGCGCGAGGACGACGACGAGGAGCGCAGCCCCGAGGATCTGCGCGAAGTCCCGGATCTGGATGCCCTGGATGATGTAGAACCCGAGGCCCCAGTTGCCGACGTACCCGGCGAGCGTCACGGTCGCGACGACCTGGAGCGTCGCGGAGCGCAGCCCGCCGATGAGCAGGGGCAGGCCGAGGGGTGCCTCGACCTTGTGCAGCACCTGCCAGGGCGTCATGCCCACGGAGCGCGCGCCGTCGACGACGCGGCGCTCGACCGCCTCGACGCCGGCGTACGCGCCCGCGAGGATCGGCGGGATGGCGAGGAGGACGAACGCCGTGATCGACGCGCCGATCTTGTGCGTGACGCCGAGGACGAGCACGAGGAGCAGCACGAGCCCGAACGACGGCACGGCGCGCGCCGCCCCGGAGAGGGCGACCGCGATCTCGCGCCCGCGGCCGGTGTGGCCGATGAGCCAGCCCGCCGGGACCGCGATGGCGGCGGCGATGAGGACCGAGACGAAGGTGAAGGCGAGGTGCGTCCAGATCGCCTCGGAGAGCGGCAGCGAACCCTCCGCGCGGTCGGGCGAGAAGATCCAGGCGACGGCCTCGGCGAACAGGTTCATGCGCGCACCGTCCGGGTCCAGGGCAGCACCAGCCGACCGAGCAGGACCAGCAGCCCGTCCACGACCAGGGCGATGACGACCACGGCGACGACCCCCGCGAGGATCTCGGCGACGATCTGCCGCTGGTAGCCGTTCGTGAACAGGTAACCGAGGTTGTCGATCCCGATGAGGATGCCGACGGTGGCGAGGGAGATGGTCGAGACCGCGGTGACGCGCAGGCCGGCGAGCACCACGGGTCCCGCGAGGGGGAGGTCGACCTGCCAGAACCGGCGCCAGGGTCCGTACCCGACGGCGACGGCGGCCTGCCGCACGACGGCGTCCACGGAGTCGAGTGCGTCCGCGACGAAGCGCGTCATGATCGCCACCGCGTAGATCGTCAGCGCGATGACGAGGTTCACCTCGGACAGGAAGCTGATGCCGAGGATCGGCGGGAGCAGCGCGAACAGGGCGAGCGAGGGGATCGTGTAGAGCAGCCCGACGAGCGTGAGGACGAGGCCGCGCGTGAGCCGGAAGCGGTAGGCGAACCAGCCGGCGGGGATCGACACGAGGAACCCCAGCAGGATGGGCACGGCGCTCTGCCGCAGGTGCTCGACCGTGAGGCGCCCGATGAGGTCGAGGTTGTCGGCGACCCAGGTCATGCGCCGTCCTCGACCAGGACCCCCTGGGTCCGGCCGGTCGTGTCGACGAGGACGGTGCCGTGCGCGGTGCGCTTGGTGTGCAGGGCGCGGGCCCCTCGCTCCACGCCGATGAAGCTCGCGACGAAGTCGGTCGCGGGGTTCTCCATGATCTCGCTGGGAGAGCCGACCTGGGCGACCTTCGCGCTCTTCTCGAGGATGACGACCTGGTCGCCGAGCAGGAACGCCTCGTCCACGTCGTGCGTGACGAACACGATCGTCTTCTGCAGCTCCTGCTGCAGGCGCAGCGTCTCGGTCTGGAGCTCGGCGCGGACGATGGGGTCGACCGCGCCGAACGGCTCGTCCATGAGGAGGATGTTCGGGTCCGCCGCCAGGGCTCGGGCCACGCCGACGCGTTGCTGCTGCCCGCCGGAGAGCTGGCTCGGGTACCGCTCGGCGAGGCCGCGGTCGAGCCCGACCGTGTCGAGGAGCTCGAGCGCGCGCTCGCGCGCCACGCGCTTCGGGGTCTTCTCCAGCCGCAGCACGGTCGTGACGTTGTCCATGACCGTGTAGTGCGGCAGGAGGCCGCCGTTCTGCAGCACGTAGCCGATGCCGCGCCGCAGCCGCACCGGGTCCTTGTCCGCGATGGGCTCGCCGTCGATCTCGATGACGCCCGCCGTCGGGTCGACCATGCGGTTGATCATCCGCAGGAGCGTCGTCTTGCCGCTGCCCGAGGACCCGACGAGCACCGTCGTGCGGTGCGGTGGCACGACCAGGCTGAAGTCGTGGACCGCGGCGGTGCCGTCGGGGTAGGTCTTGCTGACCGAGCGGAATTCGATCACGGGGCGATTCCTCCGACCGTCGTGGTTCCGGCGCCCCAGCCGATCACAGTCCGTCGTCGTGCGCGAGCCGGTCACGGGGCGCGGCGCGGATCGTTACCCGACCGTATGTCGATCGACGCGTCGGCGCCGTCGCGGCGCTCCGTCCGACGGCGCGCCGTCGAGCATCCTCCGGGTGGGCGCGGAGGGTCCGCGGACGACAACAGGGCCCCTCGCGGACGAGGGGCCCTGCGCTGGGGTGAGTAACGGGACTTGAACCCGCGACCCCCTGGACCACAACCAGGTGCTCTACCAGCTGAGCTATACCCACCAGGTGCGACCGCCCTCGAGGGGCGGACCGCCGGGCCGGAGCGTGAGCACCGGCCGTCGAAAAGTGTACTAGGTCCGCGAGGGGGTTCAGGACCGGGGGGCGCCGTCGGCCGGGTCGGCGTCTGTGACGGTGGCCACGGCGGGCTCCTCCGCCCGCGGGGCGACGGGACGCGCGACGGAGGTGGCCTTGATCCGCGCGGCGATCTCCCGGGCGGTCGCCGAGTCGGGCCCCGGCTGCGGGACGAAGACGGCCTCGCGGTAGTACCGGAGCTCGTCGATGCTCTCGAGGATGTCGGCCAGCGCCCGGTGACCGCCGTTCTTCTCGGGCGACGCGAAGTACGCGCGCGGGAACCACCGGCGCGAGAGCTCCTTGACGGAGGACACGTCGATGATCCGGTAGTGCAGGTGGCTCATGAGCGCGGGCATGTCGCGGTCGAGGAAGCCCTTGTCGGTGCCCACCGAGTTGCCCGCGAGGGGAGCCTTGCCCGGCTCGGGGACCCAGGCGCGGACGTAGTCGAGCACCCGCTGCTCGGCCTCCGCGAGCGTCAGCCCGGTCGCGAGCTCGTCGAGCAGGCCGGAGGTCGTGTGCATCTGCCGCACGAAGTCGCCCATCTGCTCGACGGCCTCGGCGGGGGGCCGGACGAGGACGTCCACGCCCTCACCGAGCACCGTGAGCTCGGAGTCGGTGACCACGGCGGCGACCTCCACCAGGGCGTCCGCGCCCAGGTCGAGACCGGTCATCTCGCAGTCGATCCACACGATGCGTTCGTTGGCGTTCACGGGACTCACGCCCGACAGCCTAGTCGCGAGTCCGCGCGGCGCCGTCCGGCACGGTCGCCGGGACGGGCTGCGGGACGACGAAGGCCCCGGGTGCACGGACCGTGGTGGGTCCGGGCGTCCGGGGCCTTCGGGGTGAGCCGCCATCCGTCGGGGAGGAGTCCCGGGCGGGTGCGCGGTCGGTGCGCGTCATGCGGTGCGACGCGGCAGGCGGGCCTGCCGGGTGCGCGACGGGACGCGGGTCGTGGTGCGGCGCAGCTGCTCGCGGCGCAGGGTCTGCTCCTGCAGCTGCTCGCGACGGCTGAGGGCCGCCACGTCGTAGGTGATGAGGGGATGCATGGTCCTGCTCTCGTGACGTCGGAACGCTGGGTCTGGCCGGACCCTCCACCGCCCGGTACGGACCGGACGGACGTCACCGCGGTGTGTGACCACAGAACCACGCGCCGCACGGGTGGTGCACCTGATTTACGCGCACGGCGTCGGCGTCGGCGCCGGCGCCGTGCGCCGCGGGCCGGCCGCCGGCGCGCCCGCGCTCCGGCGGTCCCGACCTGCGAGGACGTGACGCCGTGCGTAACGTCCGGGGATGAGCGGCGCGCAGGAGCAGGGTGAGGTGGTCGGCGCGAGCGGGGGAGCGCAGCACGGGGCGGGGCGCGAGACCGCCCCGGAGGACGCGGGACGGCTGCGCCAGGCGACCCACGTGCTGGTCCGCGTGTGGCCCGGGGTCGCGCTCCTGGTGCTCGGGGTGCTCGGGTTCGCCGCACTCTTCGACGCGGTCCGTGAGCGCGAGGACCTGTGGGCGCTCGACGAGCCGCTCCTCGCATGGCTGGTCGCGCACCGGACCCCGGCCGTGACGTCGGTGCTCACGGTGGTGACGAACCTCTTCGGGCCGTTCGTGCTGCCCGTGCTGGTCGCCGTCGGCTGCGTGGTGTGGGCGCGCCGTTCCGGGACGTGGTGGGAGCCCGGCCTGCTCGCCGGCGCGATGGTGCTGGCCACCCTCACGTCGACGGTGCTCAAGGCCGTGATCGCGCGGCCGCGGCCGCCGGACGCGTCGATGGTCGTCGCGGGGGTCGAGCGGTCCTTCTCCTTCCCCTCGGGCCACACCATCGGTGCGGCGACGCTCGTCCTCGTGGGCGGCTACCTTGTGTGGCACCGGCACCACAGCGGGCGGCTGCTCGCCGGCTGGGTGCTGGTGTCGGTCGTCGTGGTGGCGGCGGTCGCGGGCAGCCGGCTCTACCTCGGGTACCACTTCCTCACCGACGTGCTCGCGGGGGTCTCGCTCGCCGTGGCGGTGCTCGGCGTGGTCGTGGTGGTGAGCCGTCTGCACGACGACCCGTCCCCGTCTCGTCGGGGGCACGACACCCTGGGCGGGCCTTCCTAAAGAACTCTTGCGCAAGACATCTTTCGCGTCCTAGGGTCGACGCATGACCTCGCCCGCGCACGCGCCCGGCCCCGACCGCCGCCCGCTCGTCACGTCCGACCCGGAGCGCCTGCGCGCGCTCGCGCACCCCCTGAGGCTGCGCATCCTCACGCTGCTGGACGACGAGGGAGAGGTCACCGCCACGCGGTGTGCCGAGGTGACGGGGGAGTCGGTGGCGAGCTGCTCGTTCCACCTGCGGATGCTCGCCAAGTACGGGTTCGTGGAGGCCGCGGACCGGCGTGGCAAGGAACGGCCGTGGCGCGCCGTCGGGCAGGGACGTCAGACGCGCTTCGACCCGGACGTCCCGGGGTCGCTCCCGGCCGCCGGCGCCGTGGCCGCCCTGCTGCTCGACCAGGAGGCGGACCGCGTGCGGGACTGGCTCGCGCGCTCCGGCTCCGAGGCGCCGGAGTGGCTCCTCGCCTCGACGCTCACCACGGCGTCGTTCTGGGCCACGCAGGAGGAGCTCGCCGACCTCGCGCGCGAGGTCGAGGGCCTCACCGACCGGTTCGCCGGGCGGTGGGACGACCCGTCGCTGCGGCCCGCCGGGTCACGGCAGGCGCGCCTGCTCGGCATCGTCAACGCCGACCTGCCGGCCGGCGACGTCGTCGATCGCGTGGACGACGCCCGGCCGGGAGCCGAGCGATGACCGGCGAGCGGGCCGCCGGACGGACGCCGACCGCTGGCGTCGCCGGCCCTGCCGACGGCTCCGCCGACGGGTCTGCCGTCGACGCGCGGAGCGCCCTCAGGTCGCGACCGTTCCGGCTCCTCACGGTGGGGTGGGGGTTCACCAACTTCGCCGACTCGGTCCTCGCGATCATCCTCGCCGTCTGGGTCAAGGAGCTCACCGGCTCGAACGGTGCCGCAGGGCTCGTGTTCGCCGCGCTCGGGCTCCCCGCGCTCGTCTCACCGCTCCTCGGCCAGGTCGCGGACCGCGTGTCGCGCCGCCGCATGCTCGTCGTGTCCTATCTCGTCGGCGCGCTGACGCTCCTGCTGCTCCTCGCGGTCCGCGGGCCGGGGCAGGTGTGGCTCGTCCTCGCCGTCACCGTCGTGTACTCGGGCGTCGGCTTCGCCACGGCGGCGGCGCAGTCGGGGCTGGTGCGCGACATGCTGCCCGACGACGCGCTCGCGCCCGCCAACGGCCGGCTCACGACGATCGACCAGGTGTTCCGCCTCCTCATGCCGGTCGCCGGCGCCGGCGCCTACTCGCTCGCGGGTCCGGTCCCGCTCGTCCTCGCGGCGTCGGGTGCGTTCGCGGCCGCCGCCCTCGTCGTCGGGCGCATCGAGCTCGTCGAGACGCCGCCCGCCGCGGCGGCGGACCGCGAGCCGTTGCTCGCCGAGGCGACCGCGGGCTTCCGGCATCTCGTGCGGACGCCTCCGCTGGGCGCCCTGACGGTCGCTCTCGTCGTCGCGTTCGCCGCCGTCGGACTGCTCAACGCGGTGAGCTTCGCCATCATCGAGGACGGGCTCGGGCTGGCGCCCGCGCTCCTGGGCCCGATCGCCTCCGTGCAGGCCGTGACGGGCATCGTCGCCGGGCTCACCGCGGCACGGCTCGTCGCGCGCTGGGGCGCGCAGCGCCTCGTGGCCGTCGCGCTCGTCGTGCTGGGCCTCGGTGTGGTCCCGACGACCGGGTCGGACCTCGTCGCGATCATGGTGGGGCTCGGGGCGGTGGGGCTCGGCGTCACGTGGGCCGTCGTCGGCTTCGTCACCGAACGGCAGCTGCGCACGCCTGCCGGGCTGCAGGGCCGCGTGTCCGCCGCGACGAACATGCTCCTCAACGTCCCGCAGCTGGGACTGACGGTGCTGGGCGCGGCGCTCGTCGGGGCGGTGGACTACCGCGCGATGCTCGTCGTCACGGTCGTCGTCATCCTCGTCGCGGCCGTCCTCGCGCTCCGGGGTCGCTCCTCCGCGTCGTCGACGTAGCGCCGCGGTCACGTCGCGCAGCCCGCCGGGCCCTCGCGGGCCGGGTCGCGCGGTGCGCGGCTCAGTCCTCGAGGCCCCGTGCACGCAGCGCGTCGCCCGTCGCGTCGGCGTGCCGCAGCGAGGCGACGACGAGCGGGACGGCGTAGGCGCGCACGTCGTGCTCGCGCCCCCGTGCGCGGCACGCGTCCCGCACGCGCCCGGCCAGCGCGGCGACCACCGGGACCGCGCGCACGGCGAGCGAGAGCACGAGGGCGACGCGCGCGACGTCGACCCCCGCGCGACCGAGCGGCCGCAGGCCGCGCTCGATCGCCGCGAGCACCTCCGAGGTGCGCGTCGTGACGAGCACGAGCCCGGCGAGCGCGACGAGGACGACGAGGCGGGCGGTCAGCACGACGGCGGTCGCGGGGCCGAGCGTGAACCACTGCACCAGGAGCAGCACCGGCACCACGAGGCGCAGCGCCCGGACCTGGCTCCACAGCACGCGCGGGCCCGCGCCGGCGACCGCGTAGAGCGCGACGACGACCAGCGCCGCCGCGCCGACCGCGAACGGCTCGGTGAGCAGGAGGACGCCCGAACCGGCGGCGGCGAGGCCGGCGAGCTTCGCACCGGCCGGCGCACGGTGGAGCGGCGAGGGCCGCGGAAGGGGTGCGGCCGCGCCGGGCCCGCTCATCCGGTTCCGCCGTCCGCGGCGTGGGGCGGCCGGACCCGCGTCGCCGGTGGTCGCTGCGCCGCGTGGTGCCGCGGGGCCGGCGGGAGGTCGTCGTCGACGAGGCGGCGGTAGCGGGCGAGCGCCGCGCCCGGCTCGTCGTCGGCCACGACCCGCCCGCCGTCGACGACGAGGACGCGGTCCATGGCGGCCACGAGCTCGAGGTCGTGCGAGACGAGCACGACCTGCTGGGGCAGCGACGCCAGCTCGGCGGCGACGCGGCGCGTGTTGCGTCGGTCGAGGAGGGTCGTCGGCTCGTCGGCGACCACGAGGTCGGGCTCGGTGACGAGCACCGACGTCAGCGCGAGCAGCTGCTTCTGCCCCCCGGAGAGGAGGTGCGCCGGGTGGTCGGCGTGGTCCGCGAGCCCGCGCGCCTCCAGCGCGGCGTGCACGCGGGCGTCGCGCGCCGTGCCCGCGGGGACGCCCCGCAGGGAGTACGCGACGTCCTCCGCGACCGTCGGCATGACGATCTGCGCGTCCGGGTCCGTGAAGACGAAGCCCACGCGACGACGCACGCGCGCGCCGTGCCGGCGGGTGTCCAGGCCGTCCACGAGCACCCGACCGCTCGTCGGGACCACGAGACCGTTGAGCAGCCGGGCGAGCGTGCTCTTGCCCGACCCGTTCGCCCCGACGACGCCGATCCGCCGCTCGCGCAGGACGAGGTCGATCCCGCGCAGCACCTCGCGATCGCCGAGCCGCACGTGGACGTCTTCGAGCGTCACGACGCAGCCGCGCGTGCCGGGCCGGTGGGGATCCTCCTCGGTCCCGGACCCGGTCCCGGCACGGTCGGCCCGCGCGCGCCGCCACCTCACCGGACCACCTCCACGAGCGCCGCGACGCCGAGGCCCCCGCCCGCCGCGGCGGTGGCCAGCCCGCGCGTCCCGGCCGGGGCCCCCGCGCGCACGAGGCGCGAGAAGAGCCGGACGACGGACACGGCCCCGCTCGCGCCCCACGGGTGACCGAGCGCGAGCGCCCCGCCGTCGGCGCACACGCGCGCGTCGGTGCCCAGTGGGTCGAGACCGAGCGCGTCGGTGACGGCGAGCACCTGCGCGGCGAACGCCTCCACGACCTCGACGGTCGCCAGGTCGCCGACGGACCACCCCGCCCGGTCGAGCACCGTCCGGGTCGCGGGCACCGGGCCCCAGCCCGGCTCGGCGGGGTCGCACCCCACCGTCGCCGACGCCACCACGCGCAGTCCAGGGACACCGAGCGCGCGGCGCAGCGCCTCGGGGACGACGGCGACCACCGCCGCGCCGTCGCTCACCGGGCTCGCGGTACCTGCCGTCACCGTCCCGCCGGTCGTGAACGCCGCGGGCATCCGTGCGAGGCGCGACGGGTCGAGACGCCGCGCCCGCTCGTCACGGTCGAGCGGACCGCGGGCTCCGGCCGGCGCGCGGGAGGGTCCCGTGGAGGACGTGGCTCGCGACGTCTCGCGCGGCCCCCGGCTCGACGAGCCGCCTCGTGCCGTGCCGATCCCCACGGTCTCCGCGTCGAACCGCCCCGCCGCGTGCGCGTCGAGCGCCCGCGCGTGGCTGCGGGCCGCGTACGCCTCCTGGCGCTCGCGCGTCACCCCCCGCGAGCGCGCGAGGGAGTCGGCGGCCGCCCCCATCTCCGGGTCGGCCCACGGCGCCGGCGTGAAGGCCGCGCGCGCGGACCCGGTGGCCGGGCCGCTTCCCGGCGTCCGGGTCCGCGCCGTCGACGCGCTCTCCGTCCCGCCCGCGAGGACGAGCCCGGCGCCGCCCGCACGGACCTGCTGCGCGGCCAGCAGCACGGCCGCGAGCCCGGAGCCGCACTGCCGGTCCACCGTGAGCCCGGGCACCTCGACCCCCAGGCCGGAGGCGAGCGCCGCGACCCGCGCGACGTTGCCGCCCGGCCCGGTGCAGCAGCCGAGCACGACGTCGGCCACGTCGGCCGCGATCCCGAGCGCCCGGGCGTCGTCCACGACGGCCCGCAGGACCGCCGCCGCGAGGTCGACCTCCGTGCGCGCGCGGTGGCCGTGGCCCGCCGTGCCGATCCACGTGCGCCGCGCGGCGACGACCACGGGCGCCGTCCCTGGCACGGTCCCGTGCACCGTGCGGTCGGGCGTCACGGCAGCGGGACGAGGTCGGCGGGGTGCCGCTCGAGCGTCCCGAGCGCCTCGCTCAGCACGCCGCGCGCGGGCTTGCCCGACGGCGTGCGGGGCAGCGCGGCCGTCGCGTACCAGCGGCGCGGGCGCTGGCTCGGCGCGAGCGCCGACCGCGCGACGCGCTCGAGGTGCGCGCGCAGGCCGGGTCGCGCGTCGCACTCCACGACGGCGGTGACGACGGCGCCGAGCCGGCGGTGCGGCGTGCCGAGCACCACGACGTCGCGCACCCCCGGCACGGCCCGCAGGACGACCTCGACGTCCTCGGGGACGACCGTCGCGCCACCGGTGAGGATCGCGCCGTCGCCGCGGCCGCGCAGGACCAGGCCGGCGTCACGGAACGGTGCTGCGTGCGTACCGGCGGGCGGCTCGGCAGGCAGATCAGCAGGCAGGTCCGCGAGGTCTCCGACCGTCGACCATCCGCCCTCGCGGCGCAGCGGCCCGGTCGCGTGGGCGAGGTACCCCCGGGCGACCCAGGGGGAGCGCACCCAGACCTCGCCGACGCTCGCGCCCGCGAGCGGGCGTACGTCGAGCTCGACACCCGGGAAGGCGCGCAGCCCGGCGCCGTCGGGGTCGTGCGCGACGAACGAGAGCTCGACCGCGCCGTAGTACGCGAGGACGGCGAGCCCGTGCCGGGCGGCGCGCTCCCGCACGCCCGCCGGGAGGGACGCACCCCCGACGACGACCTGCCGCAGGCGCGCCGGCGCGCCGGCGTCCAGCGCGTCGAGGACCTCCTCCAGCACGGACGGGACGAGGTGCACGACGTCGCAGCGCGCGAGCGCGGCGGTCGCGGCGGCGGGCGTGCGCGTGAGGAACGCGCACGCCCCGAGGGCGAGCGTGTGGACCGCCGCGAAGCAGTACAGCGACGACGCGAGCGGGCCGGGGACGAGGACCGTGTCGGCCGGGGTGGTGCCGGTCAGCCGCGCGACGTCGTCGAACGAGTCGACCCACGACGCCCGCGTGCGCACGACGGCTCGCGGACGACCGGTGCTGCCCGACGAGAACCCCGCCCACGCGAGGTCGTCGGGCGCGGGTCCCGAGGCGCCCGCGGCCGCCGCACCCCCCTGCGGTGCGGCGCTCGCGTGCGCCGACGCCCCCGGTCCCCCGGCCGACTCCTCGTCCCGCACCGTCCCGCGCGGGAGCGGGACCTCGACGAACGTGCGGGGCCGGACCGCGCGCAGCACCTCGGCGCGGTGCGCCCGCGGCCAGGCCGGGTCGCACACGAGCGGCGTCGCACCCGCGAGGTCGACGGCGAGGACGGCGGTCAGCAGGTCGACCGGGTCCGGCAGCGACAGCGCCACGAGGTCGCCCGGCGCGGTCCCGGCGGCGCGGAGGAACGTCGCCCCGGCCCGCGCGTCGGCGCAGAGCTCCGCGTAGGTCCGGGAGCGTTCCGTCGTGCGCAGCGCGACGCGGTGGCGCGCGACGGGGTCGGCGGCGTGGCGCAGGACCTGCGGGGCGACGGGCACGGGCACACTCTCGCAGGTCGTCAGGGGCGCGCGGGCCGGGCGCCCGGGTACGCGCGCAGGACGCCGACGGTCACCGCTGCGGCCGCGACGGACTTGAGGACGTCGCCGGGGAGGAACGCGAGGGAGAGCTGAGCGGTCGTGGGCAGCGGGACGCCGGTGACCAGCGCCTGGACGGGGATCCCGACCGCGTAGACGACCGCGACGCCTCCCACGAGGCACGCGCCGAGGACGGGCCAGAAGGTGGGCCGGCGGAGCCGGTCGACGAGGAGGCCGATCGCCGCGGCGCCCGCGAGGAAGCCCACGAGGTAGCCCGCCGAGGGCCCCACGAAGACGGCGACCCCGCCGCGCCCGCCCGCGAGCAGCGGCAGGCCGGCGGCGACGAGCGCGAGGAACGTCGCGACGGAGAGGGCGCCGAGCCGGGCGCCGAGCACCGCGCCGGCGAGCATCACGCCGAGCGTCTGGAGCGTCACGGGGACGGCGTTGCCGAACAGCGGGAGCGACCCGGGCGCGCCGAGCGCGGCGATCAGGGCGGCGAACGTCGCGACGCGCGCCGCGTCGCCCGCCGAGAGCGCGAGCGGGCGCGGTCGTGCCGCGGGGACAGCGGGGTGGGCGTCGGTCACGGTGCTCCGGTCGTCGTCGGGACGGTCAGCACCACTCTGCTGCGCCGGTGCGCACGGTGCCGCCGGGCTCGGGCACGACCCCGGGCCGCTGCCGTGCACGGAACGCACAACCGTTTGGAGGATCCCGCCAACGAACGGTGCGGAGCGGTGTGGCGGTCGTGCAGCGGAGGTCGTGCCGCACCTCTTGGCACTCGCCGGGGAGGAGTGCTAATACTGGAGACGTAGCCGCCGCGGGGCGCCTGCCTCGCGGGACACCGAGCGGTCCCGGACGGTCCGGGACCGACCGTCGAGGAGGTGAGAGGTGTGGCTGCGATGATGGAACCGTTCGCGAGCACCCTGGACGCGATGGACCGTCTGATGGGGCAGGTGGCCACGGGCGGACGCGTGGCCGGCGCGTCGGGAGCGATGCCGCTCGACCTGTTCCGCGCAGGGGACCACTACGTCCTGACGATGGACCTGCCGGGCGTGGACCCCGGCACCATCGACGTCTCGGTCGAGGACCGGACGCTGACGATCCGTGCCGAGCGGAGCCCCCGGACCGACCCCGACGTCCAGTGGCTCGCCCGGGAGCGTCCCGCGGGGACCTTCGCCCGCCAGCTCACGGTGGGTCGCGGGCTCGCGCTCGACCGCATCACGGCGTCCTACGAGGACGGCGTGCTGTCCCTGACGATCCCCGTGGCCGAGGAGGCGCGACCGCGCCGCATCGAGGTGACGCACCGCGCCGGCTCCGGTACGACGCAGATCGGCGCGGGCTCGCCGTCCGAGCCCGCGCCGCACGAGGCCTGAGCGCGTCAGGCCTCGCCGGGCAGCGCCTTGCGGACCACGAGGCGCGTCCACGCGCCGAGGTACACCCGGTCCCCGTCGGCCAGCTCACGCCGCTGGCCGGCGGGCACCGGGTCCGTGGGCAGCGCCTCACCGGCCGGGCTGACGTACGTCCCGTTCGAGGACTGCAGGTCCTCGACCCACCACCGCTGACCGTCGGTGCTGAGCTGGCAGTGTCGCCGGGACACCCCCGTGTCGGTCCCGCAGTCGACCTGCGGGTGGATGCCGCGCGAGGCGGACGGCCGGCCCACGAGGACGCTGCGCTCGCGCAGCACGACGAGCCCGGGCAGCCCCGCCGACGGCATCGGGTCCTCGGGCTGCTGGGCGGCGTACCAGTCCGGGTCGATCCAGATCTCGACGACCCACCGGTCCGGGCCGGGCACGGGCGGGGTGGGCAGGTGGCTGCCCGTCGAGCCGGCCGACGTCGACAGGCCGGACGCCGCCTCGGGCGCACCGGTCTCGCCGGCGACCGGCAGGGGCGCACCCGCCGGCGTCTCGGGCGCGGGCACCGCGGCCGAGTGCGCCGGGTCTGCGGTGGGCGGCCCGCTCGGGGCGGGGGAGCCCGACGACGGCCGCACCGGCGTGCCGGAGGCCTGCGGGTCGAGCGAGAGCGCCGACGGCGGCTCCACCGGGTCGGGCAGTGCCCCGGTCGTGAAGTCGTACCCGCAGTTCTCGCAGAACAGCGCGCCCGCAGCGGCGGGGAAGTCGCAGTTCGGGCACGTCGTCGCCGGGCTGGGTGACGCGACCGCGGGCGACGAGGTCTCCCGCGCCGGCGGGGCGGCCGGGCCGCCGGTCGACGCCGCGATCGGCTCTCCGCACACGTCGCAGTAGTCGGTGGACTCCGACGGGTGCCCGTTCGGGCACACGACCGCGCTCACCGGCGCACCCGCGTCGTCTTCGTCGAGGCGGTGTCGAGCGCCATCTCGTCGAGCGTGGAGGTGTTGCGCTTGAGCCGGACGGTGCCCTGCTCCTCGCTGTCGATCTCGACGACCTTGCGCAGTCGCGTCGTGGCCTCCGCGTTGCCGGTCTGCTGCGCGAGCTGGACCGCGCGGCCGAGCTTGACGGTCGCCGTCGCCTCGTCGCCCGAGGCCTTGGCCGCGAGCCCTTCCTGGATCGCCGCCGCGAGCTCGGTCTGACCCGTGTAGTGCGCGACCTCGGGGTTGATGCGCGTGGTGAGCGAGTCGTCGTCGGACCACTTGGCCTTGACCAGCCCGGACGAGACGACCTCCCCGTTCACGGCGAGCTGGACGCGTGCCGCGAGCTGCTCCGACCCGACGGGCTTCGACGCGACGCGCACCGCCACGTGGTAGTCGCGCGACTCGTCGCCCCAGGATCCCGTGGGGTACGAGCCGGTGAGCGGGTTGACGTCGCTGCGCCGGGTCGTGAGGTCCTCGACCGTCGGGGCGACCTGGCGCACGAACAGCACCTGGGCTCCCTGCGGGGCCCACACGCGCAGGTCCGCCGACGCCACGCCGCGCGCCATCGACGCGCGCATGAGTGCCTCGAAGTCCGCCGCGATCTCGCTCGGGTCGGCGATGAGGTCCACCGATCCGAGCAGCGCGGTCGCGATCTCGCGGAGCTCGTCGACCTGCCAGCGCGTCCCGACGCCGCGCGCGTCGCACTGGAAGTGCCCGGTGACGTCGCGCACCGCCGCGGAGAGGTTCGCCCGCGGCTCCGACTCGTTCTTGCCGTCCGTCAGGAGGATCGCGTGCCGCTGCGTCGCCTGCGGCACCGTCTCGAAGAGCTGGTCGGCGAGGCGCAGCCACGTGCTCATCGCGGTGCCGCCGCCGGGCGTCATCATCGAGATCGCGCGCTTCGCCTCGGCGCGCGCACCGGGTTCCATCTGCACCATCGCCACGCGCGCGTTCGGGTAGGGGAACGCGCGGTGGGCCACGTGGCTGCCGCCGACGATCGCGAACCACGTGCCGTCGAGGATCTGGTCGACCGCGACCTGGGCCGCGTGCTTGGCCGCCTCGATGTTGCGCCCGGACATCGACCCGGACGTGTCGACCATGATGATCTCGGCCACCCCGCCGGCGGTGCCGCCCCCGGCCGCGCCCGCTCCCGAGCACGTCACGGTGACGATCGCGTGGACGTCGGTCGCGCCGTCGGACAGGAACTCGTTCTGGTAGACCTCGGCGGAGAACTCGGCCATGGGGGCTCCTTCGGTGATGCGGTGTTCGGGCAGGCTATCGGGTCGGTCCGGGCGGGTTCGAGCGGAACGCTCGAGCGGAGGGTCGACGTGGTCGCGGGCACGGCCGGAGGGTGCGGCGGGCGACCGCGGTCGGTGGGTCGTCAGCCGGCGGCCCCCGCGGCGAAGCGGGCCAGGGTGACGGTGATGTTGTCCCGGCCGCCCTGCGCGTTCGCCCAGCGCACCAGGGCCGCGGCGAGCGCCTCGGGGTCGGAGCCGTCCGAGCCCTCGGTCGCGTGGACGAGCGCGGCGAGGTCGCCCGCGGCGGAGCAGTAGTTCCAGAGCCCGTCCGAGCACACGAGGACCCAGCCCGGGCGGTCCGGGATGGTGGCCGCCGTCCGGGCGGTGGGGTCGGGCGCGTCGTGACCCAGCCAGCGCGTGATCGCGTGCGCCTGCGAGGAGGTCTCCGCCTGCGCCCGCGGGACGCCCTGCGCGATCATCTCCTGCGCCCACGAGTCGTCGACGCTGAGCTGGTGCGCCTCGCCGGCGTCGGGCAGCCAGTACGCGCGCGAGTCGCCGACCCAGCCCGTGACGACGAGGGGCCCGTCGACGACCGCCGCGACGAACGTGCACGACGGCGGGTTCTCCCGGTCGGCCGTGCCCGGCACCGCTGCGAGGACGGCCTCGTTGGCGGCGCGTGCGGCGTCGCCGAGCAGGACCGACCAGGCGCTGAGGCGCGCGGTCGTCTCACCCTGCACGCGCGCGCCGCCCGAGGGACCGCCCGCGGCGAGCGTGTCGCGCGCGGCCCGCGCGGCGGCGAGGCTCGCGACGTCCGAGTCGGGCGCGCTCGACACCCCGTCGCACACGACGAGCGCCGCGAAGGGGCGCTCCGCCGGGTCCTCTCCGGCCGGCACTGCGGGCCCGCTCGCGGACCCGGGCCCGCCGACGGGCGCCGGCCCGCTCGCGGCGAGCGCCATGGCGTCCTCGTTGCGGACGTGCCGCACGCCGCGGTCGCACACGCCTGCGACCCAGGCGACCGGTCGCTCGGCCCAGTGGTCGCGCTCGGTCGCGGCGGGCTCGCCGCACTGCGCGCAGTAGCCGTCGTCCGCGATCGTGCCGCCGCAGCGCACGCACGGCCGCGAGCCGTCGGTGCGGGTCCTGCCGTCCGGGTCGTCGGCGTCCGTCGCCGTGCCGGGGTCGGCGGGCGACGTCGCCGCAGCGAGCCCGTCCGCGTCGCCCGCGCCGTCCGCCCCGTCCGCGCCCGAAGCCGTCGGCTCGGGCGGGAACGACGCGAGCGGGGTGCCGCACGCCTCGCAGAACCGCGCGCCGGGGTGCGACGGCTCGCCGCACGCCGGGCAGGCGAGGAGCGCGCTCGTGGCCTCGCCGTCGCCGTCCACCTCCGCCGGGGCCGTCGCCTCCGTGGTGGTCGCGCCCGGAGCCGTCGCACCGGTGCGCTCGTCCGGAGCGGTCTCGTCCGGAGCGGTCTCGTCCGGAGCGGTCTCGCCCGGGGTGCTCTCGTCCGGGGCGGGCGCGTCGGGACCCGGCGACGCGGGTCCGGTCGGGGCGCTCATCGCACGGTCCAGCGGCGGACCTCGTTCGCCTGGTCGACGAGCTCGATGCGCTCGTCGCGGGACTCCGTGAGCGACGCGAGCTCGCGGTACGCGCCCTCGAGCGCGTCCCGCAGCGCCGGCTCGTCCGCGGGGACGCCCGCGATCCGGGTCGTGGGCGACGGGCCGGACTCGGTCACCGTGTCGAGCGCGGAGCGCAGCACCCCGACCGAGAGCTGCGCGCGCTCGCGCGGCGCGATGGTCACGGCGCCGACGCTCGCGAGCGCGTCCGCGAGCGCGGGCAGCCCCCGACCGGAGTCGGCGAGCAGGTGCGCGCGCAGCACGCGCGACTCGACGTACGAGCTGCGGGTCGGCGTCACGAGGTCGAGCGCCTGCAGGGCTCCGTCGAGGTCGCCGCGCTCGCGCCGGATGCGCGTGAGCCCGAAGGCGGACGGCGCCGTGTAGTTCGCGTCCGACCGGGCGCAGATCACGTAGAGCGACTCGGCGATGTCGGGCTCGCCGCTGAGCTCGCACGCCGTGGCGAGCGCGAGCTTCGGCGCGAGCTCGCCCGGCACCTGGCCGTAGACGGCGTTGAACGACGCGCGGGCCGCGACGGAGTCGCCGCGCGCGAGCTCGTCGAGACCGCCGAGCCATGCGGCGCGCCACTCCCACGGGTCGTCCGCGAGGATCTCCGCGATGGTCGCCTGCACGACGTCGCGTCGTCCCGCCTCGATCGCGGCGCGGGCACGGGCGAGGCGCACCTCGACGGTGTCCTGCGGGGCGTCGGCGAGCGCCGCGAGCCGCGCGTCGGGGTCCGCGACGTTGACCCCGGCGAGCCAGCTCGCCATCGGGTCGTGCTCGTCGGCGCGCAGCACGGGCAGCTCGTCCCAGTCGAGCGGACGCTCCGCGACGTCGGACACCGGCGCCTCGAACAGGACGGACGCCGCCGAGTGGAGCGCCGCGTTGCCCGGGCCCCGGTCGGTCGCGACGACCTCGCGCAGGACGCCGACGAGCTGTGCCCGCATCTCGTCGACCGTCGCGAACCGGTCGGACGGGTCGAGCGCGCACGCCTTGGCGAGCAGCCGGTAGAACGAGTCGTACGCCTGGAACACGGGCGTCTCGGCGACCGGCGGGAGCGACGCGACGTACGTCGTGGTGTTCCCCCGGAAGTCGAGCACCAGCGTCGCGAGCGTGCGGCCGATCGTGTAGATGTCCGACGCGACGGACGGACCGACCTCCGCGACCTCGGGCGCCTGGTAGCCCACCGTGCCGAAGATCGCGGACTGGAGGTCGTCGAGCCGCCGCACGCCGCCGAGGTCGATGAGCTTGACCCCGTCGCCCTGCTGGATGACGTTCTCGGGCTTGAAGTCGCAGAAGATCAGGTCGTGGTCGTGCAGGTACGCGAACGCCGGCAGGACCTCGAGGACGTACGCGAGGGCCTGGTCGACGGGCAGCGGGTCGATGACCCCGCCGTTCGCGTCGCGCCGGTCCTGCAGGATGTCCTTGAGGGACTTGCCGCCGACGTACTCCATGACGGTGTAGCCGGCACCGTCGTGCATGGCGAAGTTGTAGATCTCGACGATGAGCGGGTGCTCGACCTCGGCGAGGAACTGGCGCTCGGAGATCGCCGCGGCGTAGGCGTCCGGGTCGCCCGAGTTGAGCAGGCCCTTGAGCACGACCCAGCGGCCGGACACGTTCTGGTCGCGTGCGAGGTAGATCCAGCCGAGGCCGCCGTGCGCGAGGCAGCCGACGACCTCGTACTGGCCGCCCACGACGTCGCCGGGGGAGAGCTGGGGCGAGAAGTCGAACCTGTTGCCGCAGTGCGGGCAGAAGCCCGAGGTGCGGCCCGGCTGGCCGTCGCGTCCGCGGCCCACCTTCTCGCCGCACGTGGGGCAGAAGCGCTTGCGCTCGGCGACCTCGGGCACGGCCATGACGGCCTGCAGGGGGTCCGTCACGGGTGCGGAGGGCACGGTGGTCAGACCGGCGCCGAGGCGGTGGCCGCGCAGGCGCGTGGAGGAGGTGCCGACGCGGCGGGTCGCCTTGGAGCCCGTCGCGGCCGTGCGCGCGGACCCGAGCGCGGCCGTCGCGAGGCGGCTCGAGCTCGTGCGGCCCGTGCGCGTGGACCGCTCGGCCTCCGGGTCGGACGCGCCGGGCGGGACCGCGCCGGTCCTGCCCTGGACGAAGCCCGTGCCGAGCATCGCCGACGGCGACGCGGCGGTCGCGGAGGCGGCGCCCCGGGTCCGCCCGGTCGACGGACCGGCAGAGGTGCCCGCGGTCGCGGACGTGCCGCCCGAGGTGCCGCCGGCCGGCGCCCCGCAGACGTTGCAGTAGCCGTCCTCGATGGTGCCCGGGCAGCCGGGCTCCGAGCACGGGACGGTCGCGGTGGTCGTCACGACGACGCTCCTTCCGAGGTGGGCAGGTCACGGGTGAGGAAGTGGTACTGCTCGACGAGGAAGCGCGCGAGCACGACGTCGCACGGCGTCGCCTCGACGGCGTCCCGGGCCTCGGCGAGGCCGGAGCGGACGGTGGGGGACGTGGAGCGGCCGTTCGCGTCGGCCTTCGCGGCGAGCTTGTCGAGGCTGTACCGCAGCTCGGCGCGCTCGCGCAGGGGCCGGGTGTACGCGTCCTCGACGGTCTGGACCGCGCGCGCGACCGCGTCGAGCCGCGCCGAGTACGCGTCGAGCTCGAACCGCGAGTCCGGCACGGGGCCGAGCCGGGACACGTCGGGCACGGCGAGCCGCGGCGGGTGCGCGATCTCGCGCCGGCAGCGCGTCACGAGCTCGCGCAGCGCGGGTTCGCGGGCCTCGAGCGCGTCCCTGCGCTCGGTCGTCCGCGCGCGGTCGCGGCCGAGCTCCCGGCGCTGCGCCGACGCGACGATGAGGTCCCGCTCGGCGCGGGCCACCTCGGTCTCGAGCTCCGCGAGCGGGCCCGAGACGTCGGCGCCGCGCGCGGCCTGCGCGACGAGCCGGTCGAGCCGCCCTCGCAGCGTCCCGATGCGCCCGCGCGCGTCGGCGTCCGACCCGGCGAGGTCCTCGCAGCGCACGAGCTCGGCGCGCACGCCGCGCAGCCGCGCCACCTGGTCGGCCGTGTGCGAATCGAACGACAGGCGCGTGCGGAGCTGGACGACGAGCGCGTCGCACAGCTTGACGGCCTCGACGAGGGAGACGAGCGCCGCGCCCGAGCCCGAGTCGAGCCGGCCCCACACGAGGACCGACATCTTCTCGCGCGCGACCGCGTCGACGCGGCCCGAGTCCCACGTGACCCGCAGCTCGTCGGCGCGCCCGCGGATCGCCTGCCACAGGGAGAGGGCCAGGACGAGGTCGGCGGTGTACGCGTCGGGCGTCGCGGCGGCCTGGGCGGCGGCGTCGAGCCGGTCGAGCTCGGTCCGTCGCGCGTCGAGCCACGTCTCGAGCGCGCCGAGGTAGGCGAGGAGGTCGGCGGCGGGGATGGCCTCGCCGAGCCGTCCCGGCGCCTCGGGTGCGACGGGACGGCTCACGGCGTGCGGCCGTAGACCGGTGCCGGGGGCGTCGGGGCGTCGCCGAGCACGCCGAGCCAGCGGTCGTAGCTGGCGGCCCACGTCCCGTCGCTCTTCATCCGCTCGAGGACGCCGTTGACGAAACGCACCATGTCCACGTTCCCGGCCGGGACGCCGACGCCGTACGGCTCGTCGCTGATGGCCTCGCCCACGACCTTCGCGTACGGGTCCTGCGCGGCGAACCCGGCGAGGATCGTGTCGTCGCCGGTGATCGCGTCGACCCGGCCCTGCTGGAACAGCACGAGGCACTGCGTGTGCGTCGTGGCCGGGACCGCCTCGATGCCGGGGTACTCCTCGAGCCGCGTGATCGTCGTCGTGCCCTCGGGGGCGCACACGCGCTGCCCCTCGAGGTCCGCGATGCCCGCGGCCTCAGAGTCGCGCGTCACGAGGACCTTCTGGCCGGCGTGGTAGTACTCCGCGGAGAAGGCGATCTGCTCCCAGCGGTCGCAGTTGATGGTGAACGCGCGCGCGACGAGGTCGACGTCGTCCGGGTCGTCGCCCTCGAGGACCTCGATGCGCTGGCCCGACGTGATGACGCGGAACTGGAGCCGGTCCGGGTCGCCGAAGATCGCGCGCGAGACCTCGCGGAGCACGTCGATGTCGAACCCCTCGATGTCGCCCGACAGCGGGTCGCGCGAGCCCATGAGGAGGGTGTCCGCCGACACGCCGACGCGCAGCACGCCGCGCTCGCGGATCTCGGCCATCGTGCTGCCCGCAGGGAGCGCGTCGGGGCCGGGCAGCGCGCCCTCGGGCGCGTAGGACGCCAGCGGGTCCGTGCACTCGGCCGGTGCGGCGGCAGCGGGCGGCGCGCTCTCCTCGGCCGGCGGCTCCTCGGCGGCGAGGCGCAGGTCGTCGGCGCCGCTCGGACCCGTGCAGGCCGCGAGCACGAGCGTCGTCGCGGCCAGCGCCGCGGCGAGGCCGGTCCGCACGCGGGCGCGGCGCGGTCCGCCGCGGTGGGCGTCGGCACCCGTGGTGGCCGCGAGGGCGGCGTTCGTGGTCCTCACCGGTACTCCTCCAGTCGTGCCGTCATGCCGCGCCACGCGAGCAGGGCCGCGACGAGCCCGGCGACCAGCAGCAGCCACCCGGCGACGGCCGCGCTCGTGGCGGCCGACGCGAGGTCGTCACGGGTCGCTGCCGCGTTCGTCTCGATGTCGTCGCGCGCCGCAGCGGAGAACGTGTCGAACGCGGCGTTCGCGCTGTCGGGCTCGGTGCTCGTCGCGAGCGCGACAGCACCGTCCCAGTCGCCCTCGTCGTCGGCCGCGCGGATCTCGTCGTGCCGGACCACCCACGCGTCGAGCGCCTCGGCCGTCGTCCCGTCGAGGATGCCGTCGGCCGCGGCGGTGTCGAGGCGCTCGCCGGCGTCGTCGACCGCGGCCCGGAACTCCTCCTCGTAGACCTGGCCCGACCCGCGCTTGATGAGGGTGAAGGCCTCCATCGACTTCGCCTCGTTGCCGAGCGCGTAGGCCTGCGACGCGGCGAGCGTCGCGGCGTACGGGCCGGTCCGCACGTCCTGCGCCCGGCCGGACGCCTGCGACAGCAGGATCGTGCCCACGAGCCCCACGACGAGCACGACGCCCGTCGCCGTCGCGAGGCCGACGTTGAGCACGCGGTGCGTCCGGCGCGCGAGCCACACCTGTCCCAGGACGAGCACCGCGAGCGCGAGGAGGCACCCCGCGAGGACCCACAGGGCGTTGCGCACGCCCGAGAAGTCCGCCGCGACGCGGTCGGCGTCGTCGAGCACGACCTCGTCGAGAGCGGGCAGCATCTCCTCGCGCAGGATCGTGGACGCCTGGTCGAGGTATGCGGCGCCGACGGGGAAGCCCTGCCGGTTGTTCGCGCGCGCCTGCTCGACGAGCCCCGTGTACACCGTCAGGTCCGCGGCCACCTGCCCGAGCAGCTCGGCGTCGGCCTCGTTGCTGCCGGACAGCGTCGCGAGGTCGGCCGCGGCCTGGTCGACGAGCTCGTCGTAGCGCGCCCGCTGCTCGGCCGGCTCGAGCCCGCCGACGAGGAACGCGCCGGTCGCGGTCGCGTCGGCGGCCACGAGCGCGTTGCGCACGTCCTGCACGCCGACGAGCTGCGCCGAGTCCTCGGCCGCGGCGTCGAGCGCCCGCGACTGGACGCTGCCGGCCTGGAAGCCGAGCAGACCCAGCGCCAGGCAGGCGAGGACGGACAGCGCGAGGACGAGGCGCAGGCGGCCGGGCGTGCGGCGCAGCGCGCCCCGCGCGCGGGCGACGGACGCGCTGCCCAGGGGCTGCACGGCCTGGCCGGCCGGCGCCGCGGGCGCCACGATAACGGTGCCCGACGGCGGGGGCGCCGCCTGGCGGACCGGGGTGGTCGTCATGCGTTCTCCTCGACGGTGGGGTGGACGGGAGGTGCGGTCGGGTCGTCGGGCGCCTCGGGCGCCTCGGGCGCCTCGGGCGGGTCGAGCGACGCGAGCAGCCCGGGCGCGCCCTCGGCGTCGACGACGTCGGCGGGCAGCAGGAGGCGCAGCTCGTCCACCGTCGGGGCGGGCACGTCCCGCAGCCGCCACGCGTGGCGGGCGATCGCGGCGTCGAGCACGTTGCGGGCCCAGCGCGCGTTGCCGAATCCCTCGGTGCGTGCCTGCGCGGCGGCGAGGCGCCCGAACGTCTCGAGCGCCTCGGGTGTCGGCTCGAAGTCGGACCTCTCGGCCATGCCGGCGAAGATGTCGCGCAGCTCGTCGTCGGTGTAGTCCTCGAACGTGATGGTCGTCGAGAAGCGCGACTCGAGACCCGGGTTCGTCCCGAGGAAGTCCGCCATGGGCCCCGGGTATCCGGCGACCACGACGACGAGCTCGTCGCGGTGGTCCTCCATGTCCTTGACGAGCGTGTTGATCGCCTCGGCGCCGTACTGGTCCTCCGCGAGGCCGTACGCCTCGTCGACGAACAGCACGCCGCCCAGCGCGGTGGCCACGACCTCCGACGTCTTCACGGCGGTCTGGCCGAGGTAGCCCGCGACGAGCTCGGAGCGGTCCACCTCCACGAGGTGGCCCGTCGCGAGCAGGCCGAGCGCGCGGTAGATGCCCGCGACGAGGCGCGCGACCGTCGTCTTGCCCGTGCCCGGGTTGCCGAGGAACACGAGGTGCCGCGTGAGCGTCGGGCGCGTGAGACCGGCGTCGGTCCGCAGCTTCTCGACGCGCAGCAGCTCGGTCTGGCGGTGGATCTCGTCCTTCACGCGACCCAGCCCCGTGAGCGCGTCGAGCTCCGCGAGCAGCTCCTCGAGGGGGCGCGCGGGCTCCTCCGCGGGCGCGGCCGCCTGCGCGGGGGTCGTCTGCGCGGTCGTCGCCGGCGCTGCTCCCGCCGTCCCGCTCGCGTCCGTCCCGGTCGGTGCGGTGCCCGACGGCGCAGGGTCGCCCGGGGTCGTCGGCGTCCCGTGGCCGCGCGCGCCGAGCGCGTCGAGGATCGTCTCGACGGACGGGACGTCGGGCGGGACCGGGCGGGCGCCCGGGAGCCGTGAGCCGAGGTGGGCGAGCTCGCCGAGGTCGAACGGGTTGGCGGACGCCGGGCGGGTGCCGAGCGGACCTCCGGCCGACGGGGCCGTGGGCCCGGGCGCCGTCGGGACGGGCGCCGGCGAGGTCGTGACGGGCGGGCGTGCCCCGGCCGACGCCGAGCGCTGCACCGCCGCGGTCGCCGCGGCGCTCCCGGCGACGTGCGGACCGGGCGAGCCGAGGGACGCGGCCGCCGTCGCGACGTCGGCCAGCGCCGCGCCGTAGGCGCCGGCTCGTGTCGAGCGGGCGGCCACGAGACCGGCGAGCACGTCGGTGGGGGCCGAGCGCCAGCGCCGCGCGCTCGAGGCCGCCGTGAAGAACGCGCCGGTCGCGGCGGGGTCGTGACCGAGCGCCGCGAGCCACGCCGCGGGAGCGCCGGTCGAGGACTCGGCGACCGCGGCCGCGAGCCGTGCGCCCTCGTCGCGCGCGGCCTCCTCGTCGACCCCGGCGTCGCGCGCGGCGGCGGCGAGCGCGGTGAGCGCGGAGGCCAGGTCGGACGTCGTCACGGGGCCTCCAGGCGTCCGGTCAGGTCGGGCGGCGGCGTGCCGGCGCCGGCCCCGGGCGAGAGCGCGATCGAGGAGTCGCGGAACTTGTCCGCGAGGAACTGGCCGTGCGCCACGAGCGCCGCGGCGTCGGCCCGGGACACCGCGTCGGAGATCTTGTCGAGCGTCACGCCGAGCAGGTCGAGCTGGTCGCACAGGAGCATGAGGGACGTCTTGCCGTGGGCCACGACGCGACGGTCGGCGAAGTCGCGCGGCAGACGCAGGTACGCGCCGACGGCCTCGGGCAGGTAGCTCGTGGCGGTCGCGACGACCGTGTGCGCCTGCTGCGACCCGCCGCCGAGGCGGTCGAGGCGCGGCACCATCTCCTCGACCGTGCCCGTGATGCGGTGCACGCGCGCCGTGACGGCCGGCGGCACGCGGCCCTCGATCTGCCGCTCGATCCTCTCGACGGAGTCGAGGATGTCGACGCTCGTCGGGGGCGGGGGCAGCACGAGAGCCGGTTCGGTCGTGCGGGATCGACCGCCCATGCGGGCGACCACGTCGGAGAACCAGCCCATCTAGGCGACCGTCCAGCTCGGGGTGCGTACGGGAAGAGACAGAGGGAACTGCGGTGGTGCTGCTGCGGGTGCGGGCGCCGTCGTCATACGGGGCGGCTCAGAGCCGGCCGATGTCGAGCGAGCCGTTGCCGGCCTGCGACACGTCGGAGCGGCGCGCGCGGTCGAGGTACTCGTTGGCCTTCGTGGTCTCGGTCTCGAGGACGCCGATCGTCTGGGCCATCGAGTCCAGCGCCTGCGTCTTGAACGTCGAGATCGAGTCGAGCGTCGCGTAGATGTTCGCGAAGGCCTGCTGGAGCTGGGGCAGCCCGACGGTCGCGCTCGCCGCCTGCGACTGGATGGTCGCCGACTGGTCCGCGAGCATCTTCGACGTCGACGCGATCATGTTCGACGTCGTCGTGTTGAGCGCGGTGATCTGGTCCAGCACGAGCTTCTGGTGGGCGAGCGCCTGAGCGACGATGACTGCCGTGCGCAGCGCCGAGATGGTGGTCGTCGTGGCGCGGTCCACGCCCTTGATGAGCTCGAGGTTGTTCTTCATGATGATGTCCATCGCGAGGTAGCCCTGGATGGACACCGCGAGCTGCGTGAGCAGGTCCTGGTGCTTCTGGCGCACGTAGAACTGCACGTCCTCGCGCAGCGCCTGGGCCCGCTCGGGGTCGGTCGTGTCGAGCTGCGCGATCTTCGTGGAGAGCTCGGTGTCGAGGCGCTCCGCGATGAAGATGTACTGGTTCAGCCGCCCCATGGTGTCCCAGAGGTTCTGCTTCTCCAGGTTGAGCGCGGCGTTGTCCTTGCGGAGCTCGTCCTGGCCGTTGTAGAGCGACTGGACGATCGCGTTGAGCTGGGACTGAGAGCTCTCGTAGCGACGGAAGTAGTCCTGGATCTTGCCGCCGAACGGGAAGATGCCGAGCAGCTTCTTGCCGATCGGCGCCTCGCTCGGGTCGAGGTCCTCGACCGTGCGGCGCAGCTCGAGCAGCGACCGGCTGATCTTCGAGCTGTCGGACACGCCGCCCTCGCGGAGCTCCTTGACCGGCATGTCGAGCATCCGGTTGGACACGTCCGCGGCGGCGCGGATGTCCGCGTCGCCCATCTTGCGGACGTCGTCGGCCTTGGCGGCGAACTCGGGCGAGCGCGTGTCCGCGGACAGGAGCTGGTCGAGGTACGAGCCGACCTTGGCCTCGAGACCCGGGATCGCGGCCTCGTCGACGCGCGGCGCGAGCGAGGGGGCCTGCGTGGCGGCGACGGGCTTGACGGGTTCCGGCGCCGTGAGCGTGAGCGTCTCCGTCGGGGCGGGGGGCTGGAGCGGTGCTGCCTCGGTCATCTCGATCCTTCGCTCGTGCGTGCCGTCGTTCGCCGTCGGTGGCGGCCGGGAGAGGGCTGTCGCACGCCCCCGGGTACCCGGGCGAACCGGGCCGAACCGGCCCACGGGCCGGTCCGGCGAGTATATCTACGAGGGGTGGCCCGATCTTTACCCTTTCCGACCCCGGGAGGGTGAGAACTCCCCATGCCGAGCACAACGTGCGCGGCGCCGATGAGTTCCGTCCCCGGGCGCCGTCGTCCCTGTCGCCCGCTCAGCGCGGGCACGCGCGCCGGCATCACCGCCGACGTGCCCGCGGACACCGGACGAAGGAGACGACCGTGCAGCTCGCCGGGAGGAACGCCGTGGTCTACGGGGCCGCCGGGTCGATGGGGTCGGCGGTGAGCCGGGCCTTCGCCGCCGCCGGCGCCCGCGTCTTCCTCACCGGGCGGACGGCCGCGACGCTCGACGCGCTCGCGGCCGAGATCCGGGCGGCCGGGGGAGCCGCCGAGACCGCGGTGGTCGACGTCGACGACCTCGGCGCGGTGCGCGACCACGCGGCACACGTCGTCGCGACGGCAGGGAGCCTCGACGTGTCGTTCAACGCGGTCGGGATGGACGCCGTGCAGAACGTGCCCTTCGTGGACATGGACCCCGACGACGTCCTCGTCCCGGTGACGCAGGCCGTGCGACGCCACACGCACACCGCGGGCACCGCGGCGCGGCACATGGTCGCGCAGGGCTCGGGCGTCGTCGTGGTGCTCTCGACGACGGCCGCGCAGGAGTCGCGGCACGAGATGGGCGGCTTCAACGTCGCGTGCGCCGCGCTCGAGGCGCTCGTGCGCGGGCTCGCGGGCGAGGTCGGGCGGCACGGGGTGCGCGTCGTCGGGCTGCGGCCGAACTTCACGCCGGAGACCGCCGGGGCGAAGGACGAGGACCTGCCCGACCTCGTGGACGACACGCTGCTCGGCCGGCTGCCGCGCCTCGCCGAGGTCGCGGGCAGCGCCGTCTACCTGGCGTCCGACGCCGCGGGCGCGACGACGGGCGTGGTCCTCGACCTGTCGTGCGGCGCGATCGTCGGCTGACCCGTCCCGACCGATGAGTCGTGGTCCCGCCGCCGGTCGGGACACCATGACCGACCACAGCGCGTCCACCACCCGGTCCGCGCCCGGGCCCGCACACGTCCCCGAGGGTGCTCGGGCACTCGTCGCGGGGCCGCACGTCGCGCACCTCGCGACCGTCCTGCCCGACGGCGCCCCGCACGTCGTGCCCCTCTGGGTCGCCTGGGAGGGCGACCGGCTCGCGTTCCTCACCGGACCGCGCTCGCGCAAGGCCCGCAACCTCGCGCGCGACCCGCGCGTCGCCGTCTCCGTGACCGACACGGGGAACCCGTACGTCATGGCGACGCTCCGGGGCCGCGTCGTCGAGGTGCTCGACGGCGAGGCCGGCTGGGCGGTCGTGGACCGCCTCTCCGTCCTCTACACGGGCGGTCCCTACCCGCGCGGCGAGGAGCGGCACGCGTTCCTCGTGGAGGTCGAGCACGCCGACGCGCAGTCGTTCGCCTGACCGGCGCCCGCGGGCACGAGGGGCGCCGGGGAGGCGGTGCGGTGCCCCGAGCAGGACTCGAACCTGCAACCTACGGATTAGAAGGCCGTTGCTCTATCCATTGAGCTATCGAGGCGCGCAGCCATCGTAGTGTGCGGCGCGCGAGCCCCGCAGGTCGCGACCGGCGCCCGACGCGGCCCCCGACGGGCGCCCGACGTGCGGCCGACCCGCAGCCGACCTGCACGGACGGCGCGTACGTTTGGCGGGGTCGGGTCCAGGCGTCAGGATGAACCCGTGAGAACCCGAGACGTCGCGACGGGCGCCCAGAGCGCCGCAGGCCCGGGCGGCGCGACGGGCCGCGGCCGTGCCGAGCAGGGCGAGGAGCTGGGCGTCACCGTCTTCGACGTGGCCCGTGACCTGCGGCGCGACGTGGCCGCCGTCGAGCTCCCGCTGGCGATCGAGGGGTCCGACGAGGCGGCGGCGTCGCGCGACCGGCTGCTCACCCAGCTCGACGAGCACCTGCTGCCGCGCCTCAAGGAGCTGTCCTCGCCGGCGGTCGTCGTGGTGGCCGGCTCCACCGGTGCCGGCAAGTCGACGCTGTACAACTCGCTGCTCGGCGAGGAGGTGTCGCAGGCCGGCGTGCTGCGCCCGACGACGCGCGAGCCCGTCCTCGCGTTCAACCCCCTGGACGCCGACGTGATCGTCGAAGGGCCGGCGACG
Organism: Cellulosimicrobium sp. Marseille-Q8652; assembly: GCF_965112045.1. Taxonomy (NCBI): domain Bacteria; kingdom Bacillati; phylum Actinomycetota; class Actinomycetes; order Micrococcales; family Promicromonosporaceae; genus Cellulosimicrobium; species Cellulosimicrobium sp. Marseille-Q8652. The sequence goes on along the minus strand of NZ_CBCOPS010000002.1, from coordinate 1,869,660 downwards.
CGCGTGTCGCGCGTCATCGACCACGACGGCGTCCCGCGCGGCACCGCGCTGCTCGACGCCCCCGACCTCGACTCCCTCCTGTCGGAGAACCGCGAGACCGCCGGCCTGCTGCTCGAGGCGGCGGACCTGTGGCTGTTCGTCACGACGGCGTCGCGCTACGGCGACGCGCTCCCGTGGAAGGCCCTGAGTCGCGCGATGGAGCGTGGCGCGAGCGTCGCGATGGTCCTCAACCGCGTCCCGCCCGACACGCTCACGACGATCCGGGGGGACCTGCTCCAGCGCCTGCGCGACCACGGCATGGACGGCGTGCCCCTGTTCGTCGTGCCGGACGTCGGCCCGCACGAGGGGCTCCTGGACCGGTCGGTCGTCGCGCCGGTCGCGCGCTGGCTGACGATGCTCGCCGGGCCGGACCGCTCGCGCGCGGTGATCGTGCGCACCCTCAAGGGATCGCTGGCGGCCCTGCCGTCGTGGGTGACCGGCGTCTCCGACGCCGTCGAGCGCCAGATCGAGGCCGCCCAGGTGCTGCGGGACACCGCGACCGCGGCCCTCCCGCCCGTCCGTGCGCAGGTCCGCGAGGCCGTCCTGCGCGGCGACCCCTCGCGCGGCTCGCTCGCGGCGCGCTGGTCCCAGATCACCGGCGCCGACAAGGTCGACCGCGTCAAGGTGCGCGGCGGCGTCGTGCGCTCGACGCGTCGCCGTGGCCGGGCGCGCGACACCGCGCTCGCACCGCTGCGCGACGAGGTCCGCACCGTCGTCCGGCGCACCCTCGCGGCGGACGGCGTGCTCGCGCACGAGGCGCTGCGCGCGGCGCTCGACGGGACCCGTCGCGTGCCCGGCGGGTCCGCCGTCGTGCCCGACGGCGAGTCGGCCGCCGCCCCGCGCGAGGCCGCTGCGGCTCGCCACGTGGACGAGTGGGTGGCACGCGCCGACGAGGTGGTCGCCCAGCTCGCACGCCCCGACGCCGCGGAGGCGGCCCGCGCCGCGGTCAAGGCGTTCGGGGAGAACGGCCTCGCGGCGCTCCTGCTCGCCGCGGCGGCCGGGAGCGACGACGCCGCGGCCCTCGTCCGCACGTCCCTCGCCGACACCGCCGACGACGCCCTCACCGCCCTGACGACGGACCTCGCCGACCGTGCGGAGGCGATGGTCGACCGGGAGGCCGAGCCGGTCCTCGCGGCGCTGGACGTGCCGGCGCTCGCGCCGGACGCCGCCGTCGCCCTGCGCCTACGACTCGCCGAGCTGAGGAGGCTCATGTGACGTCCCACGACGCCCAGCTGCGCGCCCGCACCGAGGACCTCGAGCGCGCGGTGGACCTCGCGGGCGACCGGCTCGACCCCGCCGTCGCCGCCCAGGTGCGCGACGCGGTCGGCGGGGTGCGCGAGCGCCTCGCGCTCGGCGTCGACCACACGGTCGTCGCGCTCGCGGGCGGCACCGGCTCGGGCAAGTCCAGCCTGTTCAACCGCGTCTCGCGCCTCGACTTCGCGGACGTCGGCGTGAAGCGGCCGACGACGGCCCGCATCACGTCGTGCGCGTGGAGCGACGAGGCCACGGCGCTGCTCGACTGGCTCGAGGTCGACGCGGAGCGCCGCATCACGCGCGACGGCATGCTGGACGCCGACGACGAGTCGGCGCTCGGCGGGCTCGTGCTGCTCGACCTGCCCGACCACGACTCCATCGAGCCGGCGCACCGTGCCGTCGTGGACCGGGTGCTGCCGCTGGTCGACCTGCTGGTGTGGGTCGTCGACCCGCAGAAGTACGCCGACGACGCGCTCCACTCCGGCTACCTCCAGAAGTCCGCGGGGCTCGAGGGGTCGATGGTCGTCGTGCTCAACCAGATCGACACCGTGCCCGAGAGCCGTCGGGCGTCGCTCGTCGAGGACATGGACCGCCTCCTCGGCGAGGACGGGCTCACCGGCGTCTACGTCACGACGGTGTCCGCCCGCACGGGAGAGGGCCTGGACGAGCTGCGCGACCTGCTGGAGCAGGCCGTCGCCCGGCGCAGCGTCGCGGCGAGCCGGGTCGCCGGCGAGCTCGACCGCGCCGGCGCGCTGCTCCTCGCGGAGATCCCGGGCGACGTGCCGTGGACCATGAGCGCGGCGGTCGAGGAGGAGGTCGACGGGCTCGCCGCGGCCACCGGCCTCGCGGCCGTCGCCGGCCAGGTGGGCGCGGCGGTCCGCAACGGCTACGGCCGTCCCGAGTTCTCCCCGCCGCAGCCCGACGCGGTCGCGCTGTCGCGCTCGCGCTGGATCGAGCGGGCGGGACGCGCGCTGCGGCCCGGCTGGCGACAGGCTCTCGACGAGGCGGTGGCGCCGGCGAAGGGGATCACCGAGGCGACCGTCGCGGCGCTCTCCAAGATCCCGCTCGACACGCGCGGCCCGGCGTCCGCCCGGCCGACGCGTCGCGCGGCGTGGGCGGCCCTCGCGGTCGGCGTGGTCGCGGGGGTGCTCGCGGTGCTGGGGTCGCTCGGCGTGGTCGACCTGTCGGGCGTGCTCGTCACGGTGTGCGCCGTGGTGGCGGCCGTCGCGGTGCTCGGCGCGGTCGTGTGCTTCCTCGCGGTGGTCCAGGTGCGCCGCACGCTCGCCCGGCGACGCGAGCAGCAGGTCCTCGCCTCGGGCCGCGGCGCGATCGAGCGGGTCGTGCAGGTGGCGATGGGGCGGCCCACCCAGGACCTGCTCGACACGCACCGCCAGGTCCGCGAGCTCGCGCAGTCGGCGCGGGACCTCGCGCCCGCGGCGCCGCTGACCGGGTCGCTACGGCTACCCACAGGCCCGGATCTGGGCGCGTCGTCCACAGGCGAGCGTCCGACGTCGGACGGCGCCACCCCGCGCAGCGCACCCTGAGGCGGCCGCCGGGAACGCCCCGGCGCAGCGGTCCTCAGGAGGCACCATGCACGGTGACGTCACCGTCACGCTCTCGGGCTTCGTCGCGACGACGCCCACGCTCTTCACGTCCGAGTCCGGCACGGACTTCACGAGCTTCCGCATCGCCCAGACCCGGCGCTATCTCGACCGCGAGCGCGGCGAGTGGGTCGACGGGCGCACGCTCTGGTTCACGGTCAAGGCGTTCAAGCACGTCGCGCGGAACGTCGCGACGTCGCTGCACAAGGGCGACCCCGTCGTCGTCACCGGGCGGCTGTCGGTGGACGAGTGGGCCGGCCCGGACGGCCCGCGCACCAGCCTCGTCGTCGAGGCGACGTCCCTCGGGCACGACCTGACGCTCGGCGAGTCCCGGTTCGCACGCACGGTGCACCGGCGGGAGGACGCGTCCCCGGCGGCGCTCGACGCGACCGAGGGCGCCGTGGAGGAGGAGGCGCCCGCGGACGAGGAGCACCTCGCGACGGTGTGACCGGTCCCGCCGCACGGCGTGCCGTCCGTCAGGACCCGTGCGGCGGCCCGACCGCGTAGGCTGAGTGGTCGGCAATCCCGACCCACTCCAGACCGACCGAACGGTGGAAGCACAGGCTGTGGCTGAGTTCATCTACTCCATGTACAAGGCGCGCAAGGCGCACGGCGACAAGGTCATCCTCGACGACGTGTCGCTCAACTTCTACCCCGGTGCCAAGATCGGCGTCGTCGGCCCGAACGGCGCGGGGAAGTCCACGATCCTCAAGATCATGGCCGGCCTCGACACGCCCTCGAACGGCGAGGCGCGCCTCTCCCCGGGCTACAGCGTGGGGATCCTGCTGCAGGAGCCGCCGCTGAACGAGGAGAAGACCGTCCTGGGCAACGTCCAGGAGGCCGTCGCCGACATCCTCGCCAAGAAGCACCGCTTCGACGAGATCTCCGCCCTCATGGCCGAGCCCGACGCCGACTTCGACGCGCTGCTCGCCGAGATGGGCACGCTCCAGGAGGCCATCGACGCCGCCGACGCGTGGGACCTCGACTCCCAGCTCGAGCAGGCGATGGACGCCCTGCGCTGCCCGCCGCCGGACGCCGACGTGTCCGTGCTCTCCGGCGGCGAGCGCCGCCGCGTCGCGCTGTGCAAGCTCCTCCTCGAGAAGCCGGACCTGCTGCTCCTCGACGAGCCCACCAACCACCTGGACGCCGAGTCCGTGCTGTGGCTCGAGCAGCACCTCGCGACCTACCCCGGCGCCATCCTCGCCGTCACGCACGACCGGTACTTCCTCGACCACGTCGCCGAGTGGATCTGCGAGGTCGACCGCGGCCGCCTCTACCCCTACGAGGGCAACTACTCGACCTACCTCGAGAAGAAGGGCGAGCGCCTCCAGGTCCAGGGCAAGAAGGACGCCAAGCTCGCCAAGCGCCTCAAGGAGGAGCTCGACTGGGTCCGCTCCAACGCCAAGGGCCGCCAGACCAAGTCCAAGGCGCGGCTCGCCCGCTACGAGGAGATGGCGGCCGAGGCGGAGCGCACGAGGAAGCTCGACTTCGAGGAGATCCAGATCCCGCCGGGCCCGCGCCTCGGCAGCCTGGTCCTCGAGGCGAAGAACCTCCAGAAGGGCTTCGGCGACCGCCAGCTCATCGACGGCCTGAGCTTCACCCTGCCGCGCAACGGCATCGTCGGCGTCATCGGCCCGAACGGCGTCGGCAAGACCACGCTCTTCAAGACGATCGTCGGGCTGGAGCCTCTCGACGGCGGCGACCTCAAGGTCGGCGAGACCGTCTCCATCTCGTACGTCGACCAGTCGCGCGGCGGCATCGACCCGAAGAAGACGCTGTGGGAGGTCGTGTCCGACGGGCTCGACTTCATCAAGGTCGGCAACGTCGAGATCCCGTCGCGCGCCTACGTCGCGTCGTTCGGCTTCAAGGGCCCGGACCAGCAGAAGCCCGCGGGCGTGCTGTCCGGCGGCGAGCGCAACCGGCTCAACCTGGCTCTGACGCTCAAGCAGGGCGGCAACCTCCTGCTGCTCGACGAGCCCACCAACGACCTCGACGTCGAGACCCTCGGCTCGCTCGAGAACGCGCTGCTCGAGTTCCCCGGCTGCGCCGTCGTGGTGTCCCACGACCGGTGGTTCCTCGACCGCGTCGCGACGCACATCCTCGCGTACGAGGGCACCGAGGAGAACCCGGCGAGCTGGTACTGGTTCGAGGGGAACTTCGCGTCGTACGAGGAGAACAAGGTCGAGCGCCTCGGCGCCGACGCGGCGCGTCCGCACCGCGTGACGTACCGCAAGCTCACGCGCGACTGATCGGTCCCGACGACGCCGGGCGAGTGCAACCCGCCCGGCGTCGTCGTGTCTGCGTGCGGTTCGGGGCGGCTACCTCCGCCCGGCGTCCACGACGGCGCGCGCGGGTCTACCATCCGGCCGCTCGTGCCTCGCGGCCTCCCGCCAGACCCGCCACGACCCGCGCGCGCCGTCGATCCCGCCGGGCTTGCGTGCCGTCTCGCCTCCTCGTCGTCCACAGGGGGTTCGTCCCTCCTCTCGTCCACGGCCCGTGCCTGTCGCGGATGGGATCGTCCGTTCTCGCGGTGGCGGGCCGTCCGCGCGCCTGGCCTGGGGCGTTGCGGCAGACTGGCGGGATGACCGAGCCCGGAACGCCTCGTGCCGACGCCGCTGCCGGCGATGCGGAGGAGCGCGGAGGCGAGGTGCCGGCGCTGTCGGCCGCCGGGGCGGGGACCGCGGGGCTGGTCGAGGCGCTGGAGATCCTGCGGGGACGCCTCGGGGCACTGCGGCTGCCGCTCGAGGTGCCGGGCGTCGCGACGGCGCGGCACGACCTCGCGCTCGCCGTCGACCAGCTGGACGACTACCTCCTGCCGCGCCTGCGGTCGCACGCCGCGCCGCTGCTCGTCGTCGTCGGCGGGTCGACCGGGGCGGGCAAGTCGACGCTCGTGAACTCGCTGCTCGGCGAGCACGTGTCCGCGCCCGGGGTGCTGCGGCCCACCACGCGGGCGCCGGTGCTGGTCCACCACCCGCTGGACGAGCGGTGGTTCTCGACCGACCGCGTCCTGCCCGGCCTCGCGCGCGTGAGCTCGCACCGCGCCGACGGCTCCGGCGCCGGGAACGGGACCGGAGAGCCCGGCGGCGGCGCGGACCTGTCGCGCTCGCTGCGGCTCGTGGCGAGCGACGCGCTGCCGCAAGGGCTGGCGCTCGTCGACGCTCCCGACGTCGACTCGGTCGAGACGGCCAACCGGGAGCTCGCCGCGCAGCTGCTCGGTGCCGCCGACCTGTGGCTCTTCGTCACGACCGCCGCCCGCTACGCCGACGCGGTGCCGTGGGACCTGCTGCACCGCGCCGCCGAGCGGCGGGCGCAGGTCGCGATCGTCCTCGACCGCGTGGACCCGGGCGCCGAGGCGGTGGCCGACGACCTGCGGCGCATGATGGACGAGAACGGGCTGGGCGCCTCGTCGCTCTTCGTCGTCGGTGAGTCCGACCTCGTGGACGGGTTCCTGCCGGAGCAGTCCGTCGCCGAGGTGTCGGCGTGGCTCACGGAGCTGGGCGTCGACGCCGACGCCCGGGACCGGATCGCGCTCGCGACGCGCGACGGCGTCGTCGACGACCTCGTGCGTCGTGCGGTGCTCGTCGCCGGGGCCGCGGACGCGCAGGGCACCTCGGACGCGCGGCTGCGCGACGTCGTCGAGCGGGCGTACGCGGACGCGGCGGCCCAGGTCGACGCCGCGACGAGCGACGGCGCCCTGCTGCGCGGCGAGGTCCTCGCACGGTGGCAGGACTTCGTCGGCACGAGCGAGATCTTCCGCGCCGTGGAGCAGGGCGTCGGGCGGGTGCGGGACGCGGTCGCGTCGTTCTTCCGAGGCAGGCCCGCGCAGGCCCCGCAGGTCGAGCAGGCCATCGCCCACGGCCTGGAGGCGGTCGTCCTCGACGCCGCGGACACCGCCGCCGAGCGCGCCCACGGCGCGTGGCGTTCCGACCCGTCGGGCCTGGAGCTGCTGGACGGCCTCGACCTCTCCCGCTCGTCCGTCGCCTCGCGGGGTGAGGTCGCCGCGCAGATCCGGGCGTGGCAGGGCGACGTGCTCGAGCTCGTGCGCGAGCAGGGCGCCGGCAAGCGCGGGGCTGCGCGGGCGCTCTCCTTCGGGATCAACGGTCTCGGGGTGAGCCTCATGGTCCTCGTCTTCGCGTCGACGGGCGGCATCACGGGCGCCGAGGTCGGGATCGCGGGCGGGACGGCGATCGTCGCCCAGAAGCTCCTCGAGGCCGTGTTCGGCGACGACGCCGTGCGACGCCTCACGCGCACGGCCCGGGAGCGGCTCGCCGAGCGCGTCGACGAGGTGCTCGGCGCGGAGGCACGACGCTTCACCGCGCAGCTCGACGCACTGGGCAGCGCGGACGCGACCGCAGCGGCCCAGGGCGTGCGGGACGCGGCGCACGCGGTGGAGGCCGCCGCGCGCGCCGAGCGGGCCGGGCGCCCCGCTCCCTCGGGGAGGACGCCCGGTCGGCACGCCGCGCGACCGCTGCGTGGCGCCGGCCGCACGACCGCCGACGAGGCGGCACCCGACGCGGTCCTCGACGACGGCGCGCGGACAGGCTTCTGGCGCCGGCTCTTCGGCCGGCCGGCACGTGGCGACGCCCCGGGCTCCGGCGTCCCGGACGCCCCACCGCTCCCGGCACCGGTCGACGGGGAGGACGGGTCGTGAGCATCGACCTCGCGGACCGGACAGCCGCGCTGGAGTCGGCCCTCCTCGCGGGCGACGGACGGCTCGACGCGTCCCTCGCCGCCGACGCGCGGGACGTCGTCGGGCGTGCGCGCGAGCGCGCCGGGCTGTCGGCCGACCACACGGTGGTCGCGCTCGCCGGCGCGACCGGCTCGGGGAAGTCGTCGGTGTTCAACGCGCTGGCCGGCGGCGAGCTCGCGGCCGTGGGCGTCCAGCGGCCGACGACGTCCCACGCGCTCGCGGCCGTGTGGGGGACCGGCGGAGCGGGCCCGGCCGGCGCTCTGCTCGACTGGCTCGAGGTGTCCCGACGGCACGAGATGGGGACGCCGCTGGCGTCGGGCGACACCGCGGAGCAGGACGCGAGGCCGGGCGGCCTGCGCGGGATCCTGCGCGGCACGGGCCGCCGCCCGGCCGAGCTGACGAGCGGCCTCGTGCTGCTCGACCTGCCCGACCACGACTCCGTCGTCACCGAGCACCGGGTCCGCGCCGAGCGTCTGGTCGAGCGGGCCGACCTCCTCGTCTGGGTCGTCGACCCGCAGAAGTACGCCGACGCCGCGCTCCACGAGCGCTACCTGCGGCCTCTCGCCGGGCACGCGGCCGTCGTCGTCCTCGTGCTCAACCAGGTCGACCGGCTCTCGCCGGCCGACGCCGAGGCGTGCCTGGCCGACCTGCGCCGCCTCGCGGCCCAGGACGGTCTCGCCGACGCGCGCGTCCTCGGCGTCTCGGCGCGCACCGGTCAGGGGATGGACGCGCTGCGCGGCCTCCTCGCCGACGCCGCGGCGCGCCGTCGGGCCGCGAACGACCGGCTCGCCGCCGACGAGCGGGCCGTCGCCCGCCGCATCGCCGACGCGTGCGGCGACCCGCCCCCCGAGCGCGCGGGTCAGCGTGCCCGCGACGGTCTCGTCGACGCGCTGGAGGCCGCCGCGGGCGTGCCGACCGTCGTCGCCGCGGTCCGCGGCTCCGCCGTGCGCGACGCCCGCGCGGCGACCGGGTGGCCCGTGACCCGCTGGCTCGGGCGGTTCCGGCCCGACCCCCTGCGCCGCATCGGCCTGCGCTCCGGTCCGGCGCCCGGCTCGCGCGCTGCGCGGGCGGCGAAGGAGCTGGGCGGCGCCGAGCCGGCCGGTCCGGCGCGCGACGACCTCGCGCGCACGTCGTTGCCCGCCGTCCCCGCGGCGCTGCGCGCGGGGGCGCAGACCGCGGTGCGCGACTACGTGGACGCCGCGACGCGCGGGGTGCCCGACGCGTGGGCGCTCGCGGCCCGCCGACGGGCCGGGGAGGGCGCGGCCGACCTCGCCGACGAGCTCGACCGTGCCGTCGCGGGGACGGAGATCGAGGCGGCGCGCCGACCGGTCTGGTGGCGCGTCGTCGGGCTGCTCCAGTGGCTCGTGCTCGCCGCCCTCGTCGCCGGGCTGGTGTGGCTCGCCGTGCTGTGGCTCTTCGCCTATCTCCGCCTGCCCGAGCCGCCGACGCCCGTCCTCACGCTCGGCGCGGCGGGTGCCCCAGAGCTCCCGTGGCCGACGCTGCTCGTGCTCGGCGGCGTCGTCGTCGGGGTCCTGGTCGCGCTCGTCGCGCGGGTCGCGGCGGCGGTCGGAGCCCGGCGCCGGGCCCTGCGTGCCCGACGACGCCTTCGTGCGGCGGTCGGCCAGGTGGCCGACGCCGTCGTGCGCCTGCCCGTGGGGGAGGAGCTCGCGGCGCTCGCCCGGTGCCGGGCCGGGGCGCTCGTCGCCGCCTCCTGAGCGGGCCACCCCGGCTGCCGAACACGACCTGAAGGCCGCGAAGACGTCCAGAACGACCTTCAGGTCGTGCTCGGCAGCGCGTCGGGGCGTGCTCGGCGGTGCGGGACGCGGGCAGAATGGGCGACGCCTGGCACCACGCCGTCGGGCCGAGCACCGCCCGCAGCACCGAGAGGACCTCCATGACCCGCCTGCACGTCCCCGTCCCGCTGCGGTGGTCGGACCTCGACGCCTACGCCCACGTGAACAACGTCGAGATGTTCCGGCTGCTCGAGGACGCGCGCATCACCGCGTTCTGGACGCACCCCGAGGCGGGGGAGGACGCGTGGCCCACCGCGGTCCTCGAGACCGGTCCGCACGCGACCAGCCACACGCTCGTCGCCCGCCAGGAGATCCAGTACCTGCGACCGCTCGGGTTCACGCGCACGCCCGTCAGGGTCGAGCTGTGGGTCGGGCACCTCGGCGGCGCGAGCCTCGAGGTCTGCTACGAGGTGCACGACGGCGTCCCCGGTGGCTTCGGCCGCACCGGCCCCACCTCCGGCGGCGAGGCCTACGCGAAGGCCACGACGACGATCGTCGTGGTCGACGCCGCGACCGGCAGGCCGCGCCGCCTCACCGACTCCGAGCGCGCGCCGTGCGTCACGTTGAACCCCACCTCGACCGAGCCGCCGGGCAGCACCGTCCCGTTCCAGCTCATGGAGCGCGCGGTGACGACGGCCCCGGTCTGCGACCACGCAGCGCTCCAGCCGTTGGTCAGGGTCTGGCCGGCCGGGAAGGTGAAGCCGATGGTCCAGCCCGAGAGGGCCGTCAACCCGCTGTTGGTCAGGCGCAGGGTCACGGTCCCGCCGCTGCCCCAGTCGCTCGACGTCCACCGCACCGCGCACGCCGCAGTCGCCGGTCGCTCGGCCGTCGTGAACGACGTCGCCGCGCTCGGTGCCGAGGCGTTGCCCGCGCGGTCGGTGGCGACGACGCTCACGCGGTAGGCGGTCTCGGGCTCGAGCCCGGTGAGCGTGTGGCTCGTGCCGGTCACGGTGGCGACGCGCTCGCCCTCGAGCAGCACGTCGTAGCCGGCGACCCCGGTCCCCGCGTCGGTGGACACGGCCCACGTGACGGTCGCGCCGGCCGCGGTGACGTCGCGCACGGCGGGCGTCCCGGGCGTCGTCGGCGGCGTCGTGTCCGCGACCGGCGCTTCCGCGGTGGTGAACGACGTCGCGGCGCTCGGTGCCGAGGCGTTGCCCGCGCGGTCGGTGGCGACGACGCTCACGCGGTAGGTGGTCTCGGGATCGAGCCCGGTGAGCGTGTGGCTCGTGCCGGTCACGGTGGCGACGCGCTCGCCCTCGAGCAGCACGTCGTAGCCCGCGACCCCGCTCCCCGCGTCGGTGGACGCGGACCACGCGACGGTCGCGCCGGCCGCGGTGACGTCGCGCACGACGGGCGTGCCGGGCGTCGTCGGCGGTGTCACGTCGTCTGGGTCCGGCCCCGACGAGCCCGGCTCGGCGCCCCACAGGAGCTCGTCGCCCTCGTACAGCGTGATCCTCTCGTTGTCCGTGAGCGTCTCGCCCGTCGCGACACCGGCGAACGACCAGTCGTCCGTCGCGTCCCACACGTCTGCGGTGACCCGGAACTGGACCTCCCGACGGTGCTGCGACTGGCCACCGGGAGAGACGATCGATCCCGAGCAGTCGATCTCGACGTAGTACTGGTCGCCGCCCGCGTGCCCGACGGTCGCGGTGGCGCCAGGGCACTCGGAGTAGTTCGTCGTGGCGCGGACCGTCGAGGGGTTCGCGCCCTCGTCGAGCGTGAACCAGTAGCGCAGGCGGACGTCGTCGAGGACGCGCGCCGGGAAGGCGGAGCGGTTGCGCAGGACCGTCTTCACCTCGGTGAACGCCGTCCCCGGCTGGTTGAGCCGGGACTCGACGACGAACTCGTCGAGGTCGGGCGTCTCCGGCTGCGGGAACCCGGCGAGGGGCGTGCCGCCGTGCCGCCCGACGAGGTGCGCGAGCGCCGACGTGAAGCCGGCGTTGTAGTCCGTCGCGACCTCGTTGGCGACGTAGTCGGTGCGGCTGTCGACGTACGCGTCGTCCGGCGACCCCGGTCCGCCGACGAGCGCCCCGTACAGCACGTGCCGCGTCTCGACGGGCTGGGCGAGCGAGTCGAGCCACGAGCCGTGCGCCGTGCGGTGGTGGGGGTTCTGCGGGGGGTTCTCGCCGTACCCGACGACGTACGAGGCTCCGCGCGGGTTGTCCCCGAGGGCGTAGTCGACCTGCCGCTGCCCGAAGTCCTGGTACCTGTCGGCGCGCGCGGTGTCGCCGCGCGCGCGGAGCCAGTCGCCGTAGGTCAGCGCGACGAACGCGGTGTTCGTGGCGTAGCGCAGCGAGCCCCACGAGTCGAGGAACGCCTGGCCGCCGGGGGAGTAACGCACCCGCTGGCCCTGGTGGCCGGTTGTCCAGAAGTCGAGCCACCGGTTCGCGTCGTCGACGTACTGCTGCTTGCCGGTCGCCTGGGCGAGCAGCGCGTACGCGCCGTACGTCTTGTCGTCCCACGCGATCGTCCACCGGTACGAGCGCGTGCTCGTCTGCGGCTCGGTCGACAGGCCCGCGTACTCCGTCTCGGCCTTCACGAGGTAGGCCGGGTCGCCCGTCGCCTCGTACAACCAGTACGCGCCCCACACGAGCTCGTCCTGGTAGCCGGACCACGAGTTGTAGAAGCTCCCGACCGGGACGCAGTCGGAGTACCTCCCGCGGTACGTGTCGGCGAAGTCGTAGAGGTCGACGGCGTGGCGGCGCAGCTCGGCCGCGTACGCCGGGTCGGAGTCGGCGAAGACGATCGCCGACGCCGCCATGGCCGCCGCCGTCTCGCCCGCGACGTCGCTGCCGGGGCACGAGGGGTCGACCCTGTAGGCCGGTCGCGCCATCCGCATCGCCTCGGCCGGGCCCCACCACTTGTGGTCGGCGTCCCCGTCGCCGACCTGCGCGTAGAGCACGTCCGGCTCCGGGTGGGCCTTGACGAAGTAGTCGTTCACCCAGCGCAGCGAGTCGAGCAGCTCGTCCTCCTGGCCCGACGCCGTGTACCCGTCCGGGCTCGCGATCGCGCCCCACGCGAGCATCGTCGTCGTGAACGCCATGGGCAGCCCGAACTTCACGTGGTCGCCCGCGTCGTACCAGCCGCCGGTGAGGTCGAGCCCGACGTCGGCACCGTCGTCGAGCGCGGAGTCGCCGCGCCAGCTCACGCGGAAGTCCTCCGGCAGGTCCCCCGAGCGCTGCGCGTCGTAGAAGAACAGCGACTTCTGGAGCGCCTCGGCGTAGTTCGGGTCCGCGGCGGCCGTCGCCGGGGCGGCGACGGCCGTGAGGCCCCCGGCGAGCAGCGCGCACGTCGTCGCGACGGCGGCGGTGCGTCGGAGCGCGTCGCGGGCTGCCGCACGGCGGCGCACGAAGGGTCGTGGGTGCATGGCTGCCTCTCGGTCCGCCCACGCGTCCTCCTCGACGCGCGGGTCGCCGCCACTGTCCGGACCTCGCGACGCGGACGTCAAGGAGGCGCCGGCCCGCGAAACGTTTAGACCCGGGAGCCCGCGCCCGCGACGGGCGCCTGGTCCTCGCCCCCGGAGCGGGCGGCCCGCTCGGCCGCCTCCGCGATGTTGCGCTGCATGCCGCCGAACACGACGCCGTGGAACGGCTTCACGGACCACCAGTAGAGCTGGCCGGCGAGGCCGTGCGGGTGGAAGAGCGCGCGCTGCGCGAAGTACGTGCGTCCCGGTCCGCTCGCGTCCTCGGGCGACGGGCCGGGAGCGTCGGGGTCCGTCGCGTCCTCGAGCTCGGCGGCGGCGTCGTCGACGCGCAGCTCGAGCCACGCCAGACCGGGCAGCCGCATCTCGGCGCGCAGCAGGAGCCGTCGGCCCGGCTCGATCGCCTCGACGCGCCACCAGTCGAGCTCGTCGTCGACCCGGAGGCGGTGCTCGTCGCGCCGCCCGCGCCGCAGCCCCGGCCCGCCCACGACGCGGTCCATGAGTCCGCGCACGCGCCACGCGAGGGACCACGAGTACCAGCCGCCCTGGCCGCCGATCTCCTCGATGACGCGCCACAGCACGTCGTGGGGCGCGTCGACCACCGTGCGCCGCTCGTCCACGTACAGCGACCCGCCCGCCCAGTCCGGGTCGGTGGGCAGCGGGTCCGACGGCGCACCGGGCACGGACGCCGACGACCACCGCGTCGTGACCTCGCCGTCGTGGATGCGCTGCAGCGCGAGCCCGACGGCCTGGTCGAAGCCGAGGAGACCGCCCGGCGGGTCGGGGACGTACCGGGCGATGTCGTGCTCCTGGCACACCACCTCGTGCTGGAGCGACTCGACGAGCGGTCGCGCGATGCCGCTGGGCACCGGGGTGACGAGGCCGACCCAGTGCGAGGACAGCTTCGGCGTGAGCACCGGCACGCTGACGATCCGGCGTCGCGGCAGGCCGGCGACGCGCGCGTAGCGCTGCATCATGTCCCGGTACGTGAGCACCTCCGGCCCGCCGATGTCGAAGGCGCGCGAGACGTCGTCGGGCATCGACGCGGAGCCGACGAGGTAGCGCAGCACGTCGCGGACCGCGATCGGCTGGATCCGGTTGTCCACCCACCTGGGCGTCGTCATCGCGGGCAGGCGCTCGGTGAGGTAGCGCATCATCTCGAAGCTCGCCGATCCCGACCCGAGGATGACGGCGGCCTGGAGCACCGTCGTCGGGACGCCCGACGCGAGCAGGATCTCCCCGACCTCCTTGCGCGACGCGAGGTGCGGCGAGAGCTCGCCCTCCGGCACGTCCGGGAACATCCCGCCGAGGTAGACGATCCGTCGCACACCGGCCTCGCGCGCCGCGCGCGCGAACGTCAGCGCGGTGCGCCGGTCGCGCGCCTCGAAGGTGGGACCGGTGCCGAGAGAGTGGATGAGGTAGTACGCGACGTCGGTGCCCTGGAGCGCCGAACGGATCTGGTCGAGGTCGCTCGCGTCCGCCTCGACGAGCTCGACCTGCGACGACCCGGCCCACTCGCGCCCGGCGAGGCGCTCGGGGTGGCGCGCGAGCGCCCGGACCTCGTGCCCGGCGTCCAGCAGCTCGGGGACGAGCCGCCCGCCGACGTACCCGGTGACACCCGTGACGGCGATCTTCATCCCAGCAGCTCCAAGACTTCTCGTTCGGCACGTGACGGCGACCGGGTGGACCCGATCGTCTCGCCACGCTCCCACAGGTCGAACAACCGCGGGTCGATGTACGACGACCGGGCCACCGCGGGCGTGTTGCCGAGCTCCTCGGCGACGTCCTTGACGATCGCCGTCACGATGCGGCGCCGGGCGCGGTCGGAGCGCGGGGCGGCGCCGGCGTCGGCGAGCGCGCGCGCCGCCAGCACCGTGGCGTGCCAGGTGCGGAAGTCCTTGGGGGTCGCGTCCGGCCCCAGGCGCTCCTTGATCGCGGCCTGCACGTCGGCGCTGGTCACGTCGTGCCACACGGCTCGTCCGGCCACGTCCTCGCGCCACGCGAGGAGCTCGACGCCACCGCGGCGTCGCTTGAGCGTCGACACGAGCTCCGCGACGACGGGGTCCTCCACGACGACGTCGCGCACCTGGCCGGACTTCGCCGGGTAGTGGAAGTGCACGCTCCCGTCGCGGCGGACGCGCGCGTGTTCCTTGCGGATCGTCGCGAGCCCGTAGCTCTTGTTCTGCTTGGCGTAGACCTCGCCGCCCGCGCGGAAGTAGGCGAGGTCCAGGAGGCGGAACGCGAGCGCCAGGACCTTCTCGCGGCCCATCCCGGGCAGCTCCAGGTCGCGCGCGACGTGGCGACGTGCGGCGGGCAGCCGGCGCCCCACGTCGAGCACGTGGTCGTGCTTGCGGCGCGAGCGCGTGCGCTGCCACTGCTCGTGGTAGAGGTACTGGCCGCGCCCTGCGGCGTCGCGGCCGAAGGCCTGGATGTGGCCGTTCGGGAACCGGCAGATCCACACGTCCTGCCACGCCGGCGGGACGGCGAGGTGCGTGCAGCGCTCGAGCTCGTCCTCGTCGGTCAGGGGCAGGCCGTCGACGTCGAGGAACACCCACGCGTCGCCCTTCGGGCGGCGCGAGTACCCCGGGGAGGTCACGGACACACGGCGCAGTCGCACCCGGTCAGTGTGGAGTCGCGTCCCGCCGCACGCAGCCGGGAGCCGTGGCCCGTAACAGGTCGCCGGACGCCGCGGTGCGGGTGGCAGGGCAGAAGTCCTGCCCGCCACCCGCACCGGGAGGTGTCACGTCACGTCACCTCACGTCACGAGGCCGTGCACCCCTCGCCGTCCAGGGCGAAGGACTCGGGCGTCCCCGCGCTGCCCGCGCCGATGAGCCCGACGTCCGCGGACGCGCCCGGGGCGAGCGTGGAAGCCCAGCCCGGTGCCGCGACCCGCACCGAGGTGCCGGTCTGCGTCGCCGTCCCGCCCCACGCCTGGGTCACCCTCTCGCCCGCCGTGAACCGCCAGGTGAGGTCCCACCCCGCGACCGGGGCGTCGCCCGTGTTCGTCACGCGCGCGGTCGCCTGGAAGCCGCCCGGCCACGAGCCGACGACGTCGTACGCGACCGAGCACGCGGCGTCGCCCTGCTCCTCGGTGGGCTCCTCCGTCGGCTCCTCGGTGGGCTCCTCGGTCGGCTCCTCGGTGGGTTCCTCCGTCGGGTCGGTCCCCGGGTCGCCCGCGAGCTCCCCGACGACGACGCCGCGCCCGTTCGTCCCGACGTACACCCGGCCGTAGACGTCGGGGTCGCCCGTGACGACCGATCCGGTCCAGGCCCACTGGTGCTCGTCGTCGTTGACGCGGACCCACGACGCACCGGCGTCGTCGGAGCGGAAGACGCCCCGCACGCCGTCGATCCTCGACGACGTGTAGACCGCCGGGTAGTCGGCGCCCGGCGCGGCCCGGCCGAACCCGACCGCGTCGCCCTCGTCGACGTCCGCGAGGCGTGTGAACGTCGCGCCCCGGTCGGTCGAGCGCCACATGCCGTAGGTCGCGCCGGTCGTCCCGCCCGCGAGCCACACGTCGCCCGCGTGCCCCGGGACGGCCGCGAACCGGACGTCGCCCTCGGCGGGCAGGCCCGACGCCGCCGACGCGGTGAAGGAGGCACCGCCGTCGGTGCTCACGTAGAAGGTGCCCGCCGCGACGGCGTAGAACACCTCCGGGTCCACGCGGTCCGCCTCGACGCGCGCGCCGGCCGGCACGCCGGTCGACGCCGTCCACGTCGAGCCGAGCGTCGTGGACACGTGCACCCCGGTGCCCTGCGGGCTCCACACGATGCGGCCGCCGTCGGCTCCCACCGCGACGGTCCCCGCGCCCGTCACCCCGGACGGCTCCTGGCCGGCCCACCAGGACGACCCACCGCTCGTCGAGACGCCGATGTGGGACGCGACCGCGCCGTCGACCCCCTGGCCGACGCGCACGACGGTCGAGGGCGCGAGCTCCGCGTAGTCGAGGCTGTGGACGGCGCCGTGGTACGGCTGCGTGAACATCATGTCGGGCACCTGCGTGATGTCGTCGTGGACGAACCCGCCGATGTCGCCGAGCCCGGAGATCACCTCCGCGCCACCGGGGGGCGCGACGAGGTCGAGCACGGCGGTCTCCTCGATGCCCTGCGCCTTCACCGAGATGTCGACGGTCCCGCCCGTGTCCCAGTCCGTGAGGTCCGTGCCGCCGTAGACGGTCGCACCGGTGCCGTAGTAGAAGCGGTCGGAGTCGAACGGGTCGATCTCGAACGACTCGGTCATCCAGCCGAGCTTGGGGCTCGGCTCGGGCGGCGCGGGCTGCTTGTCGAACGTCAGCCACGGCACGCCCGAGATGTCGAGCGAGTAGCGCAGGTCGCGGTCCGGGTATCCGGACCACTCCCAGATCGACGTCCACGTCTCGCCGCGGTCCGTGCTGCGGTACACCTGGATGTCCGGCCACCACGACATCTGGCTCACGACCATGAGCGTGTCCGGGTCCTGGCGGTCGACCGTGAGGCCCGAGTAGCCGAAGTGGGCGTCGGCGCTCGACGACGGGACAGGGCTGATCTGCGTCCACGTACCGGACGCGGTGTCGAGGCGCCAGACGTCGCCCTTGCCGCCGTCGTACGGGCCGCCCGTGTCGGACGTCGCGAGGTACAGCTGGCCGCCCTCGTCGTCGAGGACGACCTTGTGCGGCAGGTAGCCGGTCGGGGCACCGGGGACGGCCTCCCACGTCGCGCCCGCGTCGGTCGAGCGGTAGAGCGGGTCCTCCGTGTCCGCGACCCCCACGTAGAGGGTCGGGGTTGGGGAGCCGGGGGTCCCGGTGGAGGGGTCGGGCACGATCGTGACCACGCCCTGGTTCGCCGTGAGGTAGTCGTTCGGGTCGGTGGGGTCCTGGACGTAGCTCCCCGGGTTGGGGAACGACGTGACCTCCGACCACGTGACGCCCGCGTCGGTGCTGCGCCACAGCCCGTTGCCGCCCTCGGTGCCGAGGTACAGGACGTCGTGGTCGTGGGGGTCGACCACGAGGCGCTCGCCCATGCCGCGGCCCGGCATGTTGCCGCCGACCTTGAACGGCAGGTCGGTGCGCTGCCACGTCTCGCCGCGGTCGGACGACCGCAGGACGGCACCGGGGTTCGGGTCCCACGAGTTCGTGTACGTGCCGACGACCGCGTAGACGTTGTCCGGGTCCACCGGGTCGGTCGCGATGCTCTGCACGCCGGTGTGGCCCCAGTCGTCCCAGCCCACGTGGTCGAGCAGCGGGACCCAGCGCTGCGTCCGCTCGTCGAGGCGGTACGCGCCGCCGATGTCGGTGCGCGCGTAGACGAGTCCCGGCTCCGTCCGGTTGAACACGATCCCCGGGACGAACCCGCCACCGACGATCTCGACGTTCCCCCAGTCGTACTCCGCCGCAGCGGTCGTGCTCGTGCTCGCGGCGGACCCTGCCGCGGCGCCGGGGACGGCCGCCGCGGCCGCCCCCAGACCCGTGGCGAGGAGCCCGCACCCGACGAGCGCGGCGATGGCTGGTCGCATGCTCATCCGTCTCCCACTCCTTCGTGCGTGAGGCGGGGGCGAGCCCCCGGGCACGTCGTCGTGCCGTCCGCCACGCTAGGCGAAGCGCTTCGACGGACGGGGCCCCGAACCGTTTAGGGTCCTCGGCCGAGCGGCGGACGAGCCGCGGGGACGTGGCGGCCCCGGTTCCGGGGGCGCGGCCGGGGCCGCCACGTGCTCAGGGGGCCCTCGTGCTCAGGGGACCCTCGTGCTCAGGGGACCTCGTGCTCAGTTGAGCCTCGGGCTCATGCGCAGGGGACGCCGTCGAGCGCGAACCGGGCGGGTGCGGTGTTCACGCCGCCGTGCGAGCCGTTGAAGCCGACGCTCACGCTCGCGCCGGGGGCGATCGCCGCGTTCCACGGCGCGTTCGTGACCGTCACGTCCGGCCCGGACTGGGCGTACGTCGCCGACCAGCCCTGCGTCACCCGCTGCCCGTCGGCGAACGAGAACGTCAGGCTCCAGCCGTCGAGCGGCGCCGTGCCCGTGTTCGTCACCGTGAGGTTCGCGGTGAAGCCCGTGCCCCAGCCGTTCACGGTGTAGGCGACACGGCACGCGCCCGGTCCGGTGGGGTCGGTCGGGTCCGTGGGGTCGGTCGGGTCGGTGGGGTCGGTCTCCTCCGCGCCGAGGACCTCGGCGACGGCCGCGTACGCGGGCTTCGGCGCGTACGCGTCGTCCCACACGAGCGCGGCACCCTGACCGGGGAAGGTGCTCGGCACCCAGGAGTACCTGTCGGTGATGCCCCACAGCGTGACGCCCGTGCAGCGGTCCACGGCCAGGCACGCGCGGAACACCGTCGCGTAGTCCGACGCCTGCTGGGCGAGCTTCCGCTGGTCGGCCGGTGTGCTCATCCGGATGTCGAGCTCGGTGATGCGCACGTCCACGCCCAGGTCGGCGAACCGCTGGAGGTTCTGCGTCATCGTGGACGGCACCTGCCCGACGACGAGGTGGGCCTGGAAGCCCACGCAGTCGATCGGCACCCCCCGGGCCCGGAAGTCGCGCACGAGCTCGTAGATCGCGGTGCTCTTCGCGTTGATGCCGTCGGTGCTGTAGTCGTTGAGGCACAGGTCCGCGTGCGGGTCGGCGGCGCGCGCGGCGCGGAACGCCTCCTCGACGTACCCGTCGCCCAGCCGTTGCTGGAACACGCTCTGGCGGCGCGACCCGTCGTCCTCGAACGCCTCGTTGACCACGTCCCACGCCGCGACGTCGCCGGCGTACCGGCCGGCGACGGCCGTCACGTGGTCGGTCATCGCGGTGCGCAGCGCGTCCGCGCTCGGCAGCGCGGACACCCATCCCGGGAGCTGGGAGTGCCACACGAGCGTGTGCCCGTACAGGTCCGCGCCCTGGGACGCGGCGTAGTCCGCGACCCGGTCGGCGCCGCCCCACGTGAACGAGCCCCTGCTCGGCTCGGTCGCGTCCCACTTCATCGCGTTCTCCGCGACGACGAGCGAGAACTCGCGGTCGGCGACGTCCCGGTAGGCGCCCTCGGACAGCCGCCCCGGGTCGAGCGCGAAGCCGACGGTCCTGCCGTGGCGAGCGGCCGCGTCGGCGAGCGGCTCGGTGCCGGTCGCGGCCGCCGTCGCGGGGACGAGCGTCACCGCGGTCAGAGCCGCGGCGATGAGCGCCGTCGCGGTGAGGGCCGCGACGGTGCGGCTCGCCGTGGCGAGCGCCGCCCCGGCGAGCCGTGCCCGGAGAGGTCGTGTGCTGGGGGTCCTGCGCATGGTGCACGCTCCAAGCCCGGGCCGGCGGAGCGGCCCGCGTCGGTGGATCGGGCCCGTCGTCGCCGAAGGGCTCGATATCGTTATCGAACGCCTGCCGCGCGTCCTCGTGACGACGCCGCACGCGGGGGTGTGGACGGTGCGGTGGCCGGGACGCCCCTGCGCGACCCGGCCACCGCTCGTCCGGTCAGGCGACCGTGCAGGCCGCCCCGTTCAGCTCGAACGCGGTCGGCGCGCCGTTGGTCCCGGTGTGGGAGCCGTTGAAGCCGACCTCGACGCTCGCGCCCGCGCCCAGCGTGGTGTTCCACGCCGCCGGGGTGACCGTCACGCGCGAGCCCTGCTGGGCGAACTGGGCCGACCACCCCTGGGTGATCGTCTGGCCGTTCGCGAAGGCGAACGTCAGGCTCCACCCCTGGAGCGGCGTGGCCGAGCCGTTCGTGATCCGCAGGGACCCGGTGAACCCGGTGTTCCACGAGCTCGCCGTGTACCGGACGGTGCACGACCCGACCGGCGTCGTGCCGCCGTCCTCGGTCGTGCCGGTCACGGTGCCGGACGTCGCGGACACGTTGCCCGCGGCGTCGAACGCCCGCACGGCGTAGACGTGCGCCGTCCCCGCCGCGAGGCCCGTGTCGGTGAACGACGTCCCGGCGACCTCCGCGACGGCGGTGCCGCCGCGGTACACGCGATAGCCCGTCACGCCGGTGTCGTCGCTCGAGGCGTTCCACGCGAGCGAGACGGAGGACGTCGTGACGCCGGAGACCCGGAGACCTGCCGGGGCCGTGGGGGCCTGCGTGTCCCCGCCGGGTCCGGAGCCCTCGTCGGTCGTGACCGAGAGCGGCGCCGACGCGGCGGAGACGTTGCCGGCCGCGTCGCGGGCGCGCACCGTCACGGCGTACGTGGTGTCCGCGGCGAGGCCCGTCACGGTGTACGACGTCGAGCTCGTCGTGCCCACGGGCGCACCGTCGACGAGGACGGTGTACGCGGTCACGCCGCTGTCGTCCGTGGACGCGGTCCAGCTCACGGACGCGGACGTCGCGGTGGTCGCGC
Source organism: Cellulosimicrobium sp. Marseille-Q8652 (assembly GCF_965112045.1). Classification (NCBI taxonomy): domain Bacteria; kingdom Bacillati; phylum Actinomycetota; class Actinomycetes; order Micrococcales; family Promicromonosporaceae; genus Cellulosimicrobium; species Cellulosimicrobium sp. Marseille-Q8652. The sequence goes on along the minus strand of NZ_CBCOPS010000002.1, from coordinate 1,848,592 downwards.
CGGCCACGAGGCCGGCCGGGACGGTCGGCGGCGTGGTGTCCTCGGGGACCTCGCCGTCGGGGTCGATCACCGGGTAGGCGTTCTCGACGAGCATGCGGAACTGCGACTCGAACCACTGGCCGGCGAGCGGGGCGTCCGGGAGGGCGCCCGTGAGCTGGTTGGCCAGCTTGGGCGAGACGAACGTCGGGTCGCACATGCGGTCGAACCGCTTGCCCTGGTCGTTCGGGATGTCGCTCGACGCGCCGTCGGACTCGCCCGGGGGCTTGACCCACACGTACGCGTGCAGGTGCGACTCGGGGAAGCCTGCCGGCGTGGCCTGGGGGCGCTCGCCGATGCCGGCGCCCGCCGGGTTGCACCACGCGCCGCGGTGGATGCGCTGGTCCACCCGGGACTCGTTCACGTACGTGTTGTGGTTGGTGGAGGTGCTCACCGCGGTGGGCCGGTCCTCACCGCCCCAGCCGTTGCGCGACGTGTCGACGAGCATGCCGATCGACGAGGGGAAGCCCTCGGCGACCAGCAGGTCGTAGAGGTGCGCCGTCCAGTCCGCCTCGTCGAAGTCGGCGTTCCACTCGTAGAACGTCGCGGAGCGCACCGGCGTGCTGCCGATCTGGACGTCCTCGAGGAACGGCTCGTGGAGCGGCGTCGAGTTGGCGGTGTTCGTGACGAAGCCGGTGACCGACGCGTACCCGGCCGCGGTCGAGGTCACGACGTCCTTGAAGAGCTTCGCCGCCGGGCCCGCGTTGCTGGGCCAGCCGAGCCAGCCCGCGTGCGCGGCGTCGATGTACGAGTAGACGTTCCCGACCGTGTAGAGCTCGTCGAGCGCGTACCTCACGCCCGCGCGGTAGTACGGCGCGGACTGCTGGCACTCGGGCGTGCTGATGTTCGTGATGAGGTTCGGCAGCGAGTCGGGCTCGATCGTCGCGGCGATGCGCAGCGGCTCGTACTTCGGGTCGTCGAGGATGTCGACGATGGCGTCGATGTACTCGGTCTTGTAGCGGGCGAGCCCGGCGTCGGTGGCGGGCAGCTCGCCGTTCGAGGCGAGCGCGTAGCAGTCGCGGCCCGGCAGGTCGTAGATGACGAGGTTGAAGACCATCGGCACGCCCGGCTGCTTCTGCGCGAGCGCCTCGTCGAGGTGGGACCGCAGCCCCGGACCGTCGACGTTCCCCTCGATCGCGCTGATGCGGTCCATCCAGACCGCGGTCGGCTCCTCGGAGATGGCGAGCATCCGGGACCCGAGCTCGCCGCCGGCGCGCGTGGCCGCGGCCTCGACGTTCTCGGACCAGTGGGGGTTGACGTACTGGGTGGCACCGGCGAACGGGTTGGTCACTCGGGGCTCGGCGGCGTTCGCGGGCACCGTGGTGGCGACCAGCGGGGCGCCGAGCAGCGCGAGGGACGCGACGACCGTCGCGCCCTTGCGCAGTCGACTCGTACGGGATGGCACGGGGTCCTCCAGCGGGATCGGGGGACGCGGACGGAGGTCCGCGTGCCGGGCGAGGAGCCCGACGGGCACCACCGTGATCACCTCGACCCGGGAAGCACACCGTGCGAAACGTTTAGGCGTTCCGGGGTGGCGCGGTCGTCCCGCGCAGGACGAGCTTGGCCGCCGGGGGCGGGCCGAACCGCTCCCCGGCCTCGGCGCCGTCGGGCCGGACGACGGTGCGTCCGAGGCCGAACCGGCGCACGAGCGTCTCGGCGACGTGGGCGCCGAGCGGGACGAACGGGCGATGGACCGCGGTGAGCGCCGGGGCGACGAGCCGGCACGTCGCCGAGTCCTCCCCGGACAGGACGGACAGGTCCCACGGCACCTCGAGCCCACGACGCCGGGCCGCCTCGAGCACGGCCAGCGCGCTGACGTCACCGTCGGTGAGGACCGCGGTCGGCCGGGACGCGTGCGCGAGCAGGCGCGTGGCGGCCGCCCGCGTCTCCTCCCACGTGCGGCACTCCACGACCTCCACCCGCGTCTCGGGCCCGCCCGCCACGCTCAGCGCGTCGTGCAGCGCGCGCGCCACGTCGTCGTGGGCGTCGGACACGAGGAGGGCGACGCGGCGGTGCCCGAGCGCCACGAGGTAGCGCGCCGCGCGCTCGTCGGCGTCGCCCCCGAACCACACCGGGGCGTCGGGCCCGCTCCCCGGCGGCACCCCGGGGCGGTCGCCGGGCCCTCCGCCGTCCGCGACCTCGACGAGCGGGATCGTGCCGTCCCGCGCGACGCGGCGTCGCGGGTCGCGCTCGTGCACGCCGGTGACGACGAAGGCCGCGTGCCGCCGCTCCGACCAGCCCGTCTCGATGTCGCGGCCACCGTCCTCGCGGTCGGAGACGACCTCCACGCTGAGCGCGAGGTCGTGCTCCGCGAGCGCCGGCCGCATCCCGGCGGCGAGCGCGACGGCCCGGGCCGGTCCGGGTGCGCCCTCCGGGCCGTGGACCACCTGCAGGCTGACGCTGCGGGCGCGCGCCCGCAGCGAGCGCGCGGCGGCGCTGGGCCGCCAGCCCAGGTCGGCGGCGGTCCGCAGGACGTGCCGCCGCGTGCGCTCGGAGACCCCCGGGCGGTCGTTGAGCGCGTACGACACGACGGCGATCGAGACGCCCGCCGCGCGCGCGACGTCCGTGATCGTGATGCGCCGCTCACCGGGCGTCGGGGGGCCGGCGGACGGGGGCCCCGGCGGGAGATTTGTGGTCACGCTCCCACACTGTGCCCGGTTTGGGTGCATGATGCATATCAGGACTCGACGACGAGGACGGTGGGGGACATGTCGACGGACGCGACGAGGCGACCGAGGCCGGCAGGGGACCAGCTCACGTTCGGTGTGCTGTGCCCGGTGGTGGGGGGCTTCTACTTCGGACGGTCGCTGGCCGGGATCGCGAGGGTGCTGCGCTCGCACGGACATCGCGTGGTCGCGCTGCAGACCTACCCGGCGGACCTCGACCGCGACGAGTTCCCCGGGCCGCCCGGCCGCAGACCGGTCCTCGGGCGGTCCTCCTTCGACGGCTTCGTGGTCATGACGACGGCGCTCGCCGACGCCGAGCTCCGCGAGCTCGACGCCTCGGGCGTCCCGCTCGTGCTCCTCGGCGTGCGCGCGGAGGGCCTGCGCGCGCCGACCGTCGCCCCCGACAACGCGGGCGGCGTCCGTGCGGCGGTCGACCACCTGGCCGGCCACGGTCACCGCAGGATCGGCTTCCTCGGCAACACCGAGCAGCGGGACACGCTCGAGCGGTTCGACGCCTACCGCGCGGCCCTCGACGCGCACGACCTGCCGTTCTCGCCGTCCTGGGTCTACCGGACGCGCGACAACCAGGAGGCGAGCGCCGAGGCCGTCGCGCGCCGCCTCGCCGCGCGCGGCCTCCCGACCACGGCGACCCTCGCGGCGACGGACCGCAACGCGATCGGCTTCATGCGCGGGCTGCAGGCGGGCGGCCTGGACCTGCCCGCGGCACAGGCCGTCGTCGGGTTCGACCACGCCGACGCCGGCGCGCGCTCGCGTCCACGCCTCTCGACGGTGGACCCCCTGCACGACCAGGTGGGTGAGCGGGTCGCGGAGCTGCTCGTCGCCCGCGTGCGGGGCGAGAGCGTGGTCCGGGAGAACCGCCTGGGCCGCGCGGCGCTCATCCGTCGCGAGTCGTGCGGGTGCCTCGAGGGGACCCAGGGCGAGCTCATCCGGACGGGCGCGCGCTCCGACGCGGCCCGTGAGGCGGCGGCCGGGCTGCCGTCGGTTCCCGCGCCCCCCGTGCCCGCCGAGCAGCACGGGGTCCGCCCGCTCGACGACGTCGCCCGCGTCGTGTTCGCGCACGTCGCCGAGCGCGGCGACGTGCGCGGGGCCCGACGCCGTCCCCGGCCGGGGGACGGGGCGCGGCGCACGTCGCCGCTCGACGCCTGGCTCCTCGTGCTGCGGCACATGCTGCGTGCGGCGGCCGAGGGGGGCGCGGTGCCCCCGGCGTCGGCGCTGCGCTCCTTCGCCGACCGCACCGCCGCGCTGCGCCCGTCGCAGGAGGCGCTCGAGCAGCTCGTGCCGGCGCTCGAGGCGGAGGTCGCGGACCTCGTGCGCGAGGTGCGTCGGCGCCGGGCGAGCGCCGCCGCGACCCAGCTCGGCCGGACGGTGCTCGCGCGCAGCGGCCACCGCGACCGGCCGCCGCTCTCCGCGACCGCCCGGGCGGAGGCGCTGCGCGCGACGGCGACGGAGGTCGTGGTCGCGCTCGCGCGCGGGTGCGCCCACGGCGCCCTCGCCCGGACGGGCCGGCTCGAGCAGGACCTCGTGGACCTCTACGAGGTCGACCTGGGTCTGCTCCGGGGCGACGGGGAGGCGCTGCGCCGGCTCGACTGGCTGCCCCGCGGTGTCGGCGGCACCGCGGCCCTCGCCCTGTGGGACGACGCCGACGACGGCAGCTCGCGGCGGGTCCTGCGGATCGTGGGGGTGCGCGGCGGCGGGACCGCCGTGGAGCGCCTCGCGGGCGCCACGTTCCCGACCGCGGAGTTCCCGCCGCGCGAGCTCCTCGACCCCCGGTCGATGACGGTCGTCGCGCCGGTCGCGTTCGGGCGGTCCGACTGGGGCTTCCTCGTCGTGGGCGGTCTGCTCGACACGCGGTCGACCAGCACGCGGGAGCGCTACAACCACTGGGCCGCGATGCTCGCCGTCGCGCTCGACCAGGAGGCGCTGCTCAGCTCGCTCCAGGACCAGCAGCGCGCCCTCGCCGACGCGGCCGAGCGCGTGCGGGAGCTCGCGCTCGAGGTCGAGGCGGGCGCCGAGCGCGCCGCCCTCGTCTCCATCGCGTCCCACGACGGGACCTGGGAGTGGGACGTCGAGGCCGGGACCGTGCAGTACTCCCCGGCCTGGGCGCAGATCGTGGGCTGCGAGACCCAGGACCTGCGGGACGACCCCGACGAGTGGCTCGGGCGCGTGCACCCGGCGGACGTGCAGGCCGTCCACGCGGCGCTGGCCGCGCAGCTGGCGGGCACGACCGAACCCCTCGACGTCGAGCACCGGCTGCGCTGCGCCGACGGCGAGCACGTCCGGGTGCGCTGCCGCGCCGTGACGGTGCACGACGCGGGTGGACGCCCCGCGCGCATGGTCGGCGCGCTCGCGGTCCTGTCCGACGTCGAGCGGTACCGCAGCGAGCTGCGCGAGCGCGTGCTCGTCGACCCCGACTCCGGCGTCCTGCACCGGGAGCTCTTCGTGGACCGTCTCGCGCAGTCGGTCGACCGCGCGCGCCACGTCGCCGGCTACGACGCGCACGTGCTCGCGGTCGGCTTCGCGACGGCCCCGACGGTGCCCGCGCTCCATCGCCTGCGCGGCGCCGTCGGCGACGCGGGGTCGGTGTGCCGGCTCGCCCCGGACGACTACGTCGTGCTCCTGGACGGCGCGAGCGGCGACGACGCGGTGCGGACCGCCGCCCGGGTGGGCGCGACGCTCGGGGCGGGCGTCGTCGTCGAGCACGTCGGCGCCGTGACCACCGCTCCCGACGCCGGCGAGCTGCTGCGCCGGGCGGGCGCCGGGCTCGCGCGTCGCCGTGCCCGGGCGCACCTGCCGACGCTGTCACGCCTGCGGGTCCCCGAAACGTTTCGGCCGTTGTGACCGCGCGGCGCCCGTGACGACAGTCGAGCCCACCCGCCGCGGCGGGCCCGCCGACGAGGGCGGGCCCGGACCCGGTGCGACGGGGCTCGACGACGAGAGGGAGCACGATGTCACGGACCGCCTGGCGCGCCGCGCCGCCACCATCACCGCACGGACCGACGACGAGAGCCCTGCGGGCCACGGCGCGCGGTGAGATCCGGCAGGGCCGCCGCGGTCGCGCGGCTGCGGCCGCGCTCACGGCCTGCGCGACGCTCGTCGCGTTCGCCGCGGCCCAGCCGGCGAGCGCCGAGCCGACCGCCCCCGCCGCGGAGGCGGCCGTCACGCTCGCCGTCGACGGCGAGCACACGCAGCGCTTCCTCGAGCTCTACGCCAAGATCCACGACCCGGCGAACGGCTACTTCTCCCCGCAGGGCATCCCGTACCACGCGGTCGAGACCCTCATGGTCGAGGCGCCCGACTACGGTCACGAGACGACGTCGGAGGCGTACTCGTTCTGGCTGTGGCTCGAGACGTCCTACGGGCAGGTCACCGGGGACTGGGAGCCGTTCAACCACGCGTGGGACACGCTCGAGCAGTACATGATCCCCACGACGGAGAACCAGCCGACCAACGCGGCGTACAACCCGAACAGCCCCGCGACCTACGCGGCCGAGCACAACCACCCGAGCGGCTACCCGTCACAGCTGTCGACCGGCGTCACGGTCGGCAGGGACCCCATCGGCGCCGAGCTGCGCCAGACCTACGGGACGTCCGAGATCTACGGCATGCACTGGCTCGCCGACGTCGACAACGTGTACGGCTTCGGCGCAGCCCCCGGCTCGTCGACGCTCCTCGGTCCCGACCACGAGGGCACGTCGTACATCAACACGTTCCAGCGCGGCCCGCAGGAGTCGGTCTGGGAGACCGTCCCGCAGCCGTCCATCGACGACTTCAGCTTCGGCGGCGAGAACGGCTACCTCGACCTGTTCACCGGTGACGCGTCGTACGCGAAGCAGTGGAAGTACACGAACGCGCCGGACGCCGACGCGCGCGCCGTCGAGGCCGCGTACTGGGCGAACAAGTTCGCGACCGAGCAGGGCCAGCCGGAGGCCGTCGCCGAGACCGTCGGCAAGGCCTCGAAGATGGGCGACTACCTGCGCTACGCGCTGTTCGACAAGTACTTCAAGACCCCGGGCTGCGCGTCGACGTCGTGCGCCGCCGGCACGGGCAAGGACAGCGCCCACTACCTCCTGTCCTGGTACTACGCGTGGGGCGGCGCGCTCGACACGGCGAGCCCGTGGGCGTGGCGCATCGGCTCGAGCCACGCGCACTTCGGGTACCAGAACCCCATGGCGGCGTGGGCGCTCGCGAACGACCCCGCGCTCGAGCCGTCCTCACCGACGGCCGCGGACGACTGGAGCAAGAGCCTCGACCGCCAGGTCGAGCTGTTCCAGTGGCTCCAGGCGCCCGAGGGCGGCATCGCGGGCGGCGGGACCAACTCGTGGGACGGCGCGTACGCGGCCCGGCCCGCCGGGACGCCCACGTTCTACGGCATGGCCTACACCGAGGCACCCGTCTACCACGACCCGCCGTCGAACCAGTGGATGGGCATGCAGGGATGGGGCATGGAGCGCATCGCGCAGCTCTACCACGAGACCGGCGACGAGCGGGCCGAGGACATCCTCGACGGCTGGGTGCCGTGGGTCGTGGACAACATCACGGTCACCGAGGACTCGTGGCAGATCCCGTCCGAGCTCACGTGGACCGGCAAGCCCGACACGTGGGACCCCGCGAACCCCGGTGACAACTCCGGTCTGTCCGTGAGCGTCAAGAGCTACGGCCAGGACGTCGGCGTGGCCGGCGCGCTCGCCCGCACGCTCATGTACTACGCGGCCGCGTCGGGCGACACCGTCGCCCAGGAGACGGCGCGCGACCTGCTCGACGCCATCTGGGAGCAGAACAGCGACCCGGTGGGCGTCGCGACGGACGAGACGCGCGGCGACTACGGGCGCTTCGACGACGTCCTGACCTCCACCACGGGCAACGGCACGTACGTCCCCGCGGGCTGGTCCGGCACGATGCCGAACGGCGACGTGATCGAGCCGGGCGTCTCGTTCCTCGACCTGCGGTCGTTCTACCTCGACGACCCGGACTGGGACAAGGTCCAGGCGCACCTCGACGGCGGTCCCGCGCCCCAGTTCCGGTACCACCGGTTCTGGGCGCAGACGGCGGTCGCGACGGCGCTCGCGGACTACGACCGGCTGTTCGGCGAGGACGTCCCGCCGGACGACACGGAGGCACCGACCACCCCGACCGGCCTCGCGGTGACGGGGACGACGTCGTCGACCGCGGCGCTGTCGTGGACGGCCTCGACCGACGACGTGCGGGTCGTGGGCTACGACGTCCTGCGGGACGGCGTGCGGGTCGGGACCGCGTCGGGCACGACGTACACCGACGAGGACCTCGCGCCGGAGACGACGTACCGCTACGCCGTCCGGGCGCGCGACGCGGCGGGCAACATCTCGCCCGTGTCGCTCGCTGTCGAGGCGACCACGGCCGAGGACGACGGCGGGCCGGAGCCCGGTGCCTGCACGGCGGCCTACGCGACCCGCGGGTCGTGGGGCGGCGGCTACCAGGGCGAGGTCACGGTGACCGCCGGTTCCTCCGGCGTCGCCGGGTGGACGGTCGCGCTCGACCTCGCGCCGGGCGGGCTGTCGCAGGCCTGGAACGCGACGACGAGCGTGAGCGGGGGAGTGCTCACCGCGTCGAACGTCGGCTGGAACGGCACGCTCGCGGCCGGCGCGAGCACGTCGTTCGGGTTCATCGGCACCGGCGCCCCGCCGGCCGACACGTCGGTCACGTGCGGCTGACGCCCCGCTGAGGACGCCGAACGGTCCGCCTCCCGGTGCTCACAGCGCCGGGAGGCGGACCATGCCCTCCTGCGCGATGGACGCGACGAGCGTCCCGTCCTGGGCGAACACGCGGGCGGCGCCGAGGCCGCGCCCGCCCTGCGCGCTCGACGCGGACTGCACGTACAGCAGCCACTCGTCGACGCGCACGTCGCGGTGCCACCACATGGCGTGGTCGAGGCTCGCGATCGAGATCCCCGGCGTGACCCACGCGATGCCCGCCTCGCGCAGGATCGGCTCGAGCATCACCTGGTCGCACGCGTAGGCCATGAGCGCGCGGTGCAGGAGCTGGTCGTCGCCCACGTCGCCCCGCGCGCGCATCCACACCATCTGGTGGTCCTTGGGCTCGCCGTCGGGGCCGAGGTAGAGCGAGCCGCCGACGTGGCGCAGCTCGAACGCCGAGTGGTGGGACCAGAAGCGGGCGATGGGGTGGTCGATCCCGCCGAGCACGTCGAGCGCGGACGGCACGGTCTCCGGGTCGGGCGCGTCGGGGACGGGCGACGAGTGCTCGATCCCGCCCTGCTCCTCCTGGAACGACGCGATCATCGACAGGATCGGCTTGCCGTGCTGGATCGCGTGCGTGCGGCGCGCGCTGAACGACCGGCCGTCGCGCAGCCGCTCGACGGCGAGGTCGATCGGCACGGAGAGGTCTCCGGGTCGCAGGAAGTACCCGTGCAGGGAGTGGGGCAGGCGTCCCTCCGGGACGGTACGGCCCGCGGCGAGGACCGCCTGCGCGAGCACCTGGCCCCCGTACACGCGTCCCGTCGGCTGGTGGACGCTGACGCCGCGGAAGTGCTCCGGGTCGGCCGCGGACCCGTCGCCGTCCCCGACGCGCTCGAGCTGCAGCACCTCGAGGAGGTGGCCCAGCGGGTTGGGGACCTGCGCGGCCGGGGCGGCGTCCGACGTCGGGCCGGGCGACGGCGCGGAGTCGGTCTCGGGGTGCTCGGAGGTCACGGGTCGGTCTCCTCGGCTCGGCGTCGGTGGCGTGGGCGGCGTGCGCGGCCGTGTGCGAACTGGCGGCTCAGTCGTCGAAGGTGTTGAGGAGCGAGTGCGCGGCGCGCTCCAGATAGTCCCACAGCGTGGCCTCGTGGATCGGCGCGAGCCCGAGCGTGCCGACGGCGGCGCGCATGTGCGTTAGCCAGCGGTCGCGCGCGTCGGGGTTGACCTTGAAGCCGCCGTGGCGCATCCGCAGGCGCGGGTGCCCGCGCTGCTCGCTGTAGGTCGTGGGCCCGCCCCAGTACTGCTCGAGGAACGCGGTGAGGCGCCAGCGGGCGGGACCGAGGTCCTCCTCGGGGTACATGGGGCGCAGCACCGGGTCGGTCGCCACGCCCTCGTAGAACGCGTCGACGAGCCGGACGAACGTCTCGTGGCCGCCGACCTCGTCGTAGAACGACCGGCTCGGTCGGGTCGGGGAGGACGCCGGGGCGGCGGGCGCGGCACCGTTCGTCAGTCCGGCGACCGGCAGCGTCGTGCGGGGGGTGGGCTCCGTGGTCACGCCCCCATCCTCGCACCGGGCGCGCGTGCGGCCGCTCCCGCCGGGTGGCGTGCGGCCAGGATCACAGGCCGAGCCCGACGAGCTGCGGGAGGTTCTCCCGGACGACCGCGCGCGCGGCGGCGGCGCTCTCGGCGTCGAGGGCGAGCCGAGCCAGACGGCGGCACTCGCCGAGGTCGACCTCGCGCAGGAGCGCCGCGACGTCGGGGATCGCGCGCGCCGTCATCGACAGGGACGACACGCCGAGCCCGACGAGCACGACCGCGAGCACGGGGTGCGACGCGGCCTCCCCGCACACGCCGACGGGGCGGGCCTGCTGCGCACCGCCCTCGCACGTCGCCGCGACGAGGCGCAGCACCGCCGGCTGCCAGGGGTCCGACAGCTCGGCGAGCGACCCGAGGAGCCGGTCGGCGGCCATCGTGTACTGCGTGAGGTCGTTCGTGCCGATCGACGCGAACGCGGCGCGGGCGAGGATAGGGCCGGCGAGCAGGGCGGCGCTCGGCACCTCGACCATCACCCCGGCCACGTCCAGCCCGTGCGCGTGGCACCGCTCGACGAACCACTCCGTCTCGCCGACGGTCGACACCATCGGCGCCATGACCCAGACCTCGGCCTCCTCCGCGGCGGCGGCCTGCGCGATCGCGTCGAGCTGCTGCTCGAGCAGGTCGGGCCAGCGCGCCGCGGTGCGCAGCCCGCGGACCCCGAGCGCGGGGTTCTGCTCGTCGGCGACGGTGAGGAAGTGCAGGGGCTTGTCGGCGCCCGAGTCGAGCGTGCGGACCACGACCTTGCGCCCGGGGAACTCGCGCAGGACGGCGCGGTAGGCCTCGACCTGCTCCGCGACCGAGGGCGGCTCGTCACGGTCCAGGAAGCAGAACTCGGAGCGGAAGAGGCCGACGCCCTCGGCCCCGGCCGCGGCGGCCGGCGCGGCGCCGGCCGGGTCGCCGACGTTCGCGAGGAGCTGGACGCGGTGCCCGTCGCGCGTGCGGCCCGTGCCGTCGAACGTGCGCGCCTGCTGCCCGCGGGCGCGCGCCGCCTCGACCTGCTCGGGCGACGGGTGCACGACGACGGTCCCCGCCGAGCCGTCCACGAGGACGAGGTCGTCGGGCGCGAGCGCGGCGCTCGCCCCGACGGCCGCGACGACCGCCGGGATGCCCTTGGCGTTGGCGACGATGGCCGTGTGGGACGTCGGACCGGCTCCGTCGGTGACGATCGCGAGGACGCGCGCGGGGTCGAGCGCCGCGGTGGCCGACGGCGCGAGGTCGGGGGCGACGAGCACGAACGGCTCGGCGTGCTCCGGCACGCCGGGCGCGGGTCGGCCCGTGAGCGCGGCGACCAGCCGGTCCCGGACGTCCGCCACGTCGCGCGCCCGCTCCGCGAAGTACCCGCCGAGCTCGACGAGACGGCGCGCGACGTCGTCGGCCGCCTCCCAGACGGCGCGCTCCGGGACGAGGTGGTCGTCGAGGACGCGGCGGCGCGCGTCCGCCGCGAGCGTCGGGTCGGCCGCCATCGCCGCGGTCGCCTCGAGGACGTCGTGGCTCTCGCCGTGCGCCGCCGCGGCGGCGCGCTCGAGGTCGGCGACGACCTGCCGCGCCGCGTCGTCCACGCGGCGCGCCTGCGCCTCGTGGTCCGCGCGGGGCGGCAGACGCAGTCCCGCCGCCGGCTCGGCGACGGGCTCCGGCATGAGCACGACCGGTCCGACGACCGTCCCGGCGCACACACCGATGCCGGTGATGACCTGCCGCGCCTCGTCCTGGGATCCCACGACCTCGCTCCTGTCCGCCTCCGCGTCACGGGAGCACACGCGCGTTGCGCCCTCGTTTCACCGTGGCGTCGATCCGGTGACAACCGTGCCAGGAGACTAGGCTGTCCCCAGGGTGCACGGCACCCCGACACCCCGGATCCGCGGTCCGGGGCCCTCCCGCACTCGCCTCAGGAGACGACTTCGATGAGCACCCCCTCGGACCAGAAGGCCCAGCAGATCCTCGACGCCCTCGGGGGCCAGGGGAACGTCGTGGACCTGGAGCCCTGCATCACGCGCCTGCGCGTCGAGGTCACGGACCCGGAGCTGGTCGACGAGGCGCGGCTCAAGGCCACGGGCGCGTTCGGCGTGGTCCGCTCGGGCCGCGTCGTGCAGGTCATCGTCGGCCCCGAGGCCGACAACCTCGCGGCGGAGCTCGACGGCCTGCGCTGACGTCAGGCCGGGCCGCCCGCGCCGGGACGCGGGGCGGCCGCGGCGGCCGCGGCGGCGCCCCGTGCGGCCGCCCGTCCCGCGGGACGGGCGCCGTCGTCGTCCCGCTCCGCGGGGGAGTGGTCGAGGACGACCACCTGCTGCGCACCCGCGAGCGGGATCTGCGCGTCGTCGAGGGCGTCGCGGACCGCGGCGCGCAGCGCACGGCCCACCTCCCACTGCATCGCGGCCTGGGTCTTCATCTGCACCTTGAGCAGCATCGCCTCGGCCGTGAGCTCCTCGATGCCGAGCACCTCGGGGGCCTCCGTGACGGAGGCGCCGAGCACCGGGTCCGCACGCACGCCCTCGGCGGCCTGGAGGAGCACCGAGCGCACCTGGGCGACGTCGGCCCAGTACGCGACCCGGACCTCGACCACGGCGCGGCCCCACTCCTGGGTGAGGTTCCCCGTCCGCAGGATCTCGCCGTTCCGGACGTACCAGAGCGTCCCGTCGCCCGCGCGCACCTTCGTGACCCGCAGGGCCACCTCCTCGACGGTGCCGACCACCTCGCCGAAGTCGACGACGTCGCCGACGCCGTACTGGTCCTCGAGCAGCATGAAGGTCCCGGACAGGAAGTCCTTGACGAGGCTCTGCGCGCCGAAGCCGAGCGCGACGCCCGCGATCCCGGCGGACGCGAGGAACGGACCGATGTTCAGACCCAGCTCGGCGAGGACCATGAGCACGACCGTCGTGCCGATGATGATGTTCGCGGCCGACCGCAGCACCGAGCCGATCGTGCGCGCCCGCGCCGCGCGCCGCGCGTTGGCGAGGGGGTTCGCGCGCAGCAGCGCGCTGCCGACCTCGGTCTGGCCGAGGCCCTTGAGACGCGCGCCGCGCAGGGTGGCCGTGCCGTCGGCGATGTGGTCGGTGACGCGACGGATCACCCGGCGCAGGAGAGCGAGCGCGATCGAGCCGATCGCGACGATGAGGATCACGCGCAGCGGGACGCCGACGAACCACGTCAGCCAGTCGTCGGGGTTGCTCGCGTCGAAGCCGCCCGTGTCGGCCGCGGGGACGGTCAGGAAGGAGGGGAGCATGGGCGGCAGGCTACCCGTCGCTGCTGGGCGCGCCGGGGCGAGGACCTGCCCCGATGCCCCCGTTCTGGCAGGATGCAGTGCGTGAGCGAACCCTCTCAGACGGACCTGCCCGAGCCGTTGGTCCAGCTGGCCGACGCCCACGGCGTGGCGTCCGACTTCTGGGGCTTCGACGGCACGAGGCGACAGGTCCGCGCGTCGACGCTGGTCGCGGTCCTCGAGGCGCTGGGGGTCCCGGCGTCGTCGCCGGAGAAGGTCGCGGTGTCGCTCGAGCACTCCCGCGACGACGCGTGGCGGCACATGCTCCCGCCCACGGTCGTGGTCCGGCAGGGCGAGGCCGTCACCGTCCCGGTGCACGTCACCGACGGCGCTCCGGTCGAGGTGTGGGTCGAGCTCGAGGCCGAGCAGCGTCCGGCACGGCCGCACGCGCGCAGCGCGCGCGAGCGGCGGGAGCTGGACCAGCTCGACGTCTTCGTCGAGCCGCGGACGGTCGACGGGCGCCCCGTGGGACGCGCGACGTTCGAGGTCCCGGCGGACCTCCCGCTCGGGTGGCACGACCTGCACGCGCGGAGCGGGGAGACGCAGGCCCGTGCGACGCTCGTCGTCACGCCGCGGCGCCTCGAGCTGCCGGAGGCCGTCGCCGACCGTCCCACCTGGGGTTTCATGGCGCAGCTGTACTCGGTGCGGTCCCGCGCGTCGTGGGGCGTCGGCGACCTCGCGGACCTCGCGGACCTCGCCTGGCTGGCTGCCCGCGAGGCGGGGGCCGACTTCGTGCTCGTCAACCCGCTCCACGCCGCCGAGCCGCGGACCCCCATGACGCCGTCGCCCTACCTGCCCACGAGCCGGCGGTTCGTCAACCCGCTGTACCTGCGCGTCGAGGACATCCGGGAGACCGCGTACCTCTCCGCCGCGGACCGCTCCCTCGTCGAGTGGGCGGTCGACCCGGTGCGCGACCTGTGCACCGACCCGGGCCCGATCGACCGGGACGCCGCGTGGGAGGCGAAGAAGGCCGCCCTCGAGGTCGTGTTCGCGGCCCCGCGGTCGACGGCGCGACAGGCGTCGTTCGAGGCGTTCCGCTCCGAGCAGGGCCGGGGCCTGGAGGACTTCGCGACGTGGTGCGCGCTCGTCGACCACTACGGCGACCGCGACTGGCCGCCGGGGGCGACGGACCCCTCGAGCCCGACGGTCGCCGCGCTCCGCGAGCACGTCGCGGACCGGGTCGACTTCTACTGCTGGCTCCAGTGGGTCGCTGACGAGCAGCTGCGCGTCGCGCAGCGCACCGCGCGCGAGGCCGGCATGACGGTCGGGATCATGCACGACCTCGCGGTCGGCGTGCACCCCGAGGGTGCCGACGTCTGGGCGAACCGGGGCGTGCTCGCGACCGGCGTGTCCGTCGGTGCGCCCCCGGACATGTACAACCAGCAGGGGCAGAACTGGTCTCAGCCGCCGTGGCACCCGCGCGAGCTGGCGCGCGCCGGGTACGCGCCGTACCGCGACATGCTGCGCACCGTGCTGCGGCACGCGGGCGCGATCCGCATCGACCACGTCATCGGCCTGTTCCGCCTCTGGTGGATCCCGGGCGGAGCGCGGGCCGACGCCGGGGCGTACGTCCGCTACGACCACGAGGCCCTGATCGGCATCCTGTGCCTCGAGGCGCACCGCGCGGGCGCGATCGTCATCGGCGAGGACCTCGGCGTCTTCGAGCCGTGGGTGCGGGACTACCTGGCCGAGCGCGGCGTCCTCGGCACGTCGGTCCTGTGGTTCGAGCGCACCGAGGACGGAGCACCGCTGCCCCCCGAGGAGTACCGGCCGCTCACGCTCGCGACCGTCACGACGCACGACCTGCCCCCGACGGCGGGCTACCTCGCGGGCGAGCACGTGGAGCTGCGGGAGCGGCTGGGCGTCCTCACGGAGCCCGTCGCGGACGTGCGGCGCGCCGCGCGCGCCGAGCGTGACGCGATGCTCACGTTCCTGAGGGAGCGCGGTCTCGTGGGTGAGGACCCGTCCGAGCGCGAGCTCGTCGAGGCGCTGCACCGCCTGATCCGGCGGACACCGGCCGCGCTGCTCGGCGTCTCGCTCGCCGACGCGGTCGGGGAGCGGCGCTCGCAGAACCAGCCGGGCACGAACACCGAGTACCCGAACTGGAAGGTGCCCCTCGGCGACGCGTCGGGGAACGTCGTCCTGCTCGAGGACCTCTTCGACAACGCGCGCCTGCGCTCTCTCGCCAAGGCGATGAACGCGCCCGAGCCGACGTAGCACCCCGGTCGGCGAGGCAGTACCCCGGTCCGCCGAGGCAGTACCCCGGTCCGCCGAGGTAGTACCGCTGTCACGACCGGGGTACTACCTCGGCTGCTGCGGTACCACCTCGGCGGGTCGGGTCAGGCGTCGGCGGCCTGCGCGGCGAGCGCGCGCTCGACCCCGGCGAGGTTCTCGACGACGAGGCGGCGCAGCGCGGGGGCCGCCTCCGCGTTGGCGTCGAGCCACTCCCGCGTCGCGTCCCGCAGCGCGGCGGTGGCGAGCGGCGCGGGGTACAGGCCTGTGACGAGCGCCTCGGCGATGTGGTACGACCGCTCGTCCCACAGCGGGAGCAGGGCGTCGAAGTACGCGCCGACCAGGGGAGCGAGCGACTCCGGGTCGTTGACGTGCTGGAACCCCTGCGTCGTCGCCCGGACGATGGCGTTCGGCGCGCCGTCGGTGGCGACGAGCCGGTCGAACGCGGCCCGCTTGGCGTCCGCCGTCGGGACGGTGGCCCGGGCGCGGGCGGCCGACTGCTGGCCGGTCGCCGTCGAGTCGGCGGTGAGCGTCTCCTCGATCTCCGCGTCGTCCGCGAGGTCGAGGAGGACGAGGCCCTCGAGGATCTCCCACCGCAGGTCCGTGTCGATCTCGAGGCCGTCGAGCCCGGCCGAGCCGTCGAGCAGGCCCCGCAGCGCCTCGCCGTGCGCGGGCGTGGACGCGAGGTGCGCGAAGAACTTCACGAGCTGGAACTGCAGGTCGGAGCCCGGGTCCGCCTCCTGGGCGAGGGACCACAGCGTGTCGCCGACCTCGACGAGCGTGTCCGCGCGCCGCTCGGGCGCGACGTACGTCTTCGCGGCGAGCGCGAGCTGGTTGAGGGTCGTGCGGATCGTCGTGGACTCGGTCTCGCGCGCGATGTTGCCGAGCACGAGGCGCACGTAGTCGCTCGCCGGTGCCTCGCCGTCGCGCGTCGCGTCCCAGGCGGAGCCCCACACGAGCGAGCGCGCGAGCGGGTCGACGAGGTCGGCGAGGTGCTCGGTCGCGACGGCGAGCGAGGCCGGGTCGAGCCGGATCTTGGCGTAGGCCAGGTCGTCGTCGTTGAGCAGGACGAGCTGCGGCCGGTCGACGCCGCGCAGCTCGGGGACCTCGGTGCGCGCACCGTCGACGTCGACCTCGACGCGGTGCACGCGCGTGAGCGTCTCGCCGCCGTCCGGGCCGCGGTCGAGGTCGTAGAAGCCGATCCCGAGGCGGTGCGGCCGCAGGGTCGGGTGCTCCGGTGCAGCCGACTGGAGCACCGCGAAGGACACGATCCGGCCGTGGGCGTCGAGCTCGATCTCCGGGCGCAGCGTGTTCACGCCCGCGGTCTCGAGCCACTTCGCCGACCAGTCGGTGAGGTCCCGCCCGCTCGTCGTCTCGAGCTCGACGAGCAGGTCGCGCAGCTCCGTGTTCCCCCACGCGTGCTTGCGGAAGTAGGCCGCGACCCCGGCGAGGAACTGCTCCTGGCCGACCCACGCGACGAGCTGCTTGAGGACGGACGCGCCCTTGGCGTACGTGATCCCGTCGAAGTTGACGAAGACGTCCTCGAGGTCGTTGATCGTCGCGACGATCGGGTGCGTCGAGGGCAGCTGGTCCTGGCGGTACGCCCAGGACTTCTCCATGGCCGTGAACGTCGTCCAGGCCTCGGTCCACTCGGTCGCCTCGGCCGTCGCGAGCGTGGACGCGTACTCCGCGAACGACTCGTTGAGCCACAGGTCGTTCCACCACTTCATGGTCACGAGGTCGCCGAACCACATGTGGGCGAGCTCGTGCAGGATCGTCACGACGCGACGCTCCTTGACCGCGTCCGTGACCTTGGAGCGGAACACGTACGTCTCCGTGAACGTGACGCAGCCCGCGTTCTCCATCGCGCCCATGTTGTACTCGGGCACGAAGAGCTGGTCGTACTTGTCGAACGGGTACGGGTGCTCGAACGCCTCCTCGAAGAAGGCGAACCCCTCGCGGGTCTTCTCGAACACGTAGTCGGCGTCGAGGTGCTCGGCGAGCGAGGCCCGCGCGAAGACGCCGAGGGGGATCGTGCGGCCGTCCGAGGACGTGAGCTCGCTGCGCTCCACGACGTACGGCCCGGCGACGAGCGCCGTGATGTAGGACGAGATGCGCGGCGTCGGCTCGAACACCCAGCGGGCCACCTCGACGTCGCCCGCGCCCGTGCCGGTCGGGTCGCCGACCGTGCCGAGCGCCTCCGGCTCCGGCGTCGGCTGGTTGCTCACGACCTGCCACGCCGCCGGGGCCGTGACGGTGAACGCGAACGTCGCCTTGAGGTCGGGCTGCTCGAACACCGCGAACACGCGGCGGGAGTCCGGCACCTCGAACTGCGTGTAGAGGTAGACCTCGCCGTCGACGGGGTCGACGAAGCGGTGCAGGCCCTCGCCCGTGTTCGTGTAGCCGCAGTCCGCGACGACGCGCAGCTCGTTCTCCGCAGCCAGCCCGTCGAGCGCGATCCGCGAGTCCGCGAAGACCTCGGCCGGGTCCAGCGAGCGTCCGTTGAGCACCACCTCGCGGACCGACGGCGCGACGAGGTCGACGAACGTCGACGCGCCCTCCGTCGCGGTGAACCGGACCACGGTCGTCGAGGCGAACGTCGTCGCACCCGTCGTGAGGTCCAGTGCGACGTCGTAGGAGCGGACGTCGACGATCGCCGCGCGCTCGCTCGCCTCGGCGCGGGTGAGGTTCTCTCCGGGCACTGCATCTCCTCGGTATCGATGGGGCTCGGTCACGGCCTGTGAGCCAGGGACGATCATCCCACGCGTGCTCGGACGCACCCCCGGGAATACCTGGGGCCCGCTCGGTGTCGGGTAAGACGACCCACGCCCGGCGACGCGTCCGCCCGGGCGACCCCGCACGAAGGAGAGCTGAGCCCGTGAGCCGTGCCGCGACGTCGGACCCGACCACCCCCGCCACCGCCCTGGACGACCCCGCCGCCCCGCGGTCCGGCGTCCAGGTCGCCGACTTCTGGTTCGACCCCGTGTGCCCCTGGGCCTGGATGACGAGCCGCTGGATGGGTGAGGTGGAGCAGGTGCGCGACGTGTCCGTGCGCTGGCACGTCATGAGCCTGGCCGTCCTCAACGAGGGACGCGAGCTGCCCGCGACGTACCGCGAGCTCATGGACAAGGCCTGGGGACCGGTCCGGGTGGTCACGGCGGCGCGGGTCGAGCACGGCGACGAGGTCGTCAAGCCGCTGTACGACGCGATCGGCACGCGCCTGCACCCCGGCGGCCGCGACGACTACGACGCCGTCCTCGCCGAGGCGCTCGCGGAGGTCGGCCTGCCCGCGTCGCTCGCGGAGGCCGCGACGAGCGACGCCTACGACGAGCAGCTGCGCGCGTCGCACGCGGAGGGCATCGGGCGCGTCGGCGAGGACGTCGGCACCCCGGTCGTCGCGTTCGGCGGCACCGCCTTCTTCGGCCCCGTCGTCACCCCGGCGCCGAAGGGCGAGGCCGCGGGCCGGCTGTGGGACGGCTGCGTGCTCGTCGCGGGCACGCCCGGCTTCTTCGAGATCAAGCGGACGCGGACCCAGGGCCCCGTCTTCGACTGATCCGGGGGCGCGCCGTCGCCGCGACGGCGCGCCCGCAGGGTCCCCCCAGGATCCGTCGAGGTTCGACCGGCGGCCCGGCGCCGTGCCATGCTTCATCGGTTGCGGGCCCGCCGACACAGAGGCCCGCGCGTCGCCCGGCGACGGCCGGGCGGGTCCGACGAGGAGTCCGCAAGGAGCCGAGCATGTCCCCGAACGCACCCGTGCCGCCCCCGCCGCCGCCCCCCGGCGGCGTCCCGGGGACGCCGGCCGGACGTCGTGAGGACACGCAGGTCACCGGCACGGCTGCGTGGTCGGTGGGCGCCCCGCCGGCCTTCGCGCCGTCCGCACCGGCGCACCGCTCGCCAGAGCCCGCGTACACGGACGGGCCCGCGACCGTCGTGCAGCCGGCGGTAGGGTCCCCGGTCCACGCGACGTCCGCCGCGGTCCCCCCGCAGCGCGTGCGGTACGCGACCGACCAGCCGGGTTCGCCGCGGTCGCGCCGCAGTCCCCGGCCTACGCACCGCAGCCGGCCCACGCGCCGCAGCCCGCCCACGCACCGCAGCCTGCCTACGCGGCGCCCCCGGCGTACGCGCCGTCGCCCGCCCCGTCACGGGGTCCCGCCGCGGCGGCGGCCGGCCCGGCCCCCCAGCCCGCGTACCACCCGCCGGCCACGGCCCCCGCGCCGGCGACCCCGGCTCGGGGCCCGGCTTCCGGCGGCGGCCCGGCCTCGCCGCCGCCCCCTGGGGCGGGGGAACGGTGGGGGTGGCGGTGGCGGTGGCCGTGGCGGTGGACCGTCCGGGCGGCTGAGCCCGGGCTGGATCGCGTTCATCGTCGTCGACCTCCTGCTCGTCGTCGGCGCGGTCGTGTTCGCGATCTCGCTCCTCGGCGGGGGAGGCGGCGCGGACGACCCGGCCGACCCGGGCGCTGCACCGTCCGCCGGCACCACCCAGGACGCCGAGCCCACGACCCAGGCCCCGACGGTCACCGAGACCTTCGCGTCCGAGACGCGCAACATCGCGTGCGAGATGACCGACGTCGGCGTCACGTGCTCGATCGCCGAGCTGGCGACGCAGCCCGCTCCGGTCGCCGGCTGCGACGGGAGCGTCGGGTACCGCGTGGTGCTCGACGACGCCGGGGTGAACCAGCCGTGCGTGCCGGCCGCCGAGCAGCCGCAGCCGGCCGCGGCCGACGTCGAGGTGCTTCCGTACGGGGAGTCGAAGACCGTCGGCGGCTTCACGTGCGACAGCGAGAACACGGGCGTCACGTGCCGCGACGACGCGACCGGCAAGGGGTTCACCGTCGCCAAGGCGGGCATCCGCTCGCTCTGACCGCGGCGCCGCGGCCGTCGCCACACCGTCGCCATCGCCTCGCCGTCGTCCGCGGACGACGGCGAAGGGGTGGCGCCGGGACCGTCCCGGTCCCGGCGCCACCCCCGTTCGCCACCCGTCTCTCACCAGATGCGCACGCGCTCCTCGGGGGCGAGGTAGAGCGCGTCGCCGGGCTGGACGTCGTAGGCCTCGTAGAACTCGTCGACGTTGCGCACGACCCCGTTGCACCGGAACTCGTTGGGCGAGTGGGGGTCGGTCGCGATGCGTCGCACGACCTCCTCGTCGCGGCCCTTCGACTGCCACACCTGGGCCCAGCCGAGGAACACGCGCTCGATGCCGGTCAGGCCGTCCACGACCGGTGCGTCCGCGAGCGGCCGGCCGAGCGCGATCCGGTACGCCTTGAGCGCGATCGACAGGCCGCCGAGGTCGCCGATGTTCTCCCCGATGGTCAGCGCGCCGTTGACGTGCGGCCCGTCCTCGGAGAGCTGCGCGGGGCGGTACGCGTCGTACTGGTCGATGAGCGCCCTGGTGCGCTTCTCGAACTCGTCGCGGTCCGTGGGCGTCCACCAGTCCTCGAGCCGGCCGGCGCCGTCGTACTTGGAGCCCTGGTCGTCGAACCCGTGGCCGATCTCGTGACCGATCACGGCGCCGATCCCGCCGTAGTTCACGGCGTCGTCGGCGTCCGGGTCGAAGAACGGCGGCTGGAGGATGGCCGCGGGGAAGACGATCTCGTTCATCCCCGGGTTGTAGTAGGCGTTGACCGTCTGGGGGGTCATGAACCACTCGTCGCGGTCGAGGGGCTTGCCGATCTTGCCGAGCTCCCGGTCCTGCTCGAAGGCGTGCGCCCTGCGGACGTTGCCCACGAGGTCGTCCGGCTCGACGACGAGCGCCGCGTAGTCGCGCCACTTCACGGGGTACCCGATCTTGGGGGTGAACGCCTCGAGCTTCGCGAGCGCCTTGGTCTTCGTCTCCTCGGTCATCCAGTCGAGCCCCTGGATCGACTCGCGGTACGCCGCGACGAGGTGGGCGACGAGGTCCTCCATCCGGGCCTTGTGCGTGGGCGGGAAGTGTCGGGCGACGTACTGCGCCCCGACGGCCTCGCCGAGCGCGCCCTCGACGACGGACACGCCCCGCTTCCAGCGCTCGCGCACCTCCTGCGCGCCCGACAGCGTGCGGCCGTAGAAGTCGAAGTTCGCCTCGACGACCTCGTCCGCGAGGTACGGCGCGCGGGCGGTGACCAGGTGGTACACCATCCACAGCTTCCAGTCCTCGAGCGGCTCGGACTCCCACAGCGCGGCGAAGCCGGTGGCGAAGTCGGGCTCGCGCACGACGACGTCGTCGAGCGACCCCTCCGGCGCGCCCAGCGCGAGGACCCAAGCGCGCCA
This sequence comes from Cellulosimicrobium sp. Marseille-Q8652, assembly GCF_965112045.1. Lineage (NCBI taxonomy): Bacteria > Bacillati > Actinomycetota > Actinomycetes > Micrococcales > Promicromonosporaceae > Cellulosimicrobium > Cellulosimicrobium sp. Marseille-Q8652. The sequence continues at coordinate 1,826,874 of NZ_CBCOPS010000002.1, read as the reverse complement.
GTCGAAGCCGGGCGCCTCGTCGGCCAGCGCGACGAGCGTGCGGGGGTTGTACGTGAGGTCGGCGTCGCGGTCGCGCACGACGTCCCAGTGCTTCGCGGCGAGCTTCGTCTCGAGCGCGACGACGCGCTGCGCCGCCTCCTCGGGCGGTGCGCCCCAGGTCTCGGTCGTGACGCCCACGATCGCGAGCATCCGCGCCACGTGGTGGACGTACTTCTCGCGCACGGGCGCGTACTGGTCCTCGCGGTAGTACGCCTCGTCGGGCAGGCCGAGGCCGGACTGGTAGAGGTACGCGACGTACCGCTCGGGGTCCTTCGCGTCGTTGTCGACCCAGAACCCGAGAGCGCTCGCGCCGCCGGTCCGCTGGAGCGCGCCGAGGGCTCCGGTCAGCTCGGCCTGCGTGGTCGCCGCGGCGACGAGCGCCAGGTCCGGCTGCAGCGGCGTCGTGCCGAGGGCCTCGATGCGCTCGGTGTCCATGAAGCTCGCGTACAGCGCGCCGACCTTCGCCGCGTCGGGCCCGACGTCCGCGGCTCCCGACGCCACGGCCTCGCCGAGGTCCGTGATGATCTCCCGCACGTGCACCTCGGCCTGGTCGTGCAGGGCGCGGAAGGCGCCGTCCATCGCGCGGTCCGCGGGGATCTCGTGGGTCGCGAGCCAGCGGCCGTTCACGTGCCGGTACAGGTCGTCCTGCGGACGGGTCCCGGCGTCGAGGGCGGTGAGGTCGATGCCGGACCCCTGCCCGGCGGGTGCGGCTCCGGTCGGGGACGGCGGTGTGGTCGACGGGGAGGTCTGTGTCATGCGTCTCAGGCTACGGCCTCCTCCCGACGGTCCGGGGTCCGGCTGCGGCATGATGGGCGCATGCGCGTTCACATCGCCTCCGACCACGCCGGGTACGAGCTCAAGGTCCATCTCGTGGAGCACCTCGGGGCCGCCGGCCACGACGTGGTGGACCACGGGGCGCACGAGTACGACGCCCTCGACGACTACCCCTCGTTCTGCTTCGCGGCGGGCGAGGCCGTCGTCGCCGACCCGGGCTCGCTCGGCGTCGTCATCGGGGGGTCGGGCAACGGCGAGCAGATCGCCGCGAACAAGGTGACCGGGGTCCGTGCCGCGCTCGCGTGGAACCTCGAGACCGCGCGCCTGGGCCGCCAGCACAACGACGCGAACGTCGTCGCGGTCGGCGCCCGCCAGCACCCGGTCGACGAGGCGGTGGAGCTCGTCGACGCGTTCCTCGCGGAGCCCTTCAGCGGCGACCCGCGTCACCAGCGCCGCATCGACCAGCTCGCCGCGTACGAGGCGTCGCGCGGCACGACCGCCTGAGGTGCCGGAAGGGCACACCGTCCACCGGCTGGCGCGCACGTTCGCGGAGCTCTTCACCGGGCAGCGGCTCGCCGTGACCAGCCCGCAGGGACGGTTCGCCGCCGGTGCGGCGCTCCTCGACGGCCACGTGCTGGTGGCGAGCGAGGCCTGGGGCAAGCAGCTGTTCCTCGGCTTCGCGCCAGGTCCCGCGGACGGGCCGGGGGAGCCGTGGTCCGGGGACGCGGCGCCTGCTCGGTGGCTGCGGGTGCACCTCGGCCTGTACGGCGCGTGGACGTTCTCGGGGGACGGGAGCGCCGTCGTCGTGCACGCGATCGGGGCGCCCCGGCGTCGTGTCGGTGAGCGGGAGACCGTCCCGGCGCTCGACCCGTCGGCCCGTGCCTTGCTGCCCGACGACGCGTGGTCGCCACCGCCGCCGCGCGGGGCGGTGCGGGTGCGGCTCGTGGGCGACCACGCCGTCGCGGACCTCACCGGGCCCACCGCGTGCGAGGTCGTGACGGGCGACGAGAAGCGCGCCGTCGAGGCGCGGCTCGGGCCCGACCCGATCCGCGACGTCGGACCGGGGGAGCCGGACCCGCGGGAGGCGTTCGTCGAGGGCGTGCGGCGCTCGCGGAGCCCCGTCGGCCTCCTGCTCATGAATCAGGACGTCGTCGCGGGCGTCGGCAACATCTACCGCGCCGAGTCCCTGTTCCGTGCCCGCCTGGACCCGCTGCGGCCCGGCCGGGACGTGCCCGTCGACGTCCTGAGGGACCTGTGGGACGACCTCGTGGTGCTCATGAAGGAGGGGACGCGCACCGGCGCGATCGTCACGACGCGACCGGAGGACCGTGACGGCGGCCCCGCGCCGACGAGCGTCGGCGACGGCCTCGGGCCGGCGGGGCGCGGCCGGTCGCGGGTCCGCCAGAACACCGACGGTGCGCCCGACGCGGTCCCGGCCGACGAGGCGTTCTACGTCTACCACCGCGACGGGCTCCCGTGCCGCGTGTGCGGCGCGACGGTCCTCCGGTCGGAGCTCTCCGGCCGCAGCCTCTACCGCTGCCCGGTGTGCCAGGCCTGAGCGGCTGCTCAGAACACCCAGCTGCACACCGGCGCCACGGGCCAGGAGAACGCCGCGCTCGCTCCGGCGAGCGCGCCCGGCGTGTGCTCCGTGACGAACCCGGCGACGGCGAGCGACGCGAGCGTCACCCCGCCGAGGTACGCCGCGCCGAGCTCGCGGACGTCGAGCGAGAGGTCCGCGGCGTCGTCCGTGCGCCCCGCGCGGGCGGTGCCGAACGCGTCGGCGCGGACGCGCCAGCGGCCCGCGTTGTCCGGGAGGCTCGCGTCGGTCACGTGCAGCACGACGTCGACGTCCGTGGCGTAGCGCCGCGCCGCCAGCGCCGCGGCGACGTCGACCACTCGCACCCACAGGTTGTCCGCGAGGCGCGGCGACGCGGACCGCGGGTCGACGAGGAGCTGGGTGAGCGGGTCGTCGACGGGGATCATGAACGGCGTGACCTCGTGCGAGAGGTCGAGGTCGGTGAGCACGCCCCAGAGGGCTCGCGCAGCCGCCGCGTCGAGCGCGACGACCTCCCCGGCCGACACGGTGCCGCGCGGACCGGCGGGCTCCCACGACAGCGTGCGACGGAAGCGCGCGTACCCGCGCGGTTCGCCGTCGAGCTCGACGACCACGATCCGCATCGACTCCTTCCCCCGGCGGAACGCGGGCGGGTCGCCCCAGAACGTGGCGTCCAGCTCGGCGGTCTCGCGCGTCGCCCAGCCGGGGCGGTTGAGGATCCCGTCCGCGCCGCGACCCGTCGGGTCGCTGCCGGCCCGCTCGTGCAGGGCGGCGACCAGGTCGCCGTGCCGCGCACGGTCCGCCTGCTCGATCCGCACGGTGTGCCGCTCCGCGCCGGGGACGTCGCGCAGCCGCGCGCCGCGCGGGACCGCGACGCGCAGGTCGTCGGCCGCCCGGCCGTAGCCGAACCGCCCGTAGATCGGCGCCTCCGCGGCGAACAGCGCCGAGACCGCCTCGCCGCGTGAGCGGCAGTCCGCGAGGTGCCGGTGCATCATCGCGGTGAGCAGGCCGCGGCGCCGGTGCGCCGGGTGCACTCCGACCCACGTGAGCCCGGCGACGGGCGTCGTCGCGCCCGGCACGGGGAAGCGGGAGAACGGGTAGGACGAGTGCAGCCCGACGAGCTCGCGCCGCACCGGGACGGCGCCGTCGACGGGCTCGGCGTCGGCGTCCTGCGTGTCGCGCACGACGCCGACGGTGCGCGACCACGTGAGCGGCGACGGGAGGTCGAGCAGGTCGTCGACCGCGACGGGCGACGGGAACGCCCACGCGTCGAGCTCGAGCACGTCCCGCAGGTCCTGGGGCCCGAGCTCGGTGAACGTGCAGCCGTCGGGCAGGGCGGGTGCGTCGCCGGGGCGCGGCGACGCACGGCCGGTGTCGTGGTGGCTCATGCGCCGATCCTGGCCGTCGGGGCGCTCCCGCGCCAGGGGATTGCCGCCCGACGGACCTCGCGGGCGCGGCCGGGGACGGGGCGTGACGGGGGCGGGTCGTAGAGTGCCGGACGTGCCCGCCGACGCCCGTCCCACGACCGCCTCCCCGGCGGAGGAGTACGCGGGCGCCGTGCTCGCGCTGGTCCGGCAGATCCCCGCAGCGCGTGCCATGACCTACGGCCTCGTGGCCGAGATCGTCGCCGAGTCGCTGCACCGCGGCGGTCCGCGCCAGGTGGGCGCCGTGCTGGCGGGGTCGGCGGGGGTGGACGACGACGGCGCGCCGGTCCCGTGGTGGCGCGTCGTGAACGCGGCGGGGTCGCCGCCGGCGCACCACCTCGACGCGGCGCTCACCGAGCTCCGGGCGGAGGGGTGCCCGCTCTCGCGGGACGGCCGGCGCGTGGACCTGCGTCGCGCGGTGTGGTTCCCCGAGCCCGACGAGCTCGACGAGGCGGGCCCGGCGGGCTGAGCGGACGCGCGGTGCGCGCACCGCGCGTCAGGGCGTGAGAAGACCCGCGAGCGTGCGCACGGCGGTCGCGTCGCCCTGGACGAGGAGCGTCGTGACCGCGGTGGCCCGCCACGCCTCGAGCTCGCGGCCGATCTTGTCGGCCGGTCCGACGAGCGCGACGTCCTCGACCATCGCCGTCGGCACGGCCGCGGCGGCGAGGTCCTTGCGGCCTGCGAGGTAGTGCGCCTGGATCTCGTCGCACGCGTCGGCGTACCCGAGCCGGTCGAGCGCGTCCCGGTGGAAGTTCGCCCCCTTCGCGCCCATGCCGCCCACGTACAGGGCGAGGAACGGGCGCACGCGGTCGGCGGCGCGCTCGACGTGCTCGTCGACGACGACGGGCACGGTCGCGCTGACCTCGAAGTCGGCGACGGGGGAGCGCTCCGGCGCGCGCCGGGCGAAGCCGTCGGCGAGCAGCTCGCGGAACGCGTCGTCCATGCGGGGGGAGTAGAAGAGCGGCAGCCAGCCGTCGGCGATCTCCGCCGCGAGAGCGATGTTCTTGGGGCCCTCGGCCGCGAGATGGATCGGGAGGTCCGCGCGCAGCGGGTGGACCGTGGAGCGCAGCGCCTTGCCGAGACCGGTGCCCGCGCCGTCGGGCAGGGGGAGCGGGTAGTGCGGGCCGGCGCTCGTGACGGGAGCCTCCCGGGCCAGGACCTGCCGGACGACGTCCACGTACTCGCGCGTGCGGGCGAGCGGGCGGGCGTAGGGCTGCCCGTACCACCCCTCGACGACCTGGGGGCCGGAGACGCCCAGGCCGAGGACGAAGCGTCCGCCGGAGAGGTGGTCCATCGTGAGCGCGGCCATGGCGGTCGCGGTGGGGGTGCGCGCCGAGATCTGGGCGACGGCCGTGCCGAGGCGGATCCGCGACGTGCGCGACCCCCACCAGGCGAGCGGCGAGAAGGCGTCGGACCCGTAGGCCTCGGCCGTCCAGACCGAGTCGACACCGAGCCGGTCCGCTGCGACGACCGCGTCCTCGACGCCCTCGGGAGGGCCGGCGGACCAGTAGCCGGTGTGGATGCCGAGGCGCAAGGCGACTCCTCGTCGTCGAGGGCGGACGGGTGCGTGAGCGCGGTACCCGGGCCGGCGTGACGGGCAGGGGGATATCCGAGACGCCGCGTCCCGGGTACCGCACGTCCTACCCTAGCGGACCCCCGGCCGTGCTCGGGCACCCCGGCCGGGTGCCCGAGCCGACGGGTCAGATCACGTACTCGATGAGCAGGGACGGGTCCTCGACGGGGTCCGCCCCCCGGTGCGCGGCCGGCATCCGGACGCGGGCGGGCACCCCGACCGCGACCGCGCCCGCCGGGACGTCCTTGACGACGACGGCGTTCGCCCCCACCTGCGCGTCGTCGCCGACCCACACCGGTCCGAGGATCTTGGCGCCCGCTCCCACGACCACCCGGTCCCCGAGCGTGGGGTGCCGCTTGCCGCGCTTCATCGACCGCCCGCCGAGGGTGGACGTGTGGAACAGCACCACGTCGTCGCCGACGACCGCCGTCTCGCCGACGACGACCCCCATGCCGTGGTCGATGAAGAGGCGTCGGCCGATGCGCGCCCCGGGGTGGATCTCCACGCCCGTGAGCGCCCGCGCCACCTGGGACAGGAGCCGCGCCGGGAGGCGCAGCACCGGCTCGCGCCACATGCGGTGCGCGAGCCGGTACGCCCAGACCGCGTGGACCCCCGGATAGGCGAGGGCGACCTCGAGGCGGCTGCGTGCCGCGGGGTCGCGGTGCCGGGCCGCCTCGAGGTCCTCGGCGAGGACGCGCAGGAACCGCCGCACCCGGGACGGGGTGACGGCGGGTCCGCGCGCGGGTCGCAGGTCGGTCACGTCAGTCCAGCAGGTCCGCGTAGAGGATCGAGGACAGGTACCGCTCGCCGAACGACGGGATGATCGTCACGATGAGCTTGCCCGCGTTCTCCGGGCGCGCGGCGAGCTGCAGCGCCGCAGCGATCGCCGCGCCGGAGGAGATGCCGACGAGCAGGCCCTCCTCCTTGGCCGCGCGGCGCGCGAACTCGACGGCGGTCTCCGCGTTGACGTCGATCACCTCGTCGTAGACGGAGGTGTCGAGGATCTCGGGGACGAAGTTCGCGCCGATGCCCTGGATCTTGTGCGGACCGGGCGCGCCTCCGTTGAGGATCGCGGACTCCTCGGGCTCGACGGCCACGATCTGCACGCCCGGCTTGCGCTCCTTGAGCACCTGGCCGACCCCGGTGATGGTGCCGCCCGTGCCGATGCCGGCGACGACGATGTCGACCTGACCGTCGGTGTCCGCCCAGATCTCCTCCGCCGTCGTGGCGCGGTGGATCGCCGGGTTGGCCTCGTTCGCGAACTGGCGGGCGAGGATCGCGCCCGCGCGCTCGGCGACGATCTCGTCGGCCTTGTTCACCGCGCCCTTCATGCCCTCCGACCCGGGCGTGAGGATGAGCTCCGCCCCGAAGGCGCGCAGCAGGGCGCGGCGCTCCTTGGACATCGTCTCCGGCATCGTCAGGACGACGTCGTAGCCGCGCGCCGCGCCGACCATCGCGAGCGCGATGCCCGTGTTGCCGGACGTCGCCTCGACGATCGTCCCGCCGGGCTTCAGCTCGCCCGACGCCTCGGCCGCGTCGATGATCGCGACGCCGATGCGGTCCTTGACGGAGTTCGCCGGGTTGTAGAACTCGAGCTTGCCGACGACGGTCGCGCCGACGCCCTCGGTGAGCTTGTTGAGGCGGACGAGCGGGGTGTTGCCGACGAGCTTCGTGACGTCGTCGTAGATGCGTGCCATGGCTTCCTCTTCTGTCGACGGCTCGGGACGAGCCAGGGGGACCAACGGGGGGTGCGACGGTGCGGGGGCACCGGGTGCTGCGGGATGAGGGCTGCGGGGCTCCCGGAGAGCCTGCTCCGAGGGTCCGGCGTCGCGCGGCGACTCGCGCGGCGGACCGGCACGGGGGCGACCGTCCGGTCGTGCGGCGGGTGCGCGGGACGTCGGTCGCGTCCGACGGTCGTCAGCGACAGCCGTGACAGCGACAACAGGAGGTGCGCGCGAGGGCGCGACGGGGCGATGCGGGACGCGCGGCGATCGCGGTCATTCCTCGCTCCTCCTGCTCGACGGCGCCCGCGGGTCGTCGGGTCGACGTGCTCGGCAGGGGGTGCCCGGCCGCGCCGGGGCGCTCGATGGTCCGAGGGTATCCGTCCACGTCGTGGGGCGGCAACGCGGTCCGCCGACCGGACGACGACGGGCGCCCCACCGGGGAGGTGGGGGCGCCCGTGGGACGTCCTGCGATGACGCGCCGGAGCGGGCGACGGGAATCGAACCCGCGTAATCAGTTTGGAAGACTGAGGCTCTACCATTGAGCTACGCCCGCGTCGGTCGGTCGTGCCGACCCGCGGCGCCACCCTAGCAAACGGGAGCGGTCCTCCGGTCGGGGGCCCGCCCGGCCGTCGCGGAGACCGCGCCGTCGACGTCGCCGGTCCCACCCACCCGTACACTTGCGCTGGCCCGCCGTCGCCGGCGGGTGCACGGGGTGTGGCGCAGGTTGGTAGCGCGTCCGCTTTGGGAGCGGAAGGTCGCAGGTTCGAATCCTGTCACCCCGACACGACGGGACCGGACGAACGAGGACGGCGGACGCGGCATCGTGAGGATCTTCGAGGTGCCGCGCCGGGACGTCGACGCGTTCGGCAGCGAGGGCGTCGTCATGGACTTCCTCCCCCGCGCCGTCGCCGGCGAGGGCGCGGGGGAGACGCGTGTCCACGTCGCCCGCGTGGCTCCGGGCGGCACGGTCGGGCGGCACGCGGCGACGTCGGCCCAGGTGTTCGCCGTGGTCTCGGGCGAGGTCGAGGTCTGCGGCCCGGACGACGTCCGCCGGACGCTCGCGCCCGGCCTGCTGGCCCTCTGGGAGACGGGCGAGGAGCACCGGTCGTGGACCCGGGACGACTCCGAGGGTGCCGTGGTCGTGATCGTCGAGACGACCGGCACCTACTCGCTGCCGGCGGCGTTCCGCGAGGTCTGACCCGAGGGAGCGGTCGGCGTCGCCGCCGCCGCGCGACCGTCCGCGCCGGCGCTGCGCCGCGGTGGCGTAGGCTGGACGGGTTGCCCGTACGCCCCCAGGGGCCGCACGTGGGTCCGCACGGACCCGCCGGCCTCCCGGCGGAGCGCGCAGCTCGTCCCGTAGCCGCACGCCGGCCCGCCCCGATCAGTTGGAGATCATCGAAGTGAAGAGCGCCGTCGAGACCCTGGACCCCACCAAGGTCAAGCTGACCGTCGAGGTGGAGTACGACGAGCTCAAGCCGAGCATCGACCACGCCTACCAGCACATCGCGGAGCAGGTGAACATCCCCGGCTTCCGCAAGGGCAAGGTCCCGCCGCGCATCATCGACCAGCGCGTCGGTCGCGCCGCGGTCCTCGAGCACGCCGTGAACGACGGGCTGTCCGGCTTCTACCGCCAGGCCGTGAGCGAGTCGGGCATCCGCCCCCTCGGCCAGCCCGAGGTCGACGTGACCGAGGTCCCGCTCGACGCCGAGGGCCCGCTGAAGTTCTCGGCCGAGGTCGAGGTCCGCCCCGAGCTCGACCTGCCCGAGCTGTCGTCGCTCGCCGTGACGATCGACGCCGCGGAGGTCTCGGACGAGGACGTCACGGAGCGCCTCGACGCGCTGCGCGAGCGCTTCGGCACGCTCGTCGGCGTGGACCGCCCGGCCGCCGAGGGCGACTTCGTCGTCCTCGACCTCAAGGCCGTCGTCGACGGCGAGGAGGTCGACTCGGTCTCCGGCATCAGCTACCAGATCGGCTCGGGCAACATGCTCGAGGGCCTCGACGAGGCGCTCACCGGCCTGTCGGCCGACGAGACCACGACGTTCACGGCGCCGCTCGCCGGCGGCGAGCACGAGGGCAAGGACGCCGAGGTCACGGTCACCGCGACGACCGTCAAGCAGCGCGACCTGCCCGAGGCCGACGACGACTTCGCGCAGCTCGCGTCGGAGTTCGACACGCTCGCGGAGCTCGAGGCCGACCTGCGCGAGCAGGTCGCGAGCATCAAGACGTCCAACCAGGCCGTCGCCGCGCGCGACGAGCTCCTCAAGGCGCTCAACGACGCCGTCGAGATCCCCGTGCCGTCGGGCGTCGTCGAGGCCGAGGTGCACCGTCACCTCGAGTCCGAGGGCCGTCTCGAGGACGACGCGCACCGCGCGGAGGTCACCGAGGAGGCGACGACCGCGATCAAGAACCAGATCCTGCTCGACACCCTCGCGGAGAAGCTCGAGATCCAGGTCGCCCAGAACGAGCTGCTCGAGTACCTCGTGCAGGCCTCGCGCCAGTACGGGATGGACCCGAACCAGTTCATCCAGTCGCTCGACCAGGGCGGCCAGATCCCGGCCATGGTCGGCGAGGTCGCGCGCTCCAAGTCGCTCGCCGTCGCCCTGCGCCAGATCGAGGTCAAGGACTCCGCGGGCAACGTCGTCGACCTGACCGAGTTCATCGGCTCGGACGAGGACGACGCCGCGGGCGAGGTCGCCGAGATCGTCGAGGAGGCCGCCGAGGTCGCCGCTGCCGAGGCCGTCACCGAGGAGCTGGCCGAGGAGGCCGTCGCCGAGGTCGAGGCCGAGGAGGCCGAGGAGAAGGCGGCGAAGAAGAAGGTCGCGAGGAAGTCGACGAAGAAGGCCGCGGAGAGCACCGAGGCCTGACCCGGCGAGAGCCGTCGGCACGGCCCCCGCACCCCGTCCCGGGGTGCGGGGGCCGTCGTCGTGGCGGCGGTATGCGCCGTCAGCGAAAAGGGGCCTGGTCGGGACGAACGGCGGATGCCGTCCACGTTAGGGTCACTGCAACGGCGACGTCCCGGGCCGTACCGCACAGGCCGGTGGACGTCGCGACCGGGGCCCCGGCCCCGGAGACGAGGAGCGACGAAGGAGATGGACGTGAACGATCAGCTGCTGCGGACGGACGCCGCAGGTCCCCTGGCCCGAGCGGAGGGCGCCGGTCTCGGCCTCAACGACTCCATCTACAACCGGCTCCTCAAGGAGCGCATCATCTGGCTCGGCTCCGAGGTGCGCGACGAGAACGCGAACGCGATCTGCGCGCAGATGATGCTCCTCGCGGCGGAGGACCCGGAGAAGGACATCTGGCTCTACATCAACTCGCCGGGCGGCTCGATCACGGCCGGCATGGCGATCTACGACACGATGCAGTACATCCAGCCCGACGTCGCGACGATCGCGATGGGCATGGCGGCCTCGATGGGCCAGTTCCTGCTCTCGTCGGGCACCAAGGGCAAGCGCTACGCCACGCCGCACGCGCGCGTCATGATGCACCAGCCCTCGGGCGGCATCGGCGGCACGGCGACCGACGTCCGCATCAACGCCCAGCTCATCATGCACATGAAGCGGGTGCTCTCGGAGCTGACGGCCGAGCAGACCGGGCAGTCGCTCGAGCAGATCATCAAGGACAACGACCGGGACAACTGGTTCACCGCCGAGGAGGCGAAGGAGTACGGCTTCGTCGACCACGTCGTCACGAACGCCTCGTCGGTGACCGGCGGCGGCGGCACCACGGCCTCCTGACCCGCGACCGGACCCAGACTTCACCCGAGGAGAACCCGTGAGCTTCAGCGCCGAGTCCCAGTACCTGTCCACCGCGCAGCGCCTCGCCGGCGCGGGCGCCCGTCCGGGCGGCGTCGCGCTGCCCGGCGGCGCGCCGTCGGCCCGCTACGTGCTCCCGCAGTTCGAGGAGCGCACGGCCTACGGCTTCAAGCGCCAGGACCCCTACACCAAGCTGTTCGAGGACCGCATCATCTTCCTGGGCGTCCAGGTCGACGACGCGTCCGCCGACGACGTCATGGCCCAGCTCCTCGTGCTCGAGAGCCAGGACCCCGACCGCGACGTCATCCTGTACATCAACTCGCCGGGCGGGTCGTTCACCGCGATGACCGCGCTCTACGACACGATGCAGTACATCAAGCCGCAGATCCAGACCGTCTGCCTGGGGCAGGCGGCCTCCGCCGCGGCCGTCCTGCTCGCGGCGGGCCAGCCGGGCAAGCGGCTCGCGCTGCCCAACGCGCGCGTGCTGATCCACCAGCCCGCGATGGAGGGCGGCGGCTACGCGCAGGCGTCCGACATCGAGATCCACGCGAACGAGCTGATCCGCATGCGCGAGTGGCTCGAGGACACCCTCGCGCTGCACTCGGGCAACCCGGTCGAGCAGGTCCGCCAGGACATCGAGCGCGACAAGATCCTCACCGCCGCGCAGGCGAAGGACTACGGCCTGGTCGACCAGGTGCTCGAGAGCCGCAAGGCCGTCGTGGTCAACAAGCCCTGACGACTCGCACGGCACGCACGAGCCGGGACGATCACCACCGCGCCGCCGACTCCTCCGGGAGCGGCGGCGCGGTGCGTTCCGGGTGACGGACGTTGCAGAGATGTGACCTGCGCACGGGGAGCCCACCTGACAACGGGGGTCGCGTGGTGTGGAATGGGAAGAAGGACCCGCTCGGACGTGGCACCGGTCCGGACGTCGCGTGCGACGGCCCGGCCGGCCCACCCGGACAAGGAGACGCGTAGTGGCTCGTATCTCGGACGGCGCTGACCTGCTGAAGTGCTCGTTCTGCGGGAAGTCGCAGAAGCAGGTCAAGAAGCTCATCGCGGGCCCCGGCGTGTACATCTGCGACGAGTGCATCGACCTGTGCAACGAGATCATCGAGGAGGAGCTCGCCGAGGCGACGGAGCTCGGGCTCGTCGACCTCCCCAAGCCCCGCGAGATCTTCGACTTCCTCGGGCAGTACGTCATCGGCCAGGACCCCGCGAAGCGCGCCCTGGCCGTCGCCGTCTACAACCACTACAAGAGGATCCAGGCGGGCGAGTCGGCGAAGACGTCGTCCGACGACCCGGACCACGTGGAGCCTGGCGAAGTCGAACATCTTGTTGATCGGTCCGACGGGGACGGGCAAGACGTATCTGGCGCAGACGTTGGCGCGGATGTTGAACGTGCCGTTCGCGATCGCGGACGCGACGGCGCTCACCGAGGCGGGGTATGTCGGTGAGGACGTGGAGAACATCTTGTTGAAGCCTGGTGCAGGCGGCGGACTTCGACGTGAAGAAGGCCGAGCAGGGGATCATCTACATCGACGAGATCGACAAGGTGGCCAGGAAGGCGGAGAACCCGTCGATCACCCGGGACGTGTCGGGTGAGGGTGTGCAGCAGGCGTTGTTGAAGATCATCGAGGGCACGAGCGCGTCGGTGCCGCCGCAGGGTGGGCGCAAGCACCCGCACCAGGAGTTCATCCAGGTGGACACGTCGAACGTGCTGTTCATCGTGGCGGGGGCGTTCGCGGGGTTGGACGACATCGTGGCGGCGCGGGCGCGCAAGCGCGGGGTGGGGTTCGGTGCGCCGATCGACACGGGGGCGGGGGAGGACCTGTTCGCGCAGGTGCGTCCGGAGGACCTGCACCGGTACGGGTTGATCCCGGAGTTCATCGGGCGTCTTCCGGTGATCGCGTCGGTGGGGGCGTTGGACGCGGAGGCGTTGGTGCGGATCTTGACCCAGCCGAGGAACGCGTTGGTGCGTCAGTACCAGCGGATGTTCGCGATCGACGGGGTGGAGCTGGAGTTCACCGACACCGCGGTGGAGGCGGTCGCGGAGCAGGCGTTGCTGCGCGGGACGGGGGCGCGGGGGCTGCGCGCGATCATGGAGGAGGTGCTGCAGCAGGTGATGTTCGACGTGCCGTCGCGCGACGACGTGGAGCGGGTCGTGATCACCCGTGAGGTCGTGCTCGACAACGTCAACCCGACCATCGTGCCGCGCGCCACGACCCGCACCCGCACCCCCGCGAGAAGTCCGCCTAGGTCCACGGGGCCGAGCTCGTCGTCCGTCGACCCCGGGGTGCAGGTCAGGCGTCGGAGCCGACCCTCGCGCCGTACAGGTCGTCGATCGTGGCGGCGAAGTCGTCGATGACGCGGGCGCGCTTCACCTTGAGCGACGGCGTGAGGTAGCCGTTCTCCTCCGTGAAGTCCGTGTCGAGGACCGTGATCTTGCGGATCGACTCCGCGCGCGAGACGGCGTCGTTCGCGCGCTCGACGGCGCGGTCCAGGGCCACGAGCACCCGCGGGTCCTTCGCGGCCGTGGCGACGTCCATCTCCGGCAGCCCGTGCGTCGAGAGCCAGCCGGGCAGCATCTCGTGGTCGAGCGTCACGAGCGCACCGATGAAGGGTCGCTGGTCGCCCACCACGACGACCTGGCTGACGATCGGGTGGGCGCGCAGGCGGTCCTCGAGGACCGCCGGGGCGACGTTCTTGCCACCGGCGGTCACGATGATCTCCTTCTTGCGCCCGGTGATGCGCAGGTAGCCGTCGGCGTCGAACGAGCCGAGGTCGCCCGTGCGGAACCACCCGTCCTGGAGGGCCTCCGCGGTGAGGTCCGGCCGGTTGCGGTAGCCCCGGAACACGTGGTCGCCCTTGACCAGCAGCTCGCCGTCGGCGTCGATGCGCAGGGACGTGCCGGGGAAGGCCGGCCCCACCGTGCCGATCTTCGTCAGCCCGGGCAGGTTCACGGCCGTGGGAGCGGTGGTCTCGGTGAGGCCGTAGCCCTCGAGGATCCGCAGCCCGACACCCCGGAAGAAGTGCCCGAGCCGCTCGCCGAGCGGGGCGCCCCCGGAGATCGAGTGCGTGAGCTGCCCGCCCATCGCGCCGCGCAGCGTGCGGTAGACGAGGCGGTCCGCGACGGCGTGCTGCACCCGGAGGGACAGCGACGGGCCGCGTGCCGTGTCGAGCGCGCGGGAGTAGGAGATCGCCACCCTCGCCGCCCAGTGGAACGGCTTGGCCCTCCCGCCGGCGCGGGCCTTGTGCTCGGCCGAGTTGTAGACCTTCTCGAAGACGCGCGGCACGGCGAGCAGGAACGTGGGCCGGAACGTCCCGAGGTCCGCGACGAGGTTCTTGGTGTCGGAGCTGTGCGCGAGCACCGCGTCCGCCGCGACGACGACGACCTGGATGAAGCGCGCGAACACGTGCGCGAGCGGCAGGAACAGCAGCGTGCGCGCGCCGGGGGAGTCGAGGATCTCGGCGAGACCGGCACGGCCGTTCGTCGCGAGGTGGACGAAGCTGCGGTGCGTGAGCTCGACGCCCTTGGGGCGTCCGGTCGACCCCGACGTGTAGATGATCGTCGCGAGGTCGTCGGCGGACTGCGCGGAGCGACGACGGTCGATCTCCTCGGCGGCGACGTCCCGGCCGGCGGTCCGCAGCGCGTCGACCGCGCCGTCGTCGATGACGAGGACGTCCCCGAGACCGGGCAGGTCGGCGCGGACGGACGCGACGGCCGTGGCGTGCTCGGCGGTCTCCACGATCGCGAGGCGCACGTCGGCGTCGGAGCAGATCCAGTGCACCTGCTCCGGGGACGACGTCTCGTAGACGGGGACGGGGACGGCGCCGACGGCCCACGCGGCGAAGTCGAGGAGGGTCCACTCGTACCGCGTGTGCGACATGATCGCGACGTGGTCACCGGGCGCGACACCGCGCGCGACGAGCCCGCGCGCCACCGCCAGGACGTCGTCGGCGAACTCCTGGACCGTCATCGTGGTCCATGCGGCGCCCGGTGCGTCCCGTCGCTCGATCATCGGGGCCGACGCCGCCCGCGCGACGCGGTCGAGCAGGAGCGTGCTGATCGTCGCGCGGGGGGAGACCTCGACGAGGCTCGGCGACACGTGTTCCGTCATGAGGACTCTCCGCTGAGTGGGACGGTCAGGGTGGGACGGCGTGCCACTTTACTCCGTACTCGCGGTACTGCGTTCCATCGTCCCGGTGGCGCTCCCGCGGTCCGACGCCGACGACGGTGCGCGCCGGACCTAGGATCGGGGCGTGACGACGAACCCCGAGCAGCCGGCGCCGTCGGGCGCGCAGGACCTGCCTCCCGAGATCCTCACGCTGCGCGCCAGCATCGACAACATCGACGCCGCCCTCATGCACCTCCTCGCCGAGCGGTTCAAGTTCACCCGGCGGGTGGGCGAGCTCAAGGCGGCGGGCGGTCTCCCGCCCGCGGACCCCACCCGGGACCGGCAGCAGATCGACCGGCTCACCGGCATCGCGTCGGCGGCCGGCCTCGACCCGGACTTCGCCGAGGCGTTCCGCGAGTTCATCGTGCACGAGGTCATCCGTCACCACGAGCACATCGCCGCGGAGCACGCGGCGACGGGCGGTTCGGTCCCCGTCCTCGACACGTACTCCTGACCAGCGCCGGGCCGGGTGCGCGGTGGCGGGGCCTGGGGATCTGACGGACCCTGGGTGGGACCGAGGGTGGGCCGCCACGGTCCGTGACGCGGTCCGCCCGTCCAGCCGACGGACGTCATGAGGTGTTCGCATGAAGATCGATTGGCTCAAGCCCCTGCTCGGCCACCCCGGCCCCTTCGCCACCGTCTACCTCGACGCGACGCGGGCCAACGAGGCCGGGTACCGCGAGGTCGAGAACCGGTGGAAGGGCGTGCGCAGGGAGCTCCACCAGGAGGGAGCACCCGACGGGGTGCTCGACGACCTCGAGGAGGTGGTCCTGCGGCCGACGAGGGTCGCGGGCCCGCACGGGCGGGTGCTGATCGCCGACGAGACGGGCGTGCTCGTCGACCGTGTGCTCGACGCGCCGCCGCCGCTCACGTCCGGCACGTGGAACCGCGTGCCGGCGCTCACCCAGGTCGCTCGGGCGGCCGACCAGGCGGTGCGCCACGTGCGCGTGGCGGTCGACCGGACGGGCGCCGACCTCTTCTGGTCCGACGACGCCGGGCACGTGGGCGGCGGCAAGCCGGAGACCGTGGAGGGCGACCACGACGTCATCAACAAGGTGAGTTCCGGGGGATGGGGCCAGCGCCGCGTCGAGACCCGGGCCGAGGACTCCTGGGAGCGCAACGCCGAGACGGTCGCCGCCGAGCTCGAGCGCCAGGTCGCCGAGCACAGGCCCGAGCTCGTCCTCCTCACGGGGGACGTGCGAGCGGTCCCGCTGGTACGTCGCGCGCTGCCCCACAGCGTCGAGGAGATCACGGTCGAGGTCGCCGGCGGAGGGCGCGCCGCAGGCATCCACGAGGGCGCCTTCGAGGCGCACGTCGAGGACGCGCTCGACAGCTTTCGCGAGCGTCGACGCGAGAAGGTGCTCGCCGCGTACCGCCAGGAGCAGGGACGCGAGTCCGGGGCGGTGACGTCCGTCGACGACGTCGTCGCGGTGCTCTCCCGCGGCCAGGTCGCGGAGCTCGTCCTCGCCGACGCGAACGGGCAGGACGCCGGCCCGGACGGTCGCACGCTCTGGATCGGCCCGAGCCCGATGCACATCGCGGGCAGCCGCTCCGACATCGAGGCCCTGGGCGTGACCGAGGGGATCGAGGAGCTGCCGGCGACCGTCGCCCTCCTGCGTGCCGCCGTCGGGCAGGACGCCGGCCTGACGTTCGCCCCGGAGGGCAGCGTGGAGCTCATCGAGGGCGTCGGCGCGACCCTGCGGTGGACGGACGAGGGGACGCCGCGCGAGGTCGCGGCGACGATGTCCGGGGACGACTCGCGGCTGCGCGGCGAGATCATCTGACCGACGCGCGACGCCCTCCTCGCCGAGAGCGAGGAGGGCGTCGCGCTGCGTGGCCGAGGCGGCCGGCTCAGGCCTTCTTGCGGGCCTCCGGCTCGCCGAGCTCCGAGGAGACGACGACGATCCCGCCCTGGACGGCGGGGTCGCCCTGGCCCTCGCCTGCCGGGACGAGGTCGAGCGAGCCCGTCACGCGACCGCCGTTGCGGACGTCGACGACGGCGGCCTCCACCCCGGAGAGCGACGCCGCGGGGACGGCGACGGTCGCGGCGAGGATCGGCGTGCGCATCGACACCTTGGCCTCGGACTTGACCTTGCGCAGCGCGGCGAGCGCGTGGCCCGCGGCGGCGAGCACGGCGGGGTCGGCCGCGTCGGCGCCGGGACCGCGGGAGGCTTCCCGCGCGACGTCGGGCGTGGGCCACGGGGCGCGGTGGATCGACCCCTCGGACGCACGCCACCACGACCAGACCTCCTCGGTCGCGAACGGCACGAACGGCGCGAAAAGGCGCAGCAGCGTGTCGAGGGCGATCGCGAGCGCGACGCGGGCGGACCGCGTCTCGGGCGACACCTCCGACGCCGCGGCACCGGCCCCGTAGGCGCGGTCCTTGACGAGCTCGAGGTAGTCGTCGCAGAACGTCCAGAAGAACGTCTCGGTGGTCTCGAGGGCGCGCGTGTGGTCGTACGCCTCGAACGCCTCGGTGGCGCGCTCGACGACCGACGCGAGCCCCGCGAGCATGGCGCGGTCGAGCGTCTCGGTGACGGCTGCGGGGTCCAGGACGATCTCCCCGGTGCCCGTCTCGGCGTCGACGCCGAACGAGAGCGCGAACTTCGACGCGTTGAGGATCTTGATGGCGAGGCGGCGCCCGATCTTCATCTGGCCGACCTCGAACGCGGCGTCCGTGCCGAGGCGCGCCGAGGCGGCCCAGTAGCGCACCGCGTCCGAGCCGTGCTCCTCGAGCAGCCCCATCGGCGTGACGACGTTGCCCTTGGACTTCGACATCTTCTTGCGGTCGGGGTCGAGGATCCAGCCCGAGATCGCGGCGTTCCGCCACGGCAGCGAGCCGTGCTCGAGGTGCGACCGCACGACGGTCGAGAACAGCCACGTGCGGATGATGTCCTGGCCCTGGGGGCGCAGGTCCATGGGGAACACGCGCTCGAACAGGTCGGGGTCGACCTCCCAGCCGCCCGCGATCTGCGGTGTCAGCGAGGACGTCGCCCACGTGTCCATGATGTCGTTCTCGCCGACGAAGCCGCCCGGCTCCCCGCGCTGGTCCTCGGTGTACCCGGCGGGCACGTCGGACGACGGGTCGACAGGGAGGTCGTCCTCGGACGGGACGATCGGTCGGTCGTGGACGACCTCGCCCGCCTCGTCCACGGGGTACCAGAGCGGGATCGCGACGCCGAAGAAGCGCTGGCGCGAGATGAGCCAGTCGCCGTTGAGCCCCCCGACCCAGTTGTCGTAGCGCACGCGCATGAAGTCGGGGTGGAAGTCGAGCTCCTTGCCGCGCTGGAGCAGCTCGGCTCGCAGGTCGCGGCGCGAGCCGTCCCCGAGGGTCCAGTCCCGGCCGCCGTTGCGGATGTACCACTGGCGCGACGTGACGATCTCGAGCGGCTTGTCGCCCTTCTCGAAGAAGTTGGCCTTGCGCTGCGTCGCGACCGGCTCGCCGTCGAGGTCGCCGGAGGCGCGCAGGGCGTCCACCACGACCTGGCGGGCCGAGAACGTCGTCTTGCCGGCGAGGTCCTCGAACGCCGCGCGGCCGTGCGCGGACACGATCCACTCCGGGACCTCGCGGACGATGCGGCCGTCGCGCTGGATGATCGAGCGCGTCGGCAGCTGCAGCTCGCGCCACCACTGCACGTCGGTGAGGTCGCCGAACGTGCAGCACATCGCGATGCCCGCGCCCTTGTCGCGCTCGGCGGCGGGGTGCGCGAGGACGGGGAGCTCGACGTCGAAGAGCGGCGAGCGCACGGTCGTGCCGAACAGGTGCTGGTAGCGCTCATCGTCGGGGTGGGCCACGAGGGCGACGCACGCGGCGAGCAGCTCCGGTCGCGTGGTCTCGATGAAGACCTTCTCGCCGTCCGCGGCGTCGTCGCCCGCCTCGGCGTCGACGCGGTGGAACGCGACCTTGTGGAAGTGACCGGGGTAGTCGCGGGCCTCGAGCTCGGCCTGGGCCACGGCCGTCTGGAACGTCACGTCCCAGAGGCCGGGGGCCTCGGCCTGGTACGCCTCGCCGCGTGCGAGGTTGCGCAGGAACGCGCGCTGCGCGGCCGTCCGGGAGCGCGCGTCGATGGTCTGGTAGTGCTGCCCCCAGTCGACGGACAGCCCCAGGCGGCGCCACAGCTCCTCGAACTGCTTCTCGTCCTCGGACGTCAGGCGCTCGCAGAGCTCGATGAAGTTGCGACGGCTCACGGGCACCTGGTCCGCAGCCTTGACCGACTTCCCCTCGCCCCCCTCGTGCGGGGGCTCGAAGCCCTCCACGTAGGGCAGCGTCGGGTCGCAGCGCACGCCGTAGTAGTTCTGCACGCGGCGCTCGGTGGGCAGGCCGTTGTCGTCCCAGCCCATCGGGTAGAAGACCTCGAGCCCTCGCATGCGCTGGAACCGCGCGACGACGTCGGTGTGCGTGTACGAGAACACGTGCCCCACGTGCAGCGACCCGGACACCGTCGGCGGGGGCGTGTCGATCGAGAAGACCTGGTCGCGGGTCCTCGTGCGGTCGAACGCGTACGTGCCCTGCTCCGTCCAGCGCGCGTCGTAGGTCGCCTCGAGGCCGTCGAGGCTCACCCGGTCGGGTACTCCCGCGACCACCGCGCGGACGACGTCGCCGGCTGCCTGGCCGGCGGTGGGGGTCGTTGCTGCGGCGGGGTCTGCCGCGCCTGCGGGCGCGTTCGTCGGGAAGTCGCTCATGGTTCGACATTCTCCCAGATCCCGGCATGCGCGCCGACGACGTCTCGTGACCGTCTCGTGGTCCACTAGCGCCGGGCATAGGCTCGGCGACATGTCCTCTGACCTCACCGTCGGCTACGCAGCCATGCTCGAGCAGTTCCACCCGACCGAGGCCGTCGAGCTCTCGGCGTACGCCGAGGAGCACGGCTTCTCCGGCACGATGGCCGCCGACCACTTCCAGCCCTGGGTCCCCGCGCAGGGGCAGTCGTCGTTCGTGTGGAACGTGCTCACGGCGCTCGGCGAGCGCACGTCCGGCGACCTCGGACCGGGCGTCACCGCCCCGACGTTCCGCTGGCACCCCGCGATGGTCGCGCAGGCCTCCGCGACGCTCGCGGCGATGTACCCCGGTCGGCACTGGCTCGGGCTCGGCTCGGGCGAGGCGCTCAACGAGCACGTCGTCGCGGGCTACTGGCCCGAGGCGCCCGAGCGCATCAACCGCATGTTCGAGGCGATCGACGTCATCAAGAAGCTGTTCACGGCCTCGCTCGCGGGCAAGGACGTCAAGCACGCCGGGCAGTTCTACAAGATGGAGTCCACGCGGCTGTGGACGATGCCCGAGGTGCCGCCGGAGATCCTCGTCGCCACCGCCGGACCGGTGACGGCGAAGCGCGCGGGCCGGCACGCCGACGGGCTCATCACGGTCGGTGCGCCGCTCGAGAAGATCTCGATGCTCTTCGGCAAGTTCGACGACGGCGTGCGCGAGTCCGGGCGCGACCCGCAGTCCATGCCCAAGGTGCTCCAGCTCCACCTCTCGTGGGCGCGGACGGACGAGGAGGCGCTCGCCAACGCGATGCACGAGTGGCCCAACGGCGGCATGAAGTTCCCGAAGGCCGACATCCGGTCGCCGCACGACTTCGAGCAGATGGCCAAGCTCGTGCGCCCCGAGGACTTCGAGGGCCGCATGGTCATCTCGGCGGACCCGGACGAGCACCGCGCGTACATCCAGAAGTTCGTCGACCTCGGGTTCGACCGCATCTACCTGCACAACGTGGGGCGCAACCAGCGCGAGTGGATCGAGACCTTCGGGCGCGACGTCCTGCCGAAGCTCTCCCGGTGACGGCGTCCGCGGGCGGAGGGGACGACGCCGCGCGCCTGGCGGCGTGGGCGCCGTCGGGCCTGGGCGAGGTGCGCCCCGGCGACGACCTCGCGGTGCTGGTCGGCGACCTGCTCGCGGCCGGTGAGCCGCTCGCCGAGGGCGACGTCGTCGTCGTGACGAGCAAGGTCGTGTCCAAGGCGGAGGGCCGCGTGGTGGCCGCCGACGACCGCGAGCAGGCCATCACCGACGAGACCGTACGGGTCGTCGCGACGCGCGCCCGGCCGGGTCTGCCGCCGCTGCGGATCGTCGAGAACCGGCTCGGGCTCGTCATGGCCGCCGCCGGCGTGGACGCGTCGAACACGCCGGAGGGCACGGTGCTGCTCCTGCCGCGCGACCCGGACGCCTCGGCCCGCTCGTTGCGTGCCGCCCTGCGCGTGCGGTTCGGGATCGAGCGCCTGGGCGTGGTCGTGACCGACACGATGGGTCGCGCCTGGCGCGACGGTCTCGTCGACGTCGCGATCGGTGCGGCGGGGGTCACCGTCGTCGACGACCTGCGCGGCGGCGTCGACGCGCACGGCCGCCCGCTCTCCGTGACGGTCACGGCCGTCGCCGACGAGATCGCGTCGGCGAGCGAGCTCGTGCGCGGCAAGGCCGACGGCCGGCCGGTCGCGGTCGTGCGCGGGCTCGGTGCTCACGTGACCGCCGACGACGGTCCCGGCGCCCGGGCGCTCGTGCGGCCGTCCGCGGACGACCTGTTCCGCGAGGGCAGCGCCGAGGCGCACGCGCGGGGACGGGACGACGGGTACGCGGTGGGCTACCGCGACGGGTTCGCCGAGGCGTTCCGGGAGGGCTCGCCCGGACCGGAGGGGGGACCTCCGGGAGACGACGGGCGAAAGAGCTGGCCCTGACGTCGACGGGTGCCTAGCCTGCCGGGATGCTGCCCTCCACGTGGATCGAGCACCGCCGACCGGACGACCGCGAGCCCGTGGGCTGGATCCGCCCCGAGGGGGACGACTGGGTGGCCGTCTCCCTGCTGGGGCGAGACCTCACGGGTCCCGTCGACTGGCTCGCCGCGGAGGAGGCGCTCGAGGCCACCGGGCTGTCCTGGCTCGCCGACGTCTGGACGCTCGAGCAGGAGGGCGGCGAGCCGCTCCGGGTGCGTCTCGTCGAGGTCACGCCGGACCGGGTCGTGGTCCAGACCGACGACTTCGGCGCGATCGACGTCCCCGTCGTCCGGCACGAGCTGCCGTGGCCGGCCCCCGACGCGCTGCGGCCACGGCGTGCGGGGGACCCCGACGGCTGGGCGCAGGCCGCCGGCTGAGGCCCGAGGGGGGCGCTCGTCCCGCGCCGAGCCCTCGTCAGCCGGCGTCCGTGGTCCCCTCGTAGAGCCCGACGTGGTTGCCGTCGGGGTCGGTGAAGATCGCCCACCACGACGTCGGGCTGATCTCCGAGCGCTCCATGACGACGGTCCCGCCGCTCTCGCGCACCTTGGCGAGCGTCTCGTCGATCGAGTCCACCTCGACGTAGCTGCGCGGCTGCGTGAAGCCGTCGGAGCGCGGGGCGAGACCTCCGCCGCTGATCCGGTTCGGGGCCTGCCACATCGGGTAGCCCTCGAACCCGGGGACCTCGGCGATCTGCCAGCCGAACAGGCCGCTGTAGAACGACGTCGCCCGTCCCATGTCGGTGACCGGGATGTCGATGTGCGTGATGTCGCCGTGCGCCACGATGCCTCCAAGGCCGGTGCCAGCGCGAGCGGGACCGCCCGCTCTCGTCAGGCTAGGACCGGACCGGTCGTCGCACCAGGGTCAGGGGTCGACGCGCTCCGGGCTGTCGACGGCGACATCGGACTCGCCGAGGTCCTGGCCGGCGTCGTCGGGCTCGGGGGCCGGCTCGGTGACGGTCGCCGCCGTGGGTGGGCCGTCCGGCAGCGCGGCGAGCCCTGCCTCCGAGCGGACCGCGTCCCCGGAGAGCCAGCGCAGCCACGTCGCGCGCGGGTCGCCCTCGACGAGCACCGCGCGGACGAGGAGCGTGAGCGGGATCGCGAGGATCGCGCCCAGCGGGCCGATGACGAACGTCCAGAACACCACGGACACGAAGCTCAGGGTCAGGCTGAGGTTCACGGCGTCGGCGACGAACTTGGGCTGCACGAGCACCTGCAGCACCACGTTGACGACGCAGTAGACCGTCACGACGGCGAGCGCGAGCGGCCACCCGCCGACGACGAACGCCATGACGGCCGGCGGGACCAGACCGAGCACGAAGCCGATGTTCGGGACGAAGTTGGTGACGAACGCGAGGATCGCCCACACGACCGGCGCGGGGACGCCGAGCATCGCCAGCGCGATCCCGTCGACGACCGCGACGACCGCGCCGAACGAGGCGTTGACGACGAAGTAGCGCCGCACGCCGCCGCTGAAGCGCGTGGCCCGGCCGATCTCGTCCGCGCGCGAGTCGCCGAAGACGCGGGACGCGGTGGAGTACCGCGCGGCGTCGGCGGCCATGAAGATCGCGTACGCGAGGACGAAGAACAGGGCGGTGACGATCCCGAGGACCGTGCCGCTGATGTCGCCGGCGAGCGAGAGCACGCGGGACGGCTCGAGCCACGACGTCAGCGTCGCGGCGAGGTCGGTGTCGATGCCGAGGCCGTCGAGCGCGTCGACGGCGTCGACCACCGACGACTGCAGCTGCGGGAGGTAGTCGCGCACGAGCCCGGCGAACTGGAACCCCGCGAACACGAGCATCGCGAGGAGCGCCGCGAGGATGAGGTAGGCCACCACCACGACCGCGGTCGTCGCGGCCCAGCGCGGCCAGCCGCGGGCCTCCAGCGGGAACCGCACGGGGTGGCAGATGATGACGATCACCGCGGCGAGCAGGATCGGCGCGACGACCTCGTTCGCCGCGTGCAGCCCGGCGAGCACCACGATCCCCGCGGCGAGCGTCAGCAGGGTCCGCGTCGCCGGGACGAGGGTCGTGGGCTGCGGTGGCAGGCTCGGCGTCGTCGCGCCCGGGTCCGAGGTCACGCGCCGACCCTAGCCGTCCGGGGCTCCGGGCAGGCGGCGCCGCGCGACGGACGTCGTCGAGCGGCCGCGGTCAGGGCGCGGAGCGAGCGAGCGGTGAGTGCCCGGCCGGGACCCGCTCGTCCTCCCGGACCGGACCAGGCGGCGTGCCGTCGCCGAACGGGCGACCGCCCAGCGCCTCGCGCCCGTGCGGCGTGAGCCAGCCCGTGAGGTCCGGGCCCGCCGGCACGATCCCGGACGGGTTGAGGTCCCGGTGCACCACGTAGTAGTGCTGCTTGATCTGCACGAAGTCGACGGTGTCGCCGAAACCCGGTGTCTGGAACAGGTCGCGCGCGTACGCCCACAGGACCGGCATCTCGGCGAGCTTCTGCCGGTTGCACGCGAAGTGCCCGTGGTAGACGGCGTCGAAGCGCACGAGCGTGGTGAACAGGCGTACGTCGGCCTCGGTGATCGTGTCGCCCACGAGGTAGCGACGGTCGGCCAGGCGCTCCTCGAGACCGTCGAGCGCGGCCCACAGCCGGGCGTACGCGGCGTCGTACGCGGCCTGGGAGCCGGCGAAGCCGCACCGGTACACCCCGTTGTTGACCTCCGTGTAGACGTGGTGCATCACCGCGTCCAGCTCCTCGCGGTGCGCGGCCGGGAGGAGGTCCGGGGCCCCGTCGCGGTGGTACGCCCGCCACTCGGTCGACAGGTCGAGCGTGATCTGCGCGAAGTCGTTGGTGACCACGGCGCCCGTCGTCGTGTCGACGACCGCCGGGACCGTGATGCCGCGGTCGTACCCCGGGTCGCGCCGGAGGTAGGCCTCCTGCAGCCGTTCGACGCCGAGCACGGGGTCCTTCCCGCCCGGGTCGAGGTCGAACGTCCACGACCGCTCGTCGTGCGTGGGGCCGGCGAGTCCCATCGAGAGCGCGTCCTCCAGGCCGAGGAGCCGGCGCACGATGATCGCGCGGTTCGCCCAGGGGCACGCGCGGGCCGCGACGAGGCGGTACCGCCCGGGCTCGACGGGAAAGCCGTCGCCGCCGTCCGCCGTGATCCGCGTGGGGATGTACCGGGTGTCGCGCGTGTACTCCTTGCCGGGGACGGAGTACGTCCCGCCGCGCGCGTGCTCGTCGTGCCGGGTCTCGCTCGTCGCCATGGCCCGAGACTACGAGCGGTCGCGGTCACCGGCGCGCGGTCCGCCGTGGTCCGGCGGGACGCTCAGCCCTTCGCCGCGCGCGCCGCGGCCTTCGCCGCCTTCTTGGTGGCGCGCACCTCGTCGAGGGACGTCTGGTCGGTCACGTCCGCGATCGAGCGTCGCGACCCGTCCTCGCCGTAGGCGCCGGCCGCCTCGCGCCAGCCCGCCGGCTGCACGCCGTACTGCTTGCCGAGCAGCGCGACGAAGATGCGGGCCTTCTGGTCGCCGAACCCGGGCAGCGCCTTGAGCCGCTTGAGGACGAGCGCGCCGTCGGGCGCGTCACCGCCCGGGCCGGGGTCGGTCCAGATCCGCGTGACGTCGCCGTCGTAGTCGTCGACGACGGCGCGCGCCACCGCCTGCACGCGGCCCGCCATGGAGCCGGGATAGCGGTGGATCGACGGCGGCGTCGACGCCATCGCGGTGAACTCGTCGGGGTCGGCGTCGGCGATCGCGCGGACGTCCCAGCGCCCCATGCGGTCGGCGATCTTGGCCGGGCCGCCGAACGCGATCTCCATCTGCACCTGCTGGTCGAGCAGCATGCCCACCAGCAGCGCGAACGGGTCGGTGGACAGGAGCTGGTCGGCCTCCGGGTCGCCGGTGAGCCACAGGTCGCGTGCCATGCGAACCATCATGGCAGCCCCTCCCTGAGGGCATTGACAGGCCGCGCCAGCCGGAGGACCGTGAGATGGGTACTAAGGGGTGCGCCATGCGTCGTCGAGTGCTCGTCTGGATGTCCGTCCTGTCGCTGCTGCTCACGGGAGCGTTGCTGACGGGGACCGTCGCCACGGCCCCCGCGGCGTCGGCCCATCCGTACTGCGGGCAGGTCTGGGGCTCGCTCGCGAAGAGCGCGCCGGGCATGTCCGCCGGTCGGCTGACCGACGTCCGGGCCGGTCGCCACGGCTGCTACGACCGGCTCGTCCTCGACGTCGACGCCCGGATCACCGGGTGGTCGGTGCGCTACGTCAACCAGGTCGTCATGGACGGCTCGGGAGCCGTCGTGCCGGTCCGGGGCGGAGCGCGGCTGGAGGTCGTGGCACGGGTCGGCGTCGTCCCGACCGACGCGTTCTTCGTCGGCGCGGGAGGCACGCTCGTCGACACGTCGGGCTACCGCACCTTCCGTCACGTCGCGTGGGCCGGCAGCTTCGAGGGCGTGACGACGATCGGGCTCGGCGTGCGGGCGCGGCTGCCCTTCCGCGCGTTCGTCCTTGCCGGCCCGGGGGCCGGGTCCCGTCTCGTCGTCGACGTCGGGCACGAGTGGTGCGCGACGGGCCACCGGGACTGCTGAGGTCCGGGCAGACACGCCGAGACCTGCCGGAGACCTGCCGACCTGCCGAGACGTGCCGGAGACCCGGGACGGGCGGGGCCCGGCTCCGGTGTCAGGGCAGCGTACGGAGCCGACCGGTGCGGAACTCGTCGACGCCGGTGCGGCGCAGGACGGCGCTCGTCCAGCCCGGCAGGAGCGCGAGGCCGCTCTCCCCGGTGAGGCGGCGGACGTCGTCGACCGCGTAGTCGACACCGCGGCGCTCGAGCACGAACGACCCGGCGGCGTCGACGTTGCGCACCCAGTCGACGTCCGGGCCGTACGTGAGGGCGAGGACCACGCGCACGTGCTCGCCCTCGCGGTAGGCGAACGCGAACACGGGCGTCCGGTACTCGCGCCCGCTGCGCCGTCCGACGTGGCGGACCACCGCCATCGGCCCGATCCCCGTCGCGACCCGCAGCATCACGGGGTTGAGCACGTGCTTGTTCGTCCGGGTGACCCAGTGCGGCATCGGCATGTCCCATGGTCCCGCGGCGGGGCGAGGTCGCGCGACCTATCGTGACGAGGTGCCGACCCGACTGCTGCTCCTCAGCGACACGCACGTGCCCGCACGCGCCCGGGTGCTCCCCGACCAGGTGTGGCGCGCCGTCGACGCCGCGGACGTCGTCGTGCACGCGGGCGACTGGGTGACCGTGGACCTCCTCGACGCGCTCGAGGAGCGTGCGGCGCGGCTCGTCGGCGTGGCGGGGAACAACGACGGTCCGGAGCTGCACGCGCGGCTCCCGGAGGTGGCACGGACGACGGTCGACGGTCTGCGCGTCGCCGTCGTGCACGAGACCGGGGGCAAGGACGGGCGCGAGCGCCGCGCGGACGCCGCGTACCCGGACGCCGACCTCCTCGTCTTCGGGCACAGCCACATCCCGTGGGACACGGTCTCGCCGGCCGGCATGCGCCTGCTCAACCCCGGGTCGCCGACGGACCGCCGTCGGCAGCCGGTCGGCACCTACCTCACCGCGGTCGTCGACGGCGGCGTGCTGCGCGACGTCGCGCTCGTGCCGGTCGAGCGCTGACCGACCCGTCAGGCGGCTCCGGCGCGTGCGCGGTGGGCGGCCGGGCTCACGCCCCGCACGCGCTTGAACGCGGCGCTGAGAGCGAAGGGCGTGCCGTACCCGACGGCGCGCGCGACCGACGCGACGGTCGCGTCGTCCGCGAGCAGGAGGTCCGCGGCGAGGTCGAGCCGCCATCCCGTGAGGTAGGCCATGGGCGGCTCCCCGACGAGCTCGGTGAACCGCCGCGAGAACGCGGCGCGCGAGAGCCCGACCTCGCGCGCGAGCGACTCGACGGTCCACGGCCGCGCCGGGTCGTGGTGGACGAGGCGCAGCGCGCTGCCGACGACGGGGTCGGCGTCCGCGCGGTACCAGCCGGGGGCGTCGGGCCCGGAGAGCCACGTCCGCAGGCACGAGATGAGCAGCAGGTCGAGCAGCCGGTCGAGCACGGCCTCCTGCCCGGGCAGGTCCTGCACGACCTCGCGCGCGAGCAGCTCGACGAGGGTCGCGTCGACCTCACCCCGGCGCAGCACGACCCGCTGCGGCAGCACCCGCAGGACCCGGCGGCCGACCTCGCCGTCGAGCGGATAGGTGCCGGTGATGATGACGGTCTCGCCGTCGGGGTCGTTGCCCCACGAGCGCACGCCGAGCACGGTCATGGGGGAGGGGCCGCCGTCGACCGCGCGGCACTCCTCGGTCGGGCCGATGACGACCTGGGGCGCGGTCGTCGGGGAGTCGGCCACGACGTAGTGGTCGGGGCCGCGGAAGAGCACGACGTCGCCCTCCTCGACGTGCACGCCGGGATCCGCCTCGCGCACCGGTCGCGACGAGCCCTCGCCCGGCCCGACCCACGCCGAGCCGCGCAGCACCGGGACGATCGTCAGCGGCGCCTCGTCCTCGATGCGCAGGCCCCACGGCGCGCTGAGGTGGCTCCGCAGGAGGAAGGCGCCCCGTGCGCGAGGCCCGTCGAGCAGTCCGGCGACCACGTCCATGGGACCCACGCTAGCCGAGCACGAGGCGGAGGTCGAGACGATCTCGTATGCCGGCGAGCGTCTGGACGATGGATCGTCTCGCCACGGGCCGCTTGACTGGCGGTGCTCGGTACGCAGCACCCCCTTCCGCACCCCCCAGGAGATCCTCATGACCTCGCCGTCCTTCCTTTCCGCCGATCGCTCCGCAGTCCCCCCGGACGCCGCCTCTGCCGTTCCCTCGGCCACCGCCGCGCTCGACACCGGCGCGCGCGACGGGACCGTCCTCGTCCTCGGGGCGACCGGCAGGTCGGGTCGCCGCGTCGCGGACCGTCTCGACGCGCTCGGCGTCCCGGTCCGCCGCGGCTCGCGCACCGGGACCGGGTCCGACCGGTTCGCGTGGGACGACGAGACCACCTGGTCGCCGGCCCTCGACGGGGTGGACGCCGTGTACGTCGCTTACGCCCCCGACCTCGCGATCCCTGGCGCGCCGGAGACGGTCACGCGCTTCGCCACCCTGGCGCGCTCCGCGGGGGCGCGCCGGCTCGTCCTGCTCTCCGGGCGTGGCGAGACCGAGGCGCAGCGCGCCGAGGCGTCCGTCGCGGAGGTCTTCCCGGGCCGCGTCGTCGTGCGGTGCGCGTTCTTCGACCAGAACTTCAGCGAGAGCTTCCTCCTCGACCCCGTGCTCGAGGGCACCCTCGCGCTCCCGGTGGACGACGTCGTCGAGCCGTTCGTCGACCTCGAGGACGTCGCCGACGTCGCGGTCGCCGCCGTGACCGACGACGGCCACGCCGGCCAGGTCTACGAGCTCACGGGGCCGCGTCTGCTCACGTTCGCGGACGCCGTCGCCGAGATCGCCGCGGCGAGCGGGCGCGACGTGGCGTTCGTGCCGATCCCGACGGACGAGTTCACGGGCGGGCTCGCGGCGGCCGGTCTGCCGGACGACGTCGTGGACCTCCTGCGGTACCTGTTCGTCGAGGTGCTCGACGGGCGTGGCGCCCACCTGACCGACGGCGTCCGGCGGGCGCTCGGCCGCGAGCCGCGGGACTTCGGGGAGTTCGCGGCGCGCGAGGCCGCGGCGTGGTCCGCCGGCACGCGCGACACGGCGGGGGAGCGGTGAGCGCGTTCGAGGCCCTCGTCATCGCGGCGGCGGTCGCGACGGGGCTCGCGGGCGGGGTGCTCTACGCGTTCTCGGCGTTCGTCATGGCGGGGCTGCGGCGGCTCGACCCCGGCGAGGGCGCCGCGGCGATGCGGTCGATCAACGTGACCGCCGTGCGGCCGCCGCTCATGCTCCTGCTCGCCGCGTCCGTGCTGCTGCCGGCGGGCGCGGCCGTCGTCGGGCTCGTGGGCGGCGAGGCCGGTGCGGGGTGGGCGCTCGCGGGCGCGGTCGTCGCGCTCGTCGGCGTCCTCGGGATCACGGCCGTCGGGAACGTCCCCCTCAACGACCGCCTCGACGCCGCGACCGACCCGGCGGCCGAGTGGTCGACCTTCGTGCCGCGCTGGCTCGCGTGGAACCACGCACGCACCGCCGCGGGTGCGCTCGCGACGGCGCTCCTGGCCGTCGCCCTCGTCTGACGCGGCCTCGACCGGGTTCCTGGCGGTCCCGGAATGCCGGTGCCGGTGTCGCCGTTGTGCACGTCATGACCACCGCAGAGCACGGGACGAGCCTGCCGACCGACGACGACACGATCCGCCGGGTCCTCGAGGAGACCGAGACGTGGGCCGTCGTGGGCCTGTCGAACAACACCGCCCGCGCGGCGTACGGCGTCGCGCGCGTGCTGCAGCGGGAGGGCAAGCGCGTGGTACCGGTCCACCCGTCGGCCGAGACGGTGCACGGCGAGCAGGGGTTCGCGTCGCTCGCGGACATCCCGTTCCCCGTGGACGTCGTGGACGTCTTCGTGCGCTCGGAGCTCGCGGGCGACGTCGCCGACCAGGCCGTCGCGATCGGCGCGAGGGCGGTGTGGTTCCAGCTCGACGTCGTCGACGAGGCCGCCGCGCGGCGCGTGCGGGACGCGGGCCTCGACATGGTCATGGACCGCTGCCCGGCGATCGAGCTGCCGCGGCGGGGGAGGGCGGCATGAGCGCCGTGGTCGACCGGGGCACCGCGCTGGGCCGGCGCGCGGCCGAGCGCCTGACCGACGAGCGCGTGGTCTGGCTCGTGACCGTCGACCCCCACGGGACGCCCCAGCCGACCCCGGTGTGGTTCCTGTGGGGAGCCGAGGGCGACGTGGTCCTGCAGAGCCAGCCGCGGACGGCGAAGCTGCGCAACGTCCGCGCGAACCCCCACGTCGCCGTGCACCTCAACAGCACCCGGTCCGGCGGCGACGTCGTCGTGCTCACGGGCACCGCGACGGTCGACGACGGCGGCCTGACCTCCGCCGAGCGCGCCGCGTACGACGAGAAGTACGGCGCCGACATCGAGGGCCTCGGCACGACGCCCGACGCCTTCCACGCCGACTACTCCGTCACGGTCCGGGTCCGGCCGGAGAAGCTGCGGGGCTTCTGACCGGTCAGTCCCGCGGCGAGAACGTGAGGACCGGCCGCCCGGTGCGCGGGTGCACGAGCACGTCGCACCGCACGCCGTAGACCGGCTCCAGCACGTCGGGCACGAGCACGTCGTGGACACCCCCGGCGGCGACCACGCGACCGGCGGACAGCAGCACCACGTGGTCGCACGTCTGCGCCGCGAGGGTGAGGTCGTGGAGCGCCGCGAGCACGGTCACGCCCTCGTCGGCGAGACGTCGCAGCACGCGCATCGCGTCGAGCTGGGCCGCGATGTCGAGGTGGTTGGTCGGCTCGTCGAGCAGGATCAGCGCCGGCTCCTGGGCGAGCGCGCGGGCCATGTGGACGCGCTGGCGCTCGCCGCCGGAGAGCGTCGCGACCCCACGATCCGCGAACGCCTCCATGCTCACCGTCGCGAGCGCCGCACGGGCGACCTCGCGGTCGCGCGCCGAGTCGCCCGCGAGCAGCGAGCGGTGCGGGATGCGGCCGAGGAGGACCGCGTCGAGCACGGTCAGCGGCAGGTCGGTGGTCGCGTCCTGCTCGACGAGCGCGAGCACCCGTGCCCGACGGCGCCGCGAGAGGCCCAGGAGGTCCTCGCCGCCGAACCGGACCTGGGCAGGCGCCCGCGTGGCGGCCGGGGCCGACCGGACGGACGGGGCTGACGGTGGCTGGGCCCCCGCGAGCACGCGCAGGAGCGTCGACTTGCCCGAGCCGTTGGGACCGAGCAGGCCGCTCACGGCCCCAGGCGGTGCCGTGGCGTCGACGCCGTCGAGGATCAGTCGACCCTCGACGGACCACGAGACCCGGGCCGCGTCGAGGCCGGCGCCGTCCCCGTCGACCCGCCCGCCGACGACGTCGCGGGCCTTCGGCGCGGACGGTGCAGGCACCGGGCTCGCGACCGTGGACGGCGGGCCGGGTGTCGTCGTGCGGGTCTCGGTCATGCCGTCCTCCTCCCGCGCCACAGGAGCAGCGCGAACACGGGCGCGCCGATCGCGGCGGTGACGATGCCGACGGGCAGCTCGCGCGGCGCGAAGACCGTGCGCGCGAGCGTGTCGGCCCAGACGAGGAACGACGCGCCGAACAGGGCGGACAGCGGGAGGAGCAGCCGGTGCCGGGCCCCGGTGAGGAGGCGGACGGCGTGCGGCAGGATCAGGCCGACGAAGCCGATCGACCCCGACTGCGAGACGAGCGCCCCGGTGAGCAGCGCGACGCCGACGAGCAGGACCCAGCGCACGCGCTGGACGTCCACCCCGAGGGCGGACGCCGCGGTGTCGCCGAACGTGAACGCGTCGAGCACGGACCCGGTCGACGCGAGGAGCGTGCCGAGCACGAGCGTCGCGGTGCCCGCGACGGCCACGGACGTCCACGTCGCGCCCGCGACCGAGCCCATGAGCCACGACAGGATCTCGCGGTAGGAGTCGCCGGTCGCCGACCAGAAGATGACGAAGCTCGTCGCCGCGGCCGCGAGCTGGCTCACGGCGAGTCCCGCGAGGACGGTGCGGCTGGGCGTCAGGGCGCCGACGGCCCCCGCGAGCGCGAGCGTCGCGACGAGCGCCGTGACGGCACCGCCGAACGCCGCGACGGGGAGCAGCACAGTCCAGCCGACGACGAGCACGAGCACGGCACCGAGCGACGCACCGGACGAG
The DNA here is from genome assembly GCF_965112045.1 of Cellulosimicrobium sp. Marseille-Q8652. Lineage (NCBI taxonomy): Bacteria > Bacillati > Actinomycetota > Actinomycetes > Micrococcales > Promicromonosporaceae > Cellulosimicrobium > Cellulosimicrobium sp. Marseille-Q8652. Next base: position 1,794,480 of record NZ_CBCOPS010000002.1, on the reverse strand, counting down.
AGGCCGAGCAGGTACGGGTCGGCGAGCGGGTTGCGCGTGAGCGACTGCATGACGACCCCGCACACCGCGAGCCCCGCCCCGACCGCCGCCGCGGTGAGCACCCGCGGCAGGCGCAGCTGCCACACCATGCCGTCCTGCAGCGGGCCGAGCGGCTCGAGACCGAGGATCCCGCCGAGACCGACGTGGGACGCGACGGACCGCCAGACCTCGCCCACCGCGAGGTCGGCCGGCCCGACCGTCACCGCGACGAGCACCGTGACGACGAGGACGGCGACGCTCGTGGGCACCCACCACGCGGCGCCGCGACGCGCGGACGAGCGCCCGCGCGCCGGGGGCGCGGGTGCGGCGTCGGGCCGGGTGCGCAGCGTCGTCACAGGTCGAGCGCCTCCAGCTGCGCGGCGAGGTCCACGACGGCGTCGACGTTGCGCACGCCGGCCTCCGTCGCCGGGAAGGGGATCGTCAGGTAGCGACCCTCGCGGACCGCGCTCATCTCGGCGGTCGCGGCGTTCGACTCGAGGCGCTCGATCTTCGACTCCGCGGTGTTCCACGCGGCGTCGACGAGGACGAGGACGTCGGGGTCGGCGGCGACGGCCTCCTCCCACGCGTAGGAGGTCCACGTGTCCTCGACGCCGCCCGCGACGTTCTCCAGCCCGACGGCGTCCATGATCATCTGCGGTGCGCCGATCCCGGCCCCGACGTACGGGATGTCGTCGCCCGACGAGTACCAGAGCGCCGTCAGGCCGCGGTCGTCCGGCGTGACACCGTCGAGGGTCGCGGTCTGCTCGGCGACGAGGTCGGCCGCCGCGTCCTGGGCGTCGAAGATCTCGCCGACCTCGGTGATCTCGGCGAACACGTCGTCGAACGTCAGCGGGTTCGGCATGTACGCCGGCGCCTTGCACGCGGCGGGGGAGACGTACGTCGCGACCCCGAGCTGTGCGAGCGTGCCGCGGTCGCCCGCGCCGTCCGCCGTGAGGTTCGACTCCCAGCCCGCGTACACGAGGTCGGGCTCGAGGGCGAGGACGGCCTCGGCACCCGGCACCTGGTCGGACAGGGGCTCGGCGACGGCCGGCACCTGCGCCGCGGCGTCGGCGAGCGAGGCGGGGACCGGCCCGTCGAGGAACGCCGACGCGACGATCCGGTCGCCCAGCCCCAGGGCGAGGAGCATCTCCGTGGTGCTCGACTTGATCGTCACCACGCGCTCGGGCGCCGCGTCGAACGTCACCTCGACCCCGCAGTCGTCGACGGTGAGCGGGTACTCCGTCGCCGTCGTGCCGTCGCCGGTGGTGCCCGACGGCGCGGCCTCGCCGTCCGCGGTCGGGTCGCCCCCGCCCGCGGTCCCCGACGAGCACGCGGCGAGCAGGACGGCGAGCCCGACGGCGCCCAGGGACGTCGCGGCGGCGCCACGGCGAGCACGACGGGGACGAGGGACGGCGGACGACGTGGGGCGTGACGGCACGGATGCATCTCCGGGGACGAGGCGGGTCGGAGCCGCACGACGGGTCCCGGGGACGCCGGTGCGGGCTCGGTACGGTGCTCGACGCGCCATCTCGCGTCCTGCGGACCCGCGACCCAGGACGGGGTCGCTCCGGCGGGCCAGATCAGCGGCCCGCGGTCCACCGTCCAGCCTACACAGCGCCCGGCCGCAGGGGGGTGGGCGACGACGGCGGCGACCCGCGACGCGGCCCGGTGGACGCGGCGGCCCACCCCGCCGCCGCGTGGCAGAGTGTCCGTCGTGACCGAGCCCGAAGACCTGCCTGCCGACACCTCCACGTCCTCACCCCTGCGCGCCGTGGTGACGGGCGCGTCGTCGGGCATCGGCGAGGCGTGCGTGCGCCACCTGCGGGCGCGCGGCTGGGACGTCGTCGCGTTCGCGCGGCGTGCGGACCGCCTGGCGGACGTCGCGGAGCGCACGGGAGCGCACCCGGTCGTGGGTGACGTGACGTCCGACGAGGACGTCTCGCGCCTCGTCGCCGAGGCCTCCGCCCGCGGCCCGGTCCACGCGCTGCTCAACGTCGCGGGCTTCGGGCTCGGCGTCGACCACGTCGACGAGGCGAAGGTCGACGAGTGGCGCGACATGTACGAGACGAACGTGCTCGGCACGGTCCGCGCGACGAAGGCGTTCCTCCCGCTGCTGCGCGCGTCGCGCCGCGGCGACATCGTCCTCATGACGTCGACCGCCGGCCACGACACGTACGTCGGCGGGTCCGGGTACGTCGCGTCGAAGCACGCGCTCCTCGGCGTGGCCAGGACGTTGCGGCTCGAGCTCGTCGGCGAGCCGATCCGCGTCATCGAGATCGCGCCCGGGCTGGTGCACACGCCCGAGTTCTCCCTCAACCGCTACCACGGCGATCAGACGGGGGCCGACGCGGTGTACGCGGGCGTCGAGGACCCGCTGACCGCCGACGACGTCGCCGACGTCGTGACGTTCGCCGTCACACGACCGCACCACGTAAACATCGACTCGCTGATCCTGCGGCCGGTCGCGCAGGCGTCGACGTACTCGCTGTGGCGGGCCCCGCTCGAGCCGAAGGGCGTCCCGGCGCACGACGACGCGCACCGGGACGCCTGACCCGCCGGGCCGGACGCCGGGAGCGTCAGGCCACCGGGCTCAGGCCCGGGTCGCCACGAGGAGCAGGTACTCCCAGCGCATCGCCCCGTCGGCGTCGAGGGACCGGTCCCCGAGGTCGCGCAGCGCCGCGTCGAGCTCGGCCAGCCGGTCGGGGTCGCCCTCGAGGCTCCGGCGCACCGCGATGGTGGGCCCGTACCGGGAGGCGAAGTACGCGCGGAACTCCTCGCCGTCCGCGAACAGCGTGACGGGCAGCGTCCGCAGCTCCGCCCGGACGTCGGTCACGCGGTCGCCCAGCAGCGACCGCACGTGCGCGTCGTCGCCCCACCGGGGCGGCGGCTGGGCCCCCGGCGGGGGAGCGGGCGCGAAGGGCTTCATCGTCGCGAACATCTGCCCGATGAACCCGCCGGGCGTCCAGCTCGCCAGCGCGATCGTCCCGCCGGGGCGCGCGACGCGCACGAGCTCGTCCGCGGCCTCCTGGTGGTGCGGCGCGAACATGACGCCGATGGCCGAGAGGACGACGTCGAACGACGCGTCCTCGAACGGGAGCTCCTCGGCGTCCGCCTGGCTCCACACGAGGTCGACGCCGCGCTCGGCGGCCACCTGCCGCCCGGCGTCGAGCAGCTCGGGGGTGAGGTCGGTCGCGACGACGTCCGCGCCGCGCGCCGCGGCCGCGATCGCCGCGTTGCCCGTCCCCGCCGCGACGTCCAGCACGCGCTGGCCCGCGTGCACGCCGCACGCGTCGACGAGGTCCTCGCCGAGGTCGTGCACCACCTCGGCCGCGACGGCCGGGTAGTCCCCGGACGCCCACATCGCGCGGTGCTTCGCCTTGAGGTCCGAGAGGACCACGGTGTCCGTCATCTGCTTCTCCTGCTGCCGTGCCCGCGGTGGCGGGCCGTCGGGGTGGGTCACGTCACCCCAGGCTCGCGCTCCCTCCTCGTGGCATCCAGTGCTGGATCTGTACCGTCACGCCCGCTCCGCGGGCACTGGTGCGGTTCCGTGCCGGGGCGTCTACTGGAGGAGCGGACGAGGAGGCGGCGATGGCGACGTACGGCCAGTTCTGCCCGGTGGCCAAGGCCATGGAGGTGCTCGACGAGCGCTGGACCCTGCTGGTCGTGCGCGAGCTCCTCGCCGGGAGCACGCGCTTCAACGAGCTGCGGCGCGGGAACCCGAAGATGTCGCCGGCGCTCCTCGCCAAGCGCCTGCGCACGCTCGAGCGCGCGGGCGTGGTCCGCCGCTCCGAGGCCGGGGGCCGGTCGGCGTACCGGCTGACGGCGGCCGGCGAGGAGCTGCGCCCCGTCGTCGAGTCGCTCGGTGCGTGGGGCGCGCGCTGGATCAGCGAGCTCGGCGAGGAGGACCTCGACCCGCACCTGCTGTTCTGGGACGTGCGGCGCACCGTCCCGGTGGCCACCTGGCCGCGCGAGCCCACCGTCGTCGAGTTCCGGCTCGACGACGTCGAGGCGCGGGTCGCACGTTGGTGGCTCGTCGTGCGCGACGGTGACGCGGACCTGTGCGACGTCGACCCCGGCCTCGACCCGGCGGTCGTCGTCCGCTCCGGTCTGCGCGCCCTCACGCACGTGTGGCGGGGCGACACGACGTGGGAGCGCGCGCTGCGCAGCGGTGACGTGGTGCTCGACGGACCGGTCGCCGCACGCCGCAGCCTGCCCGCGTGGCTCGGGCAGTCGGACCTCGCGCGCGTGCCCCGGCCCGCCGCGTAGGCGTGCCAGGCTGGAACCATGACCTCCCACCGGCACCCCTCGCTGCTCGCGGCGCTCGCAGGCGTCGTCGCCGCAGCCGTCGGGTTCGCCGTCGCCGAGCTCGTGGCCGCGCTGGTCGCGCCCGGGTCGAGCCCGCTGTTCGCCGCCGGGGCGGGCGTCGTCGACGTCGTCCCCGCGCCGCTCAAGGAGTGGGCCATCGCCACGTTCGGCACGGCGGACAAGGCGGTCCTGCTCGGGACGATGGGGGTCGTGCTGGCGGCCGGGGCGGCCCTCGCGGGGTGGCTCGAGCTGCGCCGTCCGCCGGGCGGCTCGGTGCTCCTGGGTGCCGTGGGAGCGGTCGGCGCGGTCGTCGCCGGGACCCGGCCGGGGGCGAGCCCCGCGTGGGCGCTGCCCACGGTGGTCGGGGTCGTCGTCGCCGTCCTGCTGCTGCGCGCGGAGGTGGGCACCCTGCGCGCCACGGCGCCCACGCGGGCGGCGGGGGGTGGTCTCGACCGGCGGCGCTTCCTCCTGGTCGCGGGCCTCGCCGCCGCGGCGGGCGTCGTGGCCCTCGCGACGTCGCGCGCCGTGTCGGCCGGGTCCCGCGCGGTGACCGCCGCGCGGGAGGCCCTGCGGCTGCCCGCGCCGTCGGTCGCGGCCCCTGCCGTCCCGGCCGGCGCCGACCTGGGCGTCCCCGGCCTCGCCCCGTACGTCACGCCGAACGACGACTTCTACCGCATCGACACGGCGCTGCGCGTGCCGCAGGTCGACCCGGGCTCCTGGACGCTGCGCGTCACCGGGCTCGTCGACGAGCCGTTCGAGATCACGCTCGACGAGCTCCTGGCGCTCCCGCTCGTCGAGCACCACCTGACGCTCACGTGCGTCTCGAACCCGGTCGGCGGCGACCTCGTGGGCAACGCGCTGTGGCTCGGCTACCCGGTGCGCGACCTCCTCGCACGCGCCGGCGTGCAGGCCGGCGCCGACATGGTCCTGTCCACGAGCGCCGACGGGTGGACCGCGAGCACCCCGCTCGACGTGCTCCAGGACGAGGGGCGCGAGTGCCTCCTCGCGGTGGGGATGAACGGGGAGCCGCTGCCCGCCGAGCACGGGTTCCCCGCGCGGCTCGTCGTCCCGGGCCTGTACGGGTACGTCTCCGCGACGAAGTGGGTCACGGAGCTCCGGGTCACGACGTTCGCCGACGACGTCGCCTACTGGTCCACCAGAGGGTGGAGCGAGCGCGGCCCGATCAAGATCGCGTCCCGCATCGACACGCCGCGCGCCAGCACGTCCGTCGACGCGGGCGAGGTCACCGTCGCGGGAGTCGCGTGGGCGCAGCACGCCGGGATCGAGGCCGTCGAGGTCCGGGTCGACGACGGCCCGTGGGAGCGCGCGACCCTCGCCGAGACGGTCGGCCCGGACACCTGGCGGCAGTGGTCGTACGCGTGGGACGCCGATGGCGGCGACCACCGCCTGACGGTCCGCGCGACGGACGCGGACGGCGAGGTGCAGACCGCCGACGTCGCGGCTCCCGCACCCGACGGCGCGAGCGGCTGGCACGAGGTGGACGTCCGCGTCGGCTGATGGCAGCATGTCCGCGTGACCTCCACCGCGCGCCCCACGAGCAGCACGCTCGTCGTCGCGCGCGCGCAGGTCGCCCCGGCCTCGTCCTGTTGTTGACGGCTCGCGGCGCCACGCGCAGCCGACCAGGTGTCCGCGAGCAGCCTCCCGCCCCTCCCTCCCGGTAGCCCGACGAACCCGCCGGGCACGGCGCGCAGGGGCGCGACGGTCGCCGGTCTCCCGTGAGAGCCATCGATGACTCGCACGCGCGGAACCGGTCTGCCTCCCTGACGCCCGTCACCGAAGGACGCGAGACCACCATGTACCTCCCCGGCATCCCCGCACCGAGCCGTCGACCCGCCGGTCGGCCCGCACCGCAGGACGCGCCGCCCGCCACGCCGCCGCTGACGCTCGAGTGGCTCGTCGCGCGCGACATCGACGCGTACTCCGCCCGGCGCCGCGCCCGGGCCGTCGACCCCGCGGAGCGGCGCGCCGGGTTGCACGCCCCCGCTACCATGGACGCACAGGCGTCGACCCGGCCATCACCGGCGAGCCTCCGGAAGAACGGGACCCGCGCCGTCGCGCACGCGTCGGAGAGCGGTCCTCAGTAGAACCGGACGGGGCAGGCCCGTCACAGCCTTCGACGAGCGGTCGGCGTCCGCGCCGGCAAGCGAGGTGGTACCGCGGCACCCATCCCTCCGGGGCTGGGACGTCGTCCTCGCAGGAGAGCACGACCCGGACCACCACTCATCGGAGCCTCGAGACCATGGCCTACCCGCTGCACCGTCCGCCCGCCCCTGCCGAGGGCACCGTCGAGACCCATGCCGGCGCGTCGTTCGGCGTCCCCGCGTCGCCGGACCTCCCGGCGATCGAGCGCGAGGTCCTCGCGTACTGGGAGGCGGACGACACGTTCCGCGCGTCGGTCGAGCGCAACCCCGCGGGCGACGACGGCGCCAACGAGTTCGTCTTCTACGACGGCCCGCCGTTCGCCAACGGCCTCCCGCACTACGGCCACCTGCTCACCGGGTACGCGAAGGACGTCGTGCCGCGCTACCAGACGATGCGCGGCAAGCGTGTCGAGCGCCGCTTCGGGTGGGACACGCACGGCCTCCCGGCCGAGCTCGAGGCGATGGACCAGCTCGGGATCAAGACCAAGGAGGAGATCCTCGAGCTGGGGATCGAGCGGTTCAACGACGCGTGCCGCGCGTCGGTGCTCCGGTACACGGGGGAGTGGCGCGACTACGTGACGCGCCAGGCGCGCTGGGTCGACTTCGAGCACGACTACAAGACGCTCGACCCGACGTTCATGGAGTCGGTAATGTGGGCGTTCAAGCAGCTGCACGAGAAGGGCCTCGTCTACGAGGGCTTCCGTGTGCTGCCGTACTGCTGGAACGACCAGACGCCGCTGTCCAACCACGAGCTGCGCATGGACGACGACGTGTACCAGGTTCGCCAGGACCCGGCCGTCACCGTCGGCCTGCGCCTCGTGACGGGCGAGCTCGCGCTCGTCTGGACGACGACGCCGTGGACGCTCCCGTCCAACCTCGTCGTCATGGTCGGTCCGGACGTCGACTACGTCGTCGTCGAGTCGTCGGCGACCGGCGTGAAGGAGCGCTACGTGATCGCCGAGGCGCGCCTGCAGGCGTACGCGCGCGAGCTCACCGACCCCGGCGCGGACGGCACCGAGGGCGACGTCACGACCCAGGTGGTCGAGCGGCTCAAGGGCACCGACCTCCTCGGCCGCTCGTACACCCCGCCGTTCTCCTACTACGCCGGCCACGCGAACGCGCACCGCGTCGTCGAGGCCGACTTCGTCACGACGACGGACGGCACGGGACTCGTGCACGGCGCCGGCGCGTTCGGCGAGGACGACAAGCTCGTCTCGGACCGCGAGGGCATCGAGCCGGTGCTGCCGGTGGGTCCCGACGGGAAGTTCACCTTCCCCGTGGTCGACTACGAGAGCCTGCAGGTCTTCGACGCGAACGCGCTCATCATCGACCACCTCAAGGGGCGGACGCGCCACGACGCCGCCCGGCTGCGGTTCGGTCGCGACAGCGAGCAGGTGCCCGACGTGGCGCTCGGTGCGACGAGCCCGGGAACGGTCCTGCTGCGCCGCGAGTCGTACGCGCACTCCTACCCGCACTGCTGGCGCTGCCGGCAGCCGCTCATCTACATGGGCGTCTCCTCCTGGTTCGTCGCGGTCTCGACGTTCAAGGACCGCATGGTCGAGCTCAACGAGCAGATCGCGTGGACGCCGGAGCACATCCAGCACGGCCAGTTCGGCAAGTGGCTCGAGAACGCGCGCGACTGGTCGATCACGCGCAACCGCTTCTGGGGCAGCCCGGTGCCCGTGTGGAAGTCCGACGACCCCCAGTACCCCCGCGTCGACGTCTACGGGTCCTTCGAGGACATCGAGCGCGACTTCGGCACGCTGCCGCGCGACGAGGACGGCGTACCGGACCTGCACCGGCCGTTCGTCGACCGGCTGACGCGTCCCAACCCGGACGACCCGACCGGCCGCTCGACGATGCGCCGCGTCGAGGACGTCCTCGACGTGTGGTTCGACTCCGGGTCGATGCCCTACGCGCAGGTGCACTACCCGTTCGAGAACGCGGACTGGTTCGAGCACCACAACCCGGGCGACTTCATCGTCGAGTACATCGGCCAGACGCGCGGCTGGTTCTACACGCTGCACGTCCTCGCGACGGCCCTGTTCGACCGTCCGGCGTTCCGCTCCGCCGTGTCGCACGGCATCGTGCTCGGCTCGGACGGCCGCAAGATGAGCAAGTCGCTGCGCAACTACCCGGACGTCAACGAGGTCTTCGACCGCGACGGCTCCGACGCGATGCGCTGGTTCCTCATGAGCTCGCCCATCCTGCGCGGCGGGAACCTCGTGGTCACCGAGGACGGGATCCGCGACTCCGTGCGCCAGGTGCTGCTCCCGCTCTGGAGCACCTACTACTTCTTCACCCTGTACGCGAACAGCTCCAAGGCCCAGGCGCGTGCCGGGTCGTCGGACCCCGGCACCGGCGGGTACGTCGCCCGGCGCGTCGAGCCCGACCGCGTGCCCGGGCTGCCGGCGCTCGACCGGTACCTGCTCGCGCGCACGCACGACCTCGTCGCCCGCGTCACCGCCCAGCTCGACGCGTACGACATCGCCGGCGCGTGCGAGACGGTGCGCGACCACCTCGACGTGCTGACCAACTGGTACGTGCGCACGCAGCGCGACCGGTTCTGGGCGGAGGACGCGGACGCGTTCGACACCCTGTACACCGCGCTCGAGACGCTCACGCGCGTCATGGCGCCGCTCGCGCCCCTGCTGTCCGAGGAGGTCTGGCGCGGCCTCACCGGCGGCAGGTCCGTGCACCTCGTCGACTGGCCGACGGTCGACGGCGCGGAGGCGGACGCGGGCCTGGTCGCCGACGACGCGCTCGTCGCCGCGATGGACGAGGTGCGGGCGGTCGCCTCGTCCGCGCTCGGCCTGCGCAAGGCGCACCAGCTGCGCGTGCGCCAGCCCCTCGCCCGGCTCACGGTCGTCGTCGACGACCCGGCGGCGCTCGCGCCGTACACGGACCTGCTCGCGCGCGAGCTCAACGTCAAGAGCGTCGAGCTCGAGCCCACGGACTCCGACGCGGCCGAGCGGTTCGGCGTCACGCAGCGCCTCGCGGTCAACGCCCGCAAGGCCGGTCCGCGTCTCGGGCGCGGCGTGCAGGCGGCGATCCAGGCCGCGAAGGCCGGGGCGTGGCGCCAGGACGAGGACGGCACCGTCGTCGTGACGACGCCGGACGGCGACGTGCCGCTCGTCGAGGGCGAGTACGAGCTCGCGACGGTCGTGGCCGCACGTGACGGAGGGGACGCGGCCGACGGCGGGCCGACGGTCGCGGCCGCGGTGCTGTCGGGTGGCGGGTTCGTCGTGCTCGACCTCGTGCTCGACGACGCGCTCCTCGCCGAGGGCTACGCGCGCGACGTCGTCCGGGACGTGCAGGACGCGCGCAAGGCCGCAGGGCTCGACGTCGCCGACCGCATCCACCTGTCGCTCGACGTGCCTGCGCAGTGGGTCGGCGCGGTCACGGAGCACCGCGACCTCGTGGCGCGCGAGACGCTCGCGGTGGAGGTCGTGGTCGACACGTCGCCGACGGACCAGCGCGCGGTGCGGGTCGAGAAGGCGGGCAGCCGCGGGACGAGCGAGACGGACGGGGTGACGGCGTGAGCGCGAGGGACGAGAGGCGGCCGACCGGCAGGAGGCCCGCGGCGACGGCACGCGAGAAGGCCGAGGACGCGGCCGCGCAGGAGTCGCTGCGCGAGGTGTACGCGCACGTCATGGCCCGTGCGCCCGAGCACGACATCGACCCGACGCTCGACCGCGTGCGGCGCGTCCTCGAGCTGCTCGGCGACCCGCACCGCGCGTACCGGTCCGTCCACGTCACGGGGACGAACGGCAAGAGCTCGACGGCCCGCGTCGTCGAGCGCCTCGTGCGCGAGCACGGGCTGCGCACCGGTCTCTTCACGAGCCCGCACCTGACCAGCGTCACCGAGCGCATCCAGGTCGACGGGGAGCCGCTCTCCGCGCGCCGGTTCGTCGAGGTGTGGGAGGACGTCGCCCCGTACGTGGGCGTCGTGGACCGGGAGTCGCAGGAGGCGGGCGGGCCGCGCCTCAGCTTCTTCGAGGTGCTCACGGTCATGGCGCTCGCGGCGTTCGCCGACGCTCCCGTCGACGTGGCGGTGGTCGAGGTCGGCCTCGGCGGGACGTGGGACTCGACCAACGTCGTCGACGGCGAGGTCGCGGTGGTCACGCCCGTCGCGCACGACCACGAGCGGTGGCTGGGCAGCACGCTCGAGGAGATCGCCGCCAACAAGGCCGGCATCGTCAAGGACGGCGCGACCGTCGTCGTCGCCGAGCAGGAGCCCGAGGTGCTCGAGGTCGTGCTCGACCGCGCACGCCGGGTCGGGGCCCGGGCGCTGCAGGAGGGCGTCGACCTCGAGGTCGCGCAGCGGCACGTGGCGGTGGGCGGGCAGCTGCTCGACCTGCGCACGCCCGCGGCGCTCTACACCGAGGTCTTCCTCCCGCTGCACGGGGCGCACCAGGCGCACAACGCGCTGCTCGGCCTGACGGCCGTCGAGACGCTGCTGGGCGGGCGCTCGCTCGACGGCGCTCTCGTCGAGGCGGCGTTCGCGGACGTGACGTCACCGGGCCGCCTCGAGGTCGTGCGGTCGAGCCCGGCGGTCCTCGTCGACGCCGCGCACAACGCCGCGGGGGCCGAGGCGCTCGTCGCCGCGCTCGACGAGGCGTTCGACTTCCGTCATCTCGTCGGGGTCGTGGGGATCATGGGGGACAAGGACGCCGAGGCCCTCCTCGCCGCGCTCGAGCCCGTCCTGGCGGAGGTCGTCGTCACCCGGAACAGCTCCGAGCGGTCGGCCGACGTCACCGAGCTCGCCGAGCTCGCCGCGGACGTCTTCGGCGAGGACCGGGTGCGCAGCACGGAGCGGCTCGACGAGGCGCTGCAGATCGCCGTCGACCTCGCGGAGGCCGCCGACCCCGTGGGCGTGGGCACCGGGACGGGCGTGCTCGTGACCGGTTCCGTCGTCACGGTCGCCGACGCGCGCATCCTGCTCGGGCGCGGCTGACACCGGCGCGCGCCGTCCGTCGCCCGGGTGTTTGATGGTCCCAGCGCCGTCGGGCGGGGCAGGCCCGGCGTCGTCGGCGACAGACGACGGAGGGACGACCGTGAAGAAGCTGCTCAACGACGCCCAGGACGCGGTGACGGAGTCGCTCGCCGGCTTCGGTCTCGCCCACGCCGACCTCGTCGAGGTGCACCTCTCCCCGCCGTTCGTCACGCGCGCCGGAGGTGCGGTGGCGGGCAAGGTCGGGCTCGTCTCGGGCGGGGGGTCGGGCCACGAGCCGCTGCACGCGGGCTTCGTGGGCGCGGGCATGCTCGACGCCGCGGTGCCCGGCGCGGTCTTCACCTCGCCGACCCCGGACCAGATCGTGCCCGCGGTCCTCGCGGCCGACTCGGGCGCGGGCGTGCTGGCGATCGTCAAGAACTACACGGGGGACGTGCTCAACTTCGAGACGGCGCTCGAGCTCGTCGAGGCCGAGGGGACGCAGGCCACGAGCATCCTCGTCAACGACGACGTCGCCGTCGAGGACTCGCTGTACACCGCCGGCCGCCGCGGGGTGGCGGGGACGGTGTGCGTCGAGAAGATCGCGGGTGCCGCGGCAGAGCGGGGCGACGACCTGGGGGCCGTCACCGAGATCGCGGGCAGGGTCGTGGCGAACGTCCGCTCGATGGGCGTCGCGCTCACGGCGTGCACCGTGCCCCACGTCGGGCGGCCGAGCTTCGACCTCGGCGACGACGAGGTGGAGATCGGCATCGGCATCCACGGGGAGCCGGGGCGGCACCGCGTGCCCCTCGCTCCGGCGGACGAGGTGACGCAGATGCTGCTCGACCCGGTCGCCGACGACCTCGGGCTCACGGGCGGGGAGGACGTGTTGCTGTTCGTTAACGGAATGGGCGGTACCCCGTTGTCCGAGCTGTACGTCGTCTATGGTCGGGCGAGGAGACTGCTCGAGGAGCGCGGCGTGCGTGTCACGCGGTCGCTCGTGGGCAACTACGTCACGTCGCTGGAGATGCAGGGGGCGTCGGTGACCGTGCTGCGCCTGGACGACGAGCTCACCACGCTGTGGGACGCTCCCGTCCGCACGCCTGCGCTGCACTGGTGACCGACCGGGTGCCGGTCATCGGTCGCCCGTCCGCGACGAGCGTGGTCTCCGGAGCCGGCGGCACCGCCGGTTCTGCGGCAAGGAGAGGTGGGGCATGACGCTGGACGTGGCCTGGGCGGACCGTTGGGCTCGGCTGAGCGCCGAGCGGATCGCGGCGTCGAAGGACGAGCTGACGGAGCTGGACCGGCAGATCGGGGACGGCGACCACGGCGAGAACCTCGACCGGGGCTACCGGGCGGTGGTGGCCAAGCTCGACGTGACGGAGACGCCCGAGCAGATCGGGGACGTCCTCAAGCTCGTCGCGACCACGCTCATGTCCTCGGTCGGCGGTGCCTCCGGCCCTCTCTACGGCACCGCGTACCTGCGTGCCGCCAAGGTCACGGGCCTCGCGGAGCTCGACCCCCAGGGTGTCGTCGCGCTGCTCGAGGGCGCGCTGGAGGGCATCACCGCGCGCGGCAAGGCGGTCGTGGGGGAGAAGACCATGGTCGACGCGTGGCAGCCCGCGGTCGACGCCGCCGAGGCGGCGGCGCACGACGGCGCGACGACCGCCGAGGTGCTCGACGCCGCGGCGCGCGCCGCGCGGGCCGGTGCCGAGGCGACCGTGCCGCTCGTGGCCACGAAGGGGCGGGCGAGCTATCTCGGGGAGCGCAGCGCGGACCACCAGGACCCGGGCGCGACGTCCACGGCGATCCTGCTCGAGGCCGCGCGCGACGCGGCCGCGGGATCGCGCGGGGCGGCCTGAGCATGGCGGGCGGTGGTCCGGCGCCCGCGCGCGCCCGCGTGGCGCTCGTGCTCGTCTCCCACTCCCAGCGACTGGCCCAGGGCGCGGTCGAGCTCGCCGCCCAGATGGCCCCCGGCGTCCTGCTGCTCGCCGCCGGCGGGACGGACGACGGCGGGCTCGGGACGAGCTACGACCGCGTGGCCGGCGCCGTGTCGGAGGCGCTCGCGGTGGCGGACGGCGTGGTCGTCCTGGCCGACCTCGGGTCGGCCGTCATGACGGTGGAGTCGGTGCTCGACGTCGAGGAGGACCTGGACGGGCGCGTCGCGCTCGCCGACGCCCCGTTCGTCGAGGGTGCGGTGGCCGCGGCCGTGACCGCCCACGGCGGAGGGACGGTCCCGGAGGTCCTCGCCTCGGCGGAGCACGCGGGGAGCACGTTCGCCCCGGCCCGCGTCGACGACGCGTCGGAGGCGGCGCCGGACGGCGGCGCGGCCCCGACGGGCGAGGGGACGGACGGTGGAGGTGCCGTCGCCCGCGTGACCCTGCGCAACCCGCTGGGCCTGCACGCCCGTCCCGCGGCTGTCCTGGCGCGGCTCATCGCCGGCTACGACGCCTCCGTGACGATCGAGGGCGTGAACGGCGCGAGCGTGCTCGAGCTCATGAAGCTCGGTGCCACGGGCGGCCAGGAGCTCACGGTGCGCGCGGACGGGGTCCAGGCACGCGAGGCGCTGGACGCCGTCGTCCGAGCGGTCGAGGGTGGCTTCGGCGAGGTCTGAGCGTGTGACGGAGCGCACGTCTTCTTGCAGCTGGTGCAAAATTGCGTCGGCTGCAATAATCGACGGGTGATCACCACCTCGTCGACCCCCGACACCGCGAGCGGGCTCCGCGCCCGCAAGAAGCGGCGCCGGCACGACGAGCTCGTCGGCGCCGCCCAGCGCCTCGTGCTCGAGCGCGGGCTCGACGCCGTGACCGTCGACGACATCTGCGACGCCGTCGGTGTCTCGCCCCGCACCTTCTTCAACTACTTCCCGTCGAAGGACGACGCCGTGCTCGGCCTCGAGCCGTTCGAGATCCGGCCCGAGGTCGCCGCGGCGTTCGTCGACGGTGGACCGACCGGCGTCCTCCTGGACGACCTGTCCGTGCTCGTGGCGGACGTGCTCGGCCGTCAGGTGGTCACGCCGGAACGCATGCAGTGCACGCTCGAGCTCGTCACGCGCGAGCCGCGGCTCCTCGTGCGGCACGTCGCCTGGGTCGAGGAGCACCGTGCCGAGATGGTCGAGCTCTTCACCGCGCGCCGGCTCGCCCTGCCGTACGCGGCCGACCCGGAGCTGCTCGCCCTCGTCGTCATGACCCTGCTGCGCGTGAGCGCGCTGGAGTGGCAGAAGGGCGGCGGCGAGGGCAGCCCCGTGGACCACCTGGAGGACGTGGTGAGCCAGCTCCGCTCGCTCCTCGCCCCCGCGCCGCACGACTGACCGCGCCCGCGCGATCCCCCCGACCGGCAGGCCTGCCGGCCCACCCCGCACCATCCCCCGACGACGGGCCCGCGAGCCCGGCGGCGCGCGTGCCCCGTCCCGACCGAAGTGGAACCCCCATGTCCAGCCCTCAGACCGCCTCGCCCGCGGCCCCGACGGACGGCGGCAAGCCGCTCGTCGTGCTCACCCCGCGCACCGTGTGGGTGATCTTCGGCGCCCTCATGGCGTCGATGTTCCTGTCCTCGCTCGACCAGTCGATCGTCGGCACCGCGATGCCCACGATCGTCGGGGAGCTCCACGGCGTGGAGCACCAGGGCTGGGTCATCACCGCGTACATCCTCGCGATCGCGATCGTCATGCCGCTCTACGGCAAGTTCGGCGACCTGTGGGGCCGGCGCTGGCCGTTCCTCGTCGCGATCGGCCTGTTCACCGTCGCCTCCGCGGGGGCGGGGTTCGCGCAGTCGTTCCCCGAGCTCGTCGCGTGGCGCGGCGTGCAGGGTCTCGGCGGCGGTGGCCTGATGATCCTCTCGCAGGCCATCATCGCGGACATCGTGCCCGCCAAGGACCGCGGCAAGTACATGGGCCCGATGGGCGCCCTGTTCGGCATCGCCGCCGTGATCGGCCCGCTCCTCGGCGGCTGGTTCACCGAGGGGCCCGGCTGGCGCTGGGCGTTCTGGATCAACGTCCCGATCGGCATCGCCGCGTTCGTCGTCGGCTGGGTCGCGCTGAAGCTCCCGACGCACCGCTCCGGGCGCAGGATCGACGTCGCGGGCATCTTCTTCATGGTCGTCGCGACGTCGGGCATCGTCCTCGTCACGAGCTGGGAGTCGCTCACCTCGTCGCGCGGCTACGACTGGTCCGACCCGTGGCTGCTCGGCCTCGTCGCGGCGGTCGTCGTGTCCGTCGCGGCGTTCGTCGTCGTCGAGAACCGCGCCGAGGAGCCGCTCCTCCCGCTGCACCTGTTCAAGAACTCGACGTTCACCATCGCGACCCTCATCGGCCTCGTGCTCGGCATGGGCATGTTCTCCGCGCTCGCGTTCCTCCCGACGTTCCTGCAGATGTCGACCGGCGCGGGCGTGACCGAGTCCGGCTTCCTCATGCTGCCGATGATGGTCGGCGTCATGCTCACGGCCATCGGCTCGGGGATCGCGATCACGAAGACCGGTCGCTACCGGGTCTTCCCGATCGCGGGCCTGGCGATCACCGCGCTCGGCATGATGTGGCTCACGCAGATCACCGGCGACATGTCGATGTGGCTGTTCGGCGCGATGATCTTCGTCATGGGCGCGGGCATGGGCCTCGTCATGCAGACGATCGTCCTGGCCGTCCAGAACTCCGTCGACCCGCACGAGATCGGCACCGCGACCAGCGCGAACAACTTCTTCCGCGAGATCGGCGCGGCCGTCGGCACGGCGCTCTTCTCGACGATCTTCACGTCGCGCCTCGCCGACAACCTCGAGGGCGTGCTCGCCGGCCTGCCGGCGGGTGCCGCGCCCGCGGGCGCGGAGGGCTCGTCGCTCACGCCGGAGGTGGTGCAGGCGCTCCCCGAGCCCGTGCACACCGGCGTCGTCGACGCCTTCACCGACGCGCTCGCGCCGGCGTTCTGGTACCTCGTGCCGCTCGTCCTCGTCGGGTTCGTGCTCGCGCTGTTCCTCAAGGAGGTCCACCTGTCCGACGTCGCGGGGATGGTCGCGCGCGGCGAGGCCGTCGCCGACCCGGGACAGGCCCGGCCCGTGACCGACGGCGAGCAGGGCGAGCCCGCCGTGGCCGTCGTCGGCAGCGAGCCCGCCGACGCCGCGGACGACCGCGGACCGGAGACGCCGTCGGGCGACCGCCCGCGCGACGGCGCGCCGGTATCCTGACGGGGTGAGCTCCACCCCGTCGTCGCCGGCCCCCGCCCCGCAGCCGCCCCGCCACGGCCGCGCGGCGGGGCCGGTGCGCCCGTCCCCGGGCGACCGCATCAAGCCCAAGAAGTCGGCGAAGGAGCAGTTCGCGTCGACGACGCTCCTCCTCGAGGCCTTCGTCGTCGTCTTCGCGACCCTGGTCGCCTACGGTCTGCGGGACATCCCCTACTCGCGCGGACCTCTCGAGCTGCCGACCCCCGCGTCGATCTGGATCGTCGGGGGAGCGCTCTTCGTCGTGCTCGTGGTCCTGTCCCGGATGGTCGGCACGCCCGGCGGGTACGTCGGCGGGTCGGTCGTGCAGGTGCCCGTGCTCGGCTTCGGCCTCGTCGTCCCGATGATGTTCGTCGTGGGCGGCATCTTCGTCGCGCTGTGGATCGTGTCGCTGCGCCTCGGCGGCCGCATCGACCGCGAGCGCGCCGCGTACGACGCCGAGCACCCCGAGACGGCACCGAACGCCGGCTGAGCCGTCCGGACGGTTGGGGGACGCGCGACGCTCCCCGGTAGGCTCGCCGCCATGACCGACGTCGCACCCGCCGTGACCGAAACGATCGAACGCACCCTCGTCCTCGTCAAGCCCGACGGCGTCCGCCGCGGGCTGTCCGGCGAGATCCTCCGCCGCGTCGAGACCAAGGGCTACACCCTCGCCGCCGTCCGCCTGCTCGACGCCACGCCGGAGCTGCTCGCCGCGCACTACGCCGAGCACGAGGGCAAGCCCTTCTTCCAGCCGCTCGTCGACTTCATGCTGTCGGGCCCGGTCCTCGCCGTCGTGGCCGAGGGCCAGGGCGTCATCCCCGGCTTCCGCTCGCTCGCCGGGGCCACGAACCCCACGGAGGCGGCGCCCGGCACGATCCGTGGCGACCTCGGCCGGGACTGGGGCCTCAAGGTCCAGCAGAACCTCGTGCACGGCTCGGACTCGCCGGAGTCCGCCGCGCGCGAGATCGCGCTCTGGTTCCCCGAGCTGGGCTGAGGACCGACCGCCGACACCTTCGCGGGGGAGGGGCGGGCCGTCGACCCGCCCCACCCCCGCTCCGTCCACCCGCTCGTGCTCGGCCCGTCCGCGCGGCGGTACGGTGCGTCGCGTCGTCCGGCTGTCGCGAGGTGCCGGCCGTCTCCGGGCTCTCCCCGCGGCCGCCGAGATGCGCGGGATCGTGGGGAGGCCGGTCTAGGCTCGGGCCGTGCACCTCAAGACGCTGACGCTCCGGGGCTTCAAGTCGTTCGCCTCGGCGACGACGCTGAGCTTCGAGCCCGGCGTGACGTGCGTCGTCGGACCGAACGGCTCCGGCAAGTCCAACGTCGTCGACGCGCTCGCCTGGGTGATGGGGGAGCAGGGCGCGAAGACGCTGCGCGGCGGCAAGATGGAGGACGTCATCTTCGCCGGCACGACCGGTAGACCGCCGCTCGGGCGCGCCGAGGTCGCGCTGACGATCGACAACACCGACGGCGCGCTGCCGATCGACTACACCGAGGTGACGATCTCCCGCACGCTGTTCCGCAGCGGCGGCTCGGAGTACGCGATCAACGGGTCGCCGTGCCGCCTGCTCGACATCCAGGACCTGCTCTCCGACTCGGGCCTCGGGCGCGAGATGCACGTCATCGTCGGGCAGGGACAGCTCGACGCGGTGCTGCGCGCGACGCCGGAGGACCGCCGCGGGTTCGTCGAGGAGGCCGCGGGCGTCCTCAAGCACCGCAAGCGCAAGGAGAAGGCGCTCCGCAAGCTCGACGCGATGCAGGCCAACCTCACGCGGCTCGCCGACCTCACCTCCGAGGTGCGGCGCCAGCTCGGCCCGCTCGGGCGGCAGGCCGAGGTCGCCCGCAAGGCCGCGACCATCCAGGCCGACGTGCGCGACGCACGGGCGCGCCTCCTCGCCGACGACCTCGCCCAGCTCACGGCGACCCTCGAGCAGGAGATCGCGGACGAGGCCGCGCTGCGCGCCCGGCAGGCCGACGTCGAGCGCGAGCTCGCCGTCGCCCGGGACCGCCTCGCGGCGCACGAGCGCGAGGCCGCCGCAGCGGCCCCGGCGCTCGGGGCGGCGACCGACGTCTGGTACCGGCTGTCGTCGCTGCGCGAGCGGCTGCGGGGTACGCAGACGCTCGCGGAGGAGCGGCTGCGCCTCCTCGGTCGCCCGGAGCCCGCCCAGCGCGGCCAGGACCCCGACGACCTCGACCGGCAGGCGGAGCGGGTGCGGGCCACCGAGGCGGAGCTCGAGGGCGAGGTGGCCCGTGCCCGCGCGGCGCTCGAGACGGCCGTCGCGGAGCGCGAGCAGGCGGAGGCGTCCGCGGGCGAGGCGGAGCGCGTCGTCGCGACGCTCCTGCGCGGTGCCGCCGACCGGCGCGAGGGTCTCGCGCGCCTCGCGGGCCAGGTCGCGGCGCAGCGCACGCGCGTGGAAGCGGCGGAGGCCGAGATCGGCCGGCTGCGCGAGTCCCTCGCGGAGGCCGAGCGGCGCGGCGCGCAGGCGAGCACGGAGTTCGCCGTCCTCGAGACCCAGGTCGTGGGTGTCGAGGAGGGGGAGGAAGGGCTCGACGCCGAGCACGAGGCCGCGGCCGACGAGGTGGAGCGCACGACGGCGGAGGTCACGGCGCTGCAGGAGCAGGCGGGCCGCGCCGAGCAGGAGCGCGCCACGTGGAGCGCGCGCATCGAGGCGCTCGAGCTGAGCCTCGACCGCAAGGACGGCGCCGGGGCGCTGCTCGCCGCGGACCAGGTCGGCGTCGTGGGCTCGCTCGCGGCGATGCTCGGCATCGAGTCGGGGTACGAGGACGCGATCGCGGCCGCCCTCGGTCCGGCGGCCGACGCGGTCACGGTCGAGTCGGTCGACGCCGCGGTCGACGCGCTGCGGTACTTGCGCACCGAGGACGCGGGCCGCGCCGGGCTGGTGGTCGCCCAGGACGGGGCGGGGGACGGACCGAGG
This sequence comes from Cellulosimicrobium sp. Marseille-Q8652, assembly GCF_965112045.1. Classification (NCBI taxonomy): domain Bacteria; kingdom Bacillati; phylum Actinomycetota; class Actinomycetes; order Micrococcales; family Promicromonosporaceae; genus Cellulosimicrobium; species Cellulosimicrobium sp. Marseille-Q8652. Next base: position 1,774,942 of record NZ_CBCOPS010000002.1, on the reverse strand, counting down.
ACGGCGGCGGCGTCGCTGCCCGACGGCGTCCGGTGGGCCGCCGACGTCGTCACCGCGAGCGGGGGGGTCGGACGCGCCGTGGCCGAGCTGCTCGCGGGCGTCGCCGTCGTCGACGACCTCGCGCAGGCGCGCGCGCTGCTCGGGACGCGGCCCGACCTCGTCGCCGTGACCCGCGCCGGTGACCTGCTCGCGGCGGGGCGCGCCTGGGGCGGGAGCGCGTCGGCGCCGAGCGTCCTGCACCTGCAGTCCGCGCTGGACGAGGCCCGGGTCGCCCACGGGGAGGCGACCGCGCGCGCCGAGCGTGCCCGGTTCGCGCTCGTCGCCGCCCGGGAGGCCGAGACCGCGGCGCGCGGGCGCTACGAGGAGACGCTCGAACGGCTCAACGAGTCGGACGCCCAGCTCGCGGCGGTCGCCGAGCAGCTCGGGCACCTCGGGGCGGCCGCACGATCGGCCGCGGCCGAGGCGGAGAGGGCGCGCGCGACGCTCGCGCGGGCGTCGGACGGGCTGGACGAGGCGCGGACGGCGCTCTCCGCGCTCGTCGAGCGGCTCGACGCCGCGCAGGACGCGCCGGAGCAGTCGGAGGACGCCCTGACCGACGCGGGCGCCGAGCGCGACCGGCTCGCGGCCGGAGCGGTGGAGTCCCGGGCGCGCGAGACCGAGGCGCGGCTCGCGCTGCGCACGAGCGAGGAGCGGGCACGCGCCGTCGCCGGTCGCGCCCAGGCGCTCGCCCGGGCGGCCGCGGCCGAGCGCGACGCGCGGGAGCGCGCGGCACGGCGCGAGGAGCTGCGCGCGCGCCAGGCGGGCCGCGCGGCCACGGTGCGCGACGGCGCCGCGCTCGCCCTGTCCGCCCTCGAGCGCTCGCTCTCGCGAGCGGGCGACGAGCGCGACGCCGCGGAGGCCGCGCGGGTCGAGCACGACGCCGCAGTGACCGCGGCGCGCGCCGCGGTCGACGAGCTCGCGTCGCGACTGCGCGAGCTGACCGACGTGGCGCACCGCGACGAGGTCGCGCGCACCCAGCAGCAGCTGCGCATCGAGCAGCTGCGGGCGCGCAGCGTCGACGAGCTCGGCCTCGACCCGGACGTGCTCGTCGACGAGTTCGGCCCGCACCGTCCGGTGCCGGTCGCGGGCGCGGGCGACGGCGCGGACGACGCGCCGAGCGCCGTGCCCTACGACCGTGCAGCCCAGGAGAAGCGGCTCAAGGCCGCCGAGCGCGACCTCGGCCGGCTCGGGAAGGTCAACCCGCTCGCGCTCGAGGAGTTCGCAGCGCTCGAGGAGCGGCACAAGTTCCTCGCCGACCAGCTCGCGGACCTCAAGAAGTCCCGCGCGGACCTCCTCGAGATCGTCCGGGAGATCGACGAACGGGTCGAGCGGGTCTTCGCGGACGCGTACCGGGACACGGCCGAGCAGTTCGAGCGCGTCTTCGCGCGCATGTTCCCGGGCGGCGAGGGCCGGCTCGTCCTCACGGACCCCGACGACCTGCTCACCACGGGCATCGAGGTCGAGGCCCGACCGGCCGGCAAGAAGGTCAAGCGGCTCTCGCTCCTGTCCGGCGGCGAGCGCTCCCTCACGGCCGTCGCGCTGCTCGTCGCGATCTTCAAGGCGCGGCCGTCGCCGTTCTACGTCATGGACGAGGTCGAGGCCGCGCTCGACGACGTGAACCTGGGTCGGCTCCTCGAGATCTTCCGCGAGCTCCAGGAGGACTCCCAGCTCATCGTGGTCACGCACCAGAAGCGCACCATGGAGATCGCGGACGCGCTCTACGGCGTGACGATGCGCGGCGACGGCGTCACGACCGTCATCAGCCAGCGCCTGCGCGAGGCGAAGGAGCCGCAGCCCGCGTGACTCCTCGTCCGGGACGAACCGCCAGCGTGCGCACGGACCGGACAATCACCGAGAATCGTTGCAATTCCGCGGCTTGTGAAGATGTGGTGCTGATTGCCGGACCTTCCGCGCGCCGGTGAGCGATCGCCTCCTCCCACCGGATACTGGGACGCATGGTGTGGATGTTCGTGTGGCTCGGGATCGCGCTCGGCGCTGCCGCCGTCGTGTTCCTCTTCGCGAGCGTCGTCGCCCGGTCGGAGTCGGCGGCGACCGACGAGCAGGGGCTCGGAGGCTTCTGGCGGAACTTCCGGGCAGGGCTGCGCCCCGGACGCCGTGGTCGCGACCAGGAGGCCGCACGCCACGTCGGCACCGTCCGGCTGCCGAAGCCGGTCGACTCGACGATGGACGAGTTCTTCACGGCCACCGAGGTGTCCTCGAGGGCCTACGTCGACGCCGAGGAGCTCACGGAGGTCCTGCACCGGGCCCGCGAGCGGGCCACCCGTCCCCTGCACGCGCACGCCGAGCGGTCGCGGGGCTCGGCGGTCCCCGGAGCGGGCTCGCCGGCCGGTGCCGGCGACGACGGCACGACGACCGTCTGAGAGACTGCCCGCGTGAACGACCTCCTCCCGCTCTGGATCCTTCTCGGCCTCCTCGTCGTCGTCGGCCTCGTCACGGGCGGCGCGATGTCCGTCCGCCGCCGTCGCGGCGCGCCCGGCGCGGGGCCCGCTCCTCGACCGACGGGCATCACGACACCGCGGTCCGCGGAGCACGCGGACGGTGAGCTGCCAGGAGCCGTCGGGACGGCGGTGCTCGACCCCGACGCGGCCGTCGTCGAGGCCGAGGCTCCGTCCGCGCCACCGATCGAGCGCCCGGAGCCCGTCGGCGGTCGCCTCGTGCGACTGCGGGAGCGGCTCGCACGCTCCGGCTCGCCGCTCGGCGCGCGCCTGCTCTCGGTGCTGTCGCGCGACCACCTCACGGAGGACGACTGGGACGAGCTCGAGGAGACGCTCCTGCTCGCCGACGTCGGCGCGGGCCCGGCCGGTGAGCTCATCGAGAACCTGCGCACCCGGGTGCGCGTGCTCGGCGTGCGCGACGCGCAGAGCGTGCGGGCCCTGCTGCGCGACGAGCTCGTCGCGCTCGTCGACCCCACGCTCGACCGGTCCCTGGCGACCGCGCCCACGGCGACGCCGGAGGGGCAGGTCCCGGCCGTCGTGCTGGTGGTCGGGGTCAACGGCACCGGCAAGACGACGACCGTCGGCAAGCTCGCGCGCGTGCTGGTCGCCGAGGACCGCAGCGTCGTGCTCGGCGCGGCGGACACCTTCCGCGCGGCCGCGGCGGACCAGCTCCAGACGTGGGGCGCGCGCGTCGGCGTCCCGACGGTGCGCGCGGACCGCGACGGCGCGGACCCGGCGGCGGTCGCCTTCGACGCGGTGCGCCGTGGACGGGTCGAGGGCGTCGACGTGGTCCTCGTCGACACCGCGGGTCGCCTCCAGAACAAGGCGGGCCTCATGGACGAGCTCGGCAAGATCCGGCGCGTCATCACCAAGGAGGCGCCGTTGTCGGAGGTCCTGCTGGTGCTCGACGCGACGACGGGCCAGAACGGGCTCAACCAGGCCCGCGTCTTCGGCGAGGTCGCCGGGGTGACCGGGATCGTGCTCACGAAGCTCGACGGGACCGCCCGGGGCGGCATCGTCGTCGCGGTGCAGCGCGAGCTCGGCGTCCCGGTGAAGCTCGTCGGCCTCGGAGAAGGGCCCGACGACCTCGCCCCGTTCGACGCGGAGGACTTCGTGGACGGGCTGCTCGGCGCCTGACGGAGGTCACGGTCGTATCACGGTCCGATCACGCGGATGTCGCGATCCGGACGTCGGACACCGCCCGCGAGGCTCGGAAACGGAACGTTTACCTCCGAGAACCGCTTGTCACACCCGCGTAACACGACGACACCCCCGGTGAAACCCGCCGCCACCAACGTTGTCCCCGACCGGCCGCCCGGCTGGCGAGGGGAGATGATCCGATGGAGTGGGACACCGGGGCTACCGCGTGGATGCTGATCTCAGCATCCCTCGTGCTCCTGATGACGCCCGGACTGGCGTTCTTCTACGGCGGCATGGTCCGCGCCAAGTCCGTGCTGAACATGATGATGATGTCGTTCGGGGCCATGGCCGTGGTCGGCGTCGTGTACGTGCTGTGGGGATGGTCGATGTCCTACGGCGAGGCAGGGACGGGCGGGCTGTTCGCGAACCCGTTCGCGCAGTTCGGTCTCTCGGGGGCGATCACGGACGCCGAGGGCAGCGCCGTCGCCAGCACGCTCGGCAACTACCCGAACGTCGTCGACATCGCCTTCCAGGTGACGTTCGCGATCATCACGGTCGCGCTGATCTCCGGTGCGCTCGCCGACCGCGTGAAGTTCGGCACGTGGCTCGCGTTCACCGCGATCTGGGTCACCGTCACGTACTTCCCGCTCGCCCACATGGTGTGGGGCGGCGGTTTCCTCTCGGCCAACGAGAACGGCCTCGCGGCGATGGTCTTCGGCGTCACGGACGGCGCCGCCACGGTCGCGCCGATCGACTTCGCCGGCGGGACGGTCGTCCACATCAACGCCGGTGTCGCGGCGCTCGTGCTCGCGCTCCTCGTCGGCCGCCGCAAGGGCTTCGGCTCGGAGCCGATGCGTCCCCACAACCTCCCGTTCGTCATGCTCGGCGCGGCCCTCCTGTGGTTCGGCTGGTTCGGCTTCAACGCGGGCTCCGCGTTCGGCGCGAACGAGACCGCCGGCCTCGCCTGGGTCAACACGACGTCCGCGACCGCCGCGGGCATCATCGGCTGGCTCCTCACCGAGAAGATCCGTGACGGCCACGCCACGTCGCTCGGCGCCGCGTCCGGTGTCGTCGCGGGCCTCGTCGCCATCACGCCCGCCGCGGGCGCCCTCACCCCGGTCACGTCGATCGTCCTCGGTGTCGTCGCCGGTGCGCTCAGCGCCCTCGCGGTCGGTCTCAAGTACCGCTTCGGCTACGACGACTCGCTGGACGTCGTCGGCGTCCACCTCGTGTCCGGCCTCTGGGGTACGGTCGCGATCGGCTTCCTCGCCGCGGACACCGGCCTGTTCTTCGGCGGCGGGGCCCAGCAGCTCGTCGTCCAGGTCCTCATCGCCCTCGTCGCGATCGTCTTCTCGGCGGTCACCACGCTCGTCATCGGCCTCATCCTCAAGGTGACGATGGGCTGGCGCGTCAGCGAGGACGCCGAGGTCGGCGGCATCGACCTCGCGGTGCACGGCGAGACGGCGTACGAGTCCATCCAGCAGGGCAGCGTCATCAAGGAGGTTCGGGCATGAAGCTCGTCACGGGAATCATCCAGCCCCACCGTCTCGACGACGTGAAGTCGGCGCTCGAGGCAGCGGGCGTGCGTGGCATGACCGTCAGCGAGGCCAGCGGCTACGGCCGGCAGAAGGGCCACACCGAGGTCTACCGCGGCGCCGAGTACACGGTCGACCTGGTCCCCAAGGTCCGCATCGAGGTGCTCGTCGACGACGCCGACTCGGAGGTCGTCACCGAGGTCATCGTCAAGGCCGCCCAGACCGGCAAGATCGGTGACGGCAAGGTCTGGACGGTCCCGGTGGAGGACGTCGCCCGGGTGCGCACGGGCGAGCACGGCCCCGGCGCCCTGTGAGGATGCTGATCCGCGCATGACGGACAACGCCGACACCCCGACCACGGGCGGGGTCGCGGGGGGATCGGCGGAGCACGGCACGGAGGTCCCGCACCCTGACGGGGTGCGGGACCTCCGCGCTCGCACGCTCGAGCTCGCCCGCTCCATGAGCGGCCGCGGCCGCAGCGCCGTCGCGCGCCGCGCCGCCGTCGTCGACCTCGTGACCACGAGCCTCGCGACGCTGTGGAAGGAGGCCACGGACGACGTCGCCCCCGACGGGATCGCGCTCGCGGCCGTCGGCAGCCTCGGCCGAGGCGACATGGGCCCGGCGAGCGATCTCGACCTGGTGCTCGTGCACGACGGCCGGACCCACTCGCCGGAGCAGGTCGCCCGGGTCGCCGAGCGCCTGTGGTACCCCCTCTGGGACGCCGGCGTCGACCTCGACCACTCCGTCCGGTCGCTCTCGCAGTGCCGCCAGGTCGCGTCGAAGGACGTCCCCGCGGCCGTCGGCTGGCTCGACGTCAGCGCCGTCGCCGGTGACGCCCTCGTGGTGCACCGCGCGTCGTCGGCGGTGCTCACCGACTGGCGGTCGGCGTCACGGCGCCGGCTGCCGGAGCTCCTCTCGTCGACCCGCGACCGCGCCGAGCGCTCCGGCGAGCTCGCCTACCTCATCGAGCCCGACCTCAAGGAGTCCCGCGGCGGCATCCGGGACGCGGTGGTCCTCTCGGCGCTCGCGGCGACGTGGCTCACGGACCGCCCGCACGGGTCCGTCGACCGCGCGTACGCCCACCTGCTCGACGTGCGCGACACGCTGCAGGTCGTGACGGGCCGGCACACGAGCCGGCTGCTCCTCGCGGACCTCGACGAGGTCGCCGACGACGCGGGGTTCGACGACCCCGACGAGCTCCTCGCGAGCCTCGCCGAGGCGGGGCGCGAGATCTCCTACGCCCTGGACACCACCGTGCGTCGCGCCCGCCAGGCGCTGCAGCGGCCCTCGGTCGCCCGTCGGCCGGTGCTCATCCGTGGCCGCCGTGCCGCGCCGCGCCTGCGCTCGGTGGGCGACGGTCTCGTGGAGCACGACGGCGAGCTCGTCCTCGCGGTCGACGCGCACCCCGCGTCCGACCCGCTCCTGTCGCTGCGCGCCGCCGCGACGGCGGCGCGCACCGGCCTGACGCTCTCCCCGGTGTCGGTCGCGAGCCTCGCCGAGTGCCCCCCGCTGCCCGAGCCGTGGCCGAAGGCCGCCCGGACGGCCTTCCTCTCGCTGCTCGGCTCGGGCCAGGCGCAGGTGGCCGTGTGGGAGGCGCTCGACCTCGCGGGCGTCGTCACGACGTGGATCCCCGAGTGGGCCGGCGTCCGGAACCGGCCGCAGCGCGCCGCGGTCCACCGCCACACCGTCGACCGTCACCTCGTCGAGGTCGTGGCGCGTGCGTCCCGCGACCGCAAGGGGGTCGCGCGGGGGGACCTGCTCGTGCTCTCCGCGGTGCTCCACGACATCGGCAAGCGCGCGGGCGCGTCGGACCACTCGATCGAGGGCGCGAGGCTCGTGCCGGTGATCCTGGGGCGGATGGGCTTCGACGCGGGCGTCGTGGCCGACGTCGAGCGCCTCGTGCGGCACCACCTCACCCTCTCGCGGCTGGCCGTGAGCGAGGACCCCGACGACCCGGCCACCGTCGCCGAGCTCGCCGAGGCGGTGGACCACCGGCCGGAGGTCCTGGAGGTCCTGCGGGCGCTCACGGAGGCCGACGCCTCGTCGCTCGGCCCCAGCGCGTGGACCGCGTGGCGCGCCCGGCTCGTCGACGACCTCGTCGGCGAGACGGCGCGGGTGCTCCGCGCGGACGACGACGCCGGGCCTCGGGCGCCCGGGTAGGCTTGACCCTCGCGGACGCGCCGTCCCGTGCCCTTCCGGTGTGACGGGTCGGGTGGCGCGAGCCCGCTCCCCGAGACGACCGGCGACTGGTGAGGATGACGCGGTGTTCAACACGCTGTCGGACCGACTGACATCGACCTTCAAGAACCTGCGGGCGAAGGGCCGGCTGTCCGAGGCGGACATCGACGCGACGATCCGGGAGATCCGTCGCGCGCTGCTCGACGCCGACGTCGCCGTGCCGGTGGTCCGCGAGTTCACCGCGACCGTGCGCGAGCGCGCGCTCTCGGCGGAGGTGTCGGGCGCGCTCAACCCGGCGCAGCAGGTCGTCAAGATCGTCAACGAGGAGCTCGTCGCGATCCTCGGCGGCGAGAGCCGAGGGCTGCGCTTCTCGAAGACCCCGCCGACGGTGATCATGCTCGCCGGCCTCCAGGGCGCGGGCAAGACGACCCTCGCGGGCAAGCTCGCGCTGCACCTGCGCGAGCAGGGGCACACGCCGCTCCTCGTCGCGGCCGACCTCCAGCGGCCGAACGCCGTCACGCAGCTCTCGGTCGTCGCCGAGCGCGCAGGCGTCCCGGTGTTCGCCCCGCACCCGGGGAACCAGAGCGGCGTCGAGGTCGACGACGTCATCGGCGACCCGGTCGCCGTCGCGCGCGACGGGCTCGAGACCGCTCGCCAGCGCCAGCACGACGTCCTGATCGTCGACACCGCCGGCCGCCTCGGTCTCGACTCCGTGCTCATGCAGCAGGCAGCGGACATCCGCGACGCCGTGAGCCCCGACGAGATCCTCTTCGTCATCGACGCGATGATCGGTCAGGACGCCGTCGCCACGGCGAAGGCCTTCGAGGAGGGCGTCGACTTCACGGGCGTCGTGCTCACCAAGCTCGACGGCGACGCCCGTGGTGGCGCGGCGCTGTCCGTCACCGGCGTCACCGGGCGTCCGATCCTCTTCGCGTCGACCGGTGAGAAGCTCACCGACTTCGAGGCCTTCCACCCGGACCGGATGGCGTCACGCATCCTCGACATGGGCGACGTCCTGACGCTCATCGAGCAGGCGGAGAAGGCGTTCGACGCCGAGCAGGCCGCGAAGATGGCCGAGAAGCTCGAGTCCGGTCAGGACTTCACGCTCGCGGACTTCCTGGTGCAGATGCAGCAGATGAAGAACATGGGCTCGATGAAGAAGATGCTCGGCATGCTGCCCGGCATGGGCCAGATGCGGGAGGCGCTCGAGAACTTCGACGAGCGGGAGGTCGACCGCATCGAGGCGATCATCCGCTCGATGACGCCCGCGGAGCGCGAGAACCCGAAGATCATCAACGGCTCGCGCCGGGCACGGATCGCGCGGGGCTCGGGCGTGCGCACCTCGGACGTCAACCAGCTGCTCGAGCGGTTCGCGGGCGCGCAGAAGATGATGCGCCAGATGGGTCGCGGCGGCGGGATGCCCGGCATGCCGGGGATGGGGAACCTGCCCGGCATGGGCGGGAAGAAGGCCCGCGGCCGCCAGGCGCCGCAGCGCAAGGCGAAGGGCCGGTCGGGCAACCCGGCGAAGCGTGCGGAGCAGGAGCGCGCGGCGGCGGCACGTGCCGCGGGGGAGGTCGTGCGCCCGTCGTCGCCCGCGGGGTCGGCGTTCGGGCTCGGCGGGGGGACGAGCCCCGCGGCGCCCCAGGTCCCCGACGACCTGGAGCTGCCCCCGGGGTTCGAGAAGCTCCTCGGCCGCTGACCGCACGTCCCGACCCTCCCCACCCTGGAGCCGCATGTCCGCGCTGGAAGGCCCGTCGCTGCACGTCCGCGGCCACGTCCTCATCGGTGACGACCGCGAGGTCGGCGACCTGTGGGTCAAGGGCGGGCGCGTCAGCCTGACCCGTCCGTCGGCCCAGGGCACCAACATGGTCGACCTCGAGGGCTGGGTGCTGCCCGGGCTCGTCGACGTGCACTGCCACGTCGGGCTCGGTCCGCAGGGCGCGGTCGACACGGCCACGGCCCAGGCCCAGGCCCTGGAGGACCGCGACAGCGGCGTGCTGCTCGTGCGCGACGCCGGGTCGCCGGCCGACACCCGGTGGGTCCACGGACGACGCGACCTGCCCCGCCTCGTGCGCGCGGGTCGCCACATCGCACGCCCGAAGCGCTACCTCCGGCACTACGGCCTCGAGCTCGACGACCCGTCCGGCCTGCCCGAGGCCGTGCGCCGGGAGGCACGCGAGGGGGACGGCTGGGTCAAGCTCGTCGGCGACTGGATCGACCGCGACCTGGGCGCGGACGGAGACCTCCGGCCCCTGTGGCCCGACGACGTGCTCGCCGAGGCCGTCGCGGTCGCCCACGCCGAGGCGGCCCGCGTCACCGTGCACGCGTTCTCCGACGAGGTGATCCCGTCGCTGCTCGCCGCCGGCGTCGACGGGATCGAGCACGGGACCGGCATCCACCCCGACCTCATGTACGAGATCTCGGAGCGGGGCATCGCCGTCACGCCCACGCTGCTCCAGGTCGGGCGCTTCGAGGACATCGCCCGGCAGGCGGACGCCCGCTACCCGAGGTTCGCCGCCCGCCTGCGCCGGCTGCACGCGCGCCGGTACGAGCAGGCGCGCGCGCTGCACGACGCCGGGATCCAGATCCTCGTCGGGACCGACGCGGGCGGGACGATCGGCCACGGCCGGCTCGCCGACGAGTGCGCGGAGCTCGTCGCCGCCGGCATCCCGCCCGCCGCCGTCGTCGCCGCGGCGAGCTGGCAGGGCCGTGAGTACCTCGGCTTCACGTCCCTCGTCGAGGGCGCCTCGGCCGACTTCGTCGTCTACCCCGCGGACCCGCGGCTCGACGTCGACGTCCTGCGCGCGCCCACCGCCGTCGTGCTGCGGGGCGAGATCGTCCGGCAGTAGCCCGGCTTGGCCGCCCACCCGGCCGTCTGGCACAATGGCCCGGTACTCGGCGTGCCCGGCCCCTCTCTCCGTGCGCGTCGTGTCCTGAACCCCCCGTCGTCCTGGTCCCCACCGGACGAGCACGGGTTCACCCAAACCAGAACCAGGAGTGACCACCACAGTGGCCGTCAAGATTCGTCTGAAGCGTCTCGGCAAGATCCGGGCGCCGTACTACCGTGTCGTCGTCGCGGACTCGCGCACCAAGCGTGACGGTCGCGTCATCGAGGAGATCGGCAAGTACCACCCCACCGAGGAGCCCTCGTTCATCGAGATCACCTCCGACCGCGCGCAGTACTGGCTCGGTGTCGGCGCGCAGCCGACCGAGCAGGTCCTCGCGCTCCTCAAGGTCACCGGCGACTGGCAGAAGTTCAAGGGCCTGCCGGGCGCCGAGGGCACCCTCCGGGTCAAGGGCGAGAAGGCCGACCCGGCCGCCGCGATCGAGGCTGCTGCCGCGGACGCGGAGAAGGTCAAGGCCAAGGCCGCGCAGAAGAAGTCGGAGCCCGCTCCCGAGGCCGCCGACTCCGCCGACGCTGCACCTGCCGGCGACGAGGCCTGATGCTCGCCGAGGCCCTCGAGCACCTGGTGCGCGGCATCGTGGACAACCCGGACGACGTCCGGGTCGGCACGAAGACGCTGCGCCGCGGTGACCTCCTCGAGGTCCGGGTCCACCCCGACGACCTCGGCAGGGTGATCGGGCGGGGCGGGCGCACGGCGCGAGCCCTGCGCACGGTGATCGGGGCCCTCGCGACCGACGGCCCGGTGCGGGTGGACGTCGTCGACGTCGACCGCCGCTGAGACCCGTCCTCGAAGGACCACGTCCCGCGAGGGACACGGAGACCCGGCTCGCCGCGAGGCGGGCCGGGTCTTCTCGCTCCCGGACGGCACCCGGGACGAACGACCAGACGAACGACCAGAGGAGCACGACCATGCAGCTGACCGTCGCCCGCATCGGCAAGGCGCACGGGCTGCGCGGCGAGGTCGCGCTCGACCTGCGCACCGACGACCCGGAGTCCCGCCTCGCCGTCGGGTCCGCCGTGCCCACCGAGCCGCCGGACGCCGGGCCGCTCACGGTCGCGTCGGTCCGCGTGCACCAGGGACGGTGGCTCGTCCGGTTCGAGGGCGTCGGCGACCGGACGACGGCGGAGTCGCTGCGCGGGATCGAGCTCGTGGTCGACGTCGAGGAGTCCGACGAGGAGGACGCCTGGTACCCGCACGAGCTCGCCGGCCTGCGCGCGGAGGCGACGGACGGCACGGAGCTCGGACGCGTGGAAGGGCTGGAGGAGGCGCCGGCTCACGACCTGCTGATCCTGCGCGAGCCCGACGGGACGCGGACGCTGGTCCCGTTCGTGCGCGCCATCGTGCCGGTCGTCGACGTCCCCGGCGGGAAGGTCGTGCTCGACCCGCCCGGCGGTCTGCTCGCGTCGGACGCCGACCGGCTCGACGTCGCCACGCCCGAGGAGGACTGACGTGCGCGTCGACGTGGTCACGATCTTCCCCGACTACCTGGCCGCGCTCGACCTGTCCCTCGTGGGCAAGGCCCGGACGGCGGGGATCCTCGACCTGCGCGTGCACGACCTGCGCGACTGGACGACCGACCGGCACCGCACGGTCGACGACACCCCGTTCGGCGGGGGAGCGGGCATGGTCATGCGGCCCGACGTGTGGGGTCGGGCGATCGCGGACGTGACACGCGAGGGGGCGCCGTCGGGGGGCCCCGACGACGCAGCCCCACCCGGCGCGGCCGCGCACCTCGTCGTCCCGACGCCGTCGGGCGCCACGTTCTCCCAGCGCACCGCGGAGGCGCTCGCCGGCGAGGAGCACCTCGTGTTCGCGTGCGGACGCTACGAGGGCATCGACGCGCGCGTCGCCGAGCACCACCGCGCGGCCGGTGGCACGGTGAGCGAGCTCTCCATCGGCGACTACGTGCTCAACGGGGGCGAGGTCGCGGCGCTCGTCATGATCGAGGCGGTGGCACGGCTGCTGCCGGGTGTCGTGGGCAACCCCGAGTCGCTCGTCGAGGAGTCGCACGGCGCGGCGGGACTCCTGGAGTACCCCGTGTACACGAAGCCGCCGGTGTGGGAGGGCCTCGAGGTCCCGGACGTCCTGCTGTCCGGCCACCACGCGCGCATCCACCGGTGGCGCCGGGACGAGGCGCTGCGGCGGACCTCCGCGCGCCGGCCCGACATGGTCCGGGCCCTGGACCTGGCGGCACTCGACCGGCGCGACCTCGAGGTGCTCGCCGAGTCCGGCTGGTCGCCTCGAGGGGACCGGCTCGAACGGGACGGCTGACTCCCCGGTCCTGCGGTGTGGCAGAATGGGCCCTCGGTGTGCGCCGAATCCCGGACTCTGCCACAGGGGACGTCCGGGACACGACATCAGCTCGACGGCACGTCACGCACCGTCCTGACGAGATCAGCCCGGGTCGTCCTGGGCCACGAGCACGCGTTCCGACCTGTGGCGGGCGAGGAGAGACATCATGCACACGCTGGACAGCGTCGACGCGGCATCGCTGCGATCGGACGTCCCGGACTTCCGTCCCGGTGACACCCTCAAGGTCAACGTCAAGGTCGTCGAGGGCAACCGCTCTCGCGTCCAGGCGTTCCAGGGCGTGACCATCGCGCGCCAGGGCCACGGCGTCCGCGAGACCTTCACGGTCCGCAAGATCAGCTTCGGCGTCGGTGTCGAGCGCACGTTCCCCGTGCACTCGCCGTCGATCGAGTCGGTCGAGGTCGTCACGCGCGGTGACGTCCGTCGCGCCAAGCTCTACTACCTGCGTCAGCTTCGCGGCAAGAAGGCGAAGATCAAGGAGAAGCGCGAGACCGCGCGCTGACCGACCGCAGTCGCGACCGGGCGGCCGTCCCCACGGGGGGCGGCCGCCCGTCGCGGTCTCCGGGCGTCCCGACCCCCGACCCGTTTCCCGGAAGTCCCCCGAAGGTGGCAAGGTGAACGCGTGACCGACAGCGCCCCCCCACGTGGCCCTCGACCCGACGCCCGACCCGAGCGCGGGACGGACGCGGTCGACGACGTCGGCACCCCTCACGGGTCCGCGAACGGCGCGCCGGTCGAGCCCGACGACGGGCACGACGGGGACGCGCCGCGCGAGGATGAGGCGCCGGCGCGCCGCTCCTCGCTCCTGCGGGAGACCGCGATCATCGTCGTGAGCGCGCTGGTCCTGTCGCTGCTCATCAAGACCTTCCTGGTCCAGGCGTTCTTCATCCCGAGCGCCTCGATGGAGGACACGCTCGTGGAGGGCGACCGTGTCATGGTGTCGAGGCTCGTGCCCGGCGCCTTCGACGTGCACCGTGGCGACGTCGTGGTGTTCAAGGACCCGGGCGGATGGCTTCCCCCGGCGGTCCCGCAGGAGCAGAGCGCGCTCTCGGAGGCGGCCACGACCGCCCTGACGTTCATCGGGCTGCTGCCGCAGGACACGGGCGAGCACCTCATCAAGCGCGTGATCGGGACCCCGGGCGACCACGTGGTCTGCTGCGACGCCGAGGGTCGGGTGAGCGTGAACGGGGAGCCGATCGACGAGACGTACGTCAAGCCCGGGTCGGTGCCGAGCCAGGACCCGTTCGACCGGGTCGTGCCCGACGACATGCTCTTCGTCATGGGGGACAACCGGCAGAACTCCCAGGACTCGCGCTACAACACCGGCAAGCCCGGTGGAGGCTACGTGCCGATGAGCAACGTCGTCGGCACCGCGTTCGTCAAGGTCTGGCCGCTGTCCCACGCGGGCCTGCTCCGCAACCCCGGCGACGTGTTCGCCGACGTCCCGGAGCAGGAGCCGTGACGAGCGGCACGGTCGCGGCGCCACGGCGCGGCGCCGGCTCCCGTGCCGCCACCTCGGCGGGCGGGGGCGTGCGGCGTCGCCCGGACCTGCGCCACGAGCGTGCGATGCTGCGCGACGGCGCGCGCTACGTCGCGGGGATGGACGAGGTGGGGAGAGGCGCGCTCGCCGGACCGGTCTCCGTGGGCGTCGTGGTCGTCGACCTGGCGACGAAGCCGTGCCCGCCGGGCCTCACCGACTCCAAGCTCCTCACGCCCGGCGCGCGCGAGGCGCTCGTGCCGCTCGCACGCGCCTGGGCGGTCGCGTGGGCCGTCGGGCACGCCGGGCCGGCGGAGATCGACGCCCACGGGATCGTCGGTGCCCTGCGTCTCGCGGGACGGCGCGCGCTCGCCCAGGTCCGTCGCTCCGTGGGCGCCGTCGAGGCCGTCCTGCTCGACGGCAAGCACGACTGGTTGAGCCGTCCCTCCGTCGACCTCTTCGAGGCGTTCGACCTGGACCCCCAGGACGACGGTCTCGCCGACCCGCGCGTGCGCACGCTCGTCAAGGCCGACCTGCAGTGCGCGTCGGTCGCCGCGGCGAGCGTCCTGGCCAAGACCGAGCGGGACGCCCTCATGACGCGGCTCGCGCGCCAGTACCCGGTGTTCGGGTGGGACCAGAACAAGGGCTACGGCGCGGCGACGCACGTGGAGGCGCTGCGCGAGCACGGGCCCACCCCGCAGCACCGCCGCAGCTGGCGGCTGCCGGAGCGCGGCGACGAGCTCTCGCCGCTGCTCGACGCGACCGGACCGGCGGACGTCGCCCCGGTCTACGGGCCGCCGGTCGTCGCGCTCGAGCTCGACCCCGAGGCCTCGCTCCCGACCAGCTGAGCGCGGCCGGACCTGCACGAGCGTCCCGATGGTCCATGATGGAGACGTGAGCGCCGAAGACCTCGAGAACTACGAGACCGAGATGGAGCTCGCGCTGTACCGCGAGTACCGCGACGTGGTGGGCCTGTTCTCGTACGTGGTGGAGACCGAACGCCGCTTCTACCTGGCGAACCAGGTGGACCTCCAGGTGCGGTCGGCCGCGGGCGAGGTGTACTTCGAGCTGCGGCTCGCCGACGCCTGGGTCTGGGACGTGTACCGCTCCGCGCGGTTCGTGAAGTCCGTGCGCGTCGTCACCTTCAAGGACGTCAACGTCGAGGAGCTGGCGAAGGCCGAGCTCCAGCTGTAGACCGCTGGAGCGCTGCGTCGTGCGCTCCCGGCGATCCTGGCCGTCCACAGGCCCCTGCCTCGCTGTGCCCCTCCACACCGTGCTCCCGATCCCTGGCCGCCGGGTCGTGCCCGGGCCCACCGTGGTGCGCGGAGGTGAGCCATGGGAGCGAAGGACGCCGTCGGGCGGTACGGGGAGAGGGTGGCCGCGGCCCACCTCGTGGAGGCGGGCTGGACCCTGCTCGACCGCAACTGGCGCGGGCACGGAGGGGAGCTCGACGTCGTGGCGCTCGACGGCGACGTCGTGGTGGCGGTCGAGGTCAAGACACGCCGGGGGACCGCTTACGGGCACCCCGCGCAAGCCGTCACGCCGCGGAAGCTGGCGCGGCTGCGCCGCCTGACCGGGGAGTGGCTCGCGACGCACGACGTCCGTGCCGGGTCGGTACGGATCGACGTCGTGGCCGTCGTCGTGCAGCGGGCCGGGGCCGCGCGGGTGGAGCACCTCGTGGGGGTGAGCGCCTGATGCCGCTCGGGACGACCCGGGCCGTCGCGCTCGTGGGTCTCGCCGGGCACGTCGTGGAGGTGCAGGCACACCTCGCGGCGTCCGTCCCGGGCTTCGTGCTGGTCGGTCTCCCGGACACGGCGCTCAGCGAGTCGCGCGACCGCGTGCGTGCCGCCGTCGCGTCGTCGGGCCTCACGTGGCCCCAGCGCAAGATCACGGTGAACCTCTCCCCGGCGGCGCTGCCCAAGTCGGGGACCGGCTTCGACCTCGCCATCGCCGTCGCGACGCTCGCCGGGGCGCAGCTCCTGCCCGCCTCGGCGGTCGAGGGCGTCGTGCACCTCGGAGAGCTCGGCCTCGACGGCCGGCTGCAGCCGGTGCGGGGCGTGCTGCCGGCCGTCGCGGCCGCGGTGGAGGCAGGCTTCCGCGACGTCGTCGTCCCCGCCGCCGACGTCGCGGAGGCGAGCCTCGTCCCCGGCGCCCGTGTCGTCGGCGCCGTCAGCCTGGCGGACGTCGCGCGGCGGTACGGTGCCGACCTCGACGGCCCGGAGGACGTCGACGCGGTCGCGCCCACGCGACCCGCGGCGCCCCGCAGGCGTGACGGCGACCTGTCCGACGTCCTCGGTCAGGAGGAGGCGCGGCACGCGCTGGAGGTGGCCGCCGCCGGGGGACACCACCTGCTGCTCGTCGGCGCGCCCGGTGCCGGCAAGACGATGCTCGCCGCGCGGCTGCCCGGCATCCTGCCGGACCTCACGGAGAGCGAGGCGGTCGAGGTCACCTCGGTGCACTCCGTCGCGGGCGTCTTCGACCCCGGCGGCGGCCTCGTCCGCCGGCCCCCGTACGAGGACCCGCACCACACCGCGACGCCGGCGGCGATCGTCGGCGGCGGCACGGGGATACCGCGGCCGGGTGCCGCCTCGCGAGCGCACCGAGGGGTCCTCTTCCTCGACGAGGCGCCCGAGTTCGGCGCGCGCGTGCTGCAGACGCTGCGTCAGCCGCTCGAGCACGGGGAGCTCGTCATCCACCGCGCGGCGGGCTCCGCGCGCTACCCCGCCCGGTTCCAGCTCGTCCTCGCGGCGAACCCCTGCCCGTGCGGCAGGAGCGTGGGCAGGGGACTGGACTGCACGTGCAGCGCCGTCGCGCAGCGCCGGTACTTCGGCCGGCTCTCGGGTCCGCTTCTCGACCGCGTGGACGTCCAGGTCGAGGTGCGCCCGGTGACGCGCGTGGAGCGGGCGTCGGCGGTGGCACCCGAGTCCAGCGCGACGGTGGCCGCGCGCGTGCTCGCCGCCCGGGAGGCGGCGGCCCGGCGCCTCGCGGGAACCGGGTGGCGGACCAACGCCGAGGTCCCGGGGACGTGGCTCCGCGACCGGCTGGGTCCGGACCCCGGCCTCCTGCGGGACGTCGACACGGCGCTCGACCGCGGCACGCTCAGCCTGCGCGGCGCGGACCGCGTCCTGCGGCTCGCGTGGACCGTGGCCGATCTCGCCGGCCGTGAGGCCCCGTCACGGGCCGACGTCGGTGCCGGGCTGGCGCTGCGGACGCGGGGCTACCGTGGGTGAGCGACCGGGCGGCACGACGGCGAGCGCTCGGCCGGGGTTCGACGTCACCGACGAGCGTCTCGCCCGCGCGGCGTGGTCCCGCCTCGCAGAACCGGGCGACGAGGTCGCAGGAGCGCTCGTGCGTTCGCTCGGCGCTGCCGACGCCCTCGCCTGGGTGTACGACGCCGTGAGCGACCCCGCCGAGGCGCGGCGGGTCCTCGTCGCGGCGGCGGGGCGGCGCTCCGGTGCGGGAGGCGCTCGCCCGGGCGGTCTCGCCGCCGTCCTGGCTCCGTCCGGAGCAGCCCTCGACGACGACACGACCGGCGTCGACGACACGGTCGGCCCCGACGACACGGTCCGGCCCCCCGACACGGCCGGGCCCGACGGGGCCGGGCTCGACAGGGCGCGACGTGACGACGGGTCCACGGTCCGGTGGGACGTCGGCAGCGACCGTCGCCCCGCGGCCCCGGTCGCGCGCGTCCTGCGGGCCGTCTCGCGCTGGGCGCCGCGCCTGGACGGGCTCGACCCGCGTCGCGAGCTGCGCGTGCTCGCGCGGCTCGGCGGAGCCCTCGTCGTGCCCGGCGACCCGGGCTGGCCGACGGGCGTCGACGACCTGGGCGTCTCCGCCCCGCTGTGCCTGTGGGTCCGCGGCGCGCCGGACCTCGCGGCCCTCTCGCGACGGTCGGTCGCCGTCGTGGGCGCGCGCGCGTGCACCGACTACGGGCGCTACGTCACGGGCGACGTCGCAGCGGGTCTCGTCGGCCGGGGCTTCACCGTCGTCTCGGGTGGCGCCTACGGCATCGACGCGGCCGCCCACCGGGGAGCGCTCGCGGCTGACGGGGCGACCGTCGCGTTCCTCGCCGGCGGCGTCGACCGCTTCTACCCGGCGGGGAACGCCGACCTCCTGCACGCCGTCGCCGACTCGGGCGGCTCCGTGGTGTCCGAGGTCCCGCCCGGCTCGGTGCCGAGCCGTGTCCGGTTCCTGCTGCGCAACCGCCTCATCGCGGCGTTCGCCTCCGCGACCGTCGTCGTCGAGGCGGCGTGGCGTTCGGGGTCGCTGAGCACCGCGGCGCGAGCGGCCGAGCTGTCGCGCCCCGTCGGCGTGGTGCCGGGACCGGTGACGTCGGTGGCGTCGTCGGGATGCCACCGGCTCCTGCGGGACGGGGCCGCTGTCTGCGTCACCGATGCCGACGAGGTGGCCGAGCTCGCGGGGGCGCTCGGTCGGGACGCGGCGCCGTCGGGGCCGCGGCCGGGGCAGGAGCGGAGCGCGGCGCACGACGGTCTCGACGCGGTGGAGGCCCGAGCGTGGGAGGCGCTGCCGTTGCGATCGGGCAAGCCGGTCGAGTCCGTCGCGCGGACGGCCGGCCTCGCTGTGCCCGAGACGGTCGCGGCGCTCGGACGGCTCGAGCTCGCGGGTCTCGCCGATCGCGTCACGGGCGGGTGGCGGCGAGGTGACGGACACGCACCCTCGTTGCCCTGATGCACGGCGTCGGACACTCGGCGCTCCGGGCGCAGCCGGCGCAGTCCCGAGCGCGGCGGAGAGCCTCCTGCCGGGCGGCGGCTCTCCGCGGCACACTGAGGGCGTGGACCACGAGAGCCGGCAGCAGGACGCGGACGGGGGGCCGACGCCCGCCGTCGCGGGGGAGTCGGACGCTCGTGCCCCGCTGCCGCGCGGCATGCAGGACGCGCTCGACGAGTTCACCACGCACCTGGAGCTCGATCGAGGGGTGTCCACGCACACCGTGCGGGCCTACGTGGGTGACGTCGACGGTCTGCTGCGGCACGCGGTCCGCCAGGGGGCCGGGTCGCTCGCCGCCGTGGACCTCGCGATGCTGCGCTCGTGGCTCACCGTGCTGTCCGAGCGTGGGCTCGCCCGCACGACGCTCGCGCGCCGGGGGGCGGCCGCGAGGGCGTTCTTCGACTGGGCCCGCACGACGGGCCGCGTCACGACGGACCCGGCGGCGCGGCTCGCGAGCCCCCGCGTGGCGCGCACGCTGCCGACCGTCCTCGCCGTCGACGCCGCCGCCCGCCTGCTCGACGTCGCGCGCGCGGCGGCCGACGAGGGCGAACCGGCGCGGCTGCGCGAGTGGGCGGCCGCCGAGCTGCTCTACGGCGCCGGTGTGCGTGTCGGTGAGCTCGCGGGCGTCGACGTCGACGACGTCGACCTGGACCTTCGCACCGTGCGCGTGCTGGGCAAGGGCGCGAAGGAACGCGTCGTCCCGTTCGGCGTGCCGGCGGCGCGCGCCGTCGGACGCTGGCTGGGGGACGGGCGCCCGGCCCTCGTCACCGACCGCTCCGGCGCGGCGCTCTTCCTCGGGGACCGCGGTGGCAGGTGGGGGCAGCGGCAGGCGCGTGACGCGGTGCACCGGCTCGCGGCGGCCGCCGGCGTGGACGACGTCGCTCCGCACGACCTGCGCCACAGCGCCGCCACCCACCTCCTCGCGGGTGGGTCGGACCTGCGCAGCGTGCAGGAGATCCTCGGGCACTCGTCGCTCGCGACGACGCAGCGCTACACCCACGTCACCGCGGAGCGGCTCCGCAGCTCGTTCGAGCAGGCGTTCCCGCGCGCCTGAGCCGCCTCAGGACAGGGGTAGCAGGGGCAGCAGGAGGATGGGCGGCCGTTCGCCGAGCAGTGCGAGCGGGTCGACGTAGCGGTCTGCCCGGCGCACCCCCCAGTGCACGCAGGTCGCGGCGCAGTGACCGCCGTGCTGCGACGCCGTCGCTCCCTGGAGGCCCGGGACCTCGGTCGTCCCCACGACGTCGCCGGGAGCGACCCGCGCGCCGGGGCGCACATGACCTGCCACCGGTTCGAGCGAGGTCCGCAGGCCGTCGTCGTGCAGGATCACGACGACTCCGCGTCCCGCGACGGGTCCCGCGAAGGTCACGACACCGCCGGACGGTGCGTGCACGGGCTCACCGGGGGGTGCCGCGAGGTCGACGCCGCGGTGACCCGGCAACCAGTCCTGCGCGGGCGGGTCGAAGGGCGCGAGCACGCCCAGCGCGTCGAGCGGGCGGTCCAGCGGCGGCACCCAGGCGCCGGCCCGAGACGCCGGCGCGGCCCGAGACGCCGGTGCGGCCCGAGACGCCGGTGCGGCCCGCTCGGCCTGTTCGGGCCCGACCGCGGTCCCCGGAGCGCCGGAGGCGGGCGTGGTGGAGCCGGCCACGGACGGCTGGGGGAGCCCGAGGACGAGCGTCGCGACGAGCACCGCGACGGCGAGGTGGTCCGCGGGACGGAGAGGGTCCATCCCGACAGGGTGGCGTCCCGCCCGCGCGGCGCGGGCCGCCCGGACGACCCTGTGGACCACGCGGTCCGGCGAGGTGGCCTGTGGTCGACCATGGCGCGAGCCGGCGCCCCGCGCGGCGTCCGCCGCTCACCTCTGCTCACCGGGCTGCCCGCCGTCCGCCCGCCGTCCGCGGTGCCGCGCCCGGTCGGGTAGAGTGGACCGCGCGATCGGCACGACCGTGAGCCACCTCGACACACCACCTCGCACCCTCGGGCGCCGGGCGGGAGGTGGTGGGCCGCGTCGGTCGACTTCGCGCGTCACGTTCCCGCCTCCTCCCGGCTGCTGCCGGGCGCCTGCGGGCCGCGTCCGGCGTCGGTCCTGCTCGTGCGAGCGAGCAGGCGTCGGCTCGGGTGACGCCAGGGGTGCGTACCGCCGTGGTCCGCACCGACCAACCGCAACGCGGCCCACCTCGCGAGGGGGGCCGCCCAGAGCGTGCGCGCGCCGGGAGGATCCCGGGCCGCACGGTGAAAGGACGTGTCATGGCCGTCGTGACCATGCGCCAGCTCCTCGAGAGCGGTGTCCACTTCGGACACCAGACCCGCCGTTGGAACCCGAAGATGAAGCGGTTCATCCTCACGGAGCGCAACGGCATCTACATCGTCGACCTCCAGCAGTCGCTGTCGTACATCGACCGCGCCTACGAGTTCGTCAAGGAGACCGTCGCCCACGGCGGTTCCATCCTCTTCGTCGGCACCAAGAAGCAGGCGCAGGAGCCCGTCGCGGAGCAGGCCGCGCGCGTCGGCATGCCCTACGTCAACCACCGCTGGCTCGGTGGCATGCTCACCAACTTCACCACGGTGCACAAGCGCCTGCAGCGTCTCAAGGAGCTCGAGGAGATCGACTTCGACGACGTCGCCGGCTCGGGGCTCACGAAGAAGGAGCTCCTCGTGCTGCGCCGCGAGAAGGACAAGCTCGCCCGCACGCTCGGCGGCATCCGCGACATGGCGAAGGTCCCCTCCGCCGTGTGGATCGTGGACACGAACAAGGAGCACCTCGCGGTCGACGAGGCGCGCAAGCTCAACATCCCGATCGTCGCGATCCTCGACACGAACTGCGACCCGGACACCGTGGACTACAAGATCCCGGGCAACGACGACGCGATCCGTTCGGTCACGCTGCTCACGCGCGTGATCGCGGACGCCGCCGCCGAGGGTCTGCTGCAGCGTCACTCCGGGCGCTCGGGTGCCGAGGCCGGTGCCGACGCCGACGCCGAGCCGCTGGCCGAGTGGGAGCGCGAGCTCCTGGCCGGTGCCGAGCAGCAGCTCGAGGCCGACGAGGCCGCCGCGAACGCGTCCGCCACCGAGGGTGCCACGGGCGCCGAGGAGGCCGTCGCGCCGGGTGCGGACGCCGCTCCGGCCGTCGAGGCCGCCGCGGAGGCCGCCGAGGCCGAGGTCGAGGCCACGCCCGCTGCCGAGGCCACCGAGGCGCCTGCCGCCGAGGAGGCGCCGGCCGAGGAGGCCCCCGCCGCCGAGGCCACGGAGACCGACGAGTCCAAGTGACGTCCCGGGGCGCGCGGCGAGCAGGTCTCGCCGCGCGCCCCGCGACGCGCCTGGACGCGCCACGTCCGGCCGGCACGCGTCAGGCACCACCCAGCACGTACCCGTGACACACCACGAGTGAGGACCCACCATGGCGAACTACACCGCCGCTGACATCAAGGCGCTGCGCGAGCGCACCGGCGCCGGCATGCTCGACGTCAAGAAGGCTCTCGACGAGGCCGGCGGCGACGCCGACAAGGCGCTCGAGATCATCCGCGTCAAGGGACTGAAGGGCGTCGCCAAGCGCGAGGGCCGTTCGACCTCCGAGGGCCTCGTGGCCGTCGACATCCGCGACATCGAGGGCGGCCAGGTCGCGACCCTCATCGAGCTCAACTCCGAGACCGACTTCGTCGCGAAGAACGAGACGTTCATCAGCCTCGCCGACCGCGTGCTCAAGGCGGCCGCGGAGGCAGGCGCGCGCGACGCCGACGCGGCGCTCGCCGCGGACGCCGGTGGCGAGACCGTCCAGGAGGTCATCGACAACCAGGCCGCGACGCTCGGCGAGAAGATCGTCCTGCGTCGCGTGACCCGCGTCGCGGGCGAGCGCGTCACCGCGTACCTGCACCGCACGGCTCGCGACCTGCCGCCGTCGATCGGCGTCGTCGTGGCGACCGACGCGGCCGGCGAGGCCGTCGCGAAGGACGTCGCCCAGCACGTCGCCGCGATGTCGCCGACGTACCTCTCGCGCGACGAGGTCCCCGCGGACACCGTCGAGAACGAGCGCCGCATCGCCGAGGAGACCTCGCGCAACGAGGGCAAGCCCGAGGCCGCGCTCCCGAAGATCGTCGAGGGGCGCCTGAACGGCTTCTTCAAGGACGTCGTCCTCGTCGACCAGCCGCTCGCGAAGGACCCCAAGAAGACCGTGGGCCAGGTCGTCTCCGAGACCGGCGGCACCATCACGGAGTTCGTGCGCTACCGCGTCGGCGCCTGACGTCCTCGCAGGCCCGGTCCCCCCGCTCGTCGCGGGAGGGCCGGGCCATGCCGCACCCGGGCCTCCCGCCGGGCAGCCGCCCTGCAGCGGGCCCCGGCCACAGCCCTCCCCGCGACGACTCGACCCGCACGCCCCACCGGGCGACGACCAAGGACAGGTGGCGACAGTGAGCACAGCCGACCAGACCCGTGACGGTTCCGACGGCGCGACCCCGCGTCGCGTCCTCCTCAAGCTGTCGGGCGAGACCTTCGGCGGGGGACAGATCGGGCTCGCGCCCGACGTCGTGCAGCGGGTCTCCCGCGAGATCGCCGACGCGGTCGCGCAGGGCGTCCAGGTCGCCATCGTCGTGGGCGGCGGCAACTTCTTCCGCGGGGCCGAGCTGTCGCAGCGCGGCCTCGACCGCGCGCGCGCCGACTACATGGGGATGCTGGGCACGGTCATGAACTGCCTCGCGCTCCAGGACTTCCTCGAGCAGGCGGGCGTGAAGACGCGCGTGCAGACGGCGATCACGATGGGCCAGGTCGCCGAGCCCTACATCCCGCTGCGTGCGATCCGTCACCTGGAGAAGGGGCGCGTCGTGATCTTCGGCGCCGGCGCCGGCATGCCGTACTTCTCGACCGACACGGTCTCCGTCCAGCGTGCGCTCGAGACGCACTGCCACGAGGTCCTCATGGGCAAGAACGGCGTGGACGGCGTCTACACGGCCGACCCGCGCAAGGACCCGACGGCCGTCAAGCTGGACCACCTGACCTACACGGACGCGCTCGTCAAGGACCTCGGCGTCATGGACGCCACGGCCCTGAGCCTGTGCCGCGACAACGACGTGCGCATGCGCGTCTTCGGCATGGGCGAGCCGGGCAACGTCACCCGGGCCCTCGTCGGCGAGAATATTGGCACACTGGTCACGACGGACTGACGAGCAGCTCGCAGACGACGAGACGTGACCGACCGAACGAAGGAGCACTGGGTGATCGACGAGACCCTCCTCGAGGCAGAGGAGAAGATGGACAAGGCGGTCGAGGTGGCCAAGGAGGACTTCGCCACCATCCGCACCGGCCGGGCCAACCCCGCGATGTTCAGCAAGATCACCGTCGACTACTACGGTGCCCCGACCCCGCTGCAGCAGCTCGCCTCGTTCCAGACGCCCGAGGCCCGCACGATGATCGTGTCGCCGTTCGACAAGAGCGCGATGTCGGCGATCGAGAAGGCGCTGCGCGACTCGGACCTCGGCGTGAACCCGTCGAACGACGGCAACATCATCCGCGTCGTGCTGCCCGCCCTCACCGAGGAGCGTCGTCGGGACTTCGTGAAGCTCGCGAAGTCGAAGGCGGAGGACTCGCGGGTCTCGATCCGCAACGTGCGACGCCGCGCCAAGGAGGAGCTGGACCGCATCGCGCGCGACGGCGAGGCGGGCGAGGACGAGGTCGCGCGCGCCGAGAAGGAGCTCGAGGGCCTGACCAAGCAGCACGTCGACCAGATCGACGCCCTCCTCGTCGGCAAGGAGAGCGAGCTGCTCGAGGTCTGAGCCGACCCCGGCTCCGGAGCACCGTGCCCATGTCAGACATCTTCCCGTCCACCGCAGGCGCCGACCCGTCCGCGGGCCGGGCCGACGGTCCGGAGCCCGGGGGCGCGGCGAGCGGCCGCGCCCCGCGCGCGGGACGCAACCTCCCGGTGGCGATCGCGGTGGGCCTCGGGCTCCTCGTCGTCGTCGCCGCGAGCCTCGCGTTCCGGCCCGAGCCGTTCGTCGCCCTTGCCGTCCTCGCCGTCGGGGCGGCCGTCTGGGAGCTCGCCAAGGCTCTCGAGCGCCGCGACCTGCACGTGCCGGTGCTGCCGCTGCTCGTCGGGACCGTCGGGATCCTCGTCTCGTCGTACTACTCGGGTCCCGAGGCGCTGCTCGTCTCCTTCATGCTCACGGTCGCGGGCGTGGTGGTGTGGCGCGTCATCGACGGGTCGGGCACCGCCGCGGTGCGCGACGCCGCCGCGGGGACGTTCGCGGCCGCCTACCTGCCGTTCATGGGCGGGTTCGTCATGCTGCTCCTGGCCCAGGACGACGGGCGCACCAAGGTGCTCCTGTTCATCCTCCTCGCCGTGGCGAACGACGTCGGCGGGTACGTCGCGGGCGTGCTCTTCGGCAGGCACCCGCTCGCGCCGTCGGTGAGCCCGAAGAAGTCCTGGGAGGGCCTTGCGGGCTCCTTCGTCCTCGCGACCGGGGTCGGGGTCGTCGGGGCCGTCGTGGGTCTCGGCGCCAGCCCTCTCGTGGGCGTCGCGCTGGGGATCCTCGCGCCGCTCACGGCGACGATCGGGGACCTCGCCGAGTCGATGATCAAGCGCGACCTAGAATTGAAGGACATGGGGTCGCTCCTGCCCGGTCACGGAGGCATCCTGGACCGGCTGGACTCCATGCTCCTCACCGCACCGTTCGTCTACGTGCTGCTCACCATGGCCGTGTGACACGGCGCGCCCCGCCCCCCACGCTTGGACCCTCCATGACCGTCCGTCCGCCCGCCCCGCCCCCTGCCCGCTCGGTCCGCCCCTCGGCGGAGTCGACGCCGCTCCCGCTCGTCATGTCCGCTCCGCGGCGCGGCAAGCCGCCGCGGCACTTCGCCGACCTCGCGCCGGAGGAGGTGCGGGAGGCCGTCGTCGCGCTGGGCGAGAAGCCGTTCCGGGCCAAGCAGCTCGCGACGCACTACTACGCGCACCTCACGCGCGACCCCGAGGCGATGACGGACCTGCCGAAGGCGTCGCGCGACGTCCTCGCCGAGGCGCTGTTCCCCCCGCTGCTGACGGCCGCCCGTCGCATGGAGGCCGACGGCGGGACGACGGTCAAGACCCTGTGGCACCTGTTCGACGGCGCCAAGGTCGAGTCCGTCCTCATGCGCTACCCGCAGCGCACGACCCTGTGCGTGTCGAGCCAGGCGGGCTGCGGCATGGCGTGCCCGTTCTGCGCGACGGGACAGCTCGGCCTGACGCGCAACCTGTCGGTCGCGGAGATCGTCGAGCAGGTGCGTGCCGCGGGGCGGGCGCTCGCCGACGGTGAGATCCCGGGCGGCCCGACCCGCCTCAACAACCTCGTCTTCATGGGCATGGGCGAGCCGATGGCCAACTACAAGGCCGTCATGGGCACCGTGCGTCGGCTCGTCGCGCCCGCGCCCGACGGCCTCGGGATGTCGGCCCGCAACATCACGGTCTCGACCGTGGGCCTCGTCCCGGCGATGCGCAAGCTCGCCGACGAGGGCATCCCGGTGACGCTCGCCCTCTCGCTGCACGCGCCCGACGACGACCTGCGCAGCGAGCTCGTGCCGATCAACACCCGGTGGAGCGTCGACGAGACGCTCGACGCCGCGCGGCACTACTTCGAGGTCACGGGCCGTCGCGTGAGCATCGAGTACGCGCTCATCAAGGACATGAACGACCACGCCTGGCGGGCCGACCTCCTCGGCGAGAAGCTCAACGCGCGCGGGCGCGGCTGGGTGCACGTCAACCCCATCCCGCTCAACCCCACGCCGGGGTCCATCTGGACCGCGAGCGACCCTGCCGTCGAGGCGGAGTTCGTGGCACGATTGCGCGGGCACGGGATCCCGACGACGATCCGTGACACCCGCGGCAGCGACATCGACGGCGCCTGCGGGCAGCTCGCTGCAGAGGAGGACGAGTGAGTTCGCTGTTCACCACGGTCTCGAAGACGCGGAACGGGTACGACCCCGAGGAGGTCGACGACTTCTTCGAGCACGCGCGCGACGTGTACGAGGGACGTGCGTCGGACCGGCTGACGAGCACCGAGATCCAGACGTCCGTGTTCGACCTGATCCGGGGCGGCTACGACACGCACGAGGTGGACGCCGCGCTCGACCGTCTCGAGGGCGCGTTCATCGCCCGTCAGCGCGCGGAGTACGTCGCGGCGCACGGCCAGCAGGCCTGGATGAACGCGCTCGCGGAGCGCGCCCGGACGCTGTACGGGCGCCTGGGGCGGCCGGACGGCGAGAAGTTCGCGCCCGCCGAGCGCGGCAAGCCCGCGTACGACATGGACGACGTGGACGAGCTGTGCGACCGGCTCGTCGCCTACTTCGACCGTCAGGTCCCGATCACGGCCGCCGAGGTCCGTGCCGCGACCTTCGGGCGTGCGCGGGGCCGCGACGGCTACGCGGAAGGTGCGGTCGACGCGTTCTTCGCGCGGGCCATCGAGGTGCTGCTCGGCGTCGAGTGACGAGCCGGTGCGCCGCGGCCGGCAGACCTGGGAAGATGGGCCCATGCCCGACCGCCCGTCCTCCGCACCTCGCTCCCTGACGATCCTCGGGTCGACCGGCTCGATCGGGACGCAGGCGATCGAGGTCGTCCGCTCGCACCCCGGCCGGTTCCGCGTCGACGCGCTGACGGCGGGGGGTGGCGACGTCGGGCTGCTCGCGCGCCAGGCCGCCGAGCTCGGCGTCGCGGCGGTCGCGGTGGCCGACGCGACCCGGGCGCGCGCGCTCGACGCGGCGCTCGCCGACGCGTTCGCGGGGCGCGGCCCCGCCCCGGAGCTCCTCGCCGGGCCGCACGCCGCCGCCGAGCTCGCGGGACGGGGCAGCGACGTCGTGCTCAACGGCGTCACGGGTTCCGTCGGCCTCGGCCCCACGCTCGCCGCGCTGCGCGGGGGGTCGACCCTGGCCCTGGCCAACAAGGAGTCGCTCGTCGCCGGCGGCGCGCTCGTGCGCGCGGCGCAGCAGCGCGACGACCAGATCGTGCCCGTCGACTCGGAGCACTCGGCCATCGCGCAGTGCCTGCGGTCGGGGGCGCGCGGGGAGGTGCGCCGGCTGGTCCTCACCGCGTCGGGCGGGCCGTTCCGGGGCTGGGCGGCGGACGCCGTGAAGGCCGCGACGGTCGACCAGGCGCTCGCGCACCCCACGTGGGCCATGGGCCCGGTCGTCACCGTCAACTCGGCGAGCCTCATGAACAAGGGCCTGGAGCTCATCGAGGCGCACCTGCTGTTCGACGTGCCGGTCGCCGACATTACCGTGGTCGTGCACCCGCAGTCGGTCGTGCACTCCATGGTGGAGTTCGTCGACGGCTCGACCGTCGCGCAGGCGTCGCCCCCCGACATGCGCCTGCCCATCGCCCTCGGCCTCAGCTGGCCCGAGCGTCTCGACGTCGTGACGCCGCCGTGCGACTGGACGCGGGCGACCTCCTGGACGTTCGAGCCCCTCGACGACACCGCGTTCCCCGCCGTCGGCCTGGCCCGTTCCGCGGTCGCCGCGAGCGCGACCCATCCCGCGGTCTACAACGCGGCGAACGAGGAGGCCGTCGCCGCGTTCCTCAGCGGACGCGCAGGTTTCGGTGACATCGTGGCGACCGTCGAGCGCGTGCTCGCGGCGCACGAGGGAACCGCGGCCGAGCGCGTGACGTTGGACGACGTGTCCGCCGCGGAGGACTGGGCGCGTGCGCGAGCGCACGAGCTGCTGGGCCGACGGTGAACGCGGCTCGGCGGTATCGAGGAACGAGGACCGGTCGATGAGCGACGGGTCGAGGGACGGGTTGAGGAACGCATGGCAGTCGTGATCGGCGTCGCCGTCTTCGTGCTGGGGCTCGTGGTGTCCATCGCCCTGCACGAGGTGGGTCACATGGTGCCCGCGAAGAGGTTCGGCGTGCGCGTGAGCCAGTACATGGTCGGCTTCGGCCCCACGCTGTGGTCGCGCCGCCGGGGCGAGACCGAGTACGGGGTCAAGGCCGTCCCGCTCGGCGGCTACGTGCGCATGGTCGGGATGATGCCGCCCGCACCGGCCGGCGCACGACCGCGCGGTCAGGGCTTCTTCTCCCAGGTGGTCGCCGACGCGCGCGACGCGAGCACCGAGGAGATCCGTCCCGGCGAGGAGCACCGGGCGTTCTACAACCTCTCCGCACCGAAGAAGGTCGTCGTCATGCTCGGCGGCCCGTTCATGAACCTGCTCATCGCCGTGGTGCTCACGCTGATCGTGTTCGTCGGCATCGGCCTGCCCGCCGCGACGACGACGGTCGCGAGCGTCACGCCGTGCGTCTCGGGGACGGTGACCGCCGAGCAGGCGCGGTGCGCGGCAGGGGACCCGGAGTCGCCCGCCGCGGCGGCCGGTCTCGAGCCCGGCGACACGGTCGTGTCGTTCGACGGCGCCCCCGTGGACTCGTGGGACCAGCTCTCCGGCATGATCCGCGGGGCGGCCGACGAGACCGTCCCCGTCGTGGTCGAGCGCGGCGGCGAGGACGTGACGCTCTCGATCACGCCCGTCGAGGTGCAGCGCCAGGTGGTCGCCGACGACGGGACGCCCGTCGTCGACGACGCGGGCGAGCCGGTCACGGAGCCCGCCGGCTTCGTCGGCTTCACGCCGTCGGCCGAACGGCAGCCGCTCGGGGTCGGCACCGCCCTCGACGCGACGTGGCAGCAGGTGACCGGCACGGCGGCGATCGTCGTGACGCTGCCGGCCAAGGTCGCCGACGCCGTGCACGCCACGTTCACGGACGCGCCGCGCGACCCGAACGGTGTCGCGAGCATCGTCGGCGCGGGGCAGGTCGCGGTGGACATCGCGGGCAGCGACAGCGAGGTGGTCGCCCAGGTCCAGCAGTTCCTGCTCCTGCTGGCGGCGCTCAACGTCGCGCTGTTCGTGTTCAACCTCATCCCGCTCCTCCCGCTCGACGGCGGGCACGTGGTCAACGCGCTCTACGAGGGCGCGAAGCGCACGGTCGCGCGCGTGCGGGGCCTCCCGCGACCGGGCCCCGCGGACGTCGCGCGCATGATGCCCGTCGCGTACGTGATGTTCGTCGTGCTCGTCGGCGTCGGGGCGCTGCTCATCCTCGCGGACATCGTCGACCCGGTTCGGCTCACCTAGCGCGCTGGTCAGACGCCGTGTGGAGGTTCCGCGACGATGTGCCGGACCGACCGGGAAGGTGACGTCCCGGACAGGGCCGGCGTGCGCCGTCGGGCACCGTCGCGGGGGATACTAGGGACGTGAGCGTACCCATCAGCCTCGGAATGCCTGCTGCCCCGCCCCCGGTCCTCGCGCCGCGACGCCCGACCCGCAAGATCCGGGTCGGCAAGGTCGAGGTCGGCGGGGACGCTCCCATCAGCGTCCAGTCCATGACGACGACGCCCACGACCGACATCAACGCCACGCTCCAGCAGATCGCCGAGCTCACGGCGTCGGGCTGCGACATCGTGCGCGTCGCGGTCCCCAGCGCGGACGACGCGGAGGCCCTGCCCGCGATCGCGCGGAAGTCGCAGATCCCCGTCATCGCGGACATCCACTTCCAGCCGAAGTACGTCTTCGCGGCGATCGACGCGGGCTGCGCCGCGGTGCGCGTGAACCCGGGCAACATCCGCAAGTTCGACGACCAGGTCAAGGAGATCGCGCGCGCGGCCAAGGACGCGGGCGTCTCGCTGCGCATCGGCGTGAACGCGGGCTCGCTCGACCCGCGCCTGCTCGCGAAGTACGGCAAGGCGACGCCCGAGGCGCTCGTCGAGTCGGCCGTGTGGGAGGCGTCGCTGTTCGAGGAGCACGACTTCCACGACTTCAAGATCTCCGTCAAGCACAACGACCCCGTCGTCATGGTCCGGGCCTACGAGCTGCTCTCCCAGGCGGGGGACTGGCCGCTGCACCTCGGCGTGACCGAGGCCGGGCCGGCGTTCCAGGGCACGATCAAGTCCGCGACCGCGTTCGGCGCGCTCCTCAGCCAGGGCATCGGCGACACGATCCGCGTGTCGCTCTCGGCGCCGCCGGTCGAGGAGGTCAAGGTCGGCAACCAGATCCTGCAGGCGCTCAACCTGCGCCCGCGCAAGCTCGAGATCGTCTCGTGCCCGTCGTGCGGCCGCGCCCAGGTCGACGTGTACACGCTCGCGGAGAAGGTGACCGCCGGCCTCGAGGGCATGGAGGTCCCGCTGCGCGTCGCGGTCATGGGCTGCGTCGTCAACGGCCCGGGCGAGGCGCGCGAGGCCGACCTCGGTGTCGCGTCCGGCAACGGCAAGGGCCAGATCTTCGTCAAGGGCGAGGTCGTCAAGACCGTGCCCGAGTCGCTCATCGTGGAGACGCTCATCGAGGAGGCGATGCGCATCGCCGAGACGATGACGCCGGAGAACGACGCGCAGGCCGGTCCGCCGGTCGTCACCGTGGGCTGAGACGGTGGCACGCTGGCGTCCGTCGGTCCCGGCCCTGCGGCCGCGGGCCGGGTCGGACGCGCGCGAGCTCACCGACGCGGACGTGCCCGAGGCGCTCGCCGTCTGCGCGACGGACCCGGTCGCCTCGGCGCTCGCGGCCGCGCGCCTGGAGGTCGCGCTGCGCGTCGGCCTGCGCGCCGCGGGCGGTCACGCGTGGGGCTTCCCCGCGCGAGGTCCGCTCCAGGCCGTGTGCTGGGCGGGCGCCAACCTCGTGCCGGTGGTCCCGCCCGCGCTCGACGACGCCGACCGCCGGGCCGCCGTGGCCGGCTTCGCGGCGTTCGCGCACCGCGCCGGTCGCCGCTCGTCCTCGGTGGTCGGGGAGCGCGACGCGGTCCTCGCGCTGTGGGGCGTGCTCGCCGAGACGTGGCCGGCACCGCGCGAGGTGCGCGCCGACCAGCCGTCGCTCGCCCTCGACCGTGCGCCCGACGTCGAGCCGGACCCGTCCGTCCGTCGCTCGACGGTCGCCGAGGTCCCGGTCGTCCTGCCCGCGTGCGTGCGGATGTTCACCGAGGAGGTCGGGTACTCGCCCGTCGAGGGCGGTGGCCGGGCGTACGAGGAGCGGGTGCGCTCGCTCGTCACGGCCGGGCGGTCGTTCGTCCGTCTCGGCGGGTCCGGCGCGCAGACCCACGTGGTGTTCAAGGCGGAGCTCGGTGCCGTGACGGACCGGGTCGCCCAGGTGCAGGGCGTGTGGGTCGACCCGCGCTACCGCGGTCGCGGGCTCTCCGCGCCCGGGATGGCGGCGGTGGTCGCGCTCGCCCGGGCGACGCCGCCCGGGTCCTCGGTCCGCCCGCCCGTCGTCTCGCTCTACGTCAACGACTACAACACGCGGGCGCTCGCGACGTACCGCCGCGTCGGGTTCGAGCAGGTGGGCACCTTCGCGACCGTCCTGTTCTGACCGGCCGCCCCGGCCGGCGGCTCCCGGTGGCTCCGGCGCCGCGTCACTTGAGCAGGCGCGACAGGCGACGGTCGGCGAGCACCTGACCGCCGGTCTGGCACGTCGCGCAGTACTGCAGGCTCCGGTCGGCGAAGCTCACCTCGCGCACCGCGTCCCCGCACACGGGGCACGGCTGGCCCGTCCGCCCGTGGACGCGCATCCCGGAGCGCTTCGCGTCCTTGAGCTCGGCGGCCGGACGGCCCGACGACGCGGCGACCGCCTCGCCGAGCACCTCGCCCACCGCGGCGTGCACCCGGGCGACCTCGTCGGGCGTGAACGAGCGCGTGAGCTTGAACGGGCTGGTCCGTGCGGCGTGGAGGATGTCGTCGGAGTACGCGTTGCCGATGCCCGCGATCAAGGACTGGTCGCGCAGGAGCCCCTTGACCTGCTGGTTCCGCGCCGCCATGAGCCCGGCGAGGACCTCGGTCGTGAACCCCGGGTCCAGCGGCTCGACGCCCAGCGTCCCGATCGCGCGCACCTCGGCCGGGTCCCGCACGACGTGCACCGCGAGCCGCTTGCGCGTGCCGGCCTCCGTGAGGTCGAAGCCGGACCCGTCGTCGAACCGCACGCGCAGCGCGAGCGCGGCGATCTTCCCGCCGCCGCCGCCACCGAGGCGCGGTCGCACGGGCGTCGTGGGCGCCTTCTCCGACCAGCGCAGCCACCCGCCGCGGGCGAGGTGGAACACGAGGTGCAGGTCGTCGGCGCCCGGTCCACCGGGCGCTGCCGGGGGCGCCACGACGAGGTCGAGCCACTTGCCGTGCCGGCGCGCCCCCGTGACGGTGCCGCCGACGAGCGCCGTGACGGGCGGGTCGAACGTCTTGAGCGCCGCGATCTGCGCGACGTCGGCGGCGACGACGGTGCGTCCCGTGGCGCGGTCGTCGAGGAAGCGGACGAGGGCCTCCACCTCGGGGAGCTCGGGCATGGGCCCATCCTCCCCGCCGGTAGGGTTGGGCGCATGTCTTCCGTCACGTCCGGCGCCGTCCCCGTGCGCCGCTCCAGCACCGGCGCTGCCGACCTGCTGCGCCTGTCCTCCCTGTTCGTCCGGACGCTGCGCGAGGACCCGGCCGACGCCGAGGTCGCGAGCCACCGGCTCCTCGTGCGCGCGGGCTACATCCGCCGCGCCGCCCCCGGCATCTACACGTGGCTCCCGCTGGGCCTGCGCGTGCTGCGCAAGGTGGAGGCCGTCGTCCGCGAGGAGATGGCCGCCGCGGGCGCTCAGGAGGTGCACTTCCCCGCGCTGCTGCCCAAGGAGCCGTACGAGGCGACGGGCCGGTGGACGGAGTACGGGCCCAACATCTTCCGGCTCAAGGACCGCAAGGACGGCGACTACCTCCTCGCGCCGACGCACGAGGAGATGTTCACGCTCCTCGTCAAGGACCTGTACTCGTCGTACAAGGACCTGCCGCTGACGATCTACCAGATCCAGACGAAGTACCGCGACGAGGCGCGGCCGCGCGCAGGCCTCATCCGCGGACGCGAGTTCGTCATGAAGGACGCGTACTCGTTCGACGTGTCCGACGACGGCCTCGAGCGCTCGTACGAGGCGCAGCGCGCCGCGTACCGGCGCATCTTCGAGCGGCTCGGTCTCGAGTACGTCGTCGTCGCCGCGACGTCGGGCGCGATGGGCGGCTCGCGGTCGGAGGAGTTCCTCACCCCGACGCCGATCGGCGAGGACACCTTCGTGCGCTCCGCCGGCGGGTACGCCGCGAACGTCGAGGCCGTCGTCACCCCGGTCCCGGACGCGGTCGACTACGCCGACGCGCCCGCCGCGCACGTCGAGGACACGCCGGGCACGCCGACGATCGACTCCCTCGTCGCCTTCGCCGACGAGCACCACCCGCGCGCCGACCGCGCGTGGACCGCCGCCGACACGCTGAAGAACGTCGTCCTCGCCGTGACGCACCCCGACGGGCGCCGCGAGGTCGTCGTCGTCGGGCTGCCGGGCGACCGCGAGGTGGACCTCAAGCGCGTCGGCGCGGCCTTCGAGCCCGCCGAGGTCGAGCCCGCGACGGATGCGGACTTCGCCGCGCACCCGGAGCTGGTCAAGGGCTACCTCGGCCCGCAGGTCCTCGGCCCGAACGTCCAGCGCGACGTGGTCGAGGGCGAGGACGGCGAGCCCGTGCGGCACTCGATCCGCTACCTGCTCGACCCGCGCGTCGTCGCGGGCACCCGCTGGATCACCGGCGCGAACGAGACCGGTCGCCACGTGTTCGACCTCGTCGCGGAGCGGGACTTCTCCGCCGACGGCACCGTCGAGGCCGCCGAGGTGCGCGCGGGCGACCCCGCACCCGACGGCTCGGGCCCGCTCGAGCTCGCGCGCGGGATCGAGATCGGCCACATCTTCGCGCTCGGCCGCAAGTACGCGCAGGCGCTCGGGCTCACGGTGCTCGACGAGAACGGCAAGCAGGTCGTCGTGACGATGGGCTCCTACGGCATCGGCGTGACGCGCGTGCTCGCCGCGCTCGCGGAGGCGAACCACGACGACGCCGGCCTGGCGTGGCCCGCGCACGTCGCCCCGGCCCACGTCCACGTCCTCGCCACGGGCAAGGACCAGGCCGTCTTCGAGGAGGCCGAGCGCCTGGCGAACGAGCTCGTCGCGCGCGGTGTCGAGGTCGTCTACGACGACCGCCCGAAGGTCTCGCCGGGCGTGAAGTTCAAGGACGCCGAGCTGCTCGGCGTGCCGCTCCTGCTCGTCGTCGGCCGCGGCCTGGCCGACGGGGTCGTCGAGGTGCGCCCCCGGGCGGGCGAGGGCGTGCAGGTCGCGGTGGCCGACGCCGTCGAGCACGTCGTGCAGCAGGTCGACGCCCTGCTCGCCTGACCGGCACCGACCCCGGCGCCGCCGGAGCAGCGACCCCTCAGGAGGCGGTCTGCTGCTCCGGCAGCCCGGGGAACGCGACGGGCGTGGCGCCCCACGAGAGCGCGGCGAGCCAGGAGTCCGTGAGCAGCGCGAGCGCGTCGCCCCGGGACTCCGCCGCGGCGGTCGCGACGAGCGACGCGTACGACGTCGTGAGGTCGGTCTCGAGGCGCCGGGCGAGCGTGGTGAGGTCCTCGCCGTCGGGGAGCACGTAGGCGGTCCGCCGGGGATCCTGGTCCGTCCCGTCGGTCCCGGCGGCGAGCGCCCAGGCCTGGGCCCGCGCACGGTGCTGCGCGGCCCGGGCCACGGCCGCGGTGCGCGCCTCCCCGTCGACCTGCGCGCCGCGCACCTCGAGGGCATACCCGGCCGCGTCCTCGGCGGCGACGAGCGTCGCGAGGTCGGCGGCGCCCACCCCCGAGGGCGCCTCCTCGACCGGCACGACGGCGGCGTCGAGGTCCGCCGCCGCCGCCGAGCCCGTCGCGGCGGCGAGGCGCCTCGCCGAGACGTGCTCCGACGTCGCGACCGAGGCGAGCAGCCGGGCGAGCTCGCGGTCCTGCGTCACGTCGGCCGACGCGCGCGTGCGCTGCGCCGCCCCGACGAGAGCGGTGACGACGTCGTCCGTGGTCGGCACGGCGGGGCTCGGCCCACCGGTCGTCGGGTCCCCGGTGCCGGCGCCCGGTGCGTCGTCTCCGCCACCGTCGGTGCCGCCGTCCCCGCCGTCACCGTCCCCGCCGTCGCCGTCGCCGTCCCCGCGTCGCCCGCGGCCGGCGAGGTGGTGACCTCGACCGGGTCGGGGGAGCCGTCGCCGTCGTCCGCCGCGGGGTCCGCAAGACCCGAGTCGTACACGCCGCCGAGCGCCTGCGCGTGCTCCTCGGCGAAGCGGCCCGCGTCGTCGAGCGCGGCGAGCACGGCGGGGTCGGTCACGGTCGGGGTGGCACGGGTCACGAGGTCCGCGACGGCGAGCGCGTCGTCGACGGCCGTCCGGCGGACGACCTCGTGCACGTCGGGGCTCGGCTCCGTGGGCTCCGGGGTCTCGAGCCGCACGCCGCACCCCGCCGCGAGCAGCGACGTCACGAGGGCGAGCGCCGTGAGCGTCGCCGCGCGCCGCCGTCGCCCGGTGGCCGGGGTCCGAGGGTTGCGCGGAGCGACCCGCCCGGGGGCTCCGGGCGCGGGGCGGGCAGCGGTGGCGTCGGGTGTCATCGGGGGCGATGATGTCATGCTCCGGGTGCGCGAGTCGTTACGCTGGACCCTGGTCGAGCAGACAGCACAACAACACACCGGTCGTATCCGTGCCCGGCGTGGGAGCGGACAGGAGCTGAGTGATGGCAGGGCAGGCGGGCCGACAGGCCGCTGGGGAGACCGGCGGCAGAGGCGGTGACGCGCTCCGGGAGAGCGTGCGCCGGGGACTCGAGCCGGTGGTGAGCGAGGCTGGCCTCTTCCTCGAGGACGTCACGGTGTCCCGCGCCGGTGCGCGGTCCGTGGTGCGGGTGGTCCTCGACCTTCCCGAGGAGGCGCAGGGCAGCCTCGACCTGGACGCGGTGGCCGAGGCGACGCGCCCGATCTCCGCCGCCCTCGACGCGCTGGACGCGCTCCCGGGCGCCTACACGCTCGAGGTCTCGACGCCCGGCACCGACCGGCCGCTCACGGAGCGCCGGCACTTCCTGCGGGCGCGCGGACGCCTGGTGCGGCTCGTGCTGACGGACGGGAAGACCGTCGAAGGGCGGCTCCGGGCCGTCGACGACGCCGGGCTGCACCTCGAGGTCGCCGGCCCGCGCGGGTCGACGACGGACCGTGCCGTCCCGCTCGCGGACGTCGTGCGCGGCCAGGTCCAGGTCGAGCTGAAGCGTGCGCTCGAGGCCGACCTGCCCGGGCTCGACGCCGACGACACGGTGGACGCCGACGACGAGACCGCGGGTCGCGGTCCCCACCACGAGGAGGTCTGATGGACATCGACATGAGCGCGCTGCGCCTGCTGGAGCGCGAGAAGGACATCAGCCTCGACGTCCTCGTCGCCGCGATCGAGCAGGCTCTGCTGTCCGCGTACCACCGCACCCCCGACGCCTACGCCCGGGCGCGCGTCGAGCTCGACCGCAAGACCGGCCACGTGACCGTGTGGGCGCGCGAGGAGCTGCCGGCCGCGCCGTCGGAGGACGACGCCGAGGACGCGCCCCGCGGTCCGGTCGAGCACGGTCCCGAGTTCGACCACACGCCGGCGGACTTCGGCCGCATCGCGACGTCCACGGCGCGCCAGGTCATCGTGCAGCGCCTGCGGGACGCCGAGGACGACCAGATCCTCGGCACGTTCCGCGGCAAGGAGGGCGAGGTCCTCGCCGGGGTCATCCAGCAGGGCCGCGACCCGCGCGTCGTGCTCGTCGACGTCGGGGGGACCGAGGCGGTCCTGCCCCCGCACGAGCAGGTCCCGACGGAGGAGTACGTGCACGGCGAGCGCCTGCGCGCGTACGTCCTCGAGGTCGCGCGGGGAATGAAGGGCGCGCAGATCACGTTGAGCCGCACGCACCCGAACCTCGTGCGCAAGCTCTTCGAGCTCGAGGTCCCCGAGGTCGCGGACGGCTCCGTGGAGATCACCGCGATCGCGCGCGAGGCCGGTCACCGGTCGAAGGTCGCGGTGCGCTCGACGGTCCCGGGCCTCGGCGCGAAGGGCGCGTGCATCGGGCCGATGGGCTCGCGCGTCCGCGCGGTCATGGCCGAGCTGCACGGCGAGAAGATCGACATCGTCGACCACAGCGACGACCCGGCGCGCTTCGTGGCGAACGCCCTGTCGCCCGCCCGTGTGTCGTCCGTCACGGTCGTCGACGCGGAGGCCCGTTCCGCCCGCGTCGTGGTCCCGGACTTCCAGCTCTCCCTCGCGATCGGCAAGGAGGGGCAGAACGCCCGGCTCGCCGCGAAGCTCACGGGGTGGCGCATCGACATCCGCTCCGACGAGGGCGGCGAGGGGGCGGCTCCCACCGAGCGGGACGCGTCCGTCGGCGAGGCTCCGACCGCAGGTCGAGAGCCCGCGGAGCGGTAGCGCGCAGGGTGCCTCGGTCACGTACCGCGGGGCAGCGCGCTAGACTGTCATCGACCGGGCCGCGTGCCCGCACCTCGACCATGCCCACGGATCACCCCCTGACCGCCGGAGAACCGGTGCAGGGTCCGGTCCGTACGTGCGTCGGGTGCCGGGAGCGCGACCTGAGATCCGTCCTCCTCCGTCTGGTCGTCGACCGGTCCGGCACGAGCACCGACGAGCCCCGGCTCGTGGTCGACGCCGGGCGGTCGCTCCCAGGGCGCGGCGCGTGGCTCCACGCGACGGCGCGGTGCCTCGAGGCGGCGGAACGCCGGCGGGCCGTCCCGCGGGCACTGCGACACGCAGGCCCGCTCGACCTCGCCGCGGTCCGCGCCGTCGTCGAGGTCCACCAGGAGAAGGACTGACCTACCGCGCGTCACGACCGGGACCCCGGACGATCCGGGCCGGGTCATCCTGTGGCCGCACGCACGGCCGCACTGCACGACACGTCGACAAGGAAGCGGGTTAGAAGCCGATGGGCACCCGATGAGTACCCAGCGATGAGCACCCAGCACTAACGACGGTCCTCCCTGTCCGGGGCGGGCCGAGACAGGAGAGTTGTGGCAAAGGTCCGCGTCTACGAGCTCGCGAAGGAGCTCGGGGTGGAGAGCAAGACCATCATGACCAAGCTGACGGAGCTCGGTGAGTTCGTCCGCTCGGCATCCTCGACCATCGAACCACCGGTGGTCCGCAAGCTGCGCGACGCCTTCCCCGCCGGGGGAGCAGCGCCGAGCCGCCCTGCGGCCGCCCGACCGGCGCCCGCGGCGCCGTCGAGGCCCGCAGCGCCGAAACCCGCCCCGAAGGCGGAGCCGCGCCCGGCCCCCGCGACGGAGGCCCCGGCCGCCGAGGCGCCGGCCCCGGCGCCCGCCCCGCAGGCACCCGCGGCCAAGGCCGCGCCGACGGAGCGACCGGCCCCCGCGCCGGCTCCGGCACCGGCTCCGGCCCCCGCGCAGAAGCCGACCGCCTCGCCCAAGCCGGGCGGTGGCTCCAACACGCCCGCGCCGCGACCGGGCGCACGCCCCGGCGCCTCGCGCCCGGGCAACAACCCGTTCGCGCCCAGCCAGGGCATGCCGCGCCAGGGCGGACCTCGCCCCGGGGCCCCGCGCCCGGGCAACAACCCGTTCGCGCCCAGCCAGGGCATGCCCCGTCCGGGCAGCCGGCCGGAGCGCTCCGACGCCGGTGCCCCGGCCGCCGGCGGCGAGCGCCCGGGCGGTCCCCGCCCCGGCGGTCCCCGTCCCGCGCCGCGTCCCGGCGGCCCGCGCCCCAACCCGGGCATGATGCCCGGCCGCACCTCCGTCGGTCGTCCCGGTGAGCGTCCTGCTCCCGGCGGTCGTCCCGGCGGTGGCGGTGGCGGCGGAGGCCGTGGTGGCTTCGGCGGCCGTCCCGGTGGCGGCGGCGGTGCCCCCGGCGCCGGCGGCGGTTTCGCCGGTCGTCCCGGTGGTGGCGGCGGCCGCGGTGGCGCCGGTCGTGGGTCGACCCAGGGTGCGTTCGGTCGCGCCGGTGGTCGCCCGGTCCGTGGACGGAAGTCGAAGCGGGCGAAGCGCCAGGAGTTCGAGCAGATGCAGGCGCCGTCGCTCGGCGGCGTGCAGGTGCCCCGTGGCAACGGCAAGACGGTCGTCCGCCTGCGGCACGGCTCGTCCCTGAACGACTTCGCCGACAAGATCGACGCGAACCCGGCGAGCCTCGTCACGGTGCTCTTCCACCTCGGTGAGATGGCGACCGCGACGCAGTCGCTCGACGAGGACACGTTCGGCACGCTCGCGGTCGAGCTCGGCTACGTCATCGAGATGGTCTCGGCCGAGGAGGAGGACCGCGAGCTGCTCGGGTCCTTCGACATCGACCTGGACGCCGAGCTCGAGGCCGAGGGCGACGACGAGCTCGCGGCCCGTCCGCCGGTCGTCACCGTCATGGGCCACGTCGACCACGGAAAGACCAAGCTGCTCGACGCGATCCGCCAGACGGACGTCGTCGCGGGCGAGGCCGGTGGCATCACGCAGCACATCGGTGCCTACCAGGTGCGCCACGAGCACGAGGGCAACGACCGCGCCATCACCTTCATCGACACCCCGGGTCACGAGGCGTTCACCGCCATGCGTGCCCGTGGTGCCCAGGTGACGGACATCGCGATCCTCGTCGTGGCCGCCGACGACGGCGTCATGCCGCAGACCATCGAGGCGCTCAACCACGCCCAGGCGGCGAACGTCCCGATCGTCGTCGCGGTGAACAAGGTGGACAAGGAGGGGGCCAACCCCGCCAAGATCCGCCAGCAGCTCACCGAGTACAACCTGGTGGCCGAGGAGTACGGCGGCGACACGATGTTCGTCGACGTCTCCGCGAAGCAGAACATGGGCATCGACGACCTCCTCGAGGCCGTCCTGCTCACGGCCGACGCCTCGCTCGACCTGCGCGCCAACCCGGACAAGGACGCGCGCGGCGTCGCCATCGAGGCGAACCTGGACAAGGGCCGCGGCGCCGTCGCGACCGTCCTCGTCCAGTCCGGCACGCTGCACGTCGGGGACGCGATCGTCGCCGGCACGGCCCACGGCCGCGTCCGCGCGATGTTCGACGAGCACGGCAACGCCGTGACCGAGGCGGGCCCCGCCCGCCCGGTCCTCGTGCTGGGTCTCGCGTCCGTGCCGAGCGCGGGCGACACGTTCCTCGTGGCGCCCGACGAGCGCACGGCTCGCCAGATCGCCGAGAAGCGCGAGGCCGCCGAGCGCGCCGCCCTCCTGGCCAAGCGTCGCAAGCGCATCAGCCTCGAGGACTTCACGCAGGCGCTCCAGCAGGGCAAGGTCGAGACCCTCAACCTCGTCCTCAAGGGCGACGTGTCCGGTGCCGTCGAGGCGCTCGAGGACGCGCTGCTCAAGATCGACGTCGGCGAGGAGGTCGAGCTGCGCGTCATCCACCGCGGTGTGGGTGCCATCACGCAGAACGACGTCAACCTCGCGACGGTCGACAACGCGATCATCATCGGCTTCAACGTGAAGTTCGGCGAGCGCGTCGAGGACCTGGCCGAGCGCGAGGGCGTCGACGTCCGCTTCTACTCGATCATCTACCAGGCGATCGAGGACGTGGAGGCGGCCCTCAAGGGCATGCTCAAGCCGGAGTACGAGGAGGCCCAGCTGGGCGCCGCGGAGATCCGCGAGATCTTCCGCTCCTCCAAGTTCGGCAACATCGCCGGGTCGATCGTGCGGTCCGGCGAGATCCGCCGCAACGCCAAGGCGCGCGTCCTGCGCGACGGCAAGGTCGTGGGGGACAACCTCACGGTCGAGTCGCTCAAGCGGTTCAAGGACGACGCGACCGAGGTCCGCGAGGGCTACGAGTGCGGTATCGGGCTCGGGTCCTTCAACGACCTGCAGATCGGCGACACGATCGAGACGTTCGAGATGCGGGAGAAGCCGCGTTCCTGACGTGACCGACGACCGGGGGTGGGCCCAGCGCCCGCCCCCGGTCGGCGTCTGTGCGTCCGGGCCCCGGGCGTACCTCCGCGAGGGCGGCGGCGGGTCTACCATCCGCC
The DNA here is from genome assembly GCF_965112045.1 of Cellulosimicrobium sp. Marseille-Q8652. Classification (NCBI taxonomy): domain Bacteria; kingdom Bacillati; phylum Actinomycetota; class Actinomycetes; order Micrococcales; family Promicromonosporaceae; genus Cellulosimicrobium; species Cellulosimicrobium sp. Marseille-Q8652. The sequence goes on along the minus strand of NZ_CBCOPS010000002.1, from coordinate 1,733,418 downwards.
CGCTCGTGCCTCGCGGGCTCCCGCCAGACCCGCCACGACCCGCCGCCGCCCTCGCTGCGGCACGCCCTCGTCCTCCCTGACCCCGGTCGTACGACGCCCTTCTCGGGCGCGTCCGCCGCGGGCGCGGCAGGGTGGGGCAGTGTTGGCGGAACGAAAGGAAGAAGTCATGGTCGATCACCCTCGGGCGAGGAAGCTCGCCGACCGGATCAAGGTCATCGTCGCGCAGATGCTCGACACGCGGATCAAGGACCCGCGGCTCGGGTTCGTCACCGTCACCGACGTGCGCGTGACCGGCGACCTGCAGAACGCCTCGGTGTTCTACACGGTCTACGGCACCGACGAGGAGCGGGAGGGCACCGCCGCCGCGCTCGAGAGCGCCAAGGGGATCATCCGCTCGGAGGTCGGAAAGCAGACGGGCATCCGCCTCACGCCGACGCTCGAGTTCCACCTGGACTCCGTGCCGGAGACCGCCGCGCACCTCGACGCGGCGCTCATCGAGGCGCGGCGCCGCGACGCCGAGCTCGCTGCGCTGCGCGAGGGCAAGTCCTTCGCGGGCGACGAGGACCCGTACCGCACGCCCGAGCAGGGCGATGAGCGCGCCGAGGACTGACCGCCCCGCGCCCCCGCCGCGGCGCCCGACCGCGCCCGACGGGCTGGTCGTGGTCGACAAGCCGTCCGGCTGGACGAGCCACGACGTCGTCGGGCGCGTCCGTCGGCTCGCGGGCACGCGCAAGGTCGGGCACGCCGGGACGCTCGACCCGATGGCGACCGGGGTGCTCGTGCTCGGCGTCGGCCGGGCGACGAAGCTGCTCACCTACGTCGTGGGCGCCGACAAGGAGTACACGGCGACCGTGCGGCTCGGCGTGACGACCACGACGGACGACGCCGAGGGCGAGGTCGTGGACCGGGCCGACGCGTCCGGCGTCGCGCGCCCGGCGCTCGACGCCGAGGTCGCCCGGCTCACGGGCGAGATCCTCCAGGTCCCGAGCGCCGTGAGCGCGATCAAGGTCGACGGGAAGCGCGCGTACGCGCTCGTCCGCGCGGGCGAGCAGGTCGAGCTCGCGGCCCGGCCGGTGACCGTCTCGCGGTTCGCCGTGCACGACGTGCGCCCCGTCGCGCCCGGCTCGTCCGGCGTGCCCGACGCGGCCTCCGCCGCTCTCGACCTCGACGTCACCGTGGTGTGCTCGTCCGGCACGTACGTCCGCGCCCTCGCGCGCGACCTCGGGGCCGCCCTCGGCGTCGGTGGCCACCTCACCGCGCTGCGCCGCACGCGGGTCGGCGGCTACGCGCTCGACGGCGCCGTCACCCTCGAGGACGCCGAGGCGCAGGCCGACCGCGACGGCGTGCTCCGGACGCTCCCGCTGGCCGACGCCGCCCGGGCCACGTTCCCGGTGCGCGACGTCACGCCGCAGGAGGCGACCGCGCTGTCCTACGGCCAGTGGGTCCCCGCGTCCGGGACGCCGGGGACGACGGCGGCCGTCGCGCCCGGCGGGGATCTCGTCGCGCTGCTCGAGGACACGCGCCGGGGCGGGAAGGACCTCGCGCGCCCGGTCCTCGTGCTCCCCCCGGCATGACCGGGGTCCGGGACGACGACCCGGTTCGGCGTCGCGGCCCGGTCGTGGCAGGCTTGTCCAGCGCGGCCACGGCCGACGCCGCCCCGCGTCGCCCGTGGACCGGTGACCCCACCACGACCACCCCGAGGAGTTCTCGCGTGCACCTGTGGACGGACCTCAGCCAGGTCCCGCCGGGGTTCGGCCCGACGGTCGTGACCCTCGGAAACTTCGACGGCGTCCACCGCGGCCACGCGCAGGTCCTCGGGCGCATCGTCGACCTCGCCCGGGCCCGTGACGCCCGCGCGGTCGCCGTGACGTTCCACCCGCACCCGGCCGCGGTGCACCGGCCGGACGAGGCACCGGAGCTCATCACGGGCATCGCGGACCGCATGGAGCTGCTCGCGGGCACGGGTCTCGACGCCGTGCTCCTCGTCGAGTACACCCTCGACTTCGCGCGGCAGACGCCCGAGGAGTTCGTGCAGACGTATCTCGTCGACGGCCTGCACGCCGGGACCGTCGTCGTCGGGCACGACGTCCGGTTCGGCCGGGACAACTCGGGCACCCTCGCCACGATGGTCGAGCTCGGCGCGCGCCACGGGTTCGAGGTCGTCGCGATCGACGACGTGGGCCAGCACCAGGGCGTCCCCGTCACGGAGGGCGACGCCGGGCACGACGCCCGCTGGTCGTCGACGGGCGTCCGCGCGCTGCTCACGGCCGGCGACGTCCGGGAGGCGGCGCGCATCCTCGGGCGTCACCACCGCGTGCGCGGAGCCGTCGTGCACGGCGACGCGCGCGGTCGCGACCTCGGCTTCCCGACGGCCAACCTCGGCGAGATCGCCGGCATGGTCCCGGCGGACGGCGTCTACGCGGGCTGGCTCGAACGCCCCCAGCTCGCCGCGGCGGACCCCGAGCACCCGGACGTCCGGCTGCCCGCCGCGATCTCGATCGGCACGAACCCGACGTTCGACGGCGTGGAGCGGCGCGTCGAGGCCTACGTGCTCGACCGCACGGACCTCGACCTGTACGACGAGGACGTCGTCCTCGAGCTGGTCGACAGGCTGCGGCCGACCCTGAGGTTCGACGGCGTCGAGCCCCTCGTCGCGCAGATGCACGACGACGTGGCGCGCGCGCGCACGGTGCTCGCCGCCGACGCGGGGGAGTGAGGCCCGTGCGCGAGGACCCGGCCGTCGTCGCGCGCGACCTGCGTGTGGGGTACGGGGACGTCGCCGTGTGCGCCCCCGTCCACCTCAGGCTCTCGCCGGGGGAGGTGCTCGCGGTCGTCGGTCCGAACGGGAGCGGCAAGTCCACGGTGCTCAAGACCGTGCTGGGCCGTCTCGACGCGCTCGGCGGCACCGTCGAGGTCCTCGGACGACCGGTCGACGAGCGCGAGCGCGCGTTCCGCGCCCGCGTCGCCGGCGTGGGGGACGACGACGCGTACTTCCCGGGCCTGAGCGTGCGCGAGCACCTCGTGCTCCTCGCGCGCGGGCACGGCGTCGCGGCGGCGGGCGACGCCGTCGACGAGGTCATGGCGATGCTCGGCATCACGTCGCGCGCGGACGCCGCACCCACCGAGCTGTCGTCCGGACAGCGCCGGCGCCTGCTGCTCGCGACCGCGTTCGTCCGCCCGCGAGACGTGCTCGTGCTCGACGAGCCCGAGCAGCGTCTCGACCCGGGGACCCGCCGGCTCGTGGCCGACCTCGTCGCCGCGGAGGCCGCTCGCGGTGTCGCCGTGCTGCTGGCGACCCACGACGCCGAGGTCGCGGCGCGCACGGGCGCACGGGGCCTGCTCGTCGGCGAGGACGCCTGCACCGACGTCGCACGCGACGACCTCGCCGGGGTCCTCACGGCGGTGCGATGACGTCGATCGGCGCTCCCGACGTGCGCACGGCACCCGAGGAGCAGCTCACGGGCCGCGAGCTGCGACGCCTCACGGCCCGTGTCGCGACCTGGCACGCGCGGCGTGCCGGGCGCGGGCCGGGCCAGCTCCTGGTCGACGTCGCCTACGTCGTCGTCTCCGTCCTGCTCGCCGGCGTCCTCGTCGGCGGATCCGTCGCCGCCCTGGGAGACGTGCTGACGAGCGAGCAGGCGTGGACCGTCGGCGCGACGCCGGGCGCGGACCTCGATCCCTGGACCGGCGGTGCACGACCCCCGGCACCGGGCGTGGTGGTCCTGCTCGTGCTGTGCGTGCTCCTCGGCCTGGTGGCCTCGACCGCGGCGCGGCTCGGCCCCGCGGGGGTCGGGACCGCCGGGGTGCGCTGGTGGCTGCCGACGCCCGCCGACCGTCGCGGGCTGCTCCTGCCGTCCGTGGGCGCGGCGACCGGATGGGCCGTCGTCGCGGGAGCGCTCGGCGGTGCGGCCGCGGGGCTCCTCGCTGCGGCCGGGCCGACCGGCGCGCTCTCCGCCGCCCTCGTGGGGGCGCCGGCCGCCGTCGTGGTGGTGTCCCTCGCGGGCCTCGTCCAGCATCGGGGCTCGCGCACGGCCGTGCTCGTGGGCGACACGCTCGTGGCGTGCGTCCCGGTCCTCGGGCTCGTGCTCGTCGTCACCGGGCTGGACGTGCCCGTCCTCGGGCCCTCGACCACCCTCACGGCTCTCGCGGCGGTGCTCGCGGTGCTCGCGGCAGGTCTGGCCCCGGCCTGGTCGGCGCGCGTCGCCCGGCTCCGCCTGCCGGTCCTCGCGGCCCGCAGCGGTGAGTCCGACCGGCTGGGTGCGGCGCTGCTCTCGCTGGACCCGCGCGACCTCGGGCGTGCGCTCGACGCCGGTGCGCGGCCGCGCCGACCGCGCCGCGGCCGGTCGTTCCGTGCCGTGCGGGGCCCCCGGAGCGCGGTCGTCGCCGCCGACGTCGCGCTGCTCGTGCGCACGTCGTCCTCGTGGACGCAGCTCGTCGGGCTCGTCGCGCTGCTCGTGCTCGCGCACCAGGTGCCCCTGCTCGCGGCCGGGCCCGGCCTCGTGGCCGTGGTCGCCGTCGCGGGCGCGCGGGCGGCGGGGCTCGGCGCCGGCGGCGCGCGCCACGCCGAGATGGTGCCGGCCCTGGACGCGTCCCTGCCGCTGTCCGCCCGCGCGGTCCGGACGGTGCGCCTCGTCGTCCCCGCGGCCACGAGCGCCCTCGCGCTCGTCGTCGTTCTCCTGCCCGTCGCCCTGGCGACCGGCTCCCCGGGGTGGCTCGTGCTCGCCGTGCTCGTCGGCGTCGGGTGCGGCGCCGGAGCGGTGCGCGGCGCGCTGCGGCCGGAGCCGGACTGGTCGGGACCGCTGCTCGCGACGCCCATGGGCGCGCTCCCCCTGAACGCCGCGTCGGTGGCGCGGCAGGGCCCCGACCTCCTCCTGCTGAGCCTCGTGCCGTTCACGGTCGCCGCGCTGCTGGGCGTCGTCACCCCGGTGCTCGTCGTCGTGCAGGCGGTCGCGGCGCTCGCGGCGGCGGCGATCGCGACGCACGCCCCGCGACGGCGCTAGGCGCCGCCGGCACGGCGCGGAGGCGTCGGCCGGCGCCCCGACCGTGTCACGGACGGCTGCGCGCTCTCTCCCTCTCCGTGTGAGGCCCGTCATGCGTGCGTGACGCGCCCGTCGCGGTCGTGGTGCCCGGCAGGTCCGGACCCGCCCGCACGTGTTCTCACCCCGCTCTCACAGAGAGGCAGAGCCATGGAGGCTCAGCAGAACCCGGCGGCCACCGTCGCCGAGGACGTGGTCGACGCCGTCGCCCCCGACGCGGTCGACCAGGCGTCCACCCCGATCGGCCGGACGGTGCGCAGCGTCGGCCACGGGTCCACCGTGGCCGCCGTCGACGACACCACCGACGAGCACGTCGACCCCGCGTCGTCGAACGCGCCGCTCCTGCCCGCCGCGGAGGCGGCCGTCGCCCGCGACCACCTGCTGCACCGGTACGACTCCACGACCGCGTTCGACTACCTGTTCCCGGAGCTCGCCGACCGGTTCCCGGCGTTCCACCTGCCGGCGGGCGACGGCGCGACGGCGAGCACGGTCCAGGCGCTCACGGCCCTCGGCACGGCCATGGTGGCTCGTCCGGGACCCGTGCCAGGGCGGCCGCCGGTCGACCTCAACTCCCACGTCCCGGCTGTCTACACCTACTGGGGCCAGTTCATCGACCACGACATCACGCTCAACACCAACGGGCCGGACACGACGACCGGCGACGGCGGCGACCAGGCGCTGGGCGACGTCGACGCGTCCCCGTTCGCGGTCTTCGGCCCGAAGGTCGTCGTCCGCTCGCTCCACAACGGCCGCCACCCCGCCCTCAACCTGGACTCGCTCTACGGCAGCGGACCGGTCTTCGAGGGGGAACCGGGCGTCGGCACCACGCGCAGCGAGGCGTCGTACGTGCCCGGGTCGGCCAAGCTCCGGCTCGGCCGCATCGCGACGGAGCCCGTCGCGTTCCCCGGCGGCCCGACGTTCACGCTCGTCGCGCCCGGGGACGACGCGCAGCGCGACCTGCCGCGGGACGACGGCGGCGCTCCGCTCATCCCGGACGGGCGCAACGACGAGAACCTCGTCGTGGCGCAGTTCCACCTCGCGATGATCCGGTTCCACAACGCCGTCGTCGACTGGGTGGGCGAGTTCGAGCCGTGGGTCCGCGTCGGAGGGGAGCGCGCCGTCTTCGAGCGCGCGAGCCAGCTCGTGCGGTGGCACTACCAGTGGCTCGTCGTCAACGACTACCTGCGCACGCTCACGAAGCCCGGGGTGCTCGACGCGGTCCTGCTCCGCGACACGTCGGTGTTCCGTCCGCGCTACCCGATCTCGATGCCGCTCGAGTTCGCCGTCGCGGCGTTCCGGTTCGGCCACTCGATGATCCGCGACACGTACGACTTCAACGTCAACTTCACGGGACCCCCGCCCGCCAACGCGAGCCTCGTCGAGCTGTTCCAGTTCACGGGCAACGGTGGCAGCCTGTTCCCGGGTCCGTCGGGCGGGCCGGCCCTCCCGTCGAACTGGCCGATCGAGTGGGCGAGGTTCGTGGACAAGGGCGACGCGTCGCCCTTCCGCATGGCCGAGAAGATCGACACGTTCCTCGCGCCGAGCCTCGGGACGCTCGTCAAGGAGGGCGTCCTGCCCGCCGAGCCGCCCGCGCACACCCCGCAGCAGCTCGCCGCGAGCGCCCTGCAGAAGCAGCTCGCCCAGCGCAACCTCCTGCGCGGCTACATGCTCGCGCTGCCGACGGGCGAGGCCGTGGCGAACGCCCTCGGCGTCTCGCCCCTCACGACCGCCCAGCTCGAGGAGCGTGCGGGGGACGACGTCAAGCAGGCGCTCGCCGCGCTGCGCACCGGCGACCACGGCGGCACGCCGCTGTGGTACTACGTGCTCAAGGAGGCGGAGGTCCAGGGCAACGGGAGCTTCCTCGGTGACGTGGGGAGCAGGGTGCTGGCGGAGACCTTCGTCTACCTGCTGCGCCAGGACGAGACGTCGTACGTCCGGGCGAGCAACCACTGGACGCCCGCGCAGGGCGTGCACTTCGAGGACGGCTCGCTCGTCCTCACGCTGCCGGACGTCCTGCGGTTCGCGGGCGTGCTGCCCGACGCCGCGGGGGAGTTCCGCGGCGGCGGCACCGCCGGGCACGACGGCGCGCCGTGACCTGACCGCCGACCTGACCACCACCCGACCACCGCCTGACCACCGGGCGCGACGGCGCGGCGTCCCTCGCGGGAGCCGCGCCGTCGTGCTGCGTCCGTGCCGTCCGTGCCGTCCGTGCCGTCCGTGCCGTCCGTGCCGGCCGCAGGTCCGGACGCCGCCGGACCGGACGAGGGCGTCCACCTGGTAAGATCGATGCGCCGTCTGATCGGCCGCGGATCCAGAGAGCCTCAGGAAGTTCCTCCTGACGCGCCGCGCAACGAACCCGAAGGAGAACCGTGCCGCTCGACACTGCCACGAAGCAGCGCATCATGACCGAGTACGCGACGAGCGAGGGCGACACCGGTTCGCCGGAGGTCCAGATCGCGATGCTCTCGCAGCGCATCAAGGACCTGACCGAGCACCTCAAGGAGCACAAGCACGACCACCACAGCCGTCGTGGCCTGCTCCTCCTCGTCGGCCAGCGTCGCCGTCTCCTCGGCTACCTGCAGAAGGTCGACATCAACCGCTACCGCAGCCTGATCGAGCGTCTCGGTCTGCGCCGCTGAACCACCCTCTCCAGCCCGGTCCCCTGCGGGGGCCGGGCTGGTCTGGTGAGATGTACCCGTAGAACACCCACTGCGCCGCCGGCCTCTCGTTCGGTCCTCGGTAGTGGCCCACGGACCCCGTCGCGCGTCGTCCTCCCGGACGACGGACGGGCACCGCCGTGGACCTCGATCGAAGACCGCCGAGCGTCGAGCGCGACCGGAGCCCTCTGCGCGCCAGACGCGCGCGAGCGGCACGGACCGGAACCCTCGACAGGGCTACCCGGGCGGCGCTTCGAGAAGAGGAGGGCACCCGTGGAGGGTCCCGAGATCCAGTTCGCCGAGGCCACGATCGACAACGGTCGCTTCGGCACCCGCACCGTCCGGTTCGAGACCGGGCGCCTCGCCCGTCAGGCGGCGGGCTCCGTCGCCGCGTACCTCGACGACGAGACCATGCTCCTGTCGACCACGACGGCCGGCAAGCACCCCAAGGAGCAGTTCGACTTCTTCCCCTTGACGGTGGACGTCGAGGAGCGCATGTACGCCGCGGGCCGCATCCCCGGCTCGTTCTTCCGCCGCGAGGGCCGTCCCTCGACGGACGCGATCCTCGCCTGCCGCCTCATCGACCGCCCGCTGCGCCCCTTGTTCGTCAAGGGCCTGCGCAACGAGGTCCAGGTCGTCATCACCGTCCTCGCGATCCACCCGGACGACGCGTACGACACCCTCGCGATCAACGCCGCCTCGGCGTCGACGCAGATCTCCGGCCTGCCGTTCTCCGGCCCGGTCGGCGCGGTCCGCATCGCGCTGATCGACGGCCAGTGGGTCGCGTTCCCCAAGTACTCCGACAAGGAGCGCGCCGTCTTCGACATGGTCGTCGCCGGCCGCAACGTCGTCGCGGCGGACGGCTCGACCGACGTCGCGATCGCCATGATCGAGGCCGAGGCCACCGACAACGCGTGGGGCCTCATCAAGGACGAGGGCGTGGCCGCGCCGACCGAGGACGTCGTCGCCGAGGGCATCGAGGCGGCCAAGCCGTTCATCAAGGCCCTGTGCGACGCACAGGCTGCGCTCGCCGCGCAGTCCGCGAAGCCGGTCCGCGAGTTCCCGGTCTTCCTCGACTACCAGGACGACGCGTTCGCCGCCGTCGAGGCCGAGGTCGCCACGGACCTGCGCGACGCGCTCGCGATCGCGGACAAGCAGGACCGCGAGAACCGTCTCGACGAGATCAAGAACGAGATGGTCGGCAAGCTCCAGGCCGGGTTCGACGGCCGCGAGAAGGAGCTCTCCGCCGCGTACCGCTCGCTGCAGAAGAAGCTCGTGCGCCAGCGCGTCCTCACGGACGGCGTGCGCATCGACGGGCGTGGGCTCGCGGACATCCGCACGCTCTCGGCCGAGGTCGAGGTGCTCCCGCGCGTGCACGGCTCCGCGCTGTTCGAGCGTGGCGAGACCCAGATCATGGGCGTCACGACGCTCAACATGCTCCGCATGGAGCAGCAGATCGACTCGCTCGGCCCGGAGACGCGCAAGCGCTACATGCACAACTACAACTTCCCGCCCTACTCGACCGGTGAGACCGGCCGCGTGGGCAGCCCGAAGCGCCGCGAGATCGGGCACGGCGCGCTCGCCGAGCGCGCGCTCGTGCCGGTGCTGCCGAGCCGCGAGGAGTTCCCGTACGCCATCCGTCAGGTGTCCGAGGCCCTCGGCTCCAACGGGTCGACGTCGATGGGCTCGGTCTGCGCCTCGACGCTCTCGCTGCTCAACGCGGGCGTGCCGCTGCGCGCGGCCGTCGCGGGCATCGCGATGGGCCTCATCTCCGACACCGTGGACGGGGAGACCCGCTACGCGGCGCTCACCGACATCCTGGGAGCCGAGGACGCCTTCGGCGACATGGACTTCAAGGTCGCCGGCACGCGCGAGTTCGTCACGGCCATCCAGCTCGACACCAAGCTCGACGGCATCCCCGCCTCGGTGCTCGGCGGCGCGCTGACCCAGGCCCGCGACGCGCGCCTGACGATCCTCGACGTGCTCGCCGAGGCGATCGACGTGCCGGACGAGATGTCCCCGAACGCCCCGCGCGTCATCTCCGTGAAGGTGCCGGTCGACAAGATCGGCGAGGTCATCGGCCCCAAGGGCAAGATGATCAACCAGATCCAGGAGGAGACGGGCGCGGACATCTCCATCGAGGACGACGGCACCGTCTACATCGGCGCCACCGACGGCCCCTCGGCCGAGGCCGCCCGCGCGGCGATCAACGCGATCGCCAACCCGCACGTCCCCGAGATCGGCGAGCGCTTCGTCGGCACGGTCGTCAAGACGACGTCCTTCGGTGCGTTCATCTCGCTCTCCCCGGGCAAGGACGGTCTGCTGCACATCAGCCAGATCCGCAAGCTCGTGGGCGGCAAGCGCGTCGAGAACGTCGAGGACGTGCTCTCCATCGGCCAGAAGGTCCAGGTCGAGATCGGCGAGATCGACCCGCGCGGCAAGCTCTCGCTGCACGCGGTCGTCGAGGACTCCGGTGACGGCGCTCCCGAGGATGCTCCGGCCACCGAGGGCGGCGACGCCTGACGTGCCCTGGGACCTCCCGCTCGTCCCCGCCGGCAGCGCCGGGGCCGAGCTGACCGCCGGGCAGGACGGTGCGACGATCCGTCGCTCCGTCCTGCCCGGCGGGGTCCGCGTGCTCACCGAGTCGATGCCGGGCCTGCGCTCGGCCACGATGGGCGCGTGGGTGGGCGTCGGCTCGCGCGACGAGACCGACGGCCACTTCGGCTCGACCCACTTCCTCGAGCACCTGCTGTTCAAGGGCACGGCACGCCGGTCCGCGATGGACATCGCCGAGGCGTTCGACGCCGTCGGCGGCGAGGCCAACGCGGCGACCGGCAAGGAGCACACGTGCTACTACGCGCGCGTGCTCGACACCGACCTCCCGATGGCGGTCGACGTCGTCGCGGACATGGTGACCTCCGCGCGCCTCGACGCCGACGAGCTCGAGACCGAGCGCGGCGTCATCCTCGAAGAGCTCGCGATGAACGACGACGACCCCTCGGACGTCGTGCACGAGGAGTTCGCGGCGGCCGTCCTCGCCGGCCACCCTCTGGGAAGGCCGATCGGCGGCACGCCCGACACGATCAACGCGGTGCCGCGCGACGCGGTCTGGGAGCACTACCGGTGGCACTACCGCCCCGAGACCCTCGTGGTCGCGGCGGCGGGAGGCGTCGACCACGACGTGCTCGTGGACCAGGTGACGGGGGCCCTGAGCGACGGCGGGTGGGCGCTCGACGCGTCCGCCGCCCCGCGCGCGCGACGCGACCCGCACGACCCCGCGCTCGCGGGCGTGGGGGCCGACGCCGTCGAGCTGACGATCCGGCGCACGGTCGAGCAGGCGAACGTCATCATCGGCGGGACGGGTCTGTCCGCCACCGACGACCGGCGCTTCACCCTCTCGGTCCTCAGCGCCGCCCTCGGTGGCGGCATGAGTTCGCGCCTGTTCCAGGAGATCCGCGAGAAGCGCGGTCTGGCGTACTCGACGTACTCGTTCGCGTCCGGCCACGGCGGCATCGGCACGTTCGGCCTCTACGCGGGCTGCGCGCCGTCGAAGGTCGACGAGGTCACGGCGCTGCTGCACGGCGAGCTGGACCGCTTCGCCGACGACGGCATCACGGGCGCCGAGCTGGACCGCAGCATCGGCCAGCTCGCGGGCGGCCTGGTCCTCGGTCTCGAGGACTCGGGCTCGCGCATGAGCCGCCTCGGCAAGGCCGAGCTCGTCTACGGCGAGCTGCTGAGCCTCGAGGAGTCGCTCGACGCGATCCGGTCGGTCACGGCGGACGACGTGCGCAAGCTGGCCGGCGAGCTCGCCTCGCGCGCCCGTTCCGTGGTCCGCGTGGGCCCGTTCGGCGACTGAGCGCCGCCACCCGGTCGACCACGGCACGGCCGCCCCTCCGCACGGAGGGGCGGCCGTCGTCGTCCCGCCGACCGGCCGACGCCACCCGCCGGATAGGGTGACGGGCGTGAGCGAGCAGAACACCACCGGGCAGAGCACCACCGAGCACGACACCGTCGGGGAGGGCTCCTCCAGGCGGCTACGGGTCGCGGTGCTCGGCGCCGCGGGCCGCATGGGCACGACGGTGTGCGCGGCGGTCGACGGCGCCCCCGACCTCGAGCTCGTCGCGCGCCTCGACGCGGGCGACACGGTCTCGGCCGCGACGCTCGGCGGCGCCGACGTCGCGGTCGACTTCACCGTGCCCTCCGCGACGGAGGCGAACGTCCACGCCCTCGTCGACGCCGGGGTGCACGCCGTGGTCGGGACGACGGGCTGGACCGACGAGAGCCGGGGCCGCCTCGTCGCGCACCTCGGACGTGCCGCCGCGGACGGGCGACCCGGTCTCGGCGTCCTCATCGCGCCGAACTTCGGGCTGTCCGCGGTGCTCGCGATGACGTTCGCGGCCAAGGCCGCGCGCTACTTCGAGTCGGCCGAGGTGATCGAGCTCCACCACCCGGACAAGGTCGACGCGCCGTCGGGCACCGCGCGCCACACCGCCGCGGCGATCGCCGCGGCCCGTGCCGACGCAGGGCTCGCGCCCGCTCCCGACGCGACGGAGACCGGCTGGGAGGCGCGCGGTGCCGACGTCGACGGCGTGCGCGTGCACGCGGTGCGGCTGCGCGGGCTCGTGGCGCACGAGGAGATCCTCTTCGGCAACCCGGGGGAGCAGCTCGTCATCCGGCAGGACTCGTTCGACCGCGTGTCCTTCATGCCGGGCGTGCTGCTCGCCGTGCGCGAGGTCGTCTCGCGCCCGGGCCTGACCGTCGGGCTCGAGAACGTGCTGGACCTGGCATGAGCCGCGCTCGGCCCGACGACTCGAGCGGTCCCGTCGCACGGCGGGCACGCCGTCCGTGGAAGGCGGTCGTCGGCGCGGTGGTCGTCACCGCGCTGCTCGCCCTCTACGTCTGGCAGGTCGCGGGCCGTGCCGCCGCCCTGATCCGGACCGGCGAGCCCGCCGCGATGGCGATCGGTGCCGGCGTGCTCGTCCTGCCGCTCCTCGTCGTCGGGCTCGTGGGCAAGGAGTTCCTCCTCGCGGGGACCGTGCAGCGGATGGCCGACGAGCTCGCGGGCTCCGGGCGGCTGCCCGTCGACGACCTGCCGCGGTCCCCGGGGGGCCGCATCGACCGCGCCGCGGCGGACGAGGCCTTCGCGCCGTACCGGGCGGCCGTCGAGGCGGACCCGGAGAGCTGGGAGGCCTGGTACAACCTGGCCTTCGCGTACGACGCCTCGGGCGACCGGCGGCGTGCCCGCGAGGCGCTGCGCTCGGCCGCCAGGCTGTACCGCGCACGCCCCCGCTGACGGGCTCCCGGGCCGACGCTCAGAGGCTCGTCCAGCAGTACAGGCGGTGCCCGGTGTCGTCGGCGCGCACGCACAGCGTCGCCAGCTCGTGGAGGGCAGCGGACAGGTCGCCGGGGTCCGAGCCCGCGAGCTCGGCCGTCGCGGCCCACCGCACGGCGAGCCGGTCCAGCGCGGTCGACGTGGTGGCGGCGAGCGCGGCCACGAGCTCCTCGGACACGCTGACCACCCACGGTCCTTCGTCGCCCGCGGTCGCGACGAGCGTCCCGTGCCGGGGGTGGCGGACGACCTCCGCGTACGGCCGGTCGACGAGGAGGCTCGTCAGCGTGCCGAGCACCACGAACGGGTCGATGCCCGGGAGCTCGACGGCGGCGAAGGTGCGCCGCATCGTCGCGGGGTCGACCGCGCGAGGACCCTCGACGGCGACGCTCGCCGCGCGCTCGTCGCCCTCGGCTGTGAAGTAGTCGGTGAGGAGGCCCATGGCGGTCGATCCTCGCAGGGGGTCGGACGCCGTGGGTCACGACCGTGTCACCGTCGTGTGACGAAGTGGGTCGCTCGACCGCGCGCGCTGCGTCAGACCTCCGCGACCCACCGGTGCTCGACGACGTCGCGCACGCCGGTCGCGAGGGTGCGGGTGCGCCCGTCCGGACCGAGGCCCGCCCCCGCGAGGAACTCCTCCCGGCCGGCGTCGCCGTCGAGCACCCACGTGACGACCTCGCTCGACCCGTCGCGCCGGAGCCGGTCGACGGCGGCCGACAGCAGGCGCGAGCCGTGCCCGCCCCGCTGGTGGCGCGGCTCGACCTCGAGCGCGAGCACCTGGCCGGGGGCGACGGCCGCGAACCCGACGACGTCGGGGCCGTCGCACGCGACCAGCACGCCGAAGCCCGGGCCGGGCGGGGACGAGATCGCGGCCGCCCACTGCTCGCGCATGCGGACGGTGTCGAGCGCGTCGAGCACGTCGTCACCGAGCACGTCGCGGTGGTGCGCGCGCCAGGCGCCCACCTGGATCGCGGTCATCGCGACGTCGTCGCCCGGGACGGCGGGTCGCACGGAGACGTCGGCGGTCTCGCGGAAGAGGCTCATGGACCCACCCTAGGCGGGTGGACGGTCAGCCCCACCCGAGGGCGCGGAGCCCCGCGGCGGTCGCGGCGGCGAGCAGCACGACGACGATGAACGGCGCCCGCAGCGCGAGCGCGACGGCGGCGACCGCGAGCGCGGGCAGCCGCGCGTCGACGACGACCGACTGCCCCGCGGCGAGCGTCTGCACGGCGACGAGCGCCCCGAGGAGCGACGCCGTGACGAGGGCCGCGGTCCGTGCGACGCGCTCGTCGGCGAGCCAGTGCTCGGGCACGAGATGGCCCGCGAGCTTGAGCGCGAAGCAGACCGCCGAGGCGACGAGGACGACGAACCAGACGGTGGCGGGGGACATCAGGACTCCTTCCGCGGGTGGCGCCGGGCGTCGACCTGACCCACGACGACCGCGGTGGCGGCGGCGGCGAGCACGGGCAGGCCCGGCGGCACGAGCGGGATGAGGACGACGGAGACGACGACCGCGGCCGCGACCGTGAGCTGCACGGCCCGCGTCGCGAGACGCGGCCACAGGAGAGCGAGGAACGCCGCCCCGGCCGCGGCGTCCAGCCCCCACGTGCGCGGGTCGCCGAGCGCGTCGCCGGCGAGCGCACCGACGAGCGTCATGAGGTTCCACAGCACGAAGACGCCGGCCCCGGTGAGCCAGAATCCGACGCGTGCGGCGCGGCGCGAGCGCTGCGCCGTCGCGACGGCCGCGGACTCGTCGATCGTCAGCTGCGCGCCGAGGACCTTCTGCCACGCGCGCAGCGCGAGCAGCGGCCCCAGCTGTGCGCCGTACAGGCTGTTGCGCACGCCGAGGAGGCCCGCGGTGGTGATCGCCGCGGCCGCGGTACCGCCCGCGCCGACGACGCCGACGAGCGCGAACTGCGACCCGCCGGAGAACATGAGCAGGCTCAGCGCCATGGTCTGCACGACGTCGAGCCCGGCGACGACGGAGAGCGCACCGAACGAGACGCCGTAGAGCCCGGTCGCCACCGAGACGGACACGGCCTGCCGGACGGCGCCGCGGACCTCGTCCTCGACGGCGGCCTCGACCGCCTCCTCCACCCCCTCCGGCTCGGTCACGGGTGCGGGTCCGCGGGGCCCTCGCCCGCCGCCGCGGCGTTCGCCGCGCGCTGGTGCGCCGTGAGGGACATCCGGTCGATCGCGGCGAGGGCCAGCGCCGAGACGACGAAGGCGAGATGGATGACGACCTGCCACAGCATGACGTCGTCCGGGATGCGTCCGCTCGAGGACTCGATGAACGTGCGGAGCAGGTGGATGGACGAGATGCCCACAATCGACATGGCCAGCTTCGTCTTGAGCACGTTCGCGTTCACGTGGCTCAGCCACTCGGGCTGGTCGGGGTGACCCTCGAGCCGGATGCGGGAGACGAAGGTCTCGTACCCGCCGACGATGACCATGATGAGCAGGTTCGAGATCATCACGACGTCGACGAGGCCGAGCACCGCGAGCATGATCTCCTCGGCGCCGAAGACGTGCGCGACCATCTCGTGCGTCTCGGGGTCCTCGACCACGTGCTCGCCCGTGAAGCCGCCGACGATGAGGTGCCACAGCTCCTTGAGGAACTGCCACACGTAGACGACCTGCGCGACGATGAGACCGAAGTAGAGCGGCGCCTGGAGCCAGCGGGACGCGAAGATCATGTAGCCGACGGCGGTGACGCGCGCGCTGGGCGACGGCAGGCTCGGAGCGGTCGGGGCAGGTGCGACGGGCACGGGTTCGGTCTCTCCGGGGGGTCGGACGGCGCGGGGGCGCACTGCGCTCGGCGAGGCAGGGCGGGCGTCAGGCTACCAACGGCCGACGACGGTCAGGTCGACCGTCCCGGACGTCCGCCCCGGCGCGCGCTGAGCCCGCCGGGCAGCGGGCGCGCCGGTCACAGCGCCACGTACACCGTCTCCTGGAACTCCTCGAGCCCGGCCTCGCCGCCCTCGCGCCCGAGGCCGGACTGCTTGAGCCCGCCGAAGGGTGCGCTCGCGTCGGACACCATGCCGCGGTTGACCCCGATCATCCCGGCCTCGATCTCCTCCGAGACGCGCACCGCGCGGTCGAGCGAGGTCGTGTACGCGTAGGCGGCCAGGCCGTACTCGGTCGCGTTCGCGAGCGCGATGCCCTCGTCGTCGTCCCCGAACGCGACCACGGGGGCCACCGGGCCGAAGATCTCCTCGGTGACCACGCGCGCGTCGGGATCCACGCCCGACAGGACCGTGGGCGCGTAGAAGTGGCCGACGTCGCGGGGCCGCGTCGCTCCCGTGAGGACCTGGGCACCCCCGTCGGCCGCCGCGCCGACGAGCTCGTCGACCTTCTCCACGGCCTTCTCCTCGATCAGCGGCCCGACCTGCACGCCGTCGTCCGCGCCCGGTCCGACGCGCAGGTCCTCGAACGCGGCGGCGAGACGCTGCGCGAACTCGCGCGCCACGGCGTCCTGCACGAGGAAGCGGTTGGCGGCGACGCAGCTCTGGCCGGCGTTGCGCAGCTTGGCGACGAGCGCACCCTCGACCGCGGCGTCGAGGTCGGCGTCGGCGAACACGAGGAACGGCGCGTTGCCCCCGAGCTCCATCGAGGTCCGCAGGACCTGCTGCGCCGCCTTCTCCAGCAGGGTCCGTCCGACGGCCGTCGAGCCCGTGAACGACAGCTTGCGCAGGCGCGGGTCCGCGAGCAGGGGCTCGCTGACGTCGGCCGCGCGCGACGACGGCACGACGTTGACGACCCCCGCGGGCAGGCCGCGGTCCGCGAGCTCGGACCGCACGACCTCCGCGACGAGCGCCGTCGTGAGCGGGGTGAGGCGCGCGGGCTTGACGACGACCGTGCACCCGGCGGCGAGCGCCGGGCCGATCTTTCGCGTGGCCATCGCGATGGGGAAGTTCCACGGCGTGATGAGCAGGGCCGGCCCGACCGGACGGCGGTGGACGAGCTGCCGGTTGCCGCCGGCCGGGGCCGTGCGCACGAGCCCGTCCGCCCGCACGGCCTGCTCGGAGTACCAGCGCAGGAAGTCGGCGCCGTACAGCACCTCGGCCCGGGCCTCGGCGAGCGGCTTGCCGCACTCCGCGGTGATGAGGGCCGCGACGTCGTCGGCCCGCGCGACGAGCCGGTCGTGGACGGCGCGCAGGACCTCGCCGCGCTCGCGCGGGGGCGTCGCCCGCCAGGCGGGGGCCGCCCGGTGCGCGGCGTCGAGGGCTCGCAGGGCGTCCGCCGGGCTCGCGTCGGCCACGTCGAACAGCGACTCCTCGGTCGCCGGGTCCTCGACCTCGAACGTGCGCCCGCCCTCGGCGGGGCCCCAGCGGCCGTCCACGAGCAGGCCCGTGGGCACGTGCGCGACCAGCGCGGGGGACAGGTGCGACACCGACGCCGGGCGGGACATGGTCCGAGTATCGCCCTGGACCGGGGACCGACGCACCCGGGCGCCACGTGGTCCGGCGCGCCCCCGGTGACCGGTGGCACGGTAGTTTGTGCACATGGTCCTTCCCGCCACGCCTGCGCGCCCCTTCGGCGCGGTCCTCACCGCCATGGTCACGCCGATGACGACCGACGGGACCGTGGACCTCGAGGCGGCGGCACGCCTCGCGGAGCGCCTGGTCGACGACGGCAACGACGGCCTCGTGCTCAACGGCACGACCGGCGAGTCCCCGACCACCCACGCCCCCGAGAAGGCCGACCTCGTCCGTGTCGTCGTCGAGGCCGTGGGCGACCGGGCCGCGGTCGTCGCGGGGGCCGGGTCCAACGACACGGACCACGCGCTGCGGATGGCCGAGCAGGCCGCCGAGGCGGGCGCCGACGGACTGCTCGTCGTGTCGCCGTACTACTCCCGGCCGAGCCAGGAGGGCCTCTACCGGCACGTCGTGGCGGTCGCGGACGCCACGGACCTGCCCGTCATGCTCTACGACGTCCCCGGTCGCACCGCGGTGCGGTTCGCCGCCGAGACGTACGCCCGTCTCGCCGCGCACGAGCGGGTCGTCGCGACGAAGGACGCCTCGGGCGACGTGTACGCGGCGGCCACGCTCGCCGCCTCGACGGGGCTCGCCGTGTACAGCGGGGACGACACCCTGCTGCTGCCGTTCCTCGCGCACGGCGGGGCGGGGGTCGTCGGGGTGTCGTCGCACGTCGTCGGGTCGCGGTTCGCCGAGGTCGTGCGCCGGTTCGACGCGGGCGACCACGCCGGCGCGCTGGACGTCTTCCTCACCACCGTCCCCGTCATCGACGCGCTCAACGGCGCCGGGTTCCAGGCCGTCATGGCCAAGGCGGCGGTCGAGCTGCTCGGCCTCGCCGACAACCGTCACCTGCGCCTGCCCAACGTCGCGGCGAGCGAGGAGGAGGTCGCGATCGTTCGCGACGCCCTCGCGGCCGCGGGGCTGCTCCCCGCGGGGGCACCGGTCGCGCGGTAGCGCGCGACCACCAGACATCGATCCATCGGCTCAGCCACGACAGGAGGCCTCATGAGCCACCCCCATCCCGAACTCTCCCTGCCTCCCGAGCTCCCGGCCGGAGGGCTGCGCATCGTCGCCCTCGGCGGGCTCGGCGAGGTCGGGCGCAACATGGCCGTCCTCGAGTACGACGGGCGCCTGCTCGTCATCGACTGCGGCGTGCTCTTCCCGGAGGACAACCAGCCCGGCGTCGACCTCATCCTCCCGGACTTCGACTACATCGCCGACCGTCTCGACGACATCGAGGCGATCGTGCTCACCCACGGGCACGAGGACCACATCGGCGCCGTCCCGTACCTGCTGCGCCTGCGCCGCGACATCCCGCTCGTCGGGTCGCAGCTCACGCTCGCGTTCGTCGAGGCGAAGCTCAAGGAGCACCGCATCACGCCCGTGACGCTCGTCGTCAAGGAGGGCCAGGTCGAGCAGCTCGGCGTGTTCGGGTGCGAGTTCGTCGCCGTGAACCACTCGATCCCCGACGCGCTCGCGGTCGCCGTCACCACGGGTGCCGGCACGGTCCTGCACACGGGCGACTTCAAGATGGACCAGCTCCCCATGGACGGCCGCATCACCGACCTGCGCGCCTTCGCGCGGCTGGGCGAGCGGGGCGTCGACCTGTTCATGGTCGACTCGACCAACGCGGAGGTCCCCGGCTTCGTCACGCCCGAGGTCGAGATCGGCCCCGTGCTCGACAACGTGTTCGCCCAGTCGGAGAAGCGCATCATCGTCGCGTCCTTCTCGTCGCACGTGCACCGCGTCCAGCAGGTGCTCAACGCGGCGCACCACCACGGTCGGCGCGTCGCGCTCGTCGGGCGGTCGATGGTCCGCAACATGACGATCGCGTCCGAGCTCGGCTACCTCGACGTGCCGCCGGGCGTGCTCATCGACCTCAAGAAGGTCGACTCGCTGCGCGACGACGAGATCGTCCTCATGTGCACCGGGTCGCAGGGCGAGCCCATGGCCGCGCTGTCCCGCATGGCGAACGGCGACCACAAGGTGTCCGTCGGCATGGGCGACACCGTGATCCTCGCGTCGTCGCTCATCCCGGGCAACGAGAACGCCGTCTTCCGGATCATCAACGGGCTCACGCGGCTCGGCGCACGCGTCGTGCACGGCGGCAACGCCAAGGTCCACGTGTCCGGGCACGCGAGCGCGGGCGAGCTGCTCTACTGCTACAACGTGCTCAAGCCGAAGAACGTCATGCCCGTGCACGGCGAGGTCCGCCACCTCGTGGCGAACGGGGCGCTCGCGGTGCGCACGGGGGTCCCGGCGGACCGGGTCGTGCTCGCCGAGGACGGCGTCGTCGTCGACCTCGTCGACGGCAAGGCGTCCGTCGTGGGCGCGGTGCCGTGCGGCTACGTGTACGTCGACGGCTCCAGCGTCGGCGAGATCACCGACGCCGAGCTCAAGGACCGGCGCATCCTCGGCGAGGAGGGCTTCGTGTCCGTCTTCGCCGTGGTCGACTCCGCGACCGGGAAGGTGCTCGCCGGGCCGCAGATCCTCGCGCGCGGCTTCGCCGAGGACGACGCGGTGTTCGAGGGCATCCGGCCCGACGTCGTCCAGGCGCTCGAGGACGCGATCGCGGGCGGCGCGACCGACACGCACCAGCTCCAGCAGGTGATGCGCCGCGTCATCGGCCGCTGGGTGTCGAACCGCCTGCGTCGCCGCCCGATGATCGTCCCGGTCGTCGTCGAGGCCTAGCCCCCGTCCCTCGGGACCGTCGTCCGGTGGACGACGGTCCCGAGGCGCTCTCCGCGGCCCTATCCTGGCGCTCCGTCCGAGCCCAGGAGGCCGACCGTGTCCTTCCACCACCCCGTCGGGGTCGAGCCGCGCCACCCCGACCTGCCCGGCGCCACGGGGCGGCCCGTGCGGGCACGTCCGGGGCCGTCGACCGGGTGGGGACACCCGCCGGCGTCGACCGTGCTGAGGCCGGTGCCGCGGGCGTGGGGGACGGCGTCGGTCGCGCTCGCGGCGGTCGTCGCGGCCACCCAGGTCGCCGCCTTCGGGCTCTCGATCCCCGTCGTGGCGACGCTGCACGACGCGTGGTCCGGGCTGCCTGTGTCCCTCGGGGTGCTGTCGTCGTACGACGCCACCACCTACGCCATGTTCGCCGCCGGTCTCGTGGCCGGGGTCGTCACGATCGTGTGGCTGTGGCGCAGCCGCGTGCTGGCCGAGGACCTCTCGCCGGGCTGGCGCCACGCACGGTCGCGCACGTGGGTGTGGCTCGGCTGGCTGCTCCCGGTCGTGTCGTGGTGGTTCCCGTACCAGGTCGTCCGGGACGTCCGCACCGCGACCCTGCGCGTCCGCCGGCCCGGACCGGTGGCGTGGTGGACGGCGTGGGTCGTCGCGGCGTTCGCGTCGCAGCTGTCCGGACGCGTGCTGTCGTCGACCGAGCCGGCCGTCTGGAACGCGCTGCCCGTGCTCGACGGCGTCGGGGCAGCGGCGTTCGTCGCGGCCGCGGTGCTGTGGGCCCGGATCGTCCGCGAGGTCGCAGCGGGGCAGCGCGCGGCTGCGGCGGCCGCGCCCCCGACGACCGCGGCCGTGTCCTGACGGCCGCCGGGACGACCCGTCAGGGCGTGAGGAGGGCGCGCCCGACGGTGAGCGCCGCCGCCCGGTAGCGTGCGTCGCGCGCAGGGACGTCCCCCGGGACGAGGCCCGCGAGCTCGAGCGAGACGAGACCGTGCACGAGGCCCCACAGGCCGAGGGCCGCGTCCTCCACGGCCGGGGGCGGCGCGGCGGGCACGACGCGCGCGACCGCGTCGCGCAGGACGAGGAACGTCGGCTCGTCGACGGCGCGGTCGGCGTCCCCGCCAGGACGCACGCCGCGCGCGAACATCACGGCGTAGAAGTGCGGGTCCGCGAGGGCGAAGCCCCGGTACGCGACGGCGAGCGTGGCGAGGTCAGCGGCCGGGTCGTCGGTCCGCCCGGCGGCGCGCAGGTGCGCGGCGAAGCGGCGGAAGCCCTCCGCGGAGACGGCTGCGAAGAGGTCCTCGCGGCTGCCGAAGAGCGCGTACACGGCGGACGGGCTGGTCCCCGCGTCGGTCGCGACGGACCGGACCGTCACGGCCGCCTCGCCGTGCGCGGAGATCGTGCGGGACGCGACGTCGAGGAGCCGGTCGCGCAGCGCGGCGTCGTGCAGTCGGGGTCGGGCCACGGCACGAGTCTAGGGGCCTTGACGCCGGTTTGCGAACGGTGTTCTATAACGGTGTTCGCAAACTCTTCGACCCGCTGGGCGCCGTGCCGCGCGGCGGTCCCGTCGACCCTGGAGGTCCCCTCGTGATCGAGCTCACCGACGCCGCCCGCATCACCGCCGGCATCGTCCTCCTCTCCGTCGTCGGCATCGAGTCCGGCGGCGCGTTCCTCGTGCGGGTGGTCACCGGCAGGGTCGCCGCCACGGGCTTCCAGACGTCGTTCTTCCGCGCCGGTCACGCGCACGCCGGGGTGCTCGTCATCCTCGGCCTCGTGTGCCTCCTGCTCGCCGAGACGACGGACCTCACGGGCTTCTGGCGCTGGCTCGGGGCGACCGGTGTGCTCGTCGCGGCGATCGTCATGCCCGCCGGGTTCTTCCTGTCGGCGGCCGGTGCAGGCCGCGACGCGCCGAACCGTGCCGTCGTGCTGCTGCCCGTCGGGGCCGCGGTCCTCGCGGCCGGTCTCGTGACGCTCGGCGTGGGCCTGCTCCTCGCCTGAGGCGGCCCGCCGACGCCGGCCCGCGCGTCACCGCTGTGCCGGGCCTCCGCTCCCGTCCCGTGACCGCAGCGCGGCGAGCTGCTCGGCGTGCCAGCCGGCGACGTACCCGGTCAGCCGGGCGTCGGCGACCGGGCGCCCGTCCGACGCCGCCCGCTCGAGCGCGTCGAGGTACGCGCGGTCCGCGGCGAACCGGCGGGCGACCGCAGGGCGCCCGGCGGCGGGGGAGCCGTGCCCCGGCACCAGGACCCGCGCGTCGCGGGCCACCTCCTCGAGCAGGTCGAGCGCGGCACGGTATGTGCCCACGGGGTCGGGATCCTGCGTGTCCACCAGCGGCACCTCGACGTCCGACAGCATGTCCCCGGCGAGCACCGCGCCCGCGACGACGAGCGCCGCGTGGCCCGGGGCGTGCGCGTCGTGCCCGACGACGCGGGGCCGCTCGCGCTCGGCAGGCGGGCCGGGCGCCGGGGGTGTGAGGCCAAGGTCTCCGGGCCACGGGAGGGTCGGGCCGTCCGGCAGCGCGTCGAGCGCCCCCACGAGCGCGGGGTCGTGTCCCGGGGCGTCCGCCTCGACCGCCGCGAGGACCTCGCCGCGACGCCGCGCCAGCCCGGCCACGGCCCGCGCCATCGCCCACCGCGGCACGCGCCCGAGGTCACGGTGCCACAGCACGTGGTCCCAGTGCGGATGCGTCGAGAGACCGGCCGTGACCCGCCAGCCGCGCTCCGCGATCGCGGTCGCGAGCCCCGCGCACTCCGCGACGGTCACGCCGGGGTCCACGACGAGGGCCTCGCCGGAGCGCGACACGACCACGGTCGAGGTCGTCGTCCAGATCGACGACGTCGCGACGTGGACGCCCGGCGCGACCTCCACGAGCGACCGGGCACGAGGGCGTGCCGGGCGTCCCCGTGCCGGACCCGTCATCCCGACCTCCTTCGCAGACACACGTCGTCGCGTCCCCGCCCGTGTCGTCCCTCACGGGTAGGTTAGGACCACTATGGCGACCCGGACGTCCCCGCAAGCACGTCGGGCCGCGGCCAACCGCAGCACGACCGCCCGGACGGCGTCGCGCGGCGGCTCGTCCACGGCCCGCGGAGCGGCGCGCGCGGGCACCGGTCGCCAGAGCACCTCGACCCGGCGTGCGCCGGCGAGACGACCGGCGTCGCAGCCCCCGTGGCCCGTGCGAGCGCTGCGCGGGCTCTGGCTCGGCGCGGCCCACGGCGTGGGGGCGGTCACCCGCAAGATCGGTAAGGGAGCGAGAGAGCTGGACCCCGCACATCGGCGCGACGGCGTCGCGTTCTTCCTGCTCGCCCTCGCGGTCGTCGTCGCCGCCCGGGAGTGGTGGGGCATCTCCGGCACGTTCGGCACCGTCGTGCACGCCGTCGTCGCGGGCACGTTCGGGCTCGCCGGGGTCGCGGTCCCGGTCCTCCTCCTGTGGCTCGCCGTGCGCATCATGCGCCACCCCGAGCGCGCGCAGGCCAACTCGCGCGTCGCGATCGGCCTCACGCTGATCGTCGTGTCCGTGTGCTCGCTCGTGCACGTCGCGGAGGACCTCCCCGCACCGCGCGACGGGTTCGCGGCCGTGCAGGACGCGGGCGGGATCGTGGGCTATCTCGTCGCCACCCCGGTCACCACCGGCCTCACCGAGTGGTTCGCGGTGCCGATCTTCCTGCTCGTCGGCTTCTTCGGCCTCCTCGTCGTGACCGCCACGCCCGTCCACCGCATCCCGAGCCGGCTGCGCGGCGTCTACGACACGCTCACGGGCAACCACCGCGCCGGGGACGTCGAGACCGACGCGGACGGGCTCCCGCTCGCCGAGGGCGTGTCCCGGCACGACGGCAGCGAGGACGGGGTCCCGACGGGCCGGCGGCCCCGCAAGCCGCGCAAGACCAAGGCCCAGCGCGCCGCGGAGGCCGCGGAGATCGAGAAGCCGGAGGGTGGCTTCGCCGGCGACGAGGCGTTCGAGACGGCCGCGTTCCTGGACTACGAGGACGGCGTCGCACGACGGGCCAAGGGCCGCAAGGGCGGTGACGACCCCGCCCCGGGCACCGCGCCGACCGAGGCCGTCCCGGCGGTCGGACCGGCAGCGGGGCCGGGCGCGGCGCAGGACACCGCGGCCGCCGGGCTCGGCGCCGTCGCGGCCACGCCCGACGACGGACCGGGCGGCATCCCCGCACCGCCACCGCCGAGCGCGCCGCTGCCGCGGGGCGTCCAGCCCATGCTCGAGGGCGACACCGTGTACCTCCTGCCCAATGAGGACTCCCTCGTCAAGGGCGCCCCGCACAAGGTGCGCTCCGCCGCGAACGACCGCGTCGTGGAGGCGCTCACGCAGACGTTCGACCAGTTCGAGGTCGACGCGAAGGTGACCGGCTTCACGCGTGGTCCCACGGTGACGCGGTACGAGGTCGAGGTCGGCCCCAAGGTCAAGGTCGAGCGCATCACGTCCCTGTCCAACAACATCGCCTACGCGGTCGCGAGCGCCGACGTCCGCATCCTGGCGCCGATCCCGGGCAAGTCCGCGATCGGCATCGAGATCCCCAACACGGACCGCGAGACGGTCGTCCTCGGCGACGTCCTGCGCTCGTCCGCCGCGCGACGCACCGAGCACCCGATGGTCATGGGCGTCGGCAAGGACGTCGAGGGCGGCTACGTCGTCGCGAACCTCGCGAAGATGCCGCACATCCTCGTGGCGGGCGCCACGGGCGCCGGCAAGTCGAGCTTCATCAACTCGATGATCACGTCGATCCTCATGCGCTCCACCCCCGAGCAGGTGCGGCTCGTGCTCGTGGACCCCAAGCGCGTCGAGCTGACGATCTACGAGGGCATCCCGCACCTCATCACGCCGATCATCACCAACCCCAAGAAGGCCGCCGAGGCGCTCGACTGGGTCGTGCGCGAGATGGACGCCCGCTACGACGACCTCGCCGCGTTCGGCTACAAGCACATCGACGACTTCAACGCCGCGGTGCGCTCGGGCAAGGTCAAGCCGCTCCCCGGCTCGGAGCGCAAGATCGCGACGTACCCGTACCTCCTCGTCGTGGTCGACGAGCTGGCCGACCTCATGATGGTCGCGCCGCGCGACGTCGAGGCCTCGATCCAGCGCATCACCCAGCTCGCGCGCGCCGCGGGCATCCACCTCGTGCTCGCGACGCAGCGCCCGTCGGTCGACGTCGTCACCGGTCTCATCAAGGCGAACGTGCCGTCGCGTCTCGCGTTCGCGACGTCGTCGCTCGCGGACTCGCGCGTCGTGCTGGACCAGCCGGGCGCCGAGAAGCTCATCGGGCAGGGTGACGCGCTCTTCCTCCCCATGGGCGCGGCCAAGCCGATGCGTGTGCAGGGGGCCTGGGTCTCCGAGTCCGAGGTGCACTCGGTCGTCGAGCACGTCAAGGCACAGCTCAAGCCCGTGTACCGCGAGGACGTCGCGCAGTCCGTGACCAAGAAGCAGATCGACGAGGACATCGGCGACGACCTCGACCTGCTGCTCCAGGCGGCGGAGCTCGTCGTCACGTCGCAGTTCGGCTCGACCTCGATGCTGCAGCGCAAGCTGCGCGTCGGGTTCGCGAAGGCCGGACGGCTCATGGACCTGCTCGAGTCCCGCGAGATCGTCGGTCCCTCCGAGGGGTCGAAGGCCCGCGAGGTCCTCGTCACGCCGGAGGAGCTGCCGTCGGCGCTCGCGCTGATCCGCGGCGAACCCGTGCAGGAGGTGTTCGACGGCCAGTCCGACGCGCCGGCGCAGCCCGCCCCGCCGACCGGTCGCGACTACTCGGACGGGACCGACGGGCACATGCCGGCCGTCGCCCAGGAGTACCACGACGGCGCGGACGTCGAGTCCGGCTGGCGCTGAGCCGCCCGTCCCGCGCTCTGCCCGCGGTACCGACCCACCGGCGGCGACCGCCTAGGCTGGGTGCGTGGTCACCGACGTCCCGTCACCCTGGAACTCCGCGAACATCGTCACCATGGTCCGGATCCTTCTCGTCCCCGTCTTCGCGTGGGCGCTCCTCGTCGACGGCGGCGAGTCCGTCGCGTGGCGGCTCGTGGCGACGGGGATCTTCGTCCTGGCCGCGGCGTCGGACCGCCTCGACGGCTACCTCGCGCGGCGCTATGACCTCGTCACCGACCTGGGCAAGCTGCTCGACCCCATCGCGGACAAGCTCCTCATCGGAGCGGCGCTCGTGCTGCTCGCGTGGCCCCTCGGCGTGCTGCCCTGGTGGGTGCCCGTCGTGGTCCTCGCGCGAGAGCTCGGCATCACGGTCATGCGTCTGGCGGTGCTCAAGTACGCCGTCATGCCGGCCTCTCGGGGCGGCAAGCTCAAGACCGTCCTCCAGTCGGTCGCGATCACGCTCTTCCTCCTGCCGCTCGACCACCTGCCCTCGTGGGTCGAGGTCGTCGCGTGGATCGTGCTCGGGGCGGCGATCGTCGTGACCGTCGTGACGGGCGTCGAGTACGCGTACCAGGGGTGGCGGCTGCGTCGGGACGCGATCCGCGCCACGCGCGCCGGCGGCGGTCAGGACGCCGCGACCGTCCGGTGACCGGGACGGCGGCGCGCCTCCTGGCAGCGCTCGAGGCGCGCGGCTGGACGGTCGCCACCGCGGAGTCCCTCACCGGTGGGCTCGTCGCGGCGGCGCTCGTCGAGATCCCCGGCGCGTCGCGCGCCCTGCGCGGGGGCGTCGTGGCCTACGCGACCGACGTCAAGGCGTCGCTCCTCGGCGTGGACGCCGACCTCCTGGCCCGCCGCGGCGCCGTCGACCCGGACGTCGCGGCGCAGATGGCGTCGGGCGTCCGTGCCGCGGTCGGCGCCGACGTGGGCGTGGCGACGACCGGCGTCGCAGGACCGGACCCGCAGGACGGCCGGCCGCCCGGTCTGGCCCACGTCGCGGTGCGGACGCCGACGCGCGACGCGGTGCGCACGCTGCACCTAGCGGGGGACCGGGACGAGGTGCGCCGTGCGACGGTGGCCGCGGCGCTCGAGCTCGCCCTGCACCTCACGGCAGGAGACGCCGACGAGCCCGGCGGCGGTCCGGGCCGAGCGGCCTGAAGGAGCCCGCAGGGGGTGAAATCCTGCGCGCCCGCGAGGCTCCTGGGTGCGCCCCGTGGAGGGAGGGTGAATCCGGCGCCGACGGTCCGGGAGCGCGCGCCCGGGCGGGAACAACACCCCTCGTCGGCGCGTTGCACAGCACGTGATCGCGAACAGGACCGCCAGTCGACCTGTCGGCCGTCCGGACGCCGCCTCCCCAGGACGTCCCGGCAACCGGGCCGGAGACGTCAGCGCGCAGCGAGCGGGGTACGGTAGGACGACCCCCGCACGCGGGGTACGTACGAGCACCAACAGTTCGCGCACCCAGGTGGGAGCCCGGCCGGCTCCCGGGGGCGCACGGGACACGGAAGGGGGCCGCCAGATGATTGTTCTTCGACGCGAGATCGGAGACGTGCTGCGAGACGCTCGCCAGCGACAGGGGCGCACCCTGCGCGAGGTGTCCTCCGCCGCACGTGTCTCGCTCGGTTACCTGAGCGAGGTCGAGCGGGGCCAGAAGGAAGCGTCCTCCGAGCTGCTCGGGTCGATCTGCGAGGCGCTCGACGTCCCGCTGTCGCTCGTGCTGCGCGAGGTCAGCGACCGGATCGCCGTCGCCGAGGGCCTGCTCATCCCGGACACGATCCCGGCGGACTTCGCGACGGCAGTGCTCGGACGCCAGCACCCCGACGGGACGACGCGCCGCGAGGACCTGCAGCCGGTCGGCTGACCTCGTGTCGTCCGCTCCGCACCGGACGACCGCTCGTCACCCGGACGGCCGCTGGCACACGGGACAGTAGAAGATCGGCCGGTCGTAGGGCGGTTCGTTCGCCCGACCGACCTCGACGGGCGTGCCGCAGGTGTGGCACGCCCGTCCTTCGCGTCCGTGGACGTGCCGGACGTAGCCCGAACCGCGCGAGAAGCCGCTCCGCACGCTGTGCTGCAGCAGACGGCGCGCCGTGAGCAGGAGGCCCGCGAGGTCGGGCACGTCCCGCACCGGCGTCCACGGCCAGATCCCCAGCGCGTGGAGGGGCTCGGCGGTCCAGATCGTCCCGAGGCCGGCGACGAGATGCTGGTCGAGGAGCGCCTCCGCCACGGGGACGCCCGTCGCGACCCGTTCCGGGCGGTGGCGAGGCCCCCGGCCGCCGACGGCGTCGTCGGCGAGGAGGCGGTCGACGGCCTCGTGCACACCGAGCTCGGGGAAGTCGTCGGCGAGGACGTCGGGTCCGAGGGCACCGACGACCCGGTGCTCGTCGGTCGTGCGGAGCACGTGGAGCATCCCGATCCGCACGCCGATCGCCGTCCACCACGCGTTGGCGAGGACGACGCGCACGGTGGGCCCGGCGCCCCGCGCGGACGACGTCCCGGTGCGCGCGACGTGCCACTCGCCCTCCATGCGCAGGTGGGTGTGCAGCGACCAGCCGTCGTCGAACCGCATGAGCAGGTGCTTGCCGTACGGGACGACGGTCGTCACCGTGCGGCCCACGAGATCGTGCTCGGCCGCGCTGGGCCACCGCAGCTCCGAGCGCACGATCTCACGTCCGCGGAGCGCCTCGTCGAGCCGCGTCGCGGTCAGGCGCACGACGTCACCCTCGGGCACGCGTCCCTCCTCTCCCCGCCCGGGACCGGGACGTCCGGCTCCTGGGTCCCCGTCGGCCGACCGTGCGCACGGCGACCTCAGGCCGCCCGCAGGCCACGGGGTGTCGCGCGGAAGCCCGCGTCGAGCAGCGCCTGCGCGGCCTCGTCCGCGGGCGTGCGCGACGTCCCGGCCCCCGCGAGGGCGTCCACGCCGTCGATGCGCTGCACGACGACCCGGCCGAGGCGACCCGCGCGGACGGCGTCGACGAGCGCAGCGCACGCGTCCACGAGCCGGCGACCCTCGACGAAGGACAGCACCGACCTCCCCCCGCGCTCGACGTAGAGGGCGAGGTCGCCCTCGCTCAGCACGACGACGGCACCCGCCTTGCGGCCCGGGCGGTGCCCGCTCGCCCCGTCCTCGCCCGCTCCCGGTCGCGACGGCCACGCGAGCGCCGCGCCGTAGGGGTTGGCCGGGTCGGTCGCGGCGAGGAGGAGCGTGCCCGGTCGGGTGCCGGCTCCGGGGCCGGTGACGCCGGGCGCCGACTCGATCGCCCGCTCGCGGTCCAGCCCGTCGGTGCGGAGCTGGTCCACGGCGCCGGGCAGGGCGAACTGCGAGCCGCCGAGGTGCTCGACGAAGTACCCGCGGCGTGCCGCGCCGGTGGCCTCGAGCTCGGTGAGCACGCGGTACACGTTCCGGAACGCCCCCGCCACGCCCTCGGCGGGCGCGACGGCTCGCGTCAGGACCCCGTGGCGGTCGAGCAGGACGCGCGCGAGGGCGTGGGCGCGGCGGGTCGGGTCCGGTTCGCGCTCGGGGAGGGCCGACCATCGACCGCCGCCGCCCCGCAGCGTCGTCTCGGGCACCCGCGATCCCGGGGGCGGTCCCAGCCCGGCGAAGCGCGAGCGCGCCATGGGGCGGGCACGGGCCGGCGCGCGAGGCGCGCGGTGCGCCCCGCCCGAGCTGCCGAGCCGCGACCGCAGCGCGCCGTAGCCGTCGTTGGTGACGTGCCCGGACCAGACGAGCTCCCAGAGCGCGTCGAGGGTCGGTCCCACCTCTGCCCCTGCGCGTTCCGCGAGGACGGGCAGGAAGTACCCGCCCGAGCCGCGCAGGAGGTCGAGCAGCGACTGCGCGAGCGGGCCGTCCGGCGCCGGCCCCTCGTCGGGCAGCGTGAGCGGCGCCCACTCGGCGAGGTGGAGGGACACGAGCCCGTCGCCCCCGCCCGAGCCGGGCAGCGGTGCGTGCCCGCACCAGACCACCTCTCCCGCCGTCGTCAGCTCGTCGAGCAGGGTCGGCGTGTAGTCGCGCACGCGCGCCGGCAGGACGAGGGTCTCGAGCGCCGACGCCGGCACGGCCGCGCCGGACAGCTGCTCGACGACGCGCAGCAAACCGTCCGTGCCGCGGTGCTGGCCGAGGCCCTGCCAGCGGGGCAGGAACACGCCGAGAGTCTCCGACGGGACCGGCTCGACCTCGGCGCGCAGCGCCGCGAGCGAGCGACGGCGCAGCACGCGCAGCACCTCGGCGTCGCACCAGTCGTCGCCCGTCCCGCCGAGCGACTCGGGGCGCAGCCGCCCGCGCACCACGAGGCGCGCCGCCTCGAGGCGCTCGAGCGCGTGCAGCACGACGGCGACGCCGAGGCCGAGGCGCGCCGCGAGGTCGTGCGCGGAGAACGGCCCGCGCGTGCGCGCGTGACGACGCACGAGGTCGCCGAGCGGGTCGGGGACCGGCTCGGTGAACACCTCGGGGATGCCGACGGGCAGGGCGACGCCGAGCGCGTCGCGCAGGCGTCCGGCGTCCTCGACGACGGCCCACTGCCGGGCGCGCTCGTCGGGGACGCCGGCGAGCCGCACGGCGATCACACGCCGCGCCGCCTCGAGCCCCGCGAGCCAGCCGGCGACCTCTGCCCGTACGTCCTCGCGCGTGCGGGCGGCGAGCTCGTCGTGCGTGAGCGGCCCGAGACGCCGCAGCACGTCCCACAGGTCCTCCGCGTGCCGGGCCTGCCGCTCGGGCGCGAGCGCGCCCAGCTCGGCCTCCGTCCGCTCGATCGCGGCCGGGTCGAGGAGGTCCGCGAGCTGCGCGCTCACGCCGTCGCCGCCGAGCAGCTCCGCGAGCAGCGTCGGGTCGAGCGAGAGCGCCGCCGCGCGACGCTCGGCGAGCGGGGCGTCGCCGTCGTAGAGGAACTGGGCGGTGTAGCCGAACAGGAGCGACTGCGCGAAGGGCGACGGGGTCGGCGTGGTCACCTCGACGAGCCGGACCCGTCCCTGCTCGAGGTCGCGCATGAGACCGGTGAGCGCGGCGACGTCGAAGTCGTCCTGGAGGCACTCGCGCGCGGCCTCGAGGACGATGGGGAACTCGGGGTACTGGGACGCGACCGAGAGCAGCTGGGCCGAGCGCTGGCGCTGCTGCCACAGCGGCTGGCGCCGGTCGGGCCGACGCCGGGGGAGGAGCAGCGCACGGGCCGCGGCCTCGCGGAACCGCGACGCGAACATGACCGACCCCCCGAGCTCCGTGCGGACCGCGTCGAGCACGTCGTCGGGGTCGAGCAGCAGGTCCTCGACGGGGACCGGCGTGTCGCCGCCGCGCGACCGCTCGTCGTCCCCGCCGGTGCCCGGCGCGGCCTCGAGCCACGAGTCGCCCGCGTCGGGCAGGCGCAGGACGATGCCGTCGTCGGCGTGCATCGCCGCGGCGTCGACGCCGTAGCGCTCGCGCAGGCGCGCGGCGAGCACGAGCGCCCAGGGCGCGTGCACCTTCGCGCCGTAGGGCGAGTGCACCACGACGCGCCAGTCGCCGAGCTCGTCGCGGAACCGTTCGACGACGACGGTGCGGTCGTCGGGCACGCGCCCCGTCGCGGCCCGCTGCTCGTCGAGGTACGCGACGAGGTTGTCGGACGCCCACGTGTCCAGGCCGGCGTCGGCGAGGCGCGACCGCGCGGCCTCGCCGTCGGTCGCCACGAGCGCGTCGGTCTCGCGCACCCACGCGCCGAGCGCCCGCCCGAGCTCCGCGGGGCGCCCGGGGGAGTCGCCCTTCCAGAACGGCAGGCGCCCGGGGATGCCCGGCGCGGGCGTCACGAGGACCTGGTCGGGGGTGATGTCCTCGATGCGCCACGTGCTCGACCCGAGGGTGAACGTGTCGCCGACGCGCGACTCGTAGACCATTTCCTCGTCGAGCTCGCCCACGCGCTTGCCCCCGCGCGGGGCCCGGCCACGTCCCGCCGTCTCGCCGTCGCCGTCCGACGCGGTGGACGCGTCGGCCCCGGTCGCGAGGAACACGCCGTAGAGACCGCGGTCGGGGATGGTCCCGCCGCTCGTCGCGGCGAGACGCAGCGCGCCCGGGCGCCCGGTGAGGCGGCCCGACGCGCGGTCCCACACGATGCGGGCGCGGAGCTCGCCGAAGTCCTCGCTCGGGTAGCGACCCGCGAGCATGTCGAGCACGGCGTGCAGCGACGCGTCCCCCAGGTGGGCGTACGGCGCGCTGCGGCGCACGAGGGCGGCGACCTCGTCCACGGTCCACGCGTCGACCGCGACCATCGCGACGACCTGCTGGGCGAGCACGTCGAGCGGGTTCGACAGGACGTGCAGCTCCTCGATGCCACCCGTGCGCATGCGCTCGGCGACGACGGCCGACGGGACGAGGTCGCCGCGGTGCGTCGGGAAGACGACGCCGTGCGAGACGGCGCCGACCTGGTGCCCCGCCCGGCCGATGCGCTGCAGCCCGGACGCGACCGACGGCGGCGCGCCCACCTGGACCACGAGGTCGACGGCGCCCATGTCGATGCCGAGCTCGAGGCTCGACGTCGCGACGACCGCGGGCAGCCGGCCGTCCTTGAGCTCCGTCTCCGTGCGGGTGCGCTCGGCGCGGCTCATCGAGCCGTGGTGCGCGCGGGCGATGACGGGCTCGACGCCCGAGCTCGCGCCCGACTGCGCCTGGACCTGTGCCGCGGTCACGGTGCCCGGGTCGAGCACCTCCTCGCCCTGGCGCTCGGCCCACAGCTCGTTCATGCGGGCGGTCAGGCGCTCGGCGCCGCGCCGCGAGTTGGTGAAGACCAGCGTGGAGCGGTGCGCGGCGACCAGGTCGACGACGCGCTCCTCGACGTGCGGCCACACCGAGGGCCGGGGCGGACGGGCGGCGTCGGACCCGCCGGGGCGCGAGGTGGCCGGACCGGAGAGGTCGCGCTCGCCCGGCGGCAGCGGGACGAGACCCGGCAGGCCACCGGGCGCGGCGCTCGCCGGCGCTCCCGCGCCGGGGCGGCCCGGAGGACCCGGCGGACCGGGCGGGGCCGTGGGCGCCGACAGGTCCGCGAGGTCGGGGACGGGGACCACGACGTCGACGTCGATCTGCTTGGTCGAGGGGGGCTGGACGACGACGACCTCGCGCCCGCCGTCGGCCTCGGTGCGGTGCCCGGCGAGGAACGTCGCGACGGCCTCGACCGGCCGGACCGTCGCCGACAGGCCCACGCGCTGGGCGGGCGGTCGGTCGTGCGCCGCGAGGAGCGCGTCGAGCCGCTCGAGCGACACGGCGAGGTGGGCGCCGCGCTTCGTGCCCGCCACGGCGTGGATCTCGTCGACGATCACGGTCTCGACACCGACGAGACCGGCCCGCGCCTGGGAGGTGAGCACGAGGAACAGCGACTCGGGCGTCGTGATGAGGATGTCGGGCGGGTGGGTGGCGAGACGGCGCCGCTCGGTCGCGGGCGTGTCACCGGTGCGCGTGCCCACCACGACGTCGGGCACGTCCTGCCCCAGCCGCACGGCGGCCTGGCGGATGCCCGCGAGCGGGGACCGCAGGTTGCGCTCGACGTCGGCCGCGAGCGCCTTGAGCGGCGAGACGTACAGGACGCGGCACCGCTGCTCGCGCTCGGGGAGGGGTGTCGTCATGATCCGGTCGAGCGACCACAGGAAGGCGGCGAGCGTCTTGCCCGAGCCCGTGGGCGCGACGACGAGGGCGTGCCGGTCGCCCGACACCGCGTCCCACGCACCCGCCTGGGCGGCCGTCGGGGCCTCGAACGCGCCCGCGAACCACGCGCGCGTGGGCGCGGCGAAGCGCGCGAGCGGGTCAGGAGGGTCGAGGGCCACCCCGCCATTCTCGCCGCGACCACCCACACGCGCCCGCGTGCGCCCCGGCGCCGGACGGCGGCGAGCTCGTCGCATGGCAGGCTGGTCCCGTGCGCTATCGCGAGTTCTGGGAGCTGGTCGACGAGGTCTTCGGCGACGCCTACGGGCGGACGCTCGCGAGCGACCAGGTCCTCACCGCGCTCGAGAACCGCACGGCCGCCCAGGCGATCGACGACGGCGTGGAGCCCCGCGTCGTCTGGCACGCGCTGTGCGACGCGCTCGACGTGCCGGACGCCCGGCGGTGGGGTCGCGACGAGCACCGGCAGGCACCGCCGGCCCGCTGAGCGGACGCGGGCCGCCGCGCAGACCTGGACCGGCTCGCGCATGATGACCCCATGACGGACGCAGCCCGGGGTCGGGCGCGGCCGTGGCGCGTGACCGCCGCGGACGTGCGAGGCGCTCTGTGGTCCCTGGTCTCGACGGCGGCGGGCCTGGGCGTCGCGATCGCGGTCGTGCCCGGGGTCGAGGTCACGCACGTCGGGTCCCTCCTGCTCGCGTCGCTCGTCGTCGGGGTCGGCGACGTCGTGCTGCGGCCGCCGCTGCGCGTGGTCGCCCGCCGGCTCGGCGTGGTGGGCGCCCTCGTGTCGGGCGTCCTCGCCCAGGTGCTCGTCGTCTGGGCGGCGCTGACCCTCCTGCCGGGCTTCCGCATCGCGAGCTGGCCCGCGGCGCTCGCCGTCCTGCTCCTGGCCGGGTTCGTCATGGCGGTCGGCCGCTGGCTCGTCGGCGCGAGCGACAACGAGTACGTCCTGGGAGACCTCGTGCGGCGGGCGCGGCGCAGCGCCGGGCTGTCCGGGCGCTCCGCGGCACCGCGGGCCGGTCCCGGCGACCTCGCCCCCGACGGCGCCGCGACCGGGGAGCGCCCGGCCGGGCTGCTCGTCGTCATGCTCGACGGCGTCGCGCGCCCGACGCTCGACTACGCGCTGCAGGCGGGGCTCACCCCGACGCTCGCCCGCTGGATCGGCGACGGCACGCACCGCCTGTCGACGTGGTGGGCGCGCGTGCCGGCGACGACCCCGGCGAGCACGATCGGGCTCCTGCACGGCTCGACGGAGCACGTGCCGGCGTTCCGCTGGTGGTCGCGCGAGCTCGGCCGGCTCGTGGTGACGAACCGGCCGGCGGACGCGGCCGAGGTCGAGAAGCGCACGAGCGACGGCGCCGGGCTGCTCGCCGGGGGAGGGGTGGCGGTCTCGACGATGTTCTCCGGCGACGCCGCCACGAGCCTGCTCGTGATGAGCCGTGCGTCCACCGGGCTCGGTCCGGGACAGCTGTTCGTCCGGTTCTTCTCGAGCCCGTTCGTGCTCGTGCGCGCCGTCGTCGTCGCGGTGGGCGAGCTCCTCAAGGAGCTCTACCAGGGGTGGCAGCAGGCCGTGCGCCGCGTCGAGCCGCGGGTGTCGCGGCTCGGCTGGTACCCGGTGCTGCGCGCCGGGACCAACGTCGTGCTCCGCGACCTCAACACCACGCTCGTCGCGGAGCAGCTCGTCCGTGGCGCGCCCGTCGTCTGCGTCGACCTCGTCGACTACGACGAGATCGCGCACCACGCCGGGCCGTTGCGCCCCGAGTCGATGCGCGCGCTCGAGGGCCTCGACGGCCTCCTCGGGCTGTGGGAGCAGGTCGCCGCGCTCGCGGAGCGGCGGTACGAGATCGTCGTGCTGTCGGACCACGGGCAGTCCCTCGGCGCGACGTTCGAGCAGGTCGTGGGGCGGTCGTTCCTCGCGGAGGTGCGCCGCCTCATGGCGCTCGGGGACGACGGCGCCGCGGACGAGGCGGACCGTGCGCGGGAGCCGGGAGGGCGGCGCCGGGCGACGGCGCCCGACAGCGAGGAGTGGGGCCCGGCGAACACGGCGCTCAACGCGCTGCGCCGCGACGACGGCGGTGGCGCCGGGCGGGTCATCGTCGGCCCGGACCGCACGGAGCGGGCGGGCGCCGAGCGGGCGGCGCCCGACCTGCCCGAGCTCCCCGAGGTGGCGGTCGTCGGGTCGGGGAACCTCGGCATGGTGTGGTTCTGCCGCGAGCCGCGCCGTCTCACGGCCGCGGAGATCGACGACCGGTGGCCGGCGCTCGTCCCGGGCCTGCTCGCGAACCCGGCCGTCGGCGTCGTCGTGGCGCACGGGTCGGACGCCACCGGGACACCGACGCTCGTCGCGCGGGGGATCGCCGGCTCGCGCGACCTGCGCACGGGTGACGTCGAGGGCCTCGACCCCCTCGCGCCGTACGGCGCCCGCGCGGCGGCCGACCTGCTGCGCGTGGCGCGGCTGGACGACGCGGGCGACCTCGTGCTCGTCTCGAGCGTGGACGACGTCGGCATGGTGCACGCGTTCGAAGGGCTCGTCGGCTCGCACGGCGGCCTGGGCGGCGCGCAGAACCGCGCGGTCCTCGTCCACCCGGCGGGCCTCGACGTGCCGGACGGCGACCTCGAGGACGTCGACGGCGAGCGCGTGCTCGTCGGGGCCGAGGCCGTCCACCGCAGGCTCGTCGCGTGGCTGGAGGAGCTCGGCGTGCGCCCACGGCGCGCAGCCGCGGCGGAACGGCCAGGGGACACCCGTCCGCCGCGGGAAGCGGGCCGATGACCCTCAACCTGACCTGGCTCGGCCACTCCACGGTCGTGCTCGACGTCGCCGGCCCGCAGGGCGGACACGTCCGCCTCGTCACCGACCCGCTGCTGCAGCGCCACGCCGGTCTGCTGCGCCGGCGCGGGGAGCGGCCCGCGCCGGCGTGGCGGGACGCCGACGCGGTGCTCCTGTCCCACCTGCACCACGACCACGCCGAGCTCCGCTCCCTGCGCCTGCTGCCCGGGGCGCCCGTCCTCACGGCGCCCGCGAACGCGCGCTGGCTGCGCGCCCGCGGCCTGCGCGGAGTCGGTCTCGAGGACGGGTGGTGCCCCGTGGGCGACATCGGGGTCGACGTCGCGGTGCGTCTCGCACCGGCCGTCCACGGCCACCGGCCGATGCCGCACCGGCCCAACGCCGCGAGCGGCCACCTCGTCCGGGTCGGCGCGGTGGTGCCGGGAGCGGGACCGGACGGTGCGCCGGGGCGCCCCGCGGGCGGTGAGCACGGGACGCCCGAGCACGGCGTGCTCGACGGCGCGACACGCGTCTGGGTCGTCGGCGACACCGAGCACTTCCCGGGGATGGCCCGGCTGCCGGCGCTCGCGGGCGGCCCGGTCGACGTCGCGCTGGTCCCGGTCTCCGGCTGGGGACCCCGGCTGTCCCGCGGGCACCTGGGTCCGGCCCAGGCGGCGCGCGTGTGCGCGGAGGTCGGCGTCCGCGTCGCCGTGCCGGTCCACTGGGGGACGCTCCACGCGCCCGGTGGCCGCGACCTGCCGCGAGGGTGGATGGACCACGCGGGCGCGGCGTTCGAGGCGGCGGTCCGCCGCGAGGCGCCGTCGACGCAGGCCGTCGTCCTGCGGCCAGGCGAGTCGTGGGAGATGCCGGCCCGACGGTCAGCCGGACCGCCAGCGGGACCGTGAGGCGGCCGTGAGGCGGCCGTGAGGCAGCCGTGAGGCAGCCGTGAGGCAGCAGTGAGGTCGCGCCGCGGAGGGCGGGCGACACGCCGGACGGCACGGCGCCGGTCGAACACCTGTTCGGCTAGAGTTGTGCACAGGTGCCCACCGGGGCACGGACCCCCACCGGACCGCCACGGTGATCCACAGCCCGGATCGCCACCGACGCAGCCGTGTCGGTGGCCCCCCGTACTGTCGGGCACGACGAAAACGACGGACCACGACCGAAGGTGACCGACATGCCCGCACCTGCAGACCGCGAGAAGGCGCTCGAGGCAGCCCTCGCCCAGATCGACCGGAGCTTCGGCAAGAACTCCGTGATGCGCCTCGGGGACGAGGGGCGCGCGCCCGTCGAGGTCATCCCCACAGGCTCCATCGCGCTCGACATCGCCCTCGGCATCGGCGGCCTGCCGCGCGGTCGCGTCGTCGAGGTGTACGGCCCGGAGTCCTCCGGCAAGACGACCGTCGCGCTGCACGCCGTCGCGAGCGCGCAGCGCGCCGGCGGCATCGCCGCGTTCATCGACGCCGAGCACGCGCTCGACCCGGAGTACGCGAAGAAGCTCGGCGTGGACACCGACGCCCTGCTCGTCTCGCAGCCCGACACGGGGGAGCAGGCGCTCGAGATCACGGACATGCTCATCCGCTCCGGTGCGCTCGACATCATCGTCATCGACTCGGTCGCGGCGCTCGTGCCGAAGGCCGAGATCGAGGGCGAGATGGGCGACAGCCACGTCGGCCTCCAGGCACGCCTCATGTCCCAGGCGCTGCGCAAGATCACCGGTGCCCTCAGCGCGTCCGGCACCACGGCGATCTTCATCAACCAGCTCCGCGAGAAGATCGGCGTCTTCTTCGGGTCGCCCGAGACGACGACCGGTGGCAAGGCGCTGAAGTTCTACGCGTCGGTCCGGCTCGACATCCGCCGCATCGAGACCCTCAAGGAGGGGACGGACGCGGTCGGCAACCGGACGCGCGTCAAGGTCGTCAAGAACAAGATGGCGCCGCCGTTCAAGCAGGCGGAGTTCGACATCCTCTACGGCGTCGGCATCTCCCGCGAGGGCGGTCTCATCGACATGGGCGTCGAGCACGGCTTCGTGCGCAAGTCCGGCTCGTGGTTCACCTACGGCGGGGACCAGCTCGGCCAGGGCAAGGAGAACGCGCGCACGTTCCTGCGCGACAACCCGGACCTGGCGAACGAGCTCGAGAAGAAGATCAAGGAGAAGCTCGGTGTCGGGCCGCGTGTCGACGCACCTGCCGACGCCGTCGCCGCGGCCCCGGCACCGTCGGCCGAGTCGGCGGCGGCCGCCGTCAAGGTCCCGGCCGCCGCGGCCAAGGGGAAGAAGCCGTTCTGACGGGCGAGCACCAGCAGGGACGCGAGCGTCGCGCGGGGGGCAAGGGCCCCGCACGGCGCTCGCGCCCGTCCCTGCACGAGCTGGTGGAGAGCGGCGAGATCTCCGACGCCGAGCTGACCGAGCGCGCTCGGGAGACGGTCCTGCGGATGCTCACCGCGGCACCGAAGAGCCGCGCGGAGCTCGCGCAGTCGCTCGCGCGCAAGGGGTACCCGGAGCACGTCGTGCTGCCGCTCCTCGACCGCTACGAGGAGGTCGGGCTCGTCGACGACGCCCAGTACGCCGAGATGCTCGTCCGCACCCGGCACGCCGAGCGCGGGCTGTCGCGCCGCGCCATCTCGATGGAGCTCCGGCGCCGGGGGATCGACGACGACACGTCCGCCGGTGCGCTCGAGCAGGTCGACGACGACTCCGAGGCCCAGGCGGCACGTGACCTCGCGCGGTCGCGACTGCGCCGGACGGCCGGGCTCGACCGGGACGTCCGCATCCGGCGTGCCGTCGGTGCGCTCGCCCGCAAGGGCTACTCCCCGGGCCTCGCGTTCGAGGTGGTCCAGCGCGCCCTCGACGACGAGGCCGCCGCGGACCGACCCGACGCGTGACGCGAGCCGCGGACCGACCCGACGCGTGACGCGAGCCGCGGACCGACCCGACGCGTGACGCCGGGCCGGCCGACCCCGCCCTCGTGCCCGGTCAGCGTGCCGCGGTCGCCGTCCCGTCCGGGACCGCACCGGCCCCCGCCGTCACGGTCGGGTTGCCGATGCCGGGGCCGGCCGCGGTCGCGCCGGACGTCCTGCCCTTGAGGAAGCGCGAGAGCCACTGCGCGAGGCTCGTCAGCAGGAAGTTGATGATGATGAAGACGATGGCCGCGATCGTCAGCGACTGCAGGTTGTTGCCGTTGCCGTTGCCGAAGATCTGCGCGGCACGGAGCAGCTCCGGGTACACGATGATCTGGCCGAGCGCGGTGTCCTTGAGGACGACGACGAGCTGCGACACGAGGGCCGGGAGCATCGCGATGAGGGCCTGCGGGAGCTGGATCGAGCGCAGCGTCTGCCCGCGGCTGAGCCCGACCGCCATGCCCGCCTCGAACTGCCCCTTGGGCAGGTTCCCCACCCCTGAGCGCACGAGCTCGGCGATGACGGAGCCGTTGTACAGCACCAGGGCGAGGACGACGGCGAGGAACGACGGGTTCGGCACGTCGTTGAAGCCGAAGAGCAGCCAGAAGAAGATCATCAGCAGCAGCACGGGAACCGCACGGAAGAACTCGACGACGACCCCGCTCAGCCAGCGCAGCGGTCGGAGGTGGGACAGGCGGCCGGCGCCGAAGACCAGGCCGAACGCGATGGCGCCGACGATCGCGAACGCCGCCGCCCGCAGCGTGTTCCGGAGCCCGGGCAGGTAGTAGTTCTCCCACGCGTTGGCGGTGAACACGGGGCCCCAGAGGGTCCAGGACAGCTGCCCCTTGCGCCCCAGCTCGAGCAGGACCAGCGCGGCGATGCCCAGGACGACGAGCGCCCCGACGACGTTCGCGACCGCGATGTTGCGCCGGGCCCGCGGACCGGGGGCGTCGAAGAGGACGGAGTGCTGGGAGCTCATCGGCGGACCGCCAGACGGGTCGAGAGGGACGTGGTCAGGAGCCCGATCGGGATGACGAGGATGACGAAGCCGATCGCGAACATGAAGAAGATCCCGAAGATGTCGCTCGAGTTGTTCTCGATCATCTCCCGCATCACCGTCGACGTCTCCGTCGAGACGCTCGCGGCGGCGGCGACGGTCGAGTTCTTCAGGAGGGCGATGAGCGTGTTGCCGAGCGGAGCCACGGCCCCGCGGAACGCCTGGGGCAGGATGATGAGCCGGGCGGCCGGGAGGAACGGCAGGCCGATCGCGCGCGCGGCCTCGGCCTGCCCGAGGGGCACGGTGTTCACGCCGCTGCGGATGGCCTCGCAGACGAACGCCGCGTGATAGACGGTCAGACCGATCACGGCGAAGCGGAAGAAGTTCGTGGCGAAGTCGGGCGAGAGGCTGATCTGCAGCTGCGTCCACACGGCCAGGACCATGAAGGTCATGATGATCGTCAGCGGGGTGTTGCGGAGCACGTTGACGTACGCGGCCCCGGCCCACTGCAGGCTCGCGATCGGCGAGATCCGCATGAGGGCGAGGACCGTGCCGAGCACGAGCGAGAGGATCGCGGCCCAGAAGGTCAGCTGGATGTTGACCCAGAACGCGCCGGCCACGTCGTACTGCGTGAAGAGCTCGGCCATCTGGGACAGGAAGTCACCCACGGTTCGTCATCCTCCGGGTGGTGTGCTGGCGGCGGGCGCCGCGACGGACGGACGAGGGGAGCGGCGCGGCGCGCCGCTCCCCTCGTGCCGGGGTCAGGCGCAGGCGTCGACCGACGGCGGGTTCTCGCTCGAGTTCGGCGTGTACCCGGTGCCCTCGGTGTTGGCCGTGACGGCCTCCTCCCAGGAACCGTCCTCGATCATCTCCTCGATGGCCGCGTTGATGTCCTCGCAGGTCTCGTTGTCCTGCGGGAGGCCGACGCCGTAGCGCTCGGTGGAGAACGGCGCGCCGACGACCTTGACCTTGCCCTGGTTGTTCGGCTGCGCGGCGAGGCCGGCGAGGATGATGTCGTCGGTGGTCACGGCGTCGACCTGGCCGGCGGTGAGGGCGGTGACGCACTCCGCGTAGCCGGGACGCTCGAGGAGCTGGACGCCCGCGGCGTACTCGTCCTTGATGCGCTGCGCGGACGTCGAGCCCGTCACCGAGCACAGGTTCTTGCCCTCGAGCGACTCGGGGCCGGTGATGTCCGTGTTGTCCTCGGCGACGAGGAGGTCCTGGCCCGCGACGAAGTACGGACCGGCGAAGGCGACCGTCTCCTTGCGCTCGTCGGTGATCGAGTACGTCGCGAAGATCATGTCGACCTGGTTCGTCTGCAGCATCGTCTCGCGCTGCGCGGACGGGGCCTCGACCCACTCGATCTGGTCCGCGGAGTACCCGAGCTTCTCGGCCACGTAGGTCGCGACGTCGACGTCGAACCCGGTGTACTCGCTGCCGTCCTGGTAGCCGAGGCCCGGCTGGTCGAACTTGATGCCGATGCGGATCGAGTCCCCCGCGTCGTTGGTGTCGGACTGCTCGGGGTCCGTGGTGGTGCTGTCGGCCCCGATCTCGCTGTTGTCGCCGCCGCACGCGGCGAGCGTGAGAGCGGTCAGCGCTGCGAGGACGGCGACGCCTGCGTGTCGTGTGCGCATCGTTCTTACCCTTCGTGAGTGGTGGCCTCCCGCCGAGGTGTGCCTCGGGCGGGCGGCCGGTGTGGGAGCTGTCGGAACTCAGTGGGTGAGGATCTTCGAGAGGAAGTCCTTCGCGCGGTCGCTCTTCGGCGCGGTGAAGAACTCCTCGGGGGGCGCCTCCTCGACGATCTGGCCGTCGGACATGAACACGACGCGGTTCGCGGCCTTGCGGGCGAACCCCATCTCGTGCGTGACGACGATCATCGTCATGCCCTCCTTCGCGAGGGCGACCATGACGTCGAGGACCTCGTTGATCATCTCGGGGTCGAGCGCCGACGTGGGCTCGTCGAAGAGCATGACCTTCGGCTGCATCGCGAGCGCGCGGGCGATCGCGACGCGCTGCTGCTGTCCGCCCGAGAGCTGCGCCGGCATCTTCTGGGCCTGGTTCTTCACGCCCACGCGGTCGAGCAGCGCGAGCGCGCGCTCCTTGGCGTCCTTCGACTTCTCGCGGCGGACCTTGACGGGTCCCAGCGTCACGTTGTCGAGGATGGTCTTGTGCGCGAAGAGGTTGAACGACTGGAAGACCATGCCGACGTCGGCGCGCAGCCGGGCGAGGGCCTTGCCCTCCTCGGGCAGCGGCACGCCGTCGATCCGGATCTCGCCGCCGTCGATGGTCTCGAGACGGTTGATCGCCCGGCACAGCGTCGACTTCCCGGACCCCGACGGCCCGATGACCACGAGCACCTCGCCCCGACGGACCGTGAGGTTGATGTTCTGCAGGACGTGGAGCGACCCGAAATGCTTGTCGACGCCGCGCAGCTCGACGAGCGGGTCTCCCAGGGCCTCGTCGGACCGCCCGGTGGTCGGCTGGTCGCTCACGGCAGCACCGGACGGCACGTCGGACGGCAGGGGGGAGTCATCGACCATTTTTCGAACATAGGGGGCAACTGTTGCTGCCGCCACCGAATCGCGCAACAGTCCGGCAACAGTTCCGTAACACCGGTGGCTGCGCCGTACCCTGGACGG
This sequence comes from Cellulosimicrobium sp. Marseille-Q8652, assembly GCF_965112045.1. Classification (NCBI taxonomy): domain Bacteria; kingdom Bacillati; phylum Actinomycetota; class Actinomycetes; order Micrococcales; family Promicromonosporaceae; genus Cellulosimicrobium; species Cellulosimicrobium sp. Marseille-Q8652. Next base: position 1,690,460 of record NZ_CBCOPS010000002.1, on the reverse strand, counting down.
TGATGTCCACGATCGCCCCCGCCCCGCTCCCGACCGCCGACGCCCTCGACGGCGGCCCCCGCACGTACGTCGTGCGCACGCTCGGCTGCCAGATGAACGTCCACGACTCCGAGCACATGGCCGGCATGCTCGAGCAGGCGGGGTACACGCGCGCCAGCGCGGCGGACGAGGCGGCGAGCCGCGCCGACGTCGTGGTCATCAACACGTGCGCCGTCCGCGAGAACGCGGCGACCCGCCTGTACGGCAACCTCGGCCAGCTCGCGTCGCTCAAGGCGCAGCGCCCCGGCATGCAGATCGCCGTCGGCGGATGCCTCGCGCAGAAGGACCGCGGGACGATCGTCGACAAGGCTCCGTGGGTGGACGTCGTGTTCGGCACCCACAACCTCGACGCGCTCCCGGTCCTCCTCGAGCGTGCGCGCCACAACGAGGCGGCCCAGGTCGAGATCGCGGAGTCCCTGCAGGTCTTCCCCTCGACGCTCCCGACGAAGCGCGAGTCGGTCTACGCCGGCTGGGTGTCGATCAGCGTCGGCTGCAACAACACGTGCACGTTCTGCATCGTCCCGCACCTGCGCGGGAAGGAGCGCGACCGTCGCCCGGGCGAGGTGCTCGCCGAGGTCGGCGCGCTCGTCGAGGCGGGCGCGATCGAGGTCACGCTGCTCGGCCAGAACGTCAACAGCTACGGCGTCGAGTTCGGGGACCGGGGCGCGTTCGCCAAGCTGCTGCGGGCGTGCGGCACCGTCGACGGCCTCGAGCGCGTGCGGTTCACGTCCCCGCACCCGGCCGCGTTCACGGACGACGTCATCGCGGCCATGGCCGAGACCCCCAACGTCATGCCGCAGCTGCACATGCCGCTCCAGTCCGGGTCGGACCGCGTGCTCCGCGCGATGCGTCGCTCCTACCGTTCCGAGCGCTTCCTCGGCATCCTCGACCGCGTCCGCGCCGTCATGCCCGACGCCGCGATCACGACCGACGTCATCGTGGGCTTCCCCGGGGAGACCGAGGAGGACTTCGCCGACACCATGCGCGTCGTCGAGGCGTCACGGTTCTCGTCGGCGTTCATCTTCCAGTACTCGCCGCGACCGGGTACGCCCGCCGCCACGATGGACGGCCAGCTGCCGAAGGCGGTCGTCCAGGAGCGGTTCGAGCGCCTCCAGGCGCTCCAGGAGCGGATCGCCGGGCAGGAGTCGGCCCGGCAGGTGGGGCGCACCGTCGACGTCCTCGTCGGCGAGGGAGCGGGGCGCAAGGACGGCGCGACGCACCGGCTCACCGGCCGCGCGCCGGACAACCGTCTCGTCCACCTCGCGCTGCCGGCGGGCGTCCCGCTGACCGACGCCGTCCAGCCGGTCGCCGGCGGGGGACCCGTCGCCGTCCCGGAGGACGTCGACCCGCGCCTCGCGGAGACGCCGGACGCACGCCTGCCGCGACCGGGCGACGTCGTCACCGTCGAGGTGACGCGCGCCGCGCCGCACCACCTCATCGCGGACTCGGCGCTCGCGGGCGGGACGTTCGCCGTGCGGCGCACCCGATCGGGCGACGCGTGGGCCGCGCGCGAGCGCGCACGCCTCGGCGGCGCCGAGGACGACCACGGGCACGGCGCAGCCGCGACGGCCGGGCCGGTCGCGCTCGGCCTGCCGACCGTCCGCGCCTGATCGGCCGCGGACCCGGCCACGGCTCGACGGCCCCGGCTCAGTCCTCGACGACCCCCGGCGGCAGCTGCGCCCCGATCGCGTGGAAGAGCTGCACGGCCGTGCCGAGGCCGCACGAGACGGTCTGGGAGAGCTGCGCGTCCGTCGCGCCGTGCTCGAGGTCGACCGAGACCTCTGCGTACACGCCGAGTCGTCCCGCCTCCTCGCGCACGTAGACCTTCGGCCAGATGCGCTCGCGGTTCCAGTCGTTCACGGTCTGCAGCGTGACCAGGCGGGCCTCGAGCGGCAGCGTCGTGGACCACCGGCCGCGCACCTGGAGGATCTCGGAGCGGTCGCCGAGCAGCAGGAACCAGAACCGGTGGCCGTCCCACGTCCCCGTGATGTCGCCGTCGTCGTCGACCCGGAAGTGGTACCCACGACGCGTGAGGTGGTCCCCGATGCGGGACATCGACAGCGGGCGCGGGCGCTCCGCCTCGGCCGGGACCGACTCGGCGGACTTGGGGCGGCGGTTGCCGAAGAGCCGGGCGAACCAGCCCGTGCGCGAGGGGGTCATGGTGCCTGCCTCGCCGGGTCCGGGTAGAACTCGTCGAGCGCGTCGAAGAACATCGAGCCCGTGCTCAGACCGCACTGCAGGAGCTGGTCGAGCTGGTCGTCCGTGGCACCGTGCTCGAGGTCGACCGTGACCTCGGTGAAGACCTGGATCATGCCGTTGTCGCGCACGCGCGTATAGGTCTTGGGCCAGATGCGGTCGGCGTTCCACTCGTTGCAGAACTCGAGCACCTCCTCGAGCCGCTCGATCGCGAGGTCCCGGTTCCACTGCCCGCGCACCTGGAGGATCTCGTCGTGGTTGCCGAAGAGCAGGAAGTAGAAGAGCCGGCCGTGCCAGAGGCCGCCGACGTCGCCGTCGGAGTCGACGAAGTAGCTGTACCCGCTGTCGGTGATCCACTCGACCACGCGCGCCAGCGCGAGCGGAGCAGGGGCCCGGTCGTCGGCGGTCACCACCTGGCCGAGCTCACGGGCGAGGAGGTCCTCGACCTGGGACCGGAGCGCGTCGTCGTCCAGGCGTCCCGTCCCGGCCTCGTCGGGGAGCCCGCCGGGCTCGTCCTCCCGCCGGTCGTCGTCACGCTCGCCGAAGAACCTCACCGTCCCACCGTACTCGGCGACGGCGCGTCGCGTCGCTCCGCGGGGTCCGCGCCCGCCGGGCGGGGCGTGCGACGGCCGCTACCGTGGGTCCGGTGAGCACCCGCGCCGTCGTCCTGCCCGCCACGCCGCTCCTGGTGCCGGGCGCCGCCGGACGCACCGAGGTCCTGCGGGAGGCCCGCGCGGCGACGCTCGGGGCGCTGCACGAGCTGCTGGCGCGCGACGCTCCCGTCGTCGTGGTCGCCGCCGTGCCCGGTGGCGGTCTCGTCCGGGGCCTCGCGACCGCGTCGCTCGCCGCCGCGGGCGTGCCGAGCGGGGCCGTCGACCCGTCGTGGGTCGACACGGCCGGGGGCCCGGGCGCGACGACGGGCGGCCCGCCTCCTCGGGCCGCCGGGGTCGGGGCGTCCGTCGCGCTCCTCGCGCTCGGGGCCGCGGGTGTGCGCGACGCGCGGGATCACGCGGTGGACGTGGTCGAGCTCGGCCCGGACGTCGCGCCGGGCACGGCGCGCGACCTCGGCCGCGAGCTCCGCGCCGCCGGCGTGTCGGTGGTCGTCGCGGACGACCCCCGGTCCGCGGCGACCGCCGTCGTGCTCGACGCGTTCGTCGACGGCGCGTGGTCCGTCCGCTCCGAGCGCCTCCCCGGCGTGCCGGACGGCCAGGACTACGAGGTCCGCCGCTACGTCGGCACGGACGCCGGTGACAGCGGCACCGTCGGAGCGCCGGGGCGCGGGTACCGTTCTGCGCGTGACCTCTGAGACCGCGCGCGTGACGCGCACGTCGCCTCACCCGGTCGTGGTCGCCGTCGTGGGCCCGACGGCGACCGGCAAGTCGGACCTCGCGCTCGACCTCGCGGAGGCCCTCGGTGCGCCGGGTGGCCCCGCCGAGGTCGTCAACGCGGACGCCTACCAGCTCTACCGGGGCATGGACGTCGGGACGGCCAAGGTGCCGGTGGCGGAGCGCCGCGGCGTGCGGCACCACCTCCTCGACGTGCTCGACCCGACCGAGGACGCGTCCGTCGCGCGCTACCAGGAGCAGGCGCGCGCCGTCCTCGACGAGATCGCGGGGCGCGGCCCGCGGGCGGTCGTCGTCGGCGGCTCGGGGCTCTACGTGCGCGCGCTCCTCGACGACATGCGCTTCCCGGGCACGGACCCGGCCGTGCGGGCCGCGCTCGAGCAGCGCGCCGAGCGCGAGGGGACGCGCGCGCTGCACGACGAGCTCGCGCGGCTCGACCCCGGCGCGGCGGCGAGCATCGGTCCCGCCAACACGCGCCGGGTCGTGCGAGCGCTCGAGGTCATCGAGCTCACGGGCCGGCCGTTCACCGCGAACCTCCCGCGCCAGGAGTACGTGCGGCCCACGCTGCAGATCGGGCTCGACTGCGACCGTGCCGTGCTCGACGCGCGCGTCGAGGGCCGCGTCGGGCGCATGTGGGAGCTCGGGCTCGTGGACGAGGTGCGCCGGGTCGAGGCCGCGGGCATGGGCCGCACCGCGCGCCGGGCCGTCGGCTACGCCGAGGTGCTCGCCCACCTGCACGGCGAGTCGAGCGAGGCCGGGGCGCGCGACGCCGTGACCGCCAACACGCGCCGACTCGCGCGCAAGCAGATGGGGTGGTTCGGGCGTGACCCGCGCGTGCGCTGGCTCGACGCGCAGTCGCCCCGCCTGCTCGACGACGCGCTCGCGCTCGTGCGCGCGGCGGACGCGGGGGAGGACGCGGCGCCGGCCCCGGACGAAGCGGACACCGGTGCGCCGGTGCGCCGTAGTCTGGGCTCATGACGCGCACCCGGTTCACGAAGGGCCACGGGACCCGCAACGACTTCGTGCTGCTCGCCGACACGAAGGGCGAGCTCGACCTCACGCCCGAGCTCGTCCGCGCGCTCGCGGACCGTCGCGGCGGGATCGGCGGCGACGGCGTGATCCGGCTCGTCCCGACGGCTCTGGTCCCCGAGTCGCGCGACGTCCTCGCGCAGGACCCGCACGCGATCTGGTTCATGGACTACCGCAACGCCGACGGCTCGGTCGCGGAGATGTGCGGCAACGGGGTGCGGGTCTTCGCCGCGTTCGCCGAGAGCCTCGGCCTCGTGAGCTTCGCGGGCGGCACCGAGGTGCCCGTCGGGACGCGCGCGGGCGTCAAGCGCGTGCGCAAGGAGGACGACGGCTGGTACGCCGTCGACATGGGGCCGTGGTTCCTCCCCGGCGGGCGGGACGCGCTGCGCGCCGGCTTCGACGCGACGGTCGTCGTCCGCGGCTGGGAGGTCCCCCGGCCGGCGCTGAGCGTCGACCTCGGCAACCCGCACACGGTGCTCGCCCTGGCGCGCGAGGACCTGCTGGAGGACGCCGACCTGACGAGCGCCCCCGTCGTCGAGCCGGTGCCGCCGCGCGGCACGAACGTCGAGCTCGTCGTCCCCCTCGGCGAGACGGTCGAGGAGGACGGGACCGTCGTCGGCCACGTCCGCATGCGCGTGCACGAGCGCGGTGTGGGGGAGACGCCGTCGTGCGGGACGGGTGCGTGCGCCGCGGCGCTCGCCGTGCGCGTCTGGGGCGGGTCAGAGGCGCCGGACACGTGGTTCGTCGACGTCCCCGGCGGGACGGTGCGCGTCCGGGCGCTGCCGGACGACCACGTCGAGCTCGCCGGGCCGGCCGAGCTGGTCCACTCCGGCGAGGTGGATCTCGAGCGGCTCCTCGGGCCCGGTGCGGCAGGGGTCCCCGGAGCGGTCGCGGGAGAGCGACGCACGGACGACGCGCCGCAGGACGCACCGTCGACCGGCGCCGACGACGAGCCCGCCGTCGTCTGACGACGGCGGCCCCTCGGCGGGGTCAGGCGCCGGGCGCCTCGACCCGCAGGACGCGGAAGCCCTTGGCGCTCCCGGCCCGTCCGACCACGACGCCGGGCATCGCGGGCTCGAGGTGCTCGACCAGCCAGCGCTGCAGGGAGTCCGCCCCGAGGTTGCGCTGCACGACGAGGTGCGCGACCGCGCCGGGCGCGAGCCGCGGCAACCAGCGCAGGAGCATGCCGTGCAGCGCGTCCTTGCCGACGCGGATCGGCGGGTTCGACCACAGCGCGGCGAACGCGACGTCGTCGGGCACGTCGTCCGGGGTGACGGCCCGGACGCCGGTCAGGCCGAGCCGGTCCGCGTTGCGCCGCACGAGGTCGAGCGCGCGCTCGTTGACGTCCACCGCCCACACGGTCGCCCCCGGGGCGTCGAGGGCCATCGTCAGGGCGACCGGTCCCCAGCCGCACCCGAGGTCGAGCACGTGCGCGCCCGCGCCGACAGGGTCGCCGCCGTCGGTGCCGCTGCCGGGACCCGCGCCGACGGCTGCCGTGCCACCGAGGGCCTCGCCGAGCGGCGGGACCGTGCGCAGCAGGACCTGCGTGCCGAGGTCCAGGCGTCCGGGGGAGAAGATCCCGGAGGCCACCTCCACCTCGACGTCCCTCCCGGCGAGGCGCACGGCGAGGGTGCGCCGCTCGGCCGCGGAGGCGGGGTTCGCGGTGAAGTAGTGGTCCGGCTCGTCGCTCACGAGGCGTGATCCTACGGGGCGGTCGCACACCGGCCGGGGAATCCGTTGGCACCGGGACGTTTCCGCGTGCCACGCTTGTTCTACCCACGGGCGCACCGCGCGCCCGCGGACCACTCCCGACCGGAAGGCGGCACATGACCCAGACCCCAGCGAACCCCACGTCGGCCCGACCAGAGCCGACCGACGCGACGCGGGACATCGCGAGCGACGTCGTGGCGCGGGTGCTCGCTCGGGCCGGGACGGCGCGCGCCGAGGGCGGCACCGTCCACGCGGAGCACGACGGCGAGCAGCTCGACCTCGCGGAGCGCGCGTCGCTGCGCCGCGTCGCGGGCCTGTCGACCGAGCTCCAGGACGTCACGGAGGTCGAGTACCGGCAGCTCCGGCTCGAGAAGGTCGTGCTCGTCGGGCTGTGGAGCTCGAGCCGCGACGCGCACGAGGACGGTGCCGCGTCGAGCGCGGAGGAGGCGGAGGTCTCGCTGCGCGAGCTCGCCGCCCTCGCCGAGACCGCGGGGTCCCAGGTGCTCGACGGCGTGATCCAGCGCCGCGCGAAGCCCGACCCCGGCACCTATCTCGGGTCCGGCAAGGCCGCCGAGCTCGCCGACGTCGTCGCCGCGAGCGGTGCCGACACCGTCGTGATCGACGGCGAGCTGGCGCCCTCGCAGCGCCGTGCGCTCGAGGACATCGTCAAGGTCAAGGTCGTCGACCGGACCGCGCTGATCCTCGACATCTTCGCCCAGCACGCGAAGTCCCGGGAGGGCAAGGCGCAGGTCGAGCTCGCCCAGCTCGAGTACCTCCTGCCGCGCCTGCGCGGCTGGGGCGAGTCGATGTCCCGCCAGGCCGGTGGCCAGGTCGGCGGGGCCGGCGCGGGCATGGGCTCGCGCGGCCCGGGTGAGACGAAGATCGAGCTGGACCGACGGCGCATCCGCAACCGCATGGCCAAGCTGCGCCGGGAGATCCAGGCCATGGCCCCGGGCCGCGAGACCAAGCGGTCGTCGCGCAAGCGCCACGAGATCCCCTCGGTCGCCATCGCGGGCTACACGAACGCGGGCAAGTCGAGCCTCCTCAACGCGCTCACGGGCGCGGGGGTGCTCGTCGAGAACGCGCTCTTCGCGACCCTCGACCCGACGGTCCGGCGCACGCGGACGGAGGACGGTCGCGTGTACACGCTGGCGGACACCGTCGGCTTCGTGCGCGCGCTCCCGCACCAGCTCGTCGAGGCGTTCCGGTCGACGCTCGAGGAGGTCGGCCAGTCCGACCTGCTGCTGCACGTCGTCGACGCGTCGCACCCGGACCCGGAGGGCCAGATCGCCGCGGTCCGGCACGTGCTCGCCGACATCCCGGGCGTCCAGGACGTCCTCGAGGTGGTCGTGCTCAACAAGGCCGACGTCGCCGACCCGGAGGTCGTCGACCGCATCCGGCGGCGGGAGCGGCGCACGGTCGTCGTGTCGGCGCACACGGGCGCGGGGATCGACGAGCTGCGTCAGCTCATCGCGGACGAGCTGCCGCGACCCGACGTGACGATCGACGTCGTCGTGCCCTACAGCCGCGGCGACCTCGTGCACCGCGTCCACACCGAGGGTGAGATCGACCACGAGGAGCACACGCCCGAGGGCACGCTCCTGCGCGGCCGTGTCGCCGAGGCGCTCGCGGCCGAGCTCGCAGGCGCGGCCGCGAGCTCCTGAGCGGTCGCTCGACGAGCGTCGCCGACGGCGCCGCCCGGCACCGGAGTGCCGCGCGGCGCCGTCGTGCGTCGTCCACAACCCTGCGGTCGAGCCCGAGGAGCGTCGGCGCCCGACCGTAGACTCGACGCGTGCCTCCCGTCTCTCCCGCCACGAACCGTCCGACCGAGGACACCGCGGCGGCGGACGGCCCGCCCTCCCGTGACGCGGCAGCGCTCGCCGGGGTCCCGGACGTCGACACGCTGCTCGACCTCGCCGTCGGCAGGCTCGGCGGCGCACGCCGGGACGGCCAGCACGCGATGGCGGGCGCCGTCGCCGGGTCCATCGGGAGCGGCGAGCACCTCGTCGTGCAGGCGGGGACCGGTACGGGGAAGTCGCTCGGGTACCTCGTGCCCGCGGTGCGGCACGCCGTCGCGACCGACGAGCGCGTCGTCGTCTCGACGGCCACGCTCGCGCTCCAGCGCCAGGTCATCACCCGGGACCTCCCGCTCGTCGCGGAGGCGATCGGCGCGGAGCTGCCGCGCCCGGCCTCGATCGCCCTCCTCAAGGGCTGGCACAACTACGTGTGCGTCCACAAGGTGGCCGGCGGGTACCCGACGGACGAGCCGACGCTCTTCGACCTGCCCGGCGAGACGGCGGGCGCGACCGACCACCCGCCCGCGCGGGCCGACGGCCGCGCGGCACCGTCGCTCGGCGAGCAGGTCGTGCGCGTGCGCGAGTGGGCCCAGGAGACGACGACCGGTGACCGGGACGACCTCGTCCCCGGGGTGAGCGACAAGGCGTGGCGGCAGGTCTCGGTGACCGCTCTCGAGTGCCTCGGCCAGCGCTGCCCGCTGCTCGCCGAGTGCTTCCCCGACAAGGCCCGGGCGGCCGCGCGCGAGGCCGACGTCGTCGTGACGAACCACGCGATGCTCGGCATCGCCGCGATGGGCTCGCCGGGCGTGCTGCCCGAGCACGACGTCCTCGTGGTCGACGAGGCGCACGAGCTCGCCGACCGCGTGACGGCGGCCGCGACCGTCGACCTCTCCGTCCCCGCCATCGAGGGCGCCGCGCGCCTCGCGCGCCGGCACGGCGGCGCCACGACCGACACGCTCGACGCCGCCTCCGCGGCCTTCGGCACCGTGGTCGGCGCCCTGCCCGCGGAGCGCTTCCCCGACGGGCTGCCCGACGGCGCGCGCGACGCCGTCGCGGCCGTGCGCGACGCGGCGCGCGAGGTGCTCTCGCGCCTCAAGCCCGAGACGGGCGTCCAGAAGCCCGCGACCCCGGACACGGGCCTGAAGATGGCGCAGTCGGCGATGCTCCAGCTGTTCGAGGTCGCCGAGCGGATGGCCGGGGACCCGACCGGGCACGACGTCCTCTGGTGCTCGCGGCCCGGCGAGGGCGGCTGGTCGGCCGACCGGTTCGGCGAGGGCGCGAGCCGGCTGCACGCGGCGCCCCTGGGGGTCGCGGGTCTCATCCGTACCCACCTCCTCACCGAGCGCACCGGGGTCTTCACGTCCGCGACGCTCGCCCTCGGCGGGACCTTCGACGCCGTCGCCCGTACCTTCGGGCTGGGCGGGGGCGCGTCGGACGGCGAGGAGGCGCCGTCCTGGCGTGGCCTCGACGTCGGCAGCCCGTTCGACTACCCGCGCCAGGGGATCCTCTACGTCGCGAAGCACCTGCCGACACCCGGGCGGGAGGCCGCGACCGAGCACCAGCTCGACGAGATCGCGGCGCTCGTCGAGGCGGCCGGCGGCCGCACCCTCGGCCTGTTCTCGTCGCGTCGCGCCGCGGTCGCGGCGGCCGAGGCGATGCGCGAGCGGCTCGACGTCCCCGTGCTGTGCCAGGGGGACGACCAGCTCCCGACGCTCGTGCGCGAGTTCGCCGACGACCCGGCGACCTGCCTGTTCGGGACGCTCTCCCTGTGGCAGGGCGTGGACGTGCCCGGCCCGTCGTGCCAGCTCGTGCTCATCGACCGCATCCCGTTCCCCCGGCCGGACGACCCGGTGCGGTCGGCGCGCGCCCGCGCGGTCGAGGCCGCCGGCGGGAACGGGTTCATGCAGGTGTCCGCGACGCACGCCGCGCTCCTGCTCGCGCAGGGCGCGGGGCGCCTGGTCCGTTCGACGACCGACCGCGGCGTGGTGGCCGTGCTCGACCCCCGTCTCGTCACGGCGCGCTACGGCACGTTCCTCACGCGCTCGATGCCGGGGTTCTGGCAGACGACCGACCGCGAGGTCGCTGCCGCTGCGCTGCGACGCCTCGCCGCCCTAGGCTGAGCGCAACCCACGAGACGGAGGCGCGATGACCGACGCAGGCACCACCATGCCCATCCCCGAGGAGCGTGCAGGGGGACCGGTCCCGCCGGCGGGAGCCCGGACGACGAAGCTCGCGATCGTCGGGGCGGGGGCGGTCGGGTCGACCCTCGCGTACGCGGCGCTCATGCGCGGGGCGGCCCGCACGGTCGCGATGCTCGACGTCAACCGTGCCAAGGTCGACGCCGAGGTCCTCGACCTCCAGCACGGCATCCAGTTCATGCCCATGGCGAGGGTCGAGGGCTCCGACGACGTCGCGGTGTGCGCGGGCGCGGACGTCGTGGTCGTGACCGCCGGTGCGAAGCAGAAGCAGGGGCAGACCCGGCTCGACCTCGCGGAGGGCACGATCGGTCTCATGCGCACGATCCTGCCGGGGCTCGTGGAGGTCGCGCCGGACGCCGTCTACGTCATGGTCACCAACCCCGTCGACATCGTCACGTACGCCGCCCTGAAGTTCTCCGGCCTGCCGCCGGAGCGGCTCTTCGGCAGCGGGACGGTGCTCGACTCGTCGCGGCTGCGGTTCCTCGTCGCGCAGCACTGCGGCGTCGCGGTCCAGAACGTCCACGCCTACATCGCCGGCGAGCACGGCGACAGCGAGATCCCGCTCTGGAGCTCGGCGACGATCGGCGGTGTCCCGCTGCTCGAGTGGCCGGGGATCGCCGGCCACCCGCCGCTCTCCGAGGACGCGCGCGAGGCGATCGCCCGTGAGGTGGTCGAGTCGGCCTACCGGATCATCGAGGGCAAGGGCGCGACCAACTACGCCGTCGGCCTCGCCGCGACGCGCATCATCGAGGCGGTCCTGGGCGACGAGCACCGGCTCCTGCCCGTCTCGACGCTCCTGGACGGCGACTACGGGATCCACGACGTGTGCCTGTCGTTGCCGACGCTGCTCGACCGCCGCGGCGCGAGCGAGCGTGTCGACGTCCCGCTGTCCGACGCGGAGCTGACAGGTCTCCAGGGCTCCGCGGAGTCCCTGCGCGCGGTCGCGCGGCGGTTCGGCCTCTAGGAGCACGCGACGACGGGCCGGCGATCCCGCGGGAGGGATCGCCGGCCCGTCGTCGTGGGGGAGCGGCCGGGCCGGCGGCCGCGGCGCGGACGGACCGGTCCGTCAGAGGCTGCGCAGGACCGACACGACGCGCCCGAGCACCTGCGCGTCGTCGCCGGGGATCGGGTCGTACGCGGAGTTGTGGGGCATCAGCCACACGTGCCCGCCGCTGCGCTTGAACGTCTTGACGGTCGCCTCGCCGTCGATCATCGCCGCGACGATCTCGCCGTTCTCGGCGACGTTCTGCCGACGCACCACGACCCAGTCGCCGTCGCAGATCGCGGCGTCGACCATCGAGTCGCCCTGCACGCGGAGCAGGAAGAGCTCACCGTCCCCGACGAGCTGGCGCGGCAGCGGGAAGACGTCCTCGACGACCTGCTCCGCGAGGATCGGGCCGCCCGCGGCGATCCGGCCGACCACCGGGACGTAGGACGGCAGGGGGTGCGCCTCGTCGTGCACCTGCTCGTCGGCGACGCGGACGAGGGGAGCGGCGCGGCGGCCGTCGTCCGGCTGCACGACCTCGATGGCGCGCGGACGGTTCGGGTCCCGGCGCAGGTACCCCTTGCGCTCGAGCGTGGTGAGCTGGTGCTTGACCGAGGAGGGGCTCGTGAGCCCGACGGCCTCGCCGATCTCCCGCATGCTCGGGGGATACCCGCGCTGCTCGACGCACGAACGGATCGTGTCGAGGACGAGGCGCTGCCGTGGTGTCAGGCCGTCGCTGCCCGCCGTGCCGTCGGGGAGCTCGCGCACCTCGGCGAGCCCCGCACCCGTGTCCCTGCCGCGTCCCGCCATCGTGGTCTCCGCCCTCGTCGCCTCGCGGTCGACGCCCCGGTCGCAGGGAACCTGCACCCCGTACGGCACGCCGCCCTCCGTCGGTGGCGCCCGCGGCGTGGCCGGGGCGCCGGTCGACCCGTGCCCGGTGCGTCGTCCCTGGCGGGAGGCGCTCCGGGCCGGACGTGTCCGGTGGACATGTCCGGCGAACCGACCTGGTCCCAGGTTAGGGGAGAGCGCACCACGAATCAAACATCTGTTCGAGCATGTCTCGACTCCGTGGGTGGATCGTGATAGACCTTCGTACAGGTGTTCTACGCACAGGTGTTCGATCCGGCTCCCGGGTCGACGACGCAGACCTCGCCGGGCCGGAGCGACCGGGGAAGGCGCTCCGGCGCCGGCGAGGGACGGAGGCAGTGATGACGAGTGTGACGACAGGGTGGGACGGCCGGCTGGACCGGTCGGACCGCGGTGCGCGGCGTCAGGCCGGGACGGTGCGCCGCACGGGGGGCGCTCCCGAGGCGCCGCTCCGGCTGACCCGCCGGGGCCGGGTCGTCCTGGTGCTCCTCCTCGCGGTGCTCGTCGTGCTGGGCGCACGGGTCGGGAGCGCGGTCGCCGGCTCGGCGGGAGAGCCGGAGGAGGTGCGCGTCCACGTGGTCGCCGCGGGAGAGACGCTGTGGGACCACGCCGCACGCCTCGCGGATCCCGGTGAGGACGTGCGCGACGTCGTGGCGCGGATCGTCGACCTCAACGGCCTGTCGTCCTCGGGGCTCGCGGCAGGGCAGCGGCTGCTGCTCCCGGTCGACGGCTGAGGCACCGGACGTTCTGTGACCCAGGACACGCGGTGCGGCGCGATCAGGTGCTCTCCGGGGCTTGCGCTGACGATTAGGCGGCCCTAAGTTAGTGTCACCTCACTCGCCAGGCTGGGGGGCCGGGCGGGAGGCGGGGTCGGCGGTCAGCCGCCACCCCTGAGCACGTCGGCGCGTGCGAGGCGAGTCGCGCGCGAGATGGGGACGGGGGCGTCCCGACGGGGGCGACCGGAGACCGGTCGCCCCCGTTCTGCGTCTCCGGACGGCGGCGTCCCCGGTTCCGCACCGTCGCGCGGGCGTCGGCGTGTTGCACCGTCGCGGGGCGGCGGCATACGTTCGTCGCGCCGCTCTCGCCCTGCGAGTGCCGCGGAACCCCCAGCCGAGGAGAGTCGCCATGCACTGCCCGTTCTGCCGTCATGCGGACTCACGTGTCGTCGACTCCCGCACGTCGGACGACGGTGCGTCCATCCGCCGTCGTCGTCAGTGCCCGCAGTGCCAGCGACGCTTCACGACGATCGAGACGGCGAGCCTGTCCGTCGTCAAGCGGTCCGGTGTGACGGAGCCGTTCTCGCGCGAGAAGATCGTCAACGGCGTCCGCAAGGCGTGCCAGGGTCGACCCGTCAACGAGGACGACCTCGCGCTCCTCGCCCAGCGGGTCGAGGAGACGATCCGGGCCAGCGGGAGCGCCGAGCTCGACGCCTACGAGATCGGTCTCGCGATCCTCGGTCCCCTCCGCGAGCTCGACGAGGTCGCGTACCTGCGGTTCGCGAGCGTGTACCAGGCGTTCGACTCCCTCGAGGACTTCGAGAGCGCGATCACGTCGCTCCGTGTCGAGCGCGAGGAGCGGACCGCCGCCCGGTTGACCGGGGCGCGCGCTGACGCGGCGGTGGACGCGGGGGCCGCGACGGGCGGGCCCGAGGAGGCCGAGGGGACTGCCGGCGGCCTGGACGCCGCGTCCCCGACGCGCTGACCGGTGCGTCCGGACGCGCCGGACGTCAGAGGTCGCTCGAGCGGGACGCCCAGAGGTTGATCCCGGTGTCGGCCGGGACCGCCTCGACCGCACGGAGCTCCTCGTCGGTGAGGGCGGGGGCGCCGAGCGCGGCGAGGTTGTCGTCGAGCTGACGCGTGGAGCTCGCGCCGAGGAGCACCGACGTGACCCGCGCGTCGCGCAGGGCCCAGGCGATCGCCGTGGCGGCCAGCGAGCGGCCGTGCGCGCGTGCCAGGGTGTCGAGCCGGCGCACGTGCTCGAGGTTCTCCTGCGAGAGGAACTCCCCGCGCAGCGGTCCGCCGCGGGCCGCGCGCGAGTCGCGCGGCGTCCCGTGGAGGTACCGGTCCGTGAGCATGCCCTGGGCGAGCGGCGAGAACGCGACGACCCCCATGCCCGCGCGCGCGGCGACGTCGAGCACGCTCGTCCCCGAGGAGTCCGGGACCTCGATCCACCGGTTGAGCATCGAGTACGACACCTGGGTCACCACGAGCTCGACCCCGAGCTCGGTGGCGACCTGCAGCGCCTCGCGCGTGCGCTGCGCGGAGTACGACGAGATCCCGACGTACCGCGCGCGTCCCGAGCGCACGGCGCTCGCGAGGGCCCCGACGGTCTCGTGGAGCGGGGTGGTCGGGTCGTAGCGATGGCTGTAGAAGACGTCGACGTGGTCGAGGCCGAGCCGGCGCAGCGACGCGTCCAGCGACGACAGGAGGTACTTGCGCGAACCACCCTCGCCGTACGGCCCCGGACCCATGCGGTAGCCGGCCTTCGTGGTGACGACGAGCTCGTCGCGCACGGGGCGCAGCTCGCGCGCGAGCAGGCGGCCGAGCGACGACTCGGCCGCTCCGCCCGGTGGACCGTAGTTGTTCGCGAGGTCCAGGTGCGTCACGCCGCGGTCGACCGCGTGCAGGACGATCTCGCGCTGCGTCGCGAACGGGTCGGCCTCGCCGAAGTTCTGCCACAGCCCGAGCGAGACCGCCGGGAGCGTCAGGCCGGTCCGGCCGAGGCGCCGGTGCGGCAGCGCTCGAGGACCGGCGGGGACGGAGTCGTCGGGAGCGGTGTCGGGCACGTCCACGACGCTACCCGAGGGAGCGGCCGGGAAAGGACTGGCGTCGGCGCCTGGCGTAGGGGAGGCTGGCGGGGAGCCCGCGCCGTCGGGCTCCCGAGCATCCGACCTCGGCCGGGCCCGATCCCGGCCGATCCCCCTGACCCCGAGGACGAGGAGAACGCGATGGCGTCCGACCAGCAGCGCCCAGCAGCCGAGACGGCACCCAGCGACGAGGCCAAGGCGAAGTTCCGCGAGGCGCTCGACCGCAAGAACGCCGCGCAGCACCGCTCTGCGGACGGGGAGTCGAACACCGGCTCCGTGCACGGGTCGGAGACCGTCGGACCGGTGCAGCGCACCTTCCGCCGCAAGTCCGGCTGACCGCAGGAGCCCACGACGGGACCCTGCCGCCCCGTGCGGTCGGGTCCCGTCGTCGCGCTCCGGCCGGTCGGCGTCAGGGACCCGTGCCGGGCGACCGCTCGCCGGCGGCCGGCTCCGACCAGGCGGCGAGGAGGAACCGTCGACCGCTGATGGTCTGCGGCTCGATCCGCACCCACTCCTCGGTGGGGACGTCGACGAGCGGCGCGAGCGGCTCGACGGCGGACTCGACGGCAGCGACCTGCTCCGCCGTGTCGAGGCGGCGGGCCGTCCCGCGCACGACGACGCTCCACGCGGAGTCCTCCTCGACCCCGTCCCACTCGAGCGCGACACGGTCGTTGGTGACGAGCGTCGCGAGCTTGGTCCCCGGGATGGTGCGGAAGGTCAGCCCGCCGTCGTGCGCACGCACGCTCACGGGGTAGATGTCGGGCTCGCCCCGGACGCTCACGGCGAGCCGCGAGACGCGCGTGCCGGCGATGAGCTCCCAGCACGTGGCGGCGTCGAGGACCTCGGCGGCGTCGTTCGTGTATCCGGTCATGCTCCATCGTGGCACCGGGACGCCGCCGGCGCGCACGCGACGAAGGTCCTCCGTGACGGGGACCTTCGTCGCTCGCGCCGGGGCTCAGTCGAGGACGCGCAGGGCGATCGTCTGCTCCATGTCGGCGAGCGCGGTCACGACGGCCGGCTCGACGCGCGAGCCGACGTCCGTGACGACGTAGCCCAGCTCGCCGCGCGTCGCGAGGAGCTGGCCCTCGATGTTCGTGCCGTGCTCGGCCAGGGTCGCGTTGACGGCTGCGAGGACGCCCGGCGTGTTGCGGTGCAGGTGCGTGATGCGGGTGATCCCCGTGGTCTGCTCCAGCGCGAGGTTCGGCACGTTGACGCTGAGCGTCGTCGACCCGGTCGTGAGGTAGTCGCGCAGCTTCGACGACACGAACTGCCCGATCGCCTCCTGCGCCTCCTCCGTGGACCCGCCGATGTGCGGCGTGAGGATGACGTTCGGCAGGCCGCGCAGCTCGGAGTGGAACGAGTCGCCCTTGCGCTTGGGCTCCTCGGGGAAGACGTCGACGGCGGCCCCCGCGACGTGGCCCGACAGGATCGCCTCCCGCAGCGCGTCGTAGTCGACGACGAAGCCGCGCGACAGGTTGAGGAAGATCGCGCCCGGGCGCATGCGCGCGATCTGCTTGGCGCCGAACATGCCGGCGTTGCCGGCCCGGCCGTCGACGTGCAGGGTCACGACGTCGGCGGTCTCCAGGAGCTCGTCGAGCGTGTCCATGCGGCGGGCGTTGCCCAGCGCGAGCTTCTCCGCCGTGTCGTAGAACACGACGGACATGCCGAGGTTCTCCGCGACGACCGAGAGCTGCGTGCCGATGTTGCCGTAGCCCACGATCCCGAGCGTGCGTCCTCGCACCTCGTGGGCGCCCTCGGCCGACTTGTCCCACACGCCGTCGTGGAGCGCGCGGTCGCGCTCGGTGAGGCGGCGCGTCAGCGCGATGATCTCCGCGAGCGCGAGCTCCACGACCGACCGCGTGTTCTGGAACGGGGCGTTGAAGGCGGCGACGCCCTGGCTCGCCGCGGACCGCAGGTCGATCTGGTTCGTCCCGATGCAGAAGGCTCCGAGCGCGACGAGGTCGGGCGCGTTCTCGAGCACGTTCGCGGTGACGTTGGTCTTGGACCGGATGCCGAGCAGGTGGACGCCCTGGAGGGCGTCGATGAGCTCGGACTCGTCGAGCGCTCCGGTGCGGACGGTGACGTCGATCCCGGCGGCCTCGAGGTTCGAGGCGGCGAGCGGGTGCAGGTTTTCGAGGAGGAGGGCGCGTAGCACACCCCCATGGTGCGCCCCGTCCGCGGTGCGGACCAAACGGGTCTTGGCCCTCGGGACGACGTGACGGAGGCGGGCTACCGCGCGCCGAGCCCTGCCGGCAGGGGACGGGCGTGCACCACGACGAGACGCTGCGTGGGGCGGGTCATCGCGACGTAGAGGTCCGACGCGCCGGACTCGCCCTCGGCCACGTCCGCGGGCTCGACGAGGACCACGGCGTCGAACTCGAGCCCCTTGACCTGCACGGGGTCGAGGACGACGACGGGCGCGTCGGGGTCCGCGCGCCGCCCGGGTGCGTCGAGGTCCAGCGCGCTGCGCAGCGCCGGGAGGGCCGCGGTCGCCGCCACGACCGCGACGCGACCGGCCTCGCCTCCGACGAACG
This sequence comes from Cellulosimicrobium sp. Marseille-Q8652, assembly GCF_965112045.1. Taxonomy (NCBI): domain Bacteria; kingdom Bacillati; phylum Actinomycetota; class Actinomycetes; order Micrococcales; family Promicromonosporaceae; genus Cellulosimicrobium; species Cellulosimicrobium sp. Marseille-Q8652. The sequence continues at coordinate 1,672,957 of NZ_CBCOPS010000002.1, read as the reverse complement.
CCGACCGCGCGGACGCGACCTCGCGCCGCACCGCGTCCACGAGCGCGCCGCCCAGCTCACCACGGCCCGTCGCCGCACCGTCCGTGCTCCCGCCCGCGACCTCGACGAACCGGAGCGAGCCCGGGACCTCGCGCGCCGACGTGAGCGGCGAGACGGGCAGGCCGGCCGCGACGGCGGCGTCGCGCGCGGCGTCCGCGACCGCCGCGGGCGTCCGGTAGTTGACCGTGAGCTCGGCGAGGCGCCAGCCGTCGCGCAGCACCGGGTCGAGCGCGCCGGCCCACGAGCGCGCGCCCGCGAGCGACGACGTCTGCGCGACGTCCCCGACGATCGTGAACGACCGCGTCGGGCAGCGGCGGACGAGCATCCGCCACGCCATCGCCGACAGCTCCTGCGCCTCGTCCACCACGACGTGGCCGTACGTCCAGCTGCGGTCCTGCGCCGCGCGCTCGGCGGTCGTGAGCCGTGGGCCGCTCGCCGCGAACCGTTCCGCGAGCACGTCCGCGTCGACGATCCCGTCACCCGCGCCGGACGACTCGAGCACCTGGCGCGCGTACTCGAGGTCGCGCGCACGCTGCGCGGACTGCGCCGCGGCCTCGGCGCGCGCGACCTGGTCGTCCTCGCCGAGCAGGTCGGCCGCCTCGTCGAGCAGCGGGACGTCCGCCGGCGTCCACGGCGAACCCTTCGGCCGCTCGAGCAGGCGGCGGTCGGCCGGCGAGAGCTCGGGGGCGGCCTCCGCGAGCCGGTGCGGCTTGGTGTACAGGTCCTCGACGAGCCGCTCGGGCGTGATGGGCAGCCACGCGAGGTTGAGCGCGACCCGGACGTCGTGGTGCGACCGCAGGTCCTCCAGCGCGATCGTGCGGTCCTCGCCGACGAGCGCCTCGCCGAGCTGTGCGGCGTACTGGTCGACGAGCCGTCCGAGCATGTCACGGACGAACGTGACGCGCGCGAGGTTGTGCGGCTTGTGCGTGCGGCGTGCCTTCGCGATCGCGTCGCGCACGTCGCGCCGGCGGATGACGAGGTCGTGGCCGTCGAGCCGGACGGGCACGTCGTGGGCGGGGACCCGTTCGCGCGCACGCACGGCGCGACGCACCGCCGTCGCCATGACCGCGCGGCCCTTGACCCGGGCGACGCGCGGATCCTCGTCCCCGTCCGCGACGAGACCGGGCAGCAGGTCGGAGATCGTGGTGCTCACGACGCCCGTCTCGCCGAGGGACGGCAGGACCTGGTCGATGTACTGCAGGAACGACAGGCTGGGGCCGACGAGCAGCACGCCCGAGCGCTCGAGCACGCGCCGGTGCGCGTACAGGAGGTACGCGGCACGGTGCAGCGCGACCGCGGTCTTTCCCGTCCCCGGACCGCCCTGGACGACGAGGGCCCCGCCGAGCGGGGACCGGATGATCGCGTCCTGCTCCGCCTGGATCGTCGCGACGATGTCGCCCATGCGGCCGGTGCGGCCCGCCGCCATCGCGGCGAGCAGGGCACCCTCCCCGGAGAGCGTCGAGCCCGCGACGTCCGCCGGTGCGTCGAGGTCGAGCAGCTCGTCCTCGATCCCCGTGACCTCGCGACGGTGCGTCACGAGGTGCCGCCGGCGCACGACGCCGTCCGGGTGCGCGGCGGTTGCGCGGTAGAACGCCTGCGCGGCGGGCGCGCGCCAGTCCGTCAGGAGGCTCGTGTGCTCGGCGTCGGTGAGCCCGATGCGTCCCACGTAGCGCCGCGTGGAGTCCTCGAGGTCGAGCCGGCCGAAGGCGAGCCGGTCCTCCACGGCGTCGAGCTGCGCGACCCGGTCCTCGTAGAGCGTCGCGAACGCGTCGCGCTCGCTCCGGTTCTGGGGCGATCCGGACGGTCCCGACCGGCGGACCGCGTCGAGACGCGCGCGGGACGCGGCACGCAGCTCGTCCAGACGTGCGTAGAGGGCGTCCACGATCTCCTGCTCGAGCCGGAGCTCGTCCGAACGTCCCACGTCTTCCTCTCGTCCGTCCCGCGCGTCGGGCCGCCGCCGTCCGCGCCGCCCGACCTCGTCTGCCGCACCGACCGCCCGCGCCTGCCGTACCGTGACGCGGCCGTCCATTATGGCGCACCGCGCGCGCCGTCCGGCACGACCGGGGCGTCGCGCCGGGCCGGACGGGCAGGGGCCGCTAGGATCGGTGGCCATGGCGACTGGTGGGGAGCGGACGTCGTGACCGGCGAGCCCGGGCACGGCCCCGTCGCAGGGCCCCCCGACGCCGCGGGCGCCCCGGGCGGTACCGGCGCGGCCGGTGGTGCCACCGACCGGTCCGTGCTCGCCCCGTCCGACGTGCTGCGGATCCTGCTCGTGGAGGACGACGACGGCGACGCCCTCCTCGTCGAGGAGCTGCTCTCCGACGCGAGCCTCAAGGTCGAGCTGCACCGGGCGACGACGCTCGACCTCGCGCTCGAGATGCTCCCGGCCCGCCCCGTCGACTGCGTGCTGCTCGACCTCGGCCTCCCCGACTCGGTCGGCCTCGGCGGGGTCGAGCGCCTGCGGGCCGGCGTGAGCCCGCCCGCGCTCGTGGTGCTCACCGGGCACTCGGGCATCGACCTGGGCGTCCAGGCCGTCGCGGCGGGCGCCGACGACTACCTCGTCAAGGGCGAGGTCGGCGGCGACCTGCTCGGGCGCTCGCTGCGCTACGCCGTGCAGCGGCGCAAGTCCGAGGAGCAGCAGCGGGCGCTGTACCGCAGCGAGGTGCGGGCGGCCGAGACGGCCCGGCTCGAGCGCGCGCTGCTGCCCACGCCGCTCGTCCAGGACGAGCGGCTCGCGGTCATGGTCGGCTACGTGCCCGGCGGGAACGGCCTCCTCGGCGGGGACTTCTACGACGCCGTCGAGCGGCCCGACGGGTCCGTGCTGTGCGTGATCGGCGACGTCGCGGGCCACGGGCCCGACGAGGCCGCGCTCGGCGCGACGCTGCGCACCGCGTGGCGGACCATCGTCCTCTCGGACACGGAGCCGGCGGGGATCCTGCCGCTGCTCGAGCGCGTCCTCGTGCCCGAGCGCGCGCGGCCGGAGGTCTTCGTCACGCTCTGCCAGGTGGTCGTCGACCCCGGTCGGCGGTTCGCGGACATCCATCTCGCGGGACACCTCGCGCCGCTCCTGCTGCAGGAGAGCGCGACGGAGATCGTGCCGACGGCGCGCGGGCGGGCGCTCGGGATCCCGGTCGACGGCGGGTGGTCCGCCCAGCGCGTCGAGCTCGGCGGCCGGTGGGCGCTCATGCTGTACACGGACGGGCTCGTCGAGGCGACGGTCGCGGACCCGGAGGCGACCTCGCGCGGGGCCCGTCCGCAGCGCATCGGCGTCGACGGCCTGCGACGTGCGGTCGACACGGCCCTCGAGCACGGGACCGAGGGGATCGTCGAGCGGGTCTTCCGCCGCGTGCGCGACCTCCACGGCGGACCCCTCGCCGACGACGCCGCGCTGCTCGTCATCGGCTGGGCCGGCGACGACGCGCCCGTGCCGGCCGAGCGCACCGCGACGCTCGCCGACTCCGACGAGTGGGCACGGTGAGCGTGAGCGCGAGCCGCAGGGCGCCCACCCTGCGCCGTCGGCTGGGGTGGGCGCTCGTCGTCGCGGGCGTGATCGTGCTGGGCGTCGTGACGACGTCGGCGCTCGCGCTCTCGCGCGTGCTCGCCCTCCAGGACGAGATCACGGGACCCTACTTCGACGCCGTCACCCAGGCCGACTCGTCGTTCGTCGCTCTGCTGGACACGGAGTCGGCCGTGCGCTCGTACGCGGCGACCGGCGACGAGACCGCGCTCGAGGCCTACGGACGTGCGGTGGGTGGTGACGGGACCGTCGCGATCGCCGACCCCGCGGACCTCGCGCGGCTCGGCTCCGGCGACGGCCTGACCGCCGCGCACGACGAGGCGCTGCGCGCGGTCGACGCGTGGTTCACCGACTACGCCGAGCCCGCGATCGAGAGCACGGGGCGCGCGGGACCGGGCACCGTCTCGCGGGTGGAGCGTGCCGACGGGGCCGCGCTCTTCGCCGAGGCGCGAGCCGCCACGGGGCGGTACGTCGTAGACCTGCGCGCCGAGCGCGCGGAGGCGGTCGAGGCGCTGGACCGCTGGAGCCGCGTCCTCTTCGGCAGCGTCCTCGTGCTCGTCGGGGCGGCGCTCGCGGTGGGGATCATCCTGTGGGTGTGCCTCAAGCGATGGGTCACCGAGCCGGTCGCGCAGCTCGCCCACCGCGTCCGCCTCGTCAGCTCGGGCCAGCTCGACGAGCCCGTCGTCACGTCGGGTCCCGCGGAGATCGCGGACCTCGCGCAGGACGTCGAGCACATGCGCGTCGAGCTCGTGAGCCAGGTCGCGGAGATCAAGGCGTCCCACGCGGACGCGGCGCGCGCGCACGAGCTGCTCGAGGAGCAGGCCCACGAGCTCGAGCGCTCCAACCGCGACCTCGAGCAGTTCGCCTACGTCGCCTCGCACGACCTGCAGGAGCCCCTGCGCAAGGTCGCGAGCTTCACGCAGCTGCTCAAGAAGCGGTACGGCGGCGAGCTCGACGACCGGGCCGACCAGTACATCGACTTCGCCGTCGACGGCGCCAAGCGCATGCAGCGGCTCATCCAGGACCTGCTGGGGTTCTCGCGCGTCGGGCGGACCGGGACGGAGCGCGTCGACGTCGACCTCGAGGCGTCGCTCGCGCTGGCGCTCGACGACCTCTCCGAGACGATCGGCGCGACCGGTGCCACCGTCACGCACGACCCGCTGCCCGTCGTCGTCGGCGAGCGGGCCCTGCTCCAGCAGCTGTTCGCGAACCTCGTCGGCAACGCGCTGAAGTTCCGGGCGCCGGACCGCCCGCCGGTCGTCCACGTGGGCGTCCTCGCGCACGACACCCACTGGGAGCTCTCGGTCGCCGACAACGGGATCGGGATCGACCCGCAGTACGCGGAGCGCGTGTTCGTCATCTTCCAGCGGCTGCACGCGAAGGACGTGTACGAGGGCACCGGCATCGGGCTCGCGCTGTGCAAGCGCATCGTCGAGTACCACGGCGGGCGTATCTGGATCGAGCCGCGCGACGGCGGGACGACGGTCCGCTTCACGCTCGCGCACGCCTACGTCCACGCGCAGGTCGGATACGCTCGCACCGACGACGCCGGCCCGAGGACGGGCCGCGACCCCGAGGAGACCACCGCATGAGCCACGGCACGAAGCCGATCGACGTCCTGCTCGTCGAGGACGACCCGGGCGACGTGCTCATGACGCGCGAGGCGTTCGAGGACCACAAGGTCACGAACCGGCTGTCGGTCGTCTCGGACGGCGTGAGCGCGCTGGCGTTCCTGCGCAAGGAGGGGGAGCACGCCGGCGCCCCGACGCCCGACCTCATCCTGCTCGACCTCAACCTTCCGCGCATGGACGGCCGGGAGGTCCTCGCGGAGCTCAAGAAGGACGACGCGCTGCGTCAGATCCCCGTCGTGGTGCTCACGACGTCGGAGGCCGAGGAGGACGTGGTCCGCAGCTACTCCCTGCACGCCAACGCCTACGTGACGAAGCCCGTCGACTTCGACCGCTTCATCGACGTCGTCCGGCAGATCGACGACTTCTTCGTCTCGGTCGTCCGCCTGCCCGGTCGCTGAGCGCCCGCGGGCCAGCGCCGGCCGCGCCTCCCACGCACGTGCGCCGGGAAGGATCTGCCGGTGCGACGCGTTGTCGACCACAGGCCTCCGCGCACGACGGCGGACGGCGTAGGACGCGACGAGGAGGACGGATGCTGGACCCCCGGGAGATCTACGAGCTCGACGAGGACGCGGTCGCGCGCCTGTGGCCGAGCACGCCCGAGCCGGGCGCCGGTCCGGTCCTGGTGCACGCGATCGCCGGCTTCGTGGACGCCGGGAGCACCGGCGAGCGCGCCGTCGAGCACCTGCTCGAGGTGGGCGAGGTCACCCGGCTGGTGACGTTCGACGTCGACCAGCTCCTCGACTACCGCTCGAAGCGCGCGACCATGACGTTCAGCACGGACCGGTGGTCCGCGTACGACGAGCCGCGGCTCGTCGTCGACCACGTGCGCGACGCCGAGGGGTCGGGGTTCCTGCTGCTGCACGGCGCGGAGCCCGACCTCCAGTGGGAGCGCGTGGTCGCCGCGCTGCGCGGCGTGGTCGACCGGCTGCGGGTGTCGTTGACCGTCGGCATCCACGGGATCCCCATGGGCATCCCGCACACGCGCCCGCTGTCCGTGACGGCCCACGCGACGCGCCCCGAGCTCGTCGCGGAGCACGCGTCGTGGTTCGGGACGGTGAAGGTACCCGCGAGCCTCGCGGCGCTGCTGGAGCTGCGGCTCGGCGAGGCGGGCCACGACGCGGTCGGCTACACCGTGCACGTCCCGCACTACCTCGCCCAGTCCGCGTACCCGCCCGCGACGGTGGTCGCGCTCGAGCACGTCCAGCGACTGACCGGTCTCGACCTGGCGACGTCCGGCCTGGCCGAGGCCGCCCAGGACGCGACGACCGAGGTCGAGCGGCAGGTCCGCGACTCCGAGGAGGTCGCGGCCGTCGTGCACGCGCTCGAGGAGCAGTACGACGCGTTCGCCCGCGCGGTGGGTCGTACCAGCCTCCTCGCGGACACCGCGCCGATCCCGACCGCGGACGAGCTGGGCGCCGAGTTCGAGCGCTTCCTCGCGCAGCAGGGGGACTGACCGCCCGCCGGGGTATGTGCCGACAAATCCGTACGAGACACCGCGATTCTGCGTGGCACATCCCACACCCTCCGTGCCAGACTGTCACCCGCTGCAGTGACGAGCTCGCGCACGACCCGGTGCCGGCCGCACGGGCCGACGCGTGATCGAGCGCCCCGGACGGGCGTCGCGCCGGCCCTCGGGGCCGGTCGCCGGCGAAGGACGTGGGACGTCGCGCTGTGGCGCACGGGGTGGACGAAGGGTCCGCTCGCCGACGTCCCGGACGGACAGAAGGTCAGAGGAACAGCATGGCGCAGGGTTCTGTGAAGTGGTTCAACGCCGAGAAGGGCTTCGGCTTCATCGCGCAGGACGGCGGGGGTGCCGACGTCTTCGTGCACTACTCGGCGATCGAGACGCAGGGGTACCGCACGCTCGACGAGGCGCAGCGGGTCGAGTTCGAGATCACCCAGGGCCCCAAGGGCCCGCAGGCGGAGAACGTCCGCCCGCTCTGACGGCCGCGCCGGCGGCACCAGCCCGCCCGGCGGTCCTCGCACAGGAGCCGCGTCCCGCGTCGGGGCGCGGCTCCTGCGCGTCCGGGGCCGTCGAGCCTGCGCGTCCGGGGCCGTCGCGGCCCGCCGCAGGTCCGGCGCCCGCGGGGACCGAGGCCGTCACGGGACGGTCGGGGAGGGCGCGGTCGCAGGCGGGTCCTCGAAGGGGCGGGCCGCGCCGACGAAGGCCTCGAGGTCCGTCCCCACGAGGACGCGCGCGGGGACGGGCAGGGTGCGCGCCGCGCGCGCCAGGCTCGCGGAGGCGAGGTCGACGGGGACCGGGCCCGGGCGGGCCGCCACGAGCACGAGGTTGCCGTAGCGCCGGCCCTTGAGCTGACCGGGCTCCGCGATCGCGGCGAGCCGGGACCCGTGGGGGTCGTGCGAGCCGTCGGCCGGGCGGGCGTCCTGCGCGGTCCCGACCGGGTCGTCGGGGGCTGCGACCGTCGCGAGCGTCGCCAGCTCACGGCGCGCGGTCGTCAGCGGCGGGCGGTCCGCGCAGTTCGCCAGGTACAGGCCACCCGGGCGCAGCACGCGGCGGACCTCGCGAGCGGTGCCGAGCGTCACGAGGTGCTCCGGCGTCGCGTCCCCGGCGAAGACGTCCCGGACGACGACGTCGAAGGCCCCGTCGGCGAACGTCGTCAGCGCGTGGCGCGCGTCGTCGGCACGCAGTCGCAGGCGCGGCGACCGGGGCAGGTCGAACCACTCGCGCACGAGCTCGAGGAGCCGGGCGTCGAGGTCGACGCCCACCTGCGTCGAGCCGGGGCGGGTGTGCTCCACCCAGCGTGCGAGCGTGCACCCGGCGGCCCCGAGGTGGAGCACGCGCAACGGCCCGGGCGGCGCGTGGTCGACGACCGCCGCCATCTGCTGCATGTACTCGAACGCGAGGAAACCGGGGTCGTCGAGGTCGAGGTGGGAGCTCGGCACGTCGTTGACGTACAGGGTCACCGCGCCGTCGTGGTCGGGGTCGCGCTCGAGCCGGGCGGTCCCCGTCGTCGTGGTGACCGGCCCCTCCGGCAGCTCGCGGCCGCGCGGGGACGGGGCCCCCCGACGGCGGGCACGCGGTGTGGGTGGCTCGGAAGACGCTGTGACGGTACGGGGGGACCGGCGGGCACGACGAGCCATGCGCCCACCGTACGGTGCGGCGACCGACGGCGTTGACAGGTATCGAACACGTGTTCGATAGTGGTGGTGGAGGTGCGCGATGTCGAAGATCACGAGTGGTGCCGTTCCGGCCCCCGTCCCCGGCGAGGTCGGGCGGATGCTCGCGCGTGCGGACGCCGAGCTCGTCTGCGCGGCGCTCGCGACGGACCCTGCCGAGCGCTTCGTGCACGCGCACCTGGGCGCGCTGAGGGCGGCGGCGGCGGTCGTCGCTCTCCGGGGCCGGCCGGTGCGTCGCGGTCGGGCGCGGCCCGTGTGGGACCAGCTCAGCGACGCCGAGCCGGGCCTGGCCGCGTGGTCCGTGTACTTCGCCGGGGGCGCCCGGGTGCGTGCCGCCGTCGACGCCGGCCGGTCCGACGCGGTCGACGCCCGCCGGGCCGACGAGCTGCTGGCGTGCGCCGAGGACTTCCGCGACGAGGTCGCGATGCTCGTCGACCCCGACGCGGGGTTCGCGCGGCTCCCGGGCGTGCGCTCGGTCGCGTCATGACCACGTCGGCGCGCCCGCGATGAGCAGGGGGCCCCGTGCCACGGTGCGGCGCGACTGGGGCGGCGACGAGGAGGGGTGCTCGATCCTGCACGTCGACATGGACGCGTTCTTCGCGTCCGTGGAGCTCGCGCGGCGTCCCGAGCTGCGCGGTCGCCCCGTGATCGTCGGGGGTGCCGAGCGGGGGGTGGTCCTGGCCGCGACCTACGAGGCGCGTGCCTTCGGGGTGCACTCGGCGATGCCGATGACCGCCGCGCGCAGGGCGTGCCCGCAGGCGGTCGTCGTCCCGCCGGACCACGGTCGCTACCACGAGGTCTCGCGCTCGGTCATGGAGATGCTCGGGGAGGTCACCGCGCTCGTCGAGCAGGTGAGCGTCGACGAGGCCTTCCTCGACGTGAGCGGAGCCCGCCGCAGGCTCGGCCCGCCCACCGTGATCGGCGCCGCCCTGCGGGACCGGGTCCGCGCGGCGCACGGCATCACGTGCTCGGTCGGCGTCGCGACGACGAAGTTCGTCGCCAAGCTGGCCTCGACGCACGCCAAGCCCGACGGGATGCTCCTGGTCCCCGCGGCCGCCACGGTGCCGTTCCTCAGGACGCTGCCCGTCGGCGCGCTGTGGGGCGTGGGGGAGCGCACGGAGCAGGCGCTGGCCCAGTGGGGGATCCGCACGGTCGCCGAGCTCGCCGACACCGACGTGCCGGTGCTGCAGGCGGCGGTGGGCAAGGTGGCGGGGGCGCACCTGCACGACCTCGCGTGGGGCCGCGACCCGAGGCCCGTGGAGCCCGAGCGGTCGGAGCGGTCGATCGGCGCCGAGACGACGTTCGAGCACGACCTGCACGATCTCGGCGCGGTCCAGGTCCGCGTGCTCGAGCTCGCCGACCGCTGCGCGGCGCGGCTGCGGCAGCACGGGCTCGTGGCCCGCACCGTGAGCGTGAAGGTCCGCACGAGCGACTTCCGGACGGTGACCCGGTCCCGCACCCTGGGGTCGCCGACGGACGTCGCGCGGGAGATCTATCTCGTCGCGCGCGAGCTCGTCGCCGGGGTGGACCTGCGCGGGCTCGCCGTGCGTCTCGTGGGGGTCCGTGCCGAGGGGCTGGAGGTCCGGCAGGGGTCGGTCGCCCAGCCGACCCTGGACGAGGCGGTCGACGAGCACGGGGCCACCCGGCGGCGCGCGGAGGAGGCCGTGGACGCCGTCCGGGGCCGGTTCGGGGTGAGATCCATCGCGATGGGGCCCCGAGGACGCCGCTCGACTACCACGCCCGCTGATGTGGATCTATCCTGAGGGTGTCATACGACCACCGCGGAGAAACGGGGTGCCCATGCCTCTGTCTGAGTACGAGCAGCGGGTCTTGGAGCAGATGGAGCGCGCCCTCACCACGGACGACCCGCGCCTGGCCAACACGCTGCAGTCGCCACGTCGCCGATCGGCGCTGAGATACGTCCTGGTCGGGGTCGGTGTGGTCGGAGGTCTGCTGCTGCTGGTCCTCGGTGCCGCCACCTCCCAGACCTGGCTGGGCGTCGTGGGCTTCGTGCTCATGTTCGCGGGAGTCGTGCTCGTCTTCCAGGCGCCGCGCGCGGCCAAGGTCGGCCCGGTGGGCACCGTCGACGCCGACGGTCGCGTCCGCCCGGCGAACCCGGCCCCGGCTTCCCGGAAGTCGTTCCTCAGCCGACTCGAAGAGCGCTGGGACCGTCGTCGCGAGCACGGCGGTCGCTGAGCGACCGCTCGACCTCCGCCGCGGAGGTCTCGACGAGCTCCGCCAGCCGGGCCGGCTCCGTCGCCGCACCGTCGCGGGCGTAGCGCTCCGTCTCCAGCGCCGTCACCAGCGCGACGAGGGCCTCCACGCCGGCGTCCGACAGGTCTGAGCCCGAACGGTCCCGCACGACGGCGGCGACCGTCGTCGGCACGTTGCGCGGTGTCGTGGACGCGTGCCACGTGACGCCGAGCCCGTCGAGGCGCGCCGTCAGCTCGACCCAGGCGCGCTCCGCGTCCAGGTCGCCCTCGGGGCGGGTCCGCCGGCGGGCGACGAGCCACAGCGCTCCGGCGGTCAGGGCGACCAGCAGGAACGCGGCGACGACGACGAGCCACGACGCCCCGGACCCGTCCGCCGCCGCGTCGGCGCCACCCGTCCCGCCGCCGACCGTGGGTGCGGGCGTCGCGGGCTCCTCGGGCCCCGGGACGACGCCGGGGGTCAGCGCGTCGCTCGGGTCCGTCAGGCCGGGGACCGTCGAGCTCCCGACGGGAGTCGCCCAGGTCGGTGCCGGCCCCGTCTGCTGGGCGGGCGTCGGTTCGAACCGCACCCAGCCCTGGCCGGGGAAGTAGAGCTCGGGCCAGGCGTGCGAGTCGCGGCCGGTGACCTGGAACGTGGTGTCGTCGGTGCGCTGTCCGGGGAGGAAGCCGACCCCGAGCCGCGCCGGGATGCCCAGCGTGCGCGCCATCATCGTCATCGCCGTGGCGAACTGGACGCAGTACCCCGTGCGCTGCTGCAGGAAGTCCCACACCGCGTCGCCGGAGTCGCCGGGCGGCACCTGCGTCGAGTACGTGAAGGTCGCCGCGTCGCGGAAGTAGGTCTGGAGCGCGAGGGCCTGGTCGTACCGCGTCGGCGAGCCCTGGACGACCTGGGCCGCGAGGTCGCGGATGTCCTGCTCGTGGGACGACGCCGGCACGTCGAGGTAGTTGGGGTCGTCCGGGTCCGCCCCGCCCGCCGAGCGCAGCGTGTCCGCGTCGAGCGCACGGGCGTAGAGGGTCATCTCGTAGCTCGAGCCGGCGCTGGTCGCCCGGGTGCCGAGCACCTCGTCCCGCACGGGGTCGTACGTCCAGTCACCGTCCACGTCGACGGAGCGTGGCTCGGTCGGCACGGGCAGCTTGGTGTCCCGGAGGGACCGGAGCGTGACCGTGACCTCGCTGGGCTCGCCCCGACCGGTGTCCTGCGGCCAGAGGAGCTGGTCCGGGCCCTCGATCGGCGTCCCGTCGCGGTCGGCGCCACGGCGCCAGTTCGTGCCGTCGAAGCCGGTGAGGGTGAAGACCCGCAGAGGTCCCACCTCGTCGCCGTCGGTGCGGTACTCGAGGACGACCTCGTCCGACCGTTCGGCCAGGTCCCGGCGCATGTCGAGGTCGTCGGAGAGCCGGACCGTGTCGCCCGTCGAGGAGAAGAGGCGGTTCCAGGACGACGACGCCACCTCGGGCAGGGTCGCGCTCGCGGCGCCGACGCCGAGCCCGACCGTGGCGACGGCGAGCGCGGTCGCGACGGCCGTCACGACGCGCGAGCCGCCGACGGCGCGCTGTCGTCCCCGGCCCTCGCCGGCTCCGGCGCGGCGGAGCGCGCGGTGCGGGTTGTCCACGGCGAGCAGGAGCACGAGCGCGGTCACGGTGAGGACGAACGCGACGGGGGGTACGTCTCCCACGATGACCAGGCCGGGGATCCAGAGCGCGAGCAGCGGCAGCCCGACCCCGGCGCCGAGGCGCAGCCCGCCGGCCATGAGGTCGGCGACGAGGAACACGACGACGGCGCCGCCGACGGCGAGGAGCTCGATGGGCAGGCTCGGGTCGATCGGGGCGACCTCCGCGAGGGTGAGCTCGCGCCCCGTCTGGACCCGGGAGAGGAGACGTTCGACGTTCGACAGCCCGATGAGGACGGAGAACCGGTCGGTGGGTCCGCCGTAGAGGCCGAGGAGCGCCCACGACCCGACGACGAGGCCGGCGAGCGACGGCAGGAGGGCGGCGGGTGGCGCCAGCGCCTCGCCCTGCACGGACCGGGACCGCTCGAGCGCGTACCGCGAGAGCCCGGTGACGAGGGCGAGGACGGCGAGCGTGCGGACCGCGGTGCGCGTCCAGTCCCCGGGCCCGATGACGGTCCCGAGCGCGTACGTCGACGCCGCGACCGCGACGGCCACGCACAGGGTCGTGGCCAGCACGCGCGCGCCGAGCCCCGCAGGCGCCGTCGAGCGCGGTCGAGAGGTGGCGTGGTCGTTCATCGAGCACCGTCCATGAGCCGCATCCAGGCGTTCTCGAGAGGGGTCCCGGCGTCGACGAGGGCGACGTGCCAGCCGGTCGCGCGCAGCGCGTCCACGGTGTCCTGGGCCTCCGTGCGCTGCGACGACCAGGTCCGCGGCCGCACCACGAAGGCCCAGTGCAGGGCGTCCCCGGCCATCGACGCGACCGTGTGGCGGGCGACGGGGCCCAGCGGGCCGGTCACGGCGACGGTGATCTCGCCGGGGCGTCGTGCCGTGCGCAGGGCCTCGGCGGTGGCGGCCGCGGCCCGGTCGGTGTCGGACAGCCCGTGGTGCCCGTGCAGGTCGACGGTCGCGTCGAGCAGGTCGGCGGGCCCCTCCCCGGACCGGTTGGCGGTGAACCCGGAGGTGTCCACGACGGGTGCCAGCGACGTCGCGACGAAGCGGACCGGGTGGCCCGCGTGCAGGAGGGACACGCCGACGGAGGCCGCGCACTCGACCGACCAGTCGCCGTCGGCGAGCGCGTGCCCCCCGCTGCGCCCGAGGTCCGGGTGCGGCAGGAGCCCGCGGTCGAAGAGCACCGTGACCGGGGGCAGGCTCGCGCTCTCGTCCGAGCGGACCATGAGCTGGCCGTGGCGGGCAGCGCTCGCCCAGTGGACGCGGCGCGGGTCGTCGCCCGTGACGTAGTCGCGCAGCACGGAGTCGTCGCTCGACGAGAGCCGTGCACCGGACGTCGACCGCTCCTGCTCGCCGAAGGCGCGGGTACCGCGGACCGGCAGCTCGACGGTGCGCGGCCACACGGCGACCGACGTGGCCTCGCCCAGCTCCTGCGTCGCGCTCACGAGGCCGAACGTGTCGACCCGCGTGGTGAGGAGGGGACCGAGCGACCAGCGCCCGCGGCGCAGGGGGCGCAGGCGGTACCGCACGGCGATGTGGTCGGCGCGCGTCGCGACCTGGGCGCGCAGCGAGCCCTGGTCGCACAGCTCGTGCGCGGCCTGCTCGCTGATGCGCAGCCGGGCGAGCACTCCCGCCGTCGTCGCCGACCGGCGCGCCGCCGAGACCGTCAGGCGGGCCGTCGTGACCTGGCCGGCCACCGCGGGGTTGGGCTGGACCCGCCGGGCGACGCCCAGGGCGCGCCGCCCGCGGTCGATGCGGCGGGCCGTCATCCAGCACCACGCCGCGCCGACGGCCAGCATCGCGGCCGCACCCAGCCCGACGACGTCGGGCAGGCCCAGCGTCACGCCGGTCGCGACGAGCACGGCTCCCGCGACGAGGAGCGACGTGCCGCGCCGGGTGAGGCGCGCGCGGGCGAGGCTGCGGCCGAACCTGCGCAACCGGGGCAGGGCGGAGAGGCCGCGCACGTCAGCGCCGCTCGGGCTGCCGCTCGGACGGATCGCGCGCCGGGACCGGCGTCTGCGCCAGGAGCGCGGACACCACGGCCTGCGCGTCGAGGCCCGCGAGCCGCGTCTCCGTGGTGATGACGAGGCGGTGGGCGAGGACCGGCACGGCGAGGTACTGGACGTCGTCCGGCAGGACGTGGTCGCGTCCCGACATGGCGGCGAGCGCCTTGGCCGCGCGCAGCAGCTGGAGCGACGCGCGCGGCGACGCGCCGAGCCGCAGGCCGGGGTGCTGGCGGGTCGCCGTCACGAGGTCGAGCACGTAGCGCTTCACCGCGGGAGAGGCGTACACCGAGCGGACGACGCCCGCGAACCGCAGGACGGCGTCCCCGGTCGTCACGGGGCGCAGGTGGGCGAAGGGGTCCTCCGCCTCCTGGCGCTCGAGCATCTGGATCTCGGCGTCGAGGTCGGGGTAGCCGACCGCGAGACGCGCCATGAAGCGGTCGCGCTGCGCCTCGGGGAGCGGGTACGTGCCCTCCATCTCGACCGGGTTCTGCGTCGCGACGACGAGGAACGGGCGGGGCAGCGCGTGGGTCGTGCCGTCGACGGTCGTCTGGCCCTCCTCCATGCACTCCAGGAGGGCCGACTGCGTCTTGGGCGACGCCCGGTTGATCTCGTCCCCGATGACGATGTTGGCGAACACCGGACCGCGACGGAACTCGAACTGGTGGTCGGCCGCGCGGTAGATGTTGACGCCCGTGAGGTCGCTCGGCAGGAGGTCGGGCGTGAACTGGATGCGGCCGACCTGGCAGTCGATCGTGCGCGCGAGCGCCTTCGCGAGGGTGGTCTTGCCGACCCCCGGGACGTCCTCGAGGAGCAGGTGGCCCTGGGCGAGCAGGACGGCGACCGTCACGTTGACGAGGTCGGGCCGGCCGGTGACGACGGACTCGATGCCCGACCGCATGCGGGACGTCGTCTCGACGAGCTCGTCGAGACCGCCCGGCGTCGTGGCCGGGTCGTCGTGCTCGTCGGCTGACGCGACAGGGGCGATGTCGGGGAGCACGGTGACCTCCGTCGTCGGTGGTGGCGCGGCCGCGGAGTGGGAGCCCGCAGGTGGGACGAGCCTAGTTGACGACGACCGCTGCTCCGAGCGGAGGACGGGTGCGGTGCCGCCATCGGCGGCCGGCATGCCCGTCGCGCCGCGTGCGGTCCCGCCGCCACGCCCGTGGGGAGAACTCCCCTCCACGTCGCACCACCGGTCTGACCTGCGGAGATCCTGCGAAGAGGGGTGAATTCCCGCGGTTTCCCCGAGAGCGGTGGAGCGAAGTGGAGTACCGTGGAGGAACTGGGAGCAGGAGGGGAGGTGCCAGGTGCATGTCCGGCTTCGTGGACGACGTGCTCGGCGGTTCCTCGAGCCTGCTTCTCGGGACCTTCACTCCTCGTCTGGACGACAAGGGGAGGCTCATCCTCCCGGCGAAGTTCAGGCCCCGGCTCGCGTCGGGGCTCGTCATGACGCGTGGGCAGGAGCGGTGCCTCTTCCTCCTGCCGATGGACGAGTTCCGGCTCATGTACGACCAGATCCGGCAGGCGCCGGTGACCAGCAAGCAGGCACGGGACTACCTGCGGGTGTTCCTCTCGGGCGCGAGCGACGAGATCCCGGACAAGCAGGGCCGGGTCTCGATCCCCGCTCCCTTGCGGGCGTACGCGGGTCTGGACCGGGACGTCGCGGTGATCGGCGCGGGCACCCGCGTCGAGATCTGGGACGTCACGGCCTGGGAGACCTACCTCGCGGAGCAGGAGTCGGCGTACGCCGACACCGCGGAGGAGGTGTTCCCGGACCTGCGCTTCTAGGACGGGCTCGGGTACCCGTCCGGTGAGGTCTCCTCCCGCCCGGTCTGGCGCACTTCCCCGGCGCCAGAAAGGACGCGGAGGGAGACCTGACCGGACGGTCCCGACCGGCGGGGCGCGGAGCACGACCAGCGGGACCGACGCACGAGACACGACGGAAGGAGGACACGATGAGCACCACGACCGACGACGCGGCCGAGCGCCACGTCCCCGTCCTCCTCGAGCGCTGCGTCGACCTGCTCGCGCCGGCGCTCCGGGAGCCCGGCGCGGTGCTCGTCGACTGCACGCTCGGCATGGGCGGGCACACGGAGGCCGTGCTCGACCAGCTCCCCGCGGCGCACGTCGTGGGCATCGACCGCGACCCGGAGGCGATCGCCCGGGCCTCGCGGCGGCTCGCACGGTTCGGCGACCGGTTCCGCGCCGTGCACGCGGTGTACGACGAGATCGGCGACGTGGTGTCCGACGTCGTGGGCGCGCCCGTGCAGGGGGTGCTCATGGACCTCGGCGTCTCCTCGCTGCAGATCGACGAGAGCGAGCGGGGCTTCTCCTACGCGCAGGACGCGCCGCTGGACATGCGCATGGACCCGACGACCGGCCCCACCGCCGCCGACGTGCTCAACACGTACGACGAGCGCGAGCTGACGCGCATCCTGCGCGAGTACGGCGAGGAGCGGTTCGCGCAGCGCGTGGCACGCGCGATCGTGCGTCGTCGTGAGCAGTCCCCGTGGACGCGCAGCGGCGAGCTCGTGGACCTGGTCCGGGCCTCGATCCCTGCCGCGACGCGGACCACGGGCGGGAACCCGGCGAAGCGCACGTTCCAGGCGCTGCGCATCGAGGTGAACGGCGAGCTCGAGGTCCTCGCGCGCGCGGTCCCCGCAGCCGTCGACGCCCTCGCCGTGGGCGGGCGGATCGTCGTCGAGTCCTACCACTCGCTGGAGGACCGCATCGTCAAGCGCGAGCTCGTGGCGGGGTCGACGGTCGACGTCCCGCCCGGGCTCCCCGTCGTCCCCGACGAGGCCCAGCCCTACCTGCGCCTCCTCACCCGCGGCGCCGAGGAGGCCCCGCCCGACGAGCGCGAGACCAACCCGCGCTCCGCGTCCGTGCGGCTGCGCGCCGCCGAGCGCACCCGTCCCACACCCGACCACCGCCGCCCGCGCACGGGCACGCACCGACCGGACCGACCGGGGGAGAGGAACCGATGAGCGCACTGAGGTCCACCGCGACCGCCCGCCCGCTCCCGCGCACCACGCGCCCGCAGGCCCGGCCTGCCGGGCCCGACCTGAGGGCGCTGCCGGGCGGGGCGACCGAGCGCGGCGCGCGCTCCCGGCTCGAGCTCGTCCGCGCGCCGCTGCAGGCGCGCTCGCGGGTCCCGTTCCTCGTCCTGTGCATGTCGCTCCTGGGCCTGGCGCTCCTGTGTGCTCTCCTGGTGAACACGACGATGGCGCAGAACTCCTACGAGATGTCGGAGCTGCGGCGGGAGGTGGGTCAGGTGCGCCAGGACACACAGCGGTTGCAGGCCGAGGTCTGGGACGCGAAGGCGGCGCTCCCCGAGAGCGCTCGTGCGCTCGGCATGGTGGAGGCCCCGAGCCCGAGCATGGTCCGGCTGTCCGACGGCGCGGTGCTCGGCGTCGCGGAGGAGGGGGCCGGGCAGTGACGACGGGCGCGGGAGGGCGCGACCGCGCCGCGCGCTCCGGCACGCCCGCGGCGCGCTCGACCACGTCCCGCTCGACCACGTCCCGCTCGACCACGTCCCGTTCGACGACCGCACGGACGTCGGCCGCGCGCGCGACCGCCGCCGGGTCGTCGGCCACCCGGTCGGCGACCGCTCGGGCGTCGGCGCCGCGGTCGACGACGGCCCGACCCTCCGCCGGGTCGCCGTCCACGCAGCGCGTGACGACCGCGAGGACCGCGGCCGGCCCCGCGCGGGTGCCGCGGTCGGGCGGGTCCGGACCGCGCCGTCCGGCACGCCCGACGCGCCAGCCGGGGCGCCCGGAGAACAGGCAGCGCTGGCTCATGGGGGTCGCGACGCTCGTCGTGCTGCTCTTCGTCGGCCAGCTCGTCAACGTGCAGGTGATCAAGGGGCCCGCGCTCGCCGCCGCGGCGCGCGACGACCGGCTGCGCAGCACGACGATGCTCGCCCACCGCGGGGACGTCACCGACGCGGACGGCGTCGTGCTCGCCACGTCGGTCGACCGGTACACGATCGGCGCGGACCGCACCGCGATCCGGTCGTTCACCCCGGGGAGCAGGAAGCTCGCCGACGGCACCGCGCTCACCGAGGGCGGCGCCGTCGGGGTCGCGAAGCTGCTCGCCCCCGCCCTCGGCGAGTCCGCGCCCGAGCTCGCGGCCCGTCTGAACGGCGAGGGCTACGTCGTCCTCGCGAAGGAGGTCACGCCGGAGGTCCAGCGCGAGATCGCGGAGCTGCGCCTGTCGGCCTTCATCCGCGCCGACGCGACGAGCGAGCGGTCCTACCCGGCGGGGACGGTCGCCGGGAACCTCGTCGGCTTCGTCGACGCCGAGCAGGTCGGCCAGGGCGGGGTCGAGGCCGCCTACGACGACGTCCTCGCCGGGACCCCCGGGTCGAGCTCGTGCGAGGCCGGCCTCGGCGGGCAGCTCATCCCGACGGGGGAGTGCGAGACCGACCCGGCGGTGCCGGGGGAGAACCTGCGCCTGACGATCGAGCACGACGTGCAGTGGAAGGCGCAGGACGCCGTGGACCGCGCGGTCCGCGAGTCGGGGGCCGACTTCGGCATCGCCGTCGTGCAGGACGTCCGCACGAGCGAGCTCCTCGCGCTCGCGGACTCGGGCACCGTCAACCCGAACGACCGACGGACCGACGCCGTGGCGCGGCCCAGCCGGGCGGTGTCCAACATCTTCGACCCCGGGTCGACGGGCAAGGTCGTCACGATGGCGGCGGCGCTCGAGGGCGGGTACGCGGACGCGGCGACGCAGTTCGAGGTGCCCTACACGTACACGACGCCCAACGGCCAGACGTTCAAGGACTCGCACGAGCACGGGGTCGAGCGGCTCACGCTCGCCGGGGTGCTCGCGGAGTCGTCGAACACGGGCACGGTGCAGGTGGGCGAGCGCATCCCCAAGCAGGTGCGCTACGACTACCTGCACAAGTTCGGCTTCGGTCAGGCGACGGGCCTGGGTCTGCCGGGCGAGTCCGCCGGCATCCTGCACCCGGCCGACGCGTGGGACGGCCGCACGGAGTACGCCGTGCTGTTCGGCCAGAGCGTCTCGGTCAACGCGGTGCAGGCGACGAACGTGTTCTCCACCGTCGCGAACGGAGGCCTGCGGGGGACGCCGCGGCTCGTGGCGGGCACGACCTCCACCGACGGGACCTTCACGCCCGCCGAGACCGCGGCTCCGACGCGCGTGGTGTCGCAGGAGACCGCCGACACGGTCCTGCAGATGATGGAGACCGTGGTGGAGGACGGCACGGGGTCCGCGGCCGCGGTCCCGGGCTACCGCGTCGCGGGCAAGACGGGGACGGCCGAGGCGGCCGGGGCGGACGGGCAGCTCTCGGGCATCATGGCGTCCTTCATCGGCGTCGCCCCGGCGGACGACCCCCGGTACACGGTCGCGGTGTTCCTCAAGAACCCGCGCACGTCCATCTACGGCGGGGTGGTCGCGGCGCCCGTGTTCTCGCAGATCATGGGCTTCACCCTCGAGCACCAGGGCGTCGGGCCGAGCACCGAGCCGTACGTGCCGCTGCCGACCTCGTGGTGAGCCCCCGTGGGGAACGTCACGGGGGTCGTGCGCCCCGCCGTGAAGGTCCCGTGAAGCGCGGCCGGGGGCCGTCCGCGAGGCCGGGAGTCGCACCCCGGCACGGTAGGTTCTACACGTGACATCCCCGATCGACCGCATTCGTCCTGCCGTGTCCGCGCACCGCACCGTGGGGGACGCGGCCGTCCGGTTCGGGCTCGCGGTCCGCGCCGGTGCCGGGGGCCCCGACGACGCCGCCGCGGTCGAGATCTGGTCGGTCGCCTCGGACGACCGGACGGTCGCGGACGGCGACCTCTTCGTCGCGCTGCCCGGTGCCCGCGCCCACGGTGCGGGGTTCGCCGCCGCCGCCGTCGAGCGTGGCGCGCGCGCCGTCCTCACCGACGAGCAGGGCGCGCTCCTCCTCGCGGACGCCGTGACCGGCGTCCCCGTCCTCGTGGCCGACGACCCGCGGTCGATGCTCGGCCCGCTCGCCGCGTGGGTCTACGGCAACCCGGCGGACCGGCTGACGACGTTCGGCGTCACGGGGACGAACGGCAAGACGACGACGACGTACCTCCTCGACCACGCGCTGCGCGCGCTCGGCTGGAAGGGCGGGCTCATCGGCACGGTCGAGATGCGCTCGGGGGACCGGGTCCTGCCGAGCCGGTTGACCACCCCTGAGGCGGCGGACCTGCAGGCCCTCCTCGCGGCGATGCGCGAGGACGAGGTGAGCACGCTCGCGATGGAGGTCTCCTCGCACGCGCTCGCGCTGCACCGGGTCGACGGGCTCGTGTTCGACGTGGTCGGCTTCACGAACCTCAGCCAGGACCACCTGGACTTCCACGGCGACCTCCAGGAGTACTTCGAGGCCAAGTCGCTGCTCTTCACGCCCGAGCACGCGCGCCGCGGGGTCGTCGTCGTGGACGACGCGTGGGGCGAGCGGATGGTCGACGCCGCGCGCGTGCCCGTCGCGACGCTCCGCGTGGCGAGCGCCGGGTCCGACGGCGCCCCGGCCGACTGGACCGTCGCGGACGTCGAGGCGGGTGCCGCCGGCGGCACGTCGTTCACGCTGCGCCACCGCGACGGCCGCTCCGTCCGCACCGCGACCACGCTGCCCGGCAGCTTCAACGTGGCGAACGCCGCGCTCGCGCTCGCCATGGTCCTCGAGGCGGGCTCCGACGCGCGCGACGTGGAGGAGGCGCTCGCCGCCGCGGGCGGACTGGCACCTGCCGTGCCGGGCCGCATGGAGCTGGTCTCGACCCCGCCGCACGAGCCGCGCGTGGTCGTCGACTTCGCGCACAACCCCGACGCCCTCGGGCTCGCGCTCGCCGCGCTGCGGCCCACGACCCCCGGGCGCCTCGTCGTCGTGTTCGGCGCGACGGGCGACCGCGACCGCGGCAAGCGACCGACCATGGGGACGGTGGCGGTCGACGGCGCCGACGTCGTCGTCGTGACCGACGACGACCCGCACGGCGAGGACCCAGCCGCGATCCGTGCCGAGGTCCTCCCCGCGGCGCTGGCGGCTCGCGACGCCCTGCTCGCCGCTCCGGAGCCGCGGGACGTCCTCGTGCGGGAGGTCGCGCCGCGGGCGCGCGCCATCCGCGAGGCGGTCGCCGCCGCGGGACCCCAGGACACGGTGCTCGTCGCCGGCCGCGGCCACGAGGTGTGGCAGGAGATCGCGGGCGTCGACCACCCGCTCGACGACCGCGTCGAGGCCCGCGCGGCGCTCGTGGCGCGGGGCGCGCCGCCGGAGCACCACCCCTCGCCCTCCTCCGGTCCGGCGGACGCCGGACCACCCGAGACGACGCACGACCCGAAGGAGCACCACGCATGATCGAGCTCACTGCGGCCGAGGTGGCCGCAGCGACCGGGGGACGCCTGTCCGCCGCCCCCGACGTGCGGGTGGCCGGCCCGGTCGTCGTCGACTCCCGCAAGGTCGTGCCGGGCGCGCTGTTCGTCGCGCTCCCCGGCGAGCACGTCGACGGCCACGACTTCGCGGCGCGCGCGGTCGCGGACGGTGCGGCCCTCGTGCTCGCCGCGCGGCAGCTGGACGAGCCGTGCGTCGTCGTCGACGACGTGCAGGCGGCGCTCGGCGAGCTCGCGCGGCACGTCCTCGCGACGCTGCGCGAGCGAGGCGACGTGCGGGTGGTCGGCGTGACCGGGTCCGTGGGCAAGACGACGACCAAGGACCTGCTCGGCCAGCTCCTGCGCGCCGAGGGGCCGACGGTCGTCCCGCAGGGGTCGTTCAACAACGAGATCGGCCTGCCGCTGACCGTGCTCGAGGCGGACGCGACGACGCGCTTCCTCGTCCTCGAGATGGGCGCGAGCGGGGTCGGGCACCTCACGTACCTCACGCGCATCGCGCCGCCCGACGTCTCGGTCGTCCTCACCGTGGGCAGCGCGCACCTGGGCGAGTTCGGCGGGATCGAGGCCGTCGCGCGGGCCAAGTCGGAGATCGTCACGGGGCTCGCGCCGGGCGGGACCGCGGTGCTCAACGCGGACGACCTGCGCGTCGCCGCGATGGCGGGCGTGGCGCCCGGCGAGGTCGTGACGTTCGGGACCATCCCGTCGGCCGACGTGCGTGCCGAGGACCTGCGCATCGACCGCACGGGCCGCGCCTCGTTCACGCTCCGGACCCGCACGCCGGCCGACGGCACGCCCGCCGTGGCCGCGGTGACGCTGGGCCTCGTCGGCGAGCACCACGTGGCGAACGCCCTGGCGGCGGCGACCGCCGCGCTGCGTCTCGGGGTCGCGCCACCCGACGTCGCGGCCCGGCTCTCCGACGCGAGCGCCCTGAGCCCGCACCGCATGCAGGTGACCGAGCGCCCCGACGGCGTGACGGTCATCGACGACTCGTACAACGCGAACCCGGACTCGATGCGGGCCGCGCTCAAGGCCCTCGCGGTCGTCGCGGGGCGGGACCGGCGCTCGGTCGCCGTGCTGGGCGAGATGCTCGAGCTCGGCGACGACGCGCGCGTCGCGCACGACGACATCGGCCGTCTCGTGGTGCGATTGAACATCAAGCTGCTCGTCGTGGTCGGCGAGGGTGCCGGCGGCATCCACGACGGCGCGACCCAGGAGGGCTCATGGGGTGACGAGACACGCTTCGTGCCCGACGTCGCGGCGGCCGCCGCGCTGCTGCGCGAGGAGCTCCGGGAGGGTGACGTCGTGCTCGTGAAGGCCTCCAACGGGTCCGGGCTGTGGCGCCTCGGCGACGAGCTCGCCGCCGGCGACGCGTCCGGCGCGCCCGCCGGCTCCGGCGAGCCGCAGGGTGGTCGCGCATGATCGCCGTCCTCGTCGCGGCGGGCGTGTCGCTGCTCGTCGCGCTGTTCGGGACGCCGCTGTTCATCCGCTTCCTCGTGCACCGCAACTACGGGCAGTTCGTCCGCCAGGACGGCCCGACGGCGCACTTCACGAAGCGTGGGACGCCCACGATGGGCGGCGTCGTCATCATCGGCGCGACGCTGGTCGGCTGGGCGATGTCGTACGTCGTGTCGGGCCGTTTCCCGAGCGTGTCCGCCCTCCTCGTCCTGTTCCTCATGACGGGGCTCGGACTCGTCGGGTTCCTCGACGACTTCACGAAGATCAAGAAGCAGCGCAGCCTCGGGCTCACCGCGCGCGCGAAGATCGTGGGCCAGGGCGCCGTCGGCATCACGTTCGCGGTGCTCGCCCTCCAGTTCCCCAACGAGAACGGCCGGACCCCCGCGTCCACGCGCATCTCGTTCCTGCGCGACACGAACCTCGACCTCGCGTTCGCCGGGGTGACGGTCGGGCTGATCCTCTTCGTCATCTGGGCCAACTTCCTCATCACGGCGTGGTCCAACGCCGTGAACCTCACGGACGGCCTGGACGGGCTCGCGACGGGCGTGTCGCTCATCGTGTTCGGCGCGTACATCCTCGTGAGCATCTGGCAGCTCAACCAGACGTGCCAGCGGATCGTCTCGGCGGGACCACGCTGCTACGAGGTGCGCGACCCGCAGGACCTCGCGATCATCGCGGCCGCCATCATGGGCGCGTGCTTCGGCTTCCTGTGGTGGAACGCGAGCCCGGCCAAGATCTTCATGGGCGACACCGGCTCGCTCGCGCTCGGCGGGGCGCTCGCCGGGCTCTCGATCCTCTCGCGGACCGAGATCCTCGCCGCGATCATCGGCGGGCTCTTCGTCATCATCGTCATGTCGGACATCATCCAGATCGGGTTCTTCAAGATGACCCGGCGGCGCGTGTTCAAGATGGCGCCGCTGCACCACCACTTCGAGCTGTCCGGGTGGGGCGAGGTCACGATCGTCATCCGGTTCTGGCTCATCGCCGGACTGTTCGCCGCGCTCGGCATGGGGATCTTCTACGCGGAGTGGGTGGTCGGCTAGTGGTGCGCGACCGCCACGACCTCGCCGTGCCGCTCGCCGAGGCCCGGGTCGTGGTCGCAGGGCTCGGGGTGTCCGGGCGCGCGGCGGCCGCGGCGCTGCGTCCCCGGGCGGCGTCGGTCGTCACGCTCGACGACCGCGCCGACGACGCCGACGCGCGCACGCCCGACGCCGTGGACCTCGCCGCGACCGACCTCGTGGTCGCCTCGCCCGGCTGGGCGCCCAGCCACCCGTTCCTCGCGGCGGCCGCCGCCCGGGGCGTGCCGGTCTGGAGCGAGGTCGAGCTCGCGTGGCGGCTGCGCGTGGACGGTCCCGCGGGGCTGCCCGCGCCCTGGCTCGCCGTGACGGGCACCAACGGCAAGACCACGACGGTCGAGATGCTCGAGACGATCCTGCGCACGGCGGGTCGGCGAGCGGCCGCCGTCGGGAACGTCGGGACGCCGGTCGTCGAGGCGGCGCTCGACCCGACCCTCGAGGTGCTCGCCGTCGAGCTGTCGAGCTTCCAGCTGCACTTCACCCACACGACGTCGCCCGAGGCGGGCGCGGTGCTCAACGTCGCGCCCGACCACCTCGACTGGCACGGGGGGATCGACGCCTACGCGGCCGACAAGGGACGGGTCTACGAGGACGCGCAGGTCGCGTGCGTCTACAACGTCGCCGACCCGCGCACCGAGGCGCTCGTCGTCGAGGCCGACGTCGTCGAGGGGGCGCGCGCGGTGGGGTTCACGCTGGGCGCGCCCGCGCGCGGACAGCTCGGCGTGGTCGAGGGGGTGCTCGTCGACCGGGCGTTCCACGCGCCGGCCGACGCGCGCGACCGCCACACGTACGCCGCGGAGCTCGCGACGCTCGAGGACCTCGCGCACCTCGCGGGCGCCGACGGGCAGGTGCCGGCGCACGTCGTCGCGAACGCGCTCGCGGCGGCGGCGCTCGCGCGCGCGCACGGCGTGCCGGCGGTGGCGGTGCGCGACGGCCTGCGCGCCTTCCGGACGGGCGCGCACCGGATCCAGCAGGTCGCGACGGTCGACGGCGTCGCGTACGTCGACGACTCGAAGGCCACCAACGCGCACGCCGCGTCCGCGTCCCTCGCCGCGTTCGCCGCCGGCACGGTCGTCTGGGTCGCGGGGGGCCTCGCGAAGGGTGCCTCGTTCGACGACCTCGTCGCCTCCCGCGCGGACCGGCTGCGCGCCGTCGTGCTCATCGGGGCCGACGACGCGCCCTTCGCCTCCGCCCTCGACCGACACGCGCCCGATATCCCCGTCGTGCGCGTGGATCCTGGCGACACTGGGACCGTGATGACCCGCGCCGTCGACTCCGCCCGCCGTCTCGCCGTCCCCGGCGACACGGTGCTGCTCGCGCCGGCGGGTGCGTCGATGGACCAGTTCCGGTCGTACGCCGCGCGCGGCGACGCGTTCGCCGCCGCAGCCCGCGCCCTCGCGCCCGAGCACGGGTAGCCCATGACGCAGACCGCGAGCGGCCGCACCTCGACGTCGCGCACGGGCAAGGACGCGCGGCGCTCCCCGGGCGCGTCCCGGTCCGCCGCCCCCCGACCGGCGCGGCCGGCCCCGGCCGCCGAGCGGCAGTGGCTCGGCCAGTGGAACAGCACGGTGACGAGCTACTACCTGCTGGTGGGCGCGACCACCCTCCTGACGATCATCGGGCTCGTCATGGTCTTCTCGAGCTCGGCCGTCACGGAGATCGCGGAGGGCCGCTCGCCGTTCACCGCGCTGCTGAGCCAGGGCCAGTTCGTCCTCATCGGGCTCCCGGTGCTGCTCGTGGCGGCCCGCCTCCCCGTGCGCTGGTACAAGGCGCTCGCGTGGCCCGCGCTCGCGGCCTCCCTCGGGCTGCTCGTCGCCGTCCTATTCGTCGGGTCGAGCCGGGGCGGGAACACGGGCTGGATCGCGCTCGGCGCGTTCTCGTTCCAGCCGTCGGAGATCGCCAAGCTCGCGCTCGCGCTGTGGCTCGGCGTGGTGCTCGGCCGCAAGCAGCACCTGCTCGGCCGCTGGCGCCACGTCATCGTGCCCGCGGTGCCCGGCGCGCTCGTCGTCGTGGGGCTCGTGCTGGGCGGCCACGACCTCGGGACGGCGCTCGTCATCATGCTGCTCGTCGCGGGTGCCTTCTTCGTCTCCGGCGCGAGCACTCGCCTGCTGGGCCTGGGCGCCGCGGCCGCCGCGTTCGTGGTGGGGTACGCGTTCATCCTCCAGCAGGACGGCGGCGACCGGCTCGGACGCATCATGGCCACCTACGGCGAGTGCGTCGACACGCTGGGCGAGTGCTACCAGCCGACGCACGGGCTGTGGGCGCTCGGCACGGGCGGCCTCACGGGGGTCGGGCTCGGAGCGAGCCGGGAGAAGTGGAACTATCTCCCGGAAGCCCACAACGACTACATCTTCGCCGTGATCGGCGAGGAGCTCGGGCTGCTCGGGACGCTCCTGGTCCTCGGCCTGTTCGTGGTGCTCGGCCTCGCGATGAGCCGGATCGTGCGGCGCCATCCCGACCCGTTCGTCAAGATCACGACCGCCGCGATCGCGTGCTGGATCGTGGGCCAGGCGTTCATCAACATCGGCGTGGTCATCGGGCTCCTGCCCGTGATCGGCGTCCCGCTGCCCCTCGTCTCTGCGGGCGGCACGGCGCTCATCATGACGATGGCGGCTCTCGGCGTCGTCATCTCCTTCGCGCGCACCGAGCCCGGCGCCGCGGAGGCGCTCGCCGCGCGGGGGAGCGTCGTCCGCCGCTCGCTCGCGGTCGTCGGCCGGGCCGCCAGGCCACGCCGCCGCACCACCTGAGCGCGCGGCTCGGGCCCGGACGCACCGGGCACGAGCACCACCGGACCAACGGACGACGCGGCACCCGCCGCGCAAGGAAGGACGACGAGGTACGTGACGACGATCGGATCTGTGGTGCTCGCCGGGGGCGGGACGGCGGGGCACGTCAACCCTCTGCTCGCGGTGGCGGACGAGCTGCGGGCGCGTGAGCCCGGGCTCGTGGTGACGGCGCTCGGCGTCGCCGGCGGGCTGGAGGACGACCTCGTCCCGGCGCGCGGCTACCCCTTGCGGCACGTGCCGCGCGTCCCGCTGCCGCGTCGCCCGAGCGCCGAGTGGATGAACCTCCCGGGCCGGTTCAAGGCGGCGGTCGACGCCGCGGGCGCGGCCATCGACGAGTCCGGGGCGCGGGTCGTCGTGGGGTTCGGCGGCTACGTCTCCACGCCCGCCTACGTCGCGGCGCACCGTCGCGGGATCCCGATCGTCGTGCACGAGCAGAATGCGCGGCCCGGTCTCGCGAACCGGGCCGGCGCGCGCTGGGCGTCCCGCGTCGGGGTGACGTTCGAGGGCACGCCGCTCAAGGGCGGTGTCGTCACGGGCCTGCCGCTGCGCCGCGAGATCGCGGACCTCGTCGCCGCGCGCACGACGGACGCGGCCGGGGTGCGGGCACGCGCCGCCGCGACCCTGGGGCTGGACCCGACCGCGCCCACGCTCGTGGTCACCGGCGGGTCGCTCGGCGCGCAGAGCCTCAACGAGGCGGTGTCGGGCGCGGCGGGCGAGCTGCTCGGCGCGGGCGCCCAGGTGCTGCACCTCACGGGCAAGGGCAAGGACGGCCCCGTCCGGGACGCCGTCGCCGGCGTGGCCGTCGGCGGCGCGCGCTACGACGTGCGCGAGTACCTCGCCGAGATGCAGCTCGCGCTCGCGGTGGCGGACCTCGTGGTCTGCCGTGCCGGAGCGGGCACCGTGGGCGAGCTCGCGGCGCTCGGGGTCCCGGCCGTCTACGTGCCGCTCCCGATCGGCAACGGCGAGCAGCGGCTCAACGCGGCACCCCTCGTCGCCGCCGGCGGCGGCCTGCTCGTCGACGACGACGCCCTCGACGCCACGTGGGTGGCCCGGAACGTTCCCGGACTCCTCGGCGACCCGGTCCGTCTCGCGGCCATGGCGCGCGCGGCCGCGGCCGCGGGCGTGCGCGACGGCGCCGCGCGCGTCGCGGACCTCGTGGCCGAGGCCGTGGCCGAGGGGTCGCGACCGTGAGCGCGGACGCGCCCGGCGTGGAGCGCCTGGAGGACCTCGGGACCGTCCACCTCGTGGGGGTCGGCGGCGCCGGCATGTCGGTCGTGGCCCGGCTGCTCGCGGCGCACGGCGTCGCGGTGCAGGGCTCCGACGCGCGCGAGAGCGAGGTGCTGGCCGCGCTCCGGCACGACGGGCTGCGCGTGTGGGCCGGGCACGACGCCGCGCACGTCGCGGGAGCCGACACCGTCGTGGTGTCGAGCGCGGTGCGCGAGAGCAACCCCGAGCTCGCCGCCGCCCGTGCGGCGGGACTGCGGGTGCTGCACCGGTCCCAGGCCCTCGCGGCGCTCATGGCGGAGGGGCGTGCGGTCGCGGTCGCCGGCGCCCACGGCAAGACCACGACCTCCGCGATGATCGCGACCGTCCTGCGCGGCGCGGGCGTCGACCCGTCCTTCGCGATCGGGGGGACGGTGCTCACCGCGGCGGGTCCCGTCCCGGGCGGGCACCTCGGCGCCGGCGACGTCGTCGTGGCGGAGGCGGACGAGTCGGACGGGTCGTTCCTCAACTACGCGCCCCAGGTCGCCGTCGTGACGAACGTCGAGCCCGACCACCTGGACCACTACGGCTCGCGCGCGGCCTTCGAGCAGGCGTTCGTCGACTTCGCCGCCCGCATCCTGCCCGGCGGGACGCTCGTGGCGTGCGCCGACGACGCCGGATCCCTCGAGCTCGCCCGTGCGCACGCCGCGGGCGGGGGAACGGTCGTCACCTACGGCACCGGCCCGGACGCCGACCTGCGCGTGCGCGACGTGCGCCCGGTCGCCGCGAAGGGTGCCGGCGGGGGAGTGCGCGCGACGCTCGACGGGAGCGTCGCGGGCCGCGCGGTCGACGGTCTCGACCTCGTCCTGCGCGTCCCCGGTCACCACAACGCGCTCAACGCGACGGCCGCCGTCGCGACCGCGGTCCTCCTGGGTGTCGACTCCGCCGTCGCGGCGTCGTCGGCGCACGACTTCCTCGGCACCGGACGACGGTTCGAGGCGCGCGGCGAGGCGGGCGGCGTGCGCGTCGTCGACGACTACGCGCACCACCCGACCGAGATCGCGGCGCTGCTCGCCGCGGCGCGTCCCGTGGCGGGCGACGGCCGCGTCGTCGTGCTCTTCCAGCCGCACCTCTACTCCAGGACGCGGGCCTTCGCGCGCGAGTTCGCGGACGCGCTCGGTGCCGCGGACGTCGTCGTCGTCACCGGCGTCTACGCGGCGCGCGAGGACCCCGACCCGGCCGTCGGTGCGCGCACGATCGTCGACCTCGTGCGCCCGGGCGTGGCGACTGCGGTCGAGGGGCGGGTCGACGCGGCCCACCGCGTCGCCGACCTCGCACGCCCCGGCGACCTCCTCCTCACGGTCGGAGCGGGCGACGTGACCGAGCTCGGTGCCGTCGTCCTCGAACGCCTCGCCGCACGGGACGCGGAGACCGACGGCTGATGCGCCCGCCCCCTCGCCCCCGACCGGCCGCGCCGCGGCCGGACCGACCGCGCGCCGCGACGCCCGCACCGCGGGACGACGCCGCGTCGGACGCCGCGCGCGGGCGGTCCGGTGCGCGCGCTCGGGGCGAGGTGCGCGACGCGCCGCGCGGGGCCTCGGCGCGCCCGGCCGCACGTCCGTCCGCGCCCACGCGCGACGTCCCGACCGTGCCCGTGCCGCGACCCGGCGCGGAGCTGGTCCGGGCGACGGCCACGCCGCCCCGGTCCGCGGGCGGTCCCTCGACGGCCACCGGCTCACGGGCGGGGACGGACCGCGCGCGGGGACCGGCGACCGCGCCCGTGGGCGTCGTCTCGCACGGCATGGCCGAGCGGCTCGCGGAGCGCGACGCCATGCGTCGGCACCGCATCCTGCGGCGCGTGCTGTGGTGGACGGTCGGCGTGCTGACCGCGGCCGCGCTCGGCTGGGTCGCGTTCTTCTCGCCGGTGCTCGGTCTCGACCCGCAGGACGTGACGATCAGCGGCGAGGGCACCGTGATCGACCCCGCGCAGGTCTCCGACGTGGTGGCCGGGTCGCAGGGCGTCCCGCTGCCCCGGCTCGACACGGTCGCGCTGCGCGAGCGCGTGCTCGCGCTCAACGGGGTCCGGGACGTCGAGATCCGGCGCACGTGGCCCAACGGGCTCGACGTCCGGCTGGAGTCCCGCGAGCCGGTCGTCGCGGTGCCCCTCGACGCGGGCTACGCGCTGCTCGACGCCGACGGCGTCCAGGTGCGCACGGAACCGGCGGTCCCGGAGGGGCTCCCCGAGGTCGACGTCCCGCTCGACGACACGGGCCGGCGCGCGCTCGAGTCGGCGCTCGTGCTCGTCAACGCGCTCCCGCCCGAGCTGCACGCGCAGGTCGCGGAGGTCTCGGCGACGACGCGCGACGCCGTCGTCATGCGGCTGCGCGACGGCGTCACGGTCGAGTGGGGCAGCTCGGAGGACGCGGCGCTCAAGGTCCGCGTCCTCCAGACCCTGCGCGCCGTCCCCGAGAACGCCGCGGTGACCGTCTACGACGTCTCGGCGCCGACGCTGCCGGTCACGCGATGAGCCGCCCGGACGTCGTCCGCCGGCACACGACCTCGAAGGATCCCCGACACGCGCAGGCGGGTCGTTGATGAAGGGTTTGTCGGCCCCTACCGTCGACACATGGCACCACCTGACATAACTCTAACCCTCTAGTTGAGGGTGAAGGTTCAGGGCTGACAGATCGAGAGGCATCGACGTGGCAACTCCGCAGAACTACCTGGCAGTGATCAAGGTGGTCGGCATCGGCGGCGGTGGCGTGAACGCCGTCAACCGGATGATCGAGGTCGGCCTCAAGGGCGTCGAGTTCATCGCCATCAACACCGACGCGCAGGCCCTGCTGATGTCGGACGCCGACGTCAAGCTCGACGTCGGCCGTGAGCTCACGCGCGGGCTCGGCGCCGGCGCCGACCCCGAGGTCGGCAAGAAGGCCGCCGAGGACCACGCCGAGGAGATCGAGGACGTCCTGCGCGGCGCCGACATGGTCTTCGTCACGGCGGGCGAGGGCGGCGGCACCGGTACGGGCGGCGCGCCCGTCGTGGCACGCATCGCCCGCTCGCTCGGCGCGCTGACCGTCGGCGTCGTGACGCGTCCCTTCACGTTCGAGGGCCGCCGGCGCTCCGTCCAGGCGGACCAGGGCATCGAGAACCTGCGCAACGAGGTCGACACCCTCATCGTCATCCCGAACGACCGGCTGCTGTCGATGTCCGACCGCAACGTCAGCGCCCTGCAGGCCTTCCACCAGGCCGACCAGGTGCTGCTCTCGGGTGTCCAGGGCATCACCGACCTCATCACCACGCCGGGACTCATCAACCTCGACTTCGCCGACGTGAAGTCGGTGATGCAGGGGGCCGGCAGCGCGCTCATGGGCATCGGCTCGGCGCGCGGCGAGGACCGCGCCGTCCAGGCGGCCGAGCTCGCGATCTCCTCGCCCCTGCTGGAGGCGAGCATCGACGGCGCGCACGGCGTGCTGCTGTCCATCCAGGGCGGTTCCGACCTCGGCCTCTTCGAGATCAACGAGGCCGCGCGCCTCGTCCACGAGGCCGCGCACACCGAGGCGAACATCATCTTCGGTGCCGTGATCGACGACGCGCTCGGGGACGAGGTGCGCGTCACGGTCATCGCGGCCGGGTTCGACGGCGGTGCGCCCCAGGTCCGCGGCGACGGTCGCGGCCTGGGCCAGGTGGCCGGGTCCACCGCGCGACCGGCGACGAGCGCGATCCCGGCGGTCCCCGGCGCTCGCCAGGTGCCTGCGGTGCCGGCACCGACGAGCGGTGCGCACACGCTGCCGCGCCCGGTCGTGCCCATCGCCACCGAGGGTGACGACGTGCCCGTGACCCTCGACGGCGGCAGCGGTCCGGTGCCGGTGCAGCCCGCCACCCCGGCGTTCACCGTCGTCGGGTCGGACCAGGCCGCCAACCACAACGCGGATCCCGCGGCGGGGCGCCAGAACCCGTCCGTCGACGTGCCCCCGCGCATCTACGACGAGGAGCCGGCGCGTCGCAAGGTCGAGGAGCTCGACGTGCCCGACTTCCTCAAGTGACGGCCGACCGGCTCCCCGTGCTCGAGGTCGACCTCGGGCCGGGGGTCCGGGCGGGCTTCACGACCCGGGCCGGGGGCGTGTCCCCGGCCCCGTGGGACAGCCTGAACCTCGGTCTGGGCGTGCACGACGACGCGGCCCGGGTACGGGCGAACCGGCGCCGCGCGGCGGCCTGGCTCGGGCGTCCCGCGCGCTTCTCGACGCAGGTGCACGGGACCGCCGTCGCGGTGCTCGACCGGGAAGCGGCGGCGGACGGCCCGGCCGAGCCCGCCGGCGGCGTCGACTCCGTCGGCGACGCGGACGCCCTCGTCGCGACGCGCACGGCCGCCGTCGGGCTGGGCGTGCTCGTCGCCGACTGCGTGCCCGTCCTGCTCGCCGACCCCGTGGCCGGCGTCGTCGCGACGGCCCACGCCGGGCGGCGGGGTCTCGCGGAGGGCGTGGTGCCGGCCGTGCTCCGCGCGATGGTCGCCGCCGGGGCCGACCTGGGCAGGGTGCGGGCCGCCGTCGGGCCGGCCGTCTGCGGGTCGTGCTACGAGGTGCCGTCCACGATGCGCGACGAGGTCGCGGGCACCCGGCCGGAGACGTGGTCCACCACCTCGTGGGGGACGCCGGCGCTGGACCTGCCCGCCGGCGTCGCGGCCGAGCTCGGGTCCGCCGGGCTCGCGTCGGTCGAGCGCTCGCACGCGTGCACCGTCGAGGACGACCGCTGGTTCTCCCACCGTCGGGCGACGCGATCGGGGACGACGACGGGCAGGTTCGCCGGCCTCGTGGCGCTCGTCCCCGGCTGAGCGCCGCCGACGGCACGGACCGCGTGACGCCCGGCCCGCGCGAGGTCGACGCGTCCCGGGCGTGTCGCGCCGGGCCGCCGCCACGTGCTCGGTTAGCGTGGGTGCACCGGCCGGGCGGCCGGTGTCCGACGGTACGAGTTGAGGACGGAGCAAGGCCCATGGCGGGAGCGCTGCGCAAGACCATGCTGTATCTGGGCCTCGCGGATGATCGCGGCGAGGACGAGCGGGACGAGTACGTCGAGGAGTACGACGAGACGGGGGCGGACGTGCCACAGGACTACCAGGCCCAGGTGACGCCGTTGCACCGCTCGCTCGGCCCGCGGGAGGTGCCGCAGACCAGCATGTCTGCCGCAGAGCTGCGCCGGATCACCACCGTGCACCCGCGCTCGTACAACGACGCGCGCGTGATCGGGGAGGCGTTCCGCGGCGGGACGCCGGTCATCATGAACCTCTCGGACATGGACGACGCGGACGCCAAGCGCCTCGTCGACTTCTCCGCGGGCCTGATCTTCGGGCTGCACGGGGCGATCGAGCGCGTCACGAACAAGGTGTTCCTGCTCTCCCCGGAGCACGTCGAGATCACGGGCGAGGAGCAGGCCGCGCCGCCGCCGGACGCGCGCGCAGGCTTCTACAACCAGAGCTGACCCGGCGCGGCGAAGGGTCGCGCGGGCCGGAACCGGCGCGACGTCTGGCACAGTTGTCCCCGTGATCGTGGACCTCGTGACCGGAATCCTCGGGTTCGTCCTGTGGCTGTACCTCATCCTGCTCATCGGACGCCTGATCTTCGACTGGGTGCAGGTGTTCGCGCGCGAGTGGCGGCCCAAGGGGGTCGTGCTCGTGCTCGCCGAGGTGATCTACACCGCGACGGACCCTCCGCTGCGCCTCCTGCGTCGTCTGATCCCCCCGCTCACGCTCGGGCAGATCCGGCTCGACCTCGGCTTCGTCGTGCTGTTCCTCGCCGTGACGATCGCGCTCCAGGTCGTCCAGAGCATCTGAGACGCGCATCACCCGATCCGCCCGCCGCAACGCCCTCCGGGCGTTGCCGTACGTCCGGTTCGCCCCTGCTCGTGCCGTTCGCGCGGCACGCGCCCGGGGCCGTGCTCCGGGCTCCGGACGGCAAACTCCGCTACGTTGGATCCTGGCGATCGCGAGGTCGCCCGGACCGAGACGCTAACGCTGATGAGGTGAACCGATGGCACTGCTCACTGCAGAGGACATCCTGAACAAGAAGTTCGCGGCGACGAAGTTCCGCGAGGGGTACGACGTCGAAGAGGTCGACGACTTCTTGGACGAGGTGGTGAGGACGCTCAACTCCGTGCAGGAGGAGAACGAGGACCTCAAGTCCAAGCTCGCCGCCGCGGAGCGTCGTGTCGCCGAGCTGAGCAGGGCCGACGCGTCCTCCGCAGCAGCGACCCCGGTGCCCGTCGAGGCGCCGAAGCCGGCGCCGGAGCCCGAGCCGGCTCCCGCCCCCATCTCGCAGGCCGTCGTCACGAAGAACGCGGCCGAGCCCGAGTCGGCGACCGGGATGCTCCAGCTGGCCCAGAAGCTGCACGACGACTACGTGCGCTCCGGGCAGGAGGAGGGCGACCGGCTCATCGCCGAGGCGAAGGAGGAGGGCTCGCGCATCGTGCGCGAGGCCGAGGAGACCTCGCACCGCACGCTCTCGCAGCTCGAGCAGGAGCGCTCGCTCCTCGAGCGCAAGATCGACGAGCTCCGTCTCTTCGAGCGTGACTACCGCACGCGCCTCAAGAGCTACCTGCAGAACCTGCTCGGGGACCTGGACAACCGGGGCAGCGCGCTCCCGCCGCGCAGCAACGTCGGCGGGTCCGGTCGCGCGAGCGACCTCGCGTCCGGCATCTAGCCCCAGCGTCGACCGTCCGGCAGCGGCCGGTACGCACGCGCACCTGTGGTCCCTCCGCGGAGGGACGGCGTGGTGTGTTGTGCGTACCGGCCGCTGCGTCTACTCTCGCGTGACTCGATCCAGGAGGGGCAGATGACCAAGCTCAGCACCGCGGCCAGGTCGGCCGTGCGCGAACAGTTCCCGAACCTCGCGAAGGACGTCAAGACCTTCCCCGTGCGCGACGGCGAGGAGCCGTGGACCCTGCGCGAGGTCGAGGAGCTGGCCTCGGAGCTCCTGTCGGAGAAGGAGCGCCTGGAGGGCGAGCTGGCCCAGGCCGACGAGGCGCTGTCGAACCTCCTGCGGGACTCGGGTGACGGCGCGGGCGACGACCAGGCGGACTCGGGGTCGAGCGCGCTCGAGAGGGAGCAGGAGCTCACCCTCGTCAACAACGTCCGCGACCTCCTCGCCCAGACGACGCACGCCCTCGACCGGATCGCGGCGGGAACCTACGCGACGTGCGAGGCGAGCGGCCTGCCCATCGGCAAGGCGCGTCTCCAGGCGTTCCCGCGGGCCAACCTGTCGGTCGAGGCGAAGCAGCGCGAAGAGCGCCGCTGACCCGGTCGGCAGGGCCGGGGCCGTCGGTGGGGGACGACCCGGACCCGTCGGGCGACGAGCACGTGGCAGACTTGCCGCCGATGTCCACCTCCCCGCGCCCCGAACCCCTCGACCCCGTCGAACCGCCGTCGGGTCCCTCGACCGACCGGTCCGGCGACCCCGTGCCGGTCGCACCCGCAGGTCGCCGCCGCGGCCGGCTCGTCGCGTGGACCGTCGGTCTGGCCGTCCTGGTCCTCGTGCTCGACCAGCTCACCAAGTGGTGGGCCGAGTCGTCGCTCGTGCTGGGTGAGGACCCGGTGCCGCTCGTCGGCTCGCTGCTCGGGCTGCGCCTGCTGTACAACCCGGGGGCGGCGCTCTCGATCGCGACCGGCATGACCTGGCTCCTCACCGTCGTGGTCGTCGCGGTGGTCGTGGTGATCGTGCGCATGGTCGGCCGCATCGGCTCCCGGGGCTGGGCGATCGCCCTCGGTCTGCTGCTCGGCGGCGCGGTCGGGAACCTCGTCGACCGGATCTTCCGCGAGCCCGGCTTCGCCCGCGGCCACGTCGTGGACTTCATCGACTACGCCGGGTTCTTCGTCGGGAACGTCGCGGACATCGCGATCGTGGCGGCGGCCGTGATGATCGCGGTGCGGTCCGTGCTCGGCATCGGCCTCGACGGCACGCGCCAGGGGCGCGACGACGAGGACGCCGCGCGGGGCGTGGACGACGCGGACGGCTCGCGGAGCGCCGGGACCGCCGAGGGGGAGGCGCGGTGAGCCTGCGCTCGCTCCCCGTCCCCGACGGTCTCGCCGGCGACCGCGTCGACGCCGGGCTGTCCCGGCTCCTGGGGCTCTCGCGGACGCGCGCCGCGGAGCTCGCCGCCGAGGGCGCCGTGCGTCTCGACGGCCGCGAGGTCGGCAAGTCGGACCGTCTCGTCGCCGGGGCCTGGCTCGAGGTCGACGTGCCCGACGCCGCGCCGGCCGCGGCGGAGGTCGTCGCCGAGCCCGTCCCCGGGATGGGCATCGTCCACGACGACGAGGACCTCGTCGTCGTGGACAAGCCGGTGGGTGTCGCGGCGCACCCGTCGCCCGGCTGGACCGGTCCCACCGTCGTGGGCGCCCTCGCGGCGGCCGGCTACCGGATCTCGACGTCCGGTGCCGCCGAGCGCCAGGGGATCGTGCACCGCCTGGACGCGGGCACGTCCGGGCTCATGGTGGTCGCCAAGAGCGAGCACGCGTACACCGCGCTCAAGCGCGCGTTCAAGGAGCGCACGGTCGAGAAGGTCTACCACGCGCTCGTGCAGGGTCATCCCGAGCCGACGACCGGCACGATCGACGCCCCCATCGGCCGGCACCCGAGCTCGGACTGGAAGTTCGCCGTCACCGCCGAGGGCAAGCCGTCCGTGACGCACTACGAGGTCCTCGAGATGCTTCCGGCGGCGTCGCTCGTCGAGGTGCACCTCGAGACGGGCCGGACGCACCAGATCCGCGTGCACTTCTCCGCGCTGCGCCACCCGTGCGTCGGCGACCTGACGTACGGCGCCGACCCGGTCCTGGCCTCGCGCGTCGGTCTCGCGCGGCAGTGGCTGCACGCGATGCGGCTCGGCTTCGAGCACCCGGGCACCGGGCAGTGGCTCGAGCTGACGTCGCAGTACCCCGACGACCTCGCGCACGCGCTCGAGGTCCTGGGCGGGGCGTACGCGTGAGCGCGCCGTCGTCCGACGCGCGCGGCGCGCGGCTCGTCGTCGAGCGCGTGCGCGACGACGCGGGTCTTGCCGCGGCGCACGCCCTGCGCCTCGCGGTGTTCGTCGACGAGCAGAAGGTGCCCGCCGAGGAGGAGATCGACGACCTCGACACCGCGCCCACCACGACGCACGTCCTGGTGCGCGACACGCAGCAGGGCGGCACCGTCGTCGGGACGGGACGGCTGCTGACCGACCCGGCGCACCCCGGCGAGACGCACATCGGTCGCGTGGCCGTCGCCGCGTCGGCGCGCGGCACCGGCGCGGGCGCGACGGTGATGCGCGCGCTCGAGCAGATCGCCCTGGCCGAGCACTCCGTGCCGGGACCGGACGGGAGGCGCGCCGTGCGCGTCGAGCTCTCCGCCCAGGTCCAGGCGATCGGCTTCTACGAGCGCCTCGGCTACACCGTCTCGGGTCCCGTCTACCTCGACGCGGGCATCGACCACCGCGACGCCGTGAGGATTCTCACCGCCGACGGGTGATCCCGGCGCCGGCCCGGGCGCCCCGGCGCCGACGACCCGACGCGTCGTGGTCGGGGTGCGCCCGAGCGTCAGGACCCGCGCCTAGGATCGACGCATGCCGACCGCGACCGAGGACTTCGTCCACCTCCACGTCCACACCGAGTACTCGATGCTCGACGGCGCGGCGCGGATCGGGGACCTCTTCGACGAGGTCGAGCGGCTCGGGCAGAAGGCGATCGCGACGACGGACCACGGGTACGTGTTCGGGGCCTTCGAGTTCTGGTCGAGGGCGCAGGCGAAGGGCATCAAGCCGATCATCGGCGTCGAGGCGTACGTCACGCCGGGCACGAGCCGGTTCGACCAGACGCGCGTGCGGTTCGGCGAGAAGGGTCAGGAGGCGGACGACGTGTCCGCGCGCGGTGCCTACACGCACATGACGCTGCTCGCGAAGGACAACGAGGGCCTGCACAACCTCTTCCGCGCGTCCTCGCTCGCGTCGCTCGACGGGCAGATGGGCAAGTGGCCGCGCATGGACCGCGACCTCCTCCAGCGGTACGGCAAGGGACTGATCGCGACGAGCGGCTGCCCGTCCGGGGAGATCCAGACGCGCCTGCGGCTCGGGCAGTGGGACGAGGCCGTCCGCACCGCGGGCGAGCTGCAGGACATCTTCGGCCGCGAGAACTTCTACGTCGAGCTCATGGACCACGGGCTCGAGATCGAGACCCGGGTCAGCAAGGACCTGCTGCGGCTCGCCGAGACGATCGGCGCGCGCGTCGTCGGGACGAACGACCTGCACTACGTGCGCGAGGAGGACGCGTCGAGCCAGGAGGCGCTGCTCGCGATCAACTCCGGCTCGACGCTCGACGACCCGGACCGGTTCAAGTTCGACGGCACGGGGTACTACGTGAAGTCGGCGGCCGAGATGCGCCGCGTCTTCGCCGAGATCCCGGAGGCGTGCGACACGACGCTGCTCATCGCCGAGCAGTGCGAGGTGTCGTTCGACACCAAGGCCAACTACATGCCGCGGTTCCCCGTCCCCGAGGGCGAGGACGAGACGAGCTGGTTCGTCAAGGAGATCGAGCGCGGCCTGCACCGGCGCTACCCGGACGGCATCCCGGACGCGTCGCGCAAGCAGGCGGAGTACGAGACCGAGGTCATCGTCCAGATGGGCTTCCCGGGGTACTTCCTCGTGGTCGCCGACTTCATCAACTGGGCCAAGGCCCAGGGCATCCGCGTCGGGCCGGGCCGTGGCTCGGCCGCGGGCTCGATGGCGTCGTACCTCATGGGGATCACCGAGCTCGACCCCCTGAAGCACGGCCTCATCTTCGAGCGCTTCCTCAACCCGGAGCGCGTGTCGATGCCCGACGTCGACGTCGACTTCGACGAGCGCCGGCGCGGCGAGGTCATCCGGTACGTCACGGAGAAGTACGGCGACGACCGCGTCGCGCAGATCGTCACGTACGGCACCATCAAGGCCAAGCAGGCGCTCAAGGACTCCTCGCGGCTCCTGGGCTTCCCCTTCGCGATGGGGGAGAAGCTCACCAAGGCGATGCCGCCCGCGGTCATGGGCAAGGACATCCCGCTCTCCGGCATCTTCGACCCGAAGCACGAGCGGTACGCGGAGGCGGGCGAGTTCCGCCAGCTCCACGACACCGACCCCGAGGCGCAGCGCGTCGTGGAGCTCGCGCGCGGCATCGAGGGGCTGAAGCGCCAGTGGGGCGTGCACGCCGCGGGCGTCATCATGTCGAGCGACCCGCTCATCGACATCATCCCGATCATGCGCCGGCTCCAGGACGGCGCGGTCATCACGCAGTTCGACTACCCGACGTCCGAGGGCCTCGGCCTCATCAAGATGGACTTCCTCGGCCTGCGCAACCTGACGATCCTCGACGACGCGCTCGAGAACATCGTCATGAACGGCAAGGACCCGATCGAGATCGAGACCCTCGAGCTCGACGACCGCGCGGCCTACGAGCTGCTCGGCCGCGGCGACACGCTCGGCGTCTTCCAGCTCGACGGCGGTCCCATGCGCGCGCTGCTGCGCCAGATGCGGCCGGACAACTTCGAGGACATCTCCGCCGTCATCGCGCTGTACCGCCCGGGCCCGATGGGCATGAACTCGCACACGAACTACGCGCTGCGCAAGAACGGCCTGCAGAAGATCGAGCCGATCCACCCCGAGCTCGCCGAGCCGCTCGCGGAGGTCCTCGACGAGACGTACGGCCTCATCGTGTACCAGGAGCAGGTGCAGAAGGCGGCGCAGGTGCTGGCCGGCTACTCGCTCGGCCAGGCCGACCTGCTGCGCCGCGCGATGGGCAAGAAGAAGAAGGAGATCCTCGACAAGGAGTTCGTGCCCTTCCACGGCGGCATGAAGGAGCGCGGGTACTCCGACAAGGCGATCCAGGCGGTCTGGGACACGCTCGTCCCGTTCGCCGGGTACGCGTTCAACAAGGCGCACTCCGCCGGCTACGGCCTCGTGTCGTACTGGACGGCCTACCTCAAGGCGAACTACCCCACCGAGTACATGGCGGCGCTGCTCACCAGCGTGCGCGACGACAAGGACAAGTCGGCGCTGTACCTCAACGAGTGCCGCCGCATGCACATCACGGTGCTCCCGCCGGACGTCAACTCCTCGGCCGCGAACTTCACGGCGGTCGGGGACGACATCCGGTTCGGGCTCACGGCGGTCCGCAACGTGGGTCGCAACGTCGTCGACGCGATCGTCGCGACGCGCGAGGAGAAGGGCGACTTCACGTCCTTCACCGACTTCCTCGACAAGGTCCCGGCCGTCGTGTGCAACAAGCGCACGATCGAGTCGCTCATCAAGGCGGGGGCCTTCGACTCGCTCGGCCACGCGCGGCGCGCGCTGCTCGTCGTGCACGAGCAGGCCGTGGACTCGGTGATCAGCGTGAAGCGCAAGGAGGCGGAGGGCCAGTTCGACCTGTTCGCCGACCTCGGCGCCCAGGACGACCCGACGATGTCGTTCAGCGTCGACGTGCCCGACCTCCCGGACTGGGACAAGAAGCAGCGTCTCGCGTTCGAGCGGGAGATGCTCGGTCTCTACGTGTCCGACCACCCGCTGTCCGGCCTCGAGCACGTGCTCACGCGCGCGGCCGACACGGGGATCGCGGCGCTCATCGCCGACGAGGGCCGCCCCGACGGGTCGACCGTGACCGTCGCGGGGCTCATCACGTCGCTCCAGCGCAAGATGAGCAAGAACGGCAACCCGTGGGCGGCCGTGACCATCGAGGACCTCGAGGGCGCGGTCGAGGTGATGTTCTTCGGCGAGACGTACCTCGCGTACTCGACGATCCTCGCCGAGGACCAGGTGGTCGTCCTCCGCGGCCGCGTGCGCCGTCGGGACGACACGATGCAGCTCCAGGCGATGGAGGTCTCGCTCCCGGACGTGTCCGTGGGCGCGGAGTCGCCCGTGGCCGTGCGCGTGCCGCACACGCGGTGCGTCGAGCCGGTGATCACCCGGCTGCGCGAGGTCCTCGCGACGCACCCGGGTTCCGCGGAGGTCCACGTCCAGGTGCTCGAGCCGGGCAAGACGACGGTCGTCCGGGCGGGCGACGCCCTGCGGGTCGAGAGGTCGCCCGCGCTGTTCGGCGACCTCAAGGCCCTGCTGGGACCGTCGTGCCTCGTGGGCTGAGCGCGGTGCCGAGCCCGGTGCCGGACGTCCCCGCGACGTGGGACGACGGATCGGCCGTTCACCGGTTCCGCGTCGTCCCCGCCGCGTACGTGCTGGTGCGTCGCGACGACGAGCTGCTCCTCCAGCTGCGCCGGGGCACGGGCTACCGCGACGGCCACTGGGCGACCGCCGCCGCGGGACACGTCGAGGCGGGGGAGTCGGTCCTCGCCGCCGCGGTGCGGGAGGCGCACGAGGAGCTGGGGATCGTCGTGTCCTGCGCCGACCTGCGCCCTCTCACGACGCTGCACCGCGGGTCTCCCGACGGTCCGGCGATCGAGCAGCGCGTCGACTTCTTCTTCGAGACCACGCGGTGGACCGGGACGCCGGAGCTCCAGGAGCCCGACAAGGCCGCCGACCTGCGGTGGTTCCGGCTCGGCGCCCTCCCCGAGCCGGTGGTGCCGCACGAGCTCCACGTGATGCACGCGCTCCGCGGGGACCTCGTCCCGCCCGTCATGACCTTCGGCTTCGACGACCGGGTCCCGGGCGGCGAGCCCGGCTCGACGGTCCGGGGCCGTAGGCTCGGCTCGTGATCCGGCTCAACCCCGAACAGCGCGTCTTCGTCACGGAGCGCCACCTCGCGACGCTCACGACCCTGCGCGCGGACGGCTCGCCGCACGTCGTCCCCGTGGCCTTCACGTGGGACCCGGACGCCGGCGTCCTGCGGATCACGACGAACCGTGCCTCGGTCAAGGCCCGCAACGCGCGCCGCACCGGACCGGCCGGTGAGCCGGCGCGTGCCGCCGTCTGCCAGGTCGACGGCGGCCGGTGGATGACGCTGGAGGGCACGATCGAGGTGGTCGAGGACGCGGACGAGGTGGCCGACGCGGTCGCGCGGTACGCCCGCCGCTACCGACAGCTGGCCCCCAACCCCGAGCGCGTCGTCCTGCGCCTCACGCCCGACAAGGTGATGGCGTCGACGTACATGGCCTGACCCGCGCCCGGCGGCCGCGACCCGAGCGGTCGGTCAGGCGACCGTCGCGCCCTGCGCCCCCTGCGGGTGCTCGACCGTGACGGTGTCCCCCCGACGCAGCTGGCGACCGCGCCGCGTGTCGACCTCTCCGTTGACGCGCACCTCTCCGTCCGCGATGAGCTCGCGGGCGTCGGCCCCGGAGTCCGCGAGGCCGGCGAGCTTGAGGAACTGGCCGAGCCGGATCACGTCGTCGGAGATCTCGACCGGGGTGGCGTCGCGTGCGTCCATGGCGTCCATGGTCCCACCCCGGGACACGGCCCGGCACGACCGGTGGGCGAACCGCCTCGTCCGCGCACGGCAGACACTCCTAGACTCGGGGCATGATCACCCGCATCGATCTCCGAGGCCGCACCCTGTCCGCGCGCGAGCTCGTCGCGACCCTGCCGCGCGCAGAGGTCGGCGTGGAGGACGCCGCGCACCGGGTGGCACCGATCATCGAGGCGGTCCGCACGCGGGGCGCCGACGCGCTGCGCGAGTACGCGGAGCGGTTCGACGGCGTGCGCCCCGAGCACCTGCGGGTCCCGGCGGAGGCGCTCGCGACGGCGCTCGCCGAGCTCGACCCCACCGTCCGCGCGGGCCTCGAGGAGGCGATCCGCCGGGTGCGGCAGGTCCACGCCGCGCAGCGGCCCCAGGACTTCACCGTGCAGATCGCCCCGGGGGCCCAGGTGCGCCAGCGCTGGGTGCCGGTGCAGCGCGTCGGCCTGTACGCACCGGGCGGGCTCGCCGTCTACCCGTCGTCGGTCGTCATGAACGTCGTCGCGGCCCAGGAGGCCGGCGTCCCGAGCCTGGCCGTCGCGTCACCGCCGCAGAAGGACGACGGCGGGCTGCCGCACCCGACGATCCTCGCCGCGTGCGCCCTCCTCGGCGTCGACGAGGTGTACGGGGTGGGCGGTGCGCAGGCGGTCGCGATGTTCGCCTACGGTGCCGCGGGCAGCGAGCCGCAGGACGGCGAGGTGCTGTGCGAGCCCGTCGACGTCGTCACCGGGCCGGGCAACGTGTTCGTCGCCGCGGCGAAGCGCCTCGTGCGCGGAGTGGTCGGCATCGACTCCGAGGCGGGTCCCACCGAGATCGCGGTCCTGGCGGACGCGACGGCCGACCCCGGCCACGTCGCGTCCGACCTCATCAGCCAGGCCGAGCACGACCCGTTGGCCGCCGCGGTGCTCGTCACGCCGTCCGTCGAGCTCGCCGCGGCGGTCGAGGCGCGGCTCGTCGACCTGGTGCCGGTCACGAAGCACACCCAGCGCGTCGCGCAGGCGCTCGCGGGCAAGCAGTCCGCGGTCGTGCTCGTCGACGACCTGGAGCAGGGCCTGGCCGTCGTCGACGCGTACGGCGCGGAGCACCTCGAGATCCAGACCGCGGGCGCGTCCGCGC
The DNA here is from genome assembly GCF_965112045.1 of Cellulosimicrobium sp. Marseille-Q8652. NCBI lineage: Bacteria > Bacillati > Actinomycetota > Actinomycetes > Micrococcales > Promicromonosporaceae > Cellulosimicrobium > Cellulosimicrobium sp. Marseille-Q8652. The sequence continues at coordinate 1,629,422 of NZ_CBCOPS010000002.1, read as the reverse complement.
TCGCGGACCGTGTGCGCAGCGCAGGCGCGATCTTCGTCGGCCCGTGGTCGCCGGTGTCGCTCGGCGACTACATGGCGGGCTCCAACCACGTCCTGCCGACGGGCGGGTGCGCGCACTTCTCGAGCGGCCTCGGCGTGCACAGCTACGTCAAGGCCGTCCAGGTGATCGAGTACGACCGCGACGCGCTCGAGGAGGTCGCGGACCGCATCGTCGCCGTCGCCGCCGACGAGGACCTGCCCGCGCACGGCGAGGCCGTGCGCGCGCGGTTCCTCTGACGGTCGTGGTGGAGCCGACGGACGGCGACCGCGTGCGCCGGGCTGGGCGTGCGGACGCGACGGCTCTCGTCGGGCTGCGCGTCGAGCTCATGCGGGCCATGGGGGAGGACGCCGAGGACCCGGTCTGGCAGGAGCGCGCCCTGACGTGGTTCCGTGACGCCCTCGCCGGCGACGACGCGGCGGCTTTCGTCGTGGACGAGGACGGCGCCGTGGTCGCCGGCGCGCTCGTGACCCTCGGGCGCGGAGCACCGTCCGCCCGCAACCCTCGCGGCCTCACGGCTCACCTGTCCAACGTGTGCACGCTGCCGTCCGCGCGCGGGCGCGGCCACGGGCGCGCGTGCGTCGAGGCCGCGATCGCGTGGGCGCGCGACGCCGGCGTCGACTCGGTCGCGCTGCACGCGACGCCTGACGGCGAAGAGCTGTACCGCTCGCTCGGTTTCGTCGACACGACCTACACCGAGCTCCGGCTGCGGTGGTGAGCGCGGTGCGGGCGGGACCGCAGGCCACGAGCCCGCGTCGTCCGGGGCCGCGCCGGGGAGACGTGGCGTACCTCCCGTCCGCACCGAGGGTCAGCGCACGCCGAGCACGAACGGGTAGACCGCGTCGGCGCCGGCCTGCCGCAGCAGCCGCGCCGCGACCGTGAGGGTCCAGCCGGACTCCGTCCAGTCGTCGACGAGGAGGATGCGCCGCCCCGCGAGACCGGCCAGCGCAGCGGGGGACAGCTCCAGCCGGAGGCGGCCCGCGACGCCCGACAGCCGCGTCGCGGAGTTCACGTCGTGGCGCCCCGGCTCCTCGCGGCCGGGCGCCGGCCCGATCGCCCCGATGAGCGGACGCCCGAGATACGCGGCGAGACCTGTCGCGAGGTGACGGGTCAGGACGGGCCGCGAGACGGACCGGACGGCGACGACGCCGTCGACGAGCAGAGGGCGCGCGTCCGCCGCCGCGCCCGGCGCCCCCGCCGCGCCCGCCGCCCCCGTCGCGTCGTCCGCGCCCGCGCCGGCGCGGTCGCCGTCCGGGGGGACGGCGCCGGCCGGTGCCGGGGCGCGCAGCGCGTCCCACTCGTCGAGCACGCGCGCGGCGGCACGGCGCAGCGGGACGGGCGTCTCGCCGTCGGGCGCCCCCGGGGCGAACAGCTCGCGCAGCGGTGCGGACCACCCGAGGCCGTCGAGCCGCGCCACGGCACGCCCGGGCTCGGCCTGCTCCTGGGCGGGGATCCGCCCCCGCACGTCGAGGCCGAGCCGGTCCATCCCGCTGGGCCACTGGCGGCGCGCGACCACCTCGACCCCGGGGCGGTCCATGTCGGCGCGGGCCGCGGCGACCGTCTCCGCGTCCGGCAGGGCCGGCAGCGTGACGCCGCCGCACCGGTCGCACCGCCCGCACTCCCAGCCCGCCTCGAGCTCGGGGTCGTCGAGCGCGGCGCGCAGGAACGCCATGCGGCAGCCGGTCGTCGCCTCGTAGTCGAGCATCGCGCGCTGCTCGGCCGTGCGCGTCTCCTCGACGCGCGCGTAGCGCTCGGCGTCGTACTCCCAGGGCCTCCCGGTCGACTCCCAGCCGCCCTTGACGCGGCGCACCGCGCCGTCGACGTCGAGCACCTTGAGCATGCCCTCGAGGCGGGACCGCTTGAGGTCCACCTGGGTCTCGAGCTGCGCGACCGACTGCGTGCCGCCGCCCTCGAGCGCGGCGAGGGTCGCGCGCACCTGCGCCTGGGGCGGGAACGCCGTCGACGCGAACCACTCCCAGATGCGCCGGTCCTCCTCGCCGGGCAGGAGCACGACCACCGCGGAGTCCACGCCGCGCCCGGCGCGACCGACCTGCTGGTAGTACGCGATCGGCGAGCTCGGTGCGCCGAGGTGCACGACGAACGCCAGGTCGGGCTTGTCGAAGCCCATCCCGAGCGCCGACGTCGCGACGAGCGCCTTGACGCGGTTCTCCTTGAGGTCCTCCTCGAGCCGTTCCCGCTCGGCCGGGTCCGTCTGCCCGGTGTAGGCGGCGACCGCGAGGCCTGCCGAGCGGAGCTGGCTCGCGACCTGCTCGGCCGCCGAGACCGTGAGGCAGTAGACGATGCCCGACCCGTCGACGTCCTGCAGCGCCTCCGTGAGCCACGCGACGCGCGACGGCTGGTCGGGCAGAGGCAGCACCGCGAGGTGGAGCGACTCGCGGTCGAGACCGCCGCGCAGGACGAGGACCTCGTCGGACGTCCCGGGACCGCTCGGTGCCGCGGCGGCGTCCGCGTGCACGCCGAGCTGCTCCGCGACGTCGGCCGTCACGCGCGCGTTGGCCGTCGCGGTCGTCGCGAGGACGGGGATACCGCTGGGCAGGTCGGCCAGCAGGGTGCGGATGCGGCGGTAGTCGGGACGGAAGTCGTGGCCCCAGTCGGAGATGCAGTGCGCCTCGTCGACCACGACCAGACCCGCGTCGGCCGCGAGGCGCGGCAGCACCTCGTCGCGGAAGCCCGGGTTGTTGAGCCGCTCGGGCGAGCACAGCAGGACGTCGACCTGGCCGGCCTCGATGGCGGCGTGCACGTCGTCCCACTCGGTGACGTTCGACGAGTTGATGGTCACCGCGCGGATGCCTGCGCGCGCGGCGGCGGAGACCTGGTCGCGCATGAGCGCCAGCAGCGGCGAGACGATGACGGTCGGCCCGGCGCCGCGGTCGCGCAGGAGCTTCGTCGCGACGAAGTACACCGCGGACTTCCCCCACCCCGTGCGCTGCACGACGAGCGCACGGCGACGGAACGCCACGAGCGCCTCGATCGCGCGCCACTGGTCGTCGCGCAGGCGGGCGTCGTCGCGCCCGACGAGCGCGCGCAGCGCGGTCTCCGCGTCCTCGCGCAGCGACTCCCCGTCCAGCAGGCCGCGGAGCATCGCGAGCTTCGCGCGCCGCACGGCCTCGCCGTCCCCCGGCCCTGCCGCGGGACCGGCCGCGGGCGCTGCGGGCACGTCGTGCGGCGGGTCGGACGGCACGTCGGAGGCCGTCGCGGCGGGGGCCGTCCGGGGTACCGGGAGCGACCCGGTGCTCGGCCCGCTCTGCCGTGACGCGGCGTCCGCACCCGGGACGACGGCGGCCCCGGCAGCAGGCTCGGTCCAGGGTGCGTCGTACGGGTCGTCGAGCGGCGGCTCGTCGGCCGGGTCGAAGGGCAGGTCCGCGTACGGGTCGGAGGAGCTCACCCGCCCGATCGTAGGCGCACCCGCCCCTGCGTGTGCCCGGCCGTCCCCAGCCGCGGTCCCGTCAGGACCGCATGTCCATGACGACGCGACCGTCGATCGCGCCCGCCTCCATCTCGTCGAAGATCGCGTTGACGTCGTCGAGCGGCCGGACGGTGTACGTCGGGCTCACCTTGCCGCGCGCGAAGAAGTCGATCGCCTCGGCCATGTCCTTGCGCGTCCCCACGATCGACCCGCGGACGGTGAGGCCCAGGAGCACCGTCGTGAAGATGTCGAGCGGGAACTTCTCCGGGGGCAGGCCGACGAGCGAGACGGTCCCTCCGCGCCGCAGCGCCGCCACGGCCTGCGGGAAGGCGTACGCGTTGACCGCGGTGACGAGCGCGCCGTGCACCCCGCCGCCCGTCTGCCGCTGGATCTCCGCGGCGGCGTCGGGCGACGTGGCGGCGTTCACGGTGACCTCGGCGCCGTGCTTGCGGGCGAGGGCGAGCTTCGCCTCGTCCACGTCGACGGCGGCCACCCGGCGGCCCATCGCGACGGCGTACTGCACCGCGATGTGCCCGAGACCCCCGATGCCCGAGACGAGGACCCACTCGCCCGGCTGGGTGTCGGTGACCTTGAGACCCTTGTAGACGGTGACGCCCGCGCACAGGATCGGTCCGACGGCGGACTCGTCGACGCCGTCCGGGATGACCGGGCAGTACCGCGCGTCGACCAGCATGTACTGCCCGAAGGAGCCGTCGACCGAGTACCCGCCGTTCTTCTGGGCCGGGCACAGCGTCTCCCAGCCCGTCTCGCAGTACTCGCACTCGCCGCACGCGCTCCACAGCCACGCGTTGCCGACGAGGTCGCCGACCTTGACGCGCGTCACCTGGTCACCGACGGCCACGACGTGACCGACGCCCTCGTGCCCGGGGACGAACGGCGGAGCGGGCTTGACGGGCCAGTCCCCGTGCGCGGCGTGCAGGTCGGTGTGGCACACGCCGGTGTAGTCGACCTCGACGAGGGCCTCGTGCGGCCCGGGCGTCGGCACCTCGACCTCGTCGATCGAGAGCGGGCGGGCGAAGTCGTGGACGACGGCGGCACGCATGGTGGTCATCGCGATCTCCTCCAGGTGGTCGGGGACGGTGAGGGTCTCTCCTGATCGACGCTACGCGCGCTCGTCGGCCGCCGGGCCGTGCCCGGAGGGACGGAGGACTCACGGCGACGCGACCCGGGACCTTCGTCCCTCCACCACGAGCGCGAGCGTCCCGGCGACGACCACGACCCACTCGGCGACGGCCGCGAGCACCTGCTGCGTCCCGCGCACCGTCTCCTCGACCCCGAAGAACCCGACCGTCGCGGACAGGTAGAACGCCGCGAGCGTCAGGGCGCCGAACCCGACCGCACCGAGCAGCGGGAGCCAGTGCCGCCACACGAGCACGAGGATCCCGAGGACGAGCCCCGCGACCGCGTTGAGCACGAAGAGCGGCCCCACGACGTCGATGTCGGCGTAGCCCTCGACGTAGAGCACGAGGTGGATGTCGGCCGACAGCAGCAGCCCGGCGGCCGTCAGGCCGCGGAGCACCCACGCGCCACGGGCGCGCGGCCCGGCGGAGGGGGGCCCGGGAGGTCCGGGGAGGGTCATCGCGGCTCCGTCCGGTGGACGAGCGAGGGTGCCGGGAACGGCGTGCGGGCCGGCGTGCGGCCCGGCTCGGCGATCGCCCGGGGGCGGACCTGCGACCCCGGTGCTTCAATTGAAGCGCCGTCCGCCGTGCGGCGCTCGTCGGCGGCGAGCGGCGGACAGGGCACGCCGTCGGCGCACGCCGGCTCCACGACGTCCCCGCCCTCCCGGTACACCGCTGCGACGGAGGCCACCATGGACGGACCGCACCGCGACGAGGGGGTCGTCGAGCGGCACGCACCGACTCGGCGAGCGGTCCTCACGGGCTCGGGCGCGGGTGCCGCGCTCCTGGTCCTGGCCGCGTGCGGCGGGCCCGCGCCGTCGGGCACGGGCGGCGGGACGGGCACGGCGGACGGCGGCGAGCAGGGTGGGGGCGTGGAGCCGGGCGAGCCTGCTCGCCCAGGCCGACGACGTCCCCGTGGGCGGGGCGCTCGGCGTCACGGTCGGCGGCGCGCAGCTCCTCGTGACGCAGCCCGAGGAGGGGTCGTTCGCCGCGTTCAGCGCGATCTGCACCCACCAAGGGTGCACGGTGGCCCCGGGCGACGGCGAGCTGGTCTGCCCGTGCCACGCGTCGCGGTACGACCTCGCGACCGGCGCCGTGCTCGGCGGCCCGGCGCCCGAGCCCCTGCCCGAGGTGCCCGTCACGGTCGAGTCGGGCGAGGTCACCTCGGCCTGACACCCGGTCCCGCGACCCACCGACCGTCGTGACCGCGTGCCGGACGCCGGCGCCGGTCGGCGCCGGTCGGTTCGTAGACTGTTCCGGTGACCCCACCCACCGTCGCCGGGACCTCCGGGCTGCCGCTGCGCCCCGAGCTCGCCGGCATCGAGCCGTACGGCGCGCCGCAGCTCGACGTGCCCGTGCTCCTCAACGTCAACGAGAACCCGCACGCGCCGGGCCCGGCCGTCGTCGCGACGATCACCGAGCACGTCCGGGCCGCGGCCACCGGGCTCAACCGGTACCCGGACCGCGACTTCCACGCGCTGCGCGCCGACCTCGCGGCGTACCTCGAGGTGGAGTCGGGCGTGCACCGTGCGCCCGAGCAGCTCTGGGCGGCGAACGGGTCCAACGAGATCATGCTCCACGTCCTGCAGGCCTTCGGCGGGCCCGGGCGCACCGCGGTCTCGTTCGCACCGACCTACTCGATGTACCCGGAGTACGCGCGCGACACGCACACCGCCTGGGTCGTCGGGCGCCGGGCCGAGGACTTCACGCTCGACCCGGGGCACGCGCGCGACGTGATCCTGCGCGAGCGGCCGTCCGTCGTCCTGCTCGCGAGCCCCAACAACCCGACGGGCACGGCGCTGCCCGCCGCGACGGTCGAGGCGGTCTGCGAGGCGGCGCTCGCGGTCCGCGTGCCGACGGGTGACGGCGAGGCACCCGCCGTCGTGGTCGTCGACGAGGCGTACGGCGAGTTCCGGCGTGCGGGCACGCCGTCCGCGCTCGAGCTCCTCGACCGCTACCCGAACCTCGCGGTCACGCGCACGATGTCGAAGGCGTTCGCGCTCGCCGGCGCACGGGTGGGATATCTCACGGCCTCGACCGGGCTCGTCGACGCGCTGCGCGTGGTGCGCCTGCCGTACCACCTGTCGGCCGTCACGCAGGCGGTCGCGCGGGGTGCGCTCGCGCACGCCGACGAGCTCCTCGCCCAGGTGGACGCGCTGCGCGCCGAGCGCGACGCGACCGTCGCGTGGCTGCGCTCCCTGCGCCACCCGGACGGCCGCGCGCTCGAGGTCGCGGACTCCGACGCGAACTTCGTCCTCTTCGGCACGTTCGCCGACCGGCACGCGGTCTGGACCGGTCTGTTGGAGCGGGGCGTGCTCATCCGGGAGACTGGGCCCGACGGATGGCTGCGGGTGTCGATCGGCACCCGCGACGAGATGCGGGCGTTCCGGGACGCCCTCGTGGAGGTGGCAGGACTGTGAGTCGCACAGGGCGCATCGAGCGGTCGACCAGCGAGTCGAGCGTCCGGGTCGAGCTCGACCTCGACGGGACGGGGCGGACGGAGATCTCGACGACCGTCCCGTTCTACGACCACATGCTCACCGCGCTGGGCAAGCACTCGCTCATCGACCTCACGGTCGAGGCCACGGGCGACACCCACGTCGACGCGCACCACACGGTCGAGGACGTCGCGATCGCGATCGGCGAGGCGCTGCGCGTCGCGCTCGGCGACAAGCGCGGCATCTCGCGCTTCGGCGACGCCACGGTCCCGCTCGACGAGGCGCTCGCGCTCGCGGTCGTGGACGTGTCCGGCCGTCCGTACCTCGTGCACTCGGGCGAGCCCGAGGGGCAGGAGTACCACCTGATCGGCGGGCACTTCACGGGGTCGCTCACGCGGCACGTGCTCGAGTCGATCGCGCACCACGCCGGCATCTGCCTCCACGTCCGCGTCCTGGCGGGCCGCGACCCGCACCACGTCGTGGAGGCCCAGTTCAAGGCCCTCGCCCGGGCGCTGCGCGCCGCCGTCGCGCTCGACCCGCGCGTCGAGGGCGTCCCGTCGACCAAGGGAGCACTGTGAGCACCGACCCCACCCTCGGCGCGCCGGACGACGACCGTGCGCGCGCCGAGTCCCTCGAGGGCCTCGAGGTCCCGGACGACCTGTCGTCACTGACCGGAGGGTCGGAGCCGGAGCTCGTCGCGCTCGTCACGCAGATCGCGGGCGCCGAGCCGCTCGCCGCCGCGTGCTCGCTCGCCCAGGTCGAGGCCGACGTGGTCGCGACCGACGTGGGCGCCGTCGCGGTGCTCCGTGACCGGTCGGGCGACGCGCCGTCGGTCGCCGCCGCGGCGCTCACCACGCTCGTCAAGGGCGTCCCGCTCATCCTCGTCGAGCGCCGCGGCGAGCAGCTCACCATGACGCGCTGGAGCGACGGCGCGGTCGGGGACACGCTCGCGCCGGGCCTCGTCCTCGGCGGTGCTCCCGAAGCGCTCGAGGACCTGCTCACCGGCTCCACCTCCGTCGCGGACCTCGACGGTGTCGTCGCCAGCTCGTCCATCTCCCGGTGGAAGGCCATGCGGCTGCTCACCGCCGCCGGTCGCCGGGCGCGCAAGCAGTGAGCGCCGTCGGCAGCGGTCCGGCGGCCGGCCGGCGACCCTCGGTGGTGGTCCTCGACTACGGGTTCGGCAACGTGCGGTCCGCCGTGCGTGCTCTCGAGCGCGTCGGCGCTGACGTCGAGCTCACCGCCGACCGCGCTCGCGCGCAGGACGCCGACGGTCTCGTCGTGCCGGGCGTCGGCGCGTTCGCGGCCGTGATGGACGGCCTCAGGGCGGTGCGGGGGAACGAGATCGTCGGGCGCCGGCTCGCGGGCGGGCGTCCCGTCCTCGGCATCTGCGTCGGCATGCAGGTGATGTTCGAGCAGGGCGACGAGCACGGCACGCTGGCCGACGGGCTGGGGGAGTGGCCCGGGCTCGTCGACCGCCTCGAGGCGGAGGTCGTCCCGCACATGGGCTGGGACACCGTCGACGCACCGGAGGGCACCGTCCTCTTCGACGGCATCCAGGACGAGCGCTTCTACTTCGTGCACTCCTACGCGGCGCGCACCTTCCCGCTCGGCGACGACGTGCCCTCCGGGTCCTCGATCCGGCGTCCCCTCGTCACGTGGTCCGACCACGGCGGCCGGTTCGTCGCCGCCGTGGAGAACGGCCCGCTGTCCGCCACCCAGTTCCACCCGGAGAAGTCCGGCGACGCGGGCGCGGCCCTGCTCGAGAACTGGGTCCGCACGCTCTGACGCGACGTCTCCGTGCGCGGCCGACGGTCCGACCGTCGCCGCGACCGCGGGCCGTCCGAACCACCCGGCGCGGGAGGCCGCGCCACGACCGATGGAGATACCTCGTGACCGACCGCCTCGTGCTGCTCCCCGCCGTCGACGTCGCCGACGGCCAGGCCGTCCGCCTCGTGCAGGGCGAGGCGGGCTCCGAGACCTCGTACGGCGACCCGCTCGCCGCGGCGCTCGACTGGCAGTCCGGCGGTGCGGAGTGGATCCACCTCGTGGACCTCGACGCGGCGTTCGGGCGGGGGTCCAACGCGGAGCTCCTCGCCGACGTCGTCGGCCGGCTCGACGTCCAGGTCGAGCTGTCGGGCGGCATCCGCGACGACGCGTCGCTCGAGCGCGCGCTCGCCACCGGCGCCCGGCGGGTCAACCTCGGCACCGCGGCGCTCGAGAACCCGGGCTGGACGGCGAAGGTCATCGCGGAGCACGGCGACGCGGTCGCCGTCGGCCTCGACGTGCGGGGCACGACCCTCGCGGCGCGCGGCTGGACGGAGGAGGGCGGCGACCTGTGGGAGGTCCTCGACCGCCTCGAGGCCGCGGGCTGCGCGCGCTACGTCGTGACGGACGTGACGAAGGACGGGACGCTGCGCGGCCCGAACCTCGAGCTCCTGCGCGACGTCGCGTCGCGCACCGACGCGCCCGTCGTCGCCTCGGGGGGCATCTCGAGCCTCGCGGACCTGGAGGCGCTGCGTGCCCTCGTGCCCGCCGGCATCGAGGGCACCATCGTGGGCAAGGCGCTGTACGCCGGGGCGTTCACGCTCCCGCAGGCGCTCGACGTCGCGGGCCGGCCGTGACCGTGGCCGACGGCACCCACGACCGCGGTCCCGGTCGCCCGGAGCCGGGCGCCGGTGTCGGCGCGGCGGGCGCCGGGAAGGCGCTGCCGCCCTCGTCCGGCTTCTCGGGCGACGACGGCTCGCCCGATCCCGAGCTGGCCGGGACGCTCGCCGCGCACCAGCGCGGGGAGGCGACGGTCGCCCAGGTCGTGAGCCGGCTCGCGAGCACGCGCGTGCTGGTCCCGATCCTCGCCGAGCTCGAGGCGTCGGACGAGGGGGAGCACGGCCACACGGTGGACAAGGAGGCGTCTGCCGGCGTCGTCGCGCTCCAGGCGCCGGACGGACGTCGTGCCCTGCCGGCGTTCACGTCGGTCGCGTCGATGGCGGCGTGGCGCGCGGACGCGCGTCCGGTCCCCGTGGACGCGCGCCGGGCGGCGCTGTCGGCCGTCAGCGAGGACTGGGCTCTGCTGGTCGTCGACCCGGCCGGCCCCGTCACCGTGCTCGTGCCGCGACCGGCGGTCTGGGCCCTCGCCCAGGGCGTGGAGTGGGAGCCCGCCGTGGTCGACGGCGTCGTCACGCCCGCGGTGCGGGACGCGGTCGCGTCGGCCGTCGCCGGGGTGCCGCACGTCGCGCGCGCGTGGGCGGAGCCCGGGCGGCGCGCGGAGGTCGCCGTCGTCCTGCGCATCGACGCGGGCCTCGACCGCGCAGGTCTCGACGCCGTGCTGGCGCAGGTCAACGCGGCCCTGGCGGCGAACGAGGTCGTGTCGGGGCGCGTGGACGGGCTCGAGCTGCGGATCGGTCGCGCGGACTGACGGGTCCGGGCGTCCGAGCCGACCTCGTCAGCCCCGGCGGAGCCGCCCGACGGCCCAGGCCACCGACGCCGCGACCCCGACGACCGCCAGGACGGCCTGCCCTCCGAGGACCACGCGGTTCACGTCGACGGCCGGCTGCCAGCGCACGCCCGCGTCGTCGACGACGTACACGCCCGTGGCCTTGACCCGGACGCCGAACCCGCCGCCCCCGCCCGAGCCCTCGCCGCCGGCGTCGCCACCCGCGTTGCCGGAGCCGGGACCGTCGGACGGCCGCTCCGTGGCGGTCTCGGCCGGGGGCGTGGACCGTCCGACGCGGAACGGCCAGTCGGCCGCCCCCTTGCCCGACAGCTCGCCGGAGCCGGAGCCCCAGCCGGAGCCGGTACCGCCCCAGACCGTGGCCACGGGGATGACGAGCGTGGAGCCGCGCTCGTAGGCGTCCCCGTAGACCCGGCGGACGGTCAGGGTGTCACGTGCGGCCTGCGTGATGTGCGCCGGGTCGACGGCGGGCGCGTCGCCGGGGCTCGCGTTCGTTGTCATGCCGCCGACAGTAGACCTCCGCGACGCGTCGCGCGCGGCTCAGCCCCCGCACTCCGTCACGGCGCTGAACGAGGACTCGTCGGCGAGCAGCTCGCGGAGGGTGCTCACGGGCACGAGCAGGCTCTTGTCCGTCGAGGTCTTCGCGTACACGACACCGATGACCTCGCCCGACCCGTTGAGCGCAGCCGACCCGGAGCTGCCGGGCTCGACCGGGGCGTCGGTCACGAGGACCTCGCCGAGGTTCTCGTGCAGCGGGTCGGTCGTCGTGCCGATCACGGAGCCCTCGGTCACCGTGAGGCGCCCGCCCTCCGGGTACCCCACGACGGTCACGGGGTCGCCCGGGCCCGGGTCGGCCGCGGCCAGCGTCGGCGCCGACGGCAGGTCCTCGGCCGTGCGCACGATCGCGAGGTCGGCGAGACCCGCGGTGCTCGCGGTCTGGGCGGCGATGTCCCTGCCGTCGTAGGTGAGGAGCTGGAGCGAGCGCGAGGAGTCCACGACGTGCTTGTTCGTCACGAGCGTGCGGGCGTCGAGCGCGAACCCCGAGCCCGTCGACAGACCCTCGCAGCCGACGTTGCGGATGCGCACGGCCATCCGTCGCACCGCGTCCGACCCGTCGGGGGACAGGACCCCCGACCCGGAGGGCTCGTCCGGTGCGGCGAACGACGGGACGACGCTCTGCGGCACGGGTTCGGGCAGCTCGGGCAGGACGCCGCACCCGGCGACGACGGACACCGCGACGACGGACGCCGCCACCGTGGTCGCGACGGGCGCGCGCCGGCGGGGGCGCGCCGTCCACCGGTCGGCGCGCCGCGCCGCGCGCCGCTCCCGCTGCGCCCGCCGGGCCTCCCGCGTCATCCCGCGAGCTCCTGCTGGAGCTGCGCGTTCGCGTCGGTCGCCGCCTGGCACAGCTCGTCGACCTGGCCGGAGAAGCGCTCCAGGTCGGCGGGCTCGTAGGCGTCGCGGTTGTTGAGGTAGCCGATGAGCTGGGACTGCGCCGTCGTGCACTGGCCGAGCGCCGCGGCGACCTTGCCCGCCGCGTCGGAGACCCTGCTCTGGTAGTCCAGGTACTGCTGCGAGGCCTCGTTCTCGTCGCCGAGCTGGGCCTTCTCGTTCGCCAGGTCGGCGATCCTGTCCTGGGCGGTGGTGAGCTGGCCACGGGCCGACTCGAGCTCGGCGTTGGCGCCGTCGAGGTCCGCCTGCAGCCGCGCGACGTCCTCGCCGAGCGCGCGGGCCTGCGTCTCCCAGTCGGCACTGGTCTCCTGCCAGCGGGCCGTGGTGACCCACAGGTACGCACCCAGCCCCAGCGCGCCCGCGAGCAGGAGCGACAGGAGGACGATCGTCACGACGGCACGCCGGCGCCGACGGCTCCGCGGGGCGGGCGCCGGGGGCGGCGGCTGCCCGGGTCCTCGCTCGGGCGTCGCCGACGGGTGCCCGGGCACCTGCTCGCCGTCACCGGGTGCGGGGTCGCCGGGTGCGGGGTCGCCGGGCGCGGGGCCGCCGCCCGGCCACAGGCGCTCCGTGGGGGCGGCGCCGGGGGGAGCCGGGCTGCCGGGCGCGGGACCGCCCGACGACGGAGGCGGCGGCGGGGTGCTCAACTCACCGCGCCCGTGTAGTTCTCGCCGGGCCCGTCACCGGGGGCGTCCGGGTACACGGAGGCCTCGCGGAAGGCGAGCTGCAGCGAGCGCAGCCCGTCGCGCAGCGACCGGGCGTGCTGGTTGCCGATGTCCGGCGCGCTGGCGGTGACGAGGGCGGCGAGCGCGTTGATGAGCTTGCGTGCCTCGTCGAGGTCGAGGTGGCCCTGCGCCTCGGCGTCCTCCGCGAGGCCGCACTTGACGGCGGCGGCGCTCATGAGGTGCACCGCGGCCGAGGTGATGACCTCGACGGCGGCCACGTCCGCGATGTCGCGCACGGCGTCCGTCGACGGGTCCTGCGCGGGGGAGTTCTCGGTGCTCATGGCGTCCATCCTTCCATCCGGGCCGGGCGGCCGGGACGGCGTGCCGCCACGAGGACGTCCTGCGCTCGCCCGGAACGGGGGAGCCGCCCGGGGTCCGCGAGGTCCCCGGGCGGCGCCCGACGTCCCGGCACCGGGCCGGGACGTCGGGCCGGGACGTCAGACGCGCACGGGCTCGCTCGCCGTGCCCGGCTCGCCGGACTCGACCGGCGCGCCCTCGGCCTCGAGCGCGACGCGCAGCGCGGCGCCGAGCTCGGCGTCGACGTTCGTCCAGTACTGGATCGCCCGCTCGCGGATGTCGACGCTCTGCACGCCGCCCACGTGGCCCGTGATCGTCTCGAGGAAGCGGGTGCGCGCCGGACCGTCGAAGACCTCGCGGTAGAGCGTGCCCGCCTGGCCGAAGTCGTCGTCCTCGGAGTGGAGCGTCGCGGCCGCGCGCGTGAGCTCGCCGTCGGCCTCCCAGCCGGTGGACTCGGCCGCACGGGCCGGGTCGGCGTGCGCCCCGCCGCGGCTGTTCGGCGCGTAGACCGGCGTCGTCGCGGAGGGGAAGCCGTAGCGCATCGCGCCGTCCTTCGCGTACGAGTGGCCACCCTCCTCGGCGCCGCGCGGGGCGTTCACCGGGAGCTGGGCGTGGTTCGTGCCGACGCGGTACCGGTGCGCGTCCGCGTAGGAGAAGATCCGCGCGAGGAGCATCTTGTCGGGGCTCGCCGCGATGCCGGGCACGAAGTTGCTCGGCGCGAACGTCGCCTGCTCGATCTCGGCGAAGTAGTTCTCCGGGTTGCGGTTGAGCTCCATGACGCCGACCTCGACGAGCGGGTAGTCGCCGTGCGGCCACACCTTCGTGAGGTCGAACGGGTTGAACCGGTACGTCTTCGCGTCCTCGTACGGCATGACCTGGACCGACAGCGTCCAGCGCGGGAAGTCGCCCGTCTCGATGTGCTCGTAGAGGTCGCGGATGTGGTGGTCGGCGTCGGAGCCCGCGAGCTGCGCCGCCTCGTCGGCCGACAGGTTGTCGATGCCCTGCTGGGTCGTGAAGTGGTACTTGACCCAGAAGCGCTCGCCCGCGGCGTTGATCCACTGGTAGGTGTGCGAGCCGAACCCGTCCATGTGGCGCCAGCTCGACGGCAGGCCGCGGTCGCCCATGAGCCACGTGACCTGGTGCGCCGACTCGGGCGACAGCGTCCAGAAGTCCCACTGCATGTCGTTGTCGCGCAGGTTCGACCCGGGCAGGCGCTTCTGCGAGCGGATGAAGTCGGGGAACTTGATGCCGTCGCGGATGAAGAAGACGGGGGTGTTGTTCCCGACGAGGTCGTAGTTGCCCTCGCTCGTGTAGAACTTCAGGGCGAAACCGCGCGGGTCGCGCCACGTGTCGGGCGAGCCGTGCTCGCCGGCGACGGACGAGAAGCGCGCGAGCATCTCGGTCGCCGTGCCCGGCTGGAAGACGGCAGCGCGCGTGTAGGCGCTGACGTCGCCCGTCACCGTGAAGGTGCCGAACGCGCCGCCGCCCTTGGCGTGGACGACTCGCTCCGGGACCCGCTCGCGGTTGAACTGCGCGAGCTTCTCGACGAGGTAGTGGTCGTGCAGGACGATCGGGCCGTCGGCACCGACGGACTGCGAGTGTGCGTCGGACGCGACGGGCGCTCCGGCGTTGGTCGTCGTGTACGGGGCGGTCATGAGGCGCTCCTTCCAGCGGACCTGGTCGGCGAGACCGGGTCCGGATCGTGATCTTCGTGCGAAAACGGGCAGCCGCGGGGTGCGCGGGTCCAGGCGGTGGGGGTGGTCGGGGTCAGGGTGCGCAGTCGGGGCACAGGCCCCAGAACGTCACCTCGGCGGTGTCGATCCGGAAGCCGGAGGTGCTGCTCGGGGTGAGGCACGGGGCGTGGCCCTCGGTGCAGTCGACGTCGGAGACGGCGCCGCACGCGCGGCACACGACGTGGTGGTGGTTGTCCCCGAGGCGGCGCTCGTAGCGGGCGGGGTGGCCGGCCGGCTCGATGCGCCGGAGCAGGCCCTTGTCCGTCAGCGTGTTGAGGACGTCGTAGACCGCCTGGACCGAGACGGAACCCAGCGCCGCGCGCACCGCACGCAGCACGGCGTCCGCGTCGACGTGCTGGCGGGCGTCCACGGCGTCGAGCACCGCGAGGCGCACCGCCGTGACGCGCAGCCCGTGCTCGCGCAGCTCGGCCTCGTGGCCCGCCCGGTGCGTGGTGGTCGCCCCACCGTCCGGTGCGGCGACGGACCGTGCCGATCCCGTCGTCATGGCACCACCCTAACCCGCTTCTCTGGAAGAGTTCCAATGATGGAGACGATCTAGTTCCCTGGACACGTCCCGGGGCGCTCGGGCCGCGTGGCGCGGGGCTCGCGCGGGGTCGCGCAGGGTGGGGCCGGCCTCTGGTAGTCTTGCTGGCTGACCGACCTGCACGACGTGCGTCGGCGATCCGGAGCGGCTCCACCGCCGTCTCCGGCCCGCCGGGGCGGGTCCGCGCAGGTGCGCAAGTGGATCCCATCCCACCCGGGTCTCGACCGTCGACGTCATGTCGCGACAGAGGCCGGGTCCTGGTCCGGACGGCTCGCCCGCGTGGCGCGTCGCCCAGACGTGGTCGTCGTGGCTCGCGCCGCGGCTCCCGGAACCGATGGCCTCCGCCCTGCGCTCAGGACGGGGGCCTTCCTCGTGCCGGGCGGTCTACCGACGACTTCCTAGGAGCATCACATCAGCGAGCCTCGCATCAACGATCGGATCCGCGTCCCCGAGGTCCGGCTCATCGGTCCCGGCGGGGAGCAGGTCGGCGTCGTCCGCACCGAGGTTGCCCTGAGCCTTGCCCAGGACGCCGACCTCGACCTGGTCGAGGTCGCCCCGGACGCCCGCCCGCCCGTCTGCAAGGCTCATGGACTTCGGCAAGTTCAAGTACGAGTCGGACATGAAGGCGCGCGAGGCGCGGCGGAACCAGGCGAACACGGTCCTCAAGGAGATCCGTTTCCGGCTGAAGATCGACCCGCACGACTACGGCACCAAGAAGGGCCACGTCGAGCGGTTCCTCTCGGCCGGCGACAAGGTCAAGGTCATGATCATGTTCCGCGGCCGTGAGCAGTCGCGCCCCGAGATGGGCGTCCGTCTGCTGCAGCGCCTCGCGGACGACGTCTCCGAGCCTGGGCTTCGTCGAGTCGATGCCCAAGCAGGACGGGCGCAACATGACGATGGTCCTCGGCCCGGTGAAGAAGAAGGCCGACGCCAAGAGCGAGCAGCGCAAGCGCGCGCAGGAGGCCGAGCCCCGGCTGACGAAGTCCGCGCAGCGGGCCGCCCAGCGCGAGCCCGACGCCCCGGAGGACGACGACGCGCCTCAGGTCGAGGCCCCGGTCGAGGAGACCGCCCCGGCCGGGTCGCCGGTCGCGGAGGCACCGGTGGAGACGCCGGTGGCCGAGGCGCCGGCCGAGCCCGTCGCGCCGTCGCCGGCCCCCGCTCCCGCCCAGGCACCCGCCCCGGCGAAGGCACCCGCCCCGGCGAAGGCGGCCGCGCCCGCCAGGGCACCCGCGGCACCGCGTCCCCGGACGCAGGCGGCGGAGCCGGCACGGTCGGCACCGCGTCCGCCGGCGCCCCGGCCCGCGGCGGCGCCGTCTCCCGCGGCGTCCGGCACGCCCAAGCCTGCCGTGCCGCGGCCCGCGCCGAAGCCGGGCGCCCCGCGCCCCGCGCCGAAGCCCTCACCGCGCGGCAAGACCGGCTGACGACCGGGCGCACCGACCGACCCTGCTCGGGGTCCGGGCCCACCGGCCCGGACCCGAACACGTCGGCCACCGCGAGGTGGCTGACCGGACACAAGGAGAGACGGCAGTCATGCCGAAGAACAAGACGCACTCGGGTGCCAAGAAGCGCTTCCGCATCACGGGGAGCGGCAAGGTCATGCGCGAGCAGACCAACGCCCGCCACTACCTGGAGCACAAGGCGACCAAGCGCAAGCGCCGCCTCGCCGCAGACCAGGTGGTCTCGCCCGCCGACGTCAAGTCCATCAAGAAGCTGCTCGGCAAGTGACCCGGTCGCGGTGACGGCATCCCGTCGCCGACCGGCTCACCCTGAGCCCCGAACTGCAAGGAGCATCACGTGGCACGCGTGAAGCGGGCGGTCAACGCCCAGAAGAAGCGCCGTACGACCCTCGAGCGCGCCAGCGGCTACCGCGGCCAGCGCTCGCGCCTCTACCGCAAGGCGAAGGAGCAGGTCACCCACTCCCTCGTCTACTCCTACCGTGACCGCAAGGCGCGCAAGGGCGACTTCCGCAAGCTGTGGATCCAGCGCATCAACGCGGCGTCGCGCGCCCAGGGCCTGACGTACAACCGCCTCATCCAGGGCCTCAAGGCCGCGGGTGTCGAGGTCGACCGTCGCCTGCTCGCGGAGCTCGCGGTCAACGACGTGGTGGCGTTCAACGCCCTCGTCCAGGTCGCGAAGGACGCGCTCCCCGAGGACGTCAACGCGCCCAAGGCCGCGGCCTGAGCAGCCGCACCGACGCCACGGACGCCCGGCCGGTGCCCGACCCCCTCGACCCCACGCTGACGAACCCTCGCAGCGACCGGGTCAGGGCGGTCCGGGCCCTGTCCGGGCGTCCGGCGCGTTCGCGGCACGGTCAGCTCCTCGTCGAGGGCCCGCAGGCCGTGCGCGAGGCGGTGCGGCACGCGCCCGGACGCGTACGCGACCTCTACCTCACGCCGTCGGCGGCACGGCGCTACGACGAGATCGTCGCGGACGCGCGCGCCGCCGCCCTGCACGTCCACGTGGGCACGCCCGAGGTCCTCGCGGCGATGAGCCCGGACGCGCAGGGCGTGCTCGCGGTCGTGCGCGAGGAGCGCCCCTCTCTGGCCGAGGCGCTGGTGACGGCGTCGGCCCGCGCCACGGGCCCGCTGCTCGTCGCGGTCCTCGCGACGGTCCGCGACCCCGGCAACGCCGGGACCGTGATCCGCGCGGCGGACGCGGCCGGGGCCGGCGCCGTCGTCCTCGCGGGCGACAGCGTGGACGTGCACAACCCCAAGGTCGTGCGCTCGACCGCGGGTTCGCTCTTCCACGTCCCCGTCGTCTCGGGCCTGCCGCTCGAGGACGCCGTGGACGCCCTGCGTGCTGCCGGCCTGCTCGTCCTCGCCGCCGACGGGGCCGGGGACCACGACCTCGACGACCTGCTCGACGTCGCGGGTCGAGGCAGCGTCCCCGCCGGAGCGGACGGTGTGCGCGATCTCCCGGACCTCGCCCGGCCGACGGCGTGGGTGTTCGGGAACGAGGCGTGGGGGCTCCCCGAGGAGGACCGCGCCCTCGCGGACGCGGTCGTCCGCGTCCCCATCCGCGGACGTGCCGAGTCGCTCAACCTCGCGACCGCCGCCACGGTGTGCCTCTACGCGTCCAGCCGGGCCCACCGCGGGGTGCGCGGGTGAGGATCTTCGCCGCGGTGTACCCCGACGTCGCCGCGAGCGACCACCTCGACCTCGCGCTCGGCGCGGTGCGCGCCCACGAGGCGTCTCGCCCCGACGGCGCGCCCCTCGTCCGGTGGACGCCGCGGGAGCTGTGGCACGTCACCGTCGCGTTCTACGGCGAGGTGCCCGACGGCGCGGTCCCCGACCTCGTCGACGCCCTCGCCGAGGTCGCTCGCGCCACGCCCGCGCTCGAGCTCGGGCTGCACGGCGCCGGCGTCTTCGACCGGCGGGTGCTGTGGGTGGGCGTCGGCGGCCCCCGCGCCGACCTGGACCACCTGCGCACGCTGAGCGCGTCGGCAGCCGAGGCCGGTGCGGCGGCCGGGGCCCGCGTCGACCGTCGACCGCGCCAGCGCGCGCACCTCACCGTCGCGCGCGCGGCGGCCGGTGCACGCCAGGCGGACCGACGGGCCGGCCGGCGGGGCCGCCCCACCGGGCCGACGCTGCGGGACGCGCTCGAGGTCCCGGCCGCGGCGCTCGCCGTCTACGACGGTCCCCGCTGGCAGGCGACGCGCCTCGCCGTCGTCGCCTCGGACCTCGGGGCCGGCCGACCGGTGCACCACGAGATCGGCTCGGCGCCGCTCACCGGTCCCCGGCCGGGGCCGGGGGAGCCGGTCGACGTTCCCGACGTCAGCCGCTGAAGGCGACCCACAGCGGGGTCGCCACCAGCGCGGCGAGCACGACGCCGAGGACGGTCGTCGCGCCGCCCAGCACCCGGCTCGGCCGCACCGGTGCCGGGTCGCCGACGGCGCGCGCGGCGCGTCGGCGGGACGCGTCCCGCGCCCAGCCGACCGCGCACACGACGCCGAGCAGCGGACCGACGACGAGGGTCACGGCGTACGGCACGACGACGGCGGGGCTCTCCGGACCCAGGCCGGTCGTGACGCGACCGACGACGAGCACGACGAGCACCACGCCGGCGCCGGGCAGGAGGCCGCGGCGCAGGGACGCCCAGAAGCCGCGGTCCCGCGGCGCGGCGGGTGCGGCTGCTGCGACGCGGTCCGCGGACGGCGGGCCGACGGCCCTGCGTGCCGACGGCCGCGCGGCCCGAGCGTCCTCGTGGTGCCGTCCCCCGGCGGGTGGCGTCCGTGTCGACAGGTCGGCGTCGAGCGTGCGCTGCAGCGGGTCGGGCGGTGCGTCCGCGCGTCCGTACGCGGGCCACGCCGGTCCCTGCTGGGTCCTCTCCACCACGGGCCCATCATGCCCCGGTCGGCGAGGAGCCGCCGTCGTGCGACGATGGGCGGGTGAGCGTACGAGCTGGTCGTCGATTTCCCGGGCCCGTCACGGGCCCGCGCTGCTGACGTACGCCGTCACGCCTCCTCACCGGGACGCGGACGCGACCGGTAGGTCGGGGCCCGGACGGGCGCCCTAGAATGTCGCGGACGCGCCCGGCGCGTCCGCGCGTCCGGCCCTCGTGATGCGCCCGTGGGCCCTCCCCACCGTCCAGCCAGCTGTCCCGACATCGCCAGGAAGGCTCGTATGTCCAGCCCTGACGCCGCCGTCGCCCCCGCGAGCGACGGCCCTCCCACCGACGCGCCGTCGCCGCTCGACGTCGACGCCCTGCAGCGTGCGCTCGACGCGGCGCTCGCGGCCGTCGCCGCGGCCGGCGACCTCGACGCCCTGAAGGCCGTGCGCACCGAGCACACCGGCGACCGCAGCGCGCTCGCGCTCGCGAACCGGCAGATCGGCTCCCTCCCGCCCGAGGACAAGAAGACGGCCGGCCGGCTGCTCGGGCCGCTGCGCGGTCGCCTGAACCAGGCCCTCGCCGCGCGCCACGCCGAGCTCGAGGCCGAGCGCGACGAGCGCGTCCTCGTCGAGGAGGCCGTCGACGTCACGCTGCCGACCGACCGCGCCCCGCGGGGCGCGCGCCACCCGCTCGAGACGCTGCAGGAGCGGGTCGCCGACTTCTTCGTCGGCCTCGGCTGGGAGATCGCCGACGGCCCCGAGGTCGAGGCGGAGTGGTTCAACTTCGACGCGCTGAACTTCGGCCCCGACCACCCGGCGCGCCAGATGCAGGACACGTTCTACGTCGCGGGCGACGGCGACGAGCCGTCGAACCTCGTGCTGCGCACGCACACGTCCCCCGTCCAGGCGCGCTCGCTGCTCGCGCGGGGCGTGCCGCTGTACGTCGCGTGCCCGGGCAAGGTGTTCCGCACGGACGCGCTCGACGCGACCCACACGCCCGTCTTCCACCAGGTCGAGGGCATCGCGGTCGACGAGGGTCTGACGATGGCGAACCTCCTGGGGACGCTCGACGCGTTCGCGCGGGCCATGTTCGGGCCGGAGGCCCGCACGCGACTGCGCCCGAGCTTCTTCCCGTTCACCGAGCCCAGCGCCGAGATGGACCTGTGGTTCCCGCAGAAGAAGGGCGGGCCGGGCTGGATCGAGTGGGGCGGCTGCGGGATGGTCAACCCGAACGTGCTGCGCGCCGCGGGGGTCGACCCGGAGGTCTACTCGGGGTTCGCGTTCGGCATGGGCATCGAGCGCACGCTCATGCTGCGCCACGAGATCGCGGACATGCACGACATGGTGGAGGGCGACGTGCGCTTCTCCGCCCAGCTCGGAAGGGGCGTCTGATGCCGTACGTCGACCTGGACTGGCTCGGCGACCACGTCGAGCTCCCCGCAGGCCTCACCGCCGAGCAGCTCGCCGCCGACCTCGTGCGCGTCGGCCTCGAGGAGGAGGAGGTCCACGGCGCCGCCGTGACGGGCCCGCTCGTCGTCGGGCGCGTGCTCGCGCTGACGCCCGAGCCGCAGAAGAACGGCAAGACGATCAACTGGTGCCAGGTCGACGTCGGCGTGCACAACGTCGACGGCGTCCCGGCGTCGCAGGGCGGCGAGCCGCGCGGCATCGTGTGCGGGGCGCACAACTTCGGCGAGGGGGACCTGGTCGTCGTCGCGCTCCCGGGCGCGGTGCTGCCCGGGCCGTTCGCCATCGCGAGCCGCAAGACCTACGGGCACGTGTCCGACGGCATGATCTGCTCCCAGCGCGAGCTCGGGCTGGGCGAGGACCACGACGGCATCATCGTGCTCCCGCGCCTCGGGTTCGCCGAGGCCGACCTCACCCCGGGCCAGGACGCCGTCGCGCTCCTGGGCCTGGGGAACGAGGTGCTCGAGATCAACGTCACCCCGGACCGCGGGTACGCGTTCTCCTACCGCGGGGTCGCGCGCGAGTACGCGCACTCGACCGGCGCGCGCTTCACCGACCGGGGCCTCGCCGCCTCGCTGCCGACGCCGCCCCCGGCCGCGACGCCCGACGGCTTCCCCGTGGAGGTCGACGACGTGGCGCCCGTCCACGGCGTGGACGGCTGCGACCGCTTCGTCACGCGCGTCGTGCGCGGCCTGGACCCGGCCGCGACGACGCCGGCGTGGATGCAGCGACGTCTCACCGCGTCGGGCATGCGACCCATCTCGCTCGCGGTCGACGTGACGAACTACGTCATGCTCGACCTCGGCCAGCCGCTGCACGCCTACGACCTCGCGCAGGTCGCCGCGCCGGTCGTCGTCCGGCGCGCGCAGGCGGGGGAGCGGCTGACGACGCTCGACGGCGCCGACCGTGCGCTCGACGCGCAGGACCTCCTCATCACCGACTCGCCCGGCGGCGCGCGCGCGTCCCGCGTCCTCGGCCTCGCGGGCGTCATGGGCGGGGCGTCCTCGGAGGTCGGCCCGACGACGACGGACGTCCTCGTCGAGGCCGCGCACTTCGACCCCGTGTCGGTCGCGCGCACGTCGCGCCGGCACAAGCTCTCGAGCGAGGCCGCGAAGCGGTTCGAGCGCGGTGTCGACCCGCGCCTGCCCGCGGTCGCCGCGCAGCGCGTCGTCGACCTGCTCGTCGAGCACGGGGGCGGCACCGCCGACCCGGCGGTCTCGGACCTGGACCGCGTCACCCCGCCCGCTCCCGTGCTGCTGCCTGCCACGGAGCCGGAGCGGCTCGTCGGCGTGCCGTACTCGCTCGAGCAGGTCGTGGGCACGCTGGGCGCGCTGGGCTGCGACGTCGCGGGCGGCTCGTCGTCCGACGGTGCGGACGTGCTCGTGGTCACGCCCCCGTCGTGGCGACCCGACCTCACCGGCTCGGCGGAGCTGGTCGAGGAGGTCGCGCGGCTCGTCGGCTACGACGCGATCCCGTCGGTGCTGCCGAAGGCACCCGGCGGCCGCGGCCTCACCCGCGAGCAGGCGGTCCGCCGCGCGGTGGCCCGGGCGCTCGCCGAGGCAGGGTTCGTCGAGACGCTCAGCTACCCGTTCGTCGGGACGGCCGAGCTCGACGCGCTGCGCCTGCCGGCCGACGACGAGCGCCGTCGGGCCCTGCGCCTGGTCAACCCGCTCGCGGACGACCGGCCCCTCATGCGCACGGACCTGCTCACGACGCTGCTCGAGACCGCGCGGCGCAACGTCGGCCGCGGCATCCCGGACGTCGCCGTCTTCGAGACGGGACTCGTGACCCGTCCGCGCGCCGGCGCACCGGCCGCGCCGGCGCTCCCGCCGGGCGTGCGCCCGTCCGACGACGAGCTCGCCGCCCTCGCCGCGGCGGTGCCCGACCAGCCGCGGCACGTCGCCGGTGTGCTGGTCGGTCGACGCGAGCGGGCGGGCTGGTGGGGCGCGGGTCGTGCGGCCGACTGGACCGACGCGCTCGACGCGGCCCGTCTCGTCGCGGAGCACGTCGGTGCCGAGGTCGCGGTGCGCGCCGACACGGACCGCGCGCCCTGGCACCCGGGCCGCTGCGCTCGCCTCGAGCTCGCCGACGGGACCGTCGTCGGGCACGCGGGCGAGCTGCACCCGAAGGTGCTCGAGAACCTCGGGCTGCCCGCGCGGTCGGTCGCGTTCGAGGTGGACCTCTCCGCGCTGCTCGCCGGGTCGAGCGCGGAGCCGCTCGTCGCGGCGCCCGTCTCGACGTTCCCCGCCGCGAAGGAGGACCTCGCGTTCGTCGTGGCCGACGACGTCACCGCCGAGGCGCTGCGCTCCGCGGTCGCCGCCGGTGCGGGCGAGCTCCTCGAGGACCTGACGCTGTTCGACGTCTTCACGGGCGAGCAGGTGGGCGCGGGCCGCAAGTCGCTCGCGTTCTCGCTGCGGCTGCGCGCCGCGGACCGGACGCTCACGGCCGACGACGTCGCGCGCGTGCGGGCGGGAGCGGTCGAGGCGGCGCGCGAGCGGGTCGGGGCGGAGCTGCGCGCATGAGCGCCGGGAGCGAGGAGACCGCGGGCGCGCAGGACGGGCCGGGCACGGTCGCGCCGGCCCGGACCGCCCTCGTCACCGGCGCGTCGCGGGGCATCGGACGGGCGATCGCCGTCGGTCTCGCCGCCGCGGGGCTCGACGTCGCGCTGCTCGCGCGCGACGCCGCGCGGCTCCGGGACGTGGCGGACGAGATCGCGGCGGCGGGCGCGGGTCGTGCGGTCGTCGTGACGGCCGACGTCACCGACGCCGACGCGGTGGCCGCCGCCGTCGCCGCGGCCCGCTCGGAGCTCGGCGGCATCGACCTGCTCGTCAACAACGCGGGCCGGGTCGACGCCGAGGTGCCGCTGTGGGAGGCGGACCCCGACGAGTGGTGGGCGATCCTCGAGACCAACGTGCGCGGGCCGTTCCTGCTCGCGCGCGCCGTGATCCCCGGCATGCTCGCCCGGGGTGGCGGCCGCGTGGTCGACCTCAACAGCGGTGCGGGCTCGCACGACATGGTCGGTGCGAGCGCGTACAACGCGAGCAAGACCGCGCTGCTGCGCCTCGGCGCGAACCTGCACCGCTCGGGGCACGACCGCGGCCTGCGCACGTTCGAGGTGTCGCCCGGCGTCGTGCAGACCGACATGACGGGCTCGATGGCCATGCACCGCGGGCGCACGGAGTGGACCCCCGTCGAGCGCACCGTCGAGATGGTCGTCGCCGTCGCGCGGGGCGAGCTCGATCCGTTCTCGGGCGCCTTCCTCCGGGTCACGCACGACTCGCCCGCATCGTTGCGGGCCGCGCTCGACGACGCCGCCCGCGCCGGGCGCACGCTGCCCGGCCCCGACGGCCGCCGGCTGCGCGTCACGCGCTGGGGCGACGACGACCCGATGCCCGGCGACCTGCCGAGCCGCTGACGGGGGGTGCCGGCAGGGGGCCCGTCCCGTCAGCGCGCGTCGAGCCAGCCGTGCTCCTCGGCGACGCGCCGCGCCTCGTCGCGGCCGGAGACCCCGAGCTTGGTGACGATCGCGGCGAGGTAGTTGCGCACCGTGCCCTCGGACAGGTGGAGGGAGCGGGCGACCGAGCGGGTCGACGCGCCGTCCCCGGCGCGACGCAGCACGTCGAGCTCGCGCGGGCTGAGCGGGCACGGGGGTGCGGTCAGCGCCTCGGCCGCGAGCGCGGGGTCGACGTACCGGTCGCCGCGGTGCACCCGCCGGACCACGTCCGCGAGCACGGCACCGGGCGCGCCCTTGGGGACGAACCCCATCGCGCCGGCCTCCAGCACCGGTCGCAGCAGCGAGGCGCGGGCGCGCCCGGTCAGGACGACGACCGCCGCCGTGGGCAGGGTGCGCGCGAGCTCGGCCGTCACCCCCAGGCCGTCGAGCCCCGGCATGTGCTGGTCGACGACCACGACGTCGGGCCGGTGCTCCAGCGCGAGCCTCACGCCGGTGCGGCCGTCGACCGCCTGGCCGACCACCTCGAGGTCCGGCTCGAGGTCGAGCAGCGCCGCGACGGCGGCCAGCACGAGCTCCTCGTCGTCGACGAGCACGACGCGGATCACGCCGCCACCGGCATCCACGCGACGACGGTGAAGACGTCCGCGTCGCGCGCGGCGGACAGACCGCCGCCGCGCGCCGCGAGCCGGTCCGCGAGGCCGGCGAGGCCGCTGCCCGCCGGGGACGCGACGGACGCGACGGGCGTCCGTGCGCGCCCCGCGCCGTCGTTCGAGACCACGAGCCGGACGAGCCCGTCGGCCTCCTCGAGCGCGAGCGAGCACCACGTCGCGCGCGAGTGGCGCAGGACGTTGGTCGCGGCCTCCTTGACGACGAGGGACAACGTCGCGGCGGCCGCCGGCGGGGCGTCCCACGGCTGCGGGACGTCGGGTGCGCACCGCAGGCCCGAGGAGCGCAGGACCTGCGCGACGGAGGCGATCTCGGCGGCGAGGTCGGTCTCGCGACGTCCGGCCGCCGCCCGCCGGACGTCGTCGAGCGCCTCGAGGGCGAGCCGGTGCGCCGCGGCGCTCTCCCGGGCCGCGCGCGGGGGGTCGACGAGCGCGACGCGGGCCGCGAGCTCGGAACGGAGCGCGAGGACGGACAGGGTGTGGCCGAGGACGTCGTGCACGTCCTGGGCGAACCGGAGCCTCTCCTCGGCGAGCGCGAGCTGCTCGCGCACCTCGCGCTCCGCCTCCTGACGCGCCAGGAGACGCCACAGGCCGACGGGCAGAGCCGTGAGGAGCGCGACGCTCGCGCCCATGGTCGTGAGCACGACGAGCGAGCCGGCGAGCGACGAGCCGCCCGCGAGCGCGACGCCGACCGTGGACGCCAGGGCGAGGGCGCCGGTGCCGAGGGCCCACCAGCGTCCGGCGACGAGCGGCGCGGTGCCGGCGACGGAGCCGGCCACCCACGCCCAGGGTGCCCACCCCGGGTGGGCGAGCGGCGCGAGGACGACGAGCGCGGCGACGGCGACCGCGCCGTGCGCCCGGGCCCGCACCGCGCGGTCGCGGGGGCTCGTCACGGGCGGCACCGCCCAGAGCACCGCCGCGGACTGCGTGACGACGAGCGCCACCAGGACGACGGGGGCCACCCAGCGCACGAGCGGGGACGGGGCGTCGATTGCGACGGCCCAGGGCGGGACGACGCAGCACGCGAGCGTCCCGACGACCCAGGCCCATGTCGCGCCGCGTGCGAGGCGGGCGTCGACCGGCGGACCCGGTCGCGGCCGGGACGGCCGGTCGCCCGGGCGCCCCGCTCGTGCCGTGGTGAGCGCCGTCACGCTCACAGTAGTACCAGGAGCGCCGCGCCGAGCGCGAGGTCGAGCGCCTCGCCCGGCTCGGCCAGCGGTGGCGCGACGTCCGGCTCGTGCGCCCAGCACGCGACGTCCTGCACCACGGGGGCGGTGACACCGGTCCACGCGACGAGGGCGGCGACGACGCCGGTCGCGGTCCACCGGGCGTGCTCGCCGAGGAAGGTCAGCGCGGACACCGCGGCGGCTCCCCGAGCAGCGAGGTCTGGGCGCCCGGGCGGCCGTGCGCGGTGGCGGCGACCACGAGGCCGACCGCGAGCGGCCAGCCGGACGAGAGCGCGCTCGCCCACGTCGGACGGACGGTGCGCGGCGCCGTGCCGCGCCGGCGGTCGGCCCGGGGGTGCGGACCGGCGCTCGACGAGGGGTCGGGGGACGGGACGGCCGTGTCGTGGTGCGTCATGTCTCCACGGTCGTCCGGGCGCTGCGCAGGGACGAGGTGCACCGCGCACGTCCTCGGCGTGCGCCGCGCACGGGTCGTCCGTGCGGAGCCGGCCTCGCGCGGTGTCCGGAAGGTCACGCGCCGAATGGTTGAAAGTTCACCTAACAATCGGCGATGCTCTCCCGGACACCTGACCAAGTCCGAGCGCTCGTCGCGGTCGCGGCTCGAGCACGGCACCCCGGAGGGCGACGGATGACCACGACACGACCGGTCCGGCAGTGGAACGGCATGACCGTCCCGGACGCGGGGACCTACGTGCTCGACGAGGCGCACAAGCGGGTGGGGTTCGCCGGGCAGCACATGATGGTCTCGCCGGTCCGGGGCGAGTTCACCCGGGCGAGCGCGACCGTCCTCGTGGGCGAGGACCCGCTGGCCTCGGCCGTGGCGGCGACGATCGAGTCCGCGAGCCTCACGACGCACCACGCGGACCGTGACGTGCACCTGCACAGCGCCGACTTCCTCGACGTCGAGACGTACCCCACGCTCGAGTTCCGCAGCACGGGGGTCCGGTGGCAGGGGATCCAGGACGACGCGATCCTCGCGTGGGCGAGGCTGCGCAACCGCTCGCCGGAGCGCGCGACCGTCGCCGCGGACCGTGTCGCACCCGCCGAGGCGGGCCACTTCGTGGTGAGCGGCCTCCTGACGATCCGCGACGTCACCCGCCCGATCGACCTGACGATGCGGTACGGCGGTGCGCGACGCGACCCCTACGGCCGCGACATCTTCGGCTTCCACGCCACCGGCGAGTTCGACCGCGAGGACTACGGCCTGGTCTGGAACGTGCTGCTCGAGACCGGCGGCCTCCTCGTCGGCAAGAAGGTGTCCCTCGAGATCGCGGGCGAGGCGATCCACCAGGAGTGACGACGGGCGGCGCGCCGGGACGGCGCACCGCGCCGCTAGCATGAGCGGACCGACACGGGGTGCCTTGGGCGACCAGGGCTGAGATCACACCCGTCGAACCTGATCTAGCTCGTACTAGCGAAGGGATGTCCGGCGATGACGCTCGCCCTCTCGACCTCTCCAGCATCGCGGCCCTCGCGTCCGCGGGTCCTGACCGTCGCCGGGACCGACCCGACCGGGGGTGCGGGCATCCAGGCCGACCTCAAGGCGTTCTGCGCGCACGGCGCGTACGGGATGGCCGTGACCACCGCGCTCGTCGCGCAGAACACGCACGGCGTGCGCTCCGTGCACGTCCCGGGCCCGGAGTTCCTGCGCGAGCAGCTCGACGCGGTGTCCGACGACGTCGAGATCGACGCGCTGAAGATCGGGATGGTGGCCGACGCCGCGAACGCGCACGCGATCGGTCGGTGGCTCGACGACCTCGCGGCCGCCCGGCGGGCCCGTGGCGAGCCGTCGCCGCACGTCGTGCTCGACCCGGTCATGGTCGCCACGTCCGGGCACCGCCTGCTCGACGCCGGCGCCGAGCAGGCCGTGCGCGACCTCGCGCGACGCGCGGACGTCGTGACGCCGAACCTGCCCGAGCTGGCCGTCCTCGCGGGCGCACCGGTCGCGACCGCGTGGGACCTCGCCCTGGACCAGGCGCGCGCGTTCGTCGCGGCGAGCGGGACCGCAGTCCTCCTCAAGGGCGGCCACCTCGCCGGGTCGACGTCGCCGGACGCGCTCGTCGAGCCCGACCCGGCGAGCGGCGGTGCCGGCCGCGTCACGACGTTCGACGCCGAGCGCGTCGACACGCCGCACACGCACGGCACCGGGTGCTCGCTCTCGGCGGCGCTCGCGGCGCTGCGCCCCCAGCGCTCGGGCTGGCCCGAGGCGGCGCGCGAGGCCAAGGACTGGCTCACGGGAGCGCTGCGCGCCGGTGCGGCGCTGCAGGTGGGGACGGGTCGGGGGCCCGTCGACCACCTGCACGCGCTCGGGCCGGGTCCCGGAGCGCGCGCGGAGCCCGCCGGGGACGACGGGGTTCAGGCCCGCGCGACCTCGCCGGTCCCGGTCGGGTAGACGCACTCCGTGCCCGGCGGCCACCACCGCCACCGCGACTCGACCTGGCTCGCCGCCACGCCGTCGGGCCGCTCGGCGACGCACCGGTCGTCGCCCTGCCGGACGCCGATCGTCAGGTAGTAGACGACGAGCACCCCCGTGAACAGCACGGCCAGCACCGTCACGGCGCGGCGCAGCGCAGGGGAGGGACCGCCGTCGGACCCGTCCTCCTCGCCCGGTCGGGCCGGCACCCAGTCCCAGCTCATGCCGCGCCCCCGGTCGTGCCCGACGCCGCGGCGTCGGGCACGAGCAGCACCTTGCCCGTCGTGGCACGCCCCTCGAGCGCACGGTGCGCCTCTGCGGCGTGGGCGAGCGGGAAGGTCGCGCCGACGCGCACGCGCAGCGTCCCGCCCGCGACCGCACCGAGCACCTCCGTCGCGCGCTCGACGAGCTCGGTCCGCGTCGCCGTGTGGTCGGCGAGCTTGGGGCGCGTGAGGAAGACCGACCCGGCGGCGTTGAGGCGCTGCGGGTCGAACGCCGGCACCTGGCCCGAGGACCCGCCGAAGAGGACCAGCGTCCCGCGGCGGCGCAGCGACGCGAGCGACGCGTCGAACGTGTCCCTGCCGACGGAGTCGAACACGGCGGCGACGCCCTCGCCGCCCGTCAGGCCGCGCACGATCTCCGGCAGGTCGTGCGTCAGGTCGCCGAGCGCCGTGTACTCGACCACGTGGTCGGCGCCCGCGCCGCGCGCGAGCTCGGCCTTCGCGGGCGTCGAGACCGTCGAGACCACGTGCCCGCCGCGCGCGACGACCATCTGGGTGAGCAGCAGGCCGACCCCGCCGGCTCCCGCGTGCACGAGCACGCGGTCGCCCGGGCGGACGGCGTACGACGACGTGCACAGGTAGTGCGCCGTCAGGCCCTGGAGCGCGACGGCGGTGGCGTCCTCGAGCGAGACGGCGTCGGGCACGTGCAGCGCCTCGCGCGCCGCGACGACGACGAGGTCCGCGTACGAGCCCGGCGCCTCCGTCCACACGACACGGTCGCCCACGGCGAAGTCCTCGACGCCGTCCCCGACCTCGACCACGTGGCCGGCACCCTCGCTGCCCACGACGTGCGGGTACTGCACCGGGTACACGCCCGCGCGCTTGTAGGTGTCGATGAAGTTGACGCCCGCGACCGCCGTGCGGACGAGGAGCTGTCCCGGCCCGGGGGTCGGGTCGGGCAGCTCGCGGTGCTCCAGGACGTCGGGGCCGCCCGCCTCGCGGGCCACGATCGCATGCATGGGAGCAGCCTAGGCGGGCGCGCGGGCCGACCCCTCCGCGACGCAGCATCCCGACGCGCACGACCGTGACGACGACCGGATGTATAACTATGTATAGTGATGCATATGACGATCACAGTGGCGGTCGCGGGAGCGTCCGGGTACGCGGGGGGCGAGATGCTGCGCCTGCTCGCCGGGCACCCCGACGTCGAGATCGGTGCCGTGACGGCGCACAGCAACGCGGGCACGGCGCTCGGGGAGCACCAGCCCCACCTGCGCTCGCTCGCCGACAGAGTGCTCCTGCCGACGACGGTCGAGCACCTCGTCGGCCACGACGTGGTCGTCCTCGCCCTGCCGCACGGTGCGTCGGGGGAGATCGCGGCGCAGCTGCCCGACGACGTCCTCGTGCTGGACCTCGGTGCGGACCACCGGCTGGAGTCCGCGACGGACTGGGAGCAGTTCTACGGCTCGGAGCACGCGGGCACGTGGCCCTACGGGCTCCCGGAGCTCCTGCTCACGCAGGACCCGGGCGCCCGCGCGACGGAGACGCGCCAGCGCGAGCGGCTCGCCGGTGCGCGCCGGATCGCCGTGCCGGGCTGCAACGTCACGGCGGTCACGCTCGGCCTGCAGCCCGGGGTCGCCGCGGGCGTCGTCGACCCGGGCGACGTCGTCGCCGTGCTGGCGGTCGGGTACTCGGGTGCCGGGAAGTCGCTCAAGCCGCACCTGCTCGCGTCTGAGGGGCTCGGGTCCGCCCAGCCGTACGCCGTGGGCGGGAGCCACCGGCACGTCCCGGAGATCGTGCAGAACCTGCGCGCTGCGGGGGCGTCGGCCGTGCGGATCTCGTTCACGCCGACGCTCGTGCCCATGGCGCGAGGGATCCTCGCGACGGTCTCGGCACCGCTGGCGGACGCCGTCGCCGGTCTCGGGCCCGCCGAGCTCGACGCGCGGGTGCGCCAGGCGTGGGACGACGCGTACGTGGGGGAGCCCTTCGTGCAGGTGCTGCCCGAGGGGCGGTGGCCGAGCACGGCGATGACGCTCGGGGCCAACACCGCGCTCGTCCAGGTCGCCGTCGACCACGCCGCGGGCCGCGTGGTCACCGTCACGGCGATCGACAACCTCGTCAAGGGCACCGCGGGCGCCGCGGTGCAGTCCATGAACATCGCTCTCGGCCTGCCGCAGACGGCGGGCCTCACCACCGAGGGAGTCGCCCCGTGACCGTCACGTCGCCCCTGGGCTTCCGGGCCGCCGGCGTCGCCGCCGGACTCAAGTCGACCGGCGCGAAGGACGTCGCGCTCGTCGTCAACGACGGCCCGCTCGACGTCGCGGCCGCCGTCCTCACGAGCAACCGCGTGTTCGCGGCGCCGGTCGCGTGGACCCGCCAGGCGGTGAGCGACGGGCGGGCGACCGCCGTCGTGCTGAACTCGGGCGGCGCCAACGCGTGCACCGGGCCGGAGGGCTTCGCCGACACGCACCGCACGGCCGAGCACGTCGCCGACGTCCTGGCCACGTCCGCGGGCGACGTCCTCGTGTGCTCGACGGGCCTCATCGGCGTCCGGCTGCCGATGCCGGAGCTGCTCGCCGGCGTCGACGCGGCGGCCGTCGCGCTCGACGACCCGTCCTCGGCGACCGCGGGCGGCGGTGACGCGGCGCTCGCGATCATGACGACCGACACCGTGCCCAAGACCGTCGAGGTCGTGCGTGAGGGCGCCGTGCCGGGCTCGCTCGACGGCGGCGCGACCTGGTCGGTCGGCGGCATGGCCAAGGGGGCGGGGATGCTCGCGCCCGGCCTCGCGACGATGCTGTCGGTCCTCACGACGGACGCCGTCGTCGACGCCGAGACCGCCGACGCGGCCCTGCGCGCCGCGACCCGCACGACGTTCGACCGGGTCGACTCCGACGGGTGCATGTCGACCAACGACACCGTGATCCTCCTCGCCTCGGGCGCGTCCGGGGTCGAGGTGACGTCCGCGGAACTCACCGACGCGCTCACCGAGGCCTGCGGCTCGCTCGCGCGCCAGCTCGTCGCGGACGCCGAGGGCGCGAGCCACGAGGTCGCGGTCACGGTCGTGAACGCCTCCGACGAGGACGCGGCCGTCGCGGTCGCCCGGGCGGTCACGCGGTCGAACCTGGTGAAGACCGCGATCTTCGGCAACGACCCGAACTGGGGACGCATCGTCTCCGCCGTGGGCACGGTGCCCGAGGAGGTCGCCCCGTTCGACGCGCTCGCGCTCGACGTGTCGGTGAACGGCGTCCAGGTCTGCCGCGCGGGAGGCGTGGGCGAGCCCCGCGAGCTCGTCGACCTCGCCGTCGACCGCGAGGTGCGCGTGGAGATCGACCTGCACGCCGGCCCCGCGTCCGCGACCGTCTGGACCAACGACCTCACGCACGACTACGTCCACGAGAACAGCGCGTACTCCTCATGAGCGGCTCCACCACGCCCGGGCACGGGCCCGGCCCGTCGTCCGACGCCCTGTCGTCCGGTGCACCGTCGCCCGACGGGACGACCACCGGCGGTTTCGACCTCGCGACCGCCGACGGCCAGGAGCTGCTCGACGCCCTGCGCCCCGACCAGAAGGCCGAGGTGCTCGTCGAGGCCCTGCCCTGGCTCCAGGAGTACGCGGGCGCGCTCGTCGTCGTGAAGTACGGCGGCAACGCGATGGTCGACGACCGGCTCAAGGCCGCGTTCGCGCAGGACATGGTGTTCCTGCGCCGCGTCGGGCTGCACCCCGTCGTCGTGCACGGCGGGGGACCGCAGATCTCCGCCATGCTCGCCCGGCTCGGCATCGAGTCGGAGTTCCGCGGGGGCCTGCGCGTGACGACGCCCGAGGCGATGGACGTCGTGCGCATGGTCCTCACGGGCCAGGTGTCGCGCGAGCTCGTCGGGCTCATCAACGCGCACGGCCCGTACGCCGTCGGTCTCTCGGGCGAGGACGGCGGCCTGCTCCAGGCGCAGCGCCGGCACGCCACGGTCGACGGCGAGCCCGTCGACGTGGGCCTCGTGGGCGACGTCGTCGAGGTGCACCCGTCCGCCGTGCAGGACCTCCTCGACGCCGGGCGCATCCCCGTCGTCTCGACGATCGCTCCCGACCTGGAGGACCCGACGCAGGTGCTCAACGTCAACGCCGACACGGCCGCGGCGGCGCTCGCGGTCGCGCTCGGCGCGAAGAAGCTCGTCGTGCTCACCGACGTGGAGGGCCTCTACACCTCCTGGCCGGACCGGGGCTCGCTCGTCGCGCAGATCACGCGCTCCGAGCTCGCCCGGCTCCTGCCGTCCCTCGAGTCCGGCATGGTGCCGAAGATGGAGGCGTGCCTGCGCGCCGTCGAGGGCGGCGTGTCCGCGGCCACCGTGATCGACGGCCGCGTGCCCCACTCGCTCCTGCTCGAGGTCTTCACGACCCAGGGCAGCGGGACCATGGTGGTCCCCGACCCCGTGACCGGAGGTGCCGCGTGACGCACGACGGCTCGACCGAGACGACGACCGTCACCGCCCGGGGCGGGGTCCTCGACACGTCCCCCGGCTCGGTGCAGGAGTGGACCGAGCGCTACACGCACGCCGTGATGGACACGTTCGGACCGCCGCAGCGCGTGCTCGTGCGCGGCGAGGGCGCGTACGTCTGGGACGCGGACGGCAGGCGCTACCTCGACCTGCTGGCCGGGATCGCGGTCAACGCGCTCGGCCACGCGCACCCGACGCTGACCGCCGCCGTGAGCGCGCAGCTCGGCACGCTCGGGCACGTGTCGAACTTCTTCGGCACGCCCACGCAGATCGCGCTCGCCGAGCGCCTCCTCGCGCTGTGCGGCGCGCCCGACGGCTCGCGCGTGTTCTTCACCAACTCCGGGACCGAGGCGAACGAGGCGGCCTTCAAGATGGCCCGCCGCACCGGGCGGCCCCGCGTGCTCGCCCTCGAGGGCGGTTTCCACGGTCGCACGATGGGCGCGCTCGCCCTCACGAGCAAGGCCGCGTACCGCGAGCCCTTCGAGCCGCTCCCGGGCGGCGTCGAGCACGTCGCGTTCGACGACGTCGCCGCCCTGGAGGAGGCGTTCTCGGTCGAGGCCGTGGCGGCCCGCGGGGAGGTCGCGGCGCTCGTCGTCGAACCCGTCCAGGGCGAGGCGGGCGTGCGGTCCCTCTCGCCGGGCTACCTCGCCGCCGCACGTGAGCTCACGGACCGCCACGGTGCGCTGCTCGTCCTCGACGAGGTCCAGACGGGCGTCGGGCGCACGGGTTCCTGGCTCGCGGTCCAGCAGCCGGACCTCGGCGGCGGGATCGTGCCCGACGTCGTGACGCTCGCCAAGGGCCTCGGCGGCGGGTTCCCCGTCGGCGCGGTGGTCGCCTACGGCGAGCGCGCCGCGACCCTGCTCGGCCGGGGCCAGCACGGCACGACGTTCGGCGGCAACCCCGTCGCCGCGGCGGCCGCCCTCGCGACGCTCGGCGTCATCGAGCGCGACGGCCTCCTCGAGAACGTCCGGACGGTCGGCGGTCTCCTGCGCGACGGCATCGCGGGCGCGGGCAACCCGCTCGTCGCGGGCGTCCGCGGCCGCGGGCTGCTCCTCGCCGTGCTGCTCTCGCGCCCCGTCGCGGCGGACGTCGTGCGGGCCGCGCTCGACTCCGGGCTCATCGTCAACGCCGTGGCGCCCGACGCGATCCGCCTCGCGCCGCCGCTCGTCCTCACGCCCGACCAGGCGCGCGACGTCGTCGCGTTCTTCGCGGACCTGCACCTGCCCGACCCCGACCCGACCGAGACGAGGGACTGACCATGACCCCGGTGGCCCCGCGGCACTTCCTGCGCGACGACGACCTCACGCCCGCCGAGCAGCGCCAGGTCCTCGAGATCGCGCTCGCGTTCCGCGACGACCGCACGTTCCGCCAGCCGCTGTCCGGACCGCAGGCCGTGGCGGTGCTGTTCGACAAGCCCACGCTGCGGACCCAGGTCTCGTTCTCGACCGGGATCGCCGAGCTCGGGGGCTTCCCGCTGGTGGTCGACGGGCGCCTCGCCGGCATCGGGGTGCGCGAGTCGATCGCCGACACGACGCGCGTGCTGGACCGGCAGGTGTCCGCGATCGTCTGGCGCACGCACGGCCAGGACCGCATCGAGGAGATGGCCGCGGCGAGCCGGGTGCCTGTCGTCAACGCGCTCACCGACGACTTCCACCCCTGTCAGATCCTCGCCGACCTCCTCACGGTCGCGCAGCACCGCGGCGGCACCGCGGCGCTCGCGGGCCAGACGCTCGCCTACGTCGGCGACGGCGCGAACAACATGGCGCACTCCTACCTCCTCGGCGGCGCGACCGCCGGGATGCACGTGCGGGTCGGGACGCCCGACGCCTACCCGCCGGCCGCGGCCTTCGTCGCCGACGCGGAGCGGATCGCGGCCGAGACCGGCGGGTCCGTGCTCGTCACGTCCGACCCCGTCGAGGCGGTGACCGGTGCCGACGTCGTCGCGACCGACACGTGGGTCTCGATGGGCGACGAGGAGGAGGCGGCGGAGCGCTCGCTGCCGTTCGTGCCGTACCGGCTGGACGCGGCGCTCCTCGCGCACGCGGCGCAGGACGCGATCGTCCTGCACTGCCTGCCCGCCTATCGGGGCAAGGAGATCACGGTCGAGGTCATCGACGGCCCGCAGTCGGTCGTGTGGGACGAGGCCGAGAACCGCCTGCACGCGCAGAAGGCCCTCCTGACCTTCCTCCTGGAGCGGTCGTGACGGAGCACGACGGACGCGAGGTGGACACCACGGAGCGGGTCGACCCGGCGCACGGCCGGACCGCCACGACGAAGGCGGCGCGCCACGCGCGCATCGCCGAGATCGTGCGCCGGACCGCGATCCACTCGCAGGCCGAGCTCGCCCGCGAGCTCGCGGCCGACGGCCTCACCGTCACGCAGGCGACGCTGTCGCGCGACCTCATCGAGCTGCGCGCCGAGAAGGTGCGGGCAGGCTCCGGGGCGCTCGTGTACGCGGTGCCGGGGGAGGGTGGCGACCGTACCGTGCAGAGCGTCGAGTCGCCCGAGTACCTCGCGGCGCGCCTCGCCCGTCTGTGCTCCGAGATGCTCGTCTCGGCGGAGGCGTCGGCCAACCTGGTGGTCCTGCGCACGCCCCCCGGAGCCGCGAACTACCTCGCCTCGGCGATCGACCACTCGGTCCTGCCCGGCGTCCTCGGGTGCATCGCCGGGGACGACACCATCCTCGTCGTCGCGCGCGAGCCCGACGGCGGCGCCGACCTCGCCCGGCGGTTCCTCGACCTCTCGGGGCCGGCTGCGTGACGGGCCGTCGCCGCGTGCCGCCCTGCCACACTGGACCGCAGACCTCCGTCCGCACGGACAGAAGGAGACCGTCATGACCGAACGCGTCGTGCTCGCCTACTCGGGCGGCCTGGACACCTCCGTCGCCATCGGCTGGATCGCCGAGGCCACCGGGGCCGAGGTCGTCGCCGTCGCGGTCGACGTCGGCCAGGGCGGGGAGGACCTCGAGGTCATCCGCCGTCGTGCGCTCGACTGCGGCGCCGTCGAGGCCTACGTGGCCGACGCGCGCGACGAGTTCGCGACCGAGTACTGCATGCCCGCCCTGCGGGCCAACGCGCTGTACCTCGACCGGTACCCGCTCGTCTCGGCCCTGTCCCGGCCGGTCATCGTCAAGCACCTCGTCCGTGCCGCGCGGCGGTTCGGCGCCACGACGGTCGCGCACGGCTGCACCGGCAAGGGCAACGACCAGGTGCGCTTCGAGGTCGCGACGACGTCCCTCGCCCCGGAGCTGCGGACCATCGCCCCGGTGCGCGACCTCGCGCTCACGCGCGAGAAGGCGATCGACTACGCGGAGAAGCACGACCTGCCCATCGCGACGACGAAGCACAACCCGTTCTCCATCGACCAGAACGTCTGGGGCCGCGCCGTCGAGACGGGGTTCCTCGAGGACATCTGGAACGCGCCGACGAAGGACGTCTACGGCTACACGGACGACCCGACGTTCCCGCCGGTCGCCGACGAGGTCGTGGTCACGTTCGACCAGGGCGTCCCGATCGCGCTCGACGGCGTCGCCGTCACCCCGTTGCAGGCGGTCCAGGAGATGAACCGCCGTGCCGGCGCGCAGGGTGTCGGCCGGATCGACATCGTCGAGGACCGCCTCGTGGGTATCAAGTCGCGCGAGGTCTACGAGGCGCCGGGCGCGGTCGCGCTCATCGCCGCGCACCAGGAGCTCGAGAACGTCACGCTCGAGCGCGAGCAGGCGCGCTTCAAGCGCGGCGTGGAGCAGCGCTGGACCGAGCTCGTCTACGACGGCATGTGGTTCTCGCCGCTCAAGCGGTCGCTCGACGTGTTCGTCGACGACACCCAGCGGTACGTCTCGGGCGACGTGCGCCTCGTGCTGCACGGTGGCCGGGCCACGGTCACGGGCCGCCGCTCGGAGACCAGCCTGTACGACTTCAACCTCGCGACGTACGACGAGGGCGACTCGTTCGACCAGTCGCAGGCGAAGGGCTTCATCGAGATCTACGGCCTCACCGCGAAGCTCGCCGCGGCGCGCGACGAGCGGTTCGGCAACGGGCCGGACCTGGGGGACGGGGCACCACGAGCATGAGCGACATCCAGGGAGACGGCGTGCCCGAGCACGATGACCAGAACGAGAACGAGGGAACGACCGGGCGCGTGAGCCTGTGGGGCGGCCGGTTCGCCGGCGGGCCGAGCGACGCGCTGGCCGCGCTGAGCAAGAGCACCCACTTCGACTGGCGCCTCGCCGGTCAGGACATCGCGGGGTCGAAGGCCCACGCGAGGGTCCTGCACGCCGCGCGCCTCCTCGACGACGACGAGCTCGAGGGCATGCTCGCGGCGCTCGACCGCCTGCGCGAGGACGTCGCCTCCGGCGCGTTCGTCGCCGCGGACGACGACGAGGACGTGCACACCGCGCTCGAGCGCGGCCTCATCGAGCGTGCCGGGCCCGAGCTCGGCGGCAAGCTGCGCGCGGGACGCTCGCGCAACGACCAGATCGCCACGCTCACGCGCATGTACCTGCGCGACGAGGCCCGGACGATCGCGGGCCTCGTGCTCGACGTCGTCGACGCGCTCGTCGAGCAGGCCGCGGCCCACCCCGGCGCCGCGATGCCGGGCCGCACCCACCTGCAGCACGCGCAGCCCGTGCTG
Organism: Cellulosimicrobium sp. Marseille-Q8652; assembly: GCF_965112045.1. NCBI lineage: Bacteria > Bacillati > Actinomycetota > Actinomycetes > Micrococcales > Promicromonosporaceae > Cellulosimicrobium > Cellulosimicrobium sp. Marseille-Q8652. Next base: position 1,591,334 of record NZ_CBCOPS010000002.1, on the reverse strand, counting down.
CTCGCGCACCACCTGCTCGCGCACGCGTGGCCGCTGCTGCGCGACGTCGACCGGTTCATCGACTGGGACGTGCGCGCCGCGCGCTCGCCGTACGGGTCGGGGGCGCTCGCGGGCTCGTCGCTCGGGCTGGACCCGGCCGCGGTCGCGGCCGAGCTCGGCTTCGACGGTCCGGTGGAGAACTCGATCGACGGCACCGCCTCCCGCGACGTCGTGGCCGAGTTCGCCTTCGTCGCGGCGATGATCGGGGTCGACCTGTCGCGGATCGCCGAGGAGGTCGTCCTCTGGGCGACGAAGGAGTTCGGGTTCGTGCGCCTGCACGACTCCTACTCCACGGGCTCGAGCATCATGCCGCAGAAGAAGAACCCCGACGTCGCGGAGCTCGCGCGCGGCAAGGCGGGCCGCCTCATCGGCGACCTGACCGGTCTGCTCGCGACGCTCAAGGGACTGCCGCTCGCCTACAACCGCGACCTGCAGGAGGACAAGGAGCCGGTGTTCGACCAGGTCGACACGCTCGAGGTGCTCCTGCCCGCGTTCTCCGGGATGGTCGCGACGCTGACCTTCGACACCGCCCGGATGGCCTCGCTCGCCCCGCAGGGCTTCTCGCTCGCGACCGACGTCGCCGAGTGGCTCGTGCGCGAGGGCGTGCCGTTCCGGGTCGCGCACGAGGTCGCGGGGGCGTGCGTCCGGGTGTGCGAGGAGCGGGGGGTCGAGCTGTGGGACCTGTCCGACGACGACCTCGCCGCCATCTCCGAGCACCTCACGCCCGGGGTGCGCGAGGTGCTGAGCGTCGAGGGCTCGCTCGCGTCCCGCGACGCGGTGGGTGGGACGGCGCCGGTGCGTGTCGCCGAACAGCTCGAGGCGGCGAAGGAACGCTCGGCGGAGTACCGGTTCTGGGCGCAGGGCTGAGCGTGTCCCGGCAGGAGGACCGCCTGCTCGGGGGGCCGGAGGGCGTGCCCGCGTGAGCGTCGGGCCGTCGGTCCTCGCCGACCTCGCCCACCGGGTGCGCCACGCCGTCCCGCGCCTCGGCCGTGCGCCGTCCTCGGACGAGGGGCCCACGCCGGACGGGGACGCGGCGTCGGGCATCCGGCTCGTGGTCGTCGACGGCCCCGCCGGGTCGGGCAAGACGACGCTGGCGGCCCAGCTCGGCGCGGCGCTGCCCGCCCAGGTGCTGCACATGGACGACCTCTACGAGGGGTGGCGCGGCCTCGAGCCGGCCTGGGCGCGTCTCGACGAGTGGGTGCTCACGCCGCTCGCCGCGGGGCGTCCCGGCCGGTACCGGAGGTTCGACTGGGTCCGTGACGCCTTCGCCGAGTGGCACGACGTCCCGCCCGCGCCGTACCTCGTGGTCGAGGGGTGCGGTTCCGCGCGGCTCGAGGCCGACGCGGTCGCGGCGCTGCGCGTCTGGGTCGAGGCGCCCGACGACCTGCGGCTCCGCCGGGGCCTCGACCGGGACGGCGACGACGCACGCGACCACTGGCTCGCGTGGATGACCGCCGAGCGCGAGCACTACGCGCGCCACCGCACGCGCGAGCGTGCGGACGTGCGGCTCGACGGCTACGGGGTCGTCGTCGGGACGGGTGCCGCGCCGTGACCGCCACCTGACCGGACCTCGGCGTAGATTGCGCACGACGGAGGTGGTGCGATGGACGCGGTGACCGGGACGGCAGACGGCGGACGCGTCGTCGGGCCGTGGGACGCCCCCTCCCGGGGCTGGTACGCGCGGGACGTGCACGACGTCGCGCGCGACCTGCTCGGGTCGCTGCTCACCCGGCGCAGCGACGAGGGCGAGGTCACGCTGCGGATCACCGAGGTCGAGGCCTACGACGGCGAGCGCGACCCCGGGTCGCACGCCTTCCGCGGCCGGACCGACCGCAACCGGGCGATGTTCGGCGAGCCGGGACGGCTCTACGTCTACCGCCACCTCGGCCTGCACCACTGCGTCAACGTCGTGACCGGTCCCGCCGGCCGCGCGTCGGCGGTCCTGCTCCGGGCGGGCGAGGTGGTCGTGGGGGCGGAGCTGGCCCGGGCCCGCCGCGTCGCGGTGGGGCGGTGCGACTCCGACCGCCAGATCGCCCGCGGACCGGCTCGCCTCGCGGTCGCGCTCGACCTGGACCTGCGCCACTACGGCGCCGAGCTGACCGACCCGGCCGGCGACCTGGTGATCCACCGCCCGACCGGACCGCTGCGACCGGCGATCGCGACCGGGCCGCGCGTCGGGGTGTCCGGCGAGGGCGGCGACGGCACGCTCTACCCGTGGCGGTACTGGCTCGCGGGCGACGCCACGGTGTCCGCGTTCCGCAGGGTGAGCGCCCGCGCCCGGTGACGCGAGACCCGGCGACCGGCCGGCGTCGTGCGCGGCGCGCGGAAGGGTGCGCCAGGCCGTGCGCCGACACGGCACACTAGGACGGCGGCCCGCACGGGCCGCGGTGCACGTGCCCGCACCCGCGGGCACCGGACGAAGGAGTGATGGTGAGCGACGTTCTCGACGAGCTGCAATGGCGGGGCCTGGTGGCGCAGTCCACCGACGAGGCCGCGCTGCGCGCCGCGCTGGCCGAGGGCCCGATCGCCTACTACTGCGGCTTCGACCCGACCGCGCCCAGCCTCCACCACGGTCACCTCGTCCAGCTCGTCGTGCTGCGGCACCTGCAGCTCGCCGGGCACCGTGCGGTCGCGCTGGTCGGCGGGGCGACCGGCATGATCGGTGACCCCCGCCAGTCCGGGGAGCGCGTGCTCAACACCAAGGAGACCGTCGCCGAGTGGACCGAGCGCCTGAAGTCCCAGGTGTCGCGCTTCCTCGACTTCGACGGCGACAACCCGGCGCTCCTGGTGAACAACCTCGACTGGATCTCGGAGCTGTCGGCGATCGACCTCCTGCGCGACGTCGGCAAGCACTACCGCCTCGGGACGATGCTCGCCAAGGACACGGTCGCCCGCAGGCTCCGCTCGGAGGAAGGCATCAGCTTCACGGAGTTCAGCTACCAGATCCTCCAGGGCATCGACTTCCTCGAGCTGAACCGGCGCCACGACGTCACGCTGCAGACGGGCGGCAACGACCAGTGGGGCAACCTGCTCTCGGGCGTCGAGCTCGTGCGCAAGGCCGAGGGCAGGTCCGTGCACGTGCTGACGACGCCGCTCATCACCAAGGCGGACGGCACCAAGTTCGGCAAGACCGAGGGCGGGGCCGTGTGGCTGGCCCCGGACATGATGAGCCCGTACGCGTTCTACCAGTACTGGCTGAACGCGTCGGACGAGGACGTCGTGGGGTGGCTGAAGATCTTCACCTTCCGCTCGCGGGAGGAGATCGCCGAGCTCGAGACCTCCGTCCGCGAGCGGCCCGGCGCGCGCGAGGCGCAGCGGGCCCTCGCGAGCGACGTGACCACCCTGGTGCACGGTGCGGAGGCGACCGCGTCCGTGATCGCAGCGAGCCAGGCGCTGTTCGGCCGCGGCGAGCTGGGTGCGCTCGACGAGCAGACCCTCGGTGCGGCGGTCGCGGAGCTCCCGCGCACGACGGTCCGGCCCGGGGACCCGGTCGTCGACCTGCTCGTCGGGGCGGGCCTGGTCGCCTCGAAGGGCGCGGCCCGGCGGGCGGTCGCGGAGGGCGGTGCGTACGTCAACAACACGAAGGTCACGGACGAGGCGGCGGTCGTCGACGCCGACGACCTGCTCCACGGGCGGTACGCGTTGCTGAGGCGGGGGAAGAAGACCCTCGGCGTCGCGGTCGTCGACGACTGAGCCGGACGCCCGGGTGCCGAGCCCGGGGAGGTCCGCAGGGCCGGCCACGCGGCGTGGTCGGCCCTGCGCGGCACACCGGGACCCTGGGAGCCGCGGAATCCTGCGGATTTGGCAGGGCGTCCCTCCGCGTGTAGTGTTCTCGACGTTCGCCCGGCAGGGAGGAACGGACACCACGGTGAAGCTCCACGGAGCAGGCACGAGGTGGCTGGTCCCCCGGGCGGTTCCCCTCTTCGACGGACTGGTCGCCTCGTGCGCCCGTCCAGCGTGAGGGGTGCTGGGATCACCAGCCCGCACGGATGCTCCGGCCGCAAGGACGAGTTGAAGGGCGGGGGGAGAGCCTGGTAGGGTTGAGAAGTTGCCCCAAGCGAGGTTAGGCCCCTGGGTCTGGCTGAGTTGGTGTGTGTCGGTTGTTTGAGAACTCAACAGTGTGCTTGTTAGTCAATGCCAATTTTTGTCCTCGTGGGCATGGCTGGCTGGGTTGCCCGTCCGGGTGGCTGGTTGGTTGTGCCTGGGGATTCCTTTGGTTGATTTCGGAGAATGATCGTCAGATTGTTTTTCGTTTGTAGGCCAGTTTTGTGAACCCTTTGGGGGTTCGCTTCGTATGGATTGTTCGCTGCTGGGTGTTGTGCCTGGTGGTGGGCGTTGATCATTTACGGAGAGTTTGATCCTGGCTCAGGACGAACGCTGGCGGCGTGCTTAACACATGCAAGTCGAACGATGATGCCCAGCTTGCTGGGTTGATTAGTGGCGAACGGGTGAGTAACACGTGAGTAACCTGCCCCTGACTTCGGGATAACTCCGGGAAACCGGGGCTAATACCGGATATGAGCCGTCCTCGCATGGGGGTGGTTGGAAAGTTTTTCGGTCAGGGATGGGCTCGCGGCCTATCAGCTTGTTGGTGGGGTGATGGCCTACCAAGGCGACGACGGGTAGCCGGCCTGAGAGGGCGACCGGCCACACTGGGACTGAGACACGGCCCAGACTCCTACGGGAGGCAGCAGTGGGGAATATTGCACAATGGGCGAAAGCCTGATGCAGCGACGCCGCGTGAGGGATGACGGCCTTCGGGTTGTAAACCTCTTTCAGCAGGGAAGAAGCGCAAGTGACGGTACCTGCAGAAGAAGCGCCGGCTAACTACGTGCCAGCAGCCGCGGTAATACGTAGGGCGCAAGCGTTGTCCGGAATTATTGGGCGTAAAGAGCTCGTAGGCGGTTTGTCGCGTCTGGTGTGAAAACTCGAGGCTCAACCTCGAGCTTGCATCGGGTACGGGCAGACTAGAGTGCGGTAGGGGAGACTGGAATTCCTGGTGTAGCGGTGGAATGCGCAGATATCAGGAGGAACACCGATGGCGAAGGCAGGTCTCTGGGCCGCAACTGACGCTGAGGAGCGAAAGCATGGGGAGCGAACAGGATTAGATACCCTGGTAGTCCATGCCGTAAACGTTGGGCACTAGGTGTGGGGCTCATTCCACGAGTTCCGTGCCGCAGCAAACGCATTAAGTGCCCCGCCTGGGGAGTACGGCCGCAAGGCTAAAACTCAAAGGAATTGACGGGGGCCCGCACAAGCGGCGGAGCATGCGGATTAATTCGATGCAACGCGAAGAACCTTACCAAGGCTTGACATGCACGGGAAGCCACCAGAGATGGTGGTCTCTTTGGACACTCGTGCACAGGTGGTGCATGGTTGTCGTCAGCTCGTGTCGTGAGATGTTGGGTTAAGTCCCGCAACGAGCGCAACCCTCGTCCCATGTTGCCAGCGGGTTATGCCGGGGACTCATGGGAGACTGCCGGGGTCAACTCGGAGGAAGGTGGGGATGACGTCAAATCATCATGCCCCTTATGTCTTGGGCTTCACGCATGCTACAATGGCCGGTACAAAGGGCTGCGATACCGTAAGGTGGAGCGAATCCCAAAAAGCCGGTCTCAGTTCGGATTGGGGTCTGCAACTCGACCCCATGAAGTCGGAGTCGCTAGTAATCGCAGATCAGCAACGCTGCGGTGAATACGTTCCCGGGCCTTGTACACACCGCCCGTCAAGTCACGAAAGTCGGTAACACCCGAAGCCCATGGCCCAACCGGTTCGCCGGGGGGAGTGGTCGAAGGTGGGACTGGCGATTGGGACTAAGTCGTAACAAGGTAGCCGTACCGGAAGGTGCGGCTGGATCACCTCCTTTCTAAGGAGCTTCAACGCACGCCGGCGCCTTGCCTCTTCGGGGGTGGGTGGGGTGTGTGGTGGCCACGGCCCACGCCGTTCGCGTGTGGGGGTGGTTGCTCATGGGTGGAACATTGACGAAAGAGCGTCGGGTCTCGCTGGTGTCAGTACCTGCGTCGCCTGGTCTGCTGGGTCCTTCTTCGGGAGGGGTCGGTGGTGCCGGGTGGTGTGGTGGAACATCGCGGGTGGGGTCCGGGGCTCGTCGAGCACACTGTTGGGTCCTCAGGTCATCGGCCACGTTGGGTGGTGGTGCCTGGTACGGGTCGGTCCGTGGATCGCGAACCGCTCGTCGCAGCTGTGCTGCGGTGGGTAGGCGGGTCTGTGCGGGTCGGGGTCGTTGGTTGTTTGAGAACTGCACAGTGGACGCGAGCATCTTTGAAGTGATCAAGATGCAAAAAGCTCGGGTGTGCCTCCTCGTGGGGTGTTCCCGTGGTTTTTGTTCTTGGTCTCTGCGAATAGATTGTAGTGTGTGTGTCGAAGTTTTTAAGGGCACACGGTGGATGCCTTGGCACTAGGAGCCGAAGAAGGACGTCGTAGCCTGCGATAAGCCTCGGGGAGCTGGCAAACGAGCTGTGATCCGAGGGTTTCCGAATGGGGGAACCCCGTACGAGTCATGTCGTGCGACCTGCACCTGAATATATAGGGTGTGTGGAGGGAACGCCGGGAAGTGAAACATCTCAGTACCGGCAGGAAGAGATATTCCGTGAGTAGTGGCGAGCGAAAGCGGATGAGGCCAAACCGGGCGCGTGGTAAAGCTGTCAGGCGTTGCGTGTCCGGGGTTGTGGGACCCTTCTGGTGGATCTGACAGTCCACCGGGGAGTCAGAAAGCCGTGTCATAGTCGAACCGCATTGAAAGGCGGACCACAGACGGTGCGAGTCCGGTAGACGAAATGGCGCGGCCTCCCGAAGGGGATCCCAAGTAGCACGGGGCCCGAGAAATCTCGTGTGAATCTGGCAAGACCACTTGCTAAGCCTAAATACTACCTAGTGACCGATAGCGGACCAGTACCGTGAGGGAAAGGTGAAAAGTACCCCGGGAGGGGAGTGAAATAGTACCTGAAACCGTGTGCCTACAATCCGTTGGAGCCTCCTTGGTTGGGGTGACAGCGTGCCTTTTGAAGAATGAGCCTGCGAGTTAGTGCTCAGTGGCGAGGTTAACCCGTGTGGGGAAGCCGTAGCGAAAGCGAGTCCGAACAGGGCGCCCATAGTCGCTGGGTCTAGACCCGAAGCGAAGTGATCTAGCCATGGGCAGGTTGAAGCGCGGGTAAGACCGCGTGGAGGACCGAACCCACCAGGGTTGAAAACCTGGGGGATGACCTGTGGTTAGGGGTGAAAGGCCAATCAAACTTCGTGATAGCTGGTTCTCCCCGAAATGCATTTAGGTGCAGCGTCACGTGTTTCTTGCCGGAGGTAGAGCTACTGGATGGCCGATGGGCCCTACAAGGTTACTGACGTCAGCCAAACTCCGAATGCCGGTAAGTGGAAGCGTGGCAGTGAGACTGCGGGGGATAAGCTCCGTAGTCGAGAGGGAAACAGCCCAGACCACCGGCTAAGGCCCCCAAGCGTGTGCTAAGTGGGAAAGGATGTGGAGTTGCACAGACAACCAGGAGGTTGGCTTAGAAGCAGCCACCCTTGAAAGAGTGCGTAATAGCTCACTGGTCAAGTGATTCCGCGCCGACAATGTAGCGGGGCTCAAGTACACCGCCGAAGCCGTGGCATCTGCGCGTAACTCAGGCCTTCGTGGTCCAGAGGCGCAGGTGGGTAGGGGAGCGTCGTGTGGCCGGTGAAGCCGCGGGGGAACCCAGCGGTGGAGGCCACACGAGTGAGAATGCAGGCATGAGTAGCGAATGACGGGTGAGAAACCCGTCCGCCGAATGACCAAGGGTTCCAGGGCCAGGTTAATCCGCCCTGGGTAAGTCGGGACCTAAGGCGAGGCCGACAGGCGTAGTCGATGGACAAGGAGTTGATATTCTCCTACCGGCGAAGAACCGCCCATACCGAGCCCGGTGATGCTAACCGCCCAAACCTGTCCACCGACCCTTCGGGGTCACCGGACAGGGGCGCGCGGGACCCGAACCGGTAGTAGGTAAGCGTATTAACAGGGGTGACGCAGGAAGGTAGCCCGGCGTGGCGATGGTAGTCCACGTCCAAGGCTGTAGGCCGTCGGGTAGGCAAATCCGCCCGGCACCAGGCTGAGAGCTGATAGTGAGCGCGTATGCGCGAAACGGGTGATCCTATGCTGCCAAGAAAAGCCTCGGCGCGAGGTTCTAGCCGCCCGTACCCCAAACCGACTCAGGTGGTCAGGTAGAGAATACCAAGGCGATCGAGCGAATCGTGGTTAAGGAACTCGGCAAAATGCCCCCGTAACTTCGGGAGAAGGGGGGCCCGAAACGTGAACCGACTTGCTCGGGGAGCGTGGACGGCCGCAGAGACCAGGGAGAAGCGACTGTTTACTAAAAACACAGGTCCGTGCGAAGTCGCAAGACGATGTATACGGACTGACGCCTGCCCGGTGCTGGAAGGTTAAGAGGACGGGTCAACCCCTCGTGGGTGAAGCTCAGAATTTAAGCCCCAGTAAACGGCGGTGGTAACTATAACCATCCTAAGGTAGCGAAATTCCTTGTCGGGTAAGTTCCGACCTGCACGAATGGCGTAACGACTTCTCCGCTGTCTCAACCGCGAACTCGGCGAAATTGCACTACGAGTAAAGATGCTCGTTACGCGCAGCAGGACGGAAAGACCCCGGGACCTTTACTATAGCTTGGTATTGGTGTTCGGTGCGGCTTGTGTAGGATAGGTGGGAGACTGTGAAGCCCGCACGCCAGTGCGGGTGGAGTCAACGTTGAAATACCACTCTGGCCGCTTCGGATGTCTAACCTCGGTCCGTGATCCGGACCAGGGACAGTGCCTGGTGGGTAGTTTAACTGGGGCGGTTGCCTCCTAAAATGTAACGGAGGCGCTCAAAGGTTCCCTCAGCCTGGTTGGCAATCAGGTGTCGAGTGCAAGTGCACAAGGGAGCTTGACTGTGAGACTGACAGGTCGAGCAGGGACGAAAGTCGGAACTAGTGATCCGGCGGTGGCTTGTGGAAGCGCCGTCGCTCAACGGATAAAAGGTACCCCGGGGATAACAGGCTGATCTTGCCCAAGAGTCCATATCGACGGCATGGTTTGGCACCTCGATGTCGGCTCGTCGCATCCTGGGGCTGGAGTAGGTCCCAAGGGTTGGGCTGTTCGCCCATTAAAGCGGTACGCGAGCTGGGTTTAGAACGTCGTGAGACAGTTCGGTCCCTATCCGCTGCGCGCGCAGGAAACTTGAGAAGGGCTGTCCCTAGTACGAGAGGACCGGGACGGACGAACCTCTGGTGTGCCAGTTGTTCCGCCAGGAGCACCGCTGGTTGGCTACGTTCGGAAGGGATAACCGCTGAAAGCATCTAAGCGGGAAGCCTGCTTCAAGATGAGGTTTCCATACCCTACGGGGTGAGAGGCACCCAGCAGAACACTGGGTAGATAGGCCGGACGTGGAAACGGGGACCAACGACCCGTGCAGCTGACCGGTACTAATCAGCCGACAACTTCAACACCCAACACACTCATTGCTACGCGTCCACTGTGCGGTTCCCGAACCACCAACCCCCACCCCCCCACACCAGGGGAGGCACCCAGGTTGGACGAGTTCGACGAAGTTACGGCGGTCACAGCGAAGGGGAAACGCCCGGTCCCATACCGAACCCGGAAGCTAAGCCCTTCAGCGCCGATGGTACTGCCCTGGAGACGGGGTGGGAGAGTAGGACGCCGCCGGACAACCCTTCACCGAAGGCCCACCCCCACGGGGTGGGCCTTCGGCATTTCACCATCCTCCACAGCGGGCGCGATCATCCGCGCGGGCGGCGCTCCGTGCCGCCGGCCGACGCCGAAAGCCTGGCCCAGCGGCGTGGGAGGATGATCAGCGCACTTCGGTAGGGGAGGGAACCCGGTGAACGAGACGCACGACGGCTCCGATCGCGAACGTCCGGCCTCGGACGGGCGGCAGCACCCGGAGAGTGACCGCCAGGACGAGCGACCCAGGAGGTCCGGCGCCGACCGTGACGGGCGAGAGGGTGCGGCGGGTCGCTCGAGCTCCTCGGGCGGGCAGCGGCCACCGCGCAGCTCGGGGGCAGGTGCGTCGCGGGACGACCGCGGCGCGGGCGACCGACGCGAGCGACCGGCAGCAGGGCGCAGCACGGACGGCGGTCGTGCCGCGTACCCGCGGCGCGACGGCCGGGACGGCCCGCGATCGGGCGGACGTGACGACCGCCAGGGGGGCCGTGGCGACCGCACCGGTGGACGTGACGACCGTCCGGTCGGGCGTGAGGACCGCGGTGGGTCACGGTACCCCGCGCGACGCGACGACGGGCCGACGGGGCGCTCCGGCGCACCGGGTGGTCGCGACGGCGTGCGCCGCGACGGTGGACGGGGGCCCCGGGACGGTCAGCGCGACGGCCGGCCCCAGGGGCCTCGCGGCTCGGACCGGCGCGACGGCGCCTCGCGCCCGGACGGCGACCGGCGCGGCCATGCGCCGCGCGGCGGGTCCGGTCGCGATCGGGCACGCGCGGACGAGCGCCCGGCGCCGCGCCACCCCGCGGGTCCTCCTGTCGCGGAGGACGTGACGATCTCGCAGCTCGACCGCTCCGCGCGGGCGCGCCTGCGCACGCTGAGCAAGGACACGGCCGAGGTCGTGGGCAAGCACCTCGTCATGGCGGGGCGGCTCATCGACAGCGATCCCGAGCTCGCGTACGAGCACGCGCAGGCGGCGGTGCGCCGGGCCGGTCGCGTCGACGTCGTGCGCGAGGCGGCGGGCCTCACGGCCTACAGCACGGGGCGGTACGCCGAGGCGCTGCGCGAGCTGCGCACGGTGCGCCGGCTCAACGGCTCCTCGGAGCACCTGCCGATCATGGCGGACTGCGAGCGGGGGCTCGGCCGGCCCGAGCGGGCCCTTGCTCTCGCGGCGTCGGACGAGGCCCGGACGCTCGACGACGTCGGTCGGACGGAGCTCGCGATCGTCGTGAGCGGCGCACGGGTGGATCTCGGTGAGCTCGACGCCGCCCTCGCGGTGCTCTCGCAGGTGCCGCCCGCCGGGACGCGGGGCGAGCTGGGCGCGCGCGTCCTGCAGGCGAAGGCGTCCGTGCTCGAGGCTGCCGGACGCCCCGGCGACGCGGCGAAGGTGCTCGCGAGCATCGACGCGGCGTTCCTCGACCTCGCGTCGGACGACGACGACGTCGTGGTCTACGACCTCTCCGAGGACCTCTCCGACGACACCGGTCCCGACCCGCAGCCGTCCGAGGTCGCGGGTGTCTCGGAGGAGGGCGGCCCGGTGAGGCCGGGCACCGACGGTCGGCCCGCCGAGGGCGACGCCCGTGCGGACTCGCGTCCCGGGGAGGGGTCCGCGGACGACGCCCGTCCCGCGGCGTCGACCGAGGACGGCCGGTGAGCGGCGGGCTGCTCGCGAGCGACGTCGCGCTCGACGAGGCGTACGACCTCGCGCTCGTCGACCTCGACGGCGTCGCGTACCGCGGGCACGAGCCGATCCCGCACGCCGCCGAGAGCCTGGCGGGCGCTCGCGCGCGCGGGATGCGGCTCGTCTTCGTGACGAACAACGCGTCGCGGGAACCGGGCTCGGTCGCGGAGCAGCTCACGGGACTGAGCATCCCGACGACCGCGGACGAGGTGATGACTGCCGCCCAGGCGGCGGCGGCGCTGCTGCGCACCCGGCTCGAGCCCGGTGCACGGGTCCTGGTCGTCGGCGGCGCCGGGCTGATGACGGCCGTGCGAGCCGTCGGGCTCGAGATCGTCGCGAGCGCCGACGACGACCCGGTCGCCGTGGTCCAGGGCTTCGCGCCCGAGCTCGGCTGGGCCCAGCTCGCCGAGGCGGCCTACGCCGTGCAGCGCGGAGCCTGGCACGTCGCGAGCAACCTCGACCTGTCCTTGCCGACGGCCCGCGGGTTCGCCCCGGGCAACGGCTCGCTCGTCGGCGCCGTGCGCGCGGCGACGGGGGTCGAGCCCGACAGCGCCGGGAAGCCGTCGCCCACGATGTACCGCCTCGCGGTCGAGCGCGCCGGAGCCCGGTCGCCGCTCGTCGTCGGCGACCGGCTCGACACCGACCTCGCGGGCGCCCGCGCCGGAGGGTATCCGGGCCTGCACGTCCTCACGGGGGTGAGCACGGCGCGCGACGCGATCCTCGCCGAGCCGGGCCTGCGCCCGCACTTCCTTGGCGCCGACCTGCGGTCGCTCCACGAGGCGCACCCCGCCCCGGCCGTCACGGGAGACGGATGGTGGACGTGCGGTCGCAGCGCCGCTCGCGTGGAGGACGGGTCGCTGCGTCTCGACGTCAGCGGTCCCGCGACCGTCGACACCGTCCGCGCGGCGGCGGCCGCGGCGTGGTCGACCGTCGACGAGGGCGGGGCCGTCGCCGCGGAGAGCGTGCCCGAGATCGCCGTCGGGTCGCACTGACCCGCCGCCGGCACGCGCCTGTCGACGGCCGGGTCGCGGCGCGGCATCCCTCGACGTACCGGCCCGGTGGGTCGCAACCGGTAGCGTTGGCGGCGGCGGTCACGAGGCCGCCGTCCCCAGCACCGGACGGAGCAGAGATGGCGGACCCGAACGCGCCGGGCGCGCCGACGCCGGGCGACCTCCGGCGTCGCGAGGCGGTCCTCGTGCCGGGCGCCCACGAGGCGCCCAGCACCCTCGAGGACGCGCTCGCGCGGCTCGGCCACCTCGACGCGCTGGCGACGCCGGCGCACGTGGAGGTGCTCGAGGCGGTGCACGAGGCGCTCGTGGCCGACCTGGCACGCTCGGAGGACTGAGGGTGCCGGAGAGCTCGGTGTCTCGCCTGGACGGCGAGCTGGTGCGACGCGGCCTCGCCCGCTCGCGCCGCCACGCGGCAGACCTCGTCGCGTCCGGGAGGGTGACGCGCGACGGCGTGCCGGTGACCAAGTCGTCGCTGGCCGTCGGGGCGGAGAGCGTGCTTGAGGTCGCAGCCGACCCGACCGACCCGGGATACGCGTCGCGGGCCGCGTTCAAGCTGGCCGGTGCGCTGGACGCGCTCGAGGCGCTGCGCGGTGGAGTCGCCGGGATCCCGGCGCCGCCGACGGTCGAGGGCGCCCGCTGTCTCGACCTCGGCGCCTCCACCGGCGGTTTCACCGACGTCCTGCTGCGCCGCGGTGCGCACGAGGTGGTCGCTGTCGACGTGGGGCACGACCAGATGGTCCCGGCGCTGCGCGCGGACCCGCGGGTCCGGGTGCACGAGGGGCTCAACGTGCGGGACATCGAGCCCGAGCACGTCGGCGCGGTGCCGGACCTCGTCGTGGGCGACCTGTCCTTCATCTCGCTCGCGATGGTGCTGCCGGCGGTCGCCGGCGTCGTCGGCCCCGGGACGGACCTCCTGCTCCTGGTCAAGCCGCAGTTCGAGGTCGGTCGCGACCGGCTCGGCAGCGGGGGCGTGGTCCGGGACCCGTCGCTGCACGCCGAGGTCGTCGCGTCGGTGGCCCGCCACGCCGTGCTCGCCGGGCTGCGACCGGTCGCGGTGGTCCCGAGCCCGTTGCCGGGACCGAGCGGGAACCGCGAGTACTTCTGGTGGTTCCGGGCAGGCGACCCGCGCGAGGTCGACGACACCGCGGTGGCCGAGGCCGCGACCGCCGCCGTCGCGTGGGACCCGGCCGCCGGAGCCGACGTCCCGCCCGTCGCGGTCGTGCCGCCCGCGCGCGGTCGCGAGACCGCGGGGACCACCCGCTCGACAGGAGGAGCACCGTGACCCGTCGTGTGCTGATCGTCACCCACGGCGGCCGCCCGGAGGCGGTCGTCGCGCTGCGTGAGGCGGTCACCGAGCTCGAGGCCGCTGGTTTCGCCGTCACGCTGCACGACGACGACCTCGCCGAGACCTTCGGCGACCACATGGCGCTGACCCGTGTCCGCGAGGGGGTGACCGAGTCCGAGGTCGTCATGGTGCTCGGCGGCGACGGCACGATCCTGCGGGCCGCCGAGCTCACGCACGGCACGGACGTCCCGATCCTCGGCGTCAACCTCGGGCACGTCGGCTTCCTCGCCGAGAGCGAGCGCGAGGACCTCCACGCCGCGGTCGCGCGGCTCGTCGCGGGCGACTACACCGTCGAGGAGCGCACCGTCGTCGAGGTGCGCGTGCACCTGCCGGGCGGAGGCGAGCCGCTCACGGGGTGGGCGCTCAACGAGGCGACGGTCGAGAAGGCCCAGCGGGAGCGGATGATCGAGGTCGCGATCGGCGTCGACGGCCGGCCGGTGTCCTCCTTCGGGTGCGACGGCGTCGTGACGGCGACCGCGACGGGCTCGACGGCCCACGCGTTCTCGGCGGGCGGCCCGGTGATGTGGCCCGAGGTCGACGCGGTCCTCGTGGTCCCGCTCGCCGCCCACGCGCTCTTCGCGCGCCCGCTCGTCGTGGGGCCGCGGTCGACGGTGACGGTCGACGTCCTCCCGCGCTCCGCGTCGCCGGGCGTCCTGACGTGCGACGGGCGCCGCCGCATCGACCTGCCCAACGGCGCACGCGTGGAGGTCCGGCGCAGCCCGACGCCGCTGCGGTTCGCGCGGCTCAGCACGGCGCCGTTCACGGACCGCCTCGTCTCGAAGTTCTCGCTGCCCGTGGTGGGCTGGCGCGAGCGCGCGGCGGACGTCGCCGCGACCGCGCCGGCCATCACTCCCGCCGTCGGGTCTGCGGCCGCCACGCCGGGCCGCGCGACCACGACGACCGACCCTGAGGAGGAGTGAGCGTGCTCGAGGAGATCGTCATCGAGAACCTCGGCGTCATCCGGTCGGCGCGCGTGCCGCTCGGACCGGGGCTGACCGTCATCACGGGCGAGACCGGCGCCGGCAAGACGATGGTGCTCACGGGGCTGGGGCTCCTCATGGGCGGCAAGGCCGACCCCGCGACGGTGCGGCCCGGTGCCGCGACCGCGGTGGTCGAGGGCCGGGTGCGGGTCACCGACCGTCCGGGCGTCGCGCGCCGGGTCGACGACGCGGGCGGCGAGGTGGACGACGACGGCACGGTCGTCGTGCTGCGCACCGTCGCCGCCGAGGGCCGCTCGCGCGCGCACCTCGGGGGGCGGAGCGTGCCGCAGGGCGTGCTCGCGGAGCTCGCGGACGACCTCGTCACGGTGCACGGGCAGTCTGACCAGCTCCGGCTGCGCACGGCGAGCAGGCAGCGCGAGGCGCTCGACGCGTTCGCGGGACCCGAGCACCGCGTCCTCCTCGAGCGGTACCGCGCCGCCTGGGCGGAGCGCAGCGCGCTCCAGGTGGAGATCGACGACCTCACGGCCCGGGCCGGCGAGCGGGCGCGCGAGGCCGAGCTCCTGCGGCTCGGGCTCGCCGAGGTGGAGCGGGTCGACCCGCAGCCGGGCGAGGACGTCGAGCTCACGGCGCTCGTCGCGCGCCTCGGCAACGTCGAGGAGCTCCGGGTGGCGGCGCAGCTGGCGCACGACGCGATCGCGGGCGACGACGCCGCCGAGCAGCAGGAGGACGCCGTCACGTCGGTCGACCGCGCCCGCCGTGCGCTCGAGTCCGTGGCGACCACCGACCCGGCCCTCGCCCGGTTCGTCGAGCGCCTCGCCGAGGTGGGGTACGTGCTCGCGGACGTCGCCACGGAGATCTCGGGATACGTCGAGGACCTCGCGGCCGACCCGTCGGGCCTCGAGACGTCGCACGCCCGGCTCGCGGAGCTCGGCACGCTGACGCGCAGCTACGGCCAGACCATCGACGACGTCCTCGCCTGGGCGAGCGACGCCGGGCTGCGCCTGCTGGACCTCGACGACGGGGGAGAGCGGCTGCGCGCCGCGACGGAGCGACGGGACGAGCTCGACGCGGAGCTCGCGCGCGTCGGCGGCGCCGTCACGGCGTCGCGCGAGCGTGCGGGAGCACAGCTCGCGGCGGCGGTGACCGACGAGCTGCGCGGTCTCGCGATGAGCGGCGCCAGCCTCGTCGTGGACGTCGCCGCGGCGGACGAGCCGGGCCCGTGGGGCGCCGACGCGGTGACGTTCTCCCTCGCCCCCCACCCGGGCGCACCGCCCCGGCCTCTCGGCAAGGGCGCGTCCGGCGGCGAGCTGTCGCGCGTCATGCTCGCGATCGAGGTCGCGCTCGCGACGTCGGCGGTCGCGGCCGACGGCACCGGGCCGTCGCTGCCGACGTTCGTGTTCGACGAGGTCGACGCGGGCGTCGGGGGCAAGGCCGCGGTCGAGGTCGGCCGGCGGCTCGCGGCGCTCGCGCGCCGGGCGCAGGTGGTCGTCGTGACGCACCTCGCCCAGGTCGCGGCGTTCGCGGACGACCAGCTCGTGGTGACCAAGTCGCTGCCCGACGGGACGAGCGACGAGGGCGCGGGCGAGGGCGGCGCGGCCGTGCCCGTCACGGTCACGGGCGTGCGGAAGGTCACGGGGGAGGACCGCGTGCGCGAGCTGGCGCGGATGCTGTCGGGACAGGAGGACTCCGACGCGGCGCTCCGGCACGCGCACGAGCTCCTCGAGTCGTCGGTCGTGGGACGATAGGGCACGATGAAGCTGACTCTGCGCAAGACCACCCTGCCGGAGGCCGGACCCGACACGTTGGGCCCGGCCAGGGTCGACGCACGGACGAAGGCGCTGACCAAGCGGCTGCACCCGGGCGACGTCGCGGTCATCGACCACGTCGACATCGACCGCGTCGCGGCGGACGCCCTCGTCGCGGCGAAGCCCTCGGCCGTCCTCAACGCGGCGCGCTCCGTGTCGGGGCGCTACCCGAACCTCGGGCCCGACATCCTCGTGGCGGCCGGGATCGTGCTCGTCGACGACCTGGGACCGGCCATCATGGCGATCCCCGACGGTCGCGAGGTGCGGCTCGACGGGAGCAAGATCCTCCTCGGGGACGACGTCGTCGCGGAGGGCGTCGTCCAGACCGAGGCGACGGTCGCGCGCAGCCTCGAGGAGGCGCGGGCCAACCTCTCGGTCGAGATCGAGTCGTTCGCCGAGAACACGATGGACTACCTGCGGCGCGAGCGCGACCTCCTGCTCGACGGCGTGGGCGTGCCCGACATCCGCACCGAGATCGACGGTCGCCAGGTGCTCATCGTGGTGCGCGGCTACCACTACCGCGAGGACCTCGCGACGCTGCGGCCGTACATCAAGGAGTACCGGCCCGTGCTCATCGGAGTCGACGGCGGTGCGGACGCGATCCTCGACGCCGGCTGGAAGCCCGACCTGATCGTGGGCGACATGGACTCGGTGTCCGACCGCGCGCTGAGCAGCGGTGCGGAGATCGTGGTCCACGCGTACCGGGACGGCAAGGCGCCGGGGCTCGAGCGCGTCAAGGAGCTCGGCGTCGACCCCGTCGTGTTCCCCGCCACGGGCACGAGCGAGGACATCGCGATGCTGCTGGCCGACGACAAGGGCGCCGAGGTCATCGTGGCCGTCGGCACGCACGCGACGCTCGTCGAGTTCCTCGACAAGGGCCGGGCGGGCATGGCCAGCACGTTCCTCACCCGGCTGCGGGTCGGCGGCAAGCTCGTCGACGCCAAGGGCGTCTCGCGCCTGTACCGGCACCGGATCTCCAACGTCCAGCTGACGCTCCTGTCGCTCGCCGGGCTGTTCGCCGTCGTCATGGCGCTGCTGTCCACGTCGGCCGGGCGGACGTTCTTCGGCATCCTGGGCGCACGGTTCGACGACCTGGCCTCCTGGATCGGCGCCCTCTTCGGCGGAGGCTGACCGCACGCCCGCGGCGCGGCCACCGGCGACCCGACGACGAGTCGTCCCGGTCGACGGCGGTACCCCGCCTGCCGCCGGCACGTCCGGACCGCACCCCTCACCTGACCACCCGCAGCACGCACCGAAGGACACCACCGCACAGTGATCGACTTCAGGTACCACATCGTCTCGCTGATCTCCGTCTTCCTCGCGCTGGCCGTGGGCATCATCCTCGGTGCGGGGCCGCTCCAGGGTGCGATCGGCGACCAGCTGACGGGCCAGGTCGAGCAGCTGCGCACCGAGCGCAACGAGCTGCGCGACGAGCTCGACCGGGCGAACGTCACGCTGGACGACGACGCGCGCTACATCGAGGCGGCCGGACCCCAGCTCGTCGCCGGGTCGCTCCAGGACCGTCGCGTGGCCGTCGTCGACCTGGACGGGTCCGACGGCGAGCGCGACGAGCAGATCGGCGCCCAGCTCGAGGCGGCCGGCGCGAGCATCGTCGCGCAGGTGCGCCTCACGGAGTCGTGGACGAGCGAGGACGAGGTGAGCGCGCGCGACACGGTGGCCGAGGGGCTCGCGGACAAGCTCGGCGACGTCCCGGAGGACGCCTCGACCGACCAGCGCCTCGCCCGGGCGCTCGCGCTCTCCCTGACGGGCGCCGCACCGCAGGACCCCGACGCTCGCAGCGACGAGGCCGTCGAGCTCGAGACGCTGCTCGAGCGCTTCGCCCTCGTGGACGTCGTCGAGGAGCAGGTCGCGCCGGCCGACGTCGTCCTCCTGCTCGCCGGGCCGGCGCCCGAGCAGTCGCCCGAGGCGGCCACGGACGACACCGAGGCCCCCGCACCGGACACCGCCGTGATCGACATCGAGGTCCAGGTGGCGGTCGCCGCCCAGGACGTCGCGCAGGCTGCCCTCGTCGCCGGGAGCACCGCGGTCCCCGGCGACCTCGTCTCGACGATCCGGGGATCCGAGGAGCTCGCGGCGACGCTCTCCACCGTCAGCGGGACCGAGGCCGAGCCGGGTCGCATCAACGTGCCGCTCGCGCTCGCGGCCCGGATCGCGGACCAGGTGGGCCAGTTCGGGTTCGAGGAGAGCGCGACGGCGGTCCTGCCGCCCGCGGTCGAGCTGCCGCCCGTGGACCGCACCCCGGAGGCCGGGACGAGCCCGGACGGCGCCCCGACGGACGCGGCCGGCGACGAGGGCGAGGGCTGACGTGCGGCGCGCCGGATCCCTGCTCCTGGCCGGGGTGGTCGCCGGAGCGGTCACGGCCGCCACGCGGCGCGCCCTGGACGCCCGGCCCCCGGGAGGACGCGACCGCTGGGCGAGGACGAACCACCGCGGCGAGCCGATCAGCATGCTCGAAGGGCCGGCGGTCGCCGCCGGCCTCGTCGCCGGAGCGCTCGTCACGGGCGCCGACGCGCGCACGCGGGGTGCGACCGCGCTCGCCGCGGCAGGCGGTGGCGCCTTCGGGCTCGTCGACGACCTCGCGGAGGACACGTCGACGCGGACCAAGGGGCTGCGCGGGCACCTGGGCGCGCTCGCGCACGGCAGGGTCACGACCGGCGGGCTCAAGGTGCTCGGCATCGGCGCGACGTCGCTCGTCGCGGCGGCCGTCGGCACCCGCCGCCGGGGCTCGGTTCTCGGCCACCTCGTCGACGTCGGCGTCAACGGCGCCCTCGTCGCGGGGACCGCGAACCTCGTCAACCTCCTCGACCTGCGGCCCGGCCGCGCGCTCAAGGCGTCGACCCTCGCCGCGCTGCCGTTCGCCGCGTCGGCGACCGGTGCGACCACCGGGGCCGTCCTGGGCGCGGGCGCCGCGGCCGCCCCGGCCGACCTCGGCGAGCGGGACATGCTCGGCGACTGCGGCGCGAACGCCCTGGGCGCGGTCCTCGGCAGCCAGGTCGCGTTCGCCGCGCCGCGGTCCGTGCGCTGGCTCGCGCTCGCGGGCGTCGTCGGGCTCACGCTCGCGAGCGAGAAGGTCAGCTTCTCCGCGGTCATCGAGGGCAACGACGTGCTGCGGCGCGTCGACACGTGGGGGCGGCGCGCCGCGTGAGCGGACGCCCCGGGCGCCTGCGCGCGGCGACCCAGACGCTCGCGGGCGCCGCCGTGATGATCACCGTCGTCACGATCGCGAGCCGCCTCGTGGGCTTCGCGCGGTCGCTGGTGCTGTCGTCCACGCTGGGCACGACCGGTGTCGGCACCGCCTACTCGTCGGCGAACATCCTGCCCAACGTCCTGTTCGAGGTGGCCGCGGGCGGCGCGCTCGCGGGGGCCGTCGTGCCGCTCCTCGCGGGACCGATCGCGCGTCGCTCGCAGGCGGACGTCTCGCGCATCGCGTCGGCGGTGCTGGGCTGGACGCTGCTCGTGCTCGTGCCGCTCGGCGCGCTGCTCGCGCTGCTCGCCGGGCCGATCGCCGCGGCGCTCATGTCGAGGTACCCCGAGCTGGTCGACGTCACGGCGACGTTCGTCCGCGTGTTCGCGCTCCAGGTCCCGCTCTACGGGATCGCCGTCGTGCTCGGCGGCGTCCTCCAGGCGCACAAGCGCTTCTTCTGGCAGGCGTTCTCCCCGCTGCTGTCCAGCCTCGCCGTCATCGCGGTCTACCTCGTGTTCGTCGGGCTCGCCGACGGGAACCAGGCGGACGTCGCCGCGCTCTCGGGCCAGGCGATCGCGTGGCTGGGCTGGGGGACGACCGTCGGGGTCGCGGTCCTCGCGATCCCGCTCGTCGGGCCCGTGCTGCGCACCGGGACCCGGCTGCGGCCGCGGCTGCGGTTCCCGCACGGCGAGGGCGTGCGGGCGCGCAACCTCGCTCTCGCGGGCGTCGGCGCGCTCGTGGCGCAGCAGCTCTCGGTGCTCGCCGCCATGGGCGCCGCGCTGCAGTTCGGACCGCAGTCGACGTTCCCGACGTACACGTTCGTGCAGCAGGTCTACCTCCTCCCGTACGCGGTGCTGGCCTTCCCGCTCGCGACGAGCGCCTTCCCGAGGCTCGCCGAGCACGTCGCCCACGCCCGCCAGGACCGGTTCCGCGGGCTGCTCGCGACGACGACGCGCGCACTGGTCGTCGTCTCGGGGCTCGGCGTCGCGGCGCTCGTCGCGGCGTCCGGGCCGGTCGAGGTGGTGTTCGCCGCCGTCGCGCGGACGACCGTCGAGGGCCTCGGGGCCGGGGTGGCGTGGATGGCCCCGGGCATCGTCGGCTACGCGCTGATCCTGCACCTGTCGCGCGCGCTCTACACGATCGACCGCCAACGGGCCGCGGTCGTCGCCACGGTCGCGGGGTGGGTCGTGGTGGCGGTCGCCGTCTTCGTCCTGCCGGCCGTGACGGGCGCGCGCGACGCCGCGGGCGTGCTGTCGATGCTCGGCCTCGCGACGACGCTCGGCATGACGGTCGCGGGCGCCGGGCTGCTCCTCGCCGTGCGGCGCTTCGCCGGGGTCGCGGCGGTCGCCGGCGTGCTGCGCACGCTCGTCGTCACGGGTGCCGGCTCGGCCGCGGGGGCCACGCTCGGCGCGCTGGTGTCCCGTGCGCTCCTGCCCGACGGCGCGGGCTGGCTCCCGGCCGTCGGCGTCGGGGTCCTCGCGGCGGTGCTCGCGGGCCTCGTCGTCCTGGGGCTGTCGCTCGTCGTCGACCGTCCCGCGCTGCTGGGCGTCGTCCGCCGTGGGGCGTCGGGGCCGTCGCGCACCGAGGACGGGACCGACGACCCGTCCTCGCCGGGAGGTGGGCGGGGCGCGGTGTGAGGCGCCCGACGTCGTGCCGACGCCGTGGTCCGCGTGCTGTCGCGCGGGCCGCTGTTAGGATGGAGTTCCGTGGCAGATCACCTGAACCGGCCCTCCTCCCGCCTCAACGCCTCGGGCGCTCGATCCGAGCACCGCACCGCGCACGTCTTCGTCACCGGCGGCGTCGCCTCCTCGCTCGGCAAGGGCCTGACCGCCTCGAGCCTCGGCCGTCTGCTCCGCTCGCGCGGCCTGCGGGTCACGATGCAGAAGCTGGACCCGTACCTCAACGTCGATCCCGGGACGATGAACCCGTTCCAGCACGGCGAGGTGTTCGTCACGGAGGACGGCGCCGAGACGGACCTGGACATCGGCCACTACGAGCGCTTCCTCGACGTCGACCTCGAGGCGTCCGCGAACGTCACCACCGGCCAGGTGTACTCGCAGGTCATCGCGCGCGAGCGTCGCGGCGAGTACCTCGGCGACACGGTCCAGGTGATCCCGCACATCACGGACGAGATCAAGTCCCGCATGCGCGCGCAGGCGGGCGAGGACGTCGACGTCATCATCACCGAGGTCGGCGGCACGGTCGGCGACATCGAGTCGCAGCCGTTCCTCGAGGCGGCGCGCCAGGTGCGCCACGAGCTCGGCCGCGACGACGTGTTCTTCCTCCACGTGTCCCTCGTGCCGTACATCGGCCCGTCGGGCGAGCTCAAGACGAAGCCGACGCAGCACTCCGTCGCGGCCCTGCGCTCGATCGGCATCCAGCCCGACGCGATCGTGCTGCGCGCCGACCGCGTCGTGCCCGAGCCCGTGAAGCGCAAGATCGCGCTCATGTGCGACGTCGACAACGAGGCCGTCGTCAACGCGGTCGACGCCCCGAGCATCTACGACATCCCGCGCGTGCTGCACTCCGAGGGCCTCGACGCGTACGTCGTGCGCCGCCTCGGCCTGCCGTTCCACGACGTCGAGTGGGACGGCTGGAGCCAGCTCCTGGAGCGCGTGCACGAGCCCGCCCACCGGGTCGAGGTCGCGCTCGTCGGCAAGTACATCGACCTGCCGGACGCGTACCTGTCCGTCACGGAGGCCCTGCGCGCGGGCGGGTTCGCCAACGACGCCAAGGTCACCATCCGCTGGGTCGCCTCGGACGAGTGCCAGACGCCGGCCGGGGCGGACGACGCCCTGCACGGCGTCGACGCCGTGCTCGTGCCGGGCGGGTTCGGCGTGCGCGGCATCGAGGGCAAGCTCGGCGCGCTGCGCTGGGCGCGCGAGAACAAGGTCCCCACGCTCGGGATCTGCCTCGGTCTGCAGTCGATGGTCATCGAGTACGCGCGCAACGTGCTCGGCATCGCCGACGCCTCCTCGACGGAGTTCCACCCGGAGACCTCCGACCCCGTCATCGCGACGATGGAGGAGCAGCTCGCGATCGTCGGCGGCGACGGCGACCTGGGCGGCACGATGCGTCTCGGCTCGTACGAGGCGGCGCTCGTCCCGGGCTCGGTCGTCGCGAAGACCTACGGCGCGGAGCGCGTCTCGGAGCGCCACCGCCACCGCTACGAGGTGAACAACGCCTACCGGGCTCGCCTCGAGGAGGCCGGGCTCGTCGTCTCGGGCGCGTCGCCCGACTCGTCGCTCGTGGAGTTCGTCGAGCTGCCCGCCGACGTGCACCCGTACTACGTGAGCACGCAGGCCCACCCCGAGTTCAAGTCGCGCCCGACGCGGGCGCACCCGCTGTTCGCCGGTCTGGTGGCGGCCGCGCTCGAGAACCAGGCGGACTGAGTGGCCACGGACCTGGGCGACGAGACGTCGCCGGTCGGCCTGCCCACCGACGGACCCGTCATGGACGCCCTCGCCCCGCGGCCGGTCTCCGAGACCTCCGTCGTGCACGCGGGCCGTGTGTTCGACCTGCGCTCCGACGTGGTCGAGCTCGGCGACGGACCCGTGACGCGCGAGTACCTCGACCACCCTGGAGCGGTGGCCGTCGTCGTCCTCGACGACGACGAGCGCGTCCTCCTGCTGCGCCAGTACCGGCACCCGGTGCGGCGCGAGCTGTGGGAGGTGCCCGCGGGCCTGCTCGACGTGGACGGCGAGGACGCGCAGCTCGCCGGCGCCCGGGAGCTCGCCGAGGAGGCGGACCTGCGGGCGGGCCGCTGGGACGTGCTCGTCGACTACTTCACGACCCCGGGCGGCTCCAACGAGGCGCTGCGCGTGTTCCTCGCGCGCGACCTGTCGCCCGTCCCGGAGGCCGAGCGGTTCGCCCGCGAGGCCGAGGAGTTGGACATGGAGCTGCGCTGGGTGCCGCTCGACGACGCCGTGGGTGCGGTGCTGCGCGGCGACGTGCACAACCCGTCCGCCGTCGTCGGCGTCCTGGCGGCCGCGGCGTCGCGGGCGGGCGGCTGGTCGTCGCTGCGCCCGGCGGACGCGCCCTGGCCGGAGCGCCGGGGCGGCTGAGCCGGTGGTCGTCCCGGACGCTCAGGCGCCCGGGACGACCGTCCCCGCCGGGACGGGCGCGAGCGCGCCCCGCGTCCTGGTCGTGAGGACCACGCGCGTGGTGCCGGCCACGAGCAGCGCCGAGCCCAGCATGTGCAGTCCGACCAGCAGCGCGGGCAGCCCCGTGAAGTACTGCACGTAGCCGATCGCGCCCTGGGCGAGCGTGATCGCGAGAAGGGTCCAGGCGGCCCGGCGGACCGCGGTCGGTGCCGTCCGGACCCGGACGAGGTAGACCACCAGGACCGCCACGAACGCCCACACGGACCACGCGTGCAGCTTGCTCATGAGCGCGGGGTCGACGGCGAGGCGGTAGCCGACCTCGGAGTCGCCGCTGTGGGGGCCGGCGCCGGTCGTGATCACCCCGAGCACCACGACGACGGCCGTGAGCCCCGCGAGGACCCGGCCCAGCGCGCGCGTGGTCGCGTCCACG
Source organism: Cellulosimicrobium sp. Marseille-Q8652 (assembly GCF_965112045.1). Taxonomy (NCBI): domain Bacteria; kingdom Bacillati; phylum Actinomycetota; class Actinomycetes; order Micrococcales; family Promicromonosporaceae; genus Cellulosimicrobium; species Cellulosimicrobium sp. Marseille-Q8652. Next base: position 1,567,058 of record NZ_CBCOPS010000002.1, on the reverse strand, counting down.
GTCGGCACGGGCGGACCGTCGCCCTCCCCGGAGCGGTGCAGGAGCAGGAGCGAGACGGACACCAGCGCGGCCGAGACGACGAAGTGGAGCGAGACCCAGCCCGGGTGCAGGTGGAGCAGCACGATGACGCCGCCGATGACGGCCTGGGCTGCGACGCCCAGGAGCGGGACCGCGCCGAGCAGGCGGTACGACAGCGTGCGCGAGCGGTCCGTCCACACGAGCACGAGCGCGGCGACCGCGATGACGCTGAGCACGCCGGTGAGCGTGCGGTTCCCGAACTCGACGAACTGGTGGTACGTCGTCTCGGGGTGGAACTGGGCGGTGAACTGGCCGGGCTCGCACTGGGGCCAGGTCGAGCAGCCGAGCCCGGAGCCCGTGAGCCGGACCGCGCCGCCCGTGACGATGATGCCGATCTGCGCCACGAGGTTCGCGACGAGCACGGGCGTGGTCCAGCGTCGCCAGCGGGCGAGGCGGTCGGGGCGCTCCGTGCCCGGGACGGCGGTCGCGGCGGGGTGCGTGCTCACGGTCCCACGGTATCGGGACGGCCGGGCGGGCCTGGAACCGCGCGGGTGTGAGATGTGCCCGCGGGACGGGCCGAGGGGCGTCAGGTCCAGCGGAAGAGCTTGCCCGCACCCCAGCCGAGCGCGGCGGTCCACCCGAGCAGGACGACGACGGAGAACGGCGGCACCGAGCCGGTGAGGAGGGCACCCCGCATCGCCTCGCCGAGCGCGCCCGACGGCAGCAGCAGGGCGACGTGGGCGAGGGGACCAGGGAGCTGTTCCGCGGGCACGAGCACTCCGCCACCGACGGTGAGGAGCACGAGGACGAGGTTCGCGACCGCGAGCACGCCCTCCGCACGCAGCGTCCCGGCGAGGAGCATCGCGAGCGACGTGAACGCCGCGGTGCCCAGCAGGACGGCGAGCACCGCCGCCGGGACGCCCGCGAGCACGGGCTGCCAGCCGAGGGCCAGCGCGACGCCGGAGATGACGACCACCTGGACGACCTCGACCGCCAGCACGCCCAGCACCTTGCCCGCGAGCAGCCCGCCGCGGCCCAGGGGAGTGGTCGACATGAGGCGCAGCACGCCGTTGCGGCGGTCGAACGCCGTGGCGATGGCCTGGGAGGTGAAGGCCGTGGACATGACGGCGAGCGCGAGGACGCCGGGTGTCACGAAGTCGACGCGCGACGCGCCTCCCGTGTCCAGCTCCACGAACGACGTGAGGACGAGCCCGAGCAGGAGCATCACCGGCAGCACGACCGTCACGAGCAGCTGCTCGCCGTTGCGCAGGATCATGCGCGTCTCGAACGCGGTCTGCGCCGCGACGCGGCGCCACGCGGGCGCGGCGAGCGCGGAGACGTCCGGTCCCGGGCCCGCGGCCACCGGAGCGGGCGCCGACCGGCGCGTGGTCGACAGGTCCTCGGGCGTGGTCATCGCAGGTGCCGTCCCGTGAGGTCGAGGAACACGTCCTCGAGCGTGCGGCGGCCCACCGTGACGCGCGACGCGAGGACGCCGCGCTCCGCGAGCCACGTCGTGAGCGTCACGAGCGTCGCGGGGTCGGCAGGGCCCGTGAGGGTGTACGAGCCGGGCTGCGGCTCCGCGACGAGCCACGCGGCCCGGGCCGCGTCGTCGGACGGCGCCGCGGGGCCGGCCAGCGCGGCGTCCAGGCCCGCGAGGTCGAGACCGGGTGCCGCCTCGAAGCGCACCGTCCGGTCGGCCTCGCCGTCCGCGCCGGTCTCGAGGAGCGAGCGCGTCGCGCCTGCGGCGATGACGGCCCCGTGGTCGACGACGTAGACCCGGTCCGCGAGGTCCTCGGCCTCGTCCATGAGGTGCGTCGTGAGGACGATGGCCACGCCGTCGGCGCGCAGCTCGCGGACGAGCTCCCACACCGCGTGGCGGCTCTGGGGGTCCATGCCCGCGCTCGGCTCGTCGAGGAACACGACCTCGGGCCGCCCGACCACGGCAGCGGCGAGCGCGAGGCGCTGGCGCTGGCCGCCCGAGAGACGGCGCACGGTCGTCCGGGCGAAGCTCTCCAGGCCGAGGCGCTCCGTCAGCTCGCCGACGTCGCGGGGCCGCGCGTACATCGACGCGACGTGGCGCAGCATCTCGAGCGCGCGCACCCCGGTCGGCAGCCCGCCGTCCTGGAGCATCACGCCCACGCGCGGACGGAGGTCGCGCGCCTCGGCGACCGGGTCGAGGCCCAGGACGCGGACGCTGCCCGCGTCGGGCGAACGCAGCCCCTCGCAGCACTCGACGGTCGTCGTCTTCCCCGCACCGTTGGGTCCGAGCACCGCGGTGACCGCGCCTCGCTCCGCGGCGAGCGACACGCCGTCGACGACGGCACGACCGTCGTAGCGCTTCACGAGGTCGTGCACGAGCACGGCAGGGGCGGGCACTGGCCGATTGTAGGGGGACCCGGCCCGACCGCGACGCCCCGGGCACCCGCGCGCGGCGGGTGTCGTGTACGCCACACCGGTGCCCGAAGGACGTGCGTCTGAGGGTGGCCTTGCTTGCGCTCAGGCAATTAGGGAACAACCATGTTCTCTATATCGGGCCGCGCCGTGCGCGCGAGCGACCCGGTCCTGATCCACCGACGACCCACCGAGGACGCACCGCAGGAGGTGAGCATGGCAGCAGGAGCAACCCCGCCCGGCGTGCTGCGCCCCGTCGTGCACCCCGCGGACGCGGACGGACGCACGCGCGAGCGCGTCCTCGAGCTCGTCGCGAGCGCGGGCCCGGTGAGCGCCGCAGACCTCGCGGCGACCCTCGGCCTCACCCCGGCCGCGGTCCGCCGTCACCTGGCCCTCCTCGAGGTGGACGACCTCGTCGCCGTGCACGACGCCGGTCACGCCACCGGGATGCGCGGTCGCCCCGCCCGGCGGTACGTCGCGACGTCCGCGGGGCAGGGCGAGCTCTCGGGCACCTACGCGGACCTCGCGACCGACGCCCTGCGCTTCCTGCGTGACGTCGCCGGGCCCGACGCCGTCGAGCGGTTCGCGCACGAGCGCCTCGCCGAGCTCGGCGAGCGCTACGCCGCGCGCCTGGACGCCGACGACGTCGAGGGCCGGGCCGCCCAGCTCGCGGCGGCGCTCGCGGACGACGGCTACGCGGCGAGCGTGCGTCCCGTCCCCGGGAACTCGGCCGTGCAGCTGTGCCAGGGCCACTGCCCGGTGCAGCACGTCGCGGAGGAGTTCCCGCAGCTGTGCGAGGCGGAGGCCCAGCTCTTCGCCCGGCTCCTCGGGTCGCACGTGCAGCGTCTCGCGACCCTCGCCGGGGGCGGGCACGCGTGCACGACGAACATCCCGCTCCACCCGGCCGCCCGGCTGCCGGGAGCCGGGGACGTCCGGACGCGCGGGAGACCGCCGTCGGGCACGGGCTGACCGCACCGCACGAGCCCGACCCGTCACGACCTCACGACACCGCACGACTCCGCACGACCGCACGACGCCGGGTCCCCCGGCCGCCCCGAACCGACTGCCCCCTCCGCATCGACGGACAGTGGAAGGAACACCATGAGCGCTCCCACCCAGGACGCCGCCGGCACGGCTCTGCCGACCGGTGAGAAGCAGACCGACGACGAGATCATCGCCTCGATCGGCTCCTACGAGTACGGCTGGCACGACAGCGACGCCGCCGGGATGTCCGCACAGCGCGGGCTCTCGGAGGAGGTCGTGCGCAACATCTCCGCGCTGAAGAACGAGCCGGAGTGGATGCTCAAGGCGCGCCTCAAGGCGCTGCGCCTGTTCGGCAAGAAGCCCATGCCGAGCTGGGGCTCCGACCTCACGGGCATCGACTTCGACAAGATCAAGTACTTCGTGCGCTCGACGGAGAAGCAGGCGACGAGCTGGGACGAGCTCCCCGAGGACATCAAGGCCACGTACGACCGCCTCGGCATCCCGGAGGCGGAGAAGCAGCGCCTCGTCGCGGGCGTCGCGGCGCAGTACGAGTCCGAGGTCGTGTACCACCAGATCCGCGAGGACCTCGAGGCGCAGGGCGTCATCTTCGTCGACACGGACACGGGCCTGCGCGAGTACCCGGAGCTCTTCCAGGAGTACTTCGGCACGGTCATCCCGTCGGGCGACAACAAGTTCGCGGCGCTCAACTCGGCGGTGTGGTCGGGCGGCTCGTTCGTCTACGTGCCCCCGGGCGTGCACGTCGAGATCCCGCTCCAGGCCTACTTCCGCATCAACACGGAGAACATGGGCCAGTTCGAGCGGACGCTGATCATCGCGGACGAGGGCTCGTACGTGCACTACGTCGAGGGCTGCACCGCCCCGATCTACTCGAGCGACTCGCTGCACTCCGCAGTCGTCGAGATCATCGTCAAGAAGAACGCGCGCGTGCGCTACACGACCATCCAGAACTGGTCGAACAACGTGTACAACCTCGTGACGAAGCGGGCGACCGCGGCCGAGGGCGCGACGATGGAGTGGGTCGACGGCAACATCGGCTCGAAGGTCACCATGAAGTACCCGGCGATCTACCTCCTCGGCGAGCACGCGCGCGGCGAGACGCTCTCGATCGCGTTCGCGGGCGAGGGCCAGCACCAGGACGCGGGCGCGAAGATGGTCCACGCCGCGCCGCACACGTCGTCGTCGATCGTCTCGAAGTCGGTCGCGCGCGGCGGTGGCCGCACGTCCTACCGCGGTCTGGTCCAGGTGCTCGAGGGCGCCGCGCACTCCGCCTCGACGGTGCTGTGCGACGCGCTCCTCGTCGACCAGATCTCCCGGTCCGACACCTACCCGTACGTCGACGTCCGCGAGGACGACGTGTCCATGGGGCACGAGGCGACGGTCTCGCGGGTGAGCGAGGACCAGCTGTTCTACCTCATGTCCCGGGGCATGGAGGAGACCGAGGCGATGGCCATGATCGTGCGCGGGTTCGTCGAGCCCATCGCGCGCGAGCTGCCCATGGAGTACGCGCTCGAGCTCAACCGCCTCATCGAGCTGCAGATGGAAGGGTCCGTCGGCTGATATGACCAGCACAGTGTCCACCGAAGAGTCCAGCGAGACGGCCGACGGCCTGACGACGGACCACTCGCGCGCGACGGCCGACGGCGCGCACGCCCACGGCGTCGTGCCGCAGGGCTCGCGCGCGGAGCGCCTCACGTCGTTCGACCTCGCCGACATCCCCGTGCCCTCCGGGCGCGAGGAGGAGTGGCGCTTCTCGCCCGTCGCGCGGCTCGCGCCGCTGTTCGAGGACCGGCTCGTCGGTCAGTCCGGCGGCGGCGACGTGCGCGTCACGGTCGTCGAGGCGCCCGAGGTGCAGGTCTCGATCGTCGGTCGCGGCGACGAGCGGCTCGGCACGGCCGGCAAGCCGGGCGACCGCACCGCCGTCACGGCGTGGAACGCGTTCGAGCAGGCGACCGTCATCACGGTGCCGAAGGAGGCCGTCGCGTCCGACGTCACGTCGGTGCGCGTCGAGGGCCACGGCACCACGCCGACCGCGAGCCACGTCCTCGTGCGCGCCGAGCGGCACTCCGAGGCCGTCGTCGTGCTCGACCACGTCGGCACCGCGACGCTCAACGAGACGGTGGAGATCGTCGTCGAGGACGGCGCCCAGCTCACCGTCGTCTCGGTCCAGGACTGGGCCGACGGCGCCGTGCACGCCTCGTCGCACCGTGCCCGCATCGGCCGCGACGCGCGTCTCAAGCACGTCGTCGTGACGCTCGGCGGCGACGTCGTGCGCATGACGCCCGACGCCGAGTTCACCGCCGAGGGCGGCGAGGTCGAGATGGTCGGCCTGTACTTCGCGGACGCGGACCAGCACCAGGAGCACCGCCTGTTCGTCGACCACGCCGTGCCGCGCTGCAAGTCGCGCGTGACCTACAAGGGCGCTCTGCAGGGCGAGGGCGCGCACACCGTCTGGGTCGGCGACGTGCTCATCCAGGCGTCGGCGGAGGGCACCGACACGTACGAGCTCAACCGCAACCTGGTCCTCACCGACGGGGCGCGCGCGGACTCCGTGCCGAACCTCGAGATCGAGACGGGCGAGATCGAGGGCGCTGGCCACGCGTCGGCGACCGGCCGGTTCGACGACGAGCAGCTCTTCTACCTCCAGGCACGCGGCATCCCCGAGATCGAGGCGCGCCGCCTCGTCGTGCGCGGCTTCTTCGCCGAGCTCATCCACGAGATCGGCGTGGAGTCGGTGGAGCAGCGCCTGCTCGACGCCATCGAGCGCGAGCTGAGCAAGTCGATGTCCGTCATCGAGGGCACCGCCGAGGGCGTGGCGTGACCGCACAGCTCGCCTGCACGACCGCGGACCTCGGACCGGAGGAGGCGCTGCGCGTCGAGCTCGCGTCCGCCGCGGGCACCACCGTCGAGGTCGCCGTCGTGCGCGACGGCGACGGCGGGTGGCACGCCATCTCGGACATCTGCTCGCACGGGGCCGTGTCCCTGTCGGACGGCGAGGTGGAGGGCTGCTTCGTCGAGTGTTGGCTGCACGGCTCGCAGTTCGACGTGCGGACCGGCCAGCCCACGGCGCTCCCCGCGATGCGTCCCGTGCCCGTCTACCCGGTGACGGTCGACGGCGAGCGCGTGCTCGTCGACGTCGACACCACCGTCGGCACCCCCTGACACCCGGCCCGCCGCGGCCGCACCCGAACGTCATCACCACACTTCTGGGAGATCCACGAATGTCCACTCTCGAGATCCGCGACCTGCACGTCAGCGTCGAGACCAAGGAAGGGCCGAAGCCGATCCTGCGCGGCGTCGACCTGACGATCAACAGCGGCCAGGTCCACGCCATCATGGGCCCGAACGGCTCGGGCAAGTCCACGCTCGCCTACTCCATCGCCGGCCACCCCAAGTACCAGGTGACGAGCGGCACCGTGACGCTCGACGGCGAGGACGTCCTCGCGATGAGCGTCGACGAGCGCGCCCGCGCGGGCCTGTTCCTCGCGATGCAGTACCCCGTCGAGGTGCCGGGCGTGAGCGTCTCGAACTTCCTGCGCACCGCGAAGACCGCGATCGACGGCGAGGCGCCCGCGCTGCGGCACTGGACCAAGGACGTCAAGGGCGCCATGGAGCGCCTGCGCATGGATGCGTCGTTCGCCGAGCGCTCGGTCAACGAGGGCTTCTCCGGCGGTGAGAAGAAGCGTCACGAGATCCTCCAGATGGAGCTCCTCAGCCCGAAGTTCGCCGTCCTCGACGAGACCGACTCGGGCCTCGACGTCGACGCGCTGCGCATCGTCTCCGAGGGCGTCAACCGCGTCCACGGCAACACCGACGCGGGCATCCTCCTCATCACGCACTACACGCGCATCCTGCGCTACATCAAGCCGGACTTCGTCCACGTCTTCGTCGACGGCAAGGTCGCCGAGGAGGGTGGCTCGGAGCTCGCCGACCGCCTCGAGGAAGAGGGCTACGACCGCTACCTCGGTGGCTCGGTCGAGTCCGCCGCGGCGGCGTCCGCCTGACCGAGCGGTCCCGGACCGACCCGCGCCGAAGGACTTCGAGGAGACGACCATGACGACCACCGCGCACACCGCCGGACAGCTCGACGGCAGCCCGTCGCGCCTGTCGGCCGGTGAGCTCGCCGCCGTGCGGGCGGACTTCCCGCTGCTCGAGCGCACCGTGCGCGGTGGTCGTCCCCTCGTCTACCTCGACTCCGCGGCGACGTCGCAGAAGCCGCAGGTCGTCCTCGACACCGAGGTCGACTTCTACGAGGAGCGCAACGCCGCGGTGCACCGCGGTGCGCACCAGCTCGCCGAGGAGGCCACCGAGGCGTTCGAGGCGGCCCGGGCCGACGTCGCCGCGTTCGTGGGCGCACGGCCGGGCGAGATCGTCTGGACGTCGGGCGCCACGGCGGCGATCAACCTCGTCGCCTACGGTCTCTCGAACGCGACGCTGGGCCGCGGGGGTGAGGCGGCCCGCCGCTTCGTGCTCGCGCCCGGCGACGAGATCGTCGTCACGGAGGCGGAGCACCACGCCAACATCGTGCCGTGGCAGGAGCTCGCGGCGCGCACGGGCGCCGTGCTGCGGTGGTTCGAGGTCGACGACGACGGGCGCGTGCGCGTCGAGGACGCGGCCACGGTCATCACCGAGCGCACGCGCGTCGTCGCGTTCACGCACGTGTCCAACGTGACGGGCGCGGTCACGCCGGTGGAGCCGATCGTGGCCCGGGCGCGCGAGGTCGGCGCGCTCACGGTGCTCGACGCGTGCCAGTCGGTGCCCCACCTGCCCGTCGACCTGCCGTCGCTCGGCGTCGACTTCGCGGTGTTCTCCGCGCACAAGATGCTCGGCCCCACGGGCGTCGGCGCGCTCTACGGCCAGCGCGAGCTGCTCGAGGCGCTGCCGCCGGTCACGACCGGCGGGTCCATGATCGAGGTCGTCACGATGACCGAGTCGTCGTACATGGCGCCGCCCCAGCGGTTCGAGGCCGGCACGCAGCCCGTCGCGCAGGTCGTCGGCTTCGGTGCCGCCGCGCGGTACCTCGACGAGCTGGGCATGGAGGGTCTCGCCGCGCACGAGCACGAGCTCGCCGCCGAGCTCCTGCGCATCGGGGAGATCCCGGGCGTGCGGATCGTCGGTCCGCGCGAGCCGGTCGACCGGCTCGCCGTCGTGTCGTTCGTCGTCGACGGCGTGCACGCGCACGACGTCGGCCAGGTGCTCGACGACGCGGGGATCGCCGTGCGCGTGGGTCACCACTGCGCGCAGCCCCTGCACCGACGCTTCGGCGTCGCGGCGACCGCCCGGGCGTCCGCCTCGGTGTACACGACGCGTGAGGACGTCGACGCGTTCCGGGAAGCGTTGGCGGGGGTCCGCGCGTTCTTCTCGGTGGACTGAGAGGACTCTCATGAGCTCGATCGAGCAGATGTACCAGCAGGTCATCCTCGACCACGCGAAGACCCCGCACGGGCGGGGCCTGGTCGAGGTGACGGACGGCGCCCCGAGCGGCCAGTCGCACCAGGTCAACCCGACGTGCGGCGACGAGGTGACGCTGCGCGTGGAGCTCGGCGGCCCGGCGGACGGTGACGCCGCGGGACCCGTGGTCCGGCGCGTGAGCTGGGAGGGCCAGGGGTGCAGCATCTCCCAGGCGTCCCTGTCGGTGCTCACCGACCTCGTGACCGGCCGACCGGTGACCGAGGCGGAGCACCTCGGCGAGGTCTTCCGCGAGCTCATGGGCTCGCGCGGCAAGGGCCTCGACGAGGACGCGGAGGACGAGCTGGAGGACGCCACGGCGTTCACCGGCGTCTCGCAGTACCCTGCCCGCATCAAGTGCGCCCTGCTCGGCTGGGCGGCGCTGCGGGACTCGCTCGTGACCTCGGGCGCACTGGACCGGGTCGCCACAGACCAGACCCGCGCGGCGCAGGCCGCCGGGGCAACGACGGAGGAGAACCGATGAGCACCGAGACCGGCGCACCTGTCGAGGGTGTCGCACCGAGCCCGCCGAACGTCGCGGACGTCGAGGAGGCGCTGCGCGACGTCATCGACCCCGAGCTCGGCATCAACGTCGTCGACCTCGGCCTCATCTACGGCATCCAGATCGACCAGAACAACCACGCGGTCATCGACATGACGCTGACGTCCGCGGCGTGCCCGCTGACCGACGTCATCGAGGACCAGTCCGCGCAGGCCCTCGACGGCCTCGTCGACGGGTTCCGCGTGAACTGGGTCTGGATGCCGCCGTGGGGCCCGGAGAAGATCACCGACGACGGCAAGGACCAGCTCCGCGCGCTGGGCTTCAACGTCTGACGACCCGCCGCTCGTCCACCGACGCCGCGTCCCCGTACCGGGGGCGCGGCGTCGTGCTGTCAGGGCCGCGACGAAGCGTGCCCGGGCCGGCCCGGGCACGCCCCGGCGTCGCCGCGCGCGTCGTCGCTGCTCACGATCTGGTTGCGATCCTTCTGGTGCGTTGACGAGGACTGTCCCGAGTGTTGGGATATGTGCGCCCACACCACTTTTCGGAGGATGACGTGACACAGCAGGACCAGACCGGCTCGGGCGGATCCCCGCGGCAGGCGCGCTACCGCGGCCGGCACCTCCCGATGGTCGCGGTGGTCGTCGCGGCGACGATCGCCACCGCCCTGGCCTACAGCGGCATGGTCCTGTTCGGTCTCGAGGTCGCGCACATGTCGCCGCTCGAGGCGTACGGCCTGGCGGGCTTCCTCGAGGTCAGCCTCGTCGCCGTGGCGCTCATGGCGCGCAACGCGGCGCTCGAGGGTCGCCCGTACGGCGTGCTCCTCGCGCTCACCTGGGTGCTCTCGGGCACCTCGGGCGTGTTCGCGGCGCTCCACGAGATCGCCGTCCCGACCGAGAGCACCCCGTACATGGTGGTGTTCCGGTTCGTGCCGCCGCTGGTCGCCGCGCTCATGTGGCACCTCGCCCTCGTGGGGGAGCGGCACATGGTCACGGGCCACACCCTCGACGAGCGTCGCCGGGAGACGCGCGTCCACGGGTACGTCACCGCCCTGGAGCAGTGGCGCGACGCACGCGTCGACAGCTCGGGCTCGGCGGCGGACCTGCGCAAGGTCCGGGCCGCCCACCAGCGTCAGCGCGCGGCCCGCGACGGTGCCCTCAAGCTGCTGACGGTCGAGGACTTCGAGCGCCGCATGCAGATCTGGGTCGACCGCCTGGAGGCCGCGGAGCGTCACGCCAACCGGCTCGACCTCATCGGGGCGAGCTCCGTCAAGCGTGGCACCGCCCGGGGGCCGGCCGAGGCCCCCGCGGACCTCGTGGCCCGGACCGCCGCGCCCGCCGAGGCGCGCGGCCTGAAGACCCTCGCGCTGGAGTCGGCGCACGACGCCGAGGCCCGCGCGGTCGAGTCCCCGCGGTCCGACGCGCCGACTCCGGACCGGCGGGCCGCCGGGGCACGAGCCGAGGCTCCGGCCACCGAGCCGGACGAGCAGCCCTACGCGCCCGAGACGGCCTTCGAGGCGCTTCCCGACCTCTCGGCGCGCGTGAAGGAGGCGTTCGGGCGCACCGGGCCGCTCCCGTGGGACCAGCCCGTCCCGGACTCCACCGGCGCGCCCCAGGTCGCGGAGCCCCCGGCCGTGACGGGGCACACCCGTCGCGTCGAGGTCTTCGACCTCGCCCGTCCGCGAGGCGGTGTGCAGGCGGCGACCGGGTCCGACGAGCCCTCGCTCGGGGAGGACCCGACCGCCGAGCGCGACCGCCGCATCGTCGAGCTCGCCCGTCAGGGCCTGAACCAGCGGGAGATCGCCCAGCAGGTCTCGGCGTCGCGGTCGACCGTCAGCCGCATCGTGCGTCGCTACGAGGACCAGAAGCCCGTGGCGGACGACGACCGGGAGCTCGCGAACGCCTGAGACAGGTGGTGACGATCGGCCGCCGCCAGGGCTGCCGATCGTCCCTGTCGCACCCCCCGGCGCGTCGGCCCCGCGCGCTCCGGCGCTAGGATCGGGCCGCCGGCAACGACGCCGGCGCACGACCGAAGGAGTCTCGACGCCCATGCTCGCCGCGTGGGGCGTGCTCGCCCTGCTCACCCTCGTCCACCTCGCGGCACACCTCGCCGGCGCCTCGACGCTCGCCGACACGTCGCAGTGGTTCCTCATGCCCGCGCTCGCGGTCTGTCTGTGGCTCGCGTCGCGGCCCGCGGACGACGCGGGACGTCGCCGGCCTCGCCTCGTCCGCCTCACGCTCGTCGCGCTCGCGTTCTCGTGGCTCGGGGACACCGCGCCCGACCTCGCCGACGGCGACGCCGCCTTCCTCGTCATGGTCGGGTTCTTCCTCTGCGCGCAGGTGACGTTCACGCTCGCGTTCTGGCCGTACCGCTCCGGCTCGGTGCTGCGGCGGCCCCTCGCCCTCGCGCCCTACCTCGTCGCGCTCGTCGGGCTCGTGGTCGCGTGCGCGCCGGGCGCGGGCGCGCTCCTCCTCCCGGTCGTCGTCTACGGCCTGTGCCTCGTCGCGATGGCCGTGACGGCGACGGGGGTCGACCGTCTCGCGGCGGTCGGAGGGGCCGTGTTCCTCGTCTCGGACGCCCTCATCGCGCTCGACGCGTTCGCACCCTGGTACGCCCTGCCGGCGCACGGATTCTGGGTGATGCTCACGTACGTCGGGGGTCAGGTGCTGCTCGTCCTCGGAGTCCTGCGACGTGTCCGGCACGACGCGGGACGAGGCGAGGCGGGGCGCCGCGTCGCCGCCGGGGCGAGCACGCGCGAGAAGGGATAGCACGACGATGGGACTCGACGTCTCGTGGGTGCGCGTGGTCCAGCCCGGCAGCGGCCCGCGTCGCCGTCGGTACGAGGAGCTGGCGACCGTCCTCGACAGCGACGAGCTCTTCGCCCAGATCTGCGAGAAGAGCACCTCGCCGATGCTCGCGCGGGCCGACCCGTACGGGAGCCTGCACCTCTCGTCGTCGGAGATGGAGCAGCTCGTCGAGGAGTTGGGCAGGGCCACTGTCGGCACAACGGCCGAGCGAGCGCTCGTGCGCACGGTCCGCGACCTCGCGCTGAGATGCCGGTCCGAGCCCGGGACGGAGCTGCACCTCGACGGTGACTGACGCGTCAGCGCTCGACGTGGACGGCGACGAGCGCGACGTCGTCCTCCGCACCCGCGGGCACGAGGTCGGTCAGCAGCAGGTCGAGCAGGCGTCCCGGGGCGACGAGGTCGAGGGCGGCGACGCGCCCCGGCAGCTCCTCGAGGGTGTCGCGCAACGGCCGGTCCCGACGTTCGACGAGCCCGTCGGTGTAGAGCAGCAGCGTGTCACCGGGTCCGAGCGTGTCGCTGTGGTCCGTGCGGCCACCGCCGAGCCCGAGCCCGAGGAGCGGGTCGTTCCTGGCTCTCAGCAGCCGCGCCGTGCCGTCGGCCGAGCGGACCACCGGCGGCAGGTGTCCCGCCGAGCACCACGTGAGCGTGCGCTGCTCGCCGGTGGCGCCGGGGGAGACCCGCGCGACGGCGGCCGTCGCGAGCGCGTCGAGGCCGAGCCCGGTCGCGGTGTCCTCCGCGGCGTCGAGGAGGGCGGCGGGTCCCGACCCCGTGCTGTACCCGACCGCCCGGACGATCCCGCGCAGGTGCCCCATGCGTGACGCGGCGGCGACGTCGTGGCCGGTGACGTCCCCGACCACGACGGTCGTGCTCCCGTCGCGCTGGACGAAGGCGTCGTACCAGTCGCCACCGACGTGGACCTCGGGGACCGCGGGGCGGTAGCGGACGTCGATGCGCAGACCGAGGACGTCGGGCGGTGGCGTGAGGATCGAGTCCTGGAGCTCGAGGGCGGCGCGGCGCTCGCGGACCAGCGCGGCGGCGTACCGGCCGACCGTCGACCCGAGCGCGAGGGCGTGATGGAGCACAGCCCGGTCGACGAGACCGTCCGGACCCGCGTCCGGGAGACCGTCGTGCTGATCGTCCCCGGCCACGTCTGCTGCCACGTTCCCGGTCGTGTCGCGTGTCGTGTCGTCGACCGTCGGATCCGCACCGCTCCCGGCGCCGCTGGAGCGGGAGCCGTCACCCGGCCCGCGCCGGGAGCGGACGATGTCCGTGACGTCCTCCGCCCGGTGGACGAGCACGGAGACCCGGCCTCCCGCGTCGACGACGGGGACGTTCGTCGTGATCCACCATCGCTCCTCCCACCGGCCGTCCTCTCCCCGGAGGTCGTACCGGTGGGGGCCGATCATCTCCAGGCGTCCGGTGGCGACGACGCGCTCGAGCGACTCGACGACGCGTTCCGCCGCGGGCTCGCCGCCCGACCGGAGCGGGAAGACGTCGAGGTAGTGCCTGCCGACCACGGCGGTCGCCGGCACGTCGACGGTCCGGAGGAACGCCTCGTTGGCGTCGAGCACCATGAGCTCAGGGGAGAGCACGAGCTTGGGCGCCGTGAGAGCGGCGAAGACGGCGTGATAGTCGACGTCGTCGATCGACGCGGTCCTGGTCGGCCGTGCTCGCGCGCTTCTGCCTCGACTGCGGTCCATGCCGTCGAGCCTGGCGCAACCGTGGTCGCTCGCAGCCCGAGCCGCGGACGGCACGGCGGGTGGTCGCTCCCCGGCCGGGCCGATCCGCAGCCGCTCGTCAGCCGACCGCGACGACCGGAGCGGCCAGAGGCGTGCCCGACCCGTCGCGGCGCTGGTCGACCGCCGGCAGCTCGGCCGACTGGCCACCTGCCCCGGTGGCGCGCGGCGGCCCCTGCCCGACCCACGCGAGGATCAGCGCGTCCTCGCCCTTGAGGAAGCGGTGCGCCCTGACGCCGCCCGTCGCCCGTCCCTTGCCGGGGTACAGCTCGTACGGCGTCACCTTGGCGGCGCCCGTCTGGGTGCCCGGCAGCGCGTCCGACGACCCGGAGACGGTGACCACGACGGCCAGGTCCCGCACGTCGGCCGCGACGACGCCGAAGAACGCGACGCGCTGGCCGTCGGCGAGCCGGATGCCCGCCATGCCGCCGGCGGAGCGCCCCTGCGGGCGGACGGCCTTCGCGTCGAAGTGCAGGAGGCTCGCGTCGCTGCTGACGAGGACGAGCTCGTCCGCGTCGGTCGCGGGCGCGGCGCCCACGACGGCGTCCCCGTCCTTGAGCCCGATCACCTCCCACGCGTCGCGGTTGCTCGGGACGTCACCCGGCAGGACGCGCTTGACGACGCCGAACGCGGTCCCGAGCGCGAGCGGGGGAGCGTCGGCGTCGAGCGAGACGATCGTCACGGCCTCCTCGCCCGGCTCGAGCGCGACGACCTCGCTCAGCGGCACGCCGCCCGACAGGCTCGGGGCGCTGTCCGTCGGCGGGATCGCGGGCAGGTCAAGGACGGACACGCGGACGATGCGTCCCCGGCTCGTCAGGAGGCCGATCTCGCCGCGCGCCGTGGTGCGCACGCGGCCGCGCAGGACGTCGTGCGCCGCCCGCGCGCCGCTCCGGGCCGGCTCGGTGTCGTCGCTCGACCGGGCGAGCAGACCGGTGGCCGAGAACAGCGCCCAGCAGGCGGTGTCGGCCACCTCGAGCGGCACGGCGGCCGTCGTGGTGGGCGCGGCGCCCGCGGACTCGAGCAGGATGGTGCGACGCGGCGTGCCGTAGGTCTTCGCGACCTCGGCCATCTCGGCCGACACCACGCCGCGGAGCCTCGCGTCGTCGCCGAGGATCTCCTGGAGCTCGGCGATCTCCTTGCGGAGCGCGTCCTGCTCCTTCTCCAGCTCGATGCGGGAGAACTTCGTCAGGCGGCGCAGCTGGAGCTCGAGGATGTACTCCGCCTGCGGCTCGGACAGGTCGAACACGGTCTGCAGGCGCTCGCGTGCGGCTCGGGCGTCGTCCGAGGACCTGATGACCTCGATGACCTCGTCGATGTCGACGATCGCGACGAGCAGGCCGTCCACGAGGTGCAGACGTTCCGAGCGCTTGCGCAGGCGGTGCTGGGACCGCCGGCGCACGACGTCGATGCGGTGGTCCACCCACACGACGAGCAGCTCGCGCAGCCCGAGCGTGCGGGGCTGGCCGTCCACGAGCGCGACGTTGTTGATGCCGAACGAGTCCTCGAGCGGGGTGAACCGGTAGAGCTGCTCGAGCACGGCCTCGGGGTTGAAGCCCGTCTTGACCTCGACGACGATCCGCAGGCCGTGCTCGCGGTCGGTGAGGTCCGTCGCCGCCGTGACGCCCTGGATCTTCTTCGCCTTGACGCCCTCGGCGATCTTCTCGATGACCTTCTCGGGCCCCACGACGTACGGCAGCTCCGTGAACACGATGCCCTTGCGGCGCGGCGTGAGGTTCTCGACCCGCGCGGTGGCACGCGTGCGGAACGAGCCCCGACCGGTGCGGTAGGCGTCGCGGACGCCGTCGAGCCCGACGATCTTGCCGCCCGAGGGCAGGTCCGGACCGGGCACGAAGCGCATGAGCGCCTCGAGGTCGGCGTCGGGGTGCTGGACGAGGTGGCGCGCGGCGGCGACCACCTCGACGAGGTTGTGCGGCGCCATGTTCGTCGCCATGCCGACCGCGATGCCCGACGCCCCGTTGACGAGCAGGTTGGGGATCGCGGCGGGCAGGACCTCGGGCTGGGTGAGCTTGTTGTCGTAGTTCGGCACGAAGTCGACGACGTCCTCGTCGAGACCGGTCGTCATCGCGAGCGACGACGGCGCGAGACGTGCCTCGGTGTACCGCGAGGCGGCCGGTCCGTCGTCCAGCGAGCCGAAGTTGCCGTGCCCGTCGACGAGCGGCAGGCGCAGGGAGAAGTCCTGCGCGAGGCGCACGAGCGCGTCGTAGATCGCGCTGTCGCCGTGCGGGTGCAGCTTGCCCATGACCTCGCCCACGACGCGCGCCGACTTCACGTGGGAGCGGTCGGGCCGCAGGCCCATGTCGGCCATCATGTAGAGGATGCGCCGCTGCACGGGCTTGAGCCCGTCGCGCGCGTCGGGCAGGGCGCGCGAGTAGATGACGGAGTAGGCGTACTCGAGGAACGACCCCTCCATCTCCGTGGCGACGTCGACGTCGACGATCGTCTCGTTCACCTCGGCCGGGTCGAGCGAGGGGGTCGAGGGCTTGCGCGCCATGGTCGTGCGGGCTCCTGCCGGTCGGGTGCGTCGGGACGCTGGTCGGGATGGGCGGACGGCCTTCCCGCCGGACGCGAGGGTAGCCCACGCGACCCACGGGCGGACCACCACCGTGACCGCTCAGGACGATTGTCCTCCCGGACGGGGCCGCACGGGTGCAGGCGCACCGCGCCGTCGACCGCATAGCCTGGGGGCGTGAGCGGCGCCGACGTCGGGTCCCACCCGGTCCAGCACCCCGTCGACTACCCGGTCGAGTGGGAGGCGGACGTCGTCCTGCGCGACGGCACGACGACGCACGTGCGGCCGATCCGGCCCGACGACGCCGACGCGCTCCAGCGCTTCCACGTCTCCCAGTCCGAGCGGTCCACGTACCTGCGGTTCTTCGCCCCCATGCAGCGCCTTTCGGACCGCGACCTCGACCGGTTCACGCGCGTGGACCACTCCGACCGCGTGGCGCTCGTCGCCGTCCGGCCCCGCAACGGCGTGCCGGACGACGGCCCGGCGGGGGAGCAGGACATCATCGGCGTCGCTCGCTTCGACCGCACGACCGCGCACGAGGCCGAGGTCGCGTTCAACATCGCCGACTCGGCCCAGGGCCGCGGCCTCGGGTCCGTGCTGCTCGAGCACCTGGCCGCCGCCGCGCGCGAGCTGGGGGTGCGCCGGTTCACGGCCGAGGTGCTGCCCCAGAACGGCAAGATGCTCGCCGTGTTCCGCGAGGCCGGCTACGACGTGCGCCAGCAGATGGACGACGGCTTCGTCGTCGTGAGCGTGGACCTCGACCCGACGGAGCGCTCGCGCGCCGTCATGGCGGACCGCGAGCACCGCGCCGAGGCGCGCAGCATGCAGGGCCTGCTCGGCGCGACGAGCGTCGTCCTCGTCGGCCCGACCGACGCCGGGGAGCCCGAGGGCATCGAGTCGCTCCTCGCGCACCGTGCGCTCGCGGCGCTGCGGCGCGGCACGGGCGTCGCGGTCCACGTCGTCGGCCCGGACCCCGCCGGCCCGGTGCCCTCCGGACCGCTGGGCAGCGGGCCCGCGCCCTCCGCCGTCGGGCGCGACGGGGTGGCCGTCAGCGTGCACGCGTCGCTCGCGGACGTGCCCGCCCCCGTGGACCTGGCCGTCGTGTCCCTGCGCCCGCCCGAGGCGATCGACGCCGTGCGGCACCTCGCGCGCCTGGGCGTGCGCGGCGTCGTCGTGCTGTCCGCCGGGTTCGCCGAGACCGGTCCCGACGGTCTCGCGCTGCAGCGCGAGCTGCTGCGCGTCGCGCACACGGCCGGCCTGCGCGTGGTGGGCCCCGCCAGCTACGGGCTCGTCACCCACGGTGCGCCGTCGGGCCGCCCGACCCTCGCCGCGACCCTCGCGGACGAGCTGCCCCGGCCGGGCGTCGTCGGACTGTTCTCCCAGTCGGCGCCCATGGCGGTGACGCTCCTGGCGACGACCGCGCGCCGCGGCCTGGGCGTGTCGTCGTTCCTCTCGGCGGGGCACCGCGCCGACGTGTCGGGCAACGACCTCATGCAGTACTGGCAGGACGACCCTGCGACCGAGGTGGTGTGCCTCTACCTCGAGTCGATCGGCAACCCGCGCAAGTTCTCTCGCATCGCCCGCCGCCTCGCGTCGGTCAAGCCCGTCGTCGTGGTCACCGCGGGCCGGTCGGGCCACGTGGTGCCACCGGGCCACGCCGTGCGCTCGACGACCGCCCCCCGGCGCACGCTCGACGAGATGCTCCGCCAGTCGGGGGTCATCCGCGCGGAGAACACCCACCAGCTCATCGACGTCGCGCAGCTCCTCGCGCACCAGCCCCTCCCGTCGGGACGGCGCGTCGGCATCCTCGCGAGCTCGGCGTCGCTCGCGGCGCTCGTCGCGGAGGCGGCGGCGTCCGCGGGCCTCGTCGTCGCCCGCTCGGACTTCCTCCCGGAGGACGCCTCGGCCGAGCGCCTGACCGAGGCCGTCGACGCGCTCTACGCGCCCGACGCGTGCGACGTCGTCGTCGCGGTCCAGGTGCCCACGGTCCGTCCGCGTCGCGTCGAGCTGTCGCGCGCCCTCGCGGCCGCCGCCGCGCGCACGCGACGCACGACGGTGGCGAGCATGCTCGGCCTGCACGGGCTCACCGACGAGCTCTCCGCACCGGACCCCCACGCCCCGGCGCCCGCGGAGACGGCCGCGGGCTCGGCCGGGGCGGCTCCCGCCGAGCCGGCACGGTGCCAGGTGCCGGCCTACTCCACGCCCGAGGACGCGGTGGCAGCTCTCGGCGCCGTCGTGCGGTACGCGCGCTGGCGCGAGGCCGACCACGGGACGCCGGTCCGGCCGACCGGCGTCGACGGCGCCCGGGCGCGTCAGGTCGTCGACCGTGCCCTCGCGGACGCCGCCGAGGTCGAGCTGGACCCGGCGTCGACGGCGGAGCTCCTCGCGTGCTATGGCGTCCGGGTCTGGCCGGCACGCCGGGTCCGGACGGCGGACGAGGCGGTCGCCGCGGCGCGGGAGACCGGTTGGCCCGTCGCGCTCAAGAGCACCGCCGCGGGCCTGCGCCACCGCGCCGACCTGGGCGGTGTGCGGCTCGACATCGCCGACGAGGCGGAGCTGCGCGCCGACGTCGAGCAGATGCGCGAGACGCTCGCGGCCGTGCTCCCGGGTGCGGCGGACGAGCCGTTCGAGGTCCAGGCGATGGCGGACGCGGGCGTGGCGTGCGTGGTGCGCTCGACCGAGGACCAGCTCTTCGGCCCGGTCGTCTCGTTCGGTCTCGCGGGCGACGCGGTGGACCTCCTGGGGGACGTCGCCTACGGCGTGCCGCCGCTGACCGACGTCGACGTGGCGGCGATGGTGCGGTCCGTCCGCGCGGCGCCGCGCCTGTTCGGCTACATGGGGACGCAGGTCGCGGCCACCGCCGCGCTCGAGGACGTGCTCGCGCGCGTGTCGGTCCTGGCGGACGACCTCCCGGAGGTGCGCAGCCTCGAGCTGTACCCCGTGGTCGTGTCCGAGCACGACGCGGCGGTGCTCAGCGCGCGCGTGAGCCTCGCCGACGCCCAGCGC
Organism: Cellulosimicrobium sp. Marseille-Q8652; assembly: GCF_965112045.1. Taxonomy (NCBI): domain Bacteria; kingdom Bacillati; phylum Actinomycetota; class Actinomycetes; order Micrococcales; family Promicromonosporaceae; genus Cellulosimicrobium; species Cellulosimicrobium sp. Marseille-Q8652. The sequence goes on along the minus strand of NZ_CBCOPS010000002.1, from coordinate 1,547,621 downwards.
GCCGACGCGCTGCGCCGGGCGCTGCCGGGCTGACCGTGCCCGGGGGTGATGCCGTCCACAGGTCGGGTCGCGCGGGCTGGCCGCCCACGACCGGCGGGTGGGACAATGCGCGGGTGCCCTCAGCAACCCCCGACGCGACCCCTGACACGGCTCCTGACGCGTGGACCGACCTGACCAGCCAGCTCCACCGGGCGGGGTACTACCCCGAGCTCGTCGCGGACGTCCTCGACGTCGCGGTGGCCGGTGAGGAGATCGTGTCCCACCTCGTGCTCCCGGAGACCACGTTCGACGCGTCGGAGGTCCGCCGCCACCTCACCGTCCTCGTGCTGACCCCGACGCGGCTCGTCACCGCGCACGTCGACGACCACCCGGCCGACAGCGAGAACCCCTCGGCCTCGGCGGCGGCCACCACGGAGTCGGTGCCCCTGTCCGAGGTGCGGTCCGTGTCCCTCACGCACGTCGTCGCGGACCCGCAGACGCACCGCAGCGGCAACGTCCCGCTCGAGGTGACGCTCGCGCTGGGCTGGGGCGCCGTCTCGCGCGTCGACCTCGAGCCGGCTGCGTGCCCCGACCCGGGCTGCGACGCCGACCACGGCCTGACCGGCCAGATCACGCCCGACGACGTCGTGGTGCGGGTCAGCGCGGAGGCCGAGGGCCGCGCGGCGGTCGCCGCCGCCGTCGACTTCGCCAAGGCCCTGTCCCGCGCGACCGCGCAGCGCACCCGATGACGTCGGTGCGCCCCCGGACGGCGCAGCACGCACCTGTCACGGCGCCGCCGCTGCCCGAGGGTCTGCTCGCGCCCGAGCACGGCACCGGGTCGCTCGCCGCCGTGCTGCCGGCCGCGCTCGACGCGCTCGGCGTGCCCGTCACGACCGCGACCGGGATCGAGGGGAGCGCGGCCCGCGCAGCCCTCGACCTGCCGCGCGCGGACCGGGTGTGCGTCGTGCTCGTCGACGGCCTGGGGCATCTCAACCTCGCCGAGCGGGCCGGTCACGCCCCGTTTCTGCGCTCTCTCCTGCCCGAGGCGCGGCCGCTCACCTCGACGTTCCCCAGCACGACCGCGGCAGCGGTCGGGGCGTTCGGCACGGGCACGGCGCCCGGACGCACGGGCATGCTCGGCTACACCCAGCGCAACCCGGCGACGGGCGGGCTGGCCAACATGGTGTCCTGGGAGGGAGCGCCGCCGCCGCACGAGCTGCAGCGCGAGACCCCGCTCCTCACCGTCGCCGCCGACGCGGGCGTGTCGGTCACGTCGACGGGTCCCGCGCGGTTCGCCGGCTCGGGCATGACCGTCGCCGCGCTCCGCGGCGGGTCGTACGCCGCCGCCGACCCGCTGGAGCGCCGGGTCGACGCGGCGCGTCTCGCGCTCTCCCGGCCAGGGCTCGTCTACCTGTACTGGGGCGAGGTCGACAAGGCCGGACACCACCACGGCTCCGGCTCGTGGCAGTGGGGGGACGAGCTCGAGCACCTCGACCGCGAGCTGTCGCGTCTCGCGCGGTCCCTCCCGGCCGGCACGCTGATCCTCGTCACGGCCGACCACGGCATGGTCGACGTCGACCCCGGGCTGCGCCGTGACGTCGCGACGGACCCGGTGCTCGACCGCGGGGTGACCCTCGTCGGGGGCGAGCCACGAGCCGTCCACGTGTACACCGAGCCGGGTGCGGCGGGCGACGTCGCGGCGAGGTGGCGCGACGTGCTGGGGGAGGAGGCTCTCGTCCTCGAGCGCGAGGAGGTGCTCGCGCGCGGGCTGCTGGGGCCGCGCGTCCGCGACGACGCGGTGCGGGCCGCGGGCGACGTCGTCGTGGCGATGCGGGGCCGGGCGACCGTCGTCGACTCGCGCACCCAGACCGCCGCGTCGCTCGCGCTCGTCGGCGTCCACGGCTCCCTCACGGAGCGGGAGATGCGCGTCCCGCTCCTCGTGGCGGGGCGCTGACGCCATGGCCGAGCTCGTCTTCTTCTCCGGGACCATGGACTGCGGCAAGTCCACGCTCGCGCTGCAGCTCGACCACAACCACGCGGCGCGCGGGCGACGGGGTCTGATCTTCTCCCGCGACGACCGCGCCGGGACCGACCGGCTCTCCTCCCGGCTCGGGCTCGAGGTCGCGGCGCTCGAGGTCACGGACGACACCGACTTCTGGGCGCTCGTGTCCGCGCTGCCCGTCCCGGTGGACTACCTGGTGTGCGACGAGGCCCAGTTCTACTCCCCGGACCAGGTCGAGCAGCTCGCGCGCCTCGTCGACGAGACGGAGGTCGACGTCTTCGCGTTCGGCATCACGGCCGACTTCCGCACCCGGCTCTTCCCGGGTTCGGCGCGCCTCGTCGAGCTCGCGGACCGCGTCGAGGTGCTCCAGGCCCACGCGCTGTGCTGGTGCGGGGCGCGCGCGACGCACAACGCGCGGACCGTCGACGGCCGGATGGTCGTCGCCGGGGAGCAGGTGGTGGTCGGCGACGTCGGCGACGGCGGCGGCGAGGTGGCGTACGAGGTCCTGTGCCGGCGGCACCACATGCGTCGCATGACGACGGCCGCGGCGCGCGCTCTCGCCCCCGCCGACGGGTTGTCGCTCGACCTGCGGGACTGAGCCTCAGCCCTCGGGACGCGCGCCGAACACGATCTCGTCCCAGCTCGGGACCTTGGCGCGGGACCGGTTCTTGCCCTTGCGCGGCTCGCGCGGCCCGGGCCGTCGCGCCGGCTCGGGGCCCGGCTCCGAGGTCGGGTCGTTCGCGGCGTCCCGCGGGGCGTCACCCTGCGTGACGTCGTCCTGGCCCTGGCCCTGGCCCTGGCCCTGGCCCTGGTCCGTGCCGGGACGCGACTCCCCGGAGGGCCGGGGGCCCCGCGTGTCCGGGGACGCCGCGGCCGGGTGGTCCCGGGTGGCGGAGGGGTGCGGGAGCTCCGCCGCCTCGCGCGCCCGGATCGACGGGAGGTGCACGACGGTCGCCCCGCCGGCCCGCTCCTCGTCCGGACCGCCAAGCTCGGCCCGGGGCCGGTCCTCGTCCCCGCCCGCAGGGAGCCGGGCGGGGACCCCGCCGTCCCGCAGGGCGGCCCGCGGGCCGAACCCCTCGAACGGCTCCTGCTCGGCGACGTCCGTCGCGACGCGCGCCGGCTCCGTGCGAGGCCGCACGCCCCGTCGTCGGCCGAGGTCGTCCAGCAGGTCCGCCGTGCCGTCCGGTTCCGGCGTCGCGGGCTCGGCCCGACGGCGCGCGGTCCCGGCGTCGACGTCGAAGACGGCGGCCGTGCCGGGGGACGGGTCCGGCTCGGACTCCGGCTGCGAGAGCCAGCGCGCCTCGTCGTCGAGCGCGTGGAGAGCGCGCGACGTCGGGTCGTAGCTCCACCGCGCGGTGCGCGGACCCGAGGAGACCTGGAACGCCGCCGTCACCACCCACGCCGCGCCGTGCTGCCGGGCCGCGCTCCACTCCACCGTGGCCGGGTCGACGTCGCGCGCCGCGAGCCGCTGCGCCGCGAGGTCCTCGATCGTCGGCGCGTCGTCCCCGTGCCCCTGCGGCGACCTGCGCACCCGGTCGACGACGTACTCCTGCTCCGCCACCACCGGGCCCGCGAAGCGTCGCACGCTCTCCACGGGGATCCCCGCGGCCTCCGCGACGTCCTCGACGTCGTCGCCCGCACGCAGCCGGGACTGGATCTCGCGCGGGGAGAGGTTGCGCTCGCCCTCCGCCCGCAGGTGCTCCAGGTGCGGCCGGTCACGCCGGACCGCCGCCCGCAGCGACTCGGTGATGGGCAGCAGGTAGTGGGCACCGCCCGCCCCGCCGAGGACGAGGTGCTCCCCGTCCTCGTGCAGTCTCACCAGCTCCAGCTCGTCCATCAGCCCTCCCGTGTCGCCGCGCCCGAGGTCGCCCGTCGGCCCCTGGGTGCCGACGCCGCCCCGTCGAGGCCTGGATTCTCCACCTGCTCGTCCACCCGCCTGTCCGGTTGACGGCGCGCCGTCGCTCCCTCGAGGGTGCCATCCTCGCGCGTGCGGCGGGCGCAACGCGCCCGGTGTGCCGCGGACTGGCCCTCTTGGGATGATGCGCGGTGTGATCCTCGACCTCGTCCCCGGCGACGCCCTCGAGCTCGGCGGCGTGTTCTGCGCGGCGCTGTCGGGCGGTCTCGCGGCGGTGCGCAAGCGCTACGACCTCGTCGGGGTGCTCGTCCTCGCCTGGGCCGCGGGTCTCGGCGGAGGCCTGCTCCGTGACGTGCTCATCGGGGCGGTCCCGCCCGTGGGCATCTCCGACTGGCGGCTCGTCGCCGTCGCGGCGGCGGCCGGGATGGTCACGTTCTTCTGGCACCCGCGGCTCGAGCGGCTGCGGCGCAGCATCGTCGTGCTGGACGCCGGGGCGCTCGCCCTGTTCGTGCTCTCCGGCACGATGAAGGGCCTGGAGTACGGGGTCGGGCCGCTCGCGGCCGTCTTCGTCGGGGTGCTCACGGGCGTGGGCGGCGGGATCCTGCGCGACCTCCTCACGAGCGAGGCGCCCCTGCTCTTCCAGGACAAGCAGCTCTACGCGATCCCGGCGCTCGCGGGCGCCGCGCTCACCGTCGTGCTGTGGGAGGCGGGCCTGCTCGGCCCGCTCTCGCAGGCGGGGGTGCTCACGCTGATCTTCGGGTTCCGCCTGCTCTCGCTGCGTCTCGGCTGGTCGGCGCCCGGACCGTGGGAGGGTCGCCCGTCGCGGCGCGCGTCCGGCAGGATGTGACCCGTGCACTCCTTCATCGACGACCCCCGCCTGCCCGACGACGTCACGGTCGCCGACCTGCGCGAGCTCGCGGAGCGCCTCGCGCGCGCCGCGGGCGAGCTCGTCCGCACGGGGCGCCCGGACCGCGTCGAGGTCGCGTCGACCAAGTCGTCCGCGACCGACGTCGTGACCCGGATGGACGCCGACTCGGAGGCGCTGCTGCGCCGGGAGATCGCCGCCGCGCGTCCCGACGACGCCGTCCTCGGCGAGGAGGAGGGCGCCTCGTCCGGGACCTCGGGCATCACGTGGGTCGTCGACCCGATCGACGGGACCGTGAACTACCTCTACGGCGTCGCGTCGTACGCGGTCTCGGTCGCGGCCGTGGTGGGGCCGCCCGACCCGCAGGAGTGGACCGTGCTCGCGGGCGCGGTGCACTCGGTCGTCGACGGCCGCACGTGGACCGCCGGCCTGGGTGGTGGCGCGACCGTGGACGGCCGGACGCTGCGGGTCGCCGAGCCGGCCACGCTCGGCCAGTGCCTCGTCGGGACCGGTTTCGGCTACGACGCCGACCGGCGTCGCGCGCAGGCCCGCGTGCTCGTCGAGGTGCTCCCGCGGGTCCGGGACATCCGGCGGCTGGGGTCGGCGGCGATCGACCTGTGCCTCGTGGCGAGCGGCGAGCTCGACCTCTACTACGAGCGGGGCCTCAACCCCTGGGACATGGCGGCCGGAGGCCTCGTGGCGCACGAGGCGGGAGCGGTGCTCACGGGCCTGCGGGAGCGTGCGGCCGACCACGAGATGACCGTGGCGGGCCCTCCGGCACGGGCCGCGGAGCTCGTCCGGCTCCTCGAGGACGTCGGGGCCGACGCCGACGTCTGACGGTCCGTCGGGGGTCGTGACGAAGGACACCGGGCGCGTCGCACGCCACAGGGTGCATCCGCCCCGGAAATGGTGCAGAATCCGGTGGCCCGCCGGGAACAATTCCGGTGCGCCGTGCATTGATCAGCGTGCACGTGCCGCGACGATCTCGCGGTACCGCACGTCCCGGGACGCACCCCCGCGTCCCGCACCCGCGCTCGTCCGGAGCGGCCGGCATCGCCGGCGTCCCCGGGTGCGCGTTGTCGCGATCGACGACCTTCCGGAGAGTGACCCCACAGATGGCAACAGACTACGACGCCCCCCGAAAGAGCGAAGAGGAGCTCAGCGAGGACTCGATCCAGGAGCTGCAGGCTCGTCGCTCCGACAAGAGCTCGGGCGTTGTGGACGAGGACGAGACCGAGGCGGCGGAAGGCTTCGAGCTTCCCGGCGCGGACCTGTCCGGCGAGGAGCTCTCCGTCCGGGTGCTGCCGCGCCAGGCGGACGAGTTCACCTGCTCGAGCTGCTTCCTCGTGCACCACCGCAGCCAGCTCGCGTACGAGAAGAACGGGCAGCAGATCTGCTCGGAGTGCGCTGCCTGACCCGCGCCCGCACGTCCCTGCCGTCGGCCGCCGTCCCCACCCGGGACGGCGGCCGACGTCGTCCCGCACCGCGGTGGCGCCGGACGGGTCCCGTCCGGTCAGCCGCCGGCTCGGGCCGCTCGCCGCAGCGCGTCGGCGAGGTCCTGGGGCCGGCGCGTGGAGACGAGCCAGTACGGCGTCGGGTCCTGCGGGTCGTCGAGCGTCACGTGCACCCCGGTACGGGCCCAGGCGCGCAGGCACACGTAGGCGCGCGCGTCGAGGCGAGGCCCGAGCTCGCTGCGCATCGTCTCGGCGTCGAGGGTCGTCACCTGTCCCAGCAGCCCGACGGGGATCGACGCGCGTCCTGCGCGGAACGTCCCGTCCTGCACGGCGACCACGGGCGACGTCCACCAGAGCGCGGCCAGTCCGCCCACGGCCGCGATCGCGGCGACGGCGAGCGCGAGCGCACGGCTCGCGGGCCACAGCGCCACGCCGAGCACGACCGCGAAGCCCACGGCGGCCGCCCAGCCCCCGACCCCCGGAAGCACGCGCTCCCTGAAGGTGGGCACGCCCGTCCCGGGCGCCGGGGCGTCGGTCGGGCGAGGGGAACGGTCCGGGGCGTCGGTCATGCCCCCATCATCCCAGCCGCAGGCGGCGGCCCTTGAACCGCGCCGTGCCGGCGCACCGCATCCACGGCTAGGCTCTGGCGGGTGCCGACCGACCACCAGCCCACGACCACGGACGTCGACGTCCTCATCACGCTCCTCGACGACGTGCCCCTGCCGGCGTACGCCCACCCGGGCGACGCGGGCGCCGACCTCGTGACCACGGTCGACGTCGAGCTCGCCCCGGGGGAGCGCGTGGTCGTCCCGACCGGGGTCTCGATCGCGCTCCCCGACGGGTACGCGGCGTTCGTCCACCCGCGCTCGGGCCTCGCGGCCCGGCACGGCCTCACGGTCGTCAACGCGCCGGGCACCGTCGACGCGGGGTACCGCGGCGAGATCCGGGTCACGCTGCTCAACACGGACGCGCGGGAGCCGGTCGTGCTGCGCCGGGGCGACCGCGTCGCCCAGCTCGTCGTGCAGAAGGTCGAGCGCGCGCGGTTCGTGCGTGCCGAGCGCCTGCCCGGCTCGCACCGCGGCGAGGGCGGCTTCGGGTCGAGCGGCGGGTGGACCGCCGCGACCTGAGCCTCCGGCCCGGGGCCGGTGCCCCGGGCGGACGCGATGCGGTCGCGTGCGATCGCCATGGCCCGCTGGGGCTACTGTGGAAGGGTCGGGGCGAGCGCCCCGGCTGGAGTCCCGGCGCTGGCCGGGCAGGTGAAGGAGCTCTTTCGTGGGTCTGTTCCGTCGCTCCCCGTCGTCGCAGCCGGCCGAGCAGCCGGCAGCGCAGGACGCCGCCGACACCGTCGACGCCGCGACGCCCGAGACGGGCGCGGCCGCGGTCGCCGAGCCGACCGCCGGTCGCGGCCCGTACGACTCTTCGCAGGTGCCCGAGCGCGGCCCGCGCGTCGACCTGGGCGCCGTGTGGCTCCCCGGGGTCCCCGGGATGGAGCTGCGCATGGAGGTCGACAAGAAGACCCAGCGCATCACCGGCGTCGCGTGCGCGGTCGCGGGGTCGGGCCTGCAGGTCCAGGCGTTCGCCGCCCCGCGCTCCGAGGGGATCTGGGACGAGATCCGCGGCGAGATCGCCGCGTCCGTCACCAAGCAGGGCGGGACGGTCGACGACGTCCCCGGCACGTTCGGCCGCGAGCTCATCGCGCGCATCCCGGCGCAGGCGCCCGACGGCCGCACCGGCGTCCGACCCGCACGCTTCGTCGGCGTCGACGGTCCGCGCTGGTTCCTGCGCGGCGTCCTCACCGGCAAGGCCGCGGTCGACCCGCAGGAGGCACGCCTGCTCGAGTCGGTGTTCGCCAACATCGTGGTCGTGCGCGACCAGAGCCCGCGCCCGCCGCGCGACCTCCTCGCGCTCCATCTGCCCGGCAAGGCGCCTGCGGCGACGCCCGCCGTGCCCGCCGGCACCCCGGAGACGCCGTCCTTCGACCCGCTGACGCGCGGCCCCGAGATCACGGAGATCCGCTGACATGTCCCCGACACTGCGCGCCGCCTGGCAGTCGGCGCTCGCCTCCCAGGAGGAGGTCGCCGCGGACGAGGAACGGGTCGAGGCGGCCCGGCAGACCGGCTGCCGCGCCGTCGCCGACCTGCCGAACCGGCGGCGGGCCAAGGTGACCGGCATCCTGCGCTCCGTCGTGCTGCGGCCCCGCGAGGGCGTGCCGACGGTCGAGGTGGAGCTGTACGACGGCTCCGGAGCGATCGACCTCGTGTGGCTCGGTCGCCGGCGCATCGCGGGCATCGAGCCCGGTCGTCGTGCGCTCGTCGAGGGGCTCGTGTGCGACGTCGACGGGCGGCGCACCATGTTCAACCCCCGCTACGAGCTGCTCCCCAAGCCCGGGGACTGACCGCCGGCACGCCCCCGCAGCGACCGTGACCGACCGCGCGCCCGTGCCGGGCGCGCGCCCGTCAGCACACCCCGAGGACGCCACATGACCAGCACGCCCCCGTCGGGACGCACCGACCCCGAGGACCCGTCGACCCGACCGGACGGCGCTGTCGCCGGCGACGTCGCGCACGACGCCGAGGTGGTCGAGACCGTCGTCGACGACGTGTCCGCACCCGAGGACGGGCCCGCGCGCGGCATCCGTGCCCTCGCCGGCGAGCAGTTCTCCGTCGCCGAGGCGGTGGGCGGCGTCCGTGGCCTCGTCGAGTCCGTCGCCCCGGGGCTCGTCTTCGTCGTGCTCTACGTCGCGACCTCGGACCTGACGTGGGCGATCATCGGCTCGGTCGCCGTCGCGCTCGTGGCCGTGGGTGTCCGGCTCGCGCAGCGCACGCCCGTGACCCAGGCCCTCGGCGGGCTCCTCGGCGTCGGCATCGGCGTCGTCTGGGCGTGGCGGTCGGGCGAGGCGCAGGACTACTTCGCCTGGGGTCTGTGGACCAACGCGGCGTACCTCCTCGCGCTGCTCGTCTCGCTCGTGGTGCGGTGGCCGCTCGTCGGGCTCGTCGTCGAGGGATTCCGCAGCGGCTTCGGCACGGGCACCCCCGCCCGCTCCGCGGACGCCGAGCCGTCCGGCGCGGCAGAGCCCGGGGCGTTCGCCCGCTGGGCGCAGGGCTGGCGCTCCGACCGCACGCTGATGCGCCGCTACGCCGCCGCGACCTGGCTGTGGGTCGGGCTCTTCGCCGCGCGGCTCGCCGTCCAGGTCCCGCTCTACCTCGACGGGTCCGTCGGGTGGCTGGGGACCGCGCGGCTCGTCATGGGCATCCCGCTGTGGGCGCTCGTGCTCTGGCTCACCTGGGTCCTCGTGCGTCGTCCTGCGGCAGCTCGTCCCGCCTGACCGGGACGTCCTCGGGGCCCACGGGCGGGAGGACCTCCAGGAGGTCCCGCACCGTGCCCTCGACCGGGGCGGGCCCCGGGTCGGCCGCTGAGCCCGGGACCGCGGCGTCGTCGGCGGGCGTCGCGACGAGGAGCCGGGAGAGCGCGTCCTCGTCGGCCTCGTCACCGGTGACGAGCAGGAGCTCGTCACCCGCCTCGAGGGTGTCGTCCTGGGTGGGCGCGATGGGTCGCGTGCCCCGCACGACGGCGGCGAGCACGGTGTCCGCCGGCCAGGCGATGTCCCCGACGCGGCGGCCGACGAGGGGGGACGCGGCCGGGAGCGTGACCTCGAGGATGTCCGCGCCGGACTGGTGGAACGTGAAGATCCGGACGAGGTCGCCGACGGCGACGGCCTCCTCGACCATGGCCGTCATGATGCGCGGTGTCGAGACCGCGACGTCGACGCCCCACGACTCGTCGAACATCCACTCGTTCTTCGGGTTGTTCACGCGGGCGACCGTGCGCGGGACGCCGAACTCGGTCTTGGCGAGGAGCGACACGACGAGGTTGACCTTGTCGTCCCCCGTCGCCGCGACGATGACGTCGCACTCGTCGACCTTCGCGTCCGCGAGGGTCGACAGCTCGCACGCGTCGGCGAGCAACCAGTCGGCGTCGGCCACCTGGGCGACGCGCATGGCGGCAGGCTGCTTGTCGACGAGCATGACCTCGTGGTCGTGGCTCAGCAGCTCGCGGGCGATGGAGCGGCCGACGGAGCCCGCCCCGGCGATGACGACGCGCATCACTCGACCTCCGTCTTCGGGGCGTGCGTGAGGACCCGCTCGACGGTCGGTGCGTCGTCGGAGCCCATGAGGACGTGCAGCACGTCGTTCTCCTGCAGGACCGTGCGGTCGGTGACGGTGACGCCGTCCCCGAACCGGCTGACGAACGCGATCCGCGCGCCGGAGGCCTCCTGGATCGCGCGCACCGTCCGTCCGATCCACGCGGGGTGGAAGTCGAGCTGGGCGAGCCTCACCCGGCCGGAGGGGTCGCGGTACTCGTCGGTCGCGCCCAGGGGCAGCATCCGGCGCAGGACCTGGTCGGCGGTCCAGCGCACCGTCGCCACCGTGGGGATGCCGAGGCGCTGGTAGATCTCGGCGCGCTGCGGGTCGTAGATGCGGGCCACGACCTTGTCGACGCCGAACGTCTCGCGCACCACGCGGGCGGAGAGGATGTTCGAGTTGTCCCCGTCGGAGACCGCGGCGAACGCGTACGCGTCCTCGATGCCGGCCTGCACGAGCGTGTCGCGGTCGAAGCCCATGCCGGTCACCTTCTTGCCGGTGAACTCGCCGGGCAGGCGCCGGAACGCGTCGGGGTTCTGGTCGACGACGGCGACGGAGTGGCCGCTCGCCTCGAGCGAGTGCGCGAGCGTCGCGCCGACCCGGCCGCAGCCCATGATCACGAAGTGCACGCAACGAACGCTATACCGCCGCGTGGCCGCCCGGGGCGTGGGACCGGCGACCGGCGGACGACAGGCATAGCATGAGGCCTCGTGTCGGAGATCGCTGATGCCGCGAAGCGGCTGCTCGTCGGACGCCCCGTGCGGAGCGAGCGGCTGGGGCACACGCTGCTGCCCAAGCGCATCGCGCTGCCGGTCTTCGCGTCCGACGCCCTCTCGTCGGTCGCGTACGCGCCCGACGAGATCCTGCTGACCCTCGCGATCGCGGGCCTCGCGGCCACGGCGATCTCGCCCTGGGTGGGCATCGCCGTGGTCGTCGTGCTCCTCACGGTCGTCGCGTCGTACCGGCAGAACGTGCGCGCGTACCCCTCGGGCGGCGGCGACTACGAGGTCGCGACCGTGAACCTCGGCCCGACGGCCGGCGTGGGCGTGGCCTCGGCGCTCATGGTCGACTACGTGCTCACCGTCGCCGTGTCGATCTCGTCCGGGGCCCAGTACGCGGCGAGCGCGATCCCCGCGCTGCGGGGGCACGAGGCGACGTTCGCGATCGTGCTCGTCGTGCTGCTCACGCTCGCCAACCTGCGCGGGGTCAAGGAGTCGGGGTCGTTCTTCGCGATCCCGGTCTACCTCTTCATGCTCGCGATCGGGGCGACCGCCGTGGTCGGGTTCTTCCGGTACGTCACCGGGACCCTGCCGCCGGCCGAGAGCGCCGACCTCGAGCTCGTCGCGGAGAGCAGCTTCGACCAGGGGCTCGTCGGCATCGCGGGGGCCTTCCTCGTGGCGCGCGCGTTCGCCTCGGGGTGCGCGGCCCTCACCGGTGTCGAGGCGATCAGCAACGGCGTGCCGGCGTTCCGCAAGCCGAAGTCGCGCAACGCGGCGACCACGCTCGCGCTCCTCGGCGGCATCTCGGCCGTGATGATGCTCGTGATCCTGTTCCTCGCCCGCGCGACCGGGGTGCACTACGTCGAGGACCCGCACGAGCAGCTGACCCTGAACGGCGAGCCCCTTCCGGCGGACTACGTGCAGCACCCGGTGCTCGGCCAGCTCACGGAGTCGGTGTTCTCCGGCGTCCCGGCCGTCTTCGTCGCCGTCTCGGTGGTCACCGGCCTCATCCTCGTGCTCGCGGCCAACACGGCGTTCAACGGGTTCCCTGTGCTCGGCTCGATCCTCGCGAAGGACGGCTACCTGCCGCGCCAGCTGCACACGCGCGGCGACCGCCTCGCGTTCTCCAACGGCATCATCACGCTCGCGGTCGCCGCGATCGTCCTCATCTGGTCCTTCGACGCCGAGGTCACGCGGCTGATCCAGCTCTACATCGTCGGCGTGTTCGTCTCGTTCACGCTGTCGCAGCTCGGCATGGTGCGGCACTGGACGCGCGCGCTGCGCACCGAGCACCAGCCCCGCGAGCGCGCCCGCATGCGCCGGTCGCGCGTCGTGAACTCCGTGGGCCTCGCGATGACGGGCACCGTGCTCGTCATCGTGCTCATCACGAAGTTCACGCACGGCGCGTGGATCGCGATCCTCGCGATGGCCGTCGTGTTCGTCCTCATGCGGGCGATCCGCAAGCACTACGACACCGTCCGCGACGAGCTGGCCCTCGGGGACGACCTCGGCCAGGCCCGCGCCCTGCCGAGCCGCGTCCACGCCATCGTGCTCGTGTCGAAGATCCACCGGCCGACCATGCGGGCGCTCGCGTACGCCCGGGCGTCGCGCCCCTCCGTGCTCGAGGCGGTCACGGTGGGCGTCGACCCGGAGGACGTCACGGACCTCATGCGCGAGTGGGAGAGCCTCGACCTCCCCGTCCCGCTGCGCGTGCTCGACTCGCCGTTCCGCGAGATCACGCGGCCCGTCCTGTCCTACGTGCGCTCGGTGCGGCGCGAGTCCCCCCGCGACCTCGTGGTCGTGTACATCCCGGAGTACGTCGTGGGGCACTGGTGGGAGCAGCTCCTGCACAACCAGAGCGCGCTGCGGCTCAAGGGCCGGCTCCTCTTCACGCCCGGCGTCGTCGTCGCGTCGGTGCCGTGGCAGCTCGCCTCGTCCGAGGGCCACACGGGCCTCGAGGGGGAGGGCTTCCGCTCCCGTTTCCCCGGCATGTGACGCGTCCGAGGCGGCCGGAGGCGGCCGCCGGACCGGTGCGCGGGGAACCACCGGGGATACTGGGTGGCATGCCCTCCTCCCCGCGCGGCCGCGCCGCAGCACGTACCCGTCCGAACCCTCGACCTCAGGTCGAGGTCGAGATGGAGGTCGAGGTCGGTCCTGTCGCGCACGGGGGGCACTGCGTCGCCCGTCACGACGGTCGCGTGATCTTCGTCCGCCACGCGCTCCCCGGCGAGCGCGTCCGCGCGCGGGTGACCGAGGGCGACGAGGGGGCCCGCTTCTGGCGGGCGGACGCCGTGGAGGTGCTCGAGGCGTCGCCGGACCGCGTGCCCTCGGTGTGGCCGCAGGCCGGGCCCGGAGGCGTCGGTGGCGGCGAGCTCGCCCACGTCGCGCTGCCCGCCCAGCGCCGGTGGAAGGCCGACGTCCTGGCCGAGCAGCTCCGGCGCCTCGCGCGGGTCGACCTCGACGCTCGACCTGACCTTCAGGTGGAGGTCGAGGGTCTTCCCGGCGACGACGCGGACGGCGGGCTCGGGTACCGCACGCGCATCGAGCTCGTGGCCGACGACGAGGGGCGCGCGGGGATGCACCGGTTCCGCTCCCACGACGTCGTCGCCCTCGACGGGATGCCGCTCGCGACGGACGAGGTCGCCGGCCTCGCGGAGCAGGACAAGGTCTGGACGCGCCGGTGGCGCCCCGGGACGCGCCTCGAGCTCGTGGCCCCGGCCGGCTCGGCGCCGCTGCTGCTCGTCGACGGCGAGCCGTGGCGCGGCGGATCGCTGGACAAGCGGAGCAACGCGCGGCGCAGCGTCGTCGAGCACGTGACCGTCCGGGACCGTGAGCACGCCTACCGGGTCGCGGCCGACGGCTTCTGGCAGGTGCACCACCGCGCGCCGGCCACGCTCGCGGAGGCCGTCCTCGGGGGTGCGGGCGACGTCGCGGGCGCGCGCGTGCTGGACCTCTACTCGGGCGCCGGCCTGTTCACGCTGCCCCTCGCTGCCGCCGTGGGAGCGGACGGCGCGGTCGTGGCCGTCGAGGGCGACGAGCGCGCCGTGCGCGACGCGCGGCGCAACGCCCACGGCCTGGAGAACGTCGAGCTCCACCACGGGCCGGTCGAGCACGTGCTCACCGGGCGCGGCGAGGGCGCCGAGACCGTGCAGCAGGGGGGAGCGGACGTCGTCGTGCTCGACCCGCCGCGCGTCGGTGCCGGCCGGGCCGTCGTCGACGCGGTCGCCGGGACGGGCGCCGGTCGCGTCGTGTACGTCGCGTGCGACCCCGCCGCGCTGGCCCGCGACGTGGCCTACCTCGGCGAGCACGGCTACGACCTGCGCAGCCTGCGCGCGCTCGACCTCTTCCCGCACACGCACCACCTGGAAGCGGTCGCGGTCCTCGAGCGTTGACGGGGGAGGAGCCCTGAGCGTCCCCGCGGCCGCGGGGACGGCCGGCGGGGCGGACGGGAGCACCGGGATGGCGCAGCGGGAGGCGGCACGGGCCGTGGCGGGCGAGGACGTCCGGGACGTCGTGGGCGTGGGGGTGCTGCTCCCGAACGGGCGGCTCGTGGGCAGGAGCTTCGCCTCGCGTGCGGAGGCCGAGGCGTGGGCCCGGCCCGAGGAGGGCGAGCAGGTCGTCGAGCTCAACGTGTCGTGCGACTGCGATCTGTGACACCGCCGGGGCCGGGCGCCGCGCCGTGTGTCCGACAGATATCTTGACGTCAAGATAAGTGCGGTATGCTGGTCGCGGTGCTGGTCCCGGCGCCGACGGACGCGAGCGCTCGAGGCGCACGCGACCCCGGCCGGGCCGCCGCACCCGCCCGGCGTAGGCTGGGCAAGCCCCCCGGAACCATGGCATCCGTGCCACCGTCTCGCCACGAAGGAGCCACGAGTGAGCAGCGTCGACACGTTCGGGTCGAAGGGAACACTGGAGGTCGGTGGGAGCTCGTACGAGATCTTCCGCCTGTCCGCCGTCGAGGGTGTCGAGCGCCTCCCGTACAGCCTGAAGATCCTCGCCGAGAACCTCCTGCGCACGGAGGACGGCGCCAACATCACCGCCGACCACGTGCGCGCGATCGCGTCGTGGGACCCCGCCGCGCAGCCCGACACCGAGATCCAGTTCACGCCCGCGCGCGTGATCATGCAGGACTTCACCGGCGTCCCCTGCGTCGTCGACCTCGCGACGATGCGCGAGGCCGTCGTCGACCTCGGCGGCGACCCGTCGCGCATCAACCCGCTCGCTCCGGCCGAGATGGTCATCGACCACTCCGTGCAGATCGACGTCGCGGGCCGCCCCGACGCGTTCGAGCGCAACGTCGAGATCGAGTACGAGCGCAACCACGAGCGCTACCAGTTCCTGCGCTGGGGCCAGACGGCGTTCGACGACTTCAAGGTCGTCCCCCCGGGCACCGGCATCGTGCACCAGGTCAACATCGAGTTCCTCGCGCGCACGATCATGACCCGCGAGGTGAACGGGGTGCTGCGTGCCTACCCCGACACGTGCGTCGGCACCGACTCGCACACCACGATGGTCAACGGCCTCGGTGTGCTCGGCTGGGGCGTCGGCGGCATCGAGGCCGAGGCGGCCATGCTGGGCCAGCCCGTGTCGATGCTCATCCCGCGCGTCGTCGGCTTCAAGCTCTCGGGTTCCATCCCGGCGGGCGTGACCGCGACGGACGTCGTGCTGACCATCACCCAGATGCTGCGCCAGCACGGCGTCGTCGGGAAGTTCGTCGAGTTCTACGGCGAGGGCGTCGCCCAGGTGCCGCTCGCGAACCGCGCGACCATCGGCAACATGAGCCCCGAGTTCGGCTCGACGGCGGCGATCTTCCCGATCGACGACGTGACGCTCGACTACCTGCGCCTCACGGGCCGCAGCGACGAGCAGCTCGCGCTCGTCGAGGCGTACGCCAAGGAGCAGGGCCTGTGGCTCGACCCGACGTCGGAGAGCTACGTCGAGCCGGCGTTCTCCGAGTACCTCGAGCTCGACCTCTCGACGGTCGTCCCGTCGATCGCCGGACCGAAGCGTCCGCAGGACCGCATCGAGCTGGGCGAGGCGAAGGAGTCGTTCGCGTCGGCCATCCTCGACTACGTCGACGCCGCGGAGGCCGCGCCCTTCACGGGGCTCGACGAGTCCGTCGAGGAGACCTTCCCCGCGTCCGACCCGATCGCGGCCGCCGCGCACGACAACGAGTCCGACCACCCCGTCGCGCCCGGCCACGGCGACAGCGCCACGCGCCCGCACAAGGTCGTCCCCGTGACGCTCGGGGACGGCACGACGACCGAGCTCGACCACGGCCACGTCGTCATCGCGTCGATCACGTCGTGCACCAACACGTCGAACCCGTCCGTCATGCTCGCCGCGGCGCTGCTCGCGAAGAACGCGGTCGACCGCGGCCTCGCGTCCAAGCCGTGGGTCAAGACGTCGATGGCGCCGGGCTCGCAGGTCGTCACGAACTACTACGAGAAGGCCGGCATGTGGCCGTACCTCGAGAAGCTCGGTTTCCACCTCGTGGGCTACGGCTGCGCGACGTGCATCGGCAACTCGGGTCCGCTCGCGGAGGAGATCTCGGCCTCGGTCAACGAGCACGACCTGTCGGTCGTCTCGGTGCTCTCGGGCAACCGCAACTTCGAGGGTCGCATCAACCCCGACGTGAAGATGAACTACCTCGCGTCGCCGCCGCTGGTCATCGCGTACGCGCTCGCGGGCACGATGGACTTCGACTTCGACGCCGAGCCCCTCGGGACCGACCCGCACGGCGAGCCGGTGTTCCTCAAGGACATCTGGCCGTCTCCCGAGGACGTCCAGGCCACGATCGACTCCTCGATCGACCGCGACATGTTCACCAAGGACTACGCGGACGTCTTCACGGGTGACGACCGCTGGCGCGCGCTCGAGACCCCGGCGGGCGACACCTTCGCGTGGGACACCGAGTCCACCTACGTGCGCAAGCCCCCGTACTTCGAGGGCATGGCGGCCGAGCCGTCCCCGGTCACCGACATCTCGGGCGCCCGCGTGCTCGCGAAGCTCGGGGACTCGGTGACGACGGACCACATCAGCCCCGCGGGCGCCATCAAGGCGGACTCGCCGGCCGGGAAGTACCTCGCCGAGCACGGCGTGGGTCGCCGCGACTTCAACTCCTACGGCTCGCGCCGCGGGAACCACGAGGTCATGATCCGCGGCACGTTCGCGAACATCCGGCTGCGCAACCAGCTCCTCGACGGCGTCGAGGGCGGCTACACGTACAACTTCGTGAAGGACGCCCAGGACACGATCTACGACGCGGCGCAGGACTACGCCGCGCAGGGCACCCCGCTCGTCATCCTCGGCGGCAAGGAGTACGGCTCCGGCTCGTCGCGCGACTGGGCCGCCAAGGGCACGGCGCTCCTCGGCGTCAAGGCCGTCATCACCGAGAGCTTCGAGCGCATCCACCGGTCGAACCTCATCGGCATGGGCGTCCTGCCGCTGCAGTTCCCGGCCGGCGAGAGCGCCGGGTCGCTCGGGCTCGACGGCACGGAGACGTTCGACATCGCCGGTGTGACGGCCCTCAACGAGGGCGCCACGCCCTCGACGGTGAAGGTCACGGCCACGAAGGGCGACGGGACGACCGTCGAGTTCGACGCGGTCGTGCGCATCGACACCCCCGGCGAGGCGGACTACTACCGCAACGGCGGCATCCTGCAGTACGTCCTGCGGTCGCTCGTGGCCTGAGGCCGGAGCGCAGCCGCAGCGCGCCGACCCGTGACGACGGGCGCTCACCCTCCCGGGTGGGCGCCCGTCGTCACGGGCGTGGTGGCTCGCGGCCCGCGGGTGCCGGGGGCGACCGTGTCGGTGGGCGACCGTGTCGGTGGGCGACCCTAGTGTCGAGCGCATGGAACGCTCGTGGAGGATCCTCGGAGCACCGTCGAGCGCTGCCGCGCACGGTCCGGGGCTCGAGAAGTCGCCACGCGCGCTGCGCGGCGAGGGACTGGTCGGCTCCTTGCGGGAGCGCGGCCTGGACGTCGTGGACCTCGGGGACCTCGACGAGGCGGTCTGGCGCTCGCACCGCGCTCCGGGCGGCTTGAACGACGTGGACCGCGTGGTCGACGGCGTCCGGCGGGTCCTCGACGCCGTGCGCCCCGAGCTCGTGCCGGGTCGGGTGCCGCTCGTCCTCGGCGGGGAGTGCACCCTCACCGTCGGGGTCGTGGCCGCCGCGGTGGAGGCCTACGGCGACGTCGGCCTCGTCTACGTCGACGGCGGCCAGGACCTCTTCACCGTGGCGGGGAACCCCGAGGAGCCGATCGCCGACGCGATGGGCGTGGCCCACATGCTCGACCTGCCGGGCGCGGACGCCGCGCTCAGCGGCGTGGGGTCGCGACGCCCGCTGCTCGACGCCCACCGCCTGGTCTTCCTCGGCTTCGCCGACGACGACGAGGACGAGCGCGGGCGGGTCCCGGCGGCGCGCGTGCCGGCCGCGGAGGTGACCGTGGACCCCGAGGCCGCGGCGCGGCGCGCGCTCGGCGTCGTAGCCGGCGGCCCGTTCGTGCTCCACGTCGACGTCGACGTGCTGGACTTCTTCGCCCTGCCCGCGGCGGACATCCCGATCTTCGGGCGCGGCCTCGTCCCCGACGAGCTGGAGCGGATCCTCCGGGTGGTGGCGGGCCACCCGGACCTCGTCGCCATGACGTTCGTCGAGTTCAACCCCGACCACGGCGGCGCGCGGACGGCGCGGGCGCTCGTCGAGCTCCTGGGCCGCGCGCTCGCGCCGGCCTGAGGTCCGGAGGGCTCGCGCCCCCCGACGGCCCCGTGGCCGGCGGGCGTGTCCGGGGCACACTGGGTGCATGGCGACGAACGAGAACGCGACCCGGCCGACGGACACGGACGTCCAGGCGGTCCTCGCCTCGGTCGAGCACCCCGTCCGGCGACGTGACGCGCAACGCCTCGTCACGCTGATGACGCGCGTGACGGGGGAGGAGCCCCGCATGTGGGGCCCGTCGATCGTGGGCTTCGGTACCTACCACTACCGCTACGCGAGCGGCCGCGAGGGCGACATGGCGGCGGCGGCCTTCTCGCCGCGGAAGGCGGCGACGACGATCTACCTCGCCGACGGCGTCGACGAGCACGCCGACCTGCTGGCCCGGCTCGGGCCGCACACGGTCGGCAAGGGCTGCGTCTACGTCAAGGACCTCGACCAGGTCGACCTCGGCGTGCTCGAGGAGACGGTCCGGAGGTCGTTCGCCACGGTCACCGGCACCCCGCCGTCCGGCACGCGCCTCTCCGGCCCGTCCGCCGACCCGGCGGGCTGACCCGGGCTCCGGGGGTCTGCGGTGGTCCGGTCGTCGTGCGGGCCCACGCATCCGGCGGGCGGACGACGCTCGTCGTCAGGCGTCGGCGAGGACCTGCTCGAGCGCGTGCTCGCCCATGGCGCGCAGGTGGGGTGCGTCGTCGGAGTGGGCGAGCAGGAGCGTCGTGAACAGGACCGCCCACCCGAGCGCCCGGTCCCACGTCGCGTCGTCCGTCCGGGACAGCGTCGTCACCCGGTCGCGGAACGTCGCGCGCGAGGCCGCGTCGAACGTGAGCCACGCGGTGGCCAGGTCCGTCGCCGGGTCGCCGCTCGTCACGTCGCCGAAGTCGACCACGGCCGCGAGACCGCCGCTCGCGGGGGTCGTGGGTGCGGCTCCGGCGTCGGCGCCCGTCGTGGCGACGAGGTTCGCCGGGTGCAGGTCGCCGTGGAGCCACACGGCGGGGCCGTCCCACCCGGGCGTGCCGGCGAGGCGCGACCACAGGCCGAGCAGCGGCGCGGCGTCGGGCACGGCGCCCGCGGCGAGGCGCTCTCGCAGCGCGCGGTCGCGCGTCTCGAGCGGGACGCCCCGGAACGGGTTGGCGGGCGCGTCCGGGGGCGCGGCGACGTGCAGGGCCGCGACGAGGTCGGCCAACGGCTCGGCCAGCCCGCCCCGGTCCACCGGGTCGAGGGCCTGCACGGGGGAACCCGCGAACCACGGGACCACGCTCCAGGACCACGGGAACACCGCTCCGGCCGACCCGTCGGACGGTCGCCCGACGCGCACGGGCGCGGGGACGGCGACGGGCAGCCGCGGCGCGAGCACGGGGAGCCAGCGCTGCTCGTTCTCGACGAGCCGTGCGGCGACCGCGCGGCGCGGCAGGCGCAGCGCGAGGTCGTCGCCGAGCCGCAGCACCGCGTTGTCCCAGCCGTTCGCGGCGACGGTGATCGGCAGGTCGGCGAGGTCGGGGTGCTGCGCGGCGAGCAGGGCACGTGCGAGGTCGACGGTCACGTCGACCTCGGCGGAGGGCATGTCGGGCACGCCGAGACGCTACCCGAAGGTCCGTGGACGGACGGTTCCCGCCGGCTCAGAGCGGGGCGTCGACGCTGCGGGACCGGTCCCACGGCTCGGTCCAGCCGAGCCGGTCGAACAGGGCGTCGAGCAGTGCGCCGGTGAAGCCCCAGACGAGGTGCTGGCGGCCGTCGGCCTCCACGAGGAAGCCCGGGCTCCTGTGCACCGTGCGTCCCCGGCGCACCGTCACGGTGCGGCGACGGTCCGGGTCGAGCAGGTCGGCGACGGGGACGCGGAACACGTGGGCCGACTCGGCGTCGTCGACGGCGTGCACGGGCGTGGGGCGCGCCCACCAGCCGAGCACGGGCGTGACGAGGTGGTTGCTCACCGGGACGGGGAGCGTGCCGAGGGTCCCGAGCACCTCGACGCCGGTGCGGTCCAGCCCCGTCTCCTCGACGGCCTCGCGCAGCGCGGCGTCCACGGCGTCGTCGTCGCCCGGGTCGACGCGGCCGCCGGGGAAGGCGACCTGCCCCGGGTGGTGGTCGAGCGTCGTCGCGCGGGCGAGGAGGAGGACGTCGAGGTCGCGCGCGACGGCGCGCGCCGCGTGGTCCGACGGCGCGCCGTCGAGCACGCCGAAGAGCATGAGGACGGCCGCCGGCCGGGCGCGCTCGTCGAGCGAGCCGACGGCGACGCGCCAGGGCGACGGCCAGTCGCCGCCGTCGCGGGGGAGAGCGGCGAGCTGGTCGCGCGCGGAGGCCGCGGGACCCGGGGTGTCGGTCGTGGGCACGAGGTCCGTCACCAGCTCACCGGGAGCGGGCGACCCTCCTCGTACCCCGCGGCCGACTGGATGCCCACGACGGCGCGCTCGGCGAACTGCTGCAGGTCCGCCGCACCCGCGTACGTGCACGACGACCGCAGGCCGGACGTGATCTCGTCGAGCAGGTCCTCGACGCCGGGACGCTGCGGGTCGAGGAACATCCGGCCCGAGCTGATGCCCTCCTCGTAGAGGCCCTTGCGCGCACGCTCGAACGGCGAGCCCCCGGCGGTGCGCGCGGCCACGGCGCGGGCCGAGGCCATGCCGAAGCTCTCCTTGTAGAGGCGGCCGGTGCCGTCGTCGTGCAGATCGCCCGGGGACTCGTACGTGCCGGCGAACCAGGACCCGATCATCACCTGGGAGGCGCCGGCGGCCAGGGCGAGCGCGACGTCGCGCGGGTGCCGGACCCCGCCGTCGGCCCACACGTGCTTGCCGAGCTCGCGCGCCGCCGCGGCGCACTCCAGCACGGCGGAGAACTGGGGCCGACCGACGGCGGTCATCATGCGCGTCGTGCACATCGCGCCCGGGCCGACGCCGACCTTGACGATGTCGGCGCCCGCCGCGACGAGGTCGCGCACGCCGTCGGCGGTGACCACGTTGCCCGCGACGACGGGGACGTCCGGCGCGACGGACCGCACGGCGTCGAGCGCCTGGAGCATCTTCGTCTGGTGGCCGTGCGCGGTGTCGACCACGAGCACGTCGACGCCCGCGGCGAGCAGCTCCTTGGTCTTGGCCGCGACGTCGCCGTTGATGCCGACCGCCGCACCGACGCGCAGGCGGCCCGCGGTGTCGAGCGCCGGGGTGTACACGGACGAGCGCAGCGCGCCCTTGCGCGTGAGGACGCCGACGATCGCGCCGTCACGGGTCACGGGCGCGACCTTGAGCCGCGCGGTGTAGAGCTGCTCGAACGCGGCCTCGAGCCCGGCGCGCCCGCCGTCGAGCACGGACGCGTCGAGCGCGAGCGGGTGGTCGGTCATGACCTGGTGGACCTGGGTGAACCGGTCGACGTCGGTGCAGTCGGCCTCGGTGACGACACCGACCGGGCGGCCGTCGTCCACGACGACCGCCGCGCCGTGGGCGCGCTTGCCGATGAGCGTGAGCGCGGTGTGGACCGTGTCGTGCGGGCGGACGACGACCGGCGTCTCGATGACGGGGTCCTTGGACTTCACGTCCGCCACCACGTCGGCGACGACGTCGGTCGGGACGTCCTGGGGCAGGATCGCGATCCCGCCGCGCCGCGCGACGGTCTCCGCCATGCGGCGGCCCGCGACCGCGGTCATGTTCGCGACGACGAGCGGGACCGTGGTGCCCGTGCCGTCCGTGGACGACAGGTCGACGTCGAAGCGGGACGTGACCTCGGAGCGCGACGGGACGAGGAAGACGTCGCCGTAGGTGAGGTCGGTCGCGGGGGACTGGCCGGGCAGGAAGCGCATGGGGCCATCCTACGGTGGTCGCCCGCGCTGTCCGCCCTGCGGAACTGCTCTTCCACGCGTGACGAGGTCGCCGCCGGTGCGCCGTGCGACGGAGTGTGCGTCAATGGCGTGAAGGTCTCGTCCTGCCGCGCACCGGTGCGCGGTGCACCGGTGCGCAGCACCTAGAGTTGTCGGGCTGGTCGGACGGGAACGAAACGGAGCACTGCATGAGCCTGCTGAGCACGATCACCTCCCCTGAGGACGTGCAACGGCTGACGCCCGCCCAGTCCCGTGACCTCGCCGTCGAGATCCGGGAGTTCCTCGTCGACTCCGTGTCGCGCACGGGCGGTCACCTCGGCCCCAACCTCGGGGTCGTCGAGCTGACGATCGCGATGCACCGCGTCTTCTCGTCGCCGACGGACACGTTCGTCTTCGACACGGGCCACCAGTCCTACGTGCACAAGCTCCTCACCGGCCGCCAGGACTTCTCCGCGCTGCGCAAGAAGGACGGCCTGTCGGGCTACCCGTCGCGCGCGGAGTCCGAGCACGACGTCGTCGAGAACTCGCACGCCTCGACCGCGCTCTCGTGGGGCGACGGCATCGCGAAGGCGAACGTCGTGCGCGGCCTGACCGACCGGCACGTCGTCGCCGTCATCGGCGACGGCGCGCTGACGGGCGGCATGGCGTGGGAGGCCCTCAACAACATCGCCGAGTCCCAGGACCGCCGGCTCATCGTCGTCGTCAACGACAACGGCCGGTCCTACTCCCCGACCATCGGCGGCATGGCGCACCACCTGTCGACGCTGCGCACGACCCGCGGCTACGAGAGCTTCCTCCAGTGGGGCAAGCGCACGCTCACCCGGTCCGGCGCACCGGGCCGGTTCGCCTACGAGTGGCTGCACGGCCTGAAGAAGGGCCTCAAGGACGTCGTCGCGCCGCAGGGCATGTTCGAGGACCTGGGCATCAAGTACGTCGGCCCGATCGACGGCCACGACGTCGAGGCGATGGAGCACGCGCTGCGCCGCGCCAAGGCGTACGGCGCGCCCGTGCTCGTGCACGCGATCACCGAGAAGGGCCGCGGGTACTCGCCCGCCGAGCAGGACGTCGCGGACCGCTTCCACGCGGTCGGCCAGATCCACCCCGAGACGGGCCTGCCCGTGGCGCCGTCGCGCTTCGGCTGGACGAGCGTCTTCGCGGACGAGATCGTCCAGATCGGCCGGCGCCGGTCCGACGTCGTGGCGATCACCGCGGCCATGCTCGAGCCCGTCGGCCTCAAGCCGTTCTCCCAGGCGTTCCCGGAGCGCACGTTCGACGTCGGCATCGCGGAGCAGCACGCCGCGACGTCCGCGGCCGGCATGGCGTTCGCCGGTCTGCACCCGGTCGTCGCCGTCTACGCGACGTTCCTCAACCGCGCGTTCGACCAGGTGCTCATGGACGTCGCGCTGCACAAGGCGGGCGTCACCTTCGTGCTCGACCGCGCGGGCATCACCGGCGACGACGGCGCGAGCCACAACGGCATGTGGGACATGGCGATGCTGCGCATCGTCCCCGGCCTGCGCCTTGCGGCGCCGCGCGACGAGGAGACCCTGCGGACGGCGCTGCGCGAGGCCGTGGACGTCGACGACGCCCCGACCGTCGTGCGCTACCCGAAGGGCGCGCTCTCCGAGGCGCTGCCCGCGCTCGACACCGTCGACGGCGTGGACCTGCTCGCGCTGCCCGCGCAGGACGCGTCGCCGACCGGCGCACCGCGTCGCCGCGTGCTGCTCGTCGGGCTCGGCTCGATGGCGCGCGTCGCGCTCGGTGCCGCGGAGTCGCTCACGGCGCACGGCGTGGACGTCACGGTCGCCTCGCCGACCTGGGTCCTGCCGATGCCGAGCGCGCTCGTGAAGCTCGCGGGGGAGCACGACCTCGTCGTGCACGTCGAGGACGGCGTCGCCGACGGCGGCGTCGGGTCGCTGCTCGCGCAGCGCGCGCTCGAGTCCGGCGTGCGCACCCCCGTCCACGCGATCGGGCTGCCCGCGCAGTTCCTCGACCACGCGAGCCGGGACCAGGTCGCGACGGCGTTCCGGCTCACGGCCGCCGACGTCGCCCGCGACGTGCTCGACGGCCTCGCGGCGCTCGGTCGCGACTGAGCCCCGCGGCGGCTCCGCTCGTCCTGAGCACGCCGAGGCGCCCACGACGTGTCCGAGAGCGGCGCGGCGGCGCCAGACCGGTCCTGCGGCGAGCCCCTCTCGCGCCCGGCGAGCGACCTCGCGCGGACGGCCCGGCCGGGCGGCGACCTCCTGCGCTAGGGTCCGGCGCATGATCTGGCTCCTCGACCTGGACAACACCCTCGTGGGGCGCGATCTCGCGTTCGCCGCCTGGGCGCGTGGAGCCGTCGCCGACGCGGGCGGCGACGCGACCGACGTCGCAGCGATTGTCGCCGCCGACCAGGGCGGGCACGCCCCGAAGACGGACGTCGCGCGCGTGATCGTCGACCGGCTCGGGTGGTCCGACGACCTGCCCGCCGTCGTGGAGCGCTTCCGCCTCGGGATCCTCGAGCACGTCGAGGCGTACCCGGGGGTGCTCGCCGCGCTCGACGCGCTGCGCGCCGCCGGGCACCGGGTCGTCGTCGTGACGAACGGCACGTCCGCGCAGCAGCGCGGGAAGATCGCACGGTGCGACGTCGCGCCCCACGTCGACGACGTGGTGGTCTCCGACGAGGAGCGGGTCGCCAAGCCGGACCCGCGCCTGCTCGAGATCGCGCTCGAGCGGGTCGGTGCCGGCTCCGTCGACCGGCGCGAGGTCTGGATGGTCGGCGACGCCGCCCACCTGGACGTCGCCGCGGGGCGGGCGGCGGGCGTGCGCACGGCGTGGGTCTCGCACGGGCACGCCCGGGCGGGCGGGGCGGAGCCCGACGTCGTCGGCGCGACGACGACCGAGACGCTGGCGCTCGCGGCGTCGGCGTCCCGGGTCGCGGCGACCGGCCCCGGGACCCCCGGCCCCCTCTAGCGGCCGCTCAGGAGTGCGTGACGCCGACCGCGCGCTCGACCACGACGCGCAGGTCGCCGCCCGACTCGGCGAACCACTCGCGCTGCCGCGCCGCACCGTTCCCGCGCGACCAGAGCCGGCCGAGCAGCTCGGTCACGGTGTCGAGGTCGTCCGTGTCGACGAGCGCCTCGCGCACGTGCGTGACGAGCTGCCCCACGACGTCGTGCGCGGGCGCCGGGCGCCACGTGAGCGGCGAGACGAGGTCCTCGGCGAGGCCCGAGCGACCGGCGCGCCACGAGGCGGTGCGCAGCAGCTCGGTGCGCAGCTCGGGCGCGGCCTTGCCCGCCGCCGCCTCGCGCGCCGCCGTCTCGACCAGCCCCCGGGCGAGCGCCGCGACGAGGGTCGCGGTGTCCGGGTCGAGGCACACGTCGGCGATGCGGATCTCGACGGTCGGGTACCGCGCCGAGAGCCGCGCGTCGAAGTACACCATCGCCTGGTCGAGGATCGTCCCCGTCGCCACGAGGGACGCGACGGCGTCGTGGTAGGCCTCCGGGGTCCCGAACGAGCGGGCGGGCCCCGACGTGGGCCACCGCGACCAGACCTGCGACCGGAAGCTCGCGTAGCCGCTGTCCTCGCCCTGCCAGTACGGCGAGTTGGTGCTCAGCGCGAGCAGGGTCGCGAGCCAGGGGCCGATCCGGTCGAGGACCGCGACGCCCTCGGTGTCGTCCACCACCGCGACGTGCACGTGGCAGCCGCTCGTGAGCTGCTCGCGCGCGGTGAGCCCGAACGCGGCCCGCGCCTCGAGGTAGCGCAGCCGGGCCACCGTGGTGCCCTCGAACGGCAGCGGCGACGTGGAGAGCGCGGCCACGCGCGCACCGACCCGGTCGGCCGCGTCCTGCGCCCGGGCACGCCCGGCGCGGATCTCCTTGGCGAGGTCCTCCATCTCGGTGCGCGGGTGCGTCGCCGTCTCCAGCTGCTCCTCCATGAACTCCGACTCCAGCGAGCCGGTCCCGCCGCCCTTGTCGGACGTGCCGGTCGCCTCCAGCGCCTCCTGCGCCTTGGCGACGGGCTGGCCGTCCTCGCCGACGAGCAGGAACTCTTCTTCCACACCTACGGTCCGTGTCACCCCGGAAGTGTCACACGGACGGGCCGTCCCCGCGCCGTCGGCGGGAGCCGGCGGGGCGACGTCGTCGTGACGACGGGCGGCTCCCGCCCCGGCAGCCTTGTGAACGTGGTCACAAGCGGCCGGATCGATCGGCCTCGAGGCCTCGAGATCGTTGAGATCCCGCCCTTCGGCGTCGGTGTGACCGGCTCGGGACCTAGGTCCTCGGGAGGGCCGGAACGGCCCCGTGACGCGCTCGCACTCCCTAGCCTGGAGGTGGCGACGGAGCCCGGGCAGGTCTTCCGGGCACCGGCCGGCGCGCGACCAGCGCGTCAGGCACGAAGGAGGTCCGATGACCAGCGTTTCCGAGGCACCGCGCACCGAGGGCGAGACCCGTCCCCAGACCGACGACGCCCGCGTCCCCGCCTGGGAGGGCTTCGTGGACGGTCCGTGGCGCGACCACGTCGACGTCCGTGACTTCATCCAGCGCAACTACCGCCCCTACACGGGCGACGCGTCGTTCCTCGAGGGCCCCACGGAGCGCACGACCGGCATCTGGTCGACGCTCTCGGCGATGTTCCCCGAGGAGCGCGAGAAGGGCGTCTACGACGTCGACCCGCACACCCCCGCGGGCATCACGGCGCACGCGCCCGGCTACATCGACCGGGACAACGAGATCGTCGTCGGCCTGCAGACCGACGCGCCGCTGCGGCGCGCGATCATGCCGAACGGTGGCTGGCGCATGGTCGAGGGCGCCCTGAAGACCTACGGCTACGAGGTCGACGAGACGCTGAAGAAGGTCTTCAGCGAGCACCGCAAGACGCACAACCAGGGCGTGTTCGACGTCTACCCGCCGAACGTCCGGGCCGCGCGCAGCTCGCACGTCATCACCGGGCTGCCGGACGCCTACGGGCGCGGCCGGATCATCGGCGACTACCGCCGCGTCGCGCTGTACGGCGTCGACGCTCTCGTCGCGGCGAAGAAGCTCGACAAGCTCGAGCTCGACACGCGCCCGTTCAGCGAGGCCGTCGTGCGCGAGCGCGAGGAGCACGCCGAGCAGATCCGTGCGCTCGGCGAGCTGAAGGCGATGGCCGCGTCCTACGGGTACGACGTCTCGGGACCGGCGACGAACGCCCGCGAGGCCGTGCAGTGGCTCTACTTCGCCTATCTCGCCGCCGTCAAGGAGCAGAACGGCGCCGCGATGTCGCTGGGCCGCACGTCGACGTTCCTCGACGTGTTCCTCGACCGCGACCTCGAGGCCGGCCGCATCACGGAGTCGCAGGCGCAGGAGATCGTCGACGACTTCGTCATCAAGCTGCGCATCGTGCGCTTCCTGCGCACGCCTGAGTACGACGCGCTCTTCTCCGGCGACCCCACGTGGGTGACCGAGACGATCGCCGGCATGGGCGAGGACGGCCGGCCGCTCGTCACGAAGAGCTCGTTCCGGTTCCTGCAGACGCTCTACAACCTGGGGCCCGCGCCGGAGCCGAACATGACCGTCTTCTGGAGCCCGGCGCTGCCGCAGGGGTTCAAGGACTTCTGCGCGCAGGTGTCGATCGACACGTCCGCCGTCCAGTACGAGTCGGACGAGCTCATCCGTGCGGCGTGGGGCGACGACGCGGCGATCGCGTGCTGCGTGTCCCCGATGCGGGTCGGCAAGCAGATGCAGTTCTTCGGCGCGCGCGTGAACCTCGCCAAGACGCTCCTGTACGCGATCAACGGCGGCCGGGACGAGATCACCGGCGCGCAGGTCTCGCCCGTGGCGGCCCCGGTCGAGGGCGACGTGCTCGACTACGACGACGTCATGGCGAAGTTCGACGCCACGATGGACTGGCTCGCCGCCACCTACGTCGAGGCGCTCAACTGCATCCACTGGTCGCACGACAAGTACGCGTACGAGCGGCTCGAGATGGCGCTGCACGACAAGGACGTGCTGCGGACCATGGCGTGCGGCATCGCCGGGCTCTCGGTCGCGGCCGACTCCCTCTCGGCCATCAAGCACGCGAAGGTCTCGGTCGTGCGCGACGAGCGCGGGCTCGTCGTCGACTACGTGACGGAGGGCGAGTACCCCAGCTACGGCAACGACGACGACCGGGCCGACGCGATCGCCGTCGACCTCGTCGAGCGCTTCATGGCGAAGGTGCGCACGCACCCGACGTACCGCGACGCGGTGCCGACGCAGTCGGTCCTGACGATCACCTCGAACGTCGTGTACGGCAAGGCGACGGGGAACACGCCCGACGGCCGCCGCGCCGGCGAGCCGTTCGCCCCGGGGGCCAACCCCATGAACGGGCGCGACACGCACGGCATGCTCGCCTCCGCGCTCTCGGTGGCCAAGCTCCCGTACGACGAGGCGCAGGACGGCATCTCGCTGACCAACACGGTGGTGCCGAGCGGACTCGGGCGCACGAAGGAGGAGCAGGTCACCAACCTCGCCGGCCTCCTCGACGCCTACGTCGGCTCGAACGGCTACCACATGAACGTCAACGTGCTGAACCGCGAGACGCTCCTGGACGCCATGGAGCACCCGGAGGAGTACCCGCAGCTGACGATCCGGGTGTCCGGGTACGCGGTGAACTTCGTCCGCCTCACGCGCGAGCAGCAGCTCGACGTGCTGTCGCGCACCTTCCACGGCGCGCTGTAGCCGCACCGCGCACCACGAGGAGACCTCATGACCGTCACCCTTCCCGCCCCCGCCGCCCGTACCGGGCGAGGCTGCGGCGTCCCCGAGGGCAGCGTGCCGCCCGACGACGCCGCGCGCCTCGAGGTGCCCGACGCCGCGGCGGACCCCGCGACGACGGGGTCGCCGGCGGGCCACGCCCGCCGGGCCGGCGCGGGGCTGGACGGGCTGACGGTCGCGGACGTGGACCGGGCCGACAAGCTCGCGGCGATGCGTGCGGGCGAGCTCGGCTCGGTCCACTCCTGGGAGCTCGTCACCGCGGTCGACGGCCCGGGGACGCGGCTCACGGTCTTCCTCAACGGGTGCCCGCTGCGGTGCCTGTACTGCCACAACCCCGACACGTTCGCGATGAAGGACGGCAGGCCCGTCACCGCGGACGAGCTCCTCGCGCGGGTGCGGCGCTACCTCCCGGTGTTCCGCGCCACGCACGGCGGGCTCACGCTCTCCGGCGGCGAGGTGCTCATGCAGCCCGCGTTCGCCGCACGGGTCCTGCGCGGCGCGAAGGAGATGGGCGTGCACACCGCGCTCGACACGTCCGGCTTCCTCGGCGCGAACGCGACCGACGCGATGCTCGACGACACGGACCTCGTGCTGCTCGACGTGAAGTCGGGCGACCCGGAGACCTACCGCCGCGTGACGAGCCGTGACCTCGGTCCCACGCTGCGGTTCGGGCGCCGGGTCGCCGAGCGCGGCCTCGACGGGCACGCGCCCGAGGTGTGGGTGCGGTTCGTCCTCGTCCCGGGCCTCACGGACGACGTCGCGAACGTCGAGAAGGTCGCGGAGCACGCGGCCTCGCTGAACGCGATCCGTCCGGGCACCGTGACGCGCGTCGAGGTGCTCCCGTTCCACCAGATGGGCCGCGACAAGTGGGACGCGCTCGGACGCACGTACGCGCTGGAGGACACGCCCGCGCCGTCGGCCGCGCTCACGGAGCGGGTCCGGGAGCAGTTCCGCGCGCACGGCCTGACGACGTACTGAACCGTGCCGCGGGTGGTTGATACCGTGCCGGTATCACTTCGCCGTGCTCCGGAGGTTCCCATGGCCATGACGTCGCGCCTCGACGACGGGGCGCAGGCTGCGCGGCTCGTCATGCCGCAGGACGACGCATGTGACCTCGTCGTCCAGGTCGCCGCAGACGAGATCGAGGAGGTGCCGACCGTCGCAGGCCGGCTCGGACCCCGCGTGATGCGTCCGCAGACGTGACCGAGGACGTGCCGCCACACCGTGACGTGGCAGCGGCGCGGCAGGCCGTCGACGACGGGGACGCGCTCGCCGCGTTGCTCGAGCGGTTCCTCGGTGCGCCGTCGGTGGCGCGCGAGCGCGTCCGCGCCGCGTTCGGGGACAGCCGTGAGGAGAAGGTCCTCGCGCACCTCGACGGCGTCGACGTGGCGGCGCTGCGCGACGTGACGCGCGAGCGGCTGCGCCTCGGCACGCTCACCGACGCCGGGGTCGCGATGGTCGGCGAGGTCGCGCGCCGGGGCCGACGAGGGCTCGAGCGCGTCCCGGGCGTCGGCCCGCAGACCGCGACCCACCTGCTCGCCGCGGCGGAGCAGGTGGCGCGCGCGGTGCGCGAGAGCCTGCGGTTCCGCATCGACCTCACCCCGACCGACCCCGTCGCGACCGCGCTCGTCCAGGCGCTGCACACGCTCGACCAGGCCGAGGCCGCCGTCGCACGGCACGGCGACCAGGCGCGGCGCGCGGTCGCCGAGCACGCCCGTGCGCACGACGACGCCCGCGTCGCGGCGAGCGGCGTGCGCCGGTTCTTCGCGTGGGGCGAGCGGCGCCGCCGGGCGTTCGCCGCCGTGGCGACCCTCGCCGCGCTGGGTGACGACGCGCGCACCACGGGCCTCGCCGAGGACGCGCACCGGGTGGTCGCGCTGCTGGCCGAGCCCGGGCGCCCGTACGACGTCTGGGAGGACTTCCGGCGCCGCTCGGCCGCGTACTACGCGCTGCTCGACGGCGTCGCTCCCACGGGCCGCGACCTCGCCGCGACCGAGGGCCACCTGCCGGCGGAGCTCGTCGAGCGCGTCCAGTCCCAGGCGCTCGACGAGACGCTCCTGCACGTCTCGCTGCGCGGGTACCAGGCGTTCGGCGCGCGGTTCGCGCTGGCGCAGGGACGCGTCGTCCTCGGCGACGAGATGGGTCTCGGCAAGACCGTCCAGGCGATCGCGGTGATCGCGCACCTCGTCGCGCGCGGTGCCACGCACGCGGTCGTCGTGTGCCCCGCGAGCGTCCTGACGGGCTGGGTGCGCGAGCTGCGCGCGCACTCGGCGCTCGCGGTCCACGCGCTGCACGGCGCGTCGCGCGAGGAGGAGGAGGCGGCGTGGCGCACGCGCGGCGGCGTCGCCGTCACGACGTTCGCCGGGCTGCGCGCCGCCGGACCGGAGTCGTTCACCGTGGCGGGGCCGGCCGTCGTCGTGGTCGACGAGGCGCACTACGTGAAGAACCCCGCGGCGAAGCGGTCCCTCGCCGTCGCGGCGCTCGTCGCCGGGACGCCGCACGCGCTGCTCCTCACGGGCACGCCGATGGAGAACCGGGTGGAGGAGTTCCGCACGCTCGTCGGCTACCTCCGGCCCGCGCTCGCCGCCGATCTCGACGCCGCCGCGGGCGCCGCCGGTCCCGAGGCGTTCCGTCGCGCCGTCGCGCCGGTCTACCTGCGCCGCAACGCGGAGGACGTCCTCGAGGAGCTGCCGGAGCTCGTCCAGGTCGACGAGTGGGAGGAGCTCGGGCCCGTCGACGGCGCGGCGTACGGGGCCGCTGTCGCGGACGGGGCGTTCATGGCGATGCGCCGCGCGGCGTTCGCGGTCGACCACCCCGAGGACTCCGCCAAGGTGCGCCGCCTCGTGGAGATCGTCGCGGAGGCGACCCAGAACGGGCGCAAGGTCGTCGTGTTCTCGTACTTCCGCGACGTCGTCGACCTCGTCGCGCGGGCGCTCGGCGACCTCGCGCTCGGCCCGCTCACGGGGTCCGTCCCGGCCGGGGCCCGGCAGGACGTGGTGGACGACTTCACGGCCTCGCCCGTCCCGCGCGCGCTCGTGAGCCAGATCGACGTCGGGGGAGTGGGCCTCAACCTCCAGGCCGCCTCCGTCGTCATCCTCTGCGAGCCGCAGACCAAGCCGACGACCGAGGCGCAGGCCGTCGCCCGGGCGCACCGCATGGGCCAGGTCGAGACGGTGCAGGTGCACCGGCTCCTCACGGTCGACAGCGTCGACGAGCACCTCGTGCGGATCCTCGGCACCAAGTCCCGCCTCTTCGACGCGTACGCGCGGCGCAGCGCTCTCGCGGAGGAGGTCGCCGGCGCCGTCGACGTGTCGGAGCCGGAGCTCGCGCGCACGATCGTCGCGGCGGAGCGAGCGCGGCTCGTCGTCGACCCGCGCGTCACGTCGGTCGAGGACGCCCCCGCCCACGACGCCGCCGCGGGCTGACGGCACGCCCGCCGTCGGCCAGGATGGGCGCATGCCCGAAACCTCCGGCGTCCAGGTGGGCGCCCTCGCGATCAACGTCACCGTCCCCGACGACCTGCGCTGGACCGACGAGCGGCGCGGCGAGGTCTTCGAGCTCCAGACGATCACGGTCCGCCTCCTCCCGGACGGCCACCTGGCGGCCAAGGCCTACGGTCGTCCCGTCGCCGGCGGCAGGGGCGGCTACGTCTCGTTCGGTGTGCCGGAACGCCCTGAGCTCGCCGCGCTGATCGAGGAGGGCGCCACCGCCGCGGCGCGGCGGTGGGCGGAGCACCGCGGGCTCGGGTAGGCGGGTGCGCTGCGCGGTGCCGGGCCCTACGGTGGCCGTATGACCACCGATGCGCAGGGACGCCCGTCGCTCACCCCGTTGCCCGAGGACTGGTCGACGGCGCTCGCGGTCGTCGCGCACCCGGACGACATGGAGTTCGGGGCGGCCGCCGCCGTCGCGCGCTGGACCGGGCAGGGCAAGCGCGTCGTCTACTGCATGGTGACGAGCGGGGAGGCGGGCATCGACGGCATGGACCCCGACGTCGCGCGCGGGGTCCGCGAGGCGGAGCAGGTGGAGTCGGCGCGGCTCGTGGGCGTCGACGTCGTCGAGTTCCTCGGCCTGCCCGACGGCGTGCTCGAGCACGGCGTGCCCCTGCGGCGCGAGATCGCCCGGGTCGTGCGGCGCCACCGGCCCGACGTCGTCATCACGGGGAACCACCGGGAGGCGTTCCCCAACGGCGTCCCCAACCAGGCGGACCACGTCGCGACGGGGCGGGCCGTGCTCGACGCCGTGCGCGACGCGGGCAACCGCTGGATCTTCCGGGACCAGGTCGAGGACGAGGGGCTCGAGCCGTGGGGCGGTGTCGCCCAGGTGTGGGTCGCGGGCTCGCCGGCGGCGACGCACGCCGTCGACGTCAGCGCGACGTTCGACGCGGGCGTCGCCTCGCTCGCCGCGCACCGCGCCTACCTGGACGGCCTCGGGTGGGAGAACTTCGACCCGGCCGAGTTCCTGGCGTCCATGACCGGGCCGACGGGTTCGGCCCTCGGGGTGACCCATGCGGCGGCGTTCGAGGTCGTCAGGCTCACCTGGGACTGACGCCGTCCGCCGACCCGCACGCTCGGCACCCGGGTGCCGAGCGTGCGGGTGCGGGTCGAGGTCAGGTCAGGCCTGCGCCGGTGCGGTCGCCGGCACGTTCGCCACGCCGTCGGGCAGGAACCGCCGACCGAGGACCTTCTCCGAGTACCCCGTGCGGTCGAGGTACGGCCTGATGCCGCCGAGGTGGAAGCCCCAGCCCGCGCCGAGGATCATGCACAGGTCGACCTGCGACGGCGAGGACACGACGCCCTCGTCGAGCATGAGACCGATCTCCTGCGTGAGCGCCGTCAGCACGGAGTCGAGCACGCCGGCCTCGTCCAGCACCACACCCTCACGCCCCGCGGTGCCGTCGCCGAACACCGCCTGGATCGCCGGGTCGACCGGCTTCGGCAGGCCCCTCGGCGCGTCGAGCACGACGGGGACCTGCTCGTCGACGATGCGCTGCAGCCCGGGGGAGACGGGGAAACGGTCGCCGAGGTCCTCGCGCAGCGACGTCAGCACGTGCAGGCCCACCGCGGGACCGACGAGGTCGAACAGCGCGAACGGCGGCATCGGCAGCCCGAGCGGCGCGACCGCCCGGTCCGCGACCTCGACCGACGTCCCGTTCTCGACCGCCTCGACGATCTTGCCCATGAGGAGGATGAGCAGCCGGTTGACGACGAAGCCCGGGCGGTCCGCGACGAGGACGGCCGTCTTGCGCAGCTTCTTCGTCATCGCGAACGCCGTGGCGAGGGCGGCGTCGTCCGTCTTCGCCGCCTGGATGATCTCCACGAGCGGCATCTGCGCGACGGGGTTGAAGAAGTGCATCCCGACGACACGCTCCGGGTGCCGCAGGTCGGCCGCCATCTCGGTCACCGACAGCGCGGACGTGTTCGTGAGGAACACCGTCTCGTCGCCCACGACGCCCTCCAGCTCGGCGAACACCTTCTTCTTCAGACCGAGGATCTCCGTGACGGCCTCGATGACGACGTCGCAGCCCGCGAAGTCGCCGAGCTCGGTCGTGCCGTGGACGTTGGCGACGATCCGGGCCCCGGCGTCGCGCGACATGCGTCCCGAGCCGACCAGCTTCTCGACGGTCGAGCGGACGGAGGCGAGGCCCTTCTCGACGCGCTCGGCGTCGAGGTCGCGCATGACGACGGGCACCTGGAGCCGCTGGGCGAACAGCAGCGCGATCTGTGCCGCCATGAGACCGGCACCGACGATCCCGACCCGGGTCACGGGCCGCGCGAGCTTCGCGTCCGGAGCGCCCTGCGGCCGCTTGCCCTTCGACACGAGCTGGAACGCGTAGACGCTCGCGCGCATCTCGTCGCTCATGATGAGGTCCGCGAGGGCCTCGTCCTCGGCCGCGAACGCCTCGTCCTGCGAGGCGGTCCGCGCGGCGGCGATGAGGTCCAGCGCGCGGTACGGCGCCGGGCGGGAGCCCGCGACGACCGCGTCGAGCCGCTGGCGCGTCCCGGCGACGACCGCGTCCCACACCGGCTGCGGGTCGAGCTCGCGGCGCTCCACGACGACGTCCCCGCGCAGCACCGACTCGGCCCAGCGGATCGAGGACTCGAGGAAGTCCGGTGCGTCGAACAGGGCGTCGACGAGGCCGATCTCGACGGCCTCCTTCGCCTTGAACGGCTTGTTCGCGGCCGGGCGGGCGAGGATGACGTCCATGGCCTTCTCGACCCCGAGCAGGCGCGGGACGACGTACGCGCCGCCCCAGCCCGGGACGAGGCCGAGCCCGACCTCGGGCAGGGCGAGCGCGCCGGCGTCGGACGCGACGGTCCGGTAGTCGCAGTTGAGCGCGATCTCGAGGCCGCCGCCGAGCGCGACGCCGTTGACGAACGCGAACGTCGGCACGCCGGTCTTCTCCCGCAGACCGCGGAGGATCGCGTAGGCGGCATGGCCGGCGCGGCCCAGGCCGAGCGCGTCCTCGCGGACCTGGACGGCCGCCGCCTGCGTGAGGTCGGCGCCCGCGGCGAGGAAGTACGGCTTGCCCGTCACCGCGACGGCGACGATCTCGCCGTCGGCCGCGCGGCGCTCGACGGCCTCGAGCGTCGCGCGCAGCTCGGCGAGCCCCTGGGGGCCGAGCGTCGTGGGCTTGGTGTGGTCGAGGCCGTTGTCGAGCGTGACGAGGGCGAGCGTCCCCGTCCCGCCCGGGAGGGCGACGTCGCGCACGAGGGAGTGCGTCACGCGCTCCCCGCGCGCCGGGGCCGAGCCGCCGCCGCCCTGCGCGGACTGCTCGGGGGTGATGGTCTGGTCGGCGGTCGTCGTGCCGGGCCTCGTGGTGGTCTCGGAGGTCGTCTCGCTCACGGTCAGTTCTCCCCGTCGGTCGCGGTGGTCGTGTCGGCGGCGCCGTGGCCGGAGTAGTCGGCGTGGTGCGGGTTCTCCCAGATCACGGTGCCGCCCATGCCGAGCCCGACGCACATGGTCGTCAGGCCGTAGCGCACCTCGGGGTGCTGCTCGAACTGGCGCGCGAGCTGCGTCATGAGGCGCACGCCCGAGGACGCGAGCGGGTGGCCCATGGCGATCGCGCCGCCGTAGAGGTTGACCCGCTCGTCGTCGTCCGCGAGGCCGAAGTGGTCGGTGAACGCGAGCACCTGGACGGCGAACGCCTCGTTGATCTCGAACAGGCCGATGTCGTCGATCGTCAGTCCCGCGGACGCGAGCGCTCGCTCCGTCGCCGGCACGGGGCCATACCCCATGACCTCGGGGTCCACGCCCGCGTAGGCGAAGGAGACGAGGCGCATGCGCGCGGGCAGGCCGAGCTCGTCGGCGACCTCGCCGGCGGCGAGCAGGCACGCCGTCGCGCCGTCGGTCAGCGGCGACGCGTTGCCCGCGGTGACCTTGCCCCCGGGACGGAACGGCGTCTTGAGGTCGCGGATGGCGTCGACCGTGGTGCCGGGACGCGGGAGCTCGTCGGCGGTGGCCAGTCCCCAGCCGAGCTCGGCCGAGCGCGTCGCGATCGGGACGAGGTCGGAGGAGATGTCGCCGTTCGCGAGGGCCTTCGCGTACTTGGCCTGGCTGGCCACGGCGTAGGCGTCCGCGCGCTCCTTGGTGAGGTGCGGGTAGCGGTCGTGCAGGTTCTCCGCGGTCGCGCCCATGACCAGCGCGCTGGAGTCCACGAGCCTCTCGGCGACGAAGCGGGGGTTCGGGTCCGAGCCCTCGCCCATGGGGTGGTGGCCCATGTGCTCGACGCCGCCCGCGACGACGACGTCCTGCGCCCCGACCGCGACGTTGGCGGCGGTCGTCGTGACGGCGGTCATCGCGCCCGCGCACATGCGGTCGATCGCGAACCCCGGCACGGACTTCGGCAGCCCCGCGAGCACCGCGACGCTGCGTCCGAGCGTCAGGCCCTGGTCGCCCGTCTGCGTGGTCGCCGCGAGGGCGAGCTCGTCGATGCGCTCGACCGGGAGCTCGGGGCGGCGGCGCAGGAGCTCGCGCACCGTCTTCACCGCGAGGTCGTCAGCGCGGGTCTCGGCGTAGATCCCGTCGGGACGCGCCTTGCCGAACGGGCTGCGCACGCCCTCGACGAAGACGACGTCGCGCACGGCGCGACGGCGGGCCGCCTGGGTGGGCGCGTGGGCCTCGCGGGCGCTCGCGCCCGCGTCGGCTCCTGGGGCCAAGGTGTCGGCCACGGTCATGGCATCTCCATCCGGTCGGGTGGTCCGGCCGTGGTGGGGCCGGGTCAGATGGTCGGGACGGCGGCGTCCGGAGCGACACCGCTCAGGTGATACACGCTACCGCGAGTATCGGGAAAGCACGAGAACGATGCTACGACACGACGAGACCCGGTATCGACCGAGCGATACCGGGTCTCGCGTCGTTCCGTGGCAGGAGGCGGTCAGCGGGCCCCGCGCAGCCTCCGCACGACCTTCTTCGCGGTCGGCAGGCCCTTGTTCCACGCCGAGTACCACATCGAGAACGGCACGTCGATGCTGTGCACGAGCTCGTCGTCGTGCTGGGCGAAGCTGCGCTTGAACTCGCTGATGCCGTCGTTGAGCAGGCCGTTCATGTCGTAGCGCACGAGCCCGGCCTCTTGCGCGAGCGTGATCGCGTGCCACTTGACCGGCGCGTTCGCGCGCAGCTTCCGGCCGGCGTCGTCGATCCCCCCGTAGAGCTCGAACGACGTCGTCGCCGACGCCACGCACCACACGAACGACACGGGAGCACCCTCGGAGAACGCCGCGACGAGCACCGAGTGCTCGCCGAGCTCGCGGTGGATCGCGAGGTAGTACTCGTCGTCGTGCAGGGCGAAACCCGCCCGCTCCGCCGTCTCGTGGTAGACCGCGAGGACCTGGCGGACCTCGGCCTCGTCCGTGACGCGACGCACCTCGAGGCCCGTGCGGGCCGCCTTGCGGATGTCGTACCGCGTGGACTTGCCCATCGCGGCCGTGAGCTCGTCCGCGGTCTTCGCGAGGTCGAGGATCAGCGTGACGGGGTAGAGGATCGGGTTCGCGGCGTCGCGCGCGTCGGGCAGGTCGAGGTGCGTCCCGACGGGCCAGTCCGGCTCGATCGTGATGCCGACGCCCCCCACGTTCTCCTTGCACCAGGCCACGACCGCGCGCGTCACGGCGTCGCGCGCCGCGTCGTCCCCGACGCCCGGCCCGGCGCCCCACCCGTCCGCCGCGGGGGCGACGACCGGGCCGCGCGGCACGTGGCACAACGCCTTGAACTGGGCGGGCAGGGACCGGACGAGCACCTGCGCGAGGCCGACGGTGCGCCCGTCGGCGTCGACCGCCTCGAGACGGCGCGGCGTCCAGGCGCCCGTCGCCTTGACCTCGCCCCAGCCCCACAGCTGCAGCGGGTGCCCGCCGAGCGCGTTCACCTGCGCGTCCCAGGTGTCGCGGTCGGTCACTGTCCGGATCGTCAGGTTCGTGTCGTGCACGGCCCCGACCCTACCCGTCCGCCTACCGGTCCGACACGTCCGCGAACGCGGCCGCGAGCCGCTCGGCGAGGAGCTCGACCTGCCACTCCCGAGCGCCCCGGCCGCGCAGGAACGCCGCCACGCCCGCGGCGTCGGCGGGGTCGGGGGGCGTCCAGCACAGGCGGCGCAGCGCGTCCGGCTGGAGCAGGTTCTCCGCCGGGACCGTGTGCTGCTCCGACAGCTCCTGCACGACGGCGCGGGCGGCCTCGAGGCGCGCCGCGGCGCCGGGGTCGCGGTCGGCCCACGCGCGCGGCGGCGGCGGGGCGTCGGAGCGCGGTCCGCGGACCGACGGCAGGGCGCTCGCGGGCAGCGCGAGCGCGGTGTCGATCGCCTGCTGCCAGTAGGCGGCGCGCCGCCGCGTGCCCTTCCCGGCGAAGGCGGGCAGGGCCACGAGCTGGGCGACGCTGCGGGGGAGCGCCTCGGCGGCCGCGACGATCGCGCGGTCCGGCAGCACGCGACCCGGCGCGATGTCCCGCCGTCGGGCGTTGACGTCGCGGGCCTCCCACAGCGCGCGCACGACCGCGAGGCGGCGCGCGTCGCGCAGCGTGTGCGTGCCGGACGTCCGTCGCCAGGGGTCGACCCGCGGCGGTGGCGGGGGAGCCGTGCGCACCGCCTCGAACTCCTGCTCCGCCCACCGCGTCTTGCCGGCCTCCTCGAGCCGCGCCGCGAGCACGTCGCGCAGCTCGACGAGGACCTCGACGTCGAGCGCGGCGTAGCGCAGCCACTCCGGAGGCAGCGGGCGCGTCGACCAGTCGACGGCCGAGTGCTCCTTCGCGAGCCCGAGGCCGAGGAGCTCGGCGACGACGGCCGCGAGCCCGACGCGCTCCATCCCGAGCAGCCGCGCCGCGAGCTCGGTGTCGAAGACGCGCGCCGGGAGCAGCCCGTGCTCGGCGAACCCGGGCAGGTCCTGCGACGCGGCGTGCAGCACGAACTCGGTGTCGCCCACCGCCTCGCGCAGCGGCGCGAGGTCCGGCACGCCCACGGGGTCGATCAGCGCGGTCCCCGCTCCCTCGCGCCGGACCTGGACGAGATAGGTGCGCTGGCCGTACCGGTAGCCCGACGCGCGCTCCGCGTCGGCCGCGACGGGACCCGTCCCCCGGGCGAACGCGTCGACGACGCGCGCGAACGCCTCCGGGGTGTCGACCACGGGACCCACCCCGTCCGACGGCTCGGTGAGCGGGACGACGACGGGGACGACCGCGCCGTCGTCCGGGGCGGCGTCGGGCTGGTCGAGGGGAGAAAATGCAGGTGCTGCGGCCGAGCTCATGGACCCACGGTATTGCGTCGCGCGGGCAACGGTGTGATCCCCTCGGGCAGCGGGGGCAGCCCGGCGGCCGTGCACAGCAGCTGCGCCCACGCGGCGAGGTGCGGTCCGACGTCCGTCGTGAGCGGCGTCCAGGACGCGCGCATCTCGAGCTCGACGTCGTTCGCGCGCCCGGCGAGGGCGCCGAAGCTCTGGGACAGGACGCGGGTGACGGTCCCGCCCTCCGCACGCGCCGAGGCCCGCGTGTCCCGCAGCGCGTCGGCGAGCCAGGTCCAGGCGACCTCGGCGAGCATGTCCTCCGCCGCCATCTCGGGCTCCAGCGTGGCACGCACGAGCGTCACGACCCGGAACCGGCCCTGCCAGGCCTCCTGGCCCGCGGGGTCGTGGAGGAGGATGAACCGCCCGGAGGCGAGGTCCGGCTCGTCGTCGTCCGCGCCGGCGACCTCCCCGGTGAGGGCGACGGAGAACGGCGCGATGCGCCGTGGCGCCGGGACCTCGCGCAGGGTCACCTCGGGGCGCACGCGGCGGGCGGCGACGGAGTCCAGCGCCGCGCGGAACTCCGCGGGCGCGTCGGTCCCGTGTGCGGTGATCACCCTCAGCACACTACGAGCCGGCGCGCGCGGTGAGGGCCGCGGCGCGCGCGGACGTCACCGAATCGTGACCGCGATCGTCACCACCGCTGACCACGCCCGGATGGTGACCACGTCCGGAGCCGTCGGGCGCGGGGGACTAGGCTGTCCGCGTATCCGCCCCGTACCGGCTGCACCTGCCTGCCGTCGCGTCCTCGGTGCCGCTCGCGCGGCGCCGCCCGGCCGCGGACGTGCCCTCGAGGCCGTCGGTACCGATCTCCGAGGAGCAGGGAAGCAGATGGCAGCACGAGCACAGATCGGTGTGACCGGACTCGCGGTCATGGGTCGCAACCTGGCCCGCAACTTCGCCCGCCACGGCTACACGGTCGCGGTGCACAACCGCTCGTACGCCAAGACGGAGTCCCTGATCGCCGAGGCCGGCTCCGAGGGCGACTTCGTCCCGTCGGAGTCGATGGCCGACTTCGTCGCGTCGCTCGAGCGCCCGCGCAAGGTCGTCATCATGGTCAAGGCCGGCGCCGCGACCGACGCGGTGATCGACGAGCTCGTCCCGCTGCTCGAGGAGGGCGACATCGTCGTCGACGCGGGCAACGCGCACTTCCCCGACACGATCCGTCGGGAGCAGTCGCTGTCGGCGCAGGGGCTGCACTTCGTCGGCACCGGCGTGTCCGGCGGCGAGGAGGGCGCGCTCAACGGCCCGTCGATCATGCCCGGCGGCACGCGCGAGTCGTACGCGAGCCTCGGCCCGATCCTCGAGGACATCTCCGCCAAGGTCGACGGCGTCCCGTGCTGCACGTACGTGGGCCCCGACGGCGCGGGCCACTTCGTGAAGATGGTCCACAACGGCATCGAGTACGCGGACATGCAGCTGATCGCCGAGGCGTACGACCTGCTCAAGCAGGGCCTCGGCGCGTCGGCGGCGGAGATCGGGAAGATCTTCGAGGAGTGGAACACGGGCGACCTCGAGTCGTTCCTCATCGAGATCACGGCCGACGTGCTGCAGCACGTCGACGCGCGGACCGGCTCGGCGTTCGTCGACGTCGTGCTCGACCAGGCGGAGCAGAAGGGCACCGGCCGCTGGACGGTGCAGAACGGCCTCGACCTCGGCGTCCCGATCACCGGCATCGCCGAGGCGACGTTCGCGCGCGCACTGTCGGGCTCCGTCCCGCAGCGCGAGGCGGGCCGTGCGGCGCTGCCCGCGGACGCGCAGGCGTGGGACGTCACGGACCGCGACGCGTTCGTCGAGGACGTGCGGCTCGCGCTCTACGCGTCGAAGGTCGTCGCGTACTCGCAGGGGTTCGACCAGATCGCCGCGGC
Source organism: Cellulosimicrobium sp. Marseille-Q8652 (assembly GCF_965112045.1). Classification (NCBI taxonomy): domain Bacteria; kingdom Bacillati; phylum Actinomycetota; class Actinomycetes; order Micrococcales; family Promicromonosporaceae; genus Cellulosimicrobium; species Cellulosimicrobium sp. Marseille-Q8652. The sequence continues at coordinate 1,505,748 of NZ_CBCOPS010000002.1, read as the reverse complement.
GTCGGCCGAGTACGGCTGGGACATCGACCGCGGCGCGATGGCGCGCATCTGGCGCGGGGGCTGCATCATCCGCGCGCGCTTCCTCAACCGCATCACCGAGGCGTACGAGCGCAACGTCCAGCTGCCGCTCCTCCTCGCCGACGAGTACTTCACCGGCGCCGTCGGCAACGGGCTCTCCGCGTGGCGCCGCGTCGTCGCGCAGGCCGCGCTCAACGGCGTGCCGACGCCCGCATTCTCGTCGTCGCTCGCGTACTACGACGGGGTGCGGGCCGAGCGCCTGCCCGCCGCGCTCATCCAGGCGCAGCGCGACTTCTTCGGCGCGCACACCTACCGGCGGGTCGACGGCCCGGGCGTGTTCCACACGGAGTGGACCCGCGACCGGAGCGAGACGCGCGAAGGCGACGCGTGAGTCGAGGCGTCGTACGCCCGGCGGTCGTCCACCCGATCATCCTGGGTGGCGACGCCGGCGCGTACAGCCTGGCCCGCGCGTTCCACGAGGCGTACGGGGTGCGCAGCACGGTCGTGACGATCGTCTCCACGCGGAACATCCGGTACTCGACCATCCTCGACAACGTCATCGAGCCGCACCTCGACGACCCCGAGGTCATGGTGCGCACGATCCGGGAGATCGCCGCGCGCGCGAAGGCGCCCGCGATGGTCGTCACGTGCGTCGACTGGTACGTGCAGGCGCTCGCCGAGCACCGCGCGAAGATCGAGGACGTCGCGGTCGTCCCGTACACGACCACGGACCTGCTCGACCGCGTCATGGACAAGCAGCGGTTCTCCGAGCTGTGCGTCGAGCTCGGCGTCCCGCACCCCCGCACGGTCGTGCGCCACGGCGGCGAGAGCGTCGGCGACCTCGACCTGCGGTTCCCGATCATCGCCAAGCCCGGCGACAACGTGGCCTGGCACCGCACGTCGTTCACGGGCAAGCGCAAGGTGCACGAGCTCGCGGACCGCGAGCAGCTCGGGTGGCTGCTGCGCACGGCGGGCGAGGCGGGGTACCGCGAGCCGTTCATCGTCCAGGAGTTCGTGCCGGGCAACGACGCGCAGATGCGCATCATGACCACCTTCTCGGACGAGAAGGGTCAGGTGCGCATGGCGCACGGCGGCCACGTGCTGCTCGAGGAGCACACCCCGGGCACGCTCGGCAACCCGGCGGCGATCCTCACGGGACCGCTGCCGCAGATCGAGGCCGACGCGCGCAGGCTCGTCGAGCACCTCGGCTGGACGGGCTTCGCCAACTTCGACATCAAGGTGGACCCCCGCGACGGCACGGGGTACTTCTTCGAGCTCAACCCGCGCACCGGCCGCTCGAACTTCTACCTCACGGCGAGCGGGATCAACCCGGCCATGTACTGGGTGGGCGAGCACCTGCAGGGCGGGCGCGTGCCCGACCCGCGTCGCGTGCCCGTGCTCTACCGGATCGTCCCCGGGTTCCTGCTGCGCCGCTACGTGCGCGGGGCCACGGACCCGGCGGTCGCCGCGCGGGTGCGCAAGGTCAGGCGCGTGGGGCACCCGCTCAAGTACTCGCGCGACCGCGCGTGGCGTCGGGACCTGTGGGTCAGGGTCGCCGAGCTGCGCCAGGTGCAGAAGTTCCGCGCGTTCTACCCGGTGTCCGCCGCGAAGGCCGCCTACGTGGCACCGGACGACGGAGGCCGGGGCGGACGTGGCTGACACGGACGCCGGTCGCGGCGCCGGCGCGGGCAGGACCGGCGAGGCGGGCGAGGACCGGCCGCCCGTGGGCGTGATCGGCGGCGTGGGGCCGCTCGCGACGGCCTACTTCCTCCAGCTCGTCGTCGAGCTCACGGACGCGGAGCGCGACCAGGACCACCTGGACATGGTCGTCCTCAACCACGCGACGATCCCGGACCGCACCGCGTTCGTGCTCGGGCGCTCCGCGGACGACCCCGGGCCGGTCCTCGCGCGCGACGCGCGCCGGCTGGAGTCGTTCGGCGTGTCGTTCCTCGTCATGCCGTGCAACACGGCCCACCACTTCACGCAGCAGGTGGTCGACGCCGTGAGCGTCCCCTTCGTGTCGATCATCGACACGACGGTCGAGGCGGCGCGCGAGCGCGTCCCGGGGCTGTCGACCGTGGGTCTGCTCGCGACGGCGGGCACCGCCGCCGCGGGCGTCTACCAGGACGCGTTCGCCGCCCACGGCGTGACGACGGTCGTGCCCGACGACGCGGACCAGGCGCTCGTCTCGCAGATCATCTACGAGCAGGTCAAGGCCGGACGGCCGGTCGACATCGACACGTTCCGGGCCGTCGCCGGGCGCCTCGTGGAGCGCGGCGCGTCGGTGATCGTCCTCGGGTGCACGGAGCTGTCCGTCGTGGCCGTCGACCACGACCTCCTCGCGGACCCCGTGTACCTCGACTCGATGGACCAGCTCGCCCGCGCGACGATCCGTCGCGCGGGCCACCGCGTGCGGGGCTGAGGCGCGCGACCCGGTCCGCGGCCGGGCGGGTCAGCCGAGCTCGCTCGTCCCCGAGTACAGGTGCAGGACCGGCAGGTGCAGCTCGTCCCGCGCGCGGGACGCCCAGTCCCGGTGGAACGTGTCCTCGACCGCGTGCGGGTACGTCACCACGACGACCTCGCGGACGTCGCCGCCCGCGACGGCCTTGCGCAGCGCCGGCAGGGGGTCGTCCTCGGTCACGGTGCCGTCCGCGACGCGGCCGGCGGCGCGGAGCTCGGCGACGCTGCGCTCGAGCTGCTCGGCGGCCGTCGCCTTCGCCTGCTTCTCCGACGGCTCGCGACCGAGCACCTCGTCCCACGCCTGCTTGAGCTCGCCCACGCTGAGGTGGTCGATCAGCGCGGAGACGAGGTTCCGTTCGGTGTCGGCCGGCACGAGGACGCGGTAGGCCAGCTCCTCGCCCTCGTGCAGGGACAGGATGTGCTGGACGTCGGCCGGGTTCAGCGTGTCCTCGGTGAGGACCAGGATCGTGTCGGTCACGCGCGTCAGCCTAACGGCAGGAGCCAGCGCGCGATCGTCGTACCGGCCGGTGCGCCGGGACGGGCGTGGGGACTGTGCAGCAGGTGGGCGAGCCGTGCGCCGCGCGGGAGCGTGGGTGCGCGGCCGTGAGCCGCCGGCCCTGCGGACCCCGGCGGCCCGGTCGGCCCGGTCGGCGCGTCGCCCGCGACGATGCGCCCCGGTCCCGGTCCGACGACCCCGGGCGTCGTCGTCAGGCACAGCTCGTCGACGAGGTCGGCCCGCAGCAGGTCGCCGAGGAGCGTGGGGCCTCCCTCGGTGAGCACGCGGCGCAGGCCGCGGTCGGCGAGCGCACGCAGCCCGGCACCCAGGTCGACCTCGTCCTCGCCGACCACGACCACGCGGTCGTCGGGCAGGACCGAGCGCGCGGTGGCGGCCCCGACCGCTCCGGTGAGGAGGAACGGCGGCCGGTCCGCGGCCGCGAGGCGCTCGGGCACCCGGCCGGTCCGGGACACGAGCGCCAGCTCGAGGGGAGACCCGTGCAGGTGCGCGAGCCCGCGGGGACGCCCCAGCGCGGTGTAGCCCTCGGCGCGGGCCGTGCCGGCACCGACCAGCACGACGTCGGCGAGGGCCCGCAGCACGCGGAACACCCGCCAGTCGGCCTCGTCGTTGATCGACCCGGAGCGCTGGTCGGGCCCCCACGCCGCGCCGTCGATGCTCGTCACCATGTTCGCCCGCACGGTCGCGGGGCCGCGCGACGGCGCGTCGTGCGCGTAGAGGGCGGCGAGCGCGTCCTCCCGGGGATCGGGGTCGAGACGCCGGGGGGCGGGGAGCAGGACGTCGAGCCGCGGCAGGTCGTCCCGCCCCGCGGCCGCGCCGCCGGTCGGGGGCCCGGAGGGCGGTGAACCGGACGCAGGCGTCGTGGCAGAGGTCACAGCGGCAACGGTAGCGGCAGGCGTAGGCTCGATCCTCGTGACTTCAGCGCCAGCATCCGGTGGGACGACCGCGCCGAGAGGCTCCACGGGCAAGGTCTCCGGGCCGGACGCGGGCACCGCCGTGAGCCTCCCCGCGCTCGCGGACGTCCACCCGTCGGTCCCGCCGTCCCGGCTCCTCGCCGACCTCGTGCCGCCGCCGCACTTCGCCGACGCCCGGTTCGCCACGTACCGCGCCAACCCGCGCTACCCCAGCCAGGCGCAGACCGTCGCGCGGCTCGAGGAGGTCGCGGGCGCCGTCGTGAAGCCGCCGCGCAAGGGCCTCTTCGCGCGCCGCACGACCGCGCCGGCCGTGTACATGGACGGCGGGTTCGGCGTCGGCAAGACGCACCTGCTCACGGCTCTCGCGCACGCCGTGGGACTCGACGTCAGCGCGTACGGCACGTTCGTCGAGTACACGAACCTCGTCGGGGCGATGGGCTTCCGGGAGACCGTCGACGCGCTCGCGACGAAGAAGCTCGTGTGCATCGACGAGTTCGAGCTCGACGACCCGGGCGACACCGTCCTCATGTCGCGCCTGCTGCGCGAGCTCGCGGACCGCGGCGTCGCGCTCGCCGCGACGTCGAACACGCTGCCGGAGGCGCTCGGCGAGGGCCGGTTCGCCGCGGAGGACTTCCTGCGCGAGATCCAGGCGCTCGCCGCGCGCTTCGAGGTGCTCCGCGTCGACGGCGAGGACTACCGCCATCGCGCGGTCGTCACCGACTCCGCCCCGCTGGCCGAGGAGGTCGTTCGCGCGACGGCCGCGCACGTGCCGGGCGCGACCCTCGACCCGTTCGACGACGTGCTCGCCCACCTCGCGCAGGTCCACCCGAGCCGGTACGGCGCGATGCTCGACGGCGTCGAGGCCGTCGCCCTCACGGGCGTCCACCCGGTCGTCGACCAGTCGTCGGCGCTGCGCCTCGTCGTGCTCGTCGACCGGCTCTACGACCGGGACGTGCCCGTGCTGCTCGGCGGCGCGGGGGAGACGGGCCTCTTCACCGACGAGATGCTGCGCGGCGGCTACCGCAAGAAGTACTACCGGGCGCTGTCCCGCCTCGGTGCGCTCGCCGAGGACGGGCGCGAGCTCGTCCGCGCCGCCTGACGGACCGGCCCGCCCGGCCGCGCCGACCGCCTCGGCGACGACCGGACGGTCACGTCGCGGCGAGGCGGCGCTTCTCGACCTCGATGTCGAAGTCCGCCGGCGGCCAGCCGAGGTCGAACCGGCGCAGCGCGTCGAGCAGGAGCTCGCTCACGGCAAGTCGCGCGAACCACTTGCGGTCCGCGGGGACCACGTGCCACGGCGCGACCTCGGTGTTCGTGCGGTCGAGGACGGTCTGGTACGCCTCCTGGTACGCGGGCCACTTCTTGCGGGAGTCGACGTCGGACGGGTTGTACTTCCAGTACTTGTCCGGGCGCTCGAGCCGCTCCATGAGCCGTGCGCGCTGCTCCTCGTAGGACACCAGCAGCGCGACCTTGACGACCGTCGTGCCCGACGCGACGACCTTCTCCTCGAACCGGTTGATCTCGTCGTAGCGCTTCTCGAGCACGTCCTCGGGCACGAGCGAGTCGACGCGGCCGACGAGCACGTCCTCGTAGTGCGACCGGTCGAAGACGCCGATGTACCCGGGTCGCGGGAGCGCGCGCCGGATGCGCCACAGGAAGTGGTGCCGCAGCTCCTCGGGCGTCGGGACGCCGAACGAGTGGTGGGCGACGCCCTGCGGGTCGACGAGCCCGACGACGTGCCGCACGATCCCGCCCTTCCCGGCGGTGTCCATGCCCTGCAGGACGAGCAGGACCGAGCGCGAGCCGCCGGAGCGGCCCTCGGCGAACAGCCGCTCCTGGAGCTCGGACAGCTCGTCCGCGTGGTCCGCCACGAGCGCCTGGCCCGCAGCCTTGTCGCCGCCGAAACCCGGGGTCGCGTGCCGGTCCAACGTCGCGAGGTCCAGGCCGGACGACGCGCGCAGCACCTCGGTCGGCGGGGAGTCCCACTCCACGGCGGTACGGCTCGCGACGGCAGCGTCCCGCGCCTCGGTCGCCGCCTTCTTCGAGGACTTCCCCCGAGGGTGCTTGCCCGCGAGCTTGCGCGACGTCTTGCCGGACTTCTTCTCGGACTTCTTCTCGGACCTCTTCGCCGCAGCCATGGACGTGAGCGTAGTCACACCCAGGACACGACGGCGACGGAACGCGCGGGCAGGTCGACGATCCGGTCGCGGACCTCCGTCGTGGGGTCCCACGCCGCGAGCAGGCGGGGGGAGCCGGCCAGCGCGAGCCGCAGGGCGCGACGACGCCGGCCCAGGTTCACCGCGACGGCGACGGTCCGCCGCTCCACGACGAACGCCGGCCCGTCGTCGGGACCGAGCCGGCCCTCCTCCGCGGACGCGTCGTCGGCGGGGCCGTCCGGCCCGTGCAGGGTCACCGCCGACAGGTCGCCCGAGCGCACGTCGGCGCGCGAGCGGAGCCCGACGAGCGTGCGGTACCAGGCGAGCAGGCGCGCGTGGTCGCCGTCGAGGCGCTCGGACCAGTCGAGCACGCTCGCCGCGCGCGTCGCCGGGTCCTGCGGGTCGGGCACGACCGGTCCGTCGTCGCCCGGCGCGCCCCAGCCGTGACCTGCGAACTCCGCGGCCCGGCCGGCGCGGATCGCCTGGGCGAGCTCCGGGTCGTCGTGGTCGGTGAAGAACTGCCACGGCGTCGACGCGCCCCACTCCTCGCCCATGAAGAGCATCGGGGTGAACGGGGACAGCAGCACGAGGGCCGCGGACACCGCGAGCCCCCCGGCGTCGAGCGTCGCCGACGGCCGGTCACCCTGCGCGCGGTTGCCCACCTGGTCGTGGTTCTGCGCGCACACGACGAACGCGTGCCCGTCGGTCCCCTGGGGCACCGGTCGTCCCCACCGCGTCCCGCGGAAGGTCGACCACGTGCCGTCGTGGACGAACACGCCGGTCAGCGCCTTGCGGAGCACGGCGACCGACCCGAAGTCGACGTAGTAGCCCTCCCGCTCGCCCGTGACGAGCGCGTGGAGCGCGTGGTGCACGTCGTCGGCCCACTGCGCGCGCATCCCGCGCCCACCCTGCTCGACACCGGTCACCGTGGCCGGGTCGTTCTCGTCGGACTCGGCGATCAGGGTGAGCGGGCGGCCGAGCTCCTGCTCGACGCGGTCGATCCGCCGCGCGAGCTCGGCGAGCACGTGGGTGGGGGAGTCGTCGACGAGCGCGTGGACCGCGTCGAGACGCAGCGCGTCGACGTGGAACTCGGCGAACCAGCGCTCGGCGTTGTCGACGACCCACTCGCGCACCTCACGGCTGCCCGAGCGGTCGAGGTTGACGGCCGCTCCCCACGGGGTGTGGTGCGCGTCGGTGAAGTACGGCCCGAACTCGGGCAGGTAGTTCCCGGACGGGCCGAGGTGGTTGTAGACGACGTCGAGCACGACCGCGAGACCGCGCGCGTGCGCGGCGTCGACGAAGCGCTGCAGCGCGCGCGGTCCCCCGTAGGGCTCGTGCACCGCGTAGAGGTGGACTCCGTCGTACCCCCATCCCCAGCGGCCCCCGAAGGCCGCGACGGGCAGGAGCTCGACCGCGCCGGCGCCGAGCTCGACGAGGTGGTCGAGCCGGCCGATCGCGGCGTCGAGCGTGCCCTCCTCCGTGAACGTCCCGACGTGCAGCTCGTACAGGACCTCGCCGCGCACGTCGCGACCCGCCCAGCCGTCGTCGGTCCACGCGAACGCCGGGTCGAACGTGCGGCTCGGGCCGTGCACCCCGTACGGCTGCCACGGGCTGCGCGGGTCCGGCCGGCCGGGACCGTCGTCGACCGCGAACCCGTAGTCCGTCCCCCACGGCAGCTCGTGGTCGTAGCCCCACCAGCCCGGGACGTGCGCCCCGACGAGCCGCAGCGACTCGCGACGGGCGCCGTCGAAGGTGCCCGAGCCCGGCCGGGGCAGGAGCAGCTCGACCGTCCGTGCGGTCGGCGCCCACACGAGGGGGCGGGGGCCCGGCACGGAGAGCATGGGGGTCCCGCGGGGCGGTGGGGCCGGCGTCATGCCCCCCGCCTCGACCAGCAGCGCGACGGGCAGGTCCGCCAGGAGCTCGGCGACCGGGACGGGTCCTGCGGGGTGCACGCGGTCGGTGAGCAGGTCGCGCCACCCGCCCGGCGCCGCGGGGAGCGCCACGACGTGGTCGCGCCACCCGCCGAGGCGTCGGACCGTGCCCTGCAGCCGCGTCGCGACCGTCACCGCGCGCGGCGTGCCGTCCTGCGTGCGTGCGAAGGCCAGCGCGCAGGGCGTCGACGTCGCGACGGGCGCGTAGCCCGCCCCGGGCCCGACGAAGGCACCGGTGACGTCGCGACGCAGCCGCAGCGCGCGGGACGTCACGAGCAGCTTCTCGTCGGCCAGGGTGCGCGCCCCGGCGCCCTCGTCGAGCCGTGCGAGACGGGTCCCGAGGTCGTGGACGTCCACCGGGCGCCGGTTGTCCGGGTCGACGAGCGTGGGGGCGTAGCCCTCGCTGCCCTGGTACACGTCCGCGACCCCCGGCGCGGTGAGCTGGACGAGCTTGATCCCGAGGCTCGCCGCGCGCAGCTCCTCGCGATGGTCGTGCGACCAGCGCGCGTACGCCGCCAGGACGACCGGGTCCTCCAGCGCACGGCGCGCGAGGTCCTCGACGGCGCGCTCGTACGCGTCGTCCGGGCTCGTCCACGACGTGCGGACCTTGGCCTCGCGCAGCGCCTTGCGCAGGTAGTCCACGAGGCGGTCCGCCGCGATCGCCCGGTGCTCGTCGCCGGTGCCCGGCGCCCCCTCGGCGGCGTCCTCGGGCGTGGCCGGCGCGTCGGGCGACCAGGTCCCGACGACGGTCTGCCACAGCAGGTTCTCCGCGAGCCCGTCGACGAGGACGCCGCGGTACGGGGCGCTCGCGGACCGGACCTCCTCGACGAGACGGGCCCACCCGGTCGCGTCCTCGGCGAGCACGCCCAGGGCGGCCCGCGTGTCCTCGCCGCGCTTGGTGTCGTGGGTCGACCCCGCCGTGAGCGCGAGAGGCGTGAGGGCGGAGAAGCGCTGGGCGAACGCGTGCCAGTCGTGCACGCCGATGCTGAACCGGTCGGGCTCCCCGCCCACCTCGCACAGGCTCGACAGCTCGGTCCAGCGGTAGAACGCCGTGTCCTCCACGCCCTTCGCGGTCACCGCGCCGCACACCTGCTGGAACCGGACGACGAGCTCGTCGCGGCGCGCCTCGCGCCGGCGCCCGGCGCTGCCGACCTCGCGCCCGAGCACGAGGTCGACGACGACGTCGAGCGTCTCGCCGCGCTGCGGGTCCAGGCGGGCGCGGGCTCGCGCCGCGGCCTCCTCGACGGCACGGACGGCCTCGTGCCGCGGCGTGACGCCGGGCTCGACGTAGGCCCGGTACCGGTCGAACGCGACGAGCAGCTCGCGCAGGCACTGGTGCAGGGCCCGCCACGTGTGGTCCCGCAGCCGCGGGTCGTCGTGGCAGACCGCTGCCGCGAGGTCCGTCAGGCGGTGCACCTCGGCGTACAGCGGCCCGGCGACGACCTCGTGCTTGGCCTGCTCGACGACGCCCTCGAGACCGCCGGCCAGGTCGCCGGTGAGCCGGGTCATCACCGCGTCGAGCCCGGCGCGACCGCCCGGGTCGACGAAGAGCTGCTGGAGTCGCCACGCGACGTCGTAGCCGGTGGTGCCGACCGTGGCCCAGTCCGGCGGCACCTGCTCGTCGCCCGCGAGGATCTTCTCGACGACGACCCAGGCGCCGTCCGTGCGCTCGGCGAGCCGGTCCAGGTACTGCCCGGGGTCGGCGAGCCCGTCCGGGTGGTCGATGCGCAGGCCGTCGACGACGCCGGACGTCACGAGGTCGAGCAGGAGCGCGTGCGTCGCGTCGAACACCGCCTCGTCCTCGACCCGCACCGCGACGAGCGAGCCGACGTCGAAGAACCGCCGGTAGTTGAGCTCCTCGTCGCCGACGCGCCAGAACGCCAGACGGTAGTGCTGCCGCTCGACGAGCTCGGCGAGGGGGAGGTCCTGCGTGCCCTCGCGCACGGGGAACACGTGGTCGAAGTACCGCAGGACGGTCGTCCGCGTCCCCCCGCTGCCGGCGCCGGTGTCGGCGCCGGCGTCCGCCGGGTCGCGGTCCGGCGGCGGGTCGGGCACGACGATCTCGTCGAGGACGAGGTCCCCGGCGGCGAGCGCGTCCCCGAGGCGCACGCCGAGGACCGGCATGAGCACGGCGCCCTCGCCGGCCGACCAGTCGACGTCGAACCACGACGCGTAGGGCGACTCGGGACCACGCTCGAGCACCGACCACAGCGCGCGGTTGTGCCACGCGGGGGTCGGCACGGCCATGTGGTTGGGCACGACGTCGAGCACGATCCCGAGGCCGGCGGCCCGCGCCGCCGCGGCGAGGCGGTCCAGGCCGGCGCGCCCGCCCATCTCGGCACTGATGCGGCTGTGGTCGACGACGTCGTACCCGTGCGTGGATCCCGGCGCGGCCTGGAGGACGGGGGACAGGTAGAGGTGCGTGACGCCGAGGCGCGCGAGGTACGGCACCTGGCGCGCGGCGTCGTCGAACGTCAGGTCCGGGCCGAGCTGCAGCCGGTACGTCGAGACCGGGGTGCCGCCGGGAACCGACGCGCCCCGGTCCCGCGGGGCCGCGCCCGTCCCCTCCGTCACCGTTCCGGTCGCCGTGCCCGTCACCGCGCCTGTCACCGCGCCTGTCACCGTGCCCGTCACCGCAGCGGGGGGCGGGTCAGGACGATCGAGCTGCGCCCCGTGACGGGCACGGTGTCGCCCGGTCGGAGCTCGTCGCCGAGGTCGACGGTGCCGTCCGTGTCGAGCACGACGGACCACGACTCGCCGTACTCCGCGCCCGGCACCGTGAACTCGAGCACGTCGTGGTGCGCGTTGAGGAGCAGCAGGAACGAGTCGTCGACGATCGGCTCGCCGCGGCGGTCGGTCTCGGGGATGGCGTCGCCGTTGAGGAACACCATCACGGACCGGGCGTACGCCTGGTTCCAGTCCTCGGAGTCCATGCGCGAGCCCGTGATGTCGAGCCACTCGATGTCCGGCAGGTGCGCGGCGTCGTCCGCCGTGTCCTCGGCGCCGCGTCCCACGAAGAAGCGCCGTCGGTGCAGCACCGGGTGGTCGCGGCGCAGCCACACGACGCGGCGGGCGAACTCGAGCAGCGCGCGACGCTCCTCGGCGTCGGGGTCGGTGGGCACGTCCTCGTCGTGCGCGGGCGGGTCCGTGGCGTGGGCGTCGTCGACGATGCCCCGCCAGTCCATCCACGTGATCTCGCTGTCCTGGCAGTACCCGTTATTGTTGCCGCCCTGGGTCCGGGCGATCTCGTCCCCGTGCGCGAGCATGGGCACGCCCTGGGACAGCAGGAGCGTCGTGAGGAAGTTGCGGCGCTGGCGCGCGCGCAGCGCCCGGACCTCCGGGTCGTCGGTCGGTCCCTCGACGCCGCAGTTCCACGAGCGGTTGTGGTTCTCGCCGTCCTTGTTGTCCTCGCCGTTGGCCTCGTTGTGCTTGTGGTCGTAGGACACGAGGTCGTTGAGCGTGAAGCCGTCGTGCGCTGTGACGAAGTTGATCGACGCGATGGGCTTGCGCCCGCTGTGCTCGTACAGGTCGGACGAGCCGGTGAGGCGGCTCGCGAACTCGGGCAGCGTCGAGGCCTCGCCGCGCCAGAAGTCGCGCACCGTGTCCCGGTAGTCGCCGTTCCACTCGGTCCACAGCGGCGGGAAGCCCCCCACCTGGTACCCGCCCGAGCCCAGGTCCCACGGCTCGGCGATGAGCTTGACCTGGGAGATGACCGGGTCCTGCTGGACGATGTCGAAGAAGGCCGAGAGCCGGTCCACCTCGTGGAACTGCCGCGCGAGGGTCGCCGCGAGGTCGAAGCGGAACCCGTCGACGTGCATCTCCGTGACCCAGTACCGCAGCGAGTCCATGATGAGCTGCAGGACGTGCGGCGAGCGCATGAGCAGGGAGTTGCCCGTGCCCGTGGTGTCGAAGTAGTGGGCCTCGTCGCCGTCGACCAGGCGGTAGTACGCCTTGTTGTCGATGCCCCGGAAGCTCAGGGTGGGGCCCATGTGGTTGCCCTCGGCCGTGTGGTTGTACACGACGTCGAGGATCACCTCGATGCCGGCCTCGTGCAGCGCCTTGACCATGGACTTGAACTCCATGACCTGCTCGCCGCGCGTCCCGTACGCGGCGTAGCCGTTGTGCGGCGCGAAGAAGCCGATCGTGTTGTAGCCCCAGTAGTTCGACAGGCCCTTCTCCACGAGGTTCGGGTCGTTGACGAACTGGTGGACCGGCATGAGCTCGACGGCGGTGACGCCGAGCGACACGAGGTGCTCGATCACCGACGGGTGCGCCATGCCCGCGTAGGTGCCGCGCAGCTCCTCGGGCACGTCGGGGTGGAGCATCGTCATGCCCTTGACGTGGGCCTCGTAGATCACGCTGTCGTGGTAGTCCCGGTTCGGCGGGCGGTCGTGACCCCAGTCGAAGTACGGGTTCACGACGACGGAGACCATCGTGTGCGCGGCCGAGTCGTCGTCGTTGAGCGAGGGGGCAGAAGGTGCCGCGCCGGAGTCCTGGTCGTCTCCCGGCTCCTGACCCTCCTCGGCGTCCTGGGTGTCCCGATCGTCCCCGGCCGCCCCCGGGTCGTCGCCGAAGCGGTAGGAGAAGAGCGACTCGTCGCCGTCGATCTGGCCCTCGATCGCCTTGGCGTACGGGTCGAGGAGGAGCTTCGACGGGTTGCACCGGTGCCCGTTCGCGGGGTCGTACGGGCCGTGCACGCGGTAGCCGTAGCGCGTGCCGGGGCCGACGCCGGGGAGGTACACGTGCCACACGTGGGCGTCGATCTCCTCCACGTCGAGCCGCAGCTCGCTGCCGTCGTCGTCGAGCAGGCACAGCTCGACGCGCTCGGCGACCTCGGAGAAGAGGGCGAAGTTCGTCCCCGAGCCGTCGAAGGTGGCCCCGAGGGGGTAGGGGTGGCCAGGCCAGGTCTGCATCCCCAGAGGATGTCATGGGCCACGGACCGTCGCGCTGGGGAGTCGCCGTCCCGGGTGAGACGCACGCCACACTCGAAGCCTCGCCTAAAAAAGTGTGCCAAGCGCGCACGACAAACGCCGTCCGCCTGGTCCCCGCGGCACCCCGGCACGGACGGGGGAGCGCGTGCGTGTCCCCGGGCGACCTGGTAGACCCGTGGCATGAGCACCGACCCGCTCCGCCAGGACGACCTCAACCAGTCCGACATCGCCTCGGCGCGGCTGTCCCCGCCCCGCGACGACGACGAGGAGCGCGGGGACGTCCTGACCGGGGGCGACGCGACGAAGGCGCCGCACTCGCTGTCGGAGGTCGAGCGCCGGCCGATCGAGGGCGCGTCGTCCGGGACCTCGTGGGACGACCCGGACGAGCTCTGACCCCACGCCGACCCGCGTCGGCCGGCGCGGACCCGGGCGTGACGGGACGGTCCCGCCCGGTCGCCGCGCTCAGTCCAGGCGCGGGAGGCGCGCGGCGTCGACGGGCACGATGCGGGGCATCCCGGCGGGCGCGACCGCGCTGAGCGCGAGGTAGCGCGCCTCGGCACGGTGCAGCCGGATGTGCTCGTCCACGGTCCAGTCCGGACCGTTCGTCAGCACCATCCCGCACGAGCACTCGATCGTGACGTGGCCCGCCGGGTCCTCGCGCACCTGGCCGGTGGTGACGTGCGCGGCGCGCGCGCCCGCCTTCGCGCGGCGCATCGACGCGCTCACGGGTTCGGGCCGGTCAGGGGCACGGGGCCCGCCGGAGGGGGTGCCGTCGAGCGCCGGGGGAGCGAGTTCCACGGGACGAGCCTAGACGCCTGCCGTGCGAGCGGTCGGTGCCTCCTCCTCGGCGTCGTCGTGCGCGTGGGCCAGGCCGAGGGCGTGCGCGCGCTCGTGCTCGCGCTCCGCGGCCTCGCGCGCGGCGATGCGCGCGCGGACCTCCTCGCGGCGCAGCGGCGGGACCGTCGGCGGCGGCTGGCGGCGCTCGGGCAGCTCGTCGAGCAGGCGGGCGACGATCTCCTGGATCTCGGTGACGGCGCGCTCGAACGGCTCCTCGGTCGCGGCGCTGGTGCGCTGGATCCCGGTCACCTTGCGGACGAACTGGCGGGCGGCGGCCTCGACCTCCTCGCCCGTCGCCGGGGGGACGAGGCCGCGCAGGGTCGTGATGTTCCGGCACATGCTCCCGACCGTACGCCGGGCCGCGCCGCCCGGGGAAGGGCGGCCGGGCGACACTACGAGGGTGGACCCGATCGCCCGCCTCCTCGCCGCACCTCCCGACCTGCCGGTGGGGGACCACCTGGACGAGGTCGTCGGGGGCGTGCGCGACGTCGGTGCCGTCGTCGTGCAGGCGCCGCCGGGCACGGGCAAGACGACGCTCGTCCCCCCGGCCCTCGCGGCGGCGCTGGACGGGCGCGTCGTCGTCACGCAGCCGCGCCGGATCGCCGCGCGCGCGGCGGCGCGGCGGCTCGCGTCGCTGCTCGGCGAAGAGCTCGGCGGCACGGTCGGGTACACCGTGCGCGGCGAGTCGCGCACGTCGCGCCGCACCCGGGTCGAGATCGTCACGACCGGCACGCTCGTGCGCAGGCTCCAGCGCGACCCCGAGCTGCCGGGCGTGGCCGCCGTCGTGCTGGACGAGGTGCACGAGCGCCACCTGGAGGACGACCTCGCGCTCGCCCTGCTGGCGGACGTGCGCGAGAACCTGCGCGACGACCTCGCGCTCGTCGCGATGTCCGCGACCGTCGAGGCCGAGCGCACCGCGCGGGCGCTCGCGGGTGGCGCCGGGACGACCCCGGGCGCCGTCCCGGTCGTGCGCGTCGAGGGCACGCTGCACCCGGTCGACGTCGTCTGGTGCCCGTCCCGGGGGCCGCGCACCGACGCGTTCGGGACGGCACGCGCGTTCTGCGACCACGTCGTCGCGACGACCCGCCGCGCGCTGGCGGAGCGTGCGGGAGACGTCCTCGTGTTCGTGCCGGGCGCGCGCGAGGTGGACCTCGTCTCCCGTGGTCTCGCCGGCGTGGAGGCGGACGTGCGCCCGCTGCACGGTCGCCTGCCGCCGCGCGAGCAGGACCGTGCGCTCGAGCCCGGGCCGCGGCGCCGGGTCGTCGTCTCCACCGCGGTCGCCGAGTCCTCGATCACCGTGCCCGGCGTGCGGGTGGTCGTCGACGCCGGGCTGGCGCGCGAGCCGCGCACCGACGTGCGTCGTGGCCTGCCCGGTCTGGTGACGGTCGCCGTGAGCCGTGCGGGCGCGGAACAGCGTGCGGGCCGCGCGGGTCGTGAGGCCCCGGGGGCGGTGTACCGGTGCTGGTCGGAGGGCGACCACGCGCGTCTGGCGCGGCACCCCGAGCCGGAGATCCGGACCGCGGACCTGACCGGGTTCGCGCTCGAGCTCGCGTGCTGGGGCAGCCCCGACGGCACCGGGCTGGCTCTCCTGGACCCGCCTCCCGCGGCCGCCTTCGCCGCGGCGCGCGAGGTGCTGCACGGGCTGGGCGCGGTGGGGCCGGACGGGGCGACCCCGCTCGGGCGCCGGATCGCCTCGGTCCCCGCCGACCCCCGCCGCGCGCGGGCGCTGCTCGACGCCGTGCCGGAGGTCGGCGCGCGTCGCGCGGCCGAGGTGGTCGCGCTGCTCTCGGAGGACGTCCGGGCGCCGGGTGCCGACCTGCCCGCCGCGCTGCGCGGTCTGCGTCGCGGTGGACCGGGGTCGGGCCCCTGGGCGGCGCAGCGGGACCGGCTCGAGCGCGTCGCGAGGGACGCCACCGGTGCCGCCACGGGCCACGCGGGTCACGGACGGGCCGACGGCCCCGGCGGCCCGCGCACGACCGACGACGCCGCCGTCGGGTACGTCGTGGCTCTCGCGCACCCGGACCGGGTCGCGCGCCTGCGCTCCGGCGGGGAGTCGTACCTCCTGGTGTCGGGCGCGGGGGCACGGCTGCCCGCGGGCTCACCGCTGCAGGGCACGCCCTGGCTCGCCGTCGCGGACGTGGACCGTGCGGCAGGTCGCGCGGACGCCGTCGTGCGGTCCGCGGCTCCCGTGGACGAGGCGACGGCGCGCGCCGCCGCCGCTGCCGAGCACCGGACGGCGGAGGTCGTGGAGTGGACCTCGGGACGCGTGCGCGCCGTCCGGGTGACGTCGCTGGGCGCCATCGAGCTCTCGCGCGACCCGTGGCGCGACCCGCCCGCCCGTGCGGTCGTCACGGCGGTGCGCGACGGGCTGCGGCGCGACGGCCTCGACTCCCTCCCGTGGAGCGGGGCGGCGGTGCGGCTGCGCGACAGGCTCCGCTTCCTGCACCGCGCCCTGGGGGAGCCGTGGCCCGACGTCGCGGACGACGCGCTCCTGGACCGTCTCGACGACTGGCTGGGCCCCGACCTGCCCGCGCTCGGCCGGGGCCGGGGCGTCGACCTCGCCCCGGCGCTGCGCCGGCTGCTGCCGTGGCCCGCGGCGTCGCGCCTCGACGAGCTCGCGCCCGAGCGGCTCGTCGTCCCGAGCGGCTCGTCCGTGGCCGTGGGCTACGCCGACGAGCAGCCGGTGCTCGCGGTGCGGCTCCAGGAGACCTTCGGCTGGACGCGCACCCCGCGCGTCGCGGGCGGTCGTGTCCCCGTGCTCCTGCACCTGCTCTCCCCGGCGGGTCGTCCGGCCGCGGTCACCGCGGACCTGGAGTCGTTCTGGGCCCAGGGCTACCCGCAGGTGCGCGCCGAGCTGCGCGGCCGCTACCCCAAGCACGCGTGGCCCGAGGACCCCACGACGGCGGCACCGCTGCGCGGCACGCCACGGCCACGGCGCCGGGACTGACCTCGTCGTCGGTCGTCGTGCCGGAGGACCCCGTCAGGCGAACCGGGCGGACACCGCGACCGACTCACCGACGTCGAGCCGGACGTCCGCGAGCCGGACGCCCGGCGGCAGCTCGGCCGCGAGGTCGACGGTCCGGCCCTGCGCGCGCTCGACGTGGGTGCGCGCCGCGAGCAGCGCGCCCGCGACCACCGGGTTGCGGCTCGTCAGGCTCAGCTCCCGCACGGTGAGGACCATCGCGGCGTCGACCTCGACGACGGCCCGCGCGTGGACGCTCGCCGACAGGATCCCCTTGCGGACCCGCGCGAACCCGGAGCCGCGGGCGGAGCGCGGTCCGGTCGACTCGACCTCGACCTCGAACGAGGAGAGGCTGAGGCCGCCCAGCGTGCGGAGCGACTCCTCGAGCAGGCGCCGCGCCGCCTCGACGAGCGCGTCCTGCGGTGCGGCGACGCGCACGTGCCCGCGGAGCGGCGCGTCGTCGCCCGGCTCCACCGGCTCGACGCCGAGCGACCCGTCCGCGCCCGCGACCCACCGGAACCGCACGTCCTGCGCCTCGAGCACGAGGTCGACGGGCACCCCCTCGACCGTGACGGGGTGCGCGTCGACGCGCAGGCGGCGCAGGACGCCGTCCTCGCGCGTGGCCGCGTCGGTGGACGCCGGGACCGCGGGGTCGGTGGGTGCTGGTGCGTCGGTGCGTGCGGCGCCGCCGTCCGTCGAGCGCGTCGGCCGGACGACCATGCCGCTGAGGTCGACGTCGAGGGTCGGGACGTCCGGGCCGTCCACGGTCGCGTCCACCCGCAGCCGGTCGAGGTGCTCCACCGCACCCTCCGCGAGGTCGCCCGCGACCATCTCGACGACCGCGGACCGCACGCGGGCGCCCAGCTCCGCGCCGGTCACCGGCCGGGGGGACCGGCCCAGCGGCAGCACGTCGACCCGGGGGCGGTCGTCGGTCCTGGTGTCCTCGGTGGTGCGGTCGTCGGCCATGGCGGTGAGCGTAGCGGGCGCGCGGAGGACGCGTGGGGTGGGTCGCTGCCCGGCTGCGGCCGGACCTCTGACCTCCGACGCGGGACGGGCCGCTCCGGAGTCCTCCGGAACGGCCCGTGCTGGTGCTCGGTGGGCGATACTGGGATCGAACCAGTGACCTCTTCCGTGTCAGGGAAGCGCGCTACCGCTGCGCCAATCGCCCGAGGGCACCCTCGACGTCCGTGCTGAGGGTTGCCGCTCGCGAGGTGGAGATGGGATTCGAACCCACGTAGACGGCTTTGCAGGCCGCTGCCTCGCCTCTCGGCCACTCCACCGTGAGACACGTCCTCACTCGCTCCCGAGAGAGACGGTCTGAGAGTGGGCCTCCGAGCGGATGACGGGATTCGAACCCGCGACCCTCACCTTGGCAAGGTGATGCTCTACCAACTGAGCCACATCCGCGCGGCCGGATGCTGAGAGGGCGTCGATCGAGAACTCAGGATCGAGATCTCGGGCGTCCCCGGCGTTCCGGCGCGTCCCACATACTAGCCGACTTTCGCCCGGTGTCCCGCATCCGCCCGGCACGCCGGCGCGAGGAGGGCCGTTGGAGGGGCATGTGCGGGGAGAGGCGCGTCGTGGCGCGCGAAAGGCCGCCCCGGTCGTGCCGGGACGGCCTCTCGCGTCGTGCTGGTGGGCGATACTGGGATCGAACCAGTGACCTCTTCCGTGTCAGGGAAGCGCGCTACCGCTGCGCCAATCGCCCAGGTGGTCGTGCAGGTGATGCTGGTACTGCGTGTGAGGTGGAGATGGGATTCGAACCCACGTATACGGCTTTGCAGGCCGCTGCCTCGCCTCTCGGCCACTCCACCGCGACCTGCTCCGACGCCCCCGAGGGGGTTGTCGAGAGTGGGCCTCCGAGCGGATGACGGGATTCGAACCCGCGACCCTCACCTTGGCAAGGTGATGCTCTACCAACTGAGCCACATCCGCGCGGCCGGTCCTTCGGGAGCCGTCCGATCTCTCGATCGGGCGTCCCCGGCGTTCCGGCGCGTCCCAGACATTAGTCGACTCGGGCGCCCGACGTCCAACCGGCCTTCGGTGCGCCGTCCTGGCGGCCCGGGCGCCCGGCCCGGAGGTCGCCGTGGTGGTCGGTAGCGTGGGCCCGTGCCAGGACCTGGGGAGACGCTCGTCGGCGCGGGTGCCGCGCGCTTCGCCGGCCGCGCCGCGCGCGGCGTGATCGAGTGCGTCGACGTGCGCCGCTCGCCCGAGCGGCTGCGGTCCGAGGGCCCCTGGTTCGTCGTCGCCGACTTCGACGGGCCCGCCGCGGGCGGGCGCGTGCGTGCGTGGCGCTTCGCCGAGCGCGTCGACCCCGACGACGCGACGTGGTCCGACGCCGACGGCGCCGCGGCACCGGCCTGGCGCGGCCCCGCGCCGACGTCGTGGACGAGCTCGCTGAGCCGTCCCGCGTACGAGGCCGCCGTCTCGCGCGTGCGCGACGAGGTGCGCGAGGGCGAGGTGTACCAGGCGAACGTGTGCCGCGTGCTCAGCGCCCCGCTCGCGCCCGACGGCTCCGGCGAGCCGGACGCGCGGGCCCTCGCGCTCCGGCTGGCACGGGGGAACCCCGCCCCCTACGGAGGGATGGTGCACGTCCCGGCGAGCAGCGGCGTCGACCCCGTGTGGGTCGTCAGCGCGTCCCCGGAGCTGTTCCTGGGGCTCTCCGGCGGGGTCCTGACGTCGGGACCGATCAAGGGCACCGCGCCCGCCGCGGACGGCCTCAGCGCCAAGGACCGGGCCGAGAACGTCATGATCACCGACCTCGTGCGCAACGACCTGCAGCGCGTGTGCGACCCCGGGACCGTCGAGGTCACGGACCTGCTCGCGGTGGAGGAGCACCCCGGTCTGGTCCACCTCGTGAGCCGCGTCGCCGGCCGGGTGCGCGACGACGTGCTCGCCGCGCCCGACCGCTGGGGGCGCGTGCTCGGGGCGACGTTCCCGCCGGCGTCGGTCTCCGGCGCGCCGAAGTCGTCCGCGCTGCGCGTCATCGCCGCGCTCGAGACGGCCCCGCGGGGCCCGTACTGCGGGGCCGTCGGGTGGGTGGACGGGGACGAGGCGGTGCTCGCCGTCGGGATCCGGACGTTCTGGTGGTCCGACGGCGTGCTGCGGTTCGGGACCGGTGCAGGTATCACGTGGGGGAGCGAGCCCGCGCGCGAGTGGGAGGAGACCGAGCTCAAGGCGCGCCGTCTCGTCGGGCTCGCCTCCGGCACACTGGAACCATGACGCAGCCGTTGCCCACGCCGGGAGCCCCCGCCGCACCGCCCGAGAACCTCGTCGTGTGGGCGGACGGCCGCCTCGTCGCCCCGGGCGACCGGGCGCTGAGCGCGGTCGACCACGGCATCACCGTCGGCGACGGCGTGTTCGAGACGTGCGCCGTGTTCGACGACAGGGCGTTCGCCCTCACGCGGCACCTGCGCCGCCTCGCCCGCTCGGCGCGCGGCCTCGGGCTCGACGCGCCCGACGACGCCCTCGTGCGCGACGCCGTCGCGCAGGTCCTCGACGAGGCGCGCACCCGGGCGTCGGGCGGCGCGGGCGCCGTCGGCCGGCTGCGCATCACCGTCACCGCGGGCCTCGGCCCGCTGGGGTCGGGCCGCACGCCCGGGGCGCAGACGGTGGTCGTCGCGGCGGGTCCGGCGACGATCGTCCCGCGCGGTCGCGCCGTGCGGTCGCCGTGGACGCGCAACGAGCGCTCGGCGGTCGTGGGTCTCAAGACGACGTCGTACGCGGAGAACGTCGTCGCGCTCGCCGACGCCGTGGCGAGGGGCGGCGACGAGGCCCTGCTCGCGAACACGCGCGGCGACCTGTGCGAGGGGACGGGCGCCAACGTCTTCGTCGAGCGGGGCGGGGAGCTCGTCACACCGCTGCTCTCGACGGGGTGCCTCGCGGGCATCACGCGCGAGCTGCTCCTCGAGTGGGCCGCCGAGGACGGCCTGCCCGTGCGCGAGGCGCTCCCGGGCGAGCTCCCGTTCGAGGTGCTCGACGAGGTGTCGGACGGCCGTGCCGGGCTGCTGCTGACCGGGTCGGTGCGCAACGTGCAGCCCGTGGCGTGGCTGGACGGTGTCGAGGTGGAGGCGGGGACCGTGTCGCTCGCGGCGCGCGAGCTGTTCGAGCGCCGGCGGCGCGAGCGTCTCGATCCGTGAGGGCTCGAGCCGGTTTTCCGTTCCGGTCCGGTTCAGGCTAGTATCGACCTCGCACTCGGGCGATTGGCGCAGTGGTAGCGCGCTTCGTTCACACCGAAGAGGTCACTGGTTCGAACCCAGTATCGCCCACGAGCAGCACCGGTCACGAGAGGCGCCTTTCCCACGGGGAGGCGCCTCTCGTGCGTTGCCACGTCCAAGGACCCGTGGCGGGCGGGCGCTGCGGCCCGCCCACCACCACGCTCCAGGGCGGAGCGCCGCCCGGCTCAGGACGCCCGGGCGTAGGTCTGGATGCGGTCGATCTGGAGCGGCGGCTTCTTCTCGCCGGCGGTGACCGCCACGTCGAGGCGGTTCTGCGGCGGCGCGAGCGGGCAGGTGACGAAGTTCGTGAACGCGCACGGGAAGGAGAACGCCCGGTTGAAGTCGACGACCGTGTCGCCGTCGGTCTCGATGTCCGGGACCCGCACGAGCCGTCCGTTGCCGTACGTCTCCCCGCCGCTCGTCGCGTCGGTGAAGTGGGCGTTGCCCCGCTCGATGCCGGTGTCGTCGTCGGGGCGGCCCGCGACCGCGAGGGTGTACTCCGTGCCGTCGAGCGTGAAGGCGACCGTGCCGATGACGCGCTGCTCCTCGAAGACGCCCCGCTCGACCGTCGGGTAGTCCGACGCCTGCTCGGGGGTCCGCGTGAAGCGCGCGGGGAGCACCCAGCGCTCGTCCAGCGGGTAGGTCTCGATGTCGTCGAGGTGCTTGCGCGCCGCCTCGCGCGGGTCGCGGACCCGGACGCCGAAGATGTGGCGACCGGTCGCGTCCGTGCGCTTGATCGTCTCGATCCGCAGGTCCCCGAAGTAGGCGGGGACCAAGGAGTACTTGTGGCCGGTGGAGATCGGCGTCGGCTCGGTGACGGGGGTGCCGTCGAGCGTGACCGTCCGCCCGCTGCCGTCCGGGGTGTGCACGACGTCGCCACCCTGCACGGACCACGTGCCGGGGATCCCGTCGATGCTCAGCGGCTCGCCCTCGACCAGCCAGTCCTGGCTGACCATGGCCATCCAGCCGTAGGGGCTCGTCAGCTCGTCGAGCCGGGCGCGGTGCCACCGCTCCCACTCCTGGCGGTACTCGTCGGTCACTGCGGTCATCTCGGGTCCTTTCGTCGGGGGGCGGGCCGTGAGGTCTCACGGCGAGGGCTCGGGGAGATGCTCGTCGCGCGCTCGACGAACGCGCGGACCTGCGCGAACGAGTCGGCGTCGGCGAACGCGTTGCCGGCGGGCGTCCCGCCGGTCGTGTACTCGATCCCGGACACCGGGTGGCGGGTCGGGCCGTGCGCGACGGGCAGGTGCGGCAGGGAGATCGCGTGACCGGCGTCGGGGTAGTCGAGCAGCAGGGTCTCGTGCGGGTGCGCCGCCTCGCGCAGCGTCTCGACGACCTGGCGCGAGTACATGCTCGACGGCCACAGCCGGTCGTCCGTCCCCGCGATGCACGCCACGGGTCCGGCGATGCGCTCGACGGGGATCCGTGACGCCGCGGCGAACGCCCGGTCCCGCAGGCCGTCGACGTAGACGTTCCGGTGCGGTCCGGGCGGCGGGCCACCGGTCCACGGCTGCCAGCCGACGCCGGGGTTGTGGTCCCACAGGTGTGCGAGCGGGCGGCCGCCGAGCGTCCATGTGGGCGAGTCCCAGCCCTCTGCGGGGTCGGCGGCGCCCTGGGCGCCGTGCACGTGGGCGCCGGGGACGTACGCGACGACGGCGCCCACGAGTGCCGGGTACGTCGCGCCCAGCAGCAGCGCGAGCTCGCCCCCGCGCGACTGGCCGCTCACGACGACGACGCCGGCACGCGGGGCCAGCTCGTCGTGCACGGTGAGCAGGGCGCGCTCGAAGTACTCCAGAGGCGTGCGCGTGATGTGGTCGGGGAGCCCGGGGACGCCGAAGTAGCCGAGGGCGAGGGCCTGGACCCCGCGCGACGCGTACAGCGCGCCGCGCTGCTCGTTGATGCCGCCGCCCGACCCGTTGAGCACCACGACCGTCGGGTGCGGCCCGTCGCCCGCCGGCGTGAAGAGGGTGCCCACCAGGCCGTGGTCCCGGACCTCCGTGCGCCGGACGCCGGGCCCGGTCCAGTGCTGCACGAGGGTCGCCTCGGCCCGCAGCGCGAGGTCGGACTCGTCCCAGGCCTCCAGCCGCGTGACGAGAGGTGCCGACACGTCGACGGCGGCGGAGCGACCGGACGCCGGCCCGTCCGGACGCTGCGACGTGAGGAGCGCCATCCCGTCGACGCGCCCGTAGTCGCCGAAGGCGGGAGGGTCCCGGTCCAGGCGGACCACGCCCGCGCGGTCCGCCCGGTAGGTCGCCCGCGCCGACCACGGGACGCCCCCGCGGACGGTCGTCCCGCACACCGTGACGAGCGCGCCGGGCTCGGCGCCCGTGACGGCGATGCGCCGTGGGACGTCGAGCAGGTCCTCGGCAGGGTCGACGGTGAGGTGGAGGGTCACGAGCCACCTCCGGCGAGCGCCTCCCAGACGTCGCGGTCGACGTCGAACGCGGCCGCCTCGGGCCGGGACCCCGGGACGTGGCCGCCGGCGCGGTGCCACTCCTGGCTCAGCAGCTCCGTCCGGTCCGCCAGGTCGTCGACACCGAACGCGAGGGGGTCCAGCGCGAGCACCCACAGCCCGCGCCCGACCGTGTCGCCGCGAGCGCCGGACAGCAGGCCCGCGAGCGTCTCGACCGTCAGCCCGAGCAGGGAGCCGAGCAGGCCGGCAGGCAGGAGGGTGCCGACGGACCGGGCGTCCCGGGTCGGTCGGCCGTCGGCGTCGAGAGCGGCGCCGTCGGGCAGGGGCGTCCCGTGCTCGGCATGACGGCGCGCCTCCGCGAGCGTGACCGTGCCCGTGGCGGCGTCCACGACCAGGGCGCGGGTCGTGCCGTCCCCTGCTCGGGGCACGGCGACGGCGAGAGGGTTCGTGCCTACCACAGGCGCGGTGCCCCCGTACGGCGCGACCGTCGGTCCCGACTGGGCCAGCGCGACGCCGACCAGCCCGTCCTCGGCGAGCGCGCGGACGTACGCCCCGACGCGGCCGGTCCCGCCCGCGTGGCGCACGGCCACGACGCCGACGCCGTGCGCGCGGGCGAGAACGCCCGCGCGGCGTACCGCCGTCGCCAGCGCGACGGGCCCGGGCAGGTGCCGCGCGTCGACCGTCGCGGTGGCGCGAGCGCTGGGGACGGTCGGGACGGTCGAGGAGGCGGGGAGGGCGGAGCGGTCCGCGTCGCCGGGAGGGGTGTCGCGGAGCTCGCGGACGAGCAGGGCGAGCCCGAACTCGGGCCACCCCGACGCGTCGCCGGCGACCAGCGCGCGAGCGGCGAGGTCGGCGTCGGCGGGGTCGTACGGGGCCAGCGCGGCGCGTGCCCTGGCGAGGGCGGCGGCCGCGTCGACGCGGACGGTGCGGTGCGTCGGCACGGAGGTCCTTTCGGGGAGAGGTCAGGCGTCGCCGAAGAACGCGCCGGAGTCGATGGCCAGGCCCATGACGACGGCGCGCCCGCGCCGGATGTGCTCGAGCTCGAGGCGCGCGGCGCCCTCGCCGTCGCCGGCGCGGAGCGCGGCGATGAGGTGGCGGTGGTCGTCGAGCGGCGGTCCCGGCTCGAGCGGCTGGCGCCCGCAGAGCCGGAAGGCGCGCTCCAGGTCCTCGAGCGCGAGCTCCGTGATCGAGTGCAGGCGCGGGTTGCGCGAGTACTTCGCGACGCGGCAGTGGAACAGGTGCGACGCCGACAGGATCGACTGCACGTCCTGGGCGCTCGGGTAGCTGCCCTCCGCGATCGCCTCGAGCTCGTCGATCTCGGCGGCCGTCGCGTGCGTCGCGGCGAGCCGCGTCGCCATCGGTCCGGTGGCCTCGCGGACGTCCAGGACGTCGACGAGCGTCTTGAGGGTGACCGGCGCGACCCGGCACAGGGCGCGGGGGCGGACGTCGACGAGCCCGTCGTGGTCGAGCCGGTGGAGCGCGTCGCGCACGGGGGTCCGGGACGTGCCGAACTCGGACGCGGTCTCCGTGACGTCGATCTCCTCGCCGGGGCGCAGCTCGGTGAAGATGATCCGCCGCCGGAGCTCGTGGTAGATCCGGTCGGCGACCGGGACGACGCTCATGCGACGGCTCCGCGACGCGTCGCGGCGGGGCGTGCGTTCATGTGCTCCTCCTACTGGCGGGACCAGGGCACGAGCCGGCGCTCGAGCAGCGTGACCAGGGTCGTGGAGACGTATCCGAGCACGGAGATGGTGACGATGCCCACGAACATCTTGGCGACCGCGAACGTCGTCCACGAGCTCCAGATGAGGTAGCCCAGGCCGTTGCGCGAGCCGACGAACTCCGACGCCGCGATGATGACGAACGCGCCGCCGACGGCCAGCTTGAGGCCGGTGAAGATGCTGGGCAGCGCGGCGGGCAGCGCGACGGTCCGCCACCTCTGCAGGCGGCCCGCGCCGTTGGCGGAGGCGACGTCGAAGTAGATCTGCGGTGTCTGCAGCACACCCCCCATCGCGTTGTAGAAGACGTAGAAGAAGACCCCGATCGCGACGATGACGTACTTGCTCGCCTCGCCGAGCCCGAAGACGAGCAGGAGCAGCGGGAAGATCGCGACCTTCGGGACCGGGAGCAGGCTCGCGAAGATCGGGCCGAGCAGCGTCCGGAGCGTCGCGACGGAGCCGAGCGCGATGCCGAGCACGAGACCGGGGACGGCACCGAGGACGAACCCGACGGCGATGCGCGTCAGGGTGATGCCCGCGTGCTCGAACAGCTCGCCGCTCGCGACGAGCTGCGCGAACGTCTCGGCGATGGACGACGGCGCGGGGAAGAACCGCGCGTCGAGGAGGTTCGTGCGGCTCGCGACCTCCCAGACCGCGAGCAGCAGGAGCGGCGTGAACGGGCCGACGACCCGGACGACGCGCCCCTTGCGCGACCGGCGAAGCCGCTGCGCGAGCTCGCGCGTCACGGCGTCCGTGCTCGCCGCCGAGGCGGCGTCCGGGGTCGCGTCGACGGAGGCCTGGCCCGCGGCGTCGGCGGTGTGCCCGGGCACGCGGGCGTCGGTCACGGACCTCATGCGACCGCCTCCTCGGCGGCTCGCGGCTCCTGCGCCTCGGCGTCGCGCAGCAGCCGCCACAGCTCGTACGTGATCTCCGCGTGCCGCGGGTCCCGCCGGAGCTCCAGGATGTCGCGGGGGCGCTCGAACGGGATGGGGACGTCCGCGAGGATCCGCCCCGGCCGCGCCGACATGACGACGACGCGGTCGGCGAGGACGAGCGCCTCGTCGACGCTGTGCGTGATGAACAGCACGGCCTTGGACGTGCTCGACCAGATCTTCAGCAGCTCCTGCTGGAGCACGACGCGCGTCTGCTCGTCGAGCGCGCCGAAGGGCTCGTCCATGAGGAGCGTCGACCCGTCGTCGGCCAGCGCACGGGCGACGGAGGTCCGCTGCCGCATGCCGCCCGAGAGCTGGTGCGGGTAGTAGCCGCGGAACTCCGTGAGGCCGACCATGTCGAGCAGCGGCGCGACGCGCTCGCGCCGCTCGGACCGCCGCACGCCTCGCAGGCGCAGCGGGTACTCGACGTTCTGCTCGACCGTCAGCCACGGCAGCACCCCGTGGTCCTGGAAGACCACGGACGGACGGGCGGCCATGGTCGTCGACCCGCGGTCCGCCTGCTCGAGACCGGCGAGGATGCGCAGGAGCGTGCTCTTCCCGCAGCCCGACGGCCCGAGGACGCAGACGAACTCGTGGTCCTCGATCGTCAGCGACACGTCCTGGAGCGCGACGAGGACGTCGTCGCGACGGCGGTCGTAGAACGCCTTCCACAGACCGTCGACGGCGACGGCCGTCACGAGCCCAGCTCCGCGGCCTGCTCCTGCGCCTGCTCGAGGATGTCCGAGCGGAAGATTCCCTCGACGTCCGCCTCGCCCTCGTACTCGAGCGTCCCGCGGTCCCGGAAGAACTGCTCCTGCTCGTGCACGTCCTCCCAGTCGATCTCGCCCGTGGGGTCCTGCTCGGTGAGTGCGAGGGACGTCAGCGTCTCGACCGGCAGCTCGGTGTACCGGGCGATGATCTCCTGGTTGGCCGCGTCGTCCCAGCCGCCGTCCTGCAGCTCGGCCGCGGCGCGCAGGTAGGCGGCCGTGAACGCGACCACCGCGTCGGGGTGCTCGTCGACGTACTCCGTGCTGAAGACGAGCGCGCCGAGCTCGGTGCCGGCGTGGTAGTCGATCGGCAGGATCTCCTGGGTGATGCCCTCGCTCTCGAGGGACGAGGATATGGGCTCGATGGACCAGGCGGCGTCGATGGAGCCGCCGACGAGCGCGGGGCCCGTCTCGGGCGGGCCGACGTTGACGAGCTCGACGTCGTCGAGGGTGAGACCGCCCGCCTCGAGCGCCTTGGCGACCGAGTAGACGCCGAAGCCGCCGTCGCCGGGGATGCCGACCCGCGTGCCGGCGACCTCCTCGATCGAGGTGATGCCGGACTCCGTGGAGACGACGAACGGCGCGGGGTTGGGGCCCGACTCCGGGACGCGCGACACGCTGGCGATGACCGAGAGCGAGGCACCCGCCTCGGTCGCGTTGAACAGCCCGGCTCCCCAGGTGGCCCCGCCGGCGGTGACGTTGTTCGTGCTGACGAGCTGGTACGTCTCGCCGGACGTGCCGCCCTTCGCGAGCAGCTCGACGTCGACGCCGGCGTCCTCGAAGTACCCCTTGTCCTCCGCGAGGAAGAACGGCGCGTAGTCGGCGTACGGGGAGTAGAGGAACGAGATCCGGGGGGCGGCGCTCTCGTCGCCCGGTCCGGCGGCGTCGCCCTCCGCGGCGCACCCGGCGAGAATCCCCGTCGCCGCGACGAGAGTGATGGTGACCGCCGAGCGGCGTGACATGGCCATGAGACTCCTCCAAGCGTCTGACACACGAGCGAGCGCTGCGTGATGCGCTTGCCACTATGCGCTAGTGCATCAGTTGCCACGAGCATGACACGGATCGTCTCGGATCATGGGACGACGTAACGCCGACCGCCGTGGTCGCGCGCGTCCGTCGCCCTGCGTGCGACGCCGTCCCGGTCCTCCTAGGGTCGTGGCACGACCGGGACGGACGAGGACGGGGAGCCGATGACCTATCGCGAGCACGAGCGCACGCTGAGCGCGCCGGACGACTGGGCGGTCCCCGACCTCGAGGTTCCGGGCACCACCGCCGGGCCGGCCGGGACCCTGGACCTCGACGCCCTCTACTACGACACGCCGGACCTGCGGCTCCTCGCACGCGGGGTGACGTTGCGACGGCGGACCGGCGGGGAGGACGCCGGATGGCACCTCAAGCTGCCGGCGCCCGGGGACGCGCGGGACGAGGTGCGTCGGCCGCTCGGTGCCGACGCGGCGCCCCTGCCCCCGGAGCTCGCCGCACCGGACGACGCGCCCGAGCCGCCTGCCGAGCTCGTCGGGCTCGTCCTCGGTCTGACGCACGGGACGCCCCTCGTGCCGGTCGGCCGCCTCCGGACCGAGCGCAGGGTCGTGGAGCTGCGCGAGGAGGCGGGTGCCGGCGCGGCACTCGTGGAGGTGGCAGAGGACCGGGTCACGACCGAGCGTCTCGTCCGGGCGGCGGGCTCGCACGATGCCGGCGACACCGAGCACACCGAAGGCGCCGAAGACGCCGAGGACGCTGCCGCGGCCGGCGCGGGGCACACGGACGCGTGGCGGGAGATCGAGGTCGAGCTGCTCCCCGCGGGACTGGCGACCGACGACCCGGGCGCCCTGCTGGACGCCGTCGTCGACGCGCTCGTCGCGGCCGGAGCCCGTGCGGAGCGCAAGGACCCGAAGCTCTCGCGCGCTCTCGGCGACGCGGTGCCCGCCGCGCGCGAGGCGGGGACGACCGACCGTGACGGGGACGGCTCGGCGGGCGCCGTCGTCGCGCGCTACCTGCGCGAGCAGGTCGACGCCCTGCTCGACCGCGACCCCGACGTGCGCCGCGACGCGCCGGACGCGGTGCACAAGGCCCGCGTCGCGGCCCGGCGGCTGCGGAGCGCGCTCGCGACGTTCCGCCCGCTCCTCGACCGGGAGGTCACCGATCCCGTCCGCGACGAGCTGCGCTGGTGGGGGCAGGTGCTGGGCGAGGCGCGCGACGCGGAGGTCGCCCGCGACCGGATCCGGGTCGTGCTCGACCGACTGCCGGACGAGCTGGTCGTCGGGCCCGTGCGGGCACGTGTCGTCGACGAGCTCGACGCCCGGTACCGCGAGGCGCTGCGCACCGCCGTCGCGCAGATGGGCGAGGACCGCTACCTCGACCTGCTGACGGCGCTCGAGGACCTCGCCGACGCGCCGCCGCTCACCGCGCGCGCCGCCGACCCCGCGTCCGAGGTCCTCCCCGCCCTCGCCCGCAGGACCTGGAAGCGCACGCGTCGTCGGGCCACGGCTGCGGCCGCGGCGGAGGGAGAGCGCCGGGACGAGCTGCTGCACGACGTCCGCAAGGCCGCGAAGCGTGCGCGGTACGCGGGGGAGTCGATGGAGCCGGCGATCGGCAAGGCCGCGGCGCGCTTCGCCCGCCGCCTCGAGGCGGTGCAGGACGCCCTCGGCGAGCACCACGACGCGGTCGCCCTCGCGCGCACGCTGCGCGAGCTGGGGATGCGCGCGAACCTCTCGGGCGAGAACGGGTTCAGCTACGGGCTGCTCGTCGGGATCGAGCGCGAGCGGGCCGACCGGGCGCTCGCGGACCTCGACGACGCGTGGGAGGAGGCACGGCGCAGGCGCCACCGCCGCTGGACCGCGGGCTGAGCCGTCGACCGCTGCGCAGCCGCCCGTCGTCGCCGCGCCGTGGCACGCGGTCCGGTCCGCGGCTAGCGTGCGAGGCGGGCGCGGGTCCACCGCGCCGACACCTCGCGCACAGCAGGGAGTTCTGCCATGACGGAACGGGAACCGAAGAAGCAGGGCGGTCTCGGCGACCTCCTGGGCCAGGCCAAGGAGCTCCTCACCGACGAGCGCATCGACCAGGTCGCGGGAGCCGTCAAGGGCGTCGCGCCGGACTCCGTGGACAAGCACGTCGACACGCTCGCCGACAAGGCGAAGGACGCCAACGGCGACGACACCGACCGCCGGACCGCCGACCGCCGGGACGTCCCCGGCCCGGGCGTCGCGGGCCGCTAGCCCCGGCGCTCCGCGCCCGGTCCGGAGGTATCCGGTTCGTCCGGCGTGCGCGGGTCGGTACGATCGAGGGGCGCCGTCGACGACGGCGCCCCTTCGAGCGCCCCGGCACCGGCCGGAGCCTGGAGACCGCTCTCACCGAGGACGCCGCGCGCGTCCTCCCACCCGCAAGGAGCAGCACGTGTCGGACGTCGTCCAGCCACCAGTCACCACCGCCCCCGAGTCCGGGACCTTCACGGTGGAGACGGCGACGACGGGCACGGAGCTCTTCGCCGACCGCCGCGACGTCGTCGTCGTGCGCGTGAACGGCGCGCTCAAGGACCTCGACACCGCGCTCGCCCCGGGCGACGAGGTCGAGGGCGTGACGATCGACTCCCCGGACGGGCTGTCCGTGCTGCGCCACTCCGCGGCGCACGTCCTCGCCCAGGCCGTCCAGCAGGTGAACCCGGACGCGAGGCTCGGCATCGGGCCGCCCATCACCGACGGGTTCTACTACGACTTCGACGTCGAGACGCCCTTCACGCCCGAGGACCTCAAGGCGCTCGACAAGGCGATGGCGCGCATCGTGCGCGAGGGCCAGACCTTCCGCCGCCGCGTGGTCACCGAGGACGAGGCGCGCGCCGAGCTCGCGCACGAGCCGTACAAGCTCGAGCTCATCGGGCTCAAGGGGTCGTCGGAGACGGCGGCCGAGGGCGCGAGCGTCGAGGTCGGCGGCGGCGAGCTGACGATCTACGACAACGTCCGCGGCGCCGGGCGCGAGAGCGAGACCGTGGTCTGGAAGGACCTGTGCCGCGGCCCGCACCTGCCGTCGACGAAGCTCATCGGCAACGGCTTCCAGCTCATGCGGTCGGCCGCCGCCTACTGGCGCGGCAGCGAGAAGAACCCGCAGCTCCAGCGGATCTACGGCACGGCGTGGCCCACCAAGGACGAGCTCAAGGCGTACCTCGAGCGGCTCGCCGAGGCGGAGCGCCGTGACCACCGCCGCCTCGGCAGCGAGATGGACCTCTTCTCGTTCCCGGACGAGATCGGCTCCGGCCTCGCGGTCTTCCACCCCAAGGGCGGCATCATCCGCTCGGAGATGGAGGAGTACTCGCGCAAGCGACACGTCGAGGCGGGCTACTCGTTCGTCAACAGCCCGCACATCACCAAGGCGAAGCTGTTCCAGGTGTCGGGCCACCTCGACTGGTACGCCGAGGGCATGTACCCGCCCATGCACCTCGACGAGGAGCTGGACGACGACGGCACCGTGCGCCGCGCCGGCCAGGACTACTACCTCAAGCCGATGAACTGCCCGATGCACAACCTCATCTTCGACGCGCGCGGCCGCTCGTACCGCGAGCTCCCGCTGCGCCTGTTCGAGTTCGGCACGGTGTACCGGTACGAGAAGTCGGGCGTCGTGCACGGCCTGACCCGTGCGCGCGGCTTCACGCAGGACGACGCCCACATCTACTGCACGCGCGAGCAGATGCGCGACGAGCTCACCTCGCTCCTGACCTTCGTGCTCGACCTCCTCAAGGACTACGGCCTCGACGACTTCTACCTCGAGCTCTCGACGCGCGACCCCGAGAAGTCGGTCGGCGACGACGCGACGTGGGAGGAGGCGACCCGCACGCTCGAGGAGGTCGCCACGGCGTCCGGCCTCGACCTCGTGCCCGACCCGGGCGGGGCCGCGTTCTACGGGCCGAAGATCTCCGTCCAGGCGAAGGACGCGATCGGGCGCACGTGGCAGATGTCGACGATCCAGCTCGACTTCAACCTCCCGGAGAAGTTCGAGCTCGAGTACACCGCGCCGGACGGGTCGCGCCAGCGCCCGGTGATGATCCACCGCGCGCTGTTCGGGTCGATCGAGCGCTTCTTCGCCGTGCTCCTCGAGCACTACGCGGGCGCGTTCCCGGCGTGGCTCGCCCCGGTCCAGGTCGTCGCGGTCCCCGTCGCGGAGCCGTTCAACGACTACCTGGCCGACGTCGTCGCGCAGCTGCGCGCGCAGGGCATCCGGGCGGAGGTCGACTACTCCGACGACCGGTTCGGCAAGAAGATCCGCAACGCGAGCACGCAGAAGGTCCCCTTCACGCTCATCGCCGGTGGCGAGGACGTCGAGGCGGGTGCCGTCTCGTTCCGCTACCGCGACGGACGCCAGGACAACGGCGTGCCGGTCGCAGAGGCGATCGAGCGGATCGTGACCGCCGTGCGCGACCGCGTCCAGGTCTGACGCCGCGGTGGGGGACGACGCGAGAGGAAGGTCGGGCGTGGACGGCGACGCGACGATCGAGCCGCCGGGGGACCACCCGAGGTTCGACGACGGTCTCGAGCGGCTCTGGACGCCGCACCGCATGGTGTACGTCGGCGGGCAGGACAAGCCCGCCGACGACACCGCGGGGCAGTGCCCGTTCTGCCGCGTCCCGTCCCGCTCCGACGAGGACGGGCTGGTCGTCGCGCGCGGCGAGGACGCGTACGTCGTGCTCAACCTCTACCCGTACAACCCGGGCCACCTCATGGTCGTGCCCTACCGCCACGTCTCGGACTACACCGGGCTCACCGAGGCCGAGACCTCCGAGGTGGCGCACCTCACGCAGACCGCGATGCGCGTGGTGCGCGCGGTGTCCGCGCCGGACGGGTTCAACCTGGGCATGAACCAGGGGACCGTCGCGGGCGCGGGCATCGCCGCGCATCTGCACCAGCACGTCGTGCCCCGCTGGACGGGCGACGCCAACTTCCTGCCCGTCGTCGCGCACACGAAGGCGGTGCCGGAGCTGCTCGCGGACACGCGCGCCAAGCTCGCCGCGGCCTGGAAGGCGCAGCCGCAGCAGTCGCAGCACGGGACGCCCGGCGCGCGGGAGGGGGACGCCTGATGTTCGGCCGCCTCCGCGCCCTCACGACCCGCCTGTTCACCCCGCTCGCCGCGCTCCTGCTGCGTCTCGGCGTGAGCCCGGACGCGGTGACGGTCGCCGGGACGCTCGGCGTCGTCGCGGGCTCCCTGTGGCTCTTCCCGACCGGCCACCTGTTCGCCGGGACCATGGTCGTCATGGTCTTCGCGTTCTCCGACGTGCTCGACGGCGTCATGGCCCGTCGCGCGGGGCGCTCGGGCCCGTGGGGGGCGTTCCTCGACTCCACGCTCGACCGGCTCGCCGACGGCGCCCTGTTCGTCGGGCTGACGCTGTACTTCGTCCGGGCCGACGACGCGCGCCTCACCCCCGACCTCGTGGCGTGGGGGACGTGCACGGCGCTCGCGTGCCTCGCGCTCGGCGCCGTCGTGCCGTACGCCCGCGCGCGGGCCGAGAGCGTCGGCATGACGGCACAGGTCGGCATCGCGGAGCGCGCGGACCGGCTCGTCGCGGCCCTCGTCGCCGCGGGCATCGTCGGGCTCGGCGTCCCGCCCGTCGTGCTCGTCGTCGTGCTGGGACTGCTCGCGGCCGCGAGCGGCGTGACGATCGTGCAGCGCGTGGCGACGGTGCGCCGGCAGGCGCTCGCCCTCGCGACGCCGGACGACGGGCGCCACGACGGACGGACCGACGAGACGGAAGGCGCACGCTGACGATGGGGATCGACACCGGCAAGGTCTTCACCCTCGCGTGGCGCAACGCCCACAAGGTGCCCGAGCCCATCCTGCGCGCCGTGTTCGCGGCCGTCGCGGACGTGACGTGGCTGCTGCACGGCGCCGGGGTGCGCCAGCTCGAGCAGAACCTCGCGCGCGTGCGGCCCGGGCTCTCCCCGCGTGCGCTCCGCCGGCTCTCCCGGGCCGGGATGCGGTCGTACATGCGGTACTACCGGGAGGCCTTCACCCTGCCCGCGTGGACGCCCGAGCAGGTCACGGCGCGCGTGCGCGTCGTCGGCGAGCAGAACTTGCGCGAGCACTTCGACGGCGACCGCAGCCCCGTGCTCGCGCTGTCCCACCAGGGCAACTGGGACCTCGCCGGGGCGTGGGCGACCCGTCACCTCACGACCGTCCTCACCGTCGCGGAGCACCTCGAGCCCGAGGAGGTGTTCCAGGAGTTCCTCGCGTTCCGGACCGGGCTCGGGCTCGAGATCCTCGCCCTCGGCGACGGCGACGTGTTCCGCGACCTCGTGCGCGGCGCGAGCCGGCCGGGACGGATCATCCCGCTCCTGGCCGACCGCGACCTGACCGCCCGCGGCATCGAGGTTGATCTCTTCGGCGAGCGCGCGCGCGTCGCCGCCGGGCCGGCGGCGCTCGCGGTGAGCACGGGGGCGCCCCTCGTGCCCGCGGGCATCCACTACGAGCGCCTGCGCGGTGCCCGACGCCGCGCGGCCGGGACACCGTGGGGCCTCGTCATCCGCTTCTTCCCGCGGGTCGAGGTGCCGGACGACGTGCCCCGGTCGCAGCGCGTCGCGGTGGCGACGCAGGCCTGGGTCGACGCCCTCTCCGTCGCGATCCGCGAGCACCCCGAGGACTGGCACATGCTGCAGAAGGTCTTCGTCGAGGACCTCGACCCCGAGCGGTACGCCCGCACGCGCGCCGCGGCGGGCGAGGACAGCGCCGCCCCGGCCCAGGCCGACCCGGAGCCGGCCGCATGAGCCTGCGCGTCGGGATCGTCTGCCCGTACTCGTTCGACGCGCCGGGCGGGGTCCAGTTCCACGTGCGCGACCTCGCCGAGGCGCTGATCGCCCAGGGGCACGAGGTCTCCGTGCTCGCGCCCGCGGACGACGACACCCCCGTGCCCGAGTACCTCACGCCCGTGGGTGGGGCCATCCCGGTGCGCTACAACGGGTCGGTCGCCCGCGTGACGTTCGGGCCCCGCACGGTCGGCCGGGTGCGGCGCTGGCTCGACGCCGGCCGGTTCGACGTGCTGCACCTGCACGAGCCGGTGAACCCGTCGCTGTCGATGAGCGCGCTCTGGATCGCGCAGGGACCCATCGTCGCGACGTTCCACACGTCGCTCGTGCGCTCGCGCGCCCTGCAGGTGGCGTACCCGCTCGTGCGGCAGAGCCTCGAGAAGATCGACGCGCGCATCGCCGTCTCGGAGGACGCGCGGCGCACGCTCGTCGAGCACCTGGGCGGGGACGCCGTCGTGATCCCCAACGGGGTCTACGTCGGCACCTTCGCCGACGCCGTGCCGCAGCCGCGCTGGCAGGGCACGCCCGACGCCCCGACCGTCGCGTTCCTCGGCCGCCTCGACGAGCCGCGCAAGGGGCTGCCCGTGCTCACCGACGCGATCCCGCGCATCCTCGCCGAGGTCCCGGGCGCGCGGTTCCTCGTCGCAGGCCGCGGCGACGCGGGACGCGACGAGGCCGTGGCCGCGCTCGGCGAGCACGCGGCGTCGGTCGAGTTCCTCGGCGGCGTGAGCGACGACGACAAGGCCGCCATGCTCGCGTCCGTCGACCTGTACGTCGCGCCCCAGACGGGCGGCGAGAGCTTCGGCATCGTGCTCGTCGAGGCGATGAGCGCCGGCGCGTGCGTCGTCGCGAGCGACCTCGGCGCGTTCCGCCGCGTGCTCGACGACGGCGCGGCCGGAGCGCTGTTCCCCGTCGGAGACGGCGCGGCGCTCGCGGCGACGGTCGTCGAGGTCCTCGCCGACACCGGCCGGCGCGAGGCGTACCGCGACCGGGCCCGGGAGTTCGTCCGCCGCTTCGACTGGTCCGCCGTCACCGCCGAGGTGCTCGCCGTGTACGAGATGGTGCTCGCCGCCTCCGAGGCGGTCATCCCGGTGCACGAGGACCCGCGGTCGCGCCGGGGCGGACGCCTGCTCGGACGGGCGCGCACGGACCGCGACGAGGAGGCCCGCGCATGACCTGGTCGGAGACCGCGATCCTCGTCGTGGCCGTCGCCGTGCTCGTCGGCTGGCTCCTCTGGGTCTCCGCGTCGCGGCTCGACCGCCTGCACCGCAAGGTCATGGCGTCACGCCTCGCCCTCGACGCGCAGCTCGTGCGCCGCGCTTCCGCCGCCGTCGACCTCGCGGCGTCGGCGGAGCTCGACCCGGCGACCTCGGTGCTGCTCGCCGAGGCGGCGCACGCCGTCCTCGACGACGACGCGGACTCCCGACGCCTCGTCGAGAGCGTCCCCGGTCTGGGCGAGCAGGACGTGCCGCGTCCGCGCCGCCTGCTCGGCGGCATGGCGCCGTCGCGCGCGCTCGCGGAGTCGGACCTGTCGGCGACGCTGCGGTCCGCCCTCGAGGACCCCGAGGACGTCGCCGAGCTGCGCGAGGCCCCGGCGGGCGACGAGCTCCTCGGCAACCTGGCGGCCGCGTGGTACCGGGCGCAGCTCGCGCGGCGCTTCCACAACGAGGCCGTCGCGCAGGCGCTGCGCGTGCGCGGCAAGGGGTGGGTGCGCCTGTTCCACCTCGCCGGCCACGCCCCGATGCCGGTGACCGTCGAGCTGGACGACGCCTGGCCACCCGGTCTGGGGCGCCCCGTCGAGCTCGCCGCCGGCGCGTCCTGAGCGCGGCGGGCGGCCGCCCGCCGCCCGCCCGCCGCCCGCTCGGGCGGGACGCGCCGCAGTACGATGGTCGTGGTGTGCGAGCATGTGCCCGCCACTGCGCACGCCCCGCCCCGGCACGCTCCGTCGCCGGGAACCGACGGCGCGACCGCGCGGAGGCACGGCCGTCCGCCTCGCGACGACCGTGCGCCCCTCGAACCGAACGTGAGGTACCGGTGACCAACGTGTCCGAGCAGAACGTCCCCGCCGAGAACGTCCCCGCAGGGTCGGCGCCCGCCCCGGCCGGTGCCGTCGGCACCGCGAAGGTCAAGCGGGGCATGGCGGAGATGCTCAAGGGCGGCGTCATCATGGACGTCGTCACCGCCGAGCAGGCGCGGATCGCCGAGGACGCCGGCGCCGTCGCGGTCATGGCCCTCGAGCGCGTCCCCGCGGACATCCGCGCCCAGGGCGGCGTCTCCCGCATGTCGGACCCCGACATGATCGACGGCATCATCGCGGCGGTCTCGATCCCCGTGATGGCGAAGGCCCGCATCGGTCACTTCGTCGAGGCGCAGGTGCTCCAGTCGCTCGGCGTGGACTACGTCGACGAGTCCGAGGTGCTCACGCCCGCCGACTACGCGAACCACATCGACAAGTGGCAGTTCACGGTGCCCTTCGTGTGCGGCGCGACCAACCTGGGGGAGGCGCTGCGCCGCATCACCGAGGGCGCCGCGATGATCCGGTCGAAGGGCGAGGCCGGCACGGGCGACGTGTCCAACGCGACGACGCACATGCGCACGATCCGCGGTGAGATCCGCCGCCTCACCTCCCTCCCCGAGGACGAGCTGTTCGTCGCGGCGAAGGAGCTCCAGGCGCCGTACGAGCTCGTCAAGGAGGTCGCGGCCACCGGGAAGCTCCCGGTCGTCACGTTCACGGCCGGCGGCATCGCGACCCCGGCGGACGCGGCGATGATGATGCAGCTCGGCGCCGAGGGCGTCTTCGTGGGCTCCGGCATCTTCAAGTCGGGCAACCCGGCGCAGCGTGCCGCCGCCATCGTCAAGGCGACGACGTTCTACGACGACCCGGACGTGATCGCGAAGGTGTCGCGGGGCCTCGGCGAGGCCATGGTGGGCATCAACGTCGACGACATCCCCGTGCCGCACCGGCTGGCCGAGCGCGGCTGGTGAACCGCACGGCACCACGCCCCTCGCCGCTGCCGTTGCCGAGGCCGAGCTGCCGGGTGGCGCGGTGACGGGCGGTGCGGACGCGCCGTCGTCCCTGGGCCCCGACTGGGTGCTCGGGGACGACGGCCTGTACTTCCGTCGCGGCGCCCGCGTCCTGCTGCTCGACGACGCGGACCGCGTTCTGCTCGTGCGCGGCCACGACGTCGACCAGCCCGAGCGCTCGTGGTGGTTCACGGTCGGCGGCGGGATCGACGAGGGCGAGGACGACGTCGCCGCGGCGCTGCGCGAGGTCCGCGAGGAGACGGGGATCGAACTCGATCCCGCGGCCCTCGTCGGGCCGGTGTACACGCGCAGCGCGATCTTCGACTTCTACCGGCAGCACTGCCGCCAGGACGAGGTGTTCTTCCTCGCCCGACTCCACGGCGACGTCCTGGCGGCCGAGGAGCTGAGCCGCGACGGGTGGACCGACGTCGAGCTCGACGTCGTGGACGAGGTCCGCTGGTGGGGGCTCGACGCGCTCGACGAGGTCGAGATCGAGGTGTTCCCCGAGGGGCTCGCCGGCCTCGTCCGACCGCTGCTGGGGGGCTGGGACGGCGTGACCCGGCACCTCGGTCTCGCGCGCGAGCACTGAGGCCCGCGCGAGGACGCGCGCGGGCGAGGTCAGGCGCGGCGCGCCACGACGCGCCACACGATGCCGCCGACCAGCAGGCCGAGGCCGAGCAGCCCGCCGCCGATCGCGAGCAGCCACAGCAGCACCGTGCCGCCCACGGTCGCGAAGAACTCGCCGAAGCGCCAGCCCTCCGTGACGAGGAACGACTCGGACGGTGCCCCCTGGGCGGTCGAGACCGCCACCGTGCACGTCCCGTCGGCCGGCGCGGTGAACTCGCCGACGGTCTCGGCGGACGTCGTGCCCGCGCCGGACGACCCGGTCACGGACGGGGCGGAGACGAGCACGACGGAGCCGTCGCACGTCACGCCGACGTCGTCCGCCGCGAAGGCGACCTCGCCGGGCGCGACGACGGCCCACACCGTGTAGGGCTCCCCGTCCGCGACGTCGACCTCCGCCTCACCGGGAACCGTCCCGGACGCGATCGCGGCCGGACCCGGTGCGCCCCCGCTCTGGACGACACCGGTCGGGATCGCGCGCAGGAAGAGGGTCACGCCGAGGACGCCGGCCACGAGCGCGCCCACGAGCACGACGGCGCCCGCGACGACCAGCACCGCCGCGCCGCGCGGCGCGCGGCGGGGCGCCGTCGGCACCGGAGGCGGGCCTCCCCGCCCCGGGGCGGGGGAGCCGTACGGGGGGCCGGGCTGCGGTGCGGGCGGGTACGTCACGTCGGCGACCCTACCGGCGCACGTATCATCACCCCTCGTGACGATCACGATCGGGGTCCTCGCCCAGGGCGACGTGCGCGAGCACCGCGCCGCGCTCGAGTCCGCCGGTGCCCGCACGGTCGGCGTGCGCCGTCCCGAGGAGCCTGGAGCAGGTCGACGGGCTGGTGCTGCCCGGCGGGGAGTCGACGACCATCGACAAGGCTCCTGCGGATCTTCGAGCTCGACGAGCCGCTGCGTGCGCGCATCGGCGAGGGCCTGCCCGTCTACGGCTCGTGCGCCGGCATGATCCTGCTCGCCGACCGCATCCTCGGGGGCACGGCGGACCAGCGGACGATCGATCGGGCTCGACGTGACGGTGCGGCGCAACGCGTTCGGCCGCCAGGTGGACTCGTTCGAGACCGACCTCGCCTTCACCGGACTGCGGGGGACGACCCCGCGGTCCACGCGGTGTTCATCCGCGCGCCGTGGGTCGAGGACGTCGGACCGGGCGTCGAGGTCCTCGCCCGCATCCCCGACGCGAGCACGCCGGGGATCCCGGACGCGGCCGCCGGTAGGATCGTCGCAGTACAGCAGGGATCGCTGCTCGCCACGTCGTTCCACCCCGAGATCTCGGGCGACGCGCGCGTGCACGAGCGGTTCGTCCAGATCGCGAAGGGGTAGGAACGCATGTCAGGGCACTCCAAGTGGGCCACCACCAAGCACAAGAAGGCGGCCATCGACGCCAAGCGCGGCAAGGCTCTTCGCGAAGGCTCATCAAGAACATCGAGGTCGCGGCCCGCACGGGCGGCGGTGACCTGGCCGGCAACCCGACGCTCTTCGACGCCGTCCAGAAGGCGAAGAAGTCCTCGGTGCCGAACGACAACATCGACCGCGCCGTGAAGCGCGGGTCCGGCGAGGGCGCCGACGCCGTCGACTACCAGACGATCATGTACGAGGGGTACGGCACCAACGGCATCGCCGTCCTCGTCGAGTGCCTCACCGACAACAAGAACCGCGCCGCGGCCGAGGTGCGCACCGCGTTCTCCCGCAACGGCGGCAGCCTCGCCGACCCGGGGTCGGTCTCCTACCTGTTCTCGCGCAAGGGGCTCGTCGTCGTGCCCAAGGCCGACGGCGTGACCGAGGACGACGTCATGCTCGCCGCGCTCGACGCGGGCGCCGAGGACGTCACCGACTCCGGCGACGTCATCGAGGTGCTGTGCGAGGCCAGCGACCTCGTCGCGGTGCGCACCGCGATCCAGGAGGCCGGGATCGAGTACGACTCCGCGGACTCCGTGTGGCACCCGTCCATGGAGGTCGAGGTCGACGCCGAGGGTGCGCGCAAGATCCTGCGCCTCATCGACGCGCTCGAGGACAGCGACGACGTGCAGAACGTCTACGCGAACTTCGACGCGTCGGACGAGGTCATGGCGGAGCTCGAGAACGACGACTGCTCTCGCTCGACCAGCGGCGTCGTGGTCGGGGAGCCGGGCGGGCGGGGTGCGCGCGGTCTACCATCCGCGCCCTCGTCCCTCGGGCGCTCCCGCCAGGCCCGCCACGACCGCGCGCACCCCGCCCGCCCTGCCAGGTCCGACCAGCCGCCGTGCGAACCGGCGCCGTCAGCTCGGCGCTCCCGCTGCGCGCCTCGGTGGATGTCGCAGCAGGTCATGAAAGGGTGAGGCCGTGCGCGTGCTCGGAGTGGACCCTGGACTGACCCGGTGCGGCGTGGGGGTCGTGGACTCGCTGCCCGGTCGCAAGGCCGAGATGGTGGCCGTCGGGGTGCTGCGGTCCGACCCCGAGCTCAGCGTGGACCTGCGGCTGCTGCGGATCTCGGAGCGGCTGGACGCCTGGCTCGACGAGCACGTCCCCGACGTCGTCGCGGTCGAGCGGGTGTTCGCGCAGCACAACGTCGGGACGGTCATGGGGACGGCGCAGGTCGCCGGGCTCGCGATGGTCGCCGCCGCGCGGCGCCGGGTGCCCGTCGCGCTGCACACGCCGTCCGAGGTCAAGGCCGCCGTGACGGGGAGCGGCCGGGCCGGCAAGGAGCAGGTCCAGCGCATGGTCGCGGGCATCCTCGGGCTCGCCGAGCTGCCGCGGCCGGCCGACGCCGCCGACGCGCTGGCCCTCGCGATCTGCCACCTGTGGCGGCCCGCCGGGGCGTTGCAGGGCGGGGAGCGGCACGAGCTGACCCCGGCCCAGCGCGCGTGGGCGGCCGCGGAGCGCACGGCGCGCCGCGCACCGAGATAGCGACCGCGCCTCGGGGTCGGCCCGTCCGGCCGGAGGCGGGCGCCTCGGGGGTCGCGAGGCTCCGTGTCGTTCGGCAGCGGCGTGGGCGGGCCTTGCTACAGTGACCGCGGTCGTACGGGTGTTCGACGACCGTCCCTCATCAGTTCTTGACCCGACCGACGGCTCGAGCGAGCCGCAGCGAGAGGAGCCCGGGTGATCGCGTCGCTGAGCGGGACGGTGGCGAGCGTGCAGCTCGACCGGGCGGTGCTCGAGGTCGGGGGAGTCGGGTACCTCGTGCACGCGACCCCCGCGACGCTCGCCGCCCTGCGCGTGGGCGAGACCGCGCGGCTCGCCACGAGCCTCGTCGTGCGCGAGGACTCCTTCACGCTCTTCGGCTTCGCCGACGACGACGAGCGGACGGTCTTCGAGACGGTGCAGACCGTGAGCGGGGTCGGCCCGCGCCTCGCGCTGGCGATGCTCGCGGTGCACACTCCCGACGCCCTGCGGCGTGCCGTCGCGGGTGCCGACATCGCCGCGCTGGTCCGCGTCCCGGGCATCGGGAACAAGGGAGCCCAGCGCATCGCGCTCGAGCTCGGGGACAAGCTCGGCGCGCCCACCGGGGCCGACGCCCCCGCCACGGGCGGTGGGGCGGGCGGGACCCCGGTCGCCGAGGACCGCCGGGACCAGGTCGTCGAGGCCCTGGTCGGGCTCGGGTGGAACGTCAAGGCCGCGGACGACGCGGTCGCCACGGTCCTCGCGCAGGCCGGCGTCGACGCCGTCGAGGCCGCGGACGTCGCGGGCGCGCTGCGTGCCGCGCTGCGCGTGCTCGGCGGGCAGAGGGGCTGACGATGGCGGACTTCGACCGGGTCGGGGCGGGCGCGTACCCCGAGGACGGCTTCACCTCGGAGCGCATCGTCGCGGCAGGCGCCGACGACCTAGAGCGCGCCGCCGAGGCGGCGCTGCGCCCGCGCCGGCTCGAGGAGTTCGTCGGGCAGCGCGTCGTGCGCGACCAGCTCTCGCTGGTGCTGCAGGCGGCGCTCGCCCGGGGGAGCGCACCCGACCACGTCCTCCTGTCGGGGCCGCCGGGACTCGGGAAGACGACCCTGGCGATGATCATCGCCGCCGAGCTCGGCGCCTCCCTGCGCGTCACCTCGGGCCCCGCGATCCAGCACGCGGGCGACCTCGCCGCCGTGCTGTCCTCTCTCGAGGAGGGCGAGGTGCTCTTCATCGACGAGATCCACCGCCTCGCGCGCCCCGCCGAGGAGCTGCTCTACATGGCGATGGAGGACTTCCGTGTCGACGTGGTGGTCGGCAAGGGCGCCGGCGCAAGCGCGATCCCGCTGAGCCTGCCGCCGTTCACGGCGGTGGGGGCCACGACGCGTGCGGGCCTGCTGCCCGCCCCGTTGCGCGACCGGTTCGGCTTCACGGGACACCTCGACTTCTACTCGGGCGAGGAGCTCGAGCGCGTCCTGACCCGCTCTGCGGGACTGCTCGGCGTCGCGCTCCACCCGGACGCGGCCCACGAGATCGCGGGCCGCTCGCGCGGGACGCCCCGCATCGCGAACCGCCTCCTGCGGCGCGTCCGGGACTGGGCGCAGGTCCGGGGGGACGGCAGCCTCGACCTGCGCGCAGCACGCGCCGCGCTCGAGGTCTACGAGGTCGACCCCATCGGTCTGGACCGGCTCGACCGCGCCGTGCTCACGGCGCTGTGCACCCGGTTCAACGGCGGGCCCGTGGGCCTGACGACGCTCGCGGTCACGGTCGGCGAGGAGGCCGAGACCGTCGAGACCGTCGCCGAGCCGTACCTCGTGCGGGAAGGGCTGATCGGACGCACCCCGCGGGGTCGCGTCGCGACGCCGGCCGCCTGGGCCCACCTCGGACTGACCCCGCCGCGCGAGGGCAGCACGCTCTTCGACGCCTGACGGCACCGCGGCGGAGGAGCGCGCGCGCCGCGAGGCCCCCGTGACGGCGGTCACAGGGTGCGCGCGAAGGGCCTAGACTGGACCGGACCTGCGGGGAACTCCACGGCCGGACGGCTCGTTGGGGAACCGTGCGCGCGCGCCTAGACTGCCGCGCAGACCCCCGCCGACGAACAGGACACGTGAGACCCCGTCATGGATATCAGCTTCATCCTCATCCTCGCCCTTGCGGCCGGTGCGATGTTCCTCATGACCAGCCGCACCCGCAAGCAGCAGCGCGAGGCCCAGAACTTCCGCTCCGAGCTCGCGCCGGGCCAGGAGGTCATGACGGGTTCGGGGATGTTCGGCACGATCGTCGAGGTCGACGACGAGGCGGACATCATCACGATCGAGTCCACGCCCGGGGCGCAGACCCGGTGGTTGCGCGCGGCGATCGCCAAGCGCGTCGACGTGCCGGTGGAGGAGGAGACCGAGGAGCTCGTCGACGGCGAGGAGCCGGCTGCTCCCGCCGCGGCCTACGGCAGCGCGGCCACCGTCTCCTCCGGCTCGCCGGCCGAGCGCTCCGACGACCTGGTCGTCCCCGACGACCTGTCCGGCCTCACCGACGAGAAGGCGGACAAGGACCGCGACCGTCGCGACGAGGGCACGGACGGCAAGTGACCACCCGCCGGCCGCACGCGCGGCCGGACTGACGCGATGGGCCTCCGGGCCCGTCGCACTCGCACGAGAAGAGACGGACAGTTGGCCACCAGCAGCACACGAGCGAGGCCCGTACGGACCCTCGTCTTCCTGGGCGTCCTCGTGGTCGCCCTCTTCGGGAGCCTCTTCGCGGGGACGAAGCTCGACCCGCAGACCGCCGACGACCCGGGCGGGGCCAGCCTCACCCCGGGGCTCGCGCTGGACCTCGAGGGCGGCACGCAGATCATCCTCGAACCGGTCACGACCGACGGTTCCGAGGTGACGCCGGAGGCGATCAACGAGGCGATCAACGTCATCCGCCAGCGCATCGACGCGCAGGGGGTGTCGGAGTCGGAGATCACCCGGCAGGGATCGGGCAACATCGTCGTGGGCATCCCCGGCGAGCCGAGCCAGGAGACGATCGAC
The DNA here is from genome assembly GCF_965112045.1 of Cellulosimicrobium sp. Marseille-Q8652. Taxonomy (NCBI): domain Bacteria; kingdom Bacillati; phylum Actinomycetota; class Actinomycetes; order Micrococcales; family Promicromonosporaceae; genus Cellulosimicrobium; species Cellulosimicrobium sp. Marseille-Q8652. Next base: position 1,461,655 of record NZ_CBCOPS010000002.1, on the reverse strand, counting down.
CTCGTCAGCCAGTCGGCGCAGATGCGCTTCCGTCCCGTCCTCACGGTCGGCGCCCCGACGGCGACCCCCGCCGAGGACGCGGCCGCGGACGACGCGGCGACCGACGACGCCGCCACCGACGAGGCCGCGCCCGACGCGACCGAGTCGGCCGACGCCCCCGTGGACGGGGCGGCCGACGGCGCGACCGAGGAGCCGGGCGACGAGGCGACGGACGGCGCGACGCCGGGCACCGAGGACGGGGAGGCCGTCCGGCCGGAGAACCCGAGCGACCTGGCCCAGATCACGCCCGAGATCCAGGAGCAGTTCGACGCTCTCGACTGCACGGTCCCCGAGAACCTCGTGGGCGGCGACAGCGGCCCGACGGACAGCGCCTTCGTCGCGTGCTCCGCGGACGGCCTGGCCAAGTACGTCCTCGGGCCCGTGGAGGTCGAGGGCACGGACATCGCGAACGCGAGCTCCGGGCTCCGCGTCGGCCAGACCGGCGCCGTGACCAACGAGTGGGTCGTCAACCTCGAGTTCGACGGCGAGGGGACCACCGAGTTCCGCGACGTCACCACGCGGCTGACCTCGCTCCCGGCGCCGCAGAACCAGTTCGCGATGGTCCTCGACGGCCTCGTCATCTCGGCGCCCGTCTCGCAGGTCGCGATCAACGACGGCAAGGCGGAGATCTCCGGCAGCTTCACCCGGGACACCGCCGCGACCCTCGCGAACCAGCTGAACTTCGGCTCCCTGCCCCTGACCTTCGAGGTCCAGAGCCAGCAGCAGATCTCGGCGACCCTCGGGTCCGAGCAGCTCCAGAAGGGCCTGCTCGCCGGCGCGATCGGCATGCTGCTCGTGGTGATCTACTCGCTCTTCCAGTACCGCGTGCTGGGGCTCGTGACCGTGGCGTCGCTGGGCGTCGCCGGGCTCCTGGCGTACGGGATCATCACGCTCCTGTCGTGGACGATCGGCTACCGCCTCTCGCTCGCGGGCGTCGCGGGGCTCATCGTCGCGATCGGTATCACCGCCGACTCGTTCATCGTCTACTTCGAGCGCATCCGTGACGAGCTGCGCGACGGGCGCACGCTGAACTCCGCGGTCGAGAAGGGCTGGGAGCGTGCTCGCCGCACCATCCTCGCCTCGGACGCGGTGAACTTCGTCGCGGCGATCGTCCTGTACTTCCTCGCGGTGGGTGGCGTGCGAGGCTTCGCCTTCACGCTCGGGCTGACGACGCTCATCGACATCGTCGTCGTCTTCCTCTTCACCCACCCGCTGATGCAGCTCCTCGCGCGGACGAAGTTCTTCGCGACCGGCCACCCGTGGTCGGGGCTTGACCCCCGCCGGCTCGGGGCACGCAGCGTCCGGTACGCGGGACGCGGTCGTGTCGTCACCGCAGCGGCGTCGGACGACGTCGTCGAGGACGCGCCGTCGGCGCCGGATCCCCGTTCCGAGCCGGTGCGCACCGCGTCCGAGGCGCCCGCGCGCGAGACCGTCACGGCCGGCGTCGGCGGTGGCGACGGGCCCCGCACGACGATCGCCGAACGGCGCGCCGCGCAGCGGCGGGCCGCCGCCGCGGGGACCGTCGAGGACCAGCCTTCCGACGCTCCGGCGTCCGCGGGCGAGAACGAGGAGAAGCACTGATGGCCAGCGGATTCGCCCAGTGGGGCAACGACCTCTACACCGGTCGCCGGTCCTACGCCATCGTCGCGCGGCGCAAGCGGTACTTCGTCGCCGCGATCGTCGCGGTCGTGCTGTCGCTCGGCGTCGTCGGCGTGCGCATCGCCGGTGAGGGGCTCAACCTCGGCATCGAGTTCCGCGGTGGGTCGGAGTTCACCGTCTCCGGTGTGGCGGACACGTCGCAGCAGCCCGGGGTCGAGGCCGTGCAGTCGGTCGCGCCCGAGGAGGAGCCCCGGATCTCGACGGTCGGCGCGGAGAGCGTCCGCGTCCAGACGGCGCAGCTGAGCAACGAGGAGGTCGAGGACGTCCGGTCCGCGCTCGCCGACGCCTACGAGGTCGAGGTCGGGGACGTGACCAGCGCGTTCATCGGCCCCACGTGGGGACAGGACGTCTCGCAGAAGGCGATCGTCGGTCTCGTCGTCTTCCTCCTGCTCGTGAGCCTCGTCATGACGGTCTACTTCCGGAACTGGCGCATGGCCCTCGCCGCCGTCATCGCGCTGTTCCACGACCTGGTCGTCACGGTGGGCATCTACGCGCTCATCGGCTGGGAGATCACCCCGGCGACGGTCATCGGACTCCTGACGATCCTCGCGTACTCGATCTACGACACCGTCGTGGTCTTCGACAAGGTGCGCGAGAACACCGCCGGCATCCTGAACCAGACCCGGAGCACCTACGCGGAGCGCGCCAACCTGGCGATCAACCAGACCATGGTGCGGTCGATCAACACGTCCGTCGTCGCGCTCCTCCCGGTCGCCGCGATCCTCTTCATCGGAGCCTTCCTGCTCGGGGCCGGCACGCTGCGCGACATCGCGCTCGCGCTGTTCGTCGGCATGGCGGTGGGCGCGTACTCCTCGATCTTCCTCGCGACGCCCCTCGAGGTCGCGTTCCGCGAGCGCGAGACGGCGATCGCCGCGCACACGCGCAAGGTCCTCGACCTGCGGGCGGACCGGGCCGCGGAGCTCGGCGACGAGGGAGCCGAGGACGCGGTGCTCGCCGCGGCGGGCGTCGACGGCACGCGTCAGCTCCAGCCGGGTGCGCACCAGGGGAACAGGGCGCAGCCGCGGAAGCGGCGCGCCGCGCGATGACCGCCGAGCACGTCCCGGCGGCCGGGACCGACGGCCTGCGGGCCGTCGGTCTCGGCGGCCTCGGCCCCGAGCGGTCGGCGCGGGTCCTCGAGCTCGTGCGGTCGGTGCCCGACTACCCGGGGCCGGGGATCACGTTCCGCGACATCACGGGCCTGCTCGCCGACGGCGACGCGTTCCGTCACGTCATCGAGGCGCTGGGTCACGTGGTCGACGCCGTCGACGGGGGCATCGACCTCGTCGTCGGGCTGGAGGCCCGGGGCTTCCTGCTCGGCGCGCCGCTCGCGACGCACCTCGGGGTCGGGTTCGTGCCCCTCCGCAAGGCGGGCAAGCTCCCGCCGCCGATCGAGGCGGTGACGTACGACCTCGAGTACGGGACCGCCACGATCGAGCTGCGGACGGGAACACTGCGACCCGGTGCACGCGTTCTGGTGGTGGACGACGTGCTCGCGACGGGCGGGACGGCAGCCGCCGGTGCCGAGCTGGTCGAGCGGGCCGGAGGCGTCGTGGTGGGCCTGGCGTTCCTCATGGAGCTCGACGGACTGGGTGGTCGTGACCGCCTCGCGGGACGTGGGGTGACCACGCTCCTGCACGTGGAGTCGTAGGATTGCCACTCCGGTCGGTGCGGCAGGTCGTCGCACGAACGTCGGCCCACGTCGGCCGCACACGGAGGGAGGCGCACATGAGCGAGGACACCAGGACGTCGTCCGCGCCCGCCGGGCAGCCTCCGGCCACCTCGGGTGGCGGCGGCGCAGCGGGACGCGGCGTGCGGTCGCGCCTCGTGCGGTTCGGCACGCGGACCGGTGGCGGCAGCCCGGCGCTCGAGCCGCTGCTCCAGGCGGTGCGCACGAACCACCCCAAGTCCGACCTCTCCGTCATCGAGCGTGCCTACGCCACGGCCGAGCGCGCGCACCGCGGCCAGCTGCGCAAGAGCGGCGACCCGTACATCACCCACCCGGTGGCCGTGGCGACGATCCTCGCGGACCTCGGGTTCGACGGCTCGACGCTCGCCGCGGCACTCCTGCACGACACGGTCGAGGACACCGAGTACTCCCTCGACCAGCTCCGCGGGGAGTACGGCGACGAGATCGCGATGCTCGTCGACGGCGTCACGAAGCTCGACAAGGTGACCTACGGCGACGCCGCGCAGGCCGAGACGGTGCGCAAGATGGTCGTCGCCATGGCGCGCGACATCCGGGTCCTCGTCATCAAGCTGGCGGACCGCCTGCACAACGCACGCACGTGGAAGTACGTCTCGTCGTCGTCGGCGGAGCGCAAGGCGCGCGAGACGCTGGAGATCTACGCCCCGCTGGCGCACCGGCTCGGCATGAACACCATCAAGTGGGAGCTCGAGGACCTGTCGTTCCAGGCCCTGTACCCCAAGGTGTACGACGAGATCGTCCACCTCGTCGCCGAGCGCGCACCGGCGCGCGAGGAGTACCTCGCCGTCGTGCGGGAGCAGGTCACGGCCGACCTGCGGAGCGCGAAGATCCGCGCGACCGTGACCGGTCGGCCGAAGCACTACTACTCGATCTACCAGAAGATGATCGTGCGCGGTCACGACTTCGCGGAGATCTACGACCTCGTCGGCGCGCGCGTCCTCGTGGACAGCGTCCGGGACTGCTACGCGGCGCTCGGTGCGCTGCACGCCCGGTGGAACCCGGTGCCGGGGCGGTTCAAGGACTACATCGCGATGCCGAAGTTCAACATGTACCAGTCGTTGCACACGACGGTCATCGGCCCGGGCGGCAAGCCCGTCGAGATCCAGATCCGCACGCACGAGATGCACCGGCGCGCGGAGTACGGCGTCGCGGCGCACTGGAAGTACAAGGAGACCGCGAAGACGGCGGGGCGGACCGAGAAGGGCGACCCCGCGGCCAACGACATGCGCTGGCTGCGCCAGCTCGTGGACTGGCAGCGTGAGACCGCGGACCCCGCGGAGTTCCTCGACTCGTTGCGGTTCGAGATCGGCGGCGCCGAGGTCTACGTCTTCACGCCGAAGGGTGACGTCCTGGCGCTGCCCGCGGGGTCCACGCCGGTCGACTTCGCGTACGCCGTCCACACCGAGGTCGGTCACCGCACGATGGGGGCGCGGGTCAACGGCCGCCTCGTCCCGCTCGACTCCACGCTGGAGAACGGGGACGCCGTCGACGTCCTGACGTCCAAGTCGGAGAACGCCGGCCCGAGCCGCGACTGGCTCGCGTTCGTCAAGAGCCCTCGGGCGCGCAACAAGATCCGCCAGTGGTTCTCCAAGGAGCGCCGCGAGGAGGCGGTCGAGCACGGCAAGGACGCGCTGGCCAAGGCGATGCGCAAGCAGAACCTGCCGATCCAGCGCCTCCTGTCGCACGAGACGCTCGTCGCCCTCGCGAACGAGATGCGCTTCGCCGACGTCACGGCGCTGTACGCCGCGATCGGGGAGGCTCAGGTCTCCGCCGCCAACGTCGTGTCGAAGCTCGTCCAGTCGATGGGCGGCGACGAGGGCACGGTCGAGGACGTCGCCGAGACGGCTCGCCCGGGCCAGACGGCGCGGCGCGTGCGCACGGGCGACCCCGGCGTCGTGGTCAAGGGCGTCGAGGACATCTGGGTGAAGCTCGCCAAGTGCTGCACGCCGGTGCCCGGGGACGACATCATCGGGTTCATCACGCGCGGGCAGGGCGTGAGCGTCCACCGTGCGGACTGCGCGAACGTGGTCGGCCTGCGGAACCAGCCCGAGCGCATCGTGGACGTCGGCTGGACGACGGGCAGCAACGCGATGTTCCTCGTCCAGATCCAGGTCGAGGCGCTGGACCGGGCACGGCTGCTCTCGGACGTGACGCGTGTCCTGTCGGACCACCACGTGAACATCCTGTCGGCGACCGTCTCGACCTCGAACGACCGCGTCGCGATGTCACGCTTCGTCTTCGAGATGGCCGAGCCCGCTCACCTCGCCCAGGTGCTGAGCGCCGTGCGCAAGGTCGACGGCGTGTTCGACGTCTACCGCATGACGGGGTCCCGCGCCGAGCCGGCACCGCAGCTCCCCGCCTGAGGCGGCCCCGGGCGGGCGGAGCGCTCCGGCGGCGGTCCGGCACGTCGTCGGGCGGCGTCGGCACGCCGGTGGCAGCATCGGGCGCATGGACCTGCCCGTGATGCCGCCCGTCCTGCCCATGCTCGCGAAGTCGGTCCCGGACGTGCCCGAGCCGGACGCCACACCGGGCGGCTACGTCTACGAGCCGAAGTGGGACGGCTTCCGCGCGATCGTGTACCGCGACGGCGACGAGGTACGGCTCGACAGCCGGAACGCGCGGCCCATGGAGCGGTACTTCCCGGAGGTCGTGGACGCGGTGCGGGAGGCGCTGCCGGAGCGGTGCGTCGTGGACGGCGAGATCGTGGTCGCGCAGGGTGGCCGGCTCGAGTTCGAGGTGCTGCAGCAGCGCATCCACCCCGCAGCGTCGCGCGTGCGCCTCCTCGCGGAGCAGACGCCCGCGAGCCTCGTGGTGTTCGACGTCCTCGCCCTCGGCGACGACGACCTCACGGACGCGCCCCTCGCGCGCCGCCAGGAGGTGCTCGACGGGATCGGGCTCCGCGGGCCCCGCGTCCACGCCACCCCGCGGACGCGCGACGTGGCCGTCGCGCGCGAGTGGTTCGACACGTTCGAGGGTGCAGGCCTCGACGGTGTGGTGGCGAAGCCGCTCGACGGCTCCTACCAGCCGAACAAGCGCGCGATGCTCAAGATCAAGCACGGCCGTGAGGCGGACGTCGTGCTGGCGGGATACCGGCTGCACAAGACGTCGACCCCCTCCGAGCCGCTGCTCGGGTCCCTGCTGCTCGGTCTGTTCGACGGCGAGGGGCAGCTGCAGTTCGTCGGTGTCGCCGCCTCCTTCCCTGCGGCGCGTCGCGCGGCGCTCGTCGCGGAGCTCGCGCCGCTCGTCGTCGAGCCGGGCACCCCCGAGGCGGACGCGCACCCGTGGTCGGGCTGGGAGAACCCGGCGGGGGAGCGCATGCCGGGTGCGGTGTCGCGGTGGAGCTCCGGCAAGGACCTGTCGTTCACGCCCCTGCGACCGGAGCGGGTGCTCGAGGTCGCGTACGACCACATGGAAGGGACCCGTTTCCGTCACACCGCCCAGTTCCGGCGCTGGCGCGACGACCGCGAGCCGTCGTCGTGCACGTACGACCAGCTCGACGAGCCCGTGCGCTACGACCTCACGGAGATCCTCCCCGGAGCACCGGGGGTCGGGTGACCGTCGTCCGGCCGGATGCCGGCGCGCGACGTCAGCCGTGCGGGCGGTCGCGGTCCTTGCTCGGCTGGACCCGCTTGGGCTCGCCCGGCATCTTCGGGTACTCCGGGGGATAGGGCAGGTCGCCCAGGCCGTGCTCGGCCTCGTCGCGACGCGAGAGCTCGAGCGCGGCCTCGAGCGACGCCCCGGGGTCCTCCCGGTCGGCCCGGAGCGGTGCGAAGAGGTCGCCGACCTCCGCGAAACGAGCGGGCATCGACGCCACGTCGAAGTCGTCGGGGTGGACGTCGCCGAGCTCGTCCCACCGCACGGGGGCGGAGACCGTCGCGCGATGGTTCGAGCGGATGGAGTACGCCGACGCGATGGTGCGGTCGCGCGCCATCTGGTTGTAGTCCACGAAGATCTTGGCGCCGCGCTCCTCCTTCCACCACTTCGTCGTCACCTGCTGGGGGAGCCGGCGCTCGAGCTCGCGACCGATCGCGATCGTCGCACGCCGCGCGGCCACGAAGTCCCACTCGGGCGCGATCGGCACGAACACGTGGATGCCGCGGCCTCCGGAGGTCTTAGGATAACCGGTCATGCCGAGCTCGTCGAGGACCTCGCGCAGGTGCGGGGCGACGCGGACGGCGTCGTCGAAGTCTGTCCCGGGCTGCGGGTCGAGGTCGATCCGGAGCTGGTCGACGGCCTCGACGTCCTCGCCGCGGACCGGCCACGGGTGGAACGTCAGCGTGCCGAGGTTCGCCGCCCAGGCCACGACGGCGAGCTCCGTGGGGCACACCTCGTCGGCGGTGCGACCGCTCGGGAACGCGATGCGGGCGGTGCGCACGTAGTCGGGCGCGCCCTTCGGCACGCGCTTCTGGTAGAACGCGTCGCCGCTGTTGTCGGTCCGCGTGCTCATGCGGGCGCCCTCGAACACCCCCTTTGGCCAGCGTTCGAGGGTCGTCGGGCGGTCGAGGAGCGCCCCGAGGATGCCGTCGCCGACGGAGAGGAAGTACTGCACGACGTCGAGCTTGGTGACGTCCCGACGGGGGAACACGACCCGGTCCGGGCTCGTCACGCGGACCGTGCGTCCTCGGACGTCGAGCTCCACCGGTGTCGTCGCAGCGGCCATGGCGCCCAACCTAGTCGGCCGGGGCGACCTCGGCGAGCAGGACGGCGAAGACCTCCCGGGCCCGCTCTCGTCCGGGCCAGCGGAACCGGAGCTCGAGCGAGCGTGCCGCCGCGGCGACGTCGAGGTCCCGCACCGCGCGGAGCCGTCGCAGGACGTCGAGCGCCGCGGCGCGGTCGCACCGGGTCGCGACGTCCAGCGCCGTGCGTCGCGGGTCGGTCACGAGGACCCCGGCGACGAGCTCCGTCTCCGAGCGCAGCACCGCGGCCTGCCGGGGGACGCGGCCGGGCAGCGGGGTGGGGCGGTGGGTGCCGGGCGGGTAGACGACGTCGAGCCGGTCGGGGCGGCGAGCGCCGCACAGGACCCAGGCGGCGGCCGCCCCGGCGAGCACGGTGGGGGCCGGTACGAGGGCACGGACGGCCAGAGCGCGCAGGGTCGGGGTGTGCGGGACGCGTGCCGGTGCGGCGACTCCGTCCCAGACCTCGACGAGCGCGCCGCGCCGCACGAGGTCCTGGTACGCGACCTCGCCGCCGACCTCGGACGGCCGCACGAGCAGGCCGACCTCCGGCACGCACGGCAGGAGCAGCCGCGCGAGGGGCGGGTAGGACGCTCCGGCAGGTTCGGTGGGCGTGTCGTCGGGAGGCCCCGCGGCGGGCCCGCGACTCGTGGCGGTGCGCATCCCCTCACGGTGCACCACCCGGGAGGGACGCGGAAGGGGCCGGCCTCGTCCTGTGGACGAGACCGGCCCCTGCGCACGCACCGGAGCGTCGGGCGTCAGCCGCGCGAGTCCTCGGCCGCGCGGACGACCTGCTCGAGCCAGGCGCGACGCGCGGTGAGGGCCGTCTCGAGGTCGGCGACGGCCCGCGCGTCCCCGCGCTCCTGTGCCGCGGCCAGGTCGGCCTCGAGGGCGTCGATCGCGGCCTCGAGCTGGGCTGCGGCGCCCTCGGCGCGCGCCCGCGTCTCCGGGTTCGTGCGCGTCCACTGCGCCTGCTCCGCGTCACGGACGGCGTTCTCGACGGCGCGCAGCCGCCCCTCGACACGCTGCAGGTCCCCGCGCGGGACGCGACCGGCCTGCTCCCACCGCTCCTGGATGTCCCGCAGGGCCGCCTTCGCGGCGGCGAGGTCCCGCACCGGGACGAGGGCCTCGGCCTCGGTGAGGATCGCCTCCTTCACCTCGAGGTTCGCCGCGTACTCGGCGTCGGTGGCCGAGCTCGCCGCGTCACGGGCCTGGAAGAACGTGTCCTGCGCCGCGCGGAAGCGCGCCCAGAGGGCGTCGTCGTCGCGACGGCTGGCCCGGCCGGCCGCCTTCCAACGAGCCATGAGGTCGCGGTACGCACCCGCCGTGGGGCCCCAGTCGGTGCTCGACGCGAGGGACTCGGCCTCCTCGACGAGCTTCTCCTTCTCCGCCTTGGCCGACGTGTTGCGCTGCTCCAGCTCCGCGAAGTAGTGACGCCGCTCGCGGTCGAACGCGGTGCGCGCGTGGCTGAACCGCTTCCACAGGGACTCCTCGCTCGCCCGGTCGATGCGGGGACCGGAGCGCTGCGCCTCCTTCCAGCGCTCGAGCAGGCCGCGGAGCTCCTCGCCCGCCGGACGCCACTGCATCCGGCTCGGGTCGGTCGCCGCGATCTTCTCGGCGGCCTCGATGATCTCCGTGCGGGCGGCGAGCGCGGCCGACTTCGCGGCCGCGCGCTCCGCCTCGAGCTGCTGGCGACGCTCGCCCGCGACCGTGCGCAGGGCCGCGACCTGGGCGCGCAGCGCGTCGAGGTCTCCGACGGCCGACGGCTCGGCCGTCTCCTCGGAGAGCCGCGCGAGCGTCTGGTCGATCTCCTTCACGGACAGGTCCGTCCCGGTGAGCCGGGCCTCGAAGAGCGCGACCTTCGCCTGGAGGTCGAGGTAGCGGCGCACGTAGAGCGTGAGCGCCTCGTCCGCGCCGACGCCGGGGAACTGCCCGACGACGCGCTCTCCCGCCTCCTCGCGGACGTGCACGGTGCCGTCGTCGTCGACCCGGCCGAACTCCCTGGCGGGGCGGGCGGGGCGGGCGGGAGCGCCCCCCCGGGCCGGCGTCGGGCGGCCCCCGGCGGGGCGCCGGCCGCCGCGCCCGGCCCCGCGCCCCAGGCCCCCGGCCCCCCCGCCCCCGCCGCGCCGGCCCGCTCCGTCCGGCGCGGCGGGTGCGGGAGGGCCGAGGGCTTGGGACGCGGTGCCGGTCGCGGCGTCGGGCGCTCGGCAGGAGCCGGCTCGACGTCGGCCGGAGAGGGCTCTCCGGCCGGCTCGGCCGGCTCGGCCGAGTCGGCCGGGGAGGCCTCCACCGGCGCGGCGGAGTCGCCCTCGACGGGCGTCGTGCCGGACGCCTCGTCTGCGACGACGCCCTGCGCCACCGCCTCGGGCTCGACGGCCGCCTCGGGCTCACCGGCGGCCACCGGTGTCTCGTCCGGTGCCGACTCGACAGCCGCGCCTGCTGCGGCCTCCGCGGAGTCGTCCTCGGGGGCGGAGCCCTCCGCGGAGTCGTCCTCGGGTGCGGAGCCCTCCGCGGAGTCGTCCTCGGGGGCGGAGCCCCCCTCGGCTGCGGCCTCGGGCTGGTCCGCGGCGGGCGTCTCGTCGGCAGCCTGCGGCGCCTCGGTGGGCGCGGGGGCCCCCGTCGGCTCCTCCGTCGGCTCCTGCTCCGCGGCCGGCGCCTCGGGGGCTTCCGCAGCCTGCGCCTCGGCCGCCCGCGCCTCGGGCACCTCCGCGCCGGTCGGCTCGGCCTCCGCAGCCGGCGTCTCGGCAGCCTGCGTCTCGGTCGCCTCGACCCGTCCGGTCGCGCCCGCCTCTGCGGACTCCGTCACCGGCGTGCTCGCCTCGTTGTTCGCGGGATCGCTCACTGGGTCTCAACTCCTTCGATGGTGACCGGGGTCGCGGGGGAGCCGTCGCCGGCCCCGTCCACGGTCCCCGCGTCAGCGACTGCCTGGACGACGTCCAGACCGGATGTGATGGTGCCGAACACTGTGTAACCACCCGCCGCGTCGGCCGGGATGGTCGAGTCCTCGTAGACGAGGAAGAACTGGGAGCCCATCGACTCGCCGTCCCCGCCCTGGCGGGCCATGGCGACGGTCCCGGCGGGGTAGACGTCGTCGGTCGGGGCGTTCTCGACGGGGCCGAACTTGTACCCCGGGTCGCCGGTGCCGGTGCCCGTCGGGTCGCCACACTGCAGGACGTAGATGCCCGAGGTCGTCAGCCGGTGGCACGAGGTCCCGTCGAAGTACCCCGAGTCGGCGAGCGAGACGAAGCTCGCCACCGCCTGCGGCGCCGCGGCGCCGTCGAGGGAGAGGGTGATGTCGCCGACGCTCGTGGTGAGCTCCGAGGTCCACTCGCGACCCTCGGCCGCGGAGGCCGGCGGCAGGGTGTGCTCGCCGGTGCTGCCCGACGTGCTGCCGGTGGCGGGGTCCGGCTCGGCGGCGGGGTCGGTGCCCGAGTCCTGGGCCGCGGACAGCGCCCACCAGACCACGACGCCGATGACGAGGAGGGCGAGGACCACGCCGACGATGGACCACCTGCGCTGGCGCCGTGCCCGCAGCTGCTCCTGGCGCCGCTCCCACTTCTCCTGGCGGCGGCGCGCCTGCTCGCGCTCCCTGCTCTTCGTCGACACCCCAGCTCCTTCGTCGTCGGCCGTGACGGCGCGCGCGGTCGACCACGGTGCGCCCGTGGTCGGTACGGGACAGTCTAGGCACCGCGGGCCGCGGAGCCCCGTGGTTTGCCGCGCACCAGGTCACGGTCCGGTATCGACCTCGCCGGTCCGTCGCCGCGGCGGCGTCCCGCCGGCGCGCTAGCCTCGGGCCGTGGACGGGCTCACGGGGCACGACGGTCGGACGGGGCCGGACGGGCCGACGGGACAGGACGCGACGTCGGTGGGTGGCGACGACGCGAGCGAGGTCGCGGCCGACGGCAGGGTCGAGGTCGAGGTGGTCGTCGCCCCGGTCTTCGGCACCAACTGCTCGATCGTGAGCCGTGGAGGGGACTGCGTCGTGGTCGACGCGGGCGCCGGGGTCGCGGCCGCGGTCACCGCGTCGGTCGAACGCCGCGGCCTCACCGTGCGCGCCGTCCTCGCGACCCACGGGCACGTCGACCACACGTGGGACGCCGCGACGCTGAGCGAGCGGTTCGGCGTGCCGGTCGCCCTGCACACCGCCGACGCCTACCGGCTCGCGGACCCGTTCGGCACGCTCGACCGAGGGCCGGCGTCGTCCGCGGGACCACGGGCGTCGGGACCCGGGGCCGCGGGAGCGTCCCTCGTCTCCGGACCGCTCGGCGAGTCGCTGCGCGCCGCCGGGGCACGTCCGGGCGACTACCGGGAGCCGGCCGACGTGCAGGGGTTCGACGTCGGCGCGGGTGACGGGCACGCGCTGCGATGGGGCGCCGTGCAGGTCCTCGCGGTCGGCGCGCCCGGCCACACCGAGGGCTCGACGCTCTACCTGTTCGGCCGCCCGGGGTCCGGGCTGCTGCTCAGCGGCGACGTACTCTTCGCCGGGTCGGTGGGGCGTACGGACCTGCCCGGCGGTGACGGCGGGACGATGGAGCGGACGCTGCACGACGTCGTCGGCCGCCTGGACCCCCGCTGGGACGTGCTGCCCGGTCACGGTCCCGCGACGACCGTCGGCCGCGAGCTCGCGACCAACCCGTTCCTCGCCCGCGCCTGACCTCCGTCCCGCAGGCCCGGCCCGGCCCGGCCCGACCCGCGCCGCGCGATCGGGACGATTGCCGGTCGGGCGCCGCCGTCTGGAAGGATCAGGTCCCATGGCCAGGCCCACACCCCTCTCCGGATTCCCCGAATGGCTGCCCGACGGGCGGATCGTCGAGCAGCACGTCCTCGACGTGCTGCGCCGCACGTTCGAGCTGCACGGCTTCGCGGGGGTCGAGACGCGTGCGGTGGAGCCGCTGGACCAGCTGCTGCGCAAGGGCGAGACGTCCAAGGAGGTGTACGTCCTGCGCCGCCTCCAGGAGGAGCCGGGGGAGGGCGACGAGCCCCGGACCGGGAGGCCCGAGAAGCAGCTCGGCCTGCACTTCGACCTCACCGTGCCGTTCGCGCGCTACGTGCTGGAGAACGCCGGTCACCTCGCGTTCCCGTTCAAGCGCTACCAGATCCAGAAGGTCTGGCGGGGGGAGCGCCCCCAGGACGGGCGCTTCCGCGAGTTCACGCAGGCCGACGTCGACGTCGTCGGTGCGGGCGAGCTGCCGTACCACTTCGAGGTCGAGCTCCCGCTCGTCATGGCCGAGGCCCTCGGCGCCCTGCGGGAGATCGGCGTCCCCGAGGTGCGCGTGCTCGTGAACAACCGGCGCGTCGCCGAGGGCTTCTACCGCGGGCTCGGGATCGACGCCGTCGACGACGTGCTGCGCCAGATCGACAAGCTCGACAAGGTCGGCCCCGAGAAGGTCGCCTCGCTCCTCGTCTCCGAGGCGGGCACGACGCCCGAGCAGGCCGACGCCTGCCTTGCGCTCGCGGCGATCAGCGGCAGCGACTCCGGGGTCGTGGACCGCGTGCGGGCGCTCGCGGCGCAGCACGACGTCGTCAGCGACCTGCTCGACACCGGGCTGGACGAGCTGGGTGCGCTGATCGACGCGGCGAGCGTGCGCGCCCCGGGCGTCGTGGTCGCCGACCTCAAGATCGCGCGGGGGCTCGACTACTACACGGGCTCGGTCTACGAGACCGTGCTCGTCGGGCACGAGCAGCTCGGGTCCATCTGCTCGGGCGGGCGGTACGACACGCTCGCGTCCGACGGCTCGACCACCTATCCGGGCGTCGGCCTCTCGATCGGCGTGTCACGGCTCGTGTCGCGCCTGCTGTCCGCGGGTCTCGTGCGCGCCACGCGCTCGGTCCCCAGCGCCGTCGTGGTCGCGGTGACGAGCGAGGAGTCGCGCGAGGCGTCCGACGCGGTCGCGACCGCGCTGCGGGCGCGCGGCGTGCCCGTCGAGGTCGCGCCCGCCGCGGCGAAGTTCGGCAAGCAGATCCGCTACGCGGACCGGCGCGGCATCCCGTTCGTGTGGTTCCCCGCCGCCGGGCAGGTGGACGAGGCCGGTGTCGCCCGTCCGGACCAGGTCAAGGACATCCGCTCGGGCGAGCAGGTCGACGCCGACGCCGCGTCGTGGACGCCGCCCGCCGAGGACCTGTGGCCCCGGGTGGTCCCCGCGACGGACTGACCACCGGCAACGGCCCGACGACGGCGTCCGGCCCGTGGCCGGCGGGACGGCGGGCTGTCGGCGGACCGTCAGGCGGTGAGCGCGCCGAGACCCGTGACCCACCCGCCGACGACGCCCGCGACGACCACGGCCGCGGCCACGAGCAGGACTGTGCCCGCCGCGACGACGTCGGACGGGCGGAGCGGCACCGGGCGCGAGGTCGTGCGCGGACCGGACCCGAGTCCGCGCGACTCGAGCGCGATCGTCAGGCGCTCCGCGCGCCGGACGGCCCCGACGAGGAGCGCGAAGGCCGCCGCCCCGAGCGCTCGCGGCGAGCGGGGCAGGCGGCCGGGCGTGCGACGCGGGTCGCGCGCGGCCTGGGCGCAGCGGATCGTGTGCCACGCGCCGGGCAGCTCCACCAGCAGGCGGTGCGCGGCCAGGACCGCGAACGTCCACGTCACCGGCAGCCGTGCGTGCTGGTGCAGGCTCGTCATGAGGCGCACCGGGCCCGTCGTGAGGACGAGAGTGAGCGAGAGCGCCCCGACGAAGAGCGTGCGCAGGGCGAGCGCGGTGCCGACCGTCACGCCGTCCGCACCGACCGTGAGCGGGCCCAGCGCGACCGGCGCCCCGCCCGGTCGGGTCAGGACGTTGACGACGAGCAGGCTCGCGGCGAACACCACGAAGGGCACGTGCGCGAGCGCGAGCGTGCGCACCGGGACGCGACCGAGCGCGACCAGCGCCGTGAGCGCCAGCACCCACCCGACCGCCGGCGTCACCGGGTCCGTGACGAGCAGCACCGCGGTGGACAGGGTGAGCACGGTCGCGAGCTTGACCGTCGGGTTCCACCGTCCGAGCGGGGTGGGCCGCGCGGTCACGAGGGCGCCGCCCCGGCGACCACGCGGTCGGGGTCCGCGAGCGCTGCTCGGCCGAGCGCGCGCACGAGAGCGCCGGGGTCGACGCCGAGGCCGCGTCCCGTGCGCGCCCACCACTCGAGCAGCGGGGGCCTGCGGAGCCCGGCGCGCGCGCAGAGCGCGTCGTCGCCGAGCACCGCGGCCGGCGTGCCGAGCGCCACGAGCTCGCCGTCCACGACGACCGCCACGCGGTCGGCGATCTCGGCGACGAGGGCGAGGTCGTGCGTGACGACGGCCACGCCACCGCCGGCGTCCGCCCGGCCACGCAGCACGCGCGCGGTCGCCGCCGCCTGGGCACGGTCGAGACCGAACGTCGGCTCGTCCGCGAGCAGGACGGCCGGGTCGAGGACGGTCGCGGTGGCGAGGGAGAGGCGACGCTGCTCGCCGCCCGAGAGCCGGTAGGGGTTCGCGTCGGCGAGCGCTGTGAGGGAGAACGTCTCGAGGGACCGTGCGACGCGGACGTCGAGGTCGGTCAGGCCCGCGCAGCGGGCCGACCAGGCGACCTCGTCGCGCACGGTGCGGGCGAGGAGCTGGTGCTCGGGGTCCTGGAAGACCATGGCGACGGGTTCGCTCGCCGTGGTCGTGACCTCGCCGGTGGTGCGCTCGAGCCCCGCGAGGCCGCGCAGGAGCGTCGACTTCCCGCCACCGTTCGGCCCCACGACGGCGAGCACCTCGCCCGCACGGAGGTCGAGGTCGACGTCGCGCACCACCGGCACGCCGTCGCGTCCCGCACGTGCCGCACGGCCCGCACGGCCCGCACGGCCCGGACGCGGGCCGCGGTGGACCGCGAGGCGGCGGGCGCGGAGCGCCACCGGGTCGCCGGCCCCCGGAGCCGCCCGGTGCCGGGGCGCCTCGGCGGGCGCCGCCCCGGCGAGGTCGGCGAGCCAGGCGTCGGTCTCGGGCGTGCCGAGCGGGCCCGGCGCGCCCGCGGCCTCGAGCCGGACCGCGAGCGGCAACCAGCACCCGAGGGCGGCGAGCTCGTCGGCGTGCTCGCGCAGGACCCGGTCGGTGGGCCCGTGCGCGAGGACGCGGCCGTTCCTCCCGAGCACGAGCGTCGCGCCGGGCAGGGTGCCGAGCTCGTCGAGCCGGTGCTCCACGAGGACGACGGCCCGGGGCACCGGCCGCGCGCGCGACAGGTCGTCGATGGGCGCCGACGGAGCGCCGGTGAGGGCCGCGACGAGGGCGCCGACGTCGTGCGCCGCCGCGGGGTCGAGGAGGGCCGTCGGCTCGTCGAGCACGACGAGGTCGGGGTCGGCGACGAGCGCCGCGGCGAGCGCGACGCGCTGCGCCTCGCCGCCCGAGAGCGCGGAGGTCGCGCGCTCGTGCAGGTGGGCCGCGCCGACGGCGTCGAGCGCGGCCCACGCGCGGGCGTCCAAGGCGTCGGGGTCCACGCCGCGGTTCTCGAGCGCGAACCGCAGCTCGTCGTCGACGCGCGCGAGGCACAGCTGGTCGCCCGGGCGCTGCTGGACGAGGCCGACGTGCGCCGCGAGCCGGGCCGGGGTGACGTCGCGCGGGTCGTGCCCGACGACGTGCAGGTCGCCGGACACGGTCCCGGGCAGCGTGTGCGGGACCACCCCGACGAAGGCGCGCAGGAGCGTCGACTTGCCGCAGCCGGACGGGCCGAGCACGAGCAGGCCGGTGCCGGCGGGCACGGTGACGTGGACGTCGTCGAGCACGCGCGCGTCGAGACGGCCCAGGGTGACGGACAGGCCGGCTGCGCGGACCGCGTCGGGCGCGGTGGCCCCGAGGCCCACGGGCTCAGCCACGGGGCTCCGCCCCGATCGCGAACGCGTCGAGGGCCCCCGTGCGGGCGAGCGCGTCCCCGAGGAGCCGTGCCGCGACGCCGCACAGCACGACGCACGAGACGACCTGGATCCCGAGGCGGAGCATCGCGTAGTCCTGCCCGAGCCAGCCGAACCGCACGGCGTTGAAGGCGTAGCTGACGAGCGCCGCGCTCACGCCGGAAGCGACGAACACGCCCCAGCCGAAGCGGCGGTAGCGCGTGAGCGCGAACGCGAGCTCGGCCCCGGCGCCCTGGACGAGCCCCACGACGAGCAGGAGCGGGCCCGCGGGCGAGGCGAGGAAGACCACCTCGACGAGGGCGGCGAGCGTCTCGGCGAGGATGCCGACGCCCGGCTTGCGCACGACGTACGTCGCGAGCGGACCGACGACGATCCACGCCCCGGCCAGCACGTTCGACGCGAGGTCCGCGAACGGTCCCATGGCGAGCTGCAGCGGCGCCCACAGCTGCACGACGGCCCAGTAGACGAACCCGAAGACGACGCCGAGGACGGCGACGAGGACCGTCTCGTGCAGGGTGAGGCCGCGCCGTGCGGGGCGCGGGCCGTTCGCACCCGGGCGGGGACTGCTCGTGGTCGGCTGCGTGGTGCGGGACTCGGTCATGCGGGCTCCCTCCGTCGGGCCCCCGCACCGAGGGGTGCACGACGGCGCACCACCGCTCGCCCGCGCACCCGGCCCGGCGCACGGGGCGCGCGGGTGCGAGCGCGCAGGGGACGGTGACGTCGGCCCTGCTCCCTTCGCTGGTACGAACCAGATCAGGTTCCACGGGTCTGCAGGGGGGACGGGTGTCCGGCCTGCACTCTCAGCGCTCGTGCGCTCCCCGGGGGCGTTCGGGCCCGACCCTAGGGCCTGCGCCGCGGGAGGACAATCCCGGCGTCTCACCCCGCGGGACGGTGTGGGGGGAGCCCCGCCCGGCGGCGCAGGCGTGTCTTGACACTCGATCGAACACCTGTTCGAATATGCGGGTGCGGTGGGACGGACAGGCGATCGGCGCGGACGACGGCGCGCTCCCGGGGCTGGAGCGCGTGGGCCTCGTGCGCAGCGTGCGCACGCCCGAGTTCGCGGGGATCACGTTCCACGAGGTGACGGCGAAGAGCGCGCTGTCGAAGGTGCCCGCGATGTCGCGCATGCCGTTCCGCTGGACGGTCAACCCGTACCGCGGCTGCAGCCACGCCTGCTCGTACTGCCTGAGCCCGCACACCCCCGTGCTCCTCGCCGACGGGACCCAGCGGCCGGTCGGCGAGCTCCGGGTCGGCGACGAGATCGTCGGCACCCAGGCGCACGGCGCCTACCGCCGGTACGTCCGCACGCGCGTCCTCGACCGCTGGACCACGCGCAAGCGCGCCTACCGGGTGACGCTCGCCGACGGCACGCGGCTCGTCGCGAGCGGCGACCACCGGTTCCTCACCGAGCGGGGCTGGCGCCACGTCGTGGCAGGCGCGGGCCACCGCGCCCACCTGGCGCTCGGGGACGTCCTCGTCGGCCCGGGACGGAGCGGGTTGCGGGACCTCGCCGCCACGGCGACGGAGGAGGGCTCCGGCGCCTCGCCCCTCCTCGGGCAGGACGTCACCGGCGACGACGCCCTGCGCGTCGAGTCGCTCGAGGCGCTCGGCGGCGCGGACGACCTCGTCGAGCTCGTCGACATCACCACGGGGACGCGCGACTTCGTCGCGGCCGGGGTCGTGAGCCACAACTGCTTCGCGCGGCCGACGCACCAGTACCTCGACCTCGACGCCGGCGAGGACTTCGACCGCGAGGTCGTCGTCAAGGTCAACGTCGACGACGTGCTGCGCGCCGAGCTCACGAAGAGGTCCTGGACGCACGAGCCGGTCGCCCTCGGCACGAACACCGACCCGTACCAGCGCGCCGAGGGACGCTACCGGCTCATGCCCGGGATCATCACGGCGCTCGCGGACTCCGGCGCGCCGCTGTCGATCCTCACCAAGGGGACGCTCCTGCGCCGCGACCTGCCGCTCCTCGCCGACGCGGCCTCCCGCGTCGAGGTCGGGATCGGCGTGTCGCTCGCGCTGCTCGACCCGGAGCTGCAGGCGTCCGTCGAGCCAGGCACGCCCAGCCCTCGCGCACGCCTCGACCTGATCCGCACGATCCGCGAGGCCGGGCTCCCGTGCGGTGTCATGATCGCCCCCGTGCTGCCGTGGCTCACGGACTCCACGCGGTCGCTCACCGACCTCCTCGACGCGGTCAAGGACGCGGGCGCCACCGGCGTCACCGTGCTCCCGCTGCACCTCAAGCCCGGGACTCGCGAGTGGTTCATGACGTGGCTCGCGCGCGAGCACCCCCGCCTCGTGCCCGGGTACGAACGGGTCTACGACCGCGGCACGTACGCCTCCAAGGCCTACCGCTCCTGGCTGTGGGACCGTGTGCGCCCGATGCTCGAGACGCGGGGATTCGCCGTCTCGGGCCACCGGGGCCCGTCGGGCGTCGACGGCCGCTTCCGGCGCGGGGAGCTCGGCGGGACCGGTGTCACCGAACCGCCCGTCGACGGCGCGTACCCCGCCGGCAGCCTCGCCCGCCCGGTCACCCCGTCGGTGGCCGGCGGGGCGCTCGCCGGCATGCCGGTCGACGGCGGAGCGCTGGACCTCGCGGGCGGCGGCGTGGAGCAGGTGCTGTTCTGAGGCCTGCTCAGGCGGTGCCGCTCGGCACCGGGGCGACGCGCACGACCTCCGTCCGTGCCACGACGCGGTCGCGCACGTCGGCCAGCGCCACGCGCGCCGGGTCGGTCATGTACGCGGTCAGCGCCGCGTCGTCGGGCATCTCGACGACCTGCACCTCGCACGGCGCGGACGGGTCCTGGCCGGGCAGCGCGCGCACGCGCTGCACCACGCGCCCGCCGTGCGCGGGGACGAGCGCCAGGACCTCGTCCTCGTACCGCGCGAGGGAGTCGGCGTCGTCGGTCGGCCACAGCAGGACGCACAGCGTGATCGGCACGGTCGGCACGCTACGCCCGGCAGACGGGACGCGTCACCCGTCCGCGAGCCGCGGGGGGAACCCGCCCGTCGCGACCGGTCCCCAGCAGGTGATCGTTACGCGCACGAGGCACTTGCCCTGCGCGACCATCGCGGCGCGGTACTCGTCCCAGTCCGGGTGCTCGCCCGAGATCGCGCGGTAGTAGTCGACGAGCGGCTCGACCGCGTCGGGCAGCTCGATCACCTCGGCGGTCCCGTCCACCTGCACCCACGGGTCGGAGAAGCCCGGACCGAGCGACAGGAGCGACGCCTGCGGCCGGCGGCGCAGGTTCGCGGCCTTCGCCCGCTCCGGGTACGTCGACACCACGACGCGCCCCTCGCCGTCGACCCCGTACGTCACCGGGCTCATCTGCGGCGAACCGTCGGAGCGGGTCGTGACGAGCACGCCGTCGTGGCGCGAGCGGAGCAGCTCCACGAGCTCGTCGAGCTCGACCCGTCGGGCGGTGGCGATCGTGCGCGGCATGGGGATCCTCCTGGTGGGGCGGGGTGCGTCAGCGACTAGACTCGCACGGGCGCTCGTCGCGCCCCCACTCCTCACGCGACCTCTCGTACGACATGGAAGGACGAACTCCGTGCTCCGCACCCACACGGCCGGCTCACTGCGGGCCGAGCACACCGGTCAGACCGTCACCCTCACGGGCTGGGTCGACCGTCGGCGCGATCACGGGGGAGTGGCCTTCATCGACCTGCGCGACGCGTCGGGCATCGCCCAGGTCGTCATCCGGGACGAGTCCGTGGCCCACCCGCTGCGCAACGAGTTCGTGCTCCAGGTGACGGGCGAGGTGTCCCGGCGCCCCGACGGGAACGAGAACCCGAACCTGCCGACGGGCCAGATCGAGGTCCTCGCGCACGACGTCGTCGTGCTCAACACGTCCGAGGCGCTGCCGTTCCAGGTGTCGACGGCGCTCGCGGACACCGAGACGATCGGCGAGGAGGCGCGCCTCAAGCACCGCTACCTCGACCTGCGTCGTCCCGCGCCGGCTCATGCGCTGCGCCTTCGCTCCAAGGTCAACCAGGCGGCGCGCCGCGTGCTCGACGCCGAGGACTTCGTCGAGATCGAGACGCCGACGCTCACGCGTTCCACGCCCGAGGGCGCGCGCGACTTCCTCGTGCCCGCGCGCCTGTCGCCCGGCTCCTGGTACGCGCTGCCGCAGTCGCCGCAGCTGTTCAAGCAGCTGCTCATGGTCGCGGGCATGGAACGGTACTACCAGATCGCGCGCTGCTACCGCGACGAGGACTTCCGCGCCGACCGCCAGCCCGAGTTCACGCAGCTGGACGTCGAGATGAGCTTCGTCGAGCAGGACGACGTCATCGCGCTCGCGGAGAAGATCCTCGTCGCGCTGTGGGAGCTCGTGGGCTACACGATCCCCACGCCGATCCCGCGCATGACGTTCCACGACGCGATGCGCCTGTACGGCAGCGACAAGCCGGACCTGCGCTTCGGCAACCCGCTCGTCGAGCTCACGGACTACTTCAAGGACACCCCGTTCCGCGTCTTCCAGGCGGAGTACGTGGGCGCCGTGGTCATGGCCGGCGGGGCCTCGCAGCCGCGCCGCCAGTTCGACGCGTGGCAGGAGTGGGCCAAGCAGCGCGGCGCCCGCGGCCTGGCCTACGTGACCTTCCAGGAGGACGGGACGCTCGCGGGCCCCGTCGCGAAGAACCTGTCCGACGCCGAGCGCGAGGGGCTGCAGGCCGCGACGGGTGCGCAGCCCGGAGACGCGGTGTTCTTCGCCGCCGGGAAGACCTCCGAGTCGCGCGCGCTGCTCGGCGCCGCGCGCCAGGAGATCGCCAAGCGCACCGGCCAGATCGACGAGGACGCCTGGGCGTTCGTGTGGGTCGTCGACGCGCCGCTGTTCAAGCCGACCGGTGAGGCCGCCGACGAGGGTGACGTGGTGCTCGGGAGCTCCGCCTGGACGGCGGTGCACCACGCGTTCACGTCCCCGACGCCGGACTGGGTCGACACGTTCGAGTCCTCCCCGGGCGACGCGCTCGCGTACGCCTACGACATCGTCTGCAACGGCAACGAGATCGGCGGCGGCTCGATCCGTATCCACCGCCGCGACGTGCAGGAGCGCGTGTTCGACGTCATGGGCATCGGGCCCGAGGAGGCGCAGGAGAAGTTCGGCTTCCTGCTCGACGCGTTCAAGTTCGGCGCCCCGCCGCACGGCGGCATCGCGTTCGGCTGGGACCGCATCGTCGCGCTGCTCACGCAGTCGGACTCGATCCGCGACGTCATCGCGTTCCCCAAGTCCGGCGGGGGCTACGACCCGCTCACCCAGGCGCCCGCGCCCATCACGCCCGAGCAGCGCAAGGAGGCGGGCGTCGACGCCAAGCCCGCTGCGAAGGGGGAGCCCGGGAACCTCCCGGCGGCCGCCGCGGAGTGACGACCAGCACGTCGCGCCAGGGCGCGCCGGCCCGGGACGACCGGGTCGGCGCGCCCTCGCGCGTCTCGCGCGCTGCGCGGGTGCTGGAGGGGTGGGCCGATCATCCCGTCGTGCGTGCCGAGGGGCACGCCTGGGAGGTCCTGGACGTCGGCGCGCGGGACGACGCGCTCGTCGTGCGGCGCGCCCTCGAGGACGGCGGAGTCGGGCTGTGGGGGCTCGGGACGCCCGACGGCGTCGCGCACCTCCTGCTCGACGAGCCGGCTCTCACGGCGGGCGTGGTGCGCTCGTCGCTGCCGCGCGGCACGAGCGTCGTGGCGTCCGCCCTCGCGGAGGCCTCCGACAGCGGGCTGCCGGCGCACCTCCGGACGGACCCCGTCTCACGATGGGACTGGTTCACCGCCACGACCCAGCCGCCGGCCCAGCCGGGCGAGAGCCGCGTCGTCGCGCTCGACGGGCCCCGTGGGCGGGCCGTGGCGCGCGCGCTGCTCGACCGGGCGAACCCCGCGGCGGAGCTCGACCCGCGCGACCCGGGCACGCGGTGGTGGGGCTGGCAGGACGACGCAGGGGACGTCCGCGGGGTCGCGGGAGCGCGGTGTGCGCGACGGGGAGCCCCGTGGGTGCTCGGAGGGATCGCCACGGACCCCGCGGCGCGCGGCCGGGGCGTCGCGCGCGCGGTGACGGCGGCTGCCACCAGGTCAGGCCTCCGGCAGGAGCCGATGATCGTGCTCGGGATGTACGCGGACAACGGTGCGGCCCGGCGGGTGTACGAGCACGTGGGCTACCGCGTCACGCAGGCGTTCGAGTCCCGCCGCTGATCGCTGACCCGCCGGTCCGCCGCTGGTCCGCCGGGCGGCGTTCGTGCTGGTCCTCGGCGTCTCGCGCGCCGGACGGCGGCGCCATCGGCATCACGGCGTCGTCCCAGCGCCGGTCGATCTTGAGCCGATCCTGAGTCCGCGCTGCGCCCCGGGCGGGGCGACGCCGAGGTGGGATCGTCAGGATCTCGGGAGGTGAACCAGCAACGACTACCGAGGTGCCGCATGACCGCAGTGCTGACCGCGCCGACCACGGCCACGGTGACGGACGACGTCCTCCCCTTCAAGGCCGAGCTCGACGGCTACGGGCTCACCCCCGACGAGACCGCCGTCCACGAGGTGTCGCGGCCCGCCACCATCGGGGCGGCCGTCCCCGCGAACGACGGGGCCGCGACCCTCCGCTCGGTCCTCGAGGCCGTCCTGCGCCAGGCGCGCCTGCCCGACGTCGCCCACGTCGTCGTGAGCACCACGACCGACGCGTCGCTCTGCCTGCGCGCGTGACGGGCTCCCTCCACGGACGACGCGCCCGGATGCAGCGCGCCTGGGCGGCGCTCGCGGACGAGCTCGACGGCGACCACGACGCCGTCGAACGGTTCGCGCTGTCGTACGCGGAACGGCTCGAGGCCCGCGTCGAGCGGGTGGGACGCGCGGCGGTCGTCGGGGACACGACGGAGGCACGGGCGGCGCTGCTCTCCGTGGGCTGCACGTCGGCGATGCTCGGCGCGGACCTGCTCGACGCGGTCGCGGCCCGTGCGCTCGACGCCCTGCACGCCGACGGGACCGTGGCGCTCGCCCGCGAGCAGCCGTCGCTCTCGGCTGCGGCCGCGCAGACCCTGGCCGACGTGGCGGCGGTGCTCCTCGCGTGGCGTGACGGCGGCCGTCAGCCGACGAGGTCGAACCGGTAGCCGACCCCACGGACGGTGCGGATCCAGCGAGGGCTGGCCGCGTCGTCCCCGAGCTTTCGCCGCAGGTTCGCGAGGTGCACCTCGACGCCGCGGCGGTCGGCGTCCGCGACGGGCGTCCCGACGTCGTACTCGTCCCCCCAGAGGACCCGGACCAGCGCGTCCTTCGCGAGGACCCGGCCCGGCGCCCCGGCGAGCGCCGCGAGCAGGTCGAACTCGCTGCGGGTCAGGTGGACCTCGGTGCCGTCGACGTGGGTCGTGCGGGCGTCCACGTCCACCACGAGGCCGTCGGCGACGAGCCGGGCGGGGGCGGAGGCTCCCGGTCCGACGTCGCCCCCGTCCGGTCCGGCGGCCGTGGGATCGGCGGCACCGGTGACCGGCCCGGGAGCGGGCGCGGCACGCCGTGGACGGCGCAGGAGCGCCTCGATGCGCGCGCGCAGCTCGCGGGGGCGGAACGGCTTGGTCTGGTAGTCGTCGGCACCGGCATCGAGGCCCATGAGGGCGTCGATCTCGTCGGTGCGGGCGGTGAGCATGACGACGTACGTGTCCGACACCGCGCGGATGCGACGGCAGGCCTCGAACCCGTCGATGTCCGGAAGGCTGACGTCGAGGGTCGTCACGAGCGGGTCGATCTCCTGCACGAGCGCGACGCCCTCGCGGCCCGTCGCCGCCGTGCGCGTCACGAACCCCGCCTGCCGGAGGACCGTGTCGAGGAGGTCGCGGATGTCCGCGTCGTCCTCGACGATCACGGCCGAACGGGTCTCGTCCCCACCGGTCGGCGCGTCTCGGGGGTGCTGTGCTGCCGGCATGGCGCCACGCTAGCCGGGGTCCCCGCGCGTCGCAGCCCGTCGGTGCGGCGTGGTCAGTGCGAGATCGACAGCCGGCGGTGGACGCGGCGGAGCGGGCCCGGTGCCCACCAGTTGAACCGGCCGAGGAGCGTCATGGTGGCCGGGACGAGCAGCAGCCGGACGATCGTCGCGTCGATGAGGACCGCGACCGCGAGGGCGAAGCCCACCTCCTTGATGACGAGGAGCTCGCCGAACACGAAGCCGGTGAACACGACGACGATGATCGCGGCCGCCGACGTGATGATCCGCCCGGACCGCTGGAGCCCGAGCCGCACGGCCTCGTCGTTCGGGTGGCCCGCGTCGTGCAGCTCCTTGACGCGCGCGAGGAGGAAGACCTCGTAGTCCATCGCGAGGCCGAACGCGAAGGCGACGACCAGCGCGACGACGTACGTCTCGATGCCGCCGACCGACGTGAAGCCCAGCAGCCCCTCGAGGTGGCCGTCCTGGAACACCCAGACGAGCACGCCGAGCGACGCCGCGAGCGAGAGCACGTTCGTGAGCAGCGCCTTGACCGGGATCACGACGGAGCCCGTCATGAGGAACAGCAGGACCAGGGTCGCGCCGACGACGATCCCCACCGCCCACCACACGCGCTCTCCGAGAGCGTCGAGGAAGTCGACCTGCCCGGCCGCCTGGCCCGTGACCCAGACGTCCGCGCCCGCGTCGAGGGCGCGCACGTCGCGCACGACCGAGACGGCCTCCGGGCTGCCGGCGTCGCCGCCCTCGACGTGGATCCCCACGACCGCGTACCCGTCCAGCGGCGCCGCCGGGTCGACGCGCGCGACGCCGTCGACGCCCTCGACCTCGTCCGCCCAGGCCTGCGCCTCGTCGACCCCGCCGGCGACGACGGCGACGACCTGCGGGCCCGCGCTCGACGGGTACTCCGCGGCGAGCTCGTCGACGAACTCGCGCTGCGGCGAGCTGGGCGGCAGCAGCTCGATCCCCGAGTTGCGGACGTGGACACCGAGCAGGGGGAGCGCCAGGACGACGAGCACGACGACGGTCCCGACCAGCACCCACAGGGGGTGCCGCTGGACGCGACCGGCGAGCCGCGAGAAGACGCCCTCGTCGGACTGCACGTCGGCGGTGCGCTCGAGGACCCGCCGGAGGCCCGGGATCCTGCCGAGGAGTCCCGGCCTGGCGAGCCGCCGGCCCGTGAAGGCCAGCAGCGCGGGCACGAGCGTGAGCGCGGTGGCGACGGCGATCAGCACCACCGCCAGCCCGCCAGCGCCCACCGACCGCAGGATGTCGGGTCGGAAGACCATGAGGCCGGCGATCGAGATCGCGACCGTGAGCGCGGAGAACGCGACGGTGCGCCCCGCCGTCGCCATCGTCCGGACGAGGGCCTCGTGCACCACGCCGTCGCCGCGTCGGCGGCGCAGCGACGGGTCGTCGCCGCCGTCGATCAGCCGGTGCAGCTCCTCGCGGAACCGTGAGACGACGAGGAGCCCGTAGTCGATGGACAGCCCGAGACCCAGGACGGTGACGACGTTGACGACCGACGCGTCGACGTCGAGCAGGTACGTGAGGCCGAAGAGCGCGCCGAGCCCGCTGCCGATCGAGGCGACGGCACCGGCCATGGGCATCGCGGCGGCGAGGAACCCGCCGAAGACGAGGACCATGATGAGCAGCGCGACCGGGAGGGCCACCTTCTCGCCCGTCGTCAGGTCCTCCTGCACCTGCGTCGTGATCGCGTCGACGATGAGGTCGTTGGACCCGACGAGCCCCGTCGCGTCCCCCGCGGCGTCGGGAGCCGCGTCGGCGAGCTCCGCCGGGACCGCCTCGAGGTCCTCCACGACCTGGGCCGCCACGACGTCCGACCGCTCCGGCTCCAGGTCCGTGCGCAGGGTGACCACCGTGAGGAAGCCGTCCCCGCTCTCCGCGACGAGCGGCTGGGCCGCCTCGTCCTCGACGCCACCGGGCAGGACGTAGGGGTTGATGACCGTCTCGACGCCCTCGGTCGCGACGAGGCCCGCGTTCACGTCCGTCATGGTGTCGGCGACCCCGGGGTCGGCCGGGTCGACGCCGCGGACCAGGAGCGTGATCTCGTCCCCGCTGTCGTCGTTCTCGGCGAGGATCCGGTCCGCCCGCTCGCTCGGCGCCCCGGCCACCGCGGGCGCACCCGTGGTCACACGGTCGAAGAGGCCCTCGCCCTGGACCCCGAACAGGGCGAGCGCGAACCCCAGGGCCGTGAGCACGACCCACACGAGGACCGTGAGACGGGGATGGCGGGCGATGCGGCGACCGAGGCTGGAGAACACGAGCGTCAGCATCCCACCCGGCGTCGCGGGCTGTCAGATCGCACCGTGCGCTGTGGACGACCTTCACCCGACCTCCCCGAGCGACCGTCGCCGTCGGTGGCGGTGCGTAGGCTCGTGCCCATGCCCACCGCGCCCTCCGCCGACCTCTTCGGCGGCGACCTGTTCGGTGCCGCGACGTCCGGCACCCAGGGGACGCCGCGCCCCGGCCCCGGCGCTCCGCTCGCCGTCCGCATGCGTCCCGCGACCCTCGACGAGGTCGCCGGGCAGTCGCACCTCCTCGTGCCGGGATCGCCGCTGCGTCGGCTCATCGAGGCGGGCGCGCCCGGCGCGTCGCGCGCCGCTCCCGGGTCCGTGATCCTCTGGGGCCCTCCCGGGACCGGCAAGACGACGCTCGCGTACCTCATCGCGACGGCGTCCGGCCGCCGGTTCGTCGAGCTGTCCGCCGTGACCGCCGGCGTCAAGGACGTGCGCGCCGTCGTCGAGGACGCGCGCCGCCGTCTCGCGACCGGGGGCGAGGAGACCGTCCTCTTCATCGACGAGGTGCACCGCTTCTCCAAGTCCCAGCAGGACGCGCTGCTGCCGAGCGTGGAGAACCGCTGGGTCACGCTCGTCGCCGCGACCACGGAGAACCCCAGCTTCTCCGTGAACTCGCCGCTGCTCTCCCGCTCGCTGCTGCTCACGCTCCAGCCCCTCGACGACGCCGACGTGCGGGGGCTGGTGCGGCGCGCCGTCGCGGACGAGCGCGGCCTCGACGGCCTGGTCGAGCTCACGGACGAGGCGGAGGACCACCTCGTCCGCCTCGCCGGCGGCGACGCCCGCAAGGCCCTCACGGTCCTCGAGGCCGCCGCGGGTGCCGCGCTCTCCGACCCGGCGGACGCCGCGACGTCGTCACGTGCCGACGTCGCCACCGTCGACCTCGACGCCGTCGAGCGCGCCGTCGACGTCGCGGCCGTCCGGTACGACCGGGACGGCGACCAGCACTACGACGTGGTGTCGGCGTTCATCAAGTCGATGCGGGGCTCCGACGTCGACGCGTCGCTGCACTACCTCGCCCGCATGATCGCGGCGGGGGAGGACCCGCGCTTCATCGCGCGCCGCATCGTCATCGCGGCCGCCGAGGACGTCGGCCTGGCCGACCCGTCGGCGCTCCAGACCGCCGTCGCCGCCGCGCAGGCCGTGCAGCTCATCGGCATGCCGGAGGGGCGCATCGTCCTCGCCGAGGCCGTCGTGCACCTCGCGACGGCCCCGAAGTCGAACGCGGCGTACCTCGGCATCGACGCCGCGCTGGCGGACGTGCGCGCCGGTCGCGCCGGGTCCGTCCCGCCGCACCTGCGCGACGCGCACTACCCCGGCGCGAAGCAGCTCGGTCACGGCGACGGGTACCGGTACGCGCACGACGCCCCGCACGCCGTCGCCCCGCAGCAGTACCTGCCGGACTCGCTCGACGGCGCGCGCTACTACACGCCGAGCGACCGCGGCTACGAGCGCCAGGTCGCGGAGCGTCTCGCCCGCGTGCGGGAGATCCTCGGCTCGCGGGTGCGGTAGACTGCTCAGGTTGCCTTCCGGCGACCACCTGGGACCTCGGCCCCGACCCGTCCCCTCTCCTCCGGAGAGGCTCGTGGTCCATCGGCTGGTCCCGCACCCGGGTCTCGACGCTCGTCGAGGACGTCGGGTGTGACGTCATCACCCACACGACAGGAATGAGACACCGCTGTGACGTCTGTCAAGCGCTCGCGCCGCCAGGTCCGCCTGAGCCGCGCCCTGGGCATCGCCCTCACCCCGAAGGCCGTCAAGCACTTCGAGAAGCGCCCGTACCCCCCGGGCGAGCACGGCCGTGCGCGCCGCCGCACCGAGTCGGACTACGCGGTCCGTCTGCGCGAGAAGCAGCGTCTGCGCGCGCAGTACATGCTGCGCGAGAAGCAGCTCGCCCGCGCGTACGAGGACGCCCGCAAGGACAAGGGCCTGACCGGTGAAGCGCTCGTCGAGAACCTCGAGACCCGTCTCGACGCGCTCGTCCTGCGTGCCGGCTTCGCCCGCACGATCCTCCAGGCTCGTCAGCACGTGACGCACCGCCACATCCTCGTGGACGGCAAGATCGTGGACCGCCCCTCGTACCGCGTGAAGCCCGGCCAGACCCTCCAGGTCAAGCCGAAGAGCCAGGCGACCACGCCGTTCCAGGTCGCGGCCGCGGGTGCGCACCGCGACGTGCTGCCCGCCGTGCCGGCGTACCTCGACGTCCAGCTCGAGAAGCTCAGCGCGGTCCTCGTGCGCCGCCCGAAGCGTGCCGAGGTCCCCGTGACCTGCGAGGTCCAGCTCGTCGTCGAGTACTACGCTCGCTGAGTCCCGCTCCGGACGCCTCGCTCACCGCTTCGTCGGCGAGCGAGGCGTTCGTGCGTCCGGGTGCACCCGGCCGGAAGGTCGGACCGGCGTCCCCGCCCCGCCGGGCGGCCCCGGCGGCCCGGCAGGGCCGGGGGCGGGTAGTGTTTCGCGGAGCCCGTGCGTACGGGCGTGACCAGCACGTGACCCGCGGGTGACCAGCACCGTCACCCGGCGGGCGCGCACCCCGACCGTGATCAGACGACGTGATCAGGCACAGGAGGAAGAATGTCCCTGGGAGATGTGGCCGGCCTCATCGCGGCGGTCGCTTTCGTGCTGCTCGTGGGTCTGCTCGCGGTGCCCCTGCTCAAGCTCGGCCGGGTCCTCGACGAGGCGCGCGCGAGCATCAAGGAGGTCACGGACCACTCCGTGCCGATCCTCGACGAGGCGGCGACGACCGTGGCCACGACCAACAGCCAGCTCGTCAAGGTCGACACGATCACGACGTCGGCCGCGCAGGTGAGCGAGAACGTGTCCGCCCTCACGGGCCTGTACGCGGCGACGTTCGGTGCCCCGCTCGTCAAGGTCGCGGCGTTCACGTACGGCGTGCGGCAGGCGTTCGCGCGCTCGTTCGGCCGCTCGTCCGCGGGCGACACCTCGTCCGGCACGAAGGGCTCGCGCTGATGCGCCGCGTCTTCTGGGTGGGCGTCGGGGTCGTGATCACCGTCGTCGTGGTGGTGAAGGGCCGCCAGGTCCTCGCGCGCTACGCCCCGGCGTCGCTCGTCGACCAGGCGACCGACCGGGTGAACGGCCTGGGGGAGCGGGCCGTGCACGTCGTCCGCGACTTCCGCACCGAGTTCACGACGGCGCGCGACGCGCGCGAGCGCGAGCTCCTGGCGGCACTCCTCGCCGAGGGCCAGGAGGACCCGGCCGCCGTCCGCGCGCGCCGGGCCGCCACCGGCCGGCACGCGATGCCGGACGCCCGCGCCGACGACGACGAGGACCTCCTCGGCTACTCCTTCTGACGCGACCGCCAGCCCGAACCCTGCGGCCCTGACGGGCCCGACCTCACGACGACCGAAGGACATCATGCGCACCGCCGAGATCCGCAAGCGCTGGCTCGACTACTTCGCCGACCGCGATCACACGGTGGTCCCCTCGGCGTCCCTCGTCTCGCCCGACCCGTCGACCCTCTTCACCATCGCCGGCATGGTGCCGTTCATCCCGTACATGACGGGCGAGCAGACGCCGCCGTGGGACCGCGCGACGAGCGTGCAGAAGTGCGTGCGGACCCTCGACATCGACGAGGTCGGCAAGACGACGCGCCACGGCACGTTCTTCCAGATGAACGGGAACTTCTCCTTCGGGGACTACTTCAAGGAGGGCGCGATCACCTACGCCTGGGACCTCATCACGAGGCCGCAGGCCGAGGGCGGGTACGGGTTCGACCCCGAGACGATCTGGGTGACCGTCTACCACGACGACGACGAGGCGCGGCAGCTGTGGAAGCGCATCGCGGGGCTCCCCGACGAGCGCATCCAGGCGCGCGGCAAGAAGGACAACTACTGGTCCACGGGCCAGCCGGGACCGGCCGGGCCGTGCTCGGAGATCTACGTCGACCGGGGCCCCGCGTACGGCAAGGAGGGCGGGCCCGTCGTCGACGAGGACCGCTACCTCGAGATCTGGAACCTCGTGTTCATGCAGTACGCGATCGACGACGTGCGCTCCAAGGAGGAGTTCCGCATCGTCTCGGAGCTCGCGCGCAAGAACATCGACACGGGCATGGGCCTCGAGCGCGTCGCGTACCTGCTCCAGGGCAAGGACAACCTCTACGAGATCGACGAGGTCTTCCCCGTCATCACGGCCGCGCAGGAGCTGTCCGGTAAGCGGTACGGCGCCGACCGCGACGACGACGTGCGCATGCGCGTCGTCGCCGACCACGTGCGCTCCGCGCTCATGATCATCAGCGACGGCGTGCGTCCCTCGAACGAGGGCCGTGGCTACGTGCTGCGTCGCCTGCTGCGCCGCTCGGTGCGCGCGATGCGCCTGCTGGGCGTCGAGGACCAGGCGCTGCCCGCGCTGTTCCCCGTGAGCCGGGACGCCATGGCCGCCTCCTACCCGGAGGTCGCGACCGACTTCGAGCGCATCTCCTCGATCGCGTACGCCGAGGAGGACGCGTTCCGGCGCACCCTGACCTCCGGGACGACGATCCTCGACACGGCGGTCTCGAGGGCCAAGGCGACGGCCGGCCCGGGCGGGGTGCCCGTGCTCGGCGGCGACCAGGCGTTCGCGCTGCACGACACGTACGGGTTCCCCATCGACCTCACGCTCGAGATGGCGGCCGAGCAGGGCGTCCAGGTCGACGAGAAGGCGTTCCGCTCCCTCATGGCCGAGCAGCGCACGCGTGCCCGCGCGGACGCGCTCGCCAAGCGCTCGGGCGGCGTGGACACCGCGGCCTACGAGTCGCTCGCGTCGGAGCTCGCGGCGCCCGTGGAGTTCCTCGGGTACACGGACTCGACCGCGGCGGTGAGGGTCGCCGGGCTGCTCGTCGACGGCGTGCCCGCTCCCGCGGCGACCGCGCCGGCGGACGTCGAGGTCGTGCTCGACCGCACACCGTTCTACGCCGAGGCCGGCGGCCAGCTCGCCGACCACGGCACGATCGTGCTGGACGGCGGCGCGACCATCGAGGTCGACGACGTGCAGCGCCCGGTCAAGGGCCTGTCCGTGCACCGGGGTCGGCTCGTCGAGGGCACCGCGGCGCTGGGCGACCCGGGCACCGCGACGATCGACACGGCGCGCCGCAAGGCGATCAGCCGCGCCCACTCGGCGACCCACATGATCCACAAGGCGCTGCAGGAGTCGCTCGGCAAGGACGCGACGCAGGCGGGGGCGGAGAACGCGCCGAGCCGCATCCGCTTCGACTTCCGCCGTTCGTCCGCCGTGCCGGGCGGCGCGCTGTCGGAGATCGAGGAGCGGGTCAACACCCAGCTCGCCGAGAACCTCGACGTCACGGACCAGCTCATGCCGATCGCCGAGGCGCGCGCGATGGGCGCCATGGCGCTGTTCGGCGAGAAGTACGGCGACACCGTGCGCGTCGTGTCGATCGGCGGGGACTGGTCGCGCGAGCTGTGCGCGGGCACGCACGTGCAGCGCACGGGCCAGCTCGGCCTCGTCACGCTGCTCGGGGAGTCGTCGATCGGTTCCGGCGTGCGCCGCGTCGACGCGCTCGTGGGCGACGGCGCGTACGGCTTCCAGGCCAAGGAGCACGCGCTCGTCGGACAGCTCACGGGCCTGCTCAACGTGCGCAGCGACGAGCTGCCCGACCGGGTGGGCTCGCTCGTCTCGCGCCTGCGCGACGCGGAGAAGGAGCTCGCCCAGCTGCGTCAGGCGCAGCTGCTCGCGGTCGCCGGCTCGCTCGCGGCCGGCGCGGAGCGCGCGGGCGGCGTGCGCGTCGTCGTGCACGACGCCGGCGAAGTCTCCTCGGCGGACGACCTGCGCGCGCTGGCGCTCGACGTGCGGGGTCGGCTCGGGGAGTCGGAGCCGGGCGTCGTCGCCGTCGGGGGCGTCGCGAAGGGCCGCCCGCAGGTGGTCGTCGTGACGAACGCGTCGGCGCGCGCCGTCGGGCTGCGTGCCGGCTCGCTCGCGAAGGCCGCGGCCCAGACCCTCGGTGGCGGCGGAGGCGGCAAGGACGACATGGCCCAGGGCGGCGGCACCGACGTCTCGGCGCTGCCCGCCGCGCTCCAGGGCGTGCGCGACGGCGTCTCCGCGGCCGCGTGACGGTGCCCGCCGGTCCTGCGCCCGACGCCGGGCGCGCCCTCACTCGGGGGGCGCGCCTGGGCGTCGACGTGGGCAGCGTGCGTGTCGGCCTGGCCGCGAGCGATCCCGACGGCCTCGTCGCGACCCCGGTGGAGACGCTGGCCCGCGACGCCGCCGCAGGTCAGGGCGTCCCGCGGGACGTCGCCCGGGTCGCGCAGGAGGTCGAGGAGCGGGGCGCGGCCGTCGTGTACGTCGGCCTGCCGCGACACCTCTCCGGCGCCGAGGGCAGCGCCGCGCAGGACGCCCGGGCGTACGCTGAGTCGGTGGCTCGTGCCGTCGCACCCGTCCCGGTCCACCTCGTCGACGAGCGGATGACGACGGTCAGCGCCCACCAGGCGCTGCACGCCGCCGGGCGCTCGGGCCGCAAGCACCGCGCGGTCGTCGACCAGGCGGCGGCCGTTATCATCCTGCAGACCGCTCTCGACGCCGAGCGGGGCGCGGGGGCGCGCGCCGGAGAGCCTGTAGACCCGACAGGAGACCACCGACAGTGACCGACCTGTTCGAACGTCCCGCCGTCCAGGGGGACCAGCAGCCGTCGCGCTCGTCGCGCTCGGCGGAGCGCGCGCGCCGCGCGGCGAAGAAGCGCAAGGCGCGCCGTCGTCGTCGCGCCGCGATCGTGGTGCTCGTCTCGCTGCTCGTCGTGGGCGGGGCCGGGTACGTCATCTCGCAGAACGTCACGAGCCTGTTCGGGTTCGACAACCCGCTCGAGGCGAAGGACTTCGAGGGTCCGGGGACCGAGCCCGTGGACGTCACCATCGAGCCCGGCTCGACGGGACGCGACATGGGGGCGGCGCTCGTGGACGCGGGCGTGGTCGCGAGCACCGCGGCCTTCGTCGACGCGTTCGAGGCGAACGGGAGCGCGGGGACGATCCAGCCCGGGACGCACACGCTGCTCGAGGGCATGTCGGCCAGGGACGCCGTCGCACGTCTCGTGGCGAACGACAGCCGGGTCGAGACCAAGATCACCATCCCGGAGGGGTGGACGGTCGACCAGGTGCTCGAGCGCTCGTCGTCCGTGACGGGCGTCCCCGTCGAGGAGCTCGAGGCCGCGATGGCGGACACCGCGGCGACCGGGCTGCCCGCCGAGGCGAACGGCAACTACGAGGGTTGGCTGTACCCCACGACCTACGTGCTCGAACCGGACGAGGTCTCGGCGACCGGCATCATCCAGCGCATGGTGAGCCAGACGGTGGCCGAGCTCGACGCGTTCGGTGTGGCGCCGGAGGACCGGCAGAGAGTCCTCACCATCGCCTCGATCGTCGAGCGCGAGGGGCAGAGTCCGGAGCAGTTCGGGCAGGTCGCGCGTGTGGTGTACAACCGCCTGGACGACGGCATGCCGCTCGGGATGGACGCCATCGACTCCTACGGCCTCGACAAGCCCGCCTCGGAGATCACGCGTGACGAGTTCCGCGACCCGAACCTGCCCTACGCGTCCCGGGTTCACAAGGGCCTGCCCCCGACGCCCATCGGCAACCCCGGTCGGGCGACGGTCGAGGCCGTGCTCAACGCGCCCGAAGGTCCGTGGCTCTGGTACGTCACCGTCAACCTGGACACCGGCGAGACGAAGTTCACGGACAACTACGCCGAGTTCGAGCAGTTCAAGCAGGAGTACAAGCAGTGGGAAGCGGCGAACGCCGGGTGAGCACGTCGTCCGCGCCACGGCGGGCGGCCGTCCTCGGTCACCCGGTCGCGCACTCGCTCTCGCCCGTCCTGCACCGCGCCGCGTACGACGCGCTCGGCCTCGACGGCTGGCGCTACGAGGCGATCGACACGACCGAGGAGCAGCTTCCTGCGCTCGTCGCGTCGCTCGACGCGTCGTGGGCCGGGCTCAGCCTGACGATGCCGCTCAAGCACGCCGTGATCCCGCTGCTCGACCACGTCGACCCGCTGGCGAACGTGGTCGGTGCGGTGAACACGCTCGTGGTGCAGCCGACAGGTGGCCGGCGTCCGACGTTCGTCGGGACGAACACCGACGTGCACGGCCTCGTCGCGGCGCTCCGCGAGGGGCTCGGAGAGCGCTCTGTGACCTCTGCCGTCGTGCTCGGCGCGGGTGCGACGGCCGCGTCCACCCTCGCGGCCCTCGCCGAGCTGGGCTGCATCTCACCGACCGTGCTCGTCCGCTCGCTCGGCCGCACCGGCGGTCTTCAGCGTGCCGCGCACCGCATGGGGGTCGAGCCTCGCTTCGAGGTCCTCGACCCGTCGGGCGCGTCGGTGCTCGGTCGCTTCGCCGCTGCCGACGTCGTCGTCGCGACGTTGCCCGCCCGCGCCGCGGACCCGGTCGCGGACGCGCTCGCGACGTCCGGGACCACGCCCGGCGGGGTCCTCCTCGACGTGGTCTACGACCCCCGGCCGACGGCGCTCTCCGCAGCCTGGTCCGCGGCGGGCGGGACCGTCGTGGGGGGCGAGCGCATGCTCCTGCACCAGGCCGCCGAGCAGGTGCGCCTCATGACGGGGCGCGTAGCGCCGATCGCGGCGATGGACGCGGCCCTCGAGTCGGCCCTCGTCGGGGCCTGACCGACCGCTCCCGACCCGCCCGGGCGACGGTACCGGCCACGGAGCTCAGCCCAGGCCGTACGCCCGGACGACGCCGTCGCCGAGAACGGCGGCCAGGGCGGCGCCGAGCACCATGAAGGGTCCGAACGGCACGGCGGTCGACCGCGTCGCGCGGTGCAGCACGACCAGCGCCACCGCCCAGACGCCCCCGAGGACGAAGGGCGCGACGAGGCCGACGACGACCTCGGGCCAGCCGAGCCCGGCGAGCGCGGTCCCGAGCAGTCCGGCGAGCTTGACGTCGCCGAACCCGAGCCCGGGCGGGTGCGCGAGCCGCAGCGCGGCGTAGGTGGCGAAGCCGAGCAGGCCACCGCACAGCGCGCGCACGAGCGCCGGGCCGTCGCCCGTCAGGAGCGCCGCCACGCCGAGGAGGAGCGCGCCCACGGCCCACGCCGGCAGCAGGATGGCGTCGGGCAGGCGGTGTGTCCGCGCGTCGACGACGGCCAGCAGCGTGCCCGCCGCGGCCACGAGGGCGAGGGCGGGAGTCTGCCCGGCGAGGCCCGACCACCACGTCGTGAGCGCCGCGGCGCCCAGCGCCGCGAGACGCGCGCCACGGCCCGCGAGGGCGAGCTCCGTGCGGGCGCGCCGGGACCAGGGCGTCCCCGCCGCGGGTGTCGTCCCCGCTCCGGTGCCGTCTGCGGGCGCCTCGTGCCGCCCTGGTTCACGGCCACGGCCCCGCGGGGCCGGGACCGGCGCTGCCCCCTGCTGCGTCATGCGCGGCACCGTAGCGCCTGCGCGGGGCCGTTCGGGCCCGTCGTCCACAGGTCCGTCCGGCGCGGTCGGTCCGCACTGCGGGCGCCCGCCGGACCCCCCAGGCGCGCGTGGGAGGATGGCGATCATGCTGCGTTGGTTGACATCGGGTGAGTCGCACGGTCAGGCGCTGGTCGGGATCCTGGACGGGCTCCCCGCGGGCGTCGAGCTCACGACGGCTGACGTGCAGGCCGCGCTCGCGCGCCGCCGCCTCGGCTACGGGCGCGGGTCGCGCCAGAAGTTCGAGCAGGACGAGCTGCGGATCCTCGGCGGGCTGAGGCACGGCAGGACGCAGGGCGGGCCGCTCGCGCTGGAGATCGCCAACTCGGAGTGGCCGAAGTGGGTGGACGTCATGTCGTCCGACCCGGTGCCGCCGGAGGCCCTGCTCGTCGACGCCGGCACGGGCGACGTGCGCGAGATCGCGCGCAACCGCCCGCTCACGCGGCCCCGCCCGGGGCACGCCGACCTCGTCGGCATGCGCAAGTACGGGTTCGAGGACGCGCGCCCCGTGCTGGAGCGCGCGTCGGCGCGGGAGACCGCGACGCGGGTGGCGCTCGGGGCCGCGGCCGCGAGGTTCCTCGAGCAGGCGCTCGGCGTCCGCCTCGTGTCGCACGTCGTGGCCATCGGTCCGGTCGAGGTCCCCGACGACGCGCCGGTCCCCGGCCCGGACGACGTCGCCGCGCTCGACGCCGACCCGGTGCGCTGCTTCGACGCGGCGACGTCCGCCGCGATGGTCGCGGAGATCGACGACTGCCAGAAGGCCGGGGACACGCTCGGGGGCGTCGTCGAGGTGCTCGCCTACGGGGTCCCGTCCGGGATCGGGACGTACGCGCAGAGCGACCGCCGGCTCGACGCGCGTCTCGCCGCGGCGCTCATGGGCATCCAGGCCATCAAGGGCGTCGAGGTGGGCGACGGGTTCCGCACCGCGCGCCGCCGCGGCTCGGCCGCGCACGACGAGATCGAGCGCGGCGACGACGGGCGCATCCGGCGTCTGAGCAACCGCGCCGGCGGCGTCGAGGGCGGCATGAGCAACGGCGAGGTGGTGCGCGTGCGCGCCGCGATGAAGCCGATCTCGACGGTGCCGCGCGCGCTCGCGACCGTCGACGTGGCCACGGGGGAGACCGCGACCGCGCAGCACCAGCGCTCCGACGTGTGCGCCGTCCCGCCCGCGGCCGTCGTCGCCGAGGCCATGGTCGCGCTCGTGCTCGCCGAGCAGGCGCTCGAGAAGTTCGGCGGCGACTCGGTCGCCGAGGTCCGGCGCAACGCCGGGTCCTACCTCGCCGCGATCCCGGAGCTCCAGCGCTGATGACCCCCGTCGCCCCCGGGACCCGCCCGGTCGTCGTCCTCCTCGGACCGCCCGGCAGCGGCAAGTCCACCGTCGCACGTCATCTCGCGGACCAGCTGGGTCTCGCACAGCGCGACACCGACACGGACGTCGAGGCGGTCGCCGGCATGTCCGTGGCCGACATCTTCGTCGAGCACGGCGAGCCGCGGTTCCGCGAGCTCGAGCGCGAGGCCGTCACGACCGCACTCGCGACCCACGACGGCGTGCTCGCCCTGGGTGGCGGCGCCGTCCTCGACGAGCACGCCCAGGCCGCGCTCGAGGCCTATGCCGCCGGTGGCGGCGTCGTGGTGTTCCTCGACGTGAGCCTCGCGCACGCCGCCCCGCGCGTCGGCTTCAACCAGGCCCGGCCCCTGCTCCTCGGAAACCCGCGGGCCCGCTGGGCCGCTCTCATGGAGGCCCGCCGCCCCGTCTACGAGCGCCTGGCCACCGTGCGCGTCCTCACCGACGCGCGCACGCCCGCCCAGGTCGCCGACGAGGTCCGGGCGCACCTCGGGGAGCACCCGACCGGCCCCGACCACCTCGCGCCCGCCGCAGGACGCACGACCACGGAGGACCCCGCGTGACCGACAGCACCCCGGCCGGCACCCCCGCACCGGCCCCCGCCCGGGTGCGCGTGCCCGGCGACCAGCCCTACGACGTCGTCATCGGGCACCACCTGCTCGGCGAGCTCCCCGCGCTGCTCGGCGACGGCGTGCGCCGCGTCCTCGTCGTGCACCCCGCGGCCCTCGCGGCGACCGCGGAGGTCGTCCACGAGGACCTCAGGGCGTCGGGCTACGAGGCGTTCGTCGCCGAGGTGCCGGACGCCGAGGAGGCGAAGACCGCCCAGGTGGCGGCGTTCCTGTGGGGCGTGCTGGGCCAGGCCGACTTCACGCGCTCCGACGCGATCGTCACGGTCGGCGGCGGCGCGACCACGGACCTCGG
Source organism: Cellulosimicrobium sp. Marseille-Q8652 (assembly GCF_965112045.1). NCBI lineage: Bacteria > Bacillati > Actinomycetota > Actinomycetes > Micrococcales > Promicromonosporaceae > Cellulosimicrobium > Cellulosimicrobium sp. Marseille-Q8652. The sequence continues at coordinate 1,422,845 of NZ_CBCOPS010000002.1, read as the reverse complement.
CGGCTTCGTCGCCGCGACGTGGCTGCGCGGCATCCGCGTGGTGCACGTCCCCACCACGCTCCTCGCGATGGTCGACGCGGCGGTGGGCGGCAAGACGGGCATCAACACGGCCGAGGGCAAGAACCTCGTCGGGTCCTTCCACCCGCCGGCGGGCGTGCTGTGCGACCTCGCGTCTCTCGAGTCGCTCGGCCGCTGGGACTTCGTCGCGGGCCTCGCCGAGGTCGTCAAGACGGGCTTCATCGCCGACGAGCGCATCCTCGAGCTCGTCGAGGAGCACGCCGAGGCGCTGCGCGAGTGGGGCGTGCGGGAGACGACGCCCGAGACGTGGGCGGTCGTCGCCGAGCTCGTCGAGCGGTCCGTCGCGGTCAAGGCGAGGGTCGTGGGGGAGGACCTCAAGGAGTCGGGCCTGCGCGAGATCCTCAACTACGGGCACACGCTGGGCCACGCGGTCGAGCTCACCGAGCGGTACCAGTGGCGCCACGGTGCGGCGGTGTCCGTCGGGATGGTGTTCGCCGCCGAGCTGGCACGCCTCGCGGGCAAGCTGGACGACGACGTCGTCGAGCGTCACCGGACGATCCTCGGCACGCTCGGCCTACCCCTCACGTACCGCGGCGACCGGTGGGAGCAGCTGCTCTCGGCGATGCGCCGCGACAAGAAGTCGCGGGGCGACCTCCTGCGGTTCGTCGTGCTCGACGACGTCGCACGCCCCACGCGGCTCGAGGGCCCCGACCCGACGCTGCTCGCCGCGGCGTACGCCGAGATCAGCGCCGACGCGCCCGTCGGTCGCGGTCCCGTCGCTCTCTGACGGGGCTCACGCCGCGGGCGACGGACGCCACCGCCCGCGGCGCGCGAGGACGTCGCGGAGCAGGTCGGCGCGGTCGGTGACGATCCCGTCCACGCCGAGGTCGATCAGGCGCTCCATGTCCGCGACCGCGTTGACCGTCCACACGTGCACCGCGAGGCCCGCGGCGTGGGCGGTGCGCACGAACCGGCGGTCGACCACCCGCACGCGGCCCACGCGCTCGGGCACCTGCAGGCAGTCCACCCCGACGCGGCGACGCCGCAGCGGCGCCCCGGTCCGGGCGGCGAGCACCACCGAGGCGACCTCGGGCTGCGCGGCGGACGTGGCGACGGGCCGGGACAGGCGTGCGACCGTGGCGCGGCGCCGTGCCGCGGAGAACGACGCCACGCAGACCCGGTCGTGCGCGCGCGTGCGCTCGATGACCTCGGCGACGGGCGCGACGGCGGCCGACGACTTGACGTCCACGTTGACGCGCAGGTCCGGCCACGCGCCGAGCAGGTCCTCCAGGGCCGGGACCGGCTCGCGCCCGCCGATGCGCGCACGTCGCACACGGTGCGCCACGGCTGGCGGGCGACGAGGCCGTGCCCGTCCGTCGTCCGGTCGAGGGACGCGTCGTGCAACGCCACCGCCACACCGTCGCTCGTCGCGTGCGCGTCCGTCTCGACGTAGCGGTAGCCGAGGTCGCGGGCTGCCTCGAACGCGGCGAGCGAGTTCTCCAGACCGGTCGGCGCGAAGCCCCGGTGCGCGAGCGCGACGAAGCCTGCGTGCAGGTACGGGGTGCTCCGGAGGGCGTCGGTCGTCACCGTGCCAGCGTGCCCGACGGCGCGTCCCCCGCCCGTCGGGCCGGTGGACGGCGCGACGACCCGGGCGCGCCCGGCGCTAGGGTCGGGGCATGGATCGCGTGCTCGTCCTCAACGGACCCAACCTCGGCCGGCTCGGTGTGCGGGAGCCCGAGATCTACGGGTCGGCGACGCTCGCCGACCTGCGCGAGGCCGCGGTGCGCTGGGGCGCGGCGCTGGGTCTCGACGTCGAGGTGCGCCAGAACGACGAGGCGCAGATGCTCGCCTGGCTCCACGAGGCCGTCGACGCCCGCGCGCACGTGGTGCTCAACCCCGCCGCGTTCACGCACTACTCCTACGCGGTGCGCGACGCCGCGGCGCAGGTCACCACCTCGGGCCTGCTCCTCGTGGAGGTCCACCTCAGCAACCCCGCCGCGCGCGAGGCGTTCCGCAGCCACTCGGTCGTCGGGGCGGTCGCGACGGGGACCGTGGCGGGCTTCGGGTTCGACTCGTACCGGCTCGCCCTCGAGGCCCTGGGTGCGCGCCTCAGGAACGACGACGCGCAGGCTTGATGGGCCTCGATCAAGCCTGCAATATTGATCCCTCAGGATCAAGGGCGTAGCCTGGAGAGCATGTTCGTCCTCACGGTGGACCAGCGGGGGAGCACCGGGCACGCCGACCGCGTGCCGGGGCTCCTGCGCCACCTGCGCGAGGCTCCTCGACGGCCGCCCCGGCGTCGTGCTGGGATTCGAGCGCACCGTCGGCGACGAGGTGCAGGGCGTGCTCGACGACCCCGAGACCGTCCTCGACGTCGTCCTCGACCTCCTGCGCGACGGGGGCTGGAGCGTCGGCCTGGGCGTCGGGCCCGTCGACGAGCCGCTCCCGGCCGTGTCGCGCGAGGCGTCGGGCGAGGCGTTCGTCCGGGCGCGCGAGGCCGTCGACCAGGCGAAGTCCCGCACGGCCACGGCGCCCGTGGCCGTGCGCGGTGGTCGGCCCGGTCGGGCCGAGGAGGTCGAGGCGCTCGTCCGGCTCCTCGCGGCCGTCGCCGCACGACGGACCTCGCACGGGTGGGAGGCCGTCGACACGCTCGCGGATGTCGGTGGCACCCAGAAGGATGTGGCCCGCCGGCTCGCGATCAGCGAGCAGGCGGTGAGCCAGAGGCTGCGCTCCGCGCTCTGGCCCGAGGAGGCGGCGGCCCGGCCCGTCGTCGTGAGACTGCTGGGGGAGACCGACGCATGACGGATCCGGTGACGATCGTGTGGACCGTCGTGGTGTGGCTGGTGGCGCTCGCGGCGAGCGTGCTCGGCGGCGCGCCCGTGACGCAGGGCGTCCTGCGGGCGGCGGCGCGCCCGGGCCGGTCCGGGCGGCTCGCTCGCCGGCGCGGGGTCGATCCCGCGTCGGTGCCCGTCCCGCCGCCGCCGACCACGGGGACGATCGGGACGGAAGCCGTCAAGGCGCTGCGGGGCGGCACGTGGATCGGCTTCCTGGAGCGCTTCGCGATCACGGGCTGCCTCCTCGCGGGGTATCCCTCGGGCATCGCGTTCGTCGTCGCGATCAAGGGCCTCGGGCGGTACCCCGAGCTGCGCGAGCACCCCGTGGCGTCCGAGCGCTTCGTCGTCGGCACGCTGGCCTCGATGTCGTGGGCGGCCGTCGTCGGCGTCGTCGCCGACGCCGTGCTCGGCGCGCTCCGGTAGAATCGACGAGGCCCATCTGCCGCTCCGCCCTCGTCCGGACCTGACCGTCCGCACGAGCCGCGCGATCATCGCGCGCCCTGCGCCTCGTGCCGGGCCCGGTGGGACGGCCACGTGCAGCCCTCAGAAGACCCTGCGACAGGAAGACGAACGTGGCGACGACCAACGACATCAAGAACGGCACCGTGCTCCGGATCGACGGCCAGCTGTGGAGCGTCATCGAGTTCCAGCACGTCAAGCCCGGCAAGGGTGGCGCGTTCGTCCGGACGAAGATCAAGAACGTCCTCACGGGCAAGACGGTCGACAAGACCTTCAACGCCGGCCTGAAGATCGAGACGGCCAACGTGGACCGCCGCGACTTCCAGTACCTGTACATGGACGGCGAGGACTACGTGTTCATGGACACCTCGACGTACGACCAGATCACCGTCTCCGCGGCGACCGTGGGCGACGCCAAGGACTACCTCCTCGAGAGCCAGAACGTGCTCATCGCGTCGAACGACGGGCAGCCGCTGTACGTCGAGCTCCCGGCGTCCGTCGTGCTCGAGATCACCTACACCGAGCCGGGCCTGCAGGGCGACCGCTCGACCGGTGGCACCAAGCCGGCGACGCTCGAGACGGGCGCGCAGATCCAGGTCCCGCTGTTCCTCGAGCAGGGCACGAAGGTCAAGGTCGACACGCGCGACGGGTCGTACCTCGGCCGCGTGAACGACTGACGGGCCGGCGCACGCACATGGCCGCACGCACCAAGGCGCGCAAGCGCGCGCTCGACGTCCTCTTCGAGGCGGAGCAGCGCGCGGTCGACCCCGCGACGCTGCTCGCGGACCGCATCGTCGACCCGGGCGCGGCGCAGTCCGCCGTGCCGCAGTACACGGTGGACATCGTCGAGGGCGTCCTCGCGCACCGCGACCGCATCGACGAGCTGCTCGAGACGTACTCCCACGGGTGGACCCTGGAGCGCATGCCCGCGGTCGACCGTGCGCTGCTGCGCATCGGCGGGTGGGAGATCCTCTTCAACGACGACGTCCCCGACGTCGTCGCGATCGACGAGGCCGTCGACCTCGCGCGCTCGCTCTCCACGGACGACTCGCCGTCGTTCGTCAACGGGCTCCTCGCCCGCATCGTCGAGATGAAGCCGACGATCACGGCCTGAGCCGCACCGCGTCCCACCCGGCGGACGCGCCCCGGGTCCGCCCCCTGCCGGCCGGTAGGGTGGGGACCGTCAGACATCCTTTAAGGCCCGTCCTGTGAGGCGGGGAAGGAGGTCGCCGGACATGAGCTCTGGCGCTGCTGTGCCCACACCGCCCCCTGCACCGACCCCCCCGCCCGACGGCACCGTCGTCATGACGGCCGCGGACATCTCCCGCGCGCTGACGCGCATCGCCCACGAGATCGTGGAGCGCAACAAGGGGACGCGCGACCTGGTCCTCCTCGGCATCCCGACGCGTGGCGTCCCCCTCGCGGACCGGCTCGCCGAGCGTCTGGCGGCGATCGACGGGGAGCCCCTGACCGCCCAGGACGCGCACGGGCTCGTCGGCGAGCTCGACGTGACGATGTACCGCGACGACCTGCACCGGCACCCGACGCGCCCGATCGGCGCGACGCGGCTGCCCGCGACCGGCATCGACGGCAAGGTCGTCGTCCTCGTCGACGACGTGCTGTACTCCGGCCGCACGATCCGGGCCGCGCTCGACGCGATCAGCGACCTCGGTCGCCCCCGTGCCGTGCAGCTCGCCGCGCTCGTCGACCGCGGGCACCGCGAGCTGCCCATCCGCCCGGACTTCGTCGGCAAGAACCTGCCCACCTCGACGAGCGAGCGCGTCGGCGTCCGGCTGCACGAGGTGGACGGTGCCGGGACGCAGGACGCGGTCGTCATCCGCTCCGCCCCGCAGCCCGACGGGCGCGAGGGGGCCGGCGCATGAGGCACCTGCTCTCGACCCAGGAGCTCTCGCGCGAGGACGCGATCCGGGTCCTCGACACCGCGGCGCAGATGGCCGCCACGCAGTCGCGCGAGATCAAGAAGCTGCCCACGCTGCGCGGACGCACCGTGGTCAACCTCTTCTACGAGGACTCCACGCGCACGCGCATCTCGTTCGAGACGGCGGCCAAGCGGCTGTCGGCGGACGTCATCAACTTCTCGGCCAAGGGCTCGAGCGTGTCCAAGGGGGAGTCGCTCAAGGACACGGCCCTGACCCTGCAGGCGATGGGCGCCGACGCGGTGGTCGTGCGGCACCAGGCGTCCGGCGCGCCCCACCTGCTCGCGCACGCGGGCTGGCTCGACGCCGCGGTGGTCAACGCCGGCGACGGCACCCACCAGCACCCGACGCAGGCCCTGCTCGACGCCTACACGCTGCGGAGGCACCTGTCGGGCAGCGCCCTGGACGCGCCGGGGGCGTCGGGCCCGGACGACCGCGCCGCGCTGGGGGCCGACCTCGCGGGACGGCACGTCGCGATCGTCGGCGACGTGCTGCACTCGCGCGTCGCGCGCTCCAACGTGCACCTGCTGCACACGCTCGGCGCGCGCGTGACCCTCGTGGCCCCGCCGACGCTCCTGCCCGTGGGGGTCGAGACGTGGCCGTGCGACGTCTCGTACGACCTCGACGGGACGCTCGCGGGCTCCGCGCCGCACGGCTCCGCCGACGCGGTGATGATGCTGCGCGTCCAGCGCGAGCGCATGAGCGGCTCGGGTGCCGGCGGAGGGGCCTTCTTCCCCAACCCGTCGGAGTACTCGCGCAAGTACGGCCTCGACGCCCGCCGTCTCGCCCTGCTGCCGGAGCACGCGGTGGTCATGCACCCGGGTCCGATGAACCGCGGCCTGGAGATCTCGGCGCAGGCGGCGGACTCGCCCCGTGCCGTCATCGTGGAGCAGGTCGCGAACGGCGTCGCGGTCCGCATGGCCGTGCTGTACCTCCTCCTCGCGGGCACGGACGCCCCCGGCGCGGTCGGGGAACCGACCGCCTCGGCAGCCGGCTCGGTCCTCGCCCCGCCCGCCACCTCCACCGAAAGGGTCGCCACCTCGTGAGCAGCGCCGCAACCAGCACCACGTACGTCCTGCGCGGGGCGCGCCCCCTCGGCGGCGAGCCCGTCGACCTCGTCCTCGCCGACGGCCTGGTCGCCGAGCTCGCCCCCGTCGGCGCCGCGTCCGCGGGCGGCCGGGAGGACGTCGTCGTGGTCGACGCGACCGGCCTCGTCGCCCTCCCGGGCCTCGTCGACCTGCACACGCACCTGCGCGAGCCGGGTCGTGAGGACGCCGAGACGATCGAGTCCGGGACGCGCGCCGCCGCGGCGGGCGGGTTCACCGCCGTCCACGCGATGGCCAACACGACGCCGGTGGCCGACACGGCGGGCGTCGTCGAGCAGGTGTGGCGCATCGGCCGCGACGCCGGCTGGGCCGACGTCCACCCCGTCGGCGCGGTCTCGGTCGGTCTCGCGGGCGAGCAGCTCGCCGAGCTCGGCGCGATGGCCGACTCCGCCGCGCGCGTGCGGGTGTTCTCCGACGACGGCAAGTGCGTCGCGGACCCCATCCTCATGCGCCGGGCGCTCGAGTACGTCAAGGCCTTCGACGGCGTCGTCGCCCAGCACGCGCAGGAGCCGCGGCTCACCGAGGGCGCGCAGATGAACGAGGGCGTCGTGTCCGCCGAGCTCGGGCTCGCGGGCTGGCCCGCGGTCGCGGAGGAGGCGATCATCGCGCGCGACGTGCTGCTCGCCGAGCACGTCGGCTCGCGCCTGCACGTGTGCCACCTGTCCACCGCGGGGTCGGTCGAGATCGTGCGCTGGGCGAAGGGCCGGGGGATCGACGTCACCGCCGAGGTCACGCCGCACCACCTCGTGCTCACGGACGACCTCGCGCGGGGGTACGACCCGACGTTCAAGGTCAACCCGCCGCTGCGCACCGCCGCGGACGTCGAGGCGGTGCGCGCCGGGCTGGCCGACGGGACGATCGACATCGTCGCGACGGACCACGCGCCGCACCCCGTCGAGGACAAGGACTGCGAGTGGGCCGCGGCCGCGTTCGGCATGACAGGGCTCGAGACCGCGCTGAGCGTCGTGCAGGAGACGATGGTCGACACCGGGCGCCTCACGTGGGCCGACGTCGCGCGCGTGCTGTCCGCGAACCCCGCCAGGATCGGGCGCATCGATGCCGGGCCGACCGCCCAGGGGCGTCCGCTCGAGGTCGGCGAGCCGGCGAACGTCACGCTCGTCGACCCCGCGGCGCGACGGGTCGTGGACGGCTCGGCCCAGGTGACGGCGAGCGTCAACACGCCGTTCCAGGGCCGCGAGCTGCCCGGGCGCGTCGTCGCGACGTTCCTGCGCGGTCGCGCGACAGTGCTGGACGGCGCTCCCGTCGAGGGGGTGCGCGCGTGAACCTGCCCCAGCCCGTCGCGGTCGGCATCTGGGTCGTCCTCGGCGTCGTGCTGCTGACCCTCGTGCTCGTCGGCCGCCGCCGCCTCGCCGGCCGCTCGGCCGGCGTCGTCCCGACGCCGCCCGCCGTCCCCGCCGAGGCGGCTCGCGGCGCCGTGGTGCTCGGGCCGCTCGACGCGCTCTACGTCTCCAGCACGCTCGCCGGCGACTGGCTCGCCCGCGTGGGCGCGCACGGCCTCGGGGACCGGTCGCGCGCCGTCGTCACCGTGCACGAGGCCGGGCTGCACGTCGCCCGGTCGGGCGCGCCCGACCTGTGGGTCCCCGCGGGCGCGGTCTCCGGCGCCGCGCTCACGCCCGGGATGGCCGGCAAGTTCGTCGGCAAGGACGCGATCGTCGTCGTCTCCTGGGCTGTGCCCGCCGAGCCCGTGCCCGCCACGGACGGCGCCGCCCCGGTCACCGGCGGCGACGCGTCACCGCCGGGACCCGTGCTCCTGGACACCGGCCTCATGCCCCGCCACGACGACGACGTGCCGCGCCTGCTCGACGCGGTGCTCGCCCTCGTCCCCGCCGACCCGAACGACGACCGGAACGACGCCGACCAGCACGACGTCGACCGGGACGCCGCCGACCAGAACGACAAGGAAGCACCGTGACCAGCTCAGCGACCCTCCCGGCCTCAGACCGGGCCCTGCTCGTCCTCGAGGACGGCACCGTGCAGGCCGGCCGCGCCTACGGCGCGCGCGGCACGACCGTCGGGGAGATCGTCTTCAACACCGGCATGACCGGCTACCAGGAGACGCTCACCGACCCCTCCTACCACCGCCAGATCGTCGTCATGACCGCCCCGCACATCGGGAACACGGGCGTCAACGACGAGGACCCGGAGTCGCGGCAGATCTGGGTCGCCGGGTACGTCGTGCGCGACGCGGCACGCCGGCCGTCGAGCTGGCGCTCCGTGCGCACGCTCGAGGACGAGCTCGCCGAGCAGGGCGTCGTCGGCATCAGCGACGTCGACACGCGCGCCCTGACGCGCCACCTGCGCGAGCTGGGCGTCATGCGCGCCGGCATCTTCTCGGGGGACGCGCTCGTGCGCGACGGCTACCCGCGCACGACGGAGGACCTCGTCGCCGAGGTGAAGGCCGCCCCGGCGATGGCCGGCTCCGACCTCGCGCGCGAGGTCAGCACGCCCGAGGCGTACGTCGTGGAGCCCGTCGCGGGCTCGACGCCGGACGGCGAGCCCGTCGCGACGGTCGTCGCGGTCGACCTCGGGATCAAGTCCATGACGCCGCAGCGCCTCGCCGAGCGCGGGGTGCGCGTGCACGTCGTGCCGGCCGCGACGACCACGGAGCAGATCGAGGAGCTCGCCCCCGACGGCGTCTTCTTCTCCAACGGCCCCGGCGACCCGGGCGCCGCGACGCACGAGGTCGAGCTCCTGCGCGGCGTCCTCGACCGCGGGACGCCGTTCTTCGGCATCTGCTTCGGCAACCAGATCCTCGGCCGCGCGCTCGGCTACGGCACCTACAAGCTGGCCTACGGGCACCGGGGCATCAACCAGCCGGTCATGGACCGGCGCACGGGCAAGGTCGAGGTCACCGCGCACAACCACGGGTTCGCGGTCGACGCGCCCGTCGAGGCCGAGTCCGTGGCGCCGCACGACGGCGGCCGCTACGGGCGCGTCGTCGTCTCCCACGTCGGGCTCAACGACCAGGTGGTCGAGGGCCTCGAGTGCCTCGACCTGCCCGCCTTCTCCGTCCAGTACCACCCCGAGGCCGCGGCCGGCCCCCACGACGCCGCGTACCTCTTCGACCGCTTCGTCGAGCTCATGGCCTCCCGCCGCGACGGCGGGGCGCAGGGCTCCGTGGCCGCCGAGCCGCAGACCATCAAGGAGAGCTGACCGTGCCTCGCAGAACCGACATCTCCAGCGTCCTGGTCATCGGGTCCGGCCCGATCGTCATCGGCCAGGCCTGCGAGTTCGACTACTCCGGCACCCAGGCGTGCCGCGTGCTCAAGGAGGAGGGCCTGCGGGTCGTCCTCGTGAACTCGAACCCCGCGACGATCATGACGGACCCCGAGTTCGCCGACGCGACCTACGTCGAGCCGATCACGACCGAGGTCCTGACGTCGATCATCGCCAAGGAGCGCCCCGACGCGCTCCTGCCGACGCTCGGCGGCCAGACCGCCCTCAACGCGGCGATCGCGCTCGACGCGGCGGGCGTCCTCGAGGAGTACGGCGTCGAGCTCATCGGGGCGAACATCGCCGCGATCGAGAAGGGCGAGGACCGCCAGCAGTTCAAGGACGTCGTCGAGAAGTGCGGCGGGGAGTCCGCGCGCTCGGCGATCATCCACACCGTCGACGAGGCGCTGGCCGCGGCCGACGACCTCGGCTACCCGATGGTCGTGCGCCCGTCCTTCACGATGGGCGGCCTCGGCTCGGGCATCGCGTACGACGAGACGGACCTGCGCCGCATCGTCGGCCAGGGACTGCACTACTCGCCGACCACCGAGGTGCTCCTCGAGGAGTCCATCCTCGGCTGGAAGGAGTACGAGCTCGAGCTCATGCGCGACAAGAACGACAACGTCGTCGTCGTGTGCTCGATCGAGAACGTCGACCCGGTCGGCGTGCACACGGGCGACTCGATCACCGTCGCGCCGGCGCTCACGCTCACGGACCGCGAGTACCAGCGCCTGCGCGACATCGGCATCGCGGTGATCCGCGAGGTCGGCGTCGACACGGGCGGCTGCAACATCCAGTACGCGGTGCACCCCGAGACGGGGCGCGTCATCGTCATCGAGATGAACCCGCGCGTGTCGCGCTCGTCCGCGCTGGCCTCGAAGGCGACGGGCTTCCCCATCGCGAAGATCGCCGCGAAGCTCGCCGTCGGCTACACGCTCGACGAGATCCCCAACGACATCACCCAGGTCACCCCCGCGTCCTTCGAGCCGACGCTCGACTACGTCGTCGTCAAGGTGCCGCGGTTCGCGTTCGAGAAGTTCCCCGCCGCCGACGACACCCTCTCGACGACCATGAAGTCGGTCGGCGAGGCCATGGCGCTCGGGCGCAACTTCACGGAGGCGCTCGGCAAGGCGCTGCGCTCGATCGACAAGGGCGGGTCGGTGTTCCACTGGGACGGCGAGCCCGTGGCGGGCGCGGAGCTCGACGCGCTCCTCGCGCAGGTCGCGCGCCCGACGGAGAACCGCATCATCGGCGTCCAGCAGGCGCTGCGCGCCGGGGCGAGCGTGGAGCAGGTGTTCGACGCCACGAAGATCGACCCGTGGTACCTGGACCAGATCCAGCTCGTCAACGAGGTGGCCGCCGCGGTGGCGCAGGCTCCGGCCCTCACGCAGGACGTGCTGCGCGAGGCGAAGAAGCACGGCCTGTCCGACGTCCAGGTCGCGCGGCTGCGCGGCATGGGCCCGGCGGGGGAGGCGACGGTCCGTGAGGTCCGCCGCGCGCTGGGCGTGCGCCCCGTCTACAAGACGGTCGACACGTGCGCGGCGGAGTTCGCGGCGCGCACGCCGTACCACTACTCGTCGTACGACCTCGAGACGGAGGTCGCGCCGCGCGAGCGCGAGGCGGTCATCATCCTCGGCTCCGGTCCGAACCGGATCGGCCAGGGCATCGAGTTCGACTACTCGTGCGTGCACGCCGCCCTGACGCTGCGCGAGACGTACGAGACGGTCATGGTGAACTGCAACCCGGAGACCGTCTCGACGGACTACGACACGTCCGACCGCCTGTACTTCGAGCCGCTCACGTTCGAGGACGTCCTCGAGGTCTACGAGGCCGAGCTCGCGGCGGGGCCCGTGAAGGGCGTCATCGTCCAGCTGGGCGGCCAGACCCCGCTCGCGCTCGCGCAGCGCCTCGCCGACGCGGGCGTGCCGATCCTCGGCACGAGCCCGGAGGCGATCGACGCCGCGGAGGACCGGGGCGAGTTCGGTCGCGTGCTCACCGAGGCCGGGCTGCCCGCGCCGGCGTTCGGCACCGCGCGCACGCTCGAGGTGGCCACCGAGGTCGCCGCGCGCATCGGCTACCCGGTGCTCGTGCGCCCGTCCTACGTGCTCGGCGGTCGCGGCATGGAGATCGTCTACTCCGTCGACCAGCTCACGGAGTACGTCGAGCGCGCGCTCGCGGCCGCGGCCGCCGACGAGCGCACCGCGGGAGGCCTGCTGCCCGCGCCCCTGCTCATCGACCGGTTCCTCGACGACGCGATGGAGATCGACGTCGACGCGCTGTACGACGGCACCGAGCTGTTCCTCGGCGGCGTGATGGAGCACATCGAGGAGGCGGGCATCCACTCGGGCGACTCGGCGTGCGTGCTGCCGCCGGTCTCGCTGTCCGAGCAGGAGATCGAGCGCATCCGCCGCTCGACGGAGGCGATCGCGCGGGGCGTCGGCGTGCGCGGCCTGCTCAACGTGCAGTACGCGCTCGTGTCCGACGTGCTCTACGTGCTCGAGGCCAACCCCCGTGCGTCGCGGACCGTGCCCTTCGTGTCCAAGGCGACGGGCACCTCGCTCGCCAAGGCCGCGGCCCGTGTCATGGCGGGCGAGTCGATCGCGGAGCTGCGCGCCGAGGGACTCCTGCCGGCGGAGGGCGACGGGGGGAACCTGCCGCTCGACGCGCCGATCGCCGTGAAGGAGGCGGTGCTGCCCTTCAAGCGGTTCCGCACCGCGGACGGCACCGTCGTCGACACCGTCCTCGGCCCGGAGATGCGCTCGACGGGGGAGGTCATGGGGTTCGACCGCAACTTCCCGCTGGCCTTCGCGAAGTCGCAGGCGGCGGCGTTCGGCGGCCTGCCGACGTCGGGGCGCGTGTTCGTCTCGGTCGCCGACCGCGACAAGCGCTCGATGGTGTTCCCGGTCAAGCGCCTCGCGGAGCTCGGCTTCGAGATCCTCGCCACGACCGGCACGGCGAGCGTGCTGCGCCGCAACGGCATCGCGTCGACCGTGGTGCGCAAGTTCTCCTCCGGCCGCGGCGCCGACGGGGAGCCCACGATCGTGGACCTCATCACCGCGGGCGACGTCGACATGGTCATCAACACGCCGTCCGGGCAGGGCGCGCGCGCCGACGGGTACGAGATCCGGGCTGCCACGACGGCCGCGGACAAGCCCATCGCGACGACGGTCGACCAGCTCGCCGCGGCGGTGCAGGGCATCGAGGCGGTCCTCGCCGGACCGTTCGAGGTCGCGAGCCTCCAGGAGCACATGTCCGGGCACGGGCTCGCGGCGGCGACGACACGCGCGGCGGTCCCGGCGGCGGTCGTCGGGCAGCGGGTCGGCGCGTGAGCGCGGCGTTCGGCGCCCGCCTCGCGGCGGCCATGGACGACCACGGCCCGCTGTGCGTGGGCATCGACCCGCACGCCGATCTGCTCGCGGACTGGGGCCTGCCCGACGACGCGACCGGGCTGCGCGACCTCGGCCTGCGCGTCGTCGAGGCCGTCGGCGGCCGCGTCGCGGTCGTGAAGCCGCAGTCGGCGTTCTTCGAGCGGCACGGGTCGCGCGGCGTCGCCGCCCTGGAGGACGTCGTCGCGGCAGCCCGGGCGGCGGGCACGCTCGTCGTCATGGACGCCAAGCGGGGCGACATCGGCTCGACGATGGCCGCCTACGCCGACGCGTACCTGCGGGACGGCTCGCCGCTCGCGGCCGACGCGCTCACCGTGTCGCCCTACCTCGGGTTCGGCTCGCTGCAGCCCGCGGTCGACCTCGCGCTCGGCTCGGGACGTGGACTGTTCGTGCTGTGCCTGACCTCCAACAAGGAGGGCCACGAGGTGCAGCACGCGCGCCGCGGTGCGGGGGCGGACGTCGAGACCGTGGCGGCGCAGATCGCGCGCGAGGCGGCGCTGCTCAACGCGCCGGCCGTGGCGGCGGGTGACGCGCTCGGGTCGGTCGGCCTCGTCGTCGGGGCCACGGTCGGTGACGCGGCGGCCCGGACGGGGACCGACCTCACCGCGGTCCGCGGCCCGCTGCTCGCGCCGGGCGTGGGCGCGCAGGGCGCGGGCGCGGCCGAGCTCGCGGCCGTCTTCGGGGCCGCGCGCGGCCAGGTCCTCGCCTCGAGCTCGCGCGGTGTGCTGCGCGCCGGGCCCGACGTCGCGGCCCTGCGCGCGTCGGCGCGCGCCGCGTCCGACGAGGCGACGGCCGCGCTGCGCGGCTGATCCGGGGGCCCGCCGGTACCGAACGCCTCCGGCGCACGCCCGGTCGGGGACCGGGCGCGTGCGGGGGTGGTCGCCGCCACGACCTGCGACACTGCCCGCATGAGCACCGACGACGCCTCGACGCGCGCCACCGCCCCGACCGCCGCGATCCCGCCCCTCGGCGCGCCGACGGCCGCTCCGGGCCCCGCGGTGCCCGGGGCGCTGGAGATCGAGGGCACCTGGAACGCGCGCGACGTCGGCGGGCGCGCCGTGCCCGTGGGCGGCACCGGACCGCTGCGCACGGGGGTCCTGCTGCGCACGGCGAGCCTGTCGCGCCTCACCGCGAGCGGCCAGGCGGCGCTCGCCGACCTCGGCGTCACCACCGTGCTGGACCTGCGCGGCGACGACGAGCTCGAGCGGGACGGGGCCGACGCCGTGCCCGGCGGGGTGACGGTGCTGCGCCGGGGCATGGACCCCGCGCGCGGCCTCGGGTCCGCGTCGGACGAGGCCGACGGGACCCGGTCGGCGGACCCCGCGGCGCTCGTCGCGAGCCTCGTCACGGCGCCCGACCCGGCGGTGGTCGCGCGGAGGATGATGCTGGGCGTGTACGAGACGTTCGTGCGCGACCCGGGGATCCGCGCGACGGTCGGCCGGGTCCTCGCCGACCTCGCGGCCGCGCCGGGAGCCGTGGTGGTGCACTGCTCGGCCGGGAAGGACCGCACGGGGTGGGTGGTCGCCCTCGCCCAGCACGTCGCGGGCGTCGGCGAGGAGGACCGCATGGCGGAGTACCTCGCGAGCGCGGCCGCGGCCGACGGGCTGGCGGCGGTGGTCCCGCCGATCCCCGGGCTCGACGCCGCCGCGCTCGGTCCTCTGCTGACGGTCGAGCCCGACTACCTGGGCAGCGCCTGGGAGCTCGCGGAGCGCGATCACGGCGGCATCGACGGGTACCTGGCGGCGTGCGGGGTCACGGACGACGTGCGCCGTGCGCTCGTGGCGCGGCTCGTCGCCTGACGGCCCGCACGACGCGCGGGCACCGGGTCGTTGCCTGCCGTGCCCGGGGTCGCTACGTTCGAAGGACCGGCGTCCGCGCAGGTGAGCCGGGCCCCACCCGGCGTGCGGTACCCGCGCGGATCCGGCAGAGTGGGCCCATCCGCCTGACGACGAGTAGGTGACTTGAGTGGCACTTCCACCCCTGACCCCAGAACAGCGCGCCGCCGCGCTCGAGAAGGCCGCGGAGGCCCGACGGGTCCGCGCCGAGGTGAAGAACCGCCTGAAGTACTCCCAGGGCTCGTTGAAGGAGGTCATCGAGCGTGGGCAGACGGACGACATGATCGGCAAGCTCAAGGTCGTCGCGCTGCTGGAGTCGCTCCCCGGCGTGGGTAAGGTGAAGGCTCGCGCGATCATGGAGGAGATCGGGATCGCCGAGACACGTCGTGTCCGCGGCCTCGGCCCTCACCAGTCCGCGGCCCTCATCGAGAGGTTTGGCTGACATTTCCGCGCACCCGCCCGAGACCCGTCCTGCCCGTCTGACCGTCCTGGCGGGACCGACCGCCGTCGGGAAGGGCACGGTGTCCGCGGACATCCGTGCCCGCTACCCGGAGGTGTGGCTGTCCGTGTCGGCGACGACGCGCGCGCCGCGCCCGGGCGAGGAGGACGGCGTGCACTACCTGTTCGTCGGCACGGACGAGTTCGCCCGCATGGTCTCGGAGCACGAGCTGCTCGAGTGGGCCGTCGTCCACGGCCGCAACAGCTACGGCACCCCGAGGCGCGCGGTCGAGGAGCGGCTCGCCGCGGGGGTGCCCGCGCTCCTCGAGATCGACCTGCAGGGGGCGCGCCAGGTGCGGGCGTCGATGCCCGAGGCCCGGTTCGTGTTCCTCGCGCCGCCGAGCTGGGAGGAGCTGGTCCGCCGCCTCGTGGGCCGCGGCACCGAGGACGCGGAGGAGCGCGAGCGGCGGTTGACGACGGCCCGCGTGGAGCTCGCGGCGGAGTCGGAGTTCGACCACGTCATCGTCAACGACGACGTGCACCGCGCGACCGACGAGCTGGTCCGCGTGATGGGGCTCGAGCCGCGTCCCGTGGACGCGGGACCCGGCGCCGTCCCGGCGTCGGGGGCCGGTGCGCCGCGGGCCGCGGCCGGCACGGAGTAGACTGGGGGGTCGGTGCGTGCGGCGAGCCGCCGCCGCTGACCTCCCGGGACGTCCGTCGCGGGCGTCGTCGTCGTCCGCGGCACCTCGTCCCGCACGCCGCACCACCGCACGAATCCGCTGCAGCGACCGGCTGCAGGACCCGAGAACCCCACGGAGCGAACTGTGTCCGGAACCGTCGCCGCCCCCGAGGGCATCACCGACCCGCCGATCGACGACCTGCTCGAGCACGTCGACTCGAAGTACGCGCTCGTCATCTACTCCGCGCAGCGCGCGCGCCAGATCAACGCGTACTACTCGCAGCTGAGCGAGGGCCTGCTGGAGAACGTCGGCCCGCTGCTCGAGACGCGCAACCAGGAGAAGCCGCTGTCGATCGCGATGCGCGAGATCAGCGCCGGTCTTCTGACGATCGAGAGCTCCGAGCCCGCCGAGGGCTCCGAGGACTGAGTCACCGACCGCCCCGCCCGGCTCCTGCCGGGCGGGGCGGTCGCCTGCGCGAGGAGCCCCATGAGGATCGTGCTCGGCGTCAGCGGCGGAGTCGCGGCGTACAAGGCCGTGCTGCTGCTGCGCCTGCTGCGCGAGCAGGGCCACCGCGTGCGGGTCGTGCCCACCGCGTCCGCCCTGCGGTTCGTGGGCGCGCCGACGTGGGAGGCGCTGTCGGGCGAGCCGGCGACCGACCAGGTGTTCGAGGACGTCGAGCACGTGCCGCACGTCGCGCTCGGCCAGGGCGCGGACCTGGTCGTCGTCGCCCCCGCGACGGCGGACCTGCTGTCGCGCGCGGCGACGGGTCGCGCGGACGACCTGCTCACGTCCACCCTCCTCACGGCGCGCTGCCCCGTGGTGATGGCCCCCGCGATGCACACCGAGATGTGGGAGCACCCCGCCACGGTGGCGAACGTCGCGACGCTGCGGGCCCGGGGCGTGCACGTGGTCGAGCCCGCCTCCGGTCGGCTGACCGGCGCGGACACCGGACCGGGCCGGCTGCCGGAGCCCGAGGAGATCGCGCGCGTGGCGCTCGGGATCGCGGGCGCGACCGGCACCGACGACGAGGACCCCGCCCGCGCCACGCGTCAGGAGCGCGCCCGGGACCTCGCCGGGCTGCGCGTCGTGGTGTCGGCGGGCGGCACGCGGGAGCCGATCGACCCCGTGCGGTTCATCGGCAACAGGTCGAGCGGCCGCCAGGGCGCGGCGCTCGCCCGCGCCGCGCAGGCGCGCGGTGCGCACGTGACGCTCGTCGCCGCGAACCTCGACGCGCGGGTGCTGGAGGAGGGTGCGCCGTCCCCGCGCACGGCGGTGCCGGTGGCCGCCGGGATGGACGTCGTGCCGGTCGAGACGACCGCGCAGCTGCGCGAGGCGGTGCGGACCGCCGCGGCGGCGTCGGACGTGGTCGTCATGGCGGCCGCGGTCGCCGACTTCCGCCCGGCGAGCGTGCCGGGCGCGAAGATCAAGAAGGTCGCGGGGCAGGGCCCCGCGCCGATCACGCTCGTGGAGAACCCCGACGTGCTGGCCGAGCTCGCGCACGAGCGGCTGCGGGCCGGGCAGGTCGTCGTCGGGTTCGCGGCCGAGACGGGGGACGGGTCCGGATCGGTGCTGGACCACGGACGCTCCAAGGCCCGGCGCAAGGGCGCGGACCTGCTCGTCGTCAACGCCGTGGGCGAGGGCCGGGGCTTCGGTGTGGACGTGAACGACGTGACGGTCGTCGACGGTTCCGGCGAGGTCGTCGCCACGGCGTCGGGCACGAAGCGGGAGGTCGCGGACGCGGTCTGGGACGCCGTCGTGGCCCGGGTCGGGGGCGTCGCCGGCGGACCGTGACGTCTCACCCAGCGGATGCTTGCGCCCACCCTGCGGGACGGTACGCTGTGCGCCATGGCTGATCTCCGTCTCTTCACGTCCGAGTCCGTCACCGAGGGTCACCCGGACAAGGTCTGCGACCAGATCTCGGACGCGATCCTCGACGCGATGCTCGCGCAGGACCCGACGTCGCGCGTCGCGGTCGAGTCCATGGTCACCACCGGGCTCGTGCACGTCGCGGGGGAGGTCACGACCGACGCGTACGTCGAGATCCCGCAGGTGGTGCGCGACGTCGTGCGGCGGATCGGCTACACGTCGTCCGCGATCGGGTTCGACGCGGACTCGTGCGGCGTGTCGGTGTCGATCGGCCAGCAGTCGCCGGACATCGCCCAGGGCGTGGACAAGAGCCTCGAGGAGCGCGACGACGCGGCCTCCGGTCACGACCCGCTCGACGCCCAGGGCGCGGGCGACCAGGGCCTGATGTTCGGGTACGCGAGCGACGACACGCCGAGCCTCATGCCGCTGCCGGTCTGGCTCGCCCACCGGCTCGCCGAACGTCTCGCCGAGGTGCGCCGGGACGGCACGGTCCCGGGCCTGCGCCCCGACGGCAAGACGCAGGTGACCATCGGCTACGACGGCGACCGGGCCGTGTCCCTGGACACCGTGGTCCTGTCCACCCAGCACGACCCGGACGTCGTGCAGGAGAAGCTGCACCGGCTGATCGCCGAGGACGTCGTCGCCCCGGTGCTGGAGGCCGCGGGGGTCGACCTGGACACGCGCGAGACGCGGCTGTTCGTCAACCCGACGGGGACGTTCGTCATCGGGGGGCCGCGCGGTGACGCGGGCCTGACGGGCCGCAAGATCATCGTCGACACGTACGGCGGCATGGCCCGCCACGGCGGCGGCGCGTTCTCCGGCAAGGACCCGTCGAAGGTGGACCGCTCGGCCGCGTACGCGACCCGCTGGGTGGCGAAGAACGTGGTCGCGGCCGGTCTGGCGCGCCGCTGCGAGGTGCAGGTCGCGTACGCGATCGGCAAGGCGCACCCCGTGGGGATGTACGTCGAGACCTTCGGCACCGAGACGGTGCCGGTCGAGCGCATCGTGGCCGCGATCCGGGAGGTCTTCGACCTGCGCCCGGCGGCGATCATCCGCGACCTGGACCTGCTGCGCCCGGTCTACGCGGCGACCGCGGCCTACGGCCACTTCGGCCGCGAGGTGCCGGACTTCACGTGGGAGCGCACGGACCGCGTGGCGGCGCTGCAGTCCCTCGTCTGACCCGGGGCTCGGCCGTCACGTCCTGGCGTCGCGACGCGGGTCGGCGGTGCGGGTGGGCCGTGGTGGGATGAGGTCGTGAACAGCGAGGACGGGACGGCCCAGGACGTCGACGGCGTCCCCCGCACGGTCCAGGACGCCCTCCCGGGGACCGAGGTGCCCGCGACCCCGCCGCCGCGACGCTCGGCGCCCGCGGGGCCGCTCGAGATCGCCGCGGAGCTGCCCGTCGCCCAGCTGGTGCTCGACCTCGCGCCCGTGCACCTGGACCGCCCCTACGACTACCTGGTGCCGGCGACGATGGCCGACGCCGCCCGGCCCGGGGTGCGGGTCAAGGTGCGGTTCGCCGGGCGCGACGTCGACGGGTACGTCGTGGCGCGGCTCGACCGTTCGGAGCACGCCGGCCGCCTCCAGCCGCTGCGGCGCGTCGTGTCGCCCGAGACGGTGCTGGCGCCGCAGGTGCTGCGCCTCGCGCGGTCCGTCGCCGACCTGTACGCGGGCACGTTGCCGGACGTCCTGCGCCTCGCCGTCCCGCCGCGGCACGCGCGCGCCGAGCAGGGGCTCGTGCCGGGCCCGGGCCCGGCCCCGACCGCGGGCGCCGTCGACGCCGTCGACGCCGTCGACGCCGTCGACGTCGACGACGCTGTCGGGACCACCGGGACCACCGGGGCGGACGGCGCGACGACCGTGGTGCCGACCACCACGTCGGGATCGCTGCCCGGGACGCCCGCGGCGCCCGGGGCGGTCCCCGGCGGCCAGGGTGCGGTCTCGGTGTGGGGCGCCTACCGCGCCGGTCCTGCGTTCCTCGCCCACCTCGCGCGCGGCGGCGCGCCGCGGGCCGTGTGGACCGCCCTGCCGGGCCTCGCCCCGGTGCCGGACCTGCCCGACGGCGGCCAGGGTGCGGCGTCGACGGATCGCGGTCCACGGCGCCGGGGCTCGCGCACCGCGCTGCCCGTCACGCACTGGGCCGCGGCGGTCGCGGAGGCCGTGCGCGTGGTGCGCGACGTCGGCCGGGGTGCGCTCGTCGTCGTGCCGGACGCGCGCGACGTCGACCAGGTGTGCGCCGCGCTCGCGGCGGCGGGCCTGCGCCCCTGGGACGCCGCGACCGGGGGCGACGTCGTCCGGCTGACCGCCGACGAGGGGCCGGCGCCGCGGTACCGCGGCTTTCTCGCGGTCCGGCGCGGGCTCGCCCAGGTCGTCGTCGGCACGCGCGCCGCCGCGTTCGCCCCCGTCGCGGACCTGGGCCTCGTCGTGTGCTGGAACGACGGCGAGGACACCCTGGCCGAGCCGCGCTCCCCCTACCCGCACGCGCGCGAGGTGCTCGCGCTGCGCAGCGAGCAGGAGGGCGCCGCCTACCTGCTCGGCGGCCACGGCCGCACGGTCGCGGCGCACGCCCTGGTCGGGCGCGGGTGGGCGCACGAGCTGGCCGCGACGCGCGACGTCGTGCGGGCGCGTGCGCCGCGCGTGCGTGCCCTGACGTCGGTGGAGCTGGCCGCGGAGGGACCGGGCGCGGCGGCGCGCATCCCCACGGCGGCCTGGCGCGCCGCGCGGGCCGCGCTCGAGCAGGGACCGGTCCTCGTCCAGGTGCCGCGGTCGGGGTACCTGCCCGTCGTCGCGTGCGCGCGCTGCCGCACGCCCGCGCGCTGCACGGTCTGCCACGGCCCCCTGGCCCTGCCCGGGCCGGGCGCGGCTCCCCAGTGCGCGTGGTGCGGGGCGCTCGCGGGCGGCTGGTCCTGCGCCGAGTGCCACTGGACGGGGCTGCGCTCGGTCCGCGTGGGGTCGCAGCGCACGGCGGAGGAGCTCGGTCGCGCGTTCCCGGGGGTGCCCGTGCGGATGTCCGGTGCGGGGGCGTCCGGGGGAGTCCTCGCGGCCGTGGGCGACGAGCCGGCGCTCGTCGTCGCGACACCGGGCGCCGAGCCGGTCGCCGCGGGCGGGTTCGCCGCGGCCCTGCTGCTCGACGCCGCGGTGAGCACCGCGCACGTGGGACTCGACGTCGCGCAGGACGCGCTCGCCCGCTGGCTCGCCGCGGCGTCGCTCGTGCGACCCGCGACGGCAGGCGGCCAGGTGCTCCTCGTCGGGGACGCCGCCCCCGCACCGACCAACGCGCTCGTGCGGTGGGACCCGGCGGGGCTCGCCGACCGGGAGCTCGACGAGCGCGTCGAGCTCGCGCTGCCCCCGGCCGTGCGGGTCGCCGCCGTCACGGGTGACCGGGCCGCGGTGGCGTCCGTGCTCGACCGGGTCGACCTCGCGGGGCCCGAGACGGTGCTCGGACCGGTCGAGGTCGCCCCCTCGCGGCGCGACGACGCCCCGGACCTCGCGGGGGCCGCGGGCCGCCCCGTCCGGGCCGTCGTGCGCGTCCCGCACCGGGACGGGCGCGACCTGGCCCGCCAGCTCGCCGCGTCGCTCGCGGTGCGCTCGGCGCGGCGCGAGGCCGGCTCCGTCCGTGTGCAGCTCGACCCGAAGGAGATCCTGTGACCGGCCCTCACCCCGACACGGACGCCGCCGCGCGCGCCGTCGACGCCGTCCTCTACGACTTCGGCAACGTCCTCGTCGGCTGGGACCCCTACCGCGCGTTCGACGGGCACGACGCGGCTGTCGTCGAGACGTTCTTCGCCGACGTCGACTTCCCCGCGCTCAACCACGGGCGCGACGCGGGGGCGACGTGGGCCGAGGCGCGCGAGACGGTCTCCCGCAGCCACCCGCACCACGTCGGTCTCCTCGACCGGTACCTCACGCACTTCACGGCCACGCTCTCCGGGCCGGTGGAGGGCTCGGCAGAGCTCGTGGACGAGCTGCGCGGGCTGGGGGTGCGCCTGTACGGGCTGACGAACTGGTCCGCCGAGCTCTTCCACCACGCCGCGACGGCCGCGCCCGCGACCACGCGCCTGGACGACGTCCTCGTCTCCGGCCGGGAGGGCCTCGCGAAGCCCGACCCCGCGATCTTCCGGCTCGCGGTCGAGCGCTTCGCCCTGGACCCGCGCCGCACGCTGTTCACCGACGACAGCCCGGCGAACGTCCGTGCGGCGGCGGCGCTCGGCCTGCGCACCCATCTGTTCCGGGGCACGGCGGGACTCCGTAGCGCTCTGCGCGAGCTCGGCGTCGACGTCGGGTCCGGCGCCCCGGCATGACGACCGAGGACGTCGGCGCCGCCGGTCCGCGTCACCTCACCGTGCGCGAGCGCGAGGTGCTCGTCCGGATGATCCGCGAGGGGTCCAGGGACGGGACGGTCCCCGCAGGGCAAGACGCCGAGGACCGTCGTCGCTGGCTCGCCCAGGTCGACACCGCGCGTGTGCACGGCAGGTGCGCGTGCCGTGCGTGCCCGACGGTCGACCTCGGTGACGACGACGCACCTGCTCCGTCGTCAGGTTCCCGCGTCGTCCTCGGGGCTTGCCTCGACCACGCCGCCGTGCTGCTCTTCGTGGTCGGCGACCGTCTCAGCCTCCTTGAGCTCGCACCGTTCGACGACACACGGTTCCCCGAGTTCCCTCCAGCGAGCGACCTCACGTCGTGAGGGTCGCGCGCAGGCCTGCACCGCGACCTCGGTGCACCGGCGGTGGCGACGCGGCCACCTAGACTCGGGCCCATGCGCCTGCTGTTCGCCGGGACCCCGGACACCGCGGTCCCCTCGCTCGACGCCCTCCTCGACTCGCGGCACGAGGTGGTGGCCGTGCTCACGCGCGCCGACGCGCCCGCGGGGCGCGGGCGGCGCCTCACCCCGAGCCCGGTGCGCGTCCGCGCCGAGGAGGCGGGTGTGCCCGTCCTGACGGCCCGACCGCGCGGCGAGGAGTTCCTCACGACCCTGCGCGACCTCGAGGTCGACGCGGCGCCCGTCGTGGCGTACGGCGAGATCCTGCGCCCCGAGGTCCTCGCCGTGCCGCGGCACGGCTGGGTGAACCTGCACTTCTCCGTCCTGCCGGCCTGGCGCGGCGCGGCCCCCGTGCAGCGCGCGATCATCGCCGGTGACGAGGTGAGCGGCGCGAGCACGTTCGTCATCGAGGAGGGTCTCGACACCGGGCCCGTCCTCGGGACCACCACCGAGACGATCCGCCCCCGCGACACCGCCGGCGACCTCCTCGGCCGCCTCGCCGTCTCGGGCGCCGGCCTGCTCGTCGCGACCCTCGACGCGCTCGAGGACGGGACCCTGCGCCCGCAGCCCCAGCCCGCCGACGGCGTGTCCCACGCCGCGAAGCTCACGACCGCGGACGCCCTCGTGCGCTGGGACCGACCGGCGCTCGCGGTCGACCGCCTCGTGCGCGGCTGCACGCCCGCGCCGGGGGCGTGGACCACCCTCGCCGACGCGTCCGGTGCGCCCGTGCGGCTGGGCCTCGGCCCCGTGGTGCCCCGCCCCGACGTCACGGACCTCGCGCCGGGGGCGGTGCGCGCGGGCAAGAAGGAGGTGCTCGTCGGGACGGCGACGCACGCGGTGGCGCTCGGAGACGTCTCGCCGGTCGGCAAGAAGCTGATGGCCGCCGCGGACTGGGCCCGCGGCGCCCGGCTCCCCGAGGGCCTCGTGCTCGGCACGGCGCAGGTGGCGGCATGACGCCGGCCGACGGGGGACGCGGGTCCGACGACCGTCGCGGAGGCCGACCGGACGACCGTTCGAACGATCGTTCGAACGATCCCGGGCGCGGGGGCGCGCGGCGCGCGGGCGGTTCGAACGCACGTTCGAGCACGAGCGGCGCTCGCGGCGGCGGGCTGTCGAACGTGCGTTCGACCGGGTCCGGCGGCGGCGACCGGACGGGCCGCGACGACCCGGACGACGGCGCGCGTCGGGACGCCCGTGGCCGCCAGCGAGGCGCCGCCCGCGCCCGCGGCGAGGCCACCCGGTCGACCGTCGCCCCCTCGCAGCGCCGCAAGGGCACCGACCCTGCCCGCACCGCCGCGTTCGACGTCCTGCGGGAGGTCGACGGCTCCGACGCCTACGCCAACCTCGTGCTGCCCCCGCTGCTGCGCCAGCGCGAGATCCGCGGCCGCGACGCCGGGTTCGCCACCGAGCTCGCCTACGGCACCCTGCGCCTGCGCGGACGCTACGACGCGATCCTGGCGCGGTGCCTCGACCGGCCGCTCGACCGCCTGGACCCGCCCGTCCTCGACATCCTGCGCCTCGGCACCCACCAGCTCCTCGGCATGAGGGTCCCGCAGCACGCCGCCGTGTCCGAGACCGTCGGCCTCGCCCGCGCGTGCACCGGCGCGGGCAGCGCCCAGCTCGTCAACGCCGTCCTGCGCCGCGTCGCTCGCACCCCGCTCGACGACTGGCTGGCCCAGATCGCCGCCGACGCCCCGGACGAGCTGACGGCGCTCGCGGCCACCGGCTCGCACCCCGTCTGGGTCGCCCGTGCCCTGCGCGACGCCCTCGCCGGCACGGGTCGAGACCCGGGAGAGCTCGCCGACCTCCTCTCCGCCGACAACGACGCGCCCCGGGTCACGCTCGTCGCGCGTCCCGGCCTCGCCGACCCCGACGAGCTCGCCGACGACCGCACGACCCCCGGCCGCTGGGCACCCACCGCGCTCGTCCTCGACGGCGGCGACCCCGCGGCGTTCGGCGCCGTGCGCGACGGGCGCGCCGGGGTGCAGGACGAGGGGAGCCAGCTCGTTGCCCTCGCCCTGGCCGCCGCACCGCTCGCCCCGGACGGCCGCGCCCCCAGCTCCTCGGGAGGCCCGGACAGCCCGGACGCCCGCTGGCTCGACCTGTGCGCCGGACCCGGCGGCAAGGCCGCGCTCCTCGGCGCCCTCGCCGCCCGGCGCGGTGCCCGGCTCGTCGCCAACGAGGTCCAGCCGCACCGCGCCCGCCTCGTCGAGAAGGCGCTCGCGGCCGTGCCGCCCGACGCCGTCGAGGCCGTGCGGACCGGGGACGGGCGCGACGTCGGGCGGGACGAGCCCGCGGCCTACGACCGCGTCCTGCTCGACGCCCCCTGCACCGGCCTCGGCGCGCTGCGCCGGCGGCCCGAGTCGCGGTGGCGACGCATGCCCGGCGACCTCGCCGTCCTCACCGGGCTCCAGCGCGCCCTGCTCGCGTCCGCCCTCGACGCGGTGCGACCCGGGGGAGTCGTCGCCTACGTGACGTGCTCTCCGCACCTCGCGGAGACCCAGGTGGTCGTCACGGACGTGCTGCGCCGCCGCGACGACGTCGAGCTCCTCGACGCGCCGGCGGTGGTCCGTGGTGTCGTCCGGCCGGAGTCCCGTGACGCCGTGGACCTGGGCGCGCGCCAGGACGTCCAGCTGTGGCCGCACGTCCACGGCACCGACGCGATGCACCTCACGCTCCTGCGACGCACGAACGGCTGACCGCATCAGACGTCGGGATATCACGGCGTGATGACGGTGTCGTGTTAACCTGACCTCACGGTCGCGTCAGCACATCACGACACCGGAGGGTCTCATGGCCGACACCTGGACCACGCCGCGCAACCCGCGCGACCTCGGCACCTACCTCAGCCACGTCCGCAAGGCCCGAGGCCTCACCCAGGCGCAGGTCGCCGACGACCTCGGCATCACCCGCCAGTACCTCTCCGAGCTCGAGAACGGCGTCGAGAACCTCTGGGTCCAGCGCCTCTTCGAGCTCCTCGACGTCCTCGAGGTCGACCTGCGCCTCCAGGAGCGCCCGTGACCCTCACGCCCACGGTCACGGCCTGGCTCTACGACACCCCCGTCGCGACCCTCGCACCCACCGACGCCCGCAGCGCCGACGGCACCCACCGCGTCACGCTCACCTGGACCCCCGAGGCGCTCGACCGCTGGGGACGCAACGCCCGCGTCCTGTCCCACCTCCTGCCCCTCACCGCGCCGGACGACCCACCACCCCACCCCGCCCGCGTCGCCGCCTGGCTCGACGGGCTCCTGCCCGAGGGACGCACCCGCGACGCCCTCGCCATCGACGCCGGCATCGACCCCGACGACACGCTCGCCTTCCTCGCCCGCTACGGCCACGACACCGCCGGCGCCGTCCTCCTCACCGCCGCCGGGCACACCCCCGCCCCACCCGCACCACCCGAACCCCTCGACGACGCCGCCGTGGCACGCCTCCTGCGCGCCGCCGCCGCCCGCGCCGGCGGCACCGAACGGCACGAGCACCTCACCGGCTCCCTGCCCGGCATGGAACCCAAGATCACGCTCCTGCGCGACCACCACGGCTGGGCACGGCCCCACGGCACCAGCCCCACCACCCACATCCTCGCTCGCCCGCCCCTCCGACTCGCCCACCGCCGACCTCGTCAACACCGAGGCCGCCAGCCTCGACCTCGCCCGCCGCACCGGCCTCACCACCGTCGACGCCCACGTCACCGAGATCGAGGGCGAACGCTGCATCGTCGTCACCCGCTACGACCGCGTCCCGCACCCCACCGGCATCCGCCGCGTCCACCAGGAGGACACCGCCCAAGCGCTCGGGATCAACACCCGGGACCCCGAACGCAAGTTCCAGCACGGCCGCGCCCTGCCCTCCCTCGCCCGCATCGCCCGCGTCCTGCGCGACGACGGCACCCGGCCGGACCCCTCCTCGCCCTCACCGCCTTCAACCTCGCCATCGGCAACACCGACGCCCACGCCAAGAACATCTCGCTCCTGCGCCACGACGACGGCACCGTCCGCCTCGCCCCCGCCTACGACGTCTCCATGCACCTCCACCACCCCCACGCCTCCCGCACCTTCGCCATGGACGTCGCCGGCACCCGCGACATGGACGCCCTCACCGCCGAGCACCTCGTCACCGAAGGCACCACCTGGGGGCTGCCCCGACGCCGCGCCCACCGCGTCGTCACCCGCACCCTCGACGACCTCGCCGGGGCGCTCGCGGACGTCGACCGGGACGCCCACCCCGGCGTCGGGCGGCGCGCGTGGCGAACGGTCGAGGACCGCACGGCCACCCTGCGGCGCCAGGCGGCGAGCCTCTAGCCAGGAGCCGTCCCGGCGGTCGCGGCGTCGTCCGCCGGTGTCGTCAGGGTGCGCTGCAGGAGGACCGTGTCGACCCAGCGCCCGTGCTTGAAGCCCACCGCCGTCAGCCGTCCCGCCTCCACGAACCCGAACCGCCGGTGCAGGGGACGGAGCCGGCGGCGGCGGGGACGTCGGCGACGACGGACACCACCTGGCGCACGCCCGCGGCCGGCAGGGCGTCGAGCAGGGCTCCGAGGAGCGCCGTGCCGACGCCCCGGCCCGCGTAGCGCGGGTCGAGGTAGATCGTGTCCTCCACGGTGTGCCGGTACGCGGGCTTCGGCCGCCAGGGGCTCGCGTAGGCGTACCCGGCGACGACGCCCGCGACGTCGGCCACGAGGAACGGCAGGCCCGCGTCCGCGAGGTCGCGGTGCTTGGCCGCCCAGCGACTGACGTCCCAGGGCTCCTCGTCGAACGTCACCTGCGTGTCGCGGACGAAGGGGTGAAGATCTCCGCGACGCGCGGCAGGTCGGCGACCACGAGCGGGCGGACGGTGGCGCCCGGCGGGGGAGGGGAGGGGTCACGAGCAGAGCCTAGGACGCGTCCCGCCGGTGGCGGCACCCTAGGCTGGGGCCCATGGCAGCCCTCATCGCCCCGAGCATCCTGTCCGCCGACTTCGCGAACCTCGAGCGGGACCTCCGCGCGATCGGGACGGCGGACTACGCGCACGTCGACGTCATGGACAACCACTTCGTCCCGAACCTCACGCTGGGGCTCCCGGTGTTCGAGCGGCTCGCCCAGGTCTCACCGGTGCCCGTCGACGCGCACCTCATGATCGACGACCCGGACCGCTGGGCGCCCGCGTACGCCGAGGCGGGCGCGGCGTCCGTCACGTTCCACGCGGAGGCGGCGACGGCGCCCGTGCGGCTCGCGCGCGAGCTGCGCCGCCTCGGTGCGCGGGCCGGCGTGGCGCTGCGGCCTGCGACACCCGTCGAGCCGTACCTCGACCTGCTCTCCGAGGTCGACATGATCCTCGTCATGACAGTCGAGCCGGGCTTCGGCGGCCAGTCGTTCATCGACGGCACGCTGCCCAAGATCCGGCGCGCGCGGCGCGCCGTGAGCGAGGCAGGGCTCGACGTGTGGATCCAGGTCGACGGGGAGTGTCCCGCGACACGATCGAGCGGGCGGCCGACGCCGGCGCGAACGTCTTCGTGGCGGGATCGGCGGTCTACGGTGCCGAGAGCATCCCGGGGAGATCCAGGCGCTGCGGGAGGCTGGCCGAAGGGGCCCACGCACACTGACGGGCAACGGCAGGCCCTGAGCACGGGCGGTCGCCGAGATCGTGGTCCACCGCACCACCGTGGACATCGCTCGATCCTCGATAAATAGTGTGCCAAGCGCATATCAACCACCACCACCCCCAGCAACACCCACCACGAGCACGGAAACCGGGAGCCGCCCGCGGTTCCTCGGTGCCGTACGCGTCGAGCTCGCACGCGTCGGCGTCCACGCTCCCGTTCACGTCCGTCCGCGCACCGGACCGTGGGGGAGCGCCCGCGCCGGTGTGGCATCCTGGACGGCAGCAGTACGCACGAACGTGCTCCGGGGTCGGTGCAATTCCGAGCCGGCGGTGACAGTCCGCGACCCGCGCCCTACGCGCGGTTGACCTGGTGGAACTCCGGGACCGACGGTGACAGTCCGGATGGGAGGAAGCACGTGCGGCGCGGCCGACCCCTCGGGGGACCCGGCCACGTGTGACCCGGACGGTCGTCCGGCTCCGCGTGAGCCGTCGACCCCGGCGAGCCGACCCGCCGTGGTGAGCGTCGGCGTCGGGTCCTCCGGGCTCTGGCGACGCGCCCGCCCTCGCCCCGGAGTGCCCGTGCCCGGCAGGACGAGGACCGATGGGCTCGCAGCACCTGACGATCGACGCGGCGATGACGCACGCGCTCGAGCTCGCCGCTCGCGGTCCGGCGTACGGCCTCAACCCTCGCGTCGGGTGCGTCCTGCTCGCCCCACCCCCGGGCGCTGGCCTCGCGCAGGTCGCCGCGGCCCCTGACGCCGTCGACGCCCGGGCGCGACTCGTGCTCGCCGAGGGGTACCACCGGGGGCCGGCACGCCGCACGCCGAGGCGGCAGCCCTGGCGGACGCCCGCCGGCGCGGGGTCGACGTCCGTGGCGCGACGGCGGTCGTGACCCTCGAGCCGTGCGCGCACGTCGGGCGCACCCCGCCCTGCGCCGACGCGCTCCTCGCGGCCGGTGTGGCCGAGGTCGTCCACGCGGTCGACGACCCGAGCCCCGCCGCGGCAGGCGGTGGCGCGCGCCTGCGCGCCGCCGGCGTCGGTGTCGTGAAGGGCGTGCGCGCGGCCGAGGGAGGGCCCTGCTGCACGTGTGGCTCACCGCGGCCGGGCGGGGCACCCCGTACGTCACGCTGAAGACCGCGACGTCGCTCGACGGGTTCGTCGCGGCGCAGGACGGCACGAGCCGCTGGATCACGGGGCCGGAGGCGCGCGCGCACGCCCACCGCGTCCGGGCGACCGTCGACGCGATCGCCGTCGGCTCGGGCACCGTGCACGCCGACGACCCGGCGCTCACCGCGCGCGTGCCCGGTCCCGACGGCGTCGACCGGCTCGCCGACCACCAGCCGCTGCGCGTCGTCGTCGGGCGCTCCGGGATCCCTCCGCGCGCACGGCTCCGCGGCGCGGAGGTGCACTCCACCACGTGCGCACGCACGACGTGGCCGAGGTGCTCGCGGAGCTCTCCGCGCACGAGGTGCGGCACGTGCTGGTCGAGGGCGGGCCGACGCTCGCGACGGCGTTCCTCGCGGCCGACGCGGTCGACGAGCCTGCACGCCTACGTCGCCCCGGTGCTGCTGGGCTCGGGGCAGCGGGTCGTGGGCGACCTGGGCGTGACGACGATCGGGGCCGCGCGGCGGTTCCGCACGGTCGAGGTACGGCGCGTCGGGGACGACGCGCTGACGGTGTCGAGACGGATCGGCTGAGAGGCAGGAGAGACCGGATGTTCACGGGGATCGTCGAGGAGATCGGCCGGGTGCGGGAGATCGCGTTCCCCGGCGGCGCGGGCACGGACGCGGTGCTGACCGTCGAGGGGCCGCTGGCGACGTCGGACGCGGCGCTCGGCGACTCGATCGCGGTGGACGGCGTGTGTCTCACCGTCTCGACGCTGGGGGGCGACGGCACGTTCGGTGCCGACGTCATGCCGGAGTCGCTGCGTCGCACGACGCTCGGAGACCTGGGGCCGGGGTCGCGGGTCAACCTCGAGCGCGCGGTGCGCGCCGACGCGCGGCTGGGCGGGCACGTGGTGCAGGGACACGTCGACGGCGTCGCGACGCTCGCGAGCCGCGACCCGGGCGACCGCTGGGACGACCTGGTCTTCTCGGCCCCGGGACCGCTCCTGCGGTACGTCGCGGAGAAGGGCTCGATCGCCGTGAGCGGCGTCTCGCTCACGGTCACCCACGTCGACGACACGACGTTCGGCGTCTCCCTCATCCCGACGACGCTCGAGGCGACGGTCCTCGGTGCGCTGGCTCCTGGCGACCGCGTCAACCTCGAGGTCGACGTCCTCGCGAAGTACGTGGAGCGGCTCCTCGCCGCAGGAGCGACGTCGTGACGGGGCGGGAGGGCACGGCGGACCCTCAGGTGCCGGCCGGGGCGGTGGAGAGCGAGGCCGCGAGCGCCGTGGCGGCGTCCGTGGGGGTGTGCGCCTCGGCACGGTCGAGGAGGCGCTGGCGGCGATCCGTGCGGGGCGGCCCGTGCTGGTGGCGGACTCCCCGGACCGGGAGAACGAGGCGGACGTGGTGTTCGCGGCGCGGGACGTGTCGGCGCAGTGGGTGGCGTGGACGATCCGTCACTCGTCGGGGTATCTGTGCGCGCCGATGCCGGCGGCGCGGGCGGACGCGCTGGAGCCTGCCGTTGATGGTGCCGCGCAGCGAGGACCCGCGGCGGACGGCGTACACGGTGACGGTGGACGCGGCGTCGGGTGTGACGACGGGGATCTCGGCCCAGGACCGGGCGCGGACGTTGCGGGTGCTGGCGGACCCGGGGTCGGGGGCGGGTGACCTGATCCGGCCGGGGCACGTGCTGCCGCTGCGTGCGGTGCCGGGCGGGGTGCTGCACCGTGCGGGGCACACGGAGGCGGCGGTGGACCTGGTGCGCCTGGCGGGTGCGGGTGAGGTGGGGGTATCGCGGAGCTGGTGCACGACGACGGGTCGATGATGCGTCTGGACGACGCGGCGGCGCTGGCGGCGCGGGACGGGCTGGTGCTGCTGACGATCGCGGACCTCGTGGCGTGGCGCCGGCTGCACGACCCGGCGCCTGCGGCACCGGAGGAGGTCGACCGGGGGCTCTCGTCGCGGCGGGTGCACCGGACGGCGGAGGCGGCGCTGCCGACGGAGCACGGCGTGTTCCGGGTGCGGGGGTACCGGGACCTGCGGACGGGGGCGGAGCACGTGGCGCTGGTCCCGGCGGAGCCCGGGCCGCGAGCGTCGGTCCCGGCCGTGCCGTCCGCGAGCGCCTCCGGGGCGGCGCCGGTGGTGCGGGTGCACTCGGAGTGCTTGACGGGGGACGCGTTCGGCTCGGCGCGGTGCGACTGCGGTCCGCAGCGCGCGCGGCGATGGCGCGGGTCGCGGCGGAGGGTGGTGCGGTGGTGTACCTGCGGGGTCACGAGGGCCGGGGGATCGGGCTGCTGGCGAAGGCTGGGGGCGTACGAGGCGCAGGACGCGGGTCTGGACACGGTGCAGGCGAACCTGGAGCTGGGGTGGCCGGCGGACCGTCGGGAGTACGGCGCGGCGGCGGCGATCCTGGCGGATCTCGGGCTGTCGCGGGTGACGTTGCTGACGAACAACCCGGCGAAGGTGACGGGTCTGGTGGCGCACGGGATCGACGTGGTGGGGACGGAGCGGATCGAGGTGGGTCACGGGGAGCACAACCGGGCGTACCTGGTGACGAAGAAGGTGGCGATGGGTCATCTGCTGGAGACGGTCGAGGCTCCGGGTGGTCCGGGGTCGGGTGGTGTCGGGTCAGTGGTGTCGGACGAGTCGGAGGAGGAGCGATGAGTGGTGCGGGTGCGCCGTCGATCGAGGTGGACGGGTCGGGGCTGCGGGTGACGGTGGTCGCGGCGAGCCGGCACACGGAGGTGATGGACGGTCTGGTGGCGGGTGCGCGTCGTGCGCTGGCGGCGGCGCGCGTGTCGCACGTGACGGAGGTGCGGGTGCCGGGGTCGTTCGAGCTGCCGGTGGCGGCGGCGCGGGCGGTGGAGCGTGGCGCGGACGCCGTGGTGGCGCTGGGTGTGGTGATCCGTGGGGGACGCCGCACTTCGAGTACGTGTGCCAGGCGGCGACGACGGGGCTGACGGACGTGAGCGTGCGGTCGGGGGTGCCGGTGGGGTTCGGCGTCCTCACGTGCGACGACGAGCAGCAGGCCCTGGACCGTGCGGGGCTGCCGGGATCGCGTGAGGACAAGGGGGCGGAGGCGGCCGAGGCGGCGGTGGCGACGGTCGTGGCGCTGCGGTCGCTGTGATCGTCCGTGGCGGGTGGTCCGTCCTGGTGCCCGCTGGGCGGACCCCGGGTCGGGTGCGGCGGGTGCGGCGGATACCCTGGGACGCGTGAAGACGTTCGAGTCCCTGTTCGCCGAGGCTCTCGGAGAAGGCCACGCGCGACCCGCCGGTTCCGGCACGGTCGCGGAGCTGGACGCCGGGGTGCATGCGATCGGGAAGAAGGTCGTCGAGGAGGCGGCCGAGGTGTGGATGGCCGCCGAGTACGAGGGCGACGTGAAGACGGCGGAGGAGATCTCCCAGCTGCTGTACCACCTGCAGGTGCTCATGCTCGCGAAGGGTCTGAGCCTGCAGGACGTGTACGAGCATCTGTGAGCGGTCCCGGCCGGTGGCGTGACCCTGCCGCCGTCTGCCGCGAGCGCCGCTCGTCTCCTGCCCGTCTCGTCCCTCCGTGCCCCTGCCTCCCCTGAACGAAGGTCCCACCATGCTGCGCATCGCCGTCCCCAACAAGGGGTCCCTGTCCGAGCCCGCCGTCGAGATGCTGCGCGAGGCGGGGTACCGCCAGCGTCGTGACTCGCGCGAGCTGGTGCTCGCGGACCCGGACAACGACGTCGAGTTCTTCTTCCTGCGACCGCGGGACATCGCGGTGTACGTGGGGTCGGGGACGGTGGACGTCGGCATCACGGGCCGGGACCTGCTGCTGGACTCGGGGGCGGACGCGGTCGAGCACATGCAGCTCGGGTTCGGCGGGTCGACGTTCCGGTACGCGGCCCCGGCGGGGGCGGTCACGTCGCTGGACCAGGTGCAGGGCCTGCGGGTCGCGACGTCGTACGAGGTGCTGGTCGAGGGGCACCTGCGCTCGCACGGCGTGGAGGCGCGGGTGGTGCACCTGGACGGTGCCGTGGAGTCGGCGGTGCAGCTCGGGGTGGCGGACGTCGTGGCGGACGTTGTGTCGACGGGCACGACGCTGCGCGGGGCGGGGCTGGAGGTGTTCGGCGACCCGATCCTCGTGTCGGAGGCGGTGCTGATCCGGCCGCGCGCGGTCGCCGAGGCGGACGTCCCCGCGGGCGTGGAGGTGCTGAGCCGTCGTCTGCAGGGTGTGCTCACGGCCCGGCAGTACGTCCTCATGGACTACGACGTGCCGGTGTCGCTGGTGGAGCGTGCGGTGGCGATCACGCCGGGCCTGGAGTCGCCGACGGTGTCGCCGCTGCACGACCGGGACTGGGCGGCCGTGCGCGCGATGGTGCGGCGCGACCGGACGAACCAGGTGATGGACGCGCTGTACGACGTGGGGGCGCGCGCGATCCTCGTGACGAGGATCCACGCGTCGCGCCTTTGACCCCGTCCCGGGTGGGCTGCGCGCGGTCGCGCGGGACGGGTGTGTGAGACGGTGGCGCCATGAGTGGTGCGTCGTTCCCGGAGGCGGGGCTGCCGGGTGATCGTCGTGACGACCCGTACCGGGTGTTCCGGCCGCGGTTCGGCCTGGTGTCGGCGTGGGTGACGGGCGTCGTCGTGGTCGGTGGGTGCGTCGTCGTCGGTCTGCTCGCGACCGGTCCGCTCGGGACGGCGTGGGTCAACCGGCTGTCCCTCGCGGCCTTCGCCCTGTTCGCGGCGTGGCTGCTGTGGCGCCTCGGCGGGGTGCACGCCACGCCGAGCCGCACGGGGCTGCGGGTGCGGAACGTGATCTACGCGCGCGAGCTCGAGTGGGCGCAGGTGGTGTCCGTGCGGTTCGGCAGCGGTGACCCCTGGGTGCGGCTGGACCTCGCGGACGGGTCCACGCTCGCGGTCATGGGGATCCAGCGCGCCGACGGCGCCCGCGGAGACCTCGAGGCGCGTCGCCTGGCCGCGCTCGTGCAGGCGCACGGCGAGGCGCGCGA
The DNA here is from genome assembly GCF_965112045.1 of Cellulosimicrobium sp. Marseille-Q8652. Taxonomy (NCBI): domain Bacteria; kingdom Bacillati; phylum Actinomycetota; class Actinomycetes; order Micrococcales; family Promicromonosporaceae; genus Cellulosimicrobium; species Cellulosimicrobium sp. Marseille-Q8652. The sequence goes on along the minus strand of NZ_CBCOPS010000002.1, from coordinate 1,388,629 downwards.
GGGACGGGACCACTAGGGGTCGGGTCAGGTCGGGGGGCCCAGGCGGGCGGCAAGACCGGCCAGGTAGACGTCCAGGAGCTCGACCTGCCTCGCGGGCGGGAACGCCTCCGGGTCGAGCACGGCCTGGACCACCAGCCCGAGGGTGAACGCCTGCGCCCCTGCCGCGAGGTCGGCGGGCTCGCCCGGGGGCAGCTCGCCCGCCTCCTGGGCGGCGGACACCCGCTGGAGCAGCCGTTCCCTGCCCTGGCCGTACCTGCGGGCGTGGTCGGCGCGGAGGGCCGGGTCCGCGAGAGCGTCGTCCCAGGACGAGACCCAGACGCGGTTGCTCTCCGTGGCCTCGGCGGTGAGCGGCAGCATGTCCAGCAGGGCGTCCCTGAGTGCGGCCAGGCCCTCACCCGCCTGGCGGCGGGGGCGGGAGAGCGTGCGCTCCTCGAGCAGGTCGAGCGCGTACGCCACCAGGTCCCGCTTGGTCGGGAAGTAGTGCGTGAGCAGGCCGGTCGTCGCGCCGAGCTCCGCGGCGACGGCGCGCAGCGTCAGGCCGGCGAACCCGCGCGCGGCCATGACGCGCCACACGGCTGCGGAGACGTCGTGCCGACGGGCCTCGTGATCTCCCTGGGGCCGTGCCATGCGGCCACGGTACATTGACGTAACACCCGTTGTGTGAAGGAGGCCGCCGATGTTCTCCCTGCCCCTGCGTGACGATGCCCGGCTCGCTCCCCTGGAGGTCTGGCACGCCGACGAGCTCGCCGACCATCTCGACCGCGCGCGCGAGCACATCCGCCCCTGGGTGGGGCCCGGGTTCGTCACCGACGACGCCGACGGCGCACGGGCCACGCTCACGCGGTACGCCGAGCGGGCGGCCGCCGACGGCGCGCGCCTGTACGGCATCTGGCGGGACGGGACGTTGGTCGGCGGTGTCATGTTCACCGCGTTCGACGTCGCCTCCGGCGCGTGCGAGATCGGCTGCTGGTTGGAGCCCTCGGCCCAGGGCCACGGGCTCGTGACCGCGGCGTCCGGCGTGCTGCTCGACTGGGCCCTGACCACCCGGGGCCTGCACCGCGCCGAATGGCACTGCCGGGCCGACAACGACCGCAGCGCAGCAGTGGCCCGGCGGCTCGGGATGACGCTCGAGGGGGTCCGCCGCGAGGCGTGGCCGTACCAGGGCGTGCGCTACGACAAGCAGGTCTGGTCGCTCCTCGCGTCCGAGCGGGTACGCCGCTGACCGTTCCCGCCGTCGCGCTGAGCGAGGCGAGGCCCCCACCCGGTCCGGGTGAGGGCCTCGCGTCGTGCCGCCGACGGTGCGGTGGTCAGAACGACGTGCGGTGGCGCGGCTTGCGGTCGCCCCGGTCGTCGTGACGGTCCGTGCGCTCGCGACGCTCGTCGCTGCGGCCCGAGGGGCCGTGGGCGCCGCGCGGGCGGTCACCGGTGGGGCGCGGCGCGCGGCCGCGGGCCTGCGGCGCGCCCTCGTCGACGCGGATGCGCAGGAACTTGCCCGCCACGCGGGCGCGCGAGATGCGGTCGAGCGTCGCGTCGTCGAGAGGCGCCGAGATGTCGACGAGGGAGAACGACGGGAAGATGTCGATCTTGCCGACGTCGGACCCGTTGAGCCCCGCCTCGTTCGTCAGCGCACCGACGATGCCACCCGGCTGGGCGCCGTGCGTGTGACCCACCGACAGGCGGTACCGCGTCCCGACGGCGTCGCGACGGATGCCGCGCGTCCCGTCACCGTCGCGGCGGCCCGACGCGCGGTCCCCGCGCGACGCGCCACGGTCGCCCGAGCGCTCGGTCCGGGCCGAGCGCGACTGCTCGCGCGCCTGCGCCCGCTCCGCCTCGAACCGCTCCTGCTCCTCACGAGCACGCGGGCCGTCGTCCCCGACGGCGAGCGCCACGAGCGCGGCGGCGAGGTCGATCGGGTCGACGTCCTGCTCGGTGACGAACGTGCGCACCATGTCGGCGTACATCGCGAGGCGGCCCGCCTCGCGACGCTCGGGGACCTGCTCGAGCAGGCGGCGCGCCTTGTGCGCGGACACGTCCGCGGGGGAGGGGATCTCCACCTCCTCGAGCGGCGTGCGCGTCGTGCGCTCGATCGCGCGCAGGCGTCCGCGCTCGTGCGGGGTGACGAAGCTCAGCGCCTCGCCCGTGCGGCCCGCGCGACCGGTGCGGCCGATGCGGTGCACGTACGCCTCGGGCTCGCCCGGCAGGTCGAAGTTCACGACGAGGCCGATGCGGTCCACGTCGAGGCCGCGGGCCGCGACGTCGGTCGCGACGAGCACGTCGAGGGCGCCGGAGCGCAGCCGCTCGACGATCTTCTCGCGGTCCTTCTGCGCGACGTCGCCCGAGATCGTCGCGGCGGAGATGCCGCGCTCGACGAGGGCGGAGCCGACCTCCTCGGCCGCGCCGCGCGTGCGGGTGAAGACGATCGCGGCGTCGGCGTCCGACGTCGCGAGGACGCGGGCGAGCGACCCGGTCTTGTGGCGGAACGGCACGACCGCGTACGTCTGGCGGACGCTCGTCACGGTGGAGGACTGGCGCGAGACCGCGATCTCGACCGGGTCGGTGAGGTGCTCGGCCGCCACCCGGCGGATCGGGGCCGGCATGGTCGCGGAGAAGAGGGCGACCTGACGCTCGCGCGGCGCGCGGGAGAAGATCGTGTCGACGTCCTCCGCGAAGCCCATGCGGAGCATCTCGTCGGCCTCGTCGAGCACGAGGAAGCGCACGTCGTCGAGCACGAGCGTGCCGCGCTCGATGTGGTCGATGACGCGGCCCGGGGTGCCGACGACGACCTGCGCACCGGCCGCGAGCGCCCGCTGCTGGGGCTGGTACGGCGAGCCGCCGTACACGGCGAGGACGTCGACCCTGGGCAGCTGTGCGGCGAAGGTCTCGATCGCGTCGGCGACCTGCATCGCGAGCTCGCGCGTCGGGGTCAGCACGACCGCCTGGACGCGGCGCAGCGCGGGGTCGATCGCGGCGAGCAGGGGCAGGCCGAACGCGGCCGTCTTGCCGGTGCCGGTCTGCGCGACGCCGGTGATGTCGCGGCCGGCGAGCAGCGCGGGGATGGCCTGAGCCTGGATGGCCGACGGCGTGACGAAGCCGAGGTCGGCAACGGCGCGCTCGAGCGTCGCGGGGAGGCCGAGGGACGCGAACGACGCGTCGTCGGCGGGGGCAGCGGCGGGGGTGGAGTCGGTGGAGGAGTGGTCGAGGGCGCGCGAGGGCGCGACGACGTCAGCAGTCATGGGGCGGTGAGGACCGTTTCGTGTCGGGGTGGGGAGTGGCGTGCGGTCGCCAGGTCGGCTCTCGCAGGTCGCACTCCCGAACACACCTGGCCGGGCGCCGACCGCGGCCGATGACGGCCGTGCGGGCGGGGGATCCGGCCACTCTCACAGAACACGCGGGACGAGCGACGAACTCCACAGGTGACCACCATCCTACCGGAGCGGGCGACCAGGGGCTGCGGCACCACCGGCGACGTCGCTCACCAGGGGTCGGGCGGGGCTCGTGCACGGGGCCCGCGCTGGGCGCGACGGGGTGATTTCGGGCGCGGTGTCCCGCGCGCCCGGAAAAGCGCACCCCGGGCGGCGTGCGCCGTACGTAGGATGGTCGCGCGGCGCGAGCCGCGATCCTCAGGCGAGCGGGACGAGCAGGGGCGGTGAGCGTGGCATCAGGGCAGCGGGTCAGCTCCCGCGTCGTGACCGTCCCGAACGTCATCAGCTTCCTGCGCCTGCTGCTCGTGCCGGTGTTCGCGGTCCTCATCGTCGAGGGCTACGACGTCTGGGCGCTCGTCGTGCTCGCCGTCTCGGGCGCGTCCGACTGGCTGGACGGGGTGCTGGCCCGCCGTCTCGACCAGGTGAGCAGGCTCGGGCAGATGCTCGACCCCGCCGCCGACCGGCTCTTCATCCTCGTCACGCTCCTCGGCCTCGCGTGGCGCGACGTCGTCCCGCTGTGGCTCGTCGTCGTCATCGTCGCGCGCGACCTGCTGCTCGTCAGCCTCATGCCGTGGCTCGCGCGCCACGGGTACGGGCCGCTGCCCGTGAGCTTCGCGGGCAAGGCCGGGACGTTCGCCCTGCTGTACGCGTTCCCCCTGCTCCTGCTCGCGGAGATGCCGGGCTGGCTCGGCGACGCGGCCGCGGTCGTCGGGTGGGCGTTCACCTGGTGGGGCATCGGCCTGTACTGGCTCGCCGGGGTGCAGTACGTCGCGCAGACCCGCTCGCTCGCCGCGGCCGGCGACCGCGACGCCGGCGAGCCGCGGACGGGGAGGGCGCCGTGAGCCAGGACCCGCAGACACCGCGGCGCGGCCCCGTCGACGCGTCCATGACGCTGCTCAACGAGGTGATGCACCGCCCCCTCGACCCCGGGTACGCGGCCGCCGCCGCCCGGCGTGCCGCGCAGGGGCAGGAGCCGCGCCGGGGAGGGCGCACCGTCCTGCTCGTCGGGCTCGCCGTCGTGCTCGGCCTCGTGACGACCGCGGCGACCCTGGACCTGCGAGCGCCGCAGCCCGCGGTGATCGAGGCGCGCGCGACGCTCGAGCAGGAGATCACGGACCGGCAGGCGGACGCCGACGCGCTGGCGACCCGCTCCAACGAGGTCTCGGCGGAGATCGAGGCGCTGCAGGACGAGGCGCTGGGCGGGCTCAGCGACGACGTGCTCGCCGCGCTGCAGCGCGAGGGTGCGACGACCGGGTCGCAGACGGTCGAGGGACCCGGCGTCGTCGTCACGCTCGACGACGCGAGCGGCGGGCTGGGCGCGGACGACTCCACGTCCGCGAACCTGGTCCAGGACAGGGACCTGCAGCGCGTCGTGAACGCCCTGTGGTCCGGGGGTGCGGAGGCGGTCGCGATCAACGGCCAGCGCCTGACGGGGCTGTCCGCGATCCGCAGCGCGGGCGACGCGATCCTCGTCGACCTGCAGCCCCTCGTCCCGCCGTACCACGTGGAGGCCGTCGGCGACGCCGACACCATGCGCACCGCCCTCGTGCGGACCGGGGCGTCGGACTACCTGCGGCTGCTCAGCACCGAGTTCGGCATCCAGTCCGGCGTGACCGCGCAGAGCAGGCTCGAGATCCCCGGCCGGCCCAACCCCACGCTGTACTTCGCGCGCGTCCCGGGCGCGCCCGTAGACTCCGTCCCGGACCCCGCCGGTGACGGGTCCTCGCCCGAGGCGCCGGCCTCCGGGGACGTGACCGGCACCCCCGAGGAACCGCAGGAGAGCGTCGAATGATCGCAGTCGTCGGACTGGTCGTGGGCATCGTCGCCGGGCTCGTCCTGCAGCCCACCGTGCCCGTCTACCTCCAGCCGTACCTGCCCATCGCCGTGGTCGCCGCGCTCGACGCGCTCTTCGGCGGGCTCCGGGCGATGCTCGACGGGATGTTCGACGACAAGGTCTTCCTCGTGTCGTTCCTGTCGAACGTCGTCGTCGCAGCCCTCATCGTGTTCCTCGGCGACCAGCTCGGCGTCGGGAGCCAGCTCTCCACCGCCGTCGTCGTGGTCCTCGGCATCCGCATCTTCTCCAACGCGGCCGCGATCCGCCGGCACGTCTTCAAGGCCTGACCATGGCTGCCGCACCCACCGGGCCCTCGCACCCCGAGCCGGACGACGCCTCCCTCGACGGCACCGTGCCGAGGGGCCCGAGCGCGCCCGGGGACGACTCCCGCGCTGCCGACGAGCCGGTACGGGAGGCCGCGAGCGCCCCGCGCACCGACGCCACGGAGCCCGACGAGGACACCGCCGTCGACGTCGCGCCCCCGGCGAGCACGCCGACCGACGAGCCGGAGGACGACGAGCCGGAGGACGACGAGGGCGACACGGGCGAGGACGCGGGGACGGACACGGGCACGGGCGACGGACCGGCTGCCGTGCGCGAGGCCCCCGGCGCGCCGGGCACGGCCGGCAGCGGCGCCGTCGACGGTCTCGCCGAGGCCCCCGGCGACGGACACGGCCGCGACGTCGAGCAGAGCACGGGCCACGACGATCCGGGCACCCTCGACGAAGGCCCCTCGGACGACGGCGGCGGGTCGGAGCCGCAGCCCGACGACGGCGCGAACCTCCCGGAGCGCCCGGCCGACCCGGCCGGCCCGGCGGACGATGACGGGGAGAGCACGTCGGACGGACCCGACGGGGGACCGGTCGAGCCGGTCGCGGCCTCTCCCGGGGGTATGGCGCCCGGCACCGGCGCGCCCGGGGACGAGGCCGAGGCCGAGCCCGCCGACGATGCTGCGTCCCCCGACGAGGCCGCGTCCCCCGACGAGGCCGCGTCCCCCGACGAGGCCGCTGCGACGCCGCGGCCCGCGGCGGTCGGTCGGCACGGTGCCGGTGAGCTCCCCGAGCCGCAGGGTCTGCGGGGCCTCGGCAGGGTGCTGCGCCCGCGGGCCAGCCGGTCCCAGATCATCGTGGGCGTGCTGTGCGCGCTCGTCGGGTTCGCGCTCGTCGCCCAGGTGAGCCAGACCCAGGAGGACCAGCTGTCCTCGCTGCGGCAGAGCGACCTCGTCCGCCTGCTCGACGACGTCACGCAGCGGTCCGGAGAGCTCGAGGACCAGGTCGCCTCGCTCGAGGCCACGCGCGACGAGCTGCAGTCGGGCTCCGGCCGGGCGCGTGCCGCGCTCGAGGTCGCGCAGCAGCAGGAGCAGACCCAGGGCATCCTCTCCGGGCGCCTGCCCGCGCAGGGGCCGGGCGTCGAGATCGAGGTCGTCGAGGGCGGCTCCGCCCTGGACGCGTTCTCCCTGTTCAACGTCCTCGAGGAGCTGCGCAACGCCGGCGCCGAGGCCATGGAGGTCAACGGCGTGCGGCTCGTGGCGAGCAGCTACTTCGAGGACACCGCGGACGGGGTCGTGGTGGACGGTCAGCCGATCTCGTCGCCGTACCGGTGGACGGCCGTCGGCGACCCGTCGACGCTCGAGACGGCGCTCGAGATCCCGGGTGGCGCGATGGCGACACTGCGCACCGACGGTGCGCGCACCACCGTCCGACAGCAGGACCAGGTCGAGGTCACGTCCACGCGCGAGCCCGCCGAGCCGCAGTACGCGACGCCGGTCCCTGCTGACGGCTGACGGGTCGCGGGCGCGGCGGATCCTGCGAGGCGCTTCCGGCAGTCCCCGAGGCCGGGTAGGTTGGGGAGTGTCGCGCCGGATGCACCGCATGACCTGCGGGTGTAGTAGTTTTCCCGCAGAAGGAGCGAAGCTCCGACGCGTGACGAACCAGGCCGCGCGGAGGGCGCCGTGAGTCCCGAGGAGGCGAGATGACTGTCCCAGGTGGTGCCGGCGTGCCGAACCGGGCGGGGAGCGACACGACGATCAGCTTCGGCCGGATCGAGGCCCCGGTCGAGGAGGGCGTCCAGCCCGGTGGGCTGAGCCCCGAGGAGGTCGCCGCCGTCGCGGCGCTGCCACGGCACTCCGCCCTCCTCATCATGCAGCGGGGCCCGGGGCAGGGTTCGCGCTTCCTGCTCGACGCCGAGCGCACGGTCGCCGGGCGCTCCGAGCACGCCGACATCTTCCTCGACGACGTGACCGTCTCCCGCAAGCACGCCGAGTTCGTCCGCGAGGACGACCGGTTCGTCGTGCGGGACGTCGGCTCCCTCAACGGCACCTACGTCAACCGGAGCCGGATCGACGCCGCCGTGCTCGGCACGGGCGACGAGGTGCAGATCGGCAAGTACCGGCTCACGTTCCACGCCAGCCCGCACGCAGGCGGCCCGGCCGACGGGTCGGCGCCGCAGTCGTGACCGCGTCGACGAGCGTCGCACGCGTCCCGGAGCCGGAGGGACCCGGCCAGGAGCCGTGGCCGCACGGCATCTCCCGCCGCGCGACGATGCGCATCTCGGACGTGCTGCGCGCGCTGCGCACCGAGTTCCCGAACGTGAGCCACTCCAAGCTGCGGTTCCTCGAGGAGCAGGGTCTCATCGACCCCGTGCGGACGGCGTCGGGCTACCGCCAGTACAGCCCGGCCGACGTCGAGCGGTTGCGGTACGTCCTCGTGGAGCAGCGTGACCGGTACCTGCCGCTGAAGGTCATCAAGGAGAACCTCGCGGCGCTCGACGCCGGCACGGCCGCCGAGGGCATCGTGCCGCGCCTCGCGACCGCCGACGGCGACCCGGGCTCCGCGGCGGTCCGCCAGCGGTACACCGTCGACGCGCTCGTCTCCGCCGCTGGTGTCGACCGGGGCCTCGTCGACGGCCTGATCCAGGCCGGGGTGCTCGTCCAGGCGCCCGGCGGCCAGCTCGACGCGCACGCCCTGGACGTCGTCGTGCTCGCGGCGGGTCTCGCCGAGTACGGCATCGAGCCGCGGCACCTGAGGTCGTTGCGCACGGCCGCCGACCGGCACGTGAGCCTCGTGCACCAGGTCGTCGCCCCGTGGCGCAGCCAGCAGACGGCGTCGGCGCGTGCGCACGCGGGCACCGTCGCGGGCGAGGTCGGCGAGATGTGCGCGCGGCTGCACACGGTGTTCCTGCGCCAGGGCATCGACGACCTGACGCGCTGACCGCCGCGACAGGGGTCCTCCAGACCTGCCGGATACCCGCGACCGTCGTACCGTGGACGGGTGAGCGACGACGTGCCGATGGTCCCCGTGGAGGTCCTCGGCGTCCGTCAGCAGCAGCGGGACCAGGAGATCGTGGTGCTGCTGCTCGACGGTGCGTCCGACCTCGTCGTGCCCATCGTCATCGGACCGCGCGAGGCGAGCGCCATCGCGATGGCGCAGGCCGGCCTGCCCACGCCGCGACCGATGACCCACGACCTGCTGCGCGACCTGCTCGAGGCCGTCGGCGTCCGGCTCGAGCGTGCCGAGATCGTGGCGCTCGACGGCGGGATCTTCTTCGCCGAGCTCGTCCTCAGCAACGGGGTGCGGCTCGACTCCCGGGCGTCGGACGCCATCGCCGTCGCGGTCCGCACCGGCAGCCCCGTGCTGTGCTCGGCCGAGGTGGTCGCGACCGCCGGCGTCGAGGTGGTCGACGTCACCCAGCAGGAGGAGGTCGCGCGGTTCCGCGACTTCCTGGAGCACGTCACACCGGAGGACTTCTCGAGCGAGGAGTGACGTGCGCTCGCTCCGCACCACCGTGTCACCGGATGTTCTGGACAGAACGGACCTTCGACCTCAGGTCGAGGGTGAAGGACCGCCGTGCAGGGGGTGAGGACGGCGACACGCCCGACGCGTGGGCTCGTCGGTCGTTGACGGCCCCCTACGGCGCCCATAGCGTGGACGAGACATCACCCCAGGAGGCGACAGTGAAGAGCAGCGGTGAGGCGAGCGTCGGTGCCGGCGCGACGATTCCGCACGGTGCGCAAGGTCTCCTCTTCGGGGAGGACATCACCGAGCAGGACACCACCACCGGCTACCGCGGCCCCACCGCGTGCCGGGCCGCGGGCATCACCTACCGACAGCTCGACTACTGGGCGCGCACCGGCCTGGTCGAGCCCACCGTGCGGCCCGCCGCCGGGTCGGGCTCGCACCGCCTGTACAGCTTCCGCGACATCCTCGTCCTCAAGGTCGTCAAGCGCCTGCTCGACACCGGCGTCTCGCTCCAGCAGATCCGCACCGCCGTCGAGCACCTGCGCGAGCGCGGCGTGGACGACCTCGCGCAGATCACCCTCATGAGCGACGGCGCGAGCGTGTACGAGTGCACGTCGCCCGACGAGGTCGTCGACCTCGTCCAGGGCGGCCAGGGGGTGTTCGGCATCGCCGTCGGACGGGTGTGGCGCGAGGTCGAGGGGACGCTCTCCGAGCTGCCGACCGAGTCGCTCGAGGACGTCGCGGACCCCGAGGTCAGCGAGCAGGACGAGCTCGCCGCCCGCCGTCGGGCACGCTCCGCCGGCTGAGCCGCGCCGCCCGCCGTCGGGTCCGACGTCGGGCCCTGCCCTGTGGAGCACGTCACACGGGCGACGGGACCGCCGCCTCGGGGCGCGTGGGAGGATCGGCCCGAAGCCGGTCGGGTCGCCAGCACCGAGCCGCCGGACGGTCCGTCGGATGGAGCGCCGTGTTCTCGAAGGTCCTTGTCGCCAACCGCGCCGAGATCGCCGTCCGCGCGTTCCGCGCCGCCTACGAGCTCGGCGCCCGGACGGTGGCCGTCTTCCCGCAGGAGGACCGCAACTCCGAGCACCGTCTCAAGGCGGACGAGGCCTACGCGATCGGGGAGCCGGGCCACCCGGTGCGGGCGTACCTCGACGTCGACGAGATCGTGCGCGTCGCGCGCGAGTCGGGAGCCGACGCGGTCTACCCCGGTTATGGCTTCCTCTCCGAGAACCCGGACCTGGCGCGGGCGTGCGCCGACGCAGGCCTGACGTTCGTCGGCCCGCCCCCCGAGGTCCTCGAGCTCGCCGGCAACAAGGTCCGTGCGCTCAAGGCCGCGCGCGAGGCGGGGCTGCCCGTCCTCGCGTCGTCGGAGCCGTCCGCCGACGTCGACGTGCTCCTCGCCTCCGCCGACGCCGTGGGCTTCCCGGTGTTCGTCAAGGCCGTCGCGGGCGGCGGCGGGCGTGGCATGCGGCGCGTCGACACGCGCGAAGACCTGCCCGAGGCCCTCGCCGCCGCGATGCGCGAGGCCGACGGCGCGTTCGGCGACCCGACGGTGTTCCTCGAGCGGGCCGTCCTGCGCCCGCGCCACATCGAGGTGCAGATCCTCGCCGACGGCGCCGGGAACGTCGTGCACCTCTACGAGCGCGACTGCTCGCTGCAGCGCCGCCACCAGAAGGTCGTCGAGATCGCCCCCGCACCGAACCTCGACCCCGCGATCCGCGACGCCCTGTGCGCGGACGCCGTGCGGTTCGCGCGCCACATCGGCTACCAGAACGCCGGCACGGTCGAGTTCCTCGTCGACACCGTCGGCGAGCGCGCCGGTCAGCACGTGTTCATCGAGATGAACCCGCGCATCCAGGTCGAGCACACGGTGACCGAGGAGGTCACGGACGTCGACCTCGTCTCCGCGCAGATGCGCATCGCGGCGGGGGAGACGCTCGAGGACCTCGGGATCCGCCAGGAGGAGGTCCGTGTCAACGGCGCCGCCCTGCAGACCCGCATCACCACGGAGGACCCCGCGAACGGGTTCCGCCCCGACACGGGCCGCATCATCGCCTACCGCTCGCCGGGCGGCGCGGGCGTGCGGCTCGACGGCGCGACGGCCACCGCGGGGTCGGAGGTCTCCGGCCACTTCGACTCCATGCTCGTCAAGCTCACGTGCCGCGGTCGCGACTTCCCGACCGCCGTCCGCCGCGCCCGGCGCGCGCTCGCCGAGTTCCGCATCCGCGGCATCCGCACGAACATCCCGTTCCTCCAGGCGGTGCTCGCCGACCCGGAGTTCGTCGCCGGGAACGTCGCGACGTCGTTCATCGACGAGCGCCCCGAGCTGCTCTCCGCCCGCGAGAGCGCGGACCGGGGCACGCGGCTCCTGGCCTACGTCGGGGACGTCACCGTCAACCGCCCGCACGGCGAGCCGCGCGCGGCCGCCGACCCCGCGCTCAAGCTGCCGTCCCTCGACCTCGGGATCGCCCCGCCGCCCGGGACGCGCCAGGAGCTCCTCGAGCTCGGCCCGGAGGGCTTCGCCCGCGCGCTGCGGGCCGAGCAGGGCCTGCGCGTCACCGACACGACCTTCCGCGACGCGCACCAGTCGCTGCTCGCCACCCGGGTCCGCACGCACGACCTCGCCGCCGTCGCGCCGTACGTCGCGCGCGCCACCCCCGGGCTGCTGTCGGTCGAGGCGTGGGGAGGGGCGACGTACGACGTCGCGCTGCGGTTCCTCGGCGAGGACCCGTGGGAGCGGCTCGCGACCCTGCGCGAGGCGATGCCGAACCTCGCGATCCAGATGCTGCTGCGCGGTCGCAACACCGTGGGCTACACGCCCTACCCGACGCAGGTCGCGCGTGCGTTCGTGGCCGAGGCGGCGGCGACCGGGATCGACGTGTTCCGCGTCTTCGACGCCCTCAACGACGTCGACCAGATGCGCCCCGCGATCGAGGCGGTCCGCGAGACGGGGACGACCGTCGCCGAGGTGGCGCTGTGCTACACCGGCAACCTCCTGGACCCCGCCGAGGACCTGTACACGCTCGACTACTACCTGCGGCTCGCCGACCGCATCGTCGACGCGGGCGCCCACGTCCTCGCGATCAAGGACATGGCGGGACTCCTGCGGCCCGCCGCCGCCGCGCGGCTCGTGACCGCGCTGCGCGAGCGGTTCGACCTGCCCGTGCACCTGCACACCCACGACACCGCGGGGGGCCAGACGGCGACCCTCCTCGCCGCCGCGGCGGCCGGGGTCGACGCGGTCGACACCGCGAGCGCCGCGCTCGCCGGGACCACGAGCCAGCCGTCGATGTCCGCGCTCGTCGCGGCGCTCGAGCACACGGAGCGCGACACGGGCCTGTCGCTGCGCGCGGTGGCGGACCTCGAGCCGTACTGGGAGGGCGTGCGGCGTGCGTACGCACCCTTCGAGTCGGGCCTGCCCGGTCCGACGGGTCGGGTGTACGAGCACGAGATCCCGGGGGGTCAGCTGTCGAACCTGCGGCAGCAGGCGATCGCGCTGGGGCTGGGGGAGAAGTTCGAGCAGATCGAGGAGATGTACGCGGCCGCGGACCGCATCCTCGGGCGGCTGGTCAAGGTGACCCCGTCGTCGAAGGTCGTGGGCGACCTCGCGCTGCACCTCGTCGCCGTGGGCGCCGACCCGGCGGAGTTCGCGGCGAGCCCGCAAGCGTTCGACATCCCGGACTCGGTCGTCGGGTTCCTGGGCGGAGAGCTGGGCGATCCTCCGGGCGGGTGGCCGGAGCCGTTCCGGTCCCGTGCGCTCGAGGGGCGCTCGGCGCGCGCCGACGTGACCGCGCTGAGCGACGAGGACGAGGCAGAGCTCGCGCAGCCCGGTGCGGTGCGCCGTCGTCGGCTGAACCACCTGCTGTTCCCCGGACCGACGAAGGAGTTCGAGCAGGTGCGCTCGACGTTCGGCGACGTGTCGGTGCTGGACACCCCGACGTACCTGTACGGGCTGGAGCCCGGCCAGGAGGTCGCGGTCGGCCTGGAGAGGGGCGTGCGGCTGCTCGTCGGCCTCGAGGCGATCGGGACGCCGGACGAGCGGGGTATGCGTACGGTGATGTTCACCCTCAACGGTCAGCTGCGACCGATCCAGGTCCGGGACCGCTCGGTGGACGCGGACGTGCGTGCCGCGGAGAAGGCCGACCCGACGCAGCCGGGGCAGGTCGCGGCGCCCTTCGCGGGCGCGGTGACGCCGGTGGTGGTCGCGGGCGACGTCGTGGAGGCCGGGCAGACGGTCGCGACCGTCGAGGCGATGAAGATGGAGGCGGCGATCACCACGTCGGTCGCGGGCACCGTGCAGCGCGTCGCGATCGGCGCGGTGCAGCAGCTCGAGGGCGGCGACCTGGTCCTGGTCGTCGGCTGAGGTCGGACCGGACGGAGGAGCTCATGCAGATCACGTTCCACGGGCACGCGTGCGTCGCGCTGCGTCATGGCGCGACGACCGTCGTGCTCGACCCGGGCACGTTGTCCGACGCCGCCGGCGCGCTGCGCGCCGCGGACGCCGTCCTCGTCACGCACGAGCACGCCGACCACGTCGACACGGCGGCGCTCGGCGCGGCCCTGCGGGACAGCGGCGACCTCGAGGTCTGGGCGCCGGAGGTCGTCGTCGCGGGCCTGCGCACGACCCTTCCCGACGACGCGGCGGGGCGCGTGCACGCCGTCGCACCGGGTGACGGGATCGAGATCGGTGGCGTCGAGGTCGTGGTCGGCGGTGGCCGGCACGCCCTCGTCCACCGCGACGTGCCGCGGGTCGCGAACGTCACCTACCTCCTGTCGGCCGGTGGTGCGTCGATCTACCACCCGGGCGACTCGTTCGACCTGCCAGGCGCACGGGAGGCGAAGGACCCGGTCGACACGCTGGGGGGCACGCGGCTCGACGTGCTGCTCGCGCCCGTCTCCGGACCGTGGCTGAAGCTCGCGGAGACGATCGACTTCGTGCGCGCCGCCGATGCGCGCGTCGTCGTCCCCGTCCACGACGCCCTCCTGTCGGACGCCGGTCACGCGGTCGTCGACCGGCTCCTCGGTCAGGGCCGCACCGGTGGGACCTCCGTGTACCGCCCGCTCCGCACGGGGGAGACGGCCGAGGTCGTCCCCGACCCCTCCGCGGAGTCCGACGCGGTGCTGCGCGAGCACCCGGAGTACGGCGAGGTCGCGCTGCTCGAGGACGACGAGACCGTCCCGCCGCGTCCGGAGGAGGAGGCGGCGGACGCCGCGCGCGAGACCTCCTGAGCGGCGGCGCCCTTCGAGTCCCGGCAGCCGCCGTCGCGCCCGGCGCCGGCGTGTCGACCGGCCCGTCCGGCGTCGCTGTGGGTGGCGTGCGGGAACGTGTCGCCATGACGCAGCACACGCACTCCGTCCCGCTCACGATCGACTACGTCGAGATCTCCGTCACCGACATGCGCGCAGCACAGGACTTCTACGGCACCGCCTTCGGCTGGTCGTTCACCTCGTACGGCGACCAGTACTCGGGCATCCGCACCGCCGCGGAGTCCGGGAGCGAGACGGACGAGGCCGGCGGCCTGCTGCTCGCCGAGTCCGTCACCCGGGGTGGTCCGCTCGTCCTGCTGTACAGCGACGACCTCGACGACACCCTGGCCCGGGTCGAGGCCGCCGGCGGCACCGTCGTCAACGGTCCGTACGAGTTCCCCGGCGGACGCCGCTTCCACTTCCTCGACCCGAGCGGCAACGAGCTCGGCGTGTGGGCCAACGCCTGAACCCCGCTGCGCCCGCTACAGCAGCGGGCGCAGCGGGGTGAGCACGACCTCGCCGAGCTTGGCCGCCAGGGACCGGGTCTCCCACTCGGCGAGCGTGAGCTCGCGCGTGTTCGACAGGTCGACGGCGAAGATCTTCTCCATCTGCTCAGCGACGCCCTCGTCGGTGATCTCGAGGTTGACCTCGTAGTTGCCCGTGAGGGAGAGGCGGTCGATGTTGGCGGTCCCGATCGTGGTCCAGCGGCCGTCGATCGTGGCGGTCTTCGCGTGCACCATCGCGTCCCGGTACAGGTGGATGCGCACGCCGCCCTTGAGCAGGGTCGTGTACAGGCCGCGGGACAGCCAGTCGGCGACGACGTGGTTGGAGCGCTCGGGAACCAGCACGCGGACGTCGACGCCGCGCGCCGCCGCCGTCAGCAGGGTCGCGAGGATCTCCCGGTCCGGGATGAAGTAGGCCTGCGTGATGTAGACGTGCGAGCTCGCCCGGTCGATCGCGTCGAGGTAGATGCCGCGGATCGGGAACACGAGGTGCGCGGGAGCGTTGCGTGCCGCGCGCAGACGCGGCTCCCAGTGCATCGACCCGGGGTCGGCGAGCAGCGGCTGTCCTTCCGCACGGTTCGCGTTCCAGAAGTCGACGAACGCGTTGCGCAGCTCCCAGGTGCTGGGGCCCTCGAGCCGGACGTGCGTGTCGCGCCACTGCGTCGCGTACAGAGCACCGATGTTGTAGCCGCCGACGAAGCCGATCTCGTCGTCGACGACGAGGATCTTGCGGTGGTCACGGCCCGACTTGCGGACGTTGAGCATGAGGACGCCCGGCCGGAAGACGGGGTACCGGATGACGTGGACCGGCTCGGGGAGGTCGTAGAAGTCGCGCGGCACGACGAGGTTGGCGAACCCGTCGTAGATCACGAAGACCTCCACGCCCCGCTCGCTCGCCTCGACGAGCGCCTGCTTGAACTGCTCGCCGACCGCGTCGGCCTTCCAGATGTACGTCTCGAGCAGGATGCAGGTCCGTGCGCCGCGGATGGCGGCGAGCATCTCCCGGTAGAGGTCGTCCCCGAAGGTGTAGACGGTGGCCGTCGTCCCGGCGACCTCCGCCTCGGCGGGCGCGGACCGCGGGAACGACGCCTCGACCGTGTTGCGCCGCTTGCGGATCGCGTCGGCGACGACGAGCGCCCCCGCGACGGTCGCCGGGACGGCGACGGTCAGCACGAGGGCGCGCGCGACGATGCGCCGAGCCAGCTGCCAGGAGGTCGGAGGGAGGATGCGCACGTGCTCACCGTAGCCGCCGCGGACCGCGCCGCGAGCGGCGACGGCGGTGACGCGCGGGTGATCTCGGGGCGGTCACCCCGACGAGCCGACCGGTGCCCCCGGGCGCCGCTGCGCTGCGGCGGCCGTCACCCGTGGACGACGAGCTGACCCAGGGACGGGTCGACGTGGACGAGCCGGCCGCCGACGGCGCAGAACCCGGTCGCGGTGAGTGGCAGCGTCTCGTCCCAGGCCACGTCGCCGGTCTCGAGGTCGAGCGCCACGATGCGGGCACCGCCCGAGCCCTCGAGGGAGCTGACGACCAGCGCCGCGACGTCCCCGTCGGTGAACGCGCCCACGACGGCATCGGTCGTGCCGAGGTCCGCACGCTCCCACGACCACAGCTCGCGGCCCGAGGCGAGGTCGACGCCCAGGACGACGTACCCGAGGTCGAGCACCGCCGTGCCGTCGGCGACGGCGACGACCTGGGACACGGTGCCGCTGAGCGTCCAGCGCTCGTTCCCGGACAGGTCGACCGCCTGGACGCCGCTCGGCACGAGGAGGAGCCGGGTGGGGTCGGCCGTGCCGTCCGAGGCGAGCGGGACGAGGGGCCGACCGGGCACGATGCGCTCGACCGTGCCGTCGGTGCGGACGAGCTGGGTGATCTCGACCGCCCCGGTCGAGGAGCCGCTCGTCGTGCGCAGGTACGTCCCTGCCCGGGAGGCGAGCACCTGCGACGTCACGGGTTCTCCGGCGTCGTCGACGCGCGCCCCGTCCAGGGTGAAGACGGCGCTCAGGCGGCAGCCCCGCAGGACCAGCAGGCCGTGCTCGACGCGAGCCGTCGCGTAGGCCGACACCTGGGGGCGGCACAGGTCCCTGCGCACGAGGTCGTCGGGAGCGACCGTGGAGCGCCAGTCCACCGACGCGTCGGCGGCGTCCTGCACCACGACCTCCAGGACGCCGCCCGTGCGCTGCCAGCGCACGACGTGCCCGTCCGGAGCGGCGAGCGCCCGCCCGTGCTCGTCACCCAGGGCCGTGCGCGAGCGCACCGAACCGCTCGCGTCGAGGACCCATGCGCTCGGGTCGTCCTCCGGGCCGGTGAGGCACACGAGCTCGTCCAGCGGTGCGCTCGTCATGCCCTCCGGCGGAGGTCCGCAGCGCGGTGCGGCGCCCAGGTCGACGGACCAGAGGCGGTCCGCGTCGGCAGGGTCGAGACCGGTGACCTCGTCCGCCTCCACGACGACGAGCGCGTCGCCGAGGGCCCACACGTCGGCGGCGGTCGTGCCGGTGGCCCACCGTGCGACCGGGGGCGTCGCGAGCGACGAGACGCCGCCGTGCGCGTCGAGGAGCGCGACGCGGTCTGCGCGCGACTGCCACAGGCTGCTCGCCGTGAAGGCGAGGGCGACGACGGCGACGGCGACCACCGCCGTCACGATGCGGCGTCGTGCGGACCGGGCGCCCCCGGCGGTCGGCCGCGCACCGGGGGACGCCCGGTCCGCCGGGTCCGGCGCGTGCGCGAGCGGAGGGTCCGGCGGGAAGGCGTCGTCCGGTGCGGGCTCGTCCGTCTCGACGAGCTCGAGCCGCCGGAGCGCGTCCTCGCGCCGGTTCGCGACCATGCAGCGCACACTACTCCGCGCCGCCGCGATGCAGTCCCGCCTCCTGACCGGCGTCGAGCGCCGCGCTCAACGGGTGGGACCGGATCGCCGCGGCGAGCTCGCCCTCGATGCGGTCCAGGTAGACCCCGGTCGTGGCGATCGACGCGTGCCCGAGGAGCTCCGCGACGACCTTGACGTCCCAGCCGTCGGCCGCGAGGAGGGTCGCGGTGGTGTGCCGCAGGGCGTGGGGCGTGGCCTCGCGCCGGTACTGGTCGGGCATGCGGTCGACGCACCGACGCAGCAGGGCGCGCACGGCCTGGGCGTCGACCCGGCGCCCGCGCCACGACAGCAGGAGCGCCCGCTGGGCGTCGGGGTCGCTCGGCCGTCGCGCGCGCAGCACCGGTCGCAGGCGCGCGAGGTACTCCTCGAGCGCGTCGGCGAGGGGCGGGGACAGCTCCACGGTGCGCACGTGCCCGCCCTTGCCGTGGATGCGCCACCGCGTCCGGCCGGGCTCGCGGGCGAAGTCGTCGACGTCCGCGCGCACGAGCTCGGACACGCGGGGCCCCAGCACGAGGAGCAGCGCGACGACGAGGCGGTCGCGCAGCCGCAGGTCGTGGTCCTGACGTGCCGCCTCGGCCGGCGGGTGGTCGGTCGCCACCGTGAGGAGGGCGGCCGCCGACCCTGCGGACAGCGCCGTGCGCGCGACGCGGAGCCCGTCGCGCAGGCGGGCCGGGGGAGCGGCCCACTGCATGGGGTCGGCCTGCACCCATCCCTCGCGGGCCGCGTGGGCGAAGAAGCGGGTGAGCGACTGGCGGAAGCGGTTGACGGTCGCGGGGGAGCGGCCGGTGCCCCCGGGCTTGCGGGTCGGGTCCTGGTACCGCAGGTCCGGAGTGGTCTGGTAGCGCACGAGGACGTCGTCGACGTCGTCGCCGGTGACGTCGTCGAGGACCCGCCCGGGCCCGACGAGCCGCGCGAACTCGCGCACGTCGCGGTCGTAGCTGCGCTGCGTCGTCGCGGAGAGCACGCCGCGCACGGTCTGCGTGGCGACGCTCGCGAGGTACCGGTCGGCGGCCTCCCGCACGGTGACCTGCTCGAGGCGCGGCGGTGCGACCATCCCTCTCGGGCTCCCTTCGACCTGGACTGACCGGACGCGCCGAGCCTAGGCCGACGCACCGACATCGCAGGTCAGGCGGGGTGCGGCACCTCGCCGACGGACACGACCGCCCGGTTGCCGAAGAACGCGTCCTCCCGGAGCGTGGTGATGCTGCCGGACGGCACCGGGAAGGTCACGTGACCCGCGGCCTCGACCGGCATGCCGATCCACGCCGCCACGACGAAGGTCGCGGCGAACCCGTGCGTGACGACGACCAGGTGATCGCCGTCGTGCGCCTCCAGGGCGCGTGCCGTCGCGGCGTAGACGCGGAGCGCGAGGTCGAGACGGGACTCGGCCCCCTCGACGCCCTCGTCGTGCCGCAGCCGGTCACCGACCTTCGGCGGCGGGACGAAACGGGCGTCCAGCCACCCCTGGGGACGTCCCTCGGCAACTCCGTACGACTTCTCGCGCAGACCGCCGTCGTACGTCGGCACGACGTCGAGGGCGCCGCCGATGGCGAGGGCGGTCCGCCGCGTCCGGAGCAGGTCCGAGGCCACGACGCCCGTCCCGGCGGTGCCGGCGGCGATCCGGTCGCGCAGCACGGAGCCGATCCGCTCGGCCCTGCGAGCACCCGCCGGCGTCAGGTCGGAGTCGTGCTGCCCACCGACGAGACCCTCGACGTGGTGCGTCGCCTCGGGGTGGGTCACGACGTGGACCGTCCGCGGCCGGGCCGGCACCACACCGGGCACGGGCGGCGGGGGAGCGGTGCGCGCAGGGGGTCGTCCGAAGGTCACGTGGACCACCCTGGCACACCGAGGAGACAGCGGACCGGACGCGGACCGGACGCGGACCGCCGAGCGGGCGTCCGAGCGGGCGTCGCCGCACCGGGAGATCGCTCGCAGTCACGCTGCGCGGGGAGAGAGGCCTGCTCGTGGGACGCTCGGCGATGGCGGCCGGGGGTCATGCGCGACGGCCGTCCGACGAACGCCGCGCCCTCGTGACCCCACACCAGGGTGTTGACCTAAACACACTGGTTTAGGCTGTATGTCCGATTCTACAGATCATAGCCGAACGTACGATCCCTGGCCAGGGTGAACCGGCCCGGCGTGGCCGTCGGGCCCGACTGCCACGAGAGCTGCGACAGCGCTTCGCCCTGGGGCCGCGGCTCGTCCTGCACGACCGGTTCGTCCTGGGCGAGCGGATCGGACCGGTCGCCGGGCGCAGGGGACACCGTGCGCCAGAGCCAGACGCAGCACGTCGCGACGCCCACGACGGCGGCGACCAGCAGGAACGCGACGAGCGACACCACGACGACCGGGGCGGCCGCCAGCACGCCGAGAATCCTCGACGGTCCCGGCCGCTCGCTGCAGGGTGCGCCTGGCCGGACCTCGCGGACGTCGTGCGTGCGCAGCTCGGCTGCGGGAGACGGGAGCACGGCGAGGTCGCAGACGGGCGCTTGCGCGCGCGGTGCGGTGATCGTCGTCATGCTCGGGGGGAGGCTCCGCGACGGCCCGGTGATGCAGGACGGTGCCGCTCTCGGCAGCGAAATGACATAATGTACATTATCGGCGAACTGCTGGTCCAGGCCTCCTGCGATGCAGATGCTCAGGTCTCACGGCCAGAACGGCGTTCGTGCGCCTAGGCAGGGTCGCCGGCTGGTGCGAGCGTGGCAGCCAGAACCTGCCAGCCCTCGTCCGTGCGCACCCAGAGCCGCGTGTAGACCAACCGCGCGGAGACGGCGGTGCCGCCCTGGACCGCCTCCACGGCGGCGACCAGCCTGGTCGCTCCGCTCGAGGCCCCCTCCCGGACGTCGAGCGATTCCTCGTCCAGGCGGGTGATCTGCAGTGAACCCGAGCGGTAGCTCTCCAGGTCGTCGTCCTTGGAGAAGACAGAGCCGTCGGGGCCGGCGCCGACGCACCGAGGATGCAGCAGCGCCTCCAGGGCGGTGATGTCGCCGGCGCGCTGGGCGGCGTGGAGCGCGTGCTCTGCAGCAAGAAGACTCATCGCCGGAGTCTACGCACCCCGCACCTGTCCCAGGGCGGGCACTGCTGGGTGCGGCTACGACGACGGTGTGTGGCGAGTTGTCATAACTAGCGGGCTGAGCCCTGCCGCGGCGAGCACGGCCATGCGCGCCTCGGCCACCAGGACCGTCCGAGCCCGCACGACGACCCGCAGAGGTGCTGCTGCTGCCGAGGACCGCGTTCGCGCCCGGGCCGACGCAGGTCGGCACGCCCTCGTCGTCGCGGGGAGCTCGAGCAGCACCTGCGGTGGAGCCCCCTCCCCCGCGCGAACGCGCCACATCACACCGGGCCACGACCGGGGCCAGATCGGGACGATCCAGGCCGATGAGAATTGCCGCCGTGAGGAGTCTCAGCACGGTCCGGTGAAACGCGCTGCGCGCACCAAGGGAGCGACCAGATGAGACCACTCCGATACTCGATCAACGTCACGCTCGACGGCTGCTGTCACCACGAGGCAGGGCTTCCCCCCGACGAGGAGTCGATGCGCTACTGGACCGCGGAGATGGGAAAGGCCGATGCCGTGATCTTCGGCCGGGTGACCTACGAGATGATGCAGTCGGCCTGGCGGCGCCCGGCCTCCGGCACGTGGCCCGACTGGATGGACGAGTGGGAGATCCCGTTCGCCGAGACACTCGACCGCGCGAGGAAGCACGTCGTGTCGTCCACGCTCAGCGGGGTCGACTGGAACGCCGAGCTGGTGCAGGGCGACGTGGGCGACGCCGTTCGGCAGCTCAAGCAGGAGCCGGGCGAGGGCCTGTTCGTGGGTGGCGTGGCGCTCCCCGTGGCCCTGGCCGACCTGGGCCTGATCGACGAGTACGTCTTCCTCGTGCACCCCGTCCTCGCCGGGCACGGGCCGACGTTGCTCTCCGGTCTGCGCGATCGCACCCAGCTCGAGCTCGTGGATCGCCAGGAGTTCCGGTCGGGCGTCGTCGCCCAGCGATACCGGCCCTCTCGACCAGCAGCCTGACGTGATCCGCCCTCGTCGCGTCGGCCCGCTGCCCCGGTCGGGCGATCCGAGCAGCCGCCCGATGAGTCCGAGGTCGTGCACGGGTCACAGCCTCCACGACGACGGCAGCGCGACGGGGCCACCCCGAAGGAGACGACATGGGCAAGCTCATCTACTCGATGATCACCTCGCTCGACGGCTACGCCGAGGCGGCGGAGGGCGACCTGGGCGTCGGCGCCGAGGTGCCGGAGGTGCACACGTTCATCGGTGACCTCTTCCGGCCCGTGCGCACGTTCCTCTACGGGCGGCGGATGTACGAGACGATGGTGTTCTGGGAGACGGCGCACGAGGATCCCGACGCTCCCCCGCACATCGTGCAGTACGCCCGCGACTGGCAGGCGGCGGACAAGATCGTGTTCTCGACGACGCTGGAGTCGGTGTCGAGCGAGAGGACCAGGATCGAGCGGACCTTCGACCCGGACGCCGTGCGCCGGCTGAAGGCCGAGACGGATCACGATCTCTCCGTCGACGGCCCGAACCTCGCCGCCCAGGCGATCGCGGCGGGCCTGGTGGACGAGTACCACCTGTTCATCACCTCGAGCGTCGTCGGCGGGGGCAGACGGTTCTTTCCCGAGGGCGTGCGCCTCGACCTCGAGCTCGTGGACCAGCGCACGTTCGACAGCGGGCTCCTCTACGCGCGCTACCGGACCCGCTGAACCGTCGGGGCGTCGCGTGCGTGCACCGCTCCCCCGGCCTACGCCGGGCTCCGGAGCGGGCGACGTCGACACGACCCCTCGCGCGAGGAGCACCGGCGCTCGACGTGCTGAGATGGCGCCCATGGATGATGCGTCCCTGCCCACGCTCGAGATGCTGTGGGAAGCGTGCGATCCTCGCGACGCGCTCACCGACAGGTTCGGTCTCCCGGACGCACGCTCGGCGGCTCGCTGGGTCGCGACGGTCCTCGACGAGCACTGGGGTGTCCGGGTCGATGCGTGCGAACGGGTCGTGATCAGCGATCACAACGCGCTGGCCTGGGTCGCGACACCGTCGGGTCGCATGATCGCCAAGTGGTCGGTCGTGCCCGAGCGGTTCCCGCGCCTGGCGCGCGTCGCCCGGCTCCTGCGTCGGCTCGATCGGGACGGGCTGCCGGTGTCCGCGCCGGTCCCGTCGCTCGACGGCGGCCTCCAGGTCGAGCCCGGTGACGTCTCGGTCGGGCTGCAGCGCGTCGTCGACGGTGACCTGCTCGACGTCGGGGATCCCGACCAGGTCCGGGACGCCGGCGCAGTCCTGGCGCGGCTCCATCTCGCGCTCGCCACCTGTCCCGACGCCGGGCAGGTCGTCGCGCCTGCCGGTCCCCCGGCGCCGCTGACGACCCGTGTCTCCGACTGGCTCGGCTCCTCTCTCGACCACGTGCCGGCGGCGGCTCGCGCCACGCTGCGCGCGATGATCCTCGACGCGCCCGACGAGCGGCTGGCGACGCAGCTCGTCCACGGCGACTTCCGCTCGTCGAACGTCCTGTGCGACGGACCCGCCGTCGCCGCCGTGATCGACTTCGAGGAGGCCCGGCTCGACCACTGCGTCGTCGAGGTGGCACGGTCGGCCCTCATGCTCGGGACCCGCTATCGGGACTGGGGGCCGGTCTCGTCCGAGGTCCGGACGACGTTCCTCTCGGGGTACGAGTCCGTCCGACCGCTGACACCGGTCGAGGCCGGCTGGTGGGACGCGCTGCTGCTGTGGCAGGCCTGCGCGCTCGTGCCGCGCGGCGACGACCCGACGGGATGGGGTTCCGTGGCGCTGGCCATCCTGGAGGAACCGGCCCGTCGGGGATGATCGCCCGGCCCCGGGCGGGCCGTCGTGGTCCGCTGAGGTGCGGCGCTCGTTCAGTCGTCGAACACGTTCCAGCAGATCGCGCTGCGCCGCCGCTGGTCGTCGAGGACGAGCTCGCGGAGCTCCGGGGCGATCCGCTCGCGCTGCCAGTCCCGCTCGGCGACGCGCGCCGCCTCTGCCTCGCCACGCGTCGCCGCCCCGGCTGCCGCGGCCCGGATCGCGTACGCCGCAGCGCCCAGGTCGTGCGCCGCGACGTGCGCGACCGCGACCGCCTGACCCGCCGCGAGCGCCGCGTACCTCGCGGGAGCGGGCTGGTCGCGTCCGGCGGCGTTCGCGGGGAACGCTGCCTGGTGGGCCTGGCGCATGGGCACCTCGCCGCGTACCCAGGCGCGGGCGATGTCGAGGGCGTCGCGGGGGCGGGGGTCGTCGGGCCGGGCCTGTTCGAAGAGCGGCAGGACGTGGTCGGCGCAGAGGATCGCCCACTCGGCGAGGAGGTGGTGGTGCTCGTCGGTGAGGGATCCGCCGCGGCGCACGGTGACGAGTCGGGGGTCGCGCTCGGTGGGCAGGATCGGCATGTGCTGATGCTGCCCGCAGGTGGGCGAGCGGTCCAGCGGTCTTCCGGCGCCTCGACCGGGCTGGCGTGTCCGGGGCCGGTGAGGACGACGAGCTCGGATCCCGGTATCGCGTGGTGCAGCGCCTCGCCGACGGTGACCGGTGCGCGGACGTCGTGGTCGGCGTACAGCAGCAGGGTGGGTACGTCGACCTCGGGCAGCACGTGGCTCTGGTCGGGGTGGCTCGCGCGCGCCATCGCGCGGAAGCCCGCGGGGTGGAACGCCTGGACGCTGCGGAGGAACTGCTCCACGCGCGGGCCGGCGGCGAAGGGCGAGAACAGGGAGGGTGCCAGGGCGGCGGCGAAGGCGTCGGGCGTGAGGTGCGACGCCTCGAGCGAGCGTGTCAACCGGCGGTCGGCCTCCTGCGTGCCGAGCGACCCGGCCCACCCCGCGTACCCGCTGACCAGGGTGAGCGACGACACGACCGGGCGGTGCCGGTGGAGCACCGCGAGCGCCTGGGCTGCGCCGAAGGAGAGGCCGACGAGGTGCGCCCGGTCGACGTGCAGCGCCGCGAGGAGCGCTGCGAGGCAGTCGGCGTAGTCGTCCATGGCGAAGCCGTCGGGCGGGTCGTCCGACTTCCCGGCGCCGGGTGCGTCCCAGGCGATCACGGAGTGCTCGTCGGAGAGGGCTTCGAGCTGCGCGCCCCAGGTGGCGCGGGTGTCGCCCACGACGCCGTGCAGCAGCACCACCGCGGGCCCGGCCCCGGCGCGCTCGTAGGCGATGCTCAGCCCGCCGACCTCGACGCGCATGTCTCGATCCTGCGCCGGTCAGCCCGTCCCGGCAACGGTCCCGGGGGACTCGGGCGGCGCCTAGGCGCCGACGTAGGCCGCGAGGTGCTCCCCCGTGAGCGTCGGTCGCTGCGCCACGAGGTCGGCGGGGGTGCCTTCGAAGACGACGCGTCCGCCGTCGTGCCCGGCGCCGGGACCGAGGTCGATGATCCAGTCGGCGTGCGCCATGACGGCCTGGTGGTGCTCGATGACGATGACGGACTTGCCGGAGTCGACGATGCGGTCGAGCAGGCCGAGGAGGTTCTCGACGTCGGCGAGGTGCAGGCCGGTGGTGGGCTCGTCGAGGACGAGGACCCCGCCCTTCTCGCCGAGGTGGGTCGCGAGCTTGAGGCGCTGGCGCTCTCCGCCGGACAGCGTGGTGAGCGGTTGGCCGAGGCTGACGTAGCCGAGCCCGACGTCCTGCATGCGTGCGAGGATCGCCGCGGCGGCGGGTGTCCTGGCCGGTCCGTCGGCGAAGAACGCGCGGGCCCTCTCCACGGGCAGGTCGAGGACCTGGGCGATGTTGAGGTCGCCGAGGCGGTAGTCGAGGACCTCGGCCTGGAACCGGGTGCCGCCGCAGTCCTCGCAGGGGGTGGAGACGGTCTCCATGAAGCTGAGCTCGGTGTAGATGACGCCGGCGCCCTTGCACGTGGGGCAGGCGCCCTCGGAGTTGGCGCTGAACAGGGCGGGCTTGACGCCGTTGGCCTTGGCGAACGCCTTGCGGACGGGTTCGAGCAGCCCGGTGTAGGTCGCGGGGTTGCTGCGGCGCGAGCCGCGGACGGCGCTCTGGTCGATCGTCACGACGTCCTCGCGGCGCGAGATCGACCCCTCGACGAGCGAGCTCTTGCCGGACCCGGCGACGCCGGTGACGACGACGAGGACGCCGAGCGGCACGTCGACGTCGACGTCCTGCAGGTTGTGCGACGACGCCCCGCGGACCTCGAGCGCGCCGGACGGTTGGCGCACGGTCTGCTTGACGGTGGCGCGGTCGTCGAGGTGGCGCCCGGTGACGGTGCCGCTGGCCCGCAGGCCGTCGACGGTGCCCTCGAACGTGACCTCTCCCCCGGCGGTGCCGGCGCCGGGGCCGAGGTCGACGACGTGGTCGGCGATCGCGATGGCCTCGGGCTTGTGCTCGACGACGAGCACGGTGTTGCCCTTGTCGCGCAGGCGCTGCAGGAGGTCGTTCATGCGGGCGATGTCGTGCGGGTGCAGCCCGATGGTGGGCTCGTCGAAGACGTACGTGACGTCGGTGAGGGACGAGCCGAGGTGGCGCAGCATCTTGATGCGCTGGGCCTCTCCCCCGGACAGCGTGCCCGACGGCCGGTCGAGGCTGAGGTAGCCGAGGCCGAGCTCGACGAAGGAGGCGAGGTTGTCGCCGAGGGCCTTGACGACGGGCGCCATGCCGGGGTCGTCGAGGTCGCGGATCCACGCGGCGAGGTCGGTGATCTGCATCGCGCACAGGTCGGCGATGTTCACGCCCCGGATCGTCGCGGAGCGCGCCGACTCGGACAGGCGGGTGCCGCCGCACTCGGGGCAGGTCGCGAAGGTGGCGGCCCGCTCGACGAACGCGCGCACGTGCGGCTGGAGCGAGTCGACGTCCTTGGCGAACATCGACTTCTGGATCTTGGAGACCAGGCCCTCGTACGTGACGTTGATGCCCATCGCCTTGATCTTCGTCGGCTCCTTGTACAGGAAGTCGGCGAGCTGCTGCTCGGTGAACTCCCGGATCGGGCGGTCGGGCGGGTAGAAGCCCGACTCGGCGAAGGCCCGCACCATCCACCCGTCCGCGGTGTACCCGGGGACCTTGATCGCGCCGTCGAGCAGGGACTTGGAGTCGTCGTAGATCTCGGTGAGGTCGAGGTCGGACACGCTGCCCCGGCCCTCGCACCGCGGGCACATGCCGCCGTGGTAGATCGCCTCACGGACGATCGTCTTCTCCCCCGTGGCCGACGTCATGACGCCGGAGGCCTTGCGCGCGGGGATGTTGAACGAGAACGCGGTGGGCGGGCCGACCTGCGGCTCGGAGAAGCGGCTGAACAGGACGCGCAGGATCGCGTTGGCGTCGGTGACGGTGCCGACGGTGGAGCGCGGGTTCGCCCCGAGCCGTTCCTGGTCGACGACGATCGCGGTCGTGAGCCCCTCGAGCAGGTCGACGTCGGGCCGTTCGAGGGAGGGCATGAACCCCTGCAGGAACGCGCTGTACGTCTCGTTGATCATCCGCTGCGACTCGGCGGCGATCGTGTCGAACACCAGGGAGCTCTTGCCCGACCCGGACACGCCCGTGAACACGGTGAGCCGCCGCTTGGGGATCTCCAGGCTGACGTCCTTGAGGTTGTTCTCGCGCGCGCCCTGGACGCGGATCACGTCGTGGGTGTCGGCGGCGTGCGGCCCGGCGGCCCGCGACGTCGTGGTGGGGCTCGAGGTCTCCGTTGCGGTCACCGGGTTCTCCTTCGGCTGGTGGTGCGAGGTCGTGGGGGCGATGACCGGCGGCGGCCCGAGAACTCATCGTCGCACCGCCGTCGCGGTCGCCGTGCCGCGGCAGCCCGGGGACGCACACAGCGACCGCCCTCAGCGCCGGGAGCCGGCGTCGGGTCGGGCCGCGGTCCGCGGGGTGCGGGGTACCGCGGTCACCGGACCTCGTCGATGCGGACCATGTTGCCCGCGGGGTCGCGGAACGCGCAGTCGCGCACGCCCCACGGCTGCTCGGTCGGCTCGGAGACGACCTCGGCGTCCGCGGCCTGCAACCGTGCGAACGTCGCGTCGAGGTCCTTCGTGGCGAGGATGATCGACTGGTAGGCGCCCTTGGCCATGAGCTCGAGGACGGTGCGGCGCTCGGCGTCGGTGACGCCGGGGTCGGCCGCGGGCGGGGTCAGGACGAGGCGGACGTCGGGCTGGGACGGCGCGACGAACGTGAGCCAGCGCATGGCGCCCTCGCCGACGTCCATCGTCAGCTCGAAGCCGAGGAGGTCGCGGTAGAAGCCCAGGGAGGCCTCGGGGTCGGTGTGCGGGAGGAACGTGGTGTGCAGGGTGATGTCCATGGCTCTCACGCTAGGTGCACGTCCACGGCGGGCGCTTCTCGATTCCTGACGGGTCGCGTGACCTGCTTCGTCACGCACGACGGCAGCTCCCCCGCACCCGCCGTGCGCGCCCGGCGCGCGTACTCGCTCGGCGACATGCCGACGAGCTCCGTGAAGCGCGTGCTGAACGTCCCCAGCGACGAGCCCCCGACGGTGAAGCAGACCTCCGTCACGCTGAGGTCCCCGCGGCGCAGGAGCGTCATGGCCCGCTCGACGCGGCGCGTCATGAGGTAGGAGTACGGCGACTCGCCGAACGCGGCCTTGAACTGGCGGCTGAGGTGGCCGGCCGACATGTGCACGCCGCGCGCGAGCGCCTCCACGTCGAGCGGCTGGGCGTACTCGCGGTCCATCCGGTCCCGGACGCGGCGCAGCAGCACCAGCGTGCGCAGGTGCGCGTCGTCGTCGCTGCCGGTCACGTCCCGATCGTAGTCGCAGCCTCCCGTCGCGGGCAGGGCCCGTACGATGCGCCCGTGGACCTGGACCGGATGGTGGCGTACGTCCGTCGGCACGGCGACGGCGTCGTCTCGACGCTCGGCCCGGACGGCGCGCCGCAGGCGGCGTACCTCGCGCTCACGGCGACGGACCGTGGCGAGCTCGTGCTCGACGCGCGGGCGACGTCGCGCAAGGTGGCGAACGTGCGTCGCGACGCCCGGGTGGCGGTGGTCGTGGGCGGTGCGGACGGCACGACGCTGCAGGCCGAGGGCGTGGCGGACCTCCCGCGCGGCGCGACCCGGGACCGGTGCGCGGCCGCGTACGCTGCCGCCTTCCCGCAGTTCGCGGCCTCGCTCGCCGACGACGGCATCGTCGTGGTGCGGGTCGTGCTCTCGTGGGCGCGGCACGGCGACTTCCGCGGCGCCGTCCCCGTGACGGCGGACGTCGCGCTCCCCGTCTGACGCCACGGGCCTGGCAGACCCGGTGCGTGGCGGCACGCCGACGGCAGCGGGCGGACGGCGGCGGGTCAGCTGCTGGCGACCTCGGCCTCCATCGCGTCGAACTCGGCGTCGACCGCCGCGTCGGGCCGCGCGGTCGCCCGGCTGACGAGGACGGCGACGAGCAGGTTGAGCAGGAACCCGGGCACGATCTCGTACATCGCGTCGCTCAGGGCGTCGACGTTGCCCCACACGAGCACGACGACCGCGCCCGTGACGAGCCCGGCGAGCGCCCCGGCGGGGGTGAGCCTGCGCCAGTACAGGCTGAGCAGCACGATCGGCCCGAAGGCGGCGCCGAACCCGGCCCAGGCGAAGGCGACGAGGTCGAGGATGGCGGAGTCGTCGTCGAGCGCGAGGACGGCCGCGACCACCGCGACGGCGAGCACGGCGCCACGCCCGAGGAGCAGCTCGGTCTTCTCCGAGGAGCGTCGGCCGGCGAGGTTGTAGAGGTCCTCGACGAGCGCCGAGGAGCACACGACGAGCTGGCTCGACATGGTGGACATGATCGCGGCG
Organism: Cellulosimicrobium sp. Marseille-Q8652; assembly: GCF_965112045.1. Classification (NCBI taxonomy): domain Bacteria; kingdom Bacillati; phylum Actinomycetota; class Actinomycetes; order Micrococcales; family Promicromonosporaceae; genus Cellulosimicrobium; species Cellulosimicrobium sp. Marseille-Q8652. Next base: position 1,359,298 of record NZ_CBCOPS010000002.1, on the reverse strand, counting down.
AGGACGGCGGCGAGGACGAGCCCGGCGACGAACGGGTGGAAGAGGATCTGGCTGAGGACGAGGAACACGGTCTCGGGGTCGTCGAGCGGCAGCGCGGGGTCGTCGGCGAAGTAGGCGATGCCGATGAGGGCGGTCGCGACGGCACCGCCCGTGGTGAGCAGCATCCACGTGAGGCTGACGCGGCGCGCGACGGTCGCCTCCTTGACGGACCGCAGGGCCATGAAGCGCACGATGATGTGGGGCTGGCCGAAGTAGCCCAGGCCCCAGGCGGCGGTGGAGACGATGGCGACGACCCCGAGGAACGCGCCCTCGTTGCTGAGCCCGGAGAACAGGTTGAACGCGTCGGGGTTGACGGCCCGGGCCTCGTCGACGACCGCGGTGATGCCGCCCATCTGGGTCACGGCGACGACGGGGACGGCGATGAGGGCGGCGAGCATGAGCAGGCCCTGGGCGACGTCGGTGAGCGTGGCGCCGAGGAACCCGCCGAAGAGCGTGTACCCCAGCGTGACGACGGCGACGACGACGAGCCCGGTGAGGTAGGGCCAGCCGAACGACGACTCGAAGAACTTCCCGGCGGCCACCATGCCGCTCGAGACGTAGAACGTGAAGAACACGAGGATGACGAGGGCGGCGGCGATGCGCAGCGGCCGGCTGTCGCCCTTGAGGCGCTTCGAGAAGAAGCTCGGGATGGTGATCGCGTTGTCGGAGATCTCGGAGTACGCGCGCAGGCGGGGCGCGACGAACCGCCAGTTGAGCCACGCGCCGATGATGAGGCCGATCGCGATCCACGCCTCGACGAGACCGGCGGCGTAGATCGCGCCGGGCAGGCCGAGCAGGAGCCAGCCGGACATGTCGGAGGCGTTGGCGGACAGCGCGGCGACAGAGGGTCGCAGCCCGCGGTTGGCGAGCATGTAGCCGTCGAGGTTCTGCGTGCGGCGGTAGGCGTAGTACCCGATGCCCAGCATGACGAGCAGGTAGAGCACGATCGCGGCGAGCTGGTAGTCCCGGTCCGACATGGCGGCCTCCTGCGGGCGTCGTCGACGACAGTTCCGTTCCTGGCACGCTACGCCGCCGGTGGCCGCACGGCGTCCGGGGGCGTCGGCGCGCCACCGGTGGACGGGGCGCCGGGTCGGCGCTCAGCCGAGCAGGCGGGCCTTGGCGCGGGCGTACTCGGCGTCGGTGAGGTCGCCGGCGCGGTGCAGGGCGGCGAGGCGCTCGAGCCGGTCCACGAGGTCCGGTGCCGTGCCGCCGGGGGCGCTCGCGGCGCGCGCGTGCCACAGGGTGCGGGCGAAGACGCCGGGACGGCCGTCGGAGCCGCGGGCGGCGGTGTGCAGCCGGGGCGTGCGCGGCGACGGGGCGGTGCGGTCGTCGATCGTGACCGCACCGGGGTGGGCGTCGCGCAGGGCGCGGGCGAACCGGACGAAGCGCTCGGCGGACCGGTCGAGCACCACGGCGCGCGCCGCGCCGGGGGCGCTCGCGGCCGGAGCCCCGGCGGTGGGACGCGCCGGGTGCAGGCGCACGACGACGCCCTCGCCGATCGTGACGGCGACGCGGCCCGCGGGCAGCTCCGCCCGCGCCCGCGCGCCCTCGGGGCCGAGGAGGTGGAGCCGCGTGCCGTCCCAGACGAGGCGCCCGCCGGCGACGTGGAACATCGCCGGGTAGCGCGGGTCGGGAGCGAACCGGCGGGCGGCGGCAGGTCCCGGGTCGACGGCGCGCGCGACGCCGATGCTGCGGCGCGACGGCCGCAGCGTCGGGGCGGTGCCGGGCTCGTCGTGCGGTGCCGTCATCGTCCGCTCCCGTCGGTCGCTCCCCCGGCCCCCGGCCGCGAGGGTGTCCGCGTGGCGGTGCCGGACCGGTCCTACGCGGACCGGTCCGCCGATCGTCCCGGACGCGGCGCCCGGGCGCAAGGCCTGGTCAGCGGCCCGGCGGCCGCCGTCGCAGGCCGCGGTCAGAGGCCGCCGAGGAGGGCGGTGAAGTCGGGCGTGTCGGCGAAGGGGTCCGCGGGCCCGGTGCTGGTGCGCAGCGCGACCTTCTCCGCGAGCTCGCGCCCGGCGCGCGCGATCCGCCGGGGCAGTCCCCCGCCGGAGTCGGACTCGCCCGCGGCCCAGTCGTCGGTCGCGGCGAACACGGACGTCGTCGCGACGTCGGCGCGCAGGTAGGTGAACAGGGGCCGCAGGGAGTACTCGAGCGCGAGCGAGTGGCGGGCCGTGCCGCCGGTCGCGCCGAGCAGGACGGGCGTGCCGGTGAGCGCGTCCTTGTCGAGCACGTCGACGAACGACTTGAGCAGCCCGGAGTACGTCGTGGTGAACAGCGGGGTGGCCACCACGATCCCGTCAGCGGCGTAGAGCCGGTCGAGGACACCGGCCAGCTCGCCCGTGGGGAAGCCCGTGAGCATGGCGTCGACGACGGCGTGGGCGTGGTCGCGCAGCTCGACGGTCTCGACCTCGGCGCTGAGCCCGAGCGCGCCGAGCTCGCGCACGCCCGCCTCGGCGAGGCGGTCGGCGAGCAGGCGCGTCGAGGAGGGCTTGGACAGGCCGGCGGAGACGACGACGAGGCGCCGGTCGGTGCCGCCGGGAGTGGTCTGCTGGGTCATGCGGTGCTCCTGGTGCTGCGAGACGTGCGTGTGCTGTGCTGCGGCGGGGGCCGCGACGGGCTCGGTGGCCCGGGTGGCCCGGGTGGCCCGGGTGGCCCGGCGGCGCCGGTCCCGTGGTGCGCCGTGCGCACCCGGTGACCGTACGCCGTCGGGCGGTTGCTCGCGGGGAGCGTCAGAGGCCGAACGCGGCGCCCGTGCGGGCGGGCTCCTGCGCGGTCGTGTCGTCCTCGGCGGTGCGCCCCGTCCAGCGGTCCTCGGTCCCGCCGACGTGCCCGGCCTGGGTCTCGCCCGCGGCGCGGGCCGCGGCGACGCGCTCGGCGTGGGTCGGCGGACCGGACGGGACGTGCGCGGGGCGTGCGGCCTCCGCCTCGCGGCGCAGGACGGGCACGACCTCGCCCGCGAGGAGGTCGATCTGCTCGAGGACCGTCTTGAGGGGCAGCCCGGCGTGGTCCATGAGGAACAGCTGGCGCTGGTAGTCCCCCACGTGCTCGCGCATCGCCCCGTAGCGGTCGATCACCTGCTGCGGGGAGCCCACGGTCAGCGGGGTCTCGCGCGTGAAGTCCTCCATCGAGGGCCCGTGCCCGTACACGGGCGCGTTGTCGAAGTAGGGGCGGAACTCGTCCCACGCCTTCTGCGAGTCCTTGCGCATGAACACCTGCCCGCCGAGGCCGACGATCGCGGTGTCCGCGGGGCCGTGGCCGTGGTGCTCCCAGCGCTGCCGGTAGAACTGCACCATCTGCTGCGTGTGGCGCATGGGCCAGAAGATGTTGTTGTGGAAGAACCCGTCGCCGTAGTACGCGGCCTGCTCCGCGATCTCGGGGCTGCGGATCGACCCGTGCCACACGAACGGCGGCACGCCGTCGAGCGGGCGCGGCGTCGAGGTGAAGCCCTGCAGCGGGGTGCGGAACTTGCCCTCCCAGTCGACGACGTCCTCGGTCCACAGCCGGCGCAGCAGCGCGTAGTTCTCGATCGCGAGAGGGATGCCGTTGCGGATGTCCTGCCCGAACCACGGGTACACGGGGCCGGTGTTGCCGCGGCCCATCATGAGGTCCATGCGGCCGTCGGTGATGACCTGGAGCATCGCGTACTCCTCCGCGAGGCGCACCGGGTCGTTCGTCGTGATGAGCGTCGTCGAGGTCGACAGGACGATGTCCTTGGTCACACCCGCGAGGTAGCCGAGCATCGTCGTGGGCGACGACGGCACGAACGGCGGGTTGTGGTGCTCGCCCGTCGCGAAGACGTCCAGGCCGGCCTCGTCGGCGTGCTGGGCGATGGTGAGCATCGCGCGCACCCGCTCGGTGTCGTCGGGGGTCCGGCCCGTCGTGGGGTCCGTCGTCACGTCGCCGACGGTGAAGATGCCGAACTGCATGGTGCGCTCCCAGTGTCCTCTGACGATCGATGGTCCATGCGTTTGCATGTACATGCCGCTCAACCGGGCGCCACCCCGGTTTGTTCCCGCCGCCGCGGCCCGGCCGTGGAGCGGCCGATCTCACGCCGCGCGAGTTGCGCGGGGCATCGAAACCCGGGAGCCTGGGACGGCGACGCGCCGTGGCGGACCCGGCCCCGACGTCGCGCGACCCGCCTGGCGGGACGCGACCGCGACGTTCACCGGACCTTCACCCCGCGCCGGAACACCCCACCACGACACGGCGTTGCGTACTCGTAGACCGGGCACGCTCGCACCCCACGGGCCCGCCCGTGCACCCCCGACGATCCTCTGGAGGACACCATGGCCGACCGTTCGCTGCGTGGCATGAGCATCGGTGCGAAGAGCATGGAGTCGGACGAGGGCGTCGACTTCGCGCCCCGGTTCCAGGCGCACTACGACTGCCCCAACGGCCACACCATCATCCTGCCGTTCTCGACCGACGCCGAGGTCCCCCCGGTGTGGGAGTGCCGCTGCGGCGCCGAGGCCCTCCTGCGTGACGCCGAGCGTCCCGAGCCGAAGGCCGGCAAGCCCGCGCGCACCCACTGGGACATGCTGCTCGAGCGCCGCACGATCTCCGAGCTCGAGGAGCTCCTGGACGAGCGCCTCGACCTGCTCCGCGCGGGCAAGCTCCGCCGCTCCGCCTGACGGACCGCCGGCGCCGGGCGCTGCCGGCGCGACGCACCACCTTCCGAAGGCCCGGTCCGCACGGACCGGGCCTTCGTCGTGCCGCGCCCGTGCTGTGCCGTGCTGTGCTGTGCCGTTGCATGCCGGTCCGTGCCGGTCCGTGCCGGTCCGTGCGCGGCCACGACAGACGCGCCCGCCGTGCCCCGGGGCCGCCGGCGGCTAGGACCGCCGGGCGCGGTCGCGCCCGAGGAGCGACGCCAGCTGTTCCGCGCGGCGCCGCGCACCCCAGACGGTCACCTTCCACAGCGCCTCGACCACGATGGACCGGCTCATCTTCGACCGCCCCGCCGTGCGCTCGACGAACGTGATCGGCACCTCCACCACGCGACCCCCCGCACGCGCCACGCGCCAGGCCATGTCGACCTGGAAGCAGTACCCGTGCGACTCCACCGCCGAGAGGTCCATGGCCCGCAGCGCGCGCGCCCGGTAGGCGCGGTACCCCGCGGTCGCGTCCCCCAGCCGCAGGCCGAGCGCGACCCGCACGTAGGCGTTGCCGCCGCGCGAGAGGAGCTCGCGGTGCCAGGGCCAGTTCACCACCTCGCCGCCCGGCACCCAGCGCGACCCGATCACCAGGTCCGCGGGTCGTGCCGCGGGCGCGCCGGGAGCGCGGCCCGGGGCGTCGACCAGGGCCCCGAGGAGGCGCGGCAGCTCCTCGGGGCGGTGCGACCCGTCGGCGTCCATCTCCACCACGACGTCGTAGCCACGCTCGAGCGCCCACCCGAAGCCCGCCACGTACGCGGCGCCCAGCCCGTCCTTGCCCGCACGGTGCAGGACGTGCACCGCCGCGTCGTCCGCCGCAAGGGCGTCCGCGAGGTCACCCGTCCCGTCGGGCGACGCGTCGTCGACCACGAGGACGTCCGCGCCAGGGACCGCCGCGCGCAGGCGCGCGAGCGTCCCCGGCAGGGTCATCGCCTCGTCGTACGTGGGCACGACGACGAGCACGCGCCCGGGTCCGTCGCTCACCGCGGGAGCCCGTCGCCCCGGCGCTCGCGGACCGACCCGACGACGCCGGCCGCGACCAGGGCGGCGGCGAGCAGCCCCACGACGAGGGCGGGCAGGCTGCCGGCGCGCACCGACGGCGTCAGGTCGGTGCGCAGCGGCAGGGATGCGACGAGCTGGTCGGCCGTGAACAGACCGGTGCTCTGCAGCAGGGTGCCGTCGGGCGCGACGACGCCGCTCACCCCGACCGTGGACACCTGGACGGTCGCGCGCCCGGTCGAGATCGCGCGCAGGCGCGACATCGCGAGCTGCTGGGTCGACTCGGCCGTGTACCCGAAGGACGCGTTGTTCGTCGGGACGACGAGGACCTCGGCACCGGACACCACGGCGTCGCGCACGAGCTCGTCGTAGGCGACCTCGAAGCAGATGACGACGCCGAGGGGCACGGTGCGGCCCAGCCGCTCGGACGCGAGGTCGACCACCCCGGTCTCGTCCCCGGGGATCATGTCGATGGTCACGCGGTCGACCTGGTCGGAGAAGACCCGCAGCAGCGGGCGCAGCGGCATGTACTCGCCGAACGGTGCGGGGTGCTGCTTGGCGTACCGGTCGACGACGCCGACGCCCGGCTCCCACAGCAGCGCCACGTTGTACCGCCCGCCCGACTCGGGGAACTCCTGCGCGCCGACGAGGATCGGCGCGTCGACCTCGCGCGCGGCGTCGTCGATCGCGGCGGCGACCTCGGGAACCTCCTGCGGGTCGAGGTCCGAACCGTTCTCCGGCCACAGCACGACGTCGAGGTCGCCCGGGTCCACCTGGTCCAGCAGCGCGACGGTGCCGTCGAGGTGGTTGTTCAGCACCTCGGCCCGGTTCGCGAACGAGCCGAGCCCCGGCTCGCCGACGTCGCCCTGCACGGCCCCGACCTCGAGCGTGCCGGCCTGCGCGCGGGCGTCGAGCGGCACGATCAGCGGCGCGGCGACCAGCGCCGTCGCCGCGAGCACGACCGTGAGCACCGGCACGACGACCCGGACGGTCCCGGGCGCGCCGTCCTCGGCCTGCGGGGCGCGGCGACGCACGAGGACGACCGCGGCGGCGAGGAGCGACCCGACGAGCGCCACGAGCAGGGACACGAGCACCTCGCCCCCGAGCCACGCCGCGCGCCCCAGCGGCGAGTCGACCTGGGAGAACGCGAGCCGGCCCCAGGGGAAACCGCCGAACGGCACCTCGGTGCGGGCCTGCTCGACGCCGACGAACAGCACCGCGAACGCGACCGCCTGGCGTCCCGGGGCGTCCCGCAGCCAGGACCAGCGTCGTGCCCACACCCACGCGGCGCCGAGCACCGCGACGAAGCAGGCCTCCATCACGGACAGCGCGAGCCACGGGACGGTGTCGGTGGCCTCGTTCGCCCACCACAGGTGCGGCAGGAAGAACGACAGCCCCCACGCGAGCCCGACGAGCGCGCCCCACCGGGCGTCGTCGCGCCGCAGCGCCCAGAACAGCAGGCCCACGCCGGCGAACGCGGCGGGCCACCACCCGCGGTCGGGGAACGCGGTGTCCGTGAGCAGGCCGCCGACGATCGCGAGGAGCAGGGTCAGCGGCCGGGAGGCCGGGGCGTGCGCGCCACGTCGAGAGGTCGGGGCGGACCGACCGAGGCTCGGGTCGGTCGCGGACGCAGGGGCTGGCACGGGGTGCAGGATACGCCACGCGCCTGCACGCGCCCCGAGCGGCAGCGGCGGGTGCGGCGGGCCCGCGCGCCCTTCGGCCCGTGCCCCGCCGCCACCGGCGGAGCACGTTTTCTACTGAGCGCGCGGGCCCGGCCAGACACCCGTCACGGAATGCCGAGGGCTCGTCGTCGGTGGCTGATCCCCCTGCGGCCGCGGGGGCCGGAACACCCTGTCGAAACTACTCCCGCTCCTCGCGGTGTCAACCGGAGCCGCACGGCGCGGCGGCCGGTCAGTCGAACGTGTCGAACAGCACGACGCCGTCCCGCACGGTCTGCAGGCACGTGGGCCGCGGCGCGTCCGCGCCGAGCTCGGGCAGCAGCGGTGTGCCCGCGCGGGCGTCCGTGCTCCACGACGACGCGGGACGGCCCAGGGTGCCCTGCACCACGAGGTGCTCCGCGCGCCACACCGCGAGGTGCGCGGGCGCCCCCACGCGCAGCTGCCCCGCGCCCGTGTGGTCCAGCCCCGCGATGCGCCACCCGCCGCGCGTGTGCGCCTGGAACGCGGCCCGCGCCGAGACGCGCTGGTCCAGGTCCACGTGCGACATCGCCGCCAGGACGCCGGCCCACGGGTCGAGCCGGGTCACGGGGGCGTCCGAGCCGAAGGCGACCGGCACGCCCGCCCCGGCGAGGTCCGCGAACGGGCTCAGTCCCTCGGCGCGCGTCGCGCCGACGCGCGCCGCGTACATCCCGCCCGGACCGCCCCACGCGGCGTCGAACGCGGGCTGGATGCTCAGGGACACGCCGAACAGCAGCAGGGTGGCCAGCGCGGTCGCGTCGACGAACAGCGCGTGCTCGACCCGGTGCCGCGCCGCGCGCACCGACCCCGCGCCGTGCACGTCCGCGGCGGCCTTCAGCCCCAGCACGAGCTCGTCCATCGCGCGGTCGCCGATGACGTGGAACCCGCCCTGGGTGCCGGCCGCCGCGACCGCGGACAGGTGGTTCGCGATCTGCTCCGCGGTCAGGTACAGCGCGCCCCGCTCCCCCGGCACGGGCGCGTCGCGGTACGGCTGGCGCATCGCGGCCGTGCGCGACCCGATCGACCCGTCCACGTTGAGGTCCCCCGCGATCCCCGCCAGTCCCGGCACGTCCGCCAGGAGGGCGCGCGCGTCGTCGGCCGTCGTGCACAGCTCGCCCCGGTACCCCACGACGTGCGCCAGGCCGGACGCGGGGTCCCGCGTCAGGTCCAGCACCTCGCGCAGCCCGTCCCGCGTGTCGATGTGCGGGGCGCTCATCTCGTGCACCGAGACGATGCCCTGCTCCGCCGCGGCGCGCAGCGCCGCCCGGTACAGGTCCGTGCGGCGCGACGGCGACACCTCGCGCGCCACGTCGCGCGCCACGTGGTGCGCCTCCCCCGTCACCCAGCCCGACGCGTCCCACCCGGGGCGTCCGTCGAGACCGGCGCGCCGCGCGAGCGCCGTCGAGACGACCGCGGAGTGCACGTCGACGCGCGCCGCGTACACGGCCCGGCCGCCCGCGGCGCCGTCCAGCTCCTCGGCCGTCGGCGGCCGTCCCTCCGGCCACGAGCGCTCGTCCCACCCGAACGCCAGGACGACCTCGTCCTCCCCCGCCGCCGCGGCCGCCTGCGCCACCGCGTCCAGCGCTGACCCGAGCGACGTCACGCCGGCGCTCGTGGACAGGTCGACCCCCGCGAGGGCGAGCCCGACCTCGAACAGGTGGACGTGCGCGTCGACGAACCCAGGGGCGACGAGCGCGCCGTCGAGCTCGACCACGCGGTCCGCACGGGCCGCGAGCCCGTCGGCGGTGTCGTCGGCGCCGATCCAGGCGATCACGCCGTCGTCGACGAGCAAGGCCTCGGCGAACGGGTCGGCCGAGGAGTGGATCACGCCACCGCGGTACAAGGTTGAGGCCACAATCCTTCACCATACCGCCACATTCGCGGTGTTCGTGCAGGTCGACCCGTCACACGCTCGAGTACGCGACGACGCCGCGCCGCAGCCGCTCGATCGCCTGCACCGCGGTGCGCCGCAGCGCGGGGGTCGGGGCGGCGCCCGCGAGCTGGTCCAGGACGTCGATGACCTGCTTGCACCAGCGCACGAAGTCGCCGGCCGCGATCTCCGAGCCGCGCAGGACCGCGTCCAGGCTCCGCCCCACCGCCCACCGGTGCACGGCGGCGACGAGGCCGTCGTCGAGCTGGCCCGTCGCCTCGACCCGGTGCGCGCTCTCGAGGTCCTCGACCTCGGACCACACGCGCACCGTGGCGTCGAGCGCGCGGGCGAGCGGTCCGTGCGGGCCGCCCGGCACGTCCGGGTCCGTGGGCTCGTCGCGGCGGCCGGAGTACACGCACGAGGAGACGACCGCCGCCAGGGCGGGCGCGTCCAGGCCGTCCCACACGCCCCGCCGCAGGCACTCGGCGAGCAGCAGGTCGTTCTCGGCGTACAGGCGCCGCAGCCACCGCCCGTCGGCCGTGACGCGCAGCCCGCCGGCGTGCACCTCGTCGTCCGTCGCGTGCCCGGCGTCGGCGTCACCGGCCGCCTCGCCGTCCGTGCCGCCGGGGCGGGCCTCGGCACGTTCGAGGTACCCGAGCTCGAGCAGGACGTCGCACGTGCGGTCGAACAGCTTGGCGATCGACCCCGTGCGGCCCTCGACGCGGCGCACGAGCTGGTCGTGCTCCTTCTTCAGCCGGGCCCACCGCTCGGCCCAGCGGGCGTGGTCCTCCCGGTCGGGGCACCCGTGGCAGGGGTGGGCGCGCAGCTGGGACCGGAGCCGGGCGAGGTCCGCGTCGTCCGCGGCGCCCGACCGCCCGCGCGGTGCCCTCCCGGGGCGGCGGCCCGGCTCGTCGAGCGCTCCGAGGGCGTTGCGCAGGCTCGACGCGAGGTCGCGCCGCTGCGCGGGGACGCGCGCGTTGAACGCCTTGGGGACCTTGACCCGCGCGACGACCTGGATGCCGCCCGGCGCGTCGGCGACGGTGAGCTTCTTGACCTGCCGGTCCTGCGTGAGCACCGTCGGGCGCGGCCCGTCGAACCCGGCACCCTCCCCGGGGTCGAGCACGACGACGTACCCGGCGCGGCGACCGGACGGCACCTCGACCACGTCGCCGGGCCGCAGCCGTTCGAACGCCGCGATCACCTCGGCGCGCCGGGACCGGCTCGCCGCCCGGGACAGGTCCGTCTCGCGCTGGGCGATGCGGCGCCGCAGGGCCGCGTACTGCGCGAAGTCGCCGCGGTCGCACGTCATGGCCTGCGCGTAACCGTCGAGGGCCTCGGCGTGCGCCTGCGCCTGCTTCGCGAGCCCGACGACGCCGCGGTCGGCCTGGAACTGCGCGAACGACGTCTCCAGCACGTCGCGCGCCCGGTCCCGGCCGACCTGCGCGACGAGGTTGACCGCCATGTTGTACGTGGGCCGGAAGCTCGAGCGCAGGGGGTACAGGCGCTTGGACGCCAGGCCCGCGAGCTGCACCGGGTCCAGGCCGGCGTGGTCCACGACGACGGCGTGCCCCTCGACGTCGATCCCGCGCCGCCCCGCACGGCCCGTGAGCTGGGTGTACTCCCCCGGCGTGACGTCCACGTGCGCGGACCCGTCCCACTTCACGAGCCGCTCGAGCACGACGGAGCGCGCGGGCATGTTGATGCCGAGCGCGAGGGTCTCCGTGGCGAACACGACCTTGATGAGGCCGCGGCTGAACAGGTCCTCCACCGTCTCCTTGAACACGGGCAGCATGCCGGCGTGGTGGGCCGCCACGCCCCGCGCGAGGGACTCGCTCCACGTCCAGTAGCCCAGCACGTCGAGGTCCTCGGTCGGGATCGTCGCGGTGCGCTCCTCCGCGACCCGCCGGATCTCCGCCTCCTCCTCGGCCGAGGTGAGGCGCAGCCCGGCGGTCAGGCACTGCGTGACCGCGCCCTCGCACCCGGCGCGGGAGAAGATGAAGTAGATCGCCGGCAGCAGCGCGTCCTCGTCGAGCGCGTCCACCACCGCGAAGCGTGACGGGGTGCGCCGCGCGAACCCGGACCGCTCCGGGCCGGGCCGCCGGCCGCCCCGGCCCCGGTACCCGCGGTCCCCCGCGCCACCGCGCCCGCCCGGTCCGGACGTGCCCGAGCGCGGCGCCGCGCGGAACGCGGCGAGCAGGTCCGGGTTGATGGGCGGGTTCACCCCGGGGTCGGTCGGGTCGACGTGCCCCGCGTACAGGTCGAGCAGGTCGGCCCCGGACCCGGGGCGGGCGGCGTGCCGGTCCGCGCCCGTGGGGTTGGCCGACGCGACGAGCACGTGCTGCCACAGCGGCACCGGGCGGCGCTCGCTGACGACGACGGTCGTGTCGCCACGCACCATCTCGAGCCAGTCGCCGAACTCCTCAGCGTTGGACACGGTCGCGGACAGGGAGACGAGCTGCACGTCGTCGGACAGGTGGATGATCACCTCTTCCCAGACCGGGCCGCGGAACCGGTCGGCGAGGTAGTGGACCTCGTCCATGACGACGTAGCCGAGGCCGTCGAGCGCCGTGGACCCGGCGTAGAGCATGTTGCGCAGCACCTCGGTCGTCATGACGACGACGGGCGCGTCCCCGTTGATCGTCGTGTCGCCCGTGAGCAGGCCGACGTTGTCGGGGCCGTGGCGGCGCACGAGGTCGGCGTACTTCTGGTTCGACAGCGCCTTGATGGGCGTGGTGTAGAACGCCTTGCGGCCGGTCGCGAGCGCGAGGTGGACGGCGAACTCGCCCACCACCGTCTTGCCCGCCCCGGTGGGGGCCGCGACGAGGACGCCGCGCCCCTCCTCCAGGGCCTCGCACGCGCGCTGCTGGAAGTCGTCGAGCGGGAAGTCCAGGACGCGGCGGAACTCGGCGAGGCGCGTGCGGGACGCGGACTGGCGGGCGCGGGCGGCGGCGTACCGGGCGGCGGGTGAGTCGGCGGACGTGTCAGCTGCCGTCATGGGGCCAGCCTACGGTCCGGTGCCCACCTCGCCGCCCGGCACGAGGCGGCGTGCGTCACCGGTCAGGGGCGGTGAGGAGGCGCACGGCCCCCGGCACGACCTCGACGCGCAGCGGCAGGGGGCCGACGTGCTCGCCGTCGGCGAACGCGTGGGGCGGCGTCGCGCCCGCGGCGGTGGGCTCGATCGTCACGACGCGGGCCCGGAGCACGCCCACGTGCGGGTTCGTCAGGTGCCGCCCGGCGTACATGCCGGGGAACACCGCGGCCGCGCCGCGGCGCGTGAAGGGACCGGCGAGCACGACGTCGAGGAGCCCGTCGTCGAGCACGGCGTCGGGCGCGATGCGGACCCCGCCGCCGACGCGCGGGCCGTTGGCGACGGAGACGAGCGCGCCGGGAGACTCCCAGACGAGCGTGGGGCCGTCGGGGCCGTCGCCGGGCAGCAGGGGCGCGCCGGCGAGGACGTCGGGCAGCGGGCCTGTCACGTGCGGGACGCCCGTCAGGGTGACCCGGTACCCGTAGGGCCGGTAGCGGAGGATCTCCCGCAGGGCGGACCGCGCGTACCGGGCGCGGCCACGTGGCCAGGTCGCCGCGTTGGCGTGGGCGTTGACGGCCGCGTCGACGCCGGCGGACAGCACGCCCCCGTACCAGCGCGGCACGAGAGGGTGCAGGGCGGCGCCGTGCGGGGGCACGGAGGGCGCGGTGGGCGGGACGGGAACGGAGGGCACGGTGGTCGCGGGGAGGGCCGCGGTGACGCGGGCCGCGTCGACGGTGCGGACGGTGCCGTCGACGACGGACCGGACCAGGGCGTCGACGCACGGGTCGACGCGGCCGGTCGGGATCCCGAGGGCGTGCGCGAAGTCGTTGCCGGTCCCGACGGCCACGATGCCGAGCGGGGTCCCCGTGCCGGCGACGGCGTTGACGCCGAGGTGGACCATGCCGTCACCGCCGACGACGACGAGCGCGTCGACCGCACAACGGCCTCCGTGGCCGCGCACCGCGGCGTCCGCGGACTCCTGCGCGAGGGCGAGGCTGGGCGCGCTGAGGTCGACGACGTCGTGGCCGGCGGAGCGCAGCGCCGCCGCGGTGCGCTCGCCGCCGGTGCGGCCGCGGCCGCGGCCGGCGGTGGGGTTGACGACGAGCCCGACCGTGCTCACGGGTGCCCCGCGCGCCGCAGGGTGCGCGGGTGGTGCGCGCTCGTCACAGGGCGAGCCGGGCGGCGTCGCGCTTGTCGACGCGACGGTCGTGCAGATAGCTGATGCCGAGCGCACCGAAGTACAGGGCGCAGATGGGCAGGGCGACGAAGATCATGGTCAGGGCGTCCGGGGTGGGCGTCATGACGGCGGCGAAGACGAACGCGATGAGCACGGCCCAGCGCCAGCCCTGCGCCATCGTGGAGGCGCGCATGAGCCCGGCGGAGTTGAGCGCGACGAGGACGACCGGCATGACGAACGCGAGGCCGAACGCGAGGACGAGGCGCATGACGAAGCTGAGGTAGCCCTGGGCGTCCGCGAGGTTGGTCGCCCCCTCGGGGACGAAGCCCGCGAGGATGTCCACGGCGTGCGGCAGGACCCACCAGGCGAGGAGCGCGCCGCCGAGGAACAGCGGCACCGAGCCCGCGAGGAAGCCGACGGCGTACCGCTTCTCCTTGGACGTCAGCCCGGGGGTGATGAAGGCCCACAGCTGGTAGAGCCACCAGGGGCACGACACGATGACGCCCAGGAAGAGCGAGACCTTGACCTTCATGTCGAGCGCCGACGCGAGGCCGGAGAAGTTCAGGCTGATGACCTTGTTCTGCTCCTCGGCAGCCTGCTGGAGCGGTGCCTGCAGTGCCTCGAGCAGCGGTTCGTAGAGGAACCAGCCGATCAGGGCTCCGGCGACGAGGCCGCAGGCGGCGAGGAAGAGCCTCTTGCGCAGCTCGAGCAGGTGCTCGCGCAGCGCCATGCGCGCCTCGGGGTCACGACGGGTGGTGCGTGACACCGATCACCTCGGGGAGGAGTCGTCCGGGGCGGGCGACGTGGTCCCTCCGGGAACGGTGGACGTGCCGGTCCCGTGGACGCGGTCCGTCGACGTGCCGGGGGCCGGGGGCGCCGCCGGGGTGGTGGGCGTGTCGTCCTCGTTCAGCTCCTTGACCTCCTTCTTGAAGATCTTGAGCGACTGACCGACGCTGCGCGCGAGGTCAGGCAGACGGCGCGCCCCGAAGAGCAGCAGGATCACGACGACGAGCACGATGATGTGCCAGGGCTTCAGCATGCCCATGGTGCGACTCCTCTTCGAGGACCGGATACGACTGGACGTGAGTCTACGCGTTGAACCGGCGCCACCGGGCCCAGACCTGCTCGTCGCGCTGCCGGCGCAGCACGCGCCGCTCGGCCCGGTCGGCGCGCAGGGCGTCGACACGCTGCCGCAGGACGACCGGATCCTCGTCCAGGGTCGGTGCCGTGGACGGCTGCTCGGCCTCGAGGCGCCGCGCGATCTCGTCCGCGCGCGTCCCGAGGTCGCTCGCGACCTGCGAGGCGCGCGACAGCTCGCGGCCCAGGCCCTTCACCGACCGCCACAGGCGCCGCGCGAGGAGGAACGCGCCCACGAGAGTGCCCACGACGAGGAGCGTCCAGACCCAGAACCACATGCCGCCCACCCTATCCAGCGGGGGCGTCGTCGAGGTCCGCGTACGCCGCGAGGGCGGCGCGCGCCGTCTCGCGCACGTCGTCCGCGACGGACGCGGGCTCGACGGAGCGCACGTGCCGCGCGCGCGCCAGGAGCAGCTGACGCAGCCACACGGGGTTGGTGACGCGCAGGCGCACCTCGAACGCGCCGTCGGGCAGGTCCCGCACGGACTCGACGGGCACCTGCTCCGCGACGGTCCGCGCCTGGCTGGCCAGGACCAGGGTCGCCAGCGGCGCGTCCCCGGACGGGGCGAAGTCGACGTCCGGGTCGACGTCGTGCTCCTCCACCGGGGTGGGGAGCTCCACGGCGTCGAGGACCCGGTCGACGCGGAACGTGCGGCGCCCCTGCGCGCGGTGGCACCACGCGAGCAGGTACGCGTGCTCGTCCTGGGTGTGCAGGCTCACGGGGTCGATCTCGCGGTCCGACGCCTCGTCCGCCGCGGTGACGTAGCGGATGCGCAGCCGGTGACCCGCCGCCAGGGCGCTCGCGATCGTCGACACGACCTGCGGGTCGCCCTCGGGCGCGAGCCGCACGTCGAGCGCGGCCGCCGCCTCGCCCGTGGCGTCGGTGAGCTTCGTCAGGACCGACTCGACCACACGCGCGCGCTCCGGGTCGGCCTGCACCGCGCCCGTCTCCCGCATCGCCCGCAGCGCGGCGACGAGCGCCACCGCCTCGCGCGTTCCCAGGCGCAGCGGCCGCGTCATGCCGCGCGCCTCGGTGAGGCGCACGACACCGCGCTCGATCGAGTCCGCGTCGAAGTCGATGAGGTCGTCCGGCCAGTACCCGGGCGTGCCGGACACCCACAGGGCGTCGACGTCCTCCAGCACCTGGCGCTCGCTGACGCCGAAGTGCCGGGCCAGCTCCCCCACCGGCACCGGTCCGGCGCCGTCGAGGTAGGCGACGATGCCGAGCAGCCGCACCAGCCGGTCGTCCGCGCGCTCAGCCACGGTTCCCCTCCCCCGCGTCGCCGCCCCGCCCGCCGCTCGACCCGCCCAGGTCGGCGGCCTCCCGCAGGCGCCGCACGACGACGTCGCGCAGGCTCGGGCGGGTCGAGGACCAGGACCGCGTCGCCGTACCCGACGACCTCGTCCGCCAGCGCCGTGCGCACGTCGAACGGCACCTCCACGACGTCGCGGCCCGGTCCCGGCCCGCCGGCGCCGGGCACCGACCCGACGACCTTGCCGCGCGCGCGCGCGCCGCCGCCCGCTCCGGCACGACCGCGAGGTGCGCCACCCCGCCGGCCCCGGCACCACCGACCGGAACGCGTCCACGTCGACCTGCTCGGGCACGTCGAACGCGTCGCGCGGGCCCGTCGCCCGCACCCGACCCTCCACCCGGCTCAACCGGTACGACCGCGGCGCGTCCCGGTCGACGTCGAACCCGACGACGTACCAGCCGCCGCGCCGCGCCGCGATCCGCCACGGCTGCACCCGGCGCGGCCGCACCTCGCCCGTGCTCGCCGCCCGGTACGTGAACGACACCACCCGGCGCTGCGAGATCGCGTCCAGCAGCGTCGTGTACGCGTCGCCCACCGCCCGCACGCGCGGCACGAGGCCCGCGACCGCGTCCATCGCCGTCTCCCCCGCACCGGCCGCCCGCGGCTTCGTCAGCGCGCGCGAGATGTCCGTCCGCAACGACTTGTCCTGCCAGAACTGCGCCGCCAGCGCCAGGACCCCCAGGCTCCGCCGGCGTCAGGTCCACCGCGGGCAGCGCGTACGCGTCCTGGTCGATGCGGTACCCCACCTCGTCGGCGTGACCGCCCGCGTCCACCGTGACGATCGGGATGCCCAGGTCCCGCAGCGTGTCCTTGTCGCGCTCGAACATGCGCTCGAACGCGTCCGGGGACGGCGCGTCGCCGTACCCCGCGACGCTCGTGCGGATCTGCTGCTTCGTCATCGACGCGTTCGTGTTCACGAGCGCGATGACGAGGTTCAGCAGACGAGCGGCAGGGTTCGACGGCGCGCCCGACGGCACGACCGACGCGGACGACGTCGCGGCACGGGAGGCAGGGGGCACGATGGGCTCGGGCATCGGGCACCACGCTACTGGTCGATAGGGTGAGCGACGTGATCACGTGGCGAACCGGGACCGTGGTGTCGCGCGGACGGGCCTGGCCCGGCGCGCAAGAGCTCGACGTCGAGAGCCTCCACGACCCCCTCCCCGACGCCCCCCACGCCCCGGACCGCACCACCGTCCGCGCCCTCGCCTACACCGAGGCTCGTCGGCACCCCCCGCACCGGGGACGGGCTCCTCCTCAACGTCTCCGCCCTCGCCCGCGGCCTCGGCACCGGCGGGTACGCCCTCGTCGTCGGCCCCGCCGCACCCGGCACCCCCGTCCCGCCCGACCCCGCCCCCGGACCCGGCCACCTCGTCAAGGCCCGGTACACCCCCCTGCAGGCCCTCGTCCTCGGCGTCGACGAGCAGGAGTCCCCCCACCACGACACCCTGCGCGACGCCGACGACGACCTCCACGCGACACCCGTCGTCGTCGCCGACCTCCACTCCGCCCTGCCCGCCGTCGTCGCCGGCGCCCGGCACGCCGCGGCGCTCGCGGGCCGCCCCGCACCCCGCGTCGCGTACGTCATGACCGACGGCGGCGCACTGCCCGCCGCGTTCTCCCGCACCGTCGCGACCCTGCGCGAGACCGGCTGGCTCGAGGCCTGCGTCACCGTCGGGCAGGCGTTCGGCGGCGACCTCGAGGCCGTGACCGTCCACACCGGCCTCCTCGCCGCCCGCCACGTCGTCGGCGCCGACCTCGTCGTCGTCGCCCAGGGCCCCGGCAACCTCGGCACCGGCACCCGCTGGGGCTACTCCGGGGTCGCCGCCGGCGAGACCCTCAACGCCGTCGCGACCCTCCGCGGGCGAGCCGTCGCGTCCCTGCGCGTCTCCGGCGCCGACCCCCGCGACCGCCACCTCGGGATCTCCCACCACTCCCTCACCGCGTACGGCCGCGTCGCCCTCGCGACGTGCGACGTCGTCACCCCCGTCCCCACGCCCGACGTCGAAGCCCTCCCCGGGTGGGGACCGCACCTCACCGCACGGGTCGCCCAGCAGGCCGCCGCCCTGGTCGCCCCCACGGGCCGCCACCGCCGCGTCGACGTCACCGCCGACGCCCCGCTCCTCGACGCCCTGCACGACGCACCCGTCCGCCTGTCCACCATGGGACGCGGCCTCGACCAGGACCCCGCCGCGTTCCTCACCGCCGCCGTCGCCGGCGTCCACGCCGAGGAGATCGCCCGGACATGACCGCACCGCAGGGGGCACCGTCGACACCGGGCACCACGCCCGGCACCCAGGACCGGCCCGCCCGGCAGGGACCGCCCGGCCTGCCCGGCCGTCCGGGTCCGCGGCACGTCCTCCTCGTCACCACGCTCGCCACCGCCGTGCTCCTCGCCGCCGCCACCGGCGCGCCCTGGGCCTGGACCGTCCCCGGCTGGCTCTCGGCCCTCTCCGGGAGCGAGGAGCCACCCCCGGAGCACCCCCCGCCCCGAGCACACCACCCGCCGAACCACCACCCCGACCACCCCTCGACGACGGCGGCCTCGGCCTCGGCGACTACCTCCTCGCCCTCGCCGGCCTCGCCCTGCTCCTCGTCGCCCTCCTCGTCCTGCGGAACGTCCTCGCACGGATCCGCCGCGGCGGCACCCCCGCCCCCTCGTCGCCTCCACCCCCGGGCACACCGTCCTCGGCACCCCCGAGGACGACGCCGTCCCCCACCTGCGCCGAGGCCTGCGCCTGCGCGCCGCCCAGGAGCACCGCCCCCGCCGTGCCCCCGCGCGACGCCGTCATCGCGGCCTGGGTGTCGCTGGAGGACGCCGCGGCGCTCGCGGGCGCGCACCGCGACCCCGCGCAGACGCCGACAGAGTTCACCGTCGCCGTGCTCGACCGCACGCCCGCCGACCCCGGTGCCGTCGCCACGCTGCGAGGCCTGTACCACCGCGCCCGGTTCCGCGGCGCGGACATCGACGCCGGCGACGTCCGGGCCGCCCGCGCCGCCCTGCGGCGCCTCGCCGACGACCTCGCCATCGACACCGCGACCGGCCCCACGGACGCATGAACCGGCTCCCCACGATCCTGCGCCGCGCGGCACCGCCCGCGACCCTCGTCGTCGTCGCCGCGGTCGGACTCGTCGTCCTCGGCTCCTCCGTCGCCCACGCCCTCATGCTCGCCGCGGCCGCCCTCAGCGCCCTCCTGCTGTGGCACAGCGCCGAGTACACCGGGGACGGGACCTGGCCCCGGCTGCCCCCCACGGACCGCGACGGCGCGCGGCGCGACGTCTCCGACCTCGGCTGGGCCATCCTCGGCAAGGACGGACGCGTCACCGACCGCGCCGCCCGGCGCGTCCGTGCCCTCGCCGACCACCAGCTCGCCCGCCACGGCGTGCACGGCGACCTCGCCGACCCCCACGTCGTCGCGCGCGCCGCACCGCTCCTCGGAGCGCCGACCGCGCACGCCCTCCACGACCACGCCACGCGTGGCACGCTCCCCAGCCCTCGAGCGCTCCAGACCTGGCTCGACGCCGTCGAACGCCTCGCCACCACGCCGCCACCCGACGAAGGGACACCCCGTTGACCTCCTGGACCCCCCGGCCCGACGACCGACGCGTCGAGAACGCCCACGACGTCGCGGCACTCTCCGTCACCGACGTCGCCGCGCACGCCCAGGCGATCCTCGACGAGGTGGCCACCGCCGTCGTCGGCATGCGCGAGACGCTCACGCTCGCCCTCGCCACCGTCCTGGCCGGCGGGCACGTGCTCTTCGAGGACGTCCCCGGCCTCGGCAAGACGCTCGCCGCACGCAGCCTCGCCCGCGCCCTCGGCCTCGACTTCGCGCGGCTCCAGTGCACCCCGGACCTCCTGCCCTCCGACATCACCGGGTCGCCCGTCTACGACCCCGCCACCCGCACCTTCGAGTTCCGGCCCGGCCCCGTCTTCACCGGCCTCTTCCTCGCCGACGAGATCAACCGCACCGCTCCCAAGACCCAGTCCGCGCTGCTCGAGGCCATGGCCGAGCGGCAGGTCACGGTCGACGGCACCACCCACCCCCTGCCCCGGCCGTTCCACGTCGTCGCCACCTCCAACCCCGTCGAGTACGAGGGCACCTACCCGCTCCCCGAGGCCCAGCTCGACCGCTTCATGGTCCGCCTCGCCGTCGGCTACCCCGCGCGCGACGAGGAGCGCGAGGTCCTCGCCCGCCGCGTCGCGCGCCGCCACGACGACCCCACGGTCAGCCAGGTCGTGGACCACCGCACCGTCCTCGCCATGCAGGCCGGCGTCGAGAGCGTGGACGTCGACCCGGACGTCATCGGCTACTGCGTGGACCTCGCGGCCGCCACCCGCACGCACGAGGCGCTCGAGGTCGGCGCCTCACCCCGCGGCTCCCAGAACCTCGCGCTCCTCGCCCGCAGCGTCGCGGTGCTGGACGGTCGCGACTTCGTCCTGCCCGAGGACGTCAAGCGCGTCGCCGTCCCCGTCCTCGCCCACCGCCTCACCCTCACCCCCGCGGCCTGGGCCGCCGACCGGCACCCCGAGACGCTGGTGCGTTCGCTGCTCGCCACGGTCCCGGGCCCCAGCACCGTCGCCGGCGGGCGCGGGTGAGCACGCGCGACCGCCCGGCGACCACGCCCGTGTGGCGCACCACGACGGTGCTCGTGGCGGGGACGAGCGTCGGGGTCGTCCTGCTCGCCATCGGGCTCGTGGCACGCCGCGCCGACGTCGCGCTCCTGGGGCTGCCGGCTCTGCTCAGCGCGACGTGGGGGCAGTCGCGCCGCCCGGAGGGCTTCGTGACGGTCGACGTCGTGCCCGACACCGACGCCCCCGCCGGCACCCTCGGTGCCCGGCTGCGGGTCACGTCCCCGCCGGGCGTGGAGGCCGTGAGCGTCCGCGTGGTCGGTCCGGCGAACCTCACCGCCGAGCGCACCCTCGCCGTCAGGGGCGTGGCGGAGCGGGACATCGCCGTGCGCACGCGCTCCGCGCGCACCGGACCGCAGCCGTCCTACCGGGTGGACCACGCGGCGTACGGGCCCGAGGGGGTCGAGGAGCAGGTCCCGACGACGACGGTCGGGCCGCCGCTCCTCGTCCTGCCGCGACCGGTGGCGCTGGGCCGGGTGCCGCTCGCCTCCCGCCTCCGGGGACTCGCCGGTCCGCACACGTCACGGCGGCCCGGCGAGGGCTCGGAGCTGCGCGACGTCGACGCCTTCCGTCCCGGGGACTCCGTGCGACGCGTCGACTGGCGTGCGACCGCGCGACGCTCCCCGGCGCTGGACACGCTGTACGTGCGCCGCACGTTCGGCACCGCGGAGGCCACCGTGGTGCTCGTCCTCGACTCGCGCGACGAGGTCGGGCCCGACCTCACGACGTGGGGCGGGGTGGGCTTCCGGCGTCCGGACGAGGCGACGTCTCTCGACCTCGCGCGCCACGCCGCGGCGTCCGTCGCGCAGGTCGTCCTCGACGCCGGGGACCGCATCGCGCTCGACGACCTCGGGCAGGTCCGGCGGCCCGTGCGCCCCGGCGGCGGCCGACGTCACCTGCGCCGCGTCCTGCACGGGCTCGCGCTCGCGCGACCGGTCGGCGACCCCTCGACGCGCCTGCGGCCCCCGCAGGTCCCCGCCGGCGCGGCCGTGTACCTCTTCTCGACCCTGCTCGACGACGAGGCGCCGCGCCTCGCGCGGCAGTGGCACGACGCCGGTCACGTCGTCGTGGTCGTCGACACGCTCCCACCGGTCTCCGTGGCGGACGCGGACCGCCGGGTGCTCCTCGCCTGGCAGATCACGCGACGCGAGCGCGAGGACCGCGTCGCCTCCCTGCGCGGGGCCGGCGTCGACGTCGTGCCGTGGGTGCCGGACACCCGCACGGACGCAGGACGGACGGAGCCCGACGCCCGCGCCGCGCTCGAGACGGCCGCGCGCCAGCACGAGCGTCGCCTCGCGCGCGCCCCGCGAGCCGGCCGCGGCGGTGCCCGATGAGCGGGCCCCTCGTGTCGCGCGACACCGCGGGGGCGGCGGCACCGCCCCGCGTCGACGTCGACACCGGCACGACCGTCGGCGGGCTCGCGCTGCGCGTCGCGCTCCTGCTCGTCGCCGCCGCGTACACGGGGATCGCGCTGCAGCCCGTCGTGGGCGACCCGGCCCTGCGGTGGAGCCTCGCCGTGCTCGTGGGGGCGGTCGTCGCAGGGCTGTGCCGTCCACCGGTCCCCCACGTCCTCGTGGTCCTCGGCGGGCTCGCGCTCGCCGGCGGTCCCGGGCCCTTCGACGCGGTCGTCCTCGCGCTGCTGCCGCTCGCGCACCTCGTCCTCCGGCTCTCGTGGTGGTGCGCGCACGTCCCGCCGACGGCGCGGGTCGAGGTGCGCGCGCTCCTGCCGGACCTGCGCCGCCTCGTCGTGATCCAGGTCGGGCTCCAGCTCGTCGGGCTCGTGCTCCTGCTCGTCGCCGGGGCGTCCGTCGTGCCGGCCGGTGTCGCGCTCGGCGGGCTCGCACTCCTCGCCCTGACCGTGCTCGTCCTGCCGCGGGACTGACGCTCGACCTGCGTGCGGCTCGCTCCCGCACCAGGATGGAGGCGACGGAGCCGTCCGCCCGTCCGCCGCGACCCGCGGCGTGCGCACCGACACGAGGAGGCGCCACATGGCTGCTCGTCCCGACCTGCCGAAGTACACCGTCCCGTCGCTCACCCCCGAGGAGGGAGGGAAGGCCGCCGAGATCCTGCAGCAGCGTCTGCACGCGCTGAACGACCTCCAGCTCACCCTCAAGCACATCCACTGGAACGTCGTCGGACCGCACTTCATCGCGGTCCACGAGATGATCGACCCGCAGGTCGACGCCGTCCGCGCGATGGTGGACGCCATCGCCGAGCGCATCGCCACCCTCGGCGTCTCGCCCCAGGGCACGCCCGGTGCCCTCGTCGCCGCACGGACGTGGGAGGACTACTCCCTCGGGCGCGACTCGACCATCGCGCACCTCGGCGCGCTCGACGAGGTGTACGTCGGGGTCATCACCGACCACCGCGAGGCCGCGACCGCGACCGAGGGCCTCGACGACGTGACGAACGACCTGCTCATCGGGCACCTGCACGAGCTCGAGCTGTTCCACTGGTTCGTCCGGGCGCACCTGGAGTCCACCGGTGGCGACCTCTCCACCGCCGGCGCCGACACCGAGAAGGGCGCCGCAGCACAGGCGGCGAAGGGCGCCGTCGGCGAGCCCTGACCGAACGCCGTCGAAGGGCGCGTCTCCCCCTGGGAGGCGCGCCCTTCGCGCTGCCCGCTTGTCAGTGCTCGGTGGTGACGTGCTCGCTCGCCTGGGCGGCGTTGTCGTGCGCTTGGCACACTATTAATTTCGACGGTGACGTAGCGTGGGGACGTGCCCGCCTCCGAACCGCCCGTCCGCCAGCTCCGTCTCGTCGTCGAGGCCGAGGACTACGACACCGCCCTCGCCTTCTACCGTGACGTGCTGGGCCTCCCCGAGCTGGTCGCCTACGCCGACGGCGACGACGAGCGGGTCGCCATCCTCGACGTCGGCCGTGCGACGCTCGAGATCGCCAACCCTGCGCACAAGCGCGCGATCGACGACCTCGAGGTGGGGCGGCAGGTGGCCGGGCACCTGCGCGTCGCGTTCGAGGTGGCCGACGCCGGGACGACGACCGCGCGCCTCGTCGACGCCGGGGCGCAGCTCGTCGCTCCCCCGACGCGCACACCCTGGAACTCCCTCAACTCACGGCTCGACGCCCCCGCCGGGCTCCACGTGACGATCTTCCAGGAGCTCGGCGGCGAGGAGGGCGTCCCGCCCGGCGTCCGCACCGAGCCCGGGCCCGACGAGGACGCCGTCCGCCCCGACGGGGCCTGACGCCTCGACCCACGCGCGGCGCACCTGCTCGAACCGGGTGGGCAGCGGCGCACGGACCCCGCCGTACCGGGCGTTCGTCCGATGGACGAAGCGCCGCCACGAGAGCACGAGGCCCTGCTTCGTGATCGGCAGCCCGCTCGAGATCGTCACCCCGTTGTCGTGCGTGTGGTGCACCGTGAGGAGCAGCGCGCGCGGCACCGAGCCCTCGAGCCCCGCCGCGAGCTCCTCGCGGACCGCCATCCACCGACGCAGCACCACGACGACGCTCGCGCTGAGCACGTGCTCGCGCACGGTGCGGTGCTTGCCGTGCGTGAGCACGACGCGCCCCTCCCCCGCGTGCGGCGACGCCGGCCCGAGGTCGATCGCGTCGGCGGTGCACCGCAGCAGGTCGGAGTAGCGCGCGCCCGTCGCGCGCGTCAGCCCGGTGATGACGGCGAGCCGCACGGTCTCGGGCTTCGCCGCCTCGACCATCGCCTCGGTCGCGAGCAGGCGCCACACCCACTCCGCCTCGGCGAGCGAGACGGTCGGCCGCGGATAGCGACCCGCCGGCGTCCCGGGCGGCTCCTCCGGTCCGGGCGAGGCGTGGCGGTCCAGGTCTGCGTCCATGCGGTGACCGTAGATGCTTGGCACACTTTTACTGTGGAGCGACACGCCCCGGACGGACCACCGCGCGCAGACCGCGAGGCGCCGCAGTGCGCACCCGCAGTCGTCTTTGCATACCTATGCGCAATGCCGCATACTCTTCTCCATGTCCAAGGTCCTCACCTCCCTGCCCGTCGGCGAGCGCGTCGGCATCGCGTTCTCCGGCGGTCTCGACACGTCCGTCGCCGTCGCCTGGATGCGCGACAAGGGCGCCGTGCCCTGCACCTACACCGCCGACATCGGCCAGTACGACGAGCCGGACATCGCGTCGGTGCCGGGCCGTGCGACGGCGTACGGCGCGGAGGTGGCTCGGCTGGTCGACTGCCGCTCCGCGCTGGTCGAGGAGGGCCTCGCCGCGCTCGCGTGCGGCGCGTTCCACATCCGCTCGGGCGGGCGCGCGTACTTCAACACCACTCCCCTGGGCCGTGCCGTCACCGGCACCCTCCTCGTGCGCGCCATGCACGAGGACGACGTGCAGATCTGGGGTGACGGGTCGACGTTCAAGGGCAACGACATCGAGCGCTTCTACCGCTACGGCCTGCTCGCGAACCCGCACCTGCGCATCTACAAGCCGTGGCTCGACGCCGACTTCGTCACCGAGCTGGGCGGCCGCACCGAGATGTCGCAGTGGCTGCTCGCGCACGGGCTGCCCTACCGCGACAGCACCGAGAAGGCGTACTCCACCGACGCCAACATCTGGGGGGCCACGCACGAGGCGAAGACGCTCGAGCACCTCGACACGGGCGTCGAGACCGTCGAGCCGATCATGGGCGTGCGCTTCTGGGACCCTGAGGTCGAGATCGCCACGGAGGACGTGACGATCGGCTTCCACGAGGGCCGTCCCGTGACGATCGACGGACAGGAGTTCGACTCCGCCGTCGACCTGGTGACGGCCGCGAACGCGGTCGGTGGCCGGCACGGCCTCGGCATGTCCGACCAGATCGAGAACCGGATCATCGAGGCCAAGAGCCGCGGCATCTACGAGGCCCCCGGGATGGCGCTGCTGCACGCCGCCTACGAGCGGCTCGTCAACGCGATCCACAACGAGGACACGCTCGCGCAGTACCACAACGAGGGCCGGCGCCTCGGGCGCCTCATGTACGAGGGCCGCTGGCTCGACCCCCAGGCCCTCATGATCCGCGAGTCCCTGCAGCGCTGGGTCAGCACGGCCGTGACGGGCGAGGTGACGCTCCGGCTGCGCCGCGGCGAGGACTACTCCGTGATGGACACGTCCGGCCCGGCGTTCAGCTACCACCCGGACAAGCTGTCGATGGAGCGCACGGAGGACTCGGCGTTCGGACCGATGGACCGCATCGGCCAGCTCACCATGCGCAACCTCGACATCGCCGACTCGCGCGCCAAGCTCGAGCAGTACGCGGGGCTCGGGATCGTCGGCAGCGCGCACGCGACGCTCGTCGGTGCCGACCAGGGCTCCACCGCGCTCATCGGCGCGATGGCCGAGGGCGGCGCCGAGGTGATCGCGTCCCGCGGGACGGTGGACGCCGACGACGAGCTGCTCGACCGCGCCGCGATGGAGAGCGGCACCGACTGACCGGCCGCGAGGGTCGGAACGTGGCCACGAGCGCAGGTCCCGGGGAGCTGCCGAGCACGATCGCGGTCCCCGTCGACCACGAGCTGGTCGTCAAGCGGTCGCGGTTCCTCGCCCACCTCGCACCGGTGACGAGCGTCGCTGCGGCGGACGCGGTGGTCGCGCGGGTGCGCAAGGAGCACTGGGACGCCCGCCACCACTGCGTCGCGCTCGTCGTCGGCCCGCACGCGGACCGGCAGCGCTCGACGGACGACGGCGAGCCCTCCGGCACCGCCGGCGCACCCATGCTCGAGGTGCTTCGGCACCGCGGGCTCACCGACGTCGTCGCGGTCGTCACGCGGTACTTCGGCGGGGTGCTGCTCGGTGCCGGCGGGCTGGTCCGTGCCTACTCGTCGGCGGTGAGCGAGGCCCTGGACGTCGCGCGTGTCGTGCGCCGCGCGGTGCGCACCGTCGTCACGGTCGACGTCCCCCACGCCGACGCCGGACGCCTGCACGGCGTCCTCCGCGACTGGGCCGGCGCGCACGACGCCGTCCTCGCCGGCGTCGTGTACGGCGAGGTCGCGCGCTTCACGCTGCTCGTCGCCCCGGCCGACCTCGCCCGGTTCGACGCCGACCTCGCGGCCGTCTCGGCCGGCACGCTGCGGTCGCTCCGCGGCGAGGACCGCGTCGTCGACCTGGACCGCTGAGCCCCGCGCCGGGCACGGGCACGGCAGAGCGGCCCCGCCCGGACGCGGCCCGTCAGGCGCTCACGCCGTCCGGGCCGACGACCGCGCCGTCGGGCACGCGCGCGGCGCCGCCCTCGTCGTCGAGCCGGGCGTCGCCGACGACCCGCACGCCCCCGCCGAACGACCAGTCCCCCCGCACCGTGAGCGACCGGGCGGCCCGCAGCGACGGCGTGCCCTCGTCGAAGCGCGCGTCGAACCCCGCGATGGTCTTGAAGTGCGCCGTGTCGAGGTCGACGAACGGCGCGTCGGTCTGCGCGACGAAGCGGTAGGCGTCGTCGAGGTCGTACACGTCCGAGCGCAGCACCAGCAGGTCGTTCGTCGTCTTCACGGGCAGGAACCGGTCGCGGCCCACCTCGATCGCCACGGCGCCGTCGAACACCTCGACGGCCGCGCCCATGGCGGACTCGATCTGCACGACCTCGGGGGACGACGCGTCGGTCGGGTCCACCGTCTTGGTGTTGCGGATGAGCGGCAGCTCGAGCACGCCGCCGGTCCGCTCGAGCTCGGCCGCGAGCGCCTCGAGGTCGAACCAGAGGTTGTTGGTGTTGAAGTACCGGTGGCGGGTGATGTCGGCGGCGGCGTCCGCGTCGGCGTCGGGTGTCTGGGCGGTCTCGCGCAGGACGATGCGGCCGTCGGCGCGGCGGACGACGAGGTGGCCGCCCTTGCGGTCGGCGGGGGTGCGCAGGGCGACCTCGGCGGCGAAGGGTGCGCCGGAGGCGGCGAACCAGCCGGCCATGGCGGCGTCGGGGGCGGCGCCGAGGTTGTCGGAGTTGGAGACGCTGGCGTAGCGGTAGCCGGCGTCGAGGAGCGCGCGGAGCGCCCCGGACGCGTAGAGGGCGGTGTAGAGGTCGCCGTGCCCGGGCGGGCACCACTCGAGCTCGGGCTCGGCGGGCCAGTCGACGGGGGTGAGGTCGGCGGCGCGCAGCTTGGGCTCGCGGTTCTGGAGGAAGTCGAGCGGGAGCCCGTCGACGGGGAGGTCGTCGTGGGGGGCGAGCGCGGCGAGGGTGTCGGCCTGGGTGCGGAAGCTGTTCATGAGGAGCAGCGGGAGGGTGGCGCCGGTGGCGCGCCGGGCGGCGCGGACCTGGGCGACGATGACGTCGAGGAACGTCAGGGGTCCGGAGCCCGCGTGCTGCGGGTCGGTGTCGCGGACGGTCAGCAGCGACTTGGCGCGGTCCATGCCCATGGAGGTGCCGAGGCCGCCGTTGAGCTTGATGATCGCGGTGCGGTCGAGGGCGGTGCGCGCGTCGTCGTCGGTGACGTCGATCGCGTCGCGACGGGCGACGTCGGTGAGGGGTTCGACGTCCGCCTCGGGGATCATCCCGGTCTCGCCGGACTCGAGGAGGCGGTAGAAGCGCGTGAAGACGTCGATGGCGGCGGGTGCGACGCCGGCCTCGCGCATGCGCTGCTGGGACTGGTCCAGGCCGGTGCCGCTCGTCTGGCTGCTCATGTCCCGATGCTAGGGGCGGGTGCGGGCCGCGGGCTCGGCCGGGCGGGTGAGACGCGGGTCACATGCCTACCGTGGGGTGATGGACGACGCGTCGGTGGTCGCAGCGGCCGACTGGCTGGGCTCGTGGTTCTGGGCCGGGGACTACGACGTCGCGCGCGAGGTGCTGCAGCGCGGCACGGCGGCGGTGCTCGTGGTGGCGTTCTGGGCGGTGGTGCGCCAGTGGCGGCCGTTGCTGGGCGTGCGGGGACTGACGCCGGCGGTGCGGGTGCTGGACCGGACGCGGTGGCGGGACGCTCCGAGCGTGCTGCGGTGGCGCTGCTCCGACGGGTTCGTCGTCGGCCTCGGGTGGGGTGGTGCGACGCTCGCGGCCCTGCTCGTGGTGGGCGTGCCGCAGCGCGGGCCGTGGTGGGTCACGACGCTCGCCTTCCTGCTCCTGTGGGCGGTCTACCTGTCGGTGGTGAACGCCGGGGGGCGGTTCTACGGGTTCGGGTGGGAGTCGTTGCTGTGCGAGGTGACGTTCCTCGTGGCGTGGCTGGGCTCGTCGGGCGAGCAGGTGGCGCCTCCACTGCTGGTGGTCCTGCTGGTGCGGTGGTGCCTGTTCCGGGTCGAGCTCGGCGCGGGGCTCATCAAGGTCCGCGGGGACAGGGCGTGGCGCGACCTGACGGCGCTGGACTACCACCACGAGACGCAGCCGCTGCCCGGACCGTTCTCCTGGCACGCGCACCACGCGCCGCGGTGGTGGCACCGGGTGGAGGTGGCGGGGAACCACGTGACGCAGCTCGTGGTCCCGTTCCTGTTCTTCGCGCCGCAGCCGGTGGCGTCGTGGGCGGGCGCGGCCGTCGTGCTCACGCAGCTGTGGCTCGTGGTGACGGGGAACTTCGCGTGGCTGAACTGGTTGACCGTGGTGCTGGGGCTGTCGCTCGTGAGCGACGGGTCGTGGGCGGCCGTGGGCGGCTGGCTCGGCGTCGGGGGCTCGTCCCCGTCGGTGGATACGGGTGCTGGTGCGGTGCCCGACGGCGCGGGCGGCCTCGGCGGCCCGGCAGGCCTGGTCGTGGTGGTCGTCGCGGTGAGCGCGCTGCTGCTCGTGCTGGGCTACCGCCCGGCGCGCAACCTCGTGGCGCGGCGCCAGCTCATGAACGCGAGCTTCGACCCGTTCCGGCTCGTCAACGCCTACGGCGCGTTCGGGTCGGTGACGCGACGACGCGACGAGGTGGTGCTGGAGGGCTCGACGGCGCGCTCCCCCGGGCCGGACGACTGGGTCGAGTATGCGTTCCGCGGCAAGCCGGGAGACGTGCGTCGCCGTCCGCCGCAGGTCGCGCCGTACCACCTGCGCCTCGACTGGCAGATGTGGTTCCTCGCCCTGGGCTCGCCGGAGGTCCGGTGGTTCGAGGTGCTGCTCCTGCGGCTCCTCGAGGCCGATCCGGCGACGCTGCGCCTGCTGCGCGCCGACCCGTTCGCGCGCGACCCGTCCGGGCCGGCGCCGCGCTGGGTCCGCGCGCGGCTCTTCCGGTACCGGTTCTCGACGCGCGACGAACGCCGCCGCACGGGCGCCTGGTGGGTCCGGCACGAGCTCGCGGTGCTCGTCGACCCGGTGGACCTTCCCCGGATGCGGCGGCTCCTCGGCCCGGCCGCCTGATCCCGCCGGCGCGACGGCGCGACGGCGTGGTCGTTCGACGGCGCGTCGGGCCGGGCTACTCGAAGCGCGACGGGTCGCCGGCCCCGACGCGCACGACCTCGGGCACGCCGTCGGACACGTCGACGACCGTGGTGGGCGCGCTGCCCCGCTCGCCGCCGTCGACGACGGCGTCGATCACGTGGTCGAGCTCCTCCTTGATGGCCCACCCGTCGGTGAGCGCCTCGGCCGAGCCCGGGAGGATGAGGGAGCTCGACAGGATGGGCTCGCCCAGCGCGGCGACGATCGCCTGGGCGACGGTGTCGTCCGGGATGCGCACGCCCACGGTCCTCTTCCGCGGGTGCGCGAGGCGGCGCGGCACCTCCGACGTCGCGCGGAGGATGAACGTGTACGGGCCGGGGGTGGCGGCCTTGATCGCGCGGAACGCCGAGTTGTCGACCATGACGAAGTGGCCGAGCTGGGCGAAGTCCGCGCACACGAGCGTGAAGTGGTGCTTGTCGTCGAGGTGGCGGATGCGCCGGATGCGCTCCGTGCCCTCGCGGTCGTCCATGCGGCACCCGAGCGCGTAGCCGGAGTCGGTGGGGTACGCGACGAGCCCGCCGTCGCCGAGCAGCGCGACGACCTGCGCGATCGCGCGCGGCTGCGGGTTGTCCGGGTGCACGTCGAGGTAGCGGGCCATGCGGCAGAGCCTAGGCCGCGACCGCGGCGAGCACACGGCGCAGCTCGGCCGGGCTCGCGTTGCCTCCTGTGCACACCACGCCGACGCGACGGCCGGCGAACCGGCCCCGGTCGGCGAGGACTGCGGCGAGCCCGGCCGCGCCGGCGCTCTCCGCGACGGTGCGCGCCCCGGTGAGGAGGAGACCGGCCGCACGGTCCAGCGCGTCGTCGTCCACGAGGACGAAGTCGTCGAGGTTCTCGCGCAGGACCGCCTGCGTGAGCGCGAACCCGCACCCGGTCGCGAGGCCCTCCGCGCGGCTCCTGCTGCGCACCGTCCGCAGCGCGCCCGCGCGCCACGAGTCGTGGGCCGCCGGCGACGCCGAGGACTGCACGGCGACGACCTCGAGGTCGGGCGCCAGCGCACGCGCGACGAGGCACGCGGCCGCGGCCCCGCTGCCCCCGCCCACCGGGACGACGACCACGTCGAGGTCCGGCACCTGCTCCAGCAGCTCGAGGTACGCCGTCGCGACACCGGCGACGAGCAGCGGCTCGTTCGCGGCGCTCACCAGGCGCGCGCCGTTCTCGCCCGCGAGCGCCGTCGCGTGCTCCCGGGCGTCGTCGAACGTGGCGCCGTGCAGGACGAGCCGCGCGCCGAGGGCGCGCACCGCGTGGGCCTTGGTGGGGTTCGGGTCCGTGGGCATGACGATCGTGCAGGGCGTGCCCGTGGACCGTGCGGCGTACGCGACGGCCTGCGCGTGGTTGCCCGTGGAGAACGCGACGACGCCGCGGGCACGGTCCTCGGGGGCGGAGCGCAGCAGGAGGTTCAGGGCTCCGCGGACCTTGAACGCCCCGGTGGGCTGGAGGCTCTCGTGCTTGACGACGCCGCGCGCCGCGGTCGCGGTGTCGAGCGGCTCGTACGTGCGCACGGGGGTGGGCTCGAGGTGGGTGGCGAGGGTGCGGCGCGCGTCGAGGACGTCGCGCACCGTGGGCGGGGCGAGGGGCGAGCGCTCGAGGTGCGGCGGCGTGGCCGGGGTGGCGGGGGTGGCGGTCATGGTTCCACGGTGGCCCGGCGCGACGCATAGGTCCAATGCCGGACTTCGCTGCATCCATCGATGTCGTCGATGGGTCGGTCTACGCTCGTCCCGTGGACGGGACGGGGTTCGACGGGCACGAGGGGTCGGGGGTCGCGCCGTGGACCTGACGAGGCTGCGGGTGCTGGCCGCGGTGGCGCGCGAGGGGTCGGTGACGGGCGCGGCGCGCGCGCTGCACTACGCGCAGCCGTCGGTGAGCCACCACCTGGCGCGCCTCGAGGCGGAGGTGGGGGTGCCGCTCGTGGAGCGGGTCGGGCGAGGCATCCGTCTGACGGACGCGGGCCGTCTGCTGGCGGCGCGCGCGGAGGAGATCCTGGGCCGTGTCGGTGCGGCGCGCGAGGAGGTGGAGGCTCTCGCGGGGCTCGCGGCGGGACGGGTCCGGCTGGCGGCCTTCCCGTCGGCGCTCGCGACGCTCGTGCCCGACGTCGTCGCGCGCCTCGCCGTGGACCATCCCGGGCTCGCCGTCGGGCTCGTGGAGGCGGAGCCGCCCGAGGCGCTGGCGGCGCTGCGCCGCGGTGCCGTGGACGTGGCGCTGGTGTTCGAGCACGACCGCTCGCCCGCCGACCTGGACGGGCTGGTGGCGGCACGGGTGCTCGACGAGGAGCTGTCGGTCGTGACGTCCGGGACGACGCCGGCCGGACCGGCACCGGGCACGGGCACGCGCACGAGGAGCGCGTGCGACCTCGCGCGGTTCGCCGACGCGCCCTGGATCGCCGGGTGCGAGCGGTGCCGCGCCGACCTGGTGGGCCGGTGCGAGCTCGCGGGGTTCACGCCGCGCGTGGCGTTCGAGACGGACGACTACGTCGCGGTGCAGGCTCTCGTCGCGGCCGGGGTGGGCGTCTCGCTGCTCCCCGCGCTCGCGCTGCGCGCCCACCGCGACCCGCGCGTCGTGACGCACGTGCTGCCGGGCGCGTCGCGGCGCGTGCTCGCGGTGACGTACGGCGACCGCCCGCCCCCGGGTGCGCGCGCCGTCGTGGACGGGCTCGTGGGTGCGTCGGCTCGCCGGTCACACGAGTGAGGCCCGCCACGCGGCGTCGAGCGCGGCGAAGCGCCCGCCCTGCGTCGCGACGAGCTCGGCGGGCGTCCCGTCCTCCACCACGCGGCCGTCGGCCAGGACGAGGACGCGGTCGGCGACGGCGACCGTCGACAGGCGGTGGGCGATGATGATCGCCGTCCGGTCGGCGAGCAGCGTCCGCAGGCCCTCCTGCACGAGCCGCTCCCCCGGCAGGTCGAGCGAGCTCGTCGCCTCGTCGAGCACGAGCACGGCCGGGTCCGCGAGGAACGCGCGCGCGAACGACAGGAGCTGACGCTGGCCGGCGGAGACGCGGCCGCCGCGCTTGTTCACGTCGGTGTCGTACCCCTCGGGCAGGCGCAGGACGAACTCGTGGGCGCCGACGGCCCGGGCCGCGGCCTCGACCTCGGCCTGCGTCGCGTCCGGGCGCCCGAGCGCGATGTTCTCCCGGACCGACCCGCTGAACAGGTACGCCTCCTGCGTGACCATGACGACGGCGCGCCGCAGGTCGCGCGAGGACAGGTCCCGCACGTCGACGCCGTCCAGCCGGACGGTCCCGTCCGTGGCGTCGTAGAAGCGGGTCACGAGCTTGGCGACGGTCGACTTGCCGGCTCCCGTCGTCCCGACGAGCGCGACCGTCTGGCCGGCCGGGATCGTCAGGTCGAGGTCCGGCAGGACGGTCCTCCCGGCGCCGTAGCCGAACCGGACGTGCTCGAGACGCAGCTCGCCGCGCGCGGCCGGGAGCGGGACGGGGTGCCGCGGCTCGGCGACGGTCGGCTCCTCCTCGAGCAGGCCGGAGATCTTCTCCAGCGCCGCGGAGGCCGACTGGAACGCGTTGTAGAACATCCCGAGCTGCTGGATCGGGCCGAAGAACCGCTTCGTGTACAGCAGGACGGCGGCCAGGACGCCGACGTCCATCGTGCCGTCGAGCACGCGCCACCCGCCGACCGCGAGCGCCACGACGACCGTCACGTTGCCGATGACGACGAGCCCGGGGTCGTAGCGGCCGTTGAGCCCGAAGGACCGGGCGTTGGCGGCGCGGTAGTCCTCGGCGAGGGCGGCGTAGGTGCGCGCGTCGGCCGCCTCGCGACGGAACGCCTGCACGGCGCGGATCCCGGTCATGGTCTCGACGAAGTGGACGATGAGGCGCGCGGACGCGACGCGCGAGGCGCGGTAGAACCGCTGCGAGCGCTTCTGGAACCACCGGGTGAGCAGCGCGGCGGGCACGACGGCGACGGCGAGCACGAGGCCGCTGAGCGGGTCGAGCAGGAAGAGGCCGATCGCGGTGAAGAGCATGAACAGGACGCTCGACACGACGCCGGTGAGGCCGCCGTCGAGGAGCTCGCGCAGCGCCTCGAGGTCGGACGTCTGGCGGGAGATGATCCGCCCGGACGTGTACGACTCGTGGAACTCGAGCGACAGGCGCTGGGTCTGGCGGAACACGCGCCGGCGCAGGTCGAGCAGCACGGCCTGCGCGACGCGGGCGGCAGCGCGCACGTAGGCGCCGATCGCGAGGCCGGCGGTGAGCGCCGCGAGCACGTAGACGACGCCGACGGCCACGAGGGGCCGGGGGTCGCCGTCGCGCAGCGCGGGGAGCGCGCGGTCGATCCCGACGGCGATGAGCGCCGGCCCGGCGACCTGACAAGCGGTCGCGACGACGACGAGCACGGCCGCGCCGGCGAGCGCGCGGCGGCGCGCGCGCAGCAGGTCGGCGAGGAGCGCCCGGGAGCGTGCGCTCACCGCGCGGCTGCGCGCCCGGTCGAGCTGGGAGTCCTCCTCGCCCGCGACGCCGCGCGGCGCGGCCGCGGTCCCCGTGCTCATGCGTGCTCCCTGCGTCCGGTGCCGGGTTCGTGCTCGTCGTCGTGGTCGCCGATGCCGTGCGCGGCGGCGTCGGTCTCGAGGCTGGAGACGACGTGCCGGTAGTGCGCGTCGTGGGCGAGGAGGTCGGCGTGGGTGCCGACGGCGGTGATGCGCCCGTCCTGAAGCACGGCGACGCGGTCCGCGAGCGCCACGGTCGACGGGCGGTGAGCCACGACCAGCGTCGTGGTGCCCGCGAGGACCGTCCGCAGGCGTGTCTCGACGGCCTCCTCGGTCGCGACGTCGAGCGCCGAGAGCGGGTCGTCGAGGACGAGCACGCGCGGGCGGGCGGCGATGGCGCGTGCGAGCGCGAGGCGCTGCCGCTGCCCGCCGGACAGGCTCAGGCCCTCCTCCCCGATCGTCGTGCCGACACCGCGCGGCAGGTCGTGCACGAACCCGGCCTGCGCGACGTCGAGCGCCTCGGCGAGCAGAGCGTCGCGGGCGGCGTCGTCGAGGTCGGCCGGCGCACCGAGCAGGACGTTGTCGCGCACGGACGCGGAGAACAGCGTCGAGTCCTCGAACGCGACGGCCACGTGCGTGCGCAGCGCCGTGCGGGTCAGGTCGCGCACGTCGATGCCGTCGAGGCGCACGGAGCCCTCGGTGACGTCGTACAGGCGGGGCACGAGCATCGCGAGGGTGCTCTTGCCGGCCCCGGTGAGCCCGACCAGGGCGGTGGTCGTCCCGGCGGGCAGCTCGAGGTCGACGTCGCGCAGGACGGGCTCGGCCGCGTCGTCGTAGCGGAACGTCACGCCGCGCAGCGCGACGTCCCCGCGCGGGTCGGGCAGGTCGACCGGGTGCTCCGGGTCGGTGAGGGGGCTCTCGGTGTCGAGGACCTCGAAGTAGCGGTCCACGGCGGTGCGGGCGTTGAGCGTCATCGACAGCGTCGTGCCGAGGTCGACCACGGGCGTGCTGACGACGGCGGCCGTCGCGAAGAACGCGACGAGCGCGCCCACGCTGATCTGCCCGTCCGCCGCCTGGAGCACCCCGACGACCAGGGCGACGCCGAGCGTCAGCTCCGGGATCGCGGTGAGGGCCGCGGTGACGGTCGACTGCGTGGACGCCTTCGCCATCTCGGTGCGCCGCAGCCGGTCGGCCTGGTCGGTGAACGCGTCGAGCGCGTCCCGGCCGCGCCCGAACGCCTTGAGGACGCGGATGCCGTGGACCGACTCCTCGACGGTCGTGGCGAGGTCCCCGGACTGGTCCTGGGACAGACGGGAGATCGCGCGGTACCGGCGCGAGAAGCGGAAGGCCAGGACGGTCACGGGGACGGCGCCCGCGAGGTACACGAGCCCGAGCACCCCGCCGGTCACGATGAGGATCGTCACCCCGACGACGATGGTGGTCGCCGAGACCACGAGCGTCGGCATCCCGAAGACCAGCCACCGGCGCAGGAGCCCGAGGTCGCTCATCGACCGCGAGAGGAGCTGCCCGCCCGCCCAGCGGTCGTGGAACGCCACCGGCAGGTCCTGCAGGTGCCGGTACAGGGCCACGCGCATGCGCGCCTCGACGTGCGTGCCCGGCAGCATGACGAAGCTGCGCCGCGCGAGGATGAACGCCGCCTCCAGCAGGCCGAGGCCGGCGACGAGCGCGACCGCGCCGGCGAGGGCGCCCGTGTCGTGCTCGCGCGCCCCGGCGGCGAGCGGTCCGTTGACCACGCGCTCGAGCACGCGCGGGATCGCGAGCGCCGCGAGGCTCGCGCCGAGCGCGGCGAGCACCCCGCCCACGAGGCGGGGCAGCGCCGGGCGGACGAACGGGTACAGGCGCCGCAGCGACGCGGCGGTCGACGTGGCAGGGGCCGGCGGGCGGTCCCTGGGGCGACGCGGGTCGCGCACCGGGCACGCCTCCGGGCCCGCGTGCCGGGACGGTGGGGGCGTGAGCGGCTCGAGCGGCAGGCACGGAGGTGGGCGTGGGCGGTGCGGGCACGGGTCGGCAGCGACCTCTCGGAGCGCGGGGAAGGGAGCCCGCCCATCCTGCCACCGCGCGCCGACACGCCCCGGCCGGACGACGCGGCGTCTCGGCTGCCGGACGCCGCGCCCTCAGCGCACGACCGCGACGTCGGGCGCCGCGAGGACGAGCAGCACGACGCACACGGCGGCGACGGCCATCGAGAGGGCGAACGGCGCCCGGGAGGACGGACGGACCGCACCGACGACCCCGGCGGTGCCGGCCCCGGCGAGCGCGAGCGCGCCGCCCGCCCAGGCCGCCGGTCCCGGCGGGCCGGACGGCGCGAGGACCACGACGGCGACCGCCGCGCCCAGCAGGACCGGCGCCAGGACGCTCGCGCCGCGCCGTCCCAGCCGGTGGGGCAGCCCCCGCACGCCCGTGGCGGCGTCGTCGTCGAGATCGGGCAGCGTGTTGGCGACGTGCGCGCCGGTGCCCAGCAGCGCCGCGGCCACGAGCGCCCAGGGCGCCGGCACGGCGTCGCCCGGGGCCGCGAGGACGACGAACACGGCGAGGAGCGCGAACGAGACCGCGTAGGGCGCCCACGACCAGACCGTCGCCTTGAGCCCCGCGTTGTAGGCCCACGCGCCGCCGACGGCGACGAGGTGCACCAGCCCGGGCACGAGGCCGGTCGCGAGCGAGAGCGCGACGCACGCCGCGAGGGCGGCGAGCGCGGCGGCGCGCAGCCCCGCGGCGGTGACGAGGCCCGCGACCACGGGCTTCGCGACCCGGCCCACGGCGAGGTCCCGCGGCGCGTCGATCCAGTCGTTCGACCACCCGACGGAGAGCTGCCCCGCGAGCACGGCCGCCGTGACGAGCGTCGCGGTCCGCGGGCCCGAGCCGATGCCGAGCGACAACGCGCACGCGAGCGCGGTGACGAGCGCGGCGGGGGCGGCGTGCGCGGCGACGACGAGCCCGCGCAGCGTGACCGCGGGCTGCCGCGGCGGCCCCGGACGGGCGCCGTCCTGGGCGGTCGGGAACGACATGCGGGAACGCTAGCAGCGGCCGGTCCGGCACGACCCGCGGGGGCCGCCCTCCGGCGGGGCCGCGCTCACCGCGCGAAGCCGCGCCCCCGGTGGGACGATGCGGACATGTCGCGCGTCGCCGCGGTATGGACCGCGCTGCCGGACCGCCGCCACACCCAGTCCGAGATCTCCGACGTCATCGCCCCCCTCCTGACGGACGACCCCGTCCGGGCGGCCGTGGCGCGTCGCCTGCACGCCCACGCGGGCGTCGACACGCGGCACCTCGCGGTGCCGCTCGACGCGTACGCGGGTCTGCGCACGTTCGGGGCCTCCAACGACGTGTTCCTCGACGTGGCGACGGACCTGGCGGCCGAGGCGGCGCTGCGCGCGCTCGAGGAGGCCGGGCTCGGGGCGCACGACGTCGACCACCTGGTGGTCACGTCCGTCACGGGGATCGGGGCCCCGTCGGTCGACGTGCTCGTCGCCGATCGCCTCGGGCTGCGCAGCGACGTGCGCCGCACCCCGTCGTTCGGGTGGGGGTGCGCGGGCGGGGCGGCCGGCCTCGCGCGCACCGACGACCTGCTGCGCGGGCGCCCGCGCGACGTCGCCCTCCTCATCGCCGTCGAGCTGTGCTCCCTGACGCTGCAGCACGGCGACGACTCCACGGCCAACCTCGCGGCGTCCGGGCTGTTCGGCGACGGCGCGGCGGCGGTCGTGCTCGTCGGCGACGAGCACCCGCTCGCGCGCCCGCGGCTCCCCGCCGGGTCCGCCGGGCGCGAGAGCGACGCGCACCGGACCGCGCGGGTCGTCGACTCCCGCTCGACCCTGCACGCCGGCACGACCGGCGACCTCGGGTGGCGCGTGCGCGACACGGGGTTCCAGGTGGTGCTGTCAGCCCGTCTGCCCGAGCTCGTCGGGGCCCACCTCCTCGGGGACGTCAAGGCGCTCCTCGTCGAGCACGACCTCGAGCCCTCCCAGGTGCCGACGTGGATCGTGCACGCCGGTGGTCCGCGCATCCTCGACGCGGTGCGCGACACGCTCGGCCTCGACGAGCAGGACCTGCGGCACAGCCGCGCGAGCCTGCGCGAGGCGGGCAACCTGTCGTCCGCGTCGGTGCTGCACGTGCTCGACGCGACGCTCGCGTCGTCGACCGCCCCCGCGGGCTCCCCCGCGGTCCTCGTCGCGTTCGGCCCCGGGGTGAGCACCGAGCTGGTGCTGCTGCGCCTCGACGGGCCGCCGCGTTCGGGCCCCGTCCGGGCGCGCGCCGCGAGCGCGGTCGCCACGGCCCGCCCGGGCTCGGCGAACCGGGCGGACGCGACGTCCGCGGAGGTCGCCCGGTGAGCCTCGCCTGGTACGTGGTGCTCGTCGGGGCCACCGCCGTCGAGCGCCTCGCCGAGCTGGTCGTCTCGGCGCGCAACGCGCGCTGGTCGTTCGCCCGCGGCGGGATCGAGACGGGCCGCGGCCACTTCCCCGCGATGGTCGCGCTGCACACCGGCCTGCTCGTGGCGTGCGTCGCCGAGGCCTGGCTCGCCGACCGCCCGTTCCTGCCGTGGCTCGGCTGGCCGATGCTCGCGCTCGTCCTCGCGAGCCAGGCCCTGCGCTGGTGGTGCATCGCGACCCTCGGTCCGCGGTGGAACACGCGCGTGATCGTCGTGCCCGGCCTGCCGCTCGTCGCCCGCGGGCCGTACCGGTGGCTGCGCCACCCGAACTACGTGGCCGTCGTCGTCGAGGGCTTCGCCCTGCCGCTCGTGCACACGTCGTGGGTCACGGCCGTCGTGTTCACCGTGCTCAACGCCGTGCTGCTCGCACGGTTCCGCATCCCCGCCGAGGAGCGCGCCCTCGACCTCCTGCCGCAGGCGGCCACCGGCACCGGCCCGGCCCGGTCGTGACCGAGCGCGTCGACGTCCTCGTCGTCGGCGGGGGGCCCGTGGGCCTCGCAGCAGCGGTCCACGCGCGCCGCGCCGGCCTCGACGTCCTCGTCGTGGACCGCCGCGGCGCCGTCGTCGACGGCGCGCTCGACAAGGCGTGCGGCGAGGGCCTGCTCCCGGGCGCCCTGCGCGCCGTGCGGGCGCTCGACGTCGACCCGGCCGGGCACACCCTCGCCGGGATCAGCTATCGCGGCGTGGACCGCCACGGACGGGTGCGCCACGCCGACCACCCGTTCGCGGCCGGTCCCGGACGCGGCGTGCGGCGCACGACCCTGCACGACGCGCTGCGTGCCCGCGCGGTCGAGGACGGCGCCGTCGTGCGGCACGCGACCGTGCGCGACCTGCGGCAGGACCACGACGGCGTCGACGTGACCCTCGCCGGCGCCGAGGTCGGCACCGGGACCGGGCACGTGCGCGCGCGGTACGTGCTCGGGTGCGACGGCCTGCACTCGACCGTGCGCCGCCTCGCCGGGCTCGAAGGAGCGCCGTACCGCGGCGCGGCGGACCGGTACGGGCTGCGCACCCACTACCGCGTCGCCCCCTGGTCGGACCTCGTCGAGGTGCACTGGGCGGCGCACGCGGAGGCCTACGTCACGCCCGTCGGGCCCCACCTCGTCGGCGTCGCGGTCCTCGGGCCACGCGCCGCCGACCCGCACCACCGGGACGCGGCGGACGACCCGCGGCCCCCGGGGACCGCGCCGCGGCTGGCCCCGTTCGGCGAGCTCGCGGAGCGTCTGCGAGGAGCCGAGGTCGTCGGCCGGGTCCTCGGCGCGGGACCGCTGCGGCGCCGGGCCCGACGGCGCACGGCCGGCCGGGTGCGTCTCGTCGGGGACGCGTCGGGCTACGTGGACGCGCTGACCGGCGAGGGCGTGCGGGTCGGCCTCGCCCAGGCGGAGGCGGCGGTCCGGCACCTGGACGACGCCGCGGCGTACGAGCGCGCGTGGGTGCGCGCGACGCGGGACTACCGCGTGCTCACCACGGGCCTGCTCGCCTGGGCCGCGAGCCCCGCGCGCGGTGCCATCGTGCCCGCCGCGAGCGCCGCCCCGTGGCTCTACGCGGCGGTCGTGGAGCGCCTCGCGCGCTGAGGCACGGCCCCCCACCCCTGGGGCCGACCTGCGGTGGCGCGCGGCGGGTCAGCGGCGCGGCTGGGCGGGGTTGGTCGGGACGCCGTGGGACGGAGAATTCTGCGCCGGTCCCTGCGTCGCCGGGCCGACGGGGCTCCCCGCGTCGGGCGCCGGGGCCCGCTGGGGCACGTCGGCCGTCGGGTCGCCGCCGGACGGCTCGGCGCCGCCGTCGAGCTGCTCCAGTCGCTGCTCGATCACGGTGCGGACGGGCAGCCGGTCGCCGTGGGCGCGCTCGTAGGCGAGCACCTGCTCGAGGCCGGCGCGGTCGAGGCTGCGGATGCGGTGCGTGACGGTGCCGAGCGACAGGTGGTCGTAGTCGGGCAGCGGCAGGTCGTCGTGGTCGGGTGCGGGCTGGTCGGTCATGCTTCCTCCCTCGGTCCGTGCGCCGTGCGGCGCTCCCCGCGACCGTAGGCACGGGCCCGCGCACCCGCACGCGTGCGGCAGGAGTCCCGCTCCGCGTGCGGGCGGGTCGGGCCGCGGCCAGGCTGGCGCGATGAGCCACGACCCCGCCGGCGCCCCCGACCTGGACCCGCGGACGTCGACCGGGCCCGGTGACGGCCCCGGTCGTCCCGTCGCCCTGGTGACCGGCTCGGAGTCGGGCATCGGCCGCGCGACGGCCGTCGCGCTCGCCGCGGCCGGCTTCGACCTCGCCCTCACCTGGTACGCGCCCGAGCGCGACCCCGAGCGCACGGCGCGCGAGGCGCGCGACGCCGGGGCGCGCGTCGTGCTGCGCCGGCTCGACGTCACGGACCTCGACGACCTCGGCCCGGCCGTGGACGAGCTGGTGGGCGAGCTGGGCCGCCTCGACGCCCTCGTCAACGTGGCGGGGACGGGCACGTCGACGCCGCTGCTCGACCTCGACCTGGCGACGTGGCGCCGCGTGCTCGAGACCGACCTCGACGGGCCGTTCCTCCTCCTGCAGGCCGCCGCACGGCACATGGTCGCCGGGGGGCGGGGCGGGCGCGTCGTCAACGTCACGAGCGTCCACGAGCACGCGCCCCGCGTCGGCGCGGCACCCTACTGCGCCGCGAAGGGGGGCCTCGGCCTGCTCACGCAGGTCGCCGCCCTGGAGCTCGCCGAGCACGGCATCACCGTGAACTCCGTCGCGCCCGGCGAGATCGCGACGCCCATGACGGGCCAGGAGGACGAGGACCCGCACACGACGCACCGCCCGGGGGTGCCGCTCGGGCGGCCCGGTGACGCACGCGAGGTCGCCGCGGTCGTCGCGTTCCTGTGCGGGCCGTCGGCCTCGTACGTCACCGGCGCGTCGTGGGCGGTCGACGGCGGCATGCTCCCGATGGGCCCGATGGCGGGCTCGCACCTGACCTCCGACGACTGGCGCCGCCCCTGAGCGCCGCGCGCGACCTCACGAGCCACCACGAGCCACACCGACCACACGACCCACGACCCACGACCCACGACCGACGAGGAGAGACCATGACGCACGGCAGCACGCCCGCCGACCCCGACCTGTCTCTTATACAATCTCCGAGCCCACGAGACGGACTCCTATCTCGTATGCCGTCTTCTGCTTGAAAAAAAAAAAATCGACGGGCCGCTCCCCCGCCGCCGACTTCTCCGCGACGGGCGACGTGCAGCCCGGCGAGACCCCGCCCGCGGAGGACCAGGTGAGCGCGCCGCAGGGCCACGAGGAGCACGGTCCGCACCGCGCGGTCCCGTGGGTGTGGATCGGGGTCATCGGGGGCGTCGCGGTGCTGACCGCGCTGTTCTTCGTCGGGTACGCCGCAGGGCTGCTCGACTGAGCGGTGACGCGGCCCGCGACCGTGCACCCGTGCCGGCGGCGCGTGTGGGCGACGAGCGCTAGCGTCCCCGGGTGCCCACCCTGCGACTGCGCGTCCTGCCCGACCGGTTCGTCCTCGCCCACGACCCGGGGGCGACGTTCCCCGAGGACGACGAGTGGGTCGCGCTCGTGCGTGCCCCGGAGGGGCTGACCGTCCTGCGGCACGCGTCCCCG
This sequence comes from Cellulosimicrobium sp. Marseille-Q8652, assembly GCF_965112045.1. Taxonomy (NCBI): domain Bacteria; kingdom Bacillati; phylum Actinomycetota; class Actinomycetes; order Micrococcales; family Promicromonosporaceae; genus Cellulosimicrobium; species Cellulosimicrobium sp. Marseille-Q8652. Next base: position 1,317,010 of record NZ_CBCOPS010000002.1, on the reverse strand, counting down.
TGGGGCGGCGACGGCGAGCGCTGGGCCGGGTTCTACGCCGAGCCGCACGGCCTCGACGTCCCGGGCGTGCTCGTGTCGCTCGTCGGCCCGCTCGCCGACGCGTCGGTCCCGGTGTTCGTCGCGTCGACGTTCCACGCGGACCTCGTCCTCGTGCCGCAGGACCGGCTCGAGGCGGCGGTCGACGCGCTGCGCGACGCGGGGCACACCGTCGCGCAGCCCTGAGCCGGGCCGCGCGCGGTCGTCCGGCACCGTGCCGGCGGCCACCGCCCTGCCGTCACCGTGCTGCCGTCACCGAGTTGGCGTCACCGACCTGGCGTCACCCCGCAGCGAGCGAGGTCGCGCGGTCGCGCGGCAGGAACGCCAGGAGGGCGTCCTTGTCACCGACGCGCACCGGCTCGCCGATCTCGAAGCCGAGGGCTCGCATGCGGGCGTGCGCGCGAGCGTTGTCGACGTCGGGCTCCACGACGACACGGCGCGCCGCCGGGTCGGCGAACAGGAACTCGACGAGGACGGCGCCCAGCACCGCCCACAGGTCCGTGCCGCGCGGCCCGCGACCGCCGAGGAGGAAGTGCACGCCGACGTCGCCGGGCAGCACGTCGTAGCACGCGCCGACCGGGTCGTGCTCGGGCTCGTACGTCTGCAGCAGCGCCACGGGCCGCTCGTCCCACCGCACGAGGAACGCGTGGTGCGTGGGCAGGGAGCCGACCTCGGCGTACAGGTCGCGCAGCTCCTCGCGCGGGAGGTCCCCGAGGCCCCAGAAGCCGGCCCACGGTCGGGTGACCCAGGCGTGCAGGACGTCGAGGTCGGCGTCGGGGTCGAGGACGCGGACGCTCACGCGGCCCGCGCCCGGCACCGCGCGCTCGAGCAGCAGCTCACCCGGCGCGCCCGTGGGCAGGCGCCCGACGACCGCCCCGGCCGGCGTGGCGCCACCGGGTGGCGTGGGCGACGGCACGGCCGGGGACGGCACGGCCGAGGACGGTGTGGTCATCGGTGCTCCTCGAGGTCGAGCAGGGTCCAGTCGGTGACGACCGGCACGGTCGCGGCGTCCGCCCACGCGGCGTGCTGGTCGTCGAAGTGCGGAGAGCGCGGGTCTCCGCTCGCGCCGAAGGGCACGCCCCACCGGCTCGCGTCCCGGTCGGCGAGGTCCCACACCCACCGCGCGACCGAGCCCCGCACGCACGTGTCGGTGACGCCCGGCGTGCTCGCGGTGCACCGGACGGTGTCGGTGTCCCCCGAGAGCGGCACCGGCCCGACCCGCGGCGCGTCGGCGCCCCGGACGTCGAGCAGCACGTGGAGTCCGAGCACCCGGTGCGTGTCACCCCATGTCGCGGCACCGTCATCGCCGGCCGTCCCCGACCGCACGACGTCCTCGAGCGCGGCCCACGCCTCCGCGCGGCCGTCGATCCCGAGCCACGACGCGCCCAGGACGGCGGGCAGGGCGTCCGCGACGCGCGCCGTCACGGAGAACCACGGCGCGAGGACCGGGTCGAGGCCGTGGGGCTCGTGCAGGGGCGCGAGCGCGGGGTGCGCGGCGACCCGACGCGCGAGCGCCGACCGCCACGCCGCGTAGAGGGCCGCGTCCGCGCTGTCGGCGTCCATGTGCCGGTCCCAGGCGAGCAGCCGTGCCGACGCGGCGCGTGCCGCCGCCCCGGGGAGACGTGCGGGGGGCGCGGCGTCGAGCCAGGCCAGGAGCGCGGCGGCGCTGCCGAGGAGCGTGTCGCCGTGGACGCGCCCCTGGTCCGCGGGCCCGAGCGGCCTCTCGGCGGCGTCGAGCACCGCGCGGACGCGGCGCGCCCGGTGCGGCGGGGCATAGGTGTGCCCGAGGGCGGTCCCCGGCCGGCGGGGCCGCTCGTTGGCGTCGACGGCGACGTCCTCGACCACGACGGCGTCCGGCAGCCCGACCCAGGACCGTGGCCGCGCGGCGTCGGACCACGCGGCCACGGGCAGCGCCCGCTCGTGGGGCGCGCGCTGCGGCACGCGCCCCGCGGTGAGGCTCAGCACGGTGTCCCGGTCCGCCGCCAGGACCCGGTTCACCGGGTCGACCCAGCCGGCGAAGGCGCCGGCGACGTCGTGCGCCGACCGGGCGCGCTGCAGGCGGCGCCAGGCGCTCACGCCGAGGTCCGCGTCGACCCGCGCCGCGAGGCGGACCGCGAACGTCCGGGGCGCGTCGTCCTGCGGCTCGTCGTCCTGCTCCGGGCCATCCGGCCCCGGCTCGCCCGTGACGACGACGCCGCGCCGCGTCTCCCACGTCTCGACCCGGTGCTCGACCGGTCCGCCCGCGGCACGCACCCGCACGGTCGCGGTCACCGTGTCCACGGGCTCGGGACCGTCCGGCCCCTGAGCCTGCACGGCACCGTCCGCCGTGCGCCGCAGCCGCTCGGCGAACACCTCGACGTGGTGGGCCATCGCGTTCGTGACGCCCCACGCCGCGTGGCCGGCGTGCCCGAAGTGGAGGACGCCGGGGACCCCGGGGAACGCGAGGCCGACGACGTCGTGCTCGGGGCACGCCAGGCGCACCTGCTGGTAGACACCGGGCAGCTCGAGCAGGCGGTGGGGGTCGCCCGCGAGGAGCGGTGCGCCGCTCGTCGTGCGGCCGCCCGCGAGCGCCCAGGCGTTCGACCCGGACGCGGGACCGCCGTCTGCGGCGAGCAGGTCGAGCACCCGGTCGACGGCGTCCGCCGGCCCGGGCCCGGTCGCCGCGGCGGACCGGCCGAGGGTGCGCGCCACGTGGTCGCGCCACAGCACGTGCGGGAACCCGGAGAACAGCACGTGCGCGACGAGGAAGACGCCCAGCGGCGCCCATGCGGGCCACGGCTCGTGCGGCGGCAGCTCGCCGCCGCCCGGCCACGACGCGTCCGCGAGCGCGTGCATCTCGGGGACGTCTCGTCCGCGCGCGAGCCCGGCGTCCACCCCGGCCGTGTACGCGTCGACCCAGGCGCGGTCGCCGTCCGCGAGCGCCGCGTAGGCGCGGCGGGCGGTGTCGGCGAGACGCACGCGGTGCGCGAACCGGTCCCACACGAGACCGGCGTCGCCCAGGCGCTCCGCGAGGCGCCCCTCGGCGCGCCACCGGTCCACCTCGATCTGCCACCCGCGGTCGAGCGCGGTCACGTAGCCCTGGCCGTGCGCGAGCGCGAGGTCGTCGCCCGCGCGCACGTGCGGGACGCCCCAGGAGTCGCGGAAGACCTCGAACGCTCCGGCCGCCGGCCACGGGCCCGGCCCGCCGCCGCGCGCCGGGTCGGGGTGGGGGTCGGGGGCGAGGTGCGGTGCCACGTCAGCGGCCTCGCGCGGCGGGGTTGGCGAGCGTGCCCGCGTACAGCAGCGACGCGGACTGGTCGGCGAGGTCGACCATCTGCAGGGTGTTGCGCAGCTGGAGCCGGTTGAGGCACGAGTGCGCGAACCGCTGGGCGCGCAGGTCCACGCCCGTCTCCAGGTCGGGGTGGTCGGCGCGGTGGTCGTCGAGGCACTCGGCGACCAGGGCCCAGAACCGGTCCTCGCCCAGCACCCCGTCGCCGGCGAGGATCGCGGCGAGGTGGCGCAGCACGCCGTCGAACACGTCGGTGAAGATCGCGAGCGCCTTCTCCGCGTCGTCGACGACGGCGCGCACGCGCTCGACGCCGGGCGGCAGGGCGCGCTCGCCGAGCACGGCGACCTCCTCGCCGATGTCCTTCATGACGGCGCGCACCACGACGTGGTCGCGCAGCACGAGGACGAGGTTCTCCCCGTGCGGCATGAAAGCGAGGTCGTGCGCGAGGAGGGCGTGCGCGAGCGGGCGCAGGTACGCGCGCAGGTACGACCGGACCCAGGCGGCCGGGTCGACGCCCGACGCGCGGACGAGGGCGGTGGCGTACGCGGCGCCGTCGGCGTCGCGGTGCAGCAGCGACGCCATGGTCGCGAGGCGCTCGCCTGGCGCGACGCGCGGCACCGGGCTCTCGCGCCACAGCGCGGCGAGCATCTTGCGGTGCGCCGAGGGCGTCGCGGTGCGGTGGTACACGTCTCCGGTGTACCCGACGGACGCGAGCTCGCGCAGCACCGAGAACCCGCTGCCGCCGAGCTCGGGGTCGCCCGCGACGAGGTCGGCGACCCAGTCGTTGATCGCGGGCGTCGCGCGCATGTAGGCGGGCGACAGGCCGCGCAGGAAGCCCATGTTCTGGATCGCGAGCGCGACCTTGACGTAGTGCCGTTCGGGCCTGGTGGTGTTGAACAGCGTGCGGATCGACTGCTGCGGCTGGTACTCGTCCGCGCCGAGGCCGACGGGCACGAGGTCGCCGCGCGCGACGTCGGCCGCGAACGTGATGGGCACGCGGTGCTCCCACTGCCACGGGTGCACCGGCAGGTACAGGTAGTCGGCCGGGTCGAGGCCCCGGGCGGCGAGGCGCTCCGCGAAGGCCGCGCGCTCGTCGGCGGTCAGCTCCGCGCCGTAGTGCGTCGCCTCGTCGAGCCCGGCGCCGAGCGCGAGGTGGGTGTGCGCGCGGCGCGCCGCGAGCCACACGAGGCGCACGCGACCGGCGTTCTCCGGGGCGTAGGCGCGGTACTCGGCGAGCCCGAAGCCGATGCGCCCGTTGTTCGCGACGAACGCCGGGTGCCCCTCCGTCATCGCCGCCTCGACGTCCTGGAAGGACGCGCCCAGCAGGTCCGCCGCGCTCGGTCCGCCGGCGGACCGCGCGCGCTCGAGCTTCGCCGTGGCGCTCGCGAGCGTGGAGGAGACCTCCTCGAGGTAGGTGGCGAGCAGGGCGTCGGGGATGCGCAGCGCGGGCTGGAGCTCGACGACCAGGTCGAGCACGTCGACCGGCGCGTCGGTCGGGGAGGCGTCCCGCCCGTCGTCCAGCACGGTGCGGCGCAGCGACGGCTCGTCGACCACCCAGTGCTCGAGCGCGTACCGCCGCGCGGTGAAGCGGTACTCGACCGTGCCGTCGCGGACCTGGAGCACGTACTGCCCGGGTCCGTCCGGCGTGACCGGCTCGACGAGGGTGCGCGGCGCGAGGAGCCGCTCGTGGGTCAGCTCGGCGATCGTCTTGGCGACGAGGTGACGGTGCGCCCGGTCGGCCAGGTCCGGCCGCAGGTGCGGCGCGGGGTCGACGCCGTCGCCGAGCGGGCTCGCGTCGAGGTCGGCGCGCGTGGCCACCGCGAGGTGCGCGCGCTTGCCGGGCAGGTCGACCTCGCGCAGCACGCGGAAGCCGGCGGCGGCGTTCTTCGCGGCGACCGCCGCGTTGCGCACGTCCGGCTCGACCACGACGCGGCGCGCGCCCCGCCCGTCCGGCGCGAGGCAGAACCGCACGACGGCGCCCATGACCGCGGACGTCAGCCCGTGCCGCACCGCCGCCGAGGCCGGCGGCGCGACGAGCAGGTGCATCCCGACGTCGCCCGGCTCGAGCAGCTCGACGGCCTCCGGCACGCCGGCGAGCGTCACGCGCGCCGGGTCGTACGTCTCGACGAGGAACGTGGGCGCGCCGTCCACGTGGCCGAGCCACGCGTCCTGGTGCGGGTCCGCGGCGACACCGGCGAGGTACTCGCGCACCCCGTCGACGTCCAGGTGGCCGAGCTGCCAGAACGCGGACCGCGGGTCGGCGAGCCAGCCCTGCACGAGCGCGGCGTCGCGCGCGGGGTCGACGGGATCGACGCGCACGTCCGCGCGACCCTCGCCGCAGCGCACCCGCACGGCGAAGGAGGCGACGGGCGCCACGCCCGTCGTCACGTCCGTCGTCGGGTCCGTGACCGTCCCGATGGCCGTCCCGGTGCTGGTCCCGGTCGTCGTCTCGGCCGTCGTGGTCATCGGGCCCCCTCCTTCGCGGTGGCCGTCCCGTCGACGGACGCGCCCGGTGGCGTCGTGACGGGGCGGGTGTGCTCGTCGTCGGGCAGGCCGAACTGCTGGAACGCGATGCGCTCCTCGACCGGGTAGACCTCGCGGCCGGTGACGGTGCGCAGCACGACGGAGTTGCGCCACGCCGCGAAGCCCAGGTCCGGCGCCGTGATCCCGTGCGTGTGCTCCTCGCCGTTGAGCACGTGCACGCGCCGCGCGGCGTCGACCGTGTAGTCGCGCGCCACGTCCAGACGGCCGAGCTCGTCGAACCGCAGCAGGTGGCGCACGGGGTCGAGGAACGCGGGGACGGTGGCGGCGTACCCCGTGGCGACGACGAGCGCCCGCGTCCGGCGCTCGACCTCGCGACCGAGCTGGGCGTGGCGCAGGCGCAGGACGTACTCCCCCGGGCCGTCCGTAGCGGACCCGAGCCCCGGGCCGGCCCCGTCGGCCGGCTCGTAGCGCGCGGCGACGACCTCGGTGTCGGTGAGCAGGGTCGTCGGGACCGGCCGGTCGAGGCTCAGGCGGTAGAGCGCGTCGTAGATGTCGTCGACCAGGTCGCCGCTGATCCCCTTGTACAGCCCGCGCTGCTCGCGCCCGAGGAGCTGGCGCAGCTCCAGCGGCAGGGCGTGGAAGTGGTCGGTGTACTCGGGCGACGTCATCTCGAGCGTCAGCTTCGTGTACTCCATGGGGAAGAAGCGCGGCGAGCGCGTCACCCAGTCGAGCCGGTAGCCGCCTGCGCGGCCGTCACCGTGGACGCCGTCGAGCAGGTCGCGGTAGACCTCCGCCGCCGACTGCCCGCTGCCCACGACCGTGACGGACCCGCTCGCGGCGAGCGCGTCGCGGTGCTGCACGTACTGCGCGCTGTGCACGAGCGGCCCGGCCCCCGGGTGCTCGCCCGCGGCGACCTCGTCGGCGAGCGTGCGGAGCGCGGGCGGCAGCACGGGGCTCGTGCCGACGCCCAGGACGAGGTGGCGACCGCGGTGCTCCTCGGAGGCGGTGACGCCACCGTCCGGGCCCAGGACCTCGGCCCGCACGACGAACGCGTCGGACGCCTCGTCGCGCGCGACGGCCACGACCCGCCGGCCCCACCGCAGCGACGGCAGCCGCTGCGCGACCCAGCGGCAGTACGCGTCGTACTCGGCGCGCAGCGGGTAGAAGGACTCCCGGATGTAGAACGGGTACAGCCGCCCGGTCGCCTTGAGGTACGCGAGGAACGAGTACGGCGACGTCGGGTCGGCCATCGTCACGAGGTCCGCGAGGAACGGGACCTGGATCGTCGCACCGTCGATCATCATGCCGGGGTGCCAGCGGAACTCCGGTGCCTGATCGAGGAACACGGCGTCGACGTCGTCCAGCGGCGCGGACAGCGCGGCGAGGCCCAGGTTGAACGGGCCGATCCCGACGCCGACGACGTCGTGCACGACGGCGGTCACCGGACCACCGCCGGGGCGTCGTCCGCGAGCAGCTCGTCGGTGTCGACGAGCGCCTGGGCGGTCGTGCGCACGAGGTCGAGCACGCGGCGCACGTCGTCGAGCGTGACGTCGGGGTTGAGGAGCGTGAGCTTGAGGCACGGCACGCCGTCGAGCACGGTCTTGGCGACGAGCGCACGACCCGACTCGAACAGCACGCGGCGCACGAGCGGCACGAGCCGGTCCGCGTGCTCGCGCGCCAGCCCCGCCGGCTCGTAGCGGAACAGGACCGTGGACAGGTCGGTGCGCGCGACGACCCGCAGGTCCGGGTCGTCCGCGAGGTCGGCGTGCACCGCGGCGGCGAGGTCGCACACCGCGTCGACCATGCGCCCGATCCCCTCGGCGCCGAGCGCCCGCAGCGTCGCCCAGAGCTTCAGCGCGTCGAACCGCCGGGTCGTCTGCAACGACTTGTCGACCTGGTTCGGCTCGGCGTTCTCGAGCGGGTTGAGGTAGTCGGCGTGATGCGCGACGCGCGCGAGGTCGGCCGGGTCGCGCACGAGCAGCGCGCTCGCGGACACCGGCTGGAAGAACGCCTTGTGGTAGTCGACCGTCACCGAGCGCGACCGCTCGATCCCGTCCAGGAGGTGGCGCCGCGTCGGGGAGACGAGCAGCCCGCACCCGTACGCGGCGTCGACGTGCAACCACGCGTCCGCCGCGTCGCACGCGTCGGCGACCGCCGCCAGCGGGTCGACGCAGCCCCGGTCGGTCGTGCCGGCGGTGGCCACGACGGCCATGACGACGTCGCCCGCCGCCAGCACGCGCGCGAGCGCCCCCGCGAGCGCCGCGGGGTCGACGCGTCCGTCGGCCCCGGCGGGCACCGTGACCACGGCGTCCTCCGCGAGGCCGAGCAGGAACGCCGAGCGCGCGACGCTGAAGTGGCTGGAGGTGCTCGTCAGGACGCGCAGCCGCGGGAGCACGGCGGAGCGGGCGGCGCCGCGGCGCCGCTCGCGCTCGACCGCGTGCTCGCGCGCGAGGAAGAGCGCCTGCAGGTTGGACTGGGTGCCGCCCGAGGTGAAGACGCCGTCGCCCGCCGCGTACCCGACGCGCTGCGCCGTCCACTCCACGAGGCGACGCTCCATGAGCGTCGCGACGGTCGACTGGTCGTAGGTGTCGACGGACGTGTTGACCGCCGCGAGCATCGCCTCCGCCCCGACGGCGGGCAGCACGACCGGGCAGTTGAGGTGCGCGGCGTACGCGGGGTCGTGGAACCACACGGCGTGCGTCGCGTAGAGGTCCGCGGTCTCGCGCAGCGCGGCGTCCGTGCCGACGCCCGGCGCGTCGAGGTCCACGGCGTCGACCAGCGCCGCGAGCTGGGCCCGCGACGCGCCGGACCAGGGCTGCGTCACGGCGGCGACGCGCGCCGCGACGTCGTCGACGACGGCGTGCAGCGTGGTCGCGTACGCGCCCGCGCTCGCCGTCGTGAGCAGGGACGAGGCGGCGGGGTCGCGCGACGGCGACGCGGCGCGAGCCGGGGTCTCGGAGGTCGCGACGGGCGCGACCGGCGCGACCGGCGCGACCGGCGCGACCGGCGCGACGAGGGGTCGTGCTGAGGGCATGACGAAGCTCCTCGGGACAGGGAGGAAAGGACCGGGCGCACGACGCGCACCGGGACGCTCTGAGGTTTGGCTTGCCTAACCTAGCGCACGGCGCGAGGGCGTCAAGTGTGGTCTGCGCCACGCTCCCCGCGTGGGCGCCGACGCCCAGCCGTGGACGTCCGCCGGCCCCGGGGAGAAGATGTCTGGGCCCGCACCGGGCCCTTCGAGGAGGACGCGTGGAACCGACCGCAGCGCCGTCACGACCCGCCATCGTCACCGTCGACGACGACCCCGGCGTCTCGCGCGCCGTCGCGCGCGACCTGCGCCGACGCTACGGCGACCGGTACCGGGTGGTGCGCGCCGAGTCGGGCGCCGACACGCTCGCCGCGCTGCGCGAGCTCGCCCTGCGCGGGGAGGACGTCGCCGTCATCCTCGCAGACCACCGCATGCCGCAGATGACCGGGGTGGAGCTCCTCGAGCAGGCGATGGACCTGTTCCCGGCCGCGCGGCGCGTCCTGCTCACCGCGTACGCCGACACGGACGCCGCGATCGAGGCGATCAACGTCGTCGACCTGGACTACTACCTCCTCAAGCCGTGGGACCCGCCCGAGGAGAAGCTCTACCCCGTCGTGGACGCCCAGCTCGAGGCGTGGCAGCGCACCGACCGTCGCCGTCCCGCCGAGGCCGTGGTGGTCGGGCACCGCTGGTCCGCGCGCTCGTCCCAGGTGCGCGAGTTCCTGGCGCGCAACCGCGTGCCCTACCGCTGGTACGCGTCCGACTCGGAGCAGGGCGCGCGGCTGCTGACCGCCGCCCAGGCGGACGCCTCGTCCCTGCCCCTCGTCGTCACGCCCGACGGCGAGGCGCTCGTCGCGCCCGACGACGCGACGCTCGCCGAGCGGGTCGGGCTCGCGACCACGCCGACCGAGGAGTTCTACGACCTCGTCGTCGTGGGCGGCGGACCGGCAGGGCTCAGCGCCGCGCTGTACGGAGCGTCGGAAGGGCTGCGCACGGTGCTCGTCGAGCGCACCGCCACGGGCGGCCAGGCCGGGCAGAGCTCGCGCATCGACAACTACCTCGGGTTCCCGGACGGCATCTCCGGCGCGCAGCTCGCCGACCGCGCGCGGCGCCAGGCGGTGCGGTTCGGGGCGGAGATCGTCACGACGCGCGACGCGATCGAGCTCGACGTCGCCGGCTCCGCGCGCAGCGTCCGCTTCCCCGACGGCACGTCGATCGACGCGCACACCGTCGTCCTCGCGTCGGGGGTGTCCTACCGGCTGCTCGACGGCCCCGGGCTCGGCGACCTCGTCGGGCGCGGCGTGTACTACGGGTCGGCGCTCACCGAGGCGGCCGCGTGCCACGACCAGGAGGTGTACGTCGTGGGCGGCGCCAACTCCGCGGGCCAGGCGGCGCTGTACCTCGCGCGGGAGGCGAAGCAGGTCACGCTCGTCGTGCGCGGCGACACCCTGTCGCGGTCCATGTCGGCGTACCTCGTCGAGCAGGTCGAGGCCCACCCGCGCCTGCGGGTCCTCACCCGCACCGAGGTCGTCGCGGCCGTCGGCGACGACCACCTGGAGCACCTCGAGCTGCGCGACGTGGACACCGGCGCGACGAGCCGCGTCGACTGCGGGTGGGCGTTCGTCTTCATCGGCGCCGCCCCGCGCACCGACTGGCTCGACGGCGTGGTCGCGCGCGACGCGCGCGGGTACGTCCTCGCCGGCCCCGACCTGCCGCACGACGGGACCCTGCCCGCCGGCTGGCCGCTGGAGCGCCCGCCCTACCACCTCGAGACGTCCGTCCCGGGCGTCTTCGCCGCCGGCGACGTGCGCGCCGAGTCCGCCAAGCGGGTCGCGTCCGCCGTGGGCGAGGGCGCGATGGCCGTCATGCTCGTGCACCGCTACCTCGAACAGCTCTGACCACCGGAGGACGCCATGACCGGCAGCACGCAGGACGGCACGCAGGAGGTGCCGGGGACCGCGGAGAGCACGAGCGGGTGGCTGCCGTGCGACGTCGACGAGCTGCGCTCGACGTTCCTCTTCGAGCACCTCACCGACGACCAGCTGGCGTGGTTGTGCCGCACGGGCCACGTGGAGCACGCGGAACCCGGCTGGCTGTGCCGCGAGGGCGACCCCGCCGAGCGGTTCTTCGTCCTGCTCGACGGCGGCGTCGCGCTGTTCCGGCGTGTCGGGAGCGACGACGTCGAGATCAACCGCACGCGCCAGGTCGGCGTCTACATGGGGGCGTGGAACGCCTACCTCGGCGACCGCCTCCCCCAGACCTACCTGCACAGCGTGCGCGTGCTCGAGCCGTCGCGGTTCTTCGTGCTCGCCGCGCCCGACTTCGCGAAGCTCATGACCGAGTGGTTCCCCATGGCGGTGCACCTGCTCGAGGGCGTGTTCTGGGGCACGCGCGACGCGCAGCAGCTCGTCGGTCAGCGCGAGCGCCTCCTCGCGCTCGGCTCCCTCTCGGCCGGCCTCACGCACGAGCTGAACAACCCGGCCGCCGCGGCCGTGCGCGCGACCGGCACGCTGCGCGAGCGCGTGGGCGCGATGCGCCACAAGCTCGCGCTCATCGCCGACGGGCCCTACGACCGCGCGACGCTCGCGGTCCTCATCCGCCTCCAGGAGGAGGCGCTCGAGCGGTACACCGCCGCGCGCGACGCGGACGTCGTCGGCGCGCTGGAGACCTCCGACCTGGAGGACCGGCTCACGGACTGGCTCGACGACCACGGCCTGCCGGAGGGCTGGCGCGTCGCGCCGGCCCTCGTGCAGGCGGGGATCGACGAGGCCTGGCTCGACCGGGCCGCCGGACGCATCGACGCCGGCGCCCTGACCGGCGCCGTGAGCTGGCTCGCGTACACCATCGAGACCGAGCAGCTCATGGCCGAGATCGAGGACGCGACCGTGCGCATCTCCTCGCTCGTCGGGGCCGCGCGCCAGTACTCCCAGCTCGACCGCGCCCCGTTCCGCCCCGTCGACCTGCACGAGCTGATCGACTCCACGCTCGTCATGCTCGACCGGGCGCTCGCCGGGATCGACGTCGTGCGCCGCTACGACCCGGCGCTGCCCGCCGTGCCGGTGTTCGCCGCCGAGCTCAACCAGGTCTGGACGAACCTCGTGGAGAACGCCGCGCAGGCGATGGGCGCGTCGGCCGACGGCCGGACGCAGGGCGAGGGCACGCTCACCGTGACGACGCGCCGCACCGACGACACGGCCGAGGTCGAGATCGCCGACACCGGCTCGGGGATCCCCGAGGACGTCCTGCCCCGCATCTTCGAGCCGTTCTTCACGACCAAGCCCGTCGGCCAGGGCACCGGGCTCGGCCTCGACATCTCGTGGCGCATCGTCGTGAACAAGCACCACGGCGACCTGTCGGTCACGTCCCGGCCGGGCGACACCCGGTTCGTCGTGCGCCTCCCGCTCGTCCCGCCGGCGGGGCCCGCGGCATGACGGGCGGTCGTAAACCGTGGACGTGGGGCCCTGGCGGGCATAGCCTGCTTTTCGTCCGGTCGAACCCGCCCGGACGCTCGACCGTGACGACCGACGAGAGGCAGGAGGACCGCATGGCGTACCCGTGGTCCACCGACCTGTCCCGAAGGGCGCTCCTCAGGTAGACGACGTCCGTCGTCCACCTGCTGAGCCGTCCCGGGGCACCGTTCTGGGGCGGCTCTCGTCGTCCCGGCCAGGAACGACGACAGGAGCGCGACCATGAGCGAGGTGGTCATCTACAACCTCGGCGGCAGCCAGGTGATCGGCCGCGTCTCGCTGCGGCACGCCATCCGCATGCTGCACCGGCGCGTCGCCGAGGTCCTGGAGGCGGTCGAGGGCGAGACGTTCGGCCCGTACCAGCGGCCGCGGTCCGTCGAGCTCGTCCGCTACGTCCACGCGCGGTGGGTGTACGACCGGCAGGGCCGCGTCCCGTACTCGCGCGCCGCCCTGCTGCGCCGCGACCGGTACCGGTGCGCCTACTGCGGCGGCACGGCGACGACGATGGACCACGTCGTGCCGCGCTGCCAGGGCGGGACGACGACGTGGCTCAACGCCGTCGCGGCGTGCGAGCCGTGCAACGCGGTCAAGGGCGGACGGACGCCCGACGAGGCGGGGATGCGGCTCCTGAGACCCGCTTTCGAGCCGACGTTCCGCGACATCTACCCGACGGCACCGGCGCCGCGCGCACGGTAGGTCGTCGGGACGCGAGCGGCTCGGTCGGTGGCGGTGACACCGGCCGAGCCTTGGCGCGACCCGGCCGAACCGCTCCCGACCCGCCGGTCCCCCGAGGACCGGACGTCCGGACCCCGCACGTCGCCCCTCTCCCCTGGTAGGGCGCCGACCGTTCCGACGCCCGTCGGGTCCCCGGCTCTGCGTCGGGGCGACGTGAGGGAGGCCGCCATGCCGGTCCGGGTCGGGGCGTACAACGTCGAGAACCTGTTCGAGCGGCCGCGCGCGATGCACGGCCCGATGGACGCCGGCGGCAACGAGGTCCTCGCGGCCCACGCCCGCGTCAACGCGCTGCTCGGCCTGGAGGTCTACACCGACGACGTCCGGGCCGAGGTCCTGCGGCACCTCGAGACGCTGGGCCTGCTCCGGTCCGACGCCGCGGAGTTCGCCGTCCTGCGCCAGGTCCGCGGCCGCCTCCTGCGCCGCACCGGCTCGCTGTCAGCCGGCACGGCGCGCACCGAGGTCGTCGCGACGGGGCGGGGCGACTGGATCGGGTGGGTCGACCTCGTCAAGGAGCGCGTGGACGAGCTCGCCACGGCGCACGCGGCGCGCGTCATCGCGGACGTCGACGCCGACGTCCTCGCCGTCGTGGAGGCGGAGAGCCGCGTCGCCCTCAAGCACTTCACGGACGCGGGCGTCGTCACCCGGACCGGCAGGCCGCTCTACCCCCACGTCATGCTCATCGACGGCAACGACGACCGCGGGATCGACGTCGGGCTCCTCACGACGCGCCGCCTCGGCATCGGCGGCATCCGGTCCCACGTCGACGACCGCGACTCGAGCGGGCGCGTCGTGTTCGGGCGCGACTGCCCCGAGTACGTCGTGCAGCTCCCGTCGGGCGCGACGATCACCGTCCTGGTCAACCACTTCAAGTCCAAGGGCTACGGCGTGCAGGCGGACAGCGACGCGACCCGGCGGCGGCAGGCCCGCCACGTGGCCGAGATCTACCGGCGGCTGCGCGCGAGCGGTCAGGAGAACGTCGTCGTCGCGGGCGACCTCAACGACACCCCCGACAGCGCCCCGCTGCGGCCGCTGCTCGACGGCACGGACCTGCGCGACGTCGCCGAGCACCCGGCGTTCGTCGGCGACGACCGGCCCGGGACCTACGGCAACGGCACCGCGAGCCAGAAGATCGACTACGTGCTGCTCTCCCCCGCGCTGTTCGAGCGCACGGTCGGCGGCTCGGTCTTCCGCCAGGGCGTCTGGGGCGGACGCAACGGCACGCTGTTCCCCCACTACGACACGATGACGTCCCCGGTGCACGCGGCGTCCGACCACGCGGCGCTCTACGCCGACCTCGACGTCGCCTGACCGCGCTCCGGCCCCCGGGGCACGTCCGCGCCGCGCGCGTCGCCGACCGACGCCGTCAGCCGTCCTCCTCGACCCGCTCGCCGACGGTGTGGACGACCACGACCTCGGGCTGCCACGGGACGAGCGTGTCGACGTCGGCCTGGAGCGTGTCGACCGGCGGGAGGTCGTTCGGCGTCCGCACGGCGACGACGAGGTCCTGCCCCTGCCACGTGACGCCCTCGACGACCGCTGCGGGGTCGTCGGCCAGCCAGTCCTGCGCGGCGGCCCGGGTCTGGCCCGCCCACAGCTCGGCGAGCGCGGCCTGCACCGTGTTCGCGACCATCGGGACGGCGACCACCACGAGCGCGACGCCCGCGACCACGTAGGCGCGGCGCACGCGTCGTGGGCCGTGGACGGCAGCCCGCTCCTCGGACGCCTCGGACGCGTACCCGGCACCCGTGAAGACGACGGTCGCGGCGATGACGAGAGCGACCGCGTTCGACGTGAAGAGCAGCAGCGCGCCCGCGGCGAGCGACGGCGCGCCGGCGCCGAGGCACACGCCGACGACGCCGAGCGGCGGGACGAGGGAGATGGCGATGGCGATGCCGGGCAGCACGTCGCCGAGATCGCGGCGCGCGAGCGCGATGGCGCCCGCGAACCCGGTCGCGAACGCCGCGACGAGCTCCGGCAGGCCGGGCGACGTCCGCCCGGTCACCTGGGAGTTCGCCAGGACGTGCGCGGTGTCCGGGAGCACCAGCGCCACGAGCCAGCCCAGCACGACGACGGTCGCGAGCCCGAGGACGACCGTCAGCGCGGAGCGTGCGACGAGCCGGCCCTTCGCCGTGACGATCCCGAGCCCGACGCCGAGGATCGGGGTCGACAGCGGCGCGATGATCATGGCGCCGATGACGGTCGCCGTGGAGTCGGTGACCACGCCGGCGACCGCGATGACGCCCGACAGGACGAGCATCACCCAGAACGCCGACGTCTTGGCCCGCGCGTCGCCCGCGTCGAGGTCGAGCCGGTCGGCGAGCTCGTCGAGCGGGCGTCGCTGCCCGGGCGGCACGAGCGCGCCCAGGAACGACGTCCGCCGCGCGGGGGCGGGTACCTGGTCGGGGACGGCCTTCGACGTCATGCTGCCTCCCTGGTGCGGGCCCGTCCGCCGGGCTCCCCGGCGGATCCGTGCCCGCCCCGACGACAGTATGGACCGGCTCCTGCGGCGGGCCCCGTACCGGCGCGCGACCCGGACGACGTGGCGTCTCGCCGAGCGCGCCGGGTGGCGCGTCGCGCGGCACGAGCCGCTCGGGTGGGCGTGGAGGTGGTCGAGCTCGTCACCACGGGCGCGCAGACGGGACACTGGTCCCATGACGCCCACCGAGTTCGTGCTCGCCAGGATCGCCGAGGACGAGGACGCCGCACGCGCCGCCGGGCCGGACGACGGCGGGGGCGACGCGACCGGGGCCGACGCGCACCGCGCCCGGTGGAGCCCGGCGCGGGTGCTGGCCGAGTGCGCGGCGAAGCACCGGATCGTCGAGCTCGCGCACGAGGCCACCGGCTACGACATGACGGTCGACCTCGAGCGGTCCAGCAGCGCCCGCGTGCAGAGCGGGGTCTCGTTCGTCGGCGACCGGATCCTCGAGGAGCTCGCCACGGCCTACGCCGACCACCCGGACTACGACGACGCCTGGCGGCCCGACCGGCAGCCCTGACCGGGCTGCCGCCGCGACCCGCCGCCGCCGGACCAGGACCCGCACACCTCGCGCTACGGCGCGGACGCCACCCGGTCGAGGGCCTCGATGCTCGCCGCGACGATCTGCGCCTGGGCGTCGGCCCGGCTGGTGCCGGGGACGCCGTCGCCCGGCTGCTCCCCGTAGTCGGCGAAGAACGCGTGGACGCCGCCGGGCACCTCGACGAAGCGGGCGTCCGACGGCAGGTCGGCGCGCGACGCCTCGATCCTCTCCGGGGTCGAGAGCCCGTCCCGGGATCCCCAGACCGACGTGACCGGCAGGTCCGCCGCGCTGAGGTCACCGCTCGGGTACGAGCCGTGCAGCAGCAGCCCGTCGACCGCGTCCGCGCGGCCCCCCGCGAACGACGACGCCACGACGCCCCCGAGCGAGTGCCCTCCGACGGCCCACCGGTCGACGCCGGCGAACGCGTCCATCGCCGCCGCCGACTGCACGGGTGACGTGAACGCGATGCCGAGAGGCACCTTGAGCGAGACCACCAGGTACCCGGCCTCCGCGAGCGGGCGCAGGACCGCCGCGGTCGCGCGGGCGTCGACGCGAGCGCCGGGCGAGTAGACGAGGCCCGTCGTCGGGTCGGCGTCGCGCGGCACGAACGCGTACCACCCCGCCTCGTCGCGGACCTCGACGGCGCCGTCGCTCTCGAGCGCCGCGAGCGCCGGCGCCGTCGCGACGAAGGGCCGCAGCCACACCACGGCCGCCGCGAGGACGACGAGGCCCGCGAACCCGAGCCCGGCGGCCGTCGCGCGCACGACCCGACGCCCCCGCCCGTGGTCGTGACGACGCCCGGTCGTGCCGGTCCGCGCCGCGGCGACCGTCGCGACGCCGAGGGCGACGCCCGCGACGGCGCTCAGCACGAGCAGCGCGGCGAGCGACCAGTGCTGGTGCGCGACGGCGTCGCCGGTCGTCGCCACGACCCGTCCCGGTGCGGCGACCAGCGCGACCGCGAGGGCGAGACGCAGGGCCGTGCGCACCCGCGCGGCCCGAGGTCTCCTCGGGATGGCCACCGGGTCGGCCGCGTGGCCGTCGTGGTCGTCGTCCTGCGCTGCCCGGGTCATCCGTTCCTCCCTCGGCCCGACGACGGCTGGCCGAGGGGCCCGGTCACGCTAGCAGCCGCCGCGCACCAGCCCGGCCCTGCCGGGGCGTGTGGCACGGCGCCTCAGCCCGCGTGCGCGTAGGCCTCGGCGAGCCAGGAGCGCACGTCGTCGTCGACGTCCGCGGCGTCGCGCAGCTCCACGTGGTGCATCCACACCGTCGGCGACGGGTGCGACACCTCCGTGAGCCGGTCCGAGTCGACGCGGCGCGGCAGCGGGATCGACAGCACCGCCGCGACGTCCGGGCGGACGTACCGGCCCGGGCGCCACACGTAGGCGAAGCCGCGGCGACGGCGGAACGCCACCTGGCTCGTCGAGACCTGCACCTCGGACGGCCCGATCTCGTCGACGGCGTCCGCGACGACCTCGAACAGCGCGAACCCGTCCGGCGCACCGTCGAAGAAGGTGCCGACCTCGTGCGCGCCCCCGTGCCCCATGCCTCCACGCTAGGTCGGCGCACGGACCCCTGCCGCTCGGGGTCACGGCGCCGCGCACCGGTCGAGCCTCGGGTCAGAGCATCCGCCGCAGCAGCCGGTCCCGGTCGACGAGCTGGTGCTTGAGCACGAGCGCGAGGTGGAGCGCGAGAGCCGCGAAGAACACGACGTGGCTCGCGACGTGCAGCCACAGCAGGTCGTCGTCGACGAGCAGCAGCGTGATCCCCGTGGCGGGCATGACGAGCAGCGTCGCGTACAGCGCCACCTCCGTCGCGTGCGCGAGGCGGCGCTCGCCCGGGCCGAGACCGGGCGCCCAGGGCGGGAGCGGTGTCAACCTCCGCCACACCAGGCGGACCACGGTGACGAGGAGGATCGTCAGGCCGAGCGCGACGTGCGCGGCGAGCAGCCCGTCGGGCTCGCCGTCGAGCAGGGACCCGAGCCCGCCGTCGTCCGCCCCGTCGTCGCCCCCGCGACCGCGCCCACGGCCCGGTCCCTCCCCGCGGCCCCTCCCACGCCCCTGTCCCCCGCCCTCGTCGTCGAGCAGGTACCCGACGACGAGCCTGCGCGCCGAGCGCCGCGACGGTGACCCAGTGCAGGGTCTTGGTCACGACGCCGTACCCGTCCGCGTCGTTGCGCATCCTCACCCCGGCATCATCGCGCGTCCGGTGCGCCGGTGGGCGCCCGACGCGGTGCGCACGGCGCCGATGAGTTCCGGCGTCGCACCGGGTCGTGAGGGCGACACGTCCCTGCAACCCCCGACCCGGAGGCCCCCATGCCGTTCGAGCCCGTCGTCCTCGACCACACGTTCACCGCGCCCGTCGGCGTGGACGTCAAGGGCGACACCTGGCCCTGCGTCGAGGTGCCCGGCGCGAAGGAGCTCTTCGGCACCGGTCGGTCCGTGCGCGTCGACGCGAGCGTCGACGGCGTCGCGCTGTCGAACGTGGGACTCATGCCCACGGGGAGCGGAGGTCTCATGCTGTCGCTGAGCGCGAAGGTCCGCGCCAGGCTCGGCAAGGACGTCGGCGACACGGTCACCGTCCACCTCGAGCGCCGGTTGGTTGAGCCCGTCGTCCTCGCCGGCCACGTCCGGGTGCGGGCGTGTCGGGGGCCACACACCGGACCCCGCACCCCGGACCGGGACGACCCGGCGGCAGACTAGGCTCGTCGGGTGGCTACCTTCTCCGCCGTGACCCGCCAGCACATCCTCTCCGCGATCGCCGAGTGCGACGACCGCGGCACCGAGAACTTCCTCGGCGTCTACGGGTTCACGCCGTCGGTCCGCGAGACGCTCGACCACGAGGGCCGGACGTACGACTCGAAGGCGATCCTCGGCGTCGCGCACAAGCACGCGACCGGCCGGACAGCGACGGCCGAAGAGCTCGACGGCAGCAGGATCGACGCGACGACGATCCTGCGCAAGCACGGCTTCGGCTTCGAGGCGTACGGCCCGGTGGCCCACCACCCCGTCCCCGGGCGGTGGGGCGGTCGGCGGCGGCTGTCGCAGACGCCCGTCGCCGGAGGGGTCATGAAGCCCGGCGGGCAGATGGGTGCCGGCCTCTCCGGTTCCGCGGCGCGGCGCGGACCCGGAGAGGCCGGCACCCATCTGCCCGACGTGCTTCATGACCCTTCCGGCGACGGGCGTCTGCGACAGCTGCGGCTGACCGTCCCACCGCCCGGGGACGGGTTGGTGTAGCCTGGGGATCGCGCTCGGGTCACGGGACCGCCATGGAGACATGGATCCCGCGACGTCCTTCGATCCTCAGCTCCGACGCGAGGACGTGCGCGCAGGGCAGCAGAGGCTGCCTCCGACGATCTCCGCCCACACCGCGCGCGGAGCGAGAGCAGAGAACATCACCACCTCCACCCTTGAACATCCCACGACCGCTGCTGCGGCCGTGGGCCCCTCCCGACCACAGCCCGTGCTGCGCCGGGTCGACGACGACCTCTGGGTCGCGACGTCCGACGGCGAGTACGCCGGCATGGTCACGCGGCTCGACCGCGGGTTCCAGGTCCACGACCGCTACACGCGGCCGACGACCGTGGTCACCGCGCTCGAGCAGGCGACCTCACACCTCGCGGCACCGACCGCGAGCCCGGCCGGGTCCTCCCGACCCCGCCCCCACACCCGTCAGCGCCCTCAGGGGCGTGACAAGCGGACCCACGTTCGTGGGACGCACGTTTCAACGAGAGAAGACATCATGGCTACTGGCACCGTGAAGTGGTTCAACGCCGAGAAGGGCTTCGGCTTCATCGCCCCCTCGGACGGCACCGCCGACGTGTTCGCCCACTACAGCGAGATCGCGGCCACCGGCTTCCGCTCGCTCGAGGAGAACCAGAGCGTCTCCTTCGACGTCACCCAGGGCCCCAAGGGCCCCCAGGCGACGAACATCCAGCCTCTGTGACGTGAGGGTCCTCGCCGCCCACGGCGGCGGGGGTCCGACCAGCGAAGGGCCGCGCAGCGCGCGGCCCTTCTGCGTCCCCGCCGACGTCACCGACCACGGCCCCGCATCCCCGTCCCAGGGCACTTGACCCTGACGCGACGTCAGGGTCGACGGTGGACGCATGACCGACACCTACCCTGCCTTCGACATCAGCCCCGTGCCCGAGCCGTCCGAGGACGCCACGGCCCCGGAGCACTTCCGCGGCATCTACGGGATGCCCATGTTCGTCACCGTGCCCACGGCCGACCTCGCCGCGTCGGTCGACCTGTGGACCCGTGGCCTCGGCTTCTTCGAGCTGTTCGCCGTGCCGGGGCAGATCGTGCACCTGCGCCGCTGGGCGTTCCAGGACGTCCTGCTCGTCCCGGGCACGCCGCCCGCCGAGACGCCGGCGCTCACCGTGAGCTTCTCGTGCGTGCTGAGCGAGGTCGACACGATCGTCGCCGCGTGCGAGCGGCTGGCGCCCGGTTCCGTGACCGGGCCGCGCGCGATGCCGTGGAACTCGGTGGAGATCGAGGTCCGCACCCCCGAGAACGCCCGCGTCGTCATGACGGCGGCGAGGCCGTTCCGGCCCGGCAGCGACGAGGCACGCTTCCTGCGGGACATCGGGATCGAGGCGCCGACGACGTGATCCCTGCGACACTCGGAGCATGACCTCGGGCACCGCGGCGCACGACCGACTCGACCACCCCGGCCGCGGACCCGGTGACCGCACCGTCGGGGAGACGGCGGCGCTCGTCGGCGTCACCGTCCGCGCGCTCCACCACTGGGACGCGATCGGCCTCGCCCGCCCGTCCGCGCGGACGTCCGCCGGGTACCGGCTGTACACCGCGTCGGACGTCGCGCGCCTGCGGCGCGTCGTCGCCTACCGCGAGCTCGGGATCGCGCTCGAGGTCGTCCCCCGCCTGCTCGACGCCCCGGCGGACGACGCCGTCGCCGCGCTGCGGCGCGAGCGTGCCCTGCTCGACGACCGCATCGCGTCGATGGAACGGACGGCGGCCGCGCTCGACCGGCTCGTCGAGGCGCGCGAGCGGGGTCTCCTGCTCACCCCGGTCGAGCAGGTGGCGATCTTCGGCGAGAGCTGGCAGCCGTCGTGGCCCGGCGAGGCGCGCGAGCGCTGGGGCGAGACCGCGCAGTGGGCGCAGCACGCCGAGCGCTCGGCCGAGCGCACGCCCGACGACTGGCGCCGGATCGCCGCCGAGGTCTCCGCCCTCGAGGACGACCTGTCCGCCGCGTGCCGCGCCGGCGTCGCGGCGGGCAGCACGAGGGCGGACGCGCTCGCCGAGCGGCACCGCGCGTCGATCGGCGCGTACTTCGACTGCACCCTCGCGATGCACGTGTGCCTCGGCCGCACGTACACCGACGACCCCGGCTTCCGCGCGCACTACGACGCGCTCGCGCCGGGGCTCGCCGGCTGGCTCCGCGCCGCCGTCGAGGCCAACGCCCGCGCGCAGGGGGTCGACCCGGACTCGGCCACCTGGGGCTGAACGAGGCCCTGCGCCGGGTCCGCCCGCGGGCGCCCGCATCATCGGTGCACCCGGGGCCCTCCCTCCTTCCGGGAGCATCGTGCCCCTGGCCGCGCCGAGGACGGACTCGTCGCGGCGCTCCGGAGGGAGACGGTCATGGTCGAGAAGAAGGCCCCGTCAGGCGGACGGTCGGGCACCGCGAAGAACCGGCGCGCGACGCCGGGCAGATCACCGGGCGTCGGCGAGCACCTGTCGTGCGAGCAGGCCGCCGGACCGGTCGGTGGCACCGCGCTCATCGACGGCTACGGGTTCGCGTCCATGCCGGTCGTGTGGGCGGAGGTCGACGGGCTCGCGATCGTCGAGGGCGACATCGTCATCGGCACGGTCGAGGAGGCCGTGGCGCGCGACGTCACGACCCTCACCTCCGACGAGGACACCGACGTCGCGCACGCCGTCGGGATCAGCGGCGCGCAGTTCCGGTGGCCGAACGGCGTCGTGCCTTTCGAGATCGACGGCGGGCTCGCCAACCCGTCGCGCGTGCACAACGCGATCGCGCACTGGCACGCGAGGACACCGCTGCGGCTCGTCCCGCGCAACGGCGAGGCCGACTTCGTGCGGTTCGTCGGGGGCGGGGGCTGCAGCTCGGCCGTCGGACGCCGCAGCGGACGGCAGGACATCACGCTCGGCCCGGGATGCACGGTGGGCAACACGATCCACGAGATCGGCCACGCCGTCGGCCTGTGGCACGAGCAGTCGCGCGAGGACCGCGACGCCTTCGTCCAGATCAACTTCGCGAACATCGAGGACGGCAAGGCGCACAACTTCAACCAGCACATCAGCGACGGCGACGACCTGGGCGGCTACGACTTCGGGTCGATCATGCACTACCCGACGACGGCGTTCTCCAAGAACGGCCAGCCGACGATCGTCCCGATCGGCGCCGTGCCGGCCGGGACCGTCATCGGGCAGCGCGACGGCCTCTCCCCGGGCGACCTCAGGGGCCTGCGGCTCATGTACCCGGGGCTGTCGTGGCCGAAGCCGGTCTTCAAGGACGTCATCAAGGAGCCGGTCGGCGACGTCGGCGAGATCGCGACGATCAAGGAACCGCTCAAGGACGTCAAGGAGCCGTTCAAGGAGATCGTCAAGGAGCCGCGCGACGAGGTGGTCAAGCCGCTGCGCGACGTGCTCAAGCCCGTGCGCGACCCCGGTCCGACCATCCGGGAGGTGGTCGAGCCCATCCGTCCGGAGCTTCCCGTCGTCAACCCGGCGATCAACCCGGTGCTGGGGCGCTCGCTCCCGTTCGTCCTCGGGCGCGACAGCGACTTCGTGAGCCGCTACCAGGCGGCGGTCGCGCAGCAGTCGGGCGTGGCCCAGGACGCGGGCGCGGGCACGACGTCGGCGGCCGACCTCGCGGTCGTGCTCGCCGAGGTCGTCACCGCGCTCGACGCCGTCCGCGCCTCGGTCGCGGCCCTGGCCGAGCAGGCCGCGGCCGAGGCCGGGCTCTGAGGGGGCGGACGATGATCCTCGTCGTCAGCTTTCCCGACGACGACCACACGGCCGTCGTGGTCGAGCGCCTGCGGGCGCTCGGCCACGAGGTCGTCGTGCTCGACACGTCGACCCTGGGCACCACGTCCTCGCTCGAGCTCACGTACGGGACCGGCGAGCCGGCGGGGATGCGGCTCGTGGCGGACGGCGTCGAGCACGACCTGCGCGGCGCGACGACGGGCTGGTGGCGTCGCCTGCGCGGCCTGCCCCCGGACCCGTCGATCACCGACCCGGCGGCCGCGGGCTTCGCGAGCAGCGAGCTCGCCGAGGTCTTCGAGGGCGTGGTCGCGTCGCTGCCGCTGCGCTGGGTCAACGACCCGCGGTCCGACGCCGACGCGCACCACAAGCCGTGGCAGTGGGCCGTGGCCGCCGACCTCGGGCTCGCCCTGCCGCGCACGGTCGTCACGCGCGACCCCGCGCGGGCGCACGAGTTCGTCGCCGCGGCGGGCCCGGGCCACGTCGTGACGAAAGCCTTCATCGCGCGGCTCGACGCGTGGAGAGAGACCCACGTGCTCGAGGCCGACGACGTCGAGCGGCTCGACCAGGTGCGGTTCGCCCCGACGATCCTCCAGGAGTACGTCCCCGGCGTGGACCTGCGCGTCACGATGGTCGACGGCGAGGCGTTCACCACCGAGATCGACGCGACGGCGACGAGCCTGCCGAGCGACATGCGCATGGTGCTCGACGAGGCGACGGTCCGGCCGGTCACCCTCCCCGCCACCGTGCTCGGCCAGGTGCGGGCGCTCATGGACCGGCTCGGGCTCGTCTACGGGGCGGTCGACCTGCGCCGGAGACCGTCGGGCGAGCACGTGTTCTTCGAGGTGAACCCGGCCGGGCTCTGGCTGTTCTGCGAGCACCTCACCGGGCTGCCCGTCACGGACGCCGTCGTGGAGGCGCTCGCGTCCCGGGACCGTGTCAGAGTGGTCGCATGACCACCCTGTTCGGCACGGTCGCGCTCCCCGACGACGCCCCCGCGGGTGCCGCCACCGTCCGCGTCTCCGTCGAGGACACGACCCTCCAGGACGTCGCAGCGGTTCGTCTCGCCGAGGCGGTGCTGCCCGGCGTCGACCTCACCCCCGGCGGCCGCGTGCCGTTCGCGATCGACGTCGACGCCGCACCGCCGGGCGCGACGGTGCGCGTGCACGTCGACCTCGCCGGCGACGGCGAGGTCGCGGGCGGCGACCTGCTCACGGTGCAGGCGGTGCCCGTGGACGTCCTCGCCACGTCGCCCGGCGCTGCGGGCGAGGTGCCCGTCCGCACCGTCTGACCGCCCGACGCCCTGCGAGGAGACGGGCGATATGTGACGCTGGTCCACCACGCCGTCGACACCCACCACACCGACGGCACCGTCCCCTCGGCCGCGAAGAGGTCCGCATGTCCAGCACCGCCACCGCCCGCCGGGTCCTCGCCCCGGCGGACGTGGTGCGCGTCGCGGCCCTCGTGAGCCTCGTGGTCGCCACGGTCACGCTCGGCGGGATCGCCGGCGCGCTGTTCCTCCTCGTGCTCGGTGGCGTCTCGGTGCCGCGCGCGCTCGCCCTGCCAGCACCGCTCGACGTCGCGTACGGGACGTCGCTGATCTTCGCGGCCTGGGCGTCCCAGCTGAAGTGGTACGACGCCGTGGACTGGCTCGACCTCGCCGTGCACCTGGTCTGCACGGGGCTCATCGCGGCCGTCGCGTACCTCGCGCTGGTCCGCTGGGAGCTCCTGCCGGGCGCTGCGGCGACGCCCGCGGCGCGCGCGTCGGCGGGTGTCGTCGTGGTGACGGCCGGGCTCGGCGCGATCGCGGCGATCCTCTGGGAGGTCGGTGAGTGGGCCGGCCACAACTACCTCGACGACGGCATCGGCGTCGGGTACGACGACACCGTGACGGACCTCGCGGCCGGGCTGCTCGGTGCCGTCGTCGCGGGGCTGGTCCTCGCCCGTCGCGGACGACGTCCCGAGGTCCGGTCATGACGCCCGGCGGCGTGCCGACGGTCTCGGTGGTCGTGCCCGTGCGCGACGACGCCGCGGCGCTCGACCACCTGCTGTCCCTCCTCGCGCGCCAGACCGTCGCGCCGCTCGAGGTCGTGGTCGTCAACAACGCGTCGTCGGACGACTCGGCCGCCGTCGCGCACCGGTGGGGCGCGGTCGTCGTGCACGAGCCGCGCGTCGGCATCCCGGCCGCCGCCGCGGCCGGCTACGACACCGCCAAGGGCGACGTCATCGGTCGCCTCGACGCGGACTCCCGGCCCGACGCGCGCTGGGTGCAGACCGTGGTCGAGCACATGGCCGCCGACCCGACGCTCGACGCGATGACCGGGACGGGTCGCTTCCACGACCTCCCCGTCGGGGTACGGACCGTCGCGTCGGTCGGCTACCTCGGCGCGTACTACGTCCTCACCCACCTCGCGCTCGGCCACACCACGCTCTGGGGGTCCTGCATGGCCGTGCGCACCGGCACGTGGGAGGCGGTCCGCGAGCGCGTCGTGCGGGACGACGCCGAGGTCCACGACGACCTCGACCTCGCGTTCCGGCTCGGCCCCCGGCGCCGGACGCGCCTCGTGCGGTCGTGGCGGGTCGGGGTCTCGGCCCGGTCGCTGCGCGGCCGGAGCCAGCGCCGGCGCCGGATGGACCGCGCGTGGCGGACGCTGCGCCTCAACTGGGACGTCTCCCCGCCCTGGGAGCGCTGGCGCGACCGGTGGGCACCGCGCCCAGCGGCGAGCGCGCGCGACCGCTCCTAGCGTGGACCTCCCCTGCCACCCAGCGGAACGGTCCCCCTCATGAGCTCACCCCGGGCGCACGACGTGCTCGTCCTCGGCGGCGGCAACGCCGGCCTGTCCCTCGCCGGTCGCGTGCGACGCGACGGCTGCCGCGACGTCGCGGTCGTCGAGCCGCAGGACGTGCACCGGTACCGGCCCCTGCTCTCGTACGTCGCGTCGGGCATGGCGACGCTCGACGACCTCAGCCGGCCGCAGGACGACGTGGTGCCCGACGGCGTGCTGCGCTACCGGAGCCCGGTCGTGTCCGTGGACGCCGAGCGCTCCGTCGTGCTCCTCGCCGACGGCACCGAGCTCGGGTACGGCGACCTCGCGGTGTGCCCGGGGTCCGAGGTCGACTGGGACGCGGTCCCCGGCGCCGAGGAGGCCGTCGGGACGCCGTCGGCGTCGACGAGCTACCTGCCCGAGCTCGCGGCGAAGACGTGGGACATGCTGTCCGGGCTGACCTCCGGGCGCGCGGTCTTCGCGATCGCGTCACGGCACGTGCCGTGCTTCCCCGTGGGGCTCAAGCCGCTCTTCGTCGCCACCGACCACTGGCGACGCACGGGGGTGCTCGACGCGATCGACGTCGAGCTCGTCGTCGAGTCGCCGCGTCTCGTCGACGACCCGCGGGCCGAGCGGGAGCTGCTCGCGGCCGCGCACGACTACGGCGTGCGGATCCGGACGAGCACCACCGTCGAGTCCGTCGACGCGACCGACCGCACCGCACGCCTGCGCACGCCCCACGGCGTGGACACGACGCACTACGACGCGCTCTACCTCGCGCCGCCGCACCGGGCGCCGGGCTGGATCGCGCAGAGCGGGCTCGCGACGGCCGCGAGCGACGGCTTCGTGGACGTCGACCCGGGCACGCTGCAGCACCGCAGCTACCCGCGCGTCTGGGGGCTCGGTGACGCGGCCGCCGTCGACGCGATGCCGTCGGGCGGCGCCCTGCGCCGCCAGGTCCCGGTCGTCGCGCGCAACATCCAGGCCCGCCGCAAGGGAACCTCCATGAGCGAGTACGACGGCTACTCGGTCGCGCCCGTGACCACGTCGCGCAGCGAGCTGCTGCTCGCCGAGTTCGACCGCGAGCGCCGCCCCGAGCCGACGACGCGGCTCGTCGACCTCGCCCGCCCGCGCCGCAGCCTTCTGCTGTTCGACCGGTACCTGCAGCCGTCGATCTACTGGCGCCGGCTGCTCCAGGGCAAGGTGCCCTGACCGCCCGCACGGGTGCGGCGCAGGACGAAGAAGAACGGCCGCGCCAGGCCGCGCGCGTCCATGAGCCCGACGAGGGTGTCGTCGTCGACGGCGCGCAGGACGTCGTGGACCGGCAGCGCGTCGTAGACCATGGCCGCGGTGACGACGCCGCGGTGCTCCACGCGGCGCACGCGCGCCCTCGGTCGACGGGTCCGGACGAGCGGCAGGACCGCCCGGACGGCGCGCGCGACGCCCCGGCGGCGCAGCAGCCCGGCGCCCCGCAGGACGAGCGGGAGCGGCGCGAACGCCGGGTCGACGCCGACCACGCCGCCGCGGTGGTGCGCGAAGAGCAACGGGTGCGCGGAGTCCGGGCCGTCGAACCGCTTGCCGTACCACCCGAGCGCCTCCAGGAGCCCGTCGAGCCGGTGGCCGGTCGGGAGACCGGATCCCCTCCAGGTCCCGAGCAGGTCCTCTACGCCGACCGCGGGCAGCGCGTCGTGGAACGCGAGCGCCGCGGCGCTCGTCGTGCCGCGCTCGAGCTCCGCGAGCGCCGCCCGCCGCTCCGCCGGCCCGGGCGCACCCGCTGTCCCTCCCCGCTCCGACACCTCCACCCGTGCATCCTCACCGACCGTCGCTCGCCCCGCGCGTCGGCGGTCCGGCGCTCCCCGGAAGGAGCGAGCCCTCGGAGCGATTGCCGGTGACCCGGGGCGACCGCACGCTGGAGCGATGACCTTCCCCCGACTCACCGCGCTGCGCCGCGGCCGGCTCACGTTCGACGTCCACGACGCCGGCCCCGAGGGCGGCGACCCCGTCGTCCTGCTGCACGGGTTCCCCGAGGACTCCTCGACGTGGGACGCGGTCGCGCCGCGCCTCCACGACGCCGGTCTCCGCACGGTGGCGCTCGACCAGCGGGGCTACTCCCCCGGGGCACGACCGCGCGAGCGCGCAGCCTACCGCCTGGACTTCCTCGTCGCCGACGTGCTCGCGGTGCTCGACGCGACCGGCCCGGCCCACGTCGTCGGGCACGACTGGGGCGGGAACGTCGCCTGGGTCGGTCGGCGCGTGGGCGCCGGAGCGGGTGCGGGGCCTCACGGTGCTGTCGACGCCGCACCCGCGGGCGCTGACCCGCTCGCTCGTGCGGTCCGACCAGGCGCTGCGCTCGCTGTACGTCGGCTTCTTCCAGCTCCCCGGTCTGCCGGAGGCGGCCCTGGCCCGCTCGATGCCGTCCCTGCTGGAGCGGTCCGGTCTCCCGCCCGAGGACGCCGCCCGGTACGCGGAGCGGATGCGGGAGCCGGGCGCGCTGCGGGCGGCGCTCAACTGGTACCGGGCGCTGCCGCTCGCGCGCCGGGGCGTGGGGCCCGTGCACGTCCCGACGACGTACGTGTGGGGCTCGCGCGACGCCGCGCTCGGGCGCTGCGCCGCCGAGGACACGGAGGCCCACGTCCTGGCGCCCTACCGGTTCGTCGAGCTCGACGCGGGTCACTGGCTGCCCGAGACGGTGCCCGACGTGGTCGCGGACGCCGTGACGGGACCGCCGGGCGATCAGCGCACGACGGACGCCGGCTCCGGGACCTGACCCGCGGCGTCAGGCGCACCGCCCGCTCCACGCCGCCGGCGGCGGGGTGCGCCCATGACGACCGCGGCCAGGGCGTAGGCCACGACGGAGACCCAGAGGGCGGCATGGAAGGCGTCGAGGCCCGCCTCCGCGCCGGTGCGGTCACCGAGCGCGAGGACGCTGACCGCCGTCGCCGCGGAGATGCCGACGGCGGCGCCGAGCTGGTACGCCGTGTTGAGCACGCCGCCGGCCACGCCCTGCTCCTCGTCGCCGACGCCCGTGGTCGCGGCGATGGCGAGCGGTCCGTAGACGAGGGCGAACGCGACGCCCAGGAGCACCATCGACGGCACCATGACGGCGTAGGTCCAGTCGAGACCGGACGCGAGGAACCACGCGGCGGCGACCGCCCCCGCGACGAGGCCCACGACGATGACGCGCGGCACGCCGAAGCGGGCGACCAGGCGCGGCGTGAGGGCGGGCGCGAGCACCACGTCGAGCGCCATGAGGAGCATCGCGAGACCGGTCTGCAGCGGCGTCCAGCCGCGCAGCTCCTGCAGGTACAGCGTGAGGAGCACCTGGAAGCCGTAGAACCCGCTCGCGAAGAGCACGGCCGCGACGTTCGCCCGGACGAGCTCGGTCGAGCGGAAGAGCCGCAGCGGCAGGAGCGGGTGCTCGACCCGGCGCTGGCGCGCGACGAACGCGGCGAGCAGACCGGCGCCCCCGGCGAGGGCGGCCACCGTCCACGGCACGCCCTCGCCCGGGTGCTCGAGGCGCACGATGCCGACGGCGAGCAGCACCATCGCCCCCGTCGCGAGGACGGCACCGAGGACGTCGAGCGTGCCCCGGCCGGGCGTCGGGGCGTCCCGGCGGATCGTCACGACCGCCAGCGCGAGGAGCACGACGGCGAGCAGGACGGGGGCGAAGAACACCCACCGCCAGTGGATCGCGGCGAGCAGTCCGCCGACGACAAGCCCGAGCGAGAACCCCGCCGCCCCGGCGGCCCCGTACACGACGAGCGCGCGGTTGCGCCGCGGCCCCTCCGCGAACGACGTCGTGATGAGCGACATGCCGGCGGGCGTGAGGAAGCCGGCCGCGATGCCCGTGACGAAACGGGACACGAGGAGCATCCAGCCGTCGGTCGCGAGACCGCCCAGCCCGGAGAACAGGAGGAAGACGACGAGCCACAGCACGAACATGCGGCGCCGCCCGAACAGGTCGGCCGCGCGCCCGCCCAGCAGCATGAAGCCCCCGTACCCGACGACGTAGGCGGTCACGACGCCGCCGAGCTCTCCCGTGGCCAGGCCCAGGTCGGCGCGGATGCCGGGCAGCGCGACGGAGAGCATCGCGATGTCGCTGCCCTCGAGGAAGATCGCGCCGCACAGCACGAGGAGCAGCCCCCAGTCGCGCAGCGTGAAGCGCGCCTCGGGCCGCGCGCCCGCTCGGGCCGTGCCCGCTCGAGACGTGCCGGTCGTCGGGTCGGTCATGACGTCCCCTCTCGTGGCGGTCGTGCGCGATGCGGTGCGGCACTCGTGGGCACCGCACGGCAGATACCCGGTTACCTCTTGATACCGACCCCATCGTGGGACAGGATCAGGAGGTATGGAAGACGGCACATCCGACGCACCAGGTATCACGACGGATACCGTGCCCGCGCGGCGCTCGGCGTCGAGGTGGGAGACCGACGTCGACGTCTGGCAGTGGGACGCCCGCGAGGACTGCGAGGTCCGCCAGATCCTCGACCGCATCGCCGACAAGTGGTCCCTGCTCGCCATCGCGATGCTCGACCGCCGGGTCATGCGCTTCACCGAGCTCAAGCGCGAGATCGACGGCATCAGCCAGCGCATGCTGTCCCGCACGCTGCGCCAGCTCGAGCGCGACGGCATCGTCGAGCGCACCGTGCACCCGACCGTCCCGCCGCGCGTCGACTACGCGCTCACCGAGATGGGCCGCTCGCTCCACGCGACGACCAAGGCCCTCGTCGTGTGGACCGAGGCGCACCAGGAGCGCATCGCCGCGGCGCGCAGCTCCTACGACGAGCGGGAGGCGGAGCTGCGCGACCTGTGACCGCGGCCCCGGAAGACGTGCTCGAAGGTGCGCTCGGCGTTCGTCCGGTACGCCGCCCGGGCCCGCGGGTCCTCGAGCGCGTACTCGACGTCCTCGAGCCACGTGCAGCGTGCGTGGAACCAGACTCGTGCCTCGTCGTCGGGGCCGAGCGGCCCGTCGAGCCGCTCGGCGACGCGGAACGCCGGCCCCGGACCGAGGTCGCGCAGGATCCGGCCGGCGTCGCGAGCGGGTTCCGACCGCGCCGCGTCGGTCCAGTCGATGACGCCGGTCACGCCCCCGTGCGCGTCGACGAGGACGTGCTCGGCGCCCAGGTCGTCGTGCTGCGCGACGGTCCGGGTCGCGTTCGGCGGTGGCGGCTCCGCGAGGAACGCGGCGACCGCGTCCGCCTGCTCAGGCGTGAGCGACGCCCGCACGAGGTTGAACGACCGCACCGCCTCGCGGTGCCACGCCTCGGTCGGCTGGTGGTCGAGCGGCAGGTCGAGGCGCGGGGCGACGCGCCGCAGCGCCGACAGCACGTCCACCAGGGCCGCCTCGACGACGCCGCTCGCCCGGTGGGGCCGCAGCAGGAGGGGCTCCCCCGGCAGCCGCCGGTAGACGAGGATCCCGAGCTCCGGCTCGTGGGCGACGGGGACCGGGGTCGGCACCGCCGTCGCGTCGGCGAGCGCGCGCAGGAGGGCGACCTCGCGCACCACGGCGGCCAGGTCGTCCGAGCGACGCACGACGTGGTCGCCCACGGCGTAGGTCGTGTTCTCCTGCCCGCGAGAGACCGTGCGCACCGGTGCGGTGGCCGGCCACAGCCGGTGCCGCGCGCCGATCTCGGCGAGCACCGCGCGATCCTCGGCGTCCTGGTCCTTCGACACCCGCTCATCCTCCCGCGCGGCGCATGAACCAGCAGCGCACGCCGAGCACGTCCGACGCCCCGACGATGTCATAGCCGAACCGGCGGTAGAAGCCGACGGCCTCGGGCCGGTCCGTCTCGAGGTAGCCGACGGCGCCCGACGCGTCGAGCGAGCGCGCGTGGCGCGCCAGGAGCACGCCGCCGATCCCCCGGCCGCGCAGGTGCCGGTCCACCGACACCGGCCCGAGGTGCACGTGCGGCTCGACGGGATCGTGCCGCGCCCACTCCCCCGTCCAGGCCAGCAGACGGGCGGCGACGCGCGGCCCCTCGGGGACCACCGCGGCGAGCAGCCGCAGCCGCGAGCCGGACGACGGCCGGCACCTGCCCGGCGGCGCCGAAGCGGCGACCCCCACGAGCGTCCCGTCGTGCTCGACGACGTCGACGTCTAGCCGGGGGTCCGCGACGAGGACGCGCACGAGGCGGGCGTGCGCCCGGGCGGCGTCGGCCTCGACCGTCCCGTAGACGACCCGGTGCAGGGGGTTGTCGGCCATGCCGCGCCCGAGGAGCGCCGCGACGTCGTCGATCATCACATCGTCGCCCATCGCGCTCACCGGCCGGTCGCGGTCGCCGACGTGCTGACGATCCGTGCCCGGTACATCCGCAGGTACGCGACGAACGCCCCCACGGCGGCGAGCACGCTGAACCCCATGCGGGACCGCCAGTGCCACGTCTCGAACTCGCGGGCGACCTGGGCGAGGTATTCGGGCGGGTGCACGGCGAGTCCCTCGACGAACATGATCTCGTTGCGCGGCCAGAAGTAGAGGATGGACGCGACGCCCTCGCCGACGGCCATCGCGAGGCTCAGCAGCAGCCACCACCGCGCGTCCCGCTGGCGCCAGCACAGCAGCAGCGCCGCGACGACCAGGGTCCACGAGAGGAACCCCAGCGGCGGGAAGACGTCGGACGGGCCGCTCACGGCGAGGAAGTCCATCGCCAGCTCGAGCGACGCGGGCGGGTCGCTGAAGACGTTCGGGTAGATCATGAACGTCTCGAGCACGACGGCGCCCAGCAGGATCATGGCGACCCAGGCGTAGGCCAGCGCGACGGCCCGGGCGGCTGTCCCCCAGCGGCCGTGGAGCCACCCGGCTCGCGCCGGCCTGCCCGCCACGTCCGTCGTGGGATGCCCGTTCTCCGTCGGCCGGTTCTCCGTCGGTGGGTTCTCCGTCTGTCGGTTCTCTGTACGTCGGTTCTCCGTCATGGCAGCGACGCTAGGAAGGCGCCGCCGCCGCCGCGTCGGCCTGGCGTCGACCCTCCCGTCGACTCGGCACGACGTCGCGGGTCGCCCGTCGTCGACACGCCGCCTCGACGGCCGACGACGAGCGACGACGGCGCCCCCGCCGCCACGGGTCAGCGGCTCGCGGCCACGTCCAGGACCCAGGTCACGCCGAAACGGTCCGTGAGCATCCCGTAGACCGGCGCCCACGCGGACGATGCCAGGGGCGCGACGACGGTCGCGCCGTCGACGAGCTTCTCCCAGAGACCCGTGACCTCCGCGACGTCGTCGCCGCGCACGGAGACGAAGAACGGGGCCTCGCCCGGGCTCCACGGCCGGTCCGCCGGGACGTCGTACGCCATGACGCGGAAGCCGTTCGCGGCGGTGACCTGGCCCCACACGACGAGGTCGGCCTCCGGAGCATCAGGCCCGGCCAGGTCGCCGTACGTCGTGACGACGAGGTCGCCGCCGAACACGGAGCGGTAGAAGGTCAGCGCGGCGCGCGCGTCGCCGCGGAAGTTGAGGTGGGGGGTGGCGGACACGGTCATCGGGTGCTCCTCGGTGCGGGTCGGCGCCGGGCGGGATCGCCCGGCGTCTCGTGACGATGTTCGCGACGGATGCGGACAGGTAGCGCCCGCATCTCCCGGCAGGATGGGATGCATGGCCGAGACCTCCGCCCGCACGCTCCTGCTGCTCTCGCTCCTGCAGGCGCGGCGCGACTGGCCCGGTGCGGCGCTCGCGGAACGGCTCGGCGTGGACCCCCGCACCGTGCGCCGCGACGTCGGGCGCCTGCGCGACCTCGGCTACCGCATCACGGCCTTCCGCGGCCCCGACGGCGGGTACCGGCTCGACGCGGGTGCCGAGCTGCCGCCGCTGCTGTTCGACGACGAGCAGGTGGTCGCGCTGACCGTCGCCCTGCAGACCCTGGCCGCGAGCGGTGCCGGCGCCGGGCTCGAGGAGGCGGCGGCGCGCGCGCTCGTCACGGTGCGCCAGGTGATGCCCGCGCGCCTGCGGCACCGCGTCGACGCGGTCGAGGTCACCGCCGTGCCCCCCGGGCAGAGCGGCGCGTCCTCGGTGGACGTCGAGGTGCTGCTGGCCGTCGGTGCCGCCGTGCGCGCGAGCGAGGTGCTGCGGTTCGACTACACGACGCCCCGCTCGGCCGCCGCGTCCGCCGTCGAGGAGCCCGACGGCGCGGCCCCCCGGCGCGTGGAGCCGCACCACGTCGTCGTCTCGGGCGGGCGCTGGTACCTCGTCGCGTGGGACCTCGACCGCGACGACTGGCGCACCTTCCGCGTCGACCGCATCACGCCGCGCACGCCGACCGGGCCGCGGTTCCGGCCGCGAGAGCTGCCGGGCGGCGACGTGCGGTCCTACGTCGCGTCCCGGTTCCGCGGCGCCGAGGCCGTCGACGACGGCGGTGCCCACGGCGGGTGGCCCTGCTGGGGCGAGGTCGTCCTCGCCGCTCCCGCGGCACGGGTCACGCCGTTCGTCGACGACGGCATCGTCGAGGACCTCGGCCCGGACCGCTGCCGGGTGGTTCTCGGCTCGTGGTCGTGGACCGCGCTCGCGGCGCGGCTCGGCGCGTTCGACGCGGACGCCCGCTCGGTCCGCCCCCGCGAGCTCGCGCAGGCGTTCGCCGCGCTCGCTCGTCGCTACGAGCGTGCCGCGTCGGAGGCGCCATGAGCGCCGACCGGTGTTCGAACAGACGTTCGATACGATGGGCCCATGGGAACCCGCCGACGCCCGCCCGGCGGCAGGCCGTCGGGCATCGAGAACGTGCCGCTGCGCGACAGCGCCGACGAGGCGCCTGCGCTCGCGCGCCGGGACACCGCGATCGTGCGGCCCGAGGAGGCCATCCCCGTCCGCGCCTGGATCACCCAGCGCCAGTCGGGCGAGGCGCACGTCGACGGCGAGGCGATCGCGTGGGCAGGGCGCCAGGTGAACGTCCGGTACGTCGACCGGCACGGGCGGGAGGGCTGGGCGTGGCTCTGGGCGGATGCGGTCGAGCGCCGGTGAGCACGAGGGAGCCGCGGGTGAGCATGCCCGGGAGGACCCGCTGCGGGTGAAGTGCTCCTCTCCCGGTCGCCCCGGGGCTCCCGCAGCCCTACGGTCGCGACAGCCGGGCGCCGACGGGGCGCCGGCCGCACCGTCCGGACGAAGGGCACCGCGATGACCAAAGCTCCCCAGCACGCACAGGAGGACCCGCTCGCCGCGGTGCTCGCCGCCGTGAGCACGCCGTCACCCCTCGACACCCCGCTCGGCCGGTTCGAGCTCGTGGACGGCGTCCCGACGCCCGAGTCGGTCGACCGCCTGTACGCGTCGCTCGACCTCGTCCGGGGCATCGAGGCGTACCTGAGCGCGATCCCCGGCGCGTCGCTCGTCGCGATGCGGCACGGCTTCCGCAGCCTCGGCCTCGTGCGGTCGCAGCAGATCGGGTACACCGAGCCGCGGGCCGACTCGCACGGCATCTTCCTGACGGCCAACACCGAGACGACGTACGGCACGTTCTTCTTCGACCTGCGCGAGACGGGACCGTTCGTCATCGAGCCGCCGCAGCAGTCCCTGTGCGTCGTGGACGACTTCTGGTTCCGGTACGTCGCCGACATGGGCCTCGCCGGGCCGGACCGCGGCGAGGGCGGGCGGTACCTGTTCCTCCCGCCGGACCACGACGGCGACGTCCCGGACGGCTACTTCGTCTACCGCACGCCGACGTTCACCAACTGGGTCGTGCTGCGCGCGCTGGGCGGCGTGCCCGCGATGAAGGAGACGCGCGTCTACCCGCTCGCCGACGCGGCGAACCCCCCGGAGACGGAGTTCGTGAACATCGCCGGGGCTCGCGTCAACACGGTCCACGCCAACGACGCGTCCTTCTTCGACGAGGTCGCCGAGATCGTCGCCGAGGAGCCGGTGGGCTCGCTCGACCCGGAGCGCGCGGGCCTGCTCCGTGCGGTCGGCATCGAGCACGGCCGGCCGTTCGCGCCGAGCCCGCAGCTGCGCGCGACGCTCGACACCGCCGCGCGTACCGCCGCGGCGATGAGCCGCGCGCTGGTGTACTCGCCGCGCGACCCCGAGGCCCCGATCGCCCCCGGGTCGAGCTGGCTCAACGGGTTCCTCGGCGGCTCGTACGAGTTCCTCGCCGACGGCGCGCGCCTGCTCGACGCCCGCACGCAGTTCCACTTCCTCGCGACGGTCGTCACGCCGGCGATGGCGCACGCCCAGGTGGGCGCCGGATCGGCCTACGCGTACACCGCCCACGACGCGGACGGCGGGATCCTCGACGGCGCGCGCACGTACCGGCTGGTGCTCCCGCCGAACCCGCCCGCGAAGAACTTCTGGTCCGTCGACGTCTACGACACCCAGACCCGGTCGCTCCTGCAGACCGCCGACCCGCACCCGAGCGTCATGAGCCTCACCGGCACCGTCACCGGCGAGGAGGACGGGAGCACCGTCCTGTGGTTCGGCCCGGAGCCGCCCGCGGGGCGCGAGCAGAACTGGGTCCAGACCGTGCCCGGCAAGTCGTGGTTCCCCATGCTGCGCCTGTACGGACCGCTCGAGCCCTGGTTCGAGAAGTCGTGGCTCCCCGGCGACCTGGAGCCGGTCGAGGGTCCCGCCGCCTGAGCCGCCCCTCGATCAGCCGGTCTCCACCGCCTCGCGTCGCTTCTGCCGCGCGAAGCGCGCGGGCAGGTCCGGGCCGTCCCACACCTGGATCGCCCGCCAGATCGACGCGGCGATGGGCACGGCCAGCACGGCTCCCGTGAGCCCGGCGAGCACGGTCCCGGCGGTCAGGGCGATGAGGATCACCAACGGGTGCAGGCGCAGGGTGCGGCCCATGACGACCGGCTGCAGCAGGTCGCCCTCGAGCTGGTTGACCGCGATGACGATCGCCACCACGATGAGCGCCTCGACCGGCCCCACGGCCACGAGCGCCACGAGCGCGCAGAGGACGCCGGCGAGCGTCGCGCCGACGAGCGGGATGAAGGCGAGCAGGAACACGAGCACCGAGAGCGGCAGGACGAGCGGGACGCCGACGATCGCCAGGCCGATCCCGATCGCGACGGCGTCGACGAGCGCGACGATCGCGGTGCCGCGCACGTACCCACCGAGGGTGCGGACCGTCGTGCTGCCGATCCGCTGGCCGCGCTCGTACCGCGCGCCCCGGAAGGGCCGGAGGAGGAACTCCCAGATCTGCGGGCCGTCCTTGAGGAAGAAGAACAGCACGACGATCATCACGAAGAACCCGGCGACGAAGTCCACGGTCTGGGAGACTCCGGCCAGGGCGCCCGCACCGACGGCGTCGGACTGCAGGAGCCCGACGACGGAGTCCCGCACCGACTGGATCTGCTCCTCGGTGATGTCGAACGGCAGGTTCTGGACGTACACCTGCAGCTCGTCGAAGCCCTCGATCGCCTGGTCGCGCAGCTCGGGCCACTGGTCCACGACCGCGACGACGATCAGCCAGAGGACGCCGGCGAGGACGGCGACGAGGGCGATCAGCGCGATGACCGTCGCCAGGGACGACGGCACGCCCTTGCGGCGCAGGAGCACCACGAGCGGCGAGATCGCCGCCGCGAGCACCAGCGCGATGAGCACCGGGATGACGATGAGCGTCAGCCGCGTCAGCGCGAACACCGCGACGGCCATGAGCGCGACGATCGCGAGCACCTGGAGCGACCGCGTCCCGGCGCGACCGACGCCGTCGGCCCACAGCTGGGACGCCGTCCGCGTCGGCGGGGCAGCCTCACCTCGCGCGCCCACGCCGGCGTCGTCGACGGGCTCCCGCACGACGACCGCCGTGTCCTCCGCGCGCTGGTCCGCGCGCTCCCGCGTCCGACGTCTGCCCAGAGCCATGCCGTCTCCCTCTCGTCGCACGTGTCGCGGGCAACGGTGCCACGCCCTCGGGTTGCCCGCCGCTTAGGCCGTGCCGACCGTCCTGATCCAGATCAGGGGGCGGCGGCTTCCCGGGTGCCGTTGCGGCTCGACCGGAGCACGACCCAGCACGAGCGTGCGCCCGGGTCTTGACGTCGCACTTGCATTTTGCAAGTATGGGCAGATGAGCCTCTTCCTCACCTGCCCGGTCGAGAGCGTCGAGCGCGCCACGGCCTTCTACACCGCCCTCGGATGGACCTTCAACACGGAGATGTCCGATCACAACGTGTCGTGCTTCGCGATCGCGCCCGAGCAGTACGTCATGCTCGGCAGTCGCGAGATGTACGCGAGCGTCGGCGGGGTCGAGGAGGTGATCGGCGGACCCGACACCCCCTCGAAGGTCACGGTCTCGTTCGACCTCGGCAGCCGCGAGGCGGTCGACGAGCTCGTCGAGCGCGCCGCCGCGGCCGGGGGACGGATCGGCGACACCGACGACTACCCCTTCATGTACCAGCGCCAGTTCGACGACCCGGACGGCTACCACTACTCGCCGTTCTGGATGAAGCCGGACGTCGACCCGACCGCGTGAGCGACCTCGCCACGGCCCTCGACGTCGTCGGAGCCCGGTGGGCCCTGCTCATCGTGGACCGGCTGCTCGACGGACCGCAGCGCTACGGCGACCTGCAACGCGACCTCGGAGCGCCGACCAACATCCTCGCGACCCGGCTGCGCGAGCTCGAAGCTGCCGGCGTGCTGTCCCGCCTGCCCCTGCGGCACAACACCCGGGCCTACGCGCTCACCGATCGGGGGCTCGCCCTCCGTGGGGCGATCGTCGCGCTCCGACACTGGGGCGCCGAGGAGGCCCTACCTGGATCACGTCGGACGTGATCAGGACGGCCTGCCACGGAGTCCCGGCACGCCGGACCCGGCCACGTCCTCGCCGTCTGCGACGGCCGTCGCGGCGTGCCGGACGGCATCGTCGAGGGACCGCACCGCGCGCGCCCGATCTCCCCTCTCGGCACACGGCTCCAGCGCCCCGAGCCGCTCGTACTCGTCGTCGAGCGCGACGAGGAGTCGGAGCGTGGAGGTCTCGAGCTCGGGCCACTGCTCGTCACGATGCAGCCCCGCGAGCTCGCGCAGGGCGGGCGAGTCCATCCCGAGGACGAGCGCCTCGGTCGCCGATCCCGTCAGGCGGTCACGGTCACGGTCGATGTCGTGCAGCCACAGGCCCCAGGCGACCATCAGCTCGTGCGTCATCGCCCGTGCGGCGTCCCGCTCGACGGCGACGAGCGGCCACCAGTGGCGCTCGCCGAGGTGCTCGCGTGCCGCCGCCGCGTCGAACCAGGTGCCGTCCACCCGCGGGCGCGCGCTGCCGAGAACCCGGTGCACGGCGAAGTGCGCGACCGGCGCCGGCCACGCGTAGGCGGTGCCGGTGGGGACCGTGTTCCGCACGAAGCCCAGCGGCGTCGTCTCGTGCGGCCGTCCGAGCACCGTCCGGACGAGGCCGTCGAGCGCCTCCCCGGCCTCCTCGTCGCCGACGGTCCGGGTCGGCAGGTCCCAGCCCGCTCGGCCGCCGGTGCGCGGGACGCAGAAGACGCGGCGCGCATCGTCACGGATCAGGAGGCGGACGAGAGCCGTCGGGTCGGGCACCGGCTCGTTCTCGTCCAGGAGGACGACGTCCGCGCGGCCGCCCGGCGGCAGCCAGGGCGCACCGGGCCACGAGCACAGGGTCAGCACGGGCGTCACGGTACCGCGGAGGACGGACGGCCCCGCTCGCAGCTCACCCCTCGCCGTCCGCGTCAAACGGGGGTGCGCCGGTGTGCCTCAACTCCCTAGAGTGCGAGGCATGGCATCCCGCATCAGTGAACTGGTGATCGACTGCGCCGACCCCGAGCTGCTCGCGCGGTTCTGGTGCGACGTCCTCGGCTACGTCGAGCTCGACCGGGACGACGAGTCGATCGAGATCGGCCCGCCGGGCGCCGGGTTCGGCGGCCTGCAGCCGACCCTTATCCTCAGCCGGACCAGCGACCCGCGGCGCGGCAAGCTCCCCCTGCACATCGACGTCAACCCGGTCGACCGGGACCAGGACGCCGAGCTGGAGCGGCTGCTCGCGCTGGGCGCGCGCCCCGCCGACGTGGGGCAGACCGGTGACGAGTCGTGGCACGTCCTGGCGGACCCGGAGGGCAACGAGTTCTGCCTCCTGCGCAGGCGGCTCGAACCGTGACCGGTCAGTCGTCGCCGTCGAACAGGCCGCCGTCGAGCAGCCAGTGGTAGCGCAGGCGGAGCGCGCGCTCGGTGCTCGCGAGCAGGGTGGCGACGACGAGCGCGACGTTGACGGTCCCCGAGAGGTGGACCGGTGACGTGAACGTGCCCACGTTCTCGGCGACGGGCGGGATCTGCGAGATCTGCTCCACGATCTGCGGGACGCCGAGCACCAGGGCGACCACGAGGACCGCCCACGAGACGAACCCGATCGTCCGGCTCACCCCCGGGTGCCGGTGGTCGAGACGCGCACGGCGACCCTCCGCGGAGGCCGGGTCTGGCGTGAGCTGTCGTTCGGGGCCGCCGTCGTCCGGGACGTAGTGGCACCGCCGCATCCCGTACCCGCTGGCGACCACCTCGATGGTCCCGCCCGTGACCGGGAACTCGGCCGGGAGCTTGGACGTCGCGTGGTGCCGGCCGTCCCGGTAGAGCCGGGCCCGCACCTCGCCGTCGTCCGAGTCGCCCCAGAGGCGGACGTCGACCGACCACGTCTCGGGTCGACCGTCCTCGGCGGTGAGCCGGAGGTGGAACAGCGTGCGCGACAGGGGCTGCCACCACCGGAAGCGTGGCAGGGAGTGCCCGTCACCTGGCTTGAGGCGTCGCGCGGCGCGCTGTCGCTTCCAGTTCGAGAACACCCACGGCACCGTAGCAAGCCACGGCGAGATGTGCCGTTCGTCCCGCCGGGTGCGGACGGCCGTAGCGCACGGCCGGTCCGTTCAGCGCTGTCCGGCCACCCGGTGGCGGTGGAGCGCGACGGCCGTCACCGACCCGCGGACCGCACCGCCGGCGGCGCGACGGCGAGGTCCTGGCTCCCCAGGACGGCGAGCAGCCGGATCTTCTCGGCCGACTCGGTGCCGGGCGCCGCCGTGAGGACGAGCAGCGCCTGCAGCTGGTCCTCGGTGAGGAGCACCTGGCAGTCGACCTCGATCTCCCCCACCTCGGGGTGCACGAGCACCTTGTGGTCGGTGAACCGCCGAGCGACCTCCTGCCGCGCCCACAGCTCGACGAACTCCGGGCTCGCCCGTTCCAGCGTCGTGACGAGGTCGGCCGCGCCCGACGACGGTCCAAGAGTCCCGAGCGCGGCGCGCAGGCTCGCGACGAGCGCCCTGCCCTGCCGCGCCCGGTCGTCCTCCGGGTAGACGGCGCGCGCCGTCTCCGGGTGGGCGAACCAGCGGTAGATCTCGCTGCGCTCCCACCCGGTGTACGCGGTGGCGTCGCCGTAGAGCGCGCGCGCGAGGTCGTTCTGCGCCAGGGTGCGCCCGAGCGGGTCGATGATGAGCGCCGGGGTGTCGGAGAGGCGGTCGAGCACGCGCTGGAGCGCCGGGGCGACGTGGCCCGTGTCGACCGTGCGGTCCGGGACACCGTGGCCGGCGACGCGGTACAGGTAGTCGCGCTCGTCGTCGGTCAGGCGCAGCGCGCGGGCGATCGACGCGAGGATCTGCGTGCTCGGCTGCGGGCCGCGCTGCTGCTCCAGGCGCGTGTAGTAGTCGGTCGACATGAGCGCGAGCTGCGCCACCTCCTCGCGGCGCAGTCCCGGTGCCCGA
Organism: Cellulosimicrobium sp. Marseille-Q8652; assembly: GCF_965112045.1. Classification (NCBI taxonomy): domain Bacteria; kingdom Bacillati; phylum Actinomycetota; class Actinomycetes; order Micrococcales; family Promicromonosporaceae; genus Cellulosimicrobium; species Cellulosimicrobium sp. Marseille-Q8652. Next base: position 1,275,652 of record NZ_CBCOPS010000002.1, on the reverse strand, counting down.
CGGCGCAGCCCGGGTCCCAGCCCGACGTCGCCCGGCTGCAGCGCCTCGCGGTGGCGGCGGAGGAAGTCGGCGAGCGCAGCACGGTCCATGGGTCCCATGGTGGTCGGCGGCCGCGCGCTGTGCCAGGGATCGCCGGTCCCCCGTTCGACCGTCTCTGCCGCGCTCACCGGAACGTCCCGAGGATCGAGGCATGGACATCACCACCAGCACCGTCTTCATCCCCGGCGCGACGAGCGGCATCGGCCTCGCGCTCGCCGTCGCGCTCCACGAGCAGGGCAGCACCGTCGTGATCGGCGGGCGTCGCACCGAGCTGCTCGAGCGGGTCGCCGCCGAGCACCCCGGGATCGACACCGTGCGCATCGACACGACCGACCCCGAGAGCATCGCGACCGCCGCGAAGGAGGTGCTCGATCGCCACCCCGACCTCGACACGCTCGTCGCCATGGCCGGCATCATGCGCGTCGAGGACTGGCACCACCCCGACGGCTTTCTCGCGACCGCCGAGGAGACGTTCACGACGAACGTGCTCGGCCCGATCCGCCTCGTCGGTGCGTTCGTCGAGCACCTGCAGACCCGACCGCACGCCACGATCGTCACCGTGTCGTCCGGCCTCGCGTTCGCCCCGCTCAAGGCGACGCCGAGCTACGACGCCTCCAAGGCCGCGATCCACATGCTCAGCGAGGCGCTGCGCCTGCAGCTCGCCGACACGAGTGTCCGCGTGACCGAGCTCGTGCCGCCGTCGGTCGCGACCGACCTCCTGCCGACCCAGCGCACCAGCCCGATCGCCATGCCGCTCGACGACTTCGTCAGCGAGGTGATCGACCTGTTGCGCACACAGCCCGACGCCGACGAGGTCCTCGTCGAGCGCGTGAAGTTCCTCCGCCACGGCGAGGCCCGCGGCGACTACGCCGACGTCGTGCGCACGCTCAACGCGGCCGACCCGCACGGACGCTGAGTCCGAGAAGACGCCGAGCAGGGCGAGAAGGTTCGGCCACATGGCCGAAGCGCCGGCGTGCCCGGTCGATCCACGATCGACCCCATGGACACCGCACCCGCCGTCGCCCGCACCGCTCCGAGCACTCCTCGCCGCACAAGACGCGGGTCGTCCCGCAAGAAATGGCTCGTCGCGGCCGGGCTCGTCGCCCTGGCCCTCGTCCCGTCGCTCGCGGGCGGCGTGCGGCTCGGCGAGATCGCCTCGGGCGCGCCCGAGACACCCGCCAACGCGCGCTTCCTCCAGGTGCCGCTCCCCGTCGTCCTGCACATCATCGCCGCCGTCGTCTACGCCGTACTCGGGGCGTTCCAGCTCCTGCCAGGCCTGCGCCGACGCCACCTCGCGTGGCACCGCGTCGCCGGGCGCTACGTCCTCGTGCCGGCCGGACTGGTGGTCGCGGCGTCGGGGCTGTGGATGACGGCCTTCTACGACGTGCCCCCGGTCGACGACGGGCCGCTCACCGTGTCGCGCTACGTCGTCGGGATCGCGATGCTGGCCTCCCTCGTGCTCGGCGTGCGCGCGATCCTGCGGCGCGACGTCCTCGCGCACGGGGCCTGGATGATCCGCGCGTACGCCCTGGCGCTGGGTGCTGGCACCCAGGTGCTCACGTCCGCGCCGTTCGTGGTGCTTTTCGGCGAGCCCGACGCCTTCTGGCGCACCGTGCAGATGGACGCCGGGTGGCTGATCAACGTCGTGGTCGCCGAGTGGGTGATCGCGCGCCGCCGGGCCACCGCCCGTCGCCGGCCGCGTCGCGCCGTGCCCGCCGCCTGACCGCGGGGGCTAGCATGCCGAGCGTGCGACGCCGGCTGCGGGACCTCCTCGGACGTCCGGCGGCGCCCGGTGACCGCGGACCGAGGGCACGGGACGCCGTGCTCGTCATCGTCCTGGCCGGTGTGGCGGTCCTGGAGAGCGTCCTGCGCGCCGACCTCGACTGGCCGGTGGCGTCGGCGCTCGTCGCGGTCGCCCTCGTGGCGACCCTGCCGTGGCGGCGCAGCCGCCCGCTGCTCGTCGTCGCACTCACGACCCTCGTCGGCGCTGGGTTCCAGGTCGCCCAGGCGGCCGCCGGCACCGGGCCCGACGGGCTCGCGACGATGCTCGCGGTCCTCCTCGCGCCGTACGCCCTGTTCCGCTGGGGGTCGGGCCGCGACCGGGTGCTCGGCGGCGCCGTGCTCGCGGGCAGCCTGGTCGTCTCCGTCGCGCTCGGCGGCGAGGGCGTCCAGGGCGCGGTCGCGGGGGTCGCGCTCGTCGGTGGCGCGTGCCTCGTGGGGGCGTTCCGGCGTGAGCGGGTCGCGGCCCGCGCGAGCCAGCTCGACGCGGTCCGTGCCGCGGAGCGGGAGTCGCTCGCCCGCGACCTGCACGACACGGTCGCGCACCACGTCTCGGCCATCGCGATCCGCGCGCAGGTGGCGGCGACGGACCCCGACGACGCGTCCCGGGTCACCGCGTCGCTGGACGTCATCGAGCGCGAGGCGCAGGCCGTGCTCACCGACATGCGCTCGCTCGTCCGCCAGCTCCGCGCGCCGGCCGGGCTCGAGCCGTCGCCCGGCCTGGCGGAGCTGGCCTCCCTCGCCGATCCCGGCCCGCCCACCGTGACCGTGCGCCTCGACGACGCCGCGACCCCGCCCGACATCGTCGCGTCAAGCCTCTTCCGCATCGCGCAGGAGGCCGTCACCAACGCGCGGCGGCATGCCCGCGGCGCCACCGCGATCGACGTGACCCTCACCGCCGACGCCGACGCGGTGCAGCTCGTCGTCCACGACGACGGTGCGGGCGCCCGCACCCCGCCCGGGACAGGGCACGGGCTGCAGGGGATCTCCGAACGCGCGGCGCTCCTCGGCGGCGAGGTCATGGCGGGCCCCGATCCCGACGGTGGGTGGACGGTCCGCGCCCGGCTCCCGCAGCGGGCCGACGCATGATCCGCGTCCTCGTCGCGGACGACCAGGAACCGGTGCGCACCGGTCTGCGGATGCTGCTCGACGCGCAGCCCGGCATCGAGGTGGTCGGCGAGGCCTCCGACGGCGCGGCCGCGGTGGAGCTCGCGCGCGAGGTGCGGCCCGACGTCGCGCTGCTCGACATCCGGATGCCTCGCCTCGACGGCATCGAGGCGACCGCGCTGCTCGCCGGCCCGGACGTCCCCGACCCCCTCGCCGTCGTCGTCATCACCACGTTCGACCTCGACGAGTACGTCTACGGCGCGCTGCGTGCCGGCGCGAAGGGATTCCTGCTCAAGGGCGCGAGCCCGCACCTGATCGTCGAGGCGCTGCACGCCGCGGCGAACGGCGACGCGCTGATCTCCCCGCGCATCACGACGCGGCTGCTGGCGGAGTTCGCGCGCCCGTCAGGGCGGCCTCGTCAGCCCGTGGCACCGCTGAGCGAGCGCGAGGAGCAGGTGCTCGCGCTGCTCGCGGCCGGCCTGACCAACGACGAGATCGGCGCCCACCTCTACCTCTCGCGCGGCACGATCAAGACCCACGTCGGCGGCGTCCTCACCAAGCTGGGGGTGCGCAACCGCGTCGAGGCGGCGATGTGGGCCTACGAGTCGGGCCGTCGTGCGCGTGGGTAGGCTGCTGGGATGCGGGGTCCATCGGTCGACGCGGGTGCCGGGGCGGAGCACGCCGAGGTCGCGCTGCGGTCGGTGCTGGCGGTCCTGCGGTCGGGCGAGCTCACCGACCGGACAGCGCGGATCAAGGCGGAGCAGGTCGCGGTCGACGCGCTCATCGCGCTCGACCGTGAGCCCCCGACCGCGACCGGCCACCTCGAGCCCGCCGTCGAGGCCTTCGAACGACTGCGCTCCGAGCTGAGCACCCTGACGCGCTTCGGCCCGCTGGCGATCGACTTCGTCCAGCCGCCGGCGAACGGCCGGGCCGTGCCGACGACGATCGCCGAGAGCGCACGCTCGTGCGTCCGGGTGGCGCTCCTCGCCCAGGTCGGCGAGGCGTCGGCGACCCGGGCGCGGGTGCAGTGGGACTGCGACGGGACGAACCTGCTCGTCGACGTCCATGACGACGGGCCCGGCACGGCGAGCCGGGAGGACGACCGCTTCCGGCCGATCGCCGAGCGCGTCGAGCGGCAGGGCGGCACCTGGACGCTCGACGCGACGCCCGGCTGGGGCGGCCACCTCCACCTGCGGTTCCCGCTCGACGAGACGCCGGCCCACCACGACAGCATCCGTCCGGAGCTCACGGAGCGGCAGAACCAGATCCGCTCCCTCATCGCCCTGGGCCGGACGAACCGCGAGATCGCCGACGAGCTGTCCATCAGCGCGAACACCGTGAAGTACCACGTGTCGGCGATGCTGCGCGTGGTCTCCGCGCGGCGCCGCGCGCAGCTCGTCACCGGAACCGGCGACGGCCCCGACTACCCGATCGGGTAGTCCGTGCCGCCCTCGCGGGTAGTGCTGGTGCGGGGCCGGCCGACGTAGGTTCGAGTCGGACGGTGCGGGAACCCCCGCCCGAGACCCGAGGAGGACAGTTGGCTCACCGCGTGCAGGGTGTCGTCGCGCGTCGCAAGGACGCGCCGGTCACCGTCGAGACGATCGTCGTCCCGGACCCCGGTCCGGGTGAGGCGCTCGTCAAGGTCCTGACCTCCGGCGTCTGCCAGACCGACAAGCACTACGTCGCCGGCGGTGTGGGCGACGACTTCCCGTACCTGCTCGGCCACGAGGCGACCGGGATCGTCGAGGCCGTCGGCGAGGGCGTGACCGAGGTGGCCGTGGGCCAGAAGGTCATCCTCAACTGGCGCGCGGTCTGCGGGCAGTGCCGCGCGTGCCGCAAGGGGCAGCCGCAGTACTGCTTCGACACCCACAACGCCACGCAGAAGATGACGCTCGAGGACGGGACCGAGCTCTCCCCGGCGCTCGGGATCGGCGCCTTCGCGGAGAAGACGCTCGTCGCCGCAGGCCAGTGCACGCCGATCGACGGCGACATCGCGGACGAGCAGGACGCCGCCGTCGGCCTCCTGGGCTGCGGGCTCATGGCGGGCATCGGCGCGGTCCTCAACACCGGCGAGGTCCAGCGCGGCGAGTCCGTCGCCGTCATCGGCTGCGGCGGCGTGGGCACGGCCGCGGTCGCGGGCGCGCAGCTCGGCGGGGCGACGACGATCATCGCCGTCGACGTCACGGACGACAAGCTCGCGACGGCTCGCGCCCTGGGCGCGACGCACACCGTCAACTCCACGACGGAGGACGCCATCGCGCGGATCCGGGAGATCACCGGGGGCTTCGGCGCCGACCTCGTGATCGACGCCGTCGGCATCCCCGCGACGTACCGCCAGGCGTTCGAGGCGCGCGACCTGGCCGGCCGCGTCGTCCTCGTCGGGGTGCCCGACCCCGGCACCACGATCACGCTCCCCCTGGACGAGGTCTTCGGCCGGGGCGGCTCGCTCAAGTCCGCGTGGTACGGCGACGCCCTGCCCTCGCGCGACTTCCCGATGCTCGTCGACCAGTACCGCCTGGGCCGGCTCGACCTCGACGCCTTCGTCACCGAACGGATCGGGCTCGGCGACGTCGAGGCGGCCTTCGACAAGATGACGCACGGCTCCGTGCTGCGATCGGTGGTGGAGCTGTGAGCGCGCGCATCGAGCACCTCGAGACGTCCGGCGTGTTCACCCTGGACGGCGGCTCGTGGGACGTGGACAACAACGTGTGGATCGTCGGCGACGACGAGGAGTGCCTCGTCATCGACCCGGCCCACGACGTCGACGCCGTCGTCGCGCAGGTCGGCGAGCGACGCGTCGTCGCCGTCGTGCTCACGCACGGCCACGACGACCACGTGTCCGAGGCGCCGAGGATCGCGGCGTTCCTGGGCGCGCCGACGTACCTGAACCCGGCGGACCTTGCGCTGTGGCACCGCGCGCACCCCGACCGCTCCCCCACGCACGAGCTGTGGGACGGCGACACGATCCAGGTCGCCGGGCTCACCGTCGAGGCGATCCACACGCCCGGTCACACGCCGGGATCGACGTGCCTCCTCGTCCGCGAGGGCCTCGACACGCCCGTGCTGTTCAGCGGCGACACCCTGTTCCAGGGCGGCCCCGGCGCGACGGGCCGCTCGTTCTCGAACGAGCGCGTCATCAAGGACTCGATCCGGCGCCGGATCTTCACGCTGCCCCCGGAGACGGTCGTCCACACCGGCCACGGCCCGACGACGACCGTGGCCGCCGAGGCTGCCGCGTTCTGACCCTGGTGCCCGGTCGGGGTCGGCGGGTCCTGGACCCACCGACCCCGACCGGCGCGTGCGGCGTCAGCAGGTCCGCGCGGGGTAGGCCACCTCCTGCGTCGTGCGCTGGCCACCACCGGACGGCACCGCCGTGACGGTCACGCTGCCCGCCTCGACGGTCTTCGCGCGCGCGGAGAACGACTGGTAGGCGTTCTTGCCCGCGGCGACCCCGGAGAAGGTCTTCGTGCCGAACGGCGTCGTGACGCCGACGTCGAGCGGCCCGGTCCCCACGTTGGTCGCCCGCACCGCGACGTGGACCGTCCCGGCGAGGCACCGGGTCTGGACCTCGACGCGGACCTCCGGAGCCTGCGGCGTCGCGGCGATGAGAGCGCTCAGCGCGCTGGCCTGGGCCCGCCAGTCGAAGACGTTCGGGTGCTCGGCGGACTCGCCGCCGGCCCAGCGCACGCCGAGCCGGTCGCCCGCGGCCCGGTCCTGCGACCAGATGGTCGCCGCCTGCCGGTCTACGAACTCCTGGTACTCCGCAGAGCCCGTCGTGTCGTTGAGGTCCATGAAGTACCGCATGAACACGCCCTTGAACTGCTTGCCGTTGTCGTCGCACGTGCGGTCGAGCGCGTCGCAGCTCTCGGTCAGCACGCCGTCGACGACGAGCGCGTCCGAGGCCAGCGCCGCGTCCGCGAGCCGCTCGGCGGTCTCGAGAGGCTCCGCATCACCGGTCGCACGGTGGAGCTCCAGGCCGGCGCCGATGGCGAGGCCCTGGTTGTAGCTCCACACGGTGCCGCCGTTGTTGCGGCAGTCGGCCGTGAGGCCGTCGTTGACCAGGCCGTCGGCGGTGATCATCCCGCTCGCGGTGAGCCAGTCCCACCCGGTCTGCGAGCGCTCGAGCCACGTCGTGTCCCCGTCGATGCGGTTGTGGAGCTCGGCCGCGAGCCGGACGTAGAGGCCGTTCGTCACGGCGTTCTTGTACGTCCGCTCCGCGTCCCACCACACCCCGCCGTCGCACGTGGACTCGTCCCAGTAGCCGTGGACGTAGTCGCCGATGACGACGGCCATGTCGAGGTACTTCTGGTCGCCCGTGAGGTCGTAGGCCGCGATCCACGCCAGTCCCCACCACGCGGAGTCGTCGATCGCGCGGCTCGTGAAGTTGCCGAGCAGCTCGTCGCCCGACATCTCGCCCGCCGGGAACGGCGCCTTGTTCCGCTCGAACGTGCGGTCCACCTGCTCGAGGTAGCTCAGGTCGCCCGTGCGGCTCATGTAGTCGACGACGGTGTGCGTCGCGACGGCGGAGTTCCACCAGCTCGACGGCCACCACGCCTTCTCGGGGTCGTAGTCGCCCATGAGCGTGCTCGCCGCGCTCGCGGCGCGCTGCGCCGCGGGCGGGTTCTCGACGAGCGCGGTCACGAGCGGCAGCAGCACCTCGCGCGCGTGGTCGCTCACGTCAGCCGGAGCGGCGTCGGCGACGGTGCTGCGCAGCGTCGCGAGCGTCGTGGCCAGCGCGTCGGCGTGCGCGCCGTCGAGCTGCTCCTGGGCGGTCCCGACGAGGTCGACGAGCGCCTGCGCGGTCGCGTCGGCGACGTCACCGCTGCGCTGCAGGGCCCCGACCTGGGCACGGATCTCGTCCAGGCCGGTGCTCGCGGAGAGCCACTGCGACAGCAGCAGCGTGAGCTCGGCCCGCGTCTCGTCGTCGAGCTCCGAGGCGACCGTGGTGTCGACCGCCGCACGCAGCGCGCGAAGCTGCGCGACGACGCCCGCGGCGTCGTGCGCGTCCTCGGCCCCCTGCGCCGCGTCGACGATCGCCCCGAACCGCTCCGCGGTGCCCGCCGGGATGCGGCCGGCGTCGAGAGCGGCGTCGATCGCGTCGGTGAGCTCGCTGACCTTCGGGGTGTGTGCGAGAAGCTCGACCTCCGAGAGCGTCGCTGCCCCGCCCGTCGACGCCGTGACGTGCAGCCGGTAGTGCCGGTACACCTGCGGGTCGGCGATCGAGAACGCGCGCGTCTCGCGACGGTTCGCGAACGACTGGTCCGTGCGCTCGTCGAGCGTCGTCCAGGTCTGCCCGTCCGTCGAGCCCTCGAGCGTCCACGCCGTGGGGTCCGCGCCGTCGGCCGCGGCCGACGTGAGCGTGTACATCCGCGCCCGCGCCGTGGTGCCCGTGAGCTCGTACGTCACCGGCGACGAGCCGATCGCGAGCTCGGTCGAGGAGGTGTCGTCGAACAGCACTGCGCCGTCCGCACCCTTGTCGCCCGTCGTGGCCGTGCCGGACCGCGCGACGTCGGCGAGCGGGTCGGGCAGGTCGTCGCCCTGCGTGATCGACGGCGGGGCGTCGTCGGCGCCGGTGCCCCACGCGGACGGCGTCGGGCCCATGTCGAAGACGATCGTGCCGCCGTCGGCGAGCTGCTCGTGCGTGAGGTGGGTGGCCGACTGCTCGACGCCGTTCACCGTGACGCCCTGCACGTAGATGTTCTCCGCGCTGTTCTCCGGCGCGTCGATCACCAGGTCCTTGCCGTTCTCGAGGTGGATCGTCGCCTGCGTGAACAGCGGCGAGCCGATGACGTACGACGGGCTGCCCATCTGCAGCGGGTAGAAGCCGAGCGCGCTGAACAGCCACCACGCCGACATCTCGCCGTTGTCCTCGTCGCCCGGGTATCCCTGGCCGATGTCGTTGCCCGTGAACGAGCGGGCCATCGCGGTCCGCACGGTCTCGGCCGTCTTCGAGGGCTCGCCCGCGAACGCGTACATGTACGGGATGTGGTGCGCGACCTGGTTGCTCAGGCCCCACTGGCCCTGGCGGATCGCCTTGGCCTCGCGCATCTCGTGGATCACGCCGCCGTACGAGCCGGGCTTGGACGCCGTCTCGGGCGTGGCGAAGAACTCGTCGAGCTTCGCGCCGAGCGCGTCCGTGCCGCCGTACAGGTTCGCGAGGCCCCGGCCGTCCTGGACCGCGTGGAACGCGAAGTTCCAGCCGTCGGTCTCGGTGAACTCGTTGCCCCAGACCTCGGGATCGAAGTCCGCCGCGGACTGGCTCCACGAGCCGTCCTCCTCGCGGCCCCGCAGGAAGCCCGTGGCCGGGTCGAACAGCGTCGCGTAGTTCAGGGCCCGGTTCAGGTAGTACTCGTAGTTGTCCGCGTACTCCTGGTGGCGCGGGTCGTCGTCGCCGCTCGTGTCGAGCAGCTTCTTCGACATCGTCGCGATGCCGTAGTCGTTGAGGTAGTCCTCGAGCGACCACGACGCGCTCTCGTGCGTCGACGTCGGCGTGTAGCCGAGGAACGTGGCCGGGTCGAGGCCCTTGCGGCCCACGCTCGCGCTCGGCGGCGCGGTCGAGGCGTTCTTCAGCGCGGCGTCGTACGCGCCCTGCACGTCGATGCCGGGGACGTCCTTGAGGTAGGCGTCGGCGAACGCGACGTCCGAGCTCGTGCCCGTCATGCTGTCCGCGTAGCCCGGGGCCGACCAGCGCGAGATCCAGCCGCCGTCCTCGTACTGCTGGACGAACCCGTTGACCATCTCCCCCGCCTCGCTCGGATAGAGCAGCGAGTAGGCCGGCCAGGCGGTGCGGTAGGTGTCCCAGAAGCCGTTGTTGACGAAGACCTTGCCGTCCTCGATGCGCGCGCCGGTCGTCGTCGCCGTCGTGCCCTCGGGCGCGGGGTCGCCGGACGCGGAGGACTGCACGACGTGCCGGTAGACCGGGTCCGCCGCCGTGCCCGTGTTCTCGTAGCCCGAGTTCGGGTAGAGGTTCAGCCGGTACAGGTTCGAGTAGAGGGATGTCAGCGTGTCGTGGTCCGCGCCCTCGACCTCGATGACGTCGAGCGCGTCGTCCCACAGGTCCTGCGCGCGGTCCTTCACCGTGTCGAACGTGTCGCCCGCGGCGATCTCCAGGTCGAGGTTGTGCTGCGCCTGCTCGACGCTCATGAGCGACGTCGCGAGGCGCAGGGTCACGACCTTGTCGTCGGACGTGTCGAACGTCAGGTAGCCCGTGACGTCGCCGCCACCGCCACCCGTGAGCTTCCCGCTGGCGGTAACGGGCCGGTCGACCTCGCCGTAGACGAACATGCGCGTCATGCCGGCCGAGCTCCCCGGCGTGCTGACGTCGGTGTAGCCGGAGACCACGCCGTCCTCGGCGTCGAGGGTGAGCCCGCCGTCGTCGTTCACGTTGTCGAAGATCAGGTTCGACTCGTCCCCCGTGAACGTGAACCGGAGCATCGCCGCGTGGTCCGTCGGCGCGATCTCGGTGCGCATGCCGTTGTCGAACGTCACGCCGTAGTAGTGCGCGCGGGCGATCTCGGCGTCGTGGTCGAAGGTCAGCGCGCGCCGCGACCGGTTCGCGTCCGGGGTCCCGGTCGACGGCATCACCTGGAACGTCTGCCGGTCGCCCATCCACGGGCTCGGCTCGTGACTCAGCGAGAACGCCTGGATCGACGGGCGGTTCTGCTCGTCGTTGCCCTTCTGGTACTGGTAGAGCCAGCGGTTCGTGCCCGCGTCCGTGGCGGGGGTCCAGAAGTTGAACCCGTGCGGGACGGCGGTCGCGGGGATGTTGTTGCCCCGGGAGAAGTCGCCGCTGGAGTTGGTGCCGCGCGTGGTGACCACGTAGTCGGACGGGCGCTGCGCCGTCGGCTCCTCGGGGTCACCGGTGACCTCGACGTCGTCGATCCAGCCGCTGAAGTCCGCCGGCCCGGCCGGGTTGTCGTAGCCGACGAGGATCCGGTCGATCGTCCGTCCCGCCGCGACGTCGCCGATGCGCGACACCACGGAGTTCCACTCGTTGACGTAGAGCGCCTTGCCGTCGCCCTGGCCCTGCGGGCTCAGGCCGATGCCGCGCGAGTCGACGGCGGCGAGCTCGCTCAGGTACGTGCCGTCCGTGAACGCCAGGTCGACGGCGGCGTAGGTGCTCGCGTACGCGAGGTCGTTCTCCGACGCCTCGGGGAAGATCATGTACGACAGCTCGGTGTCCTCGCCGACGGGGACGTCGACGTCCAGGACCTTGTCGTAGGCGAAGCCGCGGCCGTCCGCCGTCTGGCTCCCGGCGTAGTGCAGCGCACTCGTGCCCGTCCAGCCGACCTCCGACCGCGAGTTGTACGCCGCGCTCGGGCCGGACCCGACCTCCGCGGTCATGTTCGTGGCCGCGAGCGCCTCGGTCGCGAGCTGGAGCTCGGCGAGCTGGGTGCCGTCGCTCCCGCTGTTGGACGTGATGTCGAGACGGTAGAAGCGGTACTCGCCGGGCGTCGTGACGGTGTACCCGCGCGTCTGGAACCGCTCCGAGAAGGTCTGGTTGCCGCGCGTGTCGAGCGTCGTCCAAGACGTGCCGTCCGTGGATCCCTCGAGCGTCCAGGCTCGCGGGTCGCGGCCCGGCGCGTCGTTCGCGGACGACAGCGCGTACGCCTTGACCGTCGTCGCCGCGTCGAGCTCGTAGGTGATCCGCGCGGTGCGCGCGCCCGCGAGCCACTTGGTCGCGACGTCGCCGTCAGCGAGCTTGTCCGCCGACTCGTTCGGCGGGTTCTCCCGGTTCGCCGTGACCTTGACGACGTGGTCGGTGACGTCGCCCGGGAAGTCGACCGTCCCAGGGGTCAGGCGGCGGACCGACGTGCCGGAGATGACCGTGTCCACGGCCGCGGCGTCGTGCGTGCGGATCTGGAACTGGGGCGTGCCGCCGCCCGAGGCGGGGCGCGCGAAGTCGACGGTGACGGTCCGCGGCTCGTCCGTCAGCGTCACGTACTCGCCGCCGACGTCGGAGCCACCGCTGTAGACGTTGAGGAACACCTTGCCCGACCCCGTCAGCGTCGCCTGGGCGCGCATCGTGACGCCGCGCTCGAGCGTCGGCATGGGCACCTGCACCCACGTCTCGCCCGCCGCCTCCATCGCCCAGTGCTGGGCGGGGTCGCCGTCGGGGGTCGTCGCGTCCTCGAGCGTGCCGGGCACCGAGCCCACGCCGTTCTGGAACGGGCCCTCCCACGCGAGCTCGTCCGTGGCGCCGCCGAGCGCGTCGTCGCCGCTGGGCGTGCTCGGGCTGCGCTCGAGCACCGAGGTGCCCACGACGCCGTCGACCCGCGGGCCCCCGGGGCCGGTCTCCGGCGTGCTCGTCCAGTCGAGCGGCTGGTCGCCGGACTCGAAGGACGTCGAGAAGTCGCCGGGGTCGGCGGCGTCGGCGGGCGCCGCGTGCGCGGCGACCGACCCGGCGACGAGCGTCGTGCCGCTGAGCAGCAGGCTCAGGGCGACGGTCGTGGCGGTCGCCCTACCGGCGTTCTCCCGGAGCAGACGTGGGTGCGTTCTGTGAAGCGACATCGATGTCCTTCGTTGGAGGGCGGGCGGCGGTGCTCGCGGGTATGACAGCGCTGACACACGAGACGGTGCCAGACGATCGGGAGGGCGTCAAGAGGATGAGGGCTGCGCCGCGTCACCTCAGCGCGACGACGGGGACCGACTCAGAACAGCGGCCACGGGACGGGCGGCATGCCCGCTTCCGGGTGCGGGAAGCGCGCCGTGCGCAGCAACTGGTCGCAGCGAGCGGCGAGGGCAGACACCTCGTCGTCGGACAGCAACCCGCCCAGCCGACGACCGAGGTCGCCGTCGACGTCTGTGCCGAGGTCCGCCCGGAGCCGCGTGACGCCGTCGAGCTCGTCGGCTTCGAGGCTCGCCCCGACCCAGCCCCAGAGCACCGTCCGCAGCTTCGGATCGACGTGGAACGTCACCCCGTGGTCGACGCCGAGGCGTCGCCCGTCCGCCAGCGGCAGGACGTGACCGCCCTTGCGGTCGGCGTTGTTCACCACCGCGTCGAACACCGCCATGCGCCGCAGCGCCGCGGAGTCCTCGTGCACGAGGGCCACCGGCCGGTCGTCCTCGTCGACGCCCTCCAGCACGGCCCGCACGCCGTCCTTCGGCACCTCGTCGGTCGGCACGACATCGACCGGGGACTGCGTCCCGTCGATCTCCTGCCAGAGCTGCACCATGCCCGGACCCATCGGCCCGTCGCGCAGCCACGTGCGCGGCACGATCCCCCAGCCGAGCGCCTCCGAGACGAGGTACGCGGCGACCTCCCGGCCGGCCAGGGTGCCGTCCGGGAAGTCCCACAGCGGGTTCTCCCCCGCGACCGGCTTGTAGACGACGTCCACGTCACCGATCCGGGCGCGGAACGTCGCGTTCGAGGCGACGCGGATGCGTCCGACGATCTCGATCGACGCCTCGTCGAGATCGACGTGCGACGACGTCACGCCTGGTCGGGCAGCGCGCACTCGTGCCCGTCGGCGTCCATCGGCTGACCGCACCGTGGGCAGAGCGGACGGCCGGAGCGCACGACGACGCGGGTGCGCTGGGCGAATGCGCGCGCCGTGCCGACGGGCATCTTGACCAGCAGCACCTCGGCCGGCTCGGGCTCGTCGCCGTCCTCGTCCTGCTCGGGGTCGCCCTCCACGAGCGGGTACGCCTCGACGACGACCTGCGCCGTGCGGGGGTCCCAGCTGAGCCGCATGGACCCGGCGCGGAACTCCTCCTCGACCGGTTGGTCGAGGGGGTCGTTGTCGATCAGCTCCGCGGGCACGTCGGCGGGGATGGTGTACCGGTTGTCCGGGTCCGCCATCAGCTCGTCGAGCAGGCGCTGGATGGTCTCGGCGAGGACGGCCGACTGCTCCTTCTCGAGAGCGACGCTGGCCGTGCGGGTGCCCGATCGGGCCTGGAGGTAGAAGGTGCGGGACCCGGGCATCCCGACGGTCCCGACGACGACGCGGTCGGGCCAGTCGAACTCGTGGACGAGAGTGGGCATGCGTCCACTCTACGAGCGCTCGCGCGCTCCGTCAGGACGGCTTCCGATCGCTGGTCACGACGGCTGGAGGTAGCTCGTCAGGATGCCGACGGGTCGCTCGGCTCACTTGGGTCGCTCGGGTCGTCTGGCTGTCCCGGACCGGCGCCTCCCCCGACCGGCGCGTCCCCGACCGGCGCGACCGTGCGCAGCCACGAGAGGTCACCGGCGTCGGTGTTGACGGCCACCACCTCCGGCCGGTGCTTCCCGTACCGCACGATGGAGATCGACGCCGGGCCGACGACGATGCGTTGGAACAGGTCGAGGTGCATCCCGAGCGCGTCCGCGAGAACAGACTTGATCACGTCGCCGTGCGAGACGACCGCCCAGACGGCATTGGGCCCGTACTCCGCCTCGACCTCGGCGTCGTGCCGGCGGATTGAAGCGACGCTACGGGCCTGCATCTCCGCGAGCGACTCGCCGCCCGGGAACGCGGCCGCCGACGGCTGCGTCTGCACGACCGACCACAGCGGCTCCTTCGCCAGGTCCTTGAGTGCGCGTCCCTGCCACTGCCCGTAGTCGCACTCGGTGATGCCTCGCTCGGTCACCTGTTCTGGCGCACCTGCTTGGCACTCGAACAGGACGCGAGCGGTCTGCCGACACCGTTCCAGCGGGCTGGCCACCACCCGGGTGAGCGGTACACCGGCCATGCGCTCGGCCGCGCGGACGGCCTGTTCACGCCCGACGGCGTCCAACCGGACTCCGTGCGCGCGACCCGCGAGGATCCCTCCGGCATTCGCGGTGGTGCGGCCATGGCGGACGAGGAGGACTGTGGGCATGCCCTGAGCCTAGGGCGAGCGAAAGTTCTTCAGCCGCCGCATCGACCGAGGGGACTGCCCCAGCATCGGTTGACTCCTGAAATGTGAGGACTGTGGTCCTCGCTGGAAGGATGTCCCCGTGCCCAAGCCCTATCCCGCCGAGTTCCGTCGTGACGTGGTCGCCGTTGCCCGTCAGGGCGGTTCCATCGCTCAGATCGCCAAGGACTTCGGAATCACCGAGTCCTGTCTTCGTAACGGGCTCAAGGCCGCCGACGTCGAAGACGGCGTGCAACCCGGGGTGACGAAGCAGGAGCAGGCCGAGCTGCGTGAACTCAAGCGGCGCAACCGTCAGCTCGAGCAGGAAGTCGAGACCCTTCGCCGGGCGGCGGCGTACTTCGCCAAGGAGATCTCCCCAAAATGACGTACCCGCTGGTCGGTGACCTGGCCGCAGACGGGATCCCCGTCGCGGCGGGCTGCCGGGTGCTCGGGTTCTCCAAGCAGGCCTACTACGCGTGGAAGGCCCGCCCCGTCCCACCCGCAGACCTGCAGCGCGCACACCTGATCAACACCGCATGGGACGTGCACCGAGACGACCCGGCGGCGCGTCCACTCTCACTGCGAATCGATCAAGACGGGATACGACCCACGGCCGAAGGTCTGCCGCCCGACCAACCCAGAAGTTGGGAGACACGCCCTAGCTCCCACACCGCAACGTTCGACGGCGGTACCCTCAGGCCGTGAGCGACGACGTGGCGATGGAAGTACCGGGCGACAACTCCTCCTTTGATGCGGACGATGTGGCCGAAGAGGCCGCCGTCGACCCCGATCCCACAAAGGTCGCCTATACGACCACGGATTTCGACGTTGAGGGACTCGTTCGCAGGCTTGGACGCAACGACATCCGAATCCCCACATTCGGGGACGAAGAAGCGAGTGACCACGAAGAAGCGCCCATAGAGACGGCGCGATTCCAGCGACCCTTCGTGTGGAGCAAGGCCCAGATGGACCGATTTATCGAGTCCCTCCTACTGGGCTACCCCATTCCCGGAATCTTCCTAGTTCAACAGAGCGATCGCAGCTACCTAGTACTCGACGGTCAACAGCGACTGCGCACACTCAATGCCTTTTTCGAGGGAGTTGTGAACAAGAAGGAGTTCGCCCTCCAGTATGTCGGAGAGAAGTTTAAGGGGTTGACATACAAGACGTTGGGCACCGACCAGCGCCGCATGCTAGAAAATACATTCATTCAGGCCACCATCGTCCAGCCGGACGGCTCGCCAAGCTCGCTGGACGCCGTGTATCAAGTTTTCGAACGCTTAAACGCTGGCGGAACACAGTTGACTCCACATGAGATTCGAATCGCCCTCTATGCTGGTGCCTTTGTCGAATGGATCACGCAACTGAGCCGCTCCGAGGAGTGGCGCAACCTCTACGGACCACCTGCGCGCCACCTACGCGATCAAGAATTGATCCTGCGCGTGATTGCGCTCGTCGTATCGCCGGGAACCTATAAGCGGCCGCTCAAGAAGTTTCTCAACGACTTCATGGCGGAGCATCGAAATCTCAACGGACTCGACCGCGAATCTCTCGATCTGAGGTTCAGACGAGCAGCGCAATTGGTCGCCCAGGGGCCAGGACCGCAATCGATCCGACCTAGCGGCACGGCAGTGAATGCGGCGCTCACCGAGGCTGTCATTGTCGGCCTGATGCGCGGGCTCGAAGCGAGCCAGCTCTCCCCCGCGCAGGTAGAGGCGGGCATGGCGCGGCTCCTCGCAGAGACGGAACTCCCGGGCGTGATCGAGCGGGCAACAGCGGACGAAGATAGCGTCAGGAAGCGTATTGCGCTCGCGACGCGAGCGTTTGCGCGTTAACTGGAAATGACGTCGCAGCAATGGCCGCCCTGGGAGATAACGAGCTCGCTCTCGAACCTCGAGCAACTTCGCCAGTTTGTCGAGGATCCAAAGTCACACGATATCGGCGCGGAGCCTCTCGGATGGATGTCGCGCCTGCTAGTAGTCCGAAGCTGCGGCTATCTGGAAAAGGCGGTTGCCGAGTGCGCGCGAGGTTTTGTTCGGGAAAAGTCCGGCGGAATGGTTCGATCTTTCGGCTTAACGTGGCTCGAGCACTCAAGAAATCCCAAACCATCCGCGCTCACGGAACTGCTCGGACGCTTCGACGCTGCTCTCGAGGAAGAGTTCCGCGCGTTCGTTTCGGCAAACGATGCCTTCCTCGAAAAGGAGTTGTTCGTTCTCGTGAACGTTCGGAACAGAATCGCGCACGGCGAGAATGAGGGCGTGAACCGTGCGCGGGCGCTGACGTTGAGCGCGGTAGCCGAGGACGTCGCAGACTGGTGGATCTCCGCGCTCAACCCCTATTCGCGGGGTACTTCAGCCTAGCTCCCACCGTTCGTCAGTAGCGTGTTGCGACCGATTCATCGTCGCACTTGCGCTGAAGGAGGCGAGGTTCCGGCTCCGGTGCACAGATCCATTACGCGCAGTATTCCTAGATGTGCCCTACATCGCGCAGCGCCGCCAACCAGGGAAACACTCGCATGCTCAGCCGAGATTTTCGACAGCCTCCAGCAACTTATCGACGGCATCACTCCAACTGACCACTCTCGCCAAGCTCTCCCGGAGGGCGGCCGCCCGCTCCCGCGCATCCTCGGGCTTTCGGAGGAGTTCCACGATGGCATCCGCCCATACGTCGGCAATCGGGCGCCCTCCCTCAGCCGTGACTATCGGCAAGATGGAAGTAGGGCTCGTGTCGAGCTGACGAAGCCGGAGGAACATCGCAAGTCCAGAGTTCTCGCTGATAAGTACCGGGACTGCACTTGCGACCGCTTCGTAGGCCGCCAACCCGAAACCTTCGTGGCGTGAAGGCAATAGCACAACCTTCGCCTGGGCGAGATCCAAAACGACGTCCTCTTCGGAGTTCGAGTAGGGGCGGAGGTCATACTCCACCGCACCTTCGAATATTGTGTCCAGTCGTCCGGCGACCTTTTCCTCAGTTTCCCGCGGGACGCCGCGAATCACCAAGTGCGGCGGATGGACCTTGGTCCCCCAGTTCCTCCTAACCTTGAGCAGCGCCTCGGCTGCAATGTCAATTCCCTTTGAGTGAAAGTCATCTGCGCGCCCGACAATGAGTACTGAGTTCCTGACTGGCGCATCCCCCGAGCGACTAATGTACCCGTCGCGCAAGCCCGGCACTAAAGATAGGACCGGAGGACGTTGCCCCCCGCTGATCAGGTCGTCGCTTATTGAGTCTGCCAGCAGGGGGCCCACTCCGACCACGAGTGAGGCGGACTGCGCAAGGTCGCGTTCGAGGCCTCGACGTTCGTCTGCCTTCTCCATCCGAAAGGGGTCTTCGGCGGTTCGCTTGGCCGCCTCGAGCTGCCCGGCCGCCGTATGGACAAAGTGTAGTCTCCTCGCCTCTGGGAAGAACTCTTGCTGCTGCGCTGCGGCAAAGGGCCCGAGAATGCGCCCATGACCGACGATGAAGTCGGGCTTCCAGCTCGACACGGGCAGGATCGGACGCAAGGTTAGGAGCGAATGCCTACTTAAGCCGGGGATCCGGGCAGGGGTAACCAGGGCGACGCCAGCATCCGACGCGCTCCGCACGTCTTCATCGGTCGCGATTGGGACCATCGTTACAACGTCGCATCCTCGGGTCGCCAACGCGGTTGCCAGCTCGCGGTTCACCGTCGAAATACCACCAAGGCCCGAGCGCCACTCGTCGGCTACGAACAGAAATCGACGCCCGTTCGAAGGATGCACGTTTGGGCCGTCGCCCGAATTCTGGTGCGCCGGTGAAAGCGAACGAATTATTGTCGAGATCGCGTCGGAGTCTACAAGCTTGGCGTACAGAGTGCCATGCTCAGTCGACACACTTTCCGATTCGACTTCGCCGAAAAGAGGCAGCCACCGCATGCCGGCGTCTACATAGCCAATAACGACCACATCGTAGCCAACGCCGTCGAGACTGCGGAAGAGTGGCGATAGAAAACGAACAAAATCTTCAACGTTGGGTCGGCCAGAAATCAGGAGGATAGCGCCAAGCACGAGTGGGTCTCTAAATGCGCGCCTCGTCTCAACGCTGGCAGCTAGTAGCTCAGCGACTCTATTGCGAGCGTTCTTGGCGAAGTTCGCCGAATTGACGACCTTGAGTTCGATAGCGATCGGCGCGCTGCCGTCGCGCGTGATGACCAGGTCGGGCCCCCGGACAGCACCGCGGCGCTCGTACGCCGATGCGCCTAGAATTTCCGAGATTGCAGTCTCGATACCGCGCGCGCGTTGATGTAGCCTTTCCGAGCCGCCGGCTCCGGTACCCCATTCTTGCAGCGTATGCGTCAGCCACACTTCGGTATTCGCTTCCACATGGGTGATGCTATGCGAGCCGGCGCCAAGTCTGCCATCGGGTCGACCCGATCGAACGTGCGGCGATCCTGTAGCGCCTCGCGCGGACAGCCAGGCGTGGAGCACGGGCGCCCGCACGGCCTAACAGCACGCCTGCGGACCTGCTGTCCACGGCGACAGTCCCGACTCGTCGGCACTCCGTCCAGTCGTGTCTTCCACGTTCTAGTCGGACCAACGCCGTGTCCGCCCGGTTCGACGCTGCCAAGTCGATACGATCTAGCCAGTCACAGGCGACTCGAGGGAGTAGCTGAGCGAACTGGAGTTTCGCAAGCGACGGAGGATTGCATACTGTGCTATTCATCCAGCTCGGGGCACCGGTCCCTGCCCCACGAGGCCACCCCCGCCACCACCTAAACCGCCAGACCCAAGACCGGCCCCGGCACCGACCGGACCACCGACACCCACGACCGCATCCGCGAAGACCGCGTCTCTGTCACGGGCACCGTCACCCTGCGTCACGCCAGCCGCCTGCACCACATCGGCATCGGCCGCACCTACGCCGGAACCTACGTCCTGCTCCTGGTCCACGACCTCGACATCCGCATCATCGACCGCGCCACCGGCGAGATCCTGCGCGAGCTCACCCTCGACCCCGCACGCGACTACCAGCCCACCAGCCGACCACCCGGGCCTACCCCGAAACGACGAATGGCCGAACCTACGAAACGTAGGTCCGGCCATTCCGATGTCCTGTGACATCACATGGTCGGGCTGACAGGATTTGAACCTGCGACCCCCTGACCCCCAGTCAGGTGCGCTACCAAGCTGCGCCACAGCCCGTGGCTGGATCACCGGGCAAGATCCGTGCGGACCGGACCCCGTGAAGCCTCGGATACTCTACCCCATCCGCACCTCGTCGAGAGCACCGTTTGTCCCGGTCGCGGCTGTGCGGTCGGTCTCGACCCCGGGCTCCAGCGACGTACGCCGCTCCCCCGTCGGCAGATGCGCCCGCCACGCGAACGCGACGACCACCAGGCACGACGCCGCGATGACTAGCCCACCGAGGAACATCTGCGCGTACGTCCACCGCACGGACAGCGCCGCGAGCGCCACCGGCACGCAGAACCCGACGTACGTCAGCGAGTAGTACACGGCGGTGAGCCCGGCGAGGTCGTCGGGCGTCGCGATGCGCTGCACCTCGCTGAGCCCTGCGACGAGTGCGAGCCCGTAGCCGGCACCGAGCACCATGGCGGCGACGAGCGCCGTCGGCAGGTCGAGCCGCGCGCTGGCGAGGGCGCCGAGCCCCATGCCGACCACGACGATCGACATCGCCACGACCGACGCCCGGGCGCTGTGCCGGGTGTCGATGAGCCGGCCGAGCACCTGGATCCCGACGCCGCACCCGAGCCCCAGCACCGTCATGAGTCCGGAGAACGCGATGGGCGCGCTGCCCGCGCTGGCCGTGACCAGGCCGGGCAGCACGGCGTACGCGCTGCCCGCGCACCCGAACACCCAGGGCGCTACCGGCACGACGACGCGCAGGAACCGCCGGTGCGCGACCGCCGGGACGCGCAGGTCGTCGAGCAGACGGCCCCGCTCCGCACCGTCAGCGCCTACCCCAGTGCCGAAGCGCGTCTCGGGGACGCGCAGCACCCACACGCCCGCCACGACGGCGAGCGTCGCGTGCAGGAGGTAGGCGGCGTGCGTCGGCCAGGGCGCCCACTGCGCGAGCACCGCGGCGACGCCGGCCCCGACGAGGAACCCCAGCGTGAGGGCGAGGCCCGCGCGCCGGGCGCCGGACCCGCCGTCGGGCACGCCGGACTGCTGCGCCGCGGCGTCGCTGAGCTCCTTGACCCACGTGGTGCCGACGGCCATGACGAGCCCGAGCGCCACCCCGCACAGGACGCGCCCGGTGGCGAGCAGCGCGGCCGACGACTCCCCCGCCGCGAGGACGAGCGAACCGACGAGCGCGACCGGCGCGGCGGGCAGGAGCAGGGGTCGGCGCCCGTACCGGTCGGACAGCGGACCGCCGAGCAGCAGCGCCGGCACGATGCCGAGCACGTACGCGGCGAGCAGCGCGTCGACCGTCACCGCCGAGAAGTGCCCCACCTCCCGGTACATGACGAGCAGCGGCGTGAACTCGTTGCCGCCCCACGCGACGACGGCCATGACCAGGGCGACGGGCAACCAGGCCCGGTGCCCGACGCGCGGAGCGGTCGCCGTCTGCCGGCTCACCTCGGTCGGGGCGTCGGTCGCGCGGCTCACAGGCCGGTCCGCGCGTCGTCGAGGTGGCGCTGGATCCGACGCTTGTAGGTGCGGGTGTCGCGGGCCTCGAGGGCGTCGACGAGCGCGCGGTGCCCGGCGACGAACGTGGCGGCGCGACTCTCGTCCCAGCGGACGCTGTGCGCGACCATGCGCTGCTGACGTTCGCGCAGGCTCGTGTGGAAGGCCGTGAGGAGGTCGTTCCCACCGGCGGCGACGATCTCGGCGTGGAACCGCGCGTCGAGGGTGGCGTACTCGGCGACGTCGCGGTCGGCGACGGCGGCCTCCTGCGCGACGACGAGGTCGCGCAGCAGGGCGACCAGGGCGGTGAGCTCGCTCTCCGGCAGACGCGCGACGCCGAGCGCCGCGTGGGTCTCGACGAGCAGCCGCGCGTCGAGGACGTCGTCCACCTCCCCCGGCGCGATCGGCACGACGAGCGCCCCCCGCTTCGGGTACAGACGCAGCAGACCCTCTGCCTCGAGCCGCAGGAACGCCTCCCGCACCGGCGTGCGGCTCACACCGAGCTGCTCGGCGATCTCGCCCTCGCTCGTCATCGACCCGCCAGGAAGGCTCCCGTCGAGGACGTGTCGCTTGACGTGACGGTAGGCCTGCTCGGTCGCAGAGCCGCTGGTGGTACGAGGCATAGATACATGATGCATCCATGTTGTCGACGACATGACGCGTTCCGGCGCTGGCGGAGCATGACCCTCGCCACACGCGCATCTGCTCCCTCTGGCGTGGCGAGCCGCTACGAAGCGCTCGACGTCGTCCTGTCGTGGATCGCGGCGGGATCTTCGTCGGCAGCTCGCCCTCCGAGAGGCCCAACGCGTGACCAGCCGGCTCGCGCCGCTCCATGGTCAACCTACGGCGCCGACAGGATCTTGCTCCAGGTCCTCCCGGAGAACCGCGCGTGGCGCTCCAGGCGGTCTGCCACGGGCCGAAGCGCTCGGGGCCACGCGATGCTCATCCGGTATCGGTGCACGATCCCCTCCACGAACTGGCGGCGATCACGCCACGGACGCGGTGCTGTTCTCGCAGCGATCGTGCTCTGGGCGTCGAGCACGCCGTGGTCATGCGGTCGGCGCCACGATCCGGGGCAGGTGCTGCTCGACAATGCCGACTGCTGCATCGTCCACGACGAGCTCGACCAAGCTCGGCAACTCGAGCGCCGCTGCTGCGTCAGCGTTCAGCTCCAACGCGAGGACATCGCCCCGCATGTCGAACCGAACGAGCCCGCCGTAGTGCACGGCGGCACCACCACGGACGATCGCGTAGGTGTCCTGGCCCAGGGCCACGTCCTGCGGATCGTGAGCCAACGAGCGTTGAAACTCGATCGTGTCTCCCGACTCCACGTCGAGCAGCACGATCGCCTCGTAGTTGTCCTCGATGCTGCGCGTGAAGCCAACTCTGATCACAGGCGGGATTCTGCACCATCGCGCGCGTAGACCGCCCCTGGACCGCGGCCTCAGCGCCGCAAGGCAGCGTCGAGCACCCGGAGGAGCTCGCCGATGCGCCCACCGCCCTCAGGAGCCTCCGGGTACCGGCGCAGTACTGCGACGACGAGCTCCGGCGCACTCGCGTGCGCGCGATCCACCCACTCGTCCCCGACCCGGCGGTCGTCGCCTGCGTCGAGCTCCGCCGCACGTGCCGCGTACGCCGCGGAGCCGAGGATGTGCTTCACCTGGGTCGCCTGGGCGAGAGGATGCAGGAAGGCAGCAGCGGCCGCGTGGCCCGCCGCCCGTGCGGCCTCGGCAGCGGCGGGCGTCGCGGCCTCCTTGGCCGCCGCGAGCGCGGCGAAAGCAGCCCTCCTGAGCGCGTTGGTCCGCTTGCCACCCTCCGCGAACGAGAGCGCCGTGTCGATCGCCTCCCGCGGTCGCGGTTCGTCGGGATGCTCAGTCGTGAAGAACGGCATCGCTGTCGTCGCGCACCCTGCCGCGTAGCCGGTGACCGCGCGGATGTCGTCCAGGCTCAGGTCGACGTGCTGCGGCGACGTGGTCATGCGCGCCATCCTGCCCGTCTGGGATGCTGGCGGCCATGGACGACCGATTCCGCGACTGGCCTCGCCTGGGGACGAACGAGGTCGACCCGGGCGCATTGTCCGCGCCCGGCGGCCGATTTTCCGAGGTGCTCGCAGATCTGGGCGTCGACGGCGCGACTGCGCCCGGGGCGCCGGACGACGGGTGGCGCGTCCTGCGCATCGACACGCAGGGCGTCACGGTGGTCGGCGCGCCGTCGCGGCCCGACAGGTCCCGCTGGCGCATCGCGTCGGTCTCGACCGCCGAGACCGACGGTCGCCGAGACTGGGCCGTGCACGGCACCGAGGTGATGCTGCGACCGAGCAAGGCAGAGCTCGGCCGTGGCCTGTGTCTCCGGTGGCCGGACGCTGTCAAGGACTCTCCGGACCTCGACCGGCTCGCGATCGACGTCGTCAACACAGGTCAGGAGCGCTGGGCGCCGGAGGACGACCACGCGTTCGTCGCGGTCGGCGTCGTACTCCCGGTGACCGCAGCAGGCGCACCTGACCCACCGTTCGGTTTCGGCTACGTTCGAGGGCGGCATCCGGCCGTTCCTCTCGATCCTGGTGAGTACGCGCGACTGCCCCTGGTGGTGTCCTCGTCGCCACAGGACCACGAGGAGCCCGGTCCGC
This sequence comes from Cellulosimicrobium sp. Marseille-Q8652, assembly GCF_965112045.1. Taxonomy (NCBI): domain Bacteria; kingdom Bacillati; phylum Actinomycetota; class Actinomycetes; order Micrococcales; family Promicromonosporaceae; genus Cellulosimicrobium; species Cellulosimicrobium sp. Marseille-Q8652. The sequence goes on along the minus strand of NZ_CBCOPS010000002.1, from coordinate 1,251,688 downwards.
AGCACGTCGTTGCGCTCCTGCCAGAGCTCGGCCTCACGACCGCCGATCCGCTCTCGCTCACGTTGACCGCGGAGCAGGTGGCCCGCCGTCGACGGCCCCCGCCCCAACTTCCGGACGCCGAGATGCTCCGACCACGCCTCGCCGAGGCCACCGCGCTCCTCAGCGCGCGGGCGGCTCTCCATCAGGTGGTCGATGCCGTGCTGACCGCCCCGTCAGACGACGCGGCGGTCGCGCGTATCAGCGATCTGTTGAGCTGCGACCCTGTGATCGCCCGTCGCGTGTACAGCGCACCGTTGCGGCGCTTTCGCTCGCAGGAGCATCTCATGCAGAACGTCGTGGAGTGCCGACAGGACGTCGAGGATGCGGAGAGTCGTTCTGCGGTCTAGCCCGGCAGTCCCTCAGCGGTCATGCTTCGGCGCAGCGGAACGTGCCGACGCCACATCGCTCGGTAGTTGCGGTATCCGCGCAGCAACCACAGCACGAAGCTGGTCACCGCAGCCATCACGCCGACGGCGATCGCCCATCCCGCGGCGTCGGTGAGCGCCCAGATGACGCTCCCCCACAGGAGCCCGACGAGCACCGACTCGACGACGAGGATGAGCATCATCGAGCTCGCGAGCATCTGCGTCCGGTCCCGCGACGCGAACGGGAAGTACGTACGGTTGGCCCCGGCCAGGTCGTCGGCGGGCGACATGAGGAAGTACCTCTCGACGCCCGGGTCGAGGTCGACGTACGCACCCCGCAGCCGGTTCATCGCGAGCACGTGGGCTAGGTCCTCCTCGGCCGTGGCGAACACGCGCAGCTGCGTCACGCCGCCGAGCAGGGCCAGCAGGAGCAGCACGCCGATCGCGACGGCCGCGAACCCACCCCGGAAACTCGTCGCGTTGCCGAGCACTCCCAGCCCGAAGACCCCCGCCGAGACGAGCGTGAGGAAGATCGCGATACGCGTCAGCACCTCGCTCTGCGTCGTCGAACGCGACGCGAGAAGGCTCCAGTGCTCCGTCGCGAGGATCTGCGCGCGCAAGGCACGCTGCGCGTCCGTCAGACGCGCGACGTCGTCGCCTTCGGCCGGCGCCGACCCTGCCGTCGCCATACGAGCATTGTCCACCCGTGCCAGTGGGCAGCCCGTCGCGGCACTGCTCCGCGGTCTCAGCCCTCGAACACGACCAACAGCTCCCGGCTCACGCCCAGCTCGGCGATCTGAGCGAGAACCGCTGTGTGCTCCGCAGGAGTGAGCTCGACGACGAACGAGCTCCCGGTGTCGTCCGCCGACACGACGATGTCTCCGCTGCTGGCGACCCCCGTCATCGCGATCGTGTACGGCGCGATCGCCGCGGCCAGGTCGAGGTCGCGGTCGACGCTCGGGTTGAGCCGGACCGTGACGCTCGGCGCCCAGCCGAACCGCTTCGCGAACCGGCCACGCTGCTCGACGGCGCGGTCGGAGAGCTCCGCCATCGCCCACTCGACGTCGGGTGGCCACGGGTCGTCCGAGTACACGTCGACATCGATGGAGGTCAGCCGGTCGTGGAGCACGTGCAGCACCGCGCGGCAGAGTGCTTGTCTCTCGTCAGCACTGGCGCCATCGCGCGCCATGAAGCTGGCAGCCGTCCCTCGTGACCTCACGGAGGAAGGGTGACAGATCGAGCGCACGTTCGGACGGTCAATCCGGCCGGGAGCGCGGTGTCGCCGTGGAAGACTCTGCCCCCATGAAGGCCCCGCAGGCGTTGCCGCTCGACGAGACCACTGCTGCGCTCCGCGCTCTGGCGGCCAGGTGGCAGGAGCAGCTGACCGGCCGCGGGAGCGTCTCCCCGCCACACGACGAAGGTGGCGTGGAAGGGTTCACGGCGAGCTCGCCGTCGGACGGCACGGTGGAGATCTGGGTGATGCACGACGCCGACGGTGTCGTCGTCAGTCTCGGCGGTGCTCCCGGCTGGGAGCTGCCCCGCGAGCAGGCCAGCGTCGACGTGGTCGAGGCGATCATCGCCGCGGCCGTCGAGGGGAGGATCGAGGTCGGCACAGGACGGGGGATGCGCTCCTACCGCGTCCCCATGCCGGACGGTTCGGTCCGCGAGGACACTGCCGAGGGCTTGGTCGCCCTTCTTCTCGCCATGCCGTGGAAGCCGCGCCTCCGGTGGACGACAGCCGCTCCCTACGCCTGACGCCTCAGTCCATTCGCGGACGAAGCCGCAGCGGACGGTCGAGAAGAGTGCCGAGCCACCCGACCTCGTCCGCGAGCGCCCCGGCCGCCGTCACGTCGGCGGCCCACCGGGCGCCGTCGAACCACGTCACCGCGACGTCGTCCCTGGACACCGCCCACGTGCCCGCGACGACGCCACCGACCACGACGAGGTTCGCCCCGCGGCTCACGGCCTGGCGCTGCTCGGGCGGCACGACGTGCGCGTCGGCCGTGCCCGGGCCGAGCACCCACTGGTCGTGTCCCGGGAGGAGGCGCACGCTCGTCGACGGCCGCGTCGCGGCGAGGGCATCCGCGTGCTCGCGCAGCACCGTCGCGGGCTCCCCCTCGACGTCGACCTCGGCGAACCGCTCGGCGAGGTCCGCCCACCACCGGCGCACGCGAGCACGACCGGCGCCCAGGCCCTCGCCGAGCCAGTACTGGACGTGCGCCTCGGTAGCGGGACCGTAGGTACCGACGTACGCGAGGACCGCGTGGCGACCCGCCTCGTCGAGGTCGGGCCACGGCGTCCAGCGCGGGTTGGTGTCGAGCCGCCGGAACGTGGGCTCCTGGCCGCGCGACGGCCCGAAGCTCATGTCGCCCTGCCACACGAACGGCTTGAGGAACGTGTGCGACGGGTCGGCGAACGCTTGCCGCAGGTGCGCGTACGCGGCGTCCCGGGCGACGACGTCGCCGAGCTCCGCGCGGGTCAGCGGCCCGTCGCTCAAGGCGTCGCGGACGACCTCGCGCAACCGGGGCCAGTCCTCGGGCTCGAGGCGGTAGTACTCGCGCCAGGACGGCCGTTCCCACATCCGGCCCGCCGCACGGAGCGTGAGGTAGGCGCCGCCCTCCTCGGGCGTCACGACATGCGTCGCCCCACGGAAGGCGTAGACGGCGAGCAGCTCGCCGTCGGCGAGCGCCCGTGCGACCTCGCCCTGTCGGGAGGTGTGTCGGGACGCGACCTGTCGGGCCCGGACCGCGAGCTCGACGTCGGACGCCGCCGGCACGGCGCCGAGACGGCGCACGACGTCGGTCGCCGCCATGTCCCCCAGGGGGTCCAGGAGTTGCCGGCGCAGGCGCCAGGCGAGCGCTCGCGCCGGGTCGGTCCTCACGACCGCTGCCTCCGCGTGAACGTGAGGTGCGTGACGCCGCTGGGCGCGGAGACCGCCTCGACGGCGTAGTCGTCCTCCAGCGCCTCCAGCCCGTCCCACACGCGGACGCCTCGGCCCAGCACGATCGGGACCTGGACGAGGTGCATGTGGTCGACGAGCCCGGCGGAGAGGAAGTCGCGTACGACGGTCGCCCCGCCACCGATGCGGACGTCCTGTCCGTCGGCTGCCGCCTGCGCCACCTCGAGCGCCGCGGGCGGCGTCGCGTCGAGGAAGTGGAACGTAGTTCCGCCGTCCATCTCGATCGACGGTCGCGGGTGGTGCGTGAGCACGTAGGTCGGGGAGTGGAACGGAGGGTTCTGGCCCCACCAGCCCGTCCAGTCCGGGTCGTCCTGCCACCCGGGCGGCCCGAACTTGTTCGCGCCCATGATCTCGGCCCCGATGCCTCGGTCGTGCTGCGCGGCGAACGCACCGTCGACCCCTGCCGACCCTCCGCTCGCGTCCCAGTACCGGGTGGCGAACATCCACTCGTGCAGCCGTTCCCCGGCGTGGCCGAACGGCGCCTCCAGGGACTGCGGCTCGCCAGTGGCGAAGCCGTCGAGAGAGATGGACAGGTTGTGGATCCTCGTAAGCGGCATGTGCGTGCTCCTCCGTCGGGGCGGCGTGGCGAGAGGCCGGCCGCCAGGCAGTCCGACCGCGGCGACCGCCGATTCTCATCGCGCGTCGCGCTCCGGGCTCGACGCCGGGAACGACTGCGGCTTACACGCAGGAAACGACCGGGAAACAGCGGCCTGTGAGCATCACTCGCGGCGGGCACCCTCTCACGACCCGAGCGCCGGTGCGCCCGCCGCCCGAGGAAGGAACCGCTCCCCCATGACCCACACCCCCACGCGCCGTCGGGCACGACGACGCGCCACGCTCGTCGGCGGCCTGACCCTCGCCGCGAGCCTGCTCACGGCCCAGGCAGCCCAGGCCGCCCCGTCCGTCGCCGACCTCACCGTCGACGCGCCCGCCACCGTCGAGGCCGGCGAGCCGATCGAGGTGACCGTCGCCGTCGCGGGCGCCGCCGACCTCTACGCCTACGACCTCGCGGTCGCCTACGACCCCGAGCTCGTCGCGTTCGTCGAGGACAGCGCCGTCACGCCCGACGGCGGGTTCTCCGACGCGACGGACGACGGCGCCGGAACGGTCGCCATCGCGCACACGCGTCTCGGCACCTCGCCGGGACTGGAGGGCGACGTCACGCTCGCGACGCTGACGTTCACGGCGCTCGCCGCGGGTGACGCGGTCTTCGACGTCCCCGTCGTCACGCTCGTCGGCACCGACAAGGAGACCGTCACGCTCGAGGACGCCGGCACGGCGACCACGACCGTCACGGCCGTGCCCGTCCCCACCGACGAGCCGGGAGAGACGACGCCGCCCACCGACCCGGGCACGACCGACCCCGCGGACGACGACGCAACCTCTGACCCCACCTCACCCGCCACGTCCGGCGCGGGCGGCACGGACGGCGGCGGCTCCGGCGGCCCGCTCGCCTCGACGGGCGCGAGCGTCGCGGCCATCGTTGCCGGCGCCGTGCTGGCCATCGCGACCGGCGTCGGGATCCTCGTGGCACGCCGTCGGGCGGTGGCGTCCCGATGAGCACGCACACCGCCACGACCGTCTCCGCGCACCACCCCCGGAAGGACCGACCCGTGACCCTCACGCACCGCCGCGCGGCAGGGGGCGTCGCCGCGCTGACGCTCACCGGCCTGGTCGTCGGCCTGGCCGCCGCCCCGACCGCGACCGGTGCCCCCGCGCCCGCCGCACCCGGCACGTTCCTCGCGCCGTACTACACCGAGCTCGACCTCACGGGCGACCTCCAGGTGACGGCGGACGACCTCGCGGTCGTCGCCGCGAACCTCGGCCTGACCGCGCAGGACGAGGGCTGGAAGGACGTCGCGCTCGTCGACACCGACGCGGACGGCGCCCTCACGGTCGCCGACCTCGCCGCCGTCTCGCAGCGCATGGTCTACGACGACGGGCCGTTCGAGCTCGTCGAGGCGTCCGTCGTCGACATGCAGGCCGCGATGAACGCGGGCGTGACGACGTCCGTCGAGATCACGCAGGAGTACCTCGACCGCATCGCGGCCTACGACCGCACGCTCGTCGACACGTCCGAGGGCGGCCGCCCGCTCGCGTCGATCGTCTCGACGAGCACGGTCGCGCTCGACGCCGCGAAGCAGGCCGACGCGGTGCGCGCGTCGCAGGGCATGACGAGCATGCTGCTCGGCGTGCCGGTCGCGGTGAAGGACAACTACGACACGAAGGACATGCCGACGACCGGTGGCTGCGGGTGCTGGGACGCCAACCAGACCGCGACCGACGCCGCGATGGTCGACGGCCTGCGGGCCGACGGCGCCGTGCTCCTCGCCAAGGCCAGCCTCGACGAGTTCGCGTTCGGCTTCGAGTCGCAGTTCTCGTCGTTCCAGGCGGCCGGCTCCGCGACGTACGTCGCGAGCCCGTACTCGACGAGCCGCACCGCCGGCGGGTCGAGCGGCGGTACCGGGGCAGCCATCTCGGCCAACCTCGCCGGCATCGGGTTCGGCACCGACACGGGCGGCTCGATCCGCGTGCCGTCGTCGTACAACCAGCTCGTCGGCGTGCGCCCGACGACCGGCCTCGCGTCCCGCGACGGCATCATCCCGCTCGCGCTGAGCCAGGACACGGGTGGCCCGATGACGCGCAGCGTCACCGACGCGGCCGTCGCGCTGGACGCCGTGGTGGGCGTCGACCCGGCCGACCCGGTGACGTCGCGCCAGGAGGGCGAGGTCCCGGCGTCGTACACGCAGTACCTCGACGCCGACGCGCTCGACGGCGCCCGCATCGGGTACGTCCCGTCGATGATCGGCACCAACGCGACCACGGTCCGCCTGTGGGCCGAGACCCGCGCGACGCTCGAGTCGCTCGGTGCGACCGTCGTCGAGGTCACCCCGCCGACGTCGTACTCCGACGTCCTGCCGCGCGGCTTCGCGAGCGTCGTCGGCGAGGGCTCCGGCTCGACGAACGAGTTCAAGCACGACCTCGACGCGTACGTCGCGAACCACCTCTCCCCCGCGGTCGAGGCTCGCACGCTGTCGCAGATCGTCGACTCGGGCCGCTTCGTACCGTCGCGCCGCGGCACCTACGAGTCCCGCGGGGCGATCACCGAGGAGACGTACCAGGCGTGGGCCGGCCCCGAGGGCACGCACACCAAGGTGCTCGCCGAGGGCAAGACGCTCGTCACCGGGATGCTCGACGAGCTCGAGCTCGACGCCCTCGTCTACCCGAGCGGCAACCCCTACGGCACGATCGGCACCAACCTGCGACTCAGCCCCAACACGGGGATGCCCGCCGTGACGGTGCCGATGGGCCAGGCGTCCGCGACCGAGGCCATCCCCGACGCCGGCGTGAACCTCGAGCTCCTCGGTCGGGACTTCGACGAGGGCCCGTTGCTCGGCCTCGCGTACGCGCTCGAGCAGGCGACGCAGGCGCGCACGAGCCCGACGCTCTACGGCCCGCTCGGCTGAGTCTCGTCCCAGCAGTGCCCGACGACGGCCGGTCCCCTTGGGGCCCGGCCGTCGCCTTGTCTTCGAAGTGAAGTTCGGCCTGGAACAGCTTGCGTGGTGTCCGCCGAGCGTTCGACGCGCTGCTACGACCCGCGGGGCGCGGCGCTCAGACGCGCGCACGCGCGCAGGCAAAGACCAGCGTACGAGCCGCATCGAAGGCTCGGCGGGCACCTGCCTGATCTGCGCTGCCCGGGCCGGACCTGCAGGCGCGCGTCGCGGTTGACCTGCGCACCGACCAGCTCCGGTACCTGCTGGGGACGTAACCTAAGGAGACCTGGGTCACAGAGTGGCGAGTATGACGGCGCACGAAGGTCGGCCGACGAAGAACTGCGTCGCCGGCGCCCGAACCCAGCTAAGCGACCGAGCAACGCGGGAAAGTACATCGGCGGCGCCGTGGGTGCCGTTGCCATCGACGCGCTCATCACGATGTGCCGCGCACAGGGCAGTGGAGAATGTGACGGTCTGATCGACGGGAGCGCTAGTTTCGAGCAGTGCTGAGCACCTATCGGCCGGTGGTCCGGCTCATTGCCAATTCTCCCGCGTCAAGATCGTCTCAGAGGCGGCTCTTGCATCCGCAGACGTGTCGGCCGGCAATGGCGGGTCGCTCGACAGGTGCTCCGTCCACGCCAGTTGGACCAGCGGTTGCGTCTCGTCAAAGAGGCCACCTGCGACGTCGTCCGAGAGTGAGAACCGCGGATCGCGCCGCACGATCTGTTTGACGAGATCGCGGTCGAGATGCGGCTTAGATGCGACCAAGGAGTTCGGTCTTCTTCGCTTCGAACTCAGCGTCAGTGAGGATTCCAGCCTCGTGCAATTCCTTTACTTTGCGCAACTGGTCCATGACGTCGTCACCGCCCGTGCTGGGTGTCGTGGGAGCGGAAGGCGGTACGGTTGCAGCACCGCCTTGGATACGATCGCGGACCGTATCAACGAGTAGCTTGCCGAATGTCTTGTCGACGTTCTTGATCTCCGCCTTGTTGTTCGACACGTAGACCGTGACGGACCCGAGCATCACGCCGGACTTCCACTGGATCGAGGAGATCTTTTCGATCGGAAAATCCTCGTTGGTCGAGGACATGATGCCGTCCTTGGTGAACAGCAGCCGCCGGTCGGTGAGGGTCAGCAGACCGGTGGCGTTGCCGTACGTGCCGGATAGGAGCAGTTCGACCCGTTCTCCGTCCCAAAGGTGGCTCTCGAGCTTCTTCAGCTCACGGCCAGAGCCGACCGTACTTGCGAGCTTTGATGCTGCCGCCGCGATGTCGTCGCGCAGGTCGTCATGCTTCGCCATAGCAACATGGTGCGCCGTCGACCGGTGTCGCGCATTTCGTCCAGCTCCCGGGGGCTTAACCGGCGCCGCTGGCCCCCGCAGGGCCGGGGCCCCAACCACCGGAGTTGTTGCAGGGCGGGGAGCGAGTGCTACCGTCTTCGGCATGGTCGCCGCCTGACAGGCGGGCGACCCGGTCCGAGACGAGTGCACCCGTGGTGTCGTCGCTAGGTGGACCGTGCGCCGTGCGCAGCCAACCAGTAGGCGTTGTCATGCCTCACAGCGGGTCCATGACAGCGCAGGGCGCCGCGCAGAGGAGTACCACGATGGACAATCGAACTTACAAGCCGCACTCGAAGCGGATCCACCACGCCACCGGCTTCGACCTCCACGAGATGCAGGAGCGGGTGGCCGCCGCGGCACCGCGCACGGACACCCCGAAACTCTTCGCCGCGCTGTACGGCAACCGCTCCGACAGGGACCACCTCTCGTCGGAGTTCCAATTTGGGTGCCTGGCGGACCAGACCTTCGACTCGGTCGCGGATGCGCAGCAGTGGCTCTCGGACCACGGGCCCAGCTTCGGGCGAGAGTTCGCCGACGACTCGTCGATCGAGATCCACTACGTCCGCATCGTCTCCACATTGCCGGACGAGCCGTACGTCGACGGCACCTCAAACCCGTTTCCTTCGCTCGACGAGCGGTTCACTCCAGTCGACCCATGGCAGTGGGTGAAGATCGCGCCTGCGCGCATCACGCGGTCCACGACTTGGTGGTCGCCATGCCACCACCCGGGCGACCAGGTCGGCCGTGGCCGCAACCTCGTGTTCTGCCGCGCGTGCGACACACGGCTTCTTCCCGGCGGCTACCTCTCGCTACCGCTTCCGCCGAACGTCCGGGCCGAGCAGACGTGCTCCAAGAGGCAATGCGACGGCTGGGCGACCGCCGCGCTCTTCGAGCGCCACGTCCCCGACCGCGACCTTTGCGGCCTCGCCGACACCAGCTATCTCCGTGGAAGCGGGCTCTTCTGCCTCCAGCACGCCGAGTCGGAGATCGCGGACATTCCGACGCCGCAGCAGCTCCTCGAGATGGGCATCGATGTTGAGCGGTGCCGCGCGCACGGGAAGCAAGTGGAGACCTTCGTCGACTTCGCGCCCGTGTCGGACGTCGAGGCGCAGCAGTGACCAGGTTCAGCCTCGATGCCCTCGACGCCGTCACGGGCGCAAACCACGTCCGCGACGCAGCAGATTCCGCACTCCGCAACGCGGTCAAGACCGCCCGCGATGCCGGCGCGAGCTGGACGGAGGTCGGGCGAGCACTCGGCATCAGCAAGTCCGAGGCCCGAGCTCAGTACAAGCACGCCAAGGGGGCCGTCTATCTCGACGAGAAGTCCCTGGTCCAGCTCGTCTTCCTGGCCGACCACTGGCGCTGCGACCTCGAGACGGCGCTCAGCCGGGTTGTTCGCGCCAACTCCAGAGACCACCGCGAGCACGACGAAGGTCACGCAACCACGACCTCGTCGACGGCGTGAACTAGGCGTAAGGAGACAACGGTGAGCAAGCTTCGAGTGGTGGAGGGCAACGCGTCGTATCGGCGCGATGCTGACCTGGACGAGACCGCGAAGGCGCTGACGATGGCTGAGCACCGGATGCATGTGGCGGCCTCGATGGCCGGCGGACGAGCCGGGGTCGCGGAAATGCGTACGTTCTCCGTCGACGGGGTCGTGCTCATCCGATATCGCGCACGCCTGATCCCGTCCGGGAGCTGGGCGGGTGGCGACCGCACCCGGTGACACGGCGCGCCCGGTCTCTTCACGCTCCGGGACGGAGCTCACGGACGTCGGGGAACATGCCCTCGGGAGGCGCAGCGTAGGGCAGCGGGGAGCCGGGGGTGTTGCGGTCGTGCGGGCCGTCGACGGGGCCGAACGGGCCGTTCTGGGGGTCGAGCAGGACGGCCATGTGGTGGTCGGCGTGGTCGCGCCACCACACGCTCATGCCGGTGGCGGGGTCTTGGCGCAGGTGTTCCCATGCGCGCCAGAGCGCTTCGAGGCGGATCACGGCCTCGTCGTACTTCCACCACTCGGCGGCCCAGACCCGGTGCTCGCCGCGGCCGGCGATGTGGCGCCGGTAAACGTTGCGCAGGCATTCGCGCACGAACTCGTCGACCGACCCGTAGTAGAGCGCCGGCGTCCCGTCGTCGACCGCCTGCTCGACGGCGACGGGCCGTGCCTGGTCGATGGCGACGGCGAGGTCCTGGACGGCATGGTGGACCACGGCGGCGGCGTCCTCGAGCTCGCGCTCCCGGGCGCTGACCGCGGCGGTACGCCGGGCGAGGGTCCGGCGCGCCTTCTCCACGTCCTCGGCCGCGGCGACACGCTGCCACGTCGCCTTGGTCTCGTCGCCGGAGTAGTCGGTGACCTTGGCCTCGGCGACGCGCAGGACGCCCCGGCATCCGCGAGGGCGTCGCGTGCGCAGTCGAGCTGGGTCGTCGTGCGCGCGTGTGTCGCCAGCGTGCTCTCGAGCGTGGCCCGTGCCTCGACAACCTCGGGCGGCTCGACGTCCGCCGAGGCTCTGATGGGCGGACCGTCGTCGACGTCGACGGGATGGGCCCGATCGCCGGCTCGTAGTCGTCGGTGCCGCAGTCGCTCACGGTGCCTCCTTGAGCGGTGTGGCGGCCGCGACGGTCGCCATCTCGTTCTGTGCTTCGCGCAGGGTGCGCTTGGCCTGCGGGTCGTTCGCGGCGATCGAGGCCTCGACGGCCTCACGGTGCGGGCCGGCCCTCCACGGGACGGTCCGAACTAGGGTCGGGCGGGCCCCGGAGCCCAGGACGACGGCGCGGCCAGGGCAGCGCCGCGAGGTCGGCCACGTCGAGGGATGCGTTCGCGGTGCAGCCGCTGGGCGACCGTGCGCTGCCCGCGTCCCGTCGATGTCGAGGAGATGAGCCGGTCGTAGTCCTGATCACGCGCGAGAGGTCCTCGAGCAAGTTCGCCTCGCTCACCCGGAACTCCGCGGCCCCGTCGGTCCGACTCGACGATCGACGCGGCGCGCGCCGCGTCGACAGGCGCGTACAGCAGGGTCACGCGCTTGCGCGTGATCTCGCGGTGCGCGGACGGCAGTCGGGCAAGGTCGCCCGATTGGACGTCGCCGAGGGGTGCTGACGTTATCGCCCACGTGCACGAGTACGTCAAGTCGTGGCGGTAGCGGCCCGGGACGCTACTGCCACTGACGCGTCGACGTCGGGCCAAGACAGCTCGGCGGGCTCGCCCGTCGCGTGCGACTCGTCGATCAGCAGAGCGGCAGCCGGGTCGTCGGCGATGCGGACCGCCTCGCACAGGTCCTACGCCGACAGCGGGTGCGCCGCACCCGAATCGGTCGCTTGCAGGCAGGCCGTGAGGCTGGGCAGGTTCGCGGCCCATCTCCTCGGGCTTGCGCTTCCTGCCACCCATCCGGTCCTCCGCGATGAACGTGATGGCGACGTGCGCCGTCACAGTCGACGACCCGGCCCAGTAGCGGTCGACGACCTGGAGGAGCATCTGCCAAGCGAGCTCGGGCGCGCCGTCGTCCAGGTTCATCTCGACCTCACGACTCAGACCCGACCCGGAATCGGGCGCCAGTCTCCACCGACGACGGGCCGCGGTCCTACCTCGGCAGCGATCCCGCTGCGGGCTCGCCGTACTGTGTGTGAATATCACCGTCGACCAATCGCCAGCAGAAGTCGTTCATCCGCGCGGCGGCGAGAGCGTGCCGGGCGAGGATGCCCGCCACCGGCGCCGGCACGTCGGCCGGGACGTCTCCGCTCGCGCACCGACGGACGTAGGCATTGCGCGCCACGGGGCCACCGCTGGTCGGCATCGACACCCTGCACACGGTGGTCACCAGCCAGTTCACCAGTCGCATCGCCGCGTAGTCGGCGTCGTGCTCGACGTTGCGTGCGACGAAGTCGCGCTCGGCGTCTGTCAGGTCGAACCGCGGCGACGTGGCGAGCCCGAAGTCCACGAGGTAGATCCGCTCGTCGTCGGCCCGCATGTTGCCGAAGTGGCCGTCCAGGTGCAGCAACTCCCGGCCGCGCAGGAACGCGACGGCCTCGAACAGCTGTTTCTCGAGCCGCTCAGCCCGGGCCGCCGGGTCGTCCAGCCAGTCGGGCAGCCGGTCCGGCAGGTGCTCCAGGAAGAGCACGAGGCTGGAGGTCGCGTCGGCCAGCTCCTCGAACCGGGTCCGCACCGCCGGGTTGCCGCCGAACTGGTCGACGACCGCCTCGATGTCCGCGTGCTCGGCCGCGACGGGCGGGCGACCCGGGAGCACGCGCCAGTGATGCAGCAGCGCGAAGGACTCCGCCTCGCCGGCGAGCACGCCCTCGGTGAGGATCTCGTTCGCCGCCAGCTCGCGCCACGCGCCGAAGCCCGGGCCGGCGAGAGGGTGCATGCCGTATTGGCAGGACATCGGCAGGTCGAAGAGGTTCGCCGTGCTGCGCGGGTGGGCCAGCTCCCGGTCGGTGATCGGGACGCGCTTCGCGAACACCGGGACACCGTCGATGTCGAGCACCGAGGAACCGCCACCCACACCGACCTACCCGGCGTCGACCGCCTCGAGCAGCGCAGCCAGCTCGTCGTCGCCGCGGGCTGCGAGCGCCGCAGAAACGAGTTCGTGGCGGGCACCTCGCAGGCTGAGCATCACGTCATTCTGCCGTCACCGCGACGGGCACGGCATCGCTACTCTGAGCCGCGTGAAGGACTGGGACTACGTCGTCGACACGGTGCTCGCCAAGCCTGGGCTCTTCGTCGGCTACTCGGACTTCGACCGCGTCGCGGCCTTCGTCGAGGGCTTCGGGACCGCACTGGCCGACGGCACGCTCGCACGCTTCCGGGGGTGGCTCGCGCGTGACGCCCCGGACAGTCCCTTCGACTGGCCGGAGATGCTCCGACAGGAAATAGCGCTCACCGTCGGGCCGGCCGTGGGTGATGAGCAGGTGATCGCCCATCTGCGAACGCGCCTGAGCGACTTTCTCTCGAGCCCCATGGCCGGGGACAGGGCGTAATGCCAGCACCGACCGCGACGGCAGGCGGCTGAGGCCGCCCACCACAGGATTCGAGTTGGCAGGTGCTTCCCGTCGAGCTGGCTGACGACGCCGCCGTCGTCACGGACGGCGCTGACCTCCGGCGCGCAGTCGACATCTGCCGACCGACGGCGCGTGTTCGTTTCCGTTCAGGTCGCGGCACTCGGTTGACGGTCGGTGTGGCAGAACATACTTTCGGACACGAACGAACGCTGCTGCTCGTGAACAAACATAAACGATCATGGGAGATCGTCGCGGGCAGAGCGGATGATCGAAGGAGATCCTCGTGCCCGACGCTGCCGCCGGACCCGCCCACCACTTGCACCACCCGACCTCCGCACCCCCGCGTCGTCGTCGACGCCTCGCCCCGACCCTCGCCGCCGCGACCGCACTCGTCCTCGGCGGCTCGCTCGCCGCCGTCGCCGTACCGGCGACCTCGTCCACCGCCGCGACGGCGACCACGGCCACGGTGACCCCGACCGCACTGCCCGCCGCCGCGCCGTCGGGCACGGTCCCCGCGCCGGACGGCTCGGTCTGGAACGACGCCGACGGCAAGGCGATCAAGGCCCACGGCGGCTCGGTCGTCACCGTCCACGAGGAGGAGGTCGGCCTCGACATCACCGGTGACGGGACGACCGACCAGGAGGTCCACCTCTGGTACGGGGAGGACAAGACGCACGCGACGCGCCCCGTGGACGGCGTGCGCGGCTACTGGTCGACCGACCTCACCACGTGGCACGACATGGGCCGGGTGCTCCCGAGCCACCAGCACTTCACGCTGCGCGTCAACGCGGCGGGCACCGCCGTCGAGGTCGACCCCGCGAAGGTCGACGCGCTGCAGGCCGTGGCGAACAAGACCGCGCCCGACGCGACCTCGACGCAGGAGCAGATCGACGCTGCCAAGGCCTTCGTCGAGCCCTACGTCGAGACGTGGGCCGACGAGGACGCCGGCGTCGCCGCGACGTACGACGAGGCCGCGCTCGCGAACGCGTCGTACCGCCTCAACGGCAACATCAACATCATGGAGCGTCCCAAGATGCTCTGGAACGCGAAGACGAAGAAGTTCGTCGTCATCTACCACGCGGACGGGCCGCTGGCCGACAACGCCGACCTCGTGAGCTGGGTGCGCGGCGGCGGCGACCCGGCGAACCAGAACGTCGGGTCCCGGTACTCGCGGGCCGAGATCGGCTTCGCGACGTCGGACACCCCGTGGGGCCCGTTCAAGCTCGTCAACACGACGAAGATGAACTGGGCGCCGGGCGTGCCGAACGCGGGCCGCGAGGGCGACTCGCGCGACATGACGATCTTCCAGGACACGGACGAGCACACGGTCGACCCGGTCGCCGACGACGCCTACGCCGTCTACTCGTCCGAGATGAACAAGTGGATGTACGTGTCCCGGCTCAACGCCGAGTACACCGGGCCGCTCGAGACGGGCAGCGACGCCACGCTCGGCGAGGACTTCTCGAACCGCGTGCTGCCGGACTTCTCGCGCGAGGCGTCGAGCGTCTTCAAGCACGACGGCTGGTACTACATGCTCACGTCGGGCACCGACGGCTGGGCCTCCACGCCGGTCGTCGCGTACCGGTCGCGCTCGATGATCACGCCCACGGAGGCCGTCGTCGGGAACAACGACCGCCACCCTGCCACCGGACAGTGGGAGCGGCTCGGGAACCCGTGCGTCGGCGACGCCGCGCGCACGGGAGTCGGGACCGCCGACCCGGTCGAGTGCTTCGACTCCCAGCCCACGTTCGTCATCGCGATCGACCAGGAGGCGGGCCGCTTCGCGTACATGGGCGACCGCTGGATCACCGAGGCCAACGGCTCGGCGGGCGAGCGCTCGCGGTACGTGTGGGCGCCCATCCAGGTGAAGGACGGTCGCGTGACCGTCGAGAACGTCGGCGCCTGGGACCCCGCGAACACGACGCTGTTCCACCCGCTCGAACCGGTGACCCCGCTCGAGTTCTCCGCCCACGTCGACGACCGCGACGCCTTCGACCCGACGTTCGACGTCACCGTCGACGGCGAGCGGTACGACGACCTCACCGCCGACTGGAGCACCGCGAGCCTCGACGCCGCGTTCGCCACGCGGGGCACGCACACGCTCGTCGGGCACGTGGCCGGGGACGGCCCGCTCGCCGGGCGGTACGTCAGCGCGACCGTCCAGGTCGACGGCCCGGCGGACGTGTGCCGCGAGCCCGGCACGACGGTGAGCGCGTCGTTCCACCAGACCGAGTACGGCACCATGCCCGCGTCCTTCGCGTGCGACGGCAACCCCTCGACCGCGTGGTCCACGTGGGCGGGCGGCACCGGCAAGAAGGACCGTGTGACGTTCACGGTCGCCGCGGCCGAGCAGTGGCGCCTGGACGCCGTGCGCCTCACCAACACCGAGGGCACGATCACGGGCATCGGCGTCGAGTACCGCGACGCCGACGGCGTGTGGCGCCCCACCACCGCGAGCGCCGTCGCGCCCGCCGCCAACGGCACCCTCACCACGGTCGGGTTCGACGCGGTGGTGTCCGACGCGCTGCGCCTGACGTTCGACACCCCGGGCTCGTACCTGAAGATCAGCGAGCTCTCCGTGGCGGGCAGGGTCCCCGGCGAGGAGCCGGTCGACCCGGAGCTCGCGGTCGCCGTCCAGGCCGAGGTCCGCTGCCTCGCCGGCAAGGCCTACGTCGCGGTCCGTGCGACGAACGACGACGAGGTGCCCGTCGACGTCACCCTCACGACGCCGTTCGGCGCACGCAGCGTCGCGGACGTCGCCCCGGGCAAGAACGCCTACCAGTCGTTCGCGACCCGGCAGGCGAGCACCGACGAGGTGACCGTCACCGTGACGGCGAGCGCCGACGTCGACGGCCGCACGGTCACGACCGAGCGCGACCTCACGACCTCCGCCGCGCACTGCGGCTGAGCCTCCCCCACCACCCCGCACCATGTCGCCGGTGCCGGCGACAGGAAGGCACACCATGAGACTCCACGCCCCACCCGGCGGGCCGAACGGGCGCGCCCGCGCGGCGACCGCCGTGACGACGGCGCTCGCGCTGTCGGTCACCGGCCTCGTCGCCGCGACGCCCGCGGCGTCGGCCCCGAGCACCCCGGCCGCGCCGTCGACCACCAGCGCGCTCCCGGCCGACCTGCCCGAGCTGCGCTTCGACGACCCGTCGATCGACTGGCAGCAGATCCTCGTCGACGGCGAGGACGTCGAGCGCCGCGCCGACGGCACGCCGTTCAACGTGTTCGGCGGCTTCGGCTCCGTCTCGTGCAACAACACGGGCAACCTCCTGCTGGACTACAAGGAGGAGAACCCCGAGGCGTACTGGCGCATCATGCACCTGATCTTCGACCCGGAGACGGGTGCGGGGCTCAAGCACATCAAGGTCGAGCTCGGCGCGGACAACAACACGTCGTCGGGCACCGAGCCCGCGACGAAGCGCAGCGCCGACGAGCCCGCGAACGTGCTGCGCGGCTCCGGCTTCCACTTCATCGCCGACGCGCTGTCCATCAACCCGGACATCGAGACCGAGGCGCTGCGCTGGGGCGAGCCGTCGTGGACCAAGACGGACCCCGACCTGCGCTACCAGTGGTACAAGGAGACGATCGACGCCGCGTACGACACGTACGGCGTCGAGTTCGACTACATGTCCCCGTCGCAGAACGAGATCGGCGGGAGCTTCCACCAGGCGTCGATCGCGCCCGAGCTCGCGTGGACGGTCGACTTCGCCGAGCGCCTCGAGGAGGACGCCGAGGCCGAGGACGCGCGCTACGACTACGGCGACATCAAGATCGTCGCGCTCGACACGTACCGCAACGTCGAGCCGGTCGCCGCGGCGATCCTCGCGAGCCCGGCGGCGCTCGAGCAGGTCGACGCGATCGGCTACCACTACGACATCGCCGGCGGGCCGAACCTCACGCGCCTCAACAAGGAGTTCGGCATGGAGGTGCTGTACTCCGAGGGCGTCGCCCCGATGATCGACCCGGAGTACCGCATCAACGCCGAGCCGGCGCGCGGCGGCATCGGCGGCACCGTGGGCGCCGTCGACATCGCCGACCGGTTCATCAACGCCTACCGCTGGAGCGGCGCGGGCGACAACCCGGCGCACATGACGTCGTTCCTCTTCCAGCCCGCGGTGAGCGCGATGTACGAGGGCACGCAGTACTCGCCCAAGCACCTCATCCGCGCGTCGGACCCGTGGTCCGGCTACTACGAGGGCGGAGTCGGCGTCGCGCTCGTGCGCCACTTCCACCAGTTCGCCGAGTCGGGCTGGGAGTACGTCGAGGGCGCCACGTACGGCGACGGAACCAAGGGTGACGGTGGCACGAACGTCGACACCTCGACCCGCACCTACATGACGCTGCGGACGCCCGCCGCGGACGGCGGCGAGCCGGACTTCACGCAGGTGCACGCGAACAACACGAAGACCGCGCGCCACTTCGAGGTGAAGGTCGCCAACCTCGGCGAGCCGCGCCCGCTCACCGTGTGGGAGACGCGCGGTCCGGACGCCGGCGAGGAGTACGACGCCAACTGGCTGCGGCCGACCGGCTACGTCGAGCCCGTGCGCACCGAGACGACGGACGGCGTCGAGTACGCCGTCTACCAGGTCGAGATCGCGCCGTACTCGATCCAGACGCTGTCGACGCTGCCCGAGGGCGTGCACGGCACGACCGCGGCCTACGACCGCGCCGACTACGCCTCGCCTGCCGAGGACACCGCGCTCGAGCTCCCGTACACCGACGACTACGAGTACGAGGGCTACCCGACGGCCGACGTCAACGGCGTCGAGATGGGCTACGTCGAGCGCCGCGGCGGCTCGCCGCGGTACACGGCGGACCAGAACGGCGCGTTCGAGGTCGTCGAGGGCGACGGCGAGCGCGGCAACGTCATGGTGCAGAAGATCCACGCCGAGAACCGCGGCTTCACGTGGGACGTGTGGGGCAGCCACGCGCAGAACAGGCCGTCCACGGCTCCCCCGGCCACCGTGCTGGGCGACCACTCGTGGGCGAGCTACACCGCGTCGGTCGACTTCCGGCTGGACACGCAGGTGCGCGACGCGAACCTGCCGAACTACGCCGGGCTCGGCGTGCGCCAGCACGTCCCGACGGGCGAGGACCTCGCGACCTACACGGCCCGGGTCTACGCCGACGGCACGTGGCAGCTGCGCAAGCTGGGCACCGCGGTCTCGTCCGGCAAGATCCCCGGCTTCGACGCCGACGCGTGGCACTCGCTGTCCGTCGAGGCGCGCGACAACGTCATCACGGTCACGCTCGACGACGCCCCGCTCGCGCGGTACGTCGACGCGAGCACCAACCCGGTGCTCACCGGACGCATCTCGATCGTCAGCGGGTACTACAACACCCAGTACGACGACCTCGCCGTCACCCCGATCGAGGGCCAGGCCTGGGAGTCCGTGAAGATCGACGACGCCGACCCGCGCATCTCCTACCCCGGCGGCTTCGCCTACACGCAGGCCGGCTACGCGCACCTCAACCGCACGCAGCACGTGCTCGCCACGGGCCGCTCGGCGGTGTTCGAGGTCGACGGCACCGGGTTCAACCTGTTCGGCGCCAGCGGCGCCGCGACGATCGACGTCGCGGTCGACGACCAGCCCGTGCGGACGGTGAACGTCGGGTCGACCGGCGACCGCCAGACGTCGTACTGGCAGCGCGGTCTCGACGGCTCCACGCCGCACACCGTGACGGTCACCGTGCGCAGCGGCACGTTCACGCTCGACGGCGTCGACGTGCTCGTCGGCGGCGCGCCGCCGGTCGTCACCGACCCGGAGACCACCCCGGTCACCGTGGCCGAGCCCGTCGCGCGCCTCGCCACCTCGGTGGGCGATGTCCCCGAGCTGCCCGAGACGGTCCGCGCGACGTCGCAGGCCGGCTCGACGATCGACGCCCCGGTCGAGTGGTTCGTGCCCGCCGGCGCGTTCGACACCCCGTACGCCCTGGTGAACGTCACCGGGACGTTCACGGGCAACGAGGCGCTCGCCGTCACGGCGCAGGTCGAGGTCGTCCCCGACGGCCTGCAGTACTTCGTCGACGCGAACGCGCCCGCCGTCCCGGCGGCCACCGCGTTCCCCGCCGTCAAGGGCTTCGTCGAGGCGCAGGGCGGCGCGCTGCGCAACGCCGAGCCGGACGCGCTCTGGTCCGAGGCCGCCGGCTGGGGCCGGGCCGCGAACTACTCGGCGAAGGGCCTGCTGGGCCAGACGCCGTACGACAAGATGCGCGAGACCGGCTGGTACACCGCCGGCACCTCGACGCCGCTCGTCTACCGGTTCACGCTCCCCGCCGGCACGTACACCGTCTCCTCGGGACACACCGAGTGGTGGAACGTCGGCAGCGGCAAGGCGCGCAACATCCAGACCTCGGTGTCCTGGACGGGCTCCGACGGCCAGGCCGTCACCGTCCCCGTGGGCAAGGTCGCGTTCCCCAACGGCAGCTCCGGCCGCTCGCAGGTGCTCTCGGGCGAGTTCACGCTCACCGAGCAGACCGTCGTGTCGTACACCGTGGCGAACGACGGCGGCACCGAGGCTCCGGCCCTGTCCTGGCTCGGGATCGCGGGCGACGAGGCCGAGCAGGGCGTGGCGACGACCGCCGTCGTCGAGACGCGCTGCCTCGCCGGCAAGCCGTACCTCGCGGTCCGCGTGACCAACGACGACGAGGCCCCCCTCGACGTCGAGGTCGCCACGGCCTACGGCTCGAAGTCCTTCGCGGCCGTCGCGCCGGGCAAGAACGCCTACCAGACGTTCGCCGTCCGCACCGCGCCCGCCGAGGGCACCGTGACCGTCACCGCCCGCACCACGGACGGCGACGACCGCGAGAGCGTCGAGGAGGTCGCCCACGCGGCGCCCACCTGCTGACCCGGCACGGCCCACACGGCCCAGCACCACTCCCGCGCGGGGCCGGGCCACCGGCCCCGCGCAGGACCTGTCCGATGCGGCTCACCCCCCGTACCGAGCCGGTACGGGGGGTGAGCCGTCTCCGCACGAGGGGGCGCCGCGCAGCCCGGCCCTCTCAGGCGCGCGGCGGCGACTCCGGGCTGCCGGTGTACGCGAAGGCCTCGACCGTGACCCGACCGCTCGCGCACGAGAGGCCGACCATCCGCCCGGTGAAGCCGCCCGCGACCTCGGTCGACAGATACCGTCCGTCCACGCGCGCGAGCTCCTGCGGCCCGTCCGCACCGTGCAGCACCGCGACGACCTCGTCCGGCCCGCGCCGGTTGCTGTACTCGTGCGCGGTCGACGCCTGGGTGCGCAGCTCGAGCTCCGCGCCGGGGGTCGTGACCGCCTCCGCGAGGACGGAGACCGCCGGCCCGATCCGCGCGACGACGCGCACGACGTCGCCCGCCACCTCGAGCGTCACCGCGTGCTCCGGGTCGACGCGCAGCTCGAGCCCGCCGACGCCCTCGGCGGCGTCCACGCGCGCGCGGGCGCTCGACACCCGGTGCTCCTGGCGGCGGCCCACGAACGACCGGTCGTCGGCGGTCCGCGGCACGAGCCGCCACGCGCCGTCGGACCACGTGAGCACGTCGCCGGGGAACGCGCTCGCAGCCACCCAGTCCCTCGGGAGGCGCACGTCCCCGAGGGTGCTCTCGACCGCCGGGGTGGCGTGCGGCTGCAGCGCACGGCCCACGCGGGGCCAGCCGTCGGCCCACGAGACCTCGGCCGCGAACGTCTCACGACCGAGCACGTGCCACCCGGGGAACCGCCCGTCGGGCCGGACGCCGAGGAAGACGGCGGCCCACGAGCCGTCGGGGCGCTGCACGAGGTCGGCGTGACCCGTGTTCTGCACCGGGCTGCGCGTCCCGCGGGCGGTGAGCACCGGGTTGTCCGGGCACGCCTCGAACGGCCCGTTCGGCGTGGATCCCCGCGCGACCGTCACGGCGTGGCCGTGCCCCGTGCCGCCCTCGGCGATGAGCAGGTACCACCACGACCCGACCCGGTACAGGTGCGGGCCCTCCGGGTGCTGCCCGCCGGTCCCCTGCCACACCGTGCGCGGCGCGGTGAGCAGCTCGCCGGTCGTCGGGTCGAGCTCTGCCTGGACGATCCCGCCGTCGGACCACGTGAGGTAGCACGTCCCGTCGTCGTCCCACGCGAGGTCGGGGTCGATCCCCCCGGCGTCGACGCGCACCGGCTCGGACCACGGCCCGGCCGGGTCGGTCGCGGAGACGAGCAGGTGCCCGGGACCGTCGTTCACGTTCGTCGTGACGAGCCAGAAGCGCCCGTCGTGGTGGCGCAGCGTCGGGGCGTAGATCCCGCCCGACGGCCCGGCCTGCGCGAGCGCGAGCTGGGACGGGCGGTCGAGGGCGTGGCCGACGAGCTCCCACGCGACGAGGTCCGGCGAGCGGAAGACCGGCACGCCCGGCGCGTACTCGAAGCTCGAGCACGCGAGGTAGTACAGGTCCCCGACCCGCACGACGGACGGGTCGGGGTGGAACCCGGCGAGGACCGGGAGGGTCGGCAGGGACGGGCGGTCGGGCTCGGCGAGGAGATCAGGCACGGGCACGACCCTGGCACACGCCGACCGGTCGACGCGAGGACCGCGCCCGGACGGTCAGGCGCGCCCCGCGGCCACCCGCCCCGTCGACTCCCGCACCACGAGCTTCGGGCTGATCGCGACGCGGTGCACGGGCCGCGTCGGGTCCGCCAGGCGCTTCGCGAGCAGGTCCACCGCGGCGTGGCCCACGGCCGCGCGCGGAGGGCGCACGGCGGTGAGGGCCGGGCTGAAGAGCCCGGCGACCTCGTCGTCGTACGCGACGACGGACAGGTCGCCCGGGACCGACAGCCCACGGTCCTGCGCGCTCTGCACGATGGCGAAGGCCTCGGGGTCGGAGTGGGCGAGCAGCGCCGTCGTGCCCGAGGCCACCGCCGTGTCCACGACGTCCGCGATCGCCTTCGTGAACTCGGGCTTGTGCCGGTCCGGCGCGAGGCGCTCGAAGTGCTCCTCGGACGACAGCCCCAGGTCCCCGCACGCCGCACGCCAGCCCGCGGCGATCTTGCGCGACGTCGGCGACTGGCGCGAGAGCACGAGGCCCACCCGGCGGTGGCCGAGGTCGGCGAGGTGGTGCACGGCCATGAGGGCGCCGAGCGCGTGGTCGGACACGACCGACTCGAGCGCCTCGCGGTGCGGCGCGAGCGCCGCCTCGCGCTCGACGAGCACCGACGGGACGTCGGTGCGCGCGAGCCACTGGACGAGCTCCTGCGCGTGCGGGCTGTCCGTGCGGGGTGCGAGGATCAGCCCGCGCAGGTCCTCGCCCTCGACGAGCCGCTCGATCGTCGGGCGCTCGTCCGCCACCTCGTACGACGACCCGCGCAGCACGACACGCAGACCGTGCTTGCGCGCCTCGGCCTCCATGCCCCGCACGACGCCCGGCCAGTAGTAGTCGAGCGACGGCACGAGCACCCCGATCGTCGCGGTCGGGGTGCGCTCCGTGCCGCCCTCCCGGCCGTCGACGGGCACGGCGCCGCCGTGCACGCGCGCGAGCAGCCCCTCGCGCTCGAGCTGCGCGATGTCGCGGCGCACGGTCACGGCCGTGACGCCGAGCTCGTCCGTCAGGTCCGCGACGCGCACGACGCCGTCGCGCTCGAGCGACGCGAGCAGGTGCGCGCGCCGTTCGGCAGCGAGCGGCGCGCGCTGCATCTCCTCCGTGGTCACAGGGCCCCCTCCTGGGTGATGGTGTCGTCCTGCTCGACGACGAGAGTCAGGTCGGTCCGGTCCGTCACGTCGATCGTGACGCGGGTCAGTCGCTCGCCCCAGACCTCGGTGAGCATCGGGTCGTCGAGGGTCCGCACAGTCACGTCGACCGGGACGTCCTCGGGCCAGCGCACGACGACGGGCGTCGCACCACCGAGCGGGACCACACGCAGGAGGCCCGGTGACGTTGTGACGTCACCGGCCACCATGAGGTGCACGACCGCCGCTGCGGGAGCGGCCGCGCCGAGGTCCCACGCGTCGTGGACCGTCACGCAGGCCCGGCCGCGGTCTCGCTGACCACCGCGGTCCTCGTCGTGGCCCGCACCACGCACGAGGCGTGCGGTGCGGCGCCACGTGGCGAGCCCGTCCACGGGATAGGCGCCCGCGAGGTCGAGCGACAGCGCGGCCTCCCCGGCGACGACGTCGCGCGCCGCGAACCCGGCACCGACGCCCTGCGGCGTGCCCGCGATCTCGGGCACGTTGTGCCACGAGCTCTGCATGGTCCAGATCGCGTACCGGTCGGGCCCGAACGTCTGCGCGGTGTACGTGGGCCGGCCCGCGTCGACGAGCACGGGGACGCCGTCGGACGCGACGACGAACGACCCGACGTCGTTGTGGTTGTGGTGCTCGCCGTTGTGCCCGCCCTTGATCGCGAGCGTCAGACCCCGGGGGGTGCCCGCCCGCTCGCGCGCGAGGAGCACCTGCGTCGACGGCAGCCACACGTCGCGCGGCAGCGGCGGGTCGGCCGGCTCGGTGGCGAGCCACTGCGCGTCCGTCGCCGCGCGCAGCAGCCGGCCGAGCCCGGAGTCCTCGTCGGCGACCGGCTCGCCCGGCACCCGGTACGACGCCGCGTGGCGCAGCGCGTGCTCGTCGCCGGCGCGGCGCGCGGCCCGGTGCAGCGCGTGCCACGGCTGGCCCGCAGGCGGTCGCGCGCGGCCGTCGGCGAGGTCGAGGTACCAGTCGCCGCCGAGGTGCATGCGGTGCGGGAAGGCGACCGTCGCGCGCAGCGCGGGCACCGGGCTCTCCGGGTCGAGGGCGTCGAGCGCACCGCCCGTCGCGTGCGCGAGCACGTCGAGCGCCTCGATCGCGCGGCACGCGCCGTTCCACCAGTACTCGTAGCCCTCGTCGATCGCACCGTCGGCGGGGAGCACCGCGACGTAGCGGTCGAGGCCCTCGACCACGAGGTCCACGACGTGCGCGCGCAGGTCCGCGTCGGCGGGGTCGTCGAGGAGCCGCAGGGCGGCCACGAGGACGTTGCCGTGGATCCAGGGGTTCCAGTTGTGCACGTCGCCGTCGAGGCCGATCCAGTGCCAGTCGCGGCGCGCGACGAACGGGTCCAGCACGCGCTCGCGCACCTCCGCCCGGAGCCGCGGCCGCAGCCCGGGATACCGGGCGTCGAGCGCGTCGCCGAGCACGTGGTCCGCCCAGGCGAGCTGGCCCGCGACCTCCCCGGCGCCGAGGTCGAGGAACGGGCGCGCGCGGTCGGGCAGCACCCAGCCGCGGGTCGCGAACGCGTCGTCGTGGGCGGGCCAGCACCACGTGCTCTGCTCGCACACCGCCCAGATCCCGTCGGCGACCTCGTCGACCCACGGGTCGTCGAGCGTGACCGCGGCCGCGACCACGGCGCGCGAGAGCCGGCGCTGCCGGCCGAGGACGAGCTCCTCGTGCCCCGTGCGGTCGCCGTCGCGGTGCAGGCGCGCGGCGGTGCTCGCGAGCGGCAGCGGCCAGGGCGTCCCGCGCTCCTTCTCGGCCCGCACGAGGACCGCCGCGACCGTCTCGGGGTCGACGCCGCCCGACGCGCTGCCGGCTCGCGGCGACCAGACCGACCGGTCCGTCGCCGGCGCGACGGGCAGGGCGTGCGCGGGGTCGACGAGGACGTGGGCGAGGGCGGCTCGCCGCTCGGGCGCGGACGCGACCGGCAGGCCGAAGGCCGCGCACAGCGGGCCGGTGAAGTGGGTGGGCATCTCTCTCCGTCGAGGTGGTGACCGCTCTATCGTCATCGATCAGAAGCGATCATAACAGAAGGGCAACGCGCTTGACAGCGTCCGTTCCTGAACGTTTGACTGCGGAAGTGTTCGGTGAACGATCACATCACGTGATGGGCATCACCGGCCACGCACCGCAGGCCGCACGAAGGCGCGCCGCCACGACGGAGGACACGATGACGTACGAGAGCACCCGGTCGGAGCCGACCGCGTCCCTCGCCACGAACCCCCTCACCGGGTGGGACCGTGCGCGGTGGGCGGCCTTCGGCGACCACCTGCTCGCGTCCGCCCTCCCGTTCGCCTCGCCCGGCCACGCCCGCATCACGCTGCCCGGACCGGAGGGCGGCTACGGCCGCGCGGTCGACGGGCTCGAGGGCTTCGCGCGCACGTTCCTGCTCGCCGGGTTCCGCCTCGCCGGCGAGCGCGGCGCCGACCCGCACGGCTACGCCGAGTGGTACGCGCAGGGCCTCGCCGCCGGCTCCGACCCCCACGCGGAGGACCGCTGGCTGAGGCTGTCGGAGCACGCGCAGGCCAAGGTCGAGGCCGCGTCGCTCGCGCTCGTGCTCGACCTCACCCGGGAGTGGATCTGGGACGGCCTGTCGCCGCTCGTCCAGGAGCAGCTCGTCGACTACCTCGCGGAGGCCGTCGGCGACGACACCTACCCCCGCATCAACTGGGTCTGGTTCCGCCTCGTCGTGCAGACGTTCCTGCGCTCGGTCGGCGGCCCGCACTCGCTCGACGAGATGACCGCGGACCTCGCGACGCACGACTCGTTCGAGCGCGCCGACGGCTGGCTCGCCGACGGCGCGGAGCGCGCGTACGACCACTACGCCGGCTGGGCCCTGCACCTGTACCCCACACTGTGGGCCCGCATGCGGGGCGCGCAGGACCTCGCGGCACCGCGCCGCGAGCGCGACGTGCGGCTCCTGGACCGTTACCTCGACGACGCGCTCACGCTCGTCGGCGCCGACGGCTCGCCGCTCCTGCAGGGCCGCTCGCTCACGTACCGCTTCGCGGCCGCCGCCCCGTTCTGGGTCGGCGCGATCGCCGAGGTGCCCTCGCACTCCCCCGGCCTGCTGCGCCGCGCGGCGTCCGGCGTCGTGTCCCACTTCGTCGAGCGCGGCGCGCCCGACGAGCGCGGCCTGCTGACGCAGGGCTGGCACCACGAGTGGCTGCCCATCTCCCAGTCGTACACCGGTCCCGGTTCCCCGTACTGGGCGAGCAAGGGCCTGATCGGGCTCGCGCTGCCCGCCGACCACCCGGCGTGGACCGCGACCGAGGAGCCGCTCCCGGTGGAGCGCGGCGACGTGCTGCGCGCCGTCGCGGCGCCCGGGTGGGTCGTGAGCGCCACGCGCGCCGACGGTGTCGTCCGCGTCCTCAACCACGGCACGGACCACGCCCGCGAGGGCGACCGCGTCGGCGACTCCCCGCTGTACGCACGGATCGGCTACTCGACGGCGACCGCGCCCTGGTCCGACCCGGCGAGCCGCACCTCGCCCGTCGACCAGAGCGTCGCGCTCGTCGACGCCGACGGCCGCGCGACGCACCGCACGGGCTGGCGCGCGCTCGAGGCGCACGTCGACGACACGGCCGGCCAGGCGCCGGTCGGCGTCGCCGGGTCGGTCGTGCGCGCGCACTGGCTGGACGCCGAAACCGGGGGCCGCGACCACGGCCACGGGCTGCCGGGGGTCGCGACCGACGCCGGCACGCTCACCGTGGTCTCGCTCGTGCGCGGGCCCTGGGAGGTCCGGCTCGTGCGCGTCGACGAGCTCGCCGAGCACGCGGACCCGGCGACCGTCCGGCTGCGCGTCGGCGGCTGGCCCGTGGTCGACGGCGACGGCCTCACCGCCACGCTCGTCCCCCTCACCGCGCCCGACGCCCCCGTCACCCGCGAGCGCCGCACCGACGCCTCGCCGCTCGGCCACGAGTCCGCGGTCGACGTGGTCGACCTCCCGGTCGAGCCCGGCCGCTGGCACGCGGTGCTCGTCACCCTCGCGGGACCCGCCCGCGACACCTACCCCTCGGCACCGCACCGCACGGTCGGCGCGCCCGAGCTCACGTCGGCAGGACGCACTGCCCTCGTGCACTGGCCGGACGGAGAACGTACGCTCGCCGACCTGCCCTGACCCACCCCGACCGCCGACCCCACCGGCGGGAGGACCAGGCCCGACGTCCGGCCGCCCGACCCGAAGGGGAGCAAAGGACATGAAGCGCACGACACCGATCGCGATCGGCACGGCTGCCGTGGTCGCCCTCACGCTGACGGCCTGCGGCGGAGGTTCCGGCGAGTCCGGTGGCGACGCCACGGCCGACGGCCCCGTCACCCTCACGCTCGCGGGCTGGAGCCTGGCGTCCACGCCGGAGTTCCAGACCATCGCGGACGCGTTCCACGAGGAGAACCCCGACGTCACGGTCGAGGTCAAGGAGTACGCCGCCGGCAACGACTACGACACGCAGATGACGGCCGACCTCGCCGCGGGCACCGCGCCCGACATCTACGTGCTGAAGAATCTCAAGAACTTCTACACGTACCAGTCCGGCCAGCAGCTGCTCGACGTCTCCGACGTCGCGGGCGAGCTCGACGGCGACACGAGCGGCGTCGACGCCTACGAGGCCGACGGCGCGACCTACGCGGTGCCCTACCGCCAGGACTCGTGGATCCTCTACTACAACCAGGACCTCTTCGACGAGGCGGGCGTCGACCAGCCCGACGGCTCGTGGACGTGGGACGACTACACGCAGGCCGCGAAGGACCTGACGACGGCGTTCCAGGGCTCCGGCTCGACGGCGACCGGCACGTACCAGCACTCGTGGCAGTCCACGGTGCAGGGCTTCGCCCTCGCGCAGAGCGACGGCGCGTCGCTCGACAGCGCCGACTACTCGTTCCTCGAGCCGTTCTACGAGCGCGCGATCGAGCTGCAGGACGCGGGCGCCCAGCCCACGTTCGGCACCGTGACGACGAACTCGCTCACCTACCAGGCGCAGTTCGGCACGCAGCAGGCCGCGATGATGCCGATGGGCACGTGGTACGCCGCGACGCTCATCGCGCAGCAGGAGAACGGCGAGGCCGACGAGTTCGCGTGGGGCATGGCCCCGATCCCGCAGGTCGACGAGTCCACGACCGGCACCGACGCCACGCCCGTGACGTTCGGCGACCCGACCGGCCTCGGCATCAACCCCGCGATCGACGAGGAGAAGGTCCAGGCCGCGAAGGACTTCCTCGCGTTCGCCGCGGGCGAGGGCGGCGCCGCGGCGCTCGCCGAGATCGGCATCACGCCGGCGCTCTTCTCCGACACCGTGGTGGACACGTTCTTCGGCCTCGAGGGCGTCCCCACGGACGACCTGTCGAAGTTCGCGTTCTCGACGCACGAGACCAAGCCGGAGAACCCGGTCGCGCCGAGCACCGCCGCCGTGCAGAACATCCTCAACGACCTGCACACCGCCGTGATGTCCGGGTCCACCCCGATCGCCGACGCGATCCCCGAGGCCGAGAACCGCGCCTCGTCCGAGGCCGGCATCGGCTGACGCCTCCCGGTACCTCCGCCGCACCCGACCGGGGCGCCGCGCCGCTGACCGCGGCGCCCCGGCCGGGCCGGCACACCACGATCTTCCAGACACAGGAGTCCCACGATGTCGACCATCGCCGCCGACGCGCGGTCGCAGCCCGGGACGGACGGGCCGGCCACGCCGTCCCGACCGCCGACGAGCCGCCGCCGCGCCGGAAGCCGCCTGAAGCTGCGCAACACCCTCGTCGGGTGGAGCTTCATCCTGCCGAACTTCATCGGCTTCGCCCTGCTCACGCTCATCCCCGTGATCGTGCTGTTCTACATCTCGTTCACGAGCTGGAACGTGTTCGGCGCGGCGCAGTGGATCGGCCTCGACAACTTCGAGCGCCTCGTCGGTGACGCGAGCTTCCACACGGCGCTGCTCAACACGCTGTACTACGCGGCGATCCACATCCCGCTGACGCTCGCCGCGTCCCTGGGTCTGGCGCTCCTGCTCAACCGCAAGCTGCGCGGCGTCGCGTTCTTCCGCACCGTCGCGTTCTTCCCCTACATCACGTCGATCGTCGCGATCGCCGTCGTGTGGAACATGCTCTTCAGCCCCGAGTTCGGGCCCATCAACCAGCTGCTGCGCGCCGTGGGCGTCGACAACCCGCCCGGGTGGACGACGTCGAGCGCGTGGGCCATGCCCGCGGTCATCCTCGTGAGCGTGTGGCGCGAGATGGGCTACTACATGCTGCTGCTCCTCGCGGGCCTGCAGACGGTGCCCGCGCAGCTCTACGAGGCGGCGCGCATGGACGGCGCCAACGCGTGGCAGCGGTTCTGGAACGTCACGCTCCCGGGCCTGCGCCCGACGATGTTCTTCGTCACCGTGATGCTCACGATCGGCAGCTTCAAGATCTTCGACCTGATCCTCGTCATGACCAACGGTGGCCCCGGGCAGTCGACCCTCGTGCTGAGCCAGTACATCTACCAGAAGGGCTTCGTGGAGAACCAGTTCGGCTACGCGTCGTCCGTCGCGGTCGTGCTGTTCTTCATCTGCATCTCGGTCACCATCGTCCAGTTCCTCGTCAACAAGAGGAGGGAGGCGTGATGGCCACGCTCGACACCCCTACCCCCGCCGCCGCCCCCGTCGCGCTCACCCCGGAGCCCCGCGCGCGCCGCGGCCGCGCGACCTCCGTCGCGGGCCGGACCGCCGGGTACGTCGCGATGGCCGTCGCCGCCGCCGCGATCCTCCTGCCGTTCTTCTGGATGGTCATCTCGTCCCTGAAGAACAACAACCAGGTGTTCACGATCCCGATCCAATGGGTCCCGGACCCCGTCGTCTGGCAGAACTACCTCGACATCTGGTCGCGGTCGAACATGACGTCGTGGCTCAAGAACACGCTCATCCTGTCCGTGACCGTGACGGTCCTGCAGGTGCTCACGGGCAGCTTCGCGGCGTACGGCTTCTCGAAGATGCGCTTCCGCGGGCGCGACGTGCTCTTCCTGCTCTACATCGGCACCATCGCCGTGCCGTGGCAGTCGTACATGATCCCGCAGTTCATCATGCTGTCGGACGCCGGGCTGTCGAACACGCTCTGGGCGATCATCGCGCTGCAGGCCTTCGGCGCGTTCGGCGTGTTCCTCATGAAGCAGTACTTCGAGACGATCCCCGAGGAGCTCAGCGAGGCCGCGCGCATCGACGGCCTCAGCGAGTACGGCATCTGGCGGCGCATCATGATGCCGCTGTCCGTCCCCGCGATCGCGAGCCTCACGCTGCTGACGTTCGTCAACACGTGGAACGACTACCTCGGGCCGCTCATCTACCTGCGCAGCCCCGACCTGTGGACCGTCCAGCTCGGGCTCAAGTCCTTCATCGGCCAGTACAACGCCGAGCACGCGCTCATCATGACCGGCTCGGTGCTGTCCGTCCTGCCGATCGCGATCATCTTCCTCCTCGGCCAGCGCTACTTCGTCGAGGGCGTCGCGTCGACCGGTCTGAAGGGCTGACCCCGATGGCCACCTCTGCGCACGCGCCGCGGCGCCGCCTCGTCTCGCACGAGACGTACGAGCTCGTCTTCAGCACCGTCTACGCGGGCCTCGCGACGAACCTCCTCGTCGTCGTCGCGTGCCTGCCCCTCGTCGTGCTCGCCATGACGACGGACCCGACGGCGTCGTGGCCCGCGCTCGCCGTGCTCGCGCCGTTCTGCACGCCCGGCGTCGTCGCCGCGTTCGGCGTGTTCCGCGCGATCACCGCGGACGGGTCCGCCCAGGTCGTGCGGACGTTCTGGCGCGGCTACCGGCAGCACTGGCGCCGGTCCGTCGCGCTCGGCGCGCTGGGTACCGCGCTGGTCGTCGTGCTCGCCGTGGACGTGCGCGCCGTGTGGGGCCACGCCGTCGGCGCGGTCGCCATCCCGGTGTTCGTCACGCTGATCGTCCTGACGCTCGTGACGTCGCTCGTCGCCGCCGCCTCGCTCGCCGACCACCCGGAGGCGCGGCTGCGCGACCTGCTCCGGGCGTCGCTGTTCGCCGGCGTCCGGCGCTGGTACCTCACGCTGCCCGCGCTGCTCGTCCTCGCGATGCTCGGCTCCGTCGTCGCGGCGCGCCCCGCCGTCGGGCTGGGCCTGGCCCTCGCTCCCCTGCTCTTCGTCGCGTGGGGCGGCGCCCGCTACGCGCTGCACTCCGCCCTCGGCACGGTGACCGCACCGGCCGCGGCCCCCCGCTGACCTCTCACCGACCGTCGGTCGCTCCTCGGCACCGACCAGAAGGATGTTCCTGATGACGCTCGCCACCGGGCTCGCCACCGAGCTCGCACCCGCCGTCGACGCCGCACTCGCGACCGTCCGGCGCAACATCGCCGCGTTCGGCGACCTCTACCCCGACGACACGACCGCCGGCAACCTCTACCCGCCGCGCCCCGCCACGCCCGAGTTCGCCGAGGGGGCGAACCGCGGCTGGACCACGAGCTTCTGGCCCGGCATGCAGTGGCTCGCCTACGAGCTCACGGGCGACGAGGCGTTCCGCGCGGCCGGCGAGCGGCACGTCGCGGACTTCGCCCGGCGCGTCGACCAGGGCGAGGACCTGCACACCCACGACCTCGGCTTCCTCTACACGCTGTCGTGCGTCGCGCCGTGGCGCCTGCTCGGCGACGGGACCGCGCGCGCCGCGGCCCTGTCCGCCGCCGACCACCTCATGGTCCGGTTCCTCGAGCCGGCCGGGATCCTCCAGGCGTGGGGCGACCTGTCCGACCCGGCCCAGCGTGGCCGCACGATCGTCGACAGCCTCATGAACATGCCGCTGCTCACCTGGGCCGGCGAGCAGACCGGCGAGGAGCGCTACCCCGACGCCGTGCGCCGCCACACCGCACAGCTCGCGCGCCACATCGTGCGCGAGGACGACACGACGTTCCACACGTTCTACTGGGACCCCGTCACGGGCGAGCCCCTGCGCGGCGGGACCGAGCAGGGTGCGGGCGACGACTCGTGCTGGGCGCGCGGCCAGGCGTGGGGGATCTACGGCTTCGCCATGAACCACCAGGTGACGGGCGACCCGGAGCTGCTGCGCGCGTCCCGGCGCTGCGCGGACTACTTCCTCGCGCACCTGCCCTCCGACGGCGTCCCCTACTGGGACCTCGTCTACACCGACGGCAGCGACGCGCCCCGCGACAGCTCGTCCGCCGCGATCGCCGCGTGCGGCCTGCACGAGCTCGCCGCAGTCGAGACGGACCCGGAGCGCCGCGAGCGCTACGCGACCGCCTCGCTCGACATGCTCCGCGCGCTCGTCACGGGCTACACGCCGGCCGCCGAGGGCGTCGAGTCCGACGCGCTCCTGCTCCACTCGGTCTACGACGCGCCGAAGAGCATCGGCGTCGACGAGGGCAGCCTCTGGGGCGACTACTTCTACCTCGAGGCGCTCGTGCGCCACACGCTCCCGGGCTGGGTGAGGTACTGGTGAGGCTCGTCACGCACGTCACCGCCGGCGCCGAGCGTCCCGGCGCCCTCGTTACCGATGGCGACCGCGAGCGCCTGCTCGACCTCTCGCCCGCCCTCGGCGACGGCGTCACGGTCACCGACGTGCTCGCCGACCCGGCGCTGACCGCCCGGGCGCGCGACGCCGTCGGGCAGGCCGCGGCCGACGCCACCGCGCTCGCGGCCCTCCCCTGGGCCGACGACGCGCGGCTCGCTCCCCCGGTCCGCCCCGGCAAGATCCTGTGCCTGGGCTACAACTACCGCGGCCACGTGCCGGACGGGCAGGACCCGACGACGGACGACCCGGAGTTCCCGGACGTCTTCGTCAAGACGCCGAACACGCTGAGCGGCCCGCACGACGTCGTCACCGTGCCCCCGGTCGCGGACGACGTCGACTACGAGGGCGAGGTCGCCGTCGTGATCGGACGCCGCGCGCACCGCGTGGGCGTCGAGGACGCGATGGACCACGTCGCCGGGTACGCGCTGTTCGACGACGTGTCGGACCGCTCCTGGCAGCGCCGGTCGAGCCAGTGGACGATGGGCAAGTGCCTCGACGGCTTCGGTCAGCTCGGGCCCGCCGTCGTCACGGCGGACGAGGTCGCCGACTTCCACGACCTCACGGTCGAGGTGGTGCGCGACGGCGTCGTCACCGTGTCGCAGAGCACGTCGACGATGGTGTTCCGGCTGCCGTTCCTGGTGCACTACCTCAGCCAGGTGATGACCCTGGAGCCGGGCGACGTCATCTCGACCGGCACCCCGCAGAAGCTGCCAGCGGCGCTCGCCGCGCACCGCCCGCTCGGGCACGGCGACGCCGTGACGGTCCGGGTGGCGGGGCTCGGCGCGCTGACGACGCGCTTCGCCCGACCGGACCCGGAGACCTCGGGCGCGGCCACGACCGCCGACCCGGCCACCTCGACCGAAGGAGTGCCCGCATGATCCTCGACCAGTTCCGTCTCGACGGGAAGGTCGCCCTCGTCACGGGCACGAGCCGCGGGCTCGGCCAGGGCGCGGCGGTCGCGCTCGCCGAGGCGGGCGCCGACGTCGCGCTGCTCGACCGCAGCGTGCCCACCGAGACGATCGCCAAGGTCGAGGCGCTCGGCCGCCGCGTCCACTCCGTGCAGCGCGACCTCACGACGGCGACGCCGGCCGAGCTCGGCTCCGCGGTCGCCGAGGTCGAGGAGGCGCTCGGCGGCGTGGACGTCCTCGTCAACAACGCGGGCACGATCCGCCGCGCGCCCGCGGCCGAGCACCCCGTCGAGGACTGGGACACCGTGCTGACCGTCAACCTCGACGCCGTGTTCCACCTGTCGCAGGCCGCCGGCCGCCGCATGCTCGAGCGCGGCGGCGGCAAGATCGTCAACGTCGCCTCGATGCTGTCGTTCCAGGGCGGCATCCTCGTGCCCGGCTACGCGGCGTCGAAGCACGCCGTCGCCGGTCTGACCAAGGCCCTCGCCAACGAGTGGGCCGCGCGCGGAATCAACGTCAACGCGATCGCCCCCGGCTACATGGCGACCGACAACACCGCGCCGATCCGCGCCGACGAGGCGCGCGAGCGCTCGATCGCCGAGCGCATCCCGGCCGCGCGCTGGGGCACGCCCGCCGACCTCGCGGGCGCGCTCGTCTTCCTCGCGTCCGACGCCGCCGCGTACGTGCACGGGGTGATCCTCCCCGTGGACGGCGGCTGGCTCGTGCGCTGAGCCGCCCGACCGACCCTTCCGAAGCCCGACCGAGCACCACCCGCACCACCAGGAGAGCAGACCCGTGGAACAGCGTTACGCCACCAGCCCCGAGCAGATCACCGGAGCGACGACGCAGGAGCTGCGCGACCGCTTCCTCGTCCAGGACCTGTTCGTCCCGGGCGAGGTGAACGTCACCTACACCCACCACGACCGTGTCGTGCTCGGCGGCGCCGTGCCGGGCGACGCCCCGCTGCCGCTGCCGACGTACGACGAGATCCGCAGCGAGTACT
Organism: Cellulosimicrobium sp. Marseille-Q8652; assembly: GCF_965112045.1. NCBI lineage: Bacteria > Bacillati > Actinomycetota > Actinomycetes > Micrococcales > Promicromonosporaceae > Cellulosimicrobium > Cellulosimicrobium sp. Marseille-Q8652. The sequence continues at coordinate 1,217,406 of NZ_CBCOPS010000002.1, read as the reverse complement.
TCCTCGAGCACCGCGAGGTCGGCATCGTCAACGTCGGCGGCACGGGCACCGTGACGACCGACGGCGAGGTGCACGAGCTGCCGAAGGGCGCGTGCCTGTACGTGGGCCGCGGCGTGCGCGAGGTCGTCTTCGCGAACGCCGAGGGCTCCGCCGACGGCTCGGGCGGGGACGAGGGCGGTGCGGAGCGCGCCGCGTTCTACCTGTTCTCCGCGCCCGCGCACACCGCGTACCCGACCGTGCTCACGCTGCCGGGCCAGGGCACCGTGCGCGAGCTCGGCGACCAGGTGACGTCGAACCGCCGATCGCTCAACCAGTACATCCACGAGAACGGCGTGAAGTCCTGCCAGATCGTCATGGGCGTCACGTCACTGCACCCGGGCAGCATGTGGAACACCATGCCGGCCCACACGCACGACCGCCGGACCGAGTGCTACCTGTACTTCGACGTGCCGGCCGACGCGCGCGTCATCCACCTGTGCGGGCAGCCGACCGAGACGCGCCACCTCGTGGTGGGCGACCGCGAGGCGGTCATCTCCCCGAGCTGGTCCGTCCACTCGGGCGTCGGCACGGCCGCCTACTCGTTCGTCTGGGCGATGGCCGGCGAGAACCAGTCGTTCGACGACATGGACGGCTTCCCCGTCACGTCGATGCGCTGACGCCCGCCTCCGGGGCAGCACGCGTGGAGGGTGCCGAACCCCGGGTCACGGGTCGATCCGGTCCGGGTCGACCCGTGACGCGGGGTTCGGCCGTCGCGGTGGCCCGTCCGCTCAGCCGTTCGGGAGGAAGACCGCGCGCACGCAGCCGTCCTCCTTCGTCTTGAACATCTCGTAGCCGCGCGGCCCCTCCTCGAGGGGCATGACGTGCGTCGCGAGGTGCTCCGTCACCAGCTCCCCGCGCTGCATGCGCTCGAGGAGCATGGGGATGTACCGCTGCCCGTGCATCTGGGCCCCGCGGAGCGTGAGCCCCTTGTTCATCGCCGCGCCGAGCGGGAACTTGTCCGCGAGCGCCGCGAAGACGCCGAGGACGAACACGCTCCCGCCCTTGCGGCAGTGGTAGATCGCGTGCCGCAGCGCGGTGGGCCGGTCGGTCTGGAGCCGCAGGTACTGCTTCGTGCGGTCGTACGCGTCCTCGAGCGGCGACCCGCCGCCCGCCTCCATGCCGACGGCCTCGATGCAGACGTCGGGCCCTCGCCCGGCCGTCGCCTCGAGCAGCGCCGCACCGACGTCGTCCGTCCCCTCCCGCAGCGTGTCGCAGCCGACGTACCGGCGCGTCATCGTGAGGCGCTCCTCGAGCGGGTCGATCACGAAGACACGCTCGGCGCCGAGCAGCATCGCGGCGCGCGCGGCCATCTGGCCGACGCCGCCCGCGCCCCACACGGCGACGACGTCGCCCGGCGACACGCCGCCGAGGTCGGCGCCCGTCCAGCCGGTGGCCGCGGCGTCGGACGCGAACAGCGCCCGCTCATCGGTGACGTCCCCCGGGACGGTGAAGGCCCCGACGTCGGCGAAGGGGACGCGCACGTACTGGGCGTGCGAGCCCATGTAGCCGCCCATGGCGTGCGAGTACCCGTAGCAGCCGCCGGGCGCGAAGCCCCACAGGCCCTCGGTGATCGCGGGGTTGCGGTTGCCGTTGTCGCACAGCGAGTACAGCTCCTGGCGGCAGTACCAGCACTGCCCGCACGCGACGAACGACGACACGACGACGCGGTCGCCCACGCGGTGGTTGCGCACCGCCGGACCCACCTCGACGACGTCGCCCAGGAACTCGTGGCCCAGCACGTCGCCGGAGCGCATGAAGGGGATGTACCCGCCGAGCAGGTGCAGGTCCGACCCGCACGTCACCGTCCGGCGCACCTTGACGATCACGTCGCGGTCGTCGAGGAGCTCGGGGTCCGGGACCTCGCCGACGGAGAGCTCGTTCACGCCCGTCCACTGCAGCGCCCTCACAGCCGTCCCTCCTTCCCGGCCCGGCGGATCGCGGTCTCGAGCGGCAGCGCGGTGAGCGTCCGACGTCGCACGAGCGGCTCGTCGGGCGGCATGACCGTCCCGGTCTCGAGCAGCTGCTTGGTGAGCCGCAGCGCCTGGCGGGCGTCGGCGACGTCGACGTCGTCCGGTCGCTCGACGGTCAGGCGCAGCTCGGTGCCGAAGTCCTTCGGCGCGGGCTTCGTCTCGAGCCGGACGGCGTCACCGAGCTCGACGAGCGGTGCCGGGCGCGACCGCTCGAGCTCGGCGCTCAGGGCGTCGTGGGGCCGGTGCACGGTGACGGCGAGCACCCGGGGGCCGCCCGTCCGTGCCTCGTCGGCACGGCGGCGTGCCCACCAGGTCGCGGCGCCGGCGGCGGCGGAGAGGGCGAGAACTTTCGCGGCAGGTCTCATGGGCAGGCTCCGGGGGACGACCGGCAGACGACCGGTACGACGGGCTCGCGCGGGCTGCTGCACGCGGGAGGCGGAGCGCCTCGTGCAGCAGGCTAACCCTGTCGGCGCTCGCTCGCCGGGTCGGCGGTCGGGCGGGACCGTGCGGACGAGCCCCCGTGCCGACGCTCGTCGTCCCGCCCCAGCGCCGCCCCGAGCGCGGCGAGGACGAGGAGGTCCACCACGAGCCCCGCGACGCCGACCCACTGCAGGGCCCGGAACACGAGGAGCTGCGTGAGCAGGAGGGAGACGAGGACGCCCCGGCGCACCCACACGGCCGCGGCCCGCCGGTCCCCCGCGCCGCGACCTCGGGAGCGCACCACGCCGACGACGACGCACGCGACCGTCGCCGCGACCCCGGTGACGATCCCGAGACCGACCCAGGTCGGCACGTCGATCCCGCCGGTCAGCACGCGGACCCCCGCGGCGAGCGACCCGGCCGAGACGCCGAGGACCGCGACGACCACCACGACCGCCGCCCAGCGCCGCTCGAGCGCCGCCGTGAACCACGACGACGCGCGGTCCACCAGCGCGCGCACCGGGTCCGGGAGGTCGACGGGGTCGCGCGGGACCGCGTCGACGAGCGCCGCGACCTCGCGGGCCGCGGGCTCGCCCCGACCCAGCGCGAGGAGCGCCCGGGCCTCCTCGCGCGCGGAGTCCGTGAAGCCGCCCGCGACGCCCGCGACGGCGCGGTCGGCCGCCACGGCGAGGTACTCGGCCGGGTGGTGCCGCCGTCGTCCGTGCAGCGCCTCGGCCACGAGCACGAGCACGACGACGGTCGCGTAGATGAGGGCCGCCGTCGGCTCGTAGAAGTAGTCGTTGTCCGCGGTGACGAACTTGCCGATCTCGTCGACGAACAGCCCGAACCCGATCCCGCTGAGCACCGCCCCGAGCGACCGGAGCGTCGGGCCGACGAACGACAGGAGCACGACGACGCCGAGCGCCATCCCGAGCCCGCCCCAGAGCACGTGCGCGACGTGCAGGTCGTCGCCGCCCACCTGCGGGTACCCGGAGGCCGCGAGGAGGAACCGCGTGACGAGGACGGTCGCGACCGCGACCACGAGGAACGTCACGACGTGGCGCACCGCCGCGGTGTCGCGCACGACGCCGAGCCGCAGCACGCGGCCGCGGCTCGCGACCCCGCTGCGCGGCCCGGTCGGCGGCTCGGTCACCGCTTGCGCTTCTCCCGCACCCGCACGCTGATCTCGAGGGGCGTGCCCTCGAACCCGAACGTCTCGCGCAGGCGACGCTCGATGAACCGGCGGTAGCCCGCCTCGAGGAAGCCCGTGGCGAAGACGACGAAGCGCGGCGGGCGCGTGGACGCCTGCGTCGCGAAGAGGATGCGCGGCTGCTTGCCACCGCGCAGCGGGTGCGGGTGCGCCGCGACGAGCTCGCCGAGGAACGCGTTGAGACGCCCCGTGGGGATGCGCATGTCCCACGAGTCGAGCGCGCGCTCCATCGCCGGGACGAGCCGGTCCGTGTGCCAGCCCGTGCGGGCCGAGACGTTGACGCGCGGCGCCCACTGCACCTGCACGAGGTCCTTCTCGATCTCCCGCTCGAGGAACGGGCGACGGTCCTCGTCCATGAGGTCCCACTTGTTGTACGCGATGACGAGCGCGCGCCCGGCGTCGACGACCTGCGAGATGACGCGCGTGTCCTGCTCGGTGAGCGGCACCGACGCGTCGACGAGCACGACCGCGAGCTCCGCCTTCTCGATGGCCGCCTGCGTGCGCAGGGACGCGTAGAAGTCGGCGCCCTTCGTCTGGTGCACGCGCCGCCGGATGCCGGCGGTGTCGACGAGCACGTAGGGCACGCCCTTGATCTCGACGAGCTCGTCGACCGGGTCGCGCGTCGTGCCCGCCGTCTCGTCGACGACCACGCGCTCCGCGCCCGCGATCTTGTTGAGCAGCGACGACTTACCGACGTTGGGCCGCCCGATCAGGGCGACGCGGCGCGGGCCCGTGGGGCGCAGCTCGCCGTGCTCCGACTCCGTCGGCAGGGCCTTCATCGCGGCGTCGAGCAGGTCACCGGTGCCGCGCCCGTGCAGCGCCGAGACGGGGTGCGGCTCGCCCAGCCCGAGGCTCCACAGCGACGCCGCGTCGGCCTCGCCGGACTGGCCGTCGACCTTGTTGGCGCACAGCACGACCGGCTTGCCCGACTCGCGCAGGAGACGCACGACGCGCTCGTCCGTGGCCGTCGGGCCGACGGTGGCGTCGACGACGAAGAGCACCGCGTCGGCGAGCGAGATCGCGACCTCGGCCTGCTCGGCGACCTTCCACTCCAGGCCCGCGACGTCGACCTCCCAGCCGCCCGTGTCCACGAGCGTGAACCGGCGACCGGCCCAGTCCGCCGGGTAGCTCACCCGGTCGCGCGTGACGCCCGGCTTGTCCTCGACGACCGCCTCGCGACGGCCGAGGATGCGGTTGACCAGCGTCGACTTGCCGACGTTCGGGCGTCCGACCACGGCGAGCACCGGCAAGGGCGCCTCGGGCTCGTGCTCCTCGAGGTCGAGGTCGTCGGCGTCGATGAGGGCGAGGTCGGTGTCCTCGAGCTCGTAGTCCTCGAGTCCGGCGCGCAGCGCGCGCTCGCGCGCCTCGTCGTCGACGGTGTCCGTGGACCCGTCGGGCGTGCCGGGCTGGGCCTGGTCGGGTGTGGTCATGGGGACCATTCTCCCAGGAGTGCGCGCACTCTCCGAACGCGGCGAGGACGTCGCCGCGCGAGCCGGGTCGGGACGTGCGGGCGCGTCAGCCGACCGCTCCGTGATGACGGGCCGCGAGCCGCGCGACGACGTCGCGCACGACGTCGTCCGGGACCGGCTCCGCGAGCGGGAACCGGAGCGTGCCCTTGCCGTCGCGGTACCGCGCGATCCGGCGCGCGAGGTCGTCGTCCTCGTCGTCGGGCACGGGGTAGAGCGAGACGTGGTGAGCCCAGCCGGCGAGGTAGACGACGTACCGGTCGTCGAGCGTGAACGTCGGGATCCCGTAGCTGATCCGCTCGCCCAGCCCCTCGACCGTCGCGTGGATCACGCCGCGCAGGTGCTCGACGACCTCGCGCGTCGCCGGCGCGAGCGACGCCACGTACTCGTCGACGGTGGTGACCTTCTCCGCCATGGTGCTCCCTCCCCCCGCTGGACCCGCGCGTCGTCGCGCGGACCGTGCCGCCCGGCGCGGATACGCGTGAACCTACTCCGCGTCGGCCGGACCGGCGCGCCGGGCGACGTCGCCCGCCGGGGCGAGCGCCGCCCGCTCCGTCCCCGCGAGGCGGACGAGCACGATGCCCACCACGACGAGCACCCCGCCGAGGCCCTGCACGACGCTCGGCACCTCACCGAGGAGCAACCAGGCGATGAGCACGGCGAACAGCACCTCGGAGAGCCCGACGAACGACGCGAGCCGCTCCCCCGCGCGCACGGTCGCGGCGACGCCCGACACGTACGCGAACGCCGTCGCGACGAGCACGACGACACCGAGCGGCACGAACCAGGGCACGGTGGACCCGAGCAGCGGGACGTCCACCAGCGGGGCGCGCAGCGGGAGCAGCCCGGTCGCGCCCACGGCCGCCAGCGCGAGCGCGCCGACGCCGAGGCCGGACGCGGCGAGCGCGACGGGCGGGACCGTCGTCGGCCGGGCGGAGAGCACGAAGTAGGCGCCCAGACCGACCGCGGCGCCCAGCGCGAGGAGCACGCCCAGCGCGTCGAGGCTCGCTCCCCCCGGGTCCACGACGAGCACGAGGCCGGCGACGGCGACGGCGCACCCGGCCAGCGTGCGTCCCGGCGGCACCCGCCGCGTGCGTGCCCAGGCGAGCCCCACGAGCAGCACGGGCGCGAGGTACTCGATGAGCAGGGCGACGCCGACCGGCAGCCGCTCGACGGCCGCGAAGTAGCACAGCTGGGTCGCGGCGACCGCCACGAGCCCGAACCCGAGCACGAGCCGCCACTCGGCGCGCAGCGCACGACGGCTCCCGCGCAGGGCGAGGGCGGCGAACGGCGCCAGGACGAGCGCCGAGCACAGCGCGCGGGCGAGGACCGCCGCGCCGGGGGTCCATCCCGCCTCGAGCAGCGGCTTGACGAACGGTCCGGACGCGCCGAACGCGAGCGCCGACGCGAGCCCGAGCAGGACGCCCGTGCCGGGCCGGTCACCGACGGCGACGACGCTCACGGCGTGAGGCGTTCGCGGTTCGGGTCGTCCAGGGGCAGGGCGATCCCCGAGCTCGCGACGGTGTCGGCGACGAGGACGGAGAGCTCGTGCCGGATCCGCTCGTTCGCGTCCTCGAGCGCCTGCTTGCCGCTCGTGCCGGGTGCCCGCTCGACCACGACCGGCGTCCCGAACCGCACGACGAGGCGCCGCCGCAGGCCGGGGACGTGGTTGACCCCCTCGCCGGTGCGCCGGGTGCCGAGGACGGCGACGGGGACCACCCGCGCCTGTCCGTTGAGCGCGAGCCACGCGACGCCCGCGCGCGCGGACGTGGCGTCGCCCCGGCCACGGTTCCCCTCGGGGAACACGCCGACGGCGCCGCCCCGGCGCAGTACCGCGAGGGCGGTCGAGAGCGCGCGCCGCCCGCCCTCGCGGTCCACGGGGATCTGCCCGGCGGCACGCAGCACCGTGCCGACGGGGCCGACGAACATCTCGTCCTTGACGAGCACGTGCAGCGGCCGCGGCGCGACCCCGAGCACCAGGGGTCCGTCGACGACGCCCGTGTGGTTCGCGGCGAGCACGACCGGCCCCTCGGTGGGGACGTTCTCGGCGCCCTCGACGCGCGTCGCCCACACCACGCGGGCGAGGAAGCGCCCGACCCACCGCGACCACGCCGGTCCCGCGGGCGACGGGACGCGGGGTGCGGGCGCGCCGCTCACGGCGCGGGGCGGGGGCCCACCGCCCGACCGGTCGTGCGCCCCACGACGGCCAGCACCGCGTCGACCGTCTGCGGGAGGTCGAGGTCCGACGAGTCGACCGTGGCGACGCCGTCCGCCGCGACGCGGAACTGGGAGACGGTGGAGTCGTCGCGGTCACGACGCAGCACCTGGTCCTTCGTCGCCTCGACCGCCGCCGCGTCGGCGGTGCCGTGCACGTCGAGCGAGCGGCGGGCGAGGCGCGCCTCCTCGCTCGCCGTGAGCAGGACGCGCACGTCGGCGTCCGGCGCGACGACCGTCGTGATGTCCCGGCCCTCGGCCACGACGCCGCGTCCTGCCGAGAACCCCGACGGGCCGCGCTCCGCCTCGATGACCGCGCGCTGGACGCGACGCAGCTCGGCGCGCACGTCGAGGTTCGTCGCGACGGCGCTCACGGCGGTGGAGATCTCCGTGCTGCGGATCGCCTCCCCCACGTCGGTGCCGTCCACGTGGACGGTGGGGTCGTCGGGGTCGAGGCCCACGGCGAGGGGCATGACGCGCACGGCGCGCGCGACGGCCACCGTGTCGTCCAGGTCCTCGCCGCGGTGCAGGCACCACCACGTCGCGGCCCGGTACATGGCCCCCGTGTCGAGGTACGCGAGGCCGAGGCGCCGGGCCACACCTCTCGCGACGCTCGACTTGCCCGACCCGGACGGCCCGTCGATCGCGATCGTCAGCGGAGCGGCGGCGCCGCCCTCCGCGCGGGCGTCGGTGCCCGGCGTCCCCTGCGTCATCTCGTCTCCTCCTCGCGCGTCACCGCGCGTGCTCACCCGGCCGGCCGTGCTCACTGGGCGAGGTCCCGGCGCAGCGCGGTCGCGCCGTGCAGGTACACGTGCTGGACGTCGGCGCGGTCGACGTCCAGCTCGGCGTGGGCCATCAGCCGCACGACGCGCGGCAGCGCGCCCGGGACCGCGATCTCCGTCGCGCACATCAGGGGGACGTCCCCGAGGCCCAGCTCGCGTGCGGCCGCGGCCGGGAAGTCGGACACGAGGTCGGGCGTGCACGTGAAGAGGATCGAGATGAGCGCGGACGTGTCGACCCGGTTCGCGTCGAGCACCTCCTGCACGAGCTCGCGGGTGCGCGCGAAGAGGTGCTCGCGCTCGTCGGCGTCGAGCTGGGTCGCGCCCCGGATGGCCCGGACCGGCATGGGTGGTGCTCCTTCGTGCGGTGGTGCGGACGTCTCGCCGGACCTCAGAGGTCGACGGCGGACATGAGGGTCCCGAGCTCGGTGCGCCCGAGCACGCGCGTCGTGCCGGGGCGCAGGTTGCCGAGCGCGATCGGGCCGATGCGCGTGCGCACGAGACGGGTCACCGGGTGGCCGACCTCCTCGAACATGCGGCGCACGACGCGGTTGCGGCCGGAGTGCAGCACGATCTCGACCATCGTCTGGTCGGCGACCTGGTCGACCACGCGGTAGGAGTCGGCGCGCACGACGCCGTCCTCGAGCTCGATCCCGTGGAGGAACTTGTTCGCGACGTTCCCCGGCAGCTTGCCCTGCACGGTCACCAGGTAGGTCTTCGCGATCTCGTGGGACGGGTGCGCGAGGCGGTTGGCCAGCTCGCCGTCGTTGGTCAGCAGGAGCAGGCCCTCGCTGTCCGCGTCGAGCCGACCGACGTGGAACAGCCGCTCCGAGCGGTCCGCGACGAAGTCGGTGAGCGACGTGCGCCCGTCCGGGTCGTGCATCGTCGACACGACGCCGCGCGGCTTGTTCAGGGCGAGCGTGACGCGCGACGTGTCGAGCTGCAGACGCAGGCCGTCCACGTGCACGACGGCGGTCGCCGGGTCGATGCGCACGCCCAGCTCGCGCACGCGCACCCCGTCGACCTCGACGCGGCCGTCCGCGATGAGCTCCTCGCACGCGCGGCGCGAGCCGAGACCGGCCGACGCGAGGACCTTCTGCAGCCGCACGCCGTCCTCGACGTGCACGTCGCGGACCGGCTCCGTGGGCTCCGGCCGGCGGCGCTGCTGCTGCGGGGCAGGCCGTGCGCCGGGAGCGCCCCGACGGCCACGACCGGCGCCGCCCGGTGCACCGCCCCGACCCGAGGCCCCGCGACCGGTGCCACCGCCGGTGCGACCGGCGCCGCCCGCGCCGCGACCGGCGCCGCCGGTCCCCCGGCCTGCGTCGCGGCCCTGCGCGCCCTCGCGTCGTCGTGACCCGTCGCCGTCCCGGCGTCGGTCTGCTGTGCTCATCGCTGTCCTTCGTCCGTGCCCTCGTCGTGCGCCGCGTCGGTCGACGCGGCGTCGTCGGGCGTCTGTGCCACCGAGGGCCGTCGGGGGCCGGCCGACCGGAGGTCGGCGAGCCCGTCGATCCCCTCGAGATCGTCCATCCCCGGCAGGTGCGGCGCGAGCGGGGGCAGCTCGTCGAGCGACGAGAAGCCCATGCGCTCGAGGAAGTACCCGGTCGTGCCGAACAGGCCTGCGCCCGTGTGCGGGTCCTGCCCGACCTCGGCCACGAGCCCGCGCGCGGCGAGCGTGCGCACCACGCCGTCGACGTTCACGCCCCGGACCGCGGACACCTGCCCCCGGCTGACCGGTTGACGGTACGCGATGACGGCCAGAGTCTCCAACGCCGCCTGGGTCAGCCGGGCCGTCTGACCGCCCCGCACGAACCGCCCGACGACCTCGGCGTGCGCCGGCGCGGAGTACACGCGCCAGCCACCGCCCGCCTCGCGCAGCTCGAACCCGCGCGCCCGGCCGCCGTCCTCGCCGCGGTACTCGGCCGCGAGCGTGACGAGGGTCTCGGCGACCTCGTCGGTCGGGACGGCGAGCGCCGCGGCGAGCTCGACCACGGGGATCGGCTCGTCGGCGACCATGAGGACCGCCTCGAGCGCGGCGGGCAGCCCGCCGGGGAGCCCGTGGACGTCGGGCAGGTCGACGGCGTCGTCCGCCGTCACGGCAGACTCCTCCACGGTCGGGTCGTCCTCGACCTCGGTCACGCGTGCACCTCCGTCGCGTCGCGCGCCAGGACCACGTCCTGGTCGCGTCCCTGCTCGTCGTCCTCGTCGTCCTCGTCGAACTCGCTGCCGACACCGGCCGCGAGGCCCGCGTCGTCCTCGCCCGCCCACCGGACCGTGAGCTCGCCGAGCGGGGAGACCTGGTCGAACCCGACGAGCCCTTCGCGGAAGAGCTCGAGCAGCGCGAGGAAGCGCGCGACGACCACGACCGTCTCCCCCGCGTCCGCGACGAGGGCCCGGAAGGTCGTCGCGCCCTGGCGCCGCACGTGCGCCGCCACGACGTCCGCCTGCTCGCGCACGCTGACCGCCGGGGCGTGCAGGTGCGCGAGGTCGACCCCGGGCGGTGGCGCCTTCGGCGCGAGCGCACCCGCCGCGAGAGCCGCGAGGCGGTCGGGACCCATCGTCCACACGAGCTCCGGCAGGAGCGCGGCCAGGTGCGGTTCGAGCTGCACGACGCGCGGGAACCGACGGCCCTGGCTCTCCAGCCGCTGCGCGAGCACGCCCGACACCTCCTTGTACGCGCGGTACTGCAGGAGCCGGACGAAGAGCAGGTCGCGGGCCTCCAGGAGGGCGAGGTCGTCCTCGTCGTCGACGATCCCCGACGGGAGGAGCCGGGCCGCCTTGAGGTCGAGCAGGGTCGCCGCGACGACGAGGAACTCGCTCGCCGTCCCGAGGTCCCAGCCGGGGTGGGCGTCGCCCGCCGCGTGCGCCTGCGCCGCGGCGCGCTCCTGGGCGCGGATGTACCCGATGAAGTCGTCGGTCACGCGACCGAGCGCGATCTCCGTGATGTCGAGCTTGTGCTTCGTGATGAGCGACAGCAGCAGGTCGAACGGCCCGTTGAAGTTGTCGAGCCGGACCTCGAAGCCACGCGGCTCGGTGCGCGGGGGCGCGGCCTCGGTGTCAGGCGGCGTCGCCACGGGCGACCAGCTCCCGCGCGAGCTGCCGGTAGGCGTGGGCGCCCGGGTGGTTCGGCGCGTAGATGGTGATGGGCTCCGCGGCGACGGACGCGTCGGGGAACTTCACGGTGCGGCCGATCACCGTCTGGAGCAGCTTGTCGCCGAACGCCTCGTGCACGCGGGCGACGACCTCGCGCGAGTGCAGGGTCCGCGAGTCGAACATCGTCGCGAGGATGCCGTCGACGTCGAGGCGCGGGTTCAGCCGGTCGCGCACCTTCTCGATCGTCTCGACGAGCAGCGCCACGCCGCGCAGCGCGAAGAACTCGCACTCGAGCGGGATGAGGACGCCGTGGGCGGCGGTGAGCGCGTTGACGGTCAGCAGGCCGAGCGACGGCTGGCAGTCCACGAGGACGACGTCGTAGTCGTCGACCACGGGGCGCAGCACCCGGGACAGGACCGACTCGCGCGCGACCTCGCCGACGAGCTGGACCTCCGCCGCGGACAGGTCGATGTTCGCGGGCAGCAGGTCGAGGTTCTCGACGTCGGTGGGGACCAGCACGTCGTGGATGTCCGCGCCGCGCTCCATGAGGAGGTTGTAGACCGTGCGGTCCAGCTCGTGCGGGTTGACCCCCAGGCCGACGGAGGCGGCGCCCTGCGGGTCGAAGTCGACGAGGAGCACGCGGCGCCCGCACTCGGCGAGCGCCGCGCCGAGGTTGATCGTCGTGGTCGTCTTGCCGACGCCGCCCTTCTGGTTGCACATCGCGATGATGCGTCCCGGTCCGTGCGACGCGAGCGGCGCGGGGTCCGGGAACACCGGGAGCGGGCGGCCGACGACGTCGACACGCGGGGCCTCCGCCGCCGGGGTCGCGGGTTCCGCCGGCACGCCCGGCGACGCGTCCGAGGGGGCGGCGGGACGGGCGCCGGCACCGGGCGCGGGGTACGTGCCGCCGGTCTCGTGCTGGGTCTCGGCCTGGCTGCTCACGTCCGCCACGGTATCGCAGCCCTCCGTGCCCGCCCGTGCGCACGCGCCCGCGCGCCGCGATCCGGTGCCCGGACGACGGGGGCGGACGGCAGCCGGCGGGACGCCGAGCGGACGGCGTCCGACGGCGGGACTACGCGGTCCCGCGGGTGCGCGGCGCGCGACCGTCAGCCGAGCGCGCGCGGGTGCGAGGCCGTGTAGACCTCGCGGAGCGTGTCGGGCGTGACGAGCGTGTAGATCTGCGTCGTGGTCACGGACGCGTGGCCGAGCAGCTCCTGCACCACGCGCACGTCGGCGCCGCCGGCGAGGAGGTGCGTGGCGAACGAGTGGCGCAGGGTGTGCGGGGAGATCCGCTCGGGGTGCGCGAGCCCCGCCCGCTCCGCGGCGGTGCGCAGGACGGCCCACGCGCTCTGCCGCGACAGGCGCGCACCGCGCGTGTTGAGGAACGTCGCCGGTGTGCCCCGGCCGCGCGACGCGAGGTCCGGGCGGCCGCGGACGAGATAGGCGTCGAGCGCCCGCCGCGCGAACGAGCCGACCGGCACGACGCGCTCCTTGCCGCCCTTGCCGAGGAGGCGCACGGCGCCGGTTCCGAGGTCGAGGTCGTCGACGTCGAGGCTGACGGCCTCGGAGATGCGGGCCCCCGTGGAGTACACGAGCTCGAGCAGGGCCCGGTCGCGCAGCGGCGCAGCGCCGTCGCCCGCACCGGCCGCCTCGAGGATGCGCTCGACCTCGTCGGTCGAGATCGCCTTCGGCAGCCGCTTGCCCTGCGCGGGCGGGCGGACGTCGGCCGAGGCGTCACCGTCCGCGAGGCCCTCCGCGGCGCAGAAGCGGTGCCAGCCGCGCACCGCGGCCACGGACCGGGCCGTGGACGACGGCGAGAGGCACGCGCCGCCGTCGGACCCGGTGCGCAGCGCGGTGACGTACGCGCCGACGTCCTCCGCGGCGACGTCGCGCACGGCGTGGTTGCCGCGCCCGGCGAGGAACGCGACGTAGCGGGCCAGGTCCCGGCGGTACGCCGCGACGGTGTTGGCCGACAGCCCGCGCTCCACCGCGAGGTGCGCGAGGTACTCGCGCGCGGCCCGGTCGAGCGCGTCGGGCACGACGACGGGCGCCCGGGACGCCGCGGGCGCGGCGGGCTCTGCGGACGCGTCGGGGACGGCAGGCGCGGCGGGCGCCGGTTCGCCGGCTCGGGTGGAGAGGGCAGGGGGCACGGGTCCATCATGCCCGCGCGGACCGACGCGGCCCCGGAGGCTGCCCGGGCGACACCCAGGTCGGCGCAGAGCTCGGGTGGGCCCGGCCGCTGACCGCCAGGTCTCAGAAGGGCAGGAAGACGTCGACCGCGACGGCGACGAACAGCAGCGTCAGGTAGGTGATCGACGCGTGGAAGACCTTCATCGCGCCGATCTTGCCGCGCGACGGGTCCTGGGCGCGGCGCAGCATCGTCACGCACGACGCCATGAACCACACGCCGAGCACCGTCGCCACGAGGCCGTAGACCCAGGTCATCCCGGCGAGCGGCCACAGCGCGAGCGACGAGGCGACCATCGCGAGCCCGTACACGATCATCTCGCGCGCGACCCTGCGGTCGTCCGCGACGACGGGGAGCATCGGGACGCCCGCGTTCTCGTAGTCGCGCTTGAACTTGATCGACAGCGGCCAGTAGTGCGGCGGCGTCCAGAAGAAGATGACGAGGAAGAGCGCGACGGCGGCCCAGCTCAGCGAGTCCGCGACGGCGGACCACCCGATGAAGACCGGCATGCAGCCGGCGATGCCGCCCCAGACGATGTTCTGCGGCGTGCGGCGCTTGAGGATCATCGTGTAGCCGACGACGTAGATCGCGATGGCGGCGAACGTCAGCCACGCCGAGAGCGCGTTGACGAGCACGGCGAACCACACGAGCGCCACCACGCCGAGGACGGTGGCGAACACGAGCGCCGCGCGCGGCGTCACCTCGCCCGTGACGAGCGGGCGCCGCTTGGTGCGGTTCATCATCTCGTCGATGTCGCGGTCGAGGTAGCAGTTGTAGACGTTCGCGGACGCGGCGGCGAGGGTGCCGCCGACGAGGGTCGCGACGACCAGCCAGAAGTCCGGGAACCCGCCCGCCGCGAGGATCATCGTCGGGACGGTCGTGACGAGCAGGAGCTCGATGATGCGCGGCTTCGTCAGCGCGACGTACGCGCCGACGCGCTCCCTCACCCCGCGCGCCGCGACGGCCGCGGAGGGACGCGTCGCCTCGTCCGCCGACCCGGGGGTCGGCACGGTGCGCGACGGGACGACGGTCCCGTCGATCGGTGCCTGGCTCGTGGTGTGCACGCGCTTCGGTGTTCCGTTCTGACGAGGGGGGCGAGCGGGGACGGACCACCGGCCGTCCCCGAGCATCGTACGTCGCGACCTGCCACGGGGCCGACCGCACGGGCCCGCATATTGTGTGAGATCCGACCGAAATCCACGAGGTGAGCACCCACCGGGCGGGAACCGGGCACGTGTATAGGCTGGGTGGTGCAACCGCGCTGCGCCGCACCGTGCCCGTCGTCCGCTCGACCGGCGGGTCGCGCCGTCCGCGGCCGGTCCCGACGACGTCGGGGCGTTATCGGCAGGGACAGGTCGACGGTTGCTTCGAGTTGTCGCGAGGATCCGGGGCGCGCGCTCCGGACGGGAATGAGGTTCGGTGAACGCGTTGCCCCCTGCTCACACGCCCCTGGACTGGACGGACCTGGACGACCGGGCCGTCAAGGCGATCAAGGCGCTCGCCGCCGACGCCGTCGAGAAGGTCGGCAACGGCCACCCGGGCACGGCGATCTCGCTCGCGCCCGCGGCCTACCTCCTGTTCCAGAAGGTCATGCGCCACGACCCGGCCGACTCCCACTGGGTCGGCCGCGACCGCTTCGTGCTGTCGGCCGGCCACTCGTCCCTGACGCTGTACCTGCAGCTCTTCCTCGCGGGCTACGGCCTCGAGATGGACGACATCGCCGCGCTGCGCACGTGGGGCTCGAAGACCCCGGGCCACCCCGAGTACAAGCACACCAACGGCGTCGAGATCACGACCGGCCCGCTCGGCCAGGGCCTCGCGTCCGCCGTGGGCATGGCCTTCGCGTCGCGCCGCGAGCGCGGCCTGCTCGACCCGAACGCCGCGCCGGGCGAGTCGCCGTTCGACCACCACGTCTACGTCATCGCCTCCGACGGCGACCTGCAGGAGGGCGTGACCTCCGAGGCGTCGTCGCTCGCCGGCCACCAGCAGCTCGGCAACCTCGTCGTGATCTGGGACGACAACAAGATCTCCATCGAGGACGACACCGACATCGCGTTCACGGAGGACGTCCTCGCGCGCTACGCGGCGTACGGGTGGCACACCCAGCGCGTCGACTTCACGAACGGCGGCACGGGCTACACCGAGGACGTCGACGCCCTCGGCGCGGCGCTCCAGGCGGCGCGCGCCGAGACGGGCAAGCCGTCGATCATCGCGCTGCGCACGATCATCGGCTGGCCATCGCCCACGAAGCAGAACACGGGCGGCATCCACGGCTCCGCGATGGGCGCCGACGAGGTCCGCGGCCTCAAGGTCGAGCTCGGGCTCGACCCCGAGGCGACGTTCGCCATCGACGACGACGTGCTCGCCCACACGCGCGCCGTCGCCGAGCGCCAGGGCGACCAGCGCGCCGCGTGGGACACCGCGTTCGAGGCCTGGAAGACCGCGAGCCCGGCGGGCGTCGAGCTGCTCGAGCGCCTCACGACGCGCACCCTCCCCTCGGGCTGGGAGGACTCGCTCCCCTCGTTCGAGCCGGGCAAGGACGTCGCCACCCGGGCCGCCTCGGGCAAGGTCCTCACGGCGCTCAAGGACGTGCTGCCGGAGCTGTGGGGCGGCTCGGCCGACCTCGCGGGCTCCAACAACACGACCATGGACGGCGAGCCGTCGTTCGTGCCGGTCGAGCACGCCACGAAGAAGTTCCCCGGCAACGAGTACGGGCGCACGCTGCACTTCGGCATCCGTGAGCACGCGATGGGCTCGATCCTCAACGGCATCGTGCTGCACGGCGGGACGCGCGCCTACGGCGGCACGTTCCTCACGTTCTCCGACTACATGCGACCGGCCGTCCGTCTCGCCGCGCTCATGCAGATCCCGTCGACGTTCGTGTGGACGCACGACTCGATCGGCCTCGGCGAGGACGGGCCGACGCACCAGCCGATCGAGCACCTCGCGGCGCTGCGGGCCATCCCCGGTCTCGACGTGGTCCGCCCCGCCGACGCCAACGAGGTCGCGTGGGCCTGGCGCACGATCCTCGAGACGACCGAGCGCCCCGCGGGCCTCGTCCTCACGCGCCAGAACGTCCCGACGTTCCCGCGCGGCACGGACGGCTTCGCCGACGCGTCGGGCACCGCGCGCGGCGGCTACGTGCTCGTCGACGCCGAGGGCACGCCCGACGTCATCCTGCTCGGCACCGGCTCCGAGGTGCAGCTCGCCGTCGAGGCGCGCGAGCAGCTCGCGGCCGAGGGCGTGCAGGCGCGCGTCGTGTCGCTGCCGAGCCGCGAGTGGTTCGACCTCCAGGACGACGCGTACCGCGAGTCGGTCCTGCCGGCAGCGGTCCGGGCCCGCGTCTCCGTCGAGGCGGGCGTCGCCCAGGGCTGGCGCGAGCTGGTCGGCGACGCCGGTCGCGTCGTGAGCATCGAGCACTACGGCGCGTCGGCCGACTACAAGGTCCTGTACCGCGAGTTCGGCATCACGGCGGAGGCCGTCGCCGCGGCAGCCCGCGAGTCGATCGCGGCCGCGCGGGGCGGCGACGCCCCGGGCGGGCCTGCCAAGCCCGTCGAGGGCGGCACTGGCGACCTCTCCTGACCGACCGTAGATTCCGAGGTGGGGCCCCGGTCCCGGCGCCCCACCTCGGACCTGCGCCACGGGTCGTCGACCCGCGGCCCACCCGCCGGGACGGACCGCCGGGGCCCTCGAGCCCCGTCGAGGCACCACGAGAGGACCCCTCATGACGCAGACCACCGTCCCCGGACCGATCGAGCAGCTCACGCAGGCGGGTGTGTCCATCTGGCTCGACGACCTGTCCCGCGAGCGCCTGCGCTCGGGCAACCTCGCCGACCTCGTCGCCACGCGCGGCGTGGTGGGCGTGACGACGAACCCCACGATCTTCGCCGCCGCCCTGTCGAAGGGTGACGCCTACGACGCACAGCTCGCCGAGCTCGCGCCGTCCGGCACCGATGCCGCGGCGGTCGAGGCCGCGGTCGAGCGGATCACGACCGACGACGTGCGCGCCGCCGCGGACCTGCTGCGCCCGCTCTACGACGCCACCGACGGCGTCGACGGTCGCGTGTCGATCGAGGTCGACCCGCGCCTCGCGAACGAGGACGCCGCCGCCACGGTGGAGGTCGCGGAGCGCCTGTGGCGCACGATCGACCGACCCAACGTCTACATCAAGATCCCGGCCACGCTCACCGGCCTCGAGGCGATCACCGGGACCCTGGCCCAGGGCATCAGCGTCAACGTCACGCTCATCTTCTCGCTCGAGCGCTACCGCGCCGTCATGGACGCGTTCGCGACCGGGCTCGAGCAGGCGCGCGCGGCGGGCATCGACCTCGGCCCGATCGGCTCGGTCGCGTCCTTCTTCGTCTCGCGCGTCGACACGGCGGTGGACGCCGCCCTGGAGAAGGTCGGCAGCCCGGAGGCGCTGGACCTGCGCGGCCAGGCCGCGATCGCGAACGCACGCCTCGCGTTCGAGGCGTACGAGGAGTTCACCGGCACGGACCGCTGGCGCTCGCTCGCCGCGGCCGGTGCCCACCCCCAGCGGCCGCTCTGGGCGTCCACGGGCGTGAAGAACCCGGAGTACCGCGACACGATGTACGTCGACGAGCTCGTCACCGACGGCGTGGTCAACACCATGCCCGAGGGCACCCTCCAGGCGTTCGCGGACCACGGCGTCGTCACCGAGGACACGGTGACGGGGACGGCCGCCGCGGCGAGGCGCACGATCGAGACGGTCGAGTCGTTCGGCGTCTCGATCACGGAGGTCACCGCCCGCCTCGAGGCCGAGGGCGTGCGCAAGTTCGAGGACAGCTGGACCGAGCTCCTCGAGACCACCGCGGAGAACCTGCGCAAGGCCGCCGACCAGGGCTGACGCCCGTCCCGGTCCGCGAGCAGACCGCACGGGCGCGCCGCGTCCCCTCCTAGGATCGCGGCGCGCCCCAGACCCCTCTCCCCTCTTCGAACGGAACGGTGCCACCAGGTGAGACCGGCCAAGATCACGGCAGAGCACAACCCCCTGCGCGACCCCCTCGACCTGCGGCTGCCGCGCATCGCGGGCCCGTGCGGGCTCGTCATCTTCGGCGTGACGGGTGACCTCGCACGCAAGAAGCTCATGCCCGCGGTGTACGACCTCGCGAACCGCGGGCTCCTCCCCCCGGGCTTCGCGCTCACCGGCTTCGCGCGCCGTGACTGGGAGGACCAGGACTTCGCCCAGGTCGTCCACGACGCGGTGAAGGAGCACGCCCGCACGCCGTTCCGTGAGGCGACGTGGCGCCAGCTCGCCGAGGGCATCCGCTTCGTGCAGGGCTCGTTCGACGACGACGACGCGTTCGAGCGCCTGCGCGAGACCGTCGAGACGCTCGACGCGGAGCGCGGCACGGGCGGCAACCACGCGTTCTACCTCTCGGTCCCCCCGGGCGCCTTCCCGGTCGTGTGCCGCCAGCTCGCCGAGTCGGGCCTCTCGCGCTCCGAGGGCGACGCCTGGCGCCGCGTGGTCATCGAGAAGCCGTTCGGGCACGACCTCGAGAGCGCGCGCGAGCTCGACGCCGTCGTCTCCGAGGTCTTCCCCCCGGACTCGGTGTTCCGCATCGACCACTACCTCGGCAAGGAGACGGTCCAGAACCTCCTCGCCCTGCGCTTCGCGAACCAGATGTTCGAGCCGATCTGGAACGCGAACTACGTGGACCACGTGCAGATCACCATGGCCGAGGACATCGGCATCGGGGGCCGCGCCGGGTACTACGACGGCATCGGCGCCGCGCGCGACGTCATCCAGAACCACCTCCTCCAGCTCCTCGCGCTCGTCGCGATGGAGGAGCCGGTCTCGTTCGACGCACCGTCGCTGCGCGCCGAGAAGATCAAGGCGCTGTCCTCCGTCCGCGTGCCGCGCGAGATGTCGCGGCACACGGCCCGCGGCCAGTACGCCGCCGGGCTGCAGGGCGGCGAGGAGGTCATCGGGTTCCTCGACGAGGACGGCATCCCGGCCGAGTCGAAGACCGAGACCTACGCCGCGATCCGCGTCGACATCGACAACCGCCGCTGGGCGGGCGTGCCGTTCTACCTGCGCACCGGCAAGCGCCTCGGCCGGCGCGTGACCGAGGTCGCCGTCGTGTTCAAGAAGGCGCCGCACCTGCCGTTCGAGACGTCGCAGGCGTCCGACCTCGGCAACAACGCCCTCGTCATCCGCGTCCAGCCCGACGAGGGCGTGACGATGCGCTTCGGCGCCAAGGTGCCCGGGACGGCCATGGAGGTGCGCGACGTCACGATGGACTTCGGGTACGGCCACGCCTTCACGGAGTCGTCGCCCGAGGCGTACGAGCGCCTGATCCTCGACGTCCTGCTGGGCGACCCGCCCCTGTTCCCCACGCGCGAGGAGGTCGAGCTGTCGTGGAAGATCCTCGACCCGATCACCGCGCACTGGGCCGCGAAGGGTTCGCCCGAGCAGTACCGCTCCGGGACGTGGGGTCCGGCGTCGGCCGACGAGATGCTCGCGCGCGACGGTCGCTCGTGGCGGCGGCCGTGAGCGCTCGCACCGGCACCCGCCGCCCTGCCGGCGCCGCCGCCGGACCGCACCGACCCGCGCGTCTCCCGGCGCGCTCCGCCAGCACGCGACCGGGGAGGACCCCGCGATGATCATCGACCTGCCCGACACCACGACGAACGCCGTGAACAAGCGACTCGTGCGCCTGCGTGACGAGGGCGGCGCGATCGCCCTGGGTCGCGTCCTGACGCTCGTCGTCATCGCGCGCGAAGCCGACGTCGAGACCTCGATCGAGGCCGCGAACGACGCGAGTCGCGAGCACCCCTGCAGGGTCGTCGTCGTGGCTCCCGCGGCGCGCAGCAGCTCGGCACGCCTCGACGCGCAGATCCGCGTGGGCGGAGACGCCGGCGCGTCCGAGGTCGTCGTGCTGCGCACCTCGGGCCCGCTGCTCGAGCACGCCGACACCCTGGTCATGCCGCTCCTGCTGCCCGACGCCCCGATCGTCGTGTGGTGGCCCGGCGAGCCGCCGGCCTCGCCCGACGACGACCCGGTGGGTGCGATGGCCCAGCGCCGCATCACGGACTCCATCACGGCCAAGAACCCCGAGGCGACGCTCGCCACGCTCGCCACGACCTACGGCCCCGGGGACTCCGACCTCGCCTGGGCCCGCGTCACGCTGTGGCGAGGGCTCATCGCGGCGGCCCTCGACCAGCCGCCCTACGACCCCGTGACGAGCGTGACGGTCGAGGGGCAGGCCGGGCACACCTCGCTCGACCTCCTCGCCGCGTGGCTCGGGCAGCGCCTGCGCTGCCCCGCGGAGGTCGTCCGCCGCCGCGGCGCCGAGGCGATCACGCGCGTGACGCTCGAGCGCAAGAGCGGGCCCGTCGTCCTCGACCGGCCCGACGGCCGTACGGTGACGATCAGCCAGCCGGGCAAGCCCGACCGCCGCGTCGCGCTCCCGATCCGCACGCTCAGCGAGGCGCTCATCGAGGAGCTGCGGCGCCTCGACCCCGACGAGGTCTACGGCGAGGTGCTGACCAAGGGGCTCGCCAAGGTGGGCGCGTGAGCGGCGAGGGAACGGTCACCCCCGGTGCCGCCCACGCGTCGCACGCGCGCCTCGTCGTCGTGCACCCCGACGGCGCCGTCCTCGCGGAGGCCGTCGCCTCGCGCCTCGTGACGCGCCTCCTCGACGTGCAGTCGACGCGTCGACCCGTGCACGTCGTGCTGACGGGCGGCACGGTCGGGATCGCGAGCCTCGCCGCGCTCGCGCGCCATCCCGCCCGGGACGCGGTCGACTGGTCCGGCGTCCACCTGTGGTGGGGGGACGAGCGGTTCCTCGCGTCAGGTGACCCCGAGCGCAACGAGACCCAGGCCCGCGACGCCCTGCTCGCCCATCTGCCGCACCTTCCCGCCGAGAACGTGCACCCGATGCCGGCGTCCGACGTCGTCGCGACACCGGAGGACTCCGCGGCGCGCTACGCGGAGGAGCTCGCCGCCCACGCCGACGACGGTGCGGTCGTCCCGGAGTTCGACGTCCTGCTCCTGGGGATGGGGCCGGACGGGCACGTCGCCTCGCTCTTCCCCGGACACCCCGGGCTCGACGTGTCCGGCGTCCCGACGGCGGGCGTGCACGGCTCGCCGAAGCCGCCGCCGGAGCGCGTCACGCTGACGTTCGAGGCCCTCGCGGCCGCTCGTCAGGTCTGGGTCGTGGCGGCGGGTGCGGAGAAGGCGCCGGCGGTCGCCGCGGCACTCGGCGGCGCCGACCGGCACGACACCCCGGCCGCGGCCGTCGCCGGGACCGAGCGCACGCTGTGGCTCGTCGACGTCGCGGCCGCCGGGACCGGTGACGCGTCCGAGGAGACCTCGACGCGCTGACCCGAGCCGGACGAGACCCGGCGACCGGGACGGCCCGCCACCTCACGCTCGACGTGAGATGGCGGGCCGTCCCGCTCGTGCACAGGGCACCGTGCGCTGCGTCCCGACCGTGCTGCGGCGCGGTCAGCGCCCGCGGCGCGCCCGCAGAGCGGCGAGCGCCTCGTCGAGGATCGCGACGCCGTCCTCGTCGGAGCGCCGCTCCTTCACGTACGCGAGGTGCGTCTTGTAGGGCTCGTTGCGCACCGGGACGGGCGGGTTCTCGGGGTCCCGGCCGGCCGGGAAGCCGCAGCGCGGGCAGTCCCAGGTCTCGGGCGCCTGGATGTCGGCCTCCGACGAGAAGCTCGGCCGGGTCTCGTGACCGTTGGCGCACCAGTACGAGACCCCGAACCGGGGAGCCATGTCGCCGCGCTCGGACTCGCCGAGCGGACCGGCCCCCACCCGCGACCCACGGATCGCGCTACCACCTGCCACGTCTACTCCCCCGTCATGCGTGCCACCGTCGGCACCCGGTCGTTGCGGGCGGGGCACCTCGCCCCGCCCGACGCCGCCCCGTCCGGGGCGGCGGGGTCAGCTCACCTTCTGGATCAGACCCAGCAGGACGATGACGACGGCCCAGACGAGCGCGAAGGTCACCGTGATGCGGTTGAGGTTGCGCTCGGCGACGCCGGAGCTGCCCACCGAGCTCGAGATCCCGCCGCCGAACATGTCGGACAGGCCGCCGCCCTTGCCCTTGTGCATGAGCACGAGCAGAGTGAGGAAGCCGCTGGTGAG
This sequence comes from Cellulosimicrobium sp. Marseille-Q8652, assembly GCF_965112045.1. NCBI lineage: Bacteria > Bacillati > Actinomycetota > Actinomycetes > Micrococcales > Promicromonosporaceae > Cellulosimicrobium > Cellulosimicrobium sp. Marseille-Q8652. The sequence goes on along the minus strand of NZ_CBCOPS010000002.1, from coordinate 1,194,909 downwards.
CACCAGCAGGATCTGGAGGATGATGCGCAGCGCGTCCACGAGTACGTCCTTGAGGCTCAGGGCCGGCTCGACGACGTCGAGGGCGACCGCTCGGTTGTCGTGGGCAGGACGTGGCCTGCCGCACAGGGGACAAGAGTAGGCGACGCGGGGCCACCACGGCCAACCTCCGCCGGTGGTGTCTCGCGTCCTGGCCGCGCGGCCCTCGGCGCACGCGCACCGAGGACCGCGGGCAGAGGCTCAGGCGGTCGCGTGCGCCTGGTACCGCGCGATCTTCGCGAACTCCTCGGGGTCGAGGCTCGCGCCGCCGACGAGCGCGCCGTCGACGTCCGGCTGGGCCATGATCGCGGCGACGTTCGACGACTTCACCGAGCCGCCGTAGAGCACGCGGGTCGCCGCGGCGACGTCCCCGTCGTACAGGTCGCCCAGGGCGCCGCGGATCGCGCCGCACACCTCCTGCGCGTCCTCGGGCGTCGCGACCTCGCCGGTGCCGATGGCCCAGACGGGCTCGTAGGCGATGACGAGGTCGGCGATCTGCGCCGCCGGGAGCCCGGCCAGCGCACCCTCGACCTGGGCGAGGGTGTAGGCGATCTGCTCGCCCGCCTTGCGGACGTCCAGGCCCTCGCCGACGCAGAGGATCGGGGCGAGGCCCTGACCGACGGCGGCGACGATCTTCTCGTTGACGAGCGCGTCCGACTCACCGTGGTACTGGCGACGCTCGGAGTGCCCGATCGCGACGTAGGACACGCCGAGCTTCGAGAGCATCGACGCGGAGATCTCGCCGGTGTACGCGCCCTCGGCGTGCGCCGAGACGTCCTGGGCGCCGTACTTCAGCTCGAGCTTGTCGGCGTCGACCAGCGTCTGCACGGACCGCAGGTCCGTGAAGGGCGGGAGGACGGCGACCTCGACGGCCGCGTAGTCGTGCTTGGCGTCCTTGAGGGTCCACGCCAGCTTCTGCACGGTGTGCGTCGCCTGGTGGTGGTCCAGGTTCATCTTCCAGTTGCCCGCCATGAGCGGGGTGCGGTTCGCCACGATCGTCTTCTCTCGTCGTGACGTGCGGCCCCGGTCCTCCGGGGCCGCACGTCGGGGATGTACAGGGGGATCAGGCCTCGAGGACCGAGATCCCCGGCAGCTCCTTGCCCTCGAGGAACTCGAGGCTCGCGCCGCCACCGGTCGAGATGTGGCTGAAGCCGGCCTCGTCGAACCCGAGCGTGCGCACGGCCGCGGCGGAGTCGCCGCCGCCGACGATCGTGAACGCGCCCCGGGCCGTCGCGTCGACGAGCGCCTGGGCCACGGCACGCGTGCCGCCGGCGAACGCGTCGAACTCGAACACGCCCATGGGGCCGTTCCACACGACCGTCCTCGCGTCGACGATCTTGCTCGCGAAGAGCTCGGCCGAGGCGGGACCGATGTCCAGGCCGATCTTGTCGGCGGGGATCGCGTCGGCGGCGACGACCTCGTGGGGCGAGTCGGCGGCGAACGCGTCCGCCGCGACGATGTCGGTCGGCAGGACGATCTCGACGCCGTTCTTCTCGGCGTCCGCGAGGTAGCCCTTCACCGTGTCGATCTGGTCGGCCTCGAGCAGCGACTTGCCGACCTGGTGGCCCTGCGCCGCGAGGAACGTGAAGACCATGCCGCCGCCGATGAGCAGGCGGTCGGCCTTGGTCAGGAGGTTCGCGATGACGCCGAGCTTGTCGGAGACCTTCGAGCCGCCGAGCACGACCACGTACGGACGCTCGGGGTCCTCGGTCGCGCGCTTGAGGGAGTCGACCTCCTTGAGCACGAGCTCGCCGACGGCGGCGGGCAGCACCTGCGCGACGTCGTAGACGGACGCCTGCTTGCGGTGCACCACGCCGAAGCCGTCCGAGACGAACGCGTCGGCCAGCCCGGCGAGGTCGTCCGCGAGCGCGCGACGCTCGGCGTCGTCCTTCGACGTCTCGCGAGCGTCGAAGCGGATGTTCTCGAGGAGGGCGACCTCGCCCTCGCCGAGCGCGTCGACCGTCGACCGCGCCGACGGGCCGACGACGTCCTCCGCGAGGTGCACGGGCACCCCGAGCAGCTCGCCGAGGCGGGCCGCCACGGGCGCGAGCGAGTACTTCGCGTCCGGCTCACCCTTGGGGCGCCCGAGGTGCGCCGTGACGATCACCTTCGCGCCGGCGTCGGTGAGCTTCTTCAGCGTGGGGAGGGCGGCGCGGATGCGACCGTCGTCCGTGATGGTCGTCCCGTCGAGCGGGACGTTGAAGTCGGAGCGGACGAGCACGCGCTTGCCGCGCAGGTCGCCCAGGTCGTCGATGGTCTTCATGCGGTCTCCTACGGTTCGGTCGCCGTCGTGCGGCGCGCGGCTCGGCCGGCGCGGCCCGCACATGAGGACGTCCGCGTGCGCGTCACCGGCCGTGGCCGGGACGCGCACGCGGACGCATGGTGCTCAGGGCTGGCGCTACGGGAGCGGCAGGGTCAGAGCTTGTCGCCGACCAGCTGGGTCAGCGCGACGAGGCTGTTCGAGTAGCCCCACTCGTTGTCGTACCAGGAGACGACCTTGACCTGGTCGCCGATCACCTTGGTGAGCTTCGAGTCGAAGATGCTCTGGTGCGGGTCGGTGACGATGTCGCTCGAGACGATCTCGTCCTCGACGTAGGACAGGACGCCCTTGAGCGGGCCCTCGGCGGCAGCCTTGACCGCGGCGTTGACCTCCTCGACCGTGACCTCCTTGGAGGCGGTGAAGGTGAGGTCCGTCGCCGAGCCGGTGATCGTCGGCACGCGGAGCGCGAAGCCGTCGAGCTTGCCCTTGAGCTCGGGGAGCACGAGGGAGACGGCCTTGGCGGCGCCCGTCGAGGTGGGGACGATGTTCTGCGCGGCGGCACGGGCGCGACGCAGGTCGCGGTGCGGGCCGTCCTGCAGGTTCTGGTCACCCGTGTAGGCGTGGATCGTGGTCATGAGACCACGCTCGATGCCGATCGAGTCGTTGAGCGCCTTCGCGAGCGGGGCGAGGCAGTTCGTGGTGCACGACGCGTTGGAGATGATGTGGTGCGCGGCCGGGTCGTACTGGTCCGAGTTGACGCCGACGACGAACGTCGCGTCCTCGTTCTTCGCCGGGGCGGAGATGATGACCTTCTTGGCGCCGCCGTCGATGTGCGCCTTGGCCTTCGTCGCGTCGGTGAAGAAGCCCGTCGACTCGATGACGATGTCGGCGCCCAGCTCACCCCAGGGGAGGTTCGCGGGGTCGCGCTCGGCGAGCGCACGGATCTTCTTGCCGTCGACGATGATGTTCTCGTCGTCGAAGTCCACGCTCAGGGGGAAACGGCCGAGGACCGTGTCGTACTTGAGCAGGTGCGCGAGCGTCTTGTTGTCGGTGAGGTCGTTGACACCGACGATCTCGATGTCAGCCCCCGACGCCACGATGGCGCGGTAGAAGTTCCGTCCGATACGACCGAAGCCGTTGATACCGACGCGGATGGTCACAATGCCCTCCTCAGGGCGCGCCGGGTGTACCGACGCACACGGTTGATGCCGAACGATCACGTACGACGGCGTACGCAGGTGGTGATCACGCCCGTGCTCGCTGCCCGATCATCGGCTCAGCACCCGTCGTGCTCGCGGGAACGTCACGGCGACAGCCGGGACCACCCACGCCCACGAGGGGTGTCAGCGAAGGAGCACGTCGTTGTCACCTGACGTACCCGAGCCTATACCAACACCTCTCCATCGTGTGACCTGGATCCCACGCTTCGGGACCATGGTCCCGACAGCGCATGACCACCACGGTGCCACGTGTCGCCGGGCGCGCAACAGGACCCGTCGCGCGTCGTCCCTCCGGCGCCGTCGGACGTCGAGGGCGACGCCGTCAGAGGTCGAGGAGCTCGGGGCTCAGACCGGCCTCGGTGTCGGGGATGCCCAGCTCGGCCGCCCGCTTGTCGGCGGTCGAGAGCAGCCGACGGATGCGCCCGGCCACGGCGTCCTTGGTCAGCGGCGGGTCCGCGAGCTGCCCGAGCTCCTCGAGCGACGCCTGCTTGTGCGCGAGACGGAGCTCGCCCGCCTCGCGCAGGTGGTCGGGCAGGTCCGGGCCCAGGATCTCGAAGGCGCGCTCGACGCGGGCGCCCGCCGCCACCGCGGCCCGCGCCGAGCGGCGCAGGTTCGCGTCGTCGAAGTTCGCCAGGCGGTTGGCGGTGCCGCGCACCTCGCGACGGGTGCGGCGCTCCTCCCAGACGAGGACGGCGTCGTGCGCACCGAGCCGCGTGAGGAGCGCGCTGATCGCGTCGCCGTCGCGGATGACCACCCGGTCGATGCCGCGCACCTCGCGCGACTTCGCGGAGATGCCGAGGCGGCGCGCCGCCCCGACGAGCGCCAACGCGGCCTCCGGGCCGGGGCACGTCACCTCGAGCGCCGACGACCGCCCCGGTTCCGTGAGGGAGCCGTGCGCGAGGAAGGCGCCGCGCCACGCCGCCTCGGACTCCTCGACCCCGCCGGACACGACCTGCGGGGGCAGGCCGCGCACCGGGCGGCCGCGCTGGTCCAGCAGCCCGGTCTGGCGGGCGAGCGACTCGCCGTCGCGCACGACCCGCACCACGTAGCGGCTGCTCTTGCGCAGCCCGCCGGCCGAGACGACGATCAGCTCGCTCGTGTGCCCGTAGACGTCCGCGATCGTCTCGCGCAGCCGCCGGGCGGCGATCGCGGTGTCGAGCTCGGCCTCGATGACGATGCGTCCCGAGATGAGGTGCAGGCCCCCGGAGAAGCGGAGCATCGCCGAGACCTCGGCCTTGCGGCACGCGGTCTTGTCCACGCGCACCCGTGCCAGCTCGTCCTTCACCTGTGCCGTGAGCGCCATGGCGACATCCTGCCATCGATCCACCGGCCGGGCGGCGGCGCCGACGGCGGCGGGGTCAGCGCGTGGGCGTCCCGACGTCGCCGAGGAAGTCGTCGAACACGTCGCGGTACGCCGCGGCGAGGCGCAGAGCGTCGTGGCGGGCGGTGCCGTCGCCGAGCGCGACCTGGCGCAGCAGGAGACGCGCCCCCATGCGCTGCGCCGCCTCGGCCAGCTGCTCCGTGTCCTCCACCGCGGTCGGGTCCGCGACGACGGCGTCGATCCGGAGCTCGGGCGCGTGCTTGTGCAGCGCCTCGAGGTGCTCCGTCGCGGACAGCCCGTACGTCTCGCCGGCCTCGCTCGAGAGGTTGAGCGTCACGCAGCGGCGCGCGCTCGTCTCGTGCAGGGCCGCCGCCAGCTCGGGGACCAGCAGGTGCGGCATGACGGACGAGAACCACGAGCCGGGGCCGAGGACGACCCAGTCCGCGTCCCGCACCGCGGCGACCGCCTCGGGGCACGCGGGCGGGTCGGGTGGCACGAGCCGCAGCTGCTCGATGCGGCCGTGGGTCACCGCGACCTCGCTCTGCCCCACGACGGTCTGGAGCCCGTCCTCGGTCCGCACGTCCGCCTCGATCCCCAGCGGCACCGCCGCCATGGGGAGCACACGACCGCGCGCCCCGAGCAGGCGCCCGACCCAGTCGAGCCCGGCGACCGGGTCGTCCAGGAGCTCCCACAGCGCGACGATGAGCAGGTTGCCCACGGCGTGGTTGTCGAGGTCGCCCTCGGACGTGAACCGGTGCTGCAGGAGCGCGCTCCACGTGCGTCCCCACTCGGAGTCGTCGCACAGCGCCGCGAGCGCCATGCGCAGGTCCCCGGGGGGCAGCACGCCGAGCTCGGCGCGCAACCGCCCCGACGACCCGCCGTCGTCGGCCACGGTGACGACGGCGGTCAGCCGGTCCGACATGAGACGCAGCGCGGACAGGCTCGCCGAGAGCCCGTGCCCGCCGCCGAGCGCGACGACCGCCGGCGACCTCCTCGTGACCACGGCCGGCTCACTCCTTCCCGAGGTCGCGCGCGGTCACGGTCACGCGCTGGCCCTGCGCGCGCAGGCGCACCGCGATCGCCTCGCTGATCGCGACGGAGCGGTGCTTGCCGCCGGTGCACCCGACGGCGATGGTCACGTAGCGCTTCTCCTCGCCGAGGTAGCCCGCGAGGACCGGCTCGAGGGCGCTGACGTACCGGTCGACGAACTCGACGGCCCCGGGCCGGCCGAGGACGTAGTCGCGCACCGGGACGTCGCGACCCGTGAGGTGGCGCAGCTCGGTGATCCAGTACGGGTTCGCGAGGAACCGCACGTCGACCACGTGGTCGGCGTCGAGCGGCAGCCCGTACTTGAAGCCGAACGAGACGACGTTGATCCGCAGGGCGTCGGGGGTGCCGTCCGCGACCGCCGAGCGCACCTCGCGCGCGAGGTCGTGCACGTTGAGCTCGGAGGTGTCGATGACGACGTCGGCGCGCTCCTCGAGGCTCGCGAGGAGCCGGCGCTCCTCGACCAGCCCGTCGAGGATGCGCCCCTCCCCCTGCAGCGGGTGCGGACGGCGCACCTGCTCGTACCGGCGGACGAGCACCTCGTCCGAGGCGTCGAGGAACAGGATCCGGTAGAAGACGCCGTTCTGCCGCAGGTGGTCGAGGACCTCCACCAGGTCGGTGAAGAACTCGCGGCCGCGCACGTCCACGACGGCGCCGATGCGCTCGAGCGTCGACCCGGAACGGGTCATGAGGTCGACGAGCGGCACGATCATGCGCGGGGGCAGGTTGTCGACGACGTACCAGTCGAGGTCCTCCAGGACCGCGGCCGCGCGCGAGCGCCCCGCGCCGGACATGCCGGTGATGATGAGCACCTCCGGCTCGCGGCGCTCCGGGGCGTGCGTGGCCGCCTCGATCGCCGGGATGCCGCTCGGGACCGTGGTCGGGGAGGGTTCCGGTCTCATGGTCCCAGCATGCCAGCCGGTCACGGCCGGACGGGGGCTGCGTCCGGGACCGGTGTGTCCGCGAGGGCGGTCCCGCCGTCAGGAGCGTCGGTCGTGGCCCCGGGTGCCGCGGGCGTGCCGCCCTCCGCGAGCGCCGCGACGACCGCCTGTGCGGTGCGCGCCCCCATGCCGGGGACCGTCGCGATCTCCTCGGCGCTCGCCGCGCGCAGGCGCTTGACCGAGCCGAAGTGCTTGAGCAGCGCCGCCTTGCGCGCCGGCCCGAGACCGGGGACGTCGTCGAGCGCGGACGCCGTCATGCCCTTGCTGCGCTTCCTGCGGTGCTGGCTGATCGCGAAGCGGTGGGCCTCGTCGCGCACGCGCTGCAACAGGTAGAGGCCCTCGGACGAGCGCTGCAAGATCACCGGGTAGTCCTCGCCCGGGAGCCAGACCTCCTCGAGGCGCTTGGCCAGCCCGCAGAGCGCGACGTCGTCGACGCCGAGCTCCGCGAGCGCGCGAGCGGCAGCCGCGACCTGGGGCGGGCCGCCGTCGACGACGACCAGGTTCGGCGGGTAGGCGAAGCGCGCCCGGCGGTCGGTGGGAGCGTCGGGGTCGACCTCGCCGCTGCGGGGCACGTACCCGGCCACGGCGGCGGCGCGCTGCGCCTCGCGGTCCGCGGCGTCGGCCCCGCCGGCCACGTCGTCGGCCTCGAGGTCCATCTCGACCTCGCCCGACCGCGAGCGGTCCGCGAGGTACCGCTTGAACCGCCGGGTGATGACCTCGTGCATCGCGGCGGTGTCGTCGCGCGCACCGTCGCCCTCGGGGCCGCGGATCGTGAAGTGCCGGTACTCGCTCTTGCGGGCGAGCCCGTCCTCGAACACCACCATGGACGCGACCTGGTACGTGCCCTGGTTGTGCGACACGTCGTAGCACTCGATCCGCAGGGGCGCGGTGTCCAGGTCGAGGGCCTCCTGGATCTCCCGGAGCGCCTGGCTGCGCGTGGTGAGGTCCCCCGCGCGGCGCGTGCGGTGCAGCGCGAGCGCGTGCTCGGCGTTGGCCCGCACGGTCGCGGCGAGCTCCTTCTTGTCCCCGCGCTGGGGGACGCGCACGTCGACGCGCGCCCCGCGCAGGCCGGTGAGCCACGTGGTCACCTGGTCCGGGTCGGGCGGGAGCACGGGCACGAGCACCTCGCGCGGCACGACGTCGCGGGCGCCGCCTCGCGCGCCGGCCCCGGTCCGGGCGTCGACCGCCGCGGCGTCCTCGGCCGCGCCGTACACCTGCTGCAGGAGGTGCTCGACGAGCTCCGCGTCGGTGACGTCCTCGACCTTCTCCACGATCCAGCCGCGCTGGCCCCGGATGCGCCCGCCCCGGACGTGGAAGACCTGGACGGCCGCCTCGAGCTCGTCCCCGGCGAGCGCGAACACGTCGGCGTCCGTCGCGTCACCGAGCACCACGGCGTTCTTCTCCGTGGCCCGCTGGAGCGCGCCCAGGTCGTCGCGCAGCCGCGCGGCGGCCTCGTACTCCATCGCCGCGGCCGCCTCGCGCATCTTGCGCTCGAGCCGCTTGACGAACCGCTGCGTGTCACCGGCCATGAAGTCGCAGAAGTCCTCCGCGAGGGCCTTGTGGTCCTCGGGCGTGATGCGCCCGACGCACGGCGCCGAGCACTTGTCGATGTAGCCCAGCAGGCACGGCCGGCCCGTCTGGTGCGCTCGCTTGAACACGCCTGCCGAGCACGTGCGCACCGGGAAGACGCGCAGGAGCAGGTCGAGCGTCTCGCGGATCGCCCAGGCGTGGCCGTACGGACCGAAGTAGCGCGTCCCCGCCCGCTTCGCGCCGCGCATGACCTGCGCCCGGGGGAACTCGTCGCCCATCGTCACCGCGAGGTACGGGTACGACTTGTCGTCGCGGTACTTGACGTTGAACCGCGGGTCGAACTCCTTGATCCACGTGTACTCGAGCGCGAGCGCCTCGACCTCGGTGCCGACCACGGTCCACTCGACCGACGCCGCCGTGGTGACCATCGTCTGCGTGCGGTGGTGGAGGTTGGCCACGTCCTGGAAGTAGCTGGACAGCCGGGAGCGCAGGTTCTTCGCCTTGCCGACGTAGATCACGCGGCCGTGCTCGTCCCGGAACCGGTAGACGCCCGGCGAGGTGGGGATCTCCCCCGGCGCAGGGCGGTACGTCGCGGGATCAGCCATGTTCTCCAGCCTAGGTCAGCGCACCGACAGCAGGGCGCCGTGCGGTCGTCTCGGATCGGTCGTCGGTCGGTCGTCGGTCGGTCGTCGGGTCGGTCGTGGACCGCTCGTGGAGCCGGCTGGTCGGGCCCTCCGGGGGCAGTGGTCCCCCGGCTCGGTCCCGCGGTGTGATCCGCACCACCGGCCGTTAGGGTGACGGGCATGAGCGCACAGCACGGGTACGCGGGGACGGTCCGCTGGACCGGGGCCGGCACGCGAGGGACGAGCTCCTACACCGCGTACGGGCGGGACCACGACGTCCTCCTCGACGGCCGACCGCCGCTGCCCGGCTCCGCCGACCCGGCCTTCCGCGGGGACCCGACGCGCTACAGCCCCGAGGAGCTGTTCGTCGTCAGCCTCTCCCAGTGCCACATGCTCTGGTTCCTGCACCTCGCCGCGGCGGCGGGCGTGGTCGTGCGCGAGTACGTGGACGACGTCACCGGCACGATGCGCGTCGAGTCGGGCGGGGAGGGCCAGTTCAGCGACGTGACGCTGCACCCGCGCGTCGTCGTCGACGACGGCCCGGGCACCGACGACGACGCGCTCGCCGTCCTGCACCGCCGGGCGCACGACCACTGCTTCATCGCGCGCTCGGTGAACTTCCGCGTCCTGGTCGAGCCGGCCCCGGCGCGGCGCGCCGCGGCCTGACACCTCCCGGCGACGTCGGTCGCCGGGAGGTGGGCGGCCCCTGCGCGGTCAGGCCGCGGAGGCCTTGCGCCGGGACGTGCCGCGGCCGGCTCCCGGCTCGTCGGTCGCCCGTCGCGCCCGGGCGGACCTGCCCTTGCCCGCGGGCGCGGGTGCCTCGGCCTGCTTCGCGACGGGGGCTGCGACCGGCACGTCGGGGTGCTCGTCGAGGATCTCCGCGAGGAACCGCCCGGTGTGGCTCGCGGCGACCCGAGCGACCTGCTCCGGGGTGCCCTGCGCGACGACCTTCCCGCCGCCCGAGCCGCCCTCGGGCCCCATGTCGACGACCCAGTCCGCGCTCTTGATCACGTCGAGGTTGTGCTCGATGACGAGGACGGAGTTGCCCTTGTCGACGAGCGACTGGAGCACCCCGAGCAGCTTGCGGATGTCCTCGAAGTGCAGGCCGGTCGTGGGCTCGTCGAGGACGTAGATCGTGCGTCCCGTCGAGCGCTTCTGCAGCTCGCTCGCGAGCTTCACGCGCTGCGCCTCGCCGCCCGACAGCGTCGGGGCGGGCTGGCCGAGCCGGACGTAGCCGAGCCCGACCTCGACGAGCGTCTTGAGGTGCCGCGAGATCGCCGGGACCGCGGCGAAGAACTCCGCGGCCTCCTCGATCGGCATGTCCAGCACGTCCGCGACCGTCTTGCCCTTGAAGTGGACCTCGAGCGTCTCGCGGTTGTACCGCGCGCCGTGGCACACCTCGCACGGCACGTAGACGTCCGGGAGGAAGTTCATCTCGATCTTCAGGGTGCCGTCGCCCGAGCACGCCTCGCAGCGCCCGCCCTTGACGTTGAACGAGAACCGGCCGGGCGTGTAGCCGCGCACCTTGGCCTCGGTGGTCTCGGCGAAGAGCTTGCGCACGTGGTCCCACACGCCCGTGTACGTCGCCGGGTTGGACCGCGGCGTGCGCCCGATCGGGCCCTGGTCGACGTGCACGACCTTGTCGAGGTGGTCGAGGCCGGTGACCCGCGTGTGCCGCCCGGCGACCTGACGGGCGCCGTTGAGCTCGTTCGCGAGCACCGTGTAGAGGATCGAGTTGACGAGCGTGGACTTGCCCGACCCCGACACGCCCGTCACGGCCGTGAACGTCCCGAGCGGGAAGCTCACGTCGATGCCCGTGAGGTTGTGCTCGCGCGCTCCGACCACCGTGATCTGCCGCTCCGGGTCCGTCGGACGCCGCTCCGCGGGCAGCGGGATGCTCCGCCGCCCGGAGAGGTAGGCACCCGTGACCGACTCCGGCGCCTCGAGCAGCCCGGCGTAGTCGCCCGAGTGGACGACGCGACCGCCGTGCTCCCCCGCGCCCGGGCCGATGTCGACGATCCAGTCCGCCGTGCGGATGGTGTCCTCGTCGTGCTCCACGACGATGAGCGTGTTCCCGAGGTCGCGCAGGCGCGTGAGCGTCTCGATGAGGCGGCGGTTGTCGCGCTGGTGGAGGCCGATGCTCGGTTCGTCGAGCACGTAGAGGACGCCGACGAGGCCGGAGCCGATCTGCGTCGCGAGCCGGATGCGCTGCGCCTCTCCTCCGGACAGCGTCGCCGCCGGTCGTTCGAGCGAGAGGTAGTCCAGGCCGACGTCGAGGAGGAAGCCGAGGCGGGCGTCGATCTCCTTGAGGACCTCCGTGGCGATCGCGCGCTCGCGCTGCCCGAGCTCGAGCGAGCCGAGGAACTGCGCGGCCTCGCGCAGCGGGAGCCGGCACACGTCCCAGATCGACTTCCCGCCGACCTTGACCGCGAGCACCTCGGGCTTGAGCCGCGCGCCGCGGCACACGGGGCACGGCACCTCGCGCATGTACGCCTCGTACTTCTCCTTCGACCAGTCCGACTCGGTCTCGGAGTGACGACGCTCGAGGAACGTGATGACGCCCTCGAAGCCCGTCGAGTACTGGCGCTCGCGGCCCCACCGGTTCTTGTACCGGACGTGCACCTCGTGGTTCTGCCCGTGCAGGACGGCCTTCTTCGCACGCTCGGGCAGCGCCCGCCACGGCGTGTCCATCGAGAAGCCGAGGTCGTCGGCGAGCGCCGTGAGGACTCGCTCGAAGTACTCGGACGAGACCTGCGCCCACGGCGCGACGGCACCCTCGGCCAGCGACTTCTCCTCGTCGGGGATCACGAGGTCCGGGTCGACCTCGAGCCGGAAGCCGATGCCCGTGCACTCGGGGCAGGCCCCGTACGGCGCGTTGAAGGAGAACGTGCGCGGCTCGATCTCGTCGAGCGCGAGCTCGTGGTCGTTGGGGCACGCGCGCTTCTCCGAGAAGCGGCGCTCGCGAGCGGGGTCGTCGGCCTCGGCGTCGACCAGCTCGACGACGACGAGCCCGCCCGCGAGGCCGAGCGCCGTCTCGACCGAGTCGGTGAGCCGACGCTGCACGCCCTCGCGCGCGACGAGCCGGTCCACGACCACCTCGATGTCGTGCTTGAGCTTCTTCTCGAGCGCCGGCGGGTCGGTGAGCGTGCGCACCTCGCCGTCGACGCGGGCACGGGCGAAGCCCTTGGCCTGCAGCTCCTTGAAGAGCTCCGAGTACTCGCCCTTGCGACCGCGCACGACCGGCGCGAGCACCTGGTAGCGGGTGCCCTCGGGCAGCTCGAGCAGGCGGTCGACGATCTGCTGCGGCGTCTGGGCGGTCACCCGCTCGCCGCACACCGGGCAGTGCTGCGTCCCCGCGCGCGAGAAGAGCAGGCGCAGGTAGTCGTAGACCTCGGTGATGGTGCCCACCGTCGACCGCGGGTTGCGGTTGGTCGACTTCTGGTCGATCGACACCGCGGGCGACAGCCCTTCGATGAAGTCGACGTCGGGCTTGTCCATCTGCCCGAGGAACTGCCGGGCGTACGCGGACAGGGACTCGACGTACCGGCGCTGGCCCTCGGCGAAGATCGTGTCGAACGCGAGCGACGACTTCCCGGACCCCGACAGGCCGGTGAAGACGATGAGCTGGTCGCGCGGGAGGTCGAGGTCGACGTCGCGGAGGTTGTGCTCGCGGGCACCGGAGATGACGAGGCGATTGCTCACCGAAGAATGGTACGACCGACCACTGACACTCGCACAGATGTTCGACGCGTCTCCTCCGGATCCGCACGTCCCGGTCCCCGGAGGTCCACGCCGGCGGCCCACGGCCGTCGCACGTCGGGGCCGACGCCGGTTCCGACCCCGATGCCGATGCCGATGCCGATGCCGACGCCGACGCTCGACCTGGACGCGTCGGCCCGACCGGCAGACTGTGCGTCATGACGTACACGGGCGAGGTCGTGGTGGGCGGACCGGCGGACGTGCGCCGGCTCGACGAGCTGGAGATCCGGAAGGTGGCGGTCGGACCTCTGGCGAACGACGCGTACCTCCTCGTGTGCCGGCGCACCGGCGAGCGGGTCCTCGTCGACGCCGCGGCCGAGCCGCGCCGGCTGCTCGACCTTCTCGCCGAGCACTTCGCCGAGCACTTCGCCGAGCCCTTCGCCGGGCCCCTCGCCGGGTCTCCCTCCGAGCGCGTCGTCGAGCCCGTCGTCGAGCCCGTCGTCGGGCCCGTCGTCGAGCCCGGCCACGCGCCCGCAGGCCGGTTGACGACGGTCGTCACGACCCACCGCCACCACGACCACGTCGGCGCGCTGGCCGACGTGGTGGCCGCCACCGGTGCCGTCGTCGCCGTCGGGGACGCGGACGCCGACGCGGTCACGACGGCGACCGGCGTCCCCGTCGACCGGAGGCTGCGCCACGGGGACACGGTCCGCGTCGGGCGTTCCCTCCTCGAGGTGGTCGCGCTGCGCGGGCACACCCCGGGGTCGGTCGCGCTCGCCTACCGGGAGCCGTCGCGCACGCACGCTCCCGACGCGGTGGCCGGCCGTGCGCACCTGTTCACCGGCGACTCGCTCTTCCCCGGTGGCGTGGGGAACACCGACCGTGACCCCGGCCGGTTCGCGCGGCTGCTCGGCGACGTCACGGAGCGGGTGTTCGACCGGTTCGGCGACGACACGTGGGTCTACCCCGGGCACGGCGCGGACACCACGCTCGGCGCGGAGCGCCCGCACCTCCCCGCGTGGCGCGCCCGCGGCTGGTGACCTCGGTGCCCCGGCGTCAGCGGGCGCCGCGCAGCGCCCGCGGCTCGAGGCGGGCCTCGACCGCCGTCGGCACACCGTCGGCGTCCTCCTCGCGCCGGACCTCCCACGCCCCCGCACCCCGGACCTCGGTGACGGCCTCGACGAGGTGGCCGCCCCGGTAGACCAGGCCGACGCCGTCGTCCGTCGCGTACGAGGTGGGCAGCGTCCCCTCCGCCACGAGCCGCTGCAGGAGCGGGCGGCGACCGGGCTCGGCGTCGTAGTGGACGCCGTTGCCGTACGGCACGAACGCGAGCCCGTCCGTCACGGGGCGCAGCCGCGGGCCGAACGAGTCCGTCGGACCTCCGACGTGCCAGCACAGCGACCCGGCGCTGATGCCGGCGAGCACGACACCGCTCTCCCCCACCGCCCGGAGGGTCTCCGGCAGGCCGTGCGCGCGCCAGACCGCGAGGAGGTTGACGACCGAGCCGCCCCCGACCCACACGACGTCGTGCTCGCGCAGGAAGGCCTCGACGTCGTCGACGTTGGGCATGCTGAACAACGAGAGGTGGGACATCCGCACCCCGGCGACCCGCGCGGCCTCGTCGAGCTCGGCGCGGAACCACGACTGGTCGCCGCCCGCCGTGCCGACGTGGCACACGCGCGGTGCGCCCTCGGCGCCGGAGAGGTCGGTGGCGTGCCGGACGATCGGTCCGAGCGCGAGGCGGGTCCGCAGACCGGGCGCGTACCCGCCGGACGTGGCGAGGATCGTGAGGTCGCTCATGCGCCGTGACCCTAGGCGCGTCGGGCGGCCACCGCCACGCCTTTCCCGGCGGGCGCCGGCTCCGCGGACGGACGACCACCGCGGCGCGCTGCCCTGCTTCAATGGCGCCATGCCGATCCACGCCGTGACCTACGTCTACCCCGACCGTCCCGCCGAGCTCGACGCGGTCCGGGCCGAGCACCGGGCCTTCCTCCGCGGGTTGCACGAGCAAGGGACGCTCCTCGCGTCGGGTCCTCTCCCCGCCACCGAGGACGCCCCCGCCGGCGCGCTGCTGGTGCTCGACGCCGCGTCGCCCGCCGCGGTGACCGAGATCCTCGACGCCGACCCGTTCGCGCACGCCGGCCTGGTGGCCGAGCGCACGGTGCGCCCGTGGTCGCCCGTGATCGGGGACTGGGCGCACCGCGCCTGACGGGCTACGGCGCGTCGCGAGGCGGCGAGGCGTCCCCGACGGCGGCCGCGTCGACCGGCGCGTCGACCGGCGAGTCGTCGGCCACGACGGGGGCCTCGCCGGTGACCTCCCGTGACCGGACCGCGCCCTGCGCGCGCGTGCGCAGCAGGCTCGCGACGGTCGTCACGAGGAGCGCGCCGACGATCACGACGAGCGACAACCAGATCGGGACGGTCGGCACGCTCTCGAGGTGCTCGCCGCCGTTGATGAACGGCAGCGTGTTCTCATGGAGCGCCTCGAGCACCAGCTTGACCCCGATGAAGCCGAGGATCACCGCGAGGCCGATCGGCAGGTAGACCAGCCTCTCGAGCAGGCCGCCGAGCAGGAAGTACAGCTGCCGCAGGCCCATGAGGGCGAAGACGTTCGTCGTGAACACGATGAACGGGTCCTGGGTGAGGCCGAAGATCGCCGGGATCGAGTCGAACGCGAAGAGCAGGTCGGTGCTGCCGATCGCGAGGAAGACGACGACGAGCGGGGTGAAGACCTTCCTGCCGTCCTCCACGGTGCGCAGGCGGCCGCCGTCGTAGCGCGTGCCGATCGGCACCACGCGGCGCAGCAGGCGCACCGCCCGGTTCTCGTGGTACTCCTCGGGTTCGTCGCCGCCCGTGACGAGCTTGATCGCCGTGTACACGAGGAACGCGCCGAACAGGTAGAACACCCAGACGAACTGCTCGAGGACCGCCGCGCCAGCGAGGATGAACGCGCCCCGGAGCACCAGGGCGACGATGATCCCCACCATGAGCACGCGCTGCTGCTGCTCCTTGGGCACCGCGAACCTCGCCATGATGATGACGAAGACGAAGAGGTTGTCGACCGACAGGCTGTACTCCGTCAGCCAGCCCGCGTAGAACTCCCCCGCCGGTGCCGCTCCCCCGACCGCACCGACGATCGCCCCGAAGGCGAGCGCGAGCGCGACGTAGAACCCGACCCACAGCGCGCTCTCGCGCATCGAGGGGACGTGCGGGCGCCGGCCGACGACGAACAGGTCGACGAGGAGGAGGACACCGAGCGCCGACAGCGACGCCCACTCGAACCAGAGCGGGAGCTCGTGGACCATCAAGAACCTTCTTCGATGCGCGCGTCCTCACGGCGACGGTCGGCGTTCGACCGGGCCAGGCTCGCGACGGTGGTGATCGTCAGGACGACGAGGATGAAGCCCAGCGAGACGGGCGTGGAGATCTCGGGGATGGCCGTGACGTGCTCGCCACCGTTGATGAAGGGCACCTCGTTGGTGTGCAGCGCGTGGATGACGAGCTTGATGCCGATGAAACCGAGGATCGCGGCGAGCCCGTAGTTGAGGTAGACGAGGCGGTCGAGGAGCCCGTCGATGAGGAAGTAGAGCTGGCGGAGGCCGAGCAGCGAGAACGCGTTCGCCGCGAAGACGAGGTAGGTCTCCTGCGTCAGGCCGAAGATCGCCGGGATGGAGTCGACGGCGAAGAGCAGGTCGGCGCTGCCGATCGCGATCATGACGATGAGCATCGGGGTGATGAACCGCTTGCCGTCGATCTTCGTGGTCATGTGGTCCTCGACGTACGTGTCCGTCGTCGGGAACAGGCGCCGCGTGAGGCGCAGGACCGCGTTCTCCTTGAACTCCTCCTCGTGCTCGGTCCCGGAGCGCGCCTGCGCGATCGCGGTCCAGATGAGGAAGGCGCCGAAGATGTAGAACACCCAGGCCCAGTTCTCGATGACCGCGGCACCCAGGAGGATGAAGATCGTGCGCAGGACCAGCGCGATGGTGATCCCGATGAGCAGGACCTTCTGCTGGTACAGCCTCGGGACGCGGAAGCTGGTCATGATGAGGACGAACACGAAGAGGTTGTCGACCGACAGGCTCTTCTCGGTGATGTACCCGGCGAAGTACTCGCCGCCGTACGTGCCGCCCCAGACCACCCAGACGATGACGCCGAACACGAGGGCGACGGCGACGTAGGCGATGGACCACCGCGTGGCCTCGCGCAGGCTGGGGGCGTGAGGCGTTCGGACGTGGCCGACGTAGTCGACGGCGAGCATCGCGAGGATCACGCCGACGGTGACGATCCAGACCCAGACGGGGACGTCCATGCAGAAACCTCCGGTACGTAGCACTGAGTACCGAAGGTCTCTTCCGCCACGCAGCGCACGACCGTAGAGACGGTACGGGGGCTGCGGGACCGGTGACACCGGGCCGACGACTGCGCCGGCCGTGATGACGACATCACCGCGGAGGAATACTCCCCTTCAACGAGGAGCCAGCATAGGCCATGCAGGCTCACCAGGGCACAACGTCCCGCGCCGTCGCCATCATCCCTGTCGCCGCTCGCTTCGCCGCGTCCCCGCCGTCGCGAGGGTCCGCGCACGTGTCACTGGAGGCAGAACTCGTTGCCCTCGGGGTCGGTGAGGACGACCCAGAACTCCCCGTCCTGCTCGACCTCGCGCTGCACGGCCGCGCCGCGGCCCACGAGGTGCCGGGCTCGCGCGCGGACGCGCTCGGCGCGCGCGGCGTCGTCCGCGGCCCCCGCGCCGACGTTCACGTCGAGGTGGACGCGGTTCTTCGCCGTCTTCGGCTCGGGCACCCGCTGGAGGTACACGCGCGGTCCCCGGCCGTCGGGGTCGACGATCGCGTACTGGTCACCGGCCCGCTCGGGCGGGACGCCCCACGACGCGAGCGCCTCCTCCCACGTCGCGAACCCCTCGGGCGGTGGCTGTTCCACGTAGCCGAGCACCTCGCACCAGAACCCGCCGAGCGCGCGCGGGTCCGCCGCGTCGAACGTCACCTGGACCTCGACCGCCATGTCCGTACCTCCCGTCGCCCGCCGTCGCCGTCGACGGCGGTCCGTGGCGCGACCCGTGCCTCCCGGGGCCGTCAGGCCGTCGCCGCCTGCATCTGCCGGAGCTCCTTCTTGAGCCCCGAGATCTCGTCGCGCAGCCGGGCCGCGAGCTCGAACTGGAGCTCGCCCGCCGCCGCGTGCATCTGGTCGCTGAGCTCCTGGATGAGCTCGGCGAGGTCGCTCGCCGCCGCGCCGGCGAGCCGGTTGCCCGACGTCGCGCCCTCCTTCGGCGCCCCCGGAACCGGCGCCTTGCCCTTGACGCCCTTGCCGGGCTGGCGGAAGCCTCCCGCGAGCAGCTCCGCGGTGTCGACGTCCTCCCGGGCGAGCATGTCGGTGACGTCGGAGATCCGCTTGCGCAGCGGCGTGGGGTCGATGCCGTGCTCGAGGTTGTACGCGACCTGCTTCTCGCGACGCCGGTCCGTCTCCTCGATCGCCGCCGCCATCGCGGCCGTGATGCGGTCCGCGTACATGTGCACCTGGCCGGAGACGTTGCGGGCCGCGCGACCGATCGTCTGGATGAGCGACGTCGGGGAGCGCAGGAAGCCCTCCTTGTCGGCGTCGAGGATCGCGACGAGCGACACCTCCGGCAGGTCGAGGCCCTCGCGCAGGAGGTTGATGCCGACGAGGACGTCGTACTGGCCGAGCCGCAGCTCGCGCAGCAGCTCCACCCGGCGCAGGGTGTCGACCTCCGAGTGCAGGTACCGCACCCGCACGTCCTTCTCGAGCAGGTAATCCGTGAGGTCCTCGGCCATCTTCTTCGTGAGCGTGGTGACGAGCACGCGCTCGTTGCGGTCCGCACGCTCGCGGATCTCGTGGAGGAGGTCGTCGATCTGCCCCGTGGTGGGCTTGACCACGACCTCCGGGTCCACCAGGCCGGTCGGGCGGATGATCTGCTCGACCACGCCGTCGGACATCGACATCTCGTACGACCCCGGCGTCGCGGACAGGTACACCGTCTGGCCGATCCGCTCGACGAACTCCTCCCAGCGCAGCGGCCGGTTGTCCATCGCGCTGGGGAGCCGGAAGCCGTGGTCGACGAGGCTGCGCTTGCGCGACATGTCGCCCTCGAACATCGCGCCGATCTGCGGGACGGTCACGTGCGACTCGTCGATGACGAGGAGGAAGTCCTCCGGGAAGTAGTCGAGCAGCGTGTTGGGCGGCGTGCCCTGCACGCGGCCGTCGATGTGGCGCGAGTAGTTCTCGATGCCGGAGCACGTGCCGATCTGGCGCATCATCTCGATGTCGTAGGTAGTGCGCATGCGCAGGCGCTGGGCCTCGAGCAGCTTGTTCTGCTGCTCGAGCTCCGCGAGGCGTTCCGCCAGCTCCGCCTCGATCGACGTGATCGCCCGCTCCATGCGCTCCGGCCCGGCGACGTAGTGCGTCGCGGGGAAGACGTGGATCGACGGCTCGGACCGGACCACGTCGCCCGTCAGCGGGTGCAGCGTCTGGATCGACTCGATCTCGTCACCGAAGAACTCGATCCGGATCGCGAGCTCCTCGTACACCGGGATGATCTCGACCGTGTCGCCGCGGACACGGAACGTGCCCCGCGTGAACGCCATGTCGTTGCGCGTGTACTGCATGGTGACGAACTGGCGCAGGAGGTCGTCGCGCTCGACCTGCATGCCGACGTCGAGCCGCACCATGCGGTCCACGTACTCCTGGGGCGTGCCCAGGCCGTAAATGCACGACACGGACGCGACGACGACGACGTCCCGCCGCGTGAGCAGGGAGCTCGTCGCCGAGTGCCGCAGGCGCTCGACCTCGTCGTTGATGGACGAGTCCTTCTCGATGTACGTGTCCGTCTGCGCGATGTACGCCTCGGGCTGGTAGTAGTCGTAGTACGAGACGAAGTACTCGACCGCGTTGTTGGGCAGGAGCTCGCGGAACTCCGTGGCGAGCTGCGCGGCGAGCGTCTTGTTCGGCGCCATCACGAGGGTCGGGCGCTGCAGCTCCTCGACGAGCCAGGCGGTCGTCGCGGACTTGCCCGTCCCGGTGGCGCCGAGCAGGACGACGTCCTTCTCCCCGGCCCGCACACGGCCGGCGAGGTCGGCGATGGCGGTGGGCTGGTCCCCCGAGGGCTGGAACTCCGAGATCACCTCGAAGGGCGCGGCGGTTCGCTGCAGGTCGGTCACGGGGCGCATGGACCCACGGTACGACCCGCCACCCACACCCACACGCGGCGTCAGCGCAGGGCTGAAGGACCGCGGCCGATCAGGACTCGGTGCCCGCGGCGAGCACCGGCTCGCGCGCACCGGCGAGCGCCGTGCGCGCCACGACGGCCACCGCGCGCACCTGCACCTCGACCGGCAGCACGTCCGCCGACGGCACGTGCACGAACCCGGCACGCACGCCGGGCGCACCGGCTGCGTGGTGCATCAGGCGGTAGAAGGTGGCGTTGCACACGTACGTCCCTGCCGTGCTCGACACCTCGGCGGGGATCTGCTCGGCCCGCAGCGCGGCGAGCGCACCCTTGAGCGGCAGGCCCGACCAGTACGCGACCGGCCCGTCGTCCACGACCGGCTCGTCGACGGGAGCGGCGCCCGCGTTGTCCGGGATCCGCGCGTCGACGACGTCGATCGCGACGCGCTCCAGCCGGATCGCGCGCGCACCGCCCGCCAGGCCCAGGGCGACCACCACGGACGGGTCGTGCGCCCGGATCGCCTCCTCGAGGACCGGCCACGCGCCGTCGAACGTGCACGGGAGGCGGACCGCGACGACGTCGTCGCCGACGAGCTCGTCCCCGCGCTCGGCGAGCGCCCGCGCGGTCTCCCACGACGGGTTGGTGTCGTCACCGCCGAACGGCTCGAACCCGCTGACCAGGACCGTCACGCGTCGGCCTCGCTCTCCTGGTCGAGCTCTCGGCAGACCTTCGCCCACAGGTCGTCGACCTGCGCGCGCAGCGCGTCGGCGGTGCCGCTCCCGTCGAGCGTCACGTCGGCGACCGCGAGACGTGCGTCGTCGTCCGCCTGGGCCGCGATCCGGGCGGCCGCCTCGGCCGGGTCGAGCCCGCGTCCCGCGAGCCGCTCCTCGCGCAGCGCGGACGGCGCGTGCACGACGACCACGAGGTGGAAGTGGGCCGGGTCCCCGGTCTCGACGAGCAGCGGGATGTCGTGCACGACGACGGCGCGCGGGTCGGCCGCCGCGGCGGCCGCCTCGTGCTCGGCCGCCAGGCGCCGCACCTCCGGGTGCACGACCGCGTTGAGACGTTCGCGCGCCGCGTCGTCGGCGAAGACGACCTGGGCGAGCGCGGCCCGGTCGAGCGTCCCGTCGGCGGCGAGGACGTCCCGTCCGAAGGCCTCGACGACCTCGTCGAGGCCGATCGACCCGGGCGCGACCGCGTCCCGGGCGAGGACGTCGTAGTCGACGACCACCGCGCCCAGCTCGGCGAAGCGTGCGAGGGCGACGGACTTGCCTGCCGCGATGCCTCCGGTCAACCCGATGCGGAACATGGGCCCATCCTGCCAGCCGGGACCGCCGGGCACCGGGCGAGGGCGTCAGGCGGGCGGCTCGCCGGCGACCGCCCGCAGGAGCCGCAGGAGCTCCGCCCGCTCGGAGCCGTCGAGGCGCGCGAGCAGCGTGCCGGCGCTGCTCGACCGTTCCGCGCCGACCCGCTCCACGACGTCGCGACCCCGCGAGGTGAGCTCGACCAGGGTCGCCCGACGGTCGTGCGGGTCGGGCGTGCGCCGCACGAGCCCCGCGGCCTCGGCGTCGTCGACCTTGGACGTCACCGACCGGGGGGCGACGTCGAGCGCGGCGGCCACCGCGCCCAGCCGGCACGGGCCGTCGCAGCGCGCGAGGTGGCGCAGCATGCGGAACTGGCCGGGGGTGGTCCCGGCCGGCTCGAGACGCTCGCTCGCCTCGCGGCGGACGGTGCGCAGGGCGGCGTGCAGCAGCGAGAGGAACTCCCCCGCCTCGTCCTCCGTGGCGGCGGCGCGCGGAGCGGCACCGGTCGCCGGGCGCTCGACGTCGTGATGGGTCACGAGCCGAGCGTACCCGCGCGAGGGCGTGTTGTGCGACGGCCTCATAGTGAGTTAGACTCAGCATCATGTGCGCGAGAGGCCCCGCCCCCACGAGGTGCCCGCGCCCGCAGGCCGGCGACCCACGCCGCCGCGGACGACCAGCGCTCCCTACCCCACGGGAGGCCAGATGACGTACCCCACTTCCTTCTCCGGACCGGGCTCCGGCGGCGGGCGCGGCATGCGCTCGTTCCGCCAGGACTCCAGCGTCGCCCACCGGCGGCTCCACCGCGGCACCGTGCGCCGCGTCCTCACCTTCGCGCGCCCCTACCGGCGCCAGCTCGCCGTGTTCCTCGCGCTGATCTCGGTCGACGCGGCCGCGGGAGCGGTCACCCCCCTCCTCTTCCAGCGGATCATCGACGACGGCATCGTCGAGGGCCGCGTCGACGTCGTCGTGACGTTCGCGCTCGTCGCCGCCGGCCTGGCCGTCCTCTCGGGCGGGCTGGGCGTCGTCCAGCGCTGGTTCTCCTCGCGCATCGGCGAGGGCCTCATCGTCGACCTGCGCACGGCCGTCTTCGACCACGTCCAGCGCATGCCCCTCGCGTTCTTCGCGCGCACGCGGACCGGCGCGCTCGTGCAGCGCCTCAACGGCGACGTGCTCGGCGCGCAGCAGGCCTTCACCTCGACGCTGTCGAACGTGTTCTCCAACCTGCTGACGGTCGTCTTCGTGCTCGCCGCGATGCTCTCGATGTCGTGGCAGCTCACGCTCCTCGCGCTCACGCTCCTGCCCGCGTTCGTCCTGCCCGCCCGCTGGGTGGGCAAGCGGCTCGCCGCGATCACGCGCGAGAGCTACGAGCTCAACGCCGAGGCCGCCCAGACGATGAACGAGCGGTTCAACGTCGCGGGCGCGCACCTCGTCAAGGTCTTCGGGGACCCCGAGCGCGAGTCGGAGCGCTTCGCCTCCCAGGCGGGGCGCGTGCGCGACATCGGCGTCAAGCAGGCGATGTACGGGACCGTGTTCCGCGTCGGGCTGACCGTCGTGGCCTCGGTCGCGGTGGCGATCGTCTACGGCCTCGGCGGGGTCATGGCCATCGGCGGGTCCCTGACCGTCGGCACCGTCGTGGCGCTCACCGCGTACCTCGGCCGGCTCTACGGCCCGCTGACCGCGATGTCGAACGTGCAGGTCGACGTCATGACCGCGCTCGTCAGCTTCGAGCGCGTGCTCGAGGTCCTCGACCTCGAGCCGACGGTCGTCGACGCGCCGGACGCCGACGACCTCGCCGACGACGTCGCGCGGCGCGGCGCGACGCTCGAGCTCGACGGGGTGCGGTTCCGCTACCCGTCCGCGGCAGAGGTCTCGCTCGCGTCCCTCGAGTCGGTGGCGCTCGACGGCGTCGACCCGACGACCGACACCCTCGTGGACGTCTCGTTCTCCGTCCCCGCCGGCGCGATGGTCGCCCTCGTCGGCGCGTCCGGCGCGGGCAAGACGACCGTCTCCCAGCTCGTCACGCGCATGTACGACCCGACGGACGGCGCCGTGCGCATCGCCGGCCGCGACCTGCGCGACGTCACCCAGGAGAGCCTGCACGACGCCGTCGGCGTGGTCACGCAGGAGGCGCATCTCTTCCACGACACGATCGCCGAGAACCTGCGCTACGCCAAGCAGGACGCGACCGACGCCGAGATCGAGGCGGCGCTGCGCCGCGCCCACGTGTGGGACGTCGTCGCCGCCCTGCCGTCCGGCATCGAGACGGTCGTCGGCGACCGCGGTTACCGCATGTCCGGCGGCGAGCGCCAGCGCCTCGCGATCGCGCGCGTCTTCCTCAAGGCCCCGGACGTCGTCGTGCTCGACGAGGCGACGGCGCACCTCGACTCGGGGTCCGAGGCCGCGGTCCAGGCCGCGCTCGCCGAGGCGCTGCGCGGGCGGACGTCGCTCGTCATCGCGCACCGGCTCTCGACCGTGCGCGAGGCCGACCTCATCGTCGTGCTCGACGCGGGCCGCGTCGTCGAGACGGGGACCCACGCCGAGCTGCTCGCCCAGGACGGGCGGTACGCCGAGCTGTACCGCACGCAGTTCGCGCAGTCGCCGGTCGCCGCCGCCTGAGCGCGGGAGCGACGACCCCCTCGTCGGCAGGGCACGCACCGCCGAGCTCGTGCCGACGGCGAAGGCCCGCCACCCCCAGGGGTGACGGGCCTTCGTGCTGTCCCGTTCGCGACCCGACGGGCCGCGGTCGGATCAGTTGCCGGTGAGCTTCTCGCGCAGAGCGGCGAGCGCCTCGTCCGAGGCGAGCGTGCCCGTCGCCTCGGCGGCCGGGGCCGACGAGTACGAGGAGCTGCTGCCGGCCGAGGACGAGGAGGACGACGACGACGAGGAGGACGAGTCGGAGCCCGCCGGGGTCTCGTAGTCCGCCTTCAGCGCCTCGGCGACCTGCTTGCGGTGCGCCTCCCAGCGCTCGTGGGCCTTGGCGTACTCGGCCTCCCACGCCTCGCGCTGGGTCTCGAAGCCCTCGAGCCACTCGTTGGTCTCCGGGTCGAAGCCCTCGGGGTACTTGTAGTTCCCCTGCTCGTCGTACTCGGCGGCCATGCCGTAGAGCGCGGGGTCGAAGTCGTCCGACTCCGGGTCCACGCCCTCGTTGGCCTGCTTGAGCGACAGCGAGATGCGGCGACGCTCGAGGTCGATGTCGATGACCTTGACGAAGACCTCGTCACCGACGTTGACGACCTGCTCGGGCAGCTCGACGTGGCGGACGGCGAGCTCGGAGATGTGCACGAGGCCCTCGATGCCGTCCTCGACGCGCACGAACGCACCGAACGGGACGAGCTTGGTGACCTTGCCCGGGACGACCTGGCCGATCGCGTGGGTCCGGGCGAACGTCTGCCACGGGTCCTCCTGCGTCGCCTTGAGCGACAGCGAGACGCGCTCGCGGTCGAAGTCGACGTCCAGGACCTCGACCGTGACCTCCTGGCCCACCTCGACGACCTCGGAGGGGTGGTCGATGTGCTTCCAGGACAGCTCGGAGACGTGCACGAGACCGTCGACGCCGCCGAGGTCCACGAACGCACCGAAGTTGACGATCGAGGAGACGACACCGGGGCGCACCTGGCCCTTCTGCAGCGTCTGCAGGAAGGTGGAGCGGACCTCGGACTGCGTCTGCTCGAGCCACGCACGGCGCGAGAGCACGACGTTGTTGCGGTTCTTGTCGAGCTCGATGATCTTCGCCTCGATCTCCTTGCCGACGTACGGCTGGAGGTCACGGACGCGACGCATCTCCACGAGGGACGCGGGCAGGAAGCCACGCAGGCCGATGTCGAGGATGAGGCCGCCCTTGACGACCTCGATGACGGTGCCGGTGACGACGCCGTCCTCTTCCTTGATCTTCTCGATCGTGCCCCAGGCGCGCTCGTACTGGGCGCGCTTCTTGGACAGGATCAGACGGCCTTCCTTGTCCTCCTTCTGGAGGACGAGGGCCTCGACCGCGTCGCCGACGTTGACGACCTCACCGGGGTCCACGTCGTGCTTGATGGACAGCTCGCGGGAGGGGATGACGCCCTCGGTCTTGTAGCCGATGTCGAGAAGGACCTCGTCGCGGTCCACCTTGACGATCGTGCCTTCGACGATGTCACCGTCGTTGAAGTACTTGATGGTCGCGTCAACGGCGGCGAGGAAGTCCTCCTCGGTGCCGATGTCGTTGACGGCAACCTGGGGTGCGGACTTCGCGGGGGTAGAGATGGTCATTGAGTTCGATGCTCCGATGCGGACAGGGAAGTCGTGCGGATAAGGGAGTGTGCAGGCGTCCTGAGGTGACGACGAGCACGGTGTGGTGGCGTAGGTCGTGACGACAGGCGCAATGCACCGCCGTCCATCCTACGCGTGGCGGGTCCGGAGGGTCAACGCGGGCGCGCGACCGAGCCACGGCCGTCTCCCGACCGGACTCCCGACCGGCCCGACGGCGACCCGGGGAGCGCGCTCAGGCGAGGACCTTCGCCACGCGCAGGAGCTCCGCCGGGACGCGCTTCGGCCGTCCCGCGACCTCGGCGAGCGGGACGAGCTCGACCCGCTCCCCGCGCAGCGCGGTCATGACGCCCGTCGTCCCCGCGCTCACGGCGTCGACCGCAGCGACGCCGAACCGGCTCCCGAGGATCCGGTCCGTCGGCGTCGGCTCGCCTCCGCGCTGCACGTGGCCGAGCACGGTCAGCCGGGTGTCGAAGCCCGTGCGTGCGGAGATCTCCGCGCTCACGCGCTCGCCCACGGACCCGGCGACGATCTCGCCGAACCGCCCGAGCTGCTGGGTGAACTCCATCGACGACCCCTCGCGCGGGACCGCGCCCTCGGCGACGACGACGATCGAGAAGTTGGCGTGCGCACGGTGACGGTGGCGCAGGAACTTCACGACCTGGTCGATGTCGAACGGCTCCTCGGGCGCGAGGACGACCTCGGCACCGCCGGCGATGCCCGCGTTCACCGCGATCCAGCCGGCGTGCCGGCCCATGACCTCGACGACCATGACACGGTTGTGGCTCTCCGCCGTCGTGTGCACGCGGTCGAGCGCCTCCGTCGCGATGTTCACGGCGGTGTGGAACCCGATCGAGAGGTCGGTGCCCTCGACGTCGTTGTCGATGGTCTTCGGGATCGCGACGATCGGGACCCCGGCCTCGCCGACGCGGCTCGCGGCGTGCAGCGTCCCGTCGCCGCCGATGCAGATCATCGCGTCGAGCCGCTCGGCCTCGACCGTCGCGAGCACCGCGTCCATGCTCCCGTCCTCGGTGCTCGGGTGGAACCGCGCGGTCCCGAGCAGCGTCCCGCCGACGGGCAGCACGTTGCGGATGTCCTGCCGTCCGAGCGGGTGCACGTCCCCGTCGACGACGCCACGCCACCCGTTGCGGAAGCCGATGATCGTGTGGCCGTACTCCCCCGTCCCCTGCTTCACCACGGCGCGGATCGCCGCGTTGAGCCCGGGGCAGTCTCCGCCGCCCGTGAGAAGTCCGATCCGCACCCTTGGTCCTCCGTCTCGTCGTCGGCGCGCCCGCGGCGCACCTGCCCGGCGAGACGGGGGCGCTGCCCCCGCGGCGCCGCGTCCGTCACCACCCTAGTCGCGCGACCCGTCGTGCCCGCGGCGCGTCCTGCCATCCGGGCGCACGCGAGACGAAGGTCCCGGCGACGGCGGGCAGGAAGGCCCGACAATGGCTCCATGCCTGCACCGACCTCTCCCCGGGACGAGCGTCCCGGACCTGCCTCGCCTCCCCCGGCGCCCCCCGGCCCCGTCGCGCACGCGGGCTACCGGGACGTCGCGGACTCCGACGGCGGTCGCGCGGGGCGGTCGTGGTGGGACGCGAACGCCGCCGAGTACCTCGCCGACCACGGCGACTTCCTCGGCGCGACCGACTTCTGCTGGTGCCCCGAGGGGCTCCGCGAGAAGGACGTCCACCTGCTCGGCGACGTCGCGGGGCGGCACGTCCTCGAGGTCGGGGCCGGCGCCGCTCAGTGCTCGCGCTGGCTCGTGACGCAGGGGGCCCTCGTCGTGGCGACCGACGTGTCGGGCGGGATGCTCGCCGCGGGCACGGACCTGGACCGGCGCAGCGGGGTCCGGGTGCCGCTCGTCCAGGCGGACGCGCGCCGCCTGCCGTTCGCGGACGCCACGTTCGACGTCGCGTTCACGTCGTTCGGCGCGCTCCCCTTCGTGCCCGACGCCGACGCCGTCCACCGGGAGGTCGCCCGCGTCCTGCGTCCGGGCGGGACGTGGACCTTCTCCGTCACGCACCCGTTCCGCTGGGCGTTCCCCGACGACCCCGGCGAGCACGGGCTGACCGCGAACCGCTCGTACTTCGACCGCCGGCCGTACGTCGAGTCCGACGCCACCGGTCGGGTGCTGTACGCGGAGTACCACCGCACGCTCGGCGACCACGTCCGGGACGTGGTCGCCGCCGGGCTCGTCGTGACCGACGTCGTCGAGCCCGAGTGGCCCGAGGACAACACCGAGGTCTGGGGCGGCTGGGGACCCGTGCGGGGCGCGCACCTCCCCGGGACGGCGATCTTCCGGACGCGCCGGCCCGCCTGAACCGACCGGCAGGCGGCGCCTTCGCACCGCCGGCCGGACGCGCTCGTCAGTGGCCGGCGTCGTGCCAGGTCGGCCCCGCGCCGACGGACACGTCGAGCGGCACGTCGAGCCGTGCCGCGGCGCCCATCTCCGTGCGCAGCACCGCCTCGACCTCGTCCCGCTCCCCGGGCGCCACCTCGACCACGAGCTCGTCGTGCACCTGGAGCAGCAGGCGCGAGCGCAGCCCGCGCTCGTCCAGCGCCCGCTGCACTCCGAGCATCGCGACCTTGATGAGGTCGGCCGCGCTGCCCTGGATGGGCGCGTTGAGCGCCATGCGCTCGGCCATCTGCCGACGCTGCCGGTTGTCGCTCGTGAGGTCGGGCAGGTAACGACGACGGCCGAGGATGGTCGCGGTGTACCCCGTCGCGCGCGCCTCGTCGACGACGCCCGTGAGGTACTCCCGGACGCCGCCGAAACGCTCGAAGTAGTCGTCCATGAGCTTCTGCGCCTCGCCGACCTCGATGGTCAGCTGCTGCGAGAGCCCGAACGCCGAGAGCCCGTAGGCGAGGCCGTAGGACATCGCCTTGATCTTGGAGCGCATCGCCGGGGTCACCTCGGCGGCGGGGACCTCGAAAACGCGCGAGCCGACGTAGCTGTGGAGGTCCTCGCCGGAGCGGAACGCCTCGATGAGGCCCTCGTCCCCGGACAGGTGCGCCATGATCCGCATCTCGATCTGGCTGTAGTCGGCGGTGAGGAGCGTCTCGTACCCCTCGCCGACGACGAACGCGCGCCGGATCCGGCGGCCCGCCTCGGTCCGGATCGGGATGTTCTGCAGGTTCGGGTCCGTCGAGCTGAGCCGGCCGGTCGCCGCGATCGTCTGCTGGAAGGTCGTGTGGATGCGCCCGTCGTCCGCCACGGACTTGAGCAGGCCCTCGACCGTCTGGCGCAGCCGCGACGCGTCCCGGTGCGCGAGCAGGTGCTCGAGGAACGGGTGCTGCGTCTTGACGAAGAGATCGGCGAGAGCCGAGGCGTCGGTCGTGTAGCCGGTCTTGATCTTCTTCGTCTTCGGCATCCCGAGCTGGTCGAACAGGACCTCCTGGAGCTGCTTGGGCGACCCGAGGTTCACCTCGCGGCCGATCACCGCGTAGGCCTCCGACGCGGCCGTCACGACGAGGTCCCCGAAGTGCCGCTCGAGCTCGGTGAGGTAGTCCACGTCCGCCGCGATGCCGGTGCGCTCGACGCGCGCGAGCACGCCGGTCAGCGGGAGCTCCAGGTCGGTCAGGAGGTGGCCGGCACCACGGTCGTCGAGCTCGCCCGTGAGGACCTCCGCGAGCTGCACGACGGCGAGCGCCCGGACCGCGTCGCGCTCCTGCTCGCCGTTGCCGTCGAGCGACAGGTCGAGCGCGCCCTGCGCGTCGCCGCCCGCGCCCGTGTCAGGTCGCAGTTCGCGGTGCAGGTGCCGCACGACGAGGTCGCCGAGGTCGTAGCCCCGCTGGTCGGGGTGGCACAGGTACGCGGCGAGCTCGGTGTCGAACACGACGCCCCGCAGGTCGAGGCCGCGCGCGGCCAGCTCGTGCCACGCGGACTTCGCGCCGTGGACCACCTTGGGCCGGTCGGCGTCCAGGAGCCACGCCGCGAGCGCCTGCTCGTCCGCGGGGTCGAGGTCGGCGAGGTCGAACGCGACGGCCGACCCCGCGTCGTCGGACAGGGCGAGCGCCCAGGCGTCCCCGCCCGCGGGCACGGCCTTGCCCGACACCTCGACGCCGAGGCGACGCTCGCCGTGCTCGGCGAGCCACGCCCCCAGACCGCCCGGGACCACGTCCGCCACGTCGACGTCGAAGCCCTCCTCCGTCTCGACCTCGCCCTCGGGCGCGATGGCGAACAGGCGGTCGCGCAGCGCGCGGAACTCGAGCGCGTCGAGCACCTGGTGCACCGCCTCCCGGTCCCACGGCCGCGCCGCCAGGTCGTCCGGGCCGACGGGCAGCTCGAGGTCGCACAGGAGCGCGTTGAGGCGCCGGTTGAGCCGGACCTGCTCGACGTGGGCGCGCAGGTTCTCCCCCGCCTTGCCCTTGATCTCGTCCGCGCGCTCGAGCAGCGCCTCGAGGTCGCCGTAGGTCGTGATCCACTTCGCGGCCGTCTTCGGCCCGACGCCGGGGATGCCCGGCAGGTTGTCCGACGTCTCGCCCACGAGCGCCGCGAGGTCCGGGTAGCGCTCGGGCGGCACGCCGTACTTCTCGACGACGGCGGCCGCGTCCATGCGCGCGAGCTCGGAGACCCCGCGCTTGGGGTACAGCACGGTGACGTCCGGGCCGATGAGCTGGAACGAGTCGCGGTCGCCGGAGCAGACCAGGACCTCCATGCCGGCGGCGGCGCCCTGCGTGGCGAGCGTCGCGAAGATGTCGTCCGCCTCGTAGCCCTCGCGCTCGAGCGTGGGGATCCGCAGCGTCTCGAGGATCTCCTTGATGAGCGGGACCTGGCCCTTGAACGGCTCCGGGGTCGACTCGCGCGTGCCCTTGTAGCTCGGGAGGACCTCGGTGCGGAACGACTGGCGACCGGCGTCGAAGGCGACCGCGACGTGGGTGGGCTCCTCGTCGCGCAGCAGGTTGATGAGCATCGACGTGAACCCGTAGACGGCGTTCGTGTGCTGGCCCGTCGTCGTCGAGAAGTTCTCGGCCGGGAGCGCGAAGAACGCGCGGTAGGCCATGGAGTGTCCGTCGATGAGCAGCAGGCGGGGTCGCGCGGAGGTCGTCACGGGTGCCAACCTATCGCCCATGACCGACACGAACGGTGCCGACGGCGCCCACCCCGCTCCCGCCGCTCCCGACGCCCCCGACGCCCCGCGGCACGCCTACGAGGCCCTCGGCCTGCGCACCGAGGGGACGCTCATCGAGCGCATGGGCATCGAGCTGGAGGACGTCGCGGCGGACCACGTGTCGGCGCGGATGCCCGTCGCGGGGAACACCCAGCCGGCCGGGCTGCTGCACGGCGGCGCCTCGGTCGTGCTCGCGGAGACGCTCGGGTCGATCGCCGCGCAGCTGCACGCCGGACCGGGTCGGGCGGCGGTGGGCATCGAGGTCAACGCGACCCATCACCGCTCCGCGCGCGAGGGCTGGGTGCACGGGGAGGCGCGCGCGCTCCACCGCGGCCGCACGACGGCGAGCTACGAGATCGTGGTGACCGACGACGCCGGGCGGCGTGTGTGCACGGCGCGGCTCACGTGCATGATCCTCGACCGGTCCTGACCCGCGGGCGCAGCCGTGTCGGGGGCGCGCCCCGACCCAGCCGCCGAGAGGGCTCAGCCGGACAGGCGCTCGTGCTCCGCGGCCCCGGCGCGACTGCGGTACTCGGCCTGGAACTCGCGCAGGTCCACCGGACCGCTCATGCCCTCGGTGCGCGCGCGACGTCGGCGGGCGATGAGGTCCTCGAGGGACCGCGTACCGCGCCGGGCGGGCGCGAGGTCGGCGGCGAGGCGACGCTGGAGCACCGCGGTCTGCACCACGCGGTGACCGGCGACGGGGCCGAAACCGAGCCGGGAGAGGAAGCGCTGCACACCGCGCGAGCCCGGGATCGGCACCGAGTAGACGTGCGACGCACCGGCTGACGCGGCGAGCTCGGCGGTCGCGCTGAGCAGCGCGTGGCCGACGCCGCGGCGTCGGGCGTCCTCGCCGACGTACACCGCCTCAACGTACAGGCTCGGCTCGTCGGCGAAGAGGTGGGGCTCGAGCACCCGGGCGAGGACGAACCCGACGGGACGGCCGTCCTGGAGCGCGACGAGCACGTTGCCCCCGGGCAGGGCGAGGAGCACGGAGAGGTGACGGACGAGCCGGTCCATGTCGGGTGCGCAGATCTGCGCGCCCGACGCCGACTCGGAACGGGCCTCCGCGCACAGCGTGGCGACACCGGGCAGGTCGTCACCGACCGCTGGCCTGACCTCGACTGCTTGGCGCACCGCTCCTCCTCGTTCTCACCGTGGTCCGACGGCACAGGGAGGACGTGGGGCGTGAGAAGGTCCACGTCGCTCCGTACGAGACGACAGCTGCCGATGGCTGCCGACCGAGCACTACGTGGCGACCGCGTTCACCGCCCCGGAAACAACTGGACGCCAGTCCAAGACGATAGCCCTGTTCCCGGGGGTGTGACAAAGGCCCAGATCAGGCACCCCTGACACCGCGGTCACCCGAGAAGGGTCAGGCTCCGCCCACCTGCTCGATGACGGCGTCCGCGACCTCGCGCATCGTGAGGCGGCGGTCCATCGACGTCTTCTGGATCCAGCGGAACGACTCCGGCTCCGACAGGCCCATCTTCGTCATGAGCAGACCCTTCGCCCGGTCGACGCGCTTGCGCGTCTCGAACCGCTCCGCGAGGTCCGCGACCTCGGACTCGAGCGCCGAGATCTGCGAGTAGCGCGAGATGGCGATCTCGACGGCCGGCAGGAGGTCCGCCGGGGTGAACGGCTTCACGACGTACGCCATCGCCCCCGCGTCCCGCGCGCGCTCGACGAGCTCGGCCTGCGAGAACGCGGTGAGCAGCACGACCGGCGCGGCGTGCGCCTTGCCGATCTGCTCCGCCGCCGAGATGCCGTCGAGCTCGGGCATCTTGACGTCCATGACGACGACGTCCGGCTTGAGCTCGAGCGCGAGCCGCACCGCGGTCGCGCCGTCGCCGGCCTCGCCGACGACGTCGAACCCGGCCTCGCGCAGCGTCTCGACGACGTCGAGGCGGATGAGCGCCTCGTCCTCGGCGACGACCGCGGTGCGTGCGGGACGACCCGTCGACGGCGGCGTCGTCTCGACGGGCTGGGGCTCGAGCATGGGGGGCAGGTCGAGCGGCTGCTTGTCCGCGGGCTGCGCTGTCTGGTCACTCACGGTGTTCATCGTAGTGCGCCCGACCCCCTGCCGCCCCCGGGTTCCACCGTGACGCGGTGTGATTCTCGCTCCACCTGCGCCGTGTGGTTCGATGGAGCCGCGCCACCGCCGTCGACGGCGGCGGCGCGAGGCCCCGGTAGCCCAACCGGCAGAGGCGTTCGGCTCAAACCCGATCCAGTGTGGGTTCGAATCCCACCCGGGGCACCTCGGCGCACGTCGCCGGCACCGACGTCACGTCGGTGCCGCGGGCAGCTCGGGCAGCCGCGCACCGAGGAGCCACGCGTCGAGGAGCGGGTCCACCTCCGCGCCCGCCGCGCGCAGCTCCGCCCGCAGGTCGTCCGTGGTCACCGAGCCGTGCCGGTGGACGTCGGTCCAGCGGCGCAGGAGCGCGAAGAAGTCGTCGTCCCCGAGCGTGAGCCGCAGCGCGTGCAGCGTCAGGGCGCCGCGCTTGTACAGCCGGTCGTCGAACATGAGGTCCGGCCCCGGGTCGGCCAGGACGAGGTCCTGCGGCAGCGCGGAGAGCCGGACGTGGGCCCCTCGCGCGTGCGCGTCGGCGCTCTCGCGTCCCGCCGCCTCGGACCAGAGCCACTCGGCGTAGCACGCGAAGCCCTCGTTGAGCCAGATGTCCCGCCAGCGCGCGACCGACACGCTGTTGCCGAACCACTGGTGCGCGAGCTCGTGCGCGACGAGCCGGTCCCAGGTCCCGTCGCCGTCCAGGTGGTTGGCGCCGAAGATCGACAGCCCCTGCGCCTCGAGCGGGATCTCGAGCTCGTCCTCCGTCACGACGATCCGGTAGCCCTCGTCGAACGGGTACGGCCCGAACATCGACTCGAACGCGCTCATCGTCTCGGCGTGCCGGGCGAGGTCGTGACGCACCGCGTCCCGCTGCGCCGCGTGCGCGAGCGCAGTCTGCGCCACGGGGTGCCGGACGACGTCCAGGAGGCCGGGGAGACCGGGACGGCGGCTGACGTCGAGGTCGTCGAACCGTCCCACGACCACGGTCGCGAGGTAGGTGCACATGGGTGCGGTGGGACCGAAGCGCCAGGTCCTGGTCGAGGCCTTGCGCGACACGTCGAGCAGCGGGCCGTTCGCCGCGACGGTGTAGCCCGCGTCGGCGGTCACGGTGATCTCGAACGTCGCCTTGTGCGCGGGCGTGTCGTTGCACGGGAACCACGTAGGGGCGCCGTCGGGCTGGCCCGCGACGAGCGAGCCCTCCGTGAGCTCCTCCCACCCGACGTCGCCCCACGGGCCGATCCACGGCCGGGGACGGCCGCCGTAGACGACCTCGACGCGCAGCGCGGTGCCGCGCACCGCGACCCGTCCCAGCCGGACGGTCAGCCTCCCCCCGGCGTGGCCGAACCGCACGGGCGCGCCGTCGACGCTCACGCGGGTCGCCTTGAGGTGGACGAGGTCGAGCACGACGGCGTCGACGTCGGCGTCCAGGACGACGTCGAGGGTCGCGACGCCGTCGAGACGGTTGGGGCGCACCCGGTACGACAGCCGGAGGCCGTAGCGGTTCACGTGGTGGTCGGACGACCCGCGGTGCGGGGCGTAGGGGTCGGGGCCGTTCAGCGATCGACGGTGGGCCACGGTCCGGCGTCCTCCAGGGTCGGGTCCGCCGCATCGTACGCGACGACGGGTCCGCTCACCGCCCGCTCGTCGGCCCTCACCGCACGGCCGGCGCGGGCAGCTCGCCCGTCCACGGGACGATGGGGTTCCCGTGCCAGAGCGACCCCGGCGGCACGAGCTCGCCGCGCATCACGAGCGACGCGGGGCCGACGCGGGCACCGTCCGCCACGACGGCGGCGGGCAGGACGACCCCGTGCGGGCCGATCGACGCACCGCGCGCGACGCGCACCGTGTCGAGGCTCATCACTCGGTCGTGGAACAGGTGGGTCTGCAGGACGCACCCGCGGCCGACGGTCGCGCCGTCGTCCAGGTGGACCAGGTCCGCCTCGGGGAGCCAGTACGTCTCGCACCACACGCCACGACCGACCCGCGCGCCGAGCGTGCGCAGCCAGGCCGGGAGCAGCGGGGTGCCGTAGACGTGCTCCGCGAACCACGGGGCGGCGACGACCTCGACGAAGGTGTCCTGGAGCTCGTTGCGCCAGACGAACGTGCTCCACAACGGGTGGTCCCCCACCCGGAACCGGCCGACCAGCACCCACTTGACCGCCGAGGTCACGAGCGCGCCCACCGCCCCAGCGGCGAGCAGGACGACCCCGGACAGGAGCGCGGCGACGCCCGCTCCACCGGCGTCGAGGACCGTCAGGAGCACGAGGACCACCGCGACGGCGAGGTACGCCGAGCACACGACCGCCAGCCAGCGCAGCAGCTCGAACGCGCCGCGCGCGACGAGGAGCCGGGCGGGCGGTGAGAACGTCCGGGACTCGTCGGTCTCGCCCTGGGCGACGCGCCGCAGCCGGGTCGGCGGGCTGCCGAGCCACGACGAGCCCGCCTTCGCCTTCGCCGGAGCGGCGGACAGCACGGCGACGAGACCGTTCTTCGGCACCGAGCGTCCGGGCGCGGTGATCCCCGAGTTGCCGAGGAACGCGCGCTTGCCCACGCGCGCCCGGGCGACCCGCACCCAGCCACCGCCGAGCTCGTAGGGCGCGACCATCGTGTCGTCGGCGAGGAACGCCCCGCGCGCGACCTCCATCATCGACGGGAGGCCCACCACGGTCGAGGCCTCGACGTCGCGGCCGACGCGAGCGCCCAGCAGGCGCAGCCACCCGGGGGTGAAGACGCTCGAGTACAGGGGGAACAGCGCCGTGCGCGCCGAGTCCATGAGGCGCTGCGTGACCCACGCCTGCCAGCCCTGGCGGCTGTGGACGGCGTGGTAGCCCTCGCCGAGCCCGAGGGCGAGGAGGCGCACGCACGCGAGCACGAGCAGGGCGTACGTCGCCGCGGCCGCGAGCGCCGCGACGGGTACCCATGCCGCGAGCGGCCCGAGCAGCGCGCCGACGTCCCGGGGGGAGCCGGTCACGGGGACGCCGGCGAGCAGGACGAGGAGCCCCACGGCGACGGCGAGCACGGGGAGCAGGCTCAGACCGAGCCCGCTCAGCCCGTAGGCGACCTCCCACCGGCGCCGGCGCGGAGGACGCTCGTCGGGCCAGGGGTGCTTCACCTCGCTGCGGACGCGCACCGCGGGCGAGCCCGCCCAGTACTCGCGAGCGCCCACGCGTCCGTCGACGCACGACCCGGCGGCCACGTCGGCGCCCTTGCCGACCCGGGCGCCGGGCAGCAGGGTCGAGCGGGCGCCGACCGTCGCACCGGCGCCGACCCGGACCCTGCCGAGGTGGAGCGTGTCGCCGTCGAGCCAGTGGCCGGACAGGTCGACCTCGGGCTCGACCGCGCACCCCTTGCCGAGGGTCAGCATCCCGGTCACGGGCGGCAGCGCGTGCAGCTCGGTGTCACGGCCGACCTGTGCGCCGAGGAGGCGGGCGTACAGCCCGACCAGGGGCGCCCCGGCGACCGTCACGCCGCCGCTCGCCCCGACCAGCCCCTCCGCCGCCCACAGCCGCAGGTGGACGCTGCCGCCGCGCGGGTAGCTGCCCGGGCGCACCCCGCGCAGGAGCACGCGCGCGCCGACCGCGGCGACGAGCAGGCGCCCGGGCGGGCTGACCAGCAGCAGCCACCCCGCGACGACCCACCACCAGGAGACGGGGCGGACGAACGACAGCGACGTCGTGGCGGCGAGCACGTTGCCGAGCGCGGCGACCCAGACCAGCCAGCGGAGGCCGGCGATCGTGCGCAGCGCGAGCACGACGAGCAGCTGGACCGCCTGCGTCCGCCGCCCCACGGGCGCGGCCGGGCTCGTCGGCCGGGCCGTCCGCCCGCCTGGCGCGGCGCCGACCGTGGCCGCGGCACGGGCCACGGCGCCGCGCTCGACGAACGCGGCGAGCTCCCCCAGCGACGGGTTGTCGTAGAGGTCGGCGACCGTGGTGCTCGGCAGGCGCTCGCGCAGCACCGAGACCACCTGGGCCGCCGTGAGGCTCCCGCCGCCCAGCTCGAAGAAGTCGTCGTCCGCGACCTGCGGCGCGGCACCGAGCACCGTCCGCCAGATCCCCGCGACCCACTCCTCGCCGGGAGTGAGCGGCGGGGCGTCGTCCGGCACGCGGGACTCCGCGGCGAGCTGCGCACCCTCCGGCAGCGGCCACGGGAGCGCGTCGCGGTCGACCTTGCCCGACGTCCGGGTCGGGATCTCGTCGACGACCGCGAGCAGGGGGACGAGCGCGGCGGGGAGCGTGTGGCGCAGCGCCTCGACGCTCGCCCGCGCGTCGAGCGGCTCGTCCCGACCCCGGTCCGGCACCAGGTACCCGACGAGCACCTGGTTCCCCGCCTCCGAGCGGCGCACGGCGCTCGCCGCGGCGCTCACGCCGTCGAGCGCGAGCAGCGCGGAGTCGATCTCGCCGAGCTCGATCCGCCGGCCGCCGACCTTCACCTGGTCGTCGGCACGGCCCACGAACAGCAGACCGGCGTCGTCCCGGACCACGAGGTCCCCCGACCGGTACGCGCGGTCCCACCCGAGCCCCGGGTGCGGGGCGTACTTCTCGGCGTCCTTGGCCGGGTCGAGGTAGCGCGCGAGCCCGACGCCGCCGATCACGAGCTCGCCCGTGGCGCCCTGGTCGACCGGTGCGCCGTCGGGCCCGACGACGGCGAGGTCCCAGCCGTCGAGCGGCAGACCGATGCGCACGGGCCCCGGTCCGCCGAGCGGCGCGGCGCAGGCGACGACGGTCGCCTCGGTCGGGCCGTAGGTGTTCCAGACCTCGCGCCCGGGGACGGCGAGCCGGTCGGCGAGCTCCGGCGGGCACGCCTCCCCGCCGAAGACGAGCAGGCGGACCGACCGCAGCGTCTCGGGCGCGAGGAGCCCTGCGAGCGTCGGGACGGTCGAGACGACGGTGATCGCGCGCTCCTCGATCCACGGGCCGAGGTCGACGCCGGTCCGCACGAGCGAGCGCGGGGCGGGCACGAGGCACGCGCCGTGGCGCCACGCGAGCCACATCTCCTCGCACGACGCGTCGAACGCGACGGACAGGCCGGCCAGGACGCGGTCGCCCGGTCCCAGGGGGGCGTCGCGCAGGAAGAGGCGCGCCTCGGCGTCGACGAACGCGGCGGCGCTGCGGTGGGTCACCGCGACGCCCTTGGGCGTCCCCGTCGACCCGGACGTGAAGATGACCCAGGCGTCGTCCCCCGGGCCGGGCCGCTCGCCCGCGCGGGGGTTCGGCGCGACGTCGGGCGGCACGGCGAGGTGCCCGTCGTCCCCCACGACGGCCTGGACGCCCGCTTCGGTGAAGACGAGCTCCGCCCGCTCCGCGGGGTCGTCCTTGTCGACCGGGACGTAGGCCGCTCCCGCGGCGAGGATCGCGAGGACGGACAGGTACAGATCCGCCCGACCGGACGTCGCCCGGACGCCCACGCGGTCCCCCGGCCCCACGCCCTGCTCGACGAGCAGGGCGGCCCGGGTGCGGACCCTGGCGAGGAGCTGCGCGTACGTCAGCGGACGGCCGTCGTCGAGCGCCGGCGCGTCCGGGTGCGCCTCCGCCGTCGCGGCGAGCACGTCCAGGAGCGTCCTCGGAGCGGGCGCGCGGTCGGCCGCGAGGAGGGGGTCGGGCGGGGTGGTGAGGGGCTGCACGCTGCTCCAGGGGTGAGGGACGGTCCTGGGCGAAGGGTAGACGGGGCAGGTGGACGGCGGGCGAACGGACGGTGCCGGTGGACGGTGCCGATCGGGTGCCGGTCGGCGGTGCCGGTGGGCGCTCGCCGGACCGGCACCCGCGTCACCTGACGGAAACTCCCCCGACACACCGCGGTCGTACCGTCGCAGCACGACGTCCGCACAGCACCGCGGCGCAGACCCGCGGTGCCGCGAGAGGGGGGCCATGACGGACAGCCTGCTCGACCTCGTCGACCCCTTCGTCGGCACGGAGGCCACCGCCCTGCCGCCCCCGACGGGCCTCGCGGCGACCTGGTGGGCGCCGAAGCCCCAGGTGGGCAACACCCACCCGGGCGCGTGCCACCCGCTCGGCATGGTGTCCGCGTGCGCCTACTCCGGCGCGTACCCCACCGGGTACGGGCGGTACGACATCAGCACCGAGGGGCGGCCCGTCCCCCTGGTCGACGACCACGTGGCGTCCGGCGTGACGCACTTCCAGCAGTCGGGCACGGGGGCGATCCGCAAGTACTACAACTACCTGCGCGTCACGCCGATGCTCGAGCCCCTCGACGCGCTCGGGCGCACGTGGCGGCTCCACGACGAGGTCGCCTCACCCGGGTCCTACGCGGCGACGCTGGACAGCGGCGTCCGGTGCGAGGTGACGGTGGGCCCCAAGAGCGCGGTGCACCGCTTCACCTTCCCCGAGCACCACGACGCGCGGATCGTCGTCGACCTGTCGCTCGGCGGCCTCGCCATCCCCTACGGCGCCACGGTCCCGCTGCGCGCCCACCTCGGGACCCTCGGGCCGGGGTCCGCCTACGGCGAGATCGTCGTCGAGGGCGCCCCGCTCGCCGCGCACCTCGAGTGCGACGCGCCCCGCTGGCGGCAGATGCTCTGGTACGACCGGCGCCTCATGCCCGGCAGCACGCGCCTGGAGTTCGGTGACATCCGGCCGACGACCCTGCGACCGTTCGGCCTCGTGTGGGCGGGCCCGACGAGCGCGGGCCAGGTCGTCGAGCTGCGCGTCGGCTTCTCGCTGCGCGGGCCGGCGCGGGCCCACGAGAACCTCGTCACGGACTGCGGGCCCGGCCCGACGTCCTTCGCGGAGCGGAGCACGGTCACGGCCGGGGCGTGGCGCGAGCACCTCGGTCGCGTCGAGGTCGACGGCGTCGACGACGACCGCCGGTCGGTCTTCGCGACCGCGCTCTACCACTCGCTCGTCAAACCGTGCCTCGCGCCCGACGAGAGCCCGTTCTGGCCCACCGACGGGCCGTTCGCGTACGACGTCTCCACGATGTGGGACATCTACCGCACGCAGCTCCCGCTGCTCACGACGTTCTTCCCGGAGCGCGCCGTCGAGCTCGCGACCGCGCTCCTGCACATCTGCGAGGAGGAGGGCAACTTCCCCATCGGCTACCGGATGGCGCGCGGCGCGGACCGGTTCTCCCGCCAGGCCAGCGCGCTCGCCCAGACGTTCCTCGCCGACCTGTGCGCGCTCGAGGTGCCGGGCCTGGACTGGGACTGGGCCCTGGTCCACATGCACAACGACCTCCGCCGGACGTACGGGGAGGACTATCTCCTGCACGGCGTCGCCCACCCGATCAGCCACACGCTCGACCTGGCGTTCGGGTACTGGTGCACGGAGCGCGTCGCCCGGCGCGTCGGCGACGTCGCGCTCTCGGACGAGCTCGCCCGGCTCGCCGCCGGGTGGGTCACCGCGTTCGACCCGTCCACGGGCCTGCTGCACGACTCCACGTTCTACGAGGGCGGGCGCTGGAACTACTCGTTCCGCCTCGTGCACGACATGGCCGCACGGATCGCGCTCGCGGGGGGAGACGCCGCGTTCGTCGCGCTGCTCGACCGGTTCTTCGGCTACGGCGCGGAGCCGGTCGTCCAGCCCGGAGAGCGACCGGGGGCCGCGGAGATGGCGGCGGGCTACGCGCTGGACCGGTTCGAGGGGCTCAACAACGAGCCCGACATGGAGGCGCCGTGGGCGTACCACTACGCGGGCCGCCCCGACCGCACCGCCGAGGTCGTGCACGCGGCCGTGCACCAGCGGTTCGGCACCGGCCCCGGCGGACTGCCCGGCAACGACGACTCGGGCGGGCTGAGCTCCTGGTACGTGTGGGCGTCGCTCGGCCTGTTCCCCGTCGCCGGGCAGGCGCTCTTCCTCGTCAACGCGCCCTCCTTCTCCGAGTCCCGGCTGCGCGTCCCGGGCGGCGTCCTCACGGTCGAGACCACCGGGTTCAGCCCGCCGGGACCGTCGACGCCGCCGCAGTACGTCCGCGCCGCCTGGCTCGACGGGCGGCCGCTCCCCCGCACCTGGCTGCCTGCGAGCGCCGTCCGGCGCGGCGGGCGCCTCCTCCTCGAGCTCGGACCGGAGCCGGCCGCGTGGGGCACGGCCCCCGCCGACCGGCCCCCGTCCTTCCCGCCGCCCCACCCGACCACCACCCCACCCTCCCGGGAGACGCCATGAACCGCACCGACGCCACCCGCGACCGCCGACTCGTGATCGTCGTCCGCGCCGACCCCGTGATCTGCGGCCACTCCGGAGAGGCGCGCAACCTCGCGGAGGCCGCGCTCCACCGAGGGTTCACCGA
This sequence comes from Cellulosimicrobium sp. Marseille-Q8652, assembly GCF_965112045.1. Lineage (NCBI taxonomy): Bacteria > Bacillati > Actinomycetota > Actinomycetes > Micrococcales > Promicromonosporaceae > Cellulosimicrobium > Cellulosimicrobium sp. Marseille-Q8652. The sequence goes on along the minus strand of NZ_CBCOPS010000002.1, from coordinate 1,154,065 downwards.
CGTCCGGATCGTCACGTGGCCGGTCGACCGGCTGCGCGAGGCCGGGCTGCCGCTCAAGCCGCTCGACACCGTCCTGCCCTACAGCCCGGGCATCACCGTCGAGCGGCCGGAGCCCGTCGGCGACTACAAGGTCCCCGACGGCCGGTACCTCGCCGGGCTCACGGGTCGGCTCGTCGAGCTCTTCACCGACGGCGTCCCGACGGTCTGCCTCTCGCTCTACCTCAGCCCGCACACGACCGCGGTCTCCGACGCGGTGCGCGTCGCGCGCAGCACCGGTCTGCCGGTCGACGTCGCGACCGTCGCGGAGGCCGTCGGCTCGGACGTGACGAACGTCGTGCGCTCGTGCGTCGAGGCCGGGCGGTTCGGCGCCGCCGCGCACGTGCTCGCCGACTACCTGTCCAACGACCTGTGCGTCGCCGTGTCCCGCTACACGCGAGACCTCATCGTCGCGTGCGCCCAGGAGATCGACGACCGGCACGGGACCTTCTTCGCCCCGCAGTGCCGCGAGCGCGTGCGGGTCTCGTACCCGGCGATCGACACGAGCGCGTACACGGAGCTCGACCCGGCGACGACGGCCGCTGTCCTCGCGCGACGAGGGCTCCACGCGGACGGCTACGTGCTGTTCCTCTCGCGGCTCGCCGCCGCGAAGGGCGTCGACGACCTGATCGAGGGGTTCGCGCGCTCCGGTGCGGCCGCGACGCACCGGCTCGTCGTCGCGGGCCGTGGCCCGCAGGAGGCGGAGCTGCGCGCGCAGGCCGCCGCGAGCACGGTCGCCGACCGCATCACGTTCCTGGACGACGTCGACGACGCCGAGAAGCCGCACCTCATGGCGGCGAGCGCCGCGTTCGTGCTCCCGAGCAAGCCGCGGCCCGAGTTCGTCGAGACCTTCGGCATCGCCCTCGCCGAGTCGATGCTCGCCGGCGGGGGCCCGGTCGTGACGACGGACACCGGAGGCATCGGCGAGGCCGTCGGTGACCACGCGACGATCGTCCCGGTCGCCGACCCGGCGGCGATCGCCCGCGCCCTCGACGAGATCCTGGCGGCCGACCCGGCGGCGCGCGAGCGCGCGCGAGAGGCCGCGCGCGCCCACGCGCTGCAGTTCGACCGCGCCGCCGTCCTCGACGGCATGCTCCGGGCGCTCGCCCTCAGCCCGGACGCGCCGGCGTGGCTCACGCCGTGGGAACCGGCCGCCGTGTGACGTCCAGGGCGTACCGGTCCACGAGCCCGCGGAACGCCGCGGCGGCGGTCCCTCGCGCCCCCGCACGGTCCCCTGCGGCACCGTCCGCCGCCCCGCGGTCCGCACGCGTTCCGACCGCCGTCCGGGCGCGCTCGAACTCGTCCTCGACGAACCCCAGGAGGATGCCGGGGGCCGGTCCCGCCCCGGCCTCTCGCGTGACCGCCTTGCGCGCCACGAGGTCGGTCGCAGCGCGGACGACGGCGCCGGGCGCGTCCGACTCCTCGAGGAGCGCGAGCAGGTCGATCGGCGGCGCGACCGCGCCGTCGTGCACGCGCAGCCACCGCAGGGCCGCAGCGGGACGCAGGACGTAGAAGAACGTCTTCAACCGCGGCCCGGTCGCGGCGACCTGCACGCCGCCGTGGCCGGTCCCGTGCCGTCGCCCCTGGGCGAGCGCGACGTGCAGGTAGTGCCGTCGCAGGGCGTCACGCTCCACGACCTGCTCCGCGAGCCGCAGCATCTCGGTACGGAATCCGTCGTCCCCGCGATAGACGATCGGCGACCGCAGCCACTCGGTCACGGTCGCGTTCCCGCGCACCATGAGGCGCACGGCCTTGAGCAGGTCCCAGCCGTCGACGTCGAGCACGGCGTCGAGCGGCGTCTCGACGACGTCGCGCGGCGGCCAGGGGTCGAGGTAGTCCGCGCGCGACCGCACGTACAGGAACCGGCAGTCGTCGTCGGAGTCCGGCGACGGGAAGCCCCAGGCCCGGCTCCCGCTCTCCACGGCGAGCGGGATCGCGACCCGCTCGTCCCGCACCACGGCGTCGAGCCGCGCGTCGACCCGACGCACGACCTCGGGGTCCAGGGAGTCGGGCACGGCGCGCATCCCGAGAGGGTAGGGGCGTCGCCGGGTCGCTGTCGCTCCGTTTCCGTCCAGCTCGACCGCTCACGCCGCCATCTCGAGAGTGCGGGACGACGACGCCCGGGTGGGTGCGCCGTGCGGCGCGCCCACCCGGGCGTCGGGTCGTGCGCACCCTCACGGGTGCGACGGCGTCACTTCAGCGTGTCGGAGTGGTCGCCGATCTTGTGCACGAGGATCGAGTTCGTCGTGCCGGGCTGGCCGACCGGCGCGCCCGACACCACGACGACCAGGTCGCCGACCTCGGCGAGGCCGTTGGCCTGCAGCGTCGTGTCGACCTGGCCCACCATCGCGTCGGTGTTCTCGACCTCGGGGACCTGGTAGGTCTGGGTGCCCCACGAGAGCGACAGGACGTTGCGCACGTGCTCGCGCGGCGTGAAGGCAAGCAGCGGGATCGACGAGCGCAGGCGCGACATGCGGCGCGCGGAGTCGCCCGACTGCGTGAACGTCACGAGGTACTTGACGCCGAGGATCTCGCCGATCTCCGCCGCGGCACGCGTGATGGCGCCACCGCGGGTGTGCGGCGTGGAGCCGAGGGGGGCGATGCGCTCGCGCCCGGCCTCCTCCGTCGCCTCGATGATGCGGGCCATCGTCTGGACCGTGAGGATCGGGTACTCCCCGACGCTCGTCTCGCCGGACAGCATGACCGCGTCGGCGCCGTCGAGCACCGCGTTGGCGCAGTCGGACGCCTCGGCGCGCGTGGGGCGCGGCGAGTTCGTCATGGACTCGAGCACCTGCGTGGCCACGATGACGGGCTTGGCGTTGCGGCGCGCGAGCTCGACGATGCGCTTCTGCACGAGCGGGACCTGCTCGAGCGGGAGCTCGACGGCGAGGTCGCCGCGCGCGACCATGACGCCGTCGAAGGCGTCGACGATCTCGGCGAGGTTGTCGACGGCCTGCGGCTTCTCGATCTTCGCGACGACGGGGACCGTGCGGCCCTCCTCGTCCATGATCGTCTTGACGTCGTCGAAGTCCTTGGCCGAGCGCACGAAGGACAGCGCGATGATGTCGGCGCCGAGGCGCAGCGCCCAGCGCAGGTCGTCGCGGTCCTTCTCCGACAGGGCCGGCACGGAGACGGCGACGCCCGGCAGGTTCAGGCCCTTGTTGTTCGACACCGGGCCGGCCACCTCGACGCGCGTCACCACACGCGGTCCCTCGACCGCCGTGACCCGGACGAGGACCTTGCCGTCGTCGATGAGGATCGGGTCGCCCACGCGCGCGTCGCCCGGCAGGCCCTTGTGGGTCGTCGAGACGAGCTCCTTGGTGCCGACGACGTCCTCGGTCGTGATGGTGAACGTGTCGCCCTCGTCGAGCCAGTGCTTCTCGTCGCCGCCGAAACGCCCGAGGCGGATCTTCGGCCCCTGGAGGTCGACGAGGACGGCGACGGAACGGCCCGACGCTGCCGCTGCCTCACGGACGCCGTGGTAGACGGCCTCGTGCTCCGCGGCGCTGCCGTGGCTCCGGTTGATCCGGGCCACGTCCATCCCGGCGTCGACGAGCGCCTTGAGCTGCTCCTTCGACTCGGTCGCGGGTCCGATGGTGCAGACGATCTTTGCTCTGCGCATATCTCCAGCCTCTGGTTCTCCGACCGGCCGCGAGCCGGTCGTCGCGGGGTGCCCCTCCCAGGATGCCCCGCTCATCGTCCCGGCGCCGGACATCCGACGCCGGGTGCACGTCAAGCGCGCAAGGACACGGTGCTCGCGCGTACCGGCGCGGGCAGCTCCGTCCCTCCCTGAAGGTAGGCGTCGACGGATGCCGCCGCCGCCCGACCCTCGGCGATCGCCCACACGATCAGCGACTGACCGCGTCCGGCGTCCCCCGCCACGAAGACGCCGGGGAGCGTCGACGCGAAGTCGTCGTCGCGGGCCACGAGCCCGCGAGCCGTCAGACCGGCCTCCGACTGCCCCGTGAGGGTGTCGGTCTCCGGTCCGGTGAACCCCATCGCGACGAGCACGAGGTCTGCGGGGATCTCGCGCTCGGTGCCGGCCTTCGGCACGCGCCGGCCGTCCGGCAGGTACTCGGTCTCCGCGACGCGCAGCGCCGTGACCTTCCCGGAGGCGTCGCCGAGGAGCTCGACGGTCGAGGCGAGGTACTCGCGCTCGCCGCCCTCCTCGTGCGACGACGACACCTCGAAGAGGATCGGGTCGGTCGGCCACGGCTGGCTCGCCGCGCGCTCCAGCGGGGGCTGCTTGCCGATCGCGAGCGTCGTGACGCTCGCCGCGCCCTGCCGCAGGGAGGTCCCGAGGCAGTCGGAACCGGTGTCGCCGCCACCGATGACGATGACGTGCTTGCCCGTCGCCGTGATCTGGTCGGGGACCTCGCGCCCCGCGACGACCGCGTTCGCCTGGTGGAGGAACTCCATCGCGAAGTGGACGCCGTCGAGCTCGCGGCCGGGGATCGTCAGGTCGCGCGGCACCGTGGCGCCCGTCGCGACGACGACCGCGTCGAAGCGGGCCCGCAGCTCGTCCCACGTGATGTCGACGCCGATCTCGACGCCGGGGCGGAACCGCGTGCCCTCGGCCTCCATCTGCGCGATCCGACGGTCGATGTGGACCTTCTCGAGCTTGAAGTCGGGGATGCCGTACCGCAGCAGGCCGCCGATCGCGTCGTCCCGCTCGTACACGGCGACGGTGTGGCCGGCGCGCGTGAGCTGCTGGGCGGCGGCGAGCCCCGCGGGGCCGGACCCGACGACGGCGACGGTCGAGCCCGTCAGGCGCTGCGGCACCTGGGGCGTGACGTAGCCCCGGGCGAACGCCTCGTCGATGATCGAGACCTCGACGTTCTTGATCGTCACGGCCGGCTGGTTGATGCCGAGCACGCAGCTCGACTCGCACGGCGCCGGGCACACGCGACCGGTGAACTCGGGGAAGTTGTTCGTCTCGTGGAGGCGGTCGATCGCGTCGGCCCACTGCTCGCGGTAGACGAGGTCGTTCCACTCGGGGATGAGGTTCCCGAGCGGGCAGCCCTGGTGGCAGAACGGGATGCCGCAGTCCATGCAGCGGCCGGCCTGCTCCTTGAGGAAGACCTGCCCCTCCTCGAGGTGGGCGTGCACGTCCTTCCAGTCCCGCAGCCGCACGGCGACGGGCCGGTTCGGCGGGAGCTCGCGCTCCCGCACCTTCAGAAAGCCACGGGGGTCAGCCACGGGCCACCTCCAGAATCTGGTCCCACACGCCCGGGGCCGCCGGGTCGAGACCCGAGGACTCGGCCTTCTCGAGGGCGGAGCGCATGCGCGCGAAGTCGGTCGGCAGCACGCGGGTGAACCGCTGGACCGCCGCGGGGAAGTCGGCGAGGAGCTCGGCCGCGAGCATCGACCCGGTCTCCTCCTGGTGCCGGCGCACGAGCTGCTCGACGAGCTCGACCTCGGCGTCCTCGAGCGGTCCGAGACCCAGCTCTCCGGTGGCGAGGGCGCTCGTGTTGAGCGCCGCCTCCCGCAGGTCGAGGACGTACGCGGTGCCGCCGGACATGCCCGCGCCGAAGTTCCGCCCGGTCGGCCCGAGCACCAGCACGGTGCCGCCCGTCATGTACTCGCAGCCGTGGTCGCCCACGCCCTCGACGACGAGCGTCGCGCCCGAGTTGCGCACGCCGAACCGCTCGCCGACACGCCCGCGCAGGAAGATCTCGCCGGACGTCGCGCCGTAGCCGATGACGTTGCCCGCGACGACGTTGCTCGACCCGGTGAGGACCGCGTTGCGGTCGGGCCGCACGACGATGCGCCCGCCCGACAGGCCCTTGCCGACGTAGTCGTTCGCGTCGCCGAACAGGCGCAGCGTGACGCCGCGCGGCAGGAACGCGCCGAGGGACTGGCCGGCGGAGCCCGTGAGGGTCACGTCGATCGTGTCGTCGGGCAGGCCCTCGCCGTGGTAGCGCCGGGTCACCTCGTGGCCCAGCATCGTCCCGACGGTGCGGTTGACGTTGCGCACCGACAGCGAGATCCGCACCGGCTCCTGGCGCTCGAGCGCGTCGGCCGCGAGGGCGATGAGCTGGTTGTCGAGCGCCTTGTCGAGGCCGTGGTCCTGCGTCGTCGTGTTGCGCAGCGACGAGCCCTCGACCGGCACCGGCCGCTCGAGCACCGGACCGAGGTCCAGGCCCTGCGCCTTCCAGTGGTCGACGGCCTTGCGGGTGTCGAGGTACTCGACGTGCCCCACGGCCTCCTCGATGCTGCGGAAGCCCAGGCGCGCGAGGTACTCGCGCACCTCCTCGGCGATGAACTCGAAGAAGTTCACGACGAACTCGGGCTTGCCCGTGAAGCGTGCGCGCAGCTCGGGGTTCTGGGTCGCGACGCCCACCGGGCACGTGTCGAGGTGGCACACGCGCATCATGACGCAGCCCGAGACGACCATCGGGGCGGTCGCGAAGCCGAACTCCTCGGCCCCGAGCAGAGCGGCCACGACGACGTCGCGCCCGGTCTTCATCTGCCCGTCGACCTGCACGACGATCCGGTCGCGCAGGTTGTTGAGCACGAGCGTCTGCTGGGTCTCGGCCAGGCCGATCTCCCACGGCGTGCCGGCGTGCTTGAGCGAGGTCAGCGGGCTCGCGCCCGTGCCGCCGTCGTGCCCGGAGATGAGCACGACGTCCGCGTGCGCCTTGGACACTCCCGTCGCGACGGTCCCGACGCCGAACTCGGAGACGAGCTTGACGTGGATCCGCGCGGCCGGGTTCGCGTTCTTCGCGTCGTGGATGAGCTGCGCGAGGTCCTCGATCGAGTAGATGTCGTGGTGCGGCGGCGGCGAGATGAGGCCGACGCCCGGCGTCGAGTGCCGGGTCCTCGCGACCCACGGGTACACCTTGTGCCCCGGGAGCTGACCGCCCTCGCCGGGCTTGGCGCCCTGGGCGAGCTTGATCTGGATGTCGTCGGCGTTCGTCAGGTACTCGCTCGTGACGCCGAACCGGCCCGACGCGATCTGCTTGACCTTGGAGCGGCGCTCCGGGTCGTACAGGCGCTCCGGGTCCTCGCCGCCCTCGCCGGTGTTGGACCGGCCGCCGAGACGGTTCATCGCGATCGCGAGGGTCTCGTGCGCCTCGGCCGAGATCGACCCGTAGGACATCGCGCCCGTGTTGAAGCGCTTGACGATCTCGCTCACCGGCTCGACCTCGTCGAGCGGCACCGCGGGGCGCTCGCCCTCGCGCAGCGCGAGCAGCCCGCGCAGCGTCATGAGCCGCGACGACTGCTCGTCGACCCGGTGCGTGTACTCGCGGAAGACGTCGAACCGGCGCTCGCGCGTCGAGTGCTGCAGGCGGAAGACCGTCTCCGGGTCGAAGAGGTGCTCCTCGCCGTCGCGGCGCCACTGGTACTCGCCACCGGTGGTCAGGCGCACGTGCGCCTGGTGGTTGCCCGACGCCGGGTAGGCCTCCGCGTGCCGGGCCGCGACCTCGGCGGCGACGACGTCGAGCCCGATGCCGCCGAGCCGCGAGGTCGTGCCCGCGAAGTAGTCGCGCACGAGGTCGTGCGAGAGGCCGACGGCCTCGAACACCTGGGCGCCGCGGTACGAGGAGATGGTCGAGATGCCCATCTTGCTCATGACCTTGAGCACGCCCTTGCCGAGCGCCTTGATGAGGTTCGCGACGGCCTTCTCGGGGTCCACCGCGAGGTAGCCGCGGCGCGCGAGGTCCTCGACCGTCTCCATCGCGAGGTACGGGTTGACCGCGGCCGCGCCGTACCCGATGAGGAGCGCGACGTGGTGCGTCTCGCGCACGTCGCCCGCCTCGACGACGAGCGACACCTGGGTGCGGGTGTGCCGGCGCAGGAGGTGGTGGTGCACGGCGCTCGAGAGGAGCAGCGACGGGATCGGCGCGAGGTCGGAGTCGGAGTCGCGGTCGGACAGCACGATGAAGCTCGCGCCGGCCTCGACGTGCGCGTCGACCTCGGTGAAGATCTCCTCGAGCCGCTCGAGGAGCGCCTCTCCCCCGCCGGCGACGCGGTACAGGCCACGGACCGTGACGGCGCGGAAGATCCCGGCGAGGTTCGGGTCCTTGTCGACGCGGATGATCTTGGCGAGCTGGTCGTTGTCGAGCACGGGGAACGGCAGCACGAGCTTGCGCGCGTGCTCCGGCGTGTCGACGAGCAGGTTCGGCTCGGGACCGATCGCGCCGCCGATCGACGTCACGAGCTCCTCGCGGATCGCGTCCAGCGGCGGGTTCGTCACCTGGGCGAACATCTGCGTGAAGTAGTCGAACAGCAGGCGCGGGCGCTGCGAGAGCACCGCGACCGGCGTGTCGGTGCCCATCGCGCCGAGCGGCTCGGCGCCCGTGTTGCCCATCGGCGTGAGGATGATCCTGAGCTCCTCCTCCGTGTAGCCGAAGGCGCGCTGGCGGCGCTGCACCGACGCGGGGCTGTGCGCGACGTGCTCGCGCTCGGGGAGCTGGTCGAGGTAGACCGAGTTGTCGGCGACCCACTGCGCGTACGGACGCTGCGCGGCGAGCTGCGACTTGATCTCCTCGTCCTCGATGATCCGTCCCTGGCCCGTGTCGACGAGGAACATGCGCCCCGGCTCGAGGCGGCCCTTGCGCACGATCGTCGCCGGGTCGAGGTCGAGCACGCCCGCCTCGCTCGCGAGCACGACGAGACCGTCCTCGGTCACCCAGTACCGTCCCGGGCGCAGGCCGTTGCGGTCGAGGACGGCGCCGATGAGCGTGCCGTCGGTGAAGTTCAGGCAGGCCGGTCCGTCCCACGGCTCCATGAGGGCCGCGTGGTACTCGTAGAAGGCGCGCAGGTCCGGGTTCATCTCGGCGTGGTTCTCCCACGCCTCCGGGATCATCATGAGGACCGCGTGCGGCAGCGGGCGGCCCGACAGGTGCAGGAGCTCGAGCACCTCGTCGAAGCTCGCCGAGTCGCTCGAGCCGTCGGAGCACACGGGCAGCAGCGGGGCGAGGTCGCCGAGCGCCTCGCTCTCGAGCGTGCCCTCGCGCGCGGCCATCCAGTTGCGGTTGCCGCGGACCGTGTTGATCTCGCCGTTGTGGGCGATCATGCGGAACGGCTGCGCCAGGGGCCACGACGGGAAGGTGTTCGTGGAGAAGCGCGAGTGCACGAGCGCGATCTCGCTCGCGTAGCGCGGGTCGGAAAGGTCCGGGAAGAACGGCTCGAGCTGCGCCGTGGTCAGCATGCCCTTGTACGTGAGCGTGCGTGCGGACAGCGAGGCGAAGAACAGGCCGAGCTCGTTCTCGGCACGCTTGCGCAGCCGGAACGTGCGGCGGTCCAGGGCGACGCCCGAGAGCTCGCGCGCCGGGTCGGCGACGACGACCTGACGGAACGTGGGCATGGAGGCGCGCGCCGACGGGCCGACGAGGTCGGCCGTCACCGGCACGTCGCGCCAGGCGAGGACGTCGAGCTTCTCCTCGGCCGCGATCGCCTCGACCCCCCGGACGGCGGCCGCTGCGGCCTCGGCGTCCTGCGGGAGGAACGCCATGCCGATCGCGTAGTGCCCCGCGGGCGGGAGCTCGGCGTCGACGACGTCGCGCACGAACGCGTCGGGGATCTGCGTGAGGATCCCGGCGCCGTCGCCGCTGTTCTCCTCGGCGCCGACGGCGCCGCGGTGGTCGAGGTTGAGCAGGGCGGTGAGCCCCGCGTCAACGATGTCGCGTCCGGGCGTGCCGCGCAGCGTCGCCACGAAGGCGACACCGCACGCGTCGTGCTCGGCGGCGGGGTCGTACAGACCGAGAGCCGTGGGAGGCACGGACAGGGCAGGTGCCCGGTGCGCGTCCCGATGCTGCGGCGTGGTCATCAACACCGTCCTCACAGGCGCCCGGCCGCGAGGGCCGGGCTGGTTCCAGCTGGGGGGATTCGGGACGTCTTCGGCCCTACGGACATGACAGAACCCACCGGGCGGTCGCCCGGCGGATTCGCCGGTGAATGACGGGCGCTCAGCGACCTGGGTCTGGTCGCGCGGCACCTGCCTGTTCGGACTCCTCCGAGTCGTCGGAGTCCTCTTCGTGCTCGGCGGCGTCGGTCGACTGCTCGACCGGCCCCTCCGACTCCGTGGACGACGCCGCCTCGGCCGGTCCCTCGGGAGACGTCTCCAGCGAGACGTCCTCCTCACGCCCGGGGTGGCGGCGCCCGACCACGACGAACGCTATCAACGCACCGACACCGACCACGATCGAGGTCCAGACGTTCAGCCGGAGACCCATCACGAGCTCGGCCTCGTCGATGCGCAGCATCTCGATCCACACCCGACCCAGCGTGTAGACGAAGACGTACAGCCAGAATACCCGACCATGACCGAGCCGGAACCGGCGGTCCAGGTAGATGAGGAGGAAGGCGGCGCCGATGTTCCAGACCATCTCGTACAGGAACGTCGGGTGGAACAGGGTGCCCGGCGGGAAGCCCGCGGCGGCCGCCACGGAGTCGTCGACCCGCAGGCCCCAGGGCAGGGTCGTCGGGGAGCCGAACAGCTCCTGGTTGAACCAGTTGCCGAGCCGGCCGACCGCCTGCGCGAGGAGCAGCCCGGGCGCGAGCGCGTCGGCGAACGCGGGGAAGCTCACGCGCTGCCGGCGGCAGCCGATGTACGCGCCCACGGCGCCCAGGGCGACGGCCCCCCAGATCCCGAGGCCGCCCTCCCACACGTACAGCGCGCGGACGGGGTCGCCGCCCGGTCCCCAGTACGGGTCGGGCGTCGAGAAGACGTGGTAGAGCCGCCCGCCGACGATCCCGAACGGCACGGCCCAGAAGGCGATCTCGAGCACGTCGTCGGCGTCGCCGCCGCGCTCGACCCAGCGTCGCCGGGTGAGCCACAGCGCGACGACGATGCCCGCGAGGATCGCGAGCGCGTAGGCGCGGACCGGGAACGGCCCGAGGTACCACGTGTGCTGCGGCGGGCTCGGGATCGCCGCGGGCAGCGCGCCCGCGGCCTCGACGACCTGCGCGACGGCGAGGGCGGCGCTCATGCGAGCACCTCGCCCGCGCTCGCGGCCGGCCTGGCGTCCGCGGGTCCGTCGTCGGGCGCGGGACCGCGAGCCGCCCGGACGCCGTCGACGAGCGAGGACGCCACCGCGCGGAGCGTGGCGAGACGCTCCTCCCAGGGAGCGTCCGTGAGCAGCGGGCGCACGAACGCCGACCCGACGATCACGCCGTCGGCGAAGCGCGCGACCTCCGCGGCCTGCTCGCTCGTCGAGACGCCGAGGCCGACGCACACGAACGGCGCGCCCGCGGCGCGCGTGTCGGCCACGAGCTGCTCGGCACGAGGGCCGACCTGCGTCCGCTCCCCCGTGACACCCATCGTCGACGCCGCGTACACGAACCCGCGCGACGCGCGCACGGTCAGGCTCAGCCGCTCGGGCGTCGAGCTCGGCGCGACGAGGAACACGCGGTCCAGGCCGTGGCGGTCCGCGGCCTCGACCCACTCCCTGCCCTCGTCGGGGATGAGGTCCGGCGTGATGAGACCCGCTCCGCCGGCCGCGGCGAGGTCGCGCGCGAACGCCTCGACGCCGTAGCGCAGGACCGGGTTCCAGTAGGTCATGACGAGCACGGGGACCGCGCCGCGGGTGTGCGTGGTCACGGCGTCCACGACGCGGAACACGTCCGCGACGCGGCTCCCCGCGTCGAGCGCCGTCTGCGCCGCGGCCTGGATCACCGGCCCGTCCATCACCGGGTCGGTGTACGGGACGCCCAGCTCGAGGACGTCGACACCGGCGTCGACGAGCGCGAGCGCGGCCTCGACCGACCGGTCCACGGTCGGGAACCCGACCGGGAGGTAGCCGACGAGCGCCGCCCGCCCCTCGTCCCGCAGCGCCGCGAGGCGGTCGCCGGTGGGCGAGCCCCCCGGTCGCACCCCCGTCGGCACCGCGCCCGGGGCCTCCTGCACGCCGTTCACAGCTCTCCCTCCGTACCCGTCGCCGTCTCGGCGATCGCGTCGTCGTCGACGAGGTCGAACCACCGGGCGGCGGTCGCCACGTCCTTGTCCCCACGGCCCGAGAGGTTGACGAGGATCACGTGGTCCTCCCGGCCGGCGTCGACCGCGTCGCGGCCGAGCCGCAGCGCGCCCGCGAGGGCGTGCGCCGACTCGATCGCCGGGATGATGCCCTCCGTGCGGCACAGGAGACGGAACGCCTCCATCGCCTCCGCGTCCGTCACCGGCTGGTAGGTGGCCCGGCCGAGGTCGTGCAGCCACGCGTGCGCGGGGCCGACGCTCGGGTAGTCGAGCCCCGCCGACACCGAGTGGCTCGGCAGCGTCTGGCCGTCCTCGTCCTGGAGGAGGGACGAGCGAGCACCGTGCAGCACACCGGGGACGCCGCCGCTGAACCGGGCCGCGTGGCGGCCCGTCTCGACGCCCTCGCCGCCCGCCTCGAACCCGAACAGCTCGACGCCGTCGTCGTCGAGGAACGCGTTGAAGATGCCGAGCGCGTTGGACCCGCCCCCGACGCACGCCGCGACGGCGTCCGGGAGCCGGCCGACCCGGTCGAGGACCTGCGTGCGCGCCTCCTCGCCGATGACGCGGTGGAACTCGCGCACCATCTCCGGGAAGGGGTGCGGCCCCGTCACGGTGCCCAGGAGGTAGTGCGTGGAGTCGACGTTCGCGACCCAGTCGCGCAGGGCCTCGTTGATCGCGTCCTTGAGGGTGCGCTGCCCGATCGTCACGGGGACGACCTCGGCACCGAGGAGCCGCATCCGCGCGACGTTCAGCGCCTGGCGCCGCGTGTCCTCCTCGCCCATGTAGACGACGCACTCGAGGTCCATCAGCGCCGCGGCGGTCGCCGTCGCGACGCCGTGCTGGCCCGCCCCCGTCTCCGCGATGACGCGCGTCTTGCCCATGCGCTTGACGAGGAGGGCCTGGCCGAGCACGTTGTTGATCTTGTGCGAGCCCGTGTGGTTGAGGTCCTCGCGCTTGAGGAACATCCGGACCGCTCCCGGTGCCCCGCCGACCTGCGCGGCGAACCGGGGCACCTCCGTGAGCGGGCTGGGACGTCCGGTGTACTCGCGCTGGAGCCTGGCGAGCTCGTTGACGAAGGCGGGGTCGTCGAGCGCCTTGCGGTACTCGGTCTCGAGCTCGTCGAGAGCGGCGATGAGCGCCTCGGGGACGAAGCGTCCGCCGAACGCGCCGTAGTACGGACCTTCGTGGTTCGCGAGCGAGCGGGTGAGCTCGGCGCGCACGGAGGCGGTGTCGGCGGTCTCAGGGGTGGTGGGTGTCGAGTCGGGCACGGGGCCGGACCTCCTGCGGGAGACGGGGTGGGGGCCGGGGCGCGGCACCTGCTGCGTGACGGTCGGGGACGGTCGACGCCTCAGGGCCGCACCGACCACAGCGACGGGTGCGCTCCGGCCGCCACGAGGTCCGCGACCGACGCGCGCGGGGCGTCGTCCGTCACGAGCGCCTCGCCGACGAGCACGGCGTGCGCTCCGGACCGCGCGTAGTCCATGACGTCGTGCGGGCCGCGCACGCCCGACTCGGCGACGCGGACCACGTCGTCGGGGATGGCGGGCGCGAGGCGCGCGAAGGTCGTGCGGTCGACGTCGAGCGTCTTGAGGTCGCGCGCGTTCACGCCGACGACGCGGGCGCCGGCGTCCAGCGCGCGCCCCACCTCGTCGAGCGAGTGCACCTCGACGAGGGCCGTCATGCCGAGCGAGTGGACCCGCTCCACGAGGGACGTGAGGACGGTCTGCTCCAGCGCGGCGACGATGAGGAGCACGAGGTCGGCGCCGTGCGCACGGGCCTCCCACACCTGGTACGGCGTGACGACGAAGTCCTTGCGCAGCACGGGCACGTCGACCCGGGCGCGCACGGCGTCGAGGTCGGCGAGGCTGCCGTTGAACCGCCGCTCCTCGGTGAGCACGGAGATCGCGGACGCGCCGCCCTTCTCGTACTCGCCGGCGAGCTCGGCCGGGTCGGCGATCGAGGCGAGCGCACCCTTGCTCGGGCTCGAGCGCTTCACCTCGGCGATCACGGCGACCGCGTGGTCGGCCTTCAGCCGGCTCACGCACTCGAGCGCTCCGGGCACGCGTGACGCGCGTTCCTTGAGGTCGTCCAGCGAGGTCGTCGCCTGGCGTGCCGCGAGATCCTCGCGCACCCCGGCGACGATGTCGTCGAGTACCGTCATCGCCCCATCACTCCCCGTGCTCGTCCCCTCGGCCTCCGTCGTCGGTCGACCGGAACGGGCTCGTCCACAGGTACGAGTCGGCCCGTTGACACGGAGGTATCTGCCATCGTAGGGCCGTGCCCGAGTGACGATGACCACGGCCCACCCCCCGAGACGGGCGCCGGAGCCCTCAGGAGGGAACGGGTCCGAGCCACTCGACGAGCCCGGGGACGTTGCGCAGGACGCCGAACGCGACGAGCACGACGAGGCCCGCCCACGCCACGGCGGGCGAGAGCGTTGGGCCGGACCGGCCGCGCCAGGACCGGACGAGCCACACGCCCCACAGGGCCACCAGCAGCGGCGCGACGAGCACCCACAGGGGGTTCATCCCCCACGCGCCGGCCAGGTCGAGGTGGACCAGGTCGTGCGTCGCGCGCAGTCCGCCGCACCCCGGGCACGCGAGTCCCGTCAGCGCCAGCAGCGGGCACGTGAGGAAGTGGCCGGGACGGTTCGGGTCGACGAGCCCGACGTAGGCGACCGCGGCCGCGACCACGGCTCCGGTCGCCATCGGGGCGACCGCGCCGCGCGGACCGCGAGCCCGGCGCGCGGGCGTCGGTGCGGGCGTGGGTGCGGGCTCCGAGGCGCGCCCTGACCCGGGCCGGCCGACCGCAGGGACGGCCGCGGATCCGCGGGACGACGGCGCGGTCACTGCTGGTCCGGGATCGACCCGACCCACACGAGCAGCGCGGGGAACAGGACGGCGGCCAGGGCGATCGCCACGACGGACAGCGCGACCGAGATCCAGCCGAGCACGATCCCCGCGGTGGCCAGCCCGCCGTTGTCGGCCTGGCCGCTCGCCACCGCGCGCCTGGCCTGCGTGCCGAGGACGATCGCGGGGATACCCGTCAGGAACCCGCAGCTCAGGACGAACGACGCGATGCCGAGGACGAGCGACCACACCGCGAGGCCGTTCTGCGGCAGGACCGGCGGGTACGGGCCGGATCCGTACGGGGCGGGTCCGGGGTACGGAGCAGCGCCCGGGTTCGGAGCAGCGACCGGGTTCGGGGCAGCGCCGGGGTACGGCGACGCCGGAGGGCGCTCGCCCTCCGGCGGTCCGCTGACCGGCGGCTGGGTCACCGGGAGACGGACTTCTGCCCGTACCCCATGTTGCGGAGCACGACGCCCGCGACGAGGCTCAGCGCGACGACGCCCATGCCGACCCAGAACAGCCAGACGGCTGCGACGACGACGCCGATCGCGGCGACGAGCGCGCCGAGCATGATGCCGATCATCGTGGTCCACGCCGCGACGGTGTGTCCGTGGTTCGTGGGCGGCGCCGCGGGCGGCAGGTAGGCGATCTCGGTCGTCTTCTGGTTCTCGGCCATGGGGGTCGTGCCTTTCGTCAAGATGTGCAGCCAGACTATCGGAACCGTCCTCGGAGCCGCGCGTGCGGCGGGCCGTCGGCCGGGTCAGGTCAGGTGGGGTCGGGGGAAGGGGTCAGCGGTCGGTGGGGTCCTCGCCCCGGGACAGCGCGTCCCAGGCGTCGTGGTCGGTGAGGTCGTCGTCCTGCGGTGTCGTCGCCGTGGCACCGGTCCCTGCGGGCGCCTCCGGGGCGGTCGCCGCCCCGGCCTCGCCCGGCACCTGCACTGCTGCGGCGGCGGCACCGTCGCGCTCGTGCCGCGTCGAGGCCCGTTGCCAGCCCCTGGACCCGACGGCGACCCACACCACGGCCACGACGGTCAGCACGCCCAGCGCGGCGGCGACCCACGGCGCCGCCGTGAGCGAGACGGCCGACGTGAGCTCGGTGACCCCGGTCGCCTCCGCGACGGCGGACCGCGCGCTCGGCTCCGGGTCGAGCGCGACGCCGAGCGCCGCGGCCGTGGTGACGGCCCCGCTCGCCGCGGCGACGGCGAGCACGACCCACCGGCCGACACGACCGACGAGACCGAGCGCGAGGCCGGCGGCCACGAGGACGAGCGCGGCCGCTCCGACGCCGGGGGCCGCGGTCGTCCCGCTCACGGAGACCTCCACGACGGGATCGAGAGCGGTCGCCCCCGTCGTCGTGGACCACGTGACGGCCGACGCGGCCAGGGTGGCCCCGCCCAGGAGCAGGAGGAGCCAGATCGACGCGCGACGCGACGGCGCCCGCGCGCCGGCACCCGTCGCCGGACTCATCGCAGTCCTCGCAGCCGCGCCGCGACCTGGACCGCCCGGACGGCGGCCGCGGCCTTGTTCCGCGACTCCGCGTACTCGAGCGCGGGGACCGAGTCGGCCACGATCCCGCCCCCGGCCTGGACGCTCGCACGGCCGTCGCGGATGAGCGCGGTGCGGATCGCGATCGCCATGTCCATGTCGCCCGCGAAGTCGAAGTACCCGGCCGTGCCGCCGTAGATCCCGCGGCGCGCGGGCTCCAGCTCGTCGATCAGGGCGATGGCTCGCGGCTTGGGTGCACCCGAGAGCGTGCCGGCGGGGAACGTCGCGCGGAACGCGTCGAGCGCCGTCGCGCCGTCGCGCAGGGTGCCCACGACGGTCGAGCACAGGTGCATGATGTGGCTGAACCGCTTGGTCGCCATGAACTCGACGACCTCCACGGACGTCGGCTCGCAGACCTTGACGAGGTCGTTGCGCGACAGGTCGACGAGCATGATGTGCTCGGCGCGCTCCTTCGGGTCCTCGAGGAGCTCCTCGCCGAGCGCCACGTCCTCCTCGGGCGTCGCGCCACGCGGGCGCGAGCCGGCGATCGGGAAGGTCACGACGCGACCCGCGGTCACCTTGACGAGCGTCTCCGGGCTCGACCCCACGACGGCGAAGTCCCGGCCGTCGGGGTCGGTGAGCTGGAAGTAGTACATGTACGGGCTGGGGTTGATGGTCCGCAGCGCCCGGTAAACGTCGAGCGGCTCCGCCGGGCAGTCGAGGTCGAGCCGCTGCGACAGCACGACCTGGAACACCTCGCCCTCGCGGATCGCGTCCTTGCCCGCGACGACCGACGCCTCGAACTCCTCGCGCGTCGAGCGGAACTCCAGCTCGGGCTCGGGCACGTCCGCGCCGACCGACACGACGTGCGAGCCGCCGGACACGAGCCGCGCCTGCATCGCGTCGAGCCGCGCGACGGCGTCCGCGTAGGCCTCGTCGACGCGCTCGTCGGTGTCGTCGAAGTTGATCGCGTTCGCGACGAGCCACACGCTGCCCTCGCGGTGGTCGACCGCGGCGACGTCGGTCGCGAGGCACAGCGTCAGCTCGGGGACCCCGAGCTCGTCGGGTGCCGCGGCGGGCAGCGTGGGCTCCCAGTGCCGGATGACGTCCCAGCCGATCGCGCCCGCGAGGCCGCCGGTGAGCGGCGGGAGGCCCTCGACCGGCGGCGTGCGCAGGGCCTCGAGCGTCGCGTCGAGGACCTCGACGACGTCGCCGTCGGTCGGGATGCCCACCGGCACGTCGCCGGACCAGACGGCCCGGCCGTCGCGCGCCGTCAGCGTCGCGCGCGACGCGGCACCGACGAAGGACCAGCGGCCCCACGTGCCGTCCGACTCGGCGGACTCGAGCACGAAGGTGCCCGGCCGGCCCTGCGCGAGGGTGCGGTACAGCCCGACGGGCGTGACGTCGTCGGCCAGGAGGCGACGGACCACCGGCACGACGCGGCGCCCGGCCGCCAGGGCACGGAAGCCCTCGGCGGCGGGCCACGTCTCGCCCCACGCCGGTCCGCCTGCGGGGACGGTGACGGGCTCGGCCTGCGCGGTCGCGTTCACTGGTTCTCCTCCTCGGGGTCGGTCGCGGGACCGGACGTGGCGCCGGGAAGGGTCTCGGGGGCCGGGTCGGGAAGCTCTCCGACGACCGCGCCGAGGTCTCCACCGGCCTCGAAGCACGTCCGCGTGCCGGTGTGGCACGCCGCGCCGACCTGGTGGACGCGCACGAGCAGCGCGTCACCGTCGCAGTCGAGCGCGACCGAGCGCACGACCTGCACGTGCCCGGACGTGTCGCCCTTGCGCCAGTACTCCTGGCGCGACCGGCTCCAGAACGTCACGCGGCCGCTCGTGAGCGTGCGGTGCAGCGCCTCGTCGTCCATCCAGCCGAGCATGAGCACCTCGCCGGTGTCGTGCTGCTGGACGATCGCGGCGACGAGGCCGGCGTCGTCGCGCGTGAGGCGCGCCGCGACGTCGGGGTCGAGGGACGTGGTCGGCGCGGGGACGCGCGTGTCGTCGGGCACCCGAGAATCCTGCCAGACGCCGCGCGCCGCCGTGCCCCGTGTCTCGCCCGGGGCGGACGTGGTCCCCGTCACCGCGTCTGCGACACCCACGCGTCGTGCAGGTGCGCGTAGACGCCTCCGGCGCGCACGAGCTCGTCGTGGTGCCCCACCTCGACGACCCGGCCGGACTCGACCACGACCACGAGGTCGGCGGCCTCCGCCGTGGACAGCCGGTGCGCGATCGTCAGCGTCGACCGGCCCGCCGTGAGCGACGCGAGGGCGCGCGCGATGCGCACCTCGGTCGCCGGGTCCACGGCGGACGTCGCCTCGTCGAGGACGAGCAGGTCGGCCTCCGCGAGGTAGGCGCGCAGGAGCGCGACGAGCTGGCGCTCGCCCGCCGACAACGACTCGCCGCGCTGCCCGACCTCGGTGTCGAGGCCGTCGGGCAGGTCCGCGACCCAGTCGGCGAGCCCGAGCCGGTCGACCGCCGCCTCGATCTGCTCGCGGGCCGGCGTGCCCGCCGCGGGGACGCCCGGGTCGCCCCGCAGTCCGTAGGCCACGTTGTCGGCGAGCGTGCCGTCGAACAGGAAGCCCTCCTGCGGGACCAGCACGACGCGCTCGCGCAGGCTCGCGGTCCGGATGTCACGGAGGTCGACGCCGTCGAGCAGCACGCGGCCGGCGGTGGGGTCCATGAGCCGCGTGACGAGCTTGGCGATGGTCGTCTTGCCGGACCCGGTCGCCCCGACCACGGCCACCGAGGCGCGCGCCGGCAGGTCGAGGTCGACGCCGTGCAGCACCTCGGGACCGTCGGGGTAGGCGAACCGCACGCCCTCGAGCCGGACGTGCGCCGGCCCGCGCGGGCTCGTCGTGCCGGCCTCGCCCGGGTCGACGACCTCGACCGGGGTCTCCAGCACCGCGAGGACGCGGCGCCACCCGGCGACGGCGTTCTGCAGCTCGTTGAGGATCTCGGTCGCCATCTGGACCGGTCCGGTGAAGAGCTGGACGAGGAAGAGGAACGCGAGGAGCCGGCCCACGGAGATGTCCCCCGCCACGCCCAGGAAAGACCCGACGACCACGACGACGGCCAGGACGAGGTTCGCGACGAGGACGCCGCTGGAGAACACCACCGCGACGAGCTTCTGGGCGCGCACCATGGCGCGCCGCGTGCCGTCGACCGCGGCGTCGATCCGCCGCGCTGTCCGCGCACCGGCGCCGTAGGCGCGGATGGTCTCGGCGCCGACGACCGACTCGGAGATCGCGCCGAGCATCGCGCCGACGCGCGCCCGCACGGTCGTGTAGGCGTCGTTGACCCGCCGCTGCGCGGGACGCAGGACGAGGAAGAGCGGCACGAAGCACGCCCACACGACGATCGTGAGCTGCCACGAGTAGATCGCCATGAGCACCGTCGCGACGCCGATCTGCAGCACGGAGACGAGCAGCATGATGCCGCCCCACTGCACGAACAGCGAGATGGTGTCGACGTCGCTCGTCACGCGGGAGACGAGGGAGCCGCGACGCTCGGTGTTCTGCGTGAGGACCGACAGGTCGTGGACGTGGCGGAACGCGCGCACGCGCAGGTGCGCCAGGCCGGCCTCCGTCGACCGGAAGAGCCGGACGTTGACGAGCGCCGAGCACAGCCCCGCCACGACGAGCACCGCCGCGGCCGCGCCGACGAGCAGCCCGACCCGACCGGTGTCCGGGCCGCCGTCGGCGAGGATTCCGGTGTCGATCGTCTGCTGGACCGTGACCGGCACGACGACGCGCCCGAGCGCCGCCGCGACCGCGAGGCCGAGGGTGATCCACAGGCCGTCGAGGATCTGCGGCGAGACCTGCACGCCGCGGCGCAGCGTGGCGAGCACGCCCAGGGTGCTGGCCGAGGCGATGCGCGGGTCGGCGGTCGTCCTCGCGGTCCCGGTCGTGCCCGGGGTGTCCGTGGTCGTCGTCGTCACTCCTCCAGCGCCCCTGCCTCGGCCCGACGCACCACGTCGTCCGCCTCGTCCTCACGCCAGCCCTCGTGGCGGTCCAGGTCCTCCGTCGTGGGATCGGCCGTCTCGTCCGCCGCCCGCGCCTCGTGCCGGTGGATCTCGTCGTCGGCGGCGTCCTCCTCGTCGGCGGCGCGGCGCGCCGCCTCGCGCGCGTACGCGGTCGCGAGCTCCCGGTAGCCCGGGTCGCGCGCGAGCAGCTCCTCGTGCGTCCCGACGTCGACCACCCGGCCCGAGCCGACGTGCACGACGACGTCCGCGAGCGCCACGCTCGCCATCCGGTACGCGACCATGACGACCGTCGGGCGCTCGCGGCCCTCGTCCCGCAGCCCGGCGAGGATCTGCTGCTCGACGCGCGGGTCGACGGCGGACGTCGCGTCGTCGAGCACGAGCAGGCGCGGTCGCCGGACCAGGGCGCGGGCGATCGCGAGCCGCTGGCGCTGCCCGCCGGAGAGGTTCGCGCCGCGCTCGCCCAGCGGCGCGTCGAGGCCCTCCGGCAGCCGCTCGACCACGTCGTCGACGCGCGCGAGACGCAGCGCGTCCCACACCTGCGCGTCGTCGGGCCCGGTGCCCTCGTCGGCGAGCGTGACGTTCGAGCGCACGGTGTCCTCGAACACGAAGGCGTGCTGGGCGACGAGCGCGACCTGCGCGGTGAGGTCGGGCTGCCGCACGTCGCGCACGTCGGTGCCGTCGAGCGTGACGCGGCCCCGCGTGGGGTCGGACAGGCGGGCGAGGAGCGAGACGAGCGTCGTCTTGCCCGCGCCCGTCGAGCCCACGACGGCGACCGTGCTCCCGGGGGCGAGGTCGAGGTCGACCCCGTCGAGGAGCGTCACGGGCCGGCCGCCGGGGCGGACGTCGACGCCCACGCCCTCGAAGCGCACCCGCAGCCCGCCCGTGCCGGTGAGCGCCCGCGATCCCGGGACGAGCCCCGTCCCGGCGTCGACGACGCGGCTGATGCGCTCGTACCCGACGAGGCCGCGCGGCAGCTCGCCGAGGACCCAGCCGAACGCCCGCACCGGGACGGCCATGATCGTCAGGAGGTACGCCGCCGTGACGATCTCGCCGGGCTGGACGCCGCCCGCGGCGAGACGGACCGTGCCGACACCGAGGACGAGCAAGGTGCCGAGGGACGGCAGCAGCTCGATGACCGGGTCGAAGAAGGCCCGCACGACGCCGACGCGGACGTTCGCGGCGCGCAGGGTGTCGGTGCGCTCGGCGAACCGGCGCTCCTCGCGGTCCGCCGTGCCGAGCGACGTGACGAGCAGGGCTGCCTCGAAGCTCTCGTGCGCGACGTCGGCCACCTCGGCGCGCAGCTGCTGGGCGCGCGTGATGGCGGGCGACATGTACCGCTGGAAGACGACGTTCACGGCGACGGCGACCGGGATGACGACGAGCGCGGCGCACGCGAGCCAGACGTCGATCCGGAACAGCATCACGGCGGACACGCCGATCATCACGACGACGCCGAGCGCGAAGGGCAGCGGGTTGAACACGCCGGTCGCGGCCTCGACGTCCGAGCTCGCGTTCGACAGGAGCTGACCGGCCGGGTGCGCGCGGTGCCACGACATCGGCAGCCGCAGGTACTGCCGCGTCACGGCCGTGCGGTGCCGGGCCTGGAGCGCGGCGTAGCCGTTCCCGGCGAAGATGCGGCGGGCCGCGACGCTCGCCGCGAGCGAGACGGCGATGCCGGCGAGCACGAGCCCGGCCAGCCAGATGCGGTCCCGCGCGGCCGCGTCACCGGCGAGCGCGGGGACGACCACCTCGTCGGTGACCGTGCCGATCGCGCTGCTCACGCCGACCGTCAGCGCGCCGAAGAGCGCGGACGAGCCGATCGCCAGGACGTAGGTGCGCGGCTCGTCGCGCAGGCCGCGGCCCATGAGGGCGAGCGAGCGGCGTACGCGCGACCCGGTCAGGCCGTGCGGACGACGGACCCGCGGCTCTGCGGGGAGGGAGTCGGGGGCGGAGGGCTGGGCGTCGGCACCGTTCGGGCGCGTCGTGCTGCCGGGCACGGGACGTACCTCGTCTTTCGTTCGGGATCCGACGATCCTCTCACAGGGCGCCGACGCCGCCGTGGCCCGCCAGCAGGGCCCGACCGCTCCCCGACGCGCTCCCGGCCGGAGTCGTCCCGTCGTCCCGGCGCGGGGTCCTCGTCCGGGGCGCCGCCTTCAGCGCACCTCGACGCCGGCGGCGCGCAGGGCGTCCTTGACCTGGCCGACGGTGAGCGTGCCGAAGTGGAAGACGCTCGCCGCGAGGACGGCGTCCGCCCCCGCCCGCGCCGCCTCGACGAAGTGCTCCGGCGTGCCCGCTCCGCCGCTCGCGATGAGCGGCACGCGCACCTCGCGGCGGACCGCGGCGAGCATCTCGAGGTCGAAGCCCGCAGTCGTGCCGTCCGCGTCCATCGAGTTGAGCAGGATCTCGCCCGCCCCCAGCTCCGCCGCGCGCGCGGCCCAGCCGACCGCGTCGATGCCGGTGCCCCGCCGCCCGCCGTGGGTCGTGACCTCGTAGCCCGAGTCCGTGACCGTGTCCCCGGTGGTGCGGCGGGCGTCGACCGACAGCACGAGCACCTGGCTCCCGAACCGGTCGGCGATCTCGGCGATGAGCTCCGGGCGCGCGATCGCCGCGGTGTTCACGCCGACCTTGTCGGCCCCCGCGCGCAGGAGCCGGTCGACGTCGTCCACCGCGCGCACGCCGCCGCCCACGGTGAGCGGGACGAAGACCTGCTCGGCCGTCCGGCGCACGACGTCGTACGTCGTCTCCCGGTTGCCGGAGGACGCCGAGACGTCGAGGAACGTCACCTCGTCCGCACCGTCGCCGTCGTAGCGGGACGCGAGCTCGACGGGGTCGCCCGCGTCGCGCAGGTTCTCGAAGTTCACGCCCTTGACGACGCGGCCCGCGTCGACGTCGAGGCACGGGATCACGCGGATCGCGACGGTCATGAGGTCTCTCCTTGGTCGGCCGGCGCCTCGCCGGTCTGGTCGGGCGCGGCGGGATCGGCGTCCTCGGCCCCGCCCGCCGCCTCCTCCGCCGTCACGGGGAAGTGCGCGTCGAGGATGTCGACGACGTAGACGAGCGTCTCGCCCGCGAGCGGGCTCGCGGTCCCCTCGTAGCCGAGCTCCGGCGGGACGACGAGCATGACCTGGCTGCCCACCGACTGCTCGAGCAGCCCCTGCTCCCAGCCCTCGATGACCTCGCCGAGACCGATCATCACGGACGACGGCGCCGCGTCCGGCGCCCACGACGTGTCGAACACCTCGCCGTCCGACCAGCGCACGCCCGTGTAGCGGACGGTGACGACCTGGCCGGCCTCGACCTGGCGCCCGTCGCCCCGGATCAGCGGACGGATGCCGAGGTCTCCCGGCGGTGCGGAGTCCGGCGGGACCGCGATCGTCGGGGCGCCGTCCTCGGCGAGCGTCACCGTCGGCACGCCCTCGGCGGCCGCGGGCGCGACGGCCTCGCCCTCGGCCCGCGTGGGCAGCACGTCGGCGACGAGCACCACGGGGACGCCCTCGTCCTCCTCGACGTGCAGGAGACGGGCCCCGACGCGCTGCCCGCGCAGCTCGTCGGCCAGCTCGCTGCCCACCGACGCCTCGTCGAGCGTGAGCCACTGCGGGGCGTCGGCGTAGGTGTTCTGCAGCACCGTCCCGTCCCGCGCGTCCTGCGCGTAGAGGTTGAGCAGCACCGGGTCGCCGTCCACGAGCTCACGACCCGTCCCGGGCCACACCACCTCCGAGCGGCTCTCCGGGACGTCGAGCGGCGGCGTGTACTCGAGCGTGGGGGGCGCCCCGGCGGAGCCGGTCACCTCGAGCGCGGTGTTCGCCGGCGTCTCCGGCGTGTCCCCGGGCTCCTCGCACGCCCCCAGCAGCAGGGCGACGAGCACGATCCCGGCCGCACCGGCCCCGCGCACGCGACGTCGTACCGGCCGTGCCGTCCCCGGGAGGGTTCGCACGACCGTCGGGACACCGGTCCTCACATCAGGTCCCGCACGTCACATCGACTCGATGAGTCGTTCCACGCGCTCGTCCACGCTGCGGAAGGGGTCCTTGCACAGCACCGTGCGCTGCGCCTGGTCGTTGAGCTTGAGGTGCACCCAGTCCACCGTGTAGTCGCGGCGCGCCTCCTGCGCGGCGCGCACGAAGTCGCCGCGCAGCTTCGCGCGCGTGGTCTGCGGCGGCACGGCGGTCGACTCGAAGACCTCGAGGTCGGTGGTGATGCGCTCGACCATGCCACGGGCCGCGAGGAGGTTGTACAGGCCCTCGGTCCGCGAGATGTCGTGGTAGGCGAGGTCGAGCCGGGCGATGCGCGGGTCGTCGAGCTCGAGGCCGTGCTTGGCCTGGTAGCGCTGGATCAGCCGGTACTTGATGACCCAGTCGAGCTCGCGGTCCACGAGCGAGAGGTCGCCCGACTCGAGCGCGCGCAGCCCGCGCTCCCACAGGTCGAGCACCTGCTTGACGACCGGCGTCGGGGAGACCCCGTCCTCGACGAACTCCTTGACCCGCTGCAGGTACTCGCCCTGCAGGTCGATCGCCGTGACCGTGCGGCCGCTCGCCAGCTGGACCGGCTGCTTGCCCGTCATGTCGTGGCTGATCTCCCGGATCGCGCGGATCGGGTTCTCCAGCGCCAGGTCCCGCATCGGCACGCCGGCCTCGATCATGCGCAGGATGAGGTCGGTCGTCCCGACCTTGAGCATGGTCGTCGTCTCCGCCATCGACGAGTCGCCCACGATGACGTGCAGCCGCCGGTAGCTCTCGGCGTCGGCGTGCGGCTCGTCCCGCGTGTTGATGATGGGCCGCGAGCGCGTGGTCGCGCTCGACACGGCCTCCCAGATGTGGTCGGCGCGCTGCGACAGGCAGTACACCGCACCCCGCGGGGTCGAGAGCACCTTGCCGGCACCCGTGAGGACCTGACGGGTGATGAGGAACGGCACGAGCACGTCCGAGAGCCGGGCGAAGTCGCCCTGGCGGCGCACCAGGTAGTTCTCGTGGCACCCGTAGGAGTTGCCCGCCGAGTCCGTGTTGTTCTTGAACAGGTGGATCCGACCCGGCAGCCCCTCGTGCTCGAGGCGCTGCTGCGCGTCGGCGACGAGACCCTCGAGGATCCGCTCGCCGCCGCGGTCGTAGGCGACGAGCTGGCGCACGTCGTCGCACTCCGCGGTCGCGTACTCCGGGTGCGAGCCCACGTCGAGGTACAGGCGCGAGCCGTTGCGCAGGAACACGTTGGACGAGCGACCCCACGCGACGACCTTGCGGAACAGGTAGCGCGCGACCTCGTCGGCGGACAGCCCGCGGCCGTCGTCCGACGCGCACGTGACGCCGTACTCCGTCTCCAGGCCGAAGATCCTGCGGTCCATGCCGTCCTACCCCTCGCTCGTCGCGCCGGACGCGGGTCCCGCGTCGTCGCCCGCGGCCGGGGCCTCGCCGGGCGGCGCCTGCAGCAGGCCGTCGAGCACGGTCCCGGACAGCCTCCGGAACGCGCGCCGCGGTCGCGTGCGGTCGAGCACCGCGACCTCGAGCTGGTTCGCCGCGATCTCGCGCGGCTGCTCGCCCTCGCCGCCGGACCCCAGGGCCCGCACCGCGAGGCGCAGCACCTCGCCGAGCGACAGGTCGGGCTCCCACGCGTCGTCGAGGATGCGGCCCAGCTGCTCCGACCGCCCGCCCATGACGACGTGACCCTGCTCGTCGGCGACGGACCCGTCGTAGGAGATGCGGTAGATCTGGTCCTGCGCGGACGTCGGACCCACCTCGGCGACGACGAGCTCGACCTCGAGCGGCTTGGACTCCGTGGTGAAGACCGTGCCGAGCGTCTGCGCGTACGCGTTCGCGAGACCGCGCGCGTTGACGTCCGTCCGGTCGTAGGAGTAGCCGCGCAGGTCGGCGTAGCGCACTCCCGCGACGCGCAGGTTCTCGAACTCGTTGTACTTGCCCACCGCGGCGAACGCGATGCGGTCGTAGATCTCCGAGATCTTGTGCAGCGCGCGCGACGGGTTCTCGGTCGCGAACGCGATCCCGTCCTCGTACGCGAGCACGACGACGGAGCGGCCGCGGGCGATGCCCTTGCGCGCGAAGTCGGCCCGGTCCTTCATGAGCTGCTCGGGCGAGACGTAGAACGGCATCGTCATGCGAGGTCACCTCCCTGCTCGGTCGCGCCGCGCCCGCCCCCGGCGAGCCCGCGG
This sequence comes from Cellulosimicrobium sp. Marseille-Q8652, assembly GCF_965112045.1. Lineage (NCBI taxonomy): Bacteria > Bacillati > Actinomycetota > Actinomycetes > Micrococcales > Promicromonosporaceae > Cellulosimicrobium > Cellulosimicrobium sp. Marseille-Q8652. The sequence goes on along the minus strand of NZ_CBCOPS010000002.1, from coordinate 1,127,638 downwards.
CGCTCCTCGACGATCTGCTCGACGACGGCCTCGAGCTCCGCCTCCGGCACGCGCTCGTACCCGGCCCCCGTCACGACGGCGACGACCGGCCAGATCCGGCGGACCGTGTCCGGGCCGCCGGTCGCGGAGTCGTCGTCCGCGGCGTCGTACAGCGACTCGACCGCGACGCGCACGACCGCCTCGCGGTCCAGGCCCGGACGCCACAGCTTCTTCAGCGCGCCCCGCGCGAACACCGACCCCGAGCCGACGCTGTGGTGGTCGCGCTCCTCGTAGCGCCCGCCCGTCACGTCGTAGGAGAAGATCCGCCCCTGGCCGCGGTCGAGGTCGAAGCCCGCGAAGAGCGGCACCACGGCGAGGCCCTGCATCGCCATGCCGAGGTTCTGGCGGATCATCGTCGACAGCCGGTTGGCCTTGCCGTCGAGCGACAGCAGCGTGCCCTCGATCTTCTCGTAGTGCTCCAGCTCGAGCTGGAACAGGCGCACGAGCTCGACCGCGAGACCCGCCGTGCCGGCGATGCCGACGGCCGAGAACTCGTCCGCCGGGAAGACCTTCTCGATCTCGCGGTGCGCGATCATCGAGCCCATCGTGGCGCGCCGGTCACCGGCCATCACGACGCCGCCAGCGCCGTCCGTGCCGAACGTGCAGGCGACGATGGTCGTGGCGTGCGGGGCCGCGGGTGCGGCGCCCGAGCCGGCGTGCGACGCCGCGCGGCGGGACGGCAGCAGGTCAGGGGCGTGACCGGCGAGGAAGTCGAGGAACGACGACGACCCGGGGGTCGTGAACGCGTCGGGGAGCCGCCCGGGAAGGCGGTCGGGCTGGTGGGTGCTCATCAGCGGTCGGCCACGCTTCCTACTCGCCGCCCTTCTGGACGAATCCCCGGACGAACGACTCCGCGTTCGTCTCCAGGACCTCGTCGATCTCCTCGAGCAGCGCGTCCACCTCGGCGTCGCGGGACTGTGCCTGCGGCGCGGTGGGGACCTCCGGGGCGTCCGGCTCGTCGTCGGGACGACGGTCCTCGTGCGACGCGTGCGTGCGCTCGGTACCCGCCATGGTGGCCTCCTCGTCCGCCGGTCGTGACCGGCGCTCGTCGTCCGACCGCTCGCGGCCGCGGCCACGAGCGGTTCCTGCTCGCACGCGACGCCCCGTGGGGCGCCGTCGTACGTCCAGCCTAGTTCCTGACCGTCACCCCGGAGCCGCGAGACCCGCCAGGAGGGACGCCGCGTCGGTGCTCGCGTCGAGCAGCGCGCCGATGTGGGCACGGCTGCCCCGCAGCGGGTCCATCATCGGGACGCGCTGCAGCGACGGCGAGCCCGGCACGTCGAAGATCACGGAGTCCCAGCTGGCCGCCGAGACCTGGTCCCCGAACCGCGCCATGACCTCCCCGCGGAAGTACGCGCGCGTGTCCTCCGGCGCGTGGTGCACCGCCGCTCCCACCTCTCGCTCGGTGACGACCCGGTCGACGGCCCCCGCGGCGAGCAGGCGGTGGTAGATCCCGCGCTCGGGACGCACGTCGGACCACTGCAGGTCCAGCGCCGCCAGCCGGGAGTGGCCCCAGTCGAGACCGTCGCGCTCGCGCAGGCGGTCGAGCAGGCGCAGCTTCGCGACCCACTCGACGTCGCGCGCGCACGACTCCCGGTCGGTCGCGAGACGCGTCAGCACGGACTCCCAGCGCTCCAGGACGTCGCGCGTCGGCGCGTCCGTGCCGTCCCCGCCCGCGAGGCGCCGCGACGCCTCCGTCGCGACCTCGAGGTACTCGCGCTGGATCTCCAGCGCGGTGAGCGTCCGGCCGTCCGCGAGCCGCAGCCCCTGCGTCAGGTCGAGGTCGCGACTCACGCGCTGCACGTCGCCCACCGGGTCGGCGAGCCGCAGGCCCGCGAGGCGCGCCCGCACCGCGGCCCCCAGCTCCTCGAGGTGCTCGACCACGAACAGCACGAGCGACGTCGTGCCCGTCTTGAGGTACGTCGCCGTCTCGAAGAGGTTGGCGTCGCCGATGATGAGGTGCAGGCGCCGCCACCGCTGCCGGTCAGCGTGCGGCTCGTCGCGCGTGTTGACGATCGGGCGCCGCAGGGTGGTCTCGAGACCGACCTCGGCCTCGACGTAGTCCGCACGCTGCGAGACCTGGAACCCGTCCCCCTCGCCCGTCGGCCCCAGCCCGACCCGCCCCGACCCGGCGAACACCTGCCGCGTGACGAGGAACGGCGTGAGGACCTCGACGATCACGCCGAACGGCACCGCGCGGTCCACGAGGTAGTTCTCGTGCGTGCCGTAGCTCGCGCCCTTGCCGTCCGCGTTGTTCTTGTAGAGCACGACCGGCGCACCCGGCGCGCGGGCGAGCTCGCGCGACGCCGCGAGCATCACGCGCTCCCCCGCGACGTCCCAGCACACCACGTCGTGCGGCACGGTCACCTCGGGCGACGAGTACTCCGGGTGCGCGTGGTCGACGTACAGGCGTGCACCGTTCGTCAGGATGACGTTCGCCGCGCTCGGGTCGTCGTACTCCTCCGTCGTCGGTCGTGCGACCTCCTGGAACGACGCGTCCTTCTCGTCGGCCCCGTCCCCCGCGACCGGTCCCGACGGCGCCGGCGCGGCCGGGTCGTCCGTCAGCAGCGACGGGTGCGCCGACGCGCGCGGCACGTGGAACCCGCGCGCGTCCTGCAGCGGGTCCTCGTCGTCGTAGTCCCAGCGGGCGCGACCCCGCGCGCCGTCGCTGCGTGCGGCGAGCGCTCGGTACGTCGTGACGACCTGGCTCGACATGAGCATCGGGTTCGCCAGGGGCTGGCCCGGCTGCAGCACGCCGTACTCCGTCTCGATCCCCATGACCCGTCGAACGCTCACGCGCCCACCCTAAGCCGCACCTGCGACGACGCGTCGGCCGTGTCCACCATCGGTGCTCGGGCCGGCCGCGGGTCGTGGTGTCGGGTCCGCGGGTGGGGCGCCGTCGGTGCTCGGGCTGTCCGCGCCGTCGCCACAGTCTTTCGGCCGTGGGTTCTCGGAGCGCGGCCTCGACGCCCGTCGCATCCGACGTCGCCCCACCCGCTCGTCCGGTCCCTCACCGACTCGCTCGGTGAGGTCCGTACGCGACGGCGCCGGGGCGTGGCCGGAGGGGCGGCCGCCCCGGAGTGCCACGTCCCGGCGCCACCGACACCGCCTCTCGGAAGCCCGGGAGCGCTACAGGTACTGGCCGGTGTTCGTCACGGTGTCGATGGTGCGCGGGGAGCCGCCCTCGCCCTTCTTCTGGACGATCGTGCGGATGAAGACGATGCGCTCGCCCTTCTTGCCGCTGATGCGCGCCCAGTCGTCGGGGTTGGTGGTGTTCGGCAGGTCCTCGTTCTCCTTGAACTCGTCGACGCACGCCGCGAGCAGGTGGTCGACGCGGATGCCGCGCTGCCCGGTGGCGAGGAGGTCCTTGATCGCGGACTTCTTCGCGCGGTCGACGACGTTCTGGATCATCGCGCCGGAGTTGAAGTCCTTGAAGTAGAGGATCTCCTTGTCGCCGCTCGCGTAGGTGACCTCGAGGAACTGGTTCTCCTCGTCCTCGGAGTACATGCGCTCGACGACGGAACGGATCATCGCGTCGAGCACCTCGCGCTCGTCGCCGCCGTGCTCGGCGAGGTCCGCCGCGTGGATCGGCAGGTCGTCGGTGAGGTACTTCGCGAAGATCTCCTTGGCCCCCTCGGCGTCGGGCCGCTCGATCTTGATCTTGACGTCGAGGCGTCCGGGCCGCAGGATCGCCGGGTCGATCATGTCCTCGCGGTTCGAGGCGCCGATGACGATGACGTTGTCGAGGCGCTCGACGCCGTCGATCTCCGACAGGAGCTGCGGCACGATCGTCGTCTCGACGTCCGACGAGAGGCCGGTGCCGCGCGTGCGGAAAAGGGACTCCATCTCGTCGAAGAACACGACGACGGGCGTGCCCTGGGACGCCTTCTCCCGCGCCCGCGCGAAGATCAGCCGGATGTGCCGCTCGGTCTCGCCGACGTACTTGTTGAGGAGCTCGGGACCCTTGACGTTGAGGAAGAAGCTCTTCGCGCTGCCGGGCGCGACGTCCTCGCCGCGCGAGCGCGCGACGGTGTGCGCGAGCGAGTTCGCGACGGCCTTGGCGATGAGCGTCTTGCCGCAGCCGGGCGGGCCGTAGAGCAGGACGCCCTTGGGCGGGCGCAGCCCGTGCTCGCGGAAGAGGTCGGGGTGCGTGAACGGCAGCTCGACGGCGTCGCGGATCTGCTCGATCTGCGGGCCGAGCCCGCCGATGTCCTCGTACCGGATGTCCGGGACCTCCTCGAGGACGAGCTCCTCGACCTCGGACTTGGGGATCACCTCGAACACGAAGCCGGAGCGCGTGTCGATCGTCAGGGAGTCGCCGACGCGCAGCGCGGTGTGCGCGACGGATCCCGCGAGGCGCACCACGCGCTCCTCGTCGGCACGCCCGACGACGAGCGCGCGGTCGGCGTCGAGGATCTCCTTGACCGTGACGATCTCGCCGGTGCGCTCGTACCCGCCGGCGGCGACGACCGTCATCGCCTCGTTGAGCTTGACCTCCTGGCCCGGGCGCAGCCGCTCGACGTCGAGGCTCGGGCTCGCGCCGACGTGCATCTTGCGACCGGACGCCGACACGTCGACGGAGCCGTCCGGGTGCGCCGCGAGGAACACCGCGTACGTGCCCGGGGGCTTGGCCAGGTCGTCGATCTGGCGCTTGAGGTCGAGGATCTGGTCGCGCGCGGCGCGCAGCGCCTCGGCGAGCCTCTCGTTCTTCGCGGAGAGCAGCGCGAGCTCTCGCGCACCGCTGGGCGCGCCCTCGTCGCTTCGGCCGAATGTCTCGCTCATCGGGTGTTCCCCTCTCGCCGGCGGCTCCCCCGGTCGCCGCACGGCAGCCGGGAGGCCCGCGGCGTGAGCCGCGACCTGCCGTGGTCGGCCACCACCGGCGATCGGGTTCTAGACCTTAGGCACAATTCTGGTCCGCGTACACGGACGACACCCACCGTGAGACGACGCGGCACCGATCGTTACCGGAACGTCACGCACCCGACACGTCGTCCGGGGCCTCGCCGCCATCGCCCGACGCGGCCTCCGACGCGGTGTCGGGAGCGACCTCCGACGCGGTCTCCGGGGTGTCCGCCCCGGGTGCCTGCCCGACGTCGCGCCGCACGCGGCGGATCTTCTTCTCGGACACCGGGCGCTCCCCGAGCTCCTCGGGGGACCACTGCTCGGCGTCCGTCGGGTAGGCGCCCTTCGCGGGCCGGCGCCTGCGCTCCGGCGGCGCGACGCCGTCGGCGAGACGCCTCGCGGTGAGGAGGAAGCCGGTGTGCCCGATCATGCGGTGCTGCGGTCGCACCGCGAGCCCTTCGAGGTGCCAGCCGCGGACCATCGACTCCCACGCGACGGGCTCGGCGTAGCGGCCGTCGGAGCGCAGGTCCTCGGCGAGGCGGGAGAGCTGGGTGGTGGTCGCGACGTAGCAGACGAGCACCCCGCCCGGCACGAGCGCCCGCGCCACGACGTCGAGGTTCTCCCACGGGGCGAGCATGTCCAGGACCACGCGGTCCACCGTGCCGTCCGCGGCGACCGTCGGCAGGACGTCGGCGAGGTCGCCCACCGAGAGCGTCCACGCGGGGTGCTCGCCGCCGAAGAAGTTCTCGACGTTGCCGCGCGCGATCGCCGCGAAGTCCTCGCGCCGCTCGATCGAGTGCAGCTCGCCCGCGTCCCCGACGGCGCGCAGGAGCGACATGGTGAGCGCGCCCGAGCCCACCCCCGCCTCGATCACGCGCGCACCGGGGAAGACGTCGGCCATCGCGACGATCTGCCCGGCGTCCTTGGGGTAGACCACCGCGGCGCCGCGCGGCATGGAGAGCACGTAGTCGGAGAGCAGCGGGCGCAGGGCGAGGTACTCGATCCCCGCGGTGTTGCGCACGACGGAACCCTCGGGGGCACCGATGAGGTCGTCGTGCCGGAGGTAGCCCTTGTGGGTGTGGAACGTGGCCTCCGGCGCGAGCGTGATGGTGTGCAGGCGGCCCCGGGGGTCCGTGAGCTGCACCTTGTCCCCCACGCGCAGCGGGCCGCGCCGCTGGTCGGCGCCGGTCGCGCCGGCGGGCGCGGAGCGGTCCGCGGTCTCGGGGGCGGAGGGCTGGCCGGGCGGGGTGGCGGGGGGCTCGTCGGTCCCGGGCGACCATCCTACGGGCAGCCCCGCCGCGGTCCGCCCGGCGCGTAGGACGCCCGGGACCGCGAGGCGTCCGGGACGCCGGTCAGCGCCGTCGCGCGTCGCGGAGCGCGCCGACGACCCGCGCGACCTCGAGCACCCCGACGACGCGGCCGCCGTCGGTCACGGGCACGAGGGCCGTCTGGCGACCCACGCGGGCGAGCGCCGCGAGCATCTCCTGGCCGGCGAGAGCCGCGTCGACGGTGGCGCCCGGCGGGAGCGGCACGGCGACCGCCCCGACCGGGGTGGACTCGGCGGCGTCGGGCGGCACCGCGGCGGCCGCGGCCGGGTCGACGTACCCGACCGTCCTGCCGTCGGCGTCGACCAGCACGGCCAGAACGTGCGGTCCGCCCGCGACCGCGACGGCGCGGCCGGCCGCCGCGACCGAGGCACCGGGGCCGACCGGGACGGCAGGCCCGGCGAGCCCTCGCACGGACAGCCCCGAGACGGCCTCGCGCGTCCGGCCGGCGGCGATCGCCTGTCCTGCGCCGGACCACAGGAACGCGCCGATGAGCGCAGCCCACGCGACGGTCCAGAGAGAGGGCTGGGCGCCGACCGACAGCGGCCACAGCAGCGCCCACGCGACGACGCCCACGGCGACGGCCCGCCCGACCCACCCCGCGGCGACCGTGCCCCTGGTGCGCGACCCGGTCGCCGCCCACACGGCGGCCTCGAGGATCTGCCCGCCGTCGAGCGGCAGCCCGGGCAGGAGGTTGAAGAACCCGACGAACGCGTTGGAGAACGCGCCCGCGTAGAGCAGCAGAGCGGGGACGGAGAAGACGTCCATCGCCTGGAAGGAGAGCCAGAACACGACCGCGAGCGCGAGGTTCGTCAGCGGGCCGACGACCGAGATGAGGAACCCGTCGAGCGGACGGGCCGACGTCCCGGAGTAGGCGGTGTGCCCGCCCCACAGAGTCACGGCGAGCTCGGTCACGTGCTGGCCGCGCGCACGCGCGACGAGAGCGTGCGCGACCTCGTGGAGGAAGACGGAGCCGAAGAGCAGCAGGACGAAGACGAACGAGACGAGGAACCGCTCGCCGCCGAGCTGGGGCGCGAGGTTCTCGACCGTCGGGGCGAACAGCACGGTGAGGATCGCGGCGGCCAGGAACCACGACGGCGTGAGGATGACGGGAGCACCCGAGACGCGGCCGATCACCCAGCCCTTCGTGCGCCCGGGCACGTCCTGACGTGGGGGCGTGCGGGGGGCTCGGGGCTCTGGTCCGTCCACCGGCACAGACTATGCGGTCGCCGGGTCCGCTCCCCCGAGCACGACGGCGAGCTCCTCCCGCGAGTGGATCCCGAGCCGCGTGTAGACCTTGCGGAGGTGGTACTCGACCGTCTTGGGGCTGAGGAACAGGGCGGCGGCCGCCTCGCGCGTCGTCCGCCCCTCCGCGAGGAGGAGGCACACCTGCAGCTCCTGCGGGGTGAGCGCGTCGGCACCCGCTCCCTCCCGCGCGGGGACCCTCTCGCCGGTCGCCCCGAGCTCGGCCCGCGCGCTCGCCGCCCAGATGACGGCCCCGAGGGTCTCGAACGTGCCCAGCGCGTCCCGCAGGAGCGGCCGGGCGTCGACGCGGCGCGCGGCCCGACGCAGCCGCATCCCGTAGGCGAGCTGTGTCCGGGCGCGCTCGAAGAGGTCCCTCGTCCGTGCGTGCCGTGCGAGCGCCGAGTCGAAGTGCGCCGCGAGCTCGCCCTCGGCGGCGACGAGGCCGAGCGCCCGGTCGGCGCGCGCGAGCGTCCACGGACGCCCGCTGGCCGTCGCGGCGGCCGCGTACCGCACGGCGACCGTCCGCGCCTCGCCGGCCCGGCCGGTCCGCAGCAGGGCGTCGACCAGCTCCGGCCCGGGATGCAGGTCGGGGTCGCCGACACCCAGGAGCTCGAGGCGCGCCGCGAGCGCCGTGAGCCGGTCCGCCGCCTCGCCCGACGCGCCCTCCGACAGCGCGAGGTCGCCGAGCGCCAGCTCGCACCAGATCTCGCCGAACAGCATCGACCGCTCACGGCAGAGCGCCGACGCCTCCGCCGCGTGCTCCCGGCACGCCGCCGCCCGTCCCGCCCGCGACTCGAGCCAGGTGAGTCCCGCGAGCGCCATGGCGAGCCCGCCGCCCTGACCGGTCTCCCGGGCCAGGCGTGCCGCCTCGTCGTAGTTGGCGGCCGCCCGGTCCCAGGCGTTCGAGGTCGCCTGGTCCCGCGCGACGTGGAAGAGCACGTCGGGCAGCACGCCCACGCCGACGCGCGTGCGGACCTGGTCCACCAGGTCGCGCAGCCGCGCCCCGTCGACGGCGTCGCGCAGGAACAGCGGCGCCAGCATCAGCCACGGCAGCGCCGCGGGATGGGTGAGCGGGTCGACGTGCTCGGCGAGCAGCGCGACGGCGGCGCGCAGCCGGGCCGTGCTGTCCCGGCCGAGCAGGACGCCCGACGCCCCGGACGACGCCAGGCCGACGGCCCGCGCCACGGGGTCCGTCGTCCCGGGGAGCGCGGCGACGAGTCGGGCCTCGACCCGGCGCAGGGCCACCGTGTCGACGAGGTACATGCACGCGCGGCTCGCCTCCGCGAGCAGCAGCACGCGCTCGTCGGCAGCGGCGAGGCCGGCCGCCCGCTCGAGCAGGTCCAGGCCGGCGCGCACCGACCCGGAGCGCAGCGCGAGGGTCGCCCGCAGCTCCGCTCCCGTCGCGGTGAGGGGTCCGGTCGGCGGCTCGGCCTCGTCCAGCAGGGCCAGGGCACGCTCCGGCAGGCCTCCCGACGCCGCGGCGCGGGCCGACGCGAGCAGTCGTGACCGTGCCGCCTCGGGCGCCGGGCTGAGACGGGCCGCGCGCTCGAGCGCGGTCGACGCGACCGTGAACGCCGTCCGCGCCGTCGCGCGGGCACCGAGCTCCTCGAGGAGCGCCGCGACGTCCTCGTCGAGCCGGGTCGTGGCGGCCGCGAGGTGCCACGCGCACCGGTCGGCGTCCACGGCCCGGAGCTCGTCGGCGAGGCTCCGGTGCGCGCGACGCCGGAGGTCCTGGTCCGCCGCGCCGTAGACGACCGAGCGCAGCAGCGGGTGGCGGAAGGCGATGCGCGGGCCCTCGACCGTGACCAGCCCGGCCGCCGCGGCACCGTCGAGTCCGGCGGGGTCGAGCGCGAGCCGACGACAGGCCGCGCGGGTCAGGCGGAGGTCGCCCCCGGCCAGCGCCGCCACGAGGGCGACGGCGCGCTCGGCCGTCGACAGGGCGTCGAGCCGCCGGGCGAAGGCCCGCTGGAGCCTCTCGGGAAGCGTGTGCGGGAACCCCGCGGCGGCGTCGCCCGCCGTCGGGTCGTCGTCCGGCTCCCCCGCCAGCTCGAGCAGGGCGAGGGGGTTGCCGCCCGTCTGCCGGTAGAGCTCGTCGTGCGCCCGGGAGGGACCGTCCGGGTAGGCCTCGCGGAGCAGCCGCGTCGCGGCGTCCCGCGCGAGGCCTCCGAGGTCGAGACCGGGCAGGCCGCGCACGGGCTCCGGGAGCTCGCCGCTGCGTCCCGCGATCAGCACCGCGACGGGGTCGTCGCGCACGCGGCGGGCGGCGAAGGCCAGCGCGTCGACCGAGGGCCGGTCGGCCCACTGAGCGTCGTCCAGCACGACGACGACCGGGCCGTCCTCCGCGTACCGGCTGAGCAGGCTCAGCGTCGCCGCGCCGATGGCGAACCGGTCCCGCCCGTCGCCGGGACGAAGACTGAGCGCGGCCCCGAGCTCGACCGCCTGGGGCTGGGGGATCTCGTCGAGCAACGGCACGGCGGGCCGCAGCAGGGCGTGCAGCGCCGCGAACGGCAGCTCCTGCTCCACCTCCGCGGACGTCACCGCGAGCACGCGCGTGCCCCCTCCGTCACGGACGGACGTCGCGACGGCGTCGGTCAGCAGGGCCGTCTTGCCGATGCCGGGCTCCCCCGTGACGGTCAGCGCGCCACCACGCCCGAGACGCGCCGAGGCGAGGAGGCGGGAGACCACCTCCTGCTCGGCCGCCCTGCCGAGGAGCACCACGTCCATGAGTCTAGGGAGGCGTCGACCGGCCGCGCCGGGACGACTCTCCCGGCCCGAGGACCAGGGGGCCCACCTGACGCGGGGGCCAGGCTCCGACGCCTACGTTCACCGGTACCGGCACCCGCCGGGAACCGACACGACAGGAGCATCCGATGACCACCTCGAGCGAGGCGCCCCCGGCCCTCGACATGGACGCGCTCATGGCGTTCGTCTTCCGCGCGGTCGACGAGGTCGGCGCGACCCTCAACGCGGCGCTCGTCGTCCTCGGCGACAAGCTCGGCTACTACCGCGACCTCGCGGCCCACGGCCCCACGACGCCCGCCGAGCTGGCCGAGCGCACCGGGACCGCCGAGCCGTACGCCCGCGAGTGGCTCAACGCCCAGGCCGCGGGCGCCTACCTGACCTACGACCCGCCGTCGGGCCGCTACACGCTCCCGCCCGAGCAGGCGGTCGCGCTCACGGTGGAGGACAGCCCGGCGTTCCTGCCCGGCTTCTTCCAGATCGCCCTCGGCACGGTGCACGACGTCGACCACGTCCTCGACGCCGCCCGCAGCGGCGGGGGGTACGGGTGGCACGAGCACGTGCCGGACGTCCACGTGGGCTGCGAGCGGTTCTTCCGGCCCAGCTACCACGCGCACCTGGTCGCCGAGTGGCTCCCCGCGCTGGACGGGGTCGTGGAGAAGCTGCAGGCCGGCGCCCTCGTGGCGGACGTCGGGTGCGGGCACGGCGCCTCGACCGTGCTCATGGCCCAGGCCTTCCCGCGGTCCCGGTTCGTCGGCTCCGACTACCACGCCGAGTCGATCGCCACCGCGCGTCGGCGGGCGGCGGACGCGGGCGTCGCGGACCGCGTGCGGTTCGAGGTGGCCTCGGCCCAGGAGCTCCCGGGCACGAGCTTCGACCTCGTCACGATGTTCGACTGCCTGCACGACATGGGCGACCCCGTCGGGGCGGCCGAGCAGGTCCGGCGCGCGCTGGCTCCGGACGGCACCTGGATGGTCGTCGAGCCGATGGCCGGCGACCACGTGGAAGACAACCTCAACCCTGTGGGGCGGGCCTACTACGGCTTCTCCACGCTGCTGTGCACGCCCGCGTCGCTGTCCCAGGACGTCGGGCTCGCCCTCGGCACGCAGGCCGGGCCGGCGCGGATCCGCGACGTCGCGACCGCGGCGGGCTTCGGCCGGTTCGCGTCGGTCGCCGAGACGCCGTTCAACCGCGTGCTGGAGATCCGGCCCTGACAGACCGGCCCCGCGGGCTGTAGGAAGGAACCGAGAGGGAGGAAGGACATGCGAGCGGAGGAGCCGCGGCCGGCCCGGCTGCCCGACCGCACGGGCGTCACCGTCCGCGACGGCGTGCGGCTCCCCTGGGCCGTCCACGGCACCGGGTCCACCACCGTGTTGCTGCTGCCCACCTGGTCGCTCGTGCCCTCCCGCTTCTGGAAGGCGCAGGTGCCCTACCTCTCGCGGTCGTCGCGCGTCGTCACGTTCGACGGTCGCGGCAGCGGGGACGCCGGGCGGCCCGAGGGCGCCGCGGCCTACACCGACGAGCAGTACGCGGCCGACGCGGCCGCGGTGCTCGACGCGACGGGGACCGACCGCGCCGTCGTCGTCGGGTACTCGTGCGGGGCGGCCTGGGCGGTCCACCTGGCGGTGGCGCACCCGGCACGCGTGCAGGGGATCGTCGGCATCGCGCCGTCGTGCGGGCTCGACGTGGCAGCACCGGAGCGCGAGCGGTACGCGTGGGACACCCACCACGACACCACCGACGGCTGGGCCAAGTACAACAAGGAGTACTGGCTCGGCGGTGGCTACGACGACTACGTCGACTTCTTCGCCGGGCGGATGTTCACCGAGCCGCACTCCACGAAGCAGGTCGAGGACGTCGTGGGGTGGGCCCACGAGATCTCCCCGCAGACGCTCGCCGACACCACGGCGGGGCGGCTCGGGCTCGAGGGCGCCACCGCGACGCCGCTCGACCCCCTGTGCCGGCAGGTGCGCTGCCCGGTGCTCGTCGTGCACGGCGCGCAGGACGCGGTCCGGCCCGCCGCGATCGGGCGACGGCTCGCCGAGCTGACCGGCGGCGGTCTCGTCCTCGTCGAGGGCGGGGGCCACGGCCTGCCTGCGCGAGACCCCGTCCGGGTGAACCTGCTCCTGCACGAGTTCGTCGACGCGAGCACCGCCGCGCAGACCGGCTCCCCGCCGCGCCGGGGGACCTGGACGCGCGCGCAGCACCGTGGGCGTCGGGCGCTCTACCTGTCCTCCCCGATCGGCCTCGGCCACGCCCGGCGGGACCTGGCCGTCGCGCGCGGCCTGCGCGAGCACCACCCGGACCTCGAGGTCGAGTGGCTCACCCAGCACCCCGTGACCCGTGTGCTCGCCGACGCCGGCGAGCGGGTCCACCCCGCCTCGGCGTGGCTCGCGAACGAGTCCGCCCACGTCGAGGACGAGTCCGCCGACCACGACCTGCACGCGTTCCAGGCGATCCGCCGGATGGACGAGATCATGGTCGCGAACTTCATGGTGTTCGCGGAGGTGGTGGAGGAGGGCGGCTACGACCTCGTCGTCGGCGACGAGGCGTGGGACGTCGACTACTTCCTCCACGAGAACCCGGAGCTCAAGCGGTTCTCGTTCGCCTGGATGACCGACTTCGTCGGCTGGCTCCCGATGCCCGACGGCGGCGCCCACGAGGCGGCGCTCACCGCGGACTACAACGCCGAGATGATCGAGCAGCGCGAGCGCTTCCGGCGGGTCCGCGACCGCTCCGTCTTCGTCGGCGACCCGGCGGACGTCGTCGACCTCCCGTTCGGCCCCGGGCTGCCGGGCATCAGGGAGTGGACCGAGGCCCACTTCGACTTCGCCGGCTACGTCACGGGGTTCGTGCCGCCGACCGCGGAGGACCGGCAGGAGCTGCGACGGAGCCTGGGCGTCGGTCCCGACGACGTGCTGTGCGTCGTCACCGTCGGAGGGTCCGGGGTCGGCACGTCGCTCCTGCGGCGGGTGCTCGACGCGGTCCCGGTGGCGCGACGCCTCGACGACCGCCTCCGCTTCCTCGTCGTGACCGGCCCGCGGATCGATCCCGCCGCCCTCCCCCGGCGTCGTGGCGTCGCGTATCGCGGGTACGTGCCGGAGCTGTACCGGCACCTGGCCGCGTGCGACCTCGCCGTGGTCCAGGGCGGCCTGACGACGTGCATGGAGCTCGCCGCCGCGGGGACGCCGTTCCTCTACGTCCCGCTGCGGCACCACTTCGAGCAGAACGTCCACGTCCGGCACCGCCTCGAGCGCTACGGCGCCGGACGGTGCGTGGAGTACGCCGAGGCGTCCGACCCGGACGCGCTCGCCGCGGCGATGGTGGCCGAGCTCTCCGGCGGCCGCGACCGGCGCACCCTGCCGGTCGAGACCGGCGGCGCCGCGCGCGCCGCCTCGATGCTCGCCGAGCTGCTCTGACGCCGGGCTCCGCAGCGGCTCAGGGACGCGCGGCGGGCTCCGGGGCGCTCGGGGCGTCGTCGCCCAGGAGGTCGACGACCTCGCCGGACACGAGGCGCGCGAGGAGGCCGAGGTCGACGAGCTCGAGGGACGGGGTGCGGCTCAGCCCCGCCGCGCGCTCGACCGGCACGACCGCCTGCACGCCGAGCGTGGCCGCACCCGACGCGCGGGCCGACGCGATGCCCGCCGGCGAGTCCTCGATAGCGACGCACCGCGTGACGTCGACACCCAGGCGCTCCGCCGCGAGGAGGTACGGCTCCGGGTCGGGCTTGCCGCGCTCGACCTCGTCGCCGCACACGAGCACCTGGAACGCGTCCGACGGCGCGAGCTGTGCGACGGGCTCGGCGAGCTCGCGGTACGACATCGTCACGAGCGCGCACGGGACGCCCGCCTCGCGCAGCGCGACGAGCAGCTCGCGGGCACCGGGCTGCCAGGGCACCTCGACGCGGACCTGGTCGATGACGCGGCCGATGAGGAACTGCACGATCTCCTCGACCGGCAGGTCGACACCGCCGCGGTCGCGGATGATCTGCGCGGAGGTGAGCAGCGGGTTGCCGACGAGCGACATCGCGTCCTCGTGCGTCCACGTGCCGCCGTGCGCGTCGACGAGCTCGTGCTCCGCCGCGATCCAGTACGGCTCGGTGTCCACGAGCGTGCCGTCCATGTCCCACAGGACGGCCTCGGGCAGGGTGACGGGGACGGCGGGGTCCGCGGCGCTCTGACCTGCGGAGACGTCGGTGGTGCGAGAGGGCAAGAGGGATCTCCATCGTGAGTCGTGCGACCGGTCGCGCACCCACCGACCCTAACGGCATCGCGCGCCGCCGGCCGCGGGCGCCCCGGGTGCGGCACGTCACCCCGGCGCGAGGCCCTGGCGCGAGGCCCTGGCAGACCGAGCCCACGCGGCGTAGCGTGCCCTCGTCCGCTCTCGGTCCTGTCCCGACCCGTTCCCGAGCCCTTTCCTCTGCCGTCCGCGAGCCCGTCCGCGGGCGGTCCGCGTGCCGCCGAGGCCCGCCGAGGAGGTCCTCATGACACAGTTCGGCCGGTCCGACGACCTGCGGGGCGCGTCGTTCGTCGGCGCGGACCTGCGGGGCGCCCGGTTCGTCGAGTCCGACCTCTCCGGCGTCGTGATGCGGGGCGTCGAGGTGCGGTCGATGGACGTCGACGCGCCGTGGCTCGCCGACGCAGGCGCGTCCTTCCGGGTCAACGGCGTGGACGTGACCGCGTTCGTCGAGACGGAGCTCGACCGCCGGTTCCCCGGCCGGTCCCTGCGCCGTGCCACGGAGCCCGACGCGCTGAAGGAGGCCTGGGCCGCGCTGGAGCGCACGTGGGCGGCGACGCTGGACCGGGCCGGGTCGATGCCGGCCGGCACGGTCGACGTCCAGGTCGACGGCGAGTGGTCGTTCGCGCAGACGCTGCGGCACCTGGTCCTCGCCACGGACGTCTGGCTGCGGCGGGCGGTCCTGGGCGTGGAGCAGCCGTTCCACCCGCTCGGGCTGGCGGGCCCGGGTGCCGGGGACGACGGCCTGGACCTGTCGGTCCTCACGACGCGCACGCCGACGTACGCCGAGGTGCTCGAGGCCCGTGCCGGACGGGTCGCCATGGTGCGCGACGTCCTCGCCGCCGTGACGGCGGACGACCTCGCGACGGCGCGCACGAACCCGTGGTCCCCCGACCGCCCGGAGACGACGCTGTCGTGCCTGCACGTGGTCCTCGAGGAGGAGTGGGAGCACCACCGGTTCGCGGTGCGGGACCTGGAGACCATCGCGGCGCGCGGCGCGGACGGGTACGCCACGGGCGAACCTCTCCCGCCGCCGTCGGGCGGGTCCGCATAGGCTGGGGCGATGAGCGAGAACGCGCACGACGGCGCCCGCCAGACCGTGATGATCGCGGCGTTCGAGGGCTGGAACGACGCGGGGAGCGCCGCGACGTCCGCGCTGGCGCACCTGCACGAGGTGTGGGGGGCGGAGGACGTCGACGAGCTCGACCCCGAGGACTACCACGACTTCCAGGTCAACCGCCCGGTCGTGACGACCGACGAGGACGGCCGGCGCGAGATCACCTGGCCGACGACGACGATCGCGACCGCGACGATCGCCCCCAGCGGCCGCCGGGTCGTCCTCGTGCACGGGATCGAGCCGTCGATGCGGTGGCGCAGCTACTGCCGCGAGATCCTCGACATCGCCGTCGAGCACGACGTGCGCACCGTCGTCACGCTCGGCGCGCTGCTGGCCGACGTGCCGCACACGCGGCCGATCCCCATGACCGCGACCTCGGAGAGCGTCGGCCTGCAGGCCGTCCTCGACGTCGAGCCGAGCACGTACGAGGGGCCCACGGGCATCGTCGGCGTCCTGCAGCACGCCGCGGCGGAGCGGGGCATGCAGTCGGTCTCGCTGTGGGCGGCCGTCCCGCACTACGTCGCGCACCCGCCGTCGCCCAAGGCGACGCTGGCGATCCTCGCGCGCGTGGAGGAGCTCGTCTCCGAGGCGATCCCGCTCGGGGAGCTGCCCGAGGACGCGCAGGCGTGGCAGCACGGGGTCGACGAGCTCGCGGCCGAGGACGCCGAGATCGCGGAGTACGTGCAGCAGCTCGAGGAGGCGAAGGACACGGCCGAGCTCCCCGAGGCCAGCGGCGAGGCGATCGCGCGCGAGTTCGAGCGCTACCTGCGGCGGCGCGACCCGGGCGGTCCGGGCGAGCGCGGCAAGGGCCCGACGGTCTAGGGGCGCGCCGCCGGTTCCCGAGCGGTCAGAGCCGGACGCCCAGCAGGGCGTTGACCGCCCGGGCGACGACGCCGGGCGCGCCCTCGTCGTCCGCCCTCGTGTCCCGGCCGGGGCGCAGCGACTCCGCGGCCCACACGTCGACCGCCGCGAGCGCGGCGGGGGCGTCGAGGTCGGTGGCGAGCGCGGCCCGCACGGCGTCGAGCATCGCGGTGGCGTCGGGGCCACCGTTGCCCGAGACGGCGTCACGCCACGTCTCGAGCCGCGCAGCGGCGGTCGGCAGGTCGTCGTCCGTCCACTCCCACTCGGTGCGGTAGTGGTGCGCGAGGAGCGCGAGCCGGATCGCCATGGGGTCCACGCCCGTCGCGCGCAGGTTCGACACGAGCACGAGGTTGCCGAGCGACTTGCTCATCTTCTGGCCCTCGTAGGCGACCAGGCCCGCGTGCACGTGCACGCGCGGCGCCTCGCCGCCGGACAGGACGCGGTCGTGCGAGGACGACATCTCGTGGTGGGGGAAGAGCAGGTCCGCGCCGCCGCCCTGGACGTCGAACGGGAGGCCGAGACCGTCACGGGCGATGACCGCGCACTCGACGTGCCAGCCGGGACGACCGGTGCCGAGCACGCCGCCGTCCCACGCGGGCTCGCCCGACCGCTCGCGCCGCCACAGCAGCGGGTCGAGCCGGTCCTTCTTGCCGTCCCGGTCGGGGTCTCCCCCGCGTTCGGCGAACAACCGCTCCATGACGTCGCGCGGGAAGCGGGAGACGGACCCGAAGGCGCGGTCCGCCGACAGGTCTGCGTAGACGTCGCCCAGACCGGCGTCGGTGCCGCCCGCCCCGGGCTCGACGGGGACGCGGTACGCCGTCCCGTCCGCGAGCATCGCGGAGACCGCCTCCACGACGGCCGGGATCTTCTCGACCGCGCCGTCCCAGACGTCGGGCGGGACGACGCCGAGCGCCGTCATGTCCTCCGCGAAGAGCGCGATCTGCTGCGTCGCGAGCGCGCGCCAGTCGACGCCCGTGGCCGCGGCGCGCTCGAGCAGCGGGTCGTCGACGTCGGTGACGTTCGACGCGTACGTGACCCGCTGGCCGGCGTCGCGCCACGCGCGCACCAGGAGGTCGAACGCGACGTAGGTGTTCGCGTGGCCGATGTGCGTCGCGTCGTAGGGCGTGATGCCGCACGCGTAGAGCGTCGCGGTGTCACCGGGGGCGGCGACGACGAGCTCGCCGGTCGTCGAGTCGTGCACCCGGACGGGATGGCCACGGCCGGGAAGCTCGGGGATCTGGGGGGCGGGCCAGCTGTGCACGCGACCACCTTAACGGCCGCGTCGCACGCGTCGCGCCGCCGTCCCGCCCGGGCGGGCGCCCACGTGGCGCGCGACAATGCGGACGTGACGCACCCCACGCCCTCCGGCCCGTCCGCGCCGGGACGGCCGGCCGCAGGGCCTCGACCGGCCGCCGCCTGGCACGTCGACGCGGGCACGGCCGGCGAGGCCCGGCCGCTCGACCCAGGCGCGCTCGCGCCGGTCGCCGACCTGGTGCGCGGGCACGCCCCCACGGGACCGGCCGACGGGGCGACGTGGGTGCGCCTGCCGGACGTCGAGGCCCTGCACGAGGTCGCCGTGACGCTCGGCACCGACGCGCGCGCGGGGGCGCGGCGCCCGGACGCCCTCGGGTCGCGGCACCCGCTCGCCGTGGTCAAGCGCGTCACGGACGACTGGCTCCTCGTCGTGACGCCCACGGCCTGGTACACGCCGGACGACCGCCAGGTCCACACGGGCCGGTTCGCGACGCTCGTGGGCCCCGGCGTCGTGCTCACCGCCGAGGACGGTGGCGCCCGGGTGCACGACGAGATGCTCGACCGCCTGCAGGCTCCGGGCGCCCCGTGCGGCGGCGCGGTCCGGCGCGTGACCGCGGCCGCCGTCACCGCCGTCGTCGCCGGGGCCTCGGACGTCGAGCTGGAGCTCGGGGACGCGGTGGCGAGCACCGAGCGGATCGTGTTCGAGCAGCAGCGCGCCGACCCCCTCCAGCGCATCTACGACCTCAAGCGCGAGATCACCGAGGCGCGGCGCGCGCTGCTGCCCGTGACCGCCGAGCTGCCCGAGCTCCTGGACCCGGACGTGCCCGACCACCTCGGCGTGGACCGCCGCGTCCTCGAGCGCCTGGTCTCGACCGTCGAGCGCATCGACCGGCACCTCGACGCCCACGACGACCTGCTCTCCGACATGCTGCAGGTCCACATGTCGCAGGTCTCGGTCCGCCAGAACGAGGACATGCGCAAGATCTCGGCGTGGGCGGCGATCCTCGTCTACCCGACGATCGTCGCGGGCGTGTACGGCATGAACTTCGCCCACATGCCCGAGCTGGCCTGGACGCTCGGCTACCCCATGGCCCTCGCGCTCATGGCGGCCGGGTGCGTCGTGCTGTACCGGGTGTTCCGGCGCGCGGGGTGGCTCTGACCGGTCGTGCCGCCGTCGACGGTCAGGGCGTCGTGGCCGCGGTGCCGCCCGGCTCGAGGACCCCCGTCAGCAGGAGCAGCACGAGGAGCGCCGCGAGCACGAGGCGGTAGACGACGAACGGCGTGTAGCTGAAGGTCGAGACGATCTTGAGGAACGCGATGATGACGAAGTAGCCCACGACGAACGCGACGAGCGTGGCGATGAGCGTCGCCCCGGCGCCCGGTGCACCCGGCTGCGGCTCCCCCGCCGACTTGAACAGCTGGTAGAAGCCCGACCCGAGCACCGCGGGGATCGCGAGCAGGAACGAGTAGCGCGCCGCGGCCTCGCGCGTGAACCCCATGAGGAGCCCGGCGGTGATCGTGCCGCCGGAGCGGGAGACGCCCGGCACGAGCGCGAGCGCCTGCGCGAACCCGAACGCGACCGCCTGGCCGGGGGTCAGCTCGCGCAGCGCGCGACGCTTGGCGCCCACGCGGTCCGCCCAGCCGAGCAGGAGCGCGAAGACGGCCAGCATGAGGGCCGTGAGGTACAGGTTGCGGAACGTGTTCTCGATGGCGTCCTGGAACAGCAGCCCGAGGAGCACGATCGGGACCGAGCCCAGGGCGATGTACCAGGCCATCAGGGCGTCGTGGTCGCCGCGGCCCATGCGCGAGCGCCAGTCCGTGCCGTGGTCGCCGCGCAGCGCTCGCCACCACGCCACGCAGATCCGCGCGATGTCCCGGCGGAAGTAGAGCAGGACGGCCGTCTCGGTGCCGATCTGGGTGATGGCCGTGAAGGCCGCACCCGGGTCCTGGGACCCGATCAGCTCGCCGACGATGCGCAGGTGCGCGCTCGACGAGATCGGGAGGAACTCGGTCAGGCCCTGGACGAGGCCGAGGAGGACGGCTTCCCACGCATTCACGAGCGGCCACGATACCGGCCCGGGCACGCCGCCCCGACCACCGGGTGAACCTGCCTGCGACCGCGTCCGGCGGCGCGCGTCCGACCCGCGGGAGCCGGTGGGCGCCGGTACCCTCGGCTCCCATGGAACTCCGCCAGCTCGGCCGCACCGGCCTGCGCGTGTCCGTCCTCGGCCTCGGGACGATGACGTGGGCCCGCGACACCGACGAGCTCGACGCGGGAGAGCAGCTGCGCGACTTCGTGGACGCCGGCGGGACCCTCGTCGACACCGCGGCGTCGTACGCCGACGGGGACGCCGAGTCGCTGCTCGGGTCGCTGCTGGGCGACAAGGTCTCCCGGCGCGACGTGCTGCTGTGCACCAAGGCGGGCGTGCGGCACACGCCGCAGGGACCGGTCGTGGACGCGTCGCGCGGCGCGCTCCTCGACTCGCTCGACGACTCGCTCCACCGGCTGGGCACCGACCACGTCGACCTGTTCCTGGTGCACGCCCCCGACGCCGGCACGCCGTTCACGGAGACGCTCTCCGCGCTGCGCCACGCCGTCACGTCGGGTCGTGCGCGCTACGTGGGGCTCTCCAACCACCCCGGGTGGGCCACGGCGCAGGCCGCGGCGCTCCTCGGCGGGACCGACGACGTGGGCCTCGCGGCGGTCGAGGTCGAGTACTCGCTGCTGCAGCGCGGCGCAGAGCGGGAGGTCGTGCCCGCCGCCGAATCCCTCGGCCTGGGCCTCCTCGCGTGGTCGCCGCTCGGCCGCGGGGTGCTCACGGGCAAGTACCGCCGGTCGCTGCCCGCCGACTCGCGCGGGGCGTCGCCCCACCTGTCCGCGTTCGTCGAGCCGTACCTCGACCAGGGGTCGTCGGGCGTGGTCGAGGCCGTCGTGACCGCCGCGGAGGGCCTCGGGCGCGCGCCGCTCGACGTCGCGCTGTCCTGGCTGCTGGGTCGGCCCACCGTCGCGAGCGCCGTCGTCGGGGCCCGCACGCCCGCGCAGCTCCGCGCGTCGCTCGACGCGACCGACCTCGTGCTCCCGCACGCCGTGCGCGCGGCGCTCGACGACGTGAGCGAGATCGAGGTCGGGTACCCCGAGCGGTGGTGAGCCCGCGAGGTCAGCGCGCGCCGTCGGTCTCGAGCTCGCCCGCCAGCTCGTCGTCGTCGATCGTGTCGAGCGCGTCGTCCTCGTCGTCCGCCTCGTCCGCGTCCTCGTCGTCCTCGTCGTCCTCGTCGTCCTCCTCGGCGAGGTAGAACGGCGTCGCCTCCCCGTGCACCTGGCCGAGGGCCTCGTCGTAGACCTCGAAGGCGTCCGCGAGCACGTAGTAGGCGTCGTCCACGGACGGGTCGTCGTCCCCCCGGCGGGCGGCGACGGCGTTGTAGTGGGCCTCGAGCGCGGCGATGAACCGGTCGAGCGCGGCACGCGGGTCAGCGGTCATACCCTGACGGTAGCCCCGGGAGGGGCACAATGGGCACTCGAAAGTCGTCGGTGGCCGAGCGCGTCCGACCACCGACGGACCTGCGGAACGAGGACGGTGACACGTGGAGAGAAGGCCGACGTCACGCCGGCGGCCCGAGAGGGTCTCGCAGGGTGGGCAGTACGAGTACCGCGTCCTGACGATCGACCGCACGACGAGCCGGTCCGACGCGACCAGGCTCCTCACGGACGAGGCGGAGTACGGCCGGTGGGAGCTGGCCCGCACGCGCCTCTACGTCGGCGGGGAGCGGCGCGTGTGGCTGCGGCGCAAGATCATCCGGGTGCGCTCGACGCTGTGACCCGGGGGGCGCCCGCATGAGCGACGTCTTCACCAAGTCGCGCGCGGACGCGCCCCCGGGCTTCTTCGCGTGCGAGGCCGCCGGGCTCGCGTGGCTGCGCGTGCCCGGCGGCCCGCGCGTCGTGGAGGTCCGCGACGTGGGCCGCACGCACCTCGACCTGGAGCGGCTCGTGCCGAGCCGGCCGACCCCGTCGGCGGCCCGCGTGCTCGGGCGAGGGCTCGCCGTCGTGCACGACGCCGGCGCGCCCGCCTGGGGCGCGCCGCCCGCCGGCTGGGACGGGGACGGGTTCTTCGGCCCGCTCGACGACCCGCTGACGATGCCGACCGGCGCCTGGCCCGACTGGCCGACGTTCTACGCCGAGGCCCGCCTCGCGCCCGTGGTCGAGCAGGGTCGCCGACGCGGGGCGCTCGAGCCCGACGACGCGGCCCTCCTCGGGCGGCTCGCCGACCGTCTCCCCGACCTCGCGCGACCGGCGCTCGACGACTCCCCCGCGCGCGTGCACGGCGACCTGTGGTCCGGCAACCTCCTGTGGGTCGCCCCGGCGGGGACGCAGCGACCCGACGACGCGCCGGAGGCCGAGGGTGTGCTCATCGACCCCGCGGCGCACGGAGGGCACCGCGAGGCCGACCTCGCGATGCTCGCGCTCTTCGGCGCCCCGCACCTCGACGAGATCGTCGCGGGCTACCAGGAGGTCCGTCCGCTGGCCCGGGGGTGGCGGCACCGGGTCGCGCTCCACCAGGTCTACCCCGTCGCGGTGCACGCCGTGCTGTTCGGCGGCGGCTACCGCGCGCAGCTGCGCTCGACGGTCGCCGCGCTCCTCGACGGCCGCTGACGCGTCAGCAGGTGCGCAGGAGGCGGTCGAGCACGCGCACCCCGAACCGCAGCGAGTCGACGGGCACGCGCTCGTCGACGCCGTGGAACATGCCCGAGAAGTCGAGGTCGGCGGGCAGGCGCAGGGGCGCGAAACCGTAGCCCGTGATGCCGAGGCGCGCGAGCGACTTGTTGTCGGTCCCTCCCGAGAGCGTGTACGGCAGGACGGTCGCCTCCGGGTCCTCGGCGACCAGCGCGTCGACCATCGAGTCGACGAGGTCGCCCGTGAACGGCACCTCGAGCGCGATGTCGCGGTGGATCTCCTCGATCCGGACGTGCTCGCCCGCGAGCTCGCGGAGGCGTTCGAAGCCCTCCTCCTCGTGACCGGGGAGCAGTCGCGCGTCGATCGTGGCCTCCGCCCGGCCCGGGATGACGTTGGCCTTGTACCCGGCGCCGAGCTGGGTGGGGTTCGACGTGTGCCGCACCGTCGCGCCGACGAAGCGCGACGCGGGCCCGAGGGCTGCGACGAGCGCGTCGACGCTGCGCGGGTCCTCGGGGTCGTACCGCAGCCCCGTGAGGTCCGCGACGCCCCGCAGGAGCGCGTCGACCGTGGGCGTCAGCGTGTTCGGCCAGTGGTGCGTGCCGATGCGGGCGACGGCCTCGGCGAGACGCGTCACCGCGTTGTCGCCGTTGACCTGCGAGCCGTGGCCCGCGCGCCCCTCGGCGACGAGCCGCAGCCACGCGATGCCCTTCTCCGCGGTCTGCAGCAGGTACGCGCGCCGGCCGCCGACCTCCACGGAGAAGCCGCCCACCTCGCTGATCGCCTCGGTCGCGCCCTCGAAGAGCTCGGGCCGGTGGTCGACGGCGTAGCGCGCCCCGTAGGTCCCGCCCGCCTCCTCGTCGGCGAAGAACGCGACGACGACGTCGCGCGCCGGCTTGCGCCCCTCGCGCACCATCTGGCGCACGACGGCCAGGATCATCGCGTCCATGTCCTTCATGTCGACCGCGCCACGGCCCCACAGCAGGCCGTCGCGCTCCTCGCCGGCGAACGGGTCGACGGACCAGTCGGACGCCTGGGCCGGCACGACGTCGAGGTGCCCGTGGAGCACGAGCGCGGGCCGGGTCGGGTCCGTGCCCTCGAGCCGCACGACGACGCTCGCGCGCCCCGGTGCGGACTCGAAGAGCTCGGGCTCGAGCCCCACCTCGTGAAGGAGCGCCATGACGTGCTCGGCCGCAGCCCGCTCGCCGGGTCCGGACCCGTCGCCGAAGTTGGAGGTGTCGATGCGCAGGAGGTCCTGGCAGATGCGCACCACCTCGTCCTCGGCGGTCGGGACGGGCACGGCGGAGGACTCGGGGCGGACGCTCGTCATGCACCCACGCTACCGGGAGCGAGGTAGTACCCCGTTCCCGCGAGGTAGTACCCGGTGGTCACCGGGTACTACCTCGCGGGTGCGGGTGGGACGGTGCGTGGCGTCCCGTCAGCCGTCGAGGCCGCGCCGCGCGAGCAGCGGGGCGATGTCCGCGTCGCGCCCGCGCAGCTCGCGGAAGGACGCGAGCGGGTCCTGCGAGCCGCCGCGCGCGAGGAGCACGCGCCGGAACCGCTCGCCGTTCTCGCGCGTCAGCCCGCCGTTCTCGCGGTACCACTCGACCGTGTCGGCGTCGAGCACCTCGGACCAGATGTACGAGTAGTAGCCCGCCGAGTACCCGCCGCCGAACACGTGGTTGTAGTACGTCGTGCGGTAGCGCGGCGGGACGGGGGCGAACGCCACGCCCGCGGCCTCGAGCGCGGCCGTCTCGAAGGGCACCACCTCGTCGACGCCCGACGGCACGGCGTCCGGCGCGAGCTGGTGCCACGCCTGGTCCAGCAGCGCGGCGGCGAGGTACTCCGTGGTGCCGAAGCCCTCGTTGAACTGGCGCGACGCGAGCATCGTGTCCACCCACTCCGACGGCATGGGCTCGCCCGTCTCGTGGTGCACGGCGTAGGCGCGCAGGATCTCGGGCTCCCAGGCCCACATCTCGTTGACCTGCGAGGGGTACTCGACGAAGTCGCGCGGCACGTCGGTGCCCGACTGCGACGGGAACCGCACGTCGGAGAAGAGCCCGTGCAGCGCGTGCCCGAACTCGTGGAACAGCGTGATGACCTCGTCCCACACGAGCAGCGTCGGCTGGCCGGCCGGCGGCTTGACGATGTTGAGGTTGTTCACCACGACCGGCTTCTGGTCGAGCAGGTGGTTCTGGTCGACCAGGTTGTTCATCCACGCGCCGCCGCGCTTGGACTCGCGGGTGTACCAGTCCGCGAGGAACAGCCCCATGCCCTCGCCCGGCCCGCCCGGGGTCTCGGCGTCGAAGACCTCGAACACGCGGACGTCCGGGTGGTACCCGGCGAGGTCGGTGCGCTCGGTGAACGAGATGCCGAAGAGCCGGGTCGCGGCGCGGAAGACGCCGTCGTGCACGACCTTCTCGAGCTCGAGGTACGGGCGCAGGAGCGCGTCGTCGAGCGCGTAGCGGTCCTTGCGCACGCGCTCGGCGTAGAACGACCAGTCGGACGCACGGAGGCTCGCGCCGGCGTGGTCCGCGTGCAGGGCCGCCTCCAGGTCCGCGGCCTCGCGGCGGGCGTTCGCGACCGCGGCCGGCGCGAGCCGGGACAGCATCGCGTTCACGGCGTCGGTCGTCTTCGCCGTCGCGTCCTCGGCGACGTACGCCGCGTGGTGCTCGTAGCCGAGGAGGCGCGCGCGCTCGGCGCGCAGGCGCACGGTCTCCAGGACGATCTCGCGCGTGTCGTGGTCGTCGCCCGTCGCGCCGCGGGCCTCCGACGCCCGCTGCACGCGCTCGCGCACGTCGCGGTCCGCGAGGGACGCGAGGACTCCCTGCTGGGTCGGGAGCTGCATCTCGAGGAGCCACGCGCCCTCGTGCCCGCGCGCGGCCGCGGCCTCGGCCGCTCCCGCCACTGCGTCGTCCGCGAGCCCGGCGAGCTCGGCCCGGTCCGTGACGAGCACGCTCGCCGCGTTCGCACCGGCGAGGAGCCTGCGGCCGAACGCGGCCTCGAGGCTCGTCAGGCGGCCGTTGATCTCGCGGAGGCGCTCCTGCTGGGCGTCGTCGAGCTCGACGCCCGAGCGGCGGAAGTCGGTGAGCAGCGTGTGCAGGAGCCACGCGGCGTCGGGATCGAGCGTCGCGTCGCCGGCGTCGACCGCGTCCTGCAGGGCGCGGGCCCGGGCGTACAGCCGCGCGTCCATGTAGATCGCGTCGTGGTGGGCCGCGTACTCCGGGGCGAGCTCCTCCTCGATGTCCTCGAGGCCGGGCGTCGCGTCGGCGCTGAGCTGGTTGTAGAAGGCGTGCGCGACGCGCGAGAGGTCGCGGCCCGAGCGCTCGAGCGCCTCGAGCGTGTTGGCGAGCGTGGGCGCCTCCGGATCGGTGGCGATCGCCTCGACGGCGGTGCGCTGCGCGGCCATCGCGGCCCGCAGCGCGGGCACGTAGTGCTCCTCGCGGACCGCGGCGTAGTCGGGCAGCTCGTACGGCAGGGACGACGGCGCGGCGAACGGGTTGGCGGGGTCGAGGTCGAGGTCGGCGCTCGTGGGCGCCTGCGGCTGGGACGTCATGGGCCCATCCTCGCCCCGCGGCACCGCCCGGGTGAAACGGATCGCCCGGGCGGGCCGCCGGGCCTCACGAGGTCGTCGCGAGGCGCGGGACGTCTGCGGGCCACGGCTCGGCCGGCTCGCGCGGGTCCTCGGGGAGGAGCGTCGCGACCCAGGCGTCCCGGCGCACGCCGCGCTGCAGCGAGTGGCCCCGCACGGTGCCCTCGACCCGGAACCCGAGGCGCCACGCGAGGCGCCGCGACGGCCAGTTCCCGACGTACGCCTCCCACGACAGGCGGGCGAGGCCGAGGCCCTCGGGGTCGAACGCCCAGTCGACGACGAGACGGCCGGCCGCCGTGGCGAGTCCGCGACCCCTGCCCGCGGGCGACATCCAGTACCCGATCTCGGCCGAGCGCTGGCCGTCCGGGCCGTCGTCGAGGCCCAGGCCGAACATCCCGAGCAGCGGGCCGGACCCCTCCGGTCCGGGCACGCCCGACGGTCCGACCGACTCGCGCACCGCCCACGTGAAGACGTTCCCGCGCTCCCAGCCCGGCGCGACGTAGTCGCGCACGAAACCGAGCGCGTCGTCGCGCGTGTACGGGGACGGGACGACGGTCCAGGCGGCGACGTCGGGGTCCTGGCACGCGGCCGTGATCGCGTCGACGTCGTCGAGGGTCGGGGTGGCGAGGTGGACGACGCCGTCGTCCAGGGCGAAGGGCTGCACCGGGCCACCCTGCCACGGCGCGGTGCCGGGCCTCACGTCCTTTCCACCGGGCTCGGGGCGGTGCGGGCGGTCGGGCTCAGCCCGGCAGCGCCTCGCCGGGGGGCGACCACTCGAGCGCGTGCGCCGCCGCGACCGCCTCGTTGAGCAGCACGCCGTGGTGGGTCGACGCCCCGGTCCTCAGGAGCGGGTCGTCGCGGACCGCGTCGAGACCGCCGTCCGCGAGGGTCGCGACGTACGGGAGCGTCGCGCTCGTCAGCGCCTGCGTGCTCGTGACGGGCACGGCGCCGGGCATGTTGGCGACGCAGTAGAACGTCGTGCCGTGGACCGCGAACGTCGGGTCGTCGTGCGTCGTGGGCCGCGACCCCTCGAAGCACCCGCCCTGGTCGACCGCGACGTCGACGAGCACCGCCCCCGGGCGCATCCGGGCCACGAGGTCGTCGCTCACGAGGCGCGGCGCCCGCGCCCCCGTGACGAGCACCGCCCCGATCACGAGGTCGGCCTCGAGCACGGCCCGCTCGACGGCGTACAGGCTGGACGCGACGGTGCGCACGTGGCCGCTGAACTCCCGGTCCAGCGCGCGCAGGACCGGCAGCGACACGTCGAGGACGGTCACCTCGGCCCGCATCCCGACCGCGACCTGGGCCGCGTTGCGCCCCGCCGTCCCGCCGCCCAGGACGACGACCCGCGCCGGCGGCGTCCCCGGCACGCCGCCGAGCAGCACACCGCGCCCGCCGGCCGGGCGCTGCAGGAGCCAGGCACCCACCTGGGTCGCCATGCGCCCCGCCACCTCGCTCATCGGCGCGAGCAGGGGCAGGCTCCCGTCCGGTCCCCGCGCGGTCTCGTAGGCCACCGACGTCGTGCCGGCGGCGAGCAGGGCGTGCGTCCCCGCGGCGTCCGCGGCGAGGTGCAGGTAGGCGAACAGGAGCAGGTCCTCGCGCAGGAGGGCGTACTCGCTCGCGACCGGCTCCTTGACCTTGCACACGAGCTCGGCCTCGCCCCACACCTCCTCGGCCGTCGCGACGACGCGCGCGCCGGCGCGCTCGTACTCGTCGTCGGGCAGGTGGGAGCCGGTGCCGGCCCCGGACTGGACGAGCACCTCGTGCCCGGCCCGCACGAGGTGGTGGGCGCCGCCGGGGGTGAGCGCGACGCGGTCCTCGTGGTTCTTGACCTCGGTGGGTATCCCGATCCTCATGGACCAGTGTCGTCGCGGTCCGCGCCTTCGCGCACGACGGCGACGAGCAGGTGCCCGGGGCGTCGACCGTCCCGGCCGGCGGTCCCGTCCGCTACGGTCGGGCCATGCCCACGTGGACGGACCCCGGCGCGGTGGAGTTCGACGCCGTCCTCACCGACTCGGGCACGGCGACGGGGGTGTTCGTCGAGGTGCCGGTGGACACCGCCGAGCTGTTCGGCACGCGGGGCCGGGTCCCGGTGCGCGTCGAGGTCGACGACGTCGCCTACCACGCGTCGCTGGTCGCGTACGGCGGCCCCCACCTGCTCGCCGTCCTCCGGGCAGTCCGGGCCCGCCTCGGCAAGGGCGTGGGCGACCGCGTCCACGTGAGCCTCCGGCTCGAGTGCGGCGTCTCCACCGTCCCCCGCTGACCGGGGCAGCGGCGGCGCTCGCGCGCCGGTCAGCCCTCGTCGCGGGGGTGCAGCAGGGCCGACGGACCGTCCGAGAGCGCGATCTCCTTGGCCGTGGGGATCTCGTCCTCCATCGGCGGGTCCTTGTGCCGCAGCTTCGAGAACACCGCCCAGGCGACGGCCACGAGCGGCACGGACACCACGGCCCCGAGGATGCCGGCCAGCAGGGTCCCGCCCGTGACGGCGAGCGCGACGACCACCGGGTGCAGCGACACCTGGGCGCCCATGATGAGCGGCTGCAGGATGTGCCCCTCGAACTGCCCGATGAGCGCGATCCCGACCGTCACGATCAGCGCCGTGACGAAGCCGTCCGCCGCGAGCGCGACCACCGCGGCGATGATCATCGCGAGCGGCGCCCCGATGATGGGGATGAACGCTCCGATGAACACCAGCACCGCGAGCGGCGCGGCGAGCGGGACGCCGAGGATCGCGAGGAGGATGAAGGCGAGGACGCCGTCGGCGAGCGCGATGAGGACGGTCCCGCGCGCGTAGCCGGAGAACGTGTACCAGCCCGCTCCCCCCGCGATCTTCCAGCTGTCGCGCGAGCGCGCCGGGAGCTGGTTGAGGAACCACGTCCACAGGTCCTTGCCGCGCGCGAGGAAGAACACCGTGCAGAAGATGGCGAGCGCGATCGCGGCGAACGCCTCGAACACCGAGCCGGCGCTCGCGGCCGCCTGGCTGGCGATGTCGCCGCCGTGCTCGGCGAGCCACTGCCGTCCGTTCTCGATCCACTCGTTGACGTCGTCGCCCGTGATCGAGACCGGGAGCGGACCGTTCTCCAGGAAGTCGAGGATCTGGTCGATGCCGTCGCTGAACTCGCCCGCGAGCTCCTCCCACTGCCCCGCCACCGACGTGATGATGTACGTCAGCAGACCCGCGAAGAAGAGCAGCGCGGAGAGGATCGCGAGTGCGGTCGCGAGCCCGCGCGGCATGACCCGCGCGTAGAAGTCGGTCACCGGCCGCAGCACGGACGTGATGACGAGGGCCAGGAACACCGCGACGAACACGAGCTGGACCTGCGCCGTGGCGTAGAAGATCAGGGCGACCGCGGCCACGACCATGAGCAGCCGCCAGGACCAGCCGGCCGTCGTGCGCAGCCACGAGGGCACCGTGTCGTCGTACCCGACCACGGACGGGTTCCGGCGCGCCCCCGCGACCTTGCGCGCCTCGCGCGAGGCCCCGGCGAGGTGCTTGACCGACGCCGCCGAGCGATCGGACCCGGCGCCGGGGCGCGGGGTGGGAGTGGGCCCGCTCGCGGGCCGCTGCTCGTCCGTCACGCCCGGCACCGTCCGCTCGTCGCCCTCATGCGCCCAGTGTGCCCCAGGTCGTCCCCTCTCGCCGGGCACGGCGCACGGGTTCCGAGCAGGCGATCTGCACGCCTGCGCGACGTCGCTGCGGCTCCTCGACGCACGCCGCCGGACGGCCGGACGCGATGCAGGATCCCCCCGCGAACCGTGCTATGTTTTTCCCCGCACCGGAACGGCGGGAACGCCGGGAAGGTCCACTCGTCCGGGTGGCGGAATGGCAGACGCGCTAGCTTGAGGTGCTAGTGCCCTTTATCGGGCGTGGGGGTTCAAGTCCCCCTCCGGACACTCGTTGAGACAGCGACGGCGGAGCGGGTCCAGGGAAACCTGGGCCCGCTCCGTCGTTCTGCCGTCCGTCGACCTCAACCCGCCCGTCGACGTCACCCCGCGCTCTGCGGCGGCGTCCCGTCGCCGGGGGCCCGGTTCCAGGCCCGGAGCTTGTCCGGGCTGAGGACCGCCCAGGCATGGGTGACCCGCCCCGCGCGCACGGCCACGCTCAGGACCCCGGTGACCACGTCGTCGTGCCGCACGACGAGGGCTCCCGCGCCGTTCACCGACTGCACCGCGACCCGCACGCCCGGCCCCGCGGCGAGGATCCGGACCAGGTGCTGCGCGGCGTCGTCGGACCCCTCGACCGCGCCGAGCCCGTCCCCGTACGCGCTCCCCACGGCGTCGACGAGCAGGACGACCGCCGGGGCGAGCAGGGCGCGCACCCTCGCCACGTCGCCGTCCAGCACCGCACGCCGGAGCGCGGAGAGCACCCGGTCGTGCGCGAGCGCCCGGCCGACGCTGCGTCCTCGCCTGGTCATCCCGTGCCTACGACGTCAGCGGGGCGAGCTTCTTCGGGTTCATCATCCACAGCACCCGGTCGATGCCGTCGACGGCGGCGCGGACGGTGAGCACGGCGAAGACCGTGCCGTCGCGCGAGAGCAGGGCCGCCGCGCCACCGTTGACGTCAGCAGGCTCCACGTCGACCCCGACCCAGAAGTGGCTCGCGAACGCGTGCACGTACTTCGCGACGCGCTCGCGCCCCACCACGGGGAACTTCGACGCGCGCACGACGCCACCGCCGTCGGAGTAGGAGACCACGTCCTCGGCGAAGAGTCGCTCGAGCACCGCGACGTCGCCGACCTTGGCCGCGGCGACGAACGCCGTGAGCAGGGTGCGCTGCGCCTGGGGTGCGACCGGGGCGCGGCGCTCCTCGCCGAGGTGGCGACGGGCCCGGCTGACGAGCTGGCGCACGCTGGCCTGCGAGTGGCCGATCACCTCAGCGATCCGCGCATAGGGGTAGTCGAACGCCTCCCGCAGCACGTAGGCGGCGCGCTCCGTGGGCGTGAGCCGTTCCAGCAGCATGAGGATCGCCACCTCGAGGACCTCGCCGCGCTCGGCGCCGAGGGTCGGGTCCGCGCTCGTGTCCACCGGCTCGGGCAGCCAGGGCCCGACGTACGTCTCCCGGCGGACGCGCGCGGACTGCGCGACGTTGATCGCCAGCCGCGTGGTGGTCGTCGTGAGGAACGCCGCGGGGTTGCGCACCGCGGAGCGGTCGCACGTCTGCCAGCGCACCCAGGCGTCCTGCAGCACGTCGTCGGCCTCGGCCGCGCTGCCCAGGATCCGGTAGGCGATCCCGAACAGCTGTCGCCGCACCGCGCTGAACTGCCTCTCGGCCGCCGCGAGGTCCCCGGGCACCTCCGCCGTGCCTTCCGTGCCTTCCGTACCGCCCGTGTCGTCCGCCACCACGCGCCTCCGTCTCGACGTCCTCACCCCGGAGCGGGCGCTCCGAACCGTCCCTCGCGATCTCGACCGCGCAGGGCACGTCGTCGTGACAGCCTCCACCCTCGGGGTGGGGCGCGACGCGGCCGGCCTCGTGCCTCGGGGCCGCCGTGCGTCGGCTCAGTGCGCGCCGACCGCCCGCGCCCGCTCGACGGCCTCCTCGACGCTTCCCGTCCACGGGTCGCCGTGGCCCGGCAGGAGCGTCGTCGCCCCGGTCTCGACCAGCCGGTCGAGGGACGCGAGCGCCTGGGCGCTGTCGGCCGTCGCCGCGCCCGCGATGATCTGCGGTCCGCGGACCCCGGTGTAGGGGTCGAGCGTGACCAGGGCGTCGCCCGTGAGCAGGACGTCGCGCTCGGGCAGGTGCAGCGCGCAGTGCCCGGCCGTGTGCCCGGGGCTGAAGACGACCCGGGGCGAGCCCGGCACCGGGAGCGTCGCCCCGGGCTCCGCGTGCCGCAGACCCCGCACGCCGGGCACCCGCAGCGCGCCCGCCGCCGTCATGGACGCGAGGATGCGCAGCGCCGCCGGGTGGCGCAGCGGGTAGAGCGCGCGGACGTTCTCGTGCGCGTACCGGTACGGGTGGGCGGCGATGTGGGCGTCGTCGTCGTGGAGCCAGATCGGGACGCCGAGCCGCGCCTGGGCTCGCGCGGCCGAGCCGGTGTGGTCGAAGTGGGCGTGCGTGAGCACGACGGCCGCGACGTCGGCGGGGCGATGGCCCAGGTCGCGCAGCGCACGCCCGAGCAGGTCCCACGTCGCCGGGAGCCCGGTGTCCACGACGAGGACCCGGCCGTCGTCGTCGGCGACGAGGTAGACGTTGACGTAGGCGTGCTCGAGACGGTGCACGCGGTCGGCGACCTCGGTCAGCACGGCAGCTCCCTCCTCCGGCGGCAGTCCGGCCACGGTAGGCAGGGTCCCGCGCGCTCGCGCGCTGCGACCGTGACCGGGCCGGGCCGGGTCACGCCCGCGTCAGGCGCACCTCGGCGCGCAGGCCCCCGAGCGGCGACGCCGACAGCACCACGTCGTCGCCGTGCTCGCGCGCGGTCTCGCGGGCGATCGCCAGGCCGAGGCCCGTGCCGCCCGCGTCCCGCTCGCGCGCCTCGTCGAGCCGGGTGAAGCGTTCGAAGACGCGCTCGCGGTCGGCCACGTCGATGCCGGGGCCGTCGTCCTCGACGACGAGGCTGCCCGGTCCGGCCGTCACGCGGACGGACGACGCGGCGTGCCGGAGCGCGTTGTCGACGAGGTTGCGCAGGATCCGGGCGAGAGCGGACCGGTCGCCCCGCGCCGTGGCCGTGCCGTCGACGACGACCGTCACGACGACCGGGGGACGTCCCTGCTCCCCCGGCTGCTGCCTCTCCTCCGACACCGCGACCACCTCGCGCGCCAGCGCACCGAGGTCGACGTCCTGGTCGACGAGCGGCAGGGCACCGAGCCTCGCGAGGACGAGGAGGTCGTCGACGAGCGCCTGCAGACGACGCACCTCGTCCTCGAGCTCGACCGCGAGCTCGTTCCCGGGGTAGGCCGCCGGGTGCAGGCGCGCGACCTCGATGCTCGCGCGCAGCGCCGCCACGGGCGAGCGCAGCTCGTGCGCGGCGTCCGCGACGAACGACCGCTGTCGTGCGGCGGCGGCCTGCAGGCTGTCGAGCATCGCGTTCAGCGTGCGGGCGAGCGCCCCCAGCTCGTCGTCGGCGCGCGGCACCGGGAGCGCCCCCGGCCCTCCCGACCGGGCGATGGCGTCGGCACCCCTGCGCAGCTCCTCCACGGGGGACAGCGCCCGCCCCAGGACCGTCCAGACGACCGCCGCCGCCACGAGCGTGAGCAGCGGCACGACCACGGCGAGCGAGACGCGCAGCGCGCGCACCACCCCCTCGACCTCCTGCAGCGGCATGCTCGCCACGGCGGTGGCCCCGTCGGTCCCCGCTGCGGGCGCCACCGCGACCCGCGCCGCGGCGTCGTAGGCGCTGCGGTCCGTGCCGGCGACGCGCACGTCGTCCGCCGCGACGGCCTCGGCCCGCAGCGCCGAGACCTCGTCGGCCGGCAGGACCGGCAGGGTCCGGCTCGCCGACGCCGAGGACGCCAGGACGTCGCCCGCCGGCCCGAGGAGCTGCACGACCTCCCCCGGCTCGGAGACGGGCAGGACGTCCGGCACCTGGTCGCTCGTCGCGAGCCGGGCGACGAGGAGCGCACGGTCTCGCGCGATGTCGTCCAGCGCGGCGACGCGGCCCCCCGACACCACCGAGGACAGGGCGAGGGCGCCGACCGCGAGCGCCGCCGCGACGACCACGGACGCCAGCGCGGTGAGCCGGGCGCGCAACGACCAGGTCCGCACGGGCGTCACCGGTCCTCGGGACCGGTCACGGCGCGACGGGACGGGGTGGCGCGGGCGCCGCGGACGTCGCGGGCACCACGAGTCGGTACCCGGCGCCGCGCACGGTCTCGATGACCGCCTGGCCGAACTTGCGTCGCAGGTAGCCGACGTACACTTCGACGACGTTGAGGCCGTCGCCCGCCGCGTCCCACACGTGGTCCCGCAGCTCGCCCTTGCTCAGGACCTGTCCCGGCCGGCGCATGAAGTACTCGAGCAGCGCGAACTCGCGCGCCGTGGTCACGACCTCGTAGCCGCGCTGGGTCACGACGCGCGTCGCCGGGTCGAGGGTGAGCTCGCCGACCGTGAGGACCGTCGGTCGCGGCTGCGGTCCGCGTCGCACGAGGGCCCGCACCCGTGCGACGAGCTCGACGAACGAGAACGGCTTCGTGAGGTAGTCGTCGGCGCCGAGGTCGAGGCCGTCGGCGATGTCGTACTCGCCGTCCTTGGCGCTGAGGATCAGCACCGGCGTCCAGACCCGGAGCTCGCGGAGCCGGGCGACCACGTCGTACCCGTTGAGCCCCGGCAGCATGATGTCGACGAGGACCGCGTCGAACTCGCCCGACGCGGCGAGCTCGAGACCACGCCGCCCGTCGAGCGCGACGTCGACGGCGAACCCCTCGGCGAGGAGGCCGCGGCGCAGCGCGCGGGCGACGCCCCGCTCGTCCTCGACCACCAGCACCCGCACGCCGACAGCATCCCACCGACCCGGCGGCGGGCGCGCGGCGGGCGCGCCGTTCTCAGCGTGGCCACAGGTGCGGTGTGCGACGGTGACGTCATGGCTGCCGAACCCGTCTCCTCGTCCCCTCGCGAGCCTGCCCGCGGGCCGTCGCGCCGCGCCCGCTGGGCGGTGCCCGTCGTGGTCGCCGCCGTCGTCGGCGGCGCGTTCGCGGCGCCTGCGCTCATGGCGTCCGCCGACTCCGACCTGCCCGAGCTCACGCCCGCCGAGCTGCTGGCCCGGGTCGCGGAGGCCGACAGCGTCCCGCTGTCGGGGACCGTGGTCCACACCGCGCGCCTCGGGCTGCCCGAGCTACCGCTCGAGGAGATGCAGGGCGCGAGCCCGCTCGACCTCCTGGGCGGCAGCTCGACCGTCCGGCTGTGGTCCGACGGCGAGGACCGCTCGCGCGCCGCGCTGCTCGGCGACCTGTCCGAGTACTCCGTCGTCCGGGACGGGGCCGAGGCCTGGACGTACTCGAGCCGTGACGACGAGGTCGTCCACTACACGGTCGCGCCCGAGGACCTCGCGGCGTACGAGGAGCTCGACGAGGCAGCGCGCGCCGGCACCGCTCCGGACGTGGCGGGCGACCTGCCGACGCCCGCCGAGGCGGCCGACGCGATCGTCGCCTACGCCGGGCTCTCCACGGACGTGACGGTCGGCTCGGCCACCGAGGTCGCGGGCCGCGACGCCTACCAGCTCGGCCTCGTGCCGCGCACCGACGGCACGCTCGTGGAGCGGGTCCTCGTCGCGGTCGACGCCGAGACGTCCACGCCGCTGCGGGTCCAGGTCTGGAGCACGCAGGACACGCAGACGCCGGCGCTCGAGATCGGCTTCACCGACATCTCCTTCGCGACGCCGGACGACGCCGTCTTCGACTTCGCCGCTCCCGCGGGCGCTTCCACGAGCGAGGTCGAGGTCCCGCTGCCTGACCCGGCCGACCACCCGTCGTCGGGCCCCGAGGCGCTGACCGCGGCACCCGAGGGCGTCGCGGTGAGCGGCACCGGCTGGGAGACGGTCGTGTCGATCGATGGCGTCGACGTCCCCGGCCTGCTCGCCGGAGACCCGGCGTCGGCGGCCGCGCTGCCGGGGGCCGAGCGCAGCTTCGGCTCCGCCGGCGCCCAGGACCTCTACGGCGAGCTCGTCGGGGAGGACGGGACGGCGCCCGGGCTGCCGGAGATCGACGCCGCCGCGCTCTACGAGCAGCTGACCGAGGAGGTCCCGGAGGGCAGGCTGCTCTCGTCGGCCCTGCTGTCGGTGCTCGTGACCGACGACGGTCGCGTCCTCGTCGGGGCCGTGCCCGCCGAGGTGCTGCGCGACCTCGCATGACGCGTCCGACGAGCATGTCGAGCATGTCGAGCACCGCCACCGCGGCGCAGCTCGCCGTGAGCACCCGCGGTCTGACCAAGCGCTTCCGCTCGGGTCAGGTCGCGGTGGACGCGGTCGACCTCGCGGTGCCGCGCGGCGCCGTCTACGGCTTCCTCGGGCCCAACGGCTCGGGCAAGACGACAACGCTGCGCATGGTGCTGGGGCTGGTCGCCCCGACCTCCGGCACGGCCACGCTCCTCGGCGAGCCGATGCCCGGGGCCGGGGCACACGTCCTGCCCCGGGTCGGCGCGCTCGTCGAGGGCCCGGGGTTCCACCCCTACCTGTCCGGTCGCGCGAACCTCGACCGGCTCGACGCCGTCGACGCGACCGCCGACCCCCGGACACGCGACCGCCGGGCCGGCGCGGCCCTCGACCGGGTGGGGCTCACGGCGGCGGCACGCAAGCCGTTCCGGCAGTACTCGCTCGGGATGAAGCAGCGCCTCGGCCTGGCCGCGGCGCTGCTGCGGCCGCGCGAGCTGCTGGTCCTGGACGAGCCGACGAACGGTCTGGACCCCCAGGGCACGCGCGAGGTGCGACACCTCCTGCGCGAGCTCGCGGACGCGGGCACGACGGTCCTGGTGTCGTCGCACCTCCTCGGCGAGGTCGAGCAGGTGTGCACGCACGTGGGCGTCATGAGCCGGGGGCGGCTCCTCGTCCAGGGACCGCCCCAGGAGCTCGCCGCGGACGCCGAGACGACCGTGGTCGTCAGCACCACCCGCGCGGGCGTCGACGGCGCGACCCGGCTCCTCGCGGACCTCGGCCTGGTCGACGTGCAGGTCGAGGGCACGGCGCTCACGGCCCGCCTCGGCATGGTCGCGCCGGAGAAGATCTCGGCCGCCATGGTCGGCGCCGGGCTGGACCTCGTCGGGCTCGAGGTCCGACGACCGAGCCTCGAGAACCTGTTCGTCGAGCTGACCGGGGAGGGATTCGATGTCGCTCGCTGACGTGACGACCGCTGCGGAACGGTCGACGCCGCCCGCCCGCGCCCGCGGCTCCTTCGCCCGGCTGCTCACCAGCGAGCTCCGCCTGGTCCTGGGCCGGCGCCGCAACCTCGTCCTGCTGGTCGGCCTCGCCCTCGTGCCCGTGCTGATCGGCACCGTGGTGTTCGTGACCCAGGACACCGCGGTCGGTGCCGGCGGACCGCCGTTCCTCGACCGGGTGACCGGCAACGGCCTGTTCCTCGTGCTCACCGCGCTCGTCGCGTGCCTGCCCCTGCTGCTGCCGCTGGTGGTGGGGATCGTCGCGGGCGACGCGATCGCCGGCGAGGCGCAGGCCGGCACCCTGCGCTACCTCCTGCTCGTCCCCGTGCCGCGCACCCGGCTCCTCGCGGCCAAGGCGCTCGCGGTGCTCGTGTTCGCCGCGTGCACCGTCGTCGCGATCGCGCTGTCCGGGCTCGTCACCGGAGCGGCGTACTTCGGCGTCGGAGAGGTGACCCTGCTGTCGGGAGACACCGTCTCGACCGCCGAGGGCGTGGTGCGGACCGCCGGGATCGTCGCGTACGTCGGGCTGTCGCTCACCGGGCTCGTCGCGGTCGGGCTGTTCTTCTCGACGCTCACGGAGGTCCCGGTCGCGGCGATGGCGGCCACCGTCGTCGTCGCGATCGTGTCCGGCGTCCTCGACGCCCTCCCGCAGCTGTCCGCCGTGCACGGCGCGCTCCTCACCCACCACTGGCTCGACGTCGGCGAGCTGCTGCGCGCCGAGATCGACCTCGGCGTGCTCGGCGAGGGGCTCGCCGTCCAGGCGGCGTGGGTGGCCGTCTTCGGCGCCCTCGCCTGGAGCCGCTTCACGACGGCGGACGTGTCGTCCTGAGGCGACGGCGACGGCGCGCGGCGGCCCGTGGACAGGGCCCGGGTGCGAGCGGGCGCGGCGCCTGCGCACGATGGCGGACGGGCTCGAGCACACGGGTCCTCACCCCTGAGAACCAGGAGGTCGCCATGCGCGCAGTCGTCTACCGCGGGCCGAAGCAGGTCGAGGTCACCGAGGTCCCCGACGCCAGGATCGAGAAGCCGACGGACGCCCTCGTCCGGATCACGACCACGAACATCTGCGGATCCGACCTGCACATGTACGAGGGCCGGACCGCGGTCGAGGAGGGCAAGGTCCTCGGCCACGAGAACATGGGGATCGTCGAGGAGGTGGGCGACGCCGTCGACCGGGTCCGGGTCGGCGACCGGGTCTCGGTCCCCTTCAACATCGCGTGCGGCACCTGCCGGAACTGCATCGCCGGCTGGACGTCGTTCTGCCTGCGCACGAACCCGACGGAGGGCATGGAGGGCGCCGCCTACGGGTACGCGAACATGGGCCCGTACGACGGCGGCCAGGCCGAGGTGCTGCGCGTCCCGTACGCGGACTTCAACCTGCTCGAGCTTCCCGAGGGCACCGACCACGAGAACGACTTCACCATGCTCTCGGACATCTTCCCGACCGGCTGGCACGGCACCGAGCTCGCCGGCGTGTCCCCCGGTGACGACGTCGCGGTCTTCGGCGGCGGGCCCGTCGGCCTCATGGCCGCGCACAGCGCCCTGATCCGCGGGGCCGCGCGCGTGTTCGTCGTCGACAAGGAGCCTGACCGCCTGCGCCTCGCCGAGTCGATCGGCGCCCAGGGCGTCGACTTCTCCCAGGGCGACCCCGTCGAGCAGATCATGGAGGCCACGCTCGGTCGCGGCGTCGACAGCGGCGTCGAGGCCGTCGGCTACCAGGCGCACGACCCGTCCGGCGAGGAGCACCCCGAGCTCGTGCTCGACAACCTCGTGCAGGTCGTCCGCGCGACCGGCGGCATCGGCGTCGTGGGCGTCTACGTGCCCGAGGACCCGGGCGCGCAGGACGAGGGAGCGAAGCAGGGCCGCATCGGATGGGACTACGGGACGTTCTTCACCAAGGGCCAGCACATGGGCACCGGCCAGGCGCCGGTCATGCGGTACAACCGCCAGCTGCGCGACCTCATCGTGGCGGGCCGGGCACGGCCGTCGTTCATCGTGTCGCACGAGCTCGGGCTCGACGAGGCGGCGGACGGCTACGCGCGCTTCGACGCGCGCGAGGACGGCTGGACCAAGGTGCTGCTCAAGCCGGGCGGCTGACGGCCCGCCCGGCGCATCTCCACCCGCACGAGCACGACGGCGACGGTACGACGGACGCGGTCGACGCCGGGAGGTCCCGGCGCCGACCGCGTCCGTCGTGTCCGCACGTGTCCGCACGTGTCCGCACGTGTCCGCACGTGTCCGCACGTGTCCGTACGGTGGTCGCCGCGTCAGCCCTTGACGCAGAGCAGCGTGGTGAGCCGCGCGACGACCTCGACGAGGTCGGACTGCGCCGCGACGACCGCGTCGAGGTCCTTGCACGCGCCGGGGATCTCGTCGAGGACCCCGGCGTCCTTGCGGCACTCGACGCCCGCCGTCTGCACGGCGAGGTCGTCGAGCGTGAAGGTCTTCTTCGCCTTCGTCCGCGACATCCGGCGCCCGGCGCCGTGCGACGCCGACCAGTACGACGCCGGGTTGCCGAGGCCGCGGACGATGTACGAGCCGGTGCCCATCGACCCCGGGATGAGCCCGAGGTCGCCCGCGCCGGCGCGGATGGCGCCCTTGCGGGTGACGACGAGCTCCCGGCCGTCGACGTGCTCGACCGCGACGTAGTTGTGGTGGACGTTGACCGCCTCCTCGAACGTCACGTCCCGGTCGGGGAACGAGGCACGGACCGCGCCGACGACGAGCGTCATCATCACCGCGCGTGACCGCGCCGCGTACTCCTGGGCCCACCAGAGGTCGGCGAGGTACGCGTCCATCTCGGGCGTGCCGCCGAGGAACACCGCGAGCTAGCGGTCGACGAGTCCCTGGTTGTGCTCGAGCCGCTTCGCGATCGCGACGTGCTGCTCGGCGAGCGTCTTGCCGATGTTCCGCGACCCCGAGTGCAGCTGAAGCCAGACGCGGCCCTCGGTGTCCGAGCACAACTCGGCAAAGTGGTTGCCTGAGCCAAGCGTCCCGAGCTGACGACGGGCTCGAACCTCGAGGTCGGAGACCTTGCCGTGCAGGCCGCTGAACCTCGACCAGAACGCCTCGTCGCCGCGCGCGACCTCGGCCGGACCGTTCCCGGCGATCGACCGCAGCCGCCGCAGGTCGACGGCCTCGTCGTGCGCGTGGAACCCGACGGGGACGGCCGCCTCGATCCGCGAGCGGACCGCGTGCAGGTCGTCCGGCAGGTCCTCCACCGTGAGCGAGGTGCGCACGCCGATCATCCCGCAGCCGATGTCGACGCCGACCGCGTTCGGTGAGACCGCGTCGCGCATCGCGATGACCGAGCCGACGGTCGCGCCCTTGCCGAGGTGGACGTCGGGCATGACGCGCACGCCCTCGACCCACGGGAGCGCGGCGATGTTGCGCAGCTGCTGGAGTGCAGCGCTGTCGACCTCGTGCTCGTGCGCCCACATGAGGGTCGGCGCCTTCGCGCCGGACAACGGGACGGGGAACGCGTGGGCCTCGGTGCTCACGGTGATGACCTCCTCGGGTCGTCGTCTTCCCATGGTGCCCGCCGGGTGGCGGGACGGGGTGCGCGCGGAGGGGCTCGAACCCTCGACGCCCGGCCCGGAGGGCCGGCGCTCTTCCGCTGAGCTACGTGCGCTGGTGCCCTTTTGCGTCGGGCAGACGTCGTGACGAGAACACCACGAGAACGCGACAGGACTCACCGTCCTGCATTCACCACGGCCGCACGGACGGAGCACGCACGGCACCGGCAAGAAGGACGATGAATGGTCGCGAGAATGCAGCGCCGACCGATGGTCGGCGCACAAAAAAGCCGCTCTGGACGAATTCTCCGGAGCGGCCCGCCGTGTCGACGTGAGAGTCAGACGACGGAGCCCCCAGAGGGCTCGGCAGCATACGTGGAGCGGTGCTGCCGGAACATGACCGGCAGGACGAGGCCCTGCTCGTGACGCAGCACGGGACGACGCAGATCGCGTTCACGGAATACGCGCACGGTGCTGGTCCTCTCTCGTCGCTCTCCGGCCGGAAGGCCCACGTCTGGGTGGACCGAGGGAAACCGTACGGCACTGTCGAACGACGCACAACCCCTTTTTCGAATGCTCCGATCTGGGGAGATCAATGCGTGCACCAAGGCGCGGACCGAGAATCCGGTGCAGCTCAGGGCCGACGCCCGGGAGCACCGCCAGGATCCCGTGCGACGGACAGCGCCCAGGCGACGAGCGGGACCTGGAGCGGGAGCCGGCCCCACGCCACGGCCGGGCGGCGAGCCCACGCACGTGCACCACGGCGCGAGTCGAGCGCCATCTTCACGTTGCCCGGGAACACCCCGACGAGGAGGGCGGCGCTCGCCGCTCCCCCGAGCCGGCGGGTCGGCGGCAGCGCGAGCGCGGCGGCGCACGCGAGCTCGGCCGTCCCGCTGCCCACGACCCATGCCCTGGCGCAGCCGAGGGCGTGCGGGATCAGCGGCTCGAAGACCTGCGGGCGGACGAGGTGCAGCACGCCCGACGACCCGAGCAGTGCGGCGAGGCCGGCGGCGGAGAGGGTGCGAGGACGCATTCGCCGAGGCTACGGGCGCCGTCGTCCGCGCGCCCGGTGACGTCGCTCGCGTGCGACGCGGTCCGCGACAGGCCGCTTGGCACACTTTTCCGCTCGATGCCGTCGTGCCGCCCGGTGTCGGCGACCGCCGGTAGAGTTCGGACGTTCCGGACAGACCTCCCGACGCCGACGGACGCGGCGGGGCCGACGACGAGGAGACCGCCTCACCATGATGGGTGCCAACCACGCCGCGACAGGAGCCGCGGCCTGGATCGCGGTGACCTCCACGGCCCCGTTCGCCCTGGGTCTGCACCCGGTGTCCTCCGTGGGCGTCATGACCGGGGCGGTCGTGTGCGCGGGCGCCGCGCTCCTGCCGGACGCCGACCACCACAACGGCACGTTCGCCCACTCCCTGCCGCCCGTGAGCGAGTGGGTCTCCGACGCGGTCGAGGCGATCTCCGGGGGCCACCGGCAGGGCACGCACTCGTTCCTCGGCATCGCGGTGTTCACGGCGCTCGCCTGGGCCGCGGGGCTCGTCACGGTCGAGACCGAGTCGTTCGGCACCGTGTACGTCGGCGGCGGGATCCTCGCCGTGCTGCTCGTCGCGCTCGCCCTGAAGGCCCTCAAACTCACGCGCCGCGGCAAGCTCGCGCCGTGGCTCACGTCGCTCACCGTCGCCGCCCTCGTCGCCCTCTTCTCCCCCGAGGAGTGGAACTGGCTCCCCGTCGCCGTCGGCCTCGGCGTGACCGTCCACATCCTCGGCGACGTGCTCACGACGAACGGCGCGCCGCTGCTGTGGCCCGTGAAGCTCCGCTCGCCGCGCTGGGTGCGGCGCTCGTTCCTCGTGGACGACGTCTGGCGCCCCGGAGGCAGCTTCGCCGTCCCGCTCCTCGGCGATACCGGGTCCGTGCGCGAGTGGCTGCTCGCGACCGCCGTCGGGCTCTACGCCGTGGTCGGGTTCACGTGGTCGGCGCTCGACCAGATGGGCTTCGACACGCTCGGGACGTGGGAGCGGCTCGTCACGGTGATCGGCAGCGCGGTGGCCGTCGCGCTCTGACGGCAGGTGCCGGCAGGTGACGGCAGGTGACGAAACGGCGGTGGCGGAAAAGACGTTGCCGCACCGCACCCGGCGGTGGCACGGTCTGACCAGCCGCCCGCGTCGACGGGCACCGGAGGACGGAGGTACGCCATGAGCTGGACGAGCCAGTCCCGCGTGTCCACCACCCCCGGGAGCGCCGCGCGCCGCTGAAGCCGGCCGCCGTCCGCCCGCGCCGCACCGGCGCCGGGCCGGCACCGAGCGCTCCTCGCCCGAAGGAGCCACCCGTGCCCGAGCACGACCTGTCCGACCCGTACCCGTACCTGCCCCCGACGTTCGCGCGCGACCCGCGCACTCCCCCGCCGCGGCGTCTGCGTCGCACGGTCCGCCCTGACGATGCCGGCGATTCCCTCGGCGTGCTCGACGCCGCCCTCGGTCCCGATCAGCGGTGGTCGACGTGGCACGCCGTGGAGAAGGGCCAGCGCGGCCCCGAGCCGCACCCGCCGTGGCTCGTGACGGCCGACGCCGCCGTCGACACGGACCTCGGGGTCCTCAAGACCGGCAAGGAGGCGGACGTCTTCCTCGTCGAGCGCGCCGTCCCCGGCGACCCGGCCCGGCGGTCGCTG
Source organism: Cellulosimicrobium sp. Marseille-Q8652 (assembly GCF_965112045.1). Taxonomy (NCBI): domain Bacteria; kingdom Bacillati; phylum Actinomycetota; class Actinomycetes; order Micrococcales; family Promicromonosporaceae; genus Cellulosimicrobium; species Cellulosimicrobium sp. Marseille-Q8652. The sequence goes on along the minus strand of NZ_CBCOPS010000002.1, from coordinate 1,084,735 downwards.
CTCGCCGCGAAGCGCTACCGCGACCTCGACCACCGGTCCTTCCGGCGCGACACCCTGTACACCGAGGACCGGAGCGTGCGCCGCACGCGCGACCGACGCGCCCTCGACCGCAAGTCCTCCTACGGGCGCCAGGTCGCGGCGGGTCAGTGGGCCGCGGCCGAGTTCGCGGCGCTCGGCGAGCTGTGGTCGGCGGGCGCGCCGGTCCCCTACCCCGTCCAGATCGACGGGAACGAGATCCTCATGGAGTTCGTCGGGTCGAGCGACGGCGAGGCCCACGAGGCCGCGCCACGCCTCGCGCGCACGCGACCGGGCGCCGACGTGCTCGCCTCGTGGTGGGACCAGCTGCGCGACGCCATGGCCGTGCTCGCGCGGCGGGGATACGCCCACGGCGACCTGTCCCCCTACAACGTGCTCGCCGACGACGACCGCCTCGTCCTCATCGACCTCCCGCAGGTCGTGGACCTCGTCGCGAACCCGTTCGGCACGGAGCTCCTCCTGCGCGACTGCCGGACCATGACCGCGTGGTTCCGCTCCCGCGGTCTCGACGCCGACGCGGACGACCTGTTCGCCGAGCTCCTCGCGCAGGCGTGGTGACGCGCGCGCCCGCCCGTGCCGCGCGGGCGCGCGCAGGGTAGAAACGAGGGCATGGAGTCCTATGACAGCGACGACGTCCAGGCGTTCCTCACGACGTTCGGGGTGGCGGTGAGCACAGGCGACCTCGACGCCATCGCCGACGGGTACGCGTTCCCCGCACTGGTCGTGGACCCGGCGTCGTCCCGGCTCGTGCCCGACCCCGACGCCGTGCGCGACGCCGCCGTGGGCGCCGCGCGGGGGCGGACCGAGCGCGGGCTCGTCGCCGCCGCCCCGTACCTCGAGGACGTCGAGGAGGTCGGTGACGCGCTCCTGTGGGCGCGCGTGCGCTGGAGCTACCGGGACGAGAACGCGAACGAGAAGGAGTCGAGCACCGTGCGCTACCTGCTGCGCCGGGCCCGGGACACGTTCGAGGTGTGCGTCGTCGTCGCGGAGGCGCCCGACGGCGCGTGAGGCTCGTCCTCAGCAGCCGCCGTCGGGTGCGACCGGTCCCTGTCGGGGCGCTCCGCCCTGCGGGTCCGGCGGGAGATAGTCCAGGCGCACCCCGTCCATGACCGGCACGGCGAGCACCGCGGAGTCCCGTGCCGCGCGCGACCAGTCGCGCGGGACGAGGAAGTACGTCCCGCCCGCCTGCTGCACGAGGACCAGCCCGTCGTACCGGTACCGGAAGGCGGTGCCCTCCGGACCGCAGACCCGCGGTTCCACGCCGGGCGCGACGAGCCGCAGGTCCGCCGTGCTGCGCACGACGACCCCCGGGTACGCGGCGAGCTCGGCCTCGAACTGGCGGCCGCGGTTCTCCCCGATGTCCGCCGAGTAGTTCGCGACCGCCCAGAAGAGCGAGACGGCCACGAGCACGAACACCGCTGCCCACTCGGTGAGACGTGCGGCGACGGACGGTGGACGCCACTCCGGGCGGGAACGTCGGAGCTCGTCGCGCCACCTCCGGACGACGGCGACCAGGACGAGGAGGCCGAGCGCGAGGCAGAGCGGCGCGACCCACGACGGGACGCCGTCGGCGAGCCCCCGTCCCGGCCAGACGGCCTGGAAGAGCCCGAACCCGATGAGGACCGCGGCGACCGCGCCGATACCGACGAGCGCGCGCGGGTGCGGCCGCCGCTCGTCCGCGCGGACCGAGCCGCCCCGCACCCAGAGAGCGACCAGGATGGCGACCGCCACCACCGCGAGCGGGAGGAGGATGCCGTCCTGCGCCTGCACCAGGTAGTCCGTCGACGTGAGCTGGAGGGACGTGACGTCGACGCCGAGGTACTGGTAGAAGAACATGACGCGCTGGCGGCCGAAGAAGTAGAGCAGGGCGCTGAGCAGGCTCGCCGGAGCCACGACCTGCGTCACGAACCGCACGAGGCGCGGCACGTCCGTGCTCGGGTCGGCGTCCTCCGGTGGCCGGGCGTCGTCCGGGCGGGCAGCACCGCTCGGTGCCGGAGGACCCTCGGTCACGGCCCGTCGCCCGTCGTGGCGCCCCCGCCGCCGTCGGTGCCGCCCGGTTCGCCGCCGGTGCCGGTGTCCGTGCCGTCGGTGCCGTCCGTGCTGTCGGTGCTGTCCGTGCTGTCGGTGCTGTCGGTGCTGTCGGTGCTGTCGGTATCGGTCGTGGTCGCGCTGCAGTCGGCCAGGAGGACGACGGTCGACCACCGCTCGACGGTGAGGCCCTCGCGCCATGCCGGGTCGGAGCCGTCGTAGAGGCACCCGCGCCCGGCGTCGGAGGGATCGGAGACGACGATCACGCACAGCTCCCCGCCGCAGCTCTCCGTCATCTCGTCGAGGAACGTCGCACGCACCTCGGCGAAGTCGATGCCGACCTGCTGCGCGGCGGTCCCCATCCTCACGGGCGAACCGCCGGTGGCTCCGCCCCGCGCCGGGGGCTCCCCACCGTCGGTCGCCGTCGCGTCGCCGGTCGCCGTCGCGTCGTCAGTCACCGTCCCGACGTCCGGTGCGGGCTGCTCACCGTCCCAGCTGCACGCGGCGGCCGCGCACACGACCCCGGCCGTCAGGAGCGCGGCGGTGACGCGACGCGAAGACCGGCGCCGTCCGCCCTGTCCTGTCTCCGTCGGCATGCCCGGTCCTTCCGTGGTCCTCTACGAGGAGGGAGCCACCGCGCGGAACGCGTGATACGGGCCGGCTCAGCGGAAGTCGCGCGACGTCGTCGACACCTGGAGCGAGAGCGGGGCGAGGTGCTCCGCGACGAGGTTCGTCGCGCCGTCGGCCCGCTCGAGCCTGCCCCGGACGACCATCGCAGCGGACGCCCGCGCGACCTTGCGGAACCGCCGCCAGAGCCCGGCCGAGCACACGACGTTGAGGATGCCGGTCTCGTCCTCGAGGGACAGGAAGGTCACGCCGCGCGCCGTGCCGGGCCGCTGCCGGTGGGTCACGACCCCCCCGACGGCGACGCGCGACCCCGGCCGCGTGCGGGTCCCGGGCGGCTCCCCCGCCGCTCGCTCGGCCTCGTCCGCACGCTCGATCGCCTCCGCCGCACGCACCGCGCCCGCGACGGTGAGCACGCCGGCGGCGTCGAGACCGGCGCGCACGTGCTGCGTCGGGTAGGAGTCGGTCGAGACCCCGGTGGCCCAGACGTCGGCGACGGCGGTCTCGACGTCGGTCATGCCGGGCAGCGCCGGCGCCTCGACCCCGACGCTCACGCCCGGCAGCGTGTCCGGGCCTTCCTGGGACAGCGCGCCCGCCGCCCACAGCGCCTCGCGCCGCGTCGTCCCGAGCGACTCCGTCGCCCCCGCCGTCGCGAGGCCCTCGAGCTGGGCGGTCGTGAGGTCCACGCGCCGCACGAGGTCACGCAGGTCGGTGAACGGCCGCGGCCCGTCGTCGGCCCACGGCGACGCGAGACCGGACGACGCCGTCCCGGGACCCCCGTCACGCGCCGCGACGATCCGCTCGGCGGCCTGCTTGCCCAGCCCCCGCACGCTCGCGAGCCCGAGCCGCACCGCGAGCCCGAGGTCCGGCTCGGGCCCGAACGCGGTGTCGATCCGCGGCCCCCCGCTCGGAGCGGGCACGGGCGAGGGCGGGGACCGCCGAGGGCCGTGGTCGGGCCTGGCGGGAGGACCCGAGGGACGAGGGTCCGGAGGGTAGGCCCGAGCGCGGTCCCCGCCCTCTCCCGTGCCCCCGTCCGCAGGGAGACGCTCGACCGTCGCCTCGACGCCCGACGCGTTGACGTCCGGGCGCAGCACCGTCACGCCACGGCGCCGCGCGTCGGCCACGAGCGACTGCGGCGAGTAGAACCCCATGGGCTGCGCCGCGAGCAGCCCCGCGTAGAACGCCGCGGGGTGGTGCACCTTGAGCCACGAGCTCGCGTACACGAGGAACGCGAACGAGTACGCGTGCGACTCCGGGAACCCGAAGTCCGCGAACGCCTTGAGCTTGTCGTAGATCTGCTCGCCCACGTCCGGAGGGACGCCGTTCCTCGCCATCCCCTCGAGGAGCCGCCCGTGCAGCGCCTCCATGCGCTCGACCGAGCGCTTCGACCCCATCGCGCGCCGCAGCTGGTCCGACTCCGCCGGCGAGAAGCCCGCGACGTCGATCGCCATCTGCATGAGCTGCTCCTGGAACAGCGGCACCCCGAGCGTCTTGCCCAGCGACTTCTCCAGCAGCGGGTGGAGGAACGTCACCGGCTCCCGCCCCCGCGCCCGGTTGATGTACGGGTGCACGGAGCCGCCCTGGATCGGTCCGGGGCGGATGAGCGCGACCTCGATGACGATGTCGTAGAACCGGCGCGGCCGCAGGCGCGGCAGCGTCGCCATCTGGGCGCGCGACTCCACCTGGAACACGCCCACGGTGTCCGCCGCGCACAGCAGGTCGTACACCGCCGGGTCGTCCTCGGGGAGCGTGTGCAGCTCCAGGTGCGACCCCTCGTGCTGCTCGACCAGGCCGAACCCGATGCGCAGCGCCGTGAGCATCCCGAGCCCCAGCAGGTCGAACTTCACCAGCCCCGCGTCGGCGCAGTCCTCCTTGTCCCACTGCAGGACCGTGCGCCCCTCCATGCGCGCCCACTCGACGGGGCACACCTCGATGACCGGGCGGTCGCACATGACCATGCCGCCCGAGTGGATCCCGAGGTGCCGCGGCAGGCGCAGCATCCGGTCCGCGAGGTCCAGCACCTCGTCGGGGATCTCGCCGTCCTCCGCGGCGGACGGCGGCCGCTGCTCGGGCACGACGTCGTGCGTGTCGTCCGCGCGCAGCGCGCCCTCGATCCTGTTCCTGTGGTCACCACGCTCCCGGTCGCCTCCGACCGGGGGGTGGGGACCGCGCTCGGGCCTACCATCCGGACCCTCGTCCCTCGGGCCCTCCCGCCAGGCCCGACCACGGCCCTCGGCGGTCCCCACCCCCCGACCTCTGCCGTGCCCGTCGCCCTGGTCCTCGGCGAGGGGGTCGACGACGCGCGGACGCACCGCCCGGCCCGTCAGGTCGGGCGACCAGTCGCCCCGGTGCCCGACGTGCGGCCGCTCACCGCGCCCACCGGACGTGGCGTCGCGCGAGGCACCGTCCCGGAAGGTGCCGGTGCGTCGAGAGGTGAGGCCGTCGTCGCCCGAGGCTCCACCTCGGGAGGTACCGGTGCGTGGGGAGGTGGGGGTGGCGCGCGCGGCCGTGGTCGGGTCTGGCGGGAGCGGGCCGAGGGACGAGGCCCGCGGAGGGTAGGCCGCGCGCGCCACCCCCACCTCCCTCCCAGGTGCCACCGACCCCGGAGAGACAGGACCCCAGAGCGCGGCGACGCGTGCGTCCTTCTCGGCGGTCTTCGTCGCGATGTCCCGCTCCTTGGCCGCACGGTCCGCCGCCGGCGAGGACGGGTCCGGTCCGCGCAGGGAGCCCCAGCGCTCGATGGACTTGCTCCAGGCGTCGGCCTGCCCGACGTCGTACCCGAGCGCCCGCGCGGCGTCGCGCACGGCGGACTTGGGACGGTAGGAGATGACGTTCGCGACCTGCGCGGCGTGGGTGCGGCCGAACGTCGCGTAGACGTGCTGGATGACCTCCTCGCGCCGCTCGGACTCGATGTCGACGTCGATGTCGGGCGGGCCGTCGCGCTCGGGCGCGAGGAAGCGCTCGAACAGCAGGCCGTGCTTCACGGCGTCGACGGCGGTGATGCCGAGCGCGTAGCAGACGGCGGAGTTCGCGGCGGACCCGCGGCCCTGGGCGAGGATCCCGTGGACGCGGCAGAACTCGACGAGGTCGTAGACGACGAGGAAGTACCCGGGGAACTCGAGGTCTTCGATGACCTTCAGCTCGTGGTCGATCTGCCGCCACGCGCCGGGCACGCGCTCGCTCTCGCCGGGCCGGGGGCGGGGCCCGTACCGGTCCTCGGCCCCGCGGCGCACGAGCTCGCGCAGCCACGTGGCCTCGGTGTGCCCGTCGGGCACGGGGTACGGCGGGAGCCGTGGCGCGACGAGGCTCAGGTCGAACGCGCACTCGTCGCCGAGCGCCGCGGCGGTCGCGACCGCCTCGGGATACCGGCGGTGGCGCGTCAGCATCTCGGCCGCGGAGCGCAGGTGGGCGGTGGGGGCGCCGGGCAGCCAGCCGTCCATGTCGTCGAGCGACGACCGGGCGCGCACGGCCGCGAGCGCCCCCGCGAGGTCCGCGTCCCGGGGCCGGGCGTAGTGCGCGGCGGTCGTCGCGACGAGCGGGAGCCGCGCGTCGGCGGCGAGGTCGGCGAGCGCGTCGTGCAGGTCGGCGGTGCGCGGGTCGTCGTCGGCGGTGATCTCGACGGCGACGTTCCCGGCGCCGAACACGGCGACGAGCCGGTCGAGCTCGCGGCGCGCGGCGGCGCGCCCCTCGGTGACGAGCGCCCGGCGCACGGCACCCTTGCGGCACCCGGTGAGGACGAGCCACTGCCCGTCGGCCTCGTGCCCGAGCCCCTCGAGCCGGTAGTCGGCGGCGCCCTTGGTCCCGGTCGCGAGGTGCGCGGTGGCGATCGCGCGCGACAGGTTCCGGTAGCCCTGGGGGCCGCGCGCGAGGGCGAGCAGGTGGGTGGAGCGCGGGTCGGGCACGCCGGTGGGCGGGTCGAGCACCGGTGCGCCCGAGCCGGCCGGGACCGGCAGGTGCAGCTCCGCGCCGAAGACGGTGGGCAGCGACACCTTCGCGGCGGCCTGGGAGAACCGGACGACGCCGTAGAGGCCGTCGTGGTCGGTGATCGCGAGCGCGGACAGCCCGAGGCGCGCGCCCTCGGCGGCGAGCTCCTCGGGGTGGGACGCGCCGTCGAGGAAGCTGAACGCGGAGTGGGCGTGCAGCTCGGCGTACCGCGGGGGGCGGTGGGTCATCAGTCGTACACCCCCTCGACGGTCCACCGACCGCGCGTGCTCGCGAGCAGCAGCCCGCGGCCGTCGTCGAGCAGCACCTGGAGGTGGACGCGGCGGCGGGGCGCGGGGGTCCACCAGCGCTCGGCGACGGGCCAGGGCCCGGCCCAGTCGACGACGGCGCCCTCCTCGCCCGCGGTCTCCTCGCCCACCCCCGCCGGCACCCGGCGGTCCGTCCCGGTCGTCTCGTCCGCGGGGCACCGCACGGTCGCCGGCTCGCCGCTCATCGCGAGGCGCGCGTCGACCACGACGGGGCGCCCGGCGTCGTCGAGCACGACGGCGTCCTGCGGCGCGGTGGGCACGACGGCGGGGGCCGGGCTGGGCAGCGCGCCGGGCCAGGGCCGGTCGGGGTCCCGCGGGAGCGCGACGTCCTCGCCGAACGGGGCGAGGTGGACGCGGTCGGCGGCCTCGCGGCCGCCCTGGACGCGCGCGCGCAGCACGGCGTCGCCGCCGAGCAGGCCCTGGACGCGGCCGAGCGCGCGGTGGGCGCGCTGGTCCTCCCCGCTGGAGGCGCCCCACAGGCGTGGTTGCTCGGCGCCCGCCGGGACGACCTCCTCGGCGGTGAGGGCGAGGCGCGCGAGGGGTGCGCCGTCGGGCACGGCGGCGGTGCCGCCGGGCCGCCCGGCGGCCCGGAGCGAGGCCGTGGTGAGCCAGCCCTCGAGCTGCCAGCGCACCCGGTCCGTGATGCGGGCGGGGCTCAGCACGCCCGTGGGGCCGTCGAGGCGCCACGTGCGCTCGAGGTCGTCGCCCTCGGTGGTGCGCGCGGTGATGCGCAGCCTCCCCGCGACGAGGGACCGGGTGACGAGCTGGTCGTGGAGGTCCTCCGCGAGGCGGCGCGCGGCGAACGTCGCGACGTCGACCCGCTCGGCGGGCGGGTCGAGCTCGGTGGCGACGGCGACGTCGGGCTCGACGCGCCGCCGGGCGGGCGGGCGCAGGTCCTCGCCGCGCGCGAGGCGGTGCGCCCACGCACCGGTCTCGCCGAAGCGCCCCTCGACGGTCGCGGGCGGCAGGGCGGCGAGCGCGCCGAGCGTGCGGACCCCGAGCCGGTCGAGGAGCTGGACGAGCTCGGTGACGGCGACCGCGACGTCGGGCCGGGTCGCGACGTGGACGAGGTCGGCCGCGGGGCGCGGCGCGAGGAACGCCGCGGCCCCGCCCCACGGCACCACGACCGAGGAGCGCGCGGCGAGCACCGCCGCGAGGATGCCGTCGGCGACGCCCACCTGGGCCTCGTGGCCCGTGCGCTCGACGACGCGCGCCACGAGCGCCTCCGCGAGCGCGGCGTCGGAGCCGTGGTAGCGGCTCGCGCCCGCGGCGGGCAGGAGCAGGAGGCCGGGCCGGGTGATCTCCAGCCCGGCCACGACGGACTCCGCCGCGAGCGCCACGGGCTCGAACTCGCGGGCGTCGCGCGCCTCGTCGACGTCGAGCAGCTCGAGCTCGGGGCAGCACTCGCGGGCCCGACGGCGCCGCATCCCCCGGCGCACCCCGGCGGCCCGCGCGGTGGCCGAGACGGCGACGACCCGGCGGCCGTCGTGCGTCGCGGCGGGCACGTGCGCGGGGATCTCGCGGACGGCCATCGCGGCGAGCACGGGCCAGTCCGGGACCCACAGGGCGGCGGTGCGCGTCGAGGCCCGGCCCGCGTCGGTCGGGCGGCTCATCCCACGAGCCTCAGCCGGTCCGCGCGCTGCGTCAGGGCGACCGGGTCGTCGGCCGTCCGCCGGTCGACCGCCGTCGCGCCGTCGCGCTCGACGAGGTACGCGGGCCAGTCCCGGCGGCCGAGCGGCAGCTCGACCTCGAGGCGGGCCGGGCGCGCCGCTCCCGCGCGTCCCGCGCGCTCGACGCGCAGCGTGCGGCGGCGCAGCCAGCCCGCGCCGTGGTCGGCACCCGACCAGGCCCCGCCGGTCACGGTGAGCGCGACGTGCGCCCCGGGCCACGTGGTCGTGGCGAGGAGCACCGTGCCGCGCTCCCTCGCCCGCGCGACGACGCGACGGCGGTCGGCGTCGACGAGCGCGGCCGCCGGGCCGACGACCACGACGTCCATCCCGTCGACGAGCGCCGCGAGGGCGACCGCGGCGTCCGGCCCCGGGCGCGGCACGAGCGCGAGGCGGCCGAGGTCGACGCCGGCGTCCGCGGCGGCGAGCAGCCCGACGTCGGGCAGGCCGACCGCCGTCGTCCACGCCCCGGCCGCCGACGCGCCCGCGACGAGCGCGAGCAGCAGGCTCGTCGAGCCCCGCACGGCGACGACCGTGCCGCGCTGGAGCGCACCGGTGGGGAGGAGGGGGGCGAGCGCGTCCTGCACGGGCCACGACCGCTCGTCGGGCGCCGTCGTCGTCCGTGACGGCTCGCGCGGCGGGACGGGCACCGCGGGCACGGCCCGCACGTCGGTGCGCACGTCATGGCGGACGTCGGTGCGCACGTCATGGCGCACGTCGGTGCGCACGTCATGGCGCACGTCCAGGACGCGGTCGGGGACGACGGCGACGGGCGTGACGGGAGCGAGGGTCGGCGTCGCGAGAGGGCGACGGCGGTCGTGGTGACGGACGCCTGCGCGCTCCTCCGCCCGGCGCAGGGCTGCCCGGGCCAGGGCGGCGCGATCGGCCGGGTCTGCGGCCGGGGACGTCGGGCCGGCCGGAGGTGTCGGGCGCTCGGCCGGATCGGCGAGGACGGTCATCTCGCCTCCAGGTCCTGCTCGTGCTCCACGGCGCGCGTCGGTCAGGACGAGCGCACGTATCGAACAGATGTTCGAACATCTCCAGTGTTCGACCGGCCCGGCGGCCCTGTCAACTCCGGAGGATCAGGTCGTCGGCTTCGTCCGAATGCTCCTCGTCGAACCCTCGACCACCGCTCGAACGTTGCTGCGCGTCGCGCTCGAACCCTCGACCTGAACCTGAGGGTCACTCGTTCGCCCGACGTCCGGCGTCGGCGCCCCGCACCGCGCTCCGCGACTCTCCCTGACTCTCCGTGACCCTCTCCGTGACGCTCCGCGAGATGCCTGCGAGCGTGGGGTTCGGCACGATGTGGCCATGACCCTGACCCTGGACCTCGACTCCCGTCCGACCGCACCCGACCCCTACGACCGGCTGCCCGCCGTGCCGTCCTTCGCGCTCACGAGCACCGACCTCGCCGAGGGCGAGCCCATGCCCGCCGCGCACGTCGCCGCGGAGGGCGACCGCTCCCCCGCTCTCGCGTGGTCCGGCGCACCCGAAGGAACGCGCTCGTTCGTCGTGTCGTGCTTCGACCCGGACGCCCCCACCCCCGCGGGCTTCTGGCACTGGACCGTCGCCGACGTCCCCGCCACCGTGACGTCCCTGCAGACCGGCGCCGGGGCGCCCGACGGTGCCGGCCTGCCCGACGGCGCCTTCCAGGTCCGCCACGACGGCGGCGGCCCCGGCTACACCGGCGCCGCGCCGCCCGCGGGCGACCGCCCGCACCGCTACGTGTTCGCGGTCCACGCGCTCGACGTCGACTCGCTCGCCGACGCCGCGGGACTGGGCCCCGACGCGACGCCGACCGCGGTAGCGTTCAACGCGCTGTTCCACACGCTCGCACGCGCGACCCTGACCGTGACCTACCAGGTGCAGGACTGACCGGCGGCCGCCAGGCCACCCTCCGGCCGCCTTCCACCCACCCCTCCGGGCAGGTGCGCGCCGTGCTGCCGACCCACCGGAAGGACCCATGGACGCACCGGCCCTGCCCACGCTCGGCTCCCTGCGCTGGGAGCCCGCGCTCGACCACCTCGACCTCGTCGCCCCCGTGACCGCGGACGCCCTGCGCCGCTGGGCCGACGTCGACCCGGACGTCGCCGCCCTCGTCGCCGTGACGGAGATCGACCCCGACCTCGCGGACACCGCGACCCTCAACGAGACGTTCGCGCTGCCCGTCGAGGCGTCGGCGAACTGCGTCGTCGTCGGCGGGTCGCGCGCGGGCGACGAGCGGATCGCCGCCGCCGTGGTCCGCGCGCACACGCGCGCGGACGTCAACACGCGCGTCCGCAAGCTCCTCGACGTGCGCAAGGCGTCGTTCCTGCCCACCGACCGCGCGACGGCCGGGTCCGGCATGGAGTACGGCGGGATCACCCCGATCGGGCTGCCCGAGGCATGGCGCGTCCTCGTCGACGCGCGCGTCGTGGCCGACGGCGAGCTCGCGCTGATCGGCAGCGGGGTGCGCCGGTCGAAGCTGCTCCTGCCCGGCGCGCTGCTGGGCCGCCTGCCGGGTGTCGAGGTGGTCGACGACCTCGCCGTCCCGGTCGGCTGACCTGCCGCACCGGTCCGCCCGCTACGGACGCCGAGGGCCCCGCCGGACGATCCCGGCGGGGCCCTCGCACGTCAGGACGGCCTCAGCTCTCGGCGCGGCCCTGGCGCCAGTACCCCATGAACGCGACGGCCCGGCGGTCGACGCCCAGCTCGGCGACGAGGTGGCGGCGCAGCGTCTTGATGACGCTCGCCTCGCCCGCGAGCCACGCGTACAGGACGGTCTCGTCCTCGAGCAGGGCCGGGACCTCCCACAGGATGGACGCGTCGACGTCGACGTCCTCGAGCGACTCCGCGGTCGCGCACTGCGTCGGCGGGTCCGTGCCCAGCACTCCGGCGGCGAGGATGCGCTCGGCGGCCTCCTTGACGGCGGGCACGAGCAGAGCGCCGTGCCCGGCGTGCGTGCGGCCGCCGGGCCCTGCCCCGGTCACGTCGTCCACCACGGCGTCGGTCTCCGTCGCGGCGTCGCGCGCGAGGAACGTCACGCGCACGCCGGGCGGCGCGACGAGCTCGCGCGCGTCCTGCGCGTGCGGAACCTCCACGTACACCTCGCCCCACGCGTCGGCGGGCAGGTCCTCGCAGATCGCGGCGATCGCGGGCAGCGCGGTCTCGTCGCCCGCGAGCAGGAGCGCGTGGGCCCTCGTCGGCGGGTGGAACTCGATGCCGCCGGTCGGGCCGTCGAACCGGGCGTCCGGGCCGAGCAGCACGAGCGGCGTGCCGACCTCGGCGTGCAGCGCCCATCGCGACGCCGGTCCGGCGTCCCCGTGGAGCACGACGTCGACGTCGACCTCGCCCGCCTCGGGGCGCACGGCGACGGTCGTGTAGGTGCGGAACGGGTTGCGCCGCTCCTCGGGCTGGGCGCGCCACGCGGCGTACCACTCGTCGGAGCGCACGAGGTGCTCGTAACCGCCGTCCGGGGCGGGCAGGACGAACTTGATCCGTACGTCGCGGCCCGGGTCGGCGAAGTGCGCGAGCTCGGGGCCGGTGAACGTGAAGCGGCGGAAGCTCGGCGTGACCTGCTCGATCCGAGCGACCTCGACGTCGAAGAACTGCCACGGGCTCGTGGCCCGCGCGGCGGCCCGTGCAGCGGGGCGGCGACGGGCGGCGGTCCGGGGCGTCTCGACGGTCTGGCTCACACAGGTGAGGCTAACCTACGCGGTGCCACCCGGGTCAACCCGTCCGGGCTCCGGACGACCACCGGACCCGGTGATCCGCGTCACGCGCCCCGGCCCCGGCTGCGCCAGAGCAGGTAGACGAAGTACGGCGCCCCGAGCAGCGCGGTGCCGAGGCCCGCCGGGATCTGCTCGGGAGCGATGACGACGCGCCCGAGCGTGTCCGCGACGGACACGAGGAGCGCGCCGAGGAGCATCGCGACAGGGACGACCCGCGCGTGCCGGGCGCCCACGAGCGCCCGCGCCGCGTGCGGGGCGACGAGCCCCACGAACGCGAGCGCGCCGATGGCGCACACGGCCGCGGCGGTGAGCAGGGCGGCGGCACCGAGCAGGAGCAGCCGCGTGCGGTCGAGCGCGACGCCGAGGACGCGCGGCGTGTCGTCGTCGAGCGCGACGACGTCGAGGTCGCGGCGGTACACGGCGGCGAGCGGCGTGATGACGAGGAGCGCGAGCGCGACCGGGAGGAGCTGCTCGAGCGTGCGCCCGTACGTCGAGCCCGAGAGCCACGTGAGCGCGAGGTTGACGTCCCACGGCGCGACGACGACGACGAGCAGCGTGATGACGGCCATGACGCCGGCCTGGGCGCCGATGCCGATGAGCACGAGCCGGTCCGAGCTCAGCCCGCCGCGGTACGACAGCCCGTAGACGAGGCCGAACACCGCGAAGGCCCCGGCCGCCGCGGCGGCCGACATCGGCCAGATGCCGACGCCCGGGACGAGGAGGATCATCGTCACGGCCCCGAGCCCGGCGCCCGAGGTCACGCCGAGCAGGCTGGGCTCGGCGAGCGGGTTGCGGCACACGGCCTGCACGATCGTGCCGGCGAGCGCGAGCGCCGCGCCGGCGAGCAGGGCGGCGAGCACGCGCGGGAAGCGCTGGTCGAGCACGAACGTCACGTGCCGTCCCGCGACGCCGTCCCACCAGTTCGCGACGTCGCCGAGCAGCACGACCCGATCCCCGAGCAGGAGCCCGGCGACGGCCGCCGCGGCGACCGCGAGGGACAGCACGACGACGACCGCGAGCACTGCGCGGCGCGAGCGCGGCCGGCTCAGCGCGCCGTGCGCGCCGCGCGCCCCGGACGCGGAGTCGCGCAGCCGCCGCGCGAGCCAGACGAGCAGGACGGCGCCGAGGACGGTGGTGACGACGCCCGTGGGCACCGCGATGGACAGCGTGCTCGGGAGCAGGAGGCGCAGCAGGACGTCCGCGCCGAGGACGACGACCACGCCGACGACGGCCGCGAACGGCAGGAGCAGCACGTGCCGCCCGAGCCCGGGGACGCGGCGCGCGACGAGCCGCGCGACGACGGGGGCGGCGAGCCCGACGAACCCGACAGGGCCGGCGACGCTCACCGCGATCGCGGCGAGCAGCACGGCGACGAGGACGGCGACGACGCGCGTGCGGCGCACGTCGACACCGAGGACGGTCGCGGCGTCGTCACCGAGGCCGAGGAGGTCGAGGCGCCGCGACAGGACGAGGGCGGCGAGCACGCCGACGACGACGACCGGTGTCGCCATCGCGACGGTGCGGGTGCCCGACTGCACGATGGACCCGCTCCCCCACGCGAACAGGCCCGTCGTCTCCTGCTCGAAGAGCACGAGCAGGACCATCGTCAGCGAGTGCAGCGCGAGCATGATCGCGGACCCGGCGAGCACGAGGCGGGTCGGCCCGTCGGCACCGCCGCGCGCGAGCACGAGCACGAGACCGGCCGCGGCGAGCCCACCGAGGAACGCCAGCCCGCCCTGGAGGTAGAACGGGATCGAGAGGCCGAACGCGGCGACGACCACGACCGTGAGGTACGCGCCGGCGTTCACCGCGAGCGTGTCCGGGGACGCGAGCGGGTTGCGCGCGACCGACTGCAGCACGGTGCCCGCGACGCCGAGCGCGACGCCCAGCAGCAGGCCCGCGAGGAGCCGCGGCACGCGCGAGGCCACGAGGACGGCGACGGTCTGGTCGACACCGTCCCCGCCGGTGGCCAGGCGGACCAGGTCGAGCGGTCCGACGTCGGCCGTGCCCTGCGTGAGGTGCACGGCGGCGAGGAGGGCCGCGACCACGAGCGCGACGACGAACGCCCCCGCGATCCCGAGCCGGGACGACGGCACGCGTGCCGCCGCCGTCCCGGTGGGGGTGCCGCCGGGGGTGCCGCGGCCGGCGCTCTCGGCCGTCGGCACGACGGCCGGGGCCGGGTCCTCCAGGAGGAGGGTGTCCGGCTCCGCCGTCGTGTGCTCTCGCCTGGTCACGGTCGGGGGGAGGTCAGGCGGTCAGCGCGTCGACGACCGCGTCGGCGTACGCGGAGGCCGACAGCGGGCCGCCGAACATCCAGATGCCGTCGGGCAGGCGGTGGACGTCGCCGGAGACGACGAACGGGAGCTGCTCCCACACGGCGTTGCCCTCCAGGCCGTCGGTGAACGGGTTGGGCTCCGACTCGCTCGCCACGTAGAGGAACTGCACGTCCCCGAGCTGCGTGAGGCCCTCGACGTCGGTCTGCGCGAGACCGTAGTCGGGGTCGCCGCCCTCGGTCCAGGCGTTGACGAGACCGAGCTCCTCGCCGATCGCGCCGAAGAACGAGCCGGGCGTGTACATGCGGACGGACACGGACCCGTTGGTGATCCAGCCGTCGGCCATGGCGAACTCGGCCCCGGCGAGGCCGGCCTCGTCGAGCGCCGCCGTGGCGTCCTCGATCGCCGCGTCGTAGTCCTCGAGAGCCGCGGTCGCCTCGTCCTCGCGGCCCGTGACGGTGGCCAGCGTCTCGACCGTGGACCGCATGTAGCCGATCGGGTCCTCGCCGTCGGAGCCGCGCAGCGCGAGCACCGGGGCGACCTCCTCGATCTGCGCGATGACGTTCTCCGGCAGGTCCGTCGTCGTGACGACGAGGTCGGGCTCGAGCGCCGAGATGGCGTCCAGGCTGGGCTCGCCCCGCGTGCCGACGTCGGGCGTGCCCGCGTCGATCGGCGCGACCGTGTCCCACGTGTTGTAGCCCTCGACGTCGGCCTGGCCGACGGGCTCGACGCCGAGCGCGACGAGGTTCTCCGTGAGCCCCCACTCGAGGGAGACGACGTCCGTCGCGGGGGCGTCGAGCGTGTGCTCGCCGCGCTCGTCGGTGTAGGTGACGGGGCCCGCCGTGGCCGCGGTCTCGGCGGTGTCCCTGCTGTCCGACGACGCGTCGGCGGCCGGGTCCTCCGTCGTGCCGCACGCGGCGAGGGCGAACGTCGCGGCGAGCGCGAGCGCGCCCGCGGCGAGGGATCGGGTTCGGGTCGAGCGCATGGGTGTCCTCACAGGTTCGGGCTGGGTGCCGGGCGCGACGGTGCGGCAGGAGGCCGCGCGGGACCCGGGCGTGGCGGGATGGGGGTCGTGGGGAGGGTCGTCAGGCGAGCACGGCGGCACCGACCCGGGCGGCGTGCCGCCCGAGCGGCTCGCAGCACGTGCGGCCCGTGAGCGGGTGGGTGTAGACGTCGACGTGGATGCCGTACACCTCGGTGAGGAGCTCCGAGGTGAGCACCGCGTCGGCGGGACCCGCCGCGCGCACCACCCCGTGGTGGAGCAGGACCACGTGGTCGGCCACGGAGGCCGCCTGGTTGAGGTCGTGCAGGACGACGCCGACCGCGACGCCGTGCTCGGCGGCCAGGTCGCGCACGAGGTCGAGCAGCTCGACCTGGTAGCGCAGGTCGAGGTACGTCGTGGGCTCGTCGAGCAGGAGCACGCCGGTGTCCTGGGCGAGGCACGTCGCGAGCCACACGCGCTGCAGCTCGCCGCCGGACAGCTCGTCGACGCCGCGGTCGGCCATCGCGGCGACCCCCGTCACCTCCATCGCGTGCGCGATCGCGCGCGGGCCGTCGGGGTCGTTCGCGCGGAACCGGCCGCGGTAGGGGTGACGGCCGTAGGCGACGACGTCGCGCACGCACACGCCCGACGGCGTGGGCCGGCTCTGGGACAGGAGCGTCACGCGCCGTGCGAAGTCCTTGGGGTGCAGCGCGAGGGCGTCGGTCGCGTCGTCGAGCGTGACGGAGCCGGTGTCGGGGCGGTGCAGCCGGGCCAGCGAGCGCAGCAGGGTGCTCTTGCCCGACCCGTTCGGCCCGATGAGCGCCGTGACCTCGCCGGGGACCAGGTCGAGCCCGGCGCCGTGGACGACCGTCCGGGCGTCGTAGGACAGGTGCAGGTCGTGCCCGGACAGCGCCGCGGCGCCGGGCCGGAGGCGGGTCGGGGTCTCGACTGAGGGTGCACTCACATAGGTGAGGCTAATCTACGTCGGCGGTTCTGGGCCAGCGCCTGGCGGTGCGACCGTCGTCACGCTCGTCGGGTGCCGGACTCCTGCTGGTGGCTCGACGGCGGGTGGTCCTCGTCGGCGGCGTGCGCGCGGGTCGGCGACGCGACGTGCTCGCCGCCGAGCGCGACCTGCACGACGAGCGCGCGGTGGTCCGACAGGCCCGTGTCGACGGCGACCGCCGGAGCCGTGGCGCGGACCGCCCCGTGGGCCAGCACGTGGTCGAGCTGGCGCGCCGGCGTGCCGACCGGGAACGTCGGGGCGCTCGCCAGCGGCTGCCAGCCGCTCGTGCGGGCGGCCTGCGGCGCGTCGATGTTGAGGTCGCCCATGAGCACGACGGGCTCCCCGGCCGGCGCGTCCTCGGCGAGCGAGCGCGTGAGCCGCACCAGCTGGGTGAGGTTGCGCCCGGGCACGAAGGTCAGGTGCGCGCACACGACGGTGAGCGGCCCGGCGGGTGCGTCGACGCGGGCGACGAGCGCGGCGCGCGGCTCGTCGCGCACGAGCGTGGGCACGCGGCTGCCGGGGAAGCGCACCGGGACGCGCGTGCGCGGCGGCGGCATGACGACGGTGCGCCAGGCACTGACCGGGTACCTGCTCACGACGGCGATCCCGTACGCCGCCTGGCCCGGCTGCTGCTCGCCCGTCGGCGCGGACCACACGCCCGGCTCCCCGACGAGCGTCGCGACGAACCGGTGGTCGACCGCTCCCGCGGCCTCGGCGGCGACCGCCGTCAGGTCGGCGCCGTGGGACCGCGGCTGGTCGCGGTCGACCTCCTGGAGCGCGAGGACGTCGGCGTCGAGCGCACGGACGGCGCCGGCGAACCGGTCGAGGTCGACCCGGTCGTCGACGGTCGACCGCCCGTGGAGGATGTTGAACGTCGCGAGGCGCATCGTCTCGATTCTGGGCGCGCGGGCGGGACGGCGCACCCGCAGCCGGTCGACGCGCGGTCCCGTGCGTCGTGACGTGCCGGCGGGCGTCCCGTGGTGTAGACCCTGGGGCATGGTGGACGACAGAGAGGCCCTGCACGACGGCCTGCGCATGACGGCGGCCGCGCTCGCCGAGGCCGGGATCCCGCACGCGCTCGTCGGCGGGTACGCCGCGTGGGCTCGCGGCGCGCCCGAGCCGAGCCACGACGCCGACTTCGCGATCCGCGAGGTCGACGTGGACCGGGCGCGCGAGGTGCTGGCCGAGGCGGGGCTCGAGATCACGGAGCCGACGGAGAACTGGCTCTTCAAGGCGTACCACCACGGCGAGCTCGTCGACGTGCTCTACCGCATGGTCGGCGAGCCGATCGACGACGACCTGCTGGCGCGCACCGACGAGCTCGAGGTGCTCGCGGTCCGCATGCCCGTGCTCTCGGCGACGGAGATCATGGCGTCGAAGCTGCGCGTCATCGGCGAGCACTTCTGCGACTTCTCGCGCCTGCTGCCCGTCGCCCGTGCGATGCGCGAGCAGATCGCGTGGCCCGAGGTGCGCGAGCGCGTCGACGACAACCCGTACGCCCGCGCGTTCCTCTTCCTCCTCGACGAGCTCGGTGTCGTCGACAAGGCGGACATGCGTGACCCGGCCGCGGGGCGCGAGGGGGCCTCCGGCCCCGCCTCGGGAGACCCGTCGAGCCACGTGGAGTGATCGGGGGGCGCTCGGCGCGCGAGCGGGCGCGAACCTGGTCAGGGTGGGGACGTACCGCCCGACAACGCCAGGAGGTATCACGATGAGCAACGTCACCCAGTCGATCGACGTCAGCGTCCCCGTCCGCACCGCCTACGACCAGTGGACGCAGTTCGAGGAGTTCCCCCGCTTCATGGAGGGCGTGGAGGAGATCCGGCAGATCGACGCGACGCACACGCACTGGAGGACGAAGATCGGCGGCGTGGAGCGCGAGTTCGACGCCGAGATCACCGAGCAGCACCCCGACGAGCGCGTCGCGTGGAACAGCACGTCGGGCCCCGACCACGCCGGCGTCGTGACGTTCCACCGCCTGAGCGACGCGGAGACGCGCGTGACGGTCCAGCTCGACTGGTCGCCCGAGGGCGTCGTGGAGAAGGCCGGCGACCTGCTGCAGCTCGACGAGCGCCGCGTCAAGGGCGACCTCGCGCGGTTCAAGGAGTTCATCGAGTCGCGCGGCGTCGAGACCGGCGCGTGGCGCGGTGACGTCAGCTGACGCACGCACGGCACGCACGACGACGGAGCGGGTCCGGGATCTCCCCGGGCCCGCTCCGTCGCGCCGGCGACCTCCGGCGGCCGTGCGCACCGGCCGCACGTGTCCCATGCTGAGGCCCATGCCCGCTCGCGCGTCGTCCTCGGTCCCGGTGGAGGACGAGACCGACGTGCGGTTCACCGTCGGCGACCTCACGGCCGTCGCGCACGTGAGCGGTGCCGTCTCCCCAGCGCTCGTCGTCGTCCTCGTGCACGGGCTGGGTTCCTCCGCGCGCGCCTTCCGTCCGGTCGTCGACGAGATCGCACGCCGCGACGACCTCCGCGCGGCCGTCCATGCCGTCGACCTCCCCGGGTACGGCGCCTCGCCGCGCACCGGTCGCGACGTCCCGCTCGAGGAGCACGCGACGCTCGTCGCCACGTACGTCCGCGACCACGCCCTGGCTGCGTCGCCCGACGGCGTCCCCGCGCCCCCGGTCGTGCTCGTGGGCCACTCGATGGGTGGGCAGGTCGTCGGCCAGGCGATGGCCGACCACCCTCGCGAGGCCCCCGCCGGGGTGCTCGTCGGACCGACTGCGGACCGTCACGCCCGCACCGCGCCGCACCACGCCCTGCGCCTCCTGCGCGACGGGTTCGGCGAGCGGCCCCGAGCGCTCGGCACGCTCGCCGTCGACTACGTGCTGCGCTGCACCCTGGCGTACTACGCGCGCCAGACGCGGCGCATGCTCGCTCACCACCTCGAGGAGGTCGTGCCGCGCGTGCCGGGACGTGTCGTCGTGCTGCGCGGCAGGGCCGACCCGATCGCGCCGCACCGCTGGGCCCGCGAGCTCGCGGACGCCGCGCCGCACGGCGAGCTGCGCGAGGTGGCCGGACGTCACCACGCCATGGACTCCGACCCGGGCGCGATCGTCGACGCGGTCGTCCACGCGGCGAAGGAGGTGCGGTGAGCGCGAGGATCTCCACCCGTGCGCGGCACCTGGCCGACTGGGCCGCGGACTACGTCTACGCGGGCACCCGCCAGCTCGAGCACGGGCTGCGCCCGCGCCGACCGGTGCCCGCCGGTGCGGGCGACCGGGCTCCGGTCCTGCTCCTGCCCGGCGTGTACGAGACGTGGCAGTTCCTCGCGCCCGTGGCCGGCCCGCTCGCGGCGGCGGGCCACCCGGTGCACGTCGTGCCGGACCTGCGGTACAACCGCGCACCCGTCGCGGCGGGCGCCGGGCTCGCCGCGGCGTACCTCGAGGAGGCCGACCTGCGCGGCGCGGTCCTCGTCGCGCACAGCAAGGGCGGCCTCATCGGCAAGCGCGTCATGCTCTCCCCCGCCGGCGGCCGCGTCGCCGGGATGGTCGCGGTCGCGACGCCGTTCCGCGGTTCGCGCTGGGCCCGCTACCTCGTCGGTCGCACGCTGCGCGCGTTCTCCCCGACCGACACCGAGCTCCTCGCCCTGGTGGCGGAGCGTGCCGTCGACGCGCGCATCACCGCCGTCTACCCGCGGTTCGACCCGCACATCCCCGAGACCGGCGCGCTGCCCGGCGCGACGAACATCGAGCTGCCGCTGTCGGGTCACTTCAAGCCGCTCGGCGACCCGCGCCTCGTCGAGGTCGTCGTGCGCGAGGTCGAGCGCCTCGCGGAGGCCGTCGCGCCTCGCCCCGAACCATGAGGCCGCGCCTCACGACGACCCGGGCCGCTCGAGGCGGCGCCCCACGCCAGCGTCCGCTCGCGTCACCATCGCCAGGAACACGACCGCGGACACCACGTGCGCCAGCGTCGCCGCGTCCGCCTCCCCCACGTGGCCGCCGTGACGCAGCACGTCGGCGACCGCGTGCTCGGTCCGGTCCACGATGGCGAGCGCCTCACGGTGGTCCGGCTCGTCCGGGTCGCCGAACACATCTCGCGCAGGGAGGTCCGGCCGTTCTCGACCTGGGTGCGGTTGCACTCGACGACGGGGCGGACGAGCGCGAGGACCGCGTCGAGCACCTCGGGAGCGTCCGCTGCGGTCTCGATGCCGCGAGCCAGGGCCTCGGCGTAGGACGCGTTCTGCGCGAGGAGCAGCAGATCCCCCTTGCTCCGCGCGTAGAGGAACAGGGTGCCGGCGCCGACGTCGGCTCGGTCTTGACCGAGCGCATTCACTGTTGAGTGCTCTTCGACATCCGTGTCAGGAAGCCCGTCCGCCGACACCCGCGCCGCCCGTGTCACGGGCCTCGTGCTCACGGGTGGCGGCCCAGGAGGCGAGGAGCTTGAGGCTGTCGTCGGAGGGTGAGCCGGGCAGAGCGGTGTAGACGTTGAGCTGGAGTCCGGTGTCGGCGGGCAGCACGAGCGCTTCGTAGTCGAGCTCGAGCGTGCCGACGACCGGGTGGTGGAAGACCTTGGTGCCGGTGCGGTGCAGGCGTACGTCGTGCGCGGCCCACAGGCGGCGGAAGTCCTCGCTGCGGGTGGACAGCTCGCCGACCAGCGCGGTGAGCGCCTTGTCGTACGGGTTGCGCCCGGCCTCGGCACGCAGGATCGCGACGGCGTCGTGCCCGATCCGCTCGTACCGCTCGCCCCAGAACGCCTGGGCCGCGACGGGGTCGAGGAACTGGAACCGGGCGGTGTTCACGGGCTTGTTGACGATCCGCTCGGGCGAGTCGTAGAGCGGTGCGTACAGCGCGCGCCCGAGCGGGTTCGCGCCGAGCACGTCGAGGCGCCCGTTGCGTACGAACGCGGGCGCGCCGTCCATCGCGTCGAGGATCCGCTGGACCGCCGGGCGCAGGACGGGTGCGGGGGTGCGCTTCGCGCGCGAACGCGCTGCCCCGGACTGGTTCGCCGCGCGCGCGAGGTCGAACAGGTGGCCGTGCTCGGCCTCGTCGAGCTGCAGAGCCTGGGCGAGGGCCTCGAGGATCTCCTCGGAGACGCCGGCGAGGTTGCCGCGCTCGAGGCGGGTGTAGTAGTCGACGCTCACGCCGGCGAGCATCGCGACCTCTTCGCGACGCAGCCCGGGCACGCGGCGGTTGCCGCCGTAGGCGGGCAGGCCGGCGCGCTCGGGCGTGATGCGTGCCCGGCGGCTGGCGAGGAACTCGCGGGTCTCGGCCTTCAGGTCCATGCCTTCGACGGTACGACCGCGTCCCGGCACGTGGGAGGTTCTGCTGGTACCCGGCACACGGGGATCTCCCTCATCGCCGCGTTCCGTCGTCTGCTGGTGGCCATGACCACCGCTCCTCCCACCGCGCGCCTCGCCGCGCCACGCACGTCGCCCCGTTCGGGCACGACCGCGATCCTCGCGATCATCCTGGTCGGGTACTTCATGGTGATCCTGGACAACTCGATCGTCATCACCGGGCTGCCGCACATCCGGGCAGAGCTCGGGCTGTCCGAGGCGGGCGTGGCCTGGGTGCAGGACGCCTACCTGCTCACGTTCGGTGGTCTGCTGCTGCTCGGCGCCCGGGCCGGTGACATCCTCGGACGCCGCCAGATGTTCGTGGCCGGACTCACACTGTTCACCCTGGCCTCGGTCGGGGTCGGGCTGGCCCCGACCGGTTCCTGGCTCGTCGGCGCCCGAGCACTGCAGGGCGTGGGCGCGGCGGTGCTCGCGCCCTCGACCCTGGCGCTGCTCACGGCGAGCTTCCCGGAAGGCCCTGAGCGCACCCGCGCCACCACGGCCTACGGCGCCGTGGCCGGGATCGGCGCGAGCGTCGGCCTGGTCGCCGGTGGTCTGCTCGCCGACCTCGTGTCCTGGCGCGCGGGCTTCCTCGTCAACCTGCCCATCGGCGTCGTCATGCTGCTCGCCGGTCTGAAGGTGCTGCCGCGCACCGCCCGCACGCCGGGTCGTCTCGACGTCCGGGGAGCCCTGCTCGCCACCGCTGGGCCCGCCGCGCTCGTGTACGGGTTCGTGCACGCTGCCGAGGACGGGTGGACCTCCCCGGTGACTCTCACCGCCATCGGTGCCGGAGCCCTGCTCCTGGTCGGGCTCGTCGCTGTCGAACGCACGGCCCGCCAGCCGGTGATGCCCCTGACGCTCTTCACGAGCCGAGAACGCGTCGGGGCCTACGCCGCCCGCATGCTGTTCATCGGCGCGATGATGGGCTTCTTCCTCCTCACGAGCCAGTATCTGCAGGACGAGCGCGGGTTCTCCGCCCTGGCCGCCGGGCTCGCCTTCTTTCCCATGACGGTCGTGAACTTCGTCGTCGCCCTCGCCGTGCCGCGCCTGCAACGGCGCACCAGCGGTCCGCTGCTGCTCGTCGCCGGGCTCGTGCTCGCCACGGCCGGGATGGCCTGGCTCGCCGCCGTCGACGCCACCACCTCCTACGCGCTGGGCGTCGCCCTGCCCATGGCGTTGATCGGCGCCGGCCAGGGTTTGGCGTTCGGGCCCCTCACCGCGTCGGGCATCGCCGGGGTCGAACCGGCGCAGGCCGGCGCCGCGTCGGGCGTCGTGAACTCGGTGCACCAGCTCGGCGGCGCCCTGGGCATGAGCCTCGTGCTCGCGGTGTCGAGCTCGTACGGCGGGGCGATGCTCGCCGGCACGGTGCTGCTCGGCGGGGCGCTGGTCGCGGCCGTGGCCCTGGTCCTGCCGACCGTGAGCCGGACCAGGCACCGGCCAGCGGGGTACCAGCAGGGCCTGCCTCATCCGAGCGACCCCTCCTAGCGTGGAAGGCATGACGACGAACGCGATCCCCACCCTGACTCTGAACAACGGCGTCACGATGCCCGCCCTCGGGTACGGCGTCTTCCAGACCCCGCCGCAGGAGACCGTCGACGCGGTCACCGAGGCGCTGCGCACCGGCTACCGCCACATCGACACCGCCGCCGCCTACGGCAACGAGCGCGAGGTCGGCCGCGCGATCGCCCAGTCCGGCCTCGACCGCGACGAGATCTTCGTCGAGACCAAGATCTGGATCAGCGACTACGGCGACGACTCCACCCTGCACGCGTTCGACAAGTCCGCCGGCAAGCTCGGCGTCGAGACGATCGACCTCCTGATCCTGCACCAGCCGCTGCCCAGCCGGTTCGACCTGACGATCGAGGCCTACCAGGCCCTCGAGACGCTGCTCGCCGACGGCAAGGTCCGCGCGATCGGCGTCAGCAACTTCATGCCCGAGCACCTGGACCGGCTCCTGGCCGAGACGTCCGTGGTGCCCGCGGTCAACCAGATCGAGGTCCACCCGTACTTCCGCCAGCCCGAGCTCCTGGCCGCGGACGCGCAGCACGGCATCGTGTCGCAGGCGTGGTCGCCGATCGGCGGCATCACGTTCTACCCCGGCTACGGGGAGGACCGCCGCAGCACGCTCGACGACCCGACCATCGGGCGGATCGCGACCTCCCACGGCAGGACAACGGCGCAGGTGATGCTCCGCTGGCACTTGCAGCAGGGCCGCTCCGCGATCCCCAAGTCCGTCACCCCGTCGCGCATCGCCGAGAACTTCGCCGTCACCGACTTCGAGCTCACCGACGACGACCTCGCCGCGATCGACGCCCTGGACACCGGCTCGCGCGGGGGCCCGGACCCCGCCGACATCACGCTCGAGAACTTCGGCATGGACATCCCCGAAGCCTGACCCCCCGTCCCCCTACCCGCAGATCCCGACCTGAGAGGCCACCGCTTCATGCGAGCAACGTTCATGTACGGCGCCGGCGACGTCCGCACCGAGACCGTCCCCGACCCCTCCATCCAGCGGCCCACCGACGCGATCGTGCGCGTCGTGCGGGCCTGCGTGTGCGGGTCCGACCTGCACCCCTACCACTCGATGCCCACCTCCCAGCAGGGCAACCCCATGGGTCACGAGCTCATCGGCGTCGTCGAGGAGACCGGCAGCGCGGTGCAGAACGTGACGAAGGGCGACTTCGTCATCGCCCCGTTCGCGTTCTCCGACAACACGTGCGTGTTCTGCCGCGAGGGATTCCAGACCTCGTGCGTCCACGGCGGCTGGTACGGCTCCCCCGAGACCGGCGGCCTGCAGGCCGAGCTCGCCCGCATCCCGCTGGCCGACGGCAGCCTCGTCGTCGTGCCCGACCTCGACCCGGCCACCACCGACGAGGGCATGCTGAACTCGCTGCTCACCCTGTCCGACGTCTACCTCACCGGATTCCACGCCGCGCACATGGCACAGGTCGAGGCCGGCCAGATCGTCACCGTGATCGGTGACGGCGCCGTCGGGCTGTCCGCCGTCCTCGCCGCCAAGCAGCTCGGCGCCGAGCGCATCATCCTCATGGGCCACCACACCGCACGCACCGACCTGGGCCGTGAGTTCGGCGCGACCGACGTCGTCGCCGAGCGCGGCGCGCAGGGCGTGGCCCGGGTCATGGACCTGACCGGCGGCGAGGGCTCGCACGCCGTGCTCGAGGCCGTCGGCCACATGCCCGCCTACGAGCAGGCCTACGGCGTCGTACGCCCCGGCGGGATCATCTCCCGCGTCGGCGTCCCCCAGTACGAGGACGCACCCGTCGGGTTCGGCTCTCTCTTCGGCAAGAACGCACGCCTTGCCGGCGGCCCGGCACCCGTGCGCGCCTATCAGGAGGCCGCGATCACCCAGGTCCTCACCGGGGAGATCGACCCCGGCAAGGTGTTCGACGCCACCCTCCCGCTCGAGGACGTCGCCGAGGCCTACCGGCTCATGGACTCGCGCGAGTCCCTCAAGGTCGCCCTGCGGCCCTGACACCACCAGGGGGTGGGCGCACCGGGCGCCCACCCTCTGCCGTTCCGTACGACCCGAACCGACAGGAGACATCCCATGGCTGACTGGACACCCGCCGACCTGGCCGCGATCGACCGCGACGGCGAGCTGCGAGTCGCGGCACACCGCCTCGACGGGACGCTGCGTACGCCGCGCACCGTGTGGCACGTCGTCGTCGACGGCGCCCTGTACGTCCGCTCCGTCCGCGGGCAGGACGGCGCCTGGTACCGCGGTGTGCGGCAGACCTCCACCGGAGCCGTCGACTCCGGTGGCGTACACGCCGAGGTCACGTTCACGCGCGACGACACCCGAGACGACGCGATCGACACCGCTTACCACGCCAAGTACGGCGACGGCTCGGCCGTCCAGGCCATCACCGCGCCCACCGCGCGCACCACCACGCTGCGCATCGACCCCCGCTGACCCCGAGCGACCAGGGTGCACCGCCCCGGCGCGTCCGCACACCCCGCGCGACGTAGCGTCATCACCGTCGTCGGACCGCAGGCGCAGCGGCAGGCGCCCGCCGCGCCGACAGCGGGGGCGGTCATCCCATCTGCACCTGGAACCGGCCGGAGAGGATGGAGGCGATGACGCCCCCATCGATGAGCAGGTCGGTGCCGGTGACGAATGCTCCGTCGGGGCCGAGCAGGAAGGCGGCGGCCGCGGCGACCTCGTCAGGCGACCCGACGCGCCCCGCGGCCGAGGTCCGGACCATCTCCTGGTACGCCTCGCCGGCGGGGCCGTTGAACTCGTCGAGGGCCAGAGGCGTCATGATGATGCCGGGGCTCAGGGAGTTGAGGCGGGCGCTCCGGTCGCCCCACCCGACGCTGGAGGCCTGGACCCGCAGCACGTTCGCGCGCTTGGCCAGGGCATAGGCGAACCCGGAGCTCGGCACGGCGTCCGCCTGCAGCATCGGCAGGTCGGTGAGGTCGCCCGCGGGCGTGCGGGACAGCGCCTCGTTCTGGTCGGCGGGCAGCGGCGGGATCATGTGCCCGGCCTGGCTGGCGATGACGATGCCGGACCCTCCCGGGGCGACCACGCGTCCGAACGCTTCCAGGACGTGAGCCGTACCGACGAGGTCGACGGCGATGATCGCCTGCGGGCTCGCCTGCGCCGGTGACAGGCCGGCGGTGTGGATGACGCGCGAGACGGCGCCGAGCGCGGCGGCCTGCTCGGCGAGAGCGCTGACGGACGCACCGTCGGAGACGTCGACGTGACCGGTGGTCACCCGGTAGCCGGCACCCTCGAGGTTGCGCGCCGCCGCAGCGGCGTTGTCGTCGTCGACGTCGGCCACCAGGACGGTGCGGCCGGCGGCGACCCGACGGACGATCGCCTGGCCGATGGCACCGGCGCCGATGACGACGACGACCTCGGTGGCGGGGGTGGATGTAGCTGGTACGGACATGACGCGCTCCTCGGTGTGGGTGTCCCGCACGGTGCGGGGACATCGGTCAGTACGTGGTGGCGGCGGAGCGGAGGACCGTCCATCGGCCGACACGGTGGGCGTAGCGGGTGGTCGACTCCAGCGGCCAGGTCGCGCGCGTTCGCCAGATGGTCGCAGTCACGAGGTTGCGGGTGACGAGCACGGCGGAGCCTTCGGCGACCCGAAGCTCGCTCGACTCCCTCTCGACGTGGTGGTAAGCCATCGCTCCGGACGAGACCTGGGCCAACCAGTCCGCGCGGCTCTGCTCCTGGCCGGTGATGTGCACCGCGACGAAGTCCGGGGAGAGGAGCCGCTCGAGCGCGCCCACGTCTCGTCGGACGAGCCCGTCGAGCAGCTCGCGGTCGGCCGCCAGGATCGCGCGCCGGTCGGCGCTGTCGTCGTGCGTCGAGGTCATGGTGCGATCTCCAGGTTCGTGTGGCCGGTCAGGGGTACGTCGGCTCGTCGCCCAGCCAATCAGCCGCGCGCAGGCCGAGGTAGTGACGGCTCTTGCAGGTAACGCCAGTACCTGCCTCAGGCCCGGGGACCGGACGTAGCGTGGCAGCATGGCGATCAGAGACGAGGTGCACGACTTTCTCCGAACCCGGCGTGCCCGCCTGTCCCCGGAGATGGTCGGGATGCCCGCAGGAGGCGGTCGACGGCGCGTGCCCGGACTACGGCGTGAGGAGATCGCCCTCCTCGCGGGGATGAGCGTGGACTACTACAACCGGTTCGAGCGGGGGAACGTCGCCGGGGCCTCCGAGCCCGTCCTGGACGCGCTGGCCCGCGCCCTTCGGCTCGACGCCGCCGAGCGCCAGCACCTGTTCGACCTCGCGCGCGCCGCTAGTGCCGGCGCTGGTCCGCGGCGGCGCAGGGCACCGGTGAAGCTCCCGCAGGGCGTGCAGCACCTGCTCGACGCCATGACCGGGGTCCCCGCGTTCGTCCGCAACGGGCGCCTCGACATCCTGGCGATGAACGACCTCTCCCGCGAGCTCTACCACCCCGGCGGGGTGACGCCCCCCGCCGCGGAGAACTTCGCGCGGTACCTCTTCCTCGACCCCGCAGCCCGCACCGCGCTCGAGCGGTGGGAGGACATGGCCGAGGACTCGGTCGCCATCCTGCGCCAAGAGGCCGGGCGCGCCCCGCACAGCCGAGAGCTCGCCGACCTCGTCGGTGAGCTCTCCGTCGGCAGCGACGACTTCCGGCGCATGTGGGCCGTGCACGACGTGCGCTTCCATCACAGCGGGGTCAAGCAGTTCCACCACCCGGATGTCGGGGACCTCGAGCTGTCCTTCCAGGCGCTGGAGCTCTCCGGTCTCGACGGCCTGACGCTCATCGCGTACTACGCCGAGCCCGGCACACCCGCGCACGACGCGCTCGCCCTGCTCACGGCGATCAGTGCGACGCACCGCCACGAGCCGTCGGACGCCAGCACTCCGGCCGGTCTCACCGCAGGTGCACGCGCTGACTCTGAGTAGGGCGATCGACTCGGTCGACCCGTGCAGGCGCCGATGATCGAGCGCAGGGTCACGATTCCTGCAGGCGACACGGCGAGAAGGTGGCACCCATGATCGGTCTCGAGCTCGTCGTGATCCTCGGCGCGGTGATCCTCGCGTGCGGGGTCCTGTCGCGCCGCACCGGCATCGCCGGGCCCGTCCTGCTCCTGGTCGCGGGGATCGTCCTCGGCTTCGCCCCCGCCCTGCGCGACGTGCACCTTCCCCCCGAGCTCATGCTCCTGGTCTTCCTCCCGATGCTCCTGTACTGGGAGGCCCTGACCACCTCCCTGCGCGAGATCCGCGCGACGTTCCGCGGCGTCGTGCTCACCAGCACCCTGCTCGTCGTGGCCACGGCGGCTGCCGTCGCCACCGTCGCCCACGCACTCGGCATGCCGTGGGGACCCGCCTGGGTCCTCGGTGCGGCGCTCGCCCCCACCGATGCGACCGCCGTCGGCGCCCTCGCCCGCTCCCTGCCCCGCCGTGACGTCACCGTGCTGCGGGCGGAGAGTCTCGTCAACGACGGCACCGCGCTCGTGCTGTACGGCGTCGCGGTCGGCGTGACCGTCGGCGACGAGACCCTCGCCGTCGGGCACATCGCCGGCCTCGTCGCCGTGTCCTACCTCGGCGGCATCGCGATCGGGGCAGTCGTCGCCGCGATCGCCGCTCTGGCCCGTCACCGCATCCGCGACACGCTGCTCAGCAACGTGCTGGTGATCCTCATCCCGTTCACCGCCTATCTCCTGGCCGAGCTCGTCGAGGCCTCCGGAGTCCTCGCGGTCGTCGTGGCGGGGCTCGTCATGAGCCAGGTGGGCCCCCGCGTCGGGACCGCGGCCGCGCGCCAGCAGAGCACTGCGTTCTGGACCCTCGCGACGTACCTCGTCAACGGCTCGCTCTTCGTGCTCGTCGGCCTCGAGGCCCACGCCTCCGTCCGCGCGCTCGACACCGACGAGCTGAGGACCGGCCTCCTCGGCGTGGCGCTGATCGTCCTCACCCTCGTCATCGTCCGGTTCACCTTCCTCGTGGCCTCCGCCTACACGATCCGCGCGCTCGACCGGCGGCCGTCGCAGCGCCTGCGCCGGGTCACCCACCGTGCGCGCATGGTGTCCACCGTGGCCGGCTTCCGAGGAGCCGTCTCCCTCGCCGTCGCACTCTCGGTACCCACCTCTCTCGGCTCCGGCGCACCGTTCCCGGACCGCGACCTCATCGTCTTCATCACCGCCGGCGTCGTCGCCACGACCCTCGTCGTCCAAGGACTGCTCCTGGCACCCGTCGTCCGCTGGGCTCACCTGCCCGACGACGACGGCGTCGTCCGCGAACGCCACCTCGCCGAGACGACCGCCACCGAGGAAGCGCTCCGGTCGCTGCCCGAGGTCGCGTCCGAGCTCGGCACCGACCCCACGATCGTCGACCGGCTGCGCGGAGAGTACGAGGAGCACCTCGCCGTCCTCCGCGCGCGCGCCGACGACGCCCCGCCTCACGACCTCACCGTCCGGCTCGACGACGAGTACACGGAACTCAGGCTCAGCCTCCTCGCGCGCAAGCGCGACACCGTCATCCGGCTGCGCGACCGGCGCGAGATCGACGACACCGTCCTGCGCCAGGTGCAGGCCCGGCTGGACACCGAGGAGCTCCGGCTCACCCGGACGACGACGACCGAGTAGCCGGCGGACCCACCGCCGGCTACTACGGGCCGGCGCCCTCCTGGCCCGCGATCCAGGCCGCTACGCGCGCGTCGCCCAGAACGCCACCGCCGACGCCGCCGCGACGTTGAGGGAGTCCACTCCCCCGGCCATCGGGATCGTCACGACCTGGTCGGCCGCCTCGACCGCGCCGCGCGACAGCCCGTCACCCTCCGTCCCGAGGACGAGCGCGAGGCGCTCCGGCGCGTCGGCGACGAGCTCGTCCAGGCTCACCGCGTCGTCGGACAGCGCGAGCGCCGCGACCGTGAACCCGTCCTCCTGCAGCGCCGCCAGGCCGCCGGGCCAGGACTCGAACCGCGTCCACGGCACCTGGAACACCGTGCCCATGCTCACGCGCACCGACCGGCGGTACAGCGGGTCCGCGCACCGCGGCGAGACGAGCACGGCGTCGACGCCGAGCGCGGCCGCCGAGCGGAAGATCGCGCCCACGTTGGTGTGGTCCACGACGTCCTCGAGCACGGCCACGCGCCGGGCCCCCGCGCCGCCGCGGGCGCCGGCGACGAGCTCGTGGACGCTCGGCAGCGGCGGCCGGTGCATGGCGGCGAGCGCACCGCGGTGCAGGTGGAACCCCGTGATCGCCTCGAGCACGTCGGGTTCGCCGACGAACACCGGGACGGGTTCGCCCGTGCCGCCCGGGGCGTCGTCGACGGGGAACCTCGCGGCGAGCGCCTCGATGTCCTCCGCCAGGTCAGCCAGCCAGCGCTCCGCCATGAGGAACGACCGCGGCCGGTGCCCCGCGGCGAGCGCCCGGCGGATGACGGTCGAGCTCTCGGCGATGTAGATCCCCTTCTCGGGCTCGTGCTTCGCGCGCAGCGCCACGTCGGTGAGGCTCGTGTAGTCGGCGAGCCGCTCGTCGGCGGGGTCGGTGACGCGGACGACGTGCAGGCTCTCGGGGGTCACGACGTCGATTGTCCCCGATCACGCGGCGCCGACCGGCACGGTGCCCACCGGCGGCGCGACCCGCGCACCGGTCGGCGGGGGCGGCGGCGCCCCGAGCCGGCCGAGCACCGTGTCGAGGGCGAGGTGGTACGCCCACGCACGGGGGTAGCCGCTGTGCGCGGCGACGGTGAACAGGTAGGCCCCGCGGTCGACCTCGTCCGCGCCGCGGTCCACGGGGTTCGTGCCGTAGGACACGACGGGGAAGCCGAGGACGTCGGTGCGCCGCCACAGGTTGACCCACGCGGGCTGCCGCTCGCGGTGCCGCAGGAGCCGGACGAGCGTGGGGGTCGCGGGGTCGAGCGGCGCGGAGCCCGGCCCGGCGCACGCGCGGGACCACGCCGCGTCGGCCGCGCGGCGCTCGGCGGTGGCGGCCTCCCCGTGGAGCCGCGCGGCACGGTAGGCCCGCTCCGTCGCGTCGGCCTCGAGGCCGAGCGCCCGCCGTCGCGTCGCGACCGCCCCCGCCACGACGTCCTCCGCCGCCTCCAGCGGCACCCTGGCCGCCTCGAGCGCCGCCGTCGCGGCGACGACCTCTGCCCGCAGCAGCTCGACGCGGCCGCCGGTCAGCCCGCGCGCCGTCGCCGCGCGCAGCCGGCGCTCGGCCTGCCGCAGCTCGGCGTCCCGCGCGACGGCCGTCCGGCGGAGCGCGTCGTGGGCGTCGAGCGCGATCCCGGCCGCGCTCCCGGCCCGCGCCCCGGGGCTCTGGAGCCGGACGGCCTCGCGCAGCGCGACCCGGGGGTCCGTGCTCTGCCGGCGCCAGGGGTCCCCGCGCCACGCCGGTCCGCCGCAGGGCGGCGTCCCGAGCACCTGCGGGCCGAGCAGGGACGGGAAGAACCTCCCGAAGTACGGACGGAGCTGGACCCCGTAGGTGAGGAGCCCGAGCCGCCCGTCGCCGTCCGCCCGGAGCGGGGGTGCGACGTCGTCCGTGCGCGGAGCCGGGTTGCCCGCCCGACCGAGCACGACGGCGACGGCCATGACGGCGCCGAGCGAGTGCGCCGAGAGGACGACGCGGCGGCGTGGTGCGGCTCCCGCTCGTCGAGGTGCCGGCAGGTCCTCGGCGTCGAGCCACGACTCCACGCGCGCCGCCACCTCGGGGACGGTGCGCTCCGCGTAGCAGGGCGGGCCGAAGGGGTGCGCGCTGCGCGGCAGGAAGCACATGAGGGCCCACAGCAGCCCCCACGGCCGGGAGAACCCCTCCGCCCCCGCGGCGACGAAGCCGGCCACGAGCCCCAGGGCCAGCGCCCCCACGGCGGGCACCGCGACGGCTGCCGGCTGGTCCTGGTCCCAGCTCCCAGACCCCCGCCACCGACTCCCCCGTCCGCCCGAGCAGGATCGTCACGACGAGCGTGCACCACGACGCGAGGGCCAGGACCCCGACGGCGTTCTCCGCCCGGTGCGTGACCGCGGCGAGCTGCCGGGCGCGGACGGCGCGGCGCGGCGCCACGGGGATGTCGGCGACGCGTTGCCGGGTGCCCTCGGTCCGTCGCTGCTCGGCGTCGGCGATGCTCGACGCGGCCCAGGCCGTCGGTCCGGTCGTGTCGGACTCCGTCCCGGCGGCACGCCCGACCCACGTCGTCCACGGCCGGGTGAGGTCGTGCAGGCCCGGAGCGGCGAGCGCGACGAGCCCGACGACCGCGGTCGCGCAGAGCACCAGCGCGCTGATGCCGAACTCGGTGTACGCCGACGGGACCGGCACGTCCTGCACGCCGGGGACGGTCCGCACGATCGCGACGCTGAGCTGCCCCTCGGCGTCCGGGCGCACGTCCCTGCCGCCGGCCAGGTACACCTGGGTCCCCAGGACGAGCAGGCTCGTGAGCACCGCCGCGGTCGCGGTCGCGGTGAGCAGGAACACGCCCGGTCCGGCGCCCGACCAGCCCGACCAGCGCTCAGGGCCCTGCCGCCGGACGGGCGCGAGCGCCGGGACGAGCGCGACGCCGAGCGGCACCGCGAGCGCCGCGACGGCGCCCCAGACGAGGAACGCGTTCGTGGTCCCCCCGTACGCCGCGACGGCCCCGCCGTCGTCCACCACCCGCGCGACGGCGACGACGGCGAGGCACGCCGTGACGACCACCGGCACGGCGGCCCACGCGAGCGTCGGGACGCGGCGCCGCCACACGAGGGCGGCCGCGGCGATCCCGGTGAGGACGGCGCCGAGCATCGTGGGCGCGACGTCGATCCCGACGTACGACGGCAGCTCTCCCCCCGGCGTCCGGCGCGCGCTGACCACCGCGGAGGCGGCCCAGACGAGCACGGCGAGGACCAGGGCGACGACGGCGAGCGTGCCCTTCCAGCGGGGCGGTGTCACCTGGATCCCCGCGTCGTCGTTGCGCAGCGCGACGACGGCGGCGGCC
The DNA here is from genome assembly GCF_965112045.1 of Cellulosimicrobium sp. Marseille-Q8652. NCBI lineage: Bacteria > Bacillati > Actinomycetota > Actinomycetes > Micrococcales > Promicromonosporaceae > Cellulosimicrobium > Cellulosimicrobium sp. Marseille-Q8652. The sequence goes on along the minus strand of NZ_CBCOPS010000002.1, from coordinate 1,051,467 downwards.
AGGGCGACCACGGCGGCACCGGCGACCAGCAGCACCGTGCCGGCCCCCGACCGGTCGTCCGTCCACGCGAGGAGCACCGCGACGAGCGCGACCGCCGCGGCGAGGTGCGCGAGGAGGGCCGACGGGCCGGCGACGCGCCGGCTCCAGAAGCCCGCCCGGTACAGCAGCGGTCCCGTCCCGGCCCCGACGCGCACCTGCCCCGCGCGCGCGAGGGAGACGCGCTCGTCGAACCGGACCTGGCCGGCACGCGCGACGGCGACCAGCAGGAGGACGACGAGGACGGGGACGAGCGAGAGCAGGACCACGCGGTCGCCGTGGTCCGTGCGGGCGAGGCCGTCGAGCAGCGTGGGGACGCGGGAGCACACGTCGACGGTCGTCGCGTCGGGCGCCACGACGCCCATGCACCGCGTCCCGACGACGAGGACCGTGACCGTCGTGACCGCCGCGGTGAGCAGGAGCGTGAGGGCGAGACCGAAGACGCGGACGGCCGCCGCCGTCGCCTCGGGCCGCGCGCGCTCGACGGTCTCGTCGGCACGACGGGCCGGGGTGCGGGCGACGTCGCCGTCCTCGGCACCGGGCACGCGCCGGGCCCAGTACGCGACGTTCGCGAGGCCGAACGGGACGTTGAGGGCCCACAGGGCGCGCGTGAGCCCGCGCCCGACCGCACCGACGACGCCGGAGAGCGGGAACGCGCCGAGCCGCGCCATCGCGCCCCACGAGTAGGCCTCGCGCCGCACGTCGGGACGGATGGCGTGCAGGTCGCCCGGGGCGACGGCGGACGGTCCGGTGGCGGCGACCCGGTCCCGCGCGTCGGCCGCGGCGGTCGGGACCCAGAAGCTGCCCAGGCCGTCGCCGTCGCACTGCTCGACCTCGCCCGGCGGGAGGTCGAGCATGCCGTGGGGCGGCGTGTTCGCCACGCCGTGGATCCGCAGCTCCAGGACGGTCTGCTCGGTCGTGCGCTCGTCAGGCATCCTGCCCACCTCCGACGTCGACGTCGTGCGGCCGTCGCGCGACGCTGCCCACCACGTAGAGAGGGTTGCAGGGCACGAACCTGCCACGGGGACGACACCGCGCGCCCTGACCAGACGGTCCAGACGGACGACCGGAGGTGGCGCCGATGACGAGCTGGCAGGTCCGGGAGGCGAAGCGACGTCTCTGCGAGGTGCTGCGGCAGGCAGCCGACGGCACACCCCAGGTGATATCCGGCACGGCAAGGACGTCGCCGTGGTCGTGGGGATCGACCTCTCACGAGCTGGCGGGGGTCCGGCTCGAGCTCGCCGACCACCTCCTGCCGGCGTCCGAGGCCGGCGACCTCGACGTGGTGCGCGACCGTCCACCCTGCGCGAGGTCGACCTGGGGACCGGTTCGTGAGGTATCTGCTCGACACGAACGTCGTCTCCGAGCTGGTCAGGTCGCGCCCCGACGCGCACGCTCCCGGCGATCGACTCGCTGCTCGCGGCGGCCGCGCTGGTGCACGGTCTCACGGTTTCCACCCGCGACGCCCGGAGCTTCCGTGACACGGGCGTCCCTGTCGTCGACCCGTTCACGGACCCGGACGGACGCTGAAGGACGTTCGCCCTCTCGCGCGATGCGCCCGCGGGCGGTCGAATGGGCACATGGGACCCGCGCCGGACGCCGTGCCGACCACGACCACGACCCACCCCGACGATCCTGCGCTCACCGCGCCGTGGTCGCGGCCACCGACCGACGTCGTCGCCGCGCTGCGCTCGACCGACGACGGGCTGACGGGCGACGACGCCGCCGCGCGGCTCGCGGAGGTGGGGCCGAACCGCCTGGCGCCGCCGCAGCGCGACCCGTTGTGGAAGCGGGTCCTCGTCCACTTCGACGACATCCTCATCTACATCCTGCTGGTGTCCGCGGTGCTCAAGGCGATCCTCGGCGACTGGGTCGACTTCACCGTGATCCTCGCCGTCGCCGTGATCAACGCGGCGATCGGGTTCATCCAGGAAGGGCGGGCCGAGAGCGCGCTCGACGGCATCCGGAACATGCTCTCGGTGACCGCGCAGGTCCGCCGCGACGGGGCGTGGGCGAGCATCGACGCCGACGACGTCGTGCCGGGGGACGTCGTGCGCGTGCGCTCGGGCGACAAGGTCCCCGCCGACGTGCGCCTGCTGCAGGCGACGAACCTGCGTGTCGAGGAGTCGGCGCTCACGGGCGAGTCGGTGGCGTCGTCGAAGAAGGTCGCGGCCGTCGAGGCGGACGCGGGCGTCGGCGACCGGACGAGCATGCTGTTCTCCGGGACGATCGTCGCCGCCGGGCAGGGCGTGGGAGTCGTCACGGCGACCGGCCAGGCGACCGAGATCGGCCGCATCCAGACGATGATCTCCGAGGTCCGCAACCTCGAGACGCCGCTCACGCGCCAGCTCGACCGCTTCGGCAAGATCCTCGCGGTCCTCATCCTCGCGATGGCCGTCGTCATGGTGATCATCGGGCGCGCAGTGCACGACTTCTCCGTGCCCGAGCTCATCTCGGCGTCGATCGGGTTCGCCGTCGCGGCGGTCCCGGAGGGCCTGCCCGCGCTCGTGACCATCACGCTCGCGCTCGGCGTGCAGCAGATGGCGCGCCGGCGCGCGATCACGCGCAAGCTCCCCGCGGTCGAGACGCTCGGCTCCGTGACGACGATCTGCTCGGACAAGACCGGGACGCTCACGAAGAACGAGATGACGGCCCGGACCGTGCGCACGGCCGTGCGGTCGTTCGCCGTCTCGGGCGCCGGGTACGCGCCCGTCGGTGACGTGACGCTCGGGCCCGACGACGCAGCGCCGGGCGGGGCGCGACCGGACGGCGCCGCGGACGGCCGGCACGCCGACCTCGCCGACGACCCGGACCTGGCGGCGGTCGCGACGGCCATGATGCTGTGCAACGACGCGCGCATCGTGCCCGACGAGGCGGACGCCGACGGCTGGCGCCTGGTCGGCGAGCCGACCGAGGGGGCGCTCCGGACGCTCGGCATGAAGGCGGGTGTCGACCCCACGGGGTGGCGGCGCGTCGCCGTCGTGCCGTTCGAGTCCGAGAACAAGTTCATGGCGACGCTCGACGCGGACCCCGCCGGCGCGCTGCACGTGCACGTCAAGGGGGCCCCGGACCGGGTGCTCGACCGCTGCACGACGCAGACCGGGCCGGACGGCCGCACGGCGCCGCTCGACCGTGACCTGTGGGAGCAGCAGATCGACGCCCTCGGCGCACGGGGGCTGCGCGTCCTCGCCGCCGCCCGCACGACGGCGGCCGAGGGCACCTCGACGCTCGACGCGGACGACGTCGCGACGGGCCTGGAGCTGTGCGGGCTCGTCGGGATCGTCGACCCTCCGCGGCCCGAGGCGGTCGCGGCGATCGCCGAGTGCCGCGACGCGGGCATCCGCGTGAAGATGATCACGGGCGACCACGCCGGCACCGCGGTCGCCATCGGGCGTGAGATGGGCATCGTCGACACCGCGCCCGGCGCGGACGGTCACGCCGCCGGGCCCACCGTCCTCACCGGCCCGGAGCTCGAGGCGATGTCGACGGAACGGCTGCGCGCGGTCGTGCGCGACGTCGACGTCTACGCGCGCACGAGCCCCGAGCACAAGATCCGGATCGTCTCGGCGCTGCAGTCCCACGGCGAGGTCGTCGCGATGACGGGCGACGGCGTGAACGACGCGCCCGCCCTCACCCAGGCGGACGTCGGCGTCGCGATGGGGATCAAGGGCACCGAGGCGACGAAGGAGGCCGCGGAGGTCGTCCTCGCGGACGACAACTTCGCGACGATCGAGCGCGCCGTGAAGGAGGGGCGCCGGATCTACGACAACATCCGCAAGTCGGTCCTGTTCCTCCTGCCGACCAACGGGGCGCAGTCGCTCGTGATCCTCGTCGCGGTGCTGTTCGGCCTCACGCTCCCGCTCCAGCCCGTCCAGGTGCTCTGGATCAACATGATCACCGCGGTGACGCTGTCCCTCGCGCTCGCCTACGAGAGGGCGGAGCCCGACGTCATGCGCCGCGCGCCGCGCGACCCCGGTGCGTCGATCCTCGACGGCGCGTACCTGCGCCGCGTCCTGCTCGTGTCGTTCCTCATCGGCGGCGCGACGATCCTGCTGTTCTACGTCGAGCGCTCGCAGGGCGTCCCGCTCGCGGAGGCGCAGACGACGGCCGTGACGATGCTGGCCCTCGGCCAGCTCGCGTACCTCTTCAACTGCCGGTTCCTCGACCGCTCGAGCCTCACGCCCGACGTCCTGCGCGGCAACCGTGTCATCTGGATCTCAGCCGCGACGCTGCTCGTGCTGCAGCTGGTCTTCGTCTACACGCCCTTCATGCACTCCTGGTTCGAGTCCGCACCGATCGGGCCCGCGGAGTGGGGCAAGACGCTCGGGCTCTCGGTCGTCGTGTTCCTGCTCGTCGAGGTCACGAAGTGGGTCGACCGGCGCTGGCTGGCGCGCGACCACGTCCCCGCGCCGGCGGTCCGGGCGTGAGCGGCGCGGGTCCGGACCCCGGCCGGCTCGCCCGGTCCCTCGTCGCGGAGAACGCGTACCTCACGCTCGCGACGGCCGACGCGGACGGGGTGCCGTGGGCGACGCCGGTCTGGTTCGCCGCGCGGGGGCTCGACGAGTACGTCTGGGCGTCGAAGCCCGGCGCGCGGCACTCCCGCAACATCGCCGAGCGGCCTCGCGTCTCGCTCGTGGTCTTCGACTCGAGCCGGCCTCCCGGTGCGGGCAGCGCGCTCTACGTCGCGGCCGACGCGAGCCTCGTCGACGAGCGCACGTTCGCCGACGCCCTCGCCGTCTACGACGCGCGATCGGTCGAGAGCGGGCTCGGCTCCTGGGACCCGGCGGCCCTGCGCGCCCCCGCGAGGCACCGCCTGTACCGCGCCGTCGCCGTCGAGCTCTTCGTGCTCGACGACCACGACGAGCGCGTCAGGGTCTCCTAGCCGGCACGTCGTCGACGTGCGCGGGCGACGCGGCGGGGTCCTCGGCCTCCGCCCCGACGGGAGCCGCGAACTGGCTCTCGTAGAGGCGCGAGTAGGCTCCGCCCGCGGCGAGCAGCTCGTCGTGCGAGCCCTGCTCGACGATCGAGCCCCGCTCCATGACGAGGATCGTGTCGGCGTCGCGGATGGTCGACAGCCGGTGCGCGATGACGAACGACGTGCGTCCCGCGCGCAGGGCGTTCATCGCCTCCTGGACGAGCACCTCGGTGCGCGTGTCGACCGAGCTCGTCGCCTCGTCGAGGACGAGGATCGCCGGGTCGGCGAGGAACGCCCGCGCGATCGTCAGGAGCTGCTTCTCCCCCGCCGAGACGCTGCTGCCCTCGTCGTCGATGACGGTCGCGTACCCGTCGGGCAGGGTCCGCACGAACGGGTCGACGGACGTCGCGCGCGTCGCGGCGAGGAACGCCTCGTCGTCGACACCGTCGGCCTGACGCGACTCCCTCACGCCGTAGCGCAGGTTCTCCTCGATCGTGCCCTTGAACAGCCACGTGTCCTGCAGCACCATGCCGATGTCGGAGCGCAGGTCGTCGCGCGTCATGTCGCGCGTGTCCACCCCGTCGAGCGTGATCCGCCCGGAGTCCACGTCGTAGAACCGCATGAGCAGGTTGACCAGCGTGGTCTTGCCGGCACCCGTCGGGCCGACGATCGCGATCGTCTGCCCGGGCTCCACGACGAGGTCGAGGTGCTCGATGAGCGGCACGTCCGGGTCGTACGAGAACGAGACGTCCTCGAACGCGACCCGGCCGCGCACGGGCTCGACCCGCACGGACGGCGACGGGTCGGGCGACTGCTCCTCGGCGTCGAGCAGGTCGTAGACGCGCTCCGCGGACGCGACGCCCGACTGGAGCAGGTTCATCATCGACGCGATCTGCGTGATGGGCTGCGTGAACTGGCGCGAGTACTGGATGAACGCCTGCACGTCGCCGAGCGTCATCGTCCCCGACGCCACGCGCAGACCGCCCACGACCGCCACGACGACGTAGTTGAGGTTCGCGACGAAACCCATCGCCGGCTGGATCGTGCCGGAGATGAACTGCGCCTTGAAGCTCGAGCGGTACAGCGCGTCGTTCTCGCGGTCGAAGTCCTCGATCGCCGCCTGCTGGTGGCCGTACACCTTGACGAGCGTGTGGCCGGTGTACATCTCCTCGATGTGCGCGTTGAGGCGGCCGGTCGCCGCCCACTGCTCGATGAACTGGGGCTGCGAGCGCTTCGCGATCTGCGCCGTGATCACCACCGACAGCGGCACCGTGACGAGCGCGACGACCGCGAGCAGCGGGGAGATCCAGAACATCATCGCGAGCACGCCGACCACCGTGAGGATCGAGGTGACGAGCTGGGACAGCGTCTGCGTGAGCGTCTGCGAGATGTTGTCGATGTCGTTCGTCACGCGCGAGAGGATCTCGCCGCGCGAGTTGCGGTCGAAGTACGACAGCGGCAGGCGGCCGAGCTTCGTCTGCACGTCCCCGCGCAGCCGGAACACGGTCCGCTGCACGACGATCGCCGTGATGCGCGCCTGCAGCCAGCCGAAGAGGAACGAGCCGACGTAGACAGCGAGCACCCACGCGAGGACCGTCGCGAGCGCCGTGAAGTCGATCCCCTGGCCCGGGACGAGGCCGACCATGCCCGACACGAGGTCGGCGAGCTGGTCCTGGCCCTGGTCCCGGAGCCCCTGCACCGCCTGCGCCTGCGTGATGCCGGCGGGCAGCTGCGCTCCCACGACGCCCGCGAAGATGACGTTCGTCGCGTTCCCGAGGAGCTTCGGTCCGGCGACGGCGAGCGCGACCGAGACGATGCCGAGGACGAGGACCGCGAGGACCGGCAGCCGCTCGGGGCGCAGCGCGCCGGCGAACCGGCGCAGGGTGCCACGGAAGTTCATCGCCTTCTCGCCGGGCATGCCCATGCCGCCCATCGGACCGTGGCCGCCCCCGGTGGGGCGGCCGCGGAGCCGGGTCGAGGCGACGTCGCGCGGTCCTGTCGTCGCGCCGTCGGGCGTCGTGCCGTCCGCCGTCGCGGAGGCGGCGTCGCCGCCGACCGGGGTGCTCTGCTCGCGGCTCATGCTGCCTCCTCCATGGAGAGCTGGGAGTAGACGATCTCCTGGTAGGTCTCGTTCGACTCGAGGAGCTCGCCGTGCGTCCCGCGGCCGACGATCCGGCCGTGGTCGAGCACGAGGATCTGGTCGGCACCGCGGATGGTCGCGACGCGCTGCGCGACGACGATGACGGTCGAGCGGCGGGTCCGTGGCGCGAGCGCGGCGCGCAGCCGTGCGTCGGTCGCGTAGTCGAGCGCGGAGAACGAGTCGTCGAAGAGGTAGACGGCCGGTTCGCGGACCACGGCGCGGGCGATCGCGAGCCGCTGCCGCTGACCGCCGGAGAAGTTCGTCCCGCCCTGCGCGACCGGGGACGCGAGCCCCTGGTCGAGCTCCTCGACGAAGTCCCGGGCCTGCGCGACCTCGAGGGCCGTCCAGAGCTCGTCGTCGGTCGCCTCCGGCCGGCCGTAGCGCAGGTTGTCGGCGACCGTCCCCGAGAACAGGTAGGCCTTCTGCGGCACGAGGCCGAGGAGCGAGCCGAGGTCCTCGCCGCGCAGGTCGCGCACGTCCGTGCCGTCGATCCGCACCGACCCGCCCGTGACGTCGAACAGCCGTGGCACGAGGTTGAGGAGCGTCGTCTTGCCCGAACCGGTCGAGCCGATGATCGCCGTCGTGCGGCCCGGCTCGGCGACGAACGACACGTCGTGCAGGACCGGCTCCTCCGCGCCCGGGTAGCGGAACTCGACGTGCTCGAGCTCGACCCGGCCGGTGCGCTCGACGAGCGGCGTGGGCCGCTCGGGCTCGACGACGGACGCCTGGGCGTCGAGCACCTCGGTGATGCGCTCGGCCGAGACCGCGGCACGCGGCACCATGACGAACATCATCGTCGACATCATCACGGCCATGAGGATGTACATGAGGTAGGACAGGAACGCCGTGAGCGCCCCGACCTCCATGTCGCCGGCGTCGATCTGCCGGCCGCCGAACCACAGCACCGCGACGCTCGACGCGTTCATGACGAGCATGACCGTCGGGAACATCAGGGCCATGAGCTTGCCGGCGCGCAGGGAGGTGTCGAACAGCGCCTCGTTGGCCGTCCCGAACCGCCGCTCCTCGTGGCGCTCGCGCACGAACGCCCGGATGACGCGGATGCCCGTGATCTGCTCGCGCAGGACGGCGTTGATCGTGTCGATGCGCTTCTGCATCTGCCGGAAGTACGGGACCATCCGGGCGACGATGAGGCCGACGGTCACGCCCAGCACGGGGACGATCACGAGCAGGAGCCCGGACAGCTCGACGTTCTCCTGCAGCGCCATGATGACGCCGCCCACGAGCATGATCGGCGCCATCACCATGATCGTGAAGGACAGCAGCACGACCATCTGCACCTGCTGGACGTCGTTGGTCGTGCGCGTGATGAGCGACGGTGCGCCGAACCGGCCCATCTCCTGCGCCGAGAAGAGCTGGACGTTGGTGAAGAGGCCGGCGCGCACGTCGCGACCGAGCGCCATCGCGACACGGGCGCCGTAGTAGACGGCGACGATCGCGCACACGACCTGCCCCAGGCTGACGGCGAGCATGACGCCGCCGGTGCGCATGATGTAGGCGGTGTCGCCCTGCGTCACGCCCTGGTCGATGATGTCGGCGTTGAGGCTCGGCAGGTAGAGGGTCGCCATGGTCTGGACGAGCTGGAGGACCAGGACGACCACGATCGACGTGGTGTACGGGCGCAGGTGGGCTCGCAGGAGTCTGAGGAGCATGGGAGTCCTGTCGCTGGGACGGATCAGGGACGGATCGGGGACGTCGCCACGGGCGACGCCGTCCGGGTCAGGGGGACGGGTCGGTGCCCGTGGGCTCGGCGATCCCGTGCAGGAGGAGGTCGGCGACCTGGTCGGCGTCGAGAGGGCTGGCGCCCGCGAGGTGCGGGACGGCGTTGCCGAAGACGAACGACGAGACGACCGTCGCCGCGACGTGCGCGGGCACGCGGAGCTCGTCGGCGTGCGGACGCAGCCGCTCCTCGATCGCCGTGCGCAGCGCCGCGACCGAGCGCTGGCGCGCGTCGAGACCGGGATGCCCGTGGCCCGCACGGTCGTGCACCGGCCGCGTCTCGCGGCTCGAGCCCTCGGGACCGAGGCGCCCGCCGAGGACCTGGTGCGCGACCGCGAAGACGCGCATGCCCGCCCGCTGGGCCTCGGCGAGGAGCCCGGCGAGCTCTCGGACGAGCGCGGCGAGATCGTCCCCCGGCAGGGCGAGGATCGCGTCGACGAGCGGCTGCGGGTCGAGCGAGCGGACCACGGCGGCGCGCAGGAGCTCGTCCTTGTCCGTGAACGCCCGGAAGAGCGTGCCCTCCGCGACGCCCGCGGCCTCGGCGATCTGACGCGTCGTGACGGCGGCACCGTGCTCCACGAGCAGCGGCACCGTCGCTGCCGCGATCGCGTCCCGCCGGTCCTCGCGGGACATGCGCGCGGCGCGCTCGGCGCGCGCGGCGACAGGAGGGGATACGACCACGGGACGAGCGTAAATGAGTGAGCACTCACTTGCAAGGGATTTTCCCGCAGCGGACCCGGGCGGGCGCACGAGGACCCCGCACACGGTCGTGCGGGGTCCTCGTCGGGTCTCCTGCGCGGTCCCGCGCGGCGTCCGCACCGGCGTCCGCAGGGCGTCGGTACGGGGGCACGGGCTCGGGGTCAGCGCCCCGGCTCGAACGACGGCGGCTGCCCGAACGGAGGCTCGTCCGTCGGCGGCTCGTCCTCGGTCGCGGGGGGCGGCGGCGGCGCCGCGGGCGAGCCGCCCAGCGGCCGGGGGGACGTCGACCCCGGCTCCGCGGGCGTCGCCCGACGTTCGCCACCGGGGTGCTGGCCGCGCTCCGTCGACGGGTCGAACGGGAGCCCGGAGCGCGTGCCCGAGCTCGTCGCGTCGGCCGTGGCCGCCTCGGCCAGGCGTCGCGCCTCGGCGAGCGCCTCGGCCGGGTCGGTGAGCGACGGCGTCCCGAACCGCACGCGGTCGCGGTCACGCTCCCGGCGGGCCTCCGCGCTGGCCTCCGCCGCCTCGGCGTCCTCCGCGGGCGTCGGACCGGGCACTCCCCCGCCCGCGAGGCCGGGGACGCCGCCGAAGCCCTTGGCGATCGAGCCGAGCGCAGCCGTGAACTCGGTCGGCACGACCCACAGCTTGCTCGCGCTCCCGTTCGCGATCTGCGGCAGCATCTGCAGGTACTGGTACGCGAGGAGCTTGGGGTCGGCGTCGCCCTCGTGGATCGCGTCGAACACCTGGAGGATCGCCCGCGACTCGCCCTCGGCCCGGAGGATCTGCGACTGCGCGTCACCCTCGGCGCGCAGGATCGCGGCCTGCTTCTCGCCCTCCGCCGTGAGCACCTGCGACTGCTTGACGCCCTCCGCCGTGAGGATCGCGGCGCGCCGGTCGCGCTCGGCGCGCATCTGCTGCTCCATCGAGCCCTGCACGCTCGCCGGCGGGTCGATCGACTTGAGCTCGACCCGGTTGACGCGGATGCCCCAGCGGCCGGTCGCCTCGTCGAGGACGCCGCGCAGCTGTCCGTTGATCTGGTCGCGGCTCGTGAGCGTCTGCTCGAGGTCCATCGACCCGATGACGTTGCGGAGCGTCGTGACGGTGAGCTGCTCGATCGCCGTGATGTAGTTCGCGATCTCGTACACCGCGGACTTCGGGTCCGTGACCTGGAAGTAGATGACGGTGTCGATGCTCACCACGAGGTTGTCGGACGTGATGACCGGCTGCGGCGGGAACGAGACCACCTGCTCGCGCAGGTCCACCGACGCACGGACGCGGTCCACGAACGGGACGAGCAGGTGCAGGCCCGGCTCCAGCGTGCGCGAGTAGCGCCCGAGCCGCTCGACGATCAGCGCCACGGCCTGCGGCACGATGCGCACCGCCTTGACCAGCGCGACGATCACGAAGATCAGGACGAGAGCGAGGACGATGTAGGCGAGGATCGTTCCGGGGCTGGGGTCGTTCATCGGCTGCCTCCTGGTCGTCGGCCCCCGTCGGCCGGGAGCGCGGGGTCGTCTCGGGTGTGGTCAGGTACCTCGGGGATGATCGGCCGGGAACGGGGCGACGACGGCCGTCGCGCCGTCGATGCGCAGCACGCGCACGTCCGCCCCGGCGGGGATCGGTGGCGCGTCGGGTTCCGTGCGCGCGGTCCAGACCTCGCCCACGAGCTTGACCCGGCCGCCGACCTCGGTGACCTGGTCGACGGCGAGCGCGGCGCGACCGACGTGCGCGGCGACGTTCGTCTCGGTGAGCGGGACGCGGTCGCGCAGCCCCCGCAGCAACCACGGGCGCAGGGTGAGGAGCAGGATCACGCTCACCACGGCGAACGTGAGGATCTGCAGCCACAGCGGTCCGCCCGCGGCGTTCACGCCGGCCGCCGCGAGCGCGCCGCCCGCGAACATGATGAGCACCAGGTCGAGCGAGATGATCTCGATCAGCGCGAAGACGAGCGCGCCCCCGACCCACCACAGCCAGTCCATCTCGACCCCCGATCGTCCGTGCGGTCTTTACGACTACTTTACCCGTTCGACGCGCCGCCTCGCACGCGCCCGCACCCGGGACCGGGACCGAAGACGTCCGGCGTCAGGTCACGGCCGCGCCGCGCGGGCCATCCAGCGCCCGCCGCCGTGCGCCACGACCAGCGGCAGCCCGAAGGCCTCGCTGAGGTTCTCGGCCGTGAGGACCTCACCGATGGGGCCCGCCCGGTGGACCTGGCCGTCGCGCAGGAGCATGAGGTGCGTGAAGCCCGGCGGGATCTCCTCGACGTGGTGCGTGACGAGCACGAGGACGGGCGACGCCGGGTCCCCCGCGAGCTCCGACAGCGCGGCGACGAGCTCCTCGCGCCCGCCGAGGTCCAGGCCGGCGGCGGGCTCGTCGAGCAGGAGGATCTCGGGGTCCGTCATGAGCGCGCGGGCGATCTGCGTCCGCTTGCGCTCGCCCTCCGACAGCGTCCCGAACGTGCGGTCCGCGAGACCGTCCACCCCGAACGCGCGCAGCAGGTCGTCCGCGCGCTCGGTGTCGAAGTCCTCGTAGCTCTCGCGCCACCGACCGGTCACGCCGTACGCGGCGGTGAGCACGACGTCGCGCACCGTCTCGTCGCCCGGGATGCGCTCGGCCAGCGCGGCCGAGGCGAGCCCGATACGAGGACGCAGCTCGAACACGTCGACGCGGCCCAGGCGCTCGCCCAGGACCTCGGCCGACCCCGACGTGGGGTGCATGCGCGCCGAGGCGATCTGCAGCATGGTGGTCTTGCCGGCACCGTTGCGGCCCAGGATCACCCAGCGCTCACCCTCCTTCACCTGCCAGTCCACGGCGTCGAGGATGGTCGTGGTGCCACGTCGGACGGTGACGCCCTGCAGGTCGAGAACGGCGCTCATGGTCACCGACCCTATAGGTTGGCCGACGTGGATTCCCATTCGTCCAGCAGGCCCGGGGCGGCCTCGGCGTCCGCGCCCGGCGCGCTGCCCCGCAGCGCCCTGCTCGCGCTGTGGCTGCGGGCCGCGCACCGTGCTCCCACCGACGACGACGCCCTCGCGCGCGCCGTGCGTGCCGTCGAGCGCGACGACGAGCCGCACGTCGCGTCCGGTGCGCTGGGCGACGTCCGGCTGGCCGACCTCGTCGGCGCGTGGTCCGGCGACGCCCACGCCGTCGTCGCGCTCGCACCCGTCCCCGGAGACGTGACGGGCGTCCCGCCCGAGGTCGCCCCCGCGGCCACCGACGTCGGGGAGTGCGTCCTCGTCACGACGCCCGCGGGGTCGTGGGCCCTCACCCCGGAGGTCAGCGAGTTCGGCAGCGACCTCGAGCCCGGGCACCTCGTGACGTGGCACGTGACGGCCGTCGCCCCCTGGGCGTCCCGGGTGCTCGGTTCGACCGGCACCCTCGGCGAGGCCGAGCACGAGCTCCGGACGGCCCTCCTCGTCGCGACGCAGGCGCTCGACGCGCTCGACGTCGCCCGGTGGCGCGAGGACGCGGCCGACGCCATCGCGGGCCTGCGCTCGGGCGGCGCGCCCTCGTGGCAGCTCCCCGCGGCTCTCGACGGTCGCGCGGTCCGCGTGCTCGAGCAGGCCGTGCGGCTGCGCGCGATCGTCGACCTCGCGACGGCCGACGACGGCGGCGCCGTGAACCTCTGGCAGGCCGACCAGCGCTCGACGGCGCTGCGCGAGGTGGACCGGGCGTCCCGCCGCGCGATCGGGGCGGCGACCCTCTGGGTGGGCGACGGCACGACCGGTACGCCCCTGCCCTGAGCCTCCCGCGTCGCAGGTTGCGTCCGCGGCGAGGTCGGTCCGTGCGCTCGGGCTGGCGCGCCGTCACCCCGATCTGCGAGGTCACGTTCTCGCGCGCGCTCCTACGCCCTTCGCACACGGTCCGCCCCCACCGCTCGTCCCGCCCGGCAGCGGCACGTCCTGGCCCGCCGAGTCGAGGACGTGGCCGCCGGGTCGGACGTGCCGCGGGGCGCGGCTCTGGCGAGAACCGGTCGAGGCGGGACGACGGCGGCCGGGGCGGGGGGCGGGCGGAGGGGGGCAGCCGTTTCTTATACACAACTCCGAGCCCACGAGACGGGCCCCTCATTCGGATTCCCCCTTTTTCCTTGAAAAAAAAAAAACAATATACATTCTGACGTCTTCATCTCCGTGGCAGCCCGAGCACGTGACCCGCCCCGGCCACCCGGCCCGACCACGTCGCCCGCACCACCCCTGGCGAACCTGCGTGCGTCAGGACTGTCCCAGCACCGTCCGGTAGACCTCGAGCGTGCGCTCGCCGATCGCCCACGCGAAGTGCTCCTCGACGCGCGCGCGCCGCGCGTCCCATCTCGGCGGCGCGCGCGGGGTCGGTGGCCAGGCCTGCGTGAGGGCGTCGGCGAGGTCGGCGACGAAGCGGTCGGGGTCGAGCGGGGTGCCCGTCCCGTCGTCCGCCTGGTCGATCGGGACGAGGAGGCCCGTCACGCCGTCGTCGACGACCTCCGGGATGCCGCCGGTCGCGGTCCCCACGACGGGCAGCCCCACGGCCATCGCCTCGAGGTTGACGATGCCGAGCGGCTCGTAGACCGACGGGCACACGAACACCGTCGACGCGGCGAGGACGGCGACGAGCTCGGCGCGGGGCAGCATCTGCTCGATCCACACGACGCCCGTGCGCTCGGACTGCAGCACCTCGACGGCGCCGCTGACCTCGGCGGCGATCTCGGGGTGTCGGGGGCGCCCGCGCACAGCACGACGGACCTGGACCTCGGGCAGCGCGCGCGCGCGCGCGCGCAGGTACGGCAGGCCCTTCTGCCGCGTGATCCGCCCGACGAAGACGACGGCGGGGCGCTCGGGGTCGATGCCGAGGTCCCGGACGACGCGGTCCGCGACCACGCGGTCGGCCTCGCCCTCGGGCCGGCGCCACCCCTCCAGGTCGATCCCGTTGTGGACGACGTGGACCTTCGCGGGGTCGACCTGCGGGTACACGCGCAGGATGTCGTCGCGCATGCCCGCCGAGACGGCGATGACGCCCGCGGCGCCCTCGTAGGCGGTGCGCTCGGCCCACGACGACAGCGCGTACCCGCCGCCGAGCCTGCTCGGCCTTCCACGGGCGCAGCGGCTCGAGCGAGTGAGCGGAGAGCACGTGCGGCACGCCGTGCAGGAGCCCCGCCAGGTGACCCCCGAGGTTGGCGTACCAGGTGTGGGAGTGGACGAGGTCGGCGCCGGCGACGTCCCCGGCCATCTCGAGGTCGACCCCGAACGTCCCGAGCGCGGCGTTGGCGGCGGAGAGGACGCCCGGCACGGAGTACCCCGTGACGCCCTCCTCGGAGCGCGGTCCGTCGAAGCAGCGCACACGCACGTCGACGTGGCGCCGCAGGACGGCGGACAGGCTCCGCCACGTGGACGCCGGCGCCCCCGTAGACGTGCGGCGGGTACTCGCGGGTCAGCAGGTCGACTCTCACGCGCCACACGCTAGTGCACGGGGCGCGCGCGCCACGGGACCGGCCGCGCGCCCGTCGCCCAGGATCCGGCCCCCGGCTGCGAGGCCACGGCCCGAGGGACTACCGTCTGGGCATGGCCGCCGCACCCCGAGTCCTCGCCATCGTCCTCGCCGGGGGCGAGGGCAAGCGCCTCATGCCCCTCACGGAGTCGCGGGCCAAGCCTGCCGTGCCGTTCGGCGGCATCTACCGCCTGGTCGACTTCGCCCTGTCGAACCTCGTGAACTCGCACTACCTGAAGATCGTCGTGCTGACGCAGTACAAGTCGCACAGCCTGGACCGGCACATCACGAAGACGTGGCGCATGTCGGCCCTGCTGGGCAACTACGTGGCGCCGGTCCCCGCGCAGCAGCGGGTCGGCAAGCACTGGTACCTCGGCAGCGCCGACGCGATCTACCAGTGCCTGAACATCATCGACGACGAGCGCCCCGACATCGTCGTCGTGGTCGGCGCCGACCACGTCTACCGCATGGACTTCTCCCAGATGGTCGACGCGCACGTCGAGTCGGGCGCGCAGGCTCACCGTCGCGGGCATCCGCCAGCCGATCGGCATGGCGGACCAGTTCGGCGTCATCGAGACGGACGCGAAGGACCCCACGAAGATCGCCGCCTTCCGGGAGAAGCCGACGGACCCGGTCGGGCTGCCCGACTCGCCGAAGGAGATCCTGGCGTCGATGGGCAACTACGTCATCGACACCGACGCGCTCGTCGAGGCGGTGACGTCCGACGCCGCGAACGCCGGTTCGCGCCACGACATGGGCGGGGACATCGTCCCGGCGTTCGTCGAGAAGGGCACGGCGGCGGTCTACGACTTCATCCGCAACGACGTCCCCGGCTCGACCGACCGCGACCGCGACTACTGGCGGGACGTCGGGACGATCGACTCGTACTACGACGCGAACAAGGACCTGATCGATCGCGGACGCCCGTGTTCAACCTCTACAACGAGGAGTGGCCGCTGCACACGGGCTACGTGGGTCTTCCCCCTGCGAAGTTCGTGCACGCCGGGCGGGGTCGCCTCGGGCACGCGGCGGACTCGCTCGTCTCCCCCGGCGTCATCATCTCGGGCGCGACGGCCGTCGGCTCGGTCCTGTCGCCCGGGACGTACCTGCACTCGTGGTCGTCCGTGTCGGACTCGGTCCTCATGGACGGCGTCCAGGTGCACCGGCACGCCCAGGTGCACCGCGCCATCATCGACAAGAACGTCGTCGTCCAGGAGCAGGCGCGCATCGGGCTCGACCCGGAGCAGGACCGCGCGCGCGGCTTCACGGTCACGGAGTCCGGCATCACCGTCGTGCCCAAGGGCACGGTCGTCGAGTGACGGCCTCCACCGCCGTCGACCAGGGTCAGGGACAGGACCACGAACAGGACGGACGCGCCGTGACGCCCACCCGCCCCGCCCGGCTGCTCGTCATGGACGTCGACTCGACGCTCATCGAGCAGGAGGTCATCGAGCTTCTCGCCGACCACGCCGGGACGCGCGAGCAGGTCGCGGCGGTCACCGAGCGCGCCATGCGCGGCGAGATCGACTTCGCCGCGTCGCTGCGCGAGCGCGTCGCCACGCTCGCGGGCGTCCCCGTCGGGGCGTTCGCGGACGTCCGCGACCGCGCCACCTTCACACCGGGCGCGGCGGAGCTCGTCGCGGAGGCGCGACGCCGCGGCTGGGAGGTCGGGCTCGTGTCGGGCGGCTTCGAGGAGATCGTGGCGCCGCTCGCCACGGAGCTCGGCATCACGCTGTTCCGCGCGAACCGGCTGGAGGTCTCGGACGGCCGCCTGACGGGTCGCACGGTGGGCCCGGTCGTCGACCGGGCCGCCAAGGCCGCCACGCTGCTCGAGCTGGCCGCACGCACGGGCGTACCCGTCGCGGACACGATCGCCGTCGGCGACGGCGCGAACGACCTCGACATGATCGCCGCGGCCGGTGTGGGGATCGCGTTCGCCGCCAAGCCGGTCGTGCGCGAGCAGGCGCCCTACAGCGTGGACGGGCCCCGCCTCGACGCCGTGCTGGACGTCGTCGACCGTGCGGACGCGGCGGCGGGTCGCCCGTCGCTCAGGCCGAGGGGCGCCCCACGTACGTGAGCAGCGCGCCACCCGGACGCCAGTCCTGCCAGGCGGCGTCGGACTCCAGGACGCTGTAGGTCGCGGTGGGCACGCCGACGCGCACCTGGGCGAGCGCCCCGCCGTCGGACGCGGGGTCCGCGAGGTAGGACGCCGTGGCGGCCATCGTGGGCTCGTGACCCACGACGAGCAGCGTGCGCACCCGCGGGTCGGTCTGCCGGAGCAGCTCGAGGACGTCCGCGACGTCCGCGACGTAGAGCGCGTCGGTGACGGTCACGTCCGGTCGGACGTCACCGAGGTGCGCCGCGAGGAGGTCCCAGGTCTGGCGCGTGCGGAGCGCGGACGAGCACAGCACGCGGTCGGGCACGAGGCCGCCCTCGCGCAGCGCGGCGCCGACGCGGCCGGCCTGGCGGCGCCCGTCCAGGCGCAGGGGGCGCAGGACGTCGTCGACGGCACCCGCCCGCTCGGCCTTGGCGTGGCGCAGGAGGACGAGCCGCCGCGCGCCCCCGTTCCCGGCCTCCTCGGTCACCTGCCTCACTGACCCATGGCGTGCACGCCGCCGTCGACGTGCACGATCTCGCCGGTCGTCGCCGGGAACCAGTCGGAGAGGAGGGCGACGACGGCACGCGCGGCCGGCTCGGCCGTGGTCTGGTCCCACCCGAGCGGGGCACGCGTCGGCCAGGCGTCCTCCATCGTCGCGAAGCCGGGGATCGACTTGGCGGCCGTCGTGCGGATCGGGCCGGCGGACACGAGGTTGGCGCGGATGCCGTCGGGGCCGAGGTCGCGCGCGAGGTAGCGGTTGGCGGACTCGAGACCGGCCTTCGCCACGCCCATCCAGTCGTACACGGGCCAGGCGAACTGCGCGTCGAACGTCAGGCCCACGAGCGCGCCGCCGTTCGTCATGAGCGGCTTGGCCGCCGTCGCGAGCGACTTGTAGGAGAACGTGGACACCTGGAGCGCGGTCGCGACGTCCTCCCACGTGGCGGAGAGGAAGTTGCCGCCCATGACGGACTGCGGGGCGAAGCCGATCGAGTGCACGACGCCGTCGAGGACGTCGACGTGCTCGCGCACCGCGTCGGCGAGGCCGTCGAGGTCCGACTGGTCCGTGACGTCGAGCTGGACGACGGGTGCCTCGGCGGGCAGGCGCTTGGCGAACGCCTGCGTGAGCTTCATCTGGCGGCCGAACGAGGAGAGCACCACCTGCGCTCCCTCCTCCTGGGCGAGCCGCGCCGCGTGGAACGCGATCGAGGAGTCCGTGAGGACCCCGGTCACCAGGAGCTTCTTGCCGTCGAGCAGACCCATCGGTTTCCTTCCGTCGTGCGCCCGGTGGACGGGCGCGCTGGGGCGAGCGTACTGAAAGAGAGCAGGACGCGGGCGGCGCGGGACGCCCGGACGTCGGGTGGCGAGGGCGTCAGTGGCCCATGCCGAGGCCGCCGTCGACGGGGACCACGGCCCCGGACACGTACGCGGCGTCGTCGGACGCGAGGAAGCGGACGACGCCCGCGACCTCCTCCGGCTGGGCGAACCGCCCGGCGGGGATCGCCGCCTTGTAGGCGGCCTGGCGGTCCTCCGGCAGCTCGGCGGTCATCGCGGTGTCGATGAAGCCCGGCGCGACGACGTTCGCCGTGATGCCGCGCGACCCGAGCTCGCGCGTGATCGAGCGCGCCATGCCGACGAGCGCGGCCTTCGACGAGGAGTAGTTGACCTGGCCGGCGCCGCCGTACAGGCCGATGACGGACGAGACGAGGACGATGCGCCCGCGGCGCTGGCGGATCATGCCCTTCGTGACGCGCCGCACGCAGCGGAAGGTCCCCGTGAGGTTGACGTCGACGACCGACTCGAAGTCCTCGTCGGTCATGCGCAGGAGGAGCTGGTCGCGCGTCACGCCGGCGTTCGCGACGAGCACCTCGACCGGCCCGAGCTCGTTCTCGATCTCGGTGAACGCGGCGTCGACCGCGGCCGAGTCCGTGATGTCGGCGACGGCACCGAAGACACCCTCCGGCAGGTCCCCGCCGCGGTACACCGTGGCGACGCGGTCGCCGTCGGCCACGAACCGCTCGGCGATGGCCCGGCCGATCCCGCGGGCGGCGCCGGTGACGACGACGGTGCGCGGGGCAGGATTGGTGACATCGGACACGTGGGTCTCCTCGGTGGCGACGGCGGGGAGGTGCGCGCCCGCGTCGGCAGGCGCTCGGCACCGGACCGAACCTACCCCGTGGGCCCACGACGGTGCGCGCGCAGACCCTCACACGTCCTCGCGACGCTTTGTGGGGTACGCACAAACGTAGACTGGGTCCGTGAGCACACGACGTGCGGGCGGACGGTCCCCGGAGCCCGTCCCGAGCATCACGGCCGCCCCCGAGCCGCTGGCCGAGGACCAGGCGCGCCGCACGCGCCGGTACCTCGTCCAGATGGGGATCCGCGTCGTGTGCCTCGTCGCGGCGGTCGCCGTGTGGAACGTCCTGCCGTGGCTCACGCTGATCCTGGCGGTCGCGGCCGTCGTGCTGCCGTACATCGCCGTCCTCGGCGCCAACGCCGGTCGCGACCAGGTCCACTACGAGACCTCTCCGATGGAGCACCGCGTGCTGCCGCCGGGAGAGGTGCCGGGCGGGCACGGCCTCGGTCCCGGCCCGACCTCCGGGGGCGAGCGATGACGGACGTGCTCGGCCTCGCCGACCCGGTCGGCGACGAGGAGCTCGTGTGCAGCGCCAAGGGCTGCCGCGAGAGCGCCGCGTGGGGCCTGCTGTGGAACAACCCCAAGATCCACACGCCTGAGCGGCGCAAGGTGTGGCTCGCGTGCGACGCGCACCGGGAGCACCTGGAGACCTTCCTCGGCGCGCGCTCGTTCTGGCGGTCGACGGTTCCCGTCGACGACCTCGAGCGCCGGTCGGCACCGTGACCGCAGCGCCGACCGACCCGGGTGCGGCTCCCGCCGCCCCGGGCCCGACGCCGCAGCGCGCCACAGCGGACGCGCACCAGCCGCGCACGCCGCGGCAGTGGGTGACGCTCGCCGTCGGCGTCGTGGTGCTCGTCGCGCTGTGCCTCCTCGCGGGGCGCTGGCAGTGGAACCGGTACGTCGCGCGCGACGCGGAGATCCAGCAGATCGAGGCGAACTACGTGTCCGACCCGGTCCCCGTGGCCGAGCTCCTGCCGTCGCCCGGCGCGCCGCTCGACGAGGCCGACGTGTGGCGGCCCGTGACCCTCGAGGGCCGGTACGCGACAGACGGCGCGGTCCTGCTGCGCAACCGCCCGGTCGGGGGCTCGCCCGGGTTCCACGTCCTCGTGCCGTTCGTCACCGAGCCGGCCCCGGGCGCGCCCGAAGGGCTCGTGGTCGTCGTGGACCGCGGCTTCGTGCCGCTCGGCACCGACGCGGTGACGCCCGGCGACCTGCCCGCCCCACCGGAGGGCGAGGTCCGGGCGACCGTCACGCTGCGGGCCGACGAGCCGCCGTCGGGCCGGGACGCGCCCGCCGGGCAGGTGCAGGCGATCTCGACCGACCAGGTGCTCGCCGCCGGGCCCGACGGCGCGGCGTGGGCCGACGGCCGGACGGTGGGCGCGTACGGGCAGCTGCGGTCGGAGGACCCGGCGCCGGCCGAGCCGCTCCAGGCCCTGCCGAAGCCGGACACGGACCCCGGGTCGCACCTGTCGTACGCGTTCCAGTGGGCGGTGTTCGCGCTCGGCGCCGTCATCGGGTTCTGGCTGCTCGTGCGCCGGGACCGGCGCGACGCGCGCGGCGAGGAGACCACGCTGACCGCGGGCGACCTCCTCGCCGCCGACGAACCGGGCGCCGCGCGCGACCGCCGCGACGCACGCACCCGGCGCCCCACGGCGGAGGACGAGGAGGACGCGCTCGTCGACGCCCAGCTCGACGCCGCGCGTCAGGCGAGCGAGACCAGCTCCGCGTAGCCGTCGTTCCAGAGGTCCTCGTCGCCGTCGGGCAGCAGCAGGACGCGCTCCGGCTCGAGCGCCTCGACCGCGCCGTCGTCGTGGGTGACCATGACGACGGCACCCTCGTACGTCTTGAGCGCGCCGAGGATCTCCGCGCGCGACGCGGGGTCGAGGTTGTTCGTGGGCTCGTCGAGCAGCAGCACGTTCGCGGACGACACGACGAGCGTCGCCAGGGCGAGCCGCGTCTTCTCGCCGCCGGACAGCACGCTGGTCGGCTTGTCCGCGTCGTCCCCGGAGAACAGGAACGAGCCGAGCGTCGAGCGGACCTCGGTGTCGGTGAGGTCCGGCGCGGCGTGGCGCAGGTTCTCCACGACGGTCACGTCCATGTCGAGCGTGTCGTGCTCCTGGGCGTAGTAGCCGATCTTCAGGCCGTGCCCGGGGTGCACCTCGCCCGTGTCCGGCTTCTCGACGCCGCCGAGGATGCGCAGGAGCGTCGTCTTGCCCGCGCCGTTGAGCCCGAGCACGACGACGCGGCTCCCCCGGTCGATCGCCAGGTCGACGCCCGCGAAGACCTCCTGCGACCCGTACGCCTTGGACAGGCCCGACGCGGTGAGGGGCGTGCGCCCGCACGGGGCGGGCTTCGGGAAGCGCAGCTTGGCGACCTTGTCGGACTGGCGCTCCCCCTCGATGCCGGCGAGCAGCTTCTCCGCGCGCCGCATCATGTTCTGCGCGGCCACGGCCTTGCTGGCCTTCGCGCGCATCTTCTCGCCCTGGGCCTGCAGCACCCCGGCCTTCTTCTCGGCGTTCTGCCGCTCGCGGCGACGCCGGCGCTCGTCCGACTCGCGCTGCGCGAGGTAGGCGTCCCAGCCGAGGTTGTACTGGTCGAGCTCGCCGCGGTTGGCGTCCAGGTGGAACACCTTGTTGACGGTCGCGCGCAGGAGCTCCGTGTCGTGCGAGATGACGACGAAGCCGCCGGAGTACGCCTTGAGGTAGTCGCGCAGCCAGATGATCGAGTCGGCGTCGAGGTGGTTCGTCGGCTCGTCGAGGAGCAGCGTCTCGACGCCGGAGAACAGGATGCGCGCGAGCTCGACGCGGCGGCGCTGCCCGCCCGACAGCGTGTTGAGCGGCTGCGCGAGCACGCGGTCGTCGAGGCCGAGGTTGTTCGTGATGCGGTGCGCCTCGCTCTCCGCGGCGTAGCCGCCCGCGGCCTGGAAGCGCGCCTCGAGCCTCGGGTAGCGCTCCATCGCGGCCTCGTGCGTCTCGACGTCGGCGCTCGCCATGGCGCCCTCCGTCTCGCGCATCTGGCGGACGATCGAGTCGAGGTTGCGGGCCGAGAGCACGCGGTCCAGCGCGACGACCTCGAGGTCGCCCGTGCGCGGGTCCTGCGGGAGGTAGCCGATGTCGCCGCCGCGCGTGATCTTCCCCGCCGTCGGCTGGGTCTCCCCCGCGAGCGTCTTGGTCAGGGTCGTCTTGCCGGCGCCGTTGCGCCCGACGAGGCCGATCCGGTCGCCGGAGGCGATCTGGAACGTGGCCTCGTGCAGCAGGACACGGGCGCCGACACGCAGCTCGACGCCGTGGGCGGTGATCACGGGAGGGTCCTCTCGGGTGGTTCGTGGTGCCCGACGGCGGCCGGTCGCCTCGGCCTCGGGACAGGCGCAGGGCCGTCGGAGGGTGGGACCGGCCCGCGGTGGGCCGGGTCGATTCTACGGGCCGGGCGGTCGGTCCACCGGACTGCCCGTCCGGGGGCCTGCCGACGGCCTCGGCGGTACGTTGTGCTCGTGACGTTCCAGGAGGGTGGCTCGTTCGAGGGCGGACGGGTCCGCAAGGGTGGCGGCGGAGGCCGCGGACCGATGATCGCGGGCGGCGGGATCGGCGCCGTGCTCGTCGCGCTCGCCATCGCGTTCTTCAGCGGTCAGACGGGCATCGACCTCGGCGGGCTGACCGGCGAGGACGGCGGAGGGTCGGACGCGCTAGGCGAGGGGCAGGCGCAGGCCGTCGGGGACTGCACCGCCGAGCAGGCCAACACCGACCTCGAGTGCGAGCTCAGCGCGACCGCGCAGGCGCTCGACGCGTACTGGGGCGAGGCCCTGCCCGCCCAGGCCGGAGTCCAGTACGAGCTCCCCGAGGTCGTGAGCTTCACCGGCCAGGTGTCGACCGGCTGCGGCTCCGCGACGAGCGCCGTCGGGCCGTTCTACTGTCCGAGCGACCGCACGGTGTACATCGACGTGGGCTTCTACGACGACCTCACGTCGCGCTTCGGCGCGAACGACGGCGGCCTCGCGCGCATGTACGTCGTCGCCCACGAGTTCGGCCACCACATCGAGCAGCAGGTCGGCGCGATGGAGGCGGCCGACCGCAGCGGCACCGGCCCGGAGTCCGACTCGGTGCGGATCGAGCTCATGGCCGACTGCCTCGCGGGCATGTGGGCCGGGCACGCCGCGACGACGGTCGACCCGGACACCGGCGTGACGTTCCTCGAGCCCGTCACGGAGCAGCAGCTGCGCGACGCGCTCTCCGCCGCGTCCGCCGTCGGCGACGACCGCATCCAGGAGTCCGCGACCGGTCAGGTGAACCCGGAGGCGTGGACGCACGGCTCGAGCGAGCAGCGCCAGCGCTGGTTCACGATCGGCTACGACGGCGGCACCGTCCAGGACTGCAACGCGCTCGACGCCCCCTCGCTCTGACCTCCGCGATCGGCGTCAGAGCTCGATCGAGTACATCCGCGAGCCGCTGACCTTCTCGTACCCGAGGCTCGCGTACAGCCCGTGGGCGCCCGACGGGTTCTCGGTGTCGACGTCGAGGCTCGCGTACTGCATCCCGTCCGCCTCCATCGCCCGCATGGCCGCCGCGAGCGCCGCCACGGCGACCTTGCGCCCGCGGTACGCGCGGCGCACGCCGAGCAGCTCGGTGTAGCCGAACGTGTACCCGCGGACCGGGAAGTCCTCGTCGTAGCGCCCGGCCATCTCGTACCCGACGACGAGCGGCGCGCCGGCGCGCAGCGCCGCCGCGGTCTCCGGGTCGGTGTGCGGGTCGGCCACGAGCGCGTCGACGTCGGGTGCGTCGTCGACCACGAGGAACGACCACTGCGGCGCGAACTCGCTGCGACCGTGCGTCCAGGCCTCGGGGGTGCGCGGCTCGCTGCCCCAGTGGTCGCGGAACGCGTCGTTGTGCGCGAGGCGCGTCGCCTCGTCCAGCTCCTCGGACCACGGCACGACGCGCAGCGACCCGTCGAGCGGGACGTCCGGGACCGGGGCGGCGAGGTCGCGGCGCAGGTCGGAGTAGAAGCGGCGGGCCTCGAGCCCGAACCGCTCGTAGAGCCGGGCCTTCGACGGAGGGTCGGTGTCCTCGCCGTACACGGCGAGGCGGGCGGGCAGCTCCTTGCCGCTCGCGGCGAGCACCTGGCGACCGCGTGCGAGCGTCCAGGCGAGCACCTCGCGGCCGACGCCGCGACCGCGGTGCGACGCGTGGACGCCGCCCCACAGGAACGCGCGGACGGTGTTCGTGTCGCCGGGGTGGGTGTCGACGAGGGCGTACGCGCGCAGCGTGCCGTCGGCGTCGACGCCGACGAGCGAGTCCGTCTCGAACGCGCGCCACGGTGCGGTGAACAGCTCCTCGACCTCGGCGAGCGTCTCGCGGTACGGCTCGGCGTCGCTCGCGGCGATCTCGTTCTTCAGCGCGAGCAGGGCGGGGGCGTCGGCCGCGACGGCGGGACGCCACGTCAGGTCGCCCGCCGTCACGGGCGGGAGGGCCGCGGGCGCCGCGGCACGCTCGGCGAGGGGGGCGAGCGGCGCGGCGGTCGCGCTCGTGGCAGGGCTGGAAGGCATGCGGACCACGCTAGGCGAGGGACCGGCGTCGGGCACGCACATTTCCCGGCGTCCGCCGCGCGCACCACGGGTGAGACGTCGCTCCGGGCCGTCGCGGTCGGCGTCTAGGCTTCCCCCATGCCGACTGCTGCCGTCCAGGAGATCGCCGACGCCCGCTCCCGGGCCTTCGCCGAGGCGCTGCGGACTCGCGTCGTCGTCGCCGACGGCGCGATGGGCACGATGATCCAGGCGCAGGACCCGAGCCTCGAGGACTACGAGGGGCTCGAGGGCTGCAACGAGATCCTCAACGTGTCGCGTCCGGACATCATCGGCTCCGTGCACGACGCGTACCTCGAGGTCGGCGTCGACGCGATCGAGACGAACACGTTCGGCGCGAACTGGTCCAACCTGTCGGACTACGACATCGACCACCGCATCCGCGAGCTCGCGGCGGCCGGCGCACGGATCGCGCGCGCGCGCGCCGACGCCTTCACGACGCCCGACCACCCGCGCTGGGTGCTCGGCTCCATGGGACCGGGCACGAAGCTGCCCAGCCTGGGGCACACGACGTACGCGCACCTGCGGGACACGTTCGCGGAGCAGGCCGCCGGCCTGCTGGAGGGTGGCGCGGACGCCATCCTGGTCGAGACGAGCCAGGACCTGCTCCAGACCAAGGCCGCGGTGAACGGGTCCCGCGCGGCGATGCGCGACGTCGGGCGCTCGGTCCCGGTCATCGCCCAGGTGACCGTCGAGACCACGGGCACGATGCTCATGGGCTCGGAGATCGGCGCGGCGCTCACGACGCTCCAGGCGCTGAAGGTCGACGCGATCGGGCTCAACTGCGCGACGGGCCCCGCGGAGATGAGCGAGCACCTGCGCCACCTGTCGCGCCACGCGGAGATCCCCGTGACGTGCATGCCCAACGCGGGCCTTCCGGTGCTCGGGCCCGACGGCGCGTCGTACCCGCTGACGCCCGACGAGCTCGCCGCCGCGCACACGCAGTTCGTGCAGGAGTTCGGGCTCGGGCTCGTCGGCGGCTGCTGCGGGACGACGCCCGAGCACCTGCGCCGCGTGGTCGAGGCGGTGCGCGGGCGCCCGGTGGCCGAGCGGCACCCCCAGCGTGAGAACGGCGTCGCGAGCCTGTACTCGCACACGGACCTGCACCAGGACGCGTCGGTCCTCGCGATCGGCGAGCGGACGAACGCGAACGGCTCCAAGGCGTTCCGCGAGGCGATGCTCGCGGAGAACTGGGAGGAGTGCGTCGAGATCGCGCGCGCGCAGACGCGCGACGGCGCCCACCTGCTCGACGTGTGCATCGACTACGTGGGCCGTGACGGCGTCGCAGACGTGCGCGAGGTCGTCTCGCGCCTCGCGAGCGCGTCGACCCTCCCGCTCGTCGTCGACTCGACCGAGCCGGAGGTCATCGCGGCGGGCCTCGAGCTCGTCGGCGGGCGCGCCGTCGTGAACTCGGTGAACTTCGAGGACGGCGACGGCCCGACGTCGCGGTTCGCGCGGGTCATGCCGCACGTCGTGGAGCACGGCGCGGCGGTCGTCGCGCTGACGATCGACGAGGAGGGCCAGGCGCGGACGACCGAGACGAAGGTCGCGATCGCGACACGCCTCGTGGAGACGCTCACGCGCGACTGGGGCATGCGGGTCGACGACATCATCGTCGACGCCCTGACGTTCCCCATCGCGACCGGGCAGGAGGAGACGCGCCGCGACGCGATCGAGACGATCGAGGCGATCCGCGAGATCACGCGCCGCTTCCCCGGGATCCACACGACGCTCGGGGTGTCGAACGTGTCGTTCGGGCTCAACCCGGCCGCGCGCACCGTGCTGAACTCGGTCTTCCTCCACGAGGCCGTCGAGGCGGGCCTGGACTCCGCGATCGTGCACGCGGCGAAGATCCTGCCGCTCGCGCAGATCCCCGACGAGCAGCGCGAGGCCGCTCTCGACCTCGTGTGGGACCGGCGCCGGTACGACGACGAGGGCAACCTCGTGCACGACCCGCTGGCGGTGCTGCTCGACCTCTTCGAGGGCGTGGACTCGGCCGCGCTCAAGGACCAGCGTGCGGCCGAGCTCGCCGCGCTGCCCGTCGGCGAGCGCCTCGAGCGGCGCATCGTCGACGGCGCGCGCAAAGGCCTCGAGGACGACCTCGACACCGCCCTGGCCGACGGCATGAAGGCGCTCGAGATCGTCAACGACCACCTGCTCGAGGGCATGAAGGTCGTCGGCGACCTGTTCGGGCGCGGCGAGATGCAGCTCCCGTTCGTGCTGCAGTCGGCCGAGGTGATGAAGACGGCCGTCGCGCACCTCGAGCCGCACATGGAGCGCGTCGAGGGCGACACGGGGAGCAAGGGCACGATCGTGCTCGCGACCGTGCGCGGCGACGTGCACGACATCGGCAAGAACCTCGTCGACATCATCCTCACGAACAACGGCTACACGGTCGTCAACATCGGCATCAAGCAGCCGATCTCGGCGATGATCGAGGCCGCCGAGCAGCACGACGCCGACGTCATCGGCATGTCGGGGCTCCTCGTGAAGTCGACGGTCGTCATGAAGGAGAACCTCGCGGAGCTCGCCTCGCGCGGGCTCGCGGAGCGGTGGCCGGTGCTGCTCGGGGGCGCCGCCCTGACCAGGACCTATGTCGAGGACGACCTCGCCGGGCAGTTCCCCGGCGTGGTGCGGTACGCGCGCGACGCGTTCGAAGGGCTGCGGCTCATGGAGCCGCTCGTGCGCGTCGCGCGCGGCGAGTCGGCCGACGCCGTCGGGCTGCCCGCGCTGAAGAAGCGCCGGCACGCGGTCGTCACCGTGACCGAGACCGCGCCCGAGGACCTGCCCGCACGGTCCGACGTCGCGGCGGACAACCCCGTGCCCGATCCCCCGTTCTGGGGAACGCGGCTCGTCAAGGGTGTGCGACTCGCCGACTACGCGGCGTTCCTCGACGAGCGCGCGACGTTCATGGGCCAGTGGGGTCTCAAGCCGGGGCGTGGGGACGACGGCGCGTCGTACGAGGAGCTCGTCGAGACCGAGGGCCGGCCGCGGCTCAACGAGTGGCTCGACCGGATCCGGACCGAGGGCATGGTCGACCCGTCGGTCGTCTACGGGTACTTCCCCGTGTGGTCCGAGGGCGACGACGTGGTCGTGGCCCACCACGGCGGCGGGCTCGCGGGGATCGGCGCGCCCGACGGCGGGTCGGGCGGCGAGCCGGGGACCGAGCGCCTGCGCTTCACGTTCCCCCGGCAGCGCCGCGACCGGCACCTGTGCCTCGCCGACTTCGTCAAGCCGCGGTCGTGGGTCGAGGAGACCGGCCGGTACGACGTGCTGCCCGTGCAGCTCGTGACGATGGGCGCGAGCGTCGACGAGCACACCGCCAAGCTGTTCGCCGGCAACCACTACCGCGAGTACATGGAGCTGCACGGTCTCTCGGTGCAGCTCACGGAGGCGCTCGCCGAGATGTGGCACGCGCGGGTGCGGTCGGAGCTGGGATTCGCCGACGAGGACCCGAGCGCGGTCGAGGACATGTTCAAGCTCGAGTACCGCGGCGCGCGCTTCTCGCTCGGGTACCCCGCGTGCCCGGACATGGAGGACCGGACCAAGGTCGTCGAGCTCCTGCGTCCGGAGCGCGTCGGGGTCGAGCTGTCGGCGGAGCTCCAGCTCCACCCGGAGCAGTCGACCGACGCGTTCGTCCTGCACCACCCCGAGGCCAAGTACTTCTCCGTCTGACGTCCTCCCAGGTGTGTCCTGGCGGGTCGACGCAACTCTCGGGGGCCGTGACCTGCTGTGATGATCGTGAGTCACGGATCCAGCCATCGCTGGACGTATCTGACCGTACCAAGGCGTGTCGTAAACGTGTCGCCGGGAGAGCTCAGTCGAGCCATCCCGGGGCCGACGACACGAAATGCGACATGCGGCGATGCTTGAACCTCGACGCAGTACCTGGTCGGCAGCCGATGCACGCGCGGTGCGAGAGTTCTCACCTCGGCACCAGCCGGTTCATCCCACGGAGCGTGACTTGAAGCCGGTCGTAGTCGCGAGGCTTGCGTGGCCATCGGCGCGGCGACTGCCTGTACCGCTTCGCACGAAGGCCCCCGAGCAGCTCGCACGGGGGCCTTAGTCATGCGCGCACCGGTGCACGCTGGTGGAGTGGGCCCATCCCGGCCGCGGATGGGAGTACGCGGCCGGGCGGGCGGTCTGTGGGTTGGTCAGCCGACGCCGACGCCGCAGCCGAAGCCGCCGCGCCACGACCAGCCGCACCCGGCGTTGATCGGCGAGTCGCCGTCGTCGGCGTCGGGGACGGTCACGTCGGCGCCCGGGGCGGGCTCGGCCGGCTCCGCGGGCGGGTACTGCTTCTCGGCGTACGCCTGCTCGGCTGCGGCGTCGGTCTTCCAGTTGTCGTCGCAGCCGGCAGGGCGTTTGGCTCGCAGCGGCTCCAGCGCGGCGGCGATCGTCGCGTTCGTCGCCTCGACTTGGTCGGCCGGCACCGAGCGCTCGATGTCATGCGTCGCGTCCCAGGCCATGTCGGTCCAGGACTCGCAGAGCTCGGTCTTGGCGGCGTCGAGGTGCCAGTCGTCACCACAGCCCGCGGGGCGCTCGGCCAGCTTCGCGATGTGCGCGGCGCTAGCGACGTCGAACCCGCCCTCGACGTGCGCGGCGGACCAGACCTCGTCCTGCCAGACCTCGCACGCCTCGGCGGCCTGCGCCTGCGCGGACATGCCGCAGCCGGTCAGCGTCGAGGCGGCCAGGGCGAGCGCCGTGAGAGCCAGCGCGAGGCGCGAGCGGGAGGTGGGTGCAGGCATGGGGCATCCAAGGTCGTTGTCAGGTGACATCAAGATGGTGACACGAGCCACCGACACGTAACGAACCTGCTGGTCTAAGCCACGGCCTTGACGCTGCGCGGGGCGTTCAAGGCGCGCAGGAAGTCGGTCGCCTGGTCCAGGCGCGAGGCGCGGCGGGTGAACATCCCGAGCGCTTCGAGGTACAACTGCCGGGTCGGCTCGGGGTAGTTCAGGGGTCCGGTCTTGAGCAGGCGAGGGTTGAGCGCGCCCACCACCCCGCGGTGGTTGACCGAGCGCACCAGGCGCCCGGCGGACTGCTCCAGGAGCACGGAGGCGTCGGTGACGTACACCCACCGCTCGGCCGACCAGCGGTCGGTGTTGCATGGGTTCCATGATCGCCTTGACACGCGCGTCGTCGACCGGGTCGGACGCCGCACGGGGGACGCGGTCAATGGCGACGAGCTGACAGGTGACCCCGGGGGCGTCAGTGCCGGTCATCAGGGAGCGGGTCCCCACGAGCACCGACGTCTCGTCCGCACGCCCTAGCCCTGCTCAGGCCGCCAGGAGGCCACGTCGCGGTCGTTGATCGTCTGGGCCGCCGCCTGCCCGAGACTCCCTCCCGCTGCGGCCGTAGCAACGCTGGCGCTCCTCCCGGCGAAGCATCAGGTCCCGCATGAGAACATCGTCGGTTCGCCGTCCTAGTCGGCCGTCGTTTCGACGGAGGAGGAACGCAAACGCCTTGGCTACCTGACATGTCGGGCCCGGTGCTGGCCGCAGCCGCGGCGGCCGGCGTGCGGGGCATCCCGGCCACGCAGGTCACGACCGGGCGAGCCAGCGAAGGGGTCGGTCTCGGGCGGTACTCGACTCCGTCGTTGCAGCTCGCCGTCGCCCGCGCAGTTGAGCGGGCCAGGCCCAGGGCGCTACCTAGCACCGACACAAACGCAAACTGTGCAGTGCCGACGTGGGTGCACCTGTAGGGGACCGGTCTGCCCTGGTGTGGTGTGCGCCGCGGGAGCGCCTCCCAGGATCTATAATGACTCTAAACGACTCTAGAGGAGCCGACGGCGAACGCGCGCCGGTTCGACGACAAAGCCGGTTCGTCGACGTGGTGCGCGCGCAGACGATCGCGTTGAAGGTCCGCGGCCTAGCGCCCACGCACTGGCGCGCGGTCATCGGCGAGGCCTCGGCCCGCGTCTGGTCGGCGGCCCGAGCGCGTACCAGGACTGACTAGAGCGACTTCAGGATGTTGGCGCGCAACGTCTCGTACTCCTCCTCGGAGATGAGCCCCTGGTCCCGCAGCCCGGTGAGCGAGCTCAGTCGCTCGCCGGCGTCCTGGGCCGCGGGTTGTCCCGGCACCGCTGGCCCGTCGACGGGCTGCGCCGGCTGCCCGTTCATCGCGCGCGCCTGGGCGCTGAGCACGCCGTTGCCCGCGCCCTCCAGCTTCTTGATGCTCTTCATGCTCATCGCTGTCGGTGACTCCTCGTGCAGGACGTGGGTCCTGACCTCGGTCACGATCGACAGGTAGGCGTCCCCGCGCTTGTTCGACGACAGCAGGTTCAGCCCACCGGTGAGCACCGCCCCGGCGGCTCGCCCCGCCCCGGTCTTCTTCGTGATGTCCGCCGA
This sequence comes from Cellulosimicrobium sp. Marseille-Q8652, assembly GCF_965112045.1. Classification (NCBI taxonomy): domain Bacteria; kingdom Bacillati; phylum Actinomycetota; class Actinomycetes; order Micrococcales; family Promicromonosporaceae; genus Cellulosimicrobium; species Cellulosimicrobium sp. Marseille-Q8652. Next base: position 1,020,329 of record NZ_CBCOPS010000002.1, on the reverse strand, counting down.
GGACTCGATGGCGATGAGCTTCTCGTACTCCGACTTGCCCAACCCGAACGCGCCACCGACCCGGACGTAGCCGTTCTCGTAGATCGCCACGGTCTTGAGCGCGAAGGTGTCGCGGGCGACCTCGCGCCCGCACCGTTCCAAGGTCTCCTGCTCCTCGCGCTCCTTGGCCGTGTAGGCATGCTCCGCCGCAGCGGAGACGCCCTCGGGTGCGGGGTTGGCGATCGCGTACTCCAGGAAGTGCTGGACCATCTCGACGCCCTCTTGACGGTGCGTCACCTTGAACGTGATGTCGGTGCCGTCGTCCGAGGTGACGTGCACCTGGCCCTTCTTCGGGTCGTACTCGCGCGCCGTGATGCGTGGGTGGGGCGCGGCAAAACCGAGCTTGCCGTCCGCACTCGCGACTGCCAGCAGCCGCGCGTTCGTCACGACGAGCAGGTCGACCAGCGGACGGAAGTTCCGCACGCTGACGACCGCCCAGGCCTCCTCGCCTTCGAGCAGCCCACCGGCCTTGGAGAGCCCCTTGTCGACCGTCTGCTGCTTGACGCCCTTCCCCAGCTGCATCAGGACCTCTTCCTCATCGTCACGCTCACGTCCTTGGGAGGTTATCTGGCATGCGAGTGCCTGGGCAGACGGGAAGCGGGTGAGATTGCGGACCACATGGCAGGGACTTCTCCGTGCGCGCGCCCCACTCCCCCGGTGGAAGGAACAACCGGCCGGGAGGAGCAGTGACCGTGTGCGAGATCAAGGACGCCGACGAGCTCGGCCTGATGCCGTACGCCGTGCGCGTCGTGGGCTGCTGGTCCGCCAAGCAGTACGTGGCCGACACCCTCGCAGCGCACACCACGTTCACCAGGCTCGGCGAGCCCACCGACTCTCCCGTGTGGCCAGAGCAGGTCATCGAGACCGAGGTGCAGGGTGTTCGTCCACCCGGACGACGTGCGCAAGATGCTCTCCAAGCTGGAAGCGCTCGACGGGTGCCACGACGAGCGCAACGACCTGCTGGAGTCCCTCATCTTCCGGCTGCGGGTCACCACTCGCGCGACCACCTGACTAGACCGCGGAGCGGCCACGTTGCGGTGCGTCGACGGGCGTCCGATGGATCGACCACAGCGCGACGTCAGCGCACCCCTCGGCGCAGTACATCCCGCACACCGGGCACCGCCACAGGACGTGGAACCGCTGGGCTGTGCAGGAGCACGTCACGTTCGACTCGCGCGGCCGCATCCGTCCGAACGACGACCACCGGTGCCCCGCGTGGCAACCTGGCGGCGGGACGCGCACCCATCCGGTGCGCACCTGCTCCCACCTGGACCAGTCGACATCCGGGCGTCATGACTCGACGCTAGGACCGACCGCCGACACCGCAGCCGGACCCGTGCCCGCGCGCAACGGCGCTGAGCGGATCATCATGGAGAGCATGACTCGCGCACGCGTGTGCCTGGTCGTCGCAGGGGTGGTTCTGGCGGCGGCGTCGTGCTCGTCCGGCGGGGGTGAGCCCGAGGTGGAGTGCACCGAGGCCTCGCCCGAGCTCGCCGCGCAGATCGCCGAGGGGGCGAACGGCGCGGCGATCACTCCCGTCGAGACGGCCACCGTCCAGTACGACGACGACCTGTGGCTCGTGCCGATGTCCTTCACGATCGAAGGCATTGACGACACGGTGGAGACCGGGGTGTGGGCGGTGACGACACCGGACGCCGGCGGAGGGTTGACGATGTCGGTCGACGGGTTCGCCCAGGAGTTCACCGACTGGCCGCAGGCACCCAGCCCGGCGAACGGATCAGAGGAGGTGCTCGACGCGAAGACCTGCGTCGAGGAGTAGCCTCCCCCGGTGCACCCGACCGACACCGCCCGGCCCCGACCGTGACCGGCGCACCGATCATCGACACGGCGATCGCCGGTGCCGCGGTGGCCGTCATCGTCGTGGTGCTCGCCCGCCAGCGGCGTGCGGTGCGCGGGGACCGGCAGCGTCGCAACCCCGGTGCGCGGTAGCACCGACACCCCCTCACCCGCTGCGACACCCCCGGGCTCCCCCGCCCTTCGGGCGGGCGCGCGATTGCGCCGTGATGCTGGCCGCTAGGCCCTGGCGGCGGCGGGGTGCTGGCGGCCGCCGGCCGCCTTAAGAGGCTTCGGGCGCTGCGCGCCCTCGGCGTGTTGGGCGGTGCGTGCAACGGGGCGTTGTTCGTTGCGGGGATCGTTCGCCGTCAGGCAAGTCGTTTCGTGTTCGTTGCGTGGTTCTTGCGGGGCGGGGTTCGTCGTGGTGGGCGAGGCGGTGCGTGCGCTGCGCGCCCGCCGAACTGGGCCATGCCCGGAGACCAGGCTCACACCGTTGGGCGGGTCCCGGCGTGCCGGGACACGTCACGCCCGTCAACAGCACAGGTGACACCCCGACCCGACGGCCGTCGGGACTGCCCCAGCATCGGTTGACTCTTCGAGTCAGGCCGCGAGGGCCAGGGTGTTGGCAGCGTAGACGGTCTCGAACTCGATCGGGGTCATGCGGCCGACTCGTTCTTGCCGGCGTCGGCGGTGGTAGGTCTTCTCGATCCAGGTAATGATCGCCAGGCGCAGCTCGTCACGGGTGGACCAGCACTTTCGGTTGAGGACGTTCTTCTGCAGCAGGGCGAAGAAGTGCCGAGGTGTCTGGCCCGGGTCGTCGGGTGTCGGGCCATGGACTGGGCGAGGGCGTCGTCGGTGGCGTCGTGACCGATGCGGGTCGCGACGAACTCGTGCCGCACCTCCTCAACACCGAACCGATCGACGGAGTACGAGCGCGTGCGTCCGGCGGCGACGAAGCGTTCGCCCTTGTGGAACTCGCCCACGAGCCGGGCGGAAGCCAAGTACTACTCCGTGTGAGAAACCGGGCGACGGGCACCGCGGACCGGCGTCAGGCGGCCGTGCCGCCGTAGTGCGCGGCCAGGCGCCGCAGCCCCTCGTCGACGCTCACGGCGGGGCGCCAGCGCAGGTCGCGGCGCGTGGCTCGCTGGTCGAACCAGTGCGCGGTCGACAGCTGCTCGGCGAGGAAGCGCGTCATCGGCGGCTCGTCGGCGCCCGGGCGCACGCGCCAGACGGCCTCGACGAGGCTGCCCGCGGCCCGCGCGACCCCGGCCGGCACGCGCCACCGCGGTGGCTCGACGCCGCCCGCGCGGCAGATGCCGGCGAGCAGGTCGGCGACGGTGCGCGGCTCGCCGTTGGTCAGCACGTACGCGCGCCCGTGCACGTCGTCGGCACGGTCGAGCGCGGCGACGATGCCGTCCGCGGCGTTGTCCACGTAGAGCGTGTCGATGAGCGCCGCGCCGTGCCCCAGCAGGGGCAGGCGCCCGCCCGCCGCCCGCTCGAGCACCCGCTCGACGAGCTGCGTGTCGCCCGGCCCCCACACGAGGTGCGGGCGCACGGCGACGACGCTCGGTCCGGTCCCGCCCGACCCGTCCGGCCGCCGACGGCGGTCGCGGCCCAGGGCGAGCAGCTCGCCCGCCGCCTTGGTGCGTGCGTACTCGCCGCGTGCGTGCCGGGGGTCGGCCGGCGTCGTGCCGGCCCCGACCAGGGACGAGCCCAGGTGGGCCACCGACGGCGAGGACACCTGCACGAACCGCTCGGCCCCGGCGCGCTCGGCCGCGTCGAGGAGCGCGCGGGTGCCCTCGACGTTCACGGCGTGGAACTCCGCGGGATCGCCCGCGAGCGACACCTTGGCCGCGAGGTGCACGACCGCGTCGACGCCCTCGACGGCGCGCGCGACGGCTGCCGGGTCGGTCACGGACCCCTGGACGTCCTGGACGCCCGGCACACCCGAGGAGCGGCGCTGGAGCGTGCGGACCTCGTCGCCGCGCGCCACGAGCGCGCGGGCGACGGCGCCTCCGAGCAGTCCCGACGCCCCGGTCACGAGCACGGTCACGGCCGCCCCACCCGCCCGCCGGCGAGGACGCCGTCCGCCCAGGTGGCGAGGCGCGTCCGGTCGATCTTGGAGTTGTGCCGCACGTCGGTGGGCATGCGCGGCACCACGAGCACGGCCGCGAGCGGCACGGGCGACACGGCGCGCACGGCGGCGGTCAGCGCCTCGGGCGCCAGCCCGGGGCGCCGGGCGCCGGGTACGGTCTCGACCACCGCGACCGCCTGCTGCAGGCCCGCGGGCCCGACGCCGACGACGGCGGCCCGCCGCACCTGCGCCACCCGCTCGACGTGCTGCTCCGGCCCCACGGGCGCCAGCGGGCCCTCGGCGGTGCGGAGCACGTGCCCGAGCCGCCCCTCGATCCACAGCCGGCCCTGCCCGTCGAGGTGTCCGACGTCGCCCGTGCGGTGCCAGCGCCCGGGCGGGGTGTCGCGCTCGGCGGCCAGGTCGGTGAGCCACAGCCGGTCGTAGCGCTCCTTGAGGTGCCCGGCCCGCACGAGGACCTCGCCGAGCACGCCGGGTGCCGCCGACGGCGCGCCGGTCGCGGCGCCGTCGTCGTCGAGCGCGCTGACGAGCACCTCCGCCCCGGGCACGGGGAGGCCGACGCACACGCCCGCGTCGGGGGCCGCGGCAGCGTCACGGATGCCGTCGAGCGTGACGTCCGTGACCAGCAGGCACTCCGTCATCCCGTACGGGGTGTGCGCGGTGGCCGCGGGCATGAGCCCGGCGGCCGAGCCGAGCAGCTCGGCCGAGATCGGCGCGCCCGTGGAGAGGAACGTGCGCACGCGCACGAGGGCGGCGCGGTCGGCGGTGTCGAGCGCGTCGGCGGTCGCGACCACGTTGAGGATCGCGGCGGGCGAGAGGAACACGATGCGCGCGTCCGACGCGCGCACGGCGTCGGCGACGGCCCGGGCGGTGAGCGTGCGCGGCGAGGAGACGTCCATGCGCGGCGTCACCGACCGGGTGCCGAGCGCCGGCCCGAGCAGCGCGAACGGGGCGAAGCCCGTGACGAGCCCGGTGTCGGGGCCGACGTCGAAGTGCTCGGCGAGCGTGTCCCGCAACGCGGAGAGGCGGGCGTGCGAGTAGACGACGCCCTTGGCCGGGCCCGTGGACCCGGACGTGAACAGCACGGCGGCCTCGTCGTCGGGGCCGGGCTCGGACGGCAGCGCGATGCCCTCCCCGGCGCGCGCGACGTCGACGAGCTCGTGCGCGACGCCCAGCGCCCGCCGGACCGCGGGCGCGAGCGGGTCGGCCGAGATCCGCACGCCGGGCCAGCCGAGCGCGCGCGCCGCGGCCAGGCCCTTGGTCTGCGCGACGACGAACCGCGGCCACGCCCCGCGCTGGGCGCGCGTGAGCCCGCGGACGCCCAGCCCGGCGTCGGCGACCACCACGACGGCCCCGATCCGCAGGCACGCGTACACCAGCGCGGTCAGCGTGGGCCCCGGCTCGACGAGCAGCGACACCCGGTCGCCCCGGCGCACGCCGATCGCGTGCAGCCCCGCGGCCACCCGCTGCACCTGTCGGTGCAGCGCCCGCCAGCTCACGGCCCGGGCAGAACCGTCGGCGTCGGTCACCCCCATGTCCAGCACCGCAGGCGCGTCGTCCCCCGCCCGCGCGTCCAGCCCCGCCCACAGTGGCACGAAGGGCGAGGCGGCTCCCCCGTCGGCGCCCGTGGTCCCCGCACCGACCGTGGACAGCACCTCGCCCCCGAGCCACCCGAGAACAGCAGGCGTCCAGTCCGCGTCCTCGGCGACGAGATGACCGGCGTCCGCGAACCGGTGCACGTGCGCGTGCGGCAGCCGGCGCACGAGGTCGTCGAGGTAGCGGTCGGAGAACACCGGGTCGTGCGGCCCCCACAGCAGCACGGCGGGCACGCGGAGCCGCGCGACGCCGGCGGCGACGCGGTCGAGCTCGGGCGCGCTGGGGTGCGCGGCGTCCACGGGGATGTCCGCGACGAAGCCCTCGATCCCGTCGCGGTCGTGCGCGGCGCGGTAGGGCAGCCGGTAGGCGCCCGCGACGTCGGCAGGCAGGCGCGGGCGCGCCAGCGCGAGCGTCGTGTCGAGGAAGGCACGGGACGTGCGGGTGCCGACCCGGTGCACGGGCCCGGCGAGCGCGAGGCGCAGCGGCGCGGGCAGCGTGGCGCCGTTGGGCTGGTGCACGGCCGTGTTGAGCAGAGCGACGCCGGCGAGGAGGTCGGGGTGGTCGACGGCCCAGCCGAGGGAGACGACGCCGCCCCAGTCGTGGCCGAGGGTGACGACGGGCCCGGCAAGGCCGAGAGCGTCGGTGAAGGCGCCCAGGTCGGCGACGCGGCGGGCGAGCGGGCGGTGCTCGCCGGTGCGCGCGGAGAAGCCCATCTCGAGCTGGTCGACGGCGACGACGCGCCATGCAGCACCGCCACCGCTGGCGGCGGCGACGGAGCCGGTCACGAGCCGCCGCCACAGGTAGGCCCACGTGGGGTTGCCGTGCACGGCGAGCACGGTGCCGACGGGCGCGAGGCCGCGCCGCTCGAGCTCGGGGCCCGTGTCGAGGTAGTGCCAGGTCGCGCCCCGGGCGTCGCGCAGCACGTGGCTGTACCGCGGGTCCAGGCCGGGCAGCCCGGGCGGGACGGTGCGAGCGGGGCGGAGGAGGGTGTCTGTCGCGGGCGGGGAGACGGGCCCGGTCACCAGGCCAGCTCCAGCATCGCCGTGTTGATGCCGGAGCCGACGCCCATGAGCAGCACGCGGTCGCCGGCGTCGAGCGTGCTCTGCTCCTCGACGAGCGTGATCGGCACGGACGCCGGCCCCACGTTGCCGAGCCGCTCGTAGGTGGTGGGCACGCGGGAGCGGTCCAGCCCCACCGCCTCGACGATGGCGTCGGTGTGCACGCGCGAGACCTGGTGCGTGATGTACCGGTCCATGGAGGCCCAGTCCCAGTCGGCGACGGCGTCCTTCCAGGCGTCCACGACGAGCTCGAGCCCACCCTCGAGAAGCGCTCTCGCATCGGTGAACATGCCGTCGGTGCTGCCCACGCACAGGTCGTGGAACCGGGTCGCTGCCCGGGTGACGCCGCCCAGCACGCGGTGGGCGCGCGGGTGCTCGTCCGCGCGACCCAGCACGGCGGCGGCCGAGCCGGATCCGAGCGTGAGCGAGGCGAACTCCTGCATGAAGTCGTCGCGGTCGCGGTCCTCGCGCAGCAGCCGCTCGATCGTGCGGTCGTGGATGACGTCGGCGTCCTCGCCGTCCACGACGACCGCGTAGCGGATCTGACCGGACTCGATCATGCCCGCGGCGAGGCTCATGCCGTTGATGAAGCCGAGGCACGCGTTGGCGACGTCGAAGTTGGTGGCGGACGACGGCAGGTCGAGCCCGTGGTGCAGCCGCACCGCGACCGACGGCTCGAGGTGCTTGCGCGTGACCGACGTGTTGATCAGGAGCCCGACGTCGGTCGCGTCCACCCCGGCGGCGCGGAGCGCCTCCTGCCCCGCGGCGACCGTCGCGTCGTCGACGTCCTCCTGGGCGGTCCAGGCGCGTCGCTCCTGCACGCCCGCCACGCGTTGCAGCAGCGTGGACGGCAGACGCAGCCGTCGCAGCGCGGGAGCGAGACGCTCCTGCACCTCGGCGGACGTCCGCACGCCGGCGGGAAGCCGGCTGGTGACGGACAGCAGCGCGACGTTGGTGAACCTGGCGGTGGCGTTACCTGACACACGAGCTCCAGACGGCCGGGCGCACGTGCGCCCGGCTCAGCGACGAGACGGCCGGGGGGCCCGACCGCCGGTGCGGCAGCGCGACCGCGCCGGGCGGTCGCCGACGGCTGGTGCCGTCCACTCCCGCGCCCCCGAGCGTAGGACGCTCGGCGGGTGCCCGCCGTTCCAACCGGGCGCGGTGGGATGCGCCACGTCGGTACGGTCGGGCCACGCGCGCGCCCCGGCAGCGGCTCTCCTCGTCGAGCACGCCCCGTTCGTCCTCGTCGCAGAGGGGCGTGGTGCTCCTCGGTGATCGATGACTTCCCCGGCGTCGCGCGGTCTACCCCGGGACCGACACGGCGCGCGACCTGGAGGCGACCATGGGACTCATCGAGATCGAGCTGTTCGCGACCCTCGACCTCGTCGGGCAGGCACCCGGCGGACCGGAGGAGGATCCGGCGGACGGGTTCCCGTTCGGCGGCTGGCAGGCGCCGCTGCTCGACGACGTCGCGGGCGCGCAGGTCGACGCGGCCTACGAGGGCACGGACGCCCTGCTGCTCGGTCGGCGCACGTACGACATCTTCGCCGCCTACTGGCCGCACCAGGAGGACGGCCCGGACGGCGGCTTCGCCACGCTCTTCAACCGCATCCCCAAGTACGTCGCGTCGCGGGGGACGCCGGACCTGCCGTGGGCCGGGTCGACGCTGCTCGGGCCGGACCTCGCGTCCGCCGTGCGCGAGGTGCGCGACCGGCACGAGCACGTCAAGGTCGTCGGCAGCCTGAACCTGGTGCAGTCCCTCCTGCGCGAGAGGCTGTTCGACCGCCTGGACGTGTGGGTGCACCCGATCGTCCTCGGCGTCGGGAAGACCGTGTTCGACGGCGGAGCGGTCCCCACCAACCTCACCCTCCTCGAGCCCGCGGCGACCAGCCCGACGGGCACGGTCCTCCTGCGGTACGGGCTCGCCGACGGGACGCCCCGGACCGGTGACATGAGCGCGCCCGGCCGCGGCCTCTGAGGCCGTCGAGCACGCCGCCGGGTCCGGGACCGGCCGGTCCCGACCGCCCCGCGGTCTGCGCTACGGTGCCGGGGCGGGCTCGCCCCGCAGGATCGACGTCATCTTCTTGCCGCGCGCGACCTCGTCGACGAGCTTGTCCATCCAGCGGATCTTCCTCATGAGCGGGTCCTCGATGTCCTCGACCCGGTAGCCGCAGATCACGCCGGTGATGAGCGACGCCTTCGGGTTCATCGCCGGCGCCTGCTCGAAGAACGTCGCGAGGTCGACCTCGTCCGCGATCGCCTTCTTCAGTCCCGCCTCGTCGTAGCCCGTGAGCCACGTGACGACCTGGTCCAGCTCGTCCACGGACCTGCCCTTGCGCTCGACCTTGGTCACGTAGAGCGGGTAGATGCTGGCAAAGCTCATCGCGAAGATCCGTGGGTGCGCCATCGGTTCCCTCCGTGCTCGGACGTGGGCGGCGTCCTCGACGCGTGGTGCCACCTGTCGCACGCTGCCGCCCTCCCCGACAGTCTCCCACCCGGTGCCACGGTCCTGTGGCACGATCCCGGGCGTGAGCTCCCCGCACAGGCGTCGGGCACGTCGACGGCACAGGCGTCCGGCGCGTCGACCGGGACCGCCGTCGACGTCGCGCTCGCACGTCGCGACGACCCTGACGAGGTCGTCCACCTCGTCTGCTGCCGCGACGTCCCGTGGGAGACCGCGTCCTGCGGCGAGCCCGGGGGCCACGCCAACCTCGCCGCGACGGTGCTCTGCACGGTCGCCGCGAGTCCGTCCGGATCCTAGGCTCGCAGGATGACGATCCAGAGGTTGGACAACGTCGCCGTCGTCGTCGACGACCTCGACGCGGCGGTCGCGTTCTTCACCGAGCTCGGGATGGAGCTCGAGGGCAGGATGCCGATCGAGGACCGGCGGGCGGAGCGCGTCGTCGGGCTCGACGGCATGCGCTCCGAGATCGCGATGATGCGCGTGCCCGACGGCGCCGGTCGCCTCGAGCTCACCACCTACCACTCGCCGGACCTGGTGGACCGGGGCCTGCGCGACGCACCGCCGAACACTCTCGGCCTGCACCGCGTGATGTTCGCCGTCGACGACATCGACGGCACGGTGCAGCGGCTGCGCGGCCACGGTGCCGAGCTCCTCGGCGAGATCGTGCGGTACGACGCGTACCTGCTCTGCTACCTGCGCGGGCCCAGCGGCATCATCGTCGCGCTCGCCGAGCAGGTCGGGTGAGCTCTCCTCACTGGCCCGCGAGCGCCGTCCGGAAGGCGTCGAGCAGGGTGTCGCTGAACAGCACGAACCGCACCTCCTCCACGCTGCCCTGGTCCTGCGGCCGCCAGCCCCGCACGGCGTCGACCGCGACGGTCGCGACGACGTCCGGGTCCCACCCGTAGACCCCGGCGCTCACGGCAGGGAACGCCACGGATCGCGCGCCGAGGTCCGCCGCGACGTCGAGCGAGCGGGTGAAGCACGACGCGAGCAGCGCGGGGTCCGTCTGCCCGCGGTGCCGGTTCGGCCCGACGGTGTGGACCACCCATCTCGACGGCAGGTCGAACGCGTCGGTGGCGACGGCGTCGCCCACGGGCAGGCCGTCGCGGTGGCTGGTCTTGCGCACTCGCCGGCACGCCTCGAGCAGGCGCGGCCCGGCGGCCGCGTGGATCGCGCCGTCGACCCCTCCCCCGCCCAGGAGGTTCGAGTTCGCCGCGTTGACGACGACGTCCGTCGCCACGCGCGTGATGTCACCGCGCTCCGCCGAGATCTGCATGCCGTCGACCCTACTGGCGGCCGGTCCGTCCTCCGCGCTGTCCGGCCCTGACTCGCGCGGCCGTCAGGCCGGGCGCACGACGGCGGCGGCCGCGAGACCGTGCGACGCCTCGAGCCGGTCGACGAGCAGCGTCCCCGCCGCGACGAGCGGGACGAGCACGAGGTTGCCCAGCAGCATCGTGCGCAGGAACGGCAGGCCGGCGACGTAGCTCGCGACGAGCCCGTCGACGCCCGCGGGGTACCACGTGCCACGACCCTGCAGCCACACGCCGAAGTTCGTCCAGGCGAAGAACCACAGCGACCCGGCGACGCCGAACGCGGCACCCGCACCGACGCGTCGCCATCCCGACGTGTTGCGCGCGAGGAGCGACCCGAGCCCGACGACGAGCCACGCGCTCCAGGTGAACAGCGCGATCGCGGTGTTGCCCAGCACGACGTCGGAGACGACCGTCACGGCGAGCGGCACGACGAACGCCCACCGCGAGCGCAGCAGGATCGTGGCCGCGAACGTCGCGGCCGTGACGAGCTCGAGGTTCGGCGGCGCGCCGAGGTCGGCCCGGACGAGGCGCCACACGACGGCGAGCGCCGCGAGCGCGACGACGAGCGCCGGGCGCCACCAGCGGGTCAGGAGGTGCGTCAGGAGGTGAACGTCTCGAGCTTCCACGTGATCTCGTCCCCGTCCTTCGTCTCGAGCGAGCCTGCCCCTACGGTAGCCATCTCACCGTTGACGTACAGCGCCCAGAACTCGCTGTCGGGGTCGGCCGCGACGCCGTCGACCGCGGTGACGAACGCGTTCTCGCCCTCGCCGGTCACCTCGGCGGACGGGTCCGCCTCGAGCAGCAGGTCGAGCGCCATGCGGCCCTCCTCGCCCTCGTACGAGAACTCGGGGGCCTCGTCCGACGACGCGTCGTCCGGGGCGCCGGACTCCTCGGCCGTGCTGCTCTCCGTCGCGGACGGTGAGGCGCTCGGGGTCGCGTCGCCGGCGTCGTCGGCCGACGAGCACCCCGCGAGGAGGCCCGCGGCGAGGAGGAGGGAGGTGAGGGCTGTGAGCGAGCGCGCGGGCGTCTCGCGAAGGGTCCGGAGGGTCACCGGCACAGCCTACGCAGCGCCGACCGCGTCGTGCCCGCCCGACCGACAGGCGGACGCGCTGTCAGACGTCGATGCGGGCCCGGTCGAGCTCGGCGGCCCCTGCGACGATGAAGTCCTTGCGCGGCGCGACGTCGCTGCCCATGAGCAGCTCGAACACGCGCTCCGCGGCCTCCGCGTGCGCGGCGGTGACACGGCGCAGCGTGCGGTGCCGCGGGTCCATCGTCGTCTCGGCGAGCTGGTCGGCGTCCATCTCCCCCAGGCCCTTGTACCGCTGGATGTCGTCCTTGTAGCGGCGCCCGGCGCGGTCGAGCTTCTTCAGCGTCGCGGTGAGCTCCGCCTCGGAGTACGTGTAGATGTACTCGTTCTTGCGCCGCCCGGAGCCGATGACCTCGACGCGGTGCAGCGGCGGCACGGCGGCGAACACGCGGCCGGCCTCGACCATGGGCTTCATGTACCGGTAGAACAGGGTGAGGAGCAGGGTGCGGATGTGGGCGCCGTCGACGTCGGCGTCCGTCATGAGGACGATCCGCCCGTAGCGCGCGGCCTCGAGGTCGAACGACCGGCCCGACCCGGCGCCGATCACCTGGATGATCGCCGTGCACTCGGCGTTGCGGAGCATGTCGCTCACGGACGCCTTCTGGACGTTGAGGATCTTGCCGCGGATCGGCAGGAGGGCCTGGAAGTCCGAGCTGCGGGCGAGACGCGCCGTGCCGAGCGCGCTGTCGCCCTCGACGATGAACAGCTCGCTGCGACCGACGTCGTCGCTGCGGCAGTCCACCAGCTTGGCCGGCAGGGACGAGGTCTCGAGCGCGTTCTTGCGGCGCGAGATCTCCTTCTGCTTGCGCGCGGTGATGCGGGCGCGCATCTCCGCGACGACCTTGTCGAGCAGCAGCGCGGCCTGGGTCTTCTCGTCGCGCTTCGTCGACGTCAGCAGCGCGTTCAGCTCCTTCTCCACCACGCGCGCCACGATCGCGCGCACGGGCGCCGTGCCGAGGACCTCCTTCGTCTGCCCCTCGAACTGGGGCTCGGCGAGCCGCACGGTGACGACCGCGGTGAGGCCGGCGAGGACGTCGTCCTTCTCGATGCGCTCCGACGCGTCCTTCGTCGAGACCTTGAGCCGGCGCGCGTTGGTCTCGACGGCCTTGCGCAGCACCTTGAGCAGACCGGCCTCGAACCCGCCGAGGTGGGACCCGCCCTTGGGCGTGGCGATGATGTTGACGAAGCTGCGCACCTCGGTCTCGTACCCCGAGCCCCAGCGGAGCGCGACGTCGACCTCGCACTCGCGCGTGACGGCCTGCGGCGACATGTGCCCGCGGTCGTCCAGGACCGGGACGGTCTCGGTGAAGGTGCCGCTCCCCGTGAGGTGCCAGGTCGCGGTGACGGGCGTGTCGGGCGCGAGGAACTCCACGAAGTCCACCGAGCCGCCGTGGTGGACGAACGTCTCCTCGTGCGGCCCGTCCTCCGCCGGCGTGCCGGGCAGGCCACGCTCGTCGCGGACCGTGACCTCGAGACCCGGGACGAGGAACGTCGTCTGCCGCACGCGCGTGACGAGCTCGTCGTAGGAGAAGACCGCGCTCTTCGGGAAGACCTGGCGGTCGGCCCAGTACCGCACGCGCGTCCCGGTGACGCCCCGGCGGGTCTTGCCGACCACCGCGAGCTCCGAGCGGCTCACGAACGGCTCGAACGGCGCGTCCGGCGTCGGTCCGGCCTTCGGGTCCGCGAACGTCCCCGGCTCGCCGCGGTGGAACGTCATCCGGTGCGTCTTGCCGCCACGGTCGACCTCGACGTCGAGACGTGCCGACAACGCGTTGACGACCGACGCACCGACGCCGTGGAGGCCACCGGACGCCGTGTACGAGCCGCCGCCGAACTTGCCGCCCGCGTGGAGCTTGGTGAAGACGACCTCGACGCCGGACAGCCCCGTCTTGGGCTCGATGTCGACGGGGATACCGCGACCGTCGTCCTCGACGGTGACCGACGTGTCCGCGTGCAGCACGACGCGGATGCGCGTGCAGTTGCCCGCGAGCGCCTCGTCGACGGAGTTGTCGATGATCTCCCACAGGCAGTGCATGAGCCCGCGGGAGTCCGTCGAGCCGATGTACATGCCCGGGCGCTTGCGCACGGCCTCGAGGCCCTCGAGCACGGACAGGTGCCGAGCGGTGTAGCTGGACTCAGCGGAGGTGGTCGTCACGGCGGACAGCGTAGTCGAGGCCGCCCACGCCGCCGTGCTGCCGTGCCGTGGGCGCCGATCCCGGCCTGATCCGCCCTCCGCGCGGGACCTCGCCGTATTCCCGCGCAGGGCGGGCTACGCGGGTAGCGAACCGGGCCCTCTTCGGCACCGCGGAGGCGGCACAAGATGGTTTCATGGTCGTGTGACTGCTACGACGACCACCACCGAACCCCTGACCGCGGCCGACCGCTGCGACCGTTGCGGGGCCCAGGCGTACGTCCGCGTGGTCCTGCCGAGCGGCGAGCTGCTGTTCTGCGGCCACCACGCACGGGCCCACGCCGACGCCTACTCGGGCGTCGCGACCCAGATCCAGGACGAGACGGACCGCCTGCACGCCGAGCACGGCGCGGGCGCGATGCGCTGAGGCCACCCCTACCCCACGACGCCCCTTCCGGTGACCACCCACCGGGAGGGGCGTCGTCGTCCCCGGACGACCCCGACCTCGGACCGGCGTCGGGTCGGCGGCGGGCGGTCGCGGGGGGCTCGAGCGCCGGAAGACCGGGGACGACGGCGTCGGCACCCCGGGGACGACGAAGGGCCCGGGCGGACGACCAGTCCTCCCGGGCCCTTCGCGCGACACGTCAGTCGAGGTAGTCCCGCAGGACCTGGGAGCGGCTCGGGTGCCGCAGCTTCGACATCGTCTTGGACTCGATCTGGCGGATGCGCTCACGCGTCACGCCGTAGACCTTGCCGATCTCGTCGAGCGTCTTCGGCTGTCCGTCGGACAGCCCGAAACGCATCGAGACCACGCCGGCCTCGCGCTCCGAGAGCGTGTCGAGGACCTGGTGCAGCTGCTCCTGCAGGAGCGTGAAGCTCACCGCGTCGGCCGGGACGATGGCCTCGGAGTCCTCGATGAGGTCACCGAACTCGGAGTCGCCGTCCTCGCCGAGCGGGGTGTGCAGCGAGATGGGCTCGCGCCCGTACTTCTGAACCTCGACGACCTTCTCGGGCGTCATGTCGAGCTCCTTGGCGAGCTCCTCGGGCGTGGGCTCACGACCCAGGTCCTGCAGCATCTGCCGCTGCACGCGGGCCAGCTTGTTGATGACCTCGACCATGTGCACCGGGATGCGGATGGTGCGCGCCTGGTCCGCCATCGCGCGCGTGATCGCCTGACGGATCCACCACGTCGCGTACGTCGAGAACTTGTAGCCCTTGGTGTAGTCGAACTTCTCGACCGCACGGATCAGACCGAGGTTGCCCTCCTGGATCAGGTCCAGGAACAGCATCCCGCGGCCCGTGTACCGCTTGGCCAGCGACACGACCAGGCGCAGGTTCGCCTCGAGCAGGTGGTTCTTCGCGCGCTTGCCGTCGTGCGCGATCCACTGCAGCTCACGCTTGAGCTTGCGGTCCAGGTCGTCGCCCTCGGCCGCGAGCTTCTCCTCCGCGAACAGGCCGGCCTCGATCCGCTTGGCGAGCTCGACCTCCTGCTCCGCGTTCAGCAGCGCGACCTTGCCGATCTGCTTGAGGTAGTCCTTCACCGGGTCCGCGGTCGCACCCGCGGTGACGACCTGCTGCACCGGGGCGTCGTCCTCGTCCGCGTCGGACACGACGAAGCCGCGCGCCTCCTCGGCGCCCTCGGTCGCGGGTGCGCCGGTCGCCTTCGCGCCGGCGGCTGCCGCCACGTCGCCCTCGACGACCTCGTCCGTGACGTCGATCTCGAGGTCCTCGACGTCGACCACGTCGTCCGCGTCGGCGTCCTTCACGACGCCCGCCTTCGCAGCGCCCGCCTTCGCAGCGCCCGCCTTGGCGGAGGCCGCCGACTTCGTGGCGGTGGACCGCGGCGCGCGCGTCGTCTTGGCGCCGGCGCTCTTCGCCGCGGCGCTCTTCGTCGCACGCGCCGGGGTGGCCGGCGCGGCGGCGTCGACCTCCTCGCCGGTCGCGTCGGCCGACGGCGCTGCGGCGCTCGTGGTGCGCTTGGCGCCGGTCGTGGCGGCGGCCTTGGGGGCGCGCGCCGTCGTCGTGCTGCGCGGGCTCGCCGCCGCCGCGACCGCGGTCGCGGTCGGGATCTCGACCTCGACGCCTGCACCCGCGAGCGCGCGGAACACCGCCTTCAGCCGCTTGGCGTCGTTGACGGCCGCCTGCTCGCACGCGGTGCGGAAGCTCTCGGCGTCGACGCGGCCGTTCGCACTCCCGCGGCGCAGGAGCTCCTGCAGTGCGGGGTGCTCGAACTCGCGCGGGAGTGCGGGGATCTGTGTGGAGGGCGCCACAAACCGACCTTTCGGCATCACTTGGGGGGCGGTAGGGCCACCAGAGCGGGGGACATGGACCGTGATCAGGGTGCTGACTCGGGGACTCTCACGGGCTCACTCTGACTCTCACGGCGAGTCGACGGGCTCGGGTGGACATCTCTATTGTACCGGCGATCCGCGCGCGGAGCGTCGCGACACGTGGCTGCACGCGCTCGTCGTCGGCGGCTTCTCGTGCTCAGTGCTGTGTCGCAGGGCGCTTCCGCGCCGGGGCCTTGTGGGGTCAACGACCGCGGCGCCCCGAAGATTCCCGGCGGGCGCCCTCGTCAGCGGGCCGCGGGACGCTCCGGCTTGACGGCGAGCACCGGGCACGGGGCGTCGAGGAGGATCCGCTGCGCGTTGGAGCCCAGGATGAGCTTGCCGACCGGGCTGCGTCGTCGCAGCCCGATGACGATCAGGTCCGCCGACGTCCGCTCCGCGACGGCCACGAGGTCCTCGGCGAGGTCCGCGCTCCCGCTCTCCACCCGGAGCGTCGCGCCCGCACCCTGGAGGCGGTCCTCGACCCGGCGCAGGTCGTCGTCGCGCACCGTGCCGGCCTCCGGGGAGACCACGGACTCCCCAACCACGACCACGAGCTCGGTCCCGCGGCGCACCGCCTCCGTCGCGGCGGTGTCGAGCGCCTCCCGGCCCTCGGGTGTGCTCAGGTGGGCGACGACGACGGTCATGTGTCCTCCGCGGGCGGCTCGTCGGGACGGGCGGTGGTGCGGCGCGCCACCGTGCCCGACCGTACC
Source organism: Cellulosimicrobium sp. Marseille-Q8652 (assembly GCF_965112045.1). Classification (NCBI taxonomy): domain Bacteria; kingdom Bacillati; phylum Actinomycetota; class Actinomycetes; order Micrococcales; family Promicromonosporaceae; genus Cellulosimicrobium; species Cellulosimicrobium sp. Marseille-Q8652. The sequence continues at coordinate 1,003,715 of NZ_CBCOPS010000002.1, read as the reverse complement.
CGAAGCCGCCCGCCGCCGGAGGACCGGCGTCCTCACGCCCGGGCACGGACCCAGCCCGGTGGGACCCCGGCGTCGAGCGCGCTCGCGAGCAGGAGCGCGAGGCGGTACGACCCGTCCTGGGCGAGCGCCTCGCGCACGCGCTCGGCCGCCCGGCCCCCGTCCCCGTGCCACCACGCGATCAGGGCGAGCAGGGTCAGCGCCGGGGCCGCGCGTCGCCGGGCGGCGTGCGCGACGACGGCCTCGAGCACGGCACGCGCCGGCTCGGTCTCCTGCGGCACCGGGGCGATCGCGACGGCCGGGTCGACGATCCGGGCGATCGCCTCGCCCGTCCCCGCGTCGACGTCCCCGCCGCGCGCGGTCCGTTCGGGCAGGTCACCGACGCCGGGCACGAACGACAGGAGCACGGCGTCCCGCACGGGGACGGCGTCGAGAGCCGCCTCGACACGGCCGACCAGCGCCGGCGGGAGCTCTGCGCTCCGCCCGGGCGGCGCGCCCGCGACGAGCGCCACCGCGCGCCGCCAGGCCGCGAGGCCGTCCTGCCTCCAGGCGACGGCTCCCGGCGTCGACGGCGCCGTGGAGGCCGCCCGCGCTCGTCGTGACGCGCGAGCCGCGCTCCGGCGTGCGTCCGGAGCAGCCGGCGGGATGCGGAACGCGTCCTCGCGCGAGTCGGCGACCCCCGCGCCGGACAGGACCATGTGCGCACCGACCTCGCTCGACTCGAGCTCGCTCGTCGGCCGACCTCCCGGAGGGCAGCAGGCGGGGTCGTCGCAGTCGAGGCAGCCCCAGCCCGTCGTCGTGACGACCCACACGTCGGTGGGCCCGAACGTGTCCTCGACCGTCTCGCGGCAGTGCTCGACCGCGGCCCGTTCACGGGCGGCGGTCGGACCGTCGGCGCGCAGCGGCGCGTCGGTGTACACGACGACGGCGGCGCGGGACGCGCCGTCGGCAGCCAGGTGGGCGAGCACCGTGCGCGCGACCTGCGGCCCGTGCTCGAGGTCGGCGACGTCGTCGATGTCGACGCGCGCGACGAGGCCGACGCGACCGCGCGGGCCGCGCAGGCCCACGAGCACGACGCTCTCGTGCGGGCGGTAACCGAGGCGGTAGGGGACGTAGGCGAGCAGCTCGCGCGGGCCGCGGGCCCGGATCAGGGTCGACATGGTCACATCCCAGCCGTCCCGGGCCGCGGAGCAGGGGCCCGCCGCAGGCCTGTGGACGCGCCCGGGGGGTGTGGTCGACCGTCCTGACCGCTGCTGGCCCGTTCCCGCCACGATGGCTACGGTGTGCGCGTGCCCACTCGACCGCCTCGCGCGTCCCGCGACCGCGCGGCCCGGGCCCTCGTGGTCGCCGCCCTCGTCGTCGTCATGACCGCGTGCGGCCCGGGGAGCGACGACGCCCCCGACGCCGGCCCCTCGCAGAGCGGGCAGCCGGCGGGCGAGGCGGGCGACGTCGACGGCGCGGACGACGCCCCGGCCGCGCCTCGGGGCACCCCGCTGCCCGAGTACGACGTCGCCTCGGCGGTCGGCGACCTGGTCCAGGGGTTCCCCGCCGAGCTCGTGCCCGTGGCCCCCGGCTCGCAGGTCCTCGCGAGCTCGGCCCGCCCGTCCGACGACGGGACGTTCGTCGTCGTCACGCTCAACCTGCGCTCGGAGGAGACCGTCGAGGCGCTCACCGCCTACTACGCCGAGACCCTGGGAGCCGCCGGGTTCACGGTCTCGCCGTCGGTCGTGCCGAGCGCGCTCACGTCGTTGACCACGTTCGTGCGCGCCCCGGCGGCCGACGCCCCCGCCGAGTCGGTGGCCGTGGGCGTCTTCGACGACGAGGCCGAGCGTCTCGTGACGATCAGCGGCCAGGTCGTCGCGGGCTGACCGCCGTCGCATAGGCTGCGTCCGTGCCGAACGGGACCCCTAGCGCCTCCGCGCCTCACGCCGGTCCGTCCGAGGACGGGCGGACCACCGCGACGAGCCTCGTCGACCGGGAAGGGGTGCGCCCCGGCGTCGACGCCGCGCTGGGCGCCGCGTGCGCCGGGCTCGCCGACGAGCTCGCGGCGACGCACCCCGACGCCGCGCCGCTCGTCCGCGCCACGGACGAGCTCCTCGCGGGCGGGAAGCGCCTGCGGGCGGCGTTCTGCTACTGGTCGTGGCGCGCGCACGGCGGCGACCCCGAGGACGCGCGGCGTGACGCCGTGCTGCGCGCGGGCGCCGCGCTCGAGCTGTTCCAGGCGGCCGCGCTCTTCCACGACGACGTCATGGACGCGTCCGACACGCGCCGCGGCCGCCCGACGGCGCACCGGGCGTTCGCCGCGCACCACCGCGGCTCCGGGTGGCACGGCGACCCGGACCGGTACGGCGAGAGCACCGCGATCCTCCTCGGCGACCTGGCGCTCATCGCGAGCCACCGCGAGCTCGGCGACGCGCTGGAGAGCGTCCCGGCCGACGTCGCCGCCCGGGCGCGCGGCGTGTTCGGACGGATGCAGACGGAGGTGACCGTCGGCCAGTACCTCGACGTCCACGCCCAGGTCCTCCCGTGGGGCGAGGACCCCGCGGCGGACGAGGAGCGGGCCCGCGCGGTCGTGCGCTCGAAGTCGGCGCGCTACTCCGTCGAGCACCCGATCGCGCTGGGAGCCGCGCTCGCGGGCGCGGACGACGCGCAGGTCGCGGCGACGAGCGCGTTCGGGCTGCCCGTGGGTGAGGCGTTCCAGCTCCGTGACGACGTGCTCGGCGTCTTCGGCGACTCCCGGGTCACCGGCAAGCCCGCGGGCGACGACCTGCGCGAGGGCAAGCGGACCGTCCTGGTGGTCCGCGCCCTGGCCGCCGCGTCGCCCGAGCAGCGCGCGCTGCTGCTCGGCCGCCTCGGGGACCCCGGGCTCGACGCCGGGTCCGTCGAGCTCCTGCGTGACGTGCTCGTCGGCACGGGCGCCCTGGCCTCCGTCGAGGCGCTCATCGACGAGCTCACCGCCCAGGCCTTCTCCGCCCTCGGCTCCGTCGACCTCCGCGAACCCGGGGCGGGGATGCTCGCCGCGCTCGCGCGCGCCGCCGTCGAGCGCACGGCCTGACGCTCGGGTACCTCGCGTCGGCGCGGCGCCGAGGACGACGAGTGACCGACCGGCCAGGCCCGGCCCGTCAGGCGAGCGACTGGGCGATGCGCCGCACGTGCGCCTTGCGTCCCGCGACGAGCGCGTCCATCGGCGACTCCCCCAGCTCCTCCTCGGGGCGGAAGAGCCACCCGATGATCTCCTCGTCGCGGAAGCCGGCGTCGGTGAGGACCGCGATCGTGCCCTGCAGGCTCACGAGGACCCCGACCCGCCCGTCGCCCGACGGCTGCTTGGCGTTCGCGGGCTCGATGAGGTGCAGGGGGACCAGGAAGCGCGCCGGCACCTGGAACGTGGCGCGCTCGCCGCGGCGCATGCCGACGACGCGGCGGTCCTGGAGGATGCGCCGTGCCCTGCCGACGTCCGTCCCGAGGGCCTCGGCGAGGTCGGGCAGGGTGAGCCACTCGCCCACGAGGGCGTCGAGCTCGGCGGAGGGGTCGGCGGTCGCGTCGTGATCGGTCACGGGCCAAGCCTACGGCGCCTGCACAGGACGCCCACGACCCGACCGCCCCGGCTCACCGGAACGGAGCCGGTCGCCGCCTAGACTGCCCCCGTGGCCACCGTGACGACCGATCCCCTCGTAGGCCGCCTGGTCGACGGGCGCTACGAGGTCGTGTCCCGCATCGCCCGCGGCGGCATGGCCACGGTGTACCTCGCGGTCGACCGCCGGCTCGACCGCGACGTCGCGCTCAAGGTCATGCACCCCCACCTCGCCGAGGGCGCGACGGGCGCCGACTTCGTCTCCCGGTTCCGTCGCGAGGCGCGCGCCGCGGCCCGGCTCACCCACCCGGGCCTGGTGGCGGTCTACGACCAGGGCCTCGACGGCGAGACGAGCTACCTCACGATGGAGTACGTGGCCGGGACGAACCTGCGCCGCGTCATGCTCACGGAGCGCACCCTCACGCTCGGTCGGACCCTCGACGTGCTGGGCGAGGTCCTCGACGCCCTCGCCGCCGCCCACCGCGCCGGACTCGTGCACCGCGACGTCAAGCCGGAGAACGTCCTGCTGGACGCCGACGGCCGGATCAAGGTGACCGACTTCGGCCTCGCGCGCGCGGTCAACGAGGTCACGTCGACGACGACGGGAACGATCCTCGGCACGGTCGCCTACCTCTCCCCCGAGCTCATCGCGACGGGCGCGTGCGACGCCCGGACCGACGTGTACGCCGCCGGGATCCTCGCGTACGAGATGCTGCTCGGCTCGGTGCCCTACGTCGGGTCCACGCCCATCCAGGTGGCGTTCCAGCACGTCAACAACGACGTCCCCCCGCCGTCGGACACCGCCCCGTGGCTCCCGCCCGAGCTGGACGACCTGCTGTGCGCGCTCGCCGCACGCGACCCGGCGGACCGTCCCGCCGACGCCGGCGCGGCCCTCGCTCTCGTGCGGTCCGTCCGCGCGGCCCTCGACCCCGCGGACCTCGAGCGGCGCGTGACCCCGCCCGCCGCGCCCGGCACCGCGGAGCCCGCCGCGGTGCCCGCGACCGGCGCGGTCCCCCTCGGCACCCCCGACGACGCGGACCACGCGGGACCGGCGCCCACGGCGTCGCTCGCCGCGCTGAGCCTGCGGGACCGCGAGGCCGCGGGCCTCACGGAGCCGCTCGCCGTCGGGCACCTCATGGCTCCGACGACGCAGCCCGGTCCGCCGGTCCCGCCACGACCGGGCGGACCCGTCCGACGCGGGCGCGCCGCCCGCGCGCTCGTCTGGACGCTCGTCGTGCTCCTCGTGCTCGCCCTCGGGGGCGGCGGCGCGGCCTGGTGGTTCACCTCCGGTCCCGGCGCGTACACGACCGTGCCGGACGGCCTCACCGGTGTCTCGCGGGCCGAGGCGGGCACCGTCCTCGACCGGGCCGGACTCGGCGTGACCGTCGACGAGCGCTACGACGACACCGTGCCAGCGGGCGCCGTCGTCTCGACGGACCCGCCGTCGGGCGACGCGGTGCGCAAGGACGGCAGCGTCCAGCTCGTGGTGTCGCAGGGCGTGCGGATGCTCACGGTGCCGACCGGCCTCGTCGGCGCCACGCAGGTCGAGGCCACGGCCGCCGTCGAGGGAGCGGACCTGACCCTCGGCGAGCCCGTGTCGCAGCACCACGACGAGGTCCCCGCGGGCGAGGTCATGGCCGTCACCGATCCCGACGGCGCCGCGATCGAGGAGGGCTCGACGATCCGCCACGACGTCCCGGTCGTGCTCACCGTCTCGGCAGGACCGGCGCCGGTCGTCGTCCCGCAGGTCACCGGCGCGCAGCGGGACGCCGCGGTGCGCACCCTCGAGGAGGAGGGACTCGTCGTGGACGTCGCCGAGGAGTACTCGGAGACCGTCGCGACGGGTCTCGTCGTGAGCCAGTCCCCGGAGCAGGGCACCGACGCCGTCCGCACCGACACGGTGTCGATCGTCGTCTCCCTGGGGCCGCCGCTCGTCGAGGTCCCGAACACCAACACGCGCAACGCCGCCGACGCGGAGCAGCTCCTGAAGGACGCCGGGTTCGAGGTCGAGGTCCGCTACCCGCAGGGCATCCACCCGCTCAACATCGTCTACGCGCAGGACCCGGCCGGAGGCGACGGCAGGACCGCCCCGAAGGGCTCGACGATCGTGCTCAACGTCTTCTGAGCCGGCGGCTCAGCGTCGCAGCATCTCCGCCACCTGGAACGCCATCTCCAACGACTGCTGGTGGTTGAGCCGCGGGTCGACGAGCGTCTCGTACCGCAGCGCCAGGCCCGCGTCGTCGATCTCCTCGGACCCGCCGAGCACCTCGGTGACGTCGTCGCCCGTGAGCTCGACGTGCAGGCCGCCGGGGACGGTCCCCGCCGCACGGTGGACCTCGAAGAACCCCCGCACCTCGTCCAGCACGTCGTCGAAGCGGCGCGTCTTGTACCCGCTCGCGGACGTGATGGTGTTGCCGTGCATGGGGTCGGTCACCCAGGTGACGGGGACCTCCTCGCGCGCGACCGCCTCGACGAGCGGGGGCAGCGCCTCGCGGATCCTGCCGGCGCCCATGCGGGAGATGAACGTCAGGCGCCCCGGCACCCGTCCGGGGTTGAGCCGCTCGGCGAGCGCCAGGGCGTCGTCGGGCGAGGTCGTGGGACCGAGCTTGACGCCGATCGGGTTGGCGACGCGCGACAGGAACTCGACGTGCGCGCCGTCGAGCTGGCGCGTGCGCTCGCCGATCCACAGGAAGTGCGCGGACGTGTCGTACGCGTCGCCGGTCCGCGCGTCGAACCGCGTGAGCGCGCGCTCGTAGTCGAGCACGAGGGCCTCGTGGCTGACGAAGAACTCGACCGTGCGCAGCGCGTCGAAGTCGGCGCCGCACGCGTCCATGAAGCGGATCGCGCGGTCGATCTCGGACGCCGTCTGCTCGTAGCGCGCGTAGGCGGGGTTCCGCATGAAGCCGCGGTTCCACTCGTGGACCTGGCGCAGGTCGGCGAAGCCGCCGGTGGTGAAGGCCCGCACGACGTTCCACGTCGCGCTCGAGATCTGGTACGCCTCGACGAGCCGCTCGGGGTCCGGGACGCGCGAGCGGGCGGTGAAGGCGTGGCCGTTGATCATGTCGCCGCGGTAGGCGGGGAGCGTGACGCCGCCGCGCGTCTCGCTGTCCGAGCTGCGCGGCTTGGCGTACTGCCCGGCCATCCGGCCCATCTTCACGACCGGCGTGCTCGCGCCGTGCGTGAGGATCACGGCCATCTGGAGGATGGTCCGGATCTTGTTGCGGATGCGGTCGGCGTTGGCCTCCGCGAAGGTCTCGGCGCAGTCGCCGCCCTGGAGGAGGAACGCCTCGCCCCGGCTCGCCGCGGCGAGCCGGGAGCGCAGGGTGTCGGCGGCGGCGGGCACCACGAGCGGCGCGGAGGCCGACAGGCGCTCGCGCACGTCGGCGAGCGCCGCCTCGTCCGGCCACGTCGGCTGCTGGAGCGCGACGAGGGAACGGAAGTGGTCGAGGTCGGTGCCGACCTCCGGCTCGCTCGTGGTGGTCATCGCCGTGCCGCCGGCGTCAGTGCGCGGCCGGCGCGGCGGCGACGAGGGGCTGCCCGATGCCGTCGAGCAGCTCGCCGAACCACGCCTGCGTGACGTCGAACGCCTTGCCGCCCGCGATGCGCGGGAACTCGATCGCCCGCAGGCGGTCGCCCTGCTCCTCGTCGTGGCCGATGACGCCGGACTCGCCGCGCAGCGCGCACTCGACCGCGAGGTCGGTCATCGACTTGATGAGGCGCAGGTCCTCGGCGTTCGCGGCCGCGGCGCGCGAGAAGTAGCCGGACTTCTGGACCATGACCTTCTCGGCGCCCAGCTTCTCGGCGAACTGCTTCGCGAACCACTGGCCGGGGTTGACCGTGTCGAGCTTGACGTGGCCGAACGGGTCGCGCTCGACGGTCTCGCCCGCCGCCTCGAGCTGGGCGACGATCTCGTGCATGCCGGCGCCCTCGGACAGGAAGATGTTGACGTTGCCCTGGGAGTCCATGATGCCCTTGAGCCGCTCGGCCTCGGCGTCGATGTCGAGCGCCAGCTCGGGCAGGAACACGGCGTGCACGTCCCAGCGCTCGCGCGTCAGGCCGAGCGCCGGGGCCCACTCCTGGGCGTCGAGCCACTTGCGGTACTCGGCCGCGGACGCCGCCGTGAGCCAGCCGCAGTGGCGGCCCATGACCTCGTGCACGATGAGCATGCGCGGGCCCGAGCGGTGCTCGCCGATGACGTTCGCCGCGAAGCCGGCGGCCTCCTCGGCCGCGGTCCACGCGCCGAGCGACTGGCGGATCGGGATCACGTCGTTGTCGATCGTCTTGGGCAGGCCCACGACCGTGAGCTCGTACCCGTTGTCGTGCAGGTAGGCCGCGAGGTCGGCGGCGGTCGTGTTGGTGTCGTCGCCGCCGATGGTGTGGAGCACGTCCACGCCGTCCGTCTTGAGCTGCTCGGCCGCGACCTGCAGCGGGTCCTCGCCCTCCTGGACGAGCCCGCGCCTGACGCAGTCCTTCGCGTTCGTCAGCTTGACGCGCGAGTTGCCGATCGGCGAGCCGCCGAAGCGGTGCAGCAGGCCGGCCTGCTTGCGGCCCTCGTCGTCCACGACGATCTTCGTGCCCGTGAGCAGGCCGTGGTAGCCGTACTGGTAGGCGATGATCTCGATCTCCGGGTCGAGCTCCGTGTACCGCTCGATGAGCCCGCCGACGGCGGAGGACAGGCACGGGGCGAAGCCGCCCGCGGTGAGGAGGGCGACGCGACGAACCGACATGTGAACTCAGAACCTCTCGTGGGACGGGATCCGTGGGACGGGATCTGCTGGCGCCCGGGGCCGTCGTGCTCGTGCGGCCGACGGCGGAGGTGGGCACCCTGAGGGCCGGCGACGGACCCGGTGCTCGCGGTCGCGTCCGCCCGGCTCAGTCTACTGATGCGGCGTCGGGCTCCGGCGGCGGTTCCGGCACCTGGACGTCGGGGACGGGACGCCCGCCGGGGGCCCCTCCGCCCTGCTCGACCTCCTGGTGACCGGCGGCGATCCGGGCCTTGGCGGTCGCCGCGTAGATGTCGACGTACTCCTGCCCCGAGAGCCGCATGATCGCGTACATGATCTCGTCGGCCACGGAGCGCAGGATGAACCGGTCGTTCTCCATGCCGCGGTAGCGCGAGAAGTCGAGGGGCTCGCCGACGACGATCCCGATGCGCATCGGCTTCGGGATGACCTTGCCGATGGGCTGGGCGATGTTCGTCCCGATCATCGCGACGGGGACCACGGGCGCGCCGGACTCGAGCGCGAGGCGGGCGACGCCGGTCTTGCCGCGGTACAGCCGGCCGTCCGGGCTGCGCGTGCCCTCCGGGTAGATGCCGAAGAGGTCGCCGTCGCGCAGGACCCGCAGACCGGTGCTCAGCGCGGCCTCGCTCGCCTTGCCCCCCGCGCGGTCGACCGGGATCGTCCCGACGCCGCGCATGAAGCCTGCCGTCAGCCGGCCCTTGACCCCGGTCCCCGTGAAGTAGTCGGACTTCCCGAGGAACTGCACCTTGCGGCCCAGGACCAGCGGCAGGATGAACGAGTCGATGACGGCGAGGTGGTTGCTCGCGAGGATCGCACCACCGGAATCGGGCACGTTCTCCACGCCCCGCGTCCAGGGACGGTAGAGCACCCGGAGAAGGGGTCCGACCATCACCTGCTTCATGAACCAGTAGAACAACGTTCCTCCTCGCGGGGTCCCGGCGCGGGACGTGCATCCGACTCTAGAGTGATTGTCATGGCCGCACCGAATGCCCAGCCGGACGCCGGACCCCCCGACGACGTCCCCGAGCCCTCCCCGGACGGGACGCCGGAGCCCTCCGACGCCGATCGTCCCCAGCCCGACGGCACCGACCCCGACCCCGTCACCGAGGACGCCGGGGCGGCCGACGCGAGCCGCGACGCGGCGGGCGAGACGAGCGGCGGGACGAGCGGGGACGAGAACCTGGACGTGGACGCACGCTGGGCGGGCATCGTCGCCGAGCTCGGCGACCTGTCCGACCTCGATCCCGGCCCCGCGCGCCCCGGCCCGGCCGACGGCGAGGTGCCCGGCCGCGGGACGGCGTCGGGCACGGGCGAGGCTCCCCGCGGGCGCGACGTGATCGGCTCCGTGCCGGTCGCGCCCTGGGTCCAGCCCCCCGGTCCGCGCGACTGGCCCGCGACGCCCGACGTGGAGGCGCTCGAGGAGGCCGAGAGCCACTTCGTGCCCCCGGACCCGCCGCTCGTGCTCGGTCGCGACCCGCTCCTGACGATGGCGTGGTCGCTCGTCGTCGGGGTGCCGGTCGTCCTGCTCGTCCTGCTCGTCGTCGCGCGACCGTTCCCGGTGGTCGTGGCGCAGGTCGGCGGGGTCGCGTTCCTCGCGGGGCTCGCCGTGCTGCTGTGGCGCATGCCGCACCGGCGCGACGACGACCGGGGGCCGGGCGCCGTCGTCTGACCGGGCCGCGGGAGGGGTGGTCTGCGGACCGCCCCTCCGGCGGGCACGTCAGCGACGCGCGAGATCGGCCGCGCCGACGATGCCGGCCTCGTTCCCGTGCTCGGCGAGCTCGATCTTCGCCTCCGGCCGGTGGCCGCGCGCGGAGAGCTGGTCGGCGAACGCGCGGCGGACCGGCTGCAGGAGGAGGTCGCCGGCAGCGCCGACGCCGCCGCCGATGACGATGAGCTCCGGGTCGAGCAGTGCGGTCACCGACGCCGCGCCCTCGCCGATCCAGCGGCCCAGGTTCGCGAGGAGCTCGACGGCGAGGTCGTCGCCCTCCTGCGCCGCCTGCGTGATCTGCGGGCCCGTCAGCTTGTCGGCGTCGCCGCCGCACAGCTCGAGGAGCCGGTGCGCACGGTCGGGCTGCGCGACGAGCGCGCCCTGGCCGTCGCGCACGAGCGCCGTGCCCGAGGCGTACTGCTCCCAGCAGCCCTCGTGCCCGCACCCGCAGTAGTGCCCGCCGGGCACGACGCGCATGTGGCCCACCTCGGCGGCGACGCCCCACCGTCCGCGCACGAGCTCGCGGTCGACGACGATCGCGCCGCCGAGGCCGGTGCCCACGGTGAGCATGAGCATGTCGGTCGCGTCGCGCGCCACGCCGAACTGGAACTCCGCCCAGCCGGCCGCGTTGGCGTCGTTCTCCACGACGATGCGCACGTCCTCGTCGCCGATCAGGTCGCGCACGTTGCGCGCCAGGGGGTACTCGCGCCACGCGATGTTGGGTGCGAAGAGCACGGAGGTCCGGTCGGGGCTGACGAACCCGGCGGCCGCGAGACCCACGGCACCCACCTCGTGGACGGCGGACAGCTCGGCGTACACCTCGGCGATCGCGCGGTCGATGCTCGCGACGTCGTCGGGCTCGGTGTCGCGACGCGTCTGGGCGAGGATCTCACCCTTGTCGTCGACGACGCCGGCCGCGATCTTCGTCCCGCCGATGTCCACACCGATGGCGTGCATGTCCCGTCCTCACTCGCTAGAAGTCGCTGACCGAGCCGATGCCGGGCGCCCGCGGCCGGGCGCGCGAGGACGCGTCGGGCCGGAACTCCACGCACGCGCGAAACGTTGCGCAAGCAGCGCACAGCGACTGAAGCCTACCGACATCCGGTGGTCCCCGGCACGCATCGCCACTGGGTAGGGTTCTCCCACCGTCGACTACTGCCACTGGAGCCAGCATGGACGAGATCAGCGCCCCACGGATCGTCGAAGTCGATCCGTCGAAGAACCTCAACGACCTTCTCGCGAGCCGTGTTGCGGCCGACCCGGCGGCGCCCATGGTCGAACGCCCCACGGGACCGGACGGCTCGTGGGAGGCGCTCAGCGCGCGCGCGTTCGACGCCGAGGTCGTCGCCGTCGCCAAGGGGCTCGTGGCGCGCGGGATCCAGCCCGGTGACCACGTGGGCATCATGTCGCGCACGCGGTACGAGTGGACGCTCCTCGACTGGGCCACGTGGGCCGCGGGCGCCGTGCCGGTGCCGCTGTACGAGACCTCGAGCGCGGAGCAGGTCCAGTGGATCCTGTCCGACGCCGACGTGCGCCTCCTCGTCGTCGAGACGGAGGCCCACGCCGCGACGGTCGAGGAGGTCCGGCAGAGCACGCCCTCGCTCGGCGACGTGCTCGTGATCGACAGCGGGGCGGTCGCGTCCCTCACCGCTGACGGCTCAGCCGTCGACGACGCGGAGATCGTCCGCCGCCGCGGCCTGGCCGACCTCGCCGACGTCGCGACGATCATCTACACGTCCGGGACGACGGGCCGCCCGAAGGGCGCCGAGCTCACCCACGAGAACTTCTACTCGCTCACCGTCAACGCGGTCGAGGCCGTGCCCGAGGTCTTCAAGCAGCCCGGGGCGCGCACGCTGCTGTTCATGCCCCTCGCCCACGTGTTCGCGCGGTTCATCGGGGTGCTCGTCGTCGCCGGCGGGACGGTGCTCGGCCACACCCCGGACACGAAGACCCTGCTCGCGGACCTGGCCACCTTCAAGCCGACCTACATCCTCTCGGTGCCGCGCGTGTTCGAGAAGGTCTACAACTCCTCGGAGCAGAAGGCGGCCGCGGGCGGCAAGCTGAAGATCTTCCACTGGGCCGCGGCGACGGCGATCGCCTACTCGCGCGCGCTCGACGACCCGAAGGGCCCCGGCATCGGCCTCCGGGTGCAGCACAAGGTCGCCGACGCGCTGGTGTTCAAGAAGCTGCGCCACGCGCTCGGCGGGCACGCGAAGTACGCCGTCTCGGGTGGCGCGCCGCTCGGCGAGCGGCTCGGGCACTTCTACCGCGGCATCGGGGTGCGCATCCTCGAGGGCTACGGCCTCACGGAGACGACGGCGCCCACGGCGGTCAACCGCCCGCAGAGCACGCGGATCGGGACGGTGGGCACGCAGCTCCCCGGCTGCGCGGTCCGCATCGCGGCGGACGGCGAGATCCTGCTCAAGGGTCACCACGTGTTCCGCGGCTACCACGGCAACGAGCAGGCCACGCAGGACGCGTTCGTCGACGGCTGGTTCCGCACCGGGGACCTGGGCTCCCTCGACGAGGACGGCTTCCTGCGGATCACCGGCCGCAAGAAGGAGATCATCGTCACGGCCGGCGGCAAGAACGTGGCGCCCGCGATGCTCGAGGACCGGATCCGGGCGCACGCGCTCGTGTCGCAGTGCGTCGTGGTCGGCGACCAGAAGCCGTTCATCGGCGCGCTCGTCACCCTCGACCCCGAGGGCCTGCCCGGGTGGGCGAGCATGCACGGCAAGGGCGAGCTCTCCGTCGAGGAGGCGGCCAAGGACGCCGACGTCCTCGCGGCGCTGGACGCGGCCGTCACCCGCGCGAACCAGGCCGTCTCGCGGGCGGAGTCGATCCGCAAGTTCACCGTGCTGACCACCGACTTCACGGTCGAGAACGGCTACCTCACGCCGTCGCTCAAGGTGAAGCGGTCCGAGGTGATGAAGGACTTCGCCGCCGACGTCGACGCGCTCTACGTCGACGGGCCCGCACCCGTGCGCTGACCCGTCCCCGTCCGGCCCACGGCCCTCCCGGTGCACGCCGGGAGGGCCGTCGCTGTCGGAGGCCGTGGCTAGCCTTCCCGCCATGTCGCCGAGCCCGCTGCTGTCACCTCCCCGCGCTGCTCAGGACACGGCTCAGCCGGCGGCGGCGGTGACCCGGGGGACGGCGGTCCAGGCCTCCTTCGACGACCTGGGCACACCGCTGAGCGACGTGACGTTCGTCGTGGTCGACCTCGAGACGACGGGCGGGTCCCCGGCCGCCGAGGGCATCACCGAGATCGGTGCCGTCAAGGTGCGCGGCGGACAGGTGCTGGGCGAGTTCCAGACGCTCGTCGACCCGGGTCGCCCGGTCCCTGCCTTCGTCGCGCGCCTGACGGGGATCACGTCAGCGATGGTGGCCGCGGCACCGCGGATCGAGGCGGTCCTGCCGAGCTTCCTCGAGTTCGCGCGCGACGCGGTCCTCGTGGCCCACAACGCGCCGTTCGACATCTCGTTCCTCAAGGCCGCGTGCGCGGCGGCGGGGTACGACTGGCCCGGCAACCAGGTGCTCGACACGGTGCCGCTCGCGCGTCGCGTCGTGACGCGCGACGAGGCGCCGAACCACAAGCTCTCGACGCTCGCGGCGCTCTTCCGCGCGACGGTCACGCCCGACCACCGTGCCCTCGCCGACGCGCGGGCGACGGTGGACGTCCTGCACGCCCTGCTGGGCCGCCTCGGCCCGCTCGGCGTGACGCACCTCGAGGACCTCGCCACCGCGACGGACCCGGTGCCCCAGGACGTCCGGCGCAAGCGGCACCTGGCCGACGGCCTGCCCGACGCGCCCGGCGTGTACCTGTTCCGCGGACCGGGCGAGGAGGTCCTGTACGTCGGCACGTCGACCTCCATCCGGCGCCGCGTGCGCTCGTACTTCACGCGCTCGGAGAAGCGGGGCCGCATCACCGAGATGGTCCGCATCGCGCACGCCGTCACGCCCGTGGTGTGCGCGACCCCGCTCGAGGCGCAGGTGCGCGAGCTGCGGCTCATCGCCGAGCACGCGCCCCGGTACAACCGGCGCTCGCGCCACCCCGAGCGCATGACCTGGGTGCGCCTGACCCACGAGGCGTACCCCCGCCTGTCCGTCGTGCGCGACGTCCGGGCGCCCGCCGCCCACATCGGCCCCTTCTCGTCGGCCCGGCAGGCCCAGGCCGCGGTCGACGCGCTCCACGACGCCTTCCGCATCCGGCAGTGCACCCGGCGCCTGCCCGTCGTCGCGAGCGCGGGCGCGAGCGCGTGCGTGCTCGCCGAGATGGGCCGCTGCTCGGCACCGTGCACCGCGGCGACGCCGGACACCGGCTACTCCGCGGTCGCCGACGCGGTCCGCGGCGCCCTCGAGGGCGACCCGTCGCACGTCGTCGCCGAGCTCGGTCGGCGCATCGCCGCGCTCGCCCGGGAGGAGCGGTACGAGCAGGCCGGGGACGTCACGCACCGGCTGCGCGCGTTCCTCGCGGGCGCCGGGCGCGCGCAGCGCCTCGCCCCGCTGTCCGCGTGCGAGCAGCTCGTCGCAGCGCGCGAGACCGAGGCCGGCGGGTGGGAGATCGTCGTGGTGCGCCACGCCCGGCTCGCCGCGACGGGCGTGAGCCGTCCCGGCGAGGACCCGTGGCCGCTCGTCGGGGCGCTCGTCTCCACGGCGGAGGCGGTCCCCGCGCCGGTCCCGCCCGCTCCCGCGTGCCATCCCCACGAGGCCGAGATCGTGCTCGCGTGGCTCGAGCAGCCGGGGGTGCGCCTCGTCGACGTGACCGGCGCCTGGACGTCCCCCGTCCGCTCCGCCCGCTCCCACGCCGACCCCGCCGTCACGGCGCGCGAGGTGGCCCGGCACGGCGTGCCCGAGGACGCCCGGATCGCGCCCGTAGAGTGGGCGCACGACGACGACCCGTCCCCGGAGGAACCATGATCACCGCCATCGTCCTGATCGACACCGACCCCGCACGCATCCCCGAGGTGGCGTCCGAGGTCGCGGACCTCCGGGGCGTCAGCGAGGTCTACTCGGTGACGGGCAAGGCGGACCTCGTGGCCATGGTCCGCGTGCACGAGCACGACCAGCTCGCCGACGTGATCGCCGACCGCATCAGCAAGGTCGCGGGCGTCGTCCGTACCGAGACCTTCATCGCGTTCCGCGCGTACTCGAACGTCGACCTGGAGCAGGCCTTCGCCCTGGGTCTCGACGACTGACGTCCCGACGTCCGGGACTCGCGGCCCGGCACGTCGCGGCCCTGCACGTCGGGCGAGACGCCTCGCGGTCGGCTCGCGCACCCCGCGGTCAGTCCCGCGCGGCCGCCTCGGCCCAGCGGGCGAGCGCCTCGCGCGCGGAGCCGGAGTCGACGCTCGCGGCCGCGAGGCCGTAGGCCGCACGCAGCCTCTCGACGAGCGGTCCGTCGCCGGTCCCCGGAAGGGTGGCGTCGGCGACGAGCGCCGCGGCCGCGTTGAGGAGCACCGTCTCGCGCACCGGCCCGGGCTCGCCGTCGAGGAACCGTCGCGCGACCTCCGCGTTGTGCACGGCGTCGCCGCCGCGCAGGTCCTCGACGGCGATCGCCGCGAGGCCGAGGTCCGTCACGGGGTCGAGGCGGTGCTCGACGACGACGCCGTCACGCACCTCCCAGATCGTCGCGGTCCCGGTGGCGGCCAGCTCGTCGAGACCGTCGTCGCCCCGGAAGACGAGCGCCGACGTCCCGCGCGCGGCGAGGACGCCCGCGATGAGCGGCGCCATGCGGCGGTCGGCGACCCCGATCGCCGCCGCCGGGGGCTGCGCGGGGTTCGTCAGCGGCCCGAGGACGTTGAACGCGGTGGGGATGCCGAGCTCCTTGCGGGCCACGCCCGCGTGGCGCATGGAGGGGTGGAAGACCATCGCGAAGCAGAAGGTGATGCCCGCCTCGTCCGCGATCCGCGCGACGCGCTCCGGTCCGTGGTCGAGCCGGATCCCGAGGGCCTCGAGCACGTCCGCGGCACCGGACGACGACGTCGCGGCCCGGTTGCCGTGCTTGACGACCCGCGGTCCGGCGCCCGCGACGACGAGGGCCGCCATGGTCGACACGTTCACGGTGTGCGCCTGGTCGCCGCCCGTGCCGACGATGTCGACCGAGGGTCCCTCGACCACGAACCGGCTGGCGTGCCCGAGCATCGCGTCCGCGAGACCGGTGAGCTCCTCGACCGTCTCGCCCTTCGCCCGCAGCGCCACGAGGAAGCTCGCGAGCCGCACCGGCGAGACCTCGCCGGACATCACCTGGTCCATCGCCCACGACGCGTCGTCGACCGTCAGGTCCCGCCCCGCGACCAGCTCGGCGAGGAGCGCCGGCCAGGACCGCGTCGCCCCCGTCGGACCCGGTGTCGTGCTGGCGGGATGGGAGGTGGCGGTCACGAGGTCCTGCCCTTCGGCTGGTCGGTCACGGGGTGCCGGCGGCACCCAGCAGGTCGGCGACGGCGCGCTGCAGCTCCACCGCGTCGAACGGGCGAGGCACCGCGTCGTCGGCGAGCGACCACGATGCTAGCCAACCGTCCTGCGGCCTGCCGGTGAGGACCAGGACCGGTGGGCAGCGGTAGATCTCGTTCTTCAGCTGCCGGCACAGGCCCATGCCCCCGGCCTTGTCGGCCTCCCCGTCGAGGACGATGAGGTCCCAGCCGCCGGCGTCGGCCGCGCCGACGACGGCGGTCGCGGTGGCGACCTCGTGCCACGTAATGTCGGGGCTGCCCGCCCGGAGCCGCCTCCCGACGGCGAGGCGCACCTGCTCGCGCACGCTCACGTCGTCGCTGTACAGCAGGATGCGCGGCGCGCGCGCGAGGGGCGTCGCGGCGTCCCCGTGCGTGGTCGTCACGGTCGTCGTCATCGTCGTCACCGTCACCTTCGTCCTCGGCGGTCGGAGCAGGCGGGCGGTGGAGCCCGGCTCACGCTGGCATCTTGGCACGTCCGGCGCGCTCGCAGCACCCCTGGACGGTCCCCCCGCCCCGGGACCTCCGACCTGCAGCGGTCCGCACCCGGTCGGAGGCACGCCCGTCCCGGTCGCCGCCGATTTCATGGCACTTGACGGGGATCCGTCACCAAGTGCAGGTCCGTGTGGGAAGATCTGGAGACTTTGTGAGATTCACCGCCCACGGGTGGCACGCCCGGTGCCGCGAACCGCCCTGACGTCGGCCATAATGGCTGCTGTGTCGACCGCAACGGCTGCCCCCCACGCCCATCAGCACGTGAGCGTCAACCGACCGAACCCCGTCTCGGTCGGGACGATCGTGTGGCTGGCCAGCGAGCTCATGTTCTTCGCCGGCCTGTTCGCCATGTACTTCACCGTCCGCTCGGTGATGCCCGCCGAGGAGTGGGCCGCGCAGGCGGAGAAGCTCAACTTCCCCTTCGCCCTGACGAACACCATCGTGCTGGTCCTGTCGTCGGTGACGTGCCAGATGGGCGTCTGGGCCGCGGAGCGCTTCCAGCCCGTGCGCACCGGCTCGATCTGGCAGGTCAACCGCTGGGGCATGAACGAGTGGATCACGCTCACGTTCCTCATGGGCGCGTTCTTCATCGGCGGCCAGGTCTTCGAGTACGCGGAGCTCGTCGAGCACGGCGTCTCGATCTCCTCCACGCCGTACGGCTCGGTCTTCTACATCACGACGGGCTTCCACGGCCTGCACGTGGTCGGCGGGCTCATCGCCTTCCTCTTCCTTCTGGGCCGCTCGTTCTCGGCCAAGAACTTCGGGCACCACGAGGCCACGACGGGCATCGTGACGTCCTACTACTGGCACTTCGTCGACGTCGTGTGGATCGCGCTGTTCTTCGTGATCTACATCCTGCGCTGACCTCCCACCGGGCCCCGCGCCCCGCCAGACCTCCCGCCCCCTGCTCCCCCACCTGCGAGACGAGGATCATTTCGTGAAGGCACTCGCCGCCCGCAGACACCACCGCCTCGCGCCGGTCGTGCTGCTGCTGCTGGCGCTGCTGGTGACCGGTGGCGTCTACGCCGCCCTTGCACCGACCCCGGCGAACGCCGAGACCGCCAGCACCGAGGACATCGAGACCGGCCAGAAGCTGTTCCAGGCCAACTGCGCCACGTGCCACGGGCCGAACGCGGAGGGCACGGACTCCGCTCCGTCGCTCGTCGGCGTCGGTGCGGCCTCGGTCGACTTCCAGGTGTCCACCGGCCGCATGCCCATGCAGATGGACGGGCCGCAGGCGCTCCAGAAGCCCCGCCAGTTCGACGAGGAGCAGACGGCGCAGCTCGCCGCCTACGTCGCGTCGCTCGGTGCCGGTCCCGCGATCCCGACGGACGAGCAGGTGGACGCCGAGCTGGGCGACATCGCCAACGGCGCCTCGATCTTCCGGACGAACTGCGCCATGTGCCACAACGCCGTCGGCGCCGGTGGCGCACTCTCCGAGGGCAAGTTCGCACCCCCGCTGTGGGACGTCTCCGAGCGCAACATCTACCAGGCGATGCTCACCGGGCCGCAGTCGATGCCCGTGTTCAACGACGCGACCGTGACGCCCGAGGAGAAGCGCGACGTCATCGCGTTCCTCGTCGACCAGCGCGAGGGCTCGGCCGGCGGCCTCAGCCTCGGCTCCCTCGGCCCCGTCAGCGAGGGCCTGTGGGCGTGGATCGTCGGAATGGGCCTCCTCATCGGGGCCGCGGTGTGGATCGGAGCGAAGTCCTCGTGAGCGACTACCAGAACCCGCGATCGCCTGAGTCCTCGCACCGCGAGGTCGGGCACCGCGAGGAGCTCGGAACCCTCGAGCGGTTCCCGGACCCGGGGCTGCCGGAGCACAAAAGCCGCCAGGCGGACCGCGACCCGCGGGCCGCGAAGCGTGCCGAGCGTCAGACCGCGACCCTGTTCGGCATCTCCGTGATCGGCACCATCGCCTCGATGGTCGTCTACTTCGCGCTGCCGCCGGACGGCACCACGGCCGGGGTCCGTCTCTCGACGCTCTCGCTCGGCGTGGCGATCGCGTTCGCGCTCCTCGGCATCGGCCTCGGCGCCGTGCACTGGGCCAAGACCCTGATGTCCGACCACGAGAAGGTCGACGAGCGCCACCCGGTCGCGAGCGACGAGGAGACGCGCGTCGCCGCGATCGCCGAGCTCGAGGCCGGCGTGAAGGACTCCGGCATCGCCCGCCGCGGTGTCCTCAAGGGCGCCGTGATCTCCGCGCTCGCGCTCTTCCCGCTGACCATCGCCGTGCCGCTCGTGAGCAGCGTCGGCGGCGACTGGAACGTGTCGAAGTTCAAGCACACGATGTGGAGGACCGGGACGCGGCTCGCGATCGACCCGTCGGGCCGTCCCATCAAGGCGGCCGACGTGACGATCGGGTCCGTCGTGCACATCATCCCGGACGTCTCCGAGGAGGAGCGTCAGTCCCACGAGTGGATCACGGAGAAGGCCAAGGCCGTCGTCCTCCTGGTCCGTCTCGACCCGCGCGACCTGCAGGCCGACCAGTCCCCCGAGGGGGAGACCTGGTCGTACGACGGCATCGTCGCGTTCTCCAAGATCTGCACGCACGTCGGCTGCCCTGTCGCGCTCTACGAGCAGCAGACGCACCACCTGCTGTGCCCGTGCCACCAGTCGACGTTCGACGTGGCCGACGGCGCCAAGGTGGTCTTCGGCCCCGCCAAGCGGCCCCTGCCGCAGCTGCCGATCACCGTTGATGACGAGGGCTACCTGGTCGCGCAGAGCGACTTCCACGAGCCCATCGGTCCGAGCTTCTGGGAGCGTCTGAAGTGACCACCAGCACCGGGAACGCCGCACCGACCGCCCGCGCCGGCGGTGCCGCACCCACCACGCGCGCGGGCAAGGCGGCGGACTACCTCGACCAGCGGACGAGCATCGGCTCCGCGGTCAAGGAGTTCGCGCGCAAGGTCTTCCCCGACCACTGGTCGTTCCTGCTCGGCGAGATCGCGCTCTACTCGTTCATCGTGCTCATCATCACGGGCATCTTCCTGACGATGTTCTTCGTGCCGAGCATGTCGCTCGTCACGTACCACGGCGAGCCCGCCTCCATGGACGGCGTGCTCATGTCCGACGCGTTCGCGTCGACGCTGAACATGTCGTTCGAGGTCCGCGGCGGTCTGCTCATGCGGCAGATCCACCACTGGGCCGCGCTCGTCTTCATGGCCGCGATCGTCACCCACATGATGCGCGTCTTCTTCACGGGTGCCTTCCGCAAGCCGCGCGAGGTCAACTGGATCGTCGGCATGCTGCTGATGATCATGGGTCTGGCCGCCGGCTTCTCCGGCTACTCGCTCCCCGACGACGTGCTGTCCGGCAACGGCCTGCGCATCACCGACGGCGTCGTCAAGGCGATCCCGCTCATCGGCTCGTACCTGTCGTACTTCATCTTCGGCGGCGAGTTCCCGGGCGAGCACATCATCCCGAGACTGTTCACGGTGCACATCCTGCTCGTGCCGGGCCTGATCCTGGCGCTCGTCGCCCTCCACCTCTTCTTCGTCGTGCTGCACAAGCACACGCAGTACCCGGGCGGTGGCCGCACCGACAAGAACGTGGTCGGCTTCCCGCTGTTCCCGGTGTACGTGGCCAAGGCCGGCGGCTTCTTCTTCGTCGTGTTCGGCATCCTCGCCCTCATGGGCGGCACGATGGCGATCAACAACGTCTGGAACTACGGGCCGTTCGACCCGTCACCGGTGTCCGCGGGCGCCCAACCGGACTGGTACATGCTGTTCCTCGAGGGATCGCTGAGACTCATGCCCGGTGGGGCGGAGTTCGTGACCTGGGGCGACTACACGGTCCCGCTGAACGTGCTCATCCCCGCCGTGGTGGTCCCGGGTCTGCTGTTCACGTTCCTCTTCGTCTACCCGTTCCTCGAGGCCGCGGTGACGAAGGACAAGCGCGAGCACCACGTCCTCGACCGCCCGCGCAACGTCCCCGTCCGCACCGGGCTGGGCGTCGCGTTCCTGACGGCGTTCATCATCCTGGCGCTCGCCGGCTCGAACGACCTCATCGCCACGCACTTCCACATGTCGATCAACACGATCACGTGGGCGTTCCGGATCCTGTTCTTCGTCGGTCCGTGGTTCGCGTACTGGATCACCAAGCGGATCTGCCTGGGGCTCCAGCGCAAGGACCGGGAGCTCGTGCTCCACGGGCACGAGACCGGACGCATCGTGCGGTTCGCGCACGGCGAGTACATCGAGGTCCACCGCCCGCTGGACGAGCAGGAGCGCTGGCTGCGCGTCAACTACCAGGCGCACGCGCCGCTCGAGATCGAGCCGGCCACCGACTCGCGTGGTGTGCGGCGCAAGGGCTACAAGAGCGACAAGCGCATGCAGCGTCTCTCCCGGTTCTTCTACGAGGACCGCGTGGAGCCGGTGACGCCCGTCGAGCTCGCCGCCGCCCACTCGCACGGCGAGCACGACGCCATCGAGGGCGGCTCCCACGCCGAGCTCGAGTCCGGTGCCGCCGTCGGTGGCGGCCGTGACCTGGTCGAGCCCGAGGGCGGTGCCGACGAGCGTCGTCCCTGACGTTCCTGCACAGTAGGACGGTGACCCGCGACACAGCTCCTCGGACTTCCGAGGGCCGGTCGCGGGTCATCGGCGTCTCCGGGGGCGGCTGAACCACGCAACCGCCTCCCGTCGCCCACCGACCCGCCACCGCGACGACGACTACCCTGCGGTGGCCCAACGAGGAGGTACTTCGGATGCCTGTCTACACGCTGCCCGAGCTGTCCTACGACTACGGTGCGCTGGAGCCGCACATCTCCGGGCGGATCATGGAGCTGCACCACTCCAAGCACCACCAGGCCTACGTCACCGGCGCCAACACCGCCCTGGACAAGCTCGCCGAGGCCCGCGAGTCCGGCGACTTCGCCGCGATCAACCTCCACGAGAAGAACCTCGCGTTCAACCTCGGCGGCCACGTCAACCACTCCGCCTTCTGGACCAACCTCTCCCCCGAGGGCGGCGGCGAGCCCACCGGCGAGATCGGCGCCGCGATCGACGAGCACTTCGGCTCCTTCGACGCCTTCAAGAAGCAGTTCGCCGCCGTCGCCGCAGGCGTCCAGGGCTCCGGCTGGGCCATCCTCGCCTGGGACTCCATCGGCCAGAAGCTCATCACCGTCCAGCTCTACGACCAGCAGGGCAACATCCCCCTCGGCCTGACCCCGATCGTCCTGCTCGACGTGTGGGAGCACGCCTACTACCTCGACTACCAGAACGTGCGCGCCGACTACGTCACCGCCTGGTGGAACCTCGTCAGCTGGACCGACGCCGAGGCCCGCCTCCAGCGCGCCCGCACCCAGACCGCCGGGCTCATCGTCCCCTGAGCACACAGCCAGACGACACCGCCTGACGACGAGAACGTCCTGGGGGCCGCTATCCATCGGATAACGGCCCCCAGGACGTTCTCGGCAGCGCTCGCGCGCCCCCCGCGGGTTCAGACCGGAGGCTGCACGAGCCACTCTGTGAACGCGTCTGTCTGCCTGCCGAGCCTCGCGCCGAGCCCGGGGGCTTACGACGAAGGCCCGGCACCTCCGCAGGGAGGGCCGGGCCGATGCTCGTCAGCTGCCTGCGCGGCAACCGCGGTGGATCAGTGGGCGTGCTGCCCGCGCGAGAACTCGAAGACCCACCCGACCAGCGCGATCGCTCCGAAGACGACGCCCACGTAGACGAGCCACCATCCGACGGCGAGGCCGAGGAACGTGATGGCGCCGGCGGACGCGATCGCGAGCGGCCACCAGCTCCACGGCGCATAGACGCCCTGGTCGCCGGCACCCTGCTCGACGAGCCCGTCCGGGTCGTCCTCGGGACGCGCGTCGATCCGCTTCGCCGTGAGGGCCAGGTAGCCACCGATCATCGCGACGAGTGCCGCCGTCAGGAGGATCGCGACCGACCCGACCGGCTCCCAGCCGCTCCAGAAGCCGTAGACGACTCCTGCGAGCACGAAGAACGGGGTCCCGTAGAGGAACAGCTTGTACTCGACCTTCACTTGCCCGTCTCCTCGTCCGTCGGGCCCGTCGTGCCGGGCTCGTCGATGATCGTCGTCGACGAGGATCTGCTCGCCTCGTCGCTGCCGCTCAGGCGGTCGAGCGCCACGCTCTTCTCACCGCGACGGTCGGCCTCGCCGTACACCTGCTCGAGGATGTTGGGGTTCGGCTCGGCGTGGTCCATCGCCGCGACCTCGGGGTGGTGCAGGTCGAAGGCCGGCGACTCGGAACGGATGCGCGGCAGCGACGTGAAGTTGTGCCGCGGCGGCGGGCACGACGTCGCCCACTCGAGCGAGCGGCCGTAGCCCCACGGGTCGTCCACGGTGACCTTGGGTGCGTTGCGCCACGTCGTGTACACGTTCCACAGGAAGGGCAGCGTCGACGCGGCGAGGATGAACGCTCCGACGGTCGACACCTGGTTCTCCCAGGTGAAGCCGTCCGACGGCGCGTAGTCCGCGTAGCGGCGCGGCATGCCCTCGACGCCCAGCCAGTGCTGGATGAGGAACGTGGTGTGGAAGCCGATGAAGAGCAGCCAGAAGTGGATCTTGCCGAGGCGCTCGTTGAGCATGCGCCCCGTGAACTTGGGCCACCAGAAGTAGAAGCCGGCGAACATCGCGAACACGACGGTGCCGAAGACGACGTAGTGGAAGTGCGCCACGACGAAGTACGAGTCCGACAGGGAGAAGTCCAGGGCCGGGCTCGAGAGGATGATGCCCGTCAGGCCGCCGAAGAGGAACGTGACGAGGAAGCCGATCGACCAGAGCATCGGCGTCTCGAACGTCAGCTTGCCGCGCCACATCGTGCCGATCCAGTTGAAGAACTTCACACCGGTCGGGACGGCGATGAGCATCGTCATGAAGGCGAAGAACGGCAGCAGCACCGCACCGGTGACGTACATGTGGTGCGCCCACACCGTCACGGAGAGCGCCGCAATGGCGATCGTCGCGTACACGAGGCCCTTGTAGCCGAAGATCGGCTTGCGGCTGAACACCGGCAGGATCTCCGTGACGATGCCGAAGAACGGCAGCGCGATGATGTAGACCTCGGGGTGCCCGAAGAACCAGAACAGGTGCTGCCAGAGGATCGCGCCCCCGTTCTCGGGGTTGAAGATCTGCGCACCCAGGCGGCGGTCCGCGCCGAGGGCGAACAGCGCCGAGGCCAGCGGGGGGAACGCCATGAGCACGAGGAGGCTCGTGACGAGCGTGTTCCACGTGAAGATCGGCATCCGGAACATCGTCATGCCGGGAGCGCGCATGGTGATGATCGTCGTGATGAAGTTGACGGCGCCCAGGATGGTGCCGAAGCCGGCGAGCGCGAGGCCGAAGACCCAGAGGTCTCCCCCGAGCCCTGGACTGAACGTCGTGTTCGACAGCGGTGCGTAGGCGAACCACCCGAACGACGCGGCACCCTGCGGCGTGAAGAAGCCCGCCGAGGCGATGAGCCCGCCGAAGAGGTAGAGCCAGTACGCGAACATGTTCAGCCGCGGGAACGCGACGTCGGGAGCACCGATCTGCAGCGGCATGATGACGTTCGCGAAGCCCGCGAAGAGCGGGGTGGCGAACAGCAGCAGCATGATCGTGCCGTGCATCGTGAAGAGCTGGTTGTACTGCTCCTTGCTCTGCACGAGCTGGATCCCGGGCTCGAAGAGCTCCGCCCGGATCACGAGGGCCATGAGGCCGCCGATGCAGAAGAAGATGAACGACGAGATCAGGTAGAGGTACCCGATCGTCTTGTGGTCGGTGGACGTGACCCACTTGATCACGGTCCGCCCGAGGGTCTGGCGCCGGGGCGCGAGACCGGGGACGACTTCGGCCTGCGCGACCATCAGTGCTCACCCTCCGTGGTAGCGGCGACGGGGTTCGGGTCCTGGAGCCGGCTGAAGCCCTCGACGGGGATCTGCCCCTCCTGGCCCTTCTCGCGGAGCGCCTCCATCTGCGCGTCGAACTCGGCGCGGTCGACGACCTCGACGTTGAAGAGCATGCCCGAGTGGTGCTCGCCGCAGAGCTCGGCGCACTTGCCGGCGTAGACGCCCTCGCGGGTCGGGGTCACGACGAACTCGTTCGTGCGGTGCGGGATCATGTCCTGCTTGTAGAGGAACGCGGGGACCCAGAACGAGTGGATGACGTCGCGGGACTGCAGCTCGAACCGGATGCTCTCGTCGACCGGCAGGTACAGGGTCGGCAGCGCCGCACCCGTGCCGGGAGCACCGTCGATCGCGGCGTCCTCCGTCAGGGTCCCGCCCACGTCGGCCAGGTGCTGGCCCGACTCGTAGACGTCCTCGTCGACGTAGTTGAAGTCCCAGCTCCACTGCTTGCCGATGACCTGGATCGTCATGTCGGACTCGACGTCACGATCCTGGATCGCGCTCATGTCGCGGTCCGTGTAGAAGAACAGCACGAGGACCATGAGGATCGGCACGGCCGTGTACATGATCTCGAGCGGCAGGTGGTAGCGCGTCTGGACCGGCAGGACGTGGTCGTCCTTGCGCTTGCGGTAGGCGGCGACGCACCAGAGCATCAGGCCCCACGTGATGATGCCGACGATGAGCGCGGCGATCCACGAGCCGTTCCACAACGAGGTGATCCGTGCGGTCTGGTTGGTCACCTCCCCGTCGTCGTATCCGGGCAGGAACCCGCGCTGGACCGTGTCGCTGGCGCAGCCGGACGCCACCGCCGCGACGGCGACGGCGAGAGCCGTCGCCCGCAGGATGGTGCGCCGTGTGCGGCTAGGGGGTTGCGAGTGCAAGGGGGGCCTTTCACGTCACGTCCTGCCCGAACCCGTCTCCACGAGCCCAGCACAGGACCTTCGTCCTCGACACACGAAGCCTAGCGCGGGATTCCGCCCCTCGTGCCCCGGAACGCCGTCCACCGGCGGGAGATCCCCGACACGTCCGCGCCGGTCAGGCCCGGTTCGGAACACGCCGGGCGAGTCTGTCAGATCCTTCGGCGGCGGCGGGCCGCAGACGTTCGGCGGTACCGTGCTCGTGTCCGGCGCACGGCGGCCGCGGGCCCGCGCGAGCGCAACGATCCTGCCGGATAGACCGCGCGGCCGGTGGCCCGGGCCGGTCCGTGCGGCCCTGCGCAGCCCCCTCCTCACGCGATGCTGGAGACCTTGTGACGCACACCACCCGCCCGTCCCGCGTCCGCCTCGACAACGGGGGACGCGCTCCGTGGCACCCGCTCGCCCGCGAGGCGTTCGAGCAGGCGCTCGACGACGGCTGGGCCGACCCGCGCCGGCTCCACGCCGAGGGCCGCCGCGCGGCGGCGCTGCTCGACGGCGCCCGCGAGGCCGTGGCCGCCGCGCTCGACGCGCGGACCGAGGAGGTCGTGTTCACGACGTCGCACACCACGTCCCTCCACACCGCCGTGGCGGCCCTGGCCGCAGGACGACGGCGGGCCGGGACGCGCGTCGTCGTCGGCGCGGTCGAGCGCTCCGCCGTGCTGCACGCCGCGGAGCACGGGGGGCTGGACCGCCTGGTGGTGCCCGTCGACGCCTCGGGCCGGGTCGACGCCACCGCGATGTCCGACGCCGTGTCCCGCTCCGGGACGGCGCTCGCCGCGCTGCAGCACGCCAACGGCGAGGTGGGCACGCTCCAGCCGGTCGACGAGGTCCACGAGGCCGCACGCGCGGCGGGAGTCCCCCTGCTCGTCGACGCGGGCGCGAGCCTCGGGCACGCCCCCGTCGGGCCGTCGTGGGACGCGCTCGCCGCGGACCCGGGCGACTGGGGCGCGGCCCCCGGCGTGGGCGTCCTCGCCCTGCGCTCGCGCGTCCGACGACGCAGCCCGTTCCCGGAGGACCCCGACCCGCTCGCGCCCGGCGGCGTGAGCGTCCCCGCGGCGTTCTCCGCCGCCGTGGGTCTCCAGGCCGTCCTCTCGGACCGGGAGGCGCAGGACGCGCGCCGTCGCGCGCTCGTCGACCGCGTCCGCGCGCGCGTCGCGACGATCCCGGACGTCGAGGTGGTCGGGGACGCCGTCGACCGCCTCCCCCACGTCGTGACGTTCTCGTTCCTCTACGTCGACGGCGAGGCGCTGCTCACCGAGCTCGACCGCGAGGGGATCGCCGTCGGGTCGGGCTCGGCGTGCACGTCGAGCGCGCTCGAGCCGTCCCACGTCCTCGCGGCGATGGGCGTCCTCACGCACGGCAACGTCCGCGTCGCGGTCGACCGCTCGACGTCGGACGAGGACGTCGAGCGCCTCCTCGCCGTCCTGCCGGGTGCCGTCGCCCGGGTCCGTGCCGCGCTCGGGGTGGAGGGGCTGTGACCACCGGCGGAACGGCCGGCGCCGTGGGCGGGGACGACGGGGCCGTCGTGGTGGACGCCCGCGGGCTGCGCTGCCCGCTCCCGGTGATCCGCCTCGCGGCGGCGGCTCGCGAGCGCGGAGCGGGCGACCTGCTCACCGTGTGGTCGACCGACCCGGCCGCGCGGCTGGACGTCCCGGCGTGGGCGCGCATGCGCGGCCACCGCGTGGTCGAGGAGCGCGAGCTGCCGGGCTCGCCCGCGGCGTGGGCCGTGACGGTCGCGCTCGGCGCCTGAGCGCCAGGCCCTCCCTCGCGGTCACGGGCCTCCCGCGGGAGGACGACGAGAGCCCGGCCCCCGAGGGGACCGGGCTCTCGTCGAGTCCGTGGACCGGTGCGTCAGCTGAACGAGCCGCCGCACGCGCAGGCGCTGCCCGCGTTGGGGTTGTCGATCGTGAAGCCCTGCTTCTCGATGGTGTCGGCGAAGTCGATCGTCGCGCCCTCGAGGTAGGGGACGCTCATCTTGTCGACCACGACCTCGACGCCGTCGTAGTCGCGGAGCGCGTCGCCCTCGAGCAGGCGCTCGTCGAAGTAGAGCTGGTAGATCAGGCCGGAGCAGCCGCCGGGCTGCACCGCTACCCGCAGACGCAGGTCGTCACGGCCCTCCTGCTCGAGGAGGGTGCGGACCTTGTCCGCGGCCACATCGGTCAGGTCGACGCCGTGGGTGGCAGTCTCGGTGGTCTCGCTCATCTCGTCTCCGCGCTGTCGGGGGCACGTGTGCCCCGGTGGTGGCCGGCTCTCGTGGGTCCCCGGGTCGTTCTCCCGAGAGATCCCGTCAGGTCCTCAACACCACACGTGCCGGTCGTATTCCCGAGTCTACGACGCGCGCGGGGCGTAGGGTCGAACGCGCCCGGCGACACCGGGTCGACGACATCGGGGCACGACAGGGGCGGCCATGGACCAGGCGGTGCACTTCCTGACGATCGCGACGCGCGACCTCGACGCCGCGCGTCGTTTCTACGCGGCGCTCGGCTGGACCGCCCAGCTCGACGTCCCCGGCGAGATCCTCTTCTACCGCTCCGCGGCCGGGCAGCTCCTCGGCTTCTTCGAGCGGTCGAAGTTCGTCGAGGACCAGGCCGTCGGCGGGCACGACCCGTCGGTGGCCGGCGTCACCCTCTCCCACAACGTCGGCTCGCGGGACGAGGTGACCGAGGTCGTCGAGCGGATGCTCGCCGCGGGGGGCGACCTGCGCAAGGCACCGCAGGAGGGCCGCTTCGGCGGCGTCTTCCACGCGCACGTCGCCGACCCGAACGGCCTCGTCTGGGAGGTCGCCCACAACCCCGCGTGGCGGGTGCTGCCCGACGGCGGCGTCGACCTCGGCTGAACGCGGTCCGCGACGCGCCGGTCCCCGACGCGCCGGTCCGCGACACCGCCAGACCCGAGGCGTCAGGCGCGCGACCACGTCCGGGCGACGCGCTCCACGAGACCCTGCGCAGGGTCCTGCCCCCACGCGTAGACACCGCTCAGCCCGGCGGCCGCCTGCTCGCGCCGGCCGGCGACGACCGACCGGGCGACGACCACGACCGGCACCGCGTGCCGCGCGGCGCGCTGGGCCACCTCGAGCACCGCCCCCTCCCCCAGCTCGTGCGCACCGAGCTCGTCCGCGACGACGACGGCGAGGTCGGCGGCGGCGAGGCGGTCGTCGAGCCCGACCGCGTCCGCGACCACGCGCAGAGCCGGGACGAGCCGCCCGCCGAGCGCCGCGACGGCGAAGGCCGCGCCCCCGCCGCTGCCCGTGCCGGAGCCGCCGGCGAGCCGGCGCGGCGCCGCCGCGGCGAGCAGGTCTCGCCCGACCGGCGCGGAACCCTCGCCGTCGAGCACCTCGACGGCCGCCGCGACGTCGTGCGCGACGGCGCCGAGCCGGCGCTCCAGGTCCTGGGCGACGGTGTCGTCGACCCCGCGGGCCGCGAGCGCCGCGCTCGCGCCGTGCAGCCCGAGCAGCGGTGCGTCGGTGCCGACCGCTGCGACGAGGTCCACGTCCCGCAGCACGCGTCGTGCGGCGCGCAGCACGTCGACCACCGGACGGCCCTCCTCGCCGGGACCGGCGAGCGCGTGGAGGAGCCCCCGCCCGGCGTCGTGGCTGCGCGCGCCCCCGGTCGCGAGGACGACGCGTCCACGGCGGCCGTCGGCGGACCGCGCCGCCTCCGCGGCCAGCGCGAGGAGGCGGCCGACGGCCGCGGACGACCGGGCCGGCAGCGGGCCCGCCGGGCCGTCCTCTCCCCCGCGCGGCCCGGCGTCGTCCACGGCGGGGACCTGGGAGGCGTCGGCGTAGACGGTGCCGGTCCGGGGGTCGCGCCGCACCGCGACGGGGACCCCCACGCCTCCGGGTCCGGGGACGACGCCCGCGAGGACCTCCGGGGCCACAGGCTCCACGGCGTCGAGGAAGCCGGGCCCTGCGCTCGCGAGGTCGAGGTGGTCCGTCTCGACGACGGGGCCGGCGGGACCGCCCGTGACGGCGGTGCGGCACGCCTGCTCCCACCAGCGGGCGACGTCGCGCGGGCGGGGCCCGGCGGCCGACGTCGGGCCGGCGCCCCCGGGCCACGCGCCGTCGGGCACGAGCGGACCGGTCGAGCCGGTGACGAGGACGCGCATGCGGGGATTGTGCCAGCCCTGCGGTGCGCGACGGCGTCCGCCGACCGGCCCGCCCGGACCACGTCCTGACGACGACGTGCTGTGCGACGATGTTCCCGTGAGCACTGGTAGCACCTTGCTGGACTCGGGCCTGGCCGGCCGCGACGCGGCCCGCTCCTCGGGCACCGGCTTCGCGGAACCCGCCTCCTCCCCCCTGCTCCTCCTCGGGCAGGGGCGCGACCTCGCGTCCGAGCGCGGCGTGGAGTGCGTGGGCGACCTGCCGGCGCCGAGCGACCCCGACCTGGTCGAGCGCGCCCGCGCGGCGCGCGCGGCGCTCGGCGAGCGCGCGTTCGTCCTGGGCCACCACTACCAGCGCGACGAGGTCATCGACTTCGCCGACGTCACGGGCGACTCGTTCAAGCTCGCGCGCGAGGCGGCGGCGCGCCCCGAGGCCGAGTTCATCCTGTTCTGCGGGGTGCACTTCATGGCGGAGAGCGCGGACATCCTCACGTCCGACGCGCAGCAGGTGGTGCTGCCGGACCTCGCCGCGGGGTGCTCGATGGCCGACATGGCGGCCATCGACCAGGTCGAGGACGCGTGGGACGTGCTCGAGGAGGCGGGGATCGCCGACTCGACCGTTCCCGTGACCTACATGAACTCGTCGGCGGCGATCAAGGCCTTCACCGGTCGCCACGGCGGGACGGTGTGCACGTCGTCGAACGCGGAGGTCGCGCTGCGGTGGGCGTTCGACCAGGTCGGCGGCGTCGACGGCACGGGCAAGGTCCTCTTCCTGCCCGACCAGCACCTGGGCCGCAACACGGCCGTGCTGAAGCTCGCGATGTCGCTGGACGAGTGCGTCGTGTTCGACCCGCGCAAGCCCAACGGCGGCCTCACCGACGCCGAGCTGCGCGACGCGCGCATGATCCTGTGGCGCGGGCACTGCTCGGTCCACGGGCGGTTCTCCGCGAAGAACGTCTCCGACATCCGGGCGGCGGTCCCCGACGTCAACGTGCTCGTGCACCCCGAGTGCAAGCACGAGGTGGTCACGGCGGCCGACCACGTGGGCTCGACGGAGTACATCATCTCGATGCTCGACGCGGCGGAGCCCGGCTCGTCGTGGGCGATCGGGACCGAGCTCAACCTCGTGCGCCGCGTCGCGCGCGCCCACCCGGACAAGCAGGTGCACTACCTCGACTCCACGGTGTGCTTCTGCTCGACGATGAACCGGATCGACCTGCCGCACCTCGTGTGGGCGATGGAGTCGCTCGCCGCCGGGCGCGTGGTCAACCGGATCGTCGTGGACGCCGACGACGCGCACTGGGCGCGCGTCGCGCTCGACCAGATGCTGGCCCTGCCGGGGATCTAGCGGCCCGGCGCGACGAGGCCGTCGAGAGACCGGCGGCACGCGGAGGTGGGTGCATGAGCACCGGCAACGGGGTGAACGTCGGCATCTTCGTGTTCGACGAGGCGGAGGAGCTCGACGTCGCGGGCCCGTTCGAGGTCCTCACCGCGTGGGCGGAGCACTCCGCGATCAAGCCGCACGTCTCGACGTTCTCCTGGGACGGTGGCGGCGTCCGCCTCGCGAAGGGTCTGCGGCTCGTCCCGGACCGGTCGGCCGACGACGTCGGCCCGCTGCACGTGCTCGTGCACCCCGGCGGCTGGGGCACCCGCGCGCTCCTCGCCGACGGCGCGCACCTCGAGTGGCTGCACGCGATGCGCGCGCAGACGCCGATCATCGCGAGCGTGTGCACGGGCTCGCTCGTGCTCGCGGCCGCCGGACTGCTCGCGGGCCGCCCGGCGACGACGCACTGGGCGCACTACGACGACCTCGCGGAGATCGACGCGAGCGTCGTGCTGGACACGGAGGCGCGCTACGTCGACGACGGCGACGTGGTGACGTCGGCGGGCGTGTCGGCCGGCATCGACATGGCGCTGCACCTCGTGGCCCGGCTCGAGAGCCCGGACGTGGCGCGCGCCGTCCGGCGGGCGATCCAGTACGACCCGGCCCCTCCGGTCTGACCCGCGCCGACCGGCGTCAGCCCGCGACCGTCGGTGCGGGGCGTCGGGAGCGGTACCGGCCCGTGCGGTGCGCCCAGACGTCGAACGCGACGGTGCAGAACGGCGGGACGGTGGCCGCGAGCGCGAGGAAGGTCGTCCACAGCGACCAGCGCAGGCGCACGGCGACGACCAGCGCGAGCGCGACGTAGACGAGCACCAGGCCGCCGTGGACCGGCCCGAAGATCTCGACGCCCCGCTCGGTCGTCCCGGCGACCCACTTGAGGTACATCCCGACGAGCAGGCCGGCCCAGGAGAACGCCTCGGCGATCGCGACGGCGCGGAACGCGCGGACGACCCACGGGGGCCGGGCGGCGTCGGGGGTGGCGGGAGGGCGAGGGGCGGTGCTCGTCGTCGTCACGCCGCGCATCCTCGCACACGCGCCTGGGCACCGGGCCGCTCGGGTCGCGGCCGGGCCGGCACCCAGATACCTGATACCGCAGGTGCGGGGTAGTAGCCTGCGACGGTGACCCGCCGCCCGGGCTCCTCGTCGCCACCACGAAGCCGCGCCGCGCCGTCCCGGGCCGCGACGTCCTCGACCCGTCGGTCACGCGGATGCGCGTGCGGCCCGGCGACCTCGACC
Source organism: Cellulosimicrobium sp. Marseille-Q8652 (assembly GCF_965112045.1). NCBI lineage: Bacteria > Bacillati > Actinomycetota > Actinomycetes > Micrococcales > Promicromonosporaceae > Cellulosimicrobium > Cellulosimicrobium sp. Marseille-Q8652. The sequence continues at coordinate 971,265 of NZ_CBCOPS010000002.1, read as the reverse complement.
TCTACCTCCACGTGAACAACGGCGTGTACCTGCAGATGATGGACGTCGCGCGCAGCAACTTCATCGCCGACCTCGGCGGGTTCCCGCTCCTGCAGGACAAGGGCTGGTACCCCGTCGTCGCCGCGTCGACCGTGAAGTACCGCCGCTCGCTGCAGGCCTGTGGGACCGGTTCGAGATCACCACGCGCGTGCTCGGCTGGGACGAGCGCGTCATCTACCTCGAGCAGGTCTTCACGCGCCGCGGCGACCTGTGCGCGCGGGGTCTCGTCGCGGGCCGGTTCCTCGCCCGCGGTTCCGGAGAGCGCGTGCCCGCGCCGGCCGTCGTCGCGCTGCTCGGCGACGAGGTCGTCGCCCCCGACCTTCCCGACGACGTCGCGGCCTGGTCGCGCGCGCTCGACGTCGCCCACCGCACCGTCTGACCGAGGGTGGGGTGCCGTCGTCCGGAGCCGGACGGCGGCGGGCGGTCCCCGCGTCCCAGGTGGTTCGATGGGCGGATGGGAACGGACCCGTTCGACGCCACGATGGTGCCCGCGCTGCCCTGCCCGGACGTCGACGCGATGCGCGACTTCTGGGTGGACCTGGGGCTCGAGGTCACCTACCGCCAGGCTCCGGCCGAACCCGTACGTCGCGCTGCGCCGCGGAGGGTTCCAGATCCACTACTTCGGGCTCGTCGGCGTCGCGCCCGACGACTCGTACAGCACGTGCATCGCGGTCGTCGACGACACCGCGCCCGTGTTCGACACGTTCGCCACGGGGCTGCGTGCCCGGTACGGGCGGCTCCCGCTCACCGGCGTCCCGCGCATCACGCGCCCGCGCCGGCGCGCGAACGCGGGCGGCGCGGCCGGGTTCAGCGTCGTGGACCCGGCGGGCAACTGGGTGCGGGTCGTGCGACGTCCGCCCGCCGGTGCGGACGGCCACCGCGGCGGAGAGGACCACGAGGGTCGGGGAGCCCAGGAGGGCCCGGAAGATCGCGTCGGCGACGGGTCGGCGCGGCAGGCCTACGCCGAGCGGCCGGCGGGCCGGGTCGCGCGAGCCCTCGACGACGCCGTCGTGCAGGCCGACTCCCACGGGGACGTCGTGCAGGCGCGCCGGATCCTCTCGGGGGCGCTGCGGCGCGCGGGGGACGACACGGCTCCCGGGGACCGGGCCCGTGCGCTCGCCTACCTCGCGGAGGCTCGCGGTGCGCACGGACGACCCTGCGTCCGCGCGCGAGCACCTCGAGGCGCTCACCCTGCTCGCCCCGACGCTCGACGACGCCGCGCGGGAGTCCGCCGGGTCGGCGCTCGAGGACGCCGCAGAGCTGCGCGCGGACCTCGACCGCTGACGGCCGACCGTGGTGACCGCCCGCCCCGCGCCGCGCGGGGCGGGGCAGGGCGGACGGACGGGGCGGGGCGGACGGGTCGGGCGGACGGGTCGGGCGGACGGGTGGACCGGTCAGGCGCCCGCGGAGCCGAGCCGCGCGAGGAGCAGCGCCTCGGCGAGCACGACCTTCTCGAGCTCGCCGAGGTGCACCGACTCGTTCGCGCCGTGCGCGCGGGAGTCGGGGTCCTCGACGCCCGTGACGAGGATCGCCGCGTCGGGGAAGACCTCGAGCAGGTCGGCGATGAACGGGATCGACCCGCCGACGCCGATGTCCACGGGGTCGGTGCCCCACGACGTCGCGAACGCCCAGCGCGCCGCCTGCATCGCCGCGGAGTCCGGCGGCGCGAGGAACGGCTTGCCCTGCTCGCCGTCGCGCACGGTGACGTGGGCGCCGAGCGGCGCGTTCGCCTCGAGGTGCGCACGCAGGGCCGCCATCGCGGCGGCGGGGTCCTGCCCGGGCGCCAGGCGCACCGAGAGCTTCGCGGTCGCGCGCGGGGTGAGCGTGTTGGACGCGTGCGCGACGCTCGGGGCGTCGAGGCCGATGACCGCGATCGCCGGCTTGGTCCAGAGGCGTCCGGCGATCGACCCCTCCCCCGCGAGCGCCGTGCCGTCGAGGAGCGAGGAGTCCGCGCGGAAGTCGGCCTCGGCGTAGTCGACCGTCGGCTCGTCCGCGACGACGAGGCCCTCGACCGCGACGGCGCCGGCGTCGTCGTGCAGCGTGGCGACCAGGCGCGCGAGGAGCGTGACGGCGTCGAGCACCGGCCCGCCGTACATGCCGGAGTGCACGGCGTGGCCGAGCACGGCGACCTCGACCTCGCAGTCGACGAGGCCGCGCAGGGAGGTGGTGAGCGCGGGAACGCCCACCTTCCAGTTCGTCGAGTCGGCCACGACGATGACGTCGGCCGCGAGCAGGTCGCGGTGCTGGGTGAGGAACGGCAGGAACGTCGGCGAGCCGACCTCCTCCTCCCCCTCGACGAAGACCGTCACGCCGACCGGCAGGTCCTCGGACCCGCCGAGCGCGGTCAGCGCGCGCAGGGCGCCGAGGTGGGCCACGACCCCGGCCTTGTCGTCGGCCGCGCCGCGCCCGTAGAGGCGGCCGTCGCGCTCGGTGGGGACGAACGGCGCGGTGTCCCACGCGGCGTCGTCGCCCGGGGGCTGGACGTCGTGGTGCGCGTAGAGCAGCACGGTGGGGGCGCCGTCGGGGGCGGGACGACGTGCGACGACGGCGGGCGCGCCCTCGTGCCCGTCGTCGGTCGTCGCACGCAGGACCTGGACCTCGGGCATGCCCGCGTCGCGCAGCAGCGCGGCCACGGCGTCGGCGCTCGCCGCGACGTGCGCGGGGTCGAACGCGGCGTTCGAGACGCTCGGGATGCGCACGAGCGCCTCGAGGTCCGCGCGCAGCGCGGGGAACAGGGCGGCGACCGTCTCGCGGAGCGTCGTCACGAGGGCGGGATCGGTGGTGTCCGGTGAGTTCGTCACGACGAGCACCGTACGTCACCCGCCCGTGGAGGCGGGTGAGGAGGGTGCCCGCTCTCGACTACGCTGGACCCGTGTTCTCCCGCAACAAGTCCGGCGCCACGCCGCCTGCCCCCGACCCCGTCGACGCGGCGGCGGAGATCGAACGGGCCGGTGGCCCCACGGCAGCCAGCAAGGGCCGCCCGACGCCCAAGCGCAAGGTCTCGGAGGCCGCGAACAAGCGGCCCCTCGTGCCGAACGACCGCCGCGCGGCGGCGAAGTCGGCCCGCGAGAAGCAGCGCGAGATGCGCGACCGCCAGTACCAGGCGATGCAGACCGGCGACGAGCGCTACCTCCCGCCGCGCGACAAGGGGCCGGTCCGCCGCTACGTGCGCGACCACGTGGACGCCCGCTGGAACCTCGGCGAGTTCTTCCTGCCGATCGCCCTCGTCTTCATCGTCATGTCGCTGCTGACGGCCCAGAACCAGGGCCTCGCGTTCGTCACGGTCATGGCGCTGTACGTCATCGTGCTGCTGACGATCGTCGACGCCTTCATCATGTGGCGCGGCCTGCGCAAGCGGCTGGTCCGCAAGTTCGGCGAGGTGCCGAAGGGCACGGTCATGTACGCCGTCATGCGCGCGTTCCAGCTCCGCCGGGCCCGCCTGCCGAAGCCCGTGCACAAGAAGCACGGCGTCTACCCGGAGTGACCTGTGTGAGACCGCCGGCCGGTTCCCCGGGCAACGGTCTCGGGCGCTAGGTTGGGGACATGCCCAACTACCGCTACCTCGGCAACTCGGGGCTCAAGATCTCCGAGATCACCTACGGCAACTGGCTCACCCACGGCTCCCAGGTCGAGAACGACACCGCGACCGCGTGCGTCCACGCCGCGCTCGACGCCGGCATCACGTCGTTCGACACCGCGGACGTCTACGCCAACACGAAGGCCGAGCAGGTCCTCGGCGACGCGCTCAAGGGACAGCGGCGCGAGTCCCTCGAGATCTTCACGAAGGTCTACTGGCCGACGGGCCCCGGGGGGCCCAACGACTCGGGCCTGTCGCGCAAGCACGTCATGGAGTCGATCAACGGCTCGCTGACGCGCCTCGGCACGGACTACGTCGACCTCTACCAGGCCCACCGGTTCGACACCGAGACGCCGCTCGAGGAGACGATGCAGGCGTTCGCCGACATCGTCCGGCAGGGCAAGGCGCTGTACATCGGCGTCTCGGAGTGGACCGCCGACCAGATCCGCGCCGGCCACGCGCTCGCCCAGGACCTCGGCTTCCAGCTCATCTCGTCGCAGCCGCAGTACTCGATGCTGTGGCGCGTCATCGAGGACGAGGTCGTGCCGACCTCGCGCGAGCTCGGCGTGTCGCAGATCGTCTGGTCCCCCATGGCGCAGGGCGTCCTGTCCGGCAAGTACGTGCCGGGCCAGCCGCTGCCCGAGGGCTCGCGCGCCACGGACGACAAGGGTGGCGCCCGCATGATCCAGCGGTTCATGACCGACGACGTCCTGTCCCGCGTGCAGGACCTCAAGCCCGTCGCGGACGAGCTCGGTCTGTCCATGGCGCAGCTCGCGATCGCGTGGGTCCTGCAGAACGACAACGTCGCCGCGGCGCTCGTCGGCGCCTCGCGCCCCGAGCAGGTCGCGGAGAACGTCAAGGCCGCCGGCGTGACGATCCCCGCGGAGCTCCTCGCGCGGATCGACGAGGTCCTGGGCGACGTCGTCGAGCGCGACGCGCGCAGGACGGCGGAGGGCGCTCCGCAGAAGCGTCCTTCCTGACGCCTGACGCCTGACGCCTGAGCAGGACGACGCGCGGGGCACCCGGCCGGTGCCCCGCGCGTCGTCGTCCCACCGGCCCGGGCGCGGGCATGCCTCCCTCGCCCGGGCCGGGAGCCTCACCGCGCCGCGGGCGACACCGCGGCGTCCTGGAGCGGGGCGCTCGCCGACGGCACGGCCTCCTGCGGCGCGGTCTCGTCGACGAGGCCGCGCGGCGCGAACCAGCGCGCCGTGAGCTGGACCACCGGCCCGACACCGACGGCGTACGCGAGCGTGGCCCAGCCGAGCGTCCCGCCCAGCGCCCAGCCGAGCGAGACCACGACGACCTCGATGAGCGTGCGCACGAGGCGCACCGACAGACCGGTGCGTGCGACGAGACCGGTCATCAGGCCGTCCCTCGGCCCGGGCCCGAGCCGTACGCCGAGGTACGCCGCGGTCGCCACGCCGTTGAGCACGATGCCGCCGAGCGCGAGGGCGATGCCCGCCCCCGTCCCGGGCGACGGGACGACGCGCTCGACGAGGGCGATGGCGGGGTCGATGCTCACGCCGATCACCACGACGTTCACCAGCGTGCCGATGCCCGGCCGCTGGCGCAGGGGGATCCACGCCAGGAGCGCGAGCGCGCTCAGCGCCACGACGACGACCCCGAACGGCAGGCCGGTCCGTTCCACGACGCCCTGGTGGAGCACGTCCCACGGCATCCCGCCCTGACCGGCGTGGAGCAGCATCGCCATGGACAGGGCGTAGCCGAGGATGCCGAGGACGAGCTGGGCGGTGCGCCGGAACGGTGACATGGTCGCCATCCTGTGGTCTGATTGGCATCGACATCTATAGCCAATCTGGAGCCAGTGGCCTGATGAGCGTCCCGAGCACGACCCCCGCCGACACCCGGGCGAGCACCGCGAGCGCAGCGCTCGACGTCCACCGTCACCTGTCCCCCGCGGCCGCCGTGCGGCTCCTCGGGCGCTGGCACGCGGGCGGTCCCGCCTATGTCGCGCTCGCGGACGCCCTGCGGTCCGCCGTCCTCGCGGGCACCCTCGCGCCGTTCACGAGGCTGCCGTCGGAACGCGACCTCGCGACGGCCCTCGGCGTCTCCCGCACGACGACCGCCGCCGCGTACAAGCGCCTGCGCGAGCTCGGGTTCTCCCGGGCGCGCACCGGCGCCGGCACCGTCGTCGTGCTCCCTCGCAGCGGCCGGCGACGCTCGCCGGCGCGACCCACCGGCGGCGACGCGCCGGCACCCGCCGGACCGCAGCGGGCCGGGGCGGCGTTCGACCTCGCCGAGCTCTCGCAGGCGACCTCGGCGGCACCGTCGGGACTCCACGCCGCCTACGGGCGCGCGCTCGAACGGCTGCCCGAGCACCTCGCGGGCGGGGGGTACGAACCGTACGGGACCGCGGTGCTGCGCGAGGCGGTCGCCGCGCGGTTCACCGCGCGCGGGACGCCGACCGATCCCGACCAGGTCCTCGTCACCACGGGCGCGCAGCACGCCATCACGACGCTCGCGGCGACGCTCCTCGGCACCGGTGACCGGGCCGTCGTCCAGTCGCCGACGTACTACCACGCCATGGAGGCGCTGCGACGGGCCGGGGCACGGCTCGTCGCCCTGCCCGTCGGGCGCGGTGGCGAGGGCTCCGCGCCAGGGTTCGACGTCGGCCTGTTCGAGTCCACGCTGCGCCAGGTCTCCCCGCGGCTCGTCTACCTCGTGCCCGACTTCCACAACCCGACGGGCTACACGCTGACGCCGGACGAGCGGGCGGGCGTCCGCGAGGCCGCGGCGCGCCACCGCGTGACGGTCGTCGGCGACGAGACCCTCACCGACCTGTCCCTCGACACGGACCCGGACGACCCGGGCGACGTCGCGCCACCGCTCGCCGGGGACGGCTCGTCACCGTACGCCGTCACCGTCGGCTCGGCGTCGAAGTCCTTCTGGGGCGGCCTGCGCGTCGGGTGGGTCCGCGCGCACCCGGACCTCGTCGCGCGCCTCGCGCGCACGCGCCAGTCGGCGGACATCGCGACCGCGGTCCTCGAGCAGCTCGCCGTCGTCGAGCTCCTCGAGGACCGTGCGGCCCTGCTCGCCGAGCGCCGCGTCACGCTGCGCCAGCAGCGCGACCTCGTGTGCGGGCTGCTCGCCGACGCCCTGCCCGACTGGCACGTCCCCGTGCCGCCCGGAGGGCTGTCCCTGTGGGCGGAGCTGGGCGCCCCGCTCGCGCACGCGTTCACCGCCGCGGCCGCGGCCGAGGGCGTGCTCGTCAACGCCGGTCCGACGTTCACGCCGGACGGCAGCTCGACCGACAGGCTGCGCCTCACGTTCTCGCGACCGGCCGACGACCTCCGCCGGGCGGTGCCCCGCCTGGTGGCGGCGTGGCAGCGCGTCCGGGGCTGAGCGGCGACCTCCACGTCGAGACCGTCGCTGCCGGGGACGCGGCCGCGGTCAGCCGGCCCGGAGCTCCACGGGCGCCGTCGCCTGGGCGCCGTCGTGCAGGAGGCGCGCGACGACCGCACCGCCAGCGGCGAGCGAGCGCCACGTCTCGCCGAGCCACTGCTCGGCGTCGAACTGCGTCGTGAAGACCGGGCTCACCGGGGAGCCCAGCGGACGCCCGTCGGCGTCGTCGAGCTCCCAGACCCACTGCGGCCGGATCATCGTGCCCCCTCCGTGTCCGTGCTGCTCGTCGTGCCGTCCGCCGTGGCCGAGGCCGTCGCTGTGCTCGTCCGCATGTCCGTCGACGTGCCCGTCGACGTGCCCCGCACGTTCGCGCCCGGCTCGGGGTGGCGCACGAGCGAACGGTTGATGCGCGCCGCCCAGAACGGCCCCTGGTAGAGGAAGCCCGTGTACCCCTGGACGAGGTCGGCGCCCGCGTGCAGGTAGTCGCGCGCGTCGTGCGGGGTCGTGACGCCACCCACCCCGATGATCGCGCGCCGGTCGCCGAGCCGCTCGCGCAGCCGCGCCACCACCGCTCGTCCGCGGGCGAGCACCGGCGGGCCGGACAGGCCGCCCGGTCCGCGGTCGTGACCGATCGTCGTGTTCACGGCCACGACGCCGTCGAGGTCCAGCTCCTCGACGAGGTCCGCGACCGCGTCGACGTCCTCGTCGGCCAGGTCGGGGGCGATCTTCACGAGGAGCGGCACCCGGCCGACGCCCGCGGCCGCGGTCGAGGAGTCGGCGGCCTCGCGCACGGCGACGAGGATCGGGCGCAGCGACTCGACCTCCTGCAGGTCGCGCAGCCCGGGCGTGTTCGGCGACGACACGTTGACGACCAGGTAGTCGGCGAACGGCGCGAGCAGGCTCGCGCTCGTCGCGTAGTCCCCCGGCGCCTCCGCGGCGGGCGTGACCTTCGACTTGCCGATGTTCGCACCCACGAGCACCGCCCGGCCGGCGGGCGTGGAGCGCAGGTCCTCGAGACGACGGGCCGCCGCGGCCGCGCCCTCGTTGTTGAAGCCCATCCGGTTGCGCACGCCGCGCACGTCGAGCTCGCGCCACAGGCGCGGCTTCTCGTTGCCCGGCTGGGCGTGCGCGGTCACGGTCCCGATCTCGACGAACGCGAACCCCAGCATCGTCAGCCCGCGCACCGCCCGCGCGTTCTTGTCGAACCCGCCCGCGAGCCCGAACGGCGCCGGGAACACCGTGCCCAGCACCTCGACGCTCCCGCGCCCCCCGGCGCGGCGTCCCAGGTACGGCGCGAGCGCGCCCTGCACGACGTCGCGCAGCACCGGCACGCGGCCCGCGGCGGAGATGAGGGTGAACGCGACCTCGTGGGCCCGCTCGGGGTCCATGCGCGTGAACACGGTGTCGAACAGCAGCGAGTACAGGACCGGGCGGCGGCTCATGCGAGGTCCTCCGAGGTGTCGTTTGCGGACGGGCGGGAGGTCCCGCTCGCGGGAGGGACATCGTGGGGCCGGCTTGCGGGCGGGTCGTCGGGGTGCTCGTGCGGCACGGCGCGCGTGCGCCACAACCACCACAGACCGACGAACGGCAGGACGAGCGGCACGTAGCCGTAGCCCTGCCCGAAGCCGGACCACACCGTGGCGCGCGGGAACGCTGCGGGGTCGAGGAGCGAGAGCGTGCCGACGGCGAGCACGCCGACGAGCTCGACGCCCACCGCGCACCACGCGACCCGCCGCGCCACCGGACCGCCGCGCGCGAGGGCGACGGTGGCGACGACGTACACGAGCGCGGCGAACGCCGACAGGCCGTACGCGAGGGGCGCCTCGTGCCAGTCGCGCAGCAGCTGCACGGCCGCGCGGGCCGTGGCGGCGACGGCGAAGACGCCGTAGACCACGACCAGGACGCGGCCGAACCCGCTGCCGGTCGAGCGGGGTGCGCTCATCGAGACCTCCGGGTCACGTGTTCCAGATCTGCCAGACCCGCCACTCGAGGAAGGCCACGGTGAGCGCGGCGACCGCGAGCACCACGGAGCTCCAGCGCGTGCGCTCCGCGAACGCCCACAGCGCGGCGACCGGCAGGACGAACAGCGCGGTCACGAGGTAGCCCCACAGCAGCACCGGGTCGGTCGGGGCGGTCCCGGTGGCACCGAGGACCCCGAGGACGACGCACTGGACGAGGATCAGGCCCTCGACGACGGCGGCGCCCCAGAGCTGGCGCAGGACCACGGCACGGTCGCGCACGACGTAGACGGTCGCCCAGCCCGCGAGCGCCACGCACGCCGCGACGACGACGAGCACGAGGGGAAGGACCACGCCGCCGAGCGTACCGGCGCCAGGCCGCCCGGGCGGAATCCCCCCGGTCGCGGGGTTAGCATCGCCGGTGTGGCTGAACTGACCGTCTCCAGCAAGAATCCCGCCGGTGCCAAGGTCGACGTGCTCGTCGTCGGCACCCACACGTCGTCGGACGGCGTCGCGATCGTCGGGGGCGACCTGCCCCGCACGGTCGTCGGCGGCCTCGAGGACCTCGCTCCCGCGCTCGGCATCACCGGTGCCGCCGACGAGGTGCGCAAGGTCCCCGCCGGGGCCGAGCTCGCCGCCGACGTCCTCGTGCTGGTCGGGCTCGGCGCCCGCCGCGCCGACGGCACGTTCGACGCCGAGGCGCTGCGCCGCGCCGCCGGTGCCGCGGTGCGGGCGCTCGCCGGCACGGAGTCCGTGGCGATCGCGCTGCCCGTGGAGGACGACGCCGACGTCGCGGCCGTCGCGGAGGGCGCGCTGCTCGGTGCGTACGCCTTCGCGCGGTACCGCACGGGCGAGGCCGCGAGCGCACCGTCCGCGCAGCCCGTGGCGAGGATCGAGGTGCTGGCGGGGAACGCCCGCAGCGCCGCCGTGCGGACCGCCGTCGAGCGTGCGCGCGTCGTCGCCGACGCCGTCAACGCCACGCGCGACCTCGTCAACGCGGCACCGAACGACCTCTACCCCGAGGCCTTCGCCGACGCGGCCAAGCAGGCCGTGAAGGGATCCGGGGCCAAGGGGCTGAAGGTCACGGTCCTCGACGACAAGGCGCTCGCCGCCGGTGGGTACGGCGGCCTCGTGGGCGTCGGCCAGGGATCGACGCGCGGACCGCGCCTGGTCAAGGTGTCGTACTCCCCCTCGCGCCCGGCCGCCAAGGTCGCGCTCGTCGGCAAGGGCATCACGTTCGACTCGGGCGGCATCTCCATCAAGCCCGCGAAGGGCATGGAGGCCATGAAGTCCGACATGGCGGGTGCCGCCGCCGTCCTCAGCACGGTCGTCGCCGCGGCCCGCCTGGGCCTGCCCGTCGCCGTGACCGGCTGGCTCTGTCTCGCGGAGAACATGCCGTCGGGCGCGGCGCAGCGGCCGTCCGACGTCATCACGATCCGTGGCGGCAAGACGGTCGAGGTCCTCAACACCGACGCGGAGGGCCGCCTCGTCATGGCCGACGGCCTCGTCGCGGCCGTCGAGGAGAAGCCGGACGTCGTGCTCGACGTCGCGACGCTCACCGGCGCGCAGATGGTCGCGCTCGGCAACCGCGTGTCCGCCGTGATGGGGACCGACGCCGTGCGGTCCGAGGTCGTCGCGGCCGCGGGCGCCGCGGGCGAGCAGTTCTGGCCGATGCCGCTGCCCGAGGAGCTCGGGGCCTCCCTGAAGTCGAAGGTCGCCGACCTCGCGAACATCGGCGACCGGTTCGGGGGCATGCTCGTCGCGGGCCTGTTCCTCCAGGAGTTCGTCGGCAAGACGCCGTGGGCGCACCTCGACATCGCGGGACCCGCGTTCAACGAGGGCTCCGCGCACGGCTACACGCCCGTCGGCGGGACCGGCGTCGCGGTACGCACGCTGCTCTCGCTCGTCGAGGGCCGCGCAGCACGCTGAGGCCCGGGGACTCGCGCCGGCGTCAGCGCCGACGCTGGCGCGAGTTCCAGTCCCGCATGCGCTGCGGGTACCCCGTGAACCGCACGTTGTAGACGGGGACGCCGAGCGAGCCCGCCACGTCGAACGCCGTCCGCTCGTCCGGGACGCGCCGGCGCGTCCACTCCCCCGTCGTCGCGATGAGCAGGAGCGTGGCGCCCGTGTCCTGCGTCGGGGGCTCGACGTACGCCTCGACGCCGACGCGCGTGCGGACGAAGTCCTGCAGGTGCGCGAGGGTCGCCCTGCGGGCGTCCGAGGAGGCTGCCGGGGACGAGGCCGCGGCCGAGCTCGTGGTCGGACGACGGGAGAACAGTCGTGAGAGCCGGGACACACCGGCAGGGTACAGCGCGGTGCTGGAGGGTTCCCCGGGTGCGCGCCGGGCGACGCCGACGGCGGGCCCGCCCCCGGGTCCTGTCTCCATCGTCACAGCCGTCGGGGCCGCCCTCGATTGGGGGCGCGGTGCCCGAGGTGCCAAGATGGCTCCGGAGAACGTTCACGTACCGTGGGCCGGGACCCACCGGTCCCGTCGGCCCGTCGTCGTGCCGTGGACGTCCGACACCGCTCTCCCCTCGCTGAAGGAGTCGCACACGTGGCCGAACCCGGCACACCATTCGACGTCGTCGTCCTGGGCGGAGGCAGCGCCGGCTACGCCACCGCGCTGCGGGCCGCCCAGCTCGGCCTCGACGTCGCGCTCGTCGAGTCGGGCAAGCTGGGCGGGACGTGCCTGCACAACGGCTGCATCCCCACCAAGGCCCTGCTGCACGCGGCAGAGCTGGCCGACGGCGCCCGCGAGGGTTCACGCTTCGGCATCCGCAGCACGTTCGACGGCGTCGACATGGGCGGGGTGAACGACTACAAGGACGGTGTCGTCGCGGGCCTCTACAAGGGCCTGCAGGGACTCGTCGCGTCGCGCGGCATCACGTACGTCGAGGGCCACGGTCGCCTGGTCGGGCCGGACACCGTCGAGGTCGACGGCACGCGCTACACCGGTCGCCACGTCGTCCTCGCCACCGGCTCGTACTCCCGCACGCTGCCCGGCCTCGAGATCGGTGGCCGCGTCATCACCTCGGACCAGGCGCTCGGGCTCGACCGTGTGCCGTCGTCGGTGGTCGTGCTCGGCGGCGGCGTCATCGGCGTCGAGTTCGCGAGCGTCTGGCGCTCCTTCGGCGCCGAGGTGCAGATCGTCGAGGCGCTGCCCCACCTCGTCCCGAACGAGGACGTGGCGCTGTCCAAGTCCCTCGAGCGCGCGTTCCGCAAGCGCGGCATCGCGTTCTCGCTCGGCGACCGGTTCGCGGGCGTCAAGGAGACCGACTCGGGGGTCACCGTCACGCTCGAGTCCGGGAAGACCTTCGACGCCGAGCTGCTGCTGGTGGCCGTCGGCCGCGGGCCTCGCACGGCCGACCTCGGCTACGAGGAGCAGGGCGTCAGGCTCGACCGCGGCTTCGTCGTCGTCGACGAGCGCCTGCACACCGGGGTCGGCAACGTCTGGGCCGCGGGCGACATCGTCCCCGGCCTGCAGCTCGCCCACCGCGGTTTCGCGCAGGGCATCTTCCTGGCCGAGCAGATCGCCGGCCTGGAGCCGACGCCGATCGTCGAGTCGTCCATCCCGCGCGTCACCTACTGCGAGCCCGAGGTCGCGTCCGTCGGGCTCACCGAGGCCGACGCGCGCGAGACCTACGGGTCCGACGCCGTCGAGGCCCTCGAGTACAACCTCGCGGGCAACGGCAAGAGCAAGATCCTCGGGACGAGCGGCTTCGTGAAGCTCGTCCGTCGCAAGGACGGGCCCGTCGTCGGCGTGCACATGATCGGTGCGCGCGTCGGCGAGCTCGTCGGCGAGGGGCAGCTCATCGTGGGCTGGGAGGCGTACCCCGAGGACGTCGCCACCCTGGTCCACGCCCATCCCACCCAGAACGAGGCACTCGGAGAGGCGCACCTGGCACTTGCCGGCAAGCCTCTGCACGCCCACAACTGACCCCCAACGATCGAAGGAGACCAGGCAGGTCATGTCTGAGAACGTGCAGATGCCGGCACTCGGCGAGTCCGTCACCGAGGGCACCGTCACCCGTTGGCTCAAGTCCGTCGGCGACACCGTCGAGGTCGACGAGCCCTTGCTCGAGGTGTCCACCGACAAGGTCGACACCGAGATCCCCTCCCCCGTCGCGGGCGTCCTCGAGCAGATCCTCGTCCAGGAGGACGAGACCGTCGAGGTCGGCGCGAACCTGGCCGTCATCGGTTCCGGCGAGGGCGGCGGCTCGGCCGCGCCCGCGCAGGCCGAGGAGCCGGCGGCCGAGGAGAAGCCGGCCGAGGAGCCGGCCCCGCAGGCCGAGGACCCCGCTCCCGCCGCGCAGGAGGCCCCGGCGCAGGAGGCGCCCGCGCAGTCCGCTGAGCCTGCTCCCGCGGGCGGTTCGGGCGGTGAGGAGATCAAGCTCCCGGCGCTCGGCGAGTCCGTCACCGAGGGCACCGTCACGCGCTGGCTCAAGTCCGTCGGCGACAGCGTCGAGGTCGACGAGCCGCTGCTCGAGGTCTCGACCGACAAGGTCGACACCGAGGTCCCGTCGCCCGTCGCGGGCACCGTCCAGCAGATCCTCGTCCAGGAGGACGAGACGGTCGAGGTCGGCGCGGTCCTCGCGATCGTCGGCTCGGGCGCGGCCCCGGCCGCGGCGCAGGAGGCACCTCAGCAGGAGGCGTCCCCGCAGGAGGCCCCTCAGCAGGAGGCGCAGCCGCAGGAGACGCCGAAGCACGAGGAGCAGTCGGCGCAGAGCCCGGTCGAGGCGCAGACCCCGGCGAGCGAGGCGGACGTCCCCGCGCAGGCGGCCCAGGAGGAGGCGCCCGCCACGAGCGCTCCGTCCGAGCCGGCGAGGCCCGCGCAGGAGGCACCTTCCGCACCGGGTGCGACCCCGGCGCCGGCGGCGAAGGCCGGCGGCACCTACCTCACGCCGCTCGTGCGCAAGCTCGCGGCCGACAAGGGCGTGGACCTGTCGACCGTGACCGGCACCGGTGTCGGAGGCCGTGTCCGCAAGGAGGACGTCCTCGAGGCGGCGCGCAAGGCCGAGGAGGCCAAGGCCTCGGCGGCGGCACCGGCCGCCGCGGAGAAGGCGCCCTCGGCACCGAAGAAGCCGTCCGTCCCCGCCGTGTCGCCGCTGCGCGGCACCACGGAGAAGACGAGCCGGCTGCGCAAGCTCGTCGCGAGCCGCATGGTCGAGGCGCTCAGCACCCAGGCGCAGCTCACGACCGCGGTCGAGGTCGACGTGACCCGCGTCGCCGCGCTGCGCAACCGTGCGAAGGCGGACTTCAAGGCGCGCGAGGGCGCGAACCTCACGTTCCTGCCGTTCTTCACGCTCGCCGCGGTCGAGGCGCTCAAGGCGTACCCGAAGATCAACGCCACCTTCGCCGAGGACGAGATCACGTACCACGGCCAGGAGAACGTGGGCATCGCGGTCGACACCGAGCGTGGTCTCGTGGTCCCGGTGATCAAGGACGCGGGCGACCTCAACCTCGCCGGCATCGCGCGCAAGATCGCCGACCTCGGCGCTCGCACCCGGGCCAACAAGGTCGGGCCCGACGAGCTCGCGGGCGGGACGTTCACCATCACCAACACCGGATCGGGCGGCGCCGTCTTCGACACGCCGATCGTCCCGGTCGGGCAGGTCGCGATCCTCGGCACGGGCACCATCACGAAGCGCCCGGCCGTGGTGACGGACGCGGACGGGAACGACACGATCGGCATCCGCTCGACGTGCTTCATCTTCCTGTCGTACGACCACCGCCTGGTCGACGGCGCCGACGCCGCGCGCTTCCTCACCTCGATCAAGAACCGGATCGAGGAGGGCGCGTTCGAGTCCGAGGTCGGTCTCTGACCGGCACGCTCGTGCGCTGACGCCGCATCCCGCCGAGGGCCTCCGACCGCACCGGTCGGGGGCCCTCGGCGCGTGGGGCGCGCCGCTGCGCGCGAGCGGCCACGCCCCGTACCGTGGACCCATGGACATCGTGGTGGCCGGCTCGCACGGTCTCATCGGCGGCGAGCTGCTCGAACGGCTGCGCGAGGACGGCCACCACGTGCGCCGGCTCGTGCGGCGCCCCCCGCAGACGAGCGACGAGCGCCAGTGGGACCCGGACGCGGGGATCCTCGACCCCGCCGCCCTCGAGGGCGCGGACGCGGTCGTCAACCTCGCGGGCGCGGGCATCGCCGACCACCGCTGGACCACGGAGTACAAGCGGACGCTCGTGACGTCCCGCACGCGCACGACGGGCCTGCTCGCCCGGACCCTCGCGGGTCTCGACCGCCCCGTCCCCGTCTGGGTGCAGGGCTCGGCGATCGGCTACTACGGCGACCGCGGTGCGCAGGTCCTCACCGAGACCTCGGCCTCGGGCGACGGCTTCCTCGCGCGGCTCGTGCGCGAGTGGGAGGCGGCGACGGCGCCCGCAGAGGACGCCGGGGTCCGCGTCGTGCACGCGCGCACGGGGATCGTCCTGTCCCCGGAGGGCGGTGCGCTGGGCCGCCTCCTGCCGCTCCTGAGGCTCGGGGTGGGGGGACGCCTCGGCTCGGGTCGGCAGTACTGGAGCTGGATCACCCTGCGCGACGAGGTCGCCGCCCTGCGCCACCTGCTCACCGCACCCGTGCACGGCCCGGTGAACCTGTGCGCGCCGCTGCCCGCGACCAACGCCGAGATCACGGCGTCCCTCGCGCGCGCGCTGCACCGTCCGGCGGTCGTGGCGGTGCCCTCGTTCGCGCTGAAGATCGCCCTCGGCGAGCTCGCGTCCGACATCCTCGGCTCCCAGCGGGCGCTGCCGACCGTGCTGGAGGCGAGCGGGTTCCGGTTCGCCGATCCCGGTCTCGACGCCGCAGCACGGTCGGTCGTCGAGGGCTGAGCCGCACCGCCCAGAGCCGCCCCGCTCAGAGGCGCACCTCGGCGACCCGCCAGCCCTGGGCCGTCCAGCGCAGGACGAGGGCGACGGTCGCGCGCGGCGTCGCGGCGACCTGGACCTCGCCGTCCGGCGTGCGCTGACGGTGCGCGCCCACCGCGTAGTCGACCTCGACGTGCGCCTCGTCCGGCGGCCGCGACGTCGGCCCCGGCGTCGGGGACGGGGAGGCTCGCGAGACGGCGTGGCGCGCGTCGAACACCTCCACCTCCGCGTCGAGCACGACAGTGTCCTCGAGCTCGGCCAGGAGCCCCTGCTCGCTCGTCTCCGCGGGCGACCCCGGGACGACCACCGCCGCGAGGTCGCCGCCGCCCCCGGTGACGAGCGCCAGGTGCCGGACCGTCAGCTCGCGCGCGGCCCCGAGCGGGTCGCCCCGGTCGGTGGTGGGGTCGCTCACCGCGCCCGTCGCGGCACTGCGCCCTTCCTGCCCCCCGACCTCCGGCGTCCCGGTGACCTGGAGCAGGACGGCGACGAGCACGGCGCAGCCCGCGAGGACGCCTGCGGCAGTCAGCACGGACCGCGCCGCCCCGCCGCCCCGCCGCGGCGTCCCCGCCCCGGACCGGGCCCCACGGGACGCCGCCCGGCTCGGCACCGCGGTCTGGCCGCGGGCGCCGGGACCGGCGGAGCGGCGACGACCTCCGAGGGCCGCCGCGACGAGTCGTGCCGGGTCGGGCATCGCGACGGGGCTCGGCTCGACCGCGTCGTAGCAGCGGGCCGCGAACGTCCCTGCGGCAGGACGAGCCGCCGGGTCCTCGCGCAGCGCCACGACGAGCTCGCGGTGCAGCGCGGCCAGCGCCTCGGCCTCCGCCGTGCCCGCAGGAGCCGTCGCGGACGTCGGGTGGCTCGACGCCGGCGGCGGGACCAGCCCGAGCACGAGACGGGCGAGGTCGCGCACGTCGTCGGGCGCCGTGCCGTCGTACGGGACGAGCGGCGGCCGGACCGCCGCGCGGCCGTCCGGGGACACGACGACCGACCGCGCGTCGAGCGCCCCGTGCACCCGGCCCGTCCGGTGCAGCGCCGCGAGCGCCTGGGCGACCGGGACGAGGACGGTCACCGCCTCCCCGGCCTCGAAGGGGCCCCGTGCCGCGGCGAGCTCGTCGAGGCGCAGGCCGTCGACGTGGTCGCGGAGCACGGCGAGCCGGCCGTCCCCCGTCTCGACGACCGCCCGCACGGCGACGAGGTGCTCCTCGCCCGCGGCGAGCCCCTGCAGGTGCTCGACCAGCGCGGCCCGAGCACCGTGCTCGCCCGGGACCGTCACGACGTCGACCGTGCACTCCACGCCGGACGGGTCGCGCGCGAGGAGACCGCCGGGGACGCCCGGCCGGGACCTGGTCCGCCATCCTGCGGCGGCGAGCGACTCGACGACGCGTTCCGAGACGGTCGAGGGCTCGGTGGCGGACGACGGCGCGACGGGCATGGTCCATCTCACCGTGCCCGGGACCACCGGCACCGGTTGTCCACAGGCCGAGCGCACGGCGCTCCGCCCCGTCGACCCGTCACACGTCGATCCGGCGGCCCTCGGCGTCGCTGCGCCGCGCCGCGTCGAGCACCTCCGCGGTCCGGACCGCGTCGCGCGGGTCGACCGGCACCGGGCCGTCCTCGAGGACCCACGACGCCACGGCGCGGTAGAAGTCCGCATGGCCACCGGGGGCCCGCTCCACGGCGGCGCGCTCGCGTCCGTGCGTGAGCCAGCCCTCGGAGCCCGCCGGCGCGGCGTCGTCGAAGACCTCGAACGGGGACGCGTCGTTCTCGAAGGTCGTCACGACGTACGCCCCCGCCGACCCGAGGACCCGGGTGCGCGGACCCGGCGCACCGACGACCGACCCGGCCCAGAGCCGGCTGACGACCGCGTGGCCGGCGGCGTCGGGCGCGTGGTGCAGCACGAGGAAGACGTCGTCCTCGGTCGGGGTCGTCAGGGACCGCAGCTCCGCCCACACCGAGGTCACGGGCCCGAAGAGCTGCGTCGCCGAGTCCACCAGGTGGGGGCCGAGGTCGAGGAGGAGGCCGCCCCCGACGGGGTCGTTCTCCTTCCACCGCTGCTGGGGCACCGGTCGCCACCGCTCCCAGCGGCGCTCGAACGTGTGCACGACCCCGAGCTCGCCCCGGCGGAGCACCTGGCGCAGCGTCAGCTGCTCCGGGTCCCAGCGCCGGTTCTGGAACACGGTGAGGGGCGTCCCGGCTGCCTCCGCGACCTCGACGACGTCCCGTGCCGACGCCGTGTCGAGGGCGAGCGGCTTGTCGACGACCACCGGGAGGCCCCCTCGCGCGAGTGCCGTCGCGTGCTCGGCGTGCAGCGACGTCGGGCTCGCCACGACGACCACGTCGTAGGCGTCGCGGTCGGCCACGAGGGCGTCGAGGTCGTCGTGCAGGTGCACGCCGGGCCAGTCCTCCGACGCGGCCGCGCGCCGCTCGGGCGACCGCACCACGACGGCGGTCACGACGTGGCCCGCCTCCCGCACGAGCCGCGCGTGGATCCCCCGCCCCGCTCCCCCGTACCCGACGATGCCGACCCTGAGCGGACGTGCTGCGCTGACCATGCGACCACAGTAGCGGCGCGGTGCGCGCCGCCCGGGCCGTCCCGTCCGGGCCGCGGGGCCCGCGCTCCGGTGCCCGTGCGGGTCCTCCGGGACGCGGTCGGACCATGCGTCCGGACCTGGCAGAATGTGCGCGTTGGTCCGGATTGGTGTACTGCGTGCGGGTCCTGCGCGCGGGGGTAGAGGATCGGATTCGGGAAGGTCGTCCCTTGAGCACCACGAGCCGTCGGGTTCCTCGACGCATCGCCCTGCGCTACGTGCTCGTCGCGCTGGCCCTCCTCATCGTCCTCGCCAACGTGCTCGGCGAGCGGTCGGCCGCCGTCGACGCGCCGGACGCCGCACCGCGGGACGGCACGGCGCTGGCCGTGCTCGCGGGGCTCGAGGTCAAGGGGCCCGGACCCGACACCGGCTACGCGCGGTCGGAGTTCGGCAGCGCGTGGGTCGACGTCGACGACAACGGGTGCGACACGCGCAACGACGTCCTCGCGCGTGACCTCACGGACCTCACGTTCTCGACGCGCGGCGAACCGTGCGAGGTCCGCACCGGGACCTTCCACGACCCGTACACCGGGGAGACGATCGCGTTCCGCCGCGGCAACGCGACGAGCGCCGCCGTGCAGATCGACCACGTGGTGCCGCTGCTCGACGCCTGGCGCAAGGGCGCTCGCGCCTGGGACGAGGCGACGCGCACGCGCTTCGCGAACGACCCGCTCAACCTCCTGGCCTCGGACGGACCGTCGAACCAGGCGAAGGGCGCGCGCGACGCCTCCGCCTGGCTCCCGCCGAACCACGCGTTCCGCTGCCCGTACGTCGCGCGGCAGATCGCGGTGAAGGCGGAGTACGGGCTGTCGGTCACGCCGTCCGAGGCCGAGGCGATGGAGCGCGTCCTCGCGGACTGCCCCGCCGAGCCCGTCCCCGCGGGGTAGCCCCCGACCTCAGCCCGCGGCGTGCCCCGCCGGCGCTGCCGGGGCAGCGGGCTCCACCGGCTCGTCCCGCTCTCGGGCGCCACCGTCGGTGCGGCCGAGCGCGCTGGGCCACCACGAGCGCCGCCCCACGTCGTGCACGAGCGCCGGGACGAGCAGGCTGCGCACGACGAGCGTGTCCACGAGCACCCCGAACGCCACGATGAAGGCGAGCTGGGCGAGGAACAGCAGCGGGATGATCCCGAGCGCCGCGAAGGTGGCCGCGAGCACCACGCCGGCGGAGGTGATGACGGACCCCGTGACGGCCAGCGCGCGCAGCACGCCGCGCCGGGTCCCGACCTGGAGGCTCTCCTCGCGCACGCGTGTCATGAGGAAGATCGAGTAGTCCACGCCGAGGGCCACGAGGAAGCAGAACGCGTAGAGCGGCACGGCCGGGTCCGCCCCGGGGAAGTCGAGGACGTGGTTGAACACGAGCGCGGCGACACCGAGCGCGGCGCCGAACGACAGCACGTTGGCCGCCATGAGCAGCACGGGCGCCAGGATCGAGCGCAGCAGCAGGATGAGGATGAGCAGGATCACGACGAGCACGACCGGGACGATGATCCGCAGGTCCCGCTGACCGGCGAGCTGCGTGTCGAGCCGCTCGGCGGCCGCGCCGCCGACGACGGCCTCGGGCGAGACGTCGTGCACCGCGTCGCGCAGCGCGGACACCGTCTCGACGGCCTCCTGGCTGTCCGACGGCGCGTCCGTCGTCACGTCGACCCGCACCTGGCCGTCGACCACGAGCGGGTCGCCCTGGGCGGGTGCTCCCGGCGCGGGGGCCGGCTGGTCGGTCACGGGGCTCGCCGAGGCCACACCGTCGGTCGCCTCTGCGGCGTCCACGACGGCCTGCACGTCGGCCTCGGGGGCGACGACGATGGCGGGCTGCGCGGAGACGCCCTCGAAGTGCTCGGTGAGGACCTCCTCGCCGTCGACGGAGTCGACCTGGGTGAGGAAGACCTCCGAGTCCCCGGTGCCGTCGGCGTCCAGGGTCGGGACGAACGCCGCGCACGCGGCGAGCACGACGGCCGTGGCGATCCACACGCGACGGTCGTGGCGCCCGACGAAGCTCGCGACGCGCGACCAGACGCCGTGGCCCTCGACGCTCACGCTGTCCTCGGACGACGCCGCCGGCGCACGGGCCGGGGCCGGGGCGGACTCACGGGCGAGCGGCGAGGAGCCGACGGCGGCACCCGTGCCCGGCGTCGCCACGGCGTCCTGGGGCAGCGCGTGGTCGCCCGCGTACCGCGGCATGCGCGGCCAGAACAGCGCGCGCGAGCGCTGGCCGGCGATGAGCAGCAGCGCGGGCAGCAGCGTGAGCGCCGCGACGAACGCCGCCGCGATCCCGATCGCGGCGACGGGGCCGAGGCTGCGGTTCGAGGCGAGGTCGGACAGCAGGAGGCACAGGAGCCCCGCGATCACCGTGCCCGCGCTCGCGGCGATCGGCTCGACGGAGGCGCGGACGGCACGGCGCAGCGCGGTGACGGTCGAGCGCACGTGCCGCAGCTCCTCCCGGTACCGCGCCACGACGAGCAGCGAGTAGTCGACCGCGGCGCCGACGACGAGGATCGACAGGATGCCCTGCGACTGCCCGTTGAGCGTGAGGACGTCCGCCGCGGCCAGGTGGTAGACGACGAGGCCGGCGAGCGTCAGGGCGAGCACCGCGGTGAGGATGACGAGGAACGGCAGGACGGGCGAGCGGTAGACGATCGCCAGGATGACGAGCACGGCGCCGAGGGCGACGAGGAGCAGGACCGTGTCGATCCCGCCGAACGCGGTGACCAGGTCGGCCACGAAGCCCGCCGGCCCGGTGACGTAGACCTCGAGGTCCGTGCCGGCGAGCCCCCCGTCGGCGGCGTCGGCGGCGGCCAGGTCGCGCAGGGCCCCGACGGCGAGCTCGCTCACGCTGTCCTCGTCGGCGCCCACGCGGTCGGAGGCGACGGCGGCGTCGAGCGAGACCACGACGAGCGCCGCCTCCCCGTCCTCCGACGGCACGACGACCGGGTCCGCCGTGGACACGTCGCCGACGGTGCGCGGCTCGTCGCCCGACGTGCCCTCGAGCTCCGCGTCCGGCACGGCCGCGGCGTACGCCTCGAGCGCGGCGAGATCGTCCGCGGCGAGCGCCGACCCGTCGCCCGTCGAGGCGACGACGAGCGCGGGGAGCGACTCCGTGTCCACGAAGTCGTCCGCGAGCTCGGCGGCCTGCGTGGACTCGGCGCTCGCGGGGAGGAAGGCCGCGGCGTCGTTGGTCTGGACGGTGCTGAGCTTCCCCTGCGCCTGTCCCCCGAGCGCGCCGATGGCCATCCACACACCGATGACTGCGACAATGATCAGCCCGCGGAGGATCCCGCTCGTCCTGTTGCTCAGCATGCTGAGGAATGGTGCCATGTCCGAGGGAGGAATGCACGTGGAGACACCGGCCGTGCGCCGTGCCGCCGGGTCGGACGCCGACCCGGCCTTCGCCGACCCCGCGTCCCCCGACCCCGCGTCCTCCGACCCGGCGGAGTGGCCCACGGGCCGGATCCTGTTCGCCGTCGCCCGCCGCATCGAGCGGTCGTGGAACGCCCACCTCGGGCAGTGGGACCTCAACCACGCCGGCTTCCCCGTCCTCATGCACCTGCTGGGCGGACCCCGCTCGCAGCGGGAGCTCGCCGCCGACTCGGGCGTGACGGAGCAGACGATGAGCCGCATCGTCGCGCGCCTGGAGCGCTCGGGATACGTCACGCGCACGGGCGACCCGCAGGACCGGCGCCGCCGGGTCGTCGCGATCACGGACACCGGTCGTGACGCGGGTCTCACCGCCGCCCGCCGTCGTCCCGCCGAGGACCTCGCGACGCGCGGCCTCGACGACGACCAGGTCGACGCCCTGCGCACGCTCCTGCTCGCGATGCTCGAGACCTTGCCCACAGCGCCCCGCGCACCGGGCGACGACGGCTAGCCTGGCCCGATGGACGTGCTCACCCTGCCGGGCCGGACGGACTACCACGAGGCGTGGGAGCTCCAGCGCTCGGTGCACGACGCCGTCGCCTCCGGTGCGCGCGAGGACACGCTGATCCTCGTGGAGCACCCGGACGTGTACACGGCGGGTCGTCGCACGAACCGCACCGACCGCCCGGACGACGGCACGCCCGTCGTCGACGTCGACCGGGGCGGGAAGATCACGTGGCACGGGCCCGGGCAGCAGGTCGTCTACCCGATCGTCCGGCTCGCGGAGCCGGTCGACGTCGTCGCGTACGTCCGGGCGCTCGAGGACGCCGTCATGGCCGTGTGCGCCGGCCTGGGCCTCGCCACGACGCGCGTCGACGGCCGGAGCGGCGTGTGGTTCCGGGCCGACGCGACCCGGCGTGAGCGCAAGGTCTGCGCGATCGGCGTCCGGGTGGCCCGCGGCGTCACCATGCACGGCCTCGCGCTGAACTGCGACCCGGACCTGGCGCGCTTCGACCGGATCGTGCCGTGCGGCATCGAGGACGCCGACGTGACCTCGCTCACCGCGGAGCTCGGCCGGACGCTCACGCTCGCCGACGTCGCGCCCGTGCTGGTCCCGGCCCTGGAGACCGCGCTCGCCCCGCTCCGCGCCGCCACGGCCGCCGGCACCGCGGGTCCCGCGGACCCGGCCTCGGCCACGGCCACGGCCACGGCCACGATGGGTTCTGCGGCGCTCGCCGCCGGGTAGCGCACTCCCCCGCGTTATCCTGGTGGCTCAGGGACGTCTTGCGCTCCGGAGTACGGGTGGGTCGGCGCGCGACCGGTCGACCCTGGACACCGCATGACACCCTCCTCGCGCGACTGCCGTTCTCCATGCTGACGATCGGCACGCTGCTGCTCGTCACCCAGACGACGGGCTCCGTCGGCCTGGGCGGCCTCGCGTCGGCCGCGACGGCGCTCGGCACCGCCGTCGGCGGGCCCACGCAGGGCGCGGTGGCCGACCGCGTCGGGCAGCGCCGCGTCGTCCTGGTCTGCGCGCCGCTCGCGGGGATCGCCGTCCTCGCGCTGCTCGCCGCGAGCGCGGCGTCGTCCGGCTCGGTCGGCGTCGTGCTCGTCGCTGCGACGCTCGTCGGGGCGTCCGTGCCGCAGGTCGGGCCCCTCGCCCGCGTCCGCTGGTTCGCCCTGACCGACGACGAGCCCCGCAGCCTGTCGGCGGCGATGAGCTACGAGAGCACCGCGGACGAGCTGAGCTTCGTGCTCGGCCCGGCGCTGGTCGGCGTGCTGGCGGCGGTCGGCTCGCCGCGCACGGCGATGCTCGTCGCGGCCGCGCTCGTCGTCGTCGCCGGCACGGCCTTCGCGCTGCACCCGACGGCGCGCACTGGCTCCCGGGGCCGGACGGCACCACGCGACGCCGGACCGGAGCGACCGGGAGCGGCGCGGCCGGGGGCGGAACCCGAGAGCGCCTCGACCGGGCCACGCGCCGCGCTGCGCCTCGTGCGGCGCGAGGCCGTCGCCGTCGTGGGGATGGTCGCCATGGGGCTGGTGTTCGGCGGCACCCAGGCGTCGCTCACCGCCCTGACGCGCGACGTCGGCGCCCCGGACCTGGCCGGGCTCGTGTACGCGGTGATGGGCGTCGGGTCGGCCGTCACGGCGCTCTCGGTCGTCGCGCTGCCCGACCGGTGGTCGCAGGCCGGCCGGTGGACGGCGTTCTCCGGCGGGCTCCTGGTGAGCGCCCTCGCTCTCCTCGGAGCGGCGTCGACCGGCTCGCTGCCCCTCGTGGTCGGGGCGGTCGCGGTCGTCGGGCTGTTCGTCGGCCCCGTCATGGTCACGGTCTTCACCGTCGCCGGACGGCGCGCCCCAGCCGGGCGGACCGCGGCGGCGATGACGCTCGTCGCGAGCGCGAACGTCGTCGGCGTCGCCCTCGGGGCGACGAGCGCGGGCCTGCTCGCGGAGTCCGTCACCACGACCGCGGCCTTCGCCGTCCCCGTCGTCGCGGGGACGCTCCTCCTCGCGTCCGGGATGTCGCTGACGTCACGTCCACGTGCTGGTCGCGGGACGGGAGCGGGTGCAGGGGCTGCCGTACGCTGACCTCAGTCCGGCGTCGTACCGGGCGTCGCGCCCACCGGCGAGGCGCCCTCCTGACCGCTCGCGGTCGGACGCCGGCGCTCACCCGCCACGACGACCGGGAGACACCCGTGACGATCGCACCAGAAGGCCGGCGCATGCTGCGGGTCGAGGCCCGCAACGCCGCGACGCCGATCGAGAAGAAGCCCGAGTGGATCAAGACCCGCGCGACCATGGGCCCCGAGTACTCCGAGCTCAAGGGACTGGTCAAGCGCGAAGGGCTGCACACGGTCTGCGAGGAGGCGGGCTGCCCGAACATCTTCGAGTGCTGGGAGGACCGTGAGGCGACGTTCCTCATCGGTGGCGACCAGTGCACCCGACGCTGCGACTTCTGCCAGATCGACACGGGCAAGCCGGCGGACTTCGACGCCGACGAGCCGCGCCGCGTCGCCGAGTCGGTGCAGGCGATGGGCCTGCGCTACTCGACCATCACGGGCGTGGCCCGGGACGACCTGCCCGACGGCGGCGCCTGGCTCTACGCGGAGACCGTCCGCCAGATCCACGCGCTCAACCCCGGCACCGGCGTCGAGCTGCTCATCCCGGACTTCAACGCGATCCCCGAGCTGCTCGACGAGGTCAACGGCTCGCGGCCCGAGGTCCTGGCCCACAACCTCGAGACCGTGCCGCGCATCTTCAAGCAGATCCGGCCCGGCTTCCGGTACGAGCGCTCGCTCTCCGTGCTCACCCGGGCCCGCGAGGCCGGCCTCGTGACGAAGTCCAACATCATCCTCGGCATGGGCGAGACGATCGCCGAGGCGAAGGACGCCCTGCAGGACCTGCACGACGCGGGGTGCGACCTCGTGACCATCACGCAGTACCTGCGGCCGTCGCTTCGCCACCACCCGGTCGACCGGTGGGTCAGGCCGGAGGAGTTCGTCGAGCTCTCGGACGCGGCCGAGGAGATCGGGTTCCTCGGCGTCATGTCGGGTCCGCTCGTGCGCTCGTCCTACCGTGCGGGCCGCCTGTGGGGTCAGGCGATGACGCGCCGCGGCATGGAGATCCCGGCAGCGCTCGCGCACCTCGCCGAGCCCACCACCTCGCGCCAGGAGGCCGCGAGCCTCCTCGCCCGCGGACCGCACTAGACTGAGGGACCATGGCCCGCAAGAACTCCGACGCCACCGGCGCGCCCGCGGCCGGCGAGCAGGTCGGCAAGCAGAAGAAGCCCAAGAAGCAGCGCTGGTACCACCAGGTGTGGGCCGCGTACCAGATGACGCGCAAGCAGGACCCCGCGGTCACGTGGATCATGCTCGGCGTGTTCCTCGGGATCGTGGCGGTCGCCGTGGGCATCGGCCTGTGGTGGGGCCAGTGGGTCTACACGCTCATCGTCGGCATCCCGTTCGGGCTGCTCGGGGCGATGTTCGTCCTCACCCGACGCGCGGAGCGCGCCGCCTACAGCCAGATCGAGGGCCAGCCGGGCGCCGCGCGCGCCGCGCTCGGCACGATCCGCCGCGGTTGGACCTTCGACGAGGAGCCCGTCGCCATCGACCCCCGCACGCAGGACCTCGTGTTCCGCGGCGTCGGGCGTGCGGGCGTCGTGCTCGTCAGCGAGGGCCCGGCGCACCGCGCGAACCGGCTCCTCGAGAGCGAGCGCAAGCGCGTGGCCCGCGTCCTGCCGAACGTCCCGGTGACGACGATCCAGGTCGGCAACGAGGAGGGCCAGGTCGCTCTGCAGAAGCTGCCGCGGACCGTGCAGAAGCTCAAGCCGACCCTCACCAAGCCCGAGACGGCGCAGGTCTCCAAGCGTCTGCGGGCTCTCGGTGCGGCGCGCCTCCCGATCCCCAAGGGCATCGACCCGACGCGCGCCCGCCCGGACCGCAAGGGCATGAAGGGCCGCTGACGGCGCCACGGCCGCTCATCGCGACCGTCGCCGCCGCCCGCCGACGCCCGGTCGGCGAGGAGCACCTCCTCGCCGGCCGGGCGTCGTCGTGCCCGGGGCGCTCGAGGTGGTACCCCGGTCGATCAGGTGCGGACGAGCACGGTCCCGGCGGCCCGGTCGTGCAGGCCCCGCCCGTCGGAGTCCCAGACCACCGCAGGGATGACGAGCAGGAGGAGGGCCGTGCGCACGAGCGCGCGCCCGACGCCGACCATCCGCGTGGGCGCCGCGAGCCGGTGGACGCGCATGCCGAGGAGCCGGTGACCGACGGTGAACCCGAGCGTGCTGACGAGCAGCACGTTCTCGATCGCGAACACGAGCGGCTGCGACCACACGGGCAGGGCGGAGATCCCCTCGAAGAACCCGGGCGCGGACGGGCGGAAGAACAGGTAGGCGACGAGGGTCGCGAGGGTCCAGTCGATCACGAGCGCGACGACGCGCCGCCCGACCGTCGCGAGCGAGCCCGGGCCGTCCGGCGGGAGCCCGAGCCGGGCACCGCGGCCCTCCTGCCGGCCGCCCGGGGTGCCCTCGAGCCACGAACCCATGTCCTCGCGTGAAACCACGGCTCCAGGGTACGTGCCCGGTCGTGGACGCCCGCGCCGCCCGACGGGTCCGCGACGGTACTGTGCGTCACGGCGCTCGGCCCGCACGGGCCGGTCGCGCCTCGCGTAGCACGACCGTCACACAGGGACGCAGGACGTAACACGCCCGAAACAATGGGTACACGGCGGGGAAACCGCCGCGGCCTAGGTTCGTGGGCGCCACGTCAGCGGCTCGTGCCGCGCGGCCCGACGGCACCACCGATCAAGGAGCAACGGATGTTCAACAACGCGGAGGAGGCAATCGCCTTCACGCGGAACGAGGGCGTCGAGTTCGTCGACGTCCGGTTCTGCGACCTGCCCGGCATCATGCAGCACTTCAACATCCCCGTCTCTCAGTTCGACGAGGCGGCGTTCGAGGACGGCCTGATGTTCGACGGATCGTCGATCCGCGGCTTCCAGGCGATCCACGAGTCGGACATGAAGCTCGTGCCGGACGTCAAGACCGCGTTCGTGGACCCGTTCCGCAAGCGCAAGACGCTCGTCGTGAACTTCTCCATCGTCGACCCGTTCACGGGCGAGCCGTACTCGCGCGACCCCCGCAACATCGCCGCGAAGGCCGAGGCCTACCTCGCGTCGACCGGCATCGCCGACATCGCCTACTTCGCCCCCGAGGCCGAGTTCTACCTCTTCGACGAGGCGCGCTTCGCGACGAACCAGCACTCGAGCTTCTACCACCTCGACTCGGTCGAGGCCGCGTGGAACACCGGTCGCGAGGAGGAGGGTGGCAACCTCGCGTACAAGACGCGCTACAAGGGTGGCTACTTCCCCGTCTCGCCGTCGGACCGCTTCGCGGACCTGCGCGACGAGATGGTGGCCGTGCTCGGCCAGGTGGGTCTCGACGTCGAGCGCGCGCACCACGAGGTGGGCACCGCCGGCCAGCAGGAGATCAACTACCGCTTCAACACGCTGCTGCACGCGGCCGACGACCTCATGAAGTTCAAGTACGTCGTCCGCAACGTCGGCTTCGAGGCCGGCAAGTCCGTCACGTTCATGCCGAAGCCGATCTTCGGCGACAACGGCTCGGGCATGCACTCGCACCAGTCGCTGTGGCTGAACGGCGAGCCGCTGTTCTTCGACGAGAAGGGCTACGGCGGTCTCTCCGACCTCGCCCGCTGGTACATCGGTGGCCTGCTCAAGCACGCGCCGTCGCTGCTCGCGTTCACCAACCCCTCGGTGAACTCCTACCACCGCCTGGTCCCGGGCTACGAGGCCCCGGTCAACCTCGTGTACTCGGCGCGCAACCGCTCCGCGTGCATCCGCATCCCCGTCACGGGCTCCTCGGCGAAGGCCAAGCGCGTCGAGTTCCGCGTGCCGGACCCGTCGGCGAACCCCTACCTCGCGTTCGCCGCGCAGCTGCTCGCCGGCATCGACGGCATCAAGAACCGCATCGAGCCGCCGGAGCCGATCGACAAGGACCTCTACGAGCTGCCGCCCGAGGAGCACGCCCAGATCGCCCAGGTCCCGGCGTCGCTCGGCGAGGCCCTCGACGCGCTCGAGGCCGACCACGAGTACCTCACGCAGGGTGACGTCTTCACGCCCGACCTCATCGAGACGTGGATCGAGTACAAGCGCACCAACGAGATCGACCCGATCCGTCTGCGCCCGCACCCGCACGAGTTCGAGCTGTACTACGACATCTGATCGGTAGCCCGACCAGCCCGACGACGGTCCGTCACCTCGCGAGGTGGCGGACCGTCGTCGTCGTGGCGCGCGTCGACGGCACGTCAGCCCGCGGACGCGACCTCGGCCGGTTCCGGGTCTGGTCCCCGCACGTGCGCCGAGGGCAGGTCCGCGTCCGGCCGCAGACCGGCGTAGGCCTCCGCCTCGACCTCGGCGCACCGGTCCTGGTAGACGTGGCCGCCGCCGAGGTACACGCCCATCTCCTCGCGCTTGCCGGGCACGTTGCCGCCGAGGAACCACGCGCCGGCCTTGCGGCCCTCCGCGTACATCACGGTCGCGTGCGCGGCCTGCTCGGTCTCCGCGTGCCACCAGTCCTCCGCCGCTCGCGTCGGCTCGAGCCGGTCCACGCCGTTCTCGCGCGCGAACGTCAGCGCGCGCTGCAGCCACTGCGCGCCGAGCTGGACCGGGACGGGGAGGTTGGAGAGCGGCGTCTGCGGGCCGAGCGACATGAAGAAGTTGGGGAAGCCGTGGACGGCGATCCCGAGGTAGGTGCGCAGCCCGTCGCGCTCCCACCGCTCCCGCAGCGTGATCCCCTCGCTCCCCACGACGTCGAACGCCGTCAGTGCTCCCGTCATGGCGTCGAAGCCGGTCGCGAGCGCGAGCACGTCGACCTCGTGCTCGACGCCGCCGACCACCACGCCGTGCGGGGTGATCTGCGTGATCGGGGACGCGAGCACGTCGACGAGCTCGACGTTGTCCCGGTTGAAGGCCGCGTAGTAGCCGTGACCCGTGGGCGGGCGCTTGCCCATGAAGGTGTACGTCGACGGGCAGAGCGCCTCGGCGGTCCGCGGGTCGGTGACGACCTGACGGATCTTGTCGCGGACGAACTCGGACGCGAGCGCGCTCGCCTCCGGGCTCGACACCAGGTCGGTGAAGCACTCGTTGGCGAAGTGGAAGCCGCCGGCCTCCCACTGCGACTCGAACACGCGACGGCGCTCCTCGGCGTCGACCTCCAGGGCGGAGCGCGTGGGGATCTCCATCGGCACCCCGAACGGGTGCCTCGCGGCCCGGTCGAAGACGTCGTCGTAGTTCTCGCGCAACCACGCGAGCTCCTCCGGCGTGACGGCGGGGCTCGTGGACTCGACGACGTAGTTCGGGGTGCGCTGGAACACCGTGACGTGCGCGGCCTCGGCTGCCAGCTCGGGCAGCATCTGGATGCCGGACGCCCCGACGCCGATCATCCCCACGCGCCTGCCGGACACGTCCACGCCCTCGTGAGGCCACCGGGCCGAGTGGTACGCCGGCCCGGCGAACGTCGCCAGACCCGGGACGTCGGGGTACAGCGGCTGCGAGAGCAGGCCGGTCGCCGACACGAGGTAGGTCGCGCGCAGCCGCGTGCCGTCCGCGAGCGTGAGCACCCACCGGTTCGAGGCCTCCGAGCGCTCGGCCCGCTCGACCGTCGCGCCCAGCCGGACGTCCCGGCGCAGGTCGAGCCGGTCGGCGACGAACTCGAGGTACGCCCGGATCTCCTCGCCCCGGGGGTAGCGCTCGGTCCAGTCCCACTCGTCGCGCACCGCGGTGGAGAACGAGAACGCGTAGGCGAAGTACTCCGAGTCGGTGCGGACCCCCGGGTAGCGGTTGGCCCACCAGGTCCCGCCGACGCCGTCGGCGCGGTCCACCACGAGGACCGACAGCCCCGTCTCCCGCAGGTGGTGGAGCATCGCCAGCCCCGAGTAGCCAGCCCCGATCACGACGACGTCGTAGGTCTCGCCGCCACCGTTCGCGCTCTCCGCCATGCCGACTCCCGTGTCCGGTCTGCCAGGGCGCCGCGGGCAGGAGCACGCGCGACGCGGTAAACCGTCCCACGTGCGCGGTCCTCGTGCCAGGGTGGGCCCGACGTTCCCGGCGTGCCGCTCTCAGAACGGCCAGACGAGCGGCACGTACAGGACCGCGGCGGCGAGGAAGACGAGCGCGAGGGGCAGGCCGAGACGCCAGTAGTCGCCGAAGCGGTAGCCGCCCGGCTGCAGGACCATGAGGTTGACCGGCGTGGCGATCGGGGTGAGGAACGCCGCCGCCCCGGCGACGGTGAGCGCCATCATGAACGGCTGCGGGCTCACGCCGAGCGTCTGTGCGAACGACACCGCGACGGGGGCCATCACGAGGACCGTCGCGACGTTCGAGATGAACTGACCGAGCACGATCGTGAGGATGCACACCACGAGGAGCGCGAGGCGCGGGGAGCCGTCTCCGAGGAGTCCGAGCACGAGCCCGGCGATCTCATCGGCCGCCCCCGAGGAGACGAAGGCCGCCGACAGCGGGATGAGCGCCGCGATCAGGACGACGGTGTCCCACGAGATCGCGCGAAATCCTAGGGGGACGGTGACGACCTTGGTGAGCACGAGGGCCATCGCCGCGAGCAGGCCGGCGATCACCGGCGGGACGACCCCGGTCGCCAGCAGCACGATCGTCACGACGAGCACCGCGAGGCAGCGGCGCCAGCCGCGACCCAGAGGGACTCCCCGCTGCAGGCTGCGGGAAGAGTCGACGGCGATGACGTCGGGCGACTGCGTGTAGCGGTGGAGCGCGTCCCAGGGACCGCGCACGAGCACGGCGTCGCCGGGCTCGAGGGTCATGGCCCCCGAGAGGGTGTCGGTGTCCGGGCCCGTCGACCGGCCCTCGCCGCGGCGGAGCGCGACGACGACGAGGCCTTCGTCCCGCGTCGTCATGCCGGGGCTGACGGTCCGCCCGACCAGGGTCGAGCGCGGCGCGATGAGCACCTCGACGACCCCCGTGCCGCCGGTGAACAGCCGCCCCGTCTCCAGGTCGGCGGTGTAGCTCTCCCGCCACGAGCGCACCCGCTCGCGGGGGTCGGTCGCCGTGTCGGCGAGGTGCTCGGGGACGCGCTCAGGGAGCAGCCGGTCCCCGAGCGTCACGACGAGCACCGCCGTGGCGAGCACGAGAGGGATCCCCACCAGGGCGAACTCGAAGTAGCCGAACTCCCGGCCGCCCGCCTCGGCCGCCGCCTCGGAGACGATGATGTTCACGGGCGTGCCGGTCAGCGTCAGCAACGATCCCGCGCCGGCGGCGAACGCGAGCGGGACGAGCATGCGCGACGGGACGATGCCGGCCCGCGCCGCCGCGACGACCGCGACCGGGAGGAGTGCCGCGACCGCGCCGTTGATGCTGATGACCGCCGCGAGGAGCGCCGCGACCCCGACCATCAGCGCGAGCAGCCCGGCACGGCCGAGGGACGCGCGCCGTTCGAGCCACTGCCCGATCCACGCGGTGATCCCCGTGGAGTCCAGCGCCTCGCTGAGCACGAACAGCGACGCGATGAACAGCACGATCGGGTCGCTGAACCCTCCCAGCGCCTCGTCGAGCGGGAGCACCCCCGTCGCCCAGAGCGCCACCGGGACGAAGAGCGCGACGACCACGAGCGGCAACCGGTTGGTCATGAAGCCCACGACCGCGAGCGCCAGGATGACGAAGGTCGCGACCATCGGATCGATCATGGGCACCCCCTGGGACGCCAGGATGCCACACGGCGCCCCGCCCGGGAGGTCGCCGGAATAGCGGGCGCGCCGGTGCGTTGTCGATGACCATGACGACTCTCGGCATCATCGGCGCAGGCAACATCGGCTCACAGGTCGCCCGGGCGGCGATCGCCCACGGCTACGACGTGGTCATCGCGAACTCGCGGGACCCCCGGACGCTCGACGGCCTCGTCGCCGAGCTGGGTCCGCGGGCACGGGCGGCGACCGCCGAGGAGGCGGCGCGCGCCGCGGACGTCGCCGTCGTAGCGGTGCCCTTCGGGGCGTACCGCGACGTCCCCGCCGAGCCGCTCGACGGCAAGATCGTCCTCGACACGAACAACTACTACTGGGAGCGCGACGGGCACGTCGAGGCGCTCGACCGGGGTGAGGCCACGTCGTCGGGCCTGCTCCAGGAGCACCTGGCCGGGTCGAAGGTGGCCAAGGCGTTCAACCACATCCGGTCGACGGATATCACGACCGACGGGACCCACGCGGGCACCCCGGGACGCCGCGCGCTGGCGACCGCGAGCGACTTCCCCGAGGCCGCCGCCTGGGTCGTGCGGTTCTACGACGAGCTGGGGTTCGATGCCGTCGACACGAGCCCGCTCGCGGAGTCGTGGCGCGTCGAGCGCGACCGTCCGGCGTACGTCGCACGCCAGGACGCCGACGAGCTGCGCGCGAACCTCGACCGCGCGCCCCGCACCCTCTGACGTGCCCGTCCCGGGGCGGGTGCCTCACACGCGCTCGCCCCGGGCGACGAGGCCCGCGCCCACGATCAGCAGCACGAGGAGCGCGACCACGAGGCCGAGGAGCGCGAACGCGCGGGCCGGTCCGAGCGGACCCTCCACGAGGCGCGCTGACCGTCGGCAGCCGACGCCGCACAGGCCCCACAGCACCGCGGCGGCGAAGGGCTCGGGGCGCTGCCACGCGACGGTCAGCACGACCGCGAACGCTGCGAGCGCCCAGGCGATCCACCCTGCCCAGCGCAGGCGCGAGCCGTAGAACGACCCGGCCGGCCGGCGGCCGCGCTCGGGCGCCACGCGGCGGTCGCAAGAATCGCCGAGCACCCGGGGCTCGCGCCGGTCGAGCAGACCCGGGACGGGCGGCTCGGCGCGCCGGGCCACGGTCAGTCCTCGCCGTAGAAGACGCGTTCCATGACCGACCGGGCGCGCCGGGCGGTGCGCAGGTAGTGCTCCTCGAGCTCCGCGCCCGAGTCGACGTCCGGGAGGTCGAGCACGCGCGCGAGGCCGGTGAGCGCGAAGCGGTCGTGCGGCAGCACGTCGACGGTCGTCCCGGTGGTCCGGCCGGACCACAGCACGAGCGCGCTGCGCAGACGTGACGCCAGGTGCCACGCCTCTCCCAGCACGACGGCGTCGTCGGTGTCCACGAGACCGGCCGCGACCGCCGCGTCGAGCGCGTCCACCGTCGACGTCGTCCTCAGGCCGGGGACGTCGTGCGCGTGCTGGAGCTGCAGGAGCTGGACGGTCCACTCGACGTCGGACACGCCCCCGCGACCGAGCTTGAGGTGGCGCGAGGCCTCGACGCCGCGCGGCAGCCGCTCCGACTCGACGCGCGCCTTGATCCTGCGGACCTCGCGCACCTCGGCCGGGTCCAGACCGCCCGTCGGGTAGCGCCGGCGGTCCACGACCTCGAGGAACGCCTCCCCCAGCCCGTCGAGCTCCCCGGCGACCGGGCGCGCCCGCAGCAGCGCCTGCGCCTCCCACACGCTCGACCAGCGCTCGTAGTACTCCGTGTACGACGCGAGGGAGCGCACGAGCGGGCCGTTGCGGCCCTCGGGGCGCAGGTCGGCGTCGACGGGCAGCGCCGGCTCCGGCCCGACGGCGGACAGCAGCTGCCGCAGGCGCGTCGCCACACCGGTGGCGAAGGCCTGGGCGTCGCGGTCCGTCGCACCGTCCACCGGCCGGTGGACGAACATCACGTCGGCGTCGGAGCCGTACCCCATCTCGCGGCCACCGAGGCGTCCCATCGCGACGACGAGGAGGCGGGCGGGCGCCGACCCCGGGTCGCGGGCGTCGTAGCCGAGCTCGTCGCGGGCGACGAACTCGGCGACCCGCAGCGCGCCGACGAGCACGACGTCCGCCGCGTCCGAGATGCTGCGGGCCGCGTGGACCGGGTCGACGACACCCAGCAGCTCGGCCGCCCCGGTACGGGCGAGCTCGCGCCGGCGAACGGCTCGCAGGCTCACCGTCGCGGGCTCGACCTCGTCCGCGCGCGTGAGGATCGCGTCGGTCTCCCGCGCGAGCCGGTCGGCGCCGCGCGGGGTGAGGTCGGCGTCGTCGGCGAGCCAGCGCACCGACTCGGGCGAGCGCGCGAGCGCGTCCGCCAGGTAGCGCGAGCTGGACAGCAGGTGGGCGAGGCGTCGGGCCGCCGACCCGGAGTCGCGCAGGAGCTTGAGGTACCAGTGGGTCGTGCCCAGCGTCTCGGAGAGCGTCCGGAAGGCGAGCAGGCCCGCGTCGGGGTCCGCGCCCTCGGCGAACCAGCCGAGCATGACGGGCAGGAGCTGGCGCTGGATCGCCGCGCGCCGGCTCACGCCCTCCGTCAGCGCCAGGACGTGGCGCATCGCGCCGGCCGGGTCGCGGTAGCCGATCGCGGCGAAGCGAGCCTTGGCCGCCTCCGGGGCGAGGCTCACCTCGTCGGGCGAGAGCTGGGCGGTCGCGGGCAGCAGCGGGCGGTAGAACAGCTCCTCGTGCAGCGTGCGCACCTCACGGCGCGTCGCACGCCAGCGCTCGGTGAGCCCTGCGGCGCCCTCGGCCCGCAGGCCGAGGGAGCGGGCGAGCCGGCGCAGCTCGTCGTCGGACGTCGGCACGAGGTGCGTCCGCTTGAGCCGGAACAGCTGGATGCGGTGCTCGAGGGCCCGCAGGAACCGGTAGCACACGCCGAGCCGGGCCGCGTGGTCGCGCCCGACGTACCCGCCCGCCGCGAGCTCGGCGAGCGCGGTGAGCGTGCTGCGGCTGCGGATCGACTCGTCGGCGCGACCGTGGACGAGCTGCAGGAGCTGGACCGTGAACTCGACGTCGCGCAGGCCGCCCTTGCCGAGCTTGAGCTGACGGTCGGCCTCCGCCGCGGGCACGTGGTCCTCGACGCGGCGTCGCATCGCCTGCGAGTCCTCGACGAAGTTCTCACGACCGGCGGCCGACCACACGAACGGCGCGATCGCCTCCTCGTACGCGCGGCCCAGCTCGCGGTCCCCCGCGACCGTGCGGGCCTTGAGCAGCGCCTGGAACTCCCACGTCTTGGCCCAGCGCTCGTAGTACGCGACGTGGCTCGCGAGCGTGCGCACGAGCGGCCCCTGCTTGCCCTCGGGCCGCAGCGCGGCGTCGACCTGCCACAGCGGCGGCTCGCCGGACGTGCCCCAGCACACGCGCGCGAGGCCCGTCGCGAGGCGCGCCCCGACGCTCGTCGCGTACGCCTCGTCGTGCCCGTCGGTGGGCTCGACGACGTAGACCACGTCGACGTCGGAGACGTAGTTGAGCTCGCGCGCGCCGCACTTGCCCATGCCGATCACCGCGAGCCGCACGCCGTCACCGTGGTCGTCGAGCTCGGCGCGCGCGATCGCGAGCGCGCCGTCGAGCGCGGCCGCCGCGAGGTCCGCGAGCGCCGCGCCGACGCCGGGCATACGCGTGAGCGGGTCGGTCACCGTGAGGTCGGTCGCGGCGATGCGCAGGAGCCGCTCGCGGTACGCGCGGCGCAGGGCGTCCACGCGCGCGGGCCCGCGCTCGTCCGCGACCGGGACGGGGGCGTCGGGGTCCGCGCCGACCGCGCGCAGCAGCTCCGCGCGCACGTCGCGCGCGTCGACGCCCGTCCCGGACGTGGGGTCCGCGACGATCTCCAGGAGCTCCGGGCGACGCACGACGTCGTCGCCCAGCGCGACCGAGGCTCCGAGCACGGCGAGCAGGCGGTCGCGCGCCGCGCCCGGGGCGAGGCAGAGCCGAGCGAACGTCGCCGCCACGCCGCCCGCCTCGACCTGCGGCCGCAGCGCGCCGGCGATCCGCACGACCTGCAGGAGCGCGAGGTCGGGGTCGGCGGACGCGCCGAAGGCGGCGAGCAGGTCGTCGCTCACGAGCTCCGCCGCGCCCGGCCCCGGGGCGACGTCGTCGCCGGGGCCCCGACCGCCGTCGAGCAGCCGGGCGAGGTCGTCGTCGGCGATCAGGCTCGCGGAGCGCGTGATGTCGGCGAAGCCGACGCGCGCGAGCCGTCCCGTGAGCGTGGGCCGGCGCGACCCGCCGGACCGCCCTGACGTCGTCGTGGGTCCGCTGCTCACAGGACCTGGAGGAACCGCTTCAGCTCGAACGGCGTGACCTGGGCCCGGTAGGCGTCCCACTCCTGGCGCTTGTTGCGCAGCACGAAGTCGAACACGTGCTCGCCCAGCGTCTCGGCGACGAGCTCGGAGCTCTCCATGATCTGGATCGCCGCGTCGAGCGACTGCGGCAGCGGCTTGATGCCCAGCGCGCGGCGCTCGGCGTCGGTGAGCTCCCACACGTCGTCCTCGGTGGCCTCCGGGAGGTCGTAGCCCTCCTCGATACCCTTGAGGCCCGCGGCGAGCATGACGGCGAACGCGAGGTACGGGTTCGTGGCCGAGTCGAGCGCGCGGTACTCCACGCGGCTCGAGTTGCCCTTGCCCGGCTTGTACATCGGCACGCGCACGAGCGCGGAGCGGTTGTTGTGGCCCCAGCACACGTAGCTCGGCGCCTCGGCACCGCCCCACAGGCGCTTGTACGAGTTGACGTACTGGTTGGTGATCGCCGTGATCTCCGCGGCGTGCACGAGCAGGCCGGCGATGAACTGGCGCGCCGTCTTCGACAGCTCGAACTGGGCCCCGGGCTCGTGGAACGCGTTGCGGTCGCCCTCGAAGAGCGACAGGTGCGTGTGCATGCCCGACCCGGGGTGCTCGGCCATCGGCTTGGGCATGAAGGACGCGAACACGCCCTGCTCGAGCGCGACCTCCTTGACGACCGTGCGGAACGTCATGAGGTTGTCCGCGGTGGTCAGCGCGTCGGCGTAGCGCAGGTCGATCTCGTTCTGGCCCGGGCCCGCCTCGTGGTGGGAGAACTCCACGGAGATGCCCATGGACTCGAGCATCGTGATCGCGGCGCGGCGGAAGTCGTGCGTCGATCCCCGCGCGAGGTGGTCGAAGTAGCCGCCCTGGTCGACCGGCACGAGCGGCGACTCGGCGTCGGCCGGCTGGTTGAACAGGTAGAACTCGACCTCGGGGTGCGTGTAGAACGTGAAGCCCTTGTCGCTCGCCCTCGCGAGCGCGCGCTTGAGGACGTTGCGGCTGTCCGCGAGGGACGGCTCGCCGTCGGGCGTGAGGATGTCGCAGAACATGCGCGCCGTCCCGTGCCGCTCGCCGCGCCACGGGAGGACCTGGAACGTCGTCGGGTCCGGCTTGGCGATCATGTCGGCCTCGTACACGCGCGTGAGGCCCTCGATCGAGCTCCCGTCGAACCCGATGCCCTCGGCGAACGCCGACTCGAGCTCGGCCGGGGCGACCGCGACCGACTTGAGCATCCCGAGCACGTCGGTGAACCAGAGCCGGATGAAGCGGATGTCGCGCTCCTCGACCGTGCGGAGCACGAACTCCTGCTGCCTGTCCATGCGGTACATCCTGCCTGATCCGTGTGACGAACGGGTGACACGACCGCGTGGCGGACCCGTGACCGACGTGCGACGGGCCCCGAACGCCGTCCCGCCCCCGGGACGAGACGCACGCCGCGCTCGTCTACGCTGGCCGCATGGCTGATCTGCGCGTCGCGCTGGCACAGGTCGACACGTGCGTCGGCGACCTCGACGGCAACGCCGCCCTGGTCCTCGAACGCACCCGCGCGGCGGTCGCCGCCGGCGCCGGCCTCGTCGCCTTCCCCGAGATGACCCTCACCGGCTACCCGATCGAGGACCTGGCGCTGCGGGCGTCGTTCCGACGCGCCGCCTGGGACGCCGCCGCCGACATCGCGGCGCGGCTCGCGGCGGAGGGCCTCGGCGGGACCACGGTCGTGCTGGGGACCGTGGGCACCTCGGGCCGCCCCCGGGGCGCCGGCGCCGCCGAGCGCGAGGCGTCGGGCAGCCCCGCGGACCTCCCGACGAACCGCGCCGTGGTGCTGCGCGACGGCGTCGTGCAGGCGGCGTACGACAAGCACCACCTGCCGAACTACGGCGTCTTCGACGAGTTCCGGATCTTCGCCCCGGGAGCCACGACGACGGTCGTCGAGGTGGAGGGCCGTCGCGTCGGCGTCGCGATCTGCGAGGACATCTGGCAGGACGGCGGCCCGGTCGCCGAGATGGCGGCACTCGACGAGGCGGGGAACGGCCTCGACCTCCTCCTCGTGCTCAACGGCTCGCCGTACGAGGAGGGCAAGGGCCACGTGCGCACCGACCTCGCCGCGCGCCGGGCGCGCGAGGTGACCGCGCCCGTCGCCTACGTCAACCTCGTCGGCGGTCAGGACGACCTCGTGTTCGACGGCGGGTCGTTCGTCACCGACGCGACGGGCGCCGTCGTCGCCCGCGCGCCGCAGTTCGTCGAGGACCTCCTCGTGTGGGACCTGCCCGACGACGGCGGGGCACCGCGCGGCCCGAGCGCCCCCGAGCTGCACCCCGACGAGGAGGTCTACCGGGCGTGCGTCACGGGCCTCGCGGGGTACGTGCGCAAGAACGGCTTCCGGTCCGTCGTCCTCGGCGTCTCCGGCGGCATCGACTCCGCGCTCACGGCGACGATCGCGGCGGACGCGATCGGCGGCGAGAACGTCGTCGGCGTCTCCATGCCGTCGCGGTACTCGTCCGAGCACAGCAAGGACGACGCCGCCGACCTCGCCAAGCGGCTCGGCGCCGACTACCGCGTCCAGCCCATCGCGCCCATGGTCGAGGCGTTCCAGGGCGAGCTGGAGCTCGAGGGCGTCGCCGAGGAGAACCTCCAGGCGCGCGTGCGCGGGGTGCTCCTCATGGCCATCTCCAACCGCGAGGGGCACCTGGTCGTCGCGCCCGGCAACAAGTCCGAGCTCGCGACCGGCTACGCGACGATCTACGACGCGGGCAGCATCGGCGGCTTCGCTCCCCTCAAGGACGTCGACAAGTCGCGCGTGTGGCAGCTCGCGCGCTGGCGGAACGACGCCGCGCTCGACGCGGGCGAGATCCCGCCGATCCCCGAGTCGTCGATCACGAAGCCGCCCTCCGCGGAACTGCGCCCCGGTCAGACCGATCAGGACTCGCTCCCCCCGTACGACCTGCTCGACGAGGTGCTCGACGCGTACATCGAGCACGCCGAGGGCCGCACGGAGCTGCTCGCCCGCGGCTTCGACCCGGAGGTCGTCGACAAGGTCGTCACGCTCGTCGACCGCGCCGAGTGGAAACGACGCCAGTACCCGCCGGGCCCGAAGGTGACGGCCCTCGCGTTCGGTCGCGACCGCCGTCTGCCCATCACCAACCGCTGGCGCGAGCCGCTCGACTGACCGCCGCACCGCCGGTCGCCCCCTCCACCCCGTCCTCAGGAAGGTCGTCCATGTCCGCTCACACCACCCCCGAGCCCGCCGCGGCCGGCGGCACGGGGCCGCGTCGCGTGCGCGTGCACCACCTCGGCGAGGCCAAGGCGCGCGGGGAGAGGATCACGATGCTCACCGCGTACGACGCCGTGACCGCGCGGATCTTCGACGACGCGGGGATCGACGTGCTCCTCGTGGGCGACTCGATCGGCAACACGATGCACGGGCACGCGACGACGCTGCCCGTCACCGTCGACGACCTGATCCCTCCCGCACGGGCCGTGGCCCGCGCCGCGCGGCGCGCGTTCACCGTCGTCGACCTGCCGTTCGGCTCGTACGAGGCCGGTCCGGAGCAGGCGCTCGCGACGGCCGTGCGGTTCTTCAAGGAGACGGGCGTGAGCGCGGTCAAGCTCGAGGGCGGTCGCCGCATCGCCGCCCAGATCCGTGCGCTCACCGACGCGGGGATGCCCGTCGTCGGGCACCTCGGCTACACGCCCCAGTCCGAGAACCTGCTCGGCGGGCCCCGGGTCCAGGGCCGGGGCGACGACGCCGCCGAGCGCCTCAGCGAGGACGCGCTCGCCGTGGCCGAGGCGGGCGCCGTCGCCGTCGTGCTGGAGATGGTGCCGGTCGAGGTCGCCGCGCGCATCACCGAGATCCTGCGCATCCCCACCATCGGGATCGGCGCGGGCACCGCGTGCGACGGCCAGGTCCTCGTCTGGACCGACATGGCCGGCATGACCGACTGGTCACCGCGGTTCGCCAAGCGCTACGCGGAGATCGGCGCGGCGCTCGGCCGGGCGGCCGCCGACTTCGCCGCCGACGTCCGGGGCGGCACCTTCCCGGACGAGGACCACAGCTTCGCCCGCTGACCCCGGCGGGGCGCCCGGTGCGCGCCGGCGGACCGGCTACCGGTCGCCGGCCGCCCGGTCCGCCGCCCACGCCCGGAGCCCGGCGGCGAGCGCGTCCGCGTAGCGCTGGCGCCCGTCCTCGGACGCCATGACGGCGGCCTCGTCCGCGTTGCGCATCTCGCCGAGCTCCAGCACCACCGCAGGGCGCTCGGCGTGGTTGAGGGTCGCGAGGTCCTCCCGGCGCTGGATCGGTCCGTCGTCCGCCGCGACCGACGACGACGGCGCGAACCCGGCCGCCTCGAGCGCCGCCACCAGCTCGCGCGCGAGCTCGAGGCTCGGAGCCCCCTGCGCGTCGTGCACCGGCGGGTCGGAGACGATCGCGAAGAACCCTCGGGCGCGCCGGTCGTCCGTCCCGTTGGCGTGGACGGACACGAGCACGTCGGCCTCGTTCTCCTGCGGGAACCGCCCCCGGGCGTCGACGCACGGACCGACGCCCGCGTCGTCGGACCGAGTGAGGACCACGACCGCGCCGAGCTCGGTCAGCCGCGAGGCGAGCCGGCCGCTCACGTCCCACGTGAACGCGTGCTCCGGGTAGCCGGCGTCGGTCGACGCGCCGACGGTGTTGCAGGCCTTGCTCCCGCCGCGCCCGTCGTCGACGGGCGCGTTGACCGTCAGCGGGTGCGCAGCGTTCCCGCCGTTGTGCCCGGGGTCGACCGCGACCGTGAGCCCGTCGAGCGGCGGCGGCGGCGCGGTCCCGGCGGTGCTCGCGGGGTCCGGGGTCGCCGTCGTCGGGCCCGGGGTCGGCGAAGAGGCGACGGCGGCGCCCGACGGCGCGGGCGTCGTCGGGCCTCCCCCGGGACCGGCACGCACCTGGAGCGCGACGAGGAACGTCAGCGCCCCGACGGCCAGGCCGGCGAGGAGCAGCCCGAGGCGCCCCGACCAGGCTCGCCACGGACCGGGCGCGGGGGCGTGCGTCACTCTCCGCGCTCGTGCCGGTCTTCCTCGTCCCAGGCCTCGGACCGCTGCCGGGCCGTGTCGAGGGCCTTCTGCGCCGCCTCACGTGTCGGGTACGGGCCCATGCGGTGCGTCCAGGACCCGCTCGGCCCGCGGTGCACCTCGCCGGTCCTCGTGTCGTAGTAGTACTGCTCCTCGGTCGTGGGGGTCTCGCCGTCGTCGGCGACAGGTCCGCTGCTCATCCTCCGATCTTCCCCCAGGTCGCGGGTGCGTCGCACCCGCCCGCGCCTTCGTAGACTGCGGGCATGGCGTCGACCACCTCCTCCCCCGGCGCGGGCAGCGTCCCCCCGGCCCGCGCGCCTGCTCGTCGCGGTCCCCTCACCCCCGGGACGGTCGGTCCGCGGCGCGCGGTCCCCGCGACGATCGCGCGCCCCGAGTACGTCGGCCGCCCGGGCCCGCAGCCCTTCACCGGCAGCGAGGTCAACGAC
The DNA here is from genome assembly GCF_965112045.1 of Cellulosimicrobium sp. Marseille-Q8652. NCBI lineage: Bacteria > Bacillati > Actinomycetota > Actinomycetes > Micrococcales > Promicromonosporaceae > Cellulosimicrobium > Cellulosimicrobium sp. Marseille-Q8652. The sequence goes on along the minus strand of NZ_CBCOPS010000002.1, from coordinate 929,490 downwards.
CCCGGGACGGTCGAGCGCATCCGGGCCGCGTCCCGCGTGGCGGCGCAGGCGCTCGCCGAGGTGGGGCGCCACGTCGCGCCCGGCGTCACGACGGACCAGCTGGACCGGGTGGGGCACGAGTTCCTCCTCGACCACGGCGCCTACCCCTCGACGCTCGGCTACCGGGGCTTCCCGAAGTCGCTGTGCACGTCGGTCAACGAGGTCGTGTGCCACGGCATCCCCGACTCCACCGAGCTCGTCGAGGGCGACATCGTCAACGTCGACGTCACGGCGTTCCTCGGCGGTGTCCACGGCGACACGAACGCGACCTTCGCGGTCGGGAGGATCGACGAGGAGTCCGAGCTGCTCGTCGAGCGCACGCGCGAGGCGCTCGCGCGGGGCATCAAGGCCGTGGCACCCGGGCGCGAGGTCAACGTGGTCGGCCGGGTCGTCGAGCGGTACGCGGCCCGCTTCGGGTACGGGGTCGTGCGCGAGTACACGGGCCACGGCGTGGGCCGGGCGTTCCACTCGGGCCTCGTGGTCCCGCACTACGACGCCGCGCCCCTGCACGACACCGTCATCGAGCCCGGGATGGTGTTCACGATCGAGCCCATGCTCACGCTCGGCACGTCCGAGTGGCGGATGTGGGACGACGGGTGGACGGTAGTCACCGCAGACACCTCGCGCACTGCTCAGTTCGAGCACACGCTGCTGGTGACCGACGACGGAGCGGAGATCCTCACACTCCCATGAACGCGCACAAGACCTCCCACCCCTCCGGCCCGACCGGGCTCGCCTTCGGCATCGACGTCGGCGGCAGCGGCATCAAGGGCGCACCCGTCGACCTCGCCACGGGCGAGTTCGCGCAGGACCGCCACCGGATCCCGACGCCGCAGCCCTCCACGCCGCAGGCCGTCGCCGAGGTGATCGCACGGCTCGTCGACGAGTACGACCTCCCGGCCGAGGTCCCCGTCGGCGTCGCGTTCCCGGCGCCGCTCCAGCACGGGGTCGTCCGGTTCATCGCCAACCTCGACAAGTCGTGGACCGGCGTGGACCTGCCCGCCCTCCTGCACCGCGAGACGGGTCGGCACGTGGTCGCCGTCAACGACGCCGACGCGGCCGGCATCGGCGAGGTGCGGTACGGCGCGGCGCGGGACGCCGACGGCGTGGTCCTCGTCGCGACGCTCGGCACCGGTATTGGCAGCGCGATCGTCGTCGAGGGCCACCTCCTGCCCAACACGGAGCTCGGCCACCTCGAGATCGACGGGCACGACGCCGAGACGAAGGCGTCGGACGCTGCCCGCGACCGCGAGGACCTGAGCTGGGAGCAGTGGGCGGAGCGGCTCCAGCGCTACTTCGGCGTGGTCGAGGACCTCTTCTCGCCCGACCTCATCGTCGTGGGCGGCGGGGTGAGCAAGAAGCACGAGCACTTCCTGCCGCACCTGCACCTGCGCGCGCCGATCGTCCCGGCACAGCTGCGCAACGCCGCCGGGATCGTGGGCGCGGCGTCGCTCGCGGCCGAGGACGCGAGGCGCACCGCAGGGGCCGTCTGACCGCAAGATGGGCGGCGCCGGCGCGCCCGACGCGCTCAGGCCGTCGTGACCTCGTGGGTCGTCGTGACCTCGCGCCGATCGGTGCCGAAGATCTCGATGACGCCGAGCATCTCGAGCACGTCCGTCACGACGCTGGGCGGGTTGCGCAGCGTCACCGAGAGCCCTTCCTCGGAACCGATCGTGTAGAACTGCACGAGGAACGCGATCCCGGTCGAGTCCATGAACGTCACCCGGGACGTGTCGATGACCACCGGGACGTCTCGTTCGAGCGCGTTCGCGAGCGCCGCGCTCGCCTCGCTGCGCAGCGCGACGTCGATCTCCCCCCACATGGCGACCACGCTGGAGCCCGGCTCCTCGATCAGGCGGATCCCGCCCGTCTCGACCCCCGCGCCCTTCGTCTCCGTCTGCTGCATCGCGATCGCCCCGCCTTCTTGCTGTCAGCCCCGCCCGCCCCGACGGGTCGACGCCACCTGCTTGACGTCACCGACCGACCTGCTTCGCCCTGCACGTCCTCGGACACGGCGGCATGTTCGGTCGACGCCAGGGTAGCCCAAGAATGCCGCCGAATGGGAGCCCTCTGGCAAGAACTTTACCTGGGAGCTCAGGAGGGCTCGCGAGCCGGACGATGGTTGACGATTCATTCACCTGTTGGACAGACGTCCAGATGCCGACGGCCGCCCGCGGAGCTCGCGCTCCGGGGGCGGCCGTCGGTGCGGGGCCCCGTCAGCCGGTGTTCTGCAGACCGGCGGCGACCCCGTTCACGGTGAGCAGCAGGAGGTGCTGGAGCTCGTCCTTCGTCACGCCCTCGGCGCCCGCCCGCAGCCCGCGCAGGGCACGGACCTGGAGCAGCGACAGAGCGTCGACGTACGGGCTGCGCAGCTGGACCGCGCGCCCGAGGACCCGCCGGCCGGAGAGCGGCCACGCGTTGCCCGTCACCGCGAGCACGCGCTCGCGCGTCAGCCGGAGCTCCTCGAGCACCGCGGTCGCCAGGTCGTCGCGGTCCCCCAGCGCGAGGTAGCGCTCCGCGATGCGTGCGTCCGTCTTCGCGAGCGACATCTCGACGTTGTCGAGGAGCGTCGCGAAGAGCGGCCACTCGCGGTGCGCCTCGCGCAGCAGCTCGAGGTCGCCGAACTCGGCGAGCGCCGTCCCGAGCCCGTACCAGCCCGCGAGGTTGATGCGCGCCTGGGACCACGAGAACACCCACGGGATGGCCCGGAGGTCGTCGAGCGACGACACGGACAGCCCGCGCCGCGCCGGCCGGGACCCGATCGGGAGCAGGCCCACCTCCTCGAGGGGCGTGACCTGCGCGAACCACTGCGGGAAGCCGTCCGCGCGCACGAGCTCGTGGAAGCGGCGGCGCGACGAGGCGTCGAGCGCCACGGCCAGGTCCCGGTAGCGGTCGGTCGCCTCGGCGTTGCGCTTCTCGGTCGACGGCGCGGACGCGAGCAGCGTCGCAGCCGCCACCTGCTCGATGTGGCGCGACGCGATGGTCGGGTCGCCGTACCGGGCGAGGATGACCTCGCCCTGCTCGGTGAGCTTGAACCGGCCGTCCACGGAGCCGGGCGGCTGCGCCAGGACCGCGCGGTTGGCGGGGCCGCCCCCGCGGCCGAGCGCACCGCCCCGGCCGTGGAAGAGGGTCAGCGTGATGTCGTGCCGCTCGGCCCACAGGGCGATGCGGCGCTGCGCGTCGTGGAGCGCGAGGGTCGCCGAGACGGGCCCGACGTCCTTCGACGAGTCCGAGTAGCCGAGCATGACCTCGACCCGGCGGCCGTTCTCGGCGAGCCGCTTCTGCACCTGCGGCAGATTGAGCATCGACTCGAGGATGTCGACGCTCGCCTCGAGGTCCGCGAAGGTCTCGAACAGCGGGATCGCGTCGACGACCGGCTTGTCGTCCGCGCCCGCGAACGCGTGCTCCGCGAGCTCGTACACGGCCGCGAGGTGCTCGGGCGCCTGGGTGAACGAGACGATGTAGCGGCGCGCCGCGCGCACGCCGTAGCGCTGCTGGACCGAGCCGAGCGCGCGGAACGTGTCGAGGACCTCGCGCGTGCGGTCGGACAGGTCACCGTGCACGCCCTTCTCCGCGATCTCCGCGAGCGCCGCGGCGTGCACCTGCGAGTGCTGGCGCACCTCGAGCTCCGCGAGGTGGAACCCGAACGTCTCGACCTGCCACACGAGCTGCTGGAGGTCGCCGTAGGCCGCCCGGGGCGCGCCCGCCGCGACGAGCGACTCCTGCACCACGCGCAGGTCCGACTCGAGCTGCTCGGGGTCGGCGTAGGCGAGGTCGGCGTTGCGCGCGCGCGTCGCCGCGACGCGCTCGGCCACGACGAGCAGCACGGCGCGGTGCGGCTCCCGCGGGGACGCGGCGGCGGCAGCGGCCGTGACGGCCTCGGAGAGCTGGCGCTGGCGCTGCCACAGCGCGCGCAGCCCGTCCGAGGGCGGCGTGCCGACCTCGTCCAGCGTGAGCTTGCGGCCGACCCGGCGGGTCTGCTCCTCGAGCGCGACGAGCGCGTGCTCGGAGGCGATCGCCGCGGCCTGCCGCGTGACCTCCGCCGTGACGTTGGGGTTCCCGTCGCGGTCACCGCCGATCCACGTGCCCAGGCTCACGAAGGGGCGGACGAGCGGCTCCTCGCGACCCGCCTCGTCGCCGAGCAGCCAGTCGTCGAGGCGACGGTAGACCGTGGGGAACGTGTCGAACATCGTCGCGTCGAACACGCCGAGCGCCGTCTTCACCTCGTCGAGGACGGACGGCTTGTGCTCGCGGATCGGGGCGGTGCGCCACATGGTGTCGATCTCGGCCAGCAGGCGGCGCTCGTTCTCCGCGAGGGACGTCCCGCCGAGCGGCTGGGCGTCGCGCTCGTCGAGCAGGGTCGCGATGCGACGCACCGCCCCCGAGACGGCCCGGCGGCGCGCCTCGGTGGGGTGGGCCGTGAGGACGGGGCGGAACTCGAGGCGACGCAGCCGGCGCAGCGCCTCCTCGCGGCCCACCTCGGCGACGAGCTGCTCGAACGCCTCGGGGAGCGAGTCGTCGTGCGTGACGGCGCGGGTCGCGAACTCGGCCTCGCGCTCGCGCAGGACGCGCACGCGGTGGTACTCCTCGGCGAGGTTCGCGAGGTGGAAGTAGCACGTGAAGGCGCGCGCGACCTGCTCCGCCCGCTCGATCGTCAGGCCCTCGACGAGCGCCTCGGCCTCGCCGAGCGCTGCGCCCGTCGTGTCGTCGTAGGCCGCGATCGCGAGCTCGCGCAGGCGCTCGACGTCGTCGAGCAGCCCCTGCCCGCCCGTCTCGCGCAGCACGGTGCCGAGGAGCCCGCCCAGGAGGCGGACGTCGTCGCGCAGCGGGGCGGGGACGTCGTGGCGCGCGAGACCGCGGCCCTTGTCGTCCGCGGCCCCGGGGACGGCGGTGCCGAGCCGGGCGGGGTCGCCGCTGCCGGGGGTCAGTTCCGGTGGGGAGAGGTCGTTCACGGGGACGAGGGTATTCCTTGACCGGCGCCCGACGCGCACGCGTCCGGTGGGTGATCCCCGATCAGGGGCGGTACGCGCCCTGCCAGACCGTGTCGAACGGCGTCGCCGCCGGGACGCGCGCGGCGATGCCCTGCGTGACGACCTCCTTGGCGACCTGCACGGCCGACCGGACGTCCGCGCCCTTCGCGAGCTCGGCCGTGATCGCGGCGGCGAACGTGCAGCCCGCGCCCGAGACGCGCTCCTCGCCGACCTTCGGCCGCGAGAGCACGAGGACCCCGTCGCCGTCCACGAGGACGTCCACGGCGTCGGGGCCCGCGAGCTCGACGCCGCCCTTCGCGACGACGACGTCCGGACCGAGGTCGCGGATGCGCCGCGCGGCGTCGACGAGCTCGTCGACGGTCTCGATGGAGTCCACGCCCGCGAGCGTGCGGGTCTCGAACAGGTTGGGCGTCACGACGGTCGCGAGCGGCAGCACCTGCTCGCGCAGCGCCGTGTCGGTGTCGAGCGCGGCGCCCGGCTCCTGGCCCTTGCAGATGAGGACGGGGTCGAGCACGACGTGCTCCCACGACCGCGAGCGCAGCGACGCCGCCACGACGTCGATCGTCGCGGGCGTGCCGAGCATCCCGACCTTCACGACCGACGGCGCGTGCGTGGCCACGGCGGCCTCGAACTGGTCCGCGACGACCTGCGCGTCCACCGGGACGAACCGGTGGCCCCAGTCGTTCCTCGGGTCGAACGACACGATGCACGTGAGCGTCCCGACGCCGTACGCGCCGAGCTGCTGGAACGTCTTCAGGTCGGCCTGGATGCCGGCGCCGCCGGTCGCCTCGGAGCCGGCGATCACGTAGGCGACGGGGGGATGCTGGGGCTGCTGGCTCATCGGGGGCTCCTCGGCGTCGTGCGGCACGGTGGCGGGTCGCTCCGTGCCGTCGTGCGAGGGCGCGGAGGTGCGGACGAGCCGGTCTGTACGCCGGGTTCTGTTCCCGCGCGCGGTTGCCCCCGCGCGGGCGACGGTCATCCATCTACGACGCACGTTGCCGTACGCCTCCAGCGGTCTACCCGACTGTGCTTCTCAACAGAGAATCGGGCGGGCCGCCCTCAGACACAGTCTGTCTGACCTTGCTCCAGGTGGGGTTTACCGAGCCGGACCGGTCACCCGGCCCGCTGGTGGTCTCTTACACCACCGTTTCACCCTTACCGCGCGTGCCGAGGCCGGAGCCTCGACCAGCACGGCGGTCTGTTCTCTGTGGCACTGTCCCGCGGGTCACCCCGGGTGGGCGTTACCCACCACCTTGCCCTTCGGAGCCCGGACGTTCCTCGGCGGGGAGGTCTGGCGACCTGCCCCGACGCGACCGTCCGACCGACTCGTCCGCACCGGCAAGGATACTGCCCCGGGGCGCGTCGCCGCGCCGGGCGTCGTCGGCCGCGGTCAGGCGTCGGCCCGGTCAGACGTCGACGGGGTACGTCAGCGCGAGCTCGTCGCCGCTCACGCCGCGGATCCCCCAGCTCTCGCGCGGGGCCTCGAGGATCACGAGCTCGACGTCGTCCGCGCCGATCCCGAGGGCGGGCGCGACGTCGTCGTACAGGGCGGCGACCAGGGCGCGCTTCGCCTCGCGCGTGCGCCCCGTGAAGCACACGACCTCGACGACCAGGTACGCGGCGGAGCGCGGGGCGACGAGGTCGTCGTCGTCGAGGAGCAGGAAGCGGTGGAACCTCTTGTCCTCGGGAAGGTGCCACGCGCGCACGAGCGCGCCGTGCAGCGCGTCGGACACCTCCGCGCGCCGCTCGCCCCACACGCTGCGCCGTCCGTAGATCTTCACCTGGGCCACCGCGGCAGCGTAGCGCCCGGGCCCGACGGCGTGACGCACCCCACCCGCCCGGTCGGACCGCCCGCGCGGGCACGCCCCGGACGCGACCGTAGAGTGACCGGGTGCTCGTGCTCCTCCTCCCCCGTCCGAGGGCAAGACGCCCGCGCCGGACGGCCCCCGCCCCTCGACCTCGGCACCCTCACCTCGCCCGTCCTCACCCCGCAGCGCGAGCGCGCGCTCGACGCGCTCGTCGCCGCGAGCGCCCGGGAGGACGCCGTCGAGGCGCTCGGGGTCAGCCCGGGTCTCGCGGCCGAGGTGCACCGCAACACCGGGCTGCGGGCGGCGCCGGCGGCCCCCGCGGCGCACGTCTACACGGGCGTGCTCTACGGCGCGGCCGACCTGGGCGGCGCGCTCGCCGGCGGCGGGGAGACCGGCCGCCGGGCCGCCGAGGACGTCCGCATCGTCTCCGGGCTGTGGGGCGTCCTGTCCCCCGCCGACCGGGTCCCCGCGTACCGCCTGTCCATGGGCGTCGCGCTCCCGGGGCTCGGGCGCCTCGCGACGGCCTGGCGCCCGCACCTCGGTGCGGCGCTGGACGACCGCGCGGCGGGCGACGTGGTCGTCGACTGCCGGTCGGCGACGTATGCCGCCGCGTGGCGCCCCCGCACGACCGGTGACGACGCCGCGCAGTGGGTCGCCGTGCGCGTGCTGCGTGAGGCGGACGGCAGGCGCTCGGTGGTGTCCCACAACGCCAAGCACACGCGGGGCGTGGTCACGGCCCACCTCCTGCGACGTGCGGGCGCCGTGGCGTCGGCGGACGAGCTGGCGAAGGCCGCCGACGAGCTCGTCGGCACCGCGCTCCTCGACGCGAGCCTCCACGACGAGGGACGAGGACGGTTCACGCTCGAGCTCGTCGTCGCCTGAGTCAGAGGTCGCTCGGGACGCCCTGCGCGACGAGCTCGCTCGTCCCGTCGGCCCACAGCCGCAGGATGCTCACCGACGCGGGCGGCACGCGGAACCTGGACCACTGGTCGGGGGGCGCCTGGACCGCGACGCCGATCGCGGCGCGCACCTGCACCGCGTGGCCCACGACCACGACCGTGCGCCCCGACGCGGGCGCGTCCTCCAGCTGCGCGGCCACGAGGTCCCGGAGCCCCGCGCGCACGCGCGCCCCGACGTCGGCGACGGACTCGCCGCCGGGCGCTGCGACGGTTCCGGTGGAGTACCAGTCGCGGCGCAGCCCGGGCCACCGCTCGTCGATCCGGTCGGCCGTGAGACCCTCCCAGTCCCCGAAGTCCACCTCGGCGAAACGCGCGTCGGTCGTCACGGGCAGCCCGAGGCGCCGGCTCACCGCGCGCGCCGTCTCCTGGGTGCGCACCATCGGGGACGCGACGAGGACGGACGGGCGCGGCACGTCCGTCCACGCCGAGCGGCCGACGCGGAACACGAGGTCGGCGGCGCGCGCCGCCTGCGTGCGACCGTGCGGCGTGAGCGACGGACCGGGGACCGACGAGCCGCTGAACGCGCCCGCGACCGTGTACGGCGTCTCTCCGTGCCGGACGAGGACGACCGTCAGCGCCGGGGCGTCGTCGAAGCGGATCGTCGCCCCGGAGGGCCGCGCGAGCGGACCGGCGGTACCGGCGGGCTCCGCGCGCCCCTCCCCGGGCGCCTGCTCGAGCGGCGCCTCGTCGTGCCCGGCAGCCACGCCGCCGTCGTCCGGCGGGTCGTCCGTGCCGTGGTCGCGGGCGATCGTCCCGCCGGTGTCCATCGCCTCGTTCGCGAGCCGGTCCGCGTCGGCGTTCTGCGCGCGCGGGATCCACTCGTACGTCACCTGGCCCCTCGGCAGGACGGTCGCGGCCTCCGCCGCAAGACGACGCATGTCGGCGTGCTTGATCTGCCAGCGCCCCGACATCTGCTCGACGACGAGGCGCGAGTCCATCCGGACCGTCACCCGGGCGTCGGGGTCGATCGCGGCGGCCGCCCGCAGCCCGGCGACGAGGCCGGAGTACTCGGCGACGTTGTTGGTCGTCGTGCCGAGGAACGCGGCACGCTCGGCGAGGACGCGGCCGCTCGCGCCGTCGCGCACGAGGGCGCCGAACCCGGCCGGCCCGGGGTTCCCCCGGGAGCCGCCGTCGGCCTCGACGACGAGGTGGCGCGGACCCGAGGAGCGTCCCGGGCCCGTCGGGGCGTCGTCGGGGCGTGCGTCCGCGCTCACGCGCCCGTGGCCTCCGGACGCACGACGATGTGTCCGTAGTCCTCGAGCCGGACGACCTGGTCGGGGCTCGCGGACGTCACGGCGGCGAGCTCGGCCGGGCTGAGGTCGACGTTGAGGCCCTCCAGCCGGCGGCCGCGCATCGCGACGACCCCGCGTCCGCCGTTCTGGTCGCGCACGCGCTCGTAGAGGGCGAGGAGGGTGGCGTCGATCCCGTCGGCGGCCGCACGGCGGCGCTCCGCGACCTGCGCGGCCTCGTCGTCGAGCTCGGCGAAGCGGGCGTCGCGCGCGGCGACGACCTCGGCGCGCGCGGCCTCCAGCTCGGCGTTGGCGGACTCCAGCCGACCGAGCGCCTCCTCGTGCGCCTCGAGGCGCTCCATGACGTCGAGCTCGACCTCCTCGAGCACGCCCTGCCGGCGCGCGAGCGACTCGAGCTCCCCGACGAGCGCCTGCGCGTCCTTCGCACCGACCTGGCCCGAGTCGAGACGCGCCTGGTCGCGTGCCGCGCGCGTGCGCACCTGCTCGACGTCGCCCTCCGCCTTCTTCAGCTCGCGGCGCAGGTCGGACGCCGCCGTGCGGGACTCGACGAGCGACGTCGCGAGGTCCTGCACCTGCGCGTCGAGCTCGGCGATGCGCGCGATCTCGGGCAGGTTCTTGCGCTGGTGGGCGAGCTGCTGGAGACGGGTGTCGAGCTCCTGGACGTCGAGGAGCCGGAGCTGGTCTGCGGGCGGGGCGGTGGCCACGTGGTGCTTCCTTTCGTGGGACCGGTCGGGTCGTGGGACCGGTCGGGTCGGGCAGGTGCGGGTCGCTGCGGGTGGGTCGCGCCGGACGGCGGCGCGGCCGCCGGGCTCAGCCCGTCGCCGTCGTCCCCGGCGCGGACGGGAGCCGTGCCGTCCAGGGATCCGTGACGGTCGTGCTGACCCGCGTCTCCACCTGCTCGCCGCGCGCGGCGAGCGCTCGCGCGAGGTCCTCGGCAGCGTAGCGGAGCCACGGCCACTCGGACGCGAAGTGCGGGACGTCGACGAGGAACGGCGTCGCCGACGGCCCGCCCTCGAGCCGCGCCCGCTCGCGCAGCTCGGACACCGGGTGGTGACGCAGGTCGGACGTGAGGTAGACGTCGGCCCCGCTCGCGCGCACCGCGTCGAACAGGGAGTCGCCGGACCCGCCCACGACCGCGACGGACCCGACCGTCGCGTCGAGGTCGCCCGCGACCCGCACCCCCTGCACGGTCGCGGGCAGGACCTCGGCGACGCGCTCGGCGAACGCACGCAGCGTCGTGGGCGCGGCGAGGCGGCCGACCCGTCCCGTACCGGTGGTCACCGTCCCGTGCGGGGCCGTCGCGACACCGCGCGCGGCGGGGTGCGGGACGAGCGGCACGCGGTGGAGCAGGTCGAGCGCGTCGGCGAGCGCGTCCGCGACGCCGCGCTCGGCGGCGTCGGCGTTGGTGTGCGCGACGTACAGGCCGCACCCGCCTCGGATGAGGCGGTGCACGAGCGAGCCCTTGAACGTCGTCGCGGCCACGGAGTGCACGGGGCGCAGGAACAGGGGGTGGTGCGTGACGAGGAGGTCGGCGCCCCAGGACAGCGCCTCGTCGGCGATCTCCTCGACCGGGTCGACGGCCAGCAGCACCTTGCGGACCGGCGCCTGCGGGTCTCCGGCGACCAGGCCGACGGCGTCCCAGTCCTCCGCCGTGGCCGGCGGGTACAGCTCGTCGAGCGTGCGCACGACCTGGCCGAGCGTCGGGGCCGCGGCCCCTGTGTCGGGCCCGGCGGTGGGGTCGAGGGTCATGGCGGCAGGCTATCCCGCCCGGCACCTCCGGACGCGGGCGTCACGTCGCCCGCGCAGGCGTGACGCGGGCGTCACTTCGCCTGCGCGTAGTGCTCGACGGCGGCGACCGTCAGCGGGAAGTCGACCGGGAAGTCGCCGAACAGCAGGCGCCCCGCCTCGACCGCGGCCTCGCGGACCTCGTGCTCCACCGCCTCGACCAGCTCCGCGGGCGCGTGCACGACGACCTCGTCGTGCAGGAAGAACACGAGGTGCGCCCGGCCCTCGAACGGGGCGCGGACCCGACCCGGGACGGCGTCGCTCACGGGGAGCTCCCAGAGCCGGCGCCGGATCGACGCGAGCCAGCACAGCGCCCACTCCGCCGCCGTGCCCTGGACCACGAAGTTGCGCGTGAAGCGACCCCAGGCCCGCGTCTGCGACCGGGCGCGCGACTGGGCGTCCGCGCCGCCTCCCGGACCGCCCGGCGCCCCGGCCGCCGCGTCGTCGGCGGCGTACGCCCCGGACTGCGCCTCCTGCCACGCGGCGCCCGGCTCCGGCGAGCTGCGCCCGAGCCGCGTGGTCACGACCTCGCCCCGCTCCCCGGCACGGGCCGCGCGCTCGACGAGGTCGATCGCGTCGGGGAACGCCTTCGCGAGCCGCGGCAGGACGAGGGCGCTGTCCCCCGTCGTCCCGCCGTACATGGCGCCGAGCATGCCGACCTTCGCGTGCTCCCGGCTCGCGACCGCCCCCGACGCGACGATCCCTGCGTAGAGGTCGACGCCCCGGCCGGCGTCCGCCATGCGCTCGTCGTGCGCGAGCCCCGCCAGGACGCGCGGCTCCAGCTGGGCGGCGTCGGCGACGACGAGCCGCCAGCCCGGGTCCGCGACGACCGCCCGGCGCACCTGCCGCGGCAGCTGGAGCGCTCCACCGCCGCTCGACGACCACCGGCCCGTGACGACGCCCCCGACGACGTACTCGGTGCGGAACCGGCCGTCGCGCACCCACGTGTCGAGCCACGCCCACCCGTTGGCCGTGAGCAGGCGCTGCAGCGTCTTGTACTCCAGCAGCGGCTCGATCACGGGGTGCTCGATCGTCTCCAGCTCACCCTTGCGCAGCGAGCGCGCGCCGACGCCCGCGTACTGCAGCGCCTTGAGCAGGTCCGGGTGGGAGTCGGGGTTGAGCGTCGACGGGGCGTCGAGCGCGTCGCGGATCGTGCGGGCGAGATCCTCCATGCGCGCCGGGCGCTCGCCGGCGCGCGGTCGCGGGCCCAGGACTCCCGCCAGGATCTCGTCGTGGACGTCCGCGCGCCACGGCAGGCCGGCGTGGTGCATCTCCGCGGCGACGAGCGCCCCGGCCGACTCGCCCGCGAGCAGCAGCCGCAGGCGACCCGCGGCGTCCGCGCCCTGCGCCGCCGCGACCGCCTCGAGCTGGTCGGCGAGCTCGGGCAGCGGGTCCAGGCCCGACGGCGCCGCGAGCGCACCGGGCGCGTCCGCGCCGAGGTCGAAGAGCGACTCGGGGCGGAGCGGGAGCGTCGGGTCGGGGCCGGCCGGCGCGGCGGTCAGGGCGTCCCAGGGCCCGGGATCCTCCCGGGCGTACGGCGTGCCCGCGGTGAGCGCGGACCCGCGCAGGATCGTGCGCGCGAGCCGCAGGTCGTGCGACCGCTCGACCCGGGCGCCCGCGGCGAGCAGCGCGGGGTACCAGCGGTTCGTGTCGTCCCACGTCCAGCGGGCGGCGGGACCGGTGTGCGCGAGCTCGTCGGCGACGTCGGCGAGCCGTCCGCGCTCGACCTCGCGCGTCGTCACCGGGCCGTCGCCCTCGGGCACGGTGGTGAGCACCGCGCGGTCGGCCGGGGCGCGGGACAGGACGAGGTGCACGGCGAGAGTCTGCCGGTCGCCACCCACGCGGGGACGCCCGGTACCGCGGCGTCGTCTCAGGACCGCCCCGCGCCGTCGTCCGTCGCACCGGTGCGCTCGAGCTCGAGCTCCGCGGCGAGCACCCCGCCGGCGAGCACCGCGATGCTCGTGAGCCACAGCCACAGCACGCCCGCGAGGACGAGCCCCAGCATCTGACCGGCCACGCGCACCAGCGTCGCGGAACCGTCCTCGACGCCCGGCGTGGACGGGACCGCGAGGGCCAGGTAGAGGCCGAACCCCGACGAGACGAGCAGCACGCCGAGCGTCCCCACGACGGCACCGGGCAGACAGCGGGTCCACGTCGTGTCGACGTTCGGCGCGTACCGGTACAGCAGCGTGAGGTAGCCCGCGCACACCGCGACGACGACGGGCCAGCGCAGCACGTCCCAGGAGACGCGGAACGCCTCGCCGAGCCCGAAGCGGTCGGCGAGCGTCGCGCCGTCGCCCAGGAGCGGCCCGACGACGACCATCCCCAGCACGACGACGAGGGTCGCGACCGCGCCCAGCGCCAGCGACAGCCCGAGGACGTACTGCGCGACGACGCCGCGACGGCGCTCGACGCGGTACGCGTCGTCGAGGGCCCGGACCGCGGCCCGGAACACGCGGCTCGCGAGCCAGAGCGCGACGAGGAACGCGCCGAGCGCGAACCCGGTGCGCTCCTCGTCGAGGAGGCCGTCGACCAGCGGTGCGAGGACGTCGCTCGCGACCTGCTCCGCGAAGACCGTCGTGAGCCCGTCGACGATCGACGACCGGATCTCGTCGACCTGCTCGTCCCCGAGCAGCGGGCGCAGGAAGCCGAGGCTCGCACCGAGCGCCGTCGTCAGCGGGACGAGCGAGATCAGGCCGTAGTAGGACATCTCCGCGGCGAGGCCGGTGACGCGGACGTCCCCCGACCGGAAGGCTGCCCGGAGCGCGACCTCGGCGACGGGGACGCCGCGGACCCGGCCCCGCGTCCGCGCGGCCCGTGCGAGCAGGCGGTCGCGCAGGTCCGGGGTGTCGCGCGACCGCTCGACGCGGCGGGCCACGAGGGGGCGGACCACCCGGACAGAGATCAGCGCCCCCAGCGCGACGGCCGCCGGGCACAGCAGGAGGGCGCCGCCGGCCGCGACGGCCGCACGCTCCCCGGGCTCGGCGACGACCGCGGTCGCCACGCCGAGCGCCACGCACCCCCCGAGGACGGCGAGGATCGTCGAGCTCGCGGTGCTGGTCGAGTCCCGCACGACGGGCACGCGGCGCGAGACCACCGCGACGAGGAGCCCGACGAGGGTCACGGCGACGAGCACGAGGACACCTCCCGGGACCGGGGGGTCGTGCGACGCGCCGGCGGACGACGTCGGGGCGGTCGGTGGTGGGGTGGACGTCGCACGACGTCGTGGTGGGCCCGGAGGGACTCGAACCCCCGACATCCACGGTGTAAGCGTGGCGCTCTGACCAGCTGAGCTACAGGCCCCGAACGAGCGGTGCACAGCCTACCGGTTCGCCTGCGCCCCGCGGTCCCGCGCGGCCCGTCCGGCGTCAGAGCTGTTCGAGCGCGCGCCGGTAGCCGTCGAGGTCGCGGCGCTGCCCGCGCGGGTTGACGACGGACCAGCGCACGATGCCGTCGGCGTCGACGAGGAACGACCCGCGCAGGGCGAGCCCGTTCTCCTCGTCGAGCACGCCGTAGGCACGGGCGACGTCGCCGTGGGGCCAGAAGTCCGCGAGGAGGTCGAACTCGAAGCCCTCCTGCTCGGCCCACGCCTTCTGGGCGAACACCGAGTCGCACGAGATGCCGAGGAGCGTCACGCCCGCGGCCTCGAACTCGTCGAGGTGGTCGCGCAGCTCGCACAGCTCGCCCGTGCAGATCCCCGAGAACGCGAAGGGGTAGAAGACGAGCAGCACCGGTCCCCCGCGCAGGTCGGCGAGGTGGACGGGCGTGCCGTGCGTGTCGGGGAGCGTGAAGTCCGGTGCCGGGTCGCCCGGTCCGGGTCGCGCGACGCCCGCGAGAGCCGACGGCGTCGTGGGCTCAGCGACCACGACCCCGCGTCCCGAGCCGCGTCGCGGACCAGTCCTGCGCGATCGAGAACGTGCTCGTCGCGTGCAGGCCCGCGGTCGTGGCGGCTTCCTGGATGTCGTTGTGCCCCACGTGCCCCGGCCGGCCCGGCTTGAGCGTGAGGATCCAGATCAGGCCCCCGTCGTCGAGGACGGTCTGGACGTCCACGAGCATGTCCGTGAGGTCCCCGTCGCCCTCGCGCCACCACACGATCACGCCGTCGGTGACGTCGTCGTAGTCCTCGTCGACCAGCTCTCCGCCGACGAGCTCCTCGAGGTCGGCGCGCAGGTCGTCGTCGACGTCCTCCGACCACCCGAACTCCTGGACCACGTTCCCGGGCGCGAACCCCAGGCGGTCGATACCGCCGGATCCTGCGGTGTCCGTCACAGTCGTGCCGTTCCTTTCCTCGTCCGTCTCTGTCCTCACCGGCCTCGACCGACCCGCACCCGCGGGTCCGGACGGCCGGTGGCGGACCACCGTGTGCCGTGTCTGGCAAAGGTAGCCCACCGTACGGTGCCCTGCTTGGCAAGGCAGGCCCCGTGGACACGGCCCGTCGGCACGTCCTCCGCGAGCATCCCGCCTCGCGCGCGTGTCATGGAGATCACGCCTCCTTGACCACTCGTTGGTGTGACTTCAGGGCCGGATGAGAACACAATGGGGAGACCACCCTGGTCTCGTGAAGAGGCGCGGTCGCCACCAGCGGCCGCGGCCGCGTGCCCGGTGTGGCTCCGAGACGGACGACCGGGCGTGTACCGCGCGACCGGCGTCCGGCATCCGACGAGATATGAGGTTGCTGGTGGCTTCGTACGACGAGACCGGACCGCTGATCAATGGTCTGCTCAGCCAGGTACCGGACATCGACCCCGCCGAGACCGGCGAGTGGGTCGAGTCCCTCGACGGCCTGATCGACGACCGCGGGGGCCCGCGCGCCCGCTACGTCCTGCTGAACCTGCTCAAGAGGGCCAGGGAGCGCAACGTCGCCATCCCGTCCTCCTTCGCCACGCCCTACGTGAACACGATCGGCGTGCACGAGGAGCCCTACTTCCCCGGCGACGAGGCGCTCGAGCGCCGCTACCGGTCCTGGATCCGCTGGAACGCCGCCGTCATGGTGACGCGCGCCCAGCGCCCCGGTATCGGGGTCGGCGGGCACATCTCCTCCTACGCGTCCGTCGCGACGCTGTACGAGGTGGGGCTCAACCACTTCTTCCGCGGCAAGGACCACCCGGGCGGCGGGGACCAGGTCTACTTCCAGGGCCACGCCTCGCCCGGCGTCTACGCGCGGGCGTTCCTCGAGGGCCGGCTGTCCGCCGACCAGCTCGACGGGTTCCGCCAGGAGAAGTCGCACGCGGGCGGCGGCCTGCCGTCGTACCCGCACCCGCGCCTCATGCCCGACTTCTGGGAGTACCCGACGGTCTCCATGGGCCTCGGCCCGGCGAGCGCCATCTACCAGGCGTGGACGGACCGGTACCTGCACAACCGCGGGATCAAGGACACGAGCCAGCAGGACGTGTGGGCGTTCCTCGGTGACGGCGAGATGGACGAGCCCGAGTCGCGCGGCATGCTCCAGCTCGCGGCGCAGCAGCAGCTGGACAACCTCACGTTCGTCGTCAACTGCAACCTGCAGCGCCTCGACGGCCCGGTGCGCGGCAACGGCAAGATCATCCAGGAGCTCGAGGCGCAGTTCCGCGGCGCGGGCTGGAACGTCATCAAGGTCATCTGGGGCCGCGAGTGGGACGTCCTGCTCAACGCGGACAAGGACCGCGCGCTGGTCAACCTCATGAACGCCACGCCCGACGGCGACTACCAGACGTACCGGGCGGAGAACGGCGCGTTCATCCGCGAGCACTTCTTCGGGCGCGACCCGCGCACCAAGCAGCTCGTCCAGAACATGACCGACGACGACATCTGGAACCTCAAGCGCGGCGGGCACGACTACCGCAAGCTCTACGCGGCGTACTCGGCGGCGCGCGCCCACACGGGCCAGCCGACGGTCATCCTCGCGCACACGGTGAAGGGCTACGGCCTCGGGTCGACCTTCGCGGGCCGCAACTCGACGCACCAGATGAAGAAGGTCAACCTCGCCGACCTCAAGACGCTGCGCGACTCGCTGCGGATCCCGATCACCGACGAGGAGCTCGAGGCCAACCCCTACGAGCCCCCGTACTTCCACCCGGGCCCCGACGCCCCGGAGATCCAGTACCTGCTGGACCGCCGCCGCCAGCTCGGCGGGTTCGTGCCGGAGCGCCGCTCGAAGCCGACGCCGGTCACCCTCCCGGGCGAGAAGACCTACGAGATCCTCAAGAAGGGCTCGGGCCAGCAGGAGATCGCCTCCACGATGGCCTTCGTGCGCCTCCTCAAGGACCTCATCAAGGACAAGGAGCTCGGCAGGCGCATCGTGCCGATCATCCCGGACGAGGCGCGCACGTTCGGCCTGGACTCGATCTTCCCGTCGGCGAAGATCTTCAACACCCAGGGCCAGCACTACCTCGCCGTGGACCGTGAGCTCATGCTGAGCTACAAGGAGTCCGAGGCCGGGCAGATCATGCACACCGGCATCAACGAGGCCGGCTCCGCCGCCGCGTTCCAGGCCGTGGGCACGTCCTACGCCACGCAGGGCGAGATCATGGTGCCGGTCTACATCTTCTACTCGATGTTCGGCTTCCAGCGCACGGGCGACCAGTTCTGGGCGGCGGGCGACCAGCTCACGCGCGGCTTCATCGTCGGCGCCACGGCGGGCCGCACGACGCTCACGGGCGAGGGCCTGCAGCACGCCGACGGGCACTCGCCGCTCCTCGCGGGCACGAACACCGCCATGGTCCAGTACGACCCGGTGTACGGCTACGAGATCCGCCACATCGTCCGCGACGGCATCGAGCGCATGTTCGGCGACGGCTCCGACGGCCGGGACCAGAACGTCATGTACTACCTCACGGTGTACAACGAGCCGATGGTCCAGCCGGCCGAGCCGGAGGACGTCGACGTCGAGGGCATCCTGCGCGGCATCCACCGCGTCTCGGTGTCCGAGGCGGAGGGCCCGAAGGCCCAGCTCCTCGCGTCCGGCGTGGGCGTGCCGTGGGCGCTCGAGGCGCAGCAGCTCCTCAAGGAGGACTGGGGCGTGTCGGCGGACGTGTGGAGCGTGACGAGCTGGAACGAGCTCCGTCGCGACGGCCTCGCCGCCGACCAGGCCGCGTTCCTCGACCCGGCGGCCGAGCCCCGCACGCCGTACGTCACCGCGAAGCTCGCGGGGGCCGAGGGCCCGTTCGTCGCGACGAGCGACTACGACCACCTCGTGCCGGACCAGATCCGCAAGTGGGTCCCCGGCGACTACGAGGTGCTCGGCGCGGACGGTTTCGGCTTCTCGGACACCCGGGCCGCCGCTCGCCGCCACTTCAAGATCGACGGTCCGTCCGTCGTCGTGCGCACGCTGCAGGCCCTCGCCAAGCAGGGCAAGGTGCCCGCCGACGCGTCGGCGAAGGCGATCGAGAAGTACCGCCTCATGGACGTCACCGCCGGGACGTCCGGCAACGTGGGCGGCGACTCCTGACGGTCGGCGCCCGCTGACCGCTGCACGACGACGGCCGGTCACCTCCCGCGGGAGGTGGCCGGCCGTCGTCGTGGTGCGGACCGCCGGGTGCTACGTGCCCGCGCGGTGCTGCTCGGCCTGCGCGACGGCGCGCTCGAGCTCCGCGCGCACGGACGCGACGGCGCGCGGGTCGCCGTACGTCGTGAGGGACTCGAGGTGGTGGCGCGCCTCGACGGCGCGGTCGGCCTCGATGGCGGCCAGGACGAGCTGCCTCCCCACCTCGGGGACGTGCTCGCGCGCGCGCCAGTGCCCGACGCCGAGCCCGAGCGCCTCGCCCGGGAGCCCGGCGTCGCGCAGGACCTCCATCGACTGGGCGAGGGCGCGGCCCGTGTGCTCGCGCTCGGCGGCGGTGGCGAAGCGGCGCAGCGCGGCCTCCGGGTCGTCGTCGAGCGAGAGCCGGCCGAGCTCGATGAGGGGGAACCACCCCTTGGGGTGTCCCGCGAGCTCCTCCGCCAGCGCCCACACCGCCAGGTCCGCGGCACGCTGCTTCTCGGACTCGTCGGCCGGCGCGGCGAGCGGGTCGTCGACGTGCGTCCCCTCGGCGGCGCGCCGCCGCACCAGCTCGGCGAGCGCGTGGAACGCCCGCTCGTCGTTGGGGTCGTCCACCAGCATCGCGCGCAGGGCGTCCTCGTGGACCGTGTCGCCGCGCTTCTCCCCGGAACGGGGACGGCGCGCGCCGACGGTCGACGCGGACGTCGGGCGTCGCATGAGCTGACGCAATCGGGGCATGAGAGCCATGTCCCGACCCTAGCGGCTCCCCCGGACGCTCACCCGACCACCCCGTGCGGAGGCGCCCGACCGGCCCGAGGCTCCGACGGTTTGTGGACTGTCCACAACACCGGCCCGTATGCTCGGCGCGTGACGGCCACCTCTCCGACAGCCGCCGGGCGCTCGCGCGCGACCGGCGCCGCCGGCAACGCGGACAACCTCCAGGGGCTGCGGGACGGGAGCGGGCTGCTCATGGCCGCCGCGCTCCGGCGGCTCGACGAGGAGGTGCCCTGGTACGGCGAGCTGCCGGCGGAGGACCGCTCGTACGTCGGCCTGGTCGCGCAGTCGGGCATCACCGCCTTCGTCACCTGGTACGCCGACCCCCTCGCCCCCCCGCACGGCGTGAGCGAGATCTTCGCCGCGGCGCCGCCCGAGCTCACGCGCTCGATCTCGCTCCAGAACACCCTCCAGCTCGTGCGCATCGTCGTCGAGGTGGTCGAGGCGCACTCGGACCAGCTCGCGGCCCCCGGCGGGGAGCGCGACCTGCGCGAGGCCGTGCTGCGCTACTCGCGCGAGGTCGCCTTCTCGGCCGCGGAGGTCTACGCACGGGCGGCCGAGGTGCGCGGCGCGTGGGACGCCCGCCTCGAGGCGCTCGTCGTCGACGCCCTCGTGCGCGGCGACGGCGACGACTCCCTGCGCTCCCGGGTGTCCGCGCTGGGCTGGGGAGGCCGCGGCTCGACGCTGGTCATCGCCGGGACGACGACGGCGACGCTCGACGAGGTGCGCACCGCCGAGCTGCGGCGCGCGACGCGCCGCGCCGCGGGGGACGCGCTGGTCGGCATCCACGGGGACCGCCTCGTCCTGGTCTTGGGCGGGGAGGGCGACCTGCAGGCCGCCGCGGCCTCGCTCCTGCCCCGGTTCGGCCCCGGTCCCGTGGTCATCGGCCCCACGGTCGCCGGCCTCGAGGAGGCCGGCCGCTCGGCGCAGGCCGCGCTCGCCGGCCTGCGGGCCGCTCCCGCGTGGCCGCAGGCCCCGCGCCCGGTGCTCGCGGACGACCTCCTGCCCGAGCGCGTGCTGACGGGCGACACGACCGCCCGGCGCACGCTCGTCACCCAGGCCTACCGGCCGCTCGCCGAGGCGACGGGCTCCGTGCTCGAGACGCTCAGCGCCTACCTCGGGACGGGGCGGTCGCTCGAGGCCGCCGCGCGCACGCTGTACGTGCACCCCAACACCGTGCGGTACCGCCTGCGCAAGGTCTCGGAGATCACGGGGTGGGACCCGCTCGACGCCCGGGAGTCGTTCGTGCTCCAGGTCGCGCTCGCCCTGGGTCAGCTCGCCGCGGTCCCGCGCTGACGCGCTCGCGCCGTTCTTGGAGGTTCCGCACAAACGCCCTGCGCAAGGTTGGTGCGGGTCGTGACGTGGTGCACCGCAGGCGCGTTGGCACAGTTGACAGGTGCTCGCCGTCTTGTGCCCTGGACAGGGCTCCCAGTCCCCCGGAATGCTCGCGCCCTGGCTCGAGCTGGCCGGCGTCGCCGACCGCCTCGCCGCGTTCGGCGCGGCCGCCGACACCGACCTCGTCGCACACGGCACGACGTCGGACGCGGAGACGATCCGGGACACCGCCGTCGCGCAGCCGCTGATCGTCGCCTCGTCGCTCGTCGCGCTCCGCGAGGTCCTCGACGGTCGTGACGCCACCGACGTCGTGGACGTCACCGCCGGCCACTCCGTCGGCGAGCTCGCCGCGGCGGCCGTCGCGGGTGTGGTCGACGACGCGGGTGCCGTCGGGCTCGTCTCGCACCGCGCACGGTTCATGGCGCAGGCCGCCGCCGCGAACCCCAGCGGGATGAGCGCCGTCGTCGGCGGCGACCCGGAGGAGGTCCTCGCGGCGATCGAGTCGGCGGGCCTGTGGCCGGCGAACGTCAACGGCGGCGGCCAGGTCGTGGCGGCGGGCGCCCTCGAGCACCTCCTCACGCTCGCCGAGAAGCCGCCCGCCAAGGCGCGCGTCATCCCCCTCCAGGTCGCCGGGGCGTTCCACACGCCGTTCATGCAGTCGGCCCTGGAGGCCTTCGAGCCCGTGGCCGCCTCCTGGGACGTCCGCGACCCGCGCCTGCCGTTCCTCTCGAACGCGGACGGCGAGCCCTACGGCCGCATCGACCTCGAGGGCAGCGACCACGGCAAGGCGCGCGACGTCGTGCGCCGCCTCACCGCGCAGATCGCCGCGCCGGTGCGCTGGGACCTGTGCCAGGAGACGCTCGCCGAGATGGGCGTCACCGGGATCCTCGAGCTCGCCCCGGGCGGCGTGCTCACCGGGCTCGCCCGCCGCACCCTGCCCGGCGTCGAGACCGTCGCGGTGAAGTCGCCCGCCGACGTCGACAAGGCGCGCGACCTCGTCGCGCGGCACTCCGTCGCCGCGGGAGCCGGGGCGTGACGAGCCCGACGCTGCGGCAGGCCACCGGGCCCGCGCACTCCCGGATCCTCGCGATCGGCGCCGCACGCGGCGAGGACGTCGTCACCAACGACGACCTCGCCGGCCCCATCGACTCGTCCGACGAGTGGATCCGCCAGCGGACGGGCATCGTCACGCGCCGCCGGGCGGGAGCCGAGGTCGACGTCGTCGACCTCGCCGAGGCCGCGGCGCGGCGCGCGCTCGACGCCGCGGGCCTGAGCGGCGAGGACGTCGACGCCGTGATCGTCGCGACCATCACCTGGTTCCACCAGACGCCGTCCGCCGCCGCCGTGCTGGCCCACCGGCTGGGCGCGACGCCCGCCGCGGCCTTCGACGTGTCGGCGGCGTGCGCCGGGTACGCCTACGGGATCGCCCAGGCCGACGCCCTGGTCCGGTCCGGCCTCGCCCGGCACGTCCTGGTCGTCGGCGCCGAGAAGCTCAGCGACTTCGTGGACCCCACGGACCGGACCATCTCGTTCCTGCTGGGCGACGGCGCGGGCGCCGCGGTCGTCGGGCCCTCGGACGTGCCGGGCATCGGCCCGACGGTGTGGGGCTCCGACGGCAGCCGCGCGACCGCCATCCGGCAGACGCACGCGTGGACCGACCTGCGCTCGGACCCCGGGGCCGGCTTCGCGACGATGCGCCAGGACGGGCAGACGGTCTTCAAGTGGGCGGGCTTCCAGATGGCGCCCGTCGCCGCCAAGGCGATGGCCGAGGCGGGCGTCGGTCCTCACGACATCCGCGCGTTCGTCCCGCACCAGGCGAACCTGCGGATCACCGACCAGCTCGTCAAGCAGCTCGGCCTGCCCGACACCGTGGCGGTCGCACGGGACATCGTCGAGACCGGCAACACGTCGGCCGCGTCGATCCCGCTCGCGACCGAGCGGCTCCTCGCCGAGGGCCAGGTCCGCTCCGGCGACCTCGCCCTCCAGATCGGCTTCGGGGCCGGGCTCGTCTACGCGGCGCAGGTGGTCGTCCTCCCGTAGGGAAGAATCACCCGTGGGCGGTCCGTCGTCGACCGACGGGCCACGCCGCAGCCAAGTACCGCACCACCGCTCGGGCCCGCCCGAGCGCCGCCACCGGGACCGGACCTCCGGTCCCACGACAAGGAGAAACCATGGCTTACACCGAGCAGGAAGTCCTCGCCGGCCTCGCGGAGATCGTCGCCGAGGAGACGGGTCTGCCGACGGACGCCGTCGCGCTCGAGAAGTCCTTCACCGACGACCTCGACATCGACTCCCTCTCGATGATGACGATCGTCACGCACGCCGAGGACAAGTTCGGGGTCCGCATCCCCGACGAGGAGGTCAAGAACCTCGCCACGGTCGGCGACGCCGTCTCGTACATCACGGGCGCCCAGGCCGCCTGAGCACCCGGCCTGCCCGGCAGGCCGTGCGGACGGGCCGGCGCCATCTCGCCGGCCCGTCCGCCCACCGTCGACCGAACACCCTCGAGGAGCTCCCATGTCTGCCGTCCGTGAAGTCGTCGTCACCGGCCTCGGCGCCACCACGCCGCTCGGCGGGGACGTGCCCACGACCTGGGCGGCCGCGCTCGCCGGCGAGTCCGGGGCGCGCACCCTCGACAACGACTGGTCCGAGCGCTACGAGATCCCCGTGACCTTCGCCGCGACGATCAAGGTCAAGCCCGAGGAGGTGCTCGCGCGTCCCGAGATGAAGCGCATGGACCCCTCGACGCAGTACGCGATCATCGCGACGCGCGAGGCGTGGGCGGACGCGGGCAGCCCCGACGTCGACGGCGACCGGCTCGGCACCGTCGTGTCGTCCGGCATCGGCGGCATCTGGACCACGCTCGACGGCTGGGACACGCTGCGCGAGCGCGGCACCCGCCGGATGCTGCCCATGACCGTGCCGATGCTCATGCCGAACTCCCCCACCGCGTACGTCTCGCTCGAGCTCGGTGCCCGCGCCGGTGCCCACGCGCTCGTCTCGGCGTGCGCGTCCGGCGCCGAGGCCATCGGCTACGGGGTCGACATGATCCGCGCGGGCCGCGCGGACGTGGTCGTCGCGGGCGGGACCGAGGCCACGATCCACCCCATGCCGATCGCGGCCTTCGCCGCGTCGCGCACGCTCTCCCTGCGCAACGACGACCCGCAGGGCGCCTCGCGCCCCTACGACGTCGACCGCGACGGGTTCGTCATCGGCGAGGGCGCGGGCGTCGTCGTGCTCGAGAGCGCGGAGCACGCCGCGGCGCGCGGCGCCCGCGTGTACGCGCGTCTGTCCGGCGTCGGCCTGTCCTCCGACGCCTACCACATCACGTCGCCCGACCCGGAGGGCCGCGGCCAGGTCGCCGCCATGCGCCGGGCGCTCGAGGAGGCCGGCGTCACGGGCCGCGACGTCGTGCACGTCAACGCGCACGCGACGTCCACCAAGGTCGGCGACCTAACCGAGACCCGTTCGATCCGCACGCTGCTCGGCGGGGACGCCGACCACGTCCAGCTCTCCGCGACGAAGTCGATGACCGGTCACCTCCTCGGAGGCGCCGGCGCGCTCGAGTCGATCTTCACGATCAAGGCCGTGGCGGAGCGCCTCGCGCCCCCGACGATCAACGTCGCGAACCCCGACCCGGAGCTCCAGGTCCCGCTCGTGCGCGACACGCCGTCGCCGCTGCCCGCGGGCGACGTCGTGGCGCTCAACAACTCGTTCGGCTTCGGCGGCCACAACGTCGCCCTCGCGGTGTCGAGCGTCTGACGGAGCCCCTGCGCACGCGAGGCCGCCTCCCCTGCGGGAGGCGGCCTCGCGTCGTCGTGCTCCTCCGTGCCGGGCGGCTCCGGCGGACCGGGTCAGCCCACGCGGTGCAGCCAGCGCACGGGAGCGCCCGCCCCGGCGTAGCGGAACGGCTCGAGCTCGTCGTCCCACGCCTTGCCGAGCGCGAGGTGCAGCGCCTCGCGCATGGCCCAGGGGTCGTTCGCCTGCTCGAGCGCGGCGCGCACGCGGTCCTCGGGCACGACGATGTTGCCGTGCACGTCTGTCGCGGCGTAGAAGATCCCGAGGTCGGGCGTGTGCGACCAGCGCCCGCCGTCGACGCCGTGGCTCGGCTCCTCGGTCACCTCGTACCGCAGGTGTGACCAGCCGCGCAGCGCGGACGCGAGCTTCGCACCCGTGCCCTGCGCGCCCTGCCACGAGTACTCGCCGCGGTACAGCCCGCGCGCCGCGGGCTGCTCGGTCCAGTCCAGGGAGACGCGCACGCCGAGGACGTTCCCGGCGGCCCACTCCATGTGCGGGCACAGAGCACGGGGTGCTGAGTGCACGTAAAGAACACCGCGGGTGATGGCACCGGCCATGTCTGCCTCCCTAGGTCGAGGTTTCGTCTTCCCCAACGTCCTCACCAGGGTGGTTCCACGGCACGTCGCACAGACCGTCACGGCGTGTCTCGTGCCTATCTTGCACGAGGACCCGTGGATGCGCGAGAGATCCGCAGGGCGAGCCCGCTGCCCGTGCCGACGGCCGGCGGCGCGTCGAGCCGTCAGAGCTGGGCGCGCAGCTCCCGCATCGCCTTCTTGCGGACCGAACGGTCGAGACGGTCGAGGTAGAGCATCCCGTCGAGGTGGTCGCACTCGTGCTGCAGGCAGCGGGCCATGAGCTCCGTGCCCTCGACGACGACCTCGTTGCCGTCGAGGTCCGTGCCGACGACGCGCGCGTACCAGGCGCGCCGCGTCGGGAACCACAGCTCCGGGACGGAGAGGCAGCCCTCGTCACCGTCCTGGAAGTCGTCGGAGAGCTCGACGATCCGGGGGTTGAGGACGTAGCCGATCTCGTCGTCGATGTTCCACGAGAACGCGCGGAGGCTGACCCCGATCTGGTTCGCGGCGAGACCCGCTCGGCCCTCGTGGTCCACCGTCTCGACGAGGTCGGCGACCAGGGACCGCACGCGGTCGTCGATCGTGGTGATCTCGTCGCAGGGCGTCCGGAGCACAGGGTCGGGGATGGTGCGGATCTCTCTCATCGCCATGCCCGCATTCTTCCACGACGGCACCGACGCCCGAGGTCCCGGGCGGGCCGCACCCGCGGGTCCGGGCCCGCCCGGGACGCACGTCACATGCGTGCGTACCGTGCGCGGGCGAACGAGTACAGGCCGTAGGCGGCGAACCCGAGCCCGATGGCCACCAGGAGCACGGCGCCGAAGGGCTGCGCCGCCACCGTCGCGAACGCGGCGTCGAGCCCGCCGGCCTGCTCCGGGTCGTTCTGCACCGCGGCCACGACGAAGAGCGCACCGAGGACGCCCAGGGCGATGCCCTTCGCGATGTAGCCGACGCGGCCGAGCTGCACGACGGCGCGCCCGACCTGGCCGCTCGTGCCGCCCCGCAGGTCCTCGAGGAACTTCTTCTTCCAGCCCTTGACGACGTGGTAGACGCCCGTCGCGACGATCCCGACGCCGACGGCGCCGACCAGCAGCGCGCCACCCGGGCTCTGCATGAGGCGAGCGGTGAAGCTCTCCTCCTGGCCCGAGCCGCTCGACGAGCCCGACACGACCTGCACGGCCAGCACGCCGAGCGCCACGTAGACGACCGCCTTGCCCGCGGCCTTCAGACGGTCGGAGGTCTCGAGCGCGCCGCTGAGGGCGACCGTCACCTGCCACAGGCCGAGCGCCGCGAACGCGACCACGGCGAACCACAGGAGCGCCGTGCCGCCGGGCGTCTCGGCGACGGCGGCGAGCGCCCCCGTCTGGCTCGCCTCCTCGCTCGACGCCCCACCGGTCGCGACCTGCACGGCCAGCACCCCGATCACGAGGTGGAGCACGCCGCTCATCGCGTACCCCGCGCGTGCCAGCAGCTCCAGCGTCTTGCTCCCCTGCGCGCTGCGAGCCGCCGACTTCCCTGCTGAGCTCATGCTCGGTGCCACGTGTTCTCCTTCACCTCAGGACGCCGCCCCTCGCGTCGCCGGGATCTCCGGCCCCGACACTGTGGCAGCAGTCGAGGTTCCGCGCATTTCGGACGTCGGCCCCCCGGGCGTGGCACATCACGGTTTGGTAACGTGCGGCGGATGTCCACGCCGTCCCCTCGTCTCGTCGCGCTCGACGGGCTCCGGTTCGCCGCCGCAGCGGCCGTCCTGGCGTACCACTTCGTCGCCGTCAACCACCATGCCTGGGGCGGGCGCACGAGCGCTGTGATGCCCGGCGTCCAGCAGGTCGCGGCGTTCGGCTCGTTCGGGGTGCAGCTGTTCTTCGTGATCAGCGGCTTCGTCATCCTCATGACCGCCTGGGGACGCGACGTCCGCGGCTTCGTCGCGTCCCGTGCGGGCCGCCTCTTCCCCGCCTACTGGGCCGCCGTCCTCGTGACGCTCGTGCTGCTCGTGCTCGTGGCCCCGGGTCGGCGCGACGTCGACCTGCCGCAGGCCGTGGTGAACCTCACGATGGTGCAGCGGGCGTTCGGCATCCAGGACGTGGAGGCCGTCTACTGGACCCTCTGGTCCGAGCTGCGGTTCTACGTCCTGGTCGGCGCACTCCTCGCGGTCGGCCTGACGCGCGGTCGGCTGATCGCGTTCGTCACGCTCTGGCCGGTCGCGGGCGCGATCGCGACGCAGACCGGGTCCGACCTCCTGGCGACCGTCCTGGTCGCGGCCGACGCCCCGCTGTTCGCCGGTGGCATGGTCCTCTTCCTGCTCACGCGCGAGCCGCGCTCACCGGTGCTCTGGCTCGCGCTCGGGCTCGACGTCGCGCTCGCGGCCGCGCACTCGGGCCGCATCCAGGCGGTGCGGATCGAGAACAGCACCGACCTCGCCCTCGGTCCGGCGACGTACTGGACCGCGATCGTCCTGTGCTTCGTCGTGGTCGCCGCCGCGACCCTGACGCCGCTCGCGCGGCTCTCCTGGAGGTGGCCCACCACGCTGGGCGCCCTGACGTACCCGCTCTACCTCGTCCACTCCTCGTGGGGTCGGTGGGTCATCGAGACGGCGCACCCCGCCCTGCCCGGCTGGGCCACCCTCGCGCTGGCCACCGCGACGTGCCTGCTCCTGGCACTGGTCATCCACCGGCTCGTCGAACGACCGCTCGGGCCGCGGCTGAGAAGGGCGCTCGACCGGGACCTCCGGCGCGAGAGCGGGCCGCGGGAGGCACGCCCGGAGGCTCCCTCACCGGCCGCTCAGGTCGAGGCGGCGGGCGTCCAGGCCTCCAGGTAGTCGCGCAGGACGACCGCCTGGTTGTGCTCCCTGTCCTTCGCGCCGTACAGGAGCGTGACCACGGGACGGGACGCGAGCACGTCTCGGAGGTCGGCGACCGCCGGGTTGGCGTCGAGCTCCGCGCGGTAGCGCCGCGCGAACTCCTCGAACCGCGGCTCCTCGTGGTGGAACCAGCGGCGCAGCCCGTCCGACGGCGCGACCTCCTTGAGCCACAGGTCCGCCCGCGCGCGCTCCCTGCTGAGCCCTCGGGGCCACAGCCGGTCCACGAGGACGCGGAACCCGTCGCGGTCGGTGGGCTCGTCGTAGACCCGTCGCGTGAGGACGACCATCCACCCATGACAGAGCAGGCGTCGCGCCCGCGCCACCCGAGGGGCGGCGCCACCCGACACGCCGCGCCGCTCCCGTTGCCGCTCCCGCTGCCGCACGGGTGCGCCCGTGCACCGTGGGTGAAGTCCTCGTCCCCGCGACGACACGGGTGGTCGCGGTGGGGAGACTGGCGCCATGGCACGTTCCCGCAGACGCGAGTCCCTGGTCGCCCTCGCGAACCTGCCGCTGCTCGGCCAGCCGGCCAGGCGACGCCTGCTGCAGCTCGCCGGGATCGTCTTCGAGGGCACGTGCGACGTCGCCACGGGGCTGCTCGTGAGCCGTGACGGACCGCTCGTCATCGGGGACGGCGCCTCTCTCAACCACGGCGTCTACGTCGACACCGCGGCGCCGGTCCGCATCGGAGCGCGGGTCGGGGTCGCCGACCACGTGCGCATCGTCACCGCGACCCACGAGACCGGCCCTTCGGCCGAACGCGCCGGGACGTGGGTGGCAGCCCCGGTGACGATCGGGGACGGCTGCTGGATCGGCTCGGGCGCCACGATCCTCCCGGGCGTCACCGTCGCGCCCGGGTGCGTCGTCGGCGCGGGGGCCGTCGTCACCGCGGACACGCAGCCCGACGGCCTGTACGTCGGGGTCCCCGCACGGCTCGTCCGCGACCTCGGCGCCGCGGCCGGGAGCGGGACCGCTCCCCGGTGAGCGGTCCACCCGTGAGGCCGGTGCCGGCCCTCGTCGGTGCCCCGTGCAGGACTTGAACCCGCGACCGAGAGATTATGAGTCTCCTGCTCTGACCAGCTGAGCTAACGGGGCGCGCCGTGAGCATACCGCCGCGTGTCGGCGCCCGGCGGCGCGCTCGCCCCGACGCCGACCTCGGGCCGTGCGCGCACACCGGCTACCGTAGGTCCGTGCCCTGGTTCCGTCGCCACTCGCTCCCCGACCCGGTCCGGCGCGCCCTCGACGTCCCTGCGGGCGACCGGGTGCTCGCGTCCGCGGAGCTCGTGGACGGGTCGTGGGCCGTCGCGACGCGGAGCACCCTCCTCACGTGCGGGCCGTCCGGCGCGGTGACGCTGCGGCGTCCGTGGTCGGACGTCGACCGCGCGTCGTACGCCCCGGAGTCCTCGACGATCTCCGTCACGTGGGTCGACGGAGACGCCCCGGCGGAGCTCCGGCTCGCCGACCCACGACGCTCGTCGCTCGTCCAGACGCTGCGCGAGCGCGTCCAGTCGTCCGTCGTCCTGTCGGAGACCGTGACGTTCGCCGCAGGGCGCACCGCGCGGGTGGCGGTGCGGCGCGATCTCGACGGCGGCCTGTTCTCCCAGGTGGTCACGGGACCGGGGGTCGACCTCGGCGACCCGGAGGTCGCCGCACGGGTCGACGCCGCCGAGTCCCGGGTCCGGTCGGCGTCCGGACTACCCCTCTGAGCCTGCTAGAGTTTTCCCCGGTCGCCACGGTGCAGCCGTGGCCGATCCCGCGTAGCTCAGCTGGCAGAGCATCCGACTGTTAATCGGACGGTCGTAGGTTCAAGTCCTACCGCGGGAGCCTCCGGGAGGGGCGTCGACACAGGTCGGCGCCCCTTTCCTCGTCCCGGCGGAATTGCCCCGGACGACACGACCGCTCCCCCGCACCGGTGGCTCCGCCGTCCACGGGGCCGTGCCGCGCTCAGGCGATCTCGCCCTCCCGCAGCGTGCGCCGCTCGGCCTCGACGGCGAGGAGCCGGGCGAAGGCCTCCTGGTAGGCCGCGACGTCGGCAGCCGGGTCGAGCCGCTGCAGCCGGCTCTTCGCGTCGGCGATGCGGCGGGGCAGCCCGAGGTCCACGAGCCCCCGGACGACACCCGCGACGTACCCGCCGACGACGCTCTCGCGGTCCTCCGGCAGCGGGGCGACGGCGAGCTCGGTGACGAGGCCCTGGACCGGCTCCGCGGCCTGCTCGACGACGGCCTCCACCCACCGGCCCGCGCCGAGCGCGGCTCCCTCGCGCGCACCGCCGGCGGCACGCACCGCGGCGTGCACGGCGCGCCAGGCGGGGACCGAGAAGGCGTCCTCGTCGAGCGTGTCGAACACCGGCGGCACGTGCTGCGGGTACTGCAGCACCGCGACGAGGGCGAGGCGCTCGCGGCGTGCGACCGGGTCGCGCGGGTCCGGCGCGGGCATCGCGGGCACGACCGGGGCGTCGTCGGCGGCGGTCTGGCGCGCCTCCCCGGGGCGCGACGTGCGCACGGGGCCGGGGGTCGTGCGTCGGCCCGCCGACGCGACCTCGCGTCGCACGCGGTCCGCGTCCATCCCGATCCACCCGGCGAGCAGGCGCGCGTACTCGGGGCGCAGCGCGGCGTCGCGGATGCCGGCGACGATCGGCGCGGCGGCGCGCAGCGCACCGACCCGCCCCTCGGCGGTGTCGAGGTCGAAACCGGCGAGCGTCGTGCGGATGACGAACTCGAACAGCGGCTGGCGCCCGTCGACGAGCGCGCGCACCGCGTCGGGGCCGCGCGCCATGCGCAGCTCGCACGGGTCCATGCCGCTGCGCTCGACGGAGACGAAGGTCTGCGCGTAGAAGCGCTGGTCCTCGCCGAACGCGCGCACCGCGGCCTTCTGCCCGGCGGCGTCGCCGTCGAACGTGAAGATCACCTCGCCGCCGACCGACGCGCCCGACGCGAGCTGCATGCCACCGCCCGCCGTGGTGTCCCCGAGGAGCCGGCGGACGATGCGCGCGTGGTCGGTGCCGAACGCCGTGCCGCACGTCGCGACGGCGGTCGTCACGCCGGACAGGTGCGCGGCCATGACGTCGGTGTAGCCCTCGACGACGACGACGCGCTTCTGCTTCGCGATCTCGCGCTTGGCCAGGTCGATGCCGTACAGCACGTTCGACTTCTTGTAGAGCGACGTCTCGGGCGTGTTGAGGTACTTGGGGCCCTGGTCCTCGTCGTACAGGCGGCGCGCGCCGAACCCGACGATCTCCCCCGTCACGTCCCGGATGGGCCACACGAGCCGGCCGCGGAAGCGGTCGTAGACCCCGCGCTGCCCCTGGCTCATGAGCCCCGACGCGACGAGCTCGGCCTGCGTGAAGCCTCGGCCCTGGAGGTGCCGCTGGAGGCTGTCCCAGCCCGTCGGTGCGTACCCGACGCCGAAGTGCTCGGCGTCGGACCGGTCGAAGCTGCGCTCGGCGAGGAAGGCGCGCGCGGCACCCGCCCCCGGGCCGACGAGCTGCTCGGCGTAGTACTGCGCCGCGACACGGTGCGCCTCGAGGAGCCGCTGGCGTCTGCCCGGCTCCTCGCGCGGTCGGGGCGCTCCCCCGCCGCGCCCGCTCTCCTCGTACCGGAGCTGGATGCCCACGCGGTCCGCGAGGTACTCCACGGCCTCGGTGAAGGTCAGCCCGTCCACCTTCTGCACGAAGGAGATGACGTCGCCGCCCTCGCCGCACCCGAAGCAGTGCCAGCGCCCGACCCCGGGCCGCACGTGGAACGAGGGCGACCGCTCGTCGTGGAACGGGCACAGGCCCTTGAGCGAGCCGACGCCGGCGGACTTGAGCGTGACGTGCGCCGAGACGATCTCGTCGATCCGTGCGCGGTCGCGGACGGCGTCCACGTCCTCGCGTCGGATCAGGCCTGCCACGACCCGAGTCTATGCGTCCGGGACGGTCGCCGAGGTCGCGCCCGGCGCCCCGCCGGAGGCCGCGCCGACGACGGCCGCGAGCGCCTCGCGCGACGCGGCGCAGCGCCGCGCGTACGTCGCCGGGGTGGTCCCGGTGACGCGGGCGAAGTCGGTCCCGAGGTGCGCCTGGTCGTAGTAGCCGACGGCGGTCGCGAGGGCCGCGAGGTCGTGCCCGGGATCGGCGGCGAGCAGGTCCGCGGCGAGGTGCACGCGGTGCCGTTGCAGCACCCACTTGGGGCTCACGCCGACGTACCGGGCGAACAGGCGCTGCAGCGTGCGGGGCGTCGTCCCGACGACGTCCGCGAGGTCCGGGACGCCGGCGTCCGGTCCGAGCCGGCCCGAGACCAGCGCCGCCATGACGCGCCGGACCCGGTCGAGGTCGCGCACGGCGCGCGGGGAGCGGGTGGTGCGGGCGCGCGCCCGCACGAGCGGCTCGACCGTCGCGACGGCCTCCTCCGAGCGGCCGGCGACGGCCAGGGCGACGGCCGTGCGGGACGCCGCGTCCGCCGTCGGGCCGAGGAACGACGCGGCCGGGACGAGCGCGCCGGGGCGCACGGCGTCGGCGGAACCGAGCAGGACACGGAAGGCGCCCGGTCGGAGCTTCGTCCCCACGACGGCACCGGTCCCGACGAGGGTGCGCTCGAACAGCCCCGGGGGGATGCCGTGCGCGGCGTAGCCGGACGCCTCCGCGACGACGTTGGCGACGGGGTGCGGGACGACCACCTGCGTGAACGACTCCCCCGGCGGCAGGTCCCACCGCACGACCCAGTGCCGCTCGACGACGTCGGCGACGTCGGGCGCCGGGTCGACGCGGACGAGCTCGAAGCCGCGGCGCGCGGCGGCGGGGTCGACGATCCCGCGCAGCGACGTCGTCGCGGGACGCGCCGCGCGGGAGCCCTCGGGTTCGAACACCTGTCGCATTCCTCCAAGACTGGCACGGCCGGCCGACACGAGCATGGTGGTCCCGGGACCGACCCGGGGCAAGAGACCGGACGCACCCTGCGCGGCGCGTCCCCGGAGGAGGAACCCATGGAGATGTCGGCGCTGCACCCCAACGTCACGGTGAGCGGGGCGCGCGAGGCCATCGCGTTCTACGAGGCGGCGCTCGGTGCCGAGGTGGTCGACGTGGTCACCGCCGGCGACGCGGTGATCCACTCGGACCTGCGGCTCACGTCGGCGGCGGGCGTCTCGACGTTCACGGTCGCGGAGGCGTTCCCGCCCGACTCGGTCGCACCGGAGCACGGTGCGCCGACCCACGCGTCCTTCTCCGTGCCGGTGGAGGACACCGACGCGGCGTACGCCCGCGCCGTCGCGGCGGGGGCGTCGGGTCTCGCCGAGCCGGCGGACTGGTTCGAGGGCTTCCGGCAGGCCGCCGTGCGCGACCCGTTCGGCCACCGCTGGTACTTCGTCACGGTCGCCGACTCCGTGACCGCGGAGGACGTGCAGCGTGCGAGCGACGCGTGGGTCAGCGAGCGCACCGACGGCTGAGGCGTCCCGGCGTCAGCCGCGCGGGGGAACGAGCCGCGCGTGGAGCTGCATCGCCGACACGTCGGTGAGGGACGCGACCTGGTCGACGACGACGCGCAGGCGCGCGGCGTCGTCGGCCGCCTCCGCCCAGTCGGCGGCGAACGACGGCTCGAGCGCGAGCGGCGCCCGGTCGGCGAGCACGTCGACGAGGTCCGCGATCACCTCGCGCTGGCGCTGGTAGAGCGGCTCCTGCTCCCGGGGCGCCATGACGTACGCGACGGCGATCCCCTTGAGCACGAGGATCTCGGCGACCGTCTCGTCGGGGACGACGAGCCGCGCCGCGTACCGGGTGAGGGGGCCGTCGCCGAAGACGGCGCGCGTCGCCTCCTGGGCGGCACCCGTGAAGCGGCCGATGAGCTGGCTCGTCGCGTCCTTGAGCGCGGCCAGCGCGCGGCGCGAGCCGTCGAACCCCGTGACGAGGTGCCCCGTCTTCTGCAGCCGCTCGATGGCGGCCTCGAGCCCGGCGGCGTCCTGTGCGGTGCCGTACCAGGCGTGCACGGCGCGCACCACGCGCTCCCGCTCCTCGGCGTCCTCGAGCGTCGAGAGCTCGATGCGGCCCCCGACGACCGCGTCCTCGACGTCGTGCACCGAGTAGGAGACGTCGTCGGCGAGGTCCATGACCTGCGCCTCGAGGCACTTCACCTGGCGCGGCGCGCCGGCGCGCAGCCAGTCGAAGACCGGTCGGTCGTCCTCGTACACGCCGAACTTGTGCGTCGCGCGCCCGTCGGCGCGGGCCGGGCCCTCGCCGGCACCCCACGGGTACTTCACGCTCGCGTCGAGGCTCGCGCGCGTGAGGTTGAGGCCGACGGGCCGGCCGTCGTCGGTGACGACCTTCGGCTCGAGCCGCGTGAGGAGGCGCAGCGTCTGCGCGTTGCCCTCGAACCCGCCGATGTCGACGGCGAGGTCCGCGAGCGCCCGCTCGCCGTTGTGCCCGAACGGCGGGTGCCCGAGGTCGTGCGCGAGGCACGCGGTGTCCACGATGTCCGGGTCGCAGCCGAGCGCCTTGCCGATCTCGCGACCCACCTGCGCCACCTCGAGCGTGTGGGTGAGGCGGGTGCGCACGAAGTCGTCGCTGCCCGGGCCGAGCACCTGGGTCTTGGCGCCGAGGCGCCGCAGCGCCGAGGAGTGGACGATGCGTGCGCGGTCGCGCTCGAACGGCGTGCGGGCCCGGGACTTGGGCTGCTCGACGGACCAGCGCTCGGTGTCGGCGTCGGTGTACGACGCCGTCCCCTCCTCGCCGGGGGCCGGACGGGGGAAGGACCCGACGACCGTCGGGTCGAACGCGCCCTGCTCGAAGGTCTGCACCGGCTCAGCGTAGCGAGGGACGGGGCCCGCACCCGCCGCCCGGCCGCTCCGGGCGGGCGGTCACGCCGCGCCGCCGGTCACGTCGGGCGGCCGCGCCAGACGGCGGTGCGCAGCTCGCGCGCCCACGCGTCGGCGGCGGGCATCCCGGCCGCGTGCGCGACGGCGATCTCCGCCTCGACGTCGTAGGGCACGCGGACGACCTGGAGGGAGAAGGGCCCGGGCTCGGGGGAACCGACCTCGCCCTCGAGGACCACGTACGACGGCGTCGGCTCGTCGAGCGGGTTGCCGGCGCTGCCGGTGTTGAACAGGGTCCGGCCCGCGACGGTCAGCACGAACGCGTCGTGGACGTCGCCGTACCCGACGACGCTCGGCTCGGGACCCGGGCCCGTGAGCTCCGTCGCGACGAACATGCCCGCGAACTCCTCGGGCGTGTGCCGGAGGAACAGCTTGCGGTGCACGGACGCGGCGGTCGCGTGGAGGAGCCGCACCCTGCGTCCGCTGACGACGAGGTCGTGGCTCAGCGGCAGCGACCCGAGCCACTCGCGCTGGTCGGCCCGCAGCTCGTCGCGCCACCACACGTGCTCGGGCAGCCCGTCGTCCGGCGTCCCGGGCAGGAAGTCCTCCCAGTTGCCGCGCACGTTCACCGCGCAGACGGCGCGGCACCGGTCCACGACGGCCTGCCCGCGCGGACCCTTGCCGACCATGTCGCCGAGGTTGAGCACCTGGCTCGCGCCCCGCGACGCGGCGTCGGCGAGCACCGCCTCGAGGGCGGACAGGTTTCCGTGGACGTCCGAGAGGATCGCGAGTCGCTCGACGGGCACGTCCGCGATCCTGCCACGGAGCGCTCGGTCGCTCAGCGCAGGCGCCACACGCCGACCGCGGGGCCGTCGCCCGCGAGCCGCCAGGCGCCGTCGTGCACGGACAGGTCGAGACCGCCGTGCAGGCGCTCGGCCTCGCGCGCCGCGCCCACGACCGCGGGGTGCAGGCGCGCCCCCGGCCAGGCGTCCCGCGCGACGGCGACGAGCACGCGCTCGTCGGGGGTCTCGCGCAGGTAGACGAGCGCGTCGTCGTCGACGTGGACCCACCGCAGCCCGCCCGACCGCAGCGCCGCGGACGACCGGCGCACGCCGATCAGCGAGCGGTAGAGGTCGAACGTGGGTGCGTCCCAGCGCTCCGGCTCGTCCCACGGCATGGTGGCGCGCGCGTGCTCGCCGTTCAGGCCGGTGAGACCGACCTCGTCGCCCGCGAACACCACGGGCGTGCCCGGGTACGTGAGCAGGAGCGTCGCCGCGACCTCGACGAGCTCGCGCGACCCGACGATCGAGCGCAGTCGCGGCGTGTCGTGCGAGCCGAGCATGTTCCACTGCGACGCCGTCACGCGCCACGGGTGCACCGCGTCGAAGTCGCGCATCGTCTCGACGACGGACCGGCCGGCGCGCCGCGGCGTGCGCACGGGCAGGCCGAGGTAGGGCACCGAGGACGCGGCCGGCGACAGCCACGTCCACACCGGTCTCGTGAACGCGGAGTAGTTCATGTTCGCGTGCCAGCCGTCGCCCGCGAGGTCGCCCGTCGCGTCGTGGAAGTGCTCGGCGACGAGCGCGGCGTCCGGGGCGATCGCGCGCATGGTCGCGCGCAGCGTGCGCGCGACGTCGAGCGTGCGGTCCTCGGCGCCGTAGCGGCCCGTCATGTTGGCGACGTCGATGCGCCAGCCGTCGAGCCCGAACGGCTCGCGCAGGTAGCGCCCCACGACGGAGCCCGGCCCGTCGATCATGCGCGCCGCGAGCTCGGGCGACCCGTAGGAGAGCTTCGGCAGCGAGGCGTGCTCGAGCCAGCCGACGTAGCCCGGGTCGTCGTCGGTCCAGTAGTAGAAGTCCCGCTCCGGCGCCGCGGGGTCCGCGAGCGCCCGGGAGAACCACTCGTGACCGACGCCCGTGTGGTTCGTCGTGAGGTCGCCCATGACGCGCAGCCCCCGCGCGTGCGCGGCCCGGACGAGCGACGCGTACGCCTCGTCGCCCCCGAGGAGCGGGTCGACCTGGTCGAACGTGCTCGCGTCGTAGCGGTGGTTCGAGCGCCCGGGGAAGACCGGCGTCGTGTACAGCGTGGAGACCCCCAGCGCGACGAGGTGGTCGAGACGTTCCTCGATCCCCGCGAGGTCGCCCCCGTAGTACTGCGTCCCGACGTCGGGGCCCCCGCCGTGCGGCTCGTCGTCCCACGCCGCGGGCACCGCCCAGCCGGGCAGGTCCCGGCGGCCCGAGGCGACCGAGCGCGCGAACCGGTCCGGGAAGACCTGGTACACCACGCCGTCGGCCATCCAGGACGGCGCGCCCTCGTGCACCGTGAGCCGGAAGTCCGCGGCGTCGGGCACGTCGCGGTCCCAGGTGCCGCGGCCGTTGAGCCAGCGGTAGCCGCTGGTCCCGTCGGCACCCGGCGCGTCGAGGAAGAAGCGGTACCCCGTCTCCGGGTTGTGCACGAGGACGTCGGCGACGTACCAGTCCTCGTGCTCGTCCGAGCGGTCGAGCCGCGCGGGCGACACGCGCGGCTCGCCGTCGCGGACCGAGCGCAGCCACACGTCCCGCACGCCCGCGGCGCGCGGCACGCGCACGCGGACCGGGACCGTGTCGCCGAGCGACGGCGTGCCCTCGGGGACGTAGAGCGCGGAGCCGTCGTGGTGGGCCACCGGCGTCGTGGTCGGCGCGGCCGTCGGGTCGGCCGGGCGGTAGGACGGGTGCTGCACGCGGCGTCAGCCCTTCACGGAGCCCGCGGTCAGGCCGCCGACGATGTACTTCTGCAGGTACAGGAACAGCGCGAGCACCGGGAGCGCCGAGATGACGGCACCCGCCGTGAACAGGCCCCAGTTGGCCTCGCGGAGCGAGGAGACCCACCCGTAGAGCCCGACGGCGAGCGTCCAGTTGCTCTCCGACGACAGGACGATGCGCGCGATGATGAACTCGCCGAACGTGCTGATGAAGGAGAGCAGCGCCACCACGGCGAGGATCGGCGCGACGAGGCGCAGGATGATCGTCCAGTAGATCTGCGTGTGCGTGGCGCCGTCGATCTTCGCGGCCTCGTCCAGCTCGCGCGGGACCGTGTTGAAGAACCCGTACATGAGGAACGTGTTCACGCCCAGCGCACCGCCGAGGTAGACCGCGATGAGCGCGATCTTGCTGTTGAGGCCGAGCGCGGGGACCACGTCGCCGAGCGCGAGCAGCAGCAGGAAGATCGCCACGAAGGCCAGCATCTGCGGGAACATCTGGATGATGAGCAGCGAGGTGAGCCCGACGCGGCGCCCGGCGAACCGGAAGCGCGAGAACGCGTACGCCGCGGCGGCGCCCATGAGCACGGTGCCGACGGACGTCACGACGGCGATGACGAGCGTGTTCGTCATCCACGTCCAGAACATCGTGGTGCCGAGCTCCGCGTAGTTCGACGTGCTGACGTCGGAGAACAGGGAGTTGGACCCGGTCAGCGTGCCGTTCTCCGAGAGCGACGCGGAGAGCACGTAGACGAGGGGGAACGCCGCGTAGACGACGGCGACGAGGCCGACGACGTGGCGCCAGCCGAGCTCGGTGAACCAGCGACCGGGCTTCATGCGGCGCTCGGGGGCCGGCCGGGCGGCGCCGTCGACGACGGGCGCGGCGTGGGTGGTCGCCATGTCAGCTGATCTCCTCGAACTTGCGCGTGGTCCGGAACGCCAGGGCGGAGATGGTCCCGACGATCAGGAAGATGACGATCGACAGGGCGCTCGCGAGACCGAAGTCCTTCGCGGCGGAGCCGTCGACGCCCGAGATCGAGTAGACCATCGAGATGAGGATGTCCGTGTGCCCGAGCGGGACGGACGCGTCGGCGAACCGTGGACCGCCGCCCGTGAGCATGTAGATGAGCGTGAAGTTGTTGAAGTTGAAGGCGAACGACGAGATGAGCAGCGGGGCCGTCGCGATGAGGAGCAGCGGCAGCGTGATCGACTTCCAGGTGCGCCAGCGCCCGGCGCCGTCGATCTTCGCGGCCTCCATGACGTCCGACGGCAGCGACTGGAGCGCGCCCGTGCAGATGAGGAACATGTAGGGGAAGCCGAGCCACAGGTTCACGCCGAGGACCGCGAGCTTCGCGAGCCACGGGTCGGTGAGCCACGGGATCTCCGCCCCGCCGAGCAGCACGGTGTTGATGTACCCGAACCGCGTGTTGAGCAGGCCGGACCACAGGAGCGCCGCGAGGAACCCCGGGATCGCGTACGGCAGGATCATGAGGGTCCGGTAGACCTTGCGGCCCCGCATGCGCGTGTCGTTGAACGTGATCGCGAGGAACAGGCCGAGCAGGAAGGTCGTCGCGACGGAGCCGACGGCGAAGACGAAGGTCCACACGAGGATCTTGAGGAACGGCTCCGCGTACCGGCTGTCGGTGAAGGCGGTCGCGAAGTTGTCGAGACCCACCGGGACGCGCCAGCCGACGGCGAGCGTCGTGCCGTCCGCCGCCTCGAACTGCCCGTCGTCGTTGGGCGCGTAGACCGTCCCCGTCGTCGTGTCCGTCATCGTGTCGGCCGCCGGGTCCCACTCGAGGACCGACGTGTAGACGTAGCCCGTGCGGGCGTCGGTCGTGCGGATCGAGCCGCCCTCGGGGTCCTCCGAGACGGGGACGCGCAGCTCGGTCACCTCGCCCTGCCTCTGCAGGACCTGGTCGCGCGGGAGCACGGTCCACCCCGGGACCTCGGTGACGCGGTCGTCCTCGACGGTCGCGTCGTCGGCGGGGGCGAGCGGTCGCTCGGCCGTGCCCACCTCCACGTCGCCGTCCTCGGTGAGGATCGCGAAGCCGAGCTCGTCCCCGTCGGCCACGACCGTGAGCGGGACGG
Organism: Cellulosimicrobium sp. Marseille-Q8652; assembly: GCF_965112045.1. Taxonomy (NCBI): domain Bacteria; kingdom Bacillati; phylum Actinomycetota; class Actinomycetes; order Micrococcales; family Promicromonosporaceae; genus Cellulosimicrobium; species Cellulosimicrobium sp. Marseille-Q8652. The sequence continues at coordinate 890,261 of NZ_CBCOPS010000002.1, read as the reverse complement.
AGGGCGAGCCCTCGACGCGGCGCTCGTTCTGCACGAGCAGCGCGGAGACCGCCTGCTCCTTCGTGCCGTTGTGCCCCGTCCCGTAGTTCGTGAACGCGACGTAGCCCGTGTAGGCCACGACGAAGATCTGGAAGACCAGCAGGAACCCGAGTCCCGGGAGGATGTACTTCAGCGGCAGGGCACGGCGCGAGAAGTACACCCAGTTCGCCGCGACGAACAGCGCCAGGCTCGCGACGAGGACGCCGTACGAGCCGGCCTGCCACGCCGACCACACGACGTAGACCCCGAGCGCGTCGACGACGGCCATGAGCGCGAGCTTGACGAAGAAGCCCGGCCCGTAGTCCCGCGCGTGCGAGCCGTCGCGCGGCCGCAGCGTCGGACGCCGGCGGGCCGGCGGGTCGACCGGTGGTGTGCCGACGGGCTCGTCGGTCGTGGTCTGAGGGGCGGACATCGTGGTGCCTCCGAGGTGGTCCGACGCGGCGGCGGCACCGCGTCACAGGTCGTGGGCCGCCCTGAGGCGGCGGACCGGTGGGCCGCCGTCGGTCGTGGGAGTCGTCCCACGGCCGACGACGGCCGGTACCGGTCGGGGTCCGGTCAGGAACCGATGGCGCCCTCGATGTCGGCGATCATCTTGTCCCAGGTCGCGACGGGGTCCGCACCGCTGACGATCGCGGCCTCGGTCACGCCCCAGAAGCTCCACACGGAGGCCATCTCGGGGATGGACGGCATCGGCACGGCCTCGGCGCCGACGTCACGGAAGCCCGCGACGATCGGGTCGGACGACGCGGCGGAGTCGGCGGCGGCGGTGAGCGCCGGCGGACGGTTGCCCGCCTGGTACAGCGCGAGCTGCGCCTCCTCGGTCGAGAGGAAGTTCACGAGGAAGTCGTTCGCCACGATGGCGTTCTCGCTCTCGGCGCTGAGGTAGAAGCCCTGCACGCCGACGAACGGCTGCGCGGGCTGGTCGCCCGCGGCCGGGATCGGGTCGATCGACAGGTCCATGCCCTCGAAGGACTCGATCATCCACGGGCCACCGACGATGAACGGCGACTCACCGTTCTTGAACGCCTCGACCGCGATGTCGTAGGTGGTGTCCTGGCTCAGCACGCCCGCGGCGCCCTGCTCGCCCAGCCACGTCGCGTAGGCCTGGCCCTCGGGGCCGCCCATGGCGAGCTCGGACGAGTAGCTGCCGTCCTCGTTCTGCGTGAAGACCGGGGCGCCGAACGAGGTCTGGAACGGGTAGTGCGTGTAGGGGTCGCCCTTGTCGTTGTCCGACTGCACGAGGACGGGGAACTTCGTCCCGGCGGCCTGGCCCGCCGCGACGGCGTCGTCCCACGTGGCCGGGGCCTCGGAGGCGAGCTGCGTGTTGCGGATGAGCGCGATGTTCTCGATCGCGTAGGGCAGGCCGTAGACCTGGCCGTCCTGCGTGAAGGCCTGGAGCGAGACGGTCTCGAACTCCGACGCCTTGTCGCCCAGCTCGAGCGGCGCGACGACGCCGTTCGTCGTGAGCTCGCCGAGCCAGTCGTGCGCACCCACCGTGATGTCCGGGCCCTCGCCCGTCGGCACCTGAGCGAGGAAGTCCGCGCGGATGTCCTCGAAGTTCTTCAGGACGACCTCGACGCTCGTCCCGGTCTCCTCCTCGAACGAGGTCGCGGCGGCGGTGACGGCGTCCTGGCGGGTCTCGTCGACCCAGACGGTGAGCGAGCCGGTGGAGGTGGCGGTCTCCTCGGGCTCCGTGGTGGTCTCGTCGCCGCTCTCGCCGGACGAGCAGGCCGCGAGGGCGAGCGTCGTGGTCAGCGCGGCGGCAAGAAGGATGCTCCGTCGCATCAGGGGCACTCCAAGCGTGTGGTGATGGTGGCCCGCTCCGGCTGGCGCCGGCGCCGGACCCTGATGCGACAGACCGTAGATCGGCGGGTGGCGCCTGTGCAAGTTGTTGCGGTAACTTTCATGCAACGCTTTTCAGGGCGCCCGACGGCGCCTGCCCGCCTCCTCCGGCAGGCGACCGTCGCGCGCCCCGCACCACGGGCTCGCGACTCACCGGCCGGACGACCAGGACGAGGAGGTCCGGTGTCCCCTACGCTTCCCCACGTGCGCACCCGTCTCAGTGATCTCGCCGCCCAGGCCGGCGTCTCCACGGCGACGGTCTCGCGTGTGCTCAACGGGAAGGCCGGCGTCGCGAGCGAGACGCGCCAGTCCGTGCTCGCCGCGCTCGACGTGCTGGGCTACGAACGGCCGTCGACCCTGCGCACCCGGTCGGCCGGCCTCGTCGGCCTCGTCGTGCCCGAGCTGACCAACCCGGTCTTCCCCGCGTTCGCCCAGACGATCGAGTCGGTGCTCGCCGAGCACGGCTACACGCCGCTGCTGTGCACGCAGTCGCCCGGCGGGACGACCGAGGACGACTACGTCGACATGCTCATGGACCACGCCGTCGACGGCATCGTCTTCGTCTCCGGCCTGCACGCCGACACCCAGGCGAGCCACGAGCGGTACGAGCGCCTGCGCAGCCGCGGCATTCCGATCGTCCTGGTGAACGGGTACGCGGAGGGCATCGACGCGCCGTTCGTCTCGCCCGACGACGTCTCGAGCGTCGAGCTGTCGGTGCGCCACCTCGTCTCCCTCGGCCACCGGAGCGTCGGGCTGGCGATCGGGCCCGACCGCTTCGTCCCGGCGCAGCGCAAGCTCGCGGCCTTCCGGGAAGCCCTCGTCCGCCACGAGCTCGTCGCCGACGTGGCGGACGTCGACGAGCACGTCGTCGTGACGCTCTACACGGTGGAGGGCGGGCAGGCCGCCGCGGGCGAGCTCATCGACGCCGGGCACACCGCGATCGTGTGCGGCTCCGACCTCATGGCGCTCGGCGCGATTCGCGCCGCGCGGTCACGAGGCCTGCGCGTTCCCGACGACGTGTCGGTCGTCGGCTACGACGACTCCCCGCTCATCGCGTTCACCGACCCGCCGCTCACCACCGTGCGCCAGCCCGTCACGGCCATGGCCCACGCGGCGATCAGCGCCCTGCTCACCGAGATCGCCGGCGAGCGGGCGCCCCGCTCGGAGCCTGCTGTTCCAGCCCGAGGCTCATCGTGCGCGACTCCACGGGCGCCGCCCCGTCACGACCCGCCCCCGCCGCCGCACCGCCCACCGGGGCCCCCGCCGCCTGAGCCCGGCACGGCGCCGTCGCACCTCGACACGCCCCGACACGCCCCGACCGCAAGCGCTTACACTCGATGGCGGGTCGGCGCGACCACGCCCTCGACGCCCTCGCCCCACGACCCCGACGCACGACCACTCACGTGAGGATCCACAGCTCGATGACTCGTATCGATTCGACGATGTCGACCACCACCCCCACCCTGCAGCCGCTCGCCGCGGGCGCTCTCGTGCACGCGGGCGCGGGCGAGGCCGCCGAGTGGTGGCGCGACGCGGTGATCTACCAGGTCTACCCGCGCTCGTTCGCCGACGGCGACGGCGACGGGGTCGGCGACCTGCCGGGCATCACGTCGAAGCTCGACCACCTCGCCGAGCTGGGCGTCGACGCGGTGTGGCTGAGCCCGTTCTACCGCTCGCCCCAGAAGGACGCCGGGTACGACGTGGCGGACTACCGCGACGTCGACCCGCTGTTCGGCTCGCTCGCCGACTTCGACGACCTCCTGGCCCAGGCGCACGCGCGCGGCATCCGCGTGATCGTCGACCTCGTGCCCAACCACACGTCCGACCAGCACGCCTGGTTCCAGGCAGCGCTCGCGGCCCCTGAGGGTTCCGCGGAGCGCGCGCGGTACGTGTTCCGCGAGGGCGAGGGCGAGCACGGGGAGCTCCCGCCGAACAACTGGCAGTCGATCTTCGGCGGCCCGGCATGGACGCGCGTCACGGCGGGCGCCGGCGCGCGCCCCGTCACGGGCGCGCCCGACGAGGTTCCCGGCCAGTGGTACCTGCACCTCTTCGACTCCTCGCAGCCGGACCTCGACTGGGAGAACCCCGAGGTGCGCTCGGAGTTCGAGGACGTCCTGCGCTTCTGGCTCGACAAGGGCGTGGACGGCTTCCGCATCGACGTCGCGCACGGCATGGTCAAGGCCCCGGGCCTGCCCGACTGGGACGGTTCCGTCTCGATGGTCGAGGGCACCGAGGGCGGCGGCGCGTCCGACGAGGTCGTGGACCCGGGCGCCCCGGAGGACGGCTCGACCGGTGCCGGGAACTCCGGGCCGATGTTCGACCAGGACGGCGTGCACGAGATCTACCGCGCGTGGCACCGCGTCCTCGCCGCGTACGACGGCGACCGCGCGCTCGTCGCCGAGGCCTGGGTCGAGCCGCTGTCCCGCCTCGCGCGGTACGTGCGCCCGGACGAGATGCACCAGGCGTTCAACTTCTCGTTCCTCACGACGCCGTGGTCCGCCGCCCCGCTGCGCACCGTCATCGCCGCGTCCCTGCGCGCGAACGACGAGGTCGGCGCCCCCACGACGTGGGTCCTGTCGAACCACGACGTCGTCCGCCACGCCTCGCGCCTCGGCCTGGCCGAGCCGGGCCTGCGCCCCAACGGGATCTTCGCCCACGAGCCCCAGCCGGACGAGGAGCTCGGGCTGCGCCGTGCCCGCGCCGCGTCGCTGCTCATGCTCGGCCTGCCGGGCTCGTCGTACCTCTACCAGGGCGAGGAGCTCGGCCTGCCCGAGCACACCGCGCTCCCGGACGACGTGCGCGAGGACCCGGCGTTCTTCCGGACCCAGGGCGCCGAGGCCGGCCGCGACGGCTGCCGGGTCCCGCTCCCCTGGCGGGCCGACGCCCCGGGCTACGGCTTCGGCCCGACCGGCGCGACGTGGCTGCCCCAGCCCGAGTCCTACGCGCGCTACGCCGCCGACGTCCAGCGCGGCGTCGCGGGCTCGACGTACGAGACCTACCGCGCCGCGCTCGCGACGCGACGCGCCGAGCGCCTGGGCACGGGCACGCTCGCGTGGGTCGCCGAGCACGAGGGTTCCGCCGACGTCATCGCGCTGCGCAACCGCGACGTCGTCGTGCTGACCAACCTCGGGAGCGAGCCGGTGCTCCTGCCCCGCGGCGCCGAGGTCCTCGTCGCGTCCGGCCCGGTCCTCACCGACCGCTCGGCCGACCCGCAGGTGCGCGTCCCGTCCGACACGACGGTCTGGCTCCGCGCCCTCTGACGCGATCGGCGACGGCCGGGACCCCGAGCGGGGTCCCGGCCGTCGTGCTCGGGGACAGCTCCTGCGCGCGGGGCGCGGTCAGCCGCCCGAGACGCTCAGCTCGGCCTCCCGCAGCCGCTCCGAGTGCTCGTCGTCGAGCTCGCGCGAGTCCAGCCACCCGTACGGCAGGTGCGGCGTCCTGGGCGACCCCGCGCGGCCCCGCTGCCCCTCGGCCGCCTCGCCCGGGTAGGGCGCGTCGAGGTCGAGCGCGTCGAGCAGGGTGCGCAGCTCCTCGAGCGTCGAGACCATCGCGAGCGCGCGCCGCGCGTCGCCCCCGACCGCGTAGCCCTTGAGGTACCAGGCCATGTGCTTGCGCAGGTCGCGCATGCCCTTGCCCTCGTCGCCGTCGAAGTAGTCGATCATCAGCTCGCCGTGCCGGAAGACCGTCTCCGCGACGTCGCGCAGACCGGGACGCACGCGCTCGGGACGACCGGCGAACGCGGCGGCGAGGTCGGCGAAGAGCCAGGGGCGACCCTGGCAGCCGCGCCCGACGACGACGCCGTCGCACCCCGTCTCGTCCACCATGCGCAGCGCGTCCTCCGCGGACCAGATGTCGCCGTTGCCGAGCACGGGGACGCTCGTCACGGTCTCCTTGAGCCGCGCGATCGCCGACCAGTCCGCGGTGCCCGAGTAGTGCTGGGCGGCCGTGCGCGCGTGCAGCGCGACCGCCGCGACGCCAAGGCCCTCCGCGATGCGCCCCGCCTCGAGGTAGGTCAGGTGGTCGTCGTCGATGCCCTTGCGCATCTTCACGGTCACGGGCACGCCGTAGGGCCGCGCGGCCTCCACGGCTCCGCGGACGATGGCGGTGAAGAGGTCGCGCTTCCAGGGCAGCGCGGCACCACCACCCCTGCGCGTGACCTTGGGCACGGGGCAGCCGAAGTTGAGGTCGACGTGGTCGGCCCGGTCCTCCGCGACGATGATCCGCACGGCCTCGCGCACCGTCGCGGGGTCGACGCCGTACACCTGGGCCGAGCGCGGGGACTCGTGCGCGCCGAACGTCACGATCCGCAGCGCCTCGGGGTTGCGCTCCACGAGGGCACGGCTCGTGACCATCTCCGCCACGTACAGACCGGGGTCCTCGCCGGTGCTCGCCCCCGCCTCGCGGCACAGCGTGCGGAACGCCGTGTTCGTCACGCCCGCCATGGGCGCGAGCACCACGGGCGTGTCCACCCGGAGCGGGCCGATCTGCAGCGGGGGAAGCACGGGGGCGGCCGCGCGGGCGGGGTTCGTCGTGTCGAGGGTCGGAGCACTCACGCGCTCCATTGTCCCACCCGTGCGCGACGGCGTGCCGCTCGCCTGCCTCGCCGCGCGAGATGCACCGAGCTGTGGGAGGGTTCCCAGGTCGGCATTTCGGCCGACAACAGGACGAAAGGAACTCCATGCCTCTCTGGCTGATCCTGGTCATCGTCGGTGCCGTGCTGCTCATCCTGGGCGTGGCGATCGAGGCTGCGAAGGTGCTGCTCTGGATCGGTGTCGCGATCCTCGTCGTGAGCCTGGTGCTCGCGGTGCTGAACAGGGGCAAGGGCGCGGCGAAGAAGATCTAGCGCCTGGCAGCAGGGGGTTCTCCGTCCGACGGAGACACAGGGAGGGCGGGGCAGCAGCCCCGCCCTCCGTCGTGCCCGGGCACCCCGCCTTCCCGGGAAGTGCCCCGCAGGAACGGAGCGACGTGAGGCTCGGCAGCGGACCTCGGGAGACCTCGACGCCGGAGGGGCGCGACGCCGCGGCGTCGCGCCCCTCCGGCGTGGTGCGTCAGGCTGCGTGGTGGGTCACGCGCCGAGCAGGTGACCGCCCAGGTACTCGGTCACCTTGTCGAGGGAGACGCGCTCCTGCGCCATCGAGTCGCGGTGGCGGATCGTCACCGCCTGGTCGTCGAGCGTGTCGAAGTCGACCGTGATGCAGAACGGCGTGCCGATCTCGTCCTGGCGGCGGTAGCGGCGGCCGATGGCGCCCGCGTCGTCGAAGTCGACGTTCCAGTACTTCCGCAGCTCGGTCGCGAGGTCCTTCGCCTTGGGCGAGAGCTGCTCGTTGCGGCTCAGGGGCAGCACGGCGGCCTTGACCGGGGCCAGGCGGTGGTCCAGGCGGAGCACGGTGCGCTTGTCGACACCGCCCTTGGCGTTGGGCGCCTCGTCCTCCGTGTACGCCTCGACGAGGAACGCCATGAGCGAGCGCGTCAGGCCGGCGGCCGGCTCGATGACGTACGGGACCCAGCGCTCGTTCTTCGTCTGGTCGAAGTACGACAGGTCCTTGCCGGAGTGCTCCGCGTGGGTCTTCAGGTCGAAGTCCGTGCGGTTCGCGATGCCCTCGAGCTCGCCCCACTCCGAGCCGGAGAAGCCGAAGCGGTACTCGATGTCAACCGTGCGGGTCGAGTAGTGCGACAGCTTCTCCTGCGGGTGCTCGTACAGGCGCAGGTTGTCGCGCGAGATGCCGAGGTCGACGTACCAGTCGGTGCGCGCGTCGATCCAGTACTGGTGCCACTCGGCGTCCGTGCCGGGCTCGACGAAGAACTCCATCTCCATCTGCTCGAACTCGCGCGTGCGGAAGATGAAGTTGCCGGGCGTGATCTCGTTGCGGAACGACTTGCCGATCTGGCCGATCCCGAACGGCGGCTTCTTGCGGCTCGCACCCATGACGTTGGCGAAGTTCACGAAGATGCCCTGCGCCGTCTCGGGACGCAGGTAGTGCAGCCCGGACTCGTCCTCGACGGGGCCCAGGTACGTCTTGAGCATCATGTTGAAGTCGCGCGGCTCGGTCCACTGCCCGCGCGTGCCGCAGTTCGGGCACGCGATCTCGGCGAGGCCGCCCTCGGGCGCGCGGCCCTTCTTCTCCTCGAACTCCTCGATCATCTGGTCCTCGCGGAACCGCTTGTGGCACGAGAGGCACTCGGTCAGGGGGTCGGTGAAGACGCCGACGTGCCCCGAGGCGACCCACACCTGTCGCGGGAGGATCACGGACGAGTCGAGGCCCACGACGTCGTCGCGGCTCGTGACCGTGGAGCGCCACCACTGCTTCTTGATGTTCTCCTTGAGCTCGGTGCCCAGCGGCCCGTAGTCCCACGCGGAGCGCGTGCCTCCGTAGATCTCGCCCGACGGGAAGACGAACCCGCGCCGCTTGGCGAGGGACACGACGGCGTCGAGGCGGGCGGTCGGTGAGGGCGCAGCGGCCACGGTCATCACTCCTGGAGCTCGGCCCCGCACGTGGCTCGTGGGGGCTGGACGGGTGGGCGGGCGCCCGGGAGGGCGCCGACCGACCAGCGTACCCCGCGGGTGACCCGCCTCACCGCGAACGGTTTTGACATCCATTTTCACTAAGGAGGACACTGGTGCCATGCCCACCTCCTCCCGCCTGCCCCGCCGCGCGCTCGCCACGACCGCGGTCCTGGCCACCGCGGCGCTCGTCGCCGCCTGCTCGACGGACGGCGGCGCCGGCGGGACGTCGGACGACGCCCGGCTGGAGGTCCTCGCGTCCTTCTACCCGCTCCAGTACGTCGCGGAGCAGGTGGGCGGCGACCTGGTGTCGGTCTCCAACCTCACTCCCCCGGCCGCCGAGCCGCACGACCTCGAGCTCGCCCCCGCGCAGGTGCGCGCGATCGGGACGGCCGACCTCGTCGTGTACCAGTCGGGCTTCCAGGCCGCCGTGGACGAGGGCGTGTCCCAGCGCGACCCCGCGCACGTCGTCGACGCGACGGAGGCGGCCCACCTCGAGGAGCACCCGGGCTCCGGCACGGCGAACGAGCAGGAGGGCCACGAGGGCGAGAGCGCCGAGGAGCACGCCGGGCACGCGGACGAGGGCACGGGCGACGCGCACGACCACGGCACGCTCGACCCGCACTTCTGGCTCGACCCGACGCGCCTCGCGGCCGTCGGTGACCAGGTCGCGGCCGAGCTGTCCGCGATCGACCCCGACCACGCGGACCGGTACGCGGCCAACGCGGAGGCGCTGACGACCGACCTCGGTGCCCTCGACGCCGAGTACGCCGAGGCGCTCGCACCGTGCACGGGGGCGACGCTCGTCACCTCGCACGAGGCGTTCGGGTACCTCGCGGAGCGCTACGACCTCGTGCAGGTCGGCATCTCCGGGATCGACCCCGAGGCGGAGCCGTCGCCGGCGCGGCTGCGCGAGGTGGGCGAGGTCGTCCGCGACAACGACGTGACCACGCTCTTCTTCGAGACCCTGACCAGCCCGAAGGTGACCCAGACCCTCGCCGACGACCTCGGCGTGGGCACCGCGGTGCTCGACCCCCTCGAGGGCCTGAGCGACGGGGCGACGGACTACCGTGGGGTCATGGAGTCCAACCTCGAGGCGCTGACGTCCGGGCTGGTCTGCTCGTGACCTCGCCGGCCCCGCTCGTCGCCGCGCGCGGCGTGCACGTGAGCCTCGGCGGCAGCGAGATCCTGCGGGGCGTCGACCTGACGGTGCCGGAGGGCGACGTCGTCGCCCTCCTCGGTGCCAACGGCTCGGGGAAGTCGACGCTCGTGCGCTCGCTCGTCGGCATCGTCCCGGCCTCGGCGGGCTCCGTCGAGCTGTTCGGCGCGCCCCTCGGCCCGCGCGTGCCGTGGCGCCGGCTGGGCTACGTCCCGCAGCGCGTCGCCGCGCCGTCGGGCATGCCGTCGACCGCCACGGAGGTCGTGGCCTCGGGGCTGCTGGGCGGAGGGCGCCTGCGCCTGCCGCGCGACTGGCGGGCGCGGGCCGTCGACGCGCTCGACCAGGTGGGGCTCGCCGACCGCGCGGAGGACTCGACGGCCGAGCTGTCGGGCGGCCAGCAGCAGCGCGTCCTCATCGCCCGCGCGCTCGTCCGGCGCCCGGACCTGCTGGTGCTCGACGAGCCGGTCGCCGGCGTCGACAAGGCGAGCCAGGAGTCGTTCGCCGCGTCGATGGCGCGGCTCGTCGGCGACGGCCTCACCGTGCTGGTCGTGCTGCACGAGCTCGGGGCGCTCGCGCCGCTCGTGCGTCGCGCCGTCGTCCTGCGCCACGGCCGCGTGGTGCACGACGGCGCCCCGCCGCGCCCGTCCTCCCTGCACGCCGGGGCGACGCACCAGCACCAGCACCCGCACGAGCCGGCCGACGACGGCGCACCCGCCGGTCCGACGACCGGGCTCGTCCACACCCTGCAGCACGACCCGGCAGCGGGTCACGGACCGAGGACGGCGTCATGACCGGGTCGATCACCTCCGAGCTCGCCGCGATGCTCACCGACCCGCTCATGCAGCGCGCTCTCGTCGCGGCTCTCCTCGTCGGCGTGAGCGCGCCGGTCGTCGGCACGTACCTCGTGCAGCGCAAGCTCTCCCTCCTCGGGGACGGCATCGGGCACGTCGCCCTCACGGGCGTCGCGCTCGGCTGGCTCGTCGGCTCCGCGATGGGCCTCGTCCCGAACGACGCCCTCGCGATCCCGGGCGCCGTCGTGGCCGCGGTGATCGGGTCCGTCGCGATCGAGCTCGTGCGCGAGCGTGGCCGCACGAGCGGCGACCTCGCGCTCGCGCTGCTCTTCTACGGCGGCATCGCGGGCGGCGTGCTCCTCATCGGGCTCGCGGGCGGCTCCGCGGGGAGCCTCATGCAGTACCTGTTCGGCTCGATCTCCACGGTGACGACGTCCGACCTCGTCCTCACCGTCGTGCTGAGCGCCGTGATCCTCCTCGTCGGCCTGGGGCTGCGCGCCGCGCTGTTCTCCGTGAGCCACGACGAGGAGTTCGCGCGCGCGTCCGGGCTGCCCGTGCGGGCGCTCAACATCGCGGTCGCCGTCGTCGCCGCGCTGACCGTGACGGTGGCGATGCGCGTCGTCGGGCTCCTCCTGGTCAGCGCCCTCATGATCGTGCCCGTCGCGGTCGCGCAGCTCGTCACGCGGTCCTTCCGCCGCACGATGCTCGTCGCGTGCCTCGTCGGCGTCGTCGTGTGCGTCGTCGGCCTGTCGATCACCTACTGGCAGCTGTTCTCGCCGGGCGCCACGATCGTCGTCCTCGCGATCGGGACCTACCTCGTCGTGGCCCTGGCCCGCCCGCTATGGGTCCGCCGTCGGCCGCGCGTCGCCCACGACCCGCACCCCGACATCCCGGACGACCTCGACCTGCCCGAGGACCGCCTCGTCCCCGCCGGCACCGACCGCACCGCCCGGGGAGGTGACACGTGCAGCGCATGACCCGCCAGCGCGCCGCGGTGTCCGACGCCCTCGAGGGCGTCGAGGACTTCCGCAGCGCCCAGCAGCTCCACGAGATCCTGCGCTCGCGCGGCGACTCCGTCGGTCTCGCGACCGTGTACCGCACGCTGCAGGGCCTCGCCGACGGCGGCGAGGTCGACGTCCTGCGCACCGAGGAGGGCGAGAACCTCTACCGGCGGTGCGAGCGGCGCGAGCACCACCACCACCTCGTGTGCCGCACGTGCGGACGCACCGTCGAGATCGACGGACCGACCGTCGAGGCCTGGGCGACCCAGGTCGGCGCGACCCACGGCTTCAGCGAGATCGAGCACACGGTCGAGCTCTTCGGGACGTGCGAGACGTGCGCGGCCCACGGGTCCGAGCAGGGCTGAGCCGTGCCGGAGGCGCTGGACGGCGCACCGTTCGCCGCGCTGTTCGCCTTCTTCTTCGCCGTCGTCCTCGTGCGCACGCAGGCGACGTACTGGGTCGCTCGGCTCGTCACCACCTGGACGCTCGACCGCACCCGGCCCGTGCGGCCGTGGGTCGCGCGGGTGCACGCGTGGCTCTCGGGAGCCTCCACGGCGCGCGGGATCGAGGTGCTGCGTCGCTGGGGCCTCGTCGCCGTCCCCGCGTCGTTCCTCGCGACGGGGACCAAGACGGTCGTCAACGCCGCGGCGGGCGTCGTGCGCATGCCGTTCGGCCGCTACCTCGCCGCGATGCTCGTCGGGTGCGCGCTGCACGCGACGATCTACGCGACCGTGGGATGGGCCGCGTGGTCGGCCGCGGTCGCGCTCGCCGCCGGGTCGCCGTGGGGCGCCGCGGCGCTGGTCCTCCTGGCCGCCGGTGCGGTGACCGCGGCCGTCCTCACGGTCCGGCGGCGCGCGGCCCGACGAGTTCGGGACGCGGCGCCGGTCTCCTCGACATGACGACCTTCCTCCTGCTGCCGGGCGCCGGCGGCCACCCCGCCTACTGGCAGCTCCTGGTACCCGAGCTCGCGGCCCGCGGTCATCGCGCCGTCGCCGTCGACCTCCCCCAGCACGACGAGGGCTACGGGTGGACGGAGCTCACGGACGTCGCCGTCGCGGCCCTCGACGCCGCCGGCTCCACCGACGGCCCGTCGGTCGTCGTCGCCCAGTCGATGGGCGCGTACGTCGGCGGTCTGGTGCCGGACCGGCTCCCCGTCCGCCTGCTCGTGCTGCTCAACCCGATGATCCCCGCTCCCGGCGAGACCGGCGCCGACTGGTGGTCGGCCACCGCGCACGAGGCGGCCCGCGCCGCCGCCGGTCTCGGGCCGTTCGACGTCGTCGAGGACTTCTTCCACGACGTCCCCGCGGACGTCACCGCGCGCGTCCTGGCCGACGGCGACCGCGGGCCCTCGTCCCGGTCGTTCGGCGAGCCGTGGCCGGCGACCGCGTGGCCCGACGTACCCACCGTCGTCCTGCAGGCCAGCGACGACCGCCTCTTCCCGCTCGCGTTCCAGCGCGAGGTCGCCCGCGAGCGGCTCGGGACCGCCGTCGACGTCATGCCCGGCGGCCACCTCGTCGCGCTGAGCCGCCCCGCAGAGCTCGCGGACCGGCTCGACGCGCTGGCGCAGGCCGCCACCGGCTGACCGGCGGGCCGTCAGGCTCCCGTGCCGACGGCGTCGACCGCTCCCCCGTACCGCCTGTCGCGCCGCGCGTACTCCTCGACCGCGCGCCACAGGTGGCGCCGGTCGACGTCCGGCCACGGCTCGGGCAGGAACACGAGCTCGGCGTAGGCCGCCTGCCACAGCATGAAGTTCGACGTCCGCTGCTCGCCGGAGCTGCGCAGGAACAGGTCGACGTCCGGCAGGTCGGGCTCGTCGAGGTACTTCTGCACGGTGCGCTCGGTGACCTTCGACGGGTCGAGCCGCCCGGCCGCCGCCTCGCGCGCGATCGCCGCGGCGGCGTCCGCGATCTCGGCCCGCCCGCCGTAGTTGACGCACATCGTCAGGGTGCAGACGTCGTTGTCCTTCGTCTGCTCCTCCGCGACCTCGAGCTCCTTGATGACCGAGCCCCACAGCCGTGGCCGGCGCCCCGCCCAGCGCACGCGCACGCCCCACGAGTCCATCTCGTCGCGACGACGCCGGATGACGTCGCGGTTGAAGCCCATGAGGAAGCGCACCTCGTCGGGCGAGCGCTTCCAGTTCTCGGTGGAGAACGCGTACGCGGAGACGTGCTTCACGCCGATCTCGACGGCCCCCGCGACGACGTCGAGCAGCGCCGCCTCCCCCGCCTCGTGGCCCGCGGTGCGCGGCAGTCCCCGCGCGTTCGCCCACCGGCCGTTGCCGTCCATGACGACCGCGACGTGGTCCGGCACGAACTGCTGCGGGATCGCCGGGGGGCGCGCGCCCGACGGGTGGGGGAACGGCGGGACGACGGGACGCGTGCGGCGCGCCATCAGGCGTCCCGCTCCACCATGCGCAGTGATCGCAACGTTCTCTCCAGGTGATATTGGCCGTAGGCGGCGACGAGGCCGCTCGCCTCCTTGCGGTGCCGCGCCGTGGAGGCGTCGGCGGTCTCCCACTCCCCCGCGAGCAGCGCGGCGAGGAGGGCGAAGGTCTCGGGGGCGGGCGACGTCGAGCCCGGCGGGCGGCACCGGCCGCACACCGCCCCGCCCTGCGCGACGGCGAACGCGTGGTGAGGACCGGGCTCCCCGCACCGGGCGCAGTCCGTGAACGACGGCGCCCAGCCGGCGACCGCCAGCGCCCGCAGGAGGTAGGAGTCGAGCACGAGGTTCGGGGCGTGGGCGTGCTCCGAGAGCGCGCGGAGCGCCCCGGCGAGCAGCCAGTACTGCTGCACGGCCGGCTCGCGCTCGTCGGCGACGAGACGCTCCGCGGTCTCGAGCATGACGGTCCCGGCGGTGTAGAGGGCGTAGTCCTCGCAGATGCGGCGCGCGTACGGGCCCACCGTCTCGGCCTGGGTCACGGTGTCGAGGGACCGGCCGGCGTGGAGCTGGACGTCCACGACCATGAACGGCTCGAGACGTGCACCGAACCGTGACGACGTGCGCCGGACGCCCTTGCCGACGGCGCGCACCTTGCCGTGCTCGCGCGTGAGCAGGGTGATGATGCGGTCCGCCTCGCCCAGCTTCTGGGTGCGCAGGACGATCGCGTCGTCTCGGTAGAGGACCACCCGACCATTGTCCCGCACGCCACCGACGTCCGGCGCGCACCCGCCGTCGACGGGCCGCCCCGTCCGCGGCGCGACCGGACCGGGGTCGTGGGCGGTCTCCCCCTGCGAGACCGCCCACGACCCGACGGCTCAGAGGCGAGCCGTCTCCACGCGCACGTCCATCGCGGCGACGTCCGCGTACGCCCTCGCCACCGCGGCGGCGACCGAGGTCACGCGGGGCAGGCCCAGCTCGTCGACGATGCGCTCGAGCCGGTGCTCGAGCGTCCCGCCGACGACGACGCACGGGATGCCGAGCGTCCCGAGCGTCGTGCGCAGCATCGTGTCGGAGCGCTCGCGGAACCGCTCCGACACCGGCCGGTGCCCGTCCGCCACGAGGGGGAACTCGACCGGCAGGTGGACGAAGAGGTCGTACGACCGCTGCGCGTGCCGGCGGACGACCCCTCCGAACGCTGCCATCGCGGAGGCGAGGAACTCGCGTTCGGACGCTCGTGCGTCGTCCTGGCCCTGGTCGCTCGGGACGATGCCCGTCTGCGCGCGGACCGCCCCGTACACCCACTCGTGCAGGGACGACCCGTCGGACAGGAAGTCGTCCCCCGCGCGGCTCTCGTGCACCGCGCGCTCCGTGTACCGGACGATCCCGAGCTCGAGCAGCTCGACCGCGGTGCAGTCCTCCAGCCGGCGCCCCGGCAGCACCTCGGGGAGGATCTCGCGCATCGAGCGGGCGTGCGTGCGCGGGAGACCCGTGAGGTGGCTCAGGGCCAGCGACGTCGTCGTCTTCCCGGCGGAGTAGGTGCCCGAGACCGCGATGCGCATCAGGCGGCCTCGCCCGGTGCGACGTGAGGAGGCTCGACGGAGCGGTCCTCGTCCGACGGGAGCTCGTGGGCGAGCGCGTAGCGCGCCGAGTACGCGTGGTACGTCGCCGACATCTCGACCGCGCGCCACGTCGAGCCGTGCAGGGGGACGAGTCGTGCCGTGCGGAGGTCGGCGTGGGTGCGGAACGGCTCGCGCGGGACCTCGGCGACGGGTGCCTCGAGCCGGACGCGGCGCATCCACATCGTGTGGGACCGTGCGCGGTCCACCGCGTCGAGCGCGTAGAGCAGCACCTCGGAGACCTGCGCGAGGCCGACGATCGCGTCGACGAACGTCACGGCGGGCCGGTACGAGGCGCCGAGGTCGCACCAGCGGGGCGCGGCGGCGTCCGCCGACGGGACGACGGCGGCACGCACGCCGCGCGCGTCGTCCAGCTCGACGTCGAGGATCTCCTGCGACGACGCGGTGTAGCCGCCCGCGTGGAACCTCCGGCCCGCGGGCCCCAGGAGGTCGTCGAGGACGACCGGACCGTCCACCGGCCGGCGGCGGACGCCGGGCGGGTGCACGACGACCAGGACGGCCGTGAGCGTGCCCACCCTCGCCTCGACGGTCGTGGCCGGGCCGTCGGGGCTCGTGGAGGACGCGACCACCCGGGCGCTCAGCGGGACGGCCTCCAGGTCCTCCTGCGGCTGCGTGCCGGACCGCAGGTCCACCGAGCGGACCCACGCGCGCGAGCGGTCCTCGTCGCCGAGCCCGAGGGACCGGGCGAGCAGGACCTCGGCGAGCTGGGCGGCGAGGACGAACGCGTCGATCGACGACACGTGCGGGACGAGCGCGCGCCCCTGCTTGCTGGACCAGGACGGCGGGTAGCGGAGCGACGCGGTACCCCGCACCCGGGACGCACCCGTCGGATCCGACTCGAGCACGAGGTCGTGGACCTCGTGACGCACCGCGCGGTAGCCCGACCCGAAGAACCGCGCGGACGCCGGCCCCAGCAGGTCGTCGATCGACGCAGCGGTGCTCATGCGGCTCCTCCGGGCGTGCGCCGTGCCGGGTGGCACGTCAGGTCTCGCAGTCTAGCGCTGGCACTGCACGATCCGACCATCTTTCACCCGCACTTCCTCGCAGGTCGTGGGTCTACCATGCCGTCATGGTCCGTTCCCATGACCGCGACGACCGAACGCGGGATGTTCGCATCCTGCTGGAGGCGGTAGCGGAACAGTCGGAGCGGGCGATCAGGGGGATGTACGAGCCCTACGGGCTCACGTGCACGCAGGCGTGCGCGGTACGCGACCTGGTCGACCCGCTCACGCCCAGCCAGCTCGCCGTGCTGCTCGAGTGCGAGCCGTCCAACGTGACGTTCGTCGTCTCCCGGCTCGTGGCGCTCGGCTACGCCGAGCGGCGCCCGCACCCGACGGACCGCCGCTCCAAGCTCGTCGCGCTCACGGCGCGCGGGCAGGAGGTCCGCCGGGCGATGCTCGACCGGCTGAGCGCGGAGTCGCCCCTCGAGCGGCTCGACGACGAGGACCTCGCCCAGCTCCAGGTGCTCCTGGCACGCGTGACGGCGACGGACCGGGCCGCGGCACCCACGGGGGCGTGAGCGCCGCGGCCTCGCCGTCGCAGCAGGCCGTCCGGGCGCTCAGCCCGCGACGCGCTCCGCGCGGTTGACGGCGGACACGATCGCCTTGAGCGACGCCGTCGTGATCGACGGGTCGATGCCGACGCCCCACAGGACGTCGTCGCCCACCTGGCACTCGACGTACGCCGCCGCCGTGGCGTCGCCGCCCTCGGCCAGGGCGTGCTCCGCGTAGTCCAGGACGCGCACGTCGACCCCGACCTGGGCGATCGCGTCGACGAACGCGGCGACCGGCCCGTTGCCCGTGCCCTCGAGCGTCAGCTCCTCGCCGCGGTCGACGACGTCGACGCTCAGCGTGTCCGGGCCGTCCTCGCTCGACGACGCGCGGGTCGCGCGCAGCTTGAGGCGCCCCCACGGCTCCAGGCCGGAGCCCGGCTCGACGGGGAGGTACTCGTCCGAGAAGATCCGCCAGATGTCCTGCCCCGTGACCTCCGAGCCGTGCTCGTCGGTGTGGGTCTGGACCGACTTCGAGAACTCGATCTGCAGCCTGCGCGGCAGGTCGAGGTGGCGCTCGGTCTTCAGCAGGTAGGCGATGCCGCCCTTCCCGGACTGCGAGTTCACGCGGATGACCGCCTCGTACGAGCGGCCGACGTCCTTCGGGTCGATCGGCAGGTACGGCACCGCCCAGACGAGGTCGTCGACGGTCGTGCCCTCGGCCTCGGCGTGCGCCGCCATGGCGTCGAAGCCCTTCTTGATCGCGTCCTGGTGCGAGCCGGAGAACGCGGTGAACACGAGGTCGCCCGCGTACGGGTGGCGCTCCGGGACGGCGAGCTGGTTGCAGTGCTCGACCGTGCGGCGCACGTGGTCGATGTCGGAGAAGTCGATCTGCGGGTCGACGCCCTGGCTGAACAGGTTCATGCCGAGCGTGACGAGGCAGACGTTGCCGGTGCGCTCCCCGTTGCCGAACAGGCAGCCCTCGATGCGGTCCGCGCCGGCCTGGTAGCCCAGCTCGGCGGCGGCGACCGCCGTGCCGCGGTCGTTGTGCGGGTGCAGCGACAGCACGACGTTCTCGCGGTGGTTCAGGTGCCGGTGCATCCACTCGATCGAGTCGGCGTAGACGTTGGGCGTCGCCATCTCGACGGTCGCGGGCAGGTTGATGATGACCTTGCGCTCGGGCGTGGGCTCGAAGACCTCGAGCACCTCGTTGCAGATGCGCGCGGCGAACTCGAGCTCGGTGCCCGTGTAGGACTCGGGCGAGTACTCGTAGTAGACGGTCGTCCCCGGGACCGTCTCCTCGAACTTCTTGCACAGCTTCGCGCCGTCCACGGCGATGCCCACGATGCCGTCGGGGTCCGAGCGGAACACCACCTCGCGCTGGAGGACCGACGTCGAGTTGTACAGGTGCACGATCGCCTGCTTCGCGCCCTTGATCGCCTCGTAGGTGCGCGCGATGAGGTGCTCGCGGGACTGCGTGAGCACCTGGATGACGACGTCGTCCGGGATGCGGTCCTCCTCGATGAGCATCCGCACGAAGTCGAAGTCGGTCTGCGACGCCGAGGGGAACCCGACCTCGATCTCCTTGTAGCCCATCTCGACCAGCAGCTCGAACATGCGCAGCTTGCGCTCGGGGTTCATCGGCTCGATGAGGGCCTGGTTGCCGTCCCGCAGGTCGACGGCGCACCAGCGGGGCGCCTGCGTGATGCGCCGGTCGGGCCAGGTCCGGTCCGGCAGCGCGACGTCGAGCTGGCGGTGGTACGGCAGGTACTTGTGGATCGGCATGCCCGACGGCTGCTGCGGGTTGGCCTGCGCGGCGTCGGTGCTGGAGGTGCTCGGGCGGGCTGAGGCGTTCATCATCGGTCCTTCGGGTCGTCCTGATCGGTGTCAGCCGGCACACCAACCACCGCGACGAGGGACCGGCTAGAGGGCCTCGCCGCGGCAACGAAGGAGGAGCCGCCGCATCAGGTGCACGCGTTCACTGTACCCCGAGCGCGTGCGGGTGACCGGGACGTCCGCGCCCCGAGCACCCGCACGCGCCGGCCGGAGCCGCTCGCCGGGACGGTCAGCCCCGCCGCGAGCGGAGAGCGGCGTCCACCGCGGGGTCCCCGAGGTTCCCGAGCCACTCGAGCAGCGCCGGGTACGTCGACGGGTTGGCCGCGACCTGCGGACGCAGGTGGGGCGCGTCCTGCACGATCTGGGCGAGCACCTCGAGCGGGGTCGTCGGGTCGAGCGCCTGCTCGGGCGTGAAGCCCTGCGGGGCCGCGTACGACTGCTGGGCGTGACCCTGCTGCCCGTAGCCCTGGGACGGCTGCTGCGCGTAGCCCGGCTGCGCCTGCTGGCCGTAGCCCTGCTGGCCGTAGCCCTGCGGGTCGTAGCCCTGCTGCGCCGTCTGGCCGGGTGCGGCCCGGTGCTGCGGGTCGACGGGCTGCTGCGGTGCGGTGTAGCCCTGCTGCGCCGTCTGGCCCGGGGCCTCGTGCGGCTCGCCGGTGACCGCGGGCATGACCGCGGTCGTCTGGGAGTCCACGGGCGTCAGACCCGGACGCGCGGCGTAGCCGCTGCGCTCGGGCTCGACCGTCTGCACCGGGAGGACCTCGGTCGCGCCCGCCGCGGGCGACCAGCCCGTCGAGCCCGTCACGGGTGACTCGGGGCCGGCGGCCGGCGCCGGAGCGGGCTTCGCGGGCCGCGGCGGCCGGGGCGCGGGGGGCTGCCAGACGTACGCCGCGGTCGGGGCTGCGCCCGCCGCCGGGTCGGGCCGGTGCTCGGTGAAGTACGTCCGGACCTCCTGCGGGACCGTCAGCGCGTAGACGACGAGGAGCGGGAGGCCGAACGCGAGGAGCAGGTGCTCGACGCTGCCGCCGTAGGCCACCCGGCTCGCGGTCACGACCAGCAGCACGATGCCGAGCAGCGCCACGACGCCCGTGGCCCCGAGCGCGAGGGGGCGCCCCGTGGCCGCGTCGCGCGCGAGCGAGCGGCGCGCGACGAGGGCGACGCCCGCGACGAGGAGGCCGATGACGACGGCGAGGACCACGGGGACGCCCCGCATGCCGTCGGCGAGCTCGAGCACCCCGTGCAGGGCGAGGAAGGCGCCGACGACGACCACGAGGTCCAGGCCGCGGGCCGCGACGCCCAGCCACGCCTCGACGGGCGGGACCGGGGTCATGGCACGGCGCACCGCGGGCGAGGACGCCACCGCCGCGAGCGCCGGCACGAGGACCAGGCCGAAGCGGCCGATGTGCGTCCCCTCCGTCGTGAGGATGCCGTTGTCGCCGGAACCGAGGAGGAACGCCGCGGCCACGATGATGCCCAGGCCGACGAGCGTGAGCCGTGCCGCCTCCGAGCGTCGCCACGTGCCGAGGGCGGGAAGACCCGCGAGGGCGACGACGAAGGCCGCGATGGCGAGCAGGTCGATCACGTCGACCGCATCGATCTCGGACGCGCTGACCACCGTGAGGACCACGGCGAGGAGCGCGCCGACCACGAGGACGGCCGACAGCACGAGGTGGACCCGCAGCCACTGGCCCGTGACGGCGCGGTCGAGGTCCTCCGGGCCGAGCTCGCTCTGCCGCGGCTGCGCGGCGAGCAGCGCGCCGGCGAGCCCGAGGGCGACCGCCGACCCGACGCCGCCCCACCCGTCCGAGAGGTCCCCGCCGCCCACGAGGTCGACGACGAGGTAGACGAGGACGAGCAGCGCGTAGGGCGCGTTGGCGAGCAGCCGCACCTGGCGCGTCGTGTGGACCGTCCAGGTCGCCGGCAGCACGCCCGTCCGGGCGAGGTACGGCAGGGCGAGCGACAGCAGGGACAGGATCGTCAGCAGGACGACCTCGACCTTGTCGGACGCACGGTGGGCGACGTCCCAGGGCAGGGCGAGCGAGACGAGGAGGAGGAACGCGGCCACGCCGTCGCGGACGAAGTCGCTCACCGGGATGCCGGAGAAGGGCGAGAGCCCGCCGGTCCCGGTCGCCTCCGTGGTCCGCTCTCGCTCGCCCGTCCCCCCGGGCCTGGGCTCGGCGGTCGCCGCCTCGTCGCCGGAGGTCGCCGGGGTCTCCCCGGTCGCGGGCCTCGGCTCCTCGGTCTGCGGCGCGCCGACCGCTGGGCTCTCGTTGGTCATCGTGGCTCCCTACGTGTCGCACGGTGCGCGTCGCACCGCGACGGGCCTGGAAAGACCCGCACCGTTTCTACCGGTTCCGCACGCCTCGCTCAAGCGGCCACGCGGCGTCGGTCAGGACACCGCCGTCAGGCGGTCGGTCCCGAGCAGGAAGAGCCGACCTCCGGAGGTGAACGCGTGGTAGGTGCGCTCCGGGACCGGCCACCGCCACTCGACGGTACCGTCCGCGAGCGCGATCGAGACGAGGTGCTGGCGTCGTCCGCCCTCACCCTCGCCCTCGGCCACGAGCAGCGAGCGGCCGTCCGTGAGCGCGGGCCACGTCGCCCCGTCGGCGAGGGGCACCTCCCACCGCGTCGCGCCCGAGGCCACGTCGACCCCGTGCAGCGTCGTGTCGGTGCGCAGGACGACCAGGCCGTCGACGCGGACGACGGGACGGTGACCCGCGCTCCCGGTCGTCCAGAGCGGGGCACCGGTGACGGCGTCGACGCCGGCGATGCCGCGGAACGTGTTCATGAGAAGGACGCCCGGGACCGACCCGTCGCTCAGGGCCGACTCGACGACCCTGCCCCGGACCTCGACCCGCGGTACGCCGTCCGCGGTGAACACGGTCGTCGTGCCGCTCCCGTACTCGTTGCCGACGTACCGCCCGTCGGGCAGGCGCACGACGGTCCACACGTCGCCCTCCTTCAGCACCGTCCCGTCCTCGGTGAGGCTCGCGACGACCCCCGGGGCCATGACGGTCACGACCCCGCGGCCGGCCTCCAGCACGATGCCGGTGCCCGACGAGCTCACGGCCAGCTCGACGCTGCCCGAGCGCTCGCGCTCGACGCGCCGCTCCCACCGGACCGTTCCCGTGGCGGCCTCCTCGCGCACGAGGACGACGTCCCCCTCGTCCCACCGCGCGCGCACGACGTCGGCCTCGCCCACGGGCACGACGGCGTGCGGGACCGCCTCGACGACGCGCTGGCCGAGGGTCCGGCCCGTCGCGGCCTGCAGGACCGTGAGGCGCACACCGGGGCCGTCCCACGGCGTCACGCACACGACGACCTCGGTCGGCGACCGGTCCGCGCGCGGCACGCACGTCGCGAGCTCGCCGGCCGCCTCGGAGCGCCACACGGGCGTGCCGTCGTCCACCGCGTACGCCGTCAGCCCGTCGCGCTGCACGACGACGACACCCGGGCCGGCGATCACCGCGCCCCCGCGGTCGACGGGCACCGACCAGCTCACGTCCAGGGGCGCCTCGATGGGCCGCAGCCCGCCCTCGAGCGCCGCGACGTCCACGCGCTGGGCCGACTCCAGGGCGCGCGTCGCGAGGAACGAGCCGCCGAGCGCGACGACGGTCACCGCCACGACCCACGGGACGGGGTGCGCGGACCAGCGCCGGCGCCGGCGCGGCGCGCCCCTGCCCGGCGTCGGGACGACGGCGAGCTCGGGCGGCACCACCGGAGGCTCGTCGTCGTCCGCGTCGTCGCCCGACACGAGGTCGAACCGCAGCGGCGCGCGCTCGTCGACCGCAGGAGCGTCCGGGGGGCCGTCCGCCCGCCCGCGGGCTGGTCCCGCTCCGTCGTGGCCGCGTCGACGAGGCCTCACCCGTCCACGGTAGGCGCGCCCGCCCGAGGTCGCCGCCCGGGCACCGCCCGGACGCCGCTCAGATCCCGAGCTGGTACACGCCCCAGTACGCGAGCACCACGAGGAGCATCGTCGCGCCGGTGAGCACGCTCCACAGCATGAGGTGCGCCGTGACGCCCTCCGCGACGCGCACCGCGGAGCCCCGCTCGCCCGGCCCGTCGGCGGGCACGCTGCCCGCGAAGCCCCTGCGCGCGCCCCGCACCTCGGCCCAGCGGTTGATGAGCAGGGCTGCGGCCACGAGCGTCGCGAGCCCCGCGAGCCGCACCGCGACCCAGCCGCCCTGGACGATCCACGCGTCCTTCTCGTAGTCGAGCGCGAGCCGGGCGACCGCCACGAGGTAGACGACGAGACCGACGACCGTCGCCAGCGCGCCCGCGCCGAGCCCCGCCAACGGGCCCCGGAAGCCGGGCGCGAGGCCCGAGGGGCGCGGCCTGCGCCCGACGACCCGGCGCAGGCGCTCGACGAGCGTCGCGACGAGCCGGACCACGGGGCCCACGACGAGCAGCCCGACGGCCACGAGGACGAGCGCGACGAACACGTCGCCGTTGCCGAACCAGCGCGGCGTGGGGACGGGCCCCGCGAGGTACTGCTGGTTCGGCCGGGCACCGGCGACCTGGGGCGGCGCGTCGGCGCTGGCCGGCAGGGACTGCACCCACGCGGCGGTGTCGCGCGGGAAGTCGGGCACCAGGACGCCGTCGATCTTGATGCCGTGGTTGGCGCCGCCGTAGTAGCGGACCGTCGTGCCGGCCCCCGGCTGGTCCGCGGTCGCGTCGAGCACCTGCTGCGCGCCCTGCTCGACGGGCATCGACGGGTCGGCGGTCCCGTAGACCACGAGCACCGGCTGCGTCAGCCGCTCGAGGAACGGCTCGACGTCGAAGTCCGCGTACTCGAAGCCACCACCCGGGATCGCCATGCCGACGGCCCGGGGGATGGCGCGGAACACGCCGTGCGGGACGTCGGTGTTGCGCAGGTAGCTGTCGACCGCGAACGCGGCCTGCTGCCGCGGAGGGACGACGGGGGCCGAGACGAGCACGGAGAACGCGATGCGCGGGTCGTCGGCCGCGACGACGGGCACGATCCACGTGCCCTCGGACTCGCCGTACAGCCCGACGGCGGCGGGGTCGACGCCGGGACGGCCGCGCAGGAGGTCGACCGACCGCGCGTAGTCGCGCGCCATCGCCTCGTAGTCGCGGTGACGGGTCGTGTAGGTGTCGAGCCGCTTGTCGGGGACGAGCGTCACCACCCCGGCGCTGGCGACGTCGGTCGCGACGTCGACGAAGGCCTGGGTGGCGTGGCCCGTGCCCGCGCCGTGGACGAAGACCATGCCCGGCCGGTCCCCCGGGGCGCCCACGGGCTCGCGCAGGACGCCGCCGACCGAGGTGCCGTCGAGCCGCACGGTCACGTCGGTCTCGCGCACCTCGTACGTCCCGACCGCGTCGGCACCGCCCGACGGCTGGCCGCCGATGGTCGTGTCCGACGTCTCCGGCTCGAGGTGCTCGGACACGGGTACCGGGTCCCACTGCGGGCCGGTGACCGCGCCGAGGACCGCGAGCACGATCGCGAGGGCGGCCGTCGTCGCCGCGGTCCGGAAGATCACCGGAGGATCGTACGCCGCGGGACGGACCGGGATCCCTGGGACCGGCCCGCCGGTCGGACGGGGGCGCTCCCCCGTCCCGGCCGCGTGGGGGGCACGCGTCAGAACCCGAGACGGTGCAGCTGCTTGGGGTCCCGCTGCCAGTCCTTGGCGACCTTGACGTGGAGGTCGAGGTAGACGCGCGTGCCCAGGAGCGCCTCGATGCCCTTGCGGGCACGGGTGCCGACGTCGCGCAGGCGCGCGCCACCCCGCCCGATGACGATCGCCTTCTGGCTGTCCCGCTCGACGAAGAGGTTGACGCGCACGTCGAGCAGGGGCGGCCGCCCCGACGCCTCGTCCCCGGAGCCCTCGCGGGGCAGGATCTCCTCGACCTGGACCGCGAGCGAGTGCGGCAGCTCGTCGCGCACACCCTCGAGCGCCGCCTCGCGCACGAGCTCGGCGACCATGACGGCCTCGGGCTCGTCCGTGAGCTCGCCCCCGGGATAGAGGTCGGGCCCCTCCGGCAGGTGGCTGACGAGCACGTCCGTGAGGACGTCGACCTGGTACCCGTCCTGCGCGG
The DNA here is from genome assembly GCF_965112045.1 of Cellulosimicrobium sp. Marseille-Q8652. Classification (NCBI taxonomy): domain Bacteria; kingdom Bacillati; phylum Actinomycetota; class Actinomycetes; order Micrococcales; family Promicromonosporaceae; genus Cellulosimicrobium; species Cellulosimicrobium sp. Marseille-Q8652. The sequence goes on along the minus strand of NZ_CBCOPS010000002.1, from coordinate 865,532 downwards.
AGACCGGGACGATGTCGGCCCAGCCGCCCGCCTGCTCCCCGAGGCGGTCGACGGCGAGGAGGTGCGCCGCGAGCGTGCCGCGGTCCACGAGGTCGGCCTTCGTGACGACCGCGACGACCGGCGTGCGGTGGCGTCCGCGCCGGACCTCGGCGAGCTCGTTCGCGATGTACCGGTCGCCCGGGCCGATCTTCTGGTCCGCGGGCAGGCAGAACGCGATGACGTCGACCTCGGTCAGCGTGCCGCGCACCAGGTCGTTGAGCCGCTCGCCCAGGAGCGTGCGCGGCCGGTGCAGACCGGGGGTGTCGACGAGCACGAGCTGGGCGTCCGGGCGGTGCACGATGCCCCGGATCGTGTGCCGCGTCGTCTGCGGCCGGCCGGAGGTGATGGCGACCTTCTGGCCGACGAGGGCGTTCGTCAGCGTCGACTTGCCCGCGTTGGGGCGTCCCACGAGGCAGGCGAACCCGGAACGGTGCTCGGGCAGGGGGTGCTCATGGGGTGTCCTTCGCGGGGGGGTGCGTGGTCGGGGGTGGCACGGCCGGCGGACCGGGGCGCGGCCTGCGGAGCAGGGTCGTCGGGGGTCGCGCGGGGGCCGTGAGGAAGCCTGCGCGGGAGCCGACCCGCTGCTCGGCGCGCGAGGCGACGAGCGTCGCGAGCTGCTTGCGGCGACCCTGCACCCGGTCGGCCTCCAGGCGCAGGCCGTGGACCTCGGCCGAGGAGCCGGGCAGCGGCACCTTGCCGAGCGCCTTGGCGAGCAGACCGCCGGCGGTGTCGACGTCGTCGTCGTGGAGGTCGAGGTCGAACAGCTCGCCGAGCTCCTCGACCCCGAGGCGCGCCGGGACCCGCAGCCGCCCGTCGCCGAGGTCCTCGACCTCCGGCTCGGGCCGGTCGTGCTCGTCCGTGAGCTCGCCCACGATCTCCTCGAGCGCGTCCTCGATGGTCACGAGACCGGCGATGCCGCCGTACTCGTCGACGACCATCGCCATGTGCGACGACGAGGCCTGCATCTCGCGCAGGAGGTCGTCCGCGGGCTTCGACTCGGGGACGAAGATCGCCGGGCGCGCGACCTCCCCCACGGGTCGCGCGGCGTCGCCCGGCGCGGTCTCGAGCACCCGCACGACGTCCTTGAAGTACGCGACGCCCACGAGGTCGTCGGCCGACGTCCCGGTGACCGGGATGCGGGAGAACCCGGAGCGCAGGAAGAGCGTGAGCGCCTTGCGCAGCGGGGTGTCGCGCGACGTCGTGACCATGTCCGTGCGCGGCACCATGACCTCGCGCGTGAGCGTGCTGCCGAGCTCGAAGACCGACCGGATGAGCTCGCGCTCCTCGTCCTCGATGACCTCGGACTCGTTGACCCGGTCGACCATGTCCTGCAGCTCGCGCTCGTGCGCCCCGGCGTCCGGGGCCGGCGCGAGCCGGGTCAGCCAGCGCGTCGTCGCCGCGACCGCCGTGAGCAGCCCCGACAGCGCGAGCACCACCCGCACCGCGTGCCGCCGCCCGAGCGACCGCGGGCTCACGCGCACGACGACGAGCCCGACGACGACGCTCGCCGCGAGGGCGACGAGCAGGACCTGCCACCACGGCTCGATCCACGCCGCGACGAGGAGCGTGAGGCACGTGACGGCCACCATCTCGACGACGACGCGCGCGAACCCGACCGACCGCGCCGTCGCGGCGGGGTCGGCGAGCAGCGCGAGCGCGCGCCGGTCCCGCGCGGGCGCGCCGCCCGTGCCGGGACGCGCCGCCTCCGCGACCGCGGCGCGCGTGACGCGCGGTACCGCGGCCTCGGCCGCGCTGAGCGCCGCGGCGAGCAGGACCGCGACGACGGTCAGCGCCGCGAGGAGCGCGACGGGTTCGCCGCTCACCGGCCGGCGAGGAACGTCAGGAGCAGCCGGCGCTGCAGCGCGAACATCTCCTTCTCCTCCTCGGGCTCCACGTGGTCGTAGCCGAGCAGGTGGAGGATGCCGTGCGTCGTGAGGAGCAGCATCTCCTCCGCGGTCGAGTGTCCCGCGACGCGCGCCTGCTGGGCGGCGACCTCGGGGCACAGCACGACGTCGCCGAGCTGGCCGGGACCCGACACCTCGCCGTCGCGCCCGGGGCGCAGCTCGTCCATCGGGAACGACAGCACGTCGGTGGGGCCGGGCTCGTCCATCCACCGCACGTGCAGCTCGGTCATGACGTCCGTGTCGACGAAGAGGATCGACAGCTCGCTCTGCGGGTGCACCCGCATCGCGTCGAGCACGTACCGCGCGAGCGCGGCGAACTCCGCCTCGTCGACCTGCGCCTCGGTCTCGTTGTTGACCTCGATGCTCATCGTCCGCCCGTCCGCCCCTCGTGCCGCTGGTCCGTCCCCCGGCCGCCGCGCGGTGCCGAGCGGTCGCGCTCCGTCGCCGTCGCGACGTCCCAGCGGGCGTACGCGTCGATGATGTCGCTCACGAGCCGGTGCCGCACGACGTCGGACGACGTCAGCCGGCAGAACTCGACGTCGTCCACGCCCGTGAGCACGTCCTCGATGACGCGCAGACCCGAAGCGGTGCCGCCCGGGAGGTCCACCTGCGTCGCGTCGCCCGTGATGACCATCCGCGAGCCGAACCCGAGGCGCGTGAGGAACATCTTCATCTGCTCGGACGTCGTGTTCTGCGCCTCGTCGAGGATGATGAACGAGTCGTTGAGCGAGCGGCCCCGCATGAAGGCCAGCGGCGCGACCTCGATCGTCCCGGCGTCGACGAGCTTGGGGATCGCGTCCGGGTCCATCATGTCGTGGAGCGCGTCGTAGAGCGGTCGCAGGTACGGGTCGATCTTCTCGGTGAGCGACCCGGGGAGGAAGCCCAGCCGCTCCCCCGCCTCGACGGCCGGGCGGGTGAGGATGATCCGGTTGACCTGCTTCGACTGCAGCGCCTGGACGGCCTTGGCCATCGCGAGGTACGTCTTGCCGGTGCCGGCGGGGCCGATGCCGAACGTGATGGTGTTCGCGTCGATCGCGTCGACGTAGCGCTTCTGGCCGACGGTCTTCGGCCGGATCGTCCGGCCGCGGCTCGACAGGATGTTGAACGTCAGCACCTCGGCGGGTCGCGACGCGGTCGCGGCCGTGAGCATCCGGATCGACCGGCGGACGACGTCCGCGGTGAGCTGGGTGCCGGCCTCCACGACCTCGACGAGCTCGTCGAGCAGGCGGGACGCGAGGGCGACGTCGCCGGCGGGGCCGGTCACGGCGATCTCGTTGCCGCGCACGTGCACGTCCACGGCGGGGAACCCGTCCTCGACGGCGCGGAGCACGGAGTCGCCGCTGCCGAGGAGCGCGACCATCGGGACGTGGCCCGGGATGACGATGCGGTGCTCGACCCGGTGCTCGGTGGTTCCTCCGTCCGGCGAGCCGGGTGCGGTGTCTCGTGGCAGGGATGTCATGAGCCGGCTTGCGCCGCTGCGCTCCTTCGTTCGGGCCGTGGTGGTCGTGCCGTCAGGCATCTCCATCGTACCGAGCGGCAGGAGCGCGCACACGCCGTCTCCGGCGGCGCCGTGGCGCGGGCGCGGATCAGGCGGGCGACCAGCCCAGCTCGGCGCCGGCGATGACGTGCCCGTGCACGTGGAACACGCTCTGCCCCGCGCGCGGGCCGGAGTTGAAGATCAGGCGGAACTGCCCGTCCGCGAGCTCGCCCGCCACCTGGTCCGCGAGCGCGACGACGTCGCTCAGCAGCTCGGGGTCGGCCGCGGCGAGCTGCGCGATGTCCCCGTGGTGGTCGCGCGGGACGACGAGCACGTGCACGGGCGCCTGCGGGTCGATGTCGCGGAACGCGATCGAGCGCTCGCTCGTCGCGACGACCGTCGCGGGGACCTCGCCCGCGACGATCCGGCAGAAGAGGCAGTCGGTGTCGGTGCTCGTCATGCGCCCGAGGCTAGCCCACGGCCTGGGCGTTCGCCCGGGACCTGCGGTGCCGTGCGCGCGGTGGTCAGCCGGGCTCGACGCCCCACCGTCCGAGCCGCTGCGCGAGGAGCGCGATGGCCACGGGGCCGGCCGTGGACGTGCGCAGGACGTGCGGTCCCAGCCGGGCCGCCACCGCCCCCGCGGCCGTCAGCGACTCGACCTCGCGCTCGGAGATGCCGCCCTCGGGCCCGACGACGACGAGCACCTGCGGGGGCTCGGCGCCTGCCGACGTCGCGCCGGCCGCGGGGTCCGGCAGCGGGACGTCGGCGAGCGCGGTCGTCGCCTCCTCGTGGAGGACGAGCACGAGCCCGCCCGCGGCGCGGACCTCCGCGGCGCGCACCGCGAGCCCGCGGGAGTCGAGGGCTTCCTCGACGTGCGGCAGGCGGGCCCGCCGAGCCTGCTTCGTCGCGGTGCGCACCGTCGCGAGCCAGCGCGCCCGCGACCTCGCCGCGCGCTCCCCGCGCCACACCACGACCGACCGTTCCGCCTGCCACGGCACGACGGCGTCGACGCCGACCTCGGTCGCGGCCTCGATGGCCATCTCGTCCCGGTCGCCCTTCGCGAGGGCCTGGACGAGCGTCACGACGACGTCGGGCGCCGGCTCGCGGTCGACCTCCTGGACGAGCAGCGTCACCGTGCCCGCCTCGGCGTCCTCGACCACGCAGCGCAGGCGGACGCCTGCGCCGTCGACGACGTCGACGCGCTCGCCGCGCGCCTTGCGCTGCACGACCCCGGCGTGGCGGCCCTCGGCGCCCTCGAGGACGTACCGGTCCCCGGGCGCGACGCGGTCGATGCCGGTCTCGGCGAGGAAGACGGGGGCGCTCATCGACGCGGCTCGCTCACGCGCACCGGTCAGCGTCCGGAGAGCTTGTCGCGCAGCCGCGAGAACACGCCCGGGTGCGCGGCGGACAGGCGCGGGTCGGGCCGCTCCTCCCCCCGCAGCGCCGCGAGCGAGCGCAGGAGCTGCTCCTGCTCCTCGTCGAGCGCCATGGGGACCTGGACCTCGATGTGGACGTTGAGGTCGCCGCGTCCCGCGCCGTGGAGGTGACCGACGCCGAGGCTCTTCAGCGTGACGATCTGGCCCGGCTGCGTGCCGGGACGCAGGTCGATCTCCTGCGGGCCGTCGAGGGTCTCGAGCTCCAGCACGGTGCCGAGCGCGGCCGCCGTCATGGGCACCTGGAGCGTGCAGTGCAGGTCGTCGCCGCGCCGCACGAACGTGTCGTGGTTGCGCTCGCGGATCTCGACGTAGAGGTCGCCGGCCGGACCGCCGGCGGGGCCGACCTCGCCCTGCGACGTGAGCTTGATCCGCGTGCCGGTGTCGACGCCCGCGGGGACGTTGACGGCGATCGTGCGCCGGCTGCGGACCCGGCCCTCGCCCGAGCACTCCGCGCACGGCTCCGGGATGACCGTGCCGAAGCCCTGGCACGCGGCGCACGGGGCGCTCGTCATGACCTGCCCGAGGAACGAGCGCGCGACGCGCTGGACCGTGCCACGACCGTGGCACACGTCGCACGTGCGCGGCGACGTCCCCGGGCGGCAGCACGAGCCGCCGCACGTCCCGCAGACGACCGCGGTGTCGACCTGGAGCTCGCGCTTGGCCCCGAAGGTCGCCTCGGCGAGGTCGATGTCGAGCCGCACGAGCGCGTCCTGGCCGCGGCGCGCGCGCGGGATGGGTCCCTGCTGCGCCTGGCCGCCGCCGAAGAAGGTCTCGAAGATGTCCTGGAAGCCGAACCCGCCGCCCATCGGGCCGCCGGCTCCGCCGCCCGGGGCGGTCGGGTCCACGCCGAGGTCGTACTGCTGGCGCTTCTCCGGGTTCGAGAGCACCTCGTAGGCGCGCGCGACGTCCTTGAACCGGTCGCCCGACTCCTCCCCCGCGACGTCGGGGTGCAGCTCGCGGGCGAGCTTGCGGTAGGCCTTCTTGATCTGGTCCGGGCTGGCGTCGCGGGCCACGCCGAGGACCTCGTAGTAGTCGCTCACACGTCACTCTCTGCTGGTGCCGGGCGCCGGGTGTCGGGCCCGAGGGGGTCGGTGGTCGTCGATCGTCGGTCGGTGGTCGTCGGTGCGCGGCCGGTCACGTGCCGAGCGCCCGCGACAGGTACCGGGCGACCGCACGGACGGCGGCGATCGTCCCGGGGTAGTCCATGCGCGTGGGACCGATGGAGCCGACCAGGGCGACCGTGTCCCCGTCGTTACCGTAGCCCGTCGTCACGACGGACGTCTCCACGAGTCCTTCCAGCCGGTTCTCGTGACCGATCCGGATGTTCACGCCGGACTCGGCCGCCATCTCCGTGAGCAGGCCGAGCAGCACGACCTGCTCCTCGAGCGCCTCGAGGACGGGTCGCAGCGCGTGCTCGAACCGCATGCCGGCACGCGCCAGGTTCGCCGTCCCGGCGAGGACGAGGCGCTCCTCGCTCTCCTCGGCGAGCGTCTGCGCGACGAGGTCGCCGACGGCCCGGACGAGCGGGGCGTCGTCGGGCTGGAACGTCTCCGCGACCTCCGCGAGACCCGGGATGAGGTCCGCGAGCCGCTTGCCGGCGGCCGCGGCGTTGAGCCGCGCGCGGGCCTCGGCGAGCGTGCCCTCGTCCGGGACGCTGCCGACCTCGAGGGTGCGCTGCTCCACGCGCCCCGTGTCCGTGATGATGACGACGAGCAGGCGCCCCTCGGCGACCGGCACGAGCTCGAGGTGACGCAGCCCGGAGCGGCGCAGCGACGGGTACTGGACGACGGCGACCTGGCCCGTCAGCTGCGCGAGCAGCCTCCCGGCGCGCGCGATGACGTCGTCGAGGTCGACGCCCTCGGACAGGAAGGTCTCGATCGCGCGCTTCTCGGGCGCGGAGAGCGGCTTGACGCCGGAGAGGCGGTCGACGAAGAGCCGGTAGCCCTTGTCCGTCGGGATGCGGCCCGCCGAGGTGTGCGGCTGCGCGATGTACCCGGCGTCCTCGAGCGCGGCCATGTCGTTGCGGATCGTGGCGGGCGAGACGCCCAGGCCGTGGCGCTCGGTGAGCACGCGCGACCCCACGGGCTCGCGCGTGAGGACATAGTCCTCGACGATCGCCCGCAGGACCTCCAGCCGGCGTTCCTCGCTCACGTCCACCTCCTGCGCACCCGCGTGCCGTCGCCCGGCGCTGCACGCGCCCGGGGGGTCGGCACTCTCACCCGTCGAGTGCTAATCCTACGCGGCCGACGCCCGGGTCGAGCCGTCCTCCGCTCCGCGCGAACGCAGGTCCACCAGACCGATGAGCAGCGCGACGCCCACGAGCCCGATGGTGACGAGCATCGCGTGCCCCGTCGCCCGGGCGGCGTCGGAGCCGGCGGCCAGCCCGCCGTAGTACACCGAGAGGATCACCGAGATGCCCACCGCGGACCCGATGCGCTGCCCCACCTGGATCATGCTCCCGGCGACGCCCCCGCTCGCGACGGGGACCTGGGCGAGCGCGAGCGTCTGGTTGGGCGCGATGACCATGCCGCTGCCCGTCCCCGCGACGAGGAGCGCGGCGGCGAGCGCCCAGCCGATCACGGCGGGCTCGTCGCCGAGCGTGCGCACGAGGAAGTCCGCGGCGACCATGCCGGCCAGGACGAGCACCAGGCCGAGGACGACCAGGCGGCGTCCGAGGCGCGCGACCGCGCGCCCGGCCAGCCAGGCGGAGACGCCGGAGGCCGCCGCGAACGGCATGCCGACGAGCCCCGACTGCAGGGGCGTGTACCCGACCTCGTCCTGCAGGTAGAGCGTGACGACGAGGAAGATCCCCGTGAAGCCCGCGAAGTAGGCCATGCCGAGCAGCGCACCGTTGCGGAACGAGGAGAGCCCGAGCACGTCCGGGTCGAGCACCGCGGCCCCGGTCCGCCGCTGGTACCTGCGCTCCCACACCAGCGCCACGACGCCCACCGCCGCACCGAGGGCGAGCCACCACCAGCGCGAGGGGTCGTCGCCGCGGCCCGTCGTCGTGACGAACGGCAGCATGACCGCGACCGTCACGACCGCGAGCAGGGTGAGCCCGACGAGGTCGAGACGCCGTGGACCGCGTCGACGCACGGGCGTCGGGACGAGACGCCACGCGAACGGCAGCAGCACGGCGATCACCGGGATGTTGACGAGGAAGATCCAGCGCCAGCCGTCGTCGGAGCCGGCGATCGCGAGGATGATGCCGCCGAGCAGGGGCCCGATCGCGGTCGAGACACCCACCGTGGCGCCGAACAGCCCGAACGCCCGCCCGCGCTCCGCGCCCCCGAAGAGCTCCTGGATCAGGCCCACGACCTGAGGGTTGAGCAGGCCGGCGCTCACGCCCTGGAGCAGGCGCGCGACGCCGAGCAGCTCGTCCGTGGGCGCGAGCCCGGACGCGAGGCTGAACACCGCGAAGCCGACCAGGCCGGCGATGAAGAGACGACGGCGCCCTCCGGCGTCGCCGAGCCGGCCCGCCGGGACCAGGGCGAGGCCGAACGCGAGCGTGTACCCGGCGACGATGAGCTGCAGCTGGCTCGGACCCGCCTCGAGCGAGTCCTCGATCGAGGGCAGGGCGACGTTGACGATGGACACGTCGAGCGTCGTGACGAACCCCACCGCGAGGCACACCGCCAGGACGTGCCAGCGGTGCCGCTCGCGCTCCGGGGTCTCGGTCACCGGTCCGTCGTACCACCCGGGGAGCCGGTCCGCCCGCCCGGCGGGACCGCGCGGCCCGGCACGCTCGCGCGTGTCGCAGGCCCGCGGGACGCTCCCCGCGAACCTAGGGTTGCGTCGTGCCTGCAGACCGCTACGGATCCGACGTCCTCGGGGGCCCCGCCACGCCCCACCACCGTGCGCGCCCCGTCTCGCGCCCCCAGGCGGCCGAGCGCGGCCTCGTCGTCGAGGAGGTGCAGACCGGCTGGGTCGGGGCGGTGGTCCGCGTCGAGAAGTCCGGCGGCATGCACGTCGTCGTCCTCGAGGACCGTGCGGGCCGCACGCGGACGTTCCCGCTCGGCCCGGGGTTCTGGGTCGATGGCGCGCCCGTCGTGCTGACGGCGCCCGTGACCTCGCGGGCGCCCGCCGCACCCGCACGGACCGCGTCCGGGTCGCGGGCGGTCGCCGGGCAGCGGGCCCGCGTCGCGCGCGGCAGCCGCATCTGGGTCGAGGGCAACCACGACGCCGAGCTCGTCGAGAAGGTGTGGGGCGACGACCTGCGCGTCGAGGGAGTCGTCGTCGAGCTGCTCGACGGCGTCGACAACCTCGCCGACGCGCTGGCCGACTTCCGCCCGACGCCGCAGCAGCGGGTCGGCGTCCTCGTCGACCACCTCGTGCCGGGGAGCAAGGAGCAGCGGATCGCCGACGCGGCCCTGCGCACCGTGCCCACGGGGACCGTCCTGGTGCTGGGCCACCCCTACGTCGACGTGTGGCAGGCCGTCAAGCCCGGGCGGGTCGGCCTCGACCGGTGGCCCGTGATCGAGCGCGGCACCGAGTGGAAGCGCGGGATCCTGCGCGAGCTCGGCTGGCCCGCCGGCTCCCAGGCCGACGTCGCGCGCGCGTGGCAGCGCATCCTCGGGACGGTACGGAGCTACGCCGACCTCGAGCCGTCGCTGCTCGGCCGGGTCGAGGAGCTCATCGACTTCGTCACCGCGCCCTGACCCGTCGGGGTGGCCCTCCAGCACGCCGCGGCCGGCACCCCGCAGGGCGCCGGCCGCGGCGGTGGACGACGTCGGTCAGGCGGGCACCTGCCCGGTCAGGCGGCGGTAGGCGAACGCGACGGCGACGTAGCTCAGCGGGATGGTGACGAACAGGCCGAGCCCGCACGGGATCGCGCCCAGGATGTTGATGCCGAGCAGCGCGAGCAGGAGCAGGAAGACCGACCCGAAGTTCTTCGCGACGACCGACCAGCTCGACCGGATCGCGGAGATGGCGTCCTGGCGCTGGTCGAGCGCGAAGTAGTACACGAACGCCGAGAAGATCGCCACGGCGATGCCCGGGAGGATGCACAGGAAGAGCCCGATCCCGGTGAGCAGCCCCACGATCAGCGCGGCGAGCAGGACGTTGACGACGTTCCCGATCCGGAAGAAGGCCGCGACGTCCGGCCGCCGGCCGGCCGACTCGTCGAGCGCGCCGCGCGTCAGGAACGCGGTGACGAGGTAGCTGATGACCGTCCCGACGACCGAGAGCACGACGCTCGTGACAGTGATCCCGCCGAGCGCCGCGAAGCTGGTGTCGTCGAAGTCGTACCCCTCCCGGAACTGGTCGAAGCTGCCGGTGACGAGGTTCCACGCCACGGTGACCGCGATGAGGATCAGCGCGACGAGGATCCACGGCAGCAGGTTGGACGTGACCTTGCGCCAGCCGTAGGAGATCGCCTCGCCGACGGAGAAGACGGGTCCTGCGTACCCGCCCGTGGGGTGCGCGGGCGGCGGGTACCCCGGTGCGGGGCCCGCCGAGGGCGGGTAGCCGGCCTCCGGGCCCGGCGTCGGCGGCGGGAAGGCCCCGGGCGGCGGGTAGCCGGCCTGCGCCCCGGCGACCGGCGGCGGGGAGCCCGCGGGGGGGGGGGGGGCCGGGCCGGCGCCCCGGGCCGCGGGGGCGGGGCCGGCCCGGGCGGCGGCGCCGGCCCCCGGCGCGTCGTCGGCACCCTCGGGGCCGTCGCGGCGGGGCTCGTCGCTGGGGTGGGCGGGATCCTGTGTCATGGGGTTGCCTCGTTCCGGCTCGGGACGGCGTCCTCGCTCCTACGATGACCGGTCCGGCCGCCGACCGCGCGCGGACGCGCCGCACGACCCCCGACGCGCGAGAGGGAGGCGCCGGCGGGCGCCTCCCTCTCGTCGTGCGAGCGCCCCGTCAGACGGGCTGCTCCTGGTTGAGCCGTCGGTAGACGTACGCGGTGGCGATCTGCGCGACGGGCAGCGCGACCAGCAGGCCGACGTAGCAGAGCAGCGAGCCGATGATCTGCGCGGCGTAGACCGCGAGGAACAGCAGCAGGACGGTCGCGAGGTTCCTGCTCACGACCGTGAAGCTCGCCTTGAACGCGTCGAGCACGCCGAGGTTCTTGTCGATGACGTAGAAGATCGTGAAGAGGGCGAAGAACGCGAAGACGATCCCTCCGACGATCGTGATGCTCAGGATGCCGATCGCCAGCCCCAGGAGCAGCGCGGCGAGGATCACGTTGCCGAGGTTGGGCAGGCGGAAGAAGTCGGCGTACTCGAGCTTCTTGCCGCGCGTGACGAGCAGCGAGACGTTGACGACGACGCCCTGGACGAGGAAGCCGAGCACGGCCATCACGGCGATGAAGGCGAAGAGGCCGAACCCGAAGACGAGGCCGCCCGAGGTGCTGATCTCGTTCGTCACGGGGTCGATGCTCGTCGCGGCCGTGCCGATCAGCAGCGCGTAGAACAGGATGCTCAGCACGGCCAGGGCGGCGACGTACGTCAGCACGCCGCCGATGATGACGCCCGCGTTCTGGGTGAACCTGTTCCAGCCGTAGGTGAACGCCTCGCCGATCTGCACGGGCTGGTCGACCTGCCCGTACGGCGACCCGGGCGGCGGGTAGCCGGGCTGCCCGTACGGCTGCCCCGGCGGCGGGTAGCCCGGCTGGCCGTACGGCTGTCCGGGCGGAGGCTGCTGGCCGTAGGCCTGTCCGGGCGGCGGCTGCTGGCCGTAGGCCTGTCCGGGCGGAGGCTGCTGGCCGTACGGGTTCCCCGGCGGCGGGTAGCCCGGCTGGCCGTACGGCTGGTCGGTGGCCGGCTGCGCCGGGGCGGTCGGGCCGTCCGCCGCGTACGGGTCCTGCGGCGCCTCGGGCTGCGCGGGGCCGGGCAGGTCGGGGGTCCCCGGCTCCGGCGGCACGCCCGGGTCGTTCTCGTCGCGCGGCGGGCCGCCGGCGCTCGTGTCGCTCATCGCGTCTCCTCGTTCGGTGCGTCGACCGCCGGTGCGCACGTCGCGCGTCGTGTGGAGGACTCGTGCCTTTCGCACCTTCCGGCGGCCGGGTACACCCTGTCGGGAATCCGTGACGTGCGCTAGAGGAAACGCCGGGTCCGTCGCCGCTTCACCCGGCCGTGAGCTCCCGGACCACCGTGTCGGCCAGCAGCCGTCCCCGCAGGGTGAGCTCGCCGCGGCCCGCGACGGCGGCGCGGCCGTCCAGGAGCCCGTTCGCGACGAGCCCCGCGACGGCGTGACGACCCGCCGGGGACAGGACCGACAGGTCGAGCCCCTCGCGCAGCCGCACCCGGAGCATGACCCGCTCGAGGTGGGCCTCGCCGTGCGTCAGGAGCTCTCGTCCTGCCGCGGGGCTCGAGCCCGCCTCGAGCAGCGCCGCGTAGCGGCGCGGGTGCTTCACGTTCCACCAGCGCACGCCCGTGCGACCGTCGGGCTGCGACGCGCCCGGGTGGGCCGCGACGTACGAGTGCGCGCCGGGGCCGATCCCCCACCAGTCGTCGCCGCGCCAGTAGGCGAGGTTGTGCCGGCAGCGGTCGGCGTCGGTGCGGGCCCAGTTGCTCACCTCGTACCAGCCGAGGCCCGCCGCGGTGAGCAGCTCGTCGGCGAGCTCGTACTTCGTCGCCTGGTCGTCCTCGCTCGGCAGGGCGAGGTCCCCCCGTCGCACCTGGGCGGCCATCTTCGTCCCGGGCTCGACGACGAGCGCGTACGCCGAGACGTGGTCCACACCCGTCGAGAGGGCGGTCTCGAGGCTCGTGCGCCAGTCGTCGACGCTCTCCCCCGGGGTGCCGTAGATGAGGTCGAGCGAGACCTTGAGCCCCGCCTCGGTCGCCCAGCGCACGACGTCGGGGATGCGCCGGGGGTCGTGCGTGCGCTCGAGGGTCGCGAGGACGTGCGGCACGGCGGACTGCATGCCGAACGACACGCGCGTGAACCCCGCGGCGGCCAGCTCGACGAGCGAACCCGGTGTGACCGAGTCGGGGTTCGCCTCGGTCGTGACCTCGGCGCCGTCCGCGAGGCCCCACGCCGCGCGGACGCCCGCGACGAGGCGGCCGAGGTCGCCCGCCGGGAGGAGGGTCGGGGTCCCGCCGCCGACGAACACCGTCGAGACCCGGCGCTCGGGGACGCGCGCGTCCCGCAGGACGCGGGCCGCGAGGTCGATCTCGCGCAGCGCCGTCGTCGCGTACGACGCCTGGCTCGCCCCGCCCCCGAGCTCGGACGCGGTGTAGGTGTTGAAGTCGCAGTACCCGCAGCGCACCGAGCAGAACGGGACGTGCAGGTAGACGCCGAACGCCCGCGCCGCCACGTCGTCCCCGGCGTCCGCCGCGTCGGGACCGGCGTCACCGACCCACGCGGGGAGGGCGCCGTCGTCGGGCACGGGCTCGCCGTCCGGGAGGGCCGGGCTCACCGCGACGTCACTTCTTCGTCTTGTCCTTCGTCTCCTTGCCGCCCACGCCGTCCGAGGAGAGCGCCGCGATGAAGGCGTCCTTCGGGACCTCGACGGACCCGATGTTCTTCATGCGCTTCTTGCCCTCCTTCTGCTTCTCGAGCAGCTTGCGCTTGCGGCTGATGTCACCGCCGTAGCACTTGGCGAGGACGTCCTTGCGCATGGCCCGCACCGTCTCGCGCGCGATGACCCGCGCGCCGACGGCCGCCTGGATCGGCACCTCGAACTGCTGGCGCGGGATGATCTCCTTGAGCTTGGCGGTCATCATCACGCCGTAGTCGTACGCCTTGTCCTTGTGCACGATCGCGCTGAACGCGTCCACCTGGTCGCCCTGGAGCAGGATGTCGACCTTGACGAGGTCGGCGACCTGCTCGCCCGAGGGCTCGTAGTCGAGCGACGCGTAGCCGCGCGTGCGGGACTTCAGCTGGTCGAAGAAGTCGAAGACGATCTCGGCGAGCGGGAGCGTGAAGCGCAGCTCGACGCGGTCCTCCGAGAGGTAGTCCATGCCGAGCATCTGCCCGCGCCGGTCGTTGCACAGCCCCATGACCGTGCCCACGAACTCGCTCGGCGCCAGGATGGTCGCGCGCACGACCGGCTCGCTGACCTCCTTGATCTTGCCGCCCGGGAACTCCGACGGGTTGGTCACCTTGACGACGCTGCCGTCCTCGAGCGTGACGTCGTAGACGACGTTCGGCGCGGTCGAGATGAGGTCGAGGTCGAACTCGCGCTCGAGGCGCTCGCGCACGATCTCCAGGTGCAGCAGGCCGAGGAACCCCACGCGGAAGCCGAACCCGAGCGCGACGGACGTCTCCGGCTCGTAGTTGAGGGCGGCGTCGTTGAGCTTGAGCTTGTCCAGGGCGTCGCGCAGCGTCGGGTAGTCCGAGCCGTCGACGGGGTACAGGCCGGAGAAGACCATCGGCTTCGGGTCCGAGTACCCGCCGAGGGCTTCGGTCGCGGGCTTCGCCGCGTTCGTCACCGTGTCGCCGACCTTCGACTGCCGGACGTCCTTCACCCCGGTGATGAGGTAGCCGACCTCGCCGACCCCGAGGCCCTTCGTGATGATGGGCTCGGGCGAGATGACGCCGATCTCGAGGAGCTCGTGCGTCGCGCGCGTCGACATCATGACGATGCGCTCGCGCGGGTTCAGGTTGCCGTCGATGACGCGCACGTAGGTGACGACGCCGCGGTACGTGTCGTAGACGGAGTCGAAGATCATCGCGCGGGCCGGGGCGTCGGCGTCGCCGACCGGGGCCGGGACGCGCTCGACGATCCGGTCGAGCAGCACCTCGACGCCCTCGCCCGTCTTGCCGGAGACCTTGAGGACGTCCGCGGGGTCGCCGCCGACGAGCCCCGCGATCTCCTCGGCGTACTTCTCGGGCTGCGCCGCCGGGAGGTCGATCTTGTTGAGGACCGGGATGATCTCGAGCTCGTTCTCCATCGCGAGGTAGAGGTTCGCGAGGGTCTGCGCCTCGATGCCCTGCGCCGCGTCGACGAGCAGCACCGCGCCCTCGCACGCCGCGAGCGAGCGTGAGACCTCGTACGTGAAGTCGACGTGCCCCGGGGTGTCGATCATGTTCAGCGCGTACGCCTGGTCGGCCCCCGACGCGTCGGCGCGCCCCCACGGCATGCGCACGGCCTGCGACTTGATGGTGATGCCGCGCTCGCGCTCGATGTCCATGCGGTCGAGGTACTGCGCACGCATCGCGCGGGGCTCGACGACGCCGGTGAGCTGCAGCATGCGGTCGGCGAGCGTCGACTTGCCGTGGTCGATGTGCGCGATGATGCAGAAGTTGCGGATCAGCTCGGGCGGCGTGGCCGCCGGCTGGATCCGGGTGCTCAGCTCGGCGCTGGGGATCGGGGACAACGCGGGTGCGCTCCTGTGACGTCGGCGAAGGCGTGGGCTCGGGCGGATGTGGGCCCGAATCTCGGTCGGCGGTCACGCCGGTGGTCCGGCGAGCCGACACGGACCTCCATTGTCCCACGCGTGCCCCCACCGGCGGGACGGACCGCCTCGCCCTGCGAGACCGCGGTCGCCGACCTAGCGTGGAAGGAGAACCCCCCACGAGAGGAGACCACCGTGCCCGCAACGGACCTGACCGGCCGCCGCGTGCTGGCGATCGTCACGAACTACGGCGTCGAGCAGGACGAGCTCGTCGTCCCGCTCGACCACCTGCGCGGCGAGGGCGCCCGCGTGGACGTCGCCGCCGTCTCCACCGACGACGTGCAGACGCTCGTGGGCGACAAGGACCCCGGCCGCTCGGTGACGCCGGAGCTCACGTTCGGGGACGTCGACGCCGCGTCCTACGACCTGCTCCTCGTCCCGGGGGGCACGCTCAACGCCGACTCCCTGCGCCTGGAGGACGAGGCGATGGAGATCGTGCGCGCCTTCACCACGGGCGGCAAGCCCGTCGCGGCGATCTGCCACGGGCCGTGGGCCCTGGTCGAGACGGCGGCGGTCGAGGGCAAGACGCTCACGAGCTACCCCTCCCTCGAGACCGACGTCCTCAACGCGGGCGGGGCGTGGGTGGACCGCGAGGTCGTGCGCGACGACGAGGGCGGGTACACGCTCGTGACGTCCCGCAACCCGGACGACCTCGACGCGTTCCTGCGGGAGGTCGACGCGGTGCTCGCGGCCTGACGTCCTGCGGGAGGGTCGCCGCGGTGCTCGCCGTCCGACGGCTCGCGCCGGCGGCGCGGGCCGCCCCGCTCCCGTGTCCCCGGCGCGGGGCATACTCCCCCCATGGACGACGAGCTCGCTCTACTCGGACGGCTGCAGGGCGCGTTCCTCGCCGGCGTGCCGGGGGCCGACCCGCACGCTCCGGTGCCCGCGTGCGGCCGGTGGCGCGTGCGGAACCTCGTCGAGCACGTCGGACGGATCCACCACTGGGCGGCGGCGCAGGCGCGGCGCCGGCAGGAGACGCCGCTCGGCCGCGGGCCGTTCGACCTCGCGCCCTTCTACGCCGAGCAGGCGTCCGAGCTCCGCGAGACCCTCGCGACGCTCGACCCCGACGCGCGCGCCTGGACGCTCCTCGAGAGCGACGACCCGGGCTCGACCGTGCGGTTCTGGCACCGCCGGCAGGTGCACGAGACGCTCGTGCACCTCCACGACCTGCGTGCCGCGGCCGGGAGCGCGGTCGACGACGTCGCGCCGGACGTGTGGGCGGACACGGTCGACGAGGTCGTCACGGTGATGCAGCCCCGCCAGGTGCGCCTCGGGCGCATGACCCCGCTGGACCGCCCCGTGGCGCTCGTCGCCACCGACACGTCGCGGTCGTGGGTGCTCGGCGCCCCCGACGGGACGCCGGCCGCGGTGCGCGTGTCCGCCCCCGCGCGCGAGCTCGCGCTCGTCCTGTGGCGGCGGATCACGCCGGACCCCGACGCCGTCCCCGGGCTGGCGCTCGACGGCGACGTGTCGGCGCTCGACGCCGCGCTCGCCGAGCGCCTCACGCCGTGAGCGCGGCGACCGTCACGCCCCGGGCCCGCACGAACGGCTCGCGCGGTCGCCCGACGCGGCCGGACCGTCGACCCCGCGTGTAGGGTGCCGCGCGTGGCACGCAACCGATGGCTGGGACTGCTCGGCGACGCTGCGCGCGCCGTCGTGCGCGGCGTCTCGCGTCCTTCCGGGCGCTCCGGCACCACGGGGACCCGTGGCCCCCGTCCCGCACCGCGCCCCGCTCCCCCGCGCCCGACGCCGCGCGGCGCCGCCGGCCCCGCCACCCGTCCGGGCGGCGCGTACCCCGGCGACTACACGGGAGCAGTCCGCGCGCGGTACGCGCCCCGGCTCGACGGCGCACCGGACCCGGGCGAGATCGTGTGGACGTGGGTGCCGTTCGAGGAGGACCACTCCCAGGGCAAGGACCGCCCGGTGCTGCTCGTGGGAGCCGACGGGCCGTGGCTCCTCGGCGTGATGCTCACGAGCAAGGACCACTCGCGCGACGCTCGCGACGAGGCGCGGTGGGGACGGCACTGGCTCGACATCGGCTCCGGACCGTGGGACGCGAGGGGCAGGGACAGCGAGGTGCGCCTCGACCGCGTGCTGCGCATCGACCCGGGTGCCGTGCGCCGCGAGGGCGCCGTCGTCGGCCGCGCCGTGTTCGACCGCGTCGTCGCGGGCGTCGCCGCGCACCGCTGACGGAGGCCGGACGCCCTGGGTCGACTGGATCCGGAGGGGTCCGGGCTGGTAGTCTCGTTGGTCGCGTGTCCGCCCAGGTCGGCGGGCACCGCTCCAGCACCTCTCCACGGGTTCCCCACCCCAGTCCCGGAGCTGGAGCCGCCCTCTACGACCTATCCGCTCGCTTCGGCGAACACACCAGAAAGCTCACACGTGGCCAACATCAAGTCCCAGATCAAGCGCATCCGCACGAACGAGAAGGCTCGCCTGCGCAACAAGGCGGTCAAGTCCGAGCTCAAGACGTACGTGCGCCGCGTGCGCGAGGCCGTCGCCGCCGGCGACAAGGACGCGGCGAGCACCGCGCTCCAGGCTGCCTCGCGCAAGCTCGACAAGGCCGTCTCGAAGGGCGTCATCCACGCGAACCAGGCCGCGAACCGCAAGTCGGCCATCGCGAAGACGGTCAACGCGCTCTGAACGACGCGTCGCCCCTGAGGCGACCACAGGCTTCTCCACGAGGGGCGCCGACCCGGACGGGTCGGCGCCCCTCGCGCACGCTCCGGGGCGACGGCTCAGCGGCCGCGCGATCCCGCGATCGTCAGGACGGCGCGCTCCACGGCGAACACGGGGTCCCGTCCGGCCCCCTTGACCTCCGCGTCGGCCTGCGCCACGGCGCTGATCGCCGTCGCGAGCCCTTCCGGCGTCCAGCCCGAGAGCTCGCGCTTCGCGCGGTCCACCTGCCACGGCGCCATGCCCAGCTCCTTCGCCGACGCGCCACCCCGCCCGCGCATCGCGCCGACCTTCGCGAGCGCACGGAGCTTCATCGCGAGGGCCGCGACGAGCGGCACCGGGTCGGCACCCGTCGCGAGCGCGTGCCGCAGCAGCGCGACGGCCTCTCCCGCGTTCCCGGCGACCGCGGCGTCGGCCACGCGGAAGCCCGTCGCCTCGACGCGCCCTCCGTAGTAGCGGTCGACCACCTGCTCGGTCACCGTGCCGTCGGTGTCGGTGACCAGCTGGGCGCACGCCGCCGCGAGCTCGCGCAGGTCGTTGCCGAGCGCCTCGACCAGCGCCCGGACCCCCGTGCCGTCGATCCGGCGGCGCGCTCGGCGGAACTCCGCGGTGACGAACGCCGCCTTGTCGGCGTCCTTCTTGACCGCCTCGACCGTGACCACGGGCGCGCCGCTCGTGCGGATGGCGTCGAGCATGCGCTTGCCGCGCACGCCGCCACCGTGGACCACGACGACCGTCGTCGCCGGGTCCGCGACCGGCACGTACGCGACGACGTCGGCGACGAGGGCGTCGGTCGCGACCTCCGCCCCGCGCACGACGACGACCTTCGCCTCGCCGAACAGCGACGGGCTCGCCGCCACCGTGAGCATGCCGGGCTGGTACGTCGCCGCCTCCAGCTCGACCTTCTCCACCTCCGGGTCGCGCTCGCGCGCGAGGTCGACCACCGCGTCGACGGCCCGCTCCGCGAGCAGCGACTCCGGTCCCTGGACGAGCACGACCGGCGCGAGCCGCACGTCGTCCCACGCGGTCGCGACGGGCGGGCGGGCGGGGGACCGTGTCGACGCGGGCATGCGCCAAGCCTGCCACGCCCTGCCCACGCCCTGACCCGGAGGCGGCCGGCTCGGCCGGCGGGCGGGGCTCGGCCGGCGGGCGGGGCTCGGCCGGCGGGCGGGGCTCGGCCGGCGGGCGGGGCTCGGCCCGAGGTCCCGACGCCGCCCACGCCGACCACCCGCACGACCTGCGCGACGCGCGGGGCTCGGGCACGGAGATGGGCGCCGGGAGCCGGGTGTCGCGGGATCACGCGCATCCCGCGGCGCCGAGGACGCCGTCGCGCACGACGAGCGCGAACGTGCCGCACGTGTCGGTGCGCAGCACGCTCGCACCGACACCCTTGTAGAGGTCCAGCGCCCGGTCGGTCGGGTGCCCGTACGTGTTCTCCCCGGGCTCACCACCGCCACGGCCGGGGCGAGGATCTCCGCGAGCCGCTCGGACTGGGTCGCCGAGCCGTGGTGCGCGACCTTCACCACGTCCACCTCGCCCAGCCCGCGCGGCGCGAGGGACCGCGCGAGCGCGCCCTGCCCGGAGTCCTCGAGGTCGCCGAGCGTGACGACGTCGATTCCCGACACCCGTGCGAGGAGCGCGATGCTCGCGTCGTTCGCGCCGCCGTCGCCCTCGTCGGACCCCGCGCGGCGCGCCGGCACCCCTCCCCGGCGCCCTCGTCGCCCGGGCCCGCCTGGAGGACCTCCCATCGCGCCCCGCCCTGCGTGCCCGCGTCGCCGGCGACCGCGACCTGCACCGGCACACCCGCCGTCTCCAGCGCGCCGAGCGTCCTGTCCGCCTGCGCCGGCGGGTCCGCCGTGCCCGTCACGAGCGCGCGCGCGACGGTCCGTCCACGCAGCACGGCGTCGAGCCCGCCGACGTGGTCCGCGTGGAAGTGGGTGAGCACGAGCAGGTCGACCCGCTGCACGCCGAGCTCGTCGAGGCACCGGTCGGCGGCGTCGCCGGGGGCCGACGTCCACCACCACCGCGGAGCCCGGGCCGGCGCGCAGCACCAGCGCGTCACCCTGCCCGACGTCGCACGCCACGACCGCCCAGTCCGGCGGCACCGCACCGCTCCCCACGACGAGGGGTCGCACGAGCACACCGACGAGCCCCAGCACGACGACCAGCAGCACGGCCGTCGCGATCTCTCCGGGGCCGAGGTCCGGTCGTGGACGACCGACCGCCCCGCTCGCGCGGCCCCGGCGCGCCCCCACCCGCACCGCCCGCGCGACCCGCTCACGCAGCGGCGCCGACGGGGCACGGCGGAGCCCCGACGCTCGCCCGCCGTGCGCAGCGCGCGCGAGCGTCCCACGAGGAGGAGCACGACCACCGTGACCACGGCGAGGAGCACGAGCCCGCCGACGCCTCCGGGCCACGGCAGACGCGCGCCGGGCAGCCCGGCGAAGGTCTGCGCGACCCCCGCGATCCACCCGGTGAACAGTCCCGCCGACCACCCGAGCGCGGTCGCGGCCGCGGGCCACCACGGCGCGACGAGCGTCGCCAGGACGCCGAGGACCGTCGCGGGCCCGAGCGCCGGCGCGGCGACGAGGTTGGCCTGGACCGACCACATGCTGACGCTCGGGTCGAGCAGGACCAGCACGGGCGCGCACGCGAGCCTGCGCCGCGACCGGGACCGCGACGACGTGCGCGGCCGTGCGCCCGCACCAGGGCGCGAGGCGGCGGGCGATCGGCGCCGTGAGGAGCGCGAGGCCCGCGGTCGCGGCCACGGACAGGACGAAGCCGTACGACCGTGCGAGCCACGGGTCGAGCACGAGCAGCACCACGACGCCGGTGCCGAGCGCCGCGACGGCCCGCGAGGGTCGTCCCAGCGCGATCCCGGCGACGCCGACCCCTCCCATCGCCGCGGCGCGCAGGACGCTGGGCTCGGGATGGACCAGCGCGACGAAGCCCGCCATCGCCGCGCCGGTGACGACGACCCGCACCGGGCGCGGCAGACGGGCCGCCACGCACAGCGCCGCGACGCACGCCACGACGATCGCGAAGTGCCCGCCCGAGACCGCGGTCACGTGGGTGAGCGACGTCGTGCGCATCGCCTCGTCGAGCACCGGGTCGAGCCGCGAGGTGTCCCCGACCGCCACGCCCGGCACCAGCCCGCGCGCCTGCGGGCTCAGCCCGTCCGTCGCGTCGAGCAGGCCCTGTCGCATGGCGTGCGCGCCGCGCAGGAACGGTCCGGGTGGCGCGACGACGTGCGGCGGTCCGTCCGTGCGCAGGAGCGTCCGGTCGCCCAGGACGTCCAGGCGACCGGTCGCGGTGATCGTCGCACCGTAGGCCGCGTCGGCCCACCCGCCGGCCCACCCGCCGGCCGGCCCGCCGGCGACGTCGGTGCCCGTGACGACGAGCGGTCCGGTCGCCGCCGTCGTGACGCCCCGGGCCGTGAGCCCGACGAGCGCGACCCGGACCTCGAGCCGGTCCGTCTCGCCCGACCAGGGGTTGGCCCGCGCGACGACGGCGGAGCGCACGGTCGCCGTGACCGTCGCCGTCGCTCCCCGTGCGGCGAGGTCGGCGAGGCCCGGTCCCGACCGTGCGGCGAGGTCGCCGCCGTCCGAGATCAGCACGGCCGCGACGCACGCGAGGACGATCACCACCTGTCCGAGGAGGCGGACGGGTCGGGTCTCGTCGCACGAGGCGCGCCGCCTCCGCAGGACGGCCGCCGCCACGACCCCGAGCACGACCGCGAGCGCGACGGTCACGAGCACGGCGCCGCGCAGGACGGCGTCCGGCGACGCGTCCACCGCGAGGAACGCCGCCACCCACGCCGCGAGCGCCGACGGGACCAGCCGCAGGTCCCTCACACGCGGACGAGGTCGCGGACGTCGGCGAGGACGGCCGGGCCGATGCCGCTCACCTCGCCCAGGCTCCTCGACGGAGGTGAACCGACCGTTCTCGTCGCGCCACGCCACGATGCGCTCGGCGAGCACGGGCCCGATCCCGGGCAGCGCGTCGAGGGCGGCTGCGTCGGCAGCGTTGATCGAGCGGTCCGACCGCGGCGTCCGCGCCGCCCCCTGCGCCCCCGGGTCGGGGAGCGCCACGACCTCCCCGGCCGCGGCACGACGATCTGCTCCCCGTCCGTCACCGCCCGCGCCAGGTTGAGCGCCGCGAGGTCGGCGTCCGGCGTCGCACCGCCCGCGGCCCGGAGCGCGTCGGCCACCCGTGCGTCCGGGGGGACCGTCACGAGCCCGGGCGCCGCGACCTGCCCCACGACGTGCACGACGACTCCCTCGGGTGCGCTCGTGGCCACGGCGACGTCCTCGGCCGCAGGGCTCTCGGACGCCGCGCTCGTCGAGCCTCGTCGCGCCGTGTGCGTCCGCCTCCTGCCCGGTCGCCGCTGCCGAGGCGTCGACCTCTCCGACCTGGGCGACCGGCTCGACCTCGCCCGACGGGAGCCGGACCGCCACGACGCCCGCGGCGAGCGCGAGCGCGACGACGACGACAGCGCCACCACGGTGCGCGGCCGCACCGACCAGCGTGGACGGCCCTCGTCGGCGAGCCCGGCGAAGCCGGAGTGGGCGGTGGGGTGCCCGTGCGCGGCGGCGTACGCGCTCGCGGCCGTCTCCGCGGCGCGGCGGCGCATCGACCCGACGGCGTCCTGCGCCGCCGCCGCTCCCCCGTCCGTCGGCACCGCCGGAACGGCCGGGGTGCCCGTCGCGCCCCGCAGCGGCACCTCGCCGTGCCGCGGCACTCCCGCACCCGCTCCCGGTCGCACCGGCAGCCACCCGACCTCCCGGTCCGGCGGTGCGACGCCGTCGGTCCCGTCCGGCGGCTCGGCGTCGCCCCGTCCGCCGTCTCGGGGAGTCGGGTCCGCGTCCGTCCACGGGACGCCCCCGTCGTCGCGGTCGACGCCGTGGACGGCCTGCGCGTCGACCTGCGCCAGCGTGCCGGTCGCAGGATGCCAGGCCAGCGCCGGCCGACCGGACCGGGACACGGCGCGCAACCGCTGCCGGACGATCGCGTCCTGACGGTCGCGCCCGGTCCGTGCCTCTGGACTCGGCTCGTGTCGTGGTGTGCTCACGCCGGGGACGCTAGGCACCCGGCGCACCTCGCCGCGCGGACGGCGGACCGCCTGTGGACCGGCACCCCGCCGAGTCGGCCTGTGCACGGCCACGAACCGCACGGCCCCGGGACGTCGCGCCGCGCGTCCCGGCCGCCCGCGGTCGGCTCAGCCGGCGGGCGGCCGGTCCCCGACGCCCGAGCCGCGGTCCGCGAGGTCGGCGACGACGACCGCGAGCACCCCGGGGCCCACGTGCGCTCCCAGCACGGCGCTCACGGGGGTCACCTCGGCGCGCAGGCCCGTGCGGTCGGCGAGCTCGTCGGCGAGGCGGTGCGCGGCGTCGTCCGCCCCGACGGGGGGGACGGCGAGCGCGGGCCGGGCGCGCCGGCCCGCCGACTCCGCGGCGACCGCCGTCATCCGCTCGACCGCCGCCGCCTTCGTGCGGACCTTCTGGACGACGTCGATCCGGCCGTCCCGCACGGCCAGCAGCGGTCGCACGCCGAGCACCGTCCCCAGCGCGGCCGACGCCGCGCTGAGCCGCCCGCCCCGGCGCAGGTGGTCGAGCGACTCGACGAGGAAGATCGCGCGGCCGGCGTCGGCGACCTCGATCGCGCGCCGTGCGACGACGTCGGCGGGCGCGCCCTCGGCCGCGGCGCGGGCAGCCTCGCGGGCCGCGAACCCGAGCCCCATCGCGACCGTCCTCGAGTCGACGACGCGCACCGGGACCGGCGAGTCGGCGGCCGCGAGCGCCGCGGCGTGCACCGTCCCGGACAGCTCTCCCGACAGGTGGACGGAGACGATCTCGCGCGCCCCCGCCGCCGCGGCCGCCGCGTAGGCGTCGACGAACGCACGGGGTGTGGGCTGCGACGTCGTCACCCGGCGCCCGTCGTGCAGGTGGGCTGCGACGTCGGACGCGGTCAGTCCCACGCCCTCCAGGTACGACTCGTCGTCGACCACCACGTGCAGCGGGACGACCCGCAGCCGGGGGTGGTCGGCGGGTGGGAGGGACGCCGTCGAGTCGGTGACGACGTGCACGTGGTGGTCGGTCATGGCGGCGCCCACCCTACGGCGCTCGCAGGCCCGAGCGCATCAGCACGCCCGCCCACGCCCGGACCGTGACGAGGTCCGGGACGCCGGCGATGCCGTTCCTGGCCCAGGGCGACCGGCTGCCTGCGCCAGGGCGCACGCGCCCGCCTCGCCCTAGGATCCGAGGCATGGGCGACGACGCACCGACCGATCCCGAGCTCGCGGCGCTGCGTGCGGCCGCGGCGAGCGCCGCGGCGGAAGCGGCCGAGGCCAGGGCGCGCGCCGCCCAGGCAGCTCTCGACGCCGCGGAGGCGGCCGCCGCGAAGGCGGCCCCTGCGCACGACTCCTCCCGCCCGGCCCCGGAGCGGACGTCGGACGCGGCGCCGGCAGGGGCCGTGGAGGGCTACGCCGCCGAGGTCGCCGCGGGGTACGCGTACGAGGGCGGGACCCTCGCGCTCGGGGCGCTGCTGGAGGCTGAGCCGGGCGGCGAGCCGAGCCCCCGTGCGGACGTCCAGGTGGGCTTCGCGCTCTCGATGCTCAACCGGCACGGGCTGGTCGCCGGCGCGACCGGCACGGGCAAGACCAAGACGTTGCAGGGCATGGCGGAGGGCCTCTCCGCCGCGGGCGTGCCGGTGTTCCTCGCGGACGTCAAGGGCGACCTGTCCGGTCTGACGCAGCCCGGGGCGTCGACCGAGAAGATCGTCGAGCGGTCGCGCTCGATCGGGCAGGACTGGGCGCCCACCGCGTTCCCCGTCGAGCTGTACACGCTCGGCGGCCTGGGGACGGGCGTGCCGATCCGGACGACGGTCACGGACTTCGGGCCCCTGCTGCTGTCGAAGGTGCTGGGCCTCAACGAGACGCAGGAGTCGAGCCTCGGGCTCGTCTTCCACTGGGCGGACGCGCAGGGTCTCGCGCTCCTCGACCTCAAGGACCTGCAGTCCACGATCGCGTACCTCACGTCGGACGAGGGCAGGGCCGAGCTCAAGGGCCTCGGCGGCGTCTCCGCCGCGACGGCCGGCGTCATCCTGCGCGAGATCGTCGCGCTCCAGGCGCAGGGCGCGGACGTCTTCTTCGGGGAGCCGGCGTTCGCGACGTCGGACCTGCTGCGCACCGCACCCGACGGACGGGGCGTGGTCTCGGCGCTCGAGCTGCCCGCGGTGCAGGACCGGCCGGCACTGTTCTCGACCTTCCTCATGTGGCTGCTCGCCGACCTGTTCCAGGAGCTGCCCGAGGTCGGCGACGTCGAGAAGCCGCGGCTCGTGTTCTTCTTCGACGAGGCGCACCTGCTGTTCACGGGCGCGTCGAAGGACTTCCTCGAGCAGGTCGTGCAGACGGTCCGGCTGATCCGGTCCAAGGGCGTCGGCGTGTTCTTCGTGACGCAGAGCCCCAAGGACGTGCCCGCCGACGTGCTCGCGCAGCTCGGCAACCGCGTGCAGCACGCGCTGCGCGCGTTCACGCCCGACGACGCGTCCGCCCTGCGCGCGGCCGCGCGCACGTTCCCGCACTCGCCCTACGACCTGGAGCGGCTCCTGCAGTCGCTCGGCACCGGTGAGGCGGTGGTCACCGTGCTCACGGAGAAGGGCGCGCCGACGCCCGTCGCCTGGACCCGCGTCCGGGCGCCGCGGTCGTCGATGGACCCCGCGCCGACCGCCGCCCTGGAGGCCGCCGTGGCGGCGTCACCGGCCTACGCCCGGTACGGCACGCCGGTCGACGCCGAGTCCGCGTTCGAGCTGCTGCAGGTCCGCGCGCAGGAGCAGGCCGCCGCACGGGCCGCCGCGGAGGCCGCGGAGGCCGAGGCCGCCGCGCAGGAGAAGGCGGCGAAGGACGCGGCGAAGGAGGCCGAGCGCACGGCGAGGAAGGAGCAGGCGGAGCTCGAGAGGATGCGCGCGAAGCTGGAGCGCGACGCCGCGAGACCCCCGTCGAGGACCGGCTCGTCGGAGTCGTCGCGCTCGCGGTCGTCGAACCCGCTCGACGCGTTCCTCCGCTCGGCCGGGACCCAGCTCGGGCGCGAGCTCACCCGCACGATCTTCGGCACGCGCCGCCGCTGACGCGTTCCCGCTGAGTGCATGGAATAGTCGCGCCTGATCGCCTCGGACGCGACTATTCCATGCACTCAGCGGTTGGTCGTCCACAGGACTGGGGCCAGGCGCACGGCGGCCGACCGCTGTGCGGCACCCTCGGCGGCATGACCTCGCAGCTGCCCGACCGGCCGTTCCGCACGCGCACCGCGCAAACCTTCGGCAGCACCCCGGCCTCGTTGCGCAGTCCGACTCTCGACGCACCGTTCGCCGGCGTCCGGGTGCCGGCCGCGAGCATCGCCACGACCGTCGACCTGTGCCGTGCCGCGGCACTCGTGCTGCCCGACGGCGCGGCCTTCAGCCACGTCACCGCGCTCCGGCTCCACGGTGTCGAGCTCCCGTGGCAGCTCGCCGCCGACGACCGCGTGCACGTGGTCTCGCCACGGCGCGAGCTGCGGCCGCAACGGTCGAACCTCGTCGCGCACTACTGCGGGCAGCGCCGTCTGAGCACCACCCAGGCGCACGGGCTGCCCGTGACCTCTCCCGCGCAGACCTGGCTCCAGCTCGCGCACGCGCTGTCGCCGGAGGACCTGGTGGTCCTCGCCGACGCGATGACGAGGAGGAGGGACGCCGCCACGACGGTCCACGAGCTGCGCCGGCTCATGGACGCCACGTACAAGATGCGCGGCATCGTGCGGTGCCGCGAGGCGATCGACCTCGTGCGCGCGGGGACCGACTCGAGCATGGAGACCAGGACGCGGCTGATCCTCGTCCAGGCCGGTCTGCCGTGCCCGCAGGTCAACGTCCCGGCGCTCGACGGTGCCGGACGATTTCTCGCCCTGCCCGACCTCTCGTACCCGGAGCTGCGCGTCGCGATCGAGTACGACGGCGACATCCACCGGACCGACCCGGCGACGTGGCGTCGCGACGTCGAGCGGCGTCAGCGCCTCGAGGACGCCGGGTGGATCATCGTCACGGCGACGGCCGACGATGTGATCCGGAACCCCGAGCGTCTGGTGCGCCGCGTGCGCGCGGCGAGGGACCGCCGTCGGGCATCCGCCCGCCCGTGAGTGCATGAAATAGTCGCGCCCGAGCAGGTCGGACGCGACGATTTCATGCACTCAGCGAAAGGGTCAGACGACGATGTTCACCAGCTTCGGAGCGCGCACGATCACCTTGCGGACCTGAGCACCGTCGATCGCGCGCACGACGTTCGGCTCGGCGAGCGCGGCGGCCTCGAGGTCGGCCTCCGTGATCGACGGCGGCACCTCGAGCCGGCCGCGGACCTTGCCCTTGACCTGCACGACGCACGTCACGGTGTCCTCGACGAGGTACTGCGGGTCCGCCGTCGGGAACGGCGCGTGCGCGAGCGAGCCGTCGTGGCCCAGGCGCTGCCAGAGCTCCTCGGCGAGGTGCGGCGCCACCGGCGCCGTCATGAGCACGAGCGGCTCCACGGCCTCGCGCGGCACGCGGTCGAGCGACGTCAGGTGGTTGTTGAGCGTGATGAGCTTCGCGATCGCCGTGTTGGGGCGCATGTGCTCCATCTCGACCCGCACGTCCGCGATCGCGCGGTGCACGGCGCGCAGCGTCTCGGGCGACGCCGGCTCGTCCGAGACGGTCGTCTCCCCCGTGTCTTCACTCACGACGTTGCGCCACAGCCGCTGCAGGAAGCGCTGCGACCCGACGACGGCGCGCGTCTCCCACGGGCGCGACAGGTCGAGCGGACCCATCGACATCTCGTAGACGCGGAACGTGTCGGCGCCGTACTCGGCGTACATGTCGTCGGGCGTGACGACGTTCTTGAGCGACTTGCCCATCTTGCCGTACTCGCGCTGCACGACCTCGCCGTTCCAGCGGTACACGACCTCGCCCGAGCCGTCCGCCGCGGGCTCCTCGACGACCTCGCCCGCCGGGACGTACTGGCCGCGCGCGTCGGTGAACGCGTACGCCTGAACGTAGCCCTGGTTGAAGAGCTTGTGGAACGGCTCGACGCTCGAGACGTGCCCCAGGTCGTAGAGGACCTTGTGCCAGAACCGCGCGTAGAGCAGGTGCAGCACGGCGTGCTCGACGCCGCCGACGTACAGGTCGACGCCGCCCGCGCGCCCGGCGGACGCGTTGTGCTCCGGTCCCATCCAGTAGCGCTCGAGCTCGGGGTCGACCACGGTCACGTCGGCGTTCGCCGCCCTGCCCGCCGCCCCACGAGCCGCCTCGTCCGGCGACCCGGACCACGTCGGGTCGAGGTAGCGCAGGTAGTACCAGCACGACCCCGCCCAGTTGGGCATGGTGTTGGTGTCGCGGCGGTACTCCTGCGGCCCGTCGCCCAGGTCGAGCGTCACGCGGACCCAGTCGTCGTTGCGGCCGAGCGGCGCCTCCGGCGAGGAGTCCGCGTCGTCGGGCTCGAAGGTCCGCGGCGCGTAGTCGGGCACGTCGGGCAGGTCGACGGGCAGCATCGCGTCCGGGATCGCGACGGGCTGGTCGTTGGCGTCCCACACGATGGGGAACGGCTCGCCCCAGTAGCGCTGGCGGCTGAACAGCCAGTCGCGCAGGCGGTAGGTGGTGGTGCCCTCGCCGAGCCCCTTCGCGACGAGCCACTCCGTGATCGTCCGCTTCGCCGCCGGGACGTCGAGCCCGTCGAGCGACACCTCGTCGTTCGACGACGCGACGATCTCGCCGTCGCCCGTCCACGCGCCCGTGAAGCCCTCCGGGAACCCGCCGGCGGGCCGGACGGTGTGCACGACGGGCAGCCCGAACGCCTCGGCGAACGCGAAGTCGCGCTCGTCGCCGCCGGGGACGGCCATGATCGCCCCGGTGCCGTAGCCCATGAGGACGTAGTCGGCGGTGAAGACGGGGATGGTCGCGCCGTTGACCGGGTTGACCGCGAGGTGACCCGTGAAGACGCCGGTCTTCTTCCCGGCGTCGGCCTGGCGCTCGACGGCGGTCTTCGCCGCGGCCTCGCGCCGGTAGGCGGCGACGGCCTCGACCGGCGACCGGTGCCCGCCCGTCCACGCCGACGACGTCCCGTCGGGCCAGTGCGCGGGTACCTCGTCGAGCAGCGGGTGCTCGGGCGAGACGACCATGAACGTCGCACCGAACAGGGTGTCGGGGCGCGTCGTGAAGACCTCGACCTGCGAGCCGGACTCCGCCGCGGCGTCGTTGGCGCCGTCCGCGCTGCCGAGCACGGCGAAACGCACCAGCGCGCCCTCGCTGCGACCGATCCAGTTGCGCTGCATCGCCGTGACCTTGTCGGGCCAGTCGATGAGGTCCAGGTCGTCCGCGAGCCGGTCCGCGTACGCCGTGATGCGCATCTTCCACTGGCGCAGGCTGCGCTGGAAGACCGGGAAGTTGCCGCGCTCCGAGCGGCCGTCCGCGGTGACCTCCTCGTTCGCGAGCACGGTCCCGAGGCCGGGGGCCCAGTTCACCGGCGACTCGTCGACGTAGGCCAGGCGCTGCGGGTCGATCACCGCGCGCCGCTGCACGGGGGTGAGCGAGGCCCAGTCCGCGCCCTCGTCGACGCCGGGCACCCCGCCGGGCACGGGCCGCGACCCGTCGGCGTACTGCGCCTCCAGCTCGGCGATGCGGCGTGCGCGGCCGCGGCCGCCGTCGGGACGCTCCGCGTCGGGGTCGTACCACGAGTCGAAGATCTGCAGGAAGATCCACTGCGTCCAGCGCACGTACTCCGGGTCGATCGTCGCGAACGAGCGGCGGGAGTCGTGCGCGAGGCCGAGCCGGCGCAGCTGGCGACGCATGTTGAGGATGTTGGCCTCGGTCGTCGTGCGCGGGTGCTGGCCCGTCTGCACGGCGTACTGCTCGGCGGGCAGGCCGAAGGCGTCGTAGCCGAGGGCGTGCAGCACGTTGTCGCCGCACATGCGCCGGAAGCGCCCGACGACGTCGGTCGCGATGTACCCGAGCGGGTGCCCCACGTGCAGCCCCGCACCCGACGGGTACGGGAACATGTCCATGATGAAGTACGGGCTCGCGCCCTCGGGTCCCCTGCCGTCGCCGTCGGTGAGCCCGCCCGTGGGGTTGGCGGCGAAGAACGTGCCGCGCTGCTCCCACAGCTCCTGCCACTTGAGCTCGATCTGCTCCGCGAGCGCCGGGGTGTACCGGAAGGCGGGCTGGCCGGAGGCGTGCGTGATCTCGGTGGTGTCAGGGGTGGTCACGCGGCCGATTCTACCGACCGCGCGCAGGCCCGACGGCGGGCCTGCGGACGCGTGCGCCGTGGCAGGATGTGCGCGTGATCGTGGTGACGACCAACGAGGTCCCCGGGTACCGCATCGACGCCGTCCTCGGCGAGGTGATGGGCATGACCGTGCGCAGCGCCAACCTCGGCGCCAACTTCGTCGCGGGCTTCCGCGCGATCGGCGGCGGCGAGGTCAAGGAGTACACGCAGCTCGTGTACGAGTCGCGCCAGGAGGTCATGCACCGCATGGTCCAGGAGGCGCAGCGGCGGGGCGGGAACGCCGTCGTCGGCATGCGGTTCGACACGGGCGAGATCGCGCAGTCGTTCTCCGAGGTGTGCGCGTACGGGACCGCGGTCGTGGTCTCCCCGATCCCGGCGGGCCAGCCCGGCGCGACGTCGCAGTCCGCGCACCAGGCGGCTTCCGCGCCCGCCCCCGCGTACGGCAGCCCGGGCGGGCCGCAGGACGGCCCTCCGGACCAGCCGGCCTGGCGCTGACCACCGGCCGGTCGGCGCCGGTCCCCCAGGGCCAGGACGGCCGCGGTCCGGACGACCCGAGGTCCGGACGGCTCAGAAGCTCGTGAGGATGTACTGGCCCATGACCAGGAAGACCCAGGCGATCAGGGCCACGTAGCCGATCGCCAGGAACAGGTGCCGGTTGCCGACGACGGTCCGCCGCACGCCGTCGCTCGCGGGCAGGAAGCCCTCCTGCACCGCGTGGACCGCCTGGTACCAGAACAGCGGCAGCATGACGGCCCAGACGACCATGCACCACGGGCACAGGCGCACGAGCGCGTACAGGCTCGTCCAGACGAGGAAGACGACGAGCGCGAGGGCGACCGTCGTCACGGCGAGCAGCGACAGCCAGTACCAGCGCGGGAGCCGTGCTCCCGCGAGGACGACGACGCCGGTCGTGACGACGACCGAGAAGCCCGCGATGCCGAGCAGGGGGTTCGGGAAGCCGAGCAACGACCCCTGCCACGACCCCATCGCCGGACCGCAGTCGACGAACACGCTGAGCGTGCAGGACAGCGCGTGGTCCGGGTCGACCAAGGTCAGGTAGCGCTCGACGGTGAGGTCGGCCGACGCGAGGAGGCCGATCGCGCCGAGGACGACGAGCAGCCAGCCGAGGGTGCGGGCGCCCAGGGGGCGCGGTCCGCCGGGGAGCGGCTCCTCGAGCTCGTGGGGACCGGACTCGCCCGTCGTGTCGACAGGGGCGCTCTTGCTCACGGGGACGCTCCTCGTGGGTCGCCGGCTCGCACCGGACCGTCGTGGTCGCGCCGTCGGCGCGGTGGGCACAACCTATCGCGACTCGCTGGGACGCGGCTGTGAGGGAGCCGACGGCGGCCGGTCGGGTCTGGCGCGCCGCGTCCCGGCGCCACGCGTCGGGGGTGGCGACCGGTACCAGCTCGTCGACGCGGGAACGACCTCGGGGACCCGGGTGCTACCTCGGCGAGACGGTGGCCTCGGGCGAGCGGACGGCGTCGGGCAGCGTGGCGACGACGACGCCCGCGGGGCGGCGCCCGACCAGCAGGATGATCGCGAGGCCCGCCAGCGTGAGCGCCACGCCCGTCCACGCCGGGGCGAGGTAGCCCCAGCCGGCGGCGATGACGACGCCGCCGAGGAACGCGCCGTTCGCGTTGCCGACGTTGAGCGCCGAGTGGCACAGCGCGGCACCGAGCGACGGGGCGGACGGCGAGAGGTCCATGAGCCGGGTCTGGAGCGAGAGCCCGAGCACCTGCGACGTGACGCCCAGGAGGAACAGCGCGAGCACCGCAGGGACGGGGTGCTCGCCGGTGAGCGCGAAGAGGACGAGCGCGGCCGCGGTCGACACGAAGCCGACGTAGACGGTGCGCATGACCGAGCGGTCCGCCAGCCGGCCCCCGAGCAGCGTGCCGACCGTCATGCCGACGCCGAAGACCGCGAGCACGACAGGCACGGCGCCGGTCGCGAGGCCGGTGACGCGCGTGATGGTCGGCTCGACGTACGAGTACACCGCGAACATGCCGCCGAACCCGACGGACGCGGCGACGAAGCCGATCCACAGCGGGCGGTTGCGCAGCGCGGCGAGCTCGCGGCGCGCGCTCGACGCCTCGTGGCCCGCCCCGGCGGGCACGAGCCACCACAGCGCGGCGAGCGTGGCGAGGCCCAGCCCGCCGACCAGGACGAACGCGGCGCGCCACCCGAGCTGCTGGCCCACGTAGGTGGACAGCGGCACGCCGACGACGTTGGCGACGGTCAGTCCCGTCATCATCATCGCGACCGCGTGGCCGCGCCGGCCCGGACCCACGACGGCCGCGCCGACCGCGGCCCCGACGCCGAAGAACGCGCCGTGCGGGAGGCCGGCGAGGAACCGGCCGGCGACGAGCGTCTCGATGCTCCCGGCCGTCGCCGACAGCACGTTGGCCACCGCGTAGAAGCCCATGAGCGCGAGGAGGAGCGTCTTGCGGGGCAGGCGCGCGGCGAGCACGGTGAGCAGCGGCGCGCCGACGACGACGCCGACGGCGTACGCCGTGATCGCGTGCCCGGCCGTGGGGATGGACACGTCGAGGTCGGTCGCGATGTCGGACAGCAGGCCCATCGTGGCGAACTCGGTCGTGCCGATGGTGAAGCCGCCCATGGCGAGCGCGAGGAGCGCGGGCCCGGTCCTCGGTGCGGTCATGGTTCTCCCGGGGTCGTCGAGGTGGTCGAGGTGGTGGGTCGAATCGATTCGATCGGTGTCGACGACGGCGGCGACGAAAGGATGGTGTGCGCGCCAGTCTAGGCGGACGCGGCGGGCCCGCGCACGACCCACACGTGCCCGGCGGCGCGCAGGCCGAGCTGGGACGGCGCGGTCGTCCCGCGCGCCGGACCGGCACCGGCACGGGTGTCGGCACCTGCTCCGGACCAGGCGACGGTCAGCGTGCCGGCGTACTCGCGGCGCTCGGTGACCGCGACCCGGGTGTCGAGACCGACGCCGAGCTCGGCGAGGTAGCGCAGCACGTCGGGGTCGGCGTCGGAGATCCGCACCACGACACCCTCGTCACCGGCGACGAGCTCGGCGAGCGGTACGGCGGGCGGGCGGACCACGACCCCGTCGGGACCCGGGATCGGGTCGCCGTGGGGGTCGCGCGTCGGCCGGCCGAGACGGACGTCGATGCGCTCGATCATGAGGTCCGACACGGCGTGCTCGAGGACCTCCGCCTCGTCGTGGACCTCGTCCCAGGCGTAGCCGAGCTCGGAGACGAGATAGGTCTCCAGGAGCCGGTGCCTGCGCACCATCGCGAGGGCGAGAAGCCGGCCACGGTCGGTGAGCGCGATCGCCCCGTACGGCGCGTGCTCGAGCAGCCCCTGGGCGCTCAGGCGCCGCACGGTCTCCGAGACGGTCGACGCCCCCACGCCCATCCGCTCGGCGAGGAGCTTGGTGGTCACGCGCTCGTCCGACCACTCCTGCGCAGACCAGACGACCTTGAGGTAGTCCTGGGCCACGGGCGTGAGGTCGTCGGGGCGGTCCACGCGACCACCCTAGGACACGGTCCCGGCCACCGACACGGCGCCGGACGCACCCGACGCCGGTCAGCCCGTCGAGCGGGACAGCGCGAGGCTCACCTCGACGGTGCCCTCGTCGCGCACCTCGACGGGCGCGAGCTGCTGGGCGCCGATGCCGTAGTCGGAGAACGTGACGCCGATCGCGCCGTCGACCCGCAGACCCTCGCCCGAGCGCTGGACCTCGAGGGCGACCGTCACCGGCTCGGTGACGTCCCGCAGGGTCAGGGTCCCGCTCGCCTCGAGGCGCACGGGCCCGGTCGCGTCCTCCAGGGCGGTGACGTCGAGGGGTGTCGTCAGGGCGAAGACCGACGTCGGGTAGATGTCGACCTCCAGCACGCGCCGCAGGAGGGCGTCCTCGACGGCGTCCCCGGTCGTGATGGTCGCGGTCGCGACCTCGACGTGCGCCGTCGTCGCCTCGCCCGACACGACCTCCACGGCGCCCGTCACGTCCTGCGTGCTGCCCACGACCGTCGCCTCGTCCCGCGGGACGCCGAGCCGTTCGGCGCGGAACCCGGCCGCCGAGCCGGGTCCGGCGACCCACCGCCCGTCGACGTCGAACGGGCCCGGTGCCGGCGACTCGACCGCGGGCGACGTCTCCCCCGGCGTCTGCAGGCCGAGCGGCGGCGGCGTGCGCCCCTCGGTGAGCTCGCTGTAGACGAACGGGGCGAGCAGCAGCACGACGAGAGCGAGGACGACCGCGACGACGCCCCAGCGCGTGGACCTGCTCATGCGCCCCATCCTGCCGCTCCTCGACCCGGCCCGGCGCGACCGACGCGCACGTCCCGCCTCAGTCCTCGGCCGCCGGGGCGGCGTCCGTCGGGGCCGGCCACGCGAGGCGCGGCCAGACCGTCGCCGACGCGTCCGTGCCCACCTGGACGAGCTGCCAGTCGAGGATCCTGCGCTGCTGCGGGTCGAAGCGCAGGACGGTCATCTCGGAGGTGCCCTTGAGCGGGCCGACGCGGAGCTGGTCCTTCACCGCACCGGCGGTGCTCCCGCTGACGTAGCGCACGCCGTCGCCCATCCGCTCCGGTCCGGACCGCGTGTGCATGTGCCCGGAGATCTGGTTCGGCACGCACCCCGACTCGATGGCGTCGTTGCCCATGCGCGGCGTGTGGATCAGGAGCAGGTCGATGCCGTCGCCCTCCTCCTGCTCGGTGCACGCCGCCTCCGCGAGGCGCGCCGCGTACTCCTCGGGCGTCTCCTCGCGCGCGGGCTGCGCGGCGGCGGCGAGCCGCGTCTCGAGCGGGTCGCGGTCCCCGAGGATCCGGATGCCCTCGACCTCGACGACCTCGCCGTCGAGCACGACCTGGCCGTGACCGCGCTCCTGGGCGGACGTCTCGACGCTGTCGTGGTTGCCGTCCGCGACGACCGTCGTCACGCCGTTCGGGATCGCGCCCGCGAAGGCGTCGACGCAGAACGACTCCACGGCGGTCCCGTTCATCGTCGTGTCCCCCGCGTTGAGCACGACGCTCGCGCCCGACCCCTCGACGACCGTCCGGATCAGCGGAGCCATCCCGACGTTGCAGTGCAGGTCGGAGATGACGACCAGGGTGACGAGGTCCTCCTCGGCCGCCGGCTCGGGCGACGTCGGCGTGCCGGACGACCCGTCGTCGTCGGTCGTCGGTCCCTCCGTGCCGCCCGCACCGCTCGCGCCGTCACCGTCGGCCGGTTCCTCGGTCGCGGCGTCCGTCGTCGCGTCGGCGTCAGGGCGCGTCGGCTCGTCGTCCGGCGCGAGCGTCGCGACGGCCCTCCCGCCGTCGGCCCGCGCGCCGCGCTCCGCGGCGGCGGCGTTGAGCCGCTGGACGGTCTGCCGCCGGTCCCAGGCGGTGACGAGGTTGTCGTTCGCCTCCGCGTAGAACTCCTCGTTCTCGCGGTAGAAGTCCAGGACGAGCGAGCCGTAGGTGTCGACGACGCCGGCGAGCCGCCCGGTGATGCGCGCGCCCTCGAGCGGCGTGCCCGCGAACACGGCGGAGGCCGGCTGACCCTCGCCGCGCGACGCCGCGGGGTCGCTCGAGGAGAGGGACGCGGCCACGAGGCCCACGAGCACGACGCTCGCGGTGATCTCGAACGTCCGGGGCGCGGCGACCGCGGTGAGCTCCCGGCGCCTCGCCGCGCCGAGCAGCGCGTACAGCCCCGCGCCGCCCGCGGCGACGACGAGGATCGCGAAGCCGGTGCGGCGCAGGGCGTCGACGACGAGCGCTCGCGCGACCGACCCGATCGTCTCCTGGGGCCCGCCGAAGAAGCGCAGGTAGTCCTCGAGGTCCTGCGACAGGCCCTCGAGCGTGTCGGCCTGGCCGACGGCCGTGAGGTCGGCAGGGATCTCCTGGACCGTCACGTCGGCGCCGAGGCCCAGCGGCAGGGGCGACTCGATCTGGAGCGTCCCCAGGGGCCCGAGGTCGACGACGACGAGCCCGTCGGTCGTCACCTCGTAGGTCGCCTCGTGCGGGCCGAGGCTGCGCTCGGCGGTCGCCGTCGTGACCCCCCACACGACGCAGGGCACGAGGGCGGCGAGGATGCCCAGGGTCCAGCGGACCCAGCGGGGCGGGGTGCGGTGCGGGGTGCTCATCACCGCCCACCTTCCCGGATCCGTCGCCGCCTCGCCAACGCGTCCCGCCCGATCAGGCCCGTGCGGCGCGCAACGTGACGAGCGCCACGCCCGACGCGACGAGCATGAGCACGACGCCGATGAGCGACGTCACGCCGACGCCGCTGCCGAACGCCGCGTGCGCCGAGTCGAGCAGCGCCTGCGCCTGCGCCGCGGGCAGCGTCCCGGCGACCTGGGTCGCGCCGCCGAGCGTCTCGGCGGCCGCCGCCGCGTCCGCCGCGGGCACGCCCGCCGGGACGACGACGTTCGCGTGGTAGGACGCGGTGAGGATGCTGCCGAGCACCGCGGTGCCGAGCACGGCGCCGACCTCGTACGCCGTCTCGGAGATGGCGGACGCCGCGCCCGCCTTCTCCGCCGGCACCGAGGACACGATGAGGTCGTTGGACACGGTCTCGGCCGCGCCCACGCCGAACGACAGCACGACGAACGCGACGACGAGGAGCGCGAGCGTGCTCTCCCCCGCCCCGGCCGCGACGATCGCGTAGCCGGCCGCGGAGAACAGCAGCGCGACGGCGACGACGCGCGCCGGGCGCACGCGCCGCACGACCTTCACCACACCCAGCCCGGCGACGACCATGAGCACGAGGCCCGGAAGGAGCGCGATCCCCGCCTGCATGGGCGACAGGCCCAGCACGAGCTGCACGTCCTGCGACACGAAGAACAGGAAGCCGACGAGCGAGAACACCGAGAGCAGGTTGACCAGCACGGCACCGCTGAACGCGGCGCGCGTGAAGAGCCGGACGTCGAGCATCGGGTCGGGGCGGCGCAGCTGGCGTCGCACGAACAGCGCACCGGCCACGAGCCCGACGGCGACGCTCGCCAGGGCGAGCCCGCTCGGCCCGGACTTCGCGAGCGTCTTGATCCCGTAGACGACGGGGGTCATCGTCACGATCACCAGGAGGATCGACCACACGTCGACGCGTCCGGGTGCGGGGTCGCGCGACTCGGGCACGAAGAGCGGTGCGAGGACCAGGAGCAGGACGAGCACCGGGACGGCGAGGAGGAAGACCGAGCCCCACCAGAAGTGCTCGAGGAGGAATCCGCCCACGATCGGCCCGAGCGCCGACCCCGCCGCGAACCCGGCCGCCCAGATCGCGATCGCGAGCCGCCGCTCCTCGCGGTCGGTGAAGACGTTCCGCAGGAGCGACAGCGTCGACGGCATGAGCATCGCGCCGAAGAAGCCGAGGCCCGCACGCGTCGCGACGAGCGCCTCCGCGCTCGGCGCGTACGCGGCGACGACGGACACCGCGGCGAAGCCGACGGCACCGGCGAGCAGGAGTCGTCGTCGGCCGATGCGGTCGGCGAACGAGCCCATCGGCACGAGCAGGCCGGCGAGCACGAGCGGGTAGATGTCGATGATCCACAGCAGCTGTGTCCCGGTGGGACGCAGCGCCTCCGAGATCTGGGGCAGCGCGAAGCTGAGCACCGTGTTGTCGATCGACACGAGCAGCACGGGGAGCATGAGCACCGCGAGCGCGAGCCACCGGCGCGCCGCGCCGAGCGCGGTGGCGGCAGGGGCGTCCGGGCGGATCGCGGGGCGGTTGAGCTGGGTCGCCGTCACGACGAGGTCCTTCCACGACAGCGGACGGCCGGGGCGACGCGGTGGCGTCGAACTTCCGGACCGTCCAGACGGTACAGTAACGTCCTCGGCTCGCTCGGGTCATCCCGCGCCGGCTGTGACGCTCCGCACCACCGGGGCTGCGCGCTCGCACTACCCTCGACGACATGCCGCCGCCCCCCGCCGCCCGCGCCAAGGTCCTGCGCGCCTTCGCCGCGCTCCTCGTCGAGCACGGCGAGCGCGCCGCGACGCTCGAGGCCGTGGCCGAGCGCGCGGGCGTCTCCAAGGGCGGGCTGCTCTACCACTTCGGGTCCAAGGACGCGCTCGTCGACGGTCTGGTCGACCACCTGCGCGAGCTCACCGACGCCGACGTCGCCGTGATGCGCGCCGCACCCGAAGGTCCGGTCGACTACCTGCTGCGCACGTCGACCGTCGTCGACGGCGAGTTCGAGCTCGTCTACCTCGCCGTCTCACGGCTCGCGCAGGGCGCCTACCCGCGCG
Organism: Cellulosimicrobium sp. Marseille-Q8652; assembly: GCF_965112045.1. Lineage (NCBI taxonomy): Bacteria > Bacillati > Actinomycetota > Actinomycetes > Micrococcales > Promicromonosporaceae > Cellulosimicrobium > Cellulosimicrobium sp. Marseille-Q8652. The sequence continues at coordinate 827,212 of NZ_CBCOPS010000002.1, read as the reverse complement.
CCCGCGCCGCCCTCGACGGCGCGCACGACGCCTGGACGCGAGCCGTTCTCGACGAGGTCGGCGACCCCGTCGTCGCGCGCGCCGTCGTGCTCATCAGCGACGGCCTCTACGCGCACGCGGCCTTCGACGGCGCGGTGCTGGACCCGGGTGCGCCCGACGACGACGCGTCACGGGGCGCCCCGGCACCGGGCGTCCCGGCGCCCGACGGGTCAGCACCGGGAGGCCCGACGTCGGAGGGCGACGACACGGAGCGACTCACCTTCCGGGCGCCGCGCCGGGGCGACGACGTGGACGACCTGCTCGCGCTCGTCGCCGAGATCGTCGCGATGCGTCGCTGACGTCCGACCCGATTCTCCTCGGCCGGGTGGTGGGTGGACGAGGCGCACGCCCCGCCGACGTCAGCCCGCGTACGCGGCGCGCAGCGGTTCCAGGTCGAGCTTGGTCTGCGTCATCATGACGTCGACGACGCGCTGGACCTTCGTACCGTCGGGGTCCTGCAGCATCTCCAGGAACTCGGTCGGGACGATCTGCCAGGACAGGCCGAACCGGTCCTTGAGCCAGCCGCACTGCGACTCCTGGCCGCCGTTCGCGGTGAGGACGTCCCAGTACCGGTCGACCTCGTCCTGGGAGTCGCACTCGACGACGAACGACACCGCCTCCGTGAACGCGAACTGCGGACCGCCGTTGATGGCGGCGAACCGCTGCCCGGCGAGCTCGAAGTCGGCGGAGACGACCGTCCCGTCGGGCTGGCGGTACATCTCGCCGACCTTCGCGTCGGGGAACACGCTCGTGTAGAACTCCACGGCCTCCTCGAGGTTCATGTCGAACCACAGGCTCGGGACGATCGCTCGCATGGTGCCTCCTCGTGTCGGGCACGACCCGCCCGGGCCGTCACGAGGTAGGACCACGCCCGGCGCCCGAACTCATCGCCGGGACGGCGAGCGGCCCGACGGTCCGACGGGTCGCTCAGGCGGACGCCTTCTTGCGCGTGCTGGTCGACGCCTTCTTCGCCGCGGATCCCGACGAGGTCTTGGCGCCGGACGCGCTCTTGGTGCCCGAGGCGCTCTTCGTGCCCGACTTCGCCGTCGTCTTCGACCCGGACGATGCGCTCTTCCTCGACGAGGAGGACGTGGACGACGACGACGAGCGGGACGTCCCCTTCCCGGAGGAACCGCTCTTCGCCGTCGTGCCCGAGCCGCCGGACGACCGGGACGACGAGCCGGAGGAACCCGACGAGCTCTTGCCGCTCTTCGACGACGCGACGGACTTCCGCAGCGCCTCCATGAGGTCGATGACCTCGGCGCCCTCGCCCTCCTCGGCCTGCTCCCCGAACGTCTCGGCGGCGTCGAGCGCGTCACCCTGCTCGAGCTTCGCGTCGATGAGCTGGCGGAGCTGGACCTGGTAGTCGTCCTCGTACTCCTCGGGGGCGAAGTCCGCCTCGAAGCTCGCCACGAGCTGCGACGACATCGCGAGCTCCTTCTCGGTGACCTTCGCCTCGTCGTCGAGCGACGGGAACGCGGCGTCGCGCACCTCGTCGGCCCACAGGAGCGTCTGGATGACGAGCACGTCGTCGCGCACGCGCAGCGCGGCGAGGCGCGTGCGCTGGCGCAGCGCGAACTTCACGATCGCCGTCCGGTCGGTCTCCTCGAGCGTGCGCCGCATGAGCACGTACGCCTTGTTGGACTTCGAGTCGGGCTCGAGGTAGTAGCTGCGGTCGAGCAGCAGCGGGTCGATCTGGTCGCTCGGGACGAACTCGACGACCTCGATCTCGCGGCTGCGCTCGGCCGGCAGGGCCTCGAGGTCCTCCCCCGTGAGCACGACGGTCTGCTCGCCGTCGGTGTACGCCTTCGCGATGTTCTCGTAGGGCACGACCTCGCCGTCGATCTCGCACACGCGCCGGTAGCGGATGCGTCCGCCGTCCTTGTCGTGCACCTGGTGCAGCGGCACGTCGTGGTCCTCCGTCGCGGAGTAGACCTTGACGGGCACGTTGACGAGACCGAACGTGATGGCGCCCTTCCAGATGGCCCTCATCCGTCCATGGTGGCGTGCGACGCGCCCGGGCGCGACCCCTCGGACCGGTCCGCGTGTGGGTGGCCCGCGGCAGGATCGCGGGGTGGCGACGACCGGGGGACGAGAGATGGCTGGCACAGGTACCGGCGGCGGGACCCGCTTCGAGTTCGAGGCCGAGCTGTGGCGCTGGGAGGCGCGCACGGACAGCTGGGTCTTCGCCGCGCTCCCGGAGGACGTGAGCGACGAGATCGCCGAGCTGCCCCTGCCGCCCGCCGGGTTCGGCTCCGTCAAGGTCGAGGTGACGATCGGCGGCTCGCGCTGGTCCACGTCCGTCTTCCCGGACGCGGGCCGCAAGACCTACGTGCTCCCCGTCAAGGCCGCCGTGCGCCGCGCGGAGCAGGTGGACGTGGGCGACGTCGTCCGGATCGGCGTCGAGACGCTCCACTGAGGTGTCTCACCCGAGGATCCCGAGGTGGAGCGCGCGCAGCACGGCGCGCGTGCGGTCCCGCGTCCCGAGCTTGAGCAGCACGGTGGACACGTGGTTCTTCACCGTCCCCTCGGCGAGGAACATGCCGTGGGCGATCTCGCGGTTGGAGTACCCGGCCGCCACGAGCCGCAGCACCTCGAGCTCGCGCTCGGTGAGATCCTGGACGGGCACGCCGTCGTCCTCCTCCGGTTCCGCGGCGCCCGACCGCACGGCGCGCAGGAGCTGGTCGGTGATCGACGGCTGGACGAGGGTGCCGCCGTCGGCGAGCGTGCGGACGGCTCCCGTGAGCTGCTCGAGCGTGACGTCCTTGAGGAGGTAGCCGCGAGCGCCGGCGCGCAGGGCGCGCAGCACGAGGTCGTCGTCGTCGAACGTCGTGAGCACGAGCACGGGGACCTCGATCCCGCTCTCGCGCATCGCCTCGAGCGCCCAGATCCCGTCGTGGCGCGGCATGCGCAGGTCGAGCAGCACCACGTCTGGCGCGTGCTCGCGCACCGCCGCGACCGCCGACATGCCGTCCTCGGCCTCCGCGACGACCTCGACGTCCGGGGAGATGCCCAGGAGGCTGCGGATGCCCTGGCGCACGAGCGTCTGGTCGTCGACGAGCAGGACACGGATCACCGCACGGCCTCGCGCGGAAGCACGCCCTCGCGGGCCTCGGCGAGCGTGACCTCGACGCGGAAGCCCGACGCGCCGTCGACGCGCACGGTCCCGCCGAGGGCCTCGACGCGCTCGGTGATCCCCCGCAGGCCGTTCCCCGGCTCGACACGCCGGGCACCGCGGCCGTCGTCCTGGGCGACGAGACGGACCCGGCCGTCGTCGTCGGCGACGACCTCGATGGTGAGCGCGGTTGCCTCGGCGTGACGGATCGTGTTCGTCACGATCTCCTGCGCGGCACGCACGAGCACGACGGTCTGCTCCTCGTCGACCACGACGTCGTCGGCCACGAGCACGCGCACGCGCGGCGCGAGCACGCGCTCGACGAGCGACTCGATCGCGTCCTGCAGGCTCGGTGCGCGACGCCGCAGCTCGCCCACGGTGGCGCGCACGTCACCCAGGAGCTCGCGCGCCACCGTCTTGGCGCGCAGCACGTGCTCGTGTGCCCGCTCCCCCTCCTGGTGGCTCGCCGTCTCGAGCTCGAGCGCGAGCACCGTGAGCTGGTGGCCCAGCACGTCGTGCAGCTCGCGCGCGATGCGCAGGCGCTCGTCGGACCGGGTCGACACGTCGCGGAGGACGGCGGCCGCACGCAGCTCGACGTGCGCGGCGGCGAGCTGTTCGCGCATCTGCCTCTCGCGCTGGAGCGCGAACGTCGACCCGACGCTGGCGACCTGGATGAGCAGGTAGATGATCCCGCTGAGCACGGCGTCGGTGAACGACCCGCGCATCCCGACGGCGACGGTCACGACCACCACGTTCACGACCACCACGACGGTCGTCACGCGCACGGGGACGACGTAGACGCTCACGGCCGCGACGGCGACGAGCAGGATGGGCAACCACCCGGCGCCCGGTGCGCTGAGGACGAGCGCGCCGACGAGCACGACCTGCGTGACGAGCAGCAGGTAGGCGCGCACCGTGCCGAACCCCGCGCGGAGCACGAGCCACCCGGTGACGACGACGAACACCGCGAACACCGCGAGCCAGGTGCCGACGGGCACCAGCACCGCCCCCGGTGCGGCGATCGGGACGAGGGCGCCGATCCCGAGCACCACGACGAGCATCGCGATGCCGGCCCACACCTCCGGGTCGATGCGTCGCATCCCCTCACCCTACGGACCGACCGGCGTGCCGCCACGTGCCGGAAGTCATGGTCGACGGCCGTGACGACCGGCACGCGCGCGACGCCCCTGGCGCTCCGTAGCGTCGAGGAACCGCTCGCGGACCGGCCGCGGGAGAACGGACGGACCACCGACGGGAAGGACGTGGGCAGCGATGAGCGCCGTCGACGCACGAGACCTGACGAAACGCTACCGCCGCAGGCACGGGACGACGGTGGCGGTCGACGCCGTGAGCCTCGTCGCCGCCGAGGGCGAGATCCTCGGGATCCTCGGGCCGAACGGGGCGGGAAAGACCACGACCGTCGAGATGGTCGCCGGGGTCCGCCGACCCGACGGCGGCTCGGTGCGCGTCGCCGGCCTCGACCCCTTCACCGACCGCGCGGCGGTGCGGCAGGTGCTGGGCGTCCAGCTCCAGTCCGGCTACCTGCACGGGGCGCTCACGGTGCGCGAGCTCGCGCACCTGTACCGCTCGTTCTACGGGTCGGGGCGCGACCCGGACGGGCTGATCGAGACCCTCGGCCTCGGCGAGCAGCGCGACGTGCGCTACGAGAAGCTCTCGGGCGGCCAGCAGCAGCGGGTCGCGATCGTCCTCGCGCTCGTCGGCGACCCGCGCGTCGTGATCCTCGACGAGCTGACCACGGGCCTGGACCCGCAGGCACGCCGCCAGGTGTGGGGCGTCGTCGAGCGGTTGCGTGACGACGGGGTCACGGTCCTCCTGGTCTCCCACCTCATGGAGGAGGTCGAGCGCCTGTGCGACCGGGTGACGCTGCTCGACGGCGGCCGCGTCGTCGCCCACGACACCCCGGCCGGTCTGGTCGCGGGCGCGGGGCTGGACCAGCGCGTGCGCTTCCGGGTCGCGGCTCCGCTCCCGCCCGCGCTCCTGGACCGCGTGCCGGGCGTCGAGGGGGTCGAGGTTCGCGGTGAGCAGGTGGTCGTGACCGGGCACGGCGAGCTGCTCCAGGAGGTCAGCACCGCGCTCGTGCGCGCGGGCGTCGTCGCGACGGAGACGCGGCTCGAGCGCGCGACGCTCGACGACGCGTTCCTCGCGCTCACCGGCCGCTCGCTGGGCGACGGCGCCACCCCCACCACGCCCGAGGTGGCCGCCTGATGATCACCGTCGCCCCCACCACCGCTACCTCGCGCACCACGAGCGGGCCGGGCCCGCGCGCGTGGGCCGCGCTCGTCGTCGCCGAGGCCAAGATGGTCGTACGCGACACGGCCGGGCTCGTCATGCCCTTCGGCATGCCGGTCCTCATCCTCGTCATGTACGGGATCGGCGACGCGACCGCGATCGTCATCCCGGGCTCGGGCGGTCGCACCGCGTTCGACGTCTTCGTCGTGCCGGTCGTGCTCGCGATCGTCGTCGGGATCATCGGCGTGATCAACATGCCGAGCTTCCTCGCCTCCTATCGCCGCACCGGGGTCCTCAAGCGCCTGTCCGTGACTCCGGCCTCGCCGGCGATGGTGCTCGTCGCCCAGGTCGTGGTCAGCGCCGCCCAGACCGCGCTCGGCGTCGCGCTGGCGCTCGTCGTCGCGACGGCGGCGTTCGACGCCACGCTGCCCGCCTCCCCCGCGGCGGCACTGGGTGTCCTGGCGCTCTGCGCGACCGCGATGTACGCCGTCGGGATGCTCGTCGCCGCCGTCTCCCCGACGCCCAACGCGGCGCTCGCCATCGGTCTCGTCGTGTTCTTCGCCTTCGGCGCGACGGGCGGCATGTTCGGCGACGTGTCCGACCTGCCGGAGCCGGTGGCGCGCGTGGGAGAGCTCCTCCCCTTCGGCGCGTCCGTCCAGGCGCTCGGGGACGCGTGGGCCGGGCAGCCGGTAGAGGCCTCCCACCTCGTCGCCCTGGGCGGGGCGGTCGCCGTGTGCTCCGTCGTCGCCGCCCGGTTCTTCCGCTGGACGTGACCGGGCCGCTCCCGTGCGCACGGCGGGAGCCGGGTCGCGGACGGCGTCAGTCCCCCGGGCGCACGAGTCCCGTCTCGTAGGCGAGCACGACGAGCGCGGCGCGGTCGCGGGCGTCGAGCTTCGTGAGGAGGCGGCTCACGTAGGTCCGCGCGGTCGCGGGGCTGAGGAACAGCGCGCGCGCGATCTCGTCGTTCGTCAGGCCCCGACCGACCTGTTCCAGGACCTCGCGCTCGCGCGCCGTGAGGGTCTCCAGGCGCCCGGCGTCGAGGGCGCGCGGGACCGCCTCGACCGCGGCGCGCATGACCGACGCCGTGACGCCCGGGGACAGCAGCGAGCCCCCGTCGGCGACGACGCGGATCGCCGACCGCAGGTCCCCGGGCGAGACGTCCTTGAGCAGGTACCCGACGGCGCCCGCCCGGATCGCCTCGACCACGTGCTCGTCCTCGTCGAACGTCGTGAGGACGAGCACCCGCACGGCGTCGAGGGCCGGGTCGGCGACGATCGCCCGCGTCGCCTCGAGGCCGTCCATCTCGGGCATGCGGACGTCCATGAGCACGACGTCCGGACGGTGCTCGCGGACCCTGGCGAGGCCCTGGCGACCGGTCGCGGCCTCGGCGACGACCTCGACGTCGCCGTCGTGCACCGCGAGCGCCCGCAGCCCGGCGCGGACGAGCTCCTGGTCGTCGACGATCACGACGCGGATCACGGCGCGAGCCTCGCCGGGAGCTCGGCGGTGACCACGAACCCTCCGTCCGGCGCGTCCCGGGCGTCGAGCCGGCCCCCGAGGAGCGCGGCGCGCTCGACCATGCCCGCGATGCCCTGCCCGGTGGCCGCGCCGCTCCCGCTCCCCACCGGCCCCGCCGCGGTGGCCGGGCCGTCGCCTCGAGCGCGGTCCCCGCGGCCGTCGTCGGCGACCCGCACCAGCAGGAGCCCGTCGACGACGTGCGCGGCGACCGTCGCCCGCCGGGCGCCGGCGTGCCGCAGGACGTTCGTGAGGGACTCCTGGACGATCCGGAACGCCGCGGCGTCGATCGCGCCGTCGACCTCACCCGGCACGACGTCGACGTCGAGCTCCACGTCGAGGCCGGAGGCGCGCGCGGGCCGGACGAGCGCGTCGAGGCCCGCGAGCGACGTCGCCCCGCGCGGGGCGACGTCGGGCAGCGGCCCCCGCAGGACCTTGACGGTCGCGCGCAGCTCGCGCAGCGCCGCCGACGTCGCGTCGCCCACCTGGCCGAGCGCCGCCCGCGCCGCGTCGTCGTCGCGGCCCACGGCCTCGCCCGCCACGTTCGCGTGGAGGGCCACGACCGACAGGTGGTGACCGAGGACGTCGTGCAGGTCCCGTGCGATGCGCACCCGCTCGGCCTCGAGCCGCCGGTCGGCCGCCTGCGCCTGCTCCGCGGCGGTGAGGACGCGCACGCGCTCCGCCTGCTCGCGCGCGGCCCGCGTCAGCCGGACGGCGACCCCCAGCGCGATCGCCGCCGCGACGAGCGCGACGTTCGTCACGAGCTCGTATCCGTACAGGTACGTGACGGGCTGGCCCTCGGCGACGCGGAAGTACGCGGCGACGGCCACGAGCACGGCCCCTGACCCGACGGCCCACCACGTCCGGCCCAGCTCCGCCGCGGAGTAGAGCGCCGCGACCGCGGGCAGGGCCATCCCGATCACGGGCAGACCGAGCGCGTAGTAGGCGAAGATGCCCAGCACCGTGAGCACGAGCATCGTGCGCGGGGCCCGGCGCCGGATCGCGACCAGCGCGCCGAACCCGACCGCGAAGACGTACGCGAGGGGACCCGAGTCCCCGGGCCCGTCGAAGTCCGCGGCGATGACGACGGCGATCGCGAGCGTCATCGCGACCGCCAGCACGCCGTCCGTGAGCCGCGGGTCGACGCCCGGCCGGGCCGCGGCGGGGTCGACCGCCGGGCCTCCTGCCGCGGCGGGCTGTCGCGCACTCATGGCGCCAGCGTACGGAGCCCGGCACCCCGAGGCATCAGCCCTCGGTCTCGGGGTGGTGTCGCCCCGGGGCGACACCCGTCGTCGCCGCGCCACGACGGTCTGCGGCCCGAACAGCCGACCGGGGGCCGATGTGACGGACCCGGTGCGCTCGGCATCGTCGGAGCCATGACCTCTCCGCACCCTGCGTCCCGTCCCGCACGTCCCCAGGACGGCTCCCGCACGACCGGTCCGCTCTCGTGGCCGACCGTGCTCGGTCTCGGCTCGATGGCCCTGCTGTGGCCGCTCACCGGGCTCCTCGGCCTCGACGGCGGCGGCGGGCGTGCCCTCGCCGTCATCGGCGTGACCGCGCTCGTGTGGGTCGGGGTCGTCGGTCTCGGCCGGGTCGCACGCCCGGTCCTCACCCTCACGCTCGCCGGCCTGACGTCCGGCGTCGTCGCGGCGGTCGTGTCCGCGCTCGTCGGGCTCGACGGAGGGCGGCCGTCGTGGACGCTCGTCCCGGCGCTCGTGCTGAGCACGTCGTGGGGCGCCGCGGCCGGAGTCGTCGCAGCGTTCGTGCAGCGCGCGCGGGGCGGGGCGGCACGATGAGCCCCGCAGTCCACCACGGATCCCGCAGCCCGCGCGGTCCCCGCAGCCCTCGCGTCGCCCGCACGCGGCTCGCGCTCGCCGCAGCGGTGGCTGCTGTCGCGCTCGCGCTCGCCGGGTGCGCCCTCGCGCCGTCGGTCCACCCCGTCCAGGAGCAGGAGTTCACGACGGCGCTCGCGATCCCGCCGCTCGCGCCGTCGCGCGTCGTCGACGGCACGCGCGTGTTCTCGCTGACCGCCCAGGAGGGCACGACGTCGTTCCTGCCCGGCGTCGAGACCCCCACCTGGGGCTTCGACGGCGCCTACCTCGGCCCGACGCTGCGGGCCGCGCGCGGCGAGCGCGTCGCGGTCGAGGTGACGAACGACCTCGACGAGCCGACGAGCGTCCACTGGCACGGCATGCACCTGCCCGCGGCGATGGACGGCGGACCGCACCAGGAGATCGCGCCGGGCGCGACGTGGCGCCCGACGTGGATCGTCGACCAGCCCGCCGCGACGCTCTGGTACCACCCGCACCCTCACGGCTCGACGGAGGAGCACGTCTACCGCGGGCTCGCCGGGTTGTTCCTCCTCGACGACGACGCGTCGGCCGCGGCCTCGCTGCCGTCGCAGTACGGCGTCGACGACGTCCCGGTCGTCGTGCAGGACAAGACGTTCGACGACGAGGGCCGGCTCACGCTCGACGGCGCCGGCGAGCCGGGGATCCTGGGCGACGTCGTGATGACGAACGGCACGGTGGGCGCGTACCACGACGTGACGACGGACCGCGTGCGCCTGCGCCTGCTCAACGGCTCGACGGCGCGCACCTACGACCTCGGGTTCGCGGACCGGGAGATGGACTTCGTCGCGACGGACGGCGGGCTGCTCGACGCGCCGGCCCGGATCGACCGCGTGCGCCTCGCGCCGGGCGAGCGCGCCGAGGTGGTCGTGCGGATGTCACCCGGCGAGACCACGCGGCTGCACTCCTTCGCGGTCGACCTGGGCGGCGTCGCGGCGTCGTTCGCGATGGGCGGCAAGGAGGCGTTCGACGTCCTCGAGCTGCGCGCCGCGGACGAGCTGGCGCCGTCGCCCGAGCCGGCATGGGCACCGTCGACCCACGCGGCGGCCGACGCCCTGCACGCCGAGGACGCCACGGTCGAGCGGACCTTCGAGCTCGCCGATCGTGAGATCAACGGGCGCCGCATGGACCTCGGCCGCATCGACGAGACCGTCACCGTGGGCGACACGGAGGTCTGGACCGTGCGCAACGCGCACCCCGTCCCGCACAGCTTCCACGTCCACGACGTGCAGTTCCGCGTGCTCGACGTCGACGGGGAGCCGCCGCCCGCGGCGCTCGCCGGTCCCAAGGACACGATCTACCTCGAGCCCGGCCGGAACTACCGTCTGCTGCTGCGCTTCGACGACTACACCGACCCCGACGTCCCGTACATGTACCACTGCCACATGCTGCGGCACGAGGACGAGGGGATGATGGGGCAGCTCGTCGTCGTCGAGCCCGGCGGGTCGGCGGGCGAGATCAGGACGCCCGCCGGGTCGCACGACACCTCGCACGACACCTCGGACGACACCGCGCACGACACGGGGCACGACACGGGGCAGGACGTGGACGGGACGGGACGCGAGCCCGGCAGCGGTCCTCGCCAGGTGCCCGGCGCCGGGCTGGACGACGGCCACGGGGGCCACGGCGGGTGAGCGGCTCCGCGGACGACCCGGCTCGGAGCGCGAGCCGGGTCAGCCGTCCCGACGTCGGTCGTGGAACGCCTCGTCCGTGGCCTGGGCGGTGCGCATGATCGCCTCGAGCGTCTCGCGCGGCGTCGCGAGGGTCTCGGTCGTCTCCGCGGGATCGGGGCTCCCGTCGAGCTCGCGCACCTCGTCGTGGATCCGTTCCATCGTCGTGTCGAGCGTGGCGGCGACGTCGGCCGCGAGCCGGAGCGCGTCGGTGAGGTGGCCCGGGACGTCGCGCTGATACTTGTAGTAGATCTTGTGCTCGAGGCTCGCCCAGAAGTCCATGGCGATCGTCCGCAGCTGGATCTCGACGACGACGTCCTCGACCCGGTCCGAGAGGAAGACGGGCACCTGGACGATGAGGTGCAGGCTCTTGTACCCGTTGCCCTTCGGGTGGGCGATGTAGTCGCGCTCCTCCAGCACCGTGAGGTCGCGCTGCCCGACGAGCATGTCCCGCACCCGGTAGATGTCCGAGACGAAGCTGCAGGTCACGCGCACGCCCGCGACGTCGAACATGCTCTCCCGCACGCCCTCGGGCGTGAGCGGGATGCCCTTGCGCCGCGCCTTGGTGAGGATCGAGTCGATCGTCTTGAGCCGCGACCCGACGTGCTCGATCGGGTTGTAGTCGTGGATGTGCCGGAACTCGTCCCGCAGGACGGTGATCTTGGTCATCACCTCGTCGATGCCGAACTTGTAGGTCATCATGAGGCGCCGGAAGTCCCGCACGCGCGGGACGAGGTCCTCGGGCAGCGGCCGGTCGACCGTCGTCTCGTGCGTCACGTGCGTCCTCTCGCCGGTACGGGCGGTGCCCGCGGGCGCGTCGGCGCCGCGCCCTTCCCACTGTCCCACGACCGGCGGGCGCCACAGGTTCCCCGGCCGACGCGCGGAGGCTTCCCCGGCCGACGCGCGGGGGCCCGGCTCGCGCGCCACCATGACCTCATGCCTTCCGCACGGTCCGCCGCCCCCGGCGGCTCCTCCGGCCAGACCGTCACCGTCGACGGCCACAAGCTCAAGGTGACGAACCTCGACAAGGTTCTGTACCCCGCCACCGGGACCACGAAGGCCGACGTCCTGGCCTACCTCGCGTCGGTCGCCGACGTCATGCTCCCCCACTGCGCGAACCGGGCCGCGACGCGCAAGCGCTGGCCGGACGGCGTCGACGGCCAGGTGTTCTTCCAGAAGAACGCCGGGCAGGGCGTCCCGTCGTGGGTGCGCACGCGGCGCATCGAGCACAAGCACAGCGTCAACGACTACGTGCTCGTCAACGACCTCGCGACGCTCACGTGGCTCGGCCAGACAGGGTCCCTCGAGCTCCACGTGCCGCAGTGGCAGTTCGGGCGCACCGGCGTCCACCTCGACCCCGACCGCCTCGTGCTCGACCTCGACCCCGGACCGGGCGCCGGGCTGGCCGAGTGCGCCGAGGTGGCGCGGCTCGCCCGGCGCATCCTCCAGGGGATGGACCTCGAACCCCTCCCCGTGACGAGCGGGTCGAAGGGCATCCACCTCTACGCCGCGCTCGACGGCAAGCAGGACGCGGCGGCCGTCTCCGCCGTCGCGCACGAGCTCGCGCGCTACCTCGAGGCCGAGCACCCCGACCTCGTCGTGAGCGACATGAAGAAGTCGCTGCGCGGCGGCAAGGTGCTCGTGGACTGGAGCCAGAACAACGGCAACAAGACGACCATCGCGCCGTACTCGCTGCGGGGCCGCGAGCGCCCCACGGTCGCCGCCCCCCGCACGTGGGAGGAGCTCGACGACCCCGACCTGCGCCACCTGGAGGCCGACGAGGTCGTCGAGCGCGTCCGGACGATCGGCGACCCGCTCGCCGCCCTCACGGCAGGGCACCTCTCGGCCCTCGAGCCCACGCCCGAGCGGATGGCGACGTTCGAGCGCGCGGGGACGGACCGCCTCGCGACGTACCGGTCGATGCGCGACGCGGCGAAGACCCCCGAGCCCGTCCCCGCCGACGCCCCGCCGTCGAGCGACGGCATGAGCTTCGTCATCCAGGAGCACCACGCGCGCCGCCTGCACTGGGACTTCCGCCTCGAGCACGACGGCGTCCTCGTCAGCTGGGCGCTGCCGCGCGGCGAGCCCACCGACCCGAAGAAGAACCACCTCGCCGTCCAGACCGAGGACCACCCCCTCGCCTACGGCTCGTTCGAGGGCACCATCCCGAAGGGCGAGTACGGCGCGGGCGAGGTCACGATCTGGGACGCGGGGACCTACGAGCTCGAGAAGTGGCGCGACGGCGAGGAGGTCATCGTCACCCTCCACGGCGAGCAGCACGGCACCCGCCGCCTCGCCCTCATCCACACGCGCGGCCGCGGCGGCAAGGACGAGGAGAACAACTGGCTCATCCACCTCATGGCCCCGAAGGGCGCGCCGGCGGACGGCTCGCGCACCGATCGGGACCCGGGTCGGGGCGCGGCGGACGAGGATGCGGCGCCGGGTCGACCGTCCGCGGCTCGTCCCTCGCCGCTCCCGCCAGACCCGCCACGACCCGGCGCACCCTCCTCGTCCACCGCTTCGTCGTCTGCCGGCGAACCGTCGTGGGCCCGCACGGACTGGCGGCCCATGCTCGCCACGTCGGGCATCCCGTCCGACTTCGCCGACGGCGACGACGCATGGGCGTTCGAGATGAAGTGGGACGGCTTCCGGACGCTCGCCGAGGTGTCCGCGGGATCGGTGCGGCTCGTGAGCCGGTCCGGCATGGACATGACGGTCACGTACCCGGAGCTGCAGGCGCTCGCGGACCAGGTGCCGGCAGAGGCGCTGCCCGTCGTGCTCGACGGCGAGATCGTCGCCCTGGACGCCCAGGGGCGCCCGAGCTTCCGGCGGCTGCAGCAGCGCGCGAACATCGCGAAGCCCGCGGACGTCGCCGTCGCACGGCGCAGGGTGAAGGTCGACGTCATGGTGTTCGACGTCCTCGAGTCGGGCGGCCGGTCGCACGCGAAGCGGACCTACGACGAGCGCCGGGAGATCCTCGAGGAGCTGTTGGCGGACGCGAGCGCCCCCGTGCACGTGCCGCCCGCGTTCGACGGCGACCTCGACGCGGCGATGAGCACCTCGAAGCAGCTCGGGCTCGAGGGCGTCGTCGCGAAGCGGCGGGACAGCACGTACGTCGTGGGTCGGCGCTCGCAGCAGTGGCTCAAGCTCAAGCACGCCCGCTCGCAGGAGGTCGTGGTGGTGGGCTGGAGGCCGGGTCACGGCGACCGCACGCACCTCATGGGCTCGCTCCTGCTCGCCGTGCCCGACGACGGCCGGCTGGTCTACGTGGGTCGCGTCGGCTCGGGCTTCACGGACGCCGAGCGGAAGGGCCTGGTCACGGACCTCGGGAAGATCGAGCGGACCACGCCGGCCGCGGTCGGCGTGCCGCGCGAGGACGCCCGGGACGCGCGATGGGTCTCGCCACGTCGGGTGGCGGAGGTCGTGTACGGGGACTGGACGGGGCGGCCGGAGGGCGGAGCCGAGGACGTGGCCGACGGTGACACGCCCCTCGGCAAGCTGCGGCACCCGGTGTGGAAGGGCTGGCGCCGCGACAAGTCGCCGGACGACGTCGTGGTCGAGCTGCCTCCGGCGTGACGAGCCGAGCCGTTGACTCCCGCGGGCCGGCGCGGGACCGTGGGCTCGTCCGACGTCCTCGCCGCTCAGGAGGCGTGCTCATGGGTGACCCCACCGTCGACCGCTCCGGCACCGGGCAGGCGCCCCGCCTGCCCCCGCGCTGGTTCGTGCGGACGGCGTGGGTGGTGCACCGGGCCTGGTACCGCGTCACCGGCGGCCGTCGTGGGCTGTGGCGTCCTGGGCCCACCCGGTGGGGCACCCTCCTGCTGCGCACCGTCGGTCGGCGTTCGGGCCGGGAGCACGCCGTCATCGTCGGCTACCTCGAGGACGGGCCGAACCTCGTCACGCTGGCCATGAACGGGTGGGCGGCGCCCGAGCCCGCGTGGTGGCTCAACCTCCAGGCGTCCCCCGACACGACCGTCGTGCTCGACGCCGAGACGCGCGCCGTGCACGCCCGTGCGGCGCGAGGCGCGGAGCGCGAGCGGCTCTGGGCGCGGTGGCGCACGATCGACGAGAAGCTCGACGGCTTCGCGGCCCGGCGGCCGACCGAGACGGCCGTCGTCGTCCTCGCACCGCGACAGCCCGCGCCGCCCGCCCCCGACCGCGACACCTGACGCAGCCGAACCCGGCCGGCTCGAGGGGCGGTGGCAGGATGCGCGTCATGACACCGGACCTGCAGGCTGCGCAAGCCCTTCCCACGGACGAGCGGCTGCACCTCCGCTACGGAACGTCGCCGACGGGTTGAACCGCACCGCGCGGTTCCCTGCCACCACGCACGGAGGGGGCGTGACTCAGCGGTGGTCGCGCCGTCGAGCCGCGGCCTCGCGCGACGTCCGCAGGTGGGCGACGGCGTGCTCCGCGGCGGCATCGGCGTCGCGGGCTCGCACGGCGTCGAGCAGGGCACGGTGCTCCTCCACCATCTCGGCGAGGTCTTCGTGCTGGCCCAGGAGCCAGCGCACGCGGCTCGCCGTGACGGCCGCGATCTCGTCGAGCAGGGGGTTGCCGGCGGCCGCGAGCAGCGCCTCGTGGAAGTCGGCCGCGGCACGGCGGGCAGCGGTCCCGTCGCCGCGAGCGGCGGCCTCGCCCTGGCGGACGAGCGCGGCGTCGAGGGCGTCCAGCCCCGCGGGGTCGTGACGTTCCGCCGCGCGACGCGCGGCGAGCTGCTCGAGCGCGGACCGGACCTCGAGGAGGTGCTCGACGTCGTCGTCGGTGAACGTCCGCACGACGGCCCACGTGCGCGGCCGGGGCGTCACGAGCCCCTCGGCGGCGAGCGCCCGCAGGGCCTCGCGCACCGGCACCCGGCTGACACCGAGCTCGGCGGCGAGGTCGCGCTCGACGAGGCGGCTCCCGGGATCGCGCGCCCCGTCGACGATCTGGTCGCGCAGTGCGCGTGCGACGCGTCGCGCCTCCGGCTCGAACGGACCGTCGGACGGCGGGCGGGGATCGTCGGGACGTGCCGTCCCCGTGCTCTCGGCGGTCATGGCCCCATCCTCCCGGAGGACTGCCCGTACGGGTCACGGCGATCCCGCGGCACTCTCCGCACCAGCGCTCCTCGGTCGTAAATGGTATACCATCTGCGAATGCCCTCGCTTTGCCCGTCCGCACCGAGCACCGCCCGGCGTCCCGTCAGACGCTCCGGTCTCGCCACGTCGATCGGTACGCTCGTCGCCGTCCTGGCGCTCACGGTGCTCGCAGCCTGCTCGCCGGGAAGCACGCCCGGCGGCGCGACCGACCCGTCCGGAGCAGCCTCCGCGTCCCCGCCCGCGACCACTCCCGACGAGCCCACCGACGAGCCCACGACCGCGACCGACGAACCGACGGCGACGACGACGGATCCGGCGCAGCCGCGCCTCCTGCTCGCCACCGAGGCGGAGTCCGACGGGCTCGCGGTCGTCGACCCGACGGTGCGCGAGGGCAGCGCCGTCGTGGCACGGGTCGTCGTCGGCGCGGCGCCGTGGGGTGTCGCGACGCACGGCCGCACGGCCTACGTCGCGACCGCGCAGGGCGTCGCCGTCGTCGACCTCGACGCGCTCGTACGCACGGACCTGATCCCCTACCGCGACACCCCGGACCGCGTCGCGTACGGCGAGCACCGCCGCGGCGGCATGGGCATCGCCGTCTCGCCCGACGGCGCGCGCGTGCACGTCGCGGTGCACCGCGGCGGCGACTCGACGCTCGAGACGATCGACGTCGCGACGCGCGAGGTCGTCGCGAGCACACCCGTCGGGCTGCGGCCCTTCGACGTGCTCGTCTCGGCCGACGGCAGCGAGGTCTACACGGTCGACCACGACGAGTTCTCCGTGCACGTCGTCGACACGACGACCTTCGAGGCACGCCTCGTCGAGGTCGCGCCGTTCGGCACCGAGGACGGTCTCGCGTCGTTCGAGAAGCCGCACTACGCGGTGCTCGACGACGACGGCGCCCTGCTCCTGCCGTACCAGGGCAGGGTGCTCGTGCGCCTCGACCCGGCGACCGGCACGACGACGAGCGTGCCCTCCTCGGCGGACAGCCACCAGCACGGCGTCGCGCGCACGCCCGACGGACGCGTCGTCGTCGTCGGCAACGGCCCGTTCGGGAACGCGACGGGCGGACCGAACGTCGCGGTGCTCGACCCGGCGACCGGCGAGGAGCACGTCGCGCCGCTCGCGCGCCGGCACGAGACCGTGACGACGTGGACCGACCCGGGCTCGGGCGCGCTCCACGCCGTCCTCGCGGGCGGGTACTCCCAGGCCGAGGCGTGGGACGGCGCGACGGTCGTCGACCTCGCGACGCTCGAGACGTACGAGATCCAGATCCCCGGGCGACCTCAGGTGGTCGTCCCGCTGCCGGAAGGAACCGACCGATGACCGTCCCCGACCCCACCGCCCCGACGGCACCCGCTGCGCGATCCCTCACCCTCCTGCGCGACGTCCGTCCGTGGGGCGGGGACCGCGTCGACCTCCACGTGACCGACGGCCGCATCAGCGCGGTGACGCCGCACGTCCCGGCGGAGCCCGCCCCGGCGGGCAGCGAGCCCACCGTGGTGGAGGGAGGTGGCCTGCTCGCGCTGCCCGGGCTCGTCAACGCGCACGCGCACGTCGACAAGAGCTGGTGGGGCAAGCCGTGGGTGAGCTACGGCGGCGAGGCGACGACGCAGGGCCGCATCGCGCACGAGCGCGCCCACCGCGACGAGCTCGGCATCCCCGGCGTGGACGTCACGCTCGCCGTCCTGCGGGAGTTCGTCCGCCACGGCACGACGGCGATCCGTACCCACGTCGACGTCGACCTCGGGCTCGGGCTGCGCGGCATCGAGGTCGTGCGCGAGGCGCTCGCGGAGCTCGGCGGCGCGGTGCACGCCGAGATCGTCGCGTTCCCCCAGGACGGCGTGCTGCGCCGGCCCGGCGTCCTCGACCTGCTGGAGGCCGCGGCCGCGGCGGGCGCCGAGCACGTCGGCGGGCTCGACCCGGCGTCGATCGACCGCGACCCGGTCGGCCAGCTCGACGGCCTCTTCGCGATCGCGGAGCGTCGCGGCGTCGGGATCGACGTGCACCTGCACGACGGCGGTGAGCTCGGCGCGTTCCAGGTCGAGCTGATGGTCGACCGCACGCTGCGCGCGGGCCTGCAGGGGAAGGTCAACGTCGCGCACGGCTTCGCGGTCGGGCAGGTGCCCGCGTCACGCCAGGCCGAGCTCGTCGCCGCGATGGGCGAGGCGGGCATGACCATGACCACGGTCGCCCCGATCGGTGCCGCCCCCCTGCCGCTCCACGCACTGCGCGGGGCGGGCGTCGCCGTCGGGCTGGGGACCGACGGGATCCGTGACCTGTGGTCCCCCTACGGCACGGGCGACCTGCTCGCCCTCACGACGCAGCTCGCGCGGCTCTCGCGCTTCCGCCACGACGACGAGCTCGTCACCGCGGCACGGATCGCCACCGTGGACGCCGCCCGGTTCGTCGGGCGCGACGTGCACGACCTCGTCGTGGGCGCGCCCGCGGACGTCGTCCTCGTCGACGCCGAGAACGTCCCCGACGCCGTCGTGCGCGCGCCGCGGCGCGCGCTCGTGGTGGCCGGCGGCCGCGTCGTCGCGCGCGACGGCGACGTGCTGGTCTGACGCGTCCCCGGCCCGGGACCGTGCGGACCCGGGCGCGTGGGCGGCGGTCCTTCTCGGACCGCCGCCCACGCCGTCGTGCGCGGTCGACGCGTCAGGCGAGCGGCGCCGTCGTGCGGGCGTGCTCGAGCGCCCAGTCGAGCGCGTGGTCGGCGACCGCCTCCCATCCCGGGGCGGCGCACGTCCAGTGGTCGCGACCGGCGAACTCGTGGTACTGGGTGACGGCCGGGCTCTTCTCCCAGTGCTTGGCGTTCGACCGGTTCACCGAGGGCGGCATGATGTGGTCCTTCTCGCCGCCGATGAACAGCAGCGGCGCACGGTCCGCGGAGTAGTCCACCCAGGTGTCCTGGTGCCCGGGCTTGAAGTTCGCGATGAGCCCGTACTCCCAGACCCACGACCCGGGCGCCGGGATGGCGTAGCGGTCCCACACGGCGCGCGACTCCTCGGCCGTCAGCGTGTTCGTGAAGGCGTAGTGGAACTCCTCGGGCGTGAAACCGACCGCGCGGTGCCGGTTCGCGGGATTGCGCAGGGCAGGGAAGAGCGAGCGCGCCTGCGACGGCGGGTTGACGCGCACGCCCTCGGTCGGCGCCGAGTCGACGACGACGCCCGCCGCCCCGAGCCCGCGGGCGAGCAGCAGCTGCGTGAGCGTCCCGCCGAACGAGTGGCCCATGATGATCGGCGGCTCGTCGAGCGCCTCGATCACCCCGGCGAGGTGGTCGACGGTCGCGGGGACGGTGAGGTCGGCGATGATCTGCGGGTTCTCCCGCAGACCCTCCACCTCGATCTCGAAGCCCGGGTAGCCCGGCGTGAGGACGCGCAGACCCTTCGCCTCGTAGTGCTGGACCCAGCCCTCCCAGCTGCGCGGCGTCATCCAGAGCCCGTGGACGAGGACGACGGTGCTCGGTCCGGGCGGAGCGCCCTCGGGTGCGCCGGACGTGGTGCTCTCGGTCATGGTGCTTCTCCTCAGGAGTCGATGAAGTCGAGCAGGTCGGCGTGCAGCCGGTCGCGGTCGGTGTCCGGGAGTGCGTGCGGGCTGCCCTCGTAGACGACGAGCCGGGCGCCCTCGACGAGCTCGGCGGACCGCTTCCCGCCGACCTCGAAGGGCACAATCTGGTCGTCGTCGCCGTGGATGACGAGCGTGGGCACGTCGACCGCCGCGAGGTCGTCCCGGAAGTCGGTGGCGGAGAACGCCGCGATGCACTCGTATGCGCCCCGGTGGCCGGTCGTCATGCCCTGGAGCCAGAAGGCGTCCCGGAAGCCCTGGTCCACGTCGTTGTTGCGGTTGTGGCCGAAGAACGGGCCGTCGGCGAGGTCGCGGTAGAGCTGGGCCCGGTCGGCGAGCTCGCCCGCGCGGATCTGGTCGAAGACCTCCACGGGCAGCCCGTCGGGGTTGTCGTCGGTGCGGAGCATGAACGGCGGGACGGCCGAGACCAGCACGAGCCGGGCGACCCGCCCGGTGCCGTGCCGCCCGATGTAGCGGACGATCTCGCCGCCGCCCGTGGAGTGGCCGACGAGCGTCACGTCGCGCAGGTCGAGCGTCTCGACGAGCGTGGCGAGGTCGTCGGCGTAGGTGTCCATCTCGTTGCCGTGCCAGGTCTGCGTCGACCGCCCGTGACCGCGTCGGTCGTGGGCGACCACGCGGTGCCCGTGCCGGGCGAGGAACAGCGCGGCGGCGTCCCAGGCGTCCGCGTCGAGCGGCCACCCGTGGCTGAGGACGACCGGCGACCCGCCGTCGCCCCAGTCCTTGTAGAAGATCCGTGCTCCGTCCTCGGTGGTGACGTACGGCATGCTGCCTCCTCGGGGTGGGTGCCGATCACCACGAGCCTGTCGTCACGACGCCGCGCGCGGACCACGCGCGGCACGTAGTCCGCCGAGGTCGCCCCGCGACGGCTCAGGCCGACGGTCCGTGCGGGAAGCGCTCGCGCAGCTGCCGGCGGGACGAGACGCCGAGCTTCTGGAACACCTTGCGCAGGTGGTAGTCGACCGTGTTCGCGCTGATGAAGAGGGTCGCCCCGATCTCGGCGTTCGTCTCCCCCTGCGCGGCGAGCCGGGCGATCGTCTCCTCGCGCGGCGTGAGGAGCGAGGGTGTGCCGGCCCGGGCTCGGCCCGGTGCCTCGCCGGTCGCCTCCAGCTCCGCCCGCGCCCGCTCGGCGAACGCGGCGGCGTCCGCGGCCTCGAAGGCCGCGAGAGCGGGGCCCAGCCGTGCGCGCGCCTCGGCACGACGTCGGTCGCGGCGCAGGCGCTCCCCCAGCAGGAGCCTCGACCGTGCCGCCTCGACCACCGCACCGGCCTCGTCGAGCGCCTCCGCGGAGGCGTCGAGGAGGTCGGACGAGGCCGTCCCGGGCGTCACCAGGGCTCGGCACCGCAGGGCGACGCCTCTCGCCCAGGGCGACCCGGTCGCGTCCGCGACCCGTTCGACCCGGCCGACGTGGCGCGCCGCCTCGCCGTCGTGCCCGCTGCGGACCGCGGCCTCGACGAAGTCCGGGAGCTGCAAGGGCGTGACCTGGAGGAACGGGTCGTCCACGAGCGGCCGCAGCGCGACGTAGGCGTCGCGGTAGTGGCCCTGCGCGAGGTCGCGCACCGCGAGCGCCGCCCGTCCGCTCGACTCGACGCCGCCGTACCCGGCCTGCCCGGCGGCTGCCGCCACGGCCTCGACCTGCGCTCGCGGGGCGTCGGTCCAGGCGAGAAACGCCACGTTGACCACGTGCTCGCCGTCGTATCCGATGGCCCGTCGCAGCTCGCGCACCTGCTCGACGTACTGGCCGGCTCGCCGCGGGGTGCCGCCGCTGAGCTCCGCGAGGGACGAGATCCACAGCCCCGTGTCGACCATCTGCAGCGACCCGGCGTCGCGCGCCGCCTGGGTCACCTGCTCGAGCCACGCGGTGCGGGCCGCCAGGTCCCACAGGGCGGTCGCGAGCGCCACCCCCGCCGAGGCGTACGCCAGGACGGCGGGCCCGTCGAGCGCGCGCAGCGCGTCCAGACCGCGCCGGAGCGCGGGCACGGTGTCCTCGGGGTCGTGCAGCACCAGGGCGCTCAGCGCGCGCAGCACGCGCGACGCCGCGTCGTCCCCGGTACCCGCACCGTCGCCGAGACGCCGGCCGAGCTCGGGCAGGGTCACGCCGCGGCGGGAGCGCTCGGCGACGAGGGCGTACTCGAACGCGCGGACCAGCGCCTCCCGTTCGCGGTCCGGCTCGTGGCCGCGGAGCTGCTCGGCCGCCCGGAGGAGGTCGGCGGTCGCGTGGGCGAGCACGTCGGGGTCGCCCGTGAAGAGGCCCTGCGACACGCGGACCGCGGTCACCCGGGCCTGGTCGACCGGCGGGAGGCGCTCGTCCGCGAGCCCGTCGAGCAGGGTGGCGCCGACCTGCGCCGCACCGGCGGCGACGGCCGCCTCCGCGGCCGCGAGGACCCGGCGGTCGTGGGTCCGGCCGGGCGGGCTCAGCTCGGCGGCGCGCGTGAGCACGCGCGCCCGCGAGACGAAGCCTCCTCGGGCGCCGGCCGCGTCCGCGACGGCCTCGAGCCGGTCGGCGACGGCGGCGTCCACGCCCACCGTCGCCTTCGACGCGTGCCACGCCGCGAGCTCCGGCAGGTCGCACGCGTCGGCCGCGTCGGACAGCGCGCGATGGGCGCGACGCCGGTCCGGACCGGACGCGGCCCCGTAGGCTGCGGCCCGCACGAGGGGGTGGCGGAACCGCACGGTCGCGCCGAGGACGACGAGTCCGTGCTCCTCCGCCTCGTCGGCGGCGCGGAGGTCGACGCCGAGTCCCGCGCACGCCTGCGACACCAGGCGCGCCGTCCCCGTCGCCTCGGCGGCGGCGACGAGCAGCCACTCCTGCACGGCCGGCGACGTCCGCCGCACCCGCGCGACGTAGTGGGCCTCGAGGTGCCGGCCGACCGGGACGGGCTCCTCGCCCACGGCCGACTCGCTGAGCTCGTGGGCGGTGAGCTCGTGCGCGAGGTCGACGAGGGCGAGCGGGTTCCCGCCCGTTGCCCGGACGACGCGCGCGACGACGAGGGGGTCGACGCCGTCGGCGAGGCTCGCGACGAGGAGCCGTGCACCGGACAGCGCGTCGAGCCCTCGCAGGGCCAGCACCGGGACGCCGGCGAGGGCGTCGTCGAGGCGGTCGTCGTCGCGGGCCGCCATGAGCAGCGCGACCGGCTCCGCCCCGAGCCGGCGCGCGACGAACGCGAGCACCGCGACGGTCTCGGGGTCGATCCAGTGCACGTCGTCCACGACGCACACGAGCGGTCGCTCGCGCGCGGCCGCCGAGAGGAGCTCGAGCACGCCGAGCCCGACGAGGAAGCGGTCCGGTGCGGTCCCGTCGCGCCCGCCGAGCACCGACCGCAGCGCGCCGCGGTACCGCGGGGCGAGACCGTCGACGAGGGCGTGCCACGGTCCGGTCAGGCGGTGGAGGCCGGCGTAGGCGATCCCCGACTCCGCCTCGTACCCGTCGACGCGCACGACGCCGACGCCGTCGAGCGCGGCGGTCGACGCGGCGAGGAGCGCGGACTTGCCGATCCCGGCCTCGCCCCGGACGACCAGCGCGCCGGCGATGCCGTTCCGTGCGTCGCGCACGAGGGTCGCGACCCGGTGCAGCTCGTCGTCGCGCCCGAGCAGGTCGTCCGGCATGCGGCGTCCTTCCGTCGGCGCGCGCACGCGCGTCCCGGTCCTGCCGGGAGCGTAGCGAGCAGCGGACCTCGCGCGACACCCCCGACCGTCCCCGACGCCTGCCGTGACCCGCGGTGACCTGCGGTGATCTGGCGCGACCGGCGGCGATGAGTTCCTCGCCGACGTGCCGTCTACCCCCTCGAGACGACCGAACGGGCACCGCCCGGGCGCACCACGCGCCACGACGACCGGAGGAATCCATGAGCACCCAGATCTTCGTCAACCTGCCCGTCCACGACCTCGACGCGGCCAAGGCGTTCTACACCGCGCTCGGGTACTCGGTGAACGAGCAGTTCACGGACGAGAACGCGTCGTCCATCGTCATCAGCGACACGATCTACGTGATGCTCCTCACCGAGGAGTTCGCGAAGCAGTTCACGAACAAGTCGGTCGCGGACGCCACCACGACGACCGAGGTCATCAACGCGCTCGGCGTGGAGAGCCGGGAGGCCGTCGACCGCATCGCCGACGCCGCGTTCGCCGCGGGCGCGACGGCCGTCAAGGACCCGCAGGAGGAGGGCGGGTTCATGTACTCGCGCAGCTTCGCGGACCCGGACGGTCACCAGTGGGAGGTCCTCTACATGGACCCGAGCGCGCTCGAGGGCTGACCCGCCCGGGGAATCGAACGCGCCGGTCCGCCGTTGCCGCCCGTATGCGAGCCATCACGTACTCCCGCTACGGCGGTCCCGAGGTCCTCGAGCTCACCGAGCTCCCCACCCCCAAGGTCGGCCCGGACTCCGTCCTCGTGCGCGTCCGCGCCGCGAGCGTCAACCCGGTCGACTGGAAGGTGCGCCAGGGCTACCTCGACCCGGTCATGGACGTGTCGTTCCCCGTCGTCCCGGGGTGGGACGTCGCGGGCGTCGTCGAGCAGGTCGGCCTCGACACCCCCGAGCTCCAGGTCGGTGACGAGGTGTACGGGTACGTGCGCAAGGACGTCGTCGGCGGGCAGGTCTCGGGCGGCACGTTCGCCGAGCTCGTCGCCGCACCCGTGCGCACCCTCGCGCGCAAGCCCGCCGCGTGGTCGTTCGAGGAGGCGGCGGCGGTCCCGCTCGCCGGCCTGACGGCCTACCAGACGATCCGCCGTGCGGGCCTGCAGCCCGGGCAGACCGTCCTCGTGCACGCGGCGGCCGGTGGCGTCGGGTCGTTCGCCGTGCAGGTCGCGCGCTCGCTCGGCGCGCGCGTGATCGGCACGGCGTCCGAGAAGAACCACGACTACCTGCGCTCGCTGGGCGCGGAGCCGGTGACGTACGGCGACGGCCTCGCCGGGCGCGTGCGGGCACTGGCCCCGGAGGGCGTCGACGTGGTCCTGGACTACGTGGGCGGCGACGCGCTCGACTCGGTCCCGGACGTCCTGCGCGACGGCGGCACCGTCGCCTCGATCACCGACGCCCGGGCGCGTGACGAGCTCGGCGGGCAGTACGTGTGGGTCCGGCCCGACACCGCGGACCTCACCGAGCTCGCGCGGCTCGGCGACGCCGGGGTGCTGCGCCCCGAGGTCGCCCAGGTCTTCGACCTGGCGGACGCCGCCGCGGCGCACGAGCTCAGCGCGTCGGGCCACGTGCGCGGCAAGGTCGTCGTCCGCGTCTGACGGGGCGCGGAGCGCCCTCAGGGACCGGACGACGCGGATCAGACGTCGGGGAGCTCACGGACCGGCGACGTGAGCTCCCCGCCGGCGTCACCCGTGTTCACGGTCCCCTCCCGCTCGACGAGCACGACGGCCGTCTCGACGGCGGCGCGCGGGCGGTGCTCCACGCCGCTCGGCACGACCAGCACGTCGTGGGGCCCGAGGACGACGGCGCGCTCGACCCCGTCCTCGCGCAGGTCGACCGTCAGCTCGCCCGCGAGCACGAGGAACAGCTCGTCCGATTCGGGGTGCGAGTGCCAGACGAACTCGCCGAGCACCTTGACGACCTTGACGTCGTGGTCGTCGACGCTCGCCACGCGGTGCGGCTGCCAGTGGCCGTCGAACGCGTCGAGGGCGGCGAGGAGGTTGCGGGCACCGGTCATGCCCACACCCTGCCACGCGCCGTCGTGCCCCGACGTCCGCCGGGTGCCACGCTGGCCCCATGAGCAGCAGCCCGACGTCGCCCGCACGCCCCGCCGCTTTCGGTCCCGAGGTCTACGCCGCGCGGCGCGTCCGCGCGGCCGAGCAGGCGCGCACGGCCGGGCTCGACGGCCTGCTGGTCGCCCCCGGGCCCGAGCTCGCCTACTTCACCGGGTACACGCCGACCGCGGTCACCGAGCGGCTCACGCTGCTCACCATCCCCGCGTCGCTCCCCGACGACGGCACGGCCGCGGTCGTCGTGCCGCTCCTCGAGCGCGGCGACCTGCTGCGCGGCGCGGGCACGTCGGACCTCGAGGTCGTGCCCTGGCGCGACGGGGAGGACGAGCACGCGACGGCGGCCCGGCTCCTCGAGCGCGCCGGGTCGTACGCGGTGTCCGACTCGACGTGGGCGCTGCACGTGCTCGGCCTGCAGCGCACGCTGCCGGACGCGCGGCTCGTCGCGTTCACGCACGCGCTGCCGATGCTGCGCGCGGTCAAGGACGCGGCCGAGGTGGAGCGGCTCGCCGCCGCGGGCGCCGCGGCCGACGCCGCGTTCGCCGACGTGCTGCGGGTGCCGTTCGCCGGTCGTCGCGAGACCGAGGTCGCCGCGGACCTCGACCGCTTCCTGCGCGCGCACGGCCACGAGCAGGTCGACTTCACGCTCGTGTGCTCGGGACCGAACGGTGCTGACCCGCACCACGAGCCCGACGACCGCGTCATCGAGCCCGGCGACCTGGTCGTGCTCGACTTCGGCGGGCTCCGTGCCGGGTACGGGTCGGACACGAGCCGCACCGTCCTCGTCGACGGCGGCGCCGAGACGGCGCTCGCCGAGCAGCGCGCGGTCCACGAGGTCGTGCGGCGCGCGCAGCAGGCCGGGGTCGACGCGGTCCGGCCCGGCGCGACGTGCCAGGACGTGGACCGGGCGGCGCGCGCCGTCATCACCGACGCCGGCTACGGCGAGCAGTTCGTGCACCGCACGGGGCACGGCATCGGCACGACGACCCACGAGCCGCCGTACATGGTCGAGGGCGAGGAGCGGCCGATCGAGCCCGGGATGTGCTTCTCCGTCGAGCCGGGCATCTACCTCCCGGGCCGGTTCGGGGTGCGCATCGAGGACATCGTCGTCGCGTTCCCGCCGGACGTGCCCGACGGCGCCCGCCGCCTCAACACCTCGACGCACCGTCTCCAGGTGGTCCGCTGACGGCGCGCCCGCACCGCGGGTCGGTCCGGCCCCACGGCCGAGCACGGTGCTCATCGCCCGGCCGACGCTCCTCGCACGCGCTCGTTGCGGATGCCGACGAAGCTGAGCACGCCGCCGAGCACGAGGAGGGCAGCGGTGACCAGCAGCGAGCGGTGGAAGCCGTCGAGGTCCAGCACGCCGCCGACGATCACGCCCGCCATCGCGATGACGACCAGCCCGGCGACGCGCGACACCGCGTTGTTCACGGCGGACCCGATGCCGGCGTCGGCCGCGGGGATGGACCCGAGGATCGCGGACGTCAGCGGCGCGACGGTCATCGCGAGGCCCAGGCCGAAGACCACGAGGCCCGGAAGCACCTGGGTCACGTACACGGCGTCCTCCGTGGTGGTGAGCAGCAGGAGGTAGCCGACCCCGCCGACGATCGGCCCGACCGTCATGAACAGGCGCGGGCCGTAGCGGCC
The DNA here is from genome assembly GCF_965112045.1 of Cellulosimicrobium sp. Marseille-Q8652. Lineage (NCBI taxonomy): Bacteria > Bacillati > Actinomycetota > Actinomycetes > Micrococcales > Promicromonosporaceae > Cellulosimicrobium > Cellulosimicrobium sp. Marseille-Q8652. The sequence goes on along the minus strand of NZ_CBCOPS010000002.1, from coordinate 800,762 downwards.
CGCGAGCGCTCCGAACCGGGTCGAGAGGGCGAGGAGGAGCAGCGTGATCGGCACCTGGGCGAGCCCTGCCTGCGTCGCGCTGTAGCCGCCGACCTGCTGGAGGAACACCGTGACGACGAACCCGCCGAAGTAGAGCGCGCCGTAGATCGCTGCCGTCGCCAGGTTGCCCCACGCGAAGTTGCGCACCGTGAACAGCCTCGGCGGGAGCATCGGGTCCGGTGCCCGCAGCTCCCAGACCACGAACGCGACGAGGCAGGCCACGCCGACGACGGCCGGCCCCCACACGACCGGGCTGGACCACCCGAAGCGTCCCTGCTCGATGAGCGCGAACACGGTCCCGGCGAGGCCGACGGCCGCGAGGGTGGCACCCAGCGTGTCGATCCGCCGCCCCGCCGCGGATCCGTCCTCCTCGGCGGCGCTGCGCGGGATGCCGCGCAGCAGCCACAGCGTCACCGCGACCGGCAGCACGTTGATCCAGAACACCCAGCGCCACGAGAACGCGTCGACGAGGACACCGCCGAGCAGCGGCCCGACGATCGACGCCGTGCTCGTCCACGCGGTCCAGGAGCCGATCGCGCGCGACTGCCGCTCGCCGTCGAACGTGGAGATGATCATGGCGAGAGAGCTCGGGACGAGCAGCGCGCCCGCGACGCCCTGGAGCCCGCGGGCGACGACGAGGACCAGCCCGTCGGGCGCGAGCGCGCACGCGACCGAGGTCACGGCGAACCCGACGAGCCCCACCGCCATGACCTTGCGACGGCCGTGCACGTCCGACAGGGATCCCGCGAGGAGGATGAGGGCCCCGAGCGTGATCATGTACGCGTCCACGACCCACTGCTGGAGCGCGAGGCCGGTGACGGGCCCCGTCGTCAGCTCGTCCGAGATCGCGGGCAGCGCGACGTTGACCACCGAGCCGTCCAGGAACGAGACGAACGACGCGAGGATCGCCACGACCAGCACGCGCTGCGGCACCGTCACCCGCCTACGGTACGACCGGATGTCCATGACGTACCGACCGAGCGGTGCACCGCGCCGTGACATGCTCGGCGTGCAGCCGACGAGGGGAGACGCCGTGAGCGAGCAGGCCGACGAGGCGGACGGTCGCGCACGACCGCAGGGGGGCGAGGGAGCGTCGCTCCGCGAGCGCCTGCGTGCCCTGCCGGTCTTCGGTGACGAGCGCCCGGGCCTCGACCCCGACGCCGCGCCGGACGACCCGGTCGACCTCTTCGTCGCGTGGCTCGAGGAGGCGATCGACGCCGGGCTGCCGGCCCCGCACGCGGCGACGCTCTCGACCGCCGACGCCGGCGGCCGGGTGGACGCCCGCACGCTGATCCTCAAGGACGTCGGACCGGGCGGCTGGTTCTTCGCGACGCGCTCCGACTCGCCCAAGGGCGTCGCGCTCGGGCAGAACCCCCACGCGGCGCTGACCTTCCTGTGGCGCGAGCACGGTCGACAGGTCCGGGTCCGCGGCCCCGTCGTGCCGCTCGGCGCCGAGGCCTCCGCGGCGGACTTCCTGGCGCGGTCGGAGGCGTCGCGCGCGACGGCGCTCGCCGGGACGCAGAGCGCGCCGCTCCCCTCGCTCAGCGCGTACCGCGAGGCGTGGGACGCCGCGCTCGGACGGGTGCGCGCGGAACCGGGGCTCGTCCTCGACACCTGGTCCGCGTTCGCGCTCGAGGCGACGGCCGTCGAGTTCTGGGCGTCGACGAGCGAGGGCCAGGTCCGGCTGCGCTACACCCCGTCCGCGACACCCTCGTCGCCCGCCGCGGCACCCTCCGGCGGCTGGACGAGGTCTCTTCTCTGGCCGTGACGGGCCCGCCACCGCCCCGAGGACAGCCGTCCTCCCCGGTCCTCCGGGACCTTGGTCCCCGAGGAATGTGACGCACGCCCGTGACGCACCGCACAGTTTGTGCACTCTGTCACAAGCGTAGAATCGGCGTGTGTCGAGTCGAGCGAGCAACCCCGCAAGCACCGCAGACCAGATCGACGTAGCCCTCATCGGCGGTGGCATCATGAGTGCCACCCTGGGCGCACTCATCAACGTCCTGGAGCCGTCCTGGACGGTGCGCGTCTACGAGCGCCTGGACGCGGTCGCGCAGGAGTCGTCGAACCCCTGGAACAACGCCGGGACCGGCCACGCCGCCCTGTGCGAGCTCAACTACACGCCCGAGCGGCCGGACGGCTCGATCGACATCACCAAGGCGGTGGCGATCAACGAGCAGTTCGAGGTCTCGCGCGAGTTCTGGCACCACCTGCTCACGACGGGCGCGCTCCCCCAGCCGGCGAGCTTCATCTCGCGCACCCCGCACATGACGTTCGTGCGCGGCGCGGAGAACGTCGACTACCTGCGCCGCCGCTTCGAGACGCTGCGCCAGCACCCGCTGTTCAGCGAGCTCGAGTTCTCCGACGACCCGGCGGTCGTCGCGCAGTGGGCGCCCCTCCTCGTCGCGGAGCGCGACGGCGACGAGCCGATCGCCGCGACGCGCGCCACGAGCGGCACCGACGTCGACTTCGGCGCTCTCACGCAGCAGCTCGTCGACCACCTGGTGGCGAGCGGCACGCAGCTGTTCCTCGAGCACGAGGTGAAGAACCTCAGGAAGACCAAGGACGGCCGCTGGCGCCTCACGGTCAAGGACCGGTCGTGGAACGCGCCCGCGCGCCGCTCGACGGTCGAGGCGCGCTTCGTCTTCGTCGGCGCCGGCGGCGGCGCCCTGCCGCTCCTGCAGAAGGCCGGCATCCCCGAGGCCAAGGGCTACGGCGGCTTCCCGATCAGCGGCGAGTTCCTGCGCACGGACGACCCGGAGCTCGTCGCGCAGCACCAGGCCAAGGTCTACGGCAAGGCCGACGTCGGCTCCCCGCCGATGTCCGTGCCGCACCTCGACACGCGCGTCGTCGACGGCAAGAGCTATCTCATGTTCGGCCCGTACGCCGGGTTCAGCCCCAAGTACCTCAAGAAGGGCCGGTACCTCGGCCTGTTCACGTCGCTGCGCCTGCACAACCTGGGGTCGATGGTCGGCGCGGGCATCAAGAACCTCGACCTGACGCAGTACCTCGTCGGGCAGGTCCTCGCGAGCCCCGAGACGAAGTTCACGGCGCTCCAGGGCTTCATGCCGACGGCGCACCCCAAGGACTGGGAGACCATCACCGCGGGCCAGCGCGTCCAGGTGATCAAGAAGGACGAGGACGGCAAGGGCGTCCTCGAGTTCGGCACCGAGGTCATCGCCGCGGCGGACGGCTCGATCGCCGGCCTGCTCGGCGCCTCCCCCGGCGCCTCGACCGCCGTCCCGGCGATGATCGACCTGCTCGAGCGCTGCTTCCCGAACCGCTTCACCAAGTGGCGCCCCGAGCTCGCGACGATGATCCCGAGCCTCGGCCAGGCGCCGTGGGAGGCGGAGGAGCTCGAGGGCCTCGACCAGCTCACCGGCGACGCCGACCTCGACGTCTCGACGCGCGCCTGACGCGACGGCACACCGCGACGACGGCCCGGCCCTCCACGGAGGTCCGGGCCGTCTCGCGTCCCGGGCGCGAGGCCACGGTGCACGACTCAGCGACGGTCGAGCTCCCGAGCGCCCGGCACCTCGCCGGACCCGGCGGGGAACCACGGGCGCGCCGGGTCCTCGCGGCGCACCGCGAGGGCCACGACCGTCGAGCCGACGACGACGAGGAGGGCGATCACGCCCCAGAGGATGTCCATGGCTCGAGCATCGTCGGGCCCGACCCACGCCACGAGTGGCAGGACTGACGGGTATCGACAAGATCCCGCCAGGCGTCTAGGGTCGGGCCATGATCCGCACCGTCGCGGCCGTCGTGAGCGACGGCCTGGCCCCGTTCGAGTTCGGCGTCGTCTGCGAGGTCTTCGGCCTCGACCGCAGCGACCAGGGCGTCCCGCGCTTCGACTTCCGGGTCTGCGGCCCCGTCGCGGGCGAGCCCGTGCGCACCTCGGTGGGCGCCCAGGTGGTCCCCGCGCTCGGCCTCGACGCGGTCGACGACGCCGACCTCGTGGTGGTGCCGGCCATCCGCATCGGCAGCCACTACCCCGAGGCGGTGCTCGACGCCCTGCGCCGGGCGTCGGCGCGCGGCGCGACCCTGCTCAGCGTCTGCTCGGGCGTGTTCGTGCTGGCGGCCGCGGGCGTGATCGACGGCCGTCGCGTCACGACCCACTGGATGCACGCCGAGGAGCTCCGCCGCCGCCACCCCACGCTGGACATCGACCCCGACGTGCTGTTCGTCGACGACGGCGACCTCATCACGAGCGCGGGGACGGCCGCCGGGATCGACGCGTGCCTGCACCTCGTCCGGCGCGAGCTCGGCTCGCGCGTCGCGAACGTCATCGCACGGCGCATGGTCGTCCCGCCGCAGCGCGAGGGCGGTCAGCGGCAGTTCGTCCAGCGCCCCGTCCCGGCCGCCGAGGAGGACTCGTTCGCCGAGCTGCTCGACTGGATGACGGAGCACCTCGACGAGCCCCTGACGGTCGGCGACCTCGCGCGCCGCGCGCACACGTCGGAGCGGACGTTCGCGCGGACGTTCGTCGCCCAGACGGGCACGACGCCGCTCGCGTGGCTCACCGCCCAGCGTGTCGCGCACGCCCAGACGCTCCTCGAGGAGTCGCGGGCCGACCTCGAGGACGTCGCGCGCCGGTGCGGCTTCGGGTCCGCGGCCCTGCTGCGCCACCACTTCCGGCGGACCGTGGGGGTCACGCCCACGGAGTTCCGGCACACGTTCCGACACGCCGCCTGACAGGCCTTCGCGGCTTCTTCACGTGGCCGACCGTTGCGAACAACCTACGGTCCCGTAGGATCGGGCCATCTGCACCACGAGCACCCGCTCATCGTCACGGCTGGGAAGTCGAACCGATCGCCGCAAGGATGCACATGACCTCTGCCGTCGTCCAACCGGGCTTCCGAGCCACCCGACCGAAGTCCGAGGACGGCGCAGCCGTCACCAGCACGTACACCGCACTGTCGCGGACCGTGCGTGACGCCGGACTCCTCGAGCGCGCTCAGGGCTACTACCTGTGGACGCTCGGTGTCCTGACGCTCGCCCTGGGCGGCGTCGTCACGGGCTTCGTCCTGCTGGGCGACTCATGGTTCCAGCTCCTCATGGCCGCGGCGCTCGGGCTGATCTTCACGCAGTTCGCCTTCGTCGCGCACGAGGCGTCGCACCGCCAGGTGTTCGCGTCGGGCCCCGTCAACGACCGGGTCGGCAAGATCCTCGCCAACGCGGTCGTGGGCATCAGCTACTCGTGGTGGATGAACAAGCACACGCGCCACCACGCGAACCCGAACCGCCGTGGCAAGGACCCGGACATCGACCCGGACGTCATCGTCTTCCTCGGCGACGACGCCAGCCGGGCCACCGGCATCAAGGCGTTCATCAACCGCTACCAGGGCTGGCTGTTCTTCCCGCTGCTGACCCTCGAGGGGCTCAACCTCCACGTCACGGCGTTCCGCAGCCTCATCACCGGCAACGCCGTCCGCGCCGACCTGCGCACGCGGATGACCGAGCTCGCGGTCATCACCGTGCGCCTCGCGACCTACGTCGCCGTGATCTTCTGGGCGCTCCCGCTCGGCATGGCGTTCGCCTTCCTCGCGATCCAGCTCGCCGTGTTCGGCGTGTACATGGGCGCGTCGTTCGCACCGAACCACAAGGGCATGGCGATCATCCCCGAGGACAGCAAGATCGACTTCCTGTCGAAGCAGGTGCTCACGTCGCGCAACATCCGCGGCGGATGGTTCATGAACATCCTCATGGGCGGCCTGAACTTCCAGATCGAGCACCACCTGTTCCCGAGCATGCCGCGCCCGCACCTCGCCCGCGCACGCGACATCGTCCGCGAGCACTGCGCCCGGCTCGGTCTGCCCTACACCGAGACGAGCCTCGCCCAGTCGTACGCGATCGTCGTCCGTTACCTCAACGAGGTCGGGCTGTCCGCTCGCGACCCGTTCGACTGCCCGATGTTCAAGCAGCTGCGCAAGGTCTGAGCCGCGGTCAGGCCGACGCGGCCTGCCCGTGCCGCCAGTAGCCGACGAAGTCGACGTGCGTCTTGGGCACGCCCCGGTCGTTGACGAGGTGGCGGCGCACGCCGGTCACCAGCGACGACTCGCCCACGGCGTACGCGTACACGGGCGCCGACGGGAGGTCGGCCGCGAGGACCGCGTCGAGCGCGAGCCGGCCGGGGACCACCTGCTCGGCCGCGGCGTGGTCCGACCGCGCGATCCAGCGCAGCTCGACCCCGGCGGGGACACGGAAGTCCTGGACGTCGGCCGGGTCGGGGAGCTCGACGACCGCGAGGCCGCGCGCGTCGTCGGGCAGGGACTCGCAGATGCCCGCCACGGCGGGCAGCCCGGTCTCGTCGGCGACCACGAGCGTCCAGTCGTGCTCGACGCGCGGGTTGTACCCGATCCCCTGGTCGAGCAGGCCCACGCGCTCCCCGGGCCGGGCGGTCAGCGCGAAGCGCGACGCCGGGCCCTCGTCGCCGTGGACCACGAAGTCGACGTCGAGCTCCCGCAGGTCGGGCCGCACCGCACGCACCGTGTAGCTGCGCACGAACGGCCGCCGCGCCTTCGGGGTGGCCAGGTACTGGACGTACCACAGGCCCGACGAGCGGGTCGGGAGGCTCAGGGCGTCCTGGTCGGGCCGCGTGAGGAAGAGGCGGAACCACTGGTCGTACCCCATCGCCGTGAAGTGGTCCATGCCCTCGCCGCCGAGCGTCACGCGCACGACGTGCGGGCTGACGCGCTTCGACCCGACGACCTCGAGCGTCAGGACGTGCGCGTCGGCGGGCTTGACCAACTTGTAGTTCGCCACCGTCGGCTCCTCGTTCATCCACGGGCCGGGAACCGGCACACCGCCGGACGACCGATCACCGCCGGGCGATCGTAGGAGAGCAACCTCAGGGCGACGTGCCGTCGATGTGCTCGACGCCACACCCTGCGCGCGGCCGCACGGGGCCGCGACGTCGACCGGTCCTCGCGACCTGGCATGCTCGGAGGGTGGAGCTCCCCCTCGTCTGGTCCCTGGTCCTCGTCGTCACGGGCGTCTGGAACGTCGTCGTCTGGCCGCGGTTCTGGCAGCGCATCGCGAAGGACCCGCGCTCGCGCGACGCCGACGGGCGCGCGACCCGATTCCTCACCGTGCACGCCGTGATCATCGGCGTGTCCCTCGCGCTCGGCGTCGCCGTCGGCGTGCTCGGGGTCCTCACGCTCCTCTGAGCCCGGCGGGCCGCTCGGGGCCGCGGAACACGAGGACGCGCCAGGCGGTCGCCCGCGAGATCGACGGACCCGGCCGTGACCGGCACGCCCTCCGCGGACCACAGGACGCCGCGCTCGCCGTTGGTCGTCGCCGGCTCGACCGCGCGAGGTCCACGCGTCCACGGCGACGTCACGGCCGGTGCGCCCGCCTCTCGTTGCCCCGGCGGTAGTTCCCCGTGGCACGGGCGAGGAGCAGCTGGACCTCGTGCTCGTCCCCCCGGGCCTGCGCGCGGTCCAGCGCGGCGACCAGCCGGTCGGCCGTCGCCCCGGCGACCGTGACGACGACGCGGCCCCCGCGGGCGACCCGGACCCGCCCGTCCTGGGTCACCCGGTGGTCGAACGGGTCGGGGAACGCGTCGTCGGGCATGTGCCTCACGCTAGGCGCGCCGACGCCGGGAGCGCACGCCCTTTCGCCGGGTCACGTCCGGGACCGCTCGGCGCCGCGGCGCCGGTCGCCGCGGCGGGTGAGGTCGGCGAGCGCGGAGTAGCGCGGGACCCAGCGCACGAGCGCAGCCGTCGACGCGCCACCGAGGGCGGCGGCGGCCCAGATCCCCGCGGCGAGCGACCCGAGCGCCGCTCCCGCCGCCAGCACGAGCGGCCCGAGCGCGTCGCCCGTGTCCTGGAACAGCCGCCACACGCTGAGGAAGGTCGGGCGCACGTCGGCCGGGGCGACGTCCGCTCCCAGCGTCATGACGATGCCTGAGCCCATGCCGTTCCCGATGCCGAGCAGCGCGGCGACGACGGCGAGCGCCGCGGGCGTGTGCGCGACGGGCACGAGGGCGAGCGCGAGCGCCATCGTGAGCATGGACGGGACCGCGACCCACAGCCGGCCGAACCGGTCCATGACCTTGCCCGCGGGGTAGAACAGCAGCATGTCGAGCGCGCCGGAGATCCCGAAGATCACGGACGTCACCTCGGCGTCCAGGCCGAGGTGCTCGCCCCACAGCGGGATCACCGTCTGCCGTGCCCCGCGCACCGCGGCGACCAGGAGGATCGCGACACCGAGGGTGCCGAACAGGCGCCGGTGGTCGCGCGCGACCTGCGCGATGCTCGCCCGCGGGCGCGTCGCCCGCCCGGTTCGGCCGGGCGCGTCGCCGCCGTCGCGCTCCGGCGGCACGACGGCGACGACGGCCACCGCCAGGAGCGCGCAGACCGCGCCGAGCCAGGACGCTCCGCGCACCGACGTCGCGGCGATGACCGCGGCGCCCGCGAACGGCCCGATGAACAGCCCGATGCGGTGCACGCCCGCGAGCGTGGACAGGACGCGCGCGCGGCGCAGGGGCGGGGTGATCTCCGTGAGGTAGGACTGCCGGGCGAGGTTGAACACGGCGGACGACGCCCCGAGCGCGAGCACGCCGGCGGCCAGGCCCCACAGCGCGCTCGTCAGCGCGACCGTCGAGAACGCGACGACCGCGAGGCCGCCCGCGAGCAGCATCGCGGTGCGGTCGCCGAGGCGCGTGGCGAGCGACCCCGCGGGCAGGTCGAAGAGGATCTTGCCGAGCGGCAGGAGCGCGGTCACGAGACCGGCGACCGTGAGGCTCGCGCCGCGGCCGGTCGCGGTCACGGCCACGACCGGCAGCATCGCGCCCACGCCGATCTCGAGGACGAGCGTCGGGACGAACGCCCCGAGGACGACGCTGCGCAGCGGGAACAGGGGCGCGTCGCCCTCCGGGCGGGTCGAGGTCGGCCCCGTCACGAGGCGTCGGCGGCCGGGACGTCCGCGGCGTGGACGGCGGCGGTCCGGCCGTCGGCGGTCTCGCCGTCGAGGACCTGGGCGTCGGCCCCGCGGCAGGCGGGCGCGTCCGCGAGGAGCTCGAGCAGCTGCGGCGCGGCCGACGACCCCGCCCCGCGGCGACCGGTCACGACCGACACGACCCATCCGGGTGTGCCCGCCTCGGGCAGGGGCACCGTCACGAGGCGCGCGGCCTGGGGTTTCGCGGCGACGTGGCGCGGCACCACGGCGATCCCGAGCCCGCGGTCGACGAGCTCCAGCAGCGTGTGGACGTCGTTCACCGTGAACCGCACCCGGCGGTGCGCGCCGTGGGCAGCGCACGCCGCGTCGTTCACGGGGCGCGCAGCCCACGAGGGGTCGAGGTCGACGAAGTCCTCGCCCACGAGGTCGGCCCACCCCACCCGTCCACGGGTCGCGAGGTGGTGCTCGGGCGGGCACACGAGGACGAGGGGCTCCCGGCCGAGCTCCGTCTGGGTCAGGGCACCGAGGTGCTCGGTCGTCGCGACGAAGGCGACGTCCACGTCGCCGTCCCGCACGCGCGCGAGCAGGTCGTGCGACCCGGCCTGCACGAAGTGGATCTCGACGAGCGGGAACCGTCGGTGGAAGCGCTCGAGGAGCGCGGCGACGTCGACGACCCCGAGGCACTGCTCGGCCCCGACCCGCAGCGAGCCCGAGAGCGCGTGCGTCGCGCGGACGACCGCGTCGCGAGCGGCGGCCGCCTGGGCGAGCATGGAGCGGGCGAACGGCAGCAGCGCGAGGCCGGCCTCGGTCGGCTCCACGCGGCGGGTCGTGCGCGTGAACAGGCTGGACCCGAGCTCGTCCTCGAGGCTGCGGATCGCGGCGGAGAGGCCGGACTGGGAGACGCCCGTGAGCGCGGCGGCGCGCGTGAACTGCCGCTCGTCCGCGAGCGCCACGAGGTACTCCATCTGACGCAGATCCATTGACCACTCATTCTTCTGGAATTGACGACCGACAATCGTTGGACTTCTAGGTTATCGGTTCCTACGCTCGACGAGAACGTGACCGACGTGACGTCGCACGTCTCGCCCCTCCCCCTCGACCCGTGAGGAAGCACCATGCAGCAGCGCACGCTCGGATCCCGGACCGTCTCCGCCGTCGGCCTCGGCGGCATGCCGATGTCGATCGAGGGCCGCCCGGACGAGGCCCGCTCCGTCGCGACGATCCACGCCGCCCTCGACGCGGGCGTCACCCTGGTCGACACCGCCGACGCCTACCATCTGCACGCCGACGAGGTCGGCCACAACGAGGAGCTCATCGCCCGCGCGCTCCGGTCGTACGGCGGCGACACCTCCGACGTGCTCGTCGCGACGAAGGGCGGCCACCTGCGCCCCGGCGACGGCACGTGGACGAAGAACGGCGACCCGGCCTACCTCAAGGCCGCGGCGAAGGAGTCGGCGCGCCGGCTCGGCGTCGAGGCGATCGGGCTCTACCAGTTCCACCGCCCGGACCCCGCCGTGCCCTACGCCGACTCCGTCGGTGCGCTCGCCGAGCTCCTCGACGAGGGCGTCATCGAGATGGCCGGCATCTCGAACGCCGACGTCGCGCAGATCGACCTCGCGAACGAGGTCCTCGGCGGCCGGCTGGTGTCCGTGCAGAACCAGTTCTCGCCGCGGTTCCGGTCCAGCCAGGGAGAGCTCGAGCACTGCGCGACGCTCGGGGTCGCGTTCCTGCCCTGGAGCCCGCTGGGCGGGATCGCGAACGCGGGCGAGCTGGGCAGCACCCACGCGGCCTTCCAGGAGGTGGCCGACGCCCACGGCGTGAGCGTCTACCAGGTGACGCTCGCGTGGGAGCTCGCGCTCGCGCCCGTGGTCGTCCCCATCCCGGGCGCGTCGCGACCCGAGAGCATCCGCGACTCCGCGGGAGCCGTCGACCTCGTCCTCGCCGACGACGAGGTCGCCCGGCTCTCGGCGGCCTGACCGCCGACGGACGGAGCACCACCGTGAAGACCTTCACCCTGCCCGGGACGGACCTCGTGGTCCCGAACGTCGTGCTCGGGCTCATGCGGATCCAGGACAAGACGGACGACGAGGTGCGCACGCTCGTGCGCACCGCTCGCGACGCGGGCATCACGTTCCTCGACCACGCCGACGTCTACGGCGACGCGCTGCACGGCTGCGAGCGCCGCTTCGCGGAGGCGACGCGCCTGTCCCCCGCCGAGCGCGCGGAATGGGTCATCCAGTCGAAGGCGGGGATCGTGCCGGACGGGCCGTTCTTCGACTTCTCGTACGACCACCTCGTCGGGTCGGTGCACGGGTCGCTCGAGGCGCTGGGGACCGACTACCTCGACATCCTCCTCCTGCACCGCCCGGACGCCCTCGTGGAGCCCGAGGAGGTCGCGCGCGCGTTCTCCGACCTCCACGCGGCCGGCAAGGTCCGCGCGTTCGGCGTCTCGAACCACACCCCCGGGCAGATCGAGCTGCTGCGCCGCTACGTCGAGCAGCCGATCGTCGCGAACCAGCTGCAGCTGTCCGTCACGCACGCGCCGCTCGTCGCGCAGGGCGTGGCGTCCAACATGGCGTCGCTCGACCAGTCGGTCAGCCGCGACGTGGGAACGCTCGACTACTGCCGCCTGCACGACATCACGGTCCAGGCGTGGTCACCGTTCCAGGCCGGCTTCTTCACGGGCGTGTTCCTCGGCTCCGACGAGTACCCGGAGCTGAACGAGGTGGTCGACCGCCTCGCCGCGCGGTACGACGTGCCGCCGATCGCGATCGCGACCGCGTGGATCACGCGCCACCCCGCCCGGATGCAGGTCGTCCTCGGCACGACGAGCCCCGACCGCGTCGCCGGCGCTGCGCAGGGGTCGGACGTGCCCCTGACGCGCGCCGAGTGGTACGAGCTCTTCCGCGCGGCGGGCCACACCGTGCCGTGACCCCCGAGGCGGCGCGGGCCCGAGGACCCGCGCCGCTCGGTGGTCAGCGGGCGAGGAGGCCGCGCAGCTCGGCCACGACCACGTCCGGCGACTCCTCCGCCATGAAGTGCCCGACGGCGAGGGTGCGGTGCACGAGGTCGGTCGCCCACCCGCCCCACAGCCCGGCGGCGTCGTAGCCGAGCCGCGCGCCCCAGTCCTGCTGCACGACGAGCGTCGGCATGCCCAGCGTCCTGCCCCGCTCGCGGTCCGCGCGGTCGTGCTCGAGGTCGAGGCCCGCCGACGCACGGTAGTCGGCGACGATCGATGTCACGGCCTCGCGCGACGCGCGCAGGTACTCCGCCCGCACGGGCGCGGGGATCGCCCCGGGGCGGCCCGTCCAGCCGTCGAGGAACGAGGAGAAGAACGCGTCGGCTGTGGCCTCGATCATCGCCTCGGGCAGGCCCGCGGGCTGGGCCATGAGGTACAGGTGCCACGCGACGCGTGCGTCGGCGCCGTGCAGGATCTCCCACGTGTCGAGGGTCGGCAGCACGTCGAGCGTCGCGAGGTGCGTGACGGCGTCGGGATGGTCGAGCGCCGTCCGGAACGCGACGAGCGCGCCGCGGTCGTGCCCCGCGAGCGCGAACCTCTCGAACCCGAGCCCGTGGGCCAGGGCCACGACGTCGGCACCCATCGTGCGTTTGGAGTACGTGCTGCCGTCGGCCTCGGCCGGCTTGTCGCTGGCGCCGTACCCGCGCAGGTCGGGGGCGATCACCGTGCGGTCGCGCGCGAGCTCGGTCGCGACGTGGCGCCACATGAGGTGCGTCTGCGGGAAGCCGTGGAGCAGGACGAGCGGGTCGCCCTGCCCGCCGACGGCCGCGTGCAGCGAGACTCCGTCGGCGACGGGCACCCGTCGCGTCTCGAAGCCGGGGATGGTGAGGGGCACGGGGGTTCCTTCCGTCGGGGTCCGGGGACGGCACCAGCCTCCGCCGCGGGGATCAGCAACGGATCAGTGCTGCGGTCGGGGCGGTCGGGCGGCCTACGCTGGCCGGGTGCGGGACGACGGGCAGGGCGCGGCGGGGGCGGAGGGCACGGTGCGGTTCCGCGTCCTCGGGCCGACCGCGGCGTGGGACGCCGCCGGCACGAGCGTGGGCCTGCGCGGCCCACGGCACCGCGAGCTCCTCGCCCGGCTGGTCGCGGCCCACGGACGCGCCGTTCCGGTCCCGACGCTCGTCGACGACCTGTGGGACGACCGCCCTCCACCGCGCGCGGTCGGGACCGTGCGGACCTTCGTCGCGGACCTGAGGGTCGCGCTGGAGCCGGGACGGCGACCGCGCTCCCCCGCCCGGGTGGTCGTGACCGAGGGAGACGGCTACGCGCTGCGCGTGCCGGCCGCGCACGTCGACGCGTGGCGGGCGGAGGCTGCGGTCGCGGCGTCGGCCCGGGCGTCGGCCGAGCAGGTGGTGAGGACGCTCGCGCCCGTGGTGGCGGACTGGGCGCCCGACGCCTACCCGGACCAGGCGGGCCGCCCGTGGGCAGGACCCGAGCGCGTGCGGCTCGCCGGGCTGCGCGCGCTCGCGGTCGAGCGGCTGGTCGACGCGCTCGCCGGCACCGGGCGCGCGGAGGACGCGGTCGCTCTCGCGGGACCGCACGTCGACGCGCACCCCTGGCGCGAGGAGGGGTGGCGCCTCCTGGCGCTCTCGCTCTACCGCGCCGGGCGGCAGGTCGACGCGCTCGACGTCCTGCGCCGCGCACGGGCCGCCCTGCACGACGAGCTCGGCCTCGACCCCTCGCCCGCGCTCGCGTCCCTCGAGCACGACCTGCTGAGCCACGACCCCCGGGTACGGCAGACGGACGACGTCCTGCGGCGGGTCACCGACGACTCCGTCCGCGTGCTCGGACCTGGTTCCCGCGCCCGCCTCGAGACGGCCGTGACCGTGCTCGGCCGGCTCGCGGTCTCGGCGCCCGCGCCCGCCGAGCCGCACGAGGACCTGCTCGCGGCCGCCCGGTCGGCGGAGGCCATGGGCGACCCCGCGCTCACGGCGCGCGTCCTCGGCGGCTTCGACGTGCCGAGCGTCTGGCCGCGCAGCGACGACCCGGCGCGGTCGCGGCAGGTCGCCGCGCTCGCCGTGCGCACGCTCGACGCGCTCTCCGACGAGGCCCCGCCCGCCGCCCGCGCCCGGCTCCACGTGCTGGTCGCGGTCGAGCTGCGCGGGCTGCCCGGCACCACGGGCCGCCGCCACGCCGACGAGGCGGTCCGGCTCGCACGCGGGCTCGGCGACGCCGCGCTCCTGTGCTCCGCGCTGGGCGCCCTCGCGGTGCACACGTGCGACCGGGCCGGGCTCGCGGCCGAGCGTGACCGGATCGGCACGGAGATCGTCGCCGTCGCGCGGCGGCACGACCTGCCGACGTCCGAGGTCCACGGTCTCCTCCTGCGCCTGCAGGCGTCGGGCGCGCTCGGCCGCACCGACGACGGGGACGCGCTCGCGCTCGAGATCGAGCAGGTGTCGGCGCGCCACGAGCGGCCGCGCGCGCCCCTGCTCGTCGCCGCGTACCGCGCGATGCGGGCGGCGCAGGACGGCGCACCCGACGCCGCCGACCGGCTCTCGCGGGCCGTCCAGGGGCTGGGAGACGCGGGCATGCCGGGCGTCGCGGACGGGCTGCTCCCGCTCGCGCTCCTCGGCCTGGACCTCGTCCGTGGTCGGGCTGAGCCCCTGCCGGCCGACGGCTGGGGGCCGTACGACGCGTGGGTCCACCCGCTGGTGCTCGCCCGGGCCGGGGATCTTCCCCGTGCCCGGCGGGAGCTCGACGGGCTCGCCGACCCGCCACCGGGCCTGCTCCTCGAGTCGCTGTGGTGCGTCGTCGCCCAGGCGGCGATCGAGACCGGGCACGACGGCGCGGCCACCCGCGCGACCGAGGCCCTCGCCCCCGCCGATGACGAGATCGCCGGGGCCGGCAGCGGGACGCTCACGTTCGGGCCCGTCGCCGACTGGCTCGAACGCCTCGAGACCGGATCCCTGGGACCGGCCGAGCACGATCGGTCAGGTTTCGAGAAGCGGTCCTGTCCGGCCGGTTCCTAGCATCGGGACATCGAACAGACCGACCGACCGAGAAGGAGCGTCCGATGACGGGCACGAAGAAGGCTGCCACGACGAGCTACGAGGGGTTCACCGCCGAGGAGCGGGCCGCGATGAAGGAGCGCGCCAAGGAGCTGAAGGCGGCGACCGACGGCGAGGCCGCGGTGCTCGCGAAGATCGCCGAGATGTCGGACGCCGACCGGGCTCTCGCCGAGGCCGTCCACGCGATCGTGCGGGCCGAGGCCCCGCACCTGGTCCCCCGCACCTGGTACGGGCAGCCGGCCTACGCCCTGCCCGGCGTGGGGAGGAAGCCGGGCCCGATCGTGTGCTTCTTCCAGGCGGCCGAGAAGTTCGGCACGCGGTACGCGACGCTCGGGTTCCAGGAGGACGCCCGGCTGGACGACGGCACGATGTGGCCCACCTCGTACGCCCTTGCCGGGATGACCGCGGCGACCGAGCAGGAGATCGCCCGGCTCGTGCGCACGGCGGCCGGCTGAGACTCCGGGGCGAGCGGGCCGGGACAGCGCACGTGCTGTCCCGGCCCGTCGACGGGCATCCTCGGCCGCTGCCGCTCAGCGTGACCGAGGGCCGCGCGCGGCCGCGCTCAGGCGCACGGCCCGACGGCCGACCAGGGTCCCCAGGCGTTCGCGCCGGGCTCCTGCCCCCGGGTCCACCACTGGGCGCGGTGGTTGACGCCGTCGTGCGCCACCAGCTCGCCGCCGTGGTAGACCGTGGACGCGTCCCACGGCGCGGCGCACGCGGCCACCACGGGTGCTCCGGTCGCCGGACCGACCTCGGCCCACGGACCGAACCACGACGTGCCCGGCTCCTGGCCGCGGGTCCACCACCGCGCCTCGTAGGCGATGCCGTCGTGCTGCACCACGTCGCCGCGCTGGTACACCGCGCCGGCGTACCACGGGTTCGGGCCCGGCTCGGCGGCAGCGACCTCCGGCATCAGCTCGATGACCGTCGGCTCCGTGACGGGGGCGAACCGGGCGCCCGTGCCCGACGGCGCGGCGTCGGTGAGCTCCAGCAGCCCCGACATGTCGACCGAGCCGTCGGCGGCGATCACGGGTCGCACGCCGTCGACGTCGAGCGAGACGAACCACGAGGCGTCCACCGCGGAGCCACCGCCGAGGTTCCAGTGGTTCGACGGGTCGGTGAGCAGCGACGTGTCGGCCTGCTTCAGGGCGAGCACGTCCACGGCCGGGTGCTGCCACGAGACGACGCCGCGGGCCTCGTAGGCGGTCGACGGCGCGTTGGTCTCCAGGCGGACGCCGCGGTCGTTCGCGACGGACGTGACGCCGTCGAGCCGGACGTCGGGCCCGGAGTTCGACGTCACGCCCGTGGCGAGGTTCCCGTAGCTGATCGAGCGGCGCAGCAGGTGGTCCCCCGGGATCGACTCGCCGCCGAGCTTGAACCCGTTGCCCTCCCCGGTCCGCGAGGGGTCGGCCTCGAGCCGACCGTTGTCGTACGCGACGGAGTCCTCGACGACCACCGTCCCGATCGGACCCGTGGTCGACTTCGCGTACAGGTCCCAGCCGTCGTCGATGTTGTGGTGGGCGATGCTGTGCCGGAACACGTTGCCCTCCCCGACCGTGAGCTTCGCGGCGAAGCCGTCCGCGTCGTTGCCCCCGGCGTCGGCGTTGTTGTGCGCCACGGAGGAGACGACGAGGTTGTGCGACGGCCACATCGACGCCGGCTCGGTGCTGCGGCCCGAGATCTGGATGCCGGTGTCGGCGTTGTGGTGCGACTCGACCCGCTCCACCACGTTGTGGTGGCCCTCGACGAGCATCGGCTTCGCCTTGTCGCGCGACCCGGTGATCTCGAGGTCGTAGACGTGCCACCAGTCGCCGCGCAGGACGAGGCCGCCGTCGGGCGACTGCGACAGGTCCAGCGTCGCGCGCGTGCCGGGCTCCGACAGCAGCGTGATCGGCGCGCCGGGGGTGCCGTCACGGCCCCGCTCCGCGACGATCCTGCGCGTCGGGGTGTAGACGCCGTCGGTCAGGACGATCTGCTGCCCGGCCTGCGCGAACCCGACCGCGGTGTGGAGGTCGAGCGGGTCGGCCCGCGTGCCGGTGCCGTCGGCCGAGCCGTCCGGCGCGACCCAGATCGACTGCCCCGGCTCGCCGAACCGCTCGACGGTGACGGTCAGGGGCACGTCGACCGCGTCGGTGGACTCGATCTCCTCGCGCTCCCCGAGGTGCGGCTGCTCGGCGTCGGGCAGCAGCCGGGCGGTGAGCTCGTTGACGCCGTCCTCCAGGGCGACGGTCGCCAGGGCGCGCTCGCCGGGCACGAGCTCGATGCCGTCGACCACGACCTCGCCCGCCGCGTCGAGGATCTGCCCGGTGCCGTACATGGTGGACACCAGCGGGACCTCGAGGCTGCGCTCCGGCGTCGTCGAGGTGATGTCGACGGCGAGCTCGGCCGGGACGTACTCGGTCGGGGGCTCCTGGGCCGGCTCGTCGTCGTCGGGGTGGATCGTGGTGAAGTCCCAGTCGGTGACGGTCACCTGGATCTTGCGGGCGACCGCCATCCCGACGTAGAAGCGGTCCGGGTCCTGCTGCAGCAGCATCTGGGGGTCGTACTGGATGACCTCCAGCGTCTCGCCGTCGCGCTCCCACACCGCGTGGAACCCGGTGTTGGACCTGCGCAGCGAGAGCTCGAGGACGTCGCCGGTGGCGAACTTCGGACCGGTGACGTCCGCCCGCCAGGTCTCGTCGAAGACCTCGGCGTCCGAGGTGTCCCGCGTCCCCGCGGAGCTGTCGTCGGGCGCTCCGGTGTAGCCGTGCACGAACCGCGCGCCGGGCGTGCCGTCGCGCACCGTCCCCGTGCCCTCGCCGTACCGCGTGACCAGCGCGCCGGCGGAGTTGAAGTAGCGGGCCGCGGACTCCCCGGGCACGAGGGTGTCGACCGCCAGCACGCCGAACCCGGACTGGTTGTCCTTCGCCGCGGCGTCGTCCACGTGGAACGTCGCGGTGAGCGTGAAGTTCTCCGTCGTCGGGTCGATCTCGGTGTAGAAGTACTGGAACCCGTCCTCGGACGAGGCGAGCTTCGTCGAGCTGGCGCGCGCGTCGAAGGTGATGGTGCCGTCCGCGTTCTCGACCACCTGGCCGCCCGAACCGGCGTTGGAGCCGATGTCGGCGATCTTCCAGCGTTCGACGGCGGTGGCGACGACGACCTCGAACGGCTCGCCCACGGCGGACTCGGCGCCGCGGTGGGCGACGGCGCGGAGCTGGTAGGTCGTGCCGGTGGCGAGCCCGGTCACGTCCGCCGTGGTGCCGACGACCCGGTCGACCGCGGTGACCCACGTGGCGCCGTCGTCGCTGACCTGGACGGAGTAGCCCTCGGCCTCGGGGGTCGCGGACCACTCCGTGGTGACGGTTCCCCGGCCTCCGGAGACGGCGGTGGTCAGGGCGGAGGCGATCTCCGGACCGACGAGCGGGAGCGAGAAGCCGGCGTGCACGGCTCGGGCCGAGGTCAGCGGCGCGTCCTCGCCGTAGCGCGTGATCGAGAGCTCGACCTCGTAGTCGCCCGACCGCGGCGGCGTCAGCGCGACGGTCCCGGTCGGGCCGTCGGCCACGGCCAGGGCCCGGTCGACGACGGCGCCGGTCGGGTCGTGGAGCGAGGCGTGGGCGACGTCGCCGCCGTCGGGGCCGAGCAGGCCCGTGTAGCCCACGAGCAGCGTGCCCGGGTCGGCCGGGTCGACGGCGACGGAGTCGACGGTCGGGGCCGCGACGTCGGCCCACGGCGCGCGGTCGCCGAGGTCCACGGGGCCGAGCTGGACGGCGAACACGTTCACGCCGGAGCTCGGGGACGCGAGGTAGTAGTCGCCGGGCGCGGTGACGTCGATCGTCGCGGTCGCGACGGGCACCGTCTCGTCGTCGGCGGGCGCAGGCACCCGGGCGACCTCCCCGGCCGCCCCGTAGAGGGCGAGCGCGCGTTCGCCGGCGCCGCTGCTGCGGGCGTTGACGACGACCTGGGTGGGCACGTCCGCGGGGTCGACGGTGAAGTGCAGGGACCGGGCCTCGGCGCTGCCGGACCCGTTGAGCTTGATGCGCTGGGAGTAGACGTCCCCCCGGTCGGAGACGCGGTCCGTCGCGTCGACGGTGACCTTCTTGGCCTCGGTGGCGTGGATCGCGAAGTCGGTGCCCGTGCCGACGACCGTGGCGTAGTCGCCCGGCGCGAGGTCGCTCGCGTCCAGCGCGGTCGTCGGTCCGACGGCGGCGGCCGTGACCGTCGACGTCAGGGTGAGTGCCGCCGCGACCACGACCGCGAGCGACGTGCGGAGGGTCCGCCCGATCGGTGACATGGATCTCCTCGTCGAGATGCGCGCCTGATCTGCGGTGAGCACGCGAGAAACCGGTTTCCCGCACCGTAGCCGCACGGTGCGGCCCGCGTCAAGACGTCGCCACCGCTGCCGCCGAAGCAGGCCTTCCGTGGCGGGGGTGACGACTTCCATAACGTTTTGGTTACACTGGCGCGGTCCCGTCCACCGATCCCTGGAGCGCCCGTGTCCCGTGGCCGCCACAGCGCAGCACCCGCCGCACCCTCGCGGTCCTACCGGCTGCCGGCCCTCGCGCTCGTCACGCTGCTCGGAGCCGGAGTCCTCGGCTCGGGACCGCAGCCGTCCGCCGAGAGCACCGAGCTCGCACCCCTGAGCGCCGAGCCGGTCGCGGACCGCTCCCAGGTCGCCGCCAGCCGGTCCTCCGCGCGCGTGCTGCTCGACACGCTCCAGGAGGCGGCGTCGGCCACCCAGGCAGCCGGCGCCGCAGCTCCGACGCCGGCCCCCGTCCCGTCGGTCGTCCCGGCCCCCGACGCGGCGCCCGAACCGGCTGCGGCTCCCGCGCCCGAACCCCTCCCGGCCGTCACGGGCCAGCTCTGGACCACGGACGCCGTCAACGTCCGGACCGGGCCGTCCGTCGACGCCGCACAGGTCACGACCGCGCCGTCCGCGACGGTCGTCGACGTGACCGGAGCCGTCGAGGGCGACTGGAGCCAGGTCGTCTGGGAGGGCGCCGTGGCCTGGGTCAGCTCGCGCTTCCTGTCCGAGACCGAGCCGCAGGCGGCACCGGCCGCCCCGGCAGGACCGTCGGGCGCCGCGTGCGGCGTCAACCCGGAGATCGAGTCGGGCCTGCGGAGCAACGCGATCGCGGTCTACCGCTCGGTGTGCGCGGCGTTCCCGCAGGTGTCGGCCTACGGCGGCGTGCGACCGGGCGACAGCGGCGACCACGGCACGGGCCGCGCGGTCGACGTCATGATCAGCGGCGACCTCGGCTGGGACATCGCCCGCTACGTCCAGGCGAACGCCGGCTCCCTCGGCGTGACCTACGTCATCTACCAGCAGCAGATGTGGATGGCGGGCGACCCCGCGGGTGCCTGGCGAGCGATGGAGGACCGCGGCGGCGTCACCGCGAACCACTACGACCACGTGCACGTCAGCACCTCGTGACGACCGCGCCCTGAGAGCTGCCCGACGACCGGCGGGCCGGCGGCCGGTCGCTCAGGTGGCCGGTCAGTCAGGTCACGAGGCGCGACGGGAGTGCCGCACGGCCGGAGCGCCCGAGGAAGAGCGCAGAACGTGAAAGACGCGGGACATCTCTCGGATGTCCCGCGTCTCTTCGTCGGTGGAGCTGAGGGGACTCGAACCCCTGACCCCCTGCATGCCATGCAGGTGCGCTACCAGCTGCGCCACAGCCCCGAGGACCCGAAGGTCCAGGTACGACGCTCCTCCGGACGGTTCCCGTCCCGCGGAGCGTCGCTAGTCTACGCAGAAACGGGCTCCAAGTTCCAATCCGGTCCCGCGTTCCACTCGTCCAGCGGGAACCCCGCGCCGACGTTGTGCGCGACGAGGCGCCACGCCGGCACCGCCGCGGGTCCGGACCGGTGCAGGTGGGACCAGTGCACGTTGTGCAGTCCGCTGATCCCCCGCCAGCCCGCCGGGTCGAGCCCGAGCAGGGCCGTCACGGCGAGCGTGATCGCTGCGCCGTGGGAGACGACGACGAGCGTGTCGTCGCGGTCGAGCGCGTCCGCGTGCTCCGTCACCGCGGCGAGCATGCGCGCCGCGACGTCGACCTTCGCCTCCGCCCCGGCGCGCGTCGGCTCCTCGCCCGCCCGCCACGCGGCGTGCTGCTCGGGCCAGCGCTCGGCGATCTCGTCGCCCGTGAGGCCCTCCCACTCGCCGAAGCCGCGCTCGCGCAGCCGGGCGTCGAACACCGGCTCCACGCCGACGGCCGCGCCGTACGCGCGGGCCGTGTCGGCAGCGCGACCGAGGTCGGACGTCACGACGCGCGTGGCACGGTGCGCGGTCGCGAGAGCCTTGGCGCCCTGCTCGGCCTGCCACCGCCCGACGTCGTCGAGCGGGACGTCGGACTGCCCCTGCAGCCGCAGCGCGGCGTTGAACGCCGTGCGCGCGTGGCGCAGGAGGACGACGGTGCCCGCTGTCACGCGAGCGGCTCGTCCGAGAGGCGGATCGCCCCGTCGTCCTCGGACCGGCTCCCGCCCGTGGTGTCGTCGGCCGCGTCGACCGCCCCGTCGCCGCCGCGGGCGTCCTCGGGCAGCTCGATCAGCGGGCAGTCCTTCCAGAGCCGCTCGAGCGCGTAGTAGACCCGGTCCTCCGCGTGCTGCACGTGCACGACGACGTCACCGAAGTCGAGGAGCACCCAGCGGGCCTCCTGCTTGCCCTCGCGGCGGATCGGCTTCGAGCCGGCCTTGAACATCGCCTCCTCGACCGCGTCGACGATGGCGGAGACCTGGCGCTCGTTCGTCCCCGACGCGATGAGGAACACGTCCGTGAGGACGAGCTGCTCGCTCACGTCGAGCGCGATGATCTCCTCGGCCTTGCGGTCCGACGCTGCGCGCGCCGCGGTGACGGCGAGCTCGACGGCCCGTTCGGTGGCAGTCACGTGGTGTCCGTTCGTCGGTGGTGTGGGGTGGGGCAGGTCAGCGGACGGTGCCGAGGGCGCCGTCGGGCGCCCACGCCGGGTCCGCCGGCTCGACGGTCTCGATCACGGCCGCCGCGTCGTCGACGGCCGGGGCGGTGTCGTCACGGGAGATGAGCTCCCACACGAGCAGGCCCAGCACGAAGGCGACCGCCACGAGGATGAGGTAGTGCAGCCAGGTGTAGGACGGGCCGCGCGGCTCGACGTCGTCCTCGGCCTCGTCGTCGGCGCTCTCCACCGACCGGCCGTGCACGCGCGGGAAGAGGTCGTCGCCGCCGGGGGCCGACGCCGCGGGTGCTACCGCCGCGGGCGAGCCCGAGGTGGTCCCGAACGGCGACACGGGCTTCTCGACGGGGCGGGCAGGCTCCGGCGCGTCGCCCGAGGTGATCGCCGCCCACGGCAGCGCCGACCCCGAGGGCTCCGCGGGGGGCGGCGTCGACGGCCGCGCGGGCGGCGCCTCGGCCGGCTCGCGCGCGGCGGGCTGCACCTGCGTCGCCCCCCAGGGGGTCGCGGACGGCGGCTCCGCGCTGCGCGGTGTCGTCGTCGCGGCCGTCGAGCTCGCGAACGCGGACATGCGCTGCGGCTGGCTCGTCGGGGGCAGGTTCGGCGCGGGCGCGGGCGCGGGCGTGACCCGCTGCCCGAACGGGCTCGGCGCGGGCGTCCCGGGTGCCGGGGTCCGGCCCGACGAGGTCGAGAAGGGGTCGCCCGTCGGCGTCGGCGGACGGACGGGACCGCTCGCACCGGGCACGGCCGGGCGCGGGGCGCCGGCCGGCGGTCGCGAGCTCGTCCGGGTCGGGACGGCCGGCGTCGGAGCCGGCGGGCGGATCATCACGCGCTCCGCGGTCTCCTGGACCGGCGTCAGACGGCCCGTCTCGTCGAGGCCACGCATGCCACCGGACGCCGCGGGCGGCCGGACGACGGAGGGCTGGGACGGGTGCTCCGTCGGCCCTGTCGTCTCGCGCAGGGTGCGCCGCGACGGCGGCGGCGTGGGCGCGGCGGCCGGGCGAGCCGGTTGCGCAGGCGTCCACTGCGAGGTCGCTCCCGTGGCGGAGGGCTCCGGTGCGGTACCGCCCGCCTGCGCCGCGCGCTGTGCTGCGGCCGCCTGCTCGCGCTCACGGATCTCGCGCCGCGTGAGGGGGCGGACGGGCTGCATGTTGCTGCCGTTGTCACTCATCGTGCTGACCTCGATACAAACCGTGCTTGGCGATGTACTGGACCACGCCGTCCGGCACCAGGTACCACACCGGCTGGCCCGCCTGAGCACGTCGGCGGCAGTCCGTCGATGAGATGGCGAGGGCCGGCACCTCGAGCGTCGTGACGACGCCCGGAGGCAGGCCGTCGACGCTCAGCGGGTGGTCGGGGCGCGTGACAGCCACGAAGTGTGCCATCTTCCACAGCTCGTCGGCATCCTTCCAGGTCAGGATCTGCTCGATGGCGTCAGCGCCCGAGATGAAGAAGAGCTCGGCGTCCGGTCGCGCGTCGCGCAGGTCGCGCAGCGTGTCCACGGTGAAGGTCAGGCCCGGCCGGTCGACGTCGACCCGGCTCACCGTGAAGCGAGGGTTCGACGCGGTGGCGATCACCGTCATGAGATACCGGTGCTCGGCGGGGCTGACCTTCTGGTGCTGCTTGAACGACGGGTTCCCCGTGGGGACGAAGACGACCTCGTCGAGGTCGAACCGCGCCGCCGCCTCGCTCGCGGCGACCAGGTGCCCGTGGTGGATCGGGTCGAACGTCCCGCCCATGACCCCCAGACGCGGTCGGCGCGAGCTCATCGGACGGTCCTCGGACGCGGCACGGGATCCCGTTCTCCCCGTCAGTGGCGCGTGCCCACGCTGCGGAACGCGTAGGTCACGAGAAGGAGCGCGACGAGGCCTCCGAACGCGAGCAGACCGAAGGCGATCGGCGGGATGGGCAGGTGCGACGCGGCCTCGGCGCCTTCCTCGGCAGCCTTCACGACGGCTGGGATCACGACGTCCTCCTCGAGAGTCGTCCCCGGGCGGGGTCGACCGTCCGGACGTGTCCGGACGGTGCGTGCTGGGATGCTTGCGGGCGACCGGAGGGGCCCCGGTCGCCGACCAGTGTCTCACGGTCCCGTGGGAGACCGGTCCGGACGGTACCGGGTACTTCCGGACGCACCGGTCGTCACGGACGAACGTGACCGTCGCCGTGCACGACCCATTTCGTCGTCGTGAGCTCGGCGAGGCCCATGGGACCGCGCGCGTGCAGCTTCTGGGTCGAGATCCCGATCTCCGCGCCGAGGCCCAGCTGCCCGCCGTCCGTGAAGCGCGTGGAGGCGTTCACCATGATGGCGGCCGAGTCGAGCTCGGCGACGAACCGCTCGGACGCCTGCAGGTCGCGCGTGACGATCGCCTCGGTGTGCCCGGACGTCCACGTGCGCACGTGCTCGATCGCCGCGTCGAGGTCGTCGACCACGCGGACCGCGAGCTCGAGCGCGAGGTACTCGGTCGCCCAGTCCTCGTCGGTCGCGGGCAGCACGTCGACGCCCGCGGGCGCGAGGGCCGCCGTCCGCTCGTCACCGTGGACGACGACTCCTGCGCGACCCAGCGCCGCGAGCGCGGCGGGCAGGAAGTCGTCGGCCGCGTCGGCGTGCACGAGCAGCGTCTCGGCCGCGTTGCACACCCCCACGCGCTGGGTCTTGGCGTTGAGCAGGATCTGGAGCGCCATGTCGCGGTCCGCGCTCGCGTCGACGTACACGTGCACGTTCCCCACGCCCGTCTCGATGACCGGGACCGTCGACTCCTCGACGACGGTCCGGATGAGGTCCGCCCCGCCGCGCGGGACGAGGACGTCGACGAGCCCGCGCGCGTGCATGAGGGCGACCGCGCCCGGGCGACCGTGGGCGTCGATGGACTGCACGAGGTCGCCGGGCAGGCCCTGTGCCTCCAGCGCGCGCGCGAGCACCGCGACGATCACCTCGTTCGAGCTCGCGGCCGCCGACCCGCCGCGCAGGATCACCGCGTTCCCGCTCTTCAGCGCGAGCCCCGCCGCGTCGACCGTGACGTTCGGGCGCGCCTCGTAGATCATCCCGACGACGCCCATCGGCACGCGCAGCTGGCGCAGCCGCAGGCCGTTCGGGAGCGTCGAGCCGCGCACGACCTCGCCCACCGGGTCGGGCAGGCCCGCGAGCTCGCGCAGCGCGTCCGCGATCGCGGCGACCCGCTCGGGCGTGAGGGCGAGCCGGTCGAGGAGACCCGAGGCCATGCCGCGCGCGCGGCCGCGGTCGAGGTCGAGGGCGTTCGCCGCGACGATCTCGTCCGTCGCGGCCACGAGCGCGTCGGCAAGCGCGAGCAGCGCCGCGTCCTTCGTCGCGCGGTTCGCGGTCGCGAGCGTGCGCGACGCCGTCTTCGCCCGGCGCGCGACGTCCTCGACGGCGGCGGCGACGTCGGTGGTCCCGGGCTCGACGGCGGCAGCGGGTCCGCTGGTCGCGGACGTGTCCTCGATGGTCGTCATGTGCCGAGCCTACGACCGGCGGGCCGGGTGGCGGGAGCGGTGTCCGCCGACCGTCCGGCCGTGCTCGCCGAGACCGCGGTCGTGCGGGCCCGCGGTCGTGCGGGCCCGCCGGCGACGAGCGGACACGTCAGCGGGCCCGCCTGCGCACGAGGACGAGGTCGTCCCGGTGCACGACCTCGCGGTCGTAGCCCTCGCCCAGCTCCGCGCGCAGGTCGGTCGTCGTGCGGCCCAGCAGCCCCGGGAGGTCGCGCGACTCGAACGCGACGAGCCCGCGCGCGACGACGCGCCCGTCGGACGCCACGAGCTCCACGGGGTCGCCGGCGTCGAACTCGCCCTCGACGGCCGTGACACCGGCCGGCAGGAGCGAGGCGCGGCCGCCCTGCACGGCCCGGACCGCGCCGTCGTCCAGGACGAGGCGACCGCGCGTGCGCGCCGCGTGCGCGAGCCAGAGCCGGCGGCGGGTCGTCCGCTTGCCGGTCGCCGCGAACCACGTGCCCACGGGGTCCCCGGCGAGCGCGGCCGCCGCGTTCTCGGCCTTGGTGAGCACCACGGGGATCCCCGTCCCGGTCGCGATCGTCACGGACTCCAGCTTGGTCACCATGCCCCCGGTCCCGACCGCGCTCCCCCGCGACGTCACCTCGACGCCCTCGACGTCGGCGGGCGAGCGCACCTCGGCGATGCGGCGCGTCCCGGGTCGCGACGGCGGGCCGTCGTACAACCCGTCGACGTCGGTGAGGAGCACCATCGCGTCGGCCCGCACGAGGTGCGAGACGAGCGCGGCGAGGCGGTCGTTGTCGCCGAACCGGATCTCGTCGGTCGCCACGGCGTCGTTCTCGTTGACGACGGGGACCACCCCGAGGTCGAGCAGCCGCTCGAGCGACCGCTGCGCGTTGCGGTAGTGCCCGCGGCGCACCGTGTCCTCGGCGGTGAGCAGCACCTGGCCGACGCGCAGCCCGTGCGTCGCGAACGCCTCGGTGTAGCGGGCGACGAGCATGCCCTGCCCCACCGACGCCGTCGCCTGCGCCGTGGCGAGGTCGCGCGGCCGCGCCGGGAGGCCCAGCGGCCCGAGGCCCGCGGCGATGGCGCCGGACGTGACGAGCACGACCTGGCCGCCGGCCGCGCGCCGGGCCGCGAGGACGTCGACGAGCGCGCGCAGGGCGGCGAGGTCGAGGTGCCCGTCCGCCCCCGTGAGCGACGACGAGCCGATCTTCACGACGACGCGGTGGGCGGTGGCGATCTGGGACCGGGAGGACAGGGCGTTCACCGCCCCATCATCGCGGCCGGACGGCTGAGCGCGCTCCGGATTTCACGAGGCAGGACGCCGGGACGCTCCTGCCGGGCGGGAGAGGGGCTGGTTCCGCGTGGGGAACCGCGCCCGTCTCCCGCCGGCGACGGCAGTCAGTCGGCGTCGGGATCCGTCCACGTGCCGGCCTGGCGCTCGGTCCACAGCTCGCGGCGGGCCTCGGCCTTGGCGTCCATGCGCTCGTGGTGCTCGCGGCGCTTCTCGGTGCGCGTCGGGCGCAGGCTCTCGTCGAGGCGGTTGTCGGACCCGCGCGGGCCACCGAGCAGCTCGGATCCCGTCATGAGCGTGGGCTCCCAGTCGAAGACGACCGCGTTGACGTCGCTGCCGATGCGCACCTCGTCGCCGGCGACGGCGCCCGCGGCGAACAGCTTCTCCTCGACGCCGATCCGGGCGAGCCGGTCGGCGAGGTATCCCACGGCCTCGTCGTTCGAGAAGTCGGTCTGGCGGACCCAGCGCTCGGGCTTCGCACCGCGCACCTGGAACCAGTAGTCGGTCGCCCCGCCCTTGCGCGTGACGGTGAAGCCCGCCTCGTCGACGGCCCGCGGCCGCAGGACGACGCGCGTCGGCTCGGGGGCCGGCGCCTCGGCACGGGCCTTCTCGACGAGCTCGGCGAGCGCGTAGGTGAGGGCACGCAGGCCCTCGTGGCTCGCCGTCGAGATCTCGAGCACCCGCAGGCCGCGCGCCTCGAGGTCGGGCTTGACGAGCTCCGCGAGCTCTCGCGCCTCGGGCACGTCGATCTTGTTGAGCACGACGAGGCGAGGACGCTCCATGAGCGGCACCCGCCCGCCCTCGATCTCCAGGTCGCCCGCGTACGAGGCGAGCTCCGCCTCGAGGACGTCGAGGTCGCTGATCGGGTCCCGGCCCGGCTCGAGCGTCGCGCAGTCGAGCACGTGCACGATCACGGCGGTGCGCTCGATGTGGCGCAGGAACTCCAGGCCGAGGCCCTTGCCCTCGCTCGCGCCGGGGATGAGCCCCGGGACGTCGGCGACGGTGTAGCGCGCACCGCCCGCCTGCACGACGCCGAGGTTCGGCACGAGCGTCGTGAACGGGTAGTCCGCGATCTTCGGCTTGGCCGCGGAGATCGCGGCGACGAGCGAGGACTTGCCCGCGCTCGGGTAGCCCACGAGGGCCACGTCGGCGATCGTCTTCAGCTCGAGCACGACGTCGCGCTCGTCGCCGGGCTCGCCCAGCAGCGCGAACCCGGGCGCCTTGCGCCGCTGGGACGACAGCGCGGCGTTGCCGAGCCCGCCGCGACCGCCCTCCGCGAGCACGTACTCGGCGCCCGCGCCGACGAGGTCGGCGAGCACGGTGCCGTCGGTGTCCTTGACCACGGTGCCGTCGGGGACGCGCAGCACGAGGTCCTCGCCGTTCGCGCCGTCGCGGTCGTCGCCCATGCCCTGCGTGCCGGAGGTAGCGTGCCGGTGCGGCGAGTGGTGGTACTCGAGGAGCGTCGTGGTCTGGGGGTCGACGACGAGGCGCACGGTCCCGCCGTCGCCGCCGTTGCCCCCGTCCGGCCCGGCGAGCGGCTTGAACTTCTCGCGGCGCACCGACGCGCAGCCGTTGCCACCGTCACCGCCGGAGACGTGCAGCACGACGCGATCGACGAACGTGGCCATGATCAGATCCTCTCGCAGGTGCGCGGAGCGCGGGCGGCGACGGAGGCGTCGACCGCCGGGGTGGAGCCGGGTGGTACGGCAGGAGGGGCGCACCGCATCGGTGCGCCCCTCCTGCGTTCAGCCGTGCTGGGTGGTCGTCAGACCTCGGCGGCGACGATGTCGACGACCTTGCGGCCGCGGCGCGTGCCGAACTGCACGGCGCCGGCAGCGAGGGCGAACAGCGTGTCGTCCTTGCCGCGGCCGACGTTCTCACCGGGGTGGAAGTGCGTGCCGCGCTGGCGGACGATGATCTCGCCCGACTTGACGACCTGACCGCCGAAGCGCTTGACGCCGAGGCGCTGGGCGTTCGAGTCGCGACCGTTGCGCGAGGAGCTCGCGCCCTTCTTGTGTGCCATGACGAACCTGCTTTCGTGCGAGGGGGAGGGTGCCGGGCGGCGGTCGGCGGGGCCTCTCGGCCCGCTGCCTCACGCCGCGAAGATCACTTGATGCCGGTGACCTTGAGGCGGGTCAGCTGCTGGCGGTGACCCTGACGACGGCGGTAACCGGTCTTGTTCTTGTACCGCAGGATCGTGATCTTCGGACCCTTCTCGTCCCGCACGACCTCGGCGGTGACCTTGACCTTCGCGAGCTTCGCCGCGTCGGTGGTCACCTTCTCCCCGTCCACCAGCAGGAGGGCGGGCAGCTCGAGGGACTCACCGACGCCGGCGGACACCCGGTCCACCACGACGATGTCGCCGACTGAGACCTTTTCCTGGCGGCCACCGGCCTTGACGATCGCGTACACCACGTTGCTGCTCATCTCTCCTAGTCTTGGCGTGCTCGTCACGGCGTGAGACGTCTTGGGAACTCGACCACGCCGCGGCGTGCGAGTGCGAAACCGTCCGTGGGCACACGGGACCGGCGCGCCTGGGCGCGCCGACGTTCAAGACTACGGAACGGCGGCGGGCAGGTCAAATGGCACCGACTCGCCCCGCCGGTCGCACGCCCCCGGATCAGTCCAGGACGAAGGTGATCTCGAGCATCACCTGCCACGCCACGATGCGGCCGTCCTGCACCTCGACCTTCTGCTCCTTGACCCACGCGCCCGAGACGTTGCGCAGCGTCTCGCTCGCGCGCTCGACCCCCGTGCGGACCGCGTCCTCGAAGCTCGTCTCCGACCGCGCGCTGATCTGCGTGACGCGCGCCACCGTTCCGGCCATGGTCGCTCCCTCCGTCGGACGGGCGCCCTGGCGCGCCCGCGCTCCCTCGAGCGTCCCGCCCTCCGGGGCCGCGCGCCAGCGGGAGGGCGACGCGCGACGGGTGGTGAGCGGCGGGCACCGGGCGGTCGTGCCAGCCTGGTGACCAGAGGTCGTCGGGAGGTGGTGAGCGCATGGGCACCGGTGCCGGGTCCCCTCGGGACCCCGTCGACCCTCCCCGGGACGCCGTCGCCGAGGCGATGGAGGCCGTCGACCGGCGTGGCTTCCTGCCCCGTGCCCAGCGGCCCTTCGCCGGACAGGACCGGCCGCTCGCGCTCGGCCACGGGCAGACGAGCTCCCAGCCGTCGACGGTCGCCGCGATGCTGCGTCTCCTGGACGTCCCCCGGGGCGCGCGCGTGCTCGACGTCGGCGCCGGGTCGGGCTGGACGACGGCGCTCCTCGCCCGGCTCGTCGGGCCCGGCGGCAGCGTGGTGGGCGTGGAGCGCGACGCGGAGATCGCGGCGTGGGGAGCGGCGAACCTCGCGCGGGCGGACGTCCCGTGGGCGTCGCTCGAGGCGGCGCGCCGCGGCGTCCTCGGACGGCCTGGCGAGACCTTCGACCGTGTCCTCGTCTCGGCGTCGGCGGCGGCGCTCCCCCGGACGCTCGTGGAGCAGGTCGCACCCGGCGGGCGGCTCGTCGTCCCGGTCCGGCACACGATGCTGCTCGTCGAGCGCGGCGCGGACGGCGTGCGCACGACCGAGCACGGCTCCTACTCGTTCGTCCCGCTCGTCGAGGACCCGCCCGACGACGGGCCCGCCTGAGCCGCAGTCATCCCGACCGACGCGGCCTGGTCGCGCCAGGGCGCCTCGGTGAGGTGCGTCCGGCACCGCGCCTCGTAGCGCTCCGACCCGCCCACGTGCGCCGGGTCGGCGACCAGCGCGTCGCCCTCCCCGGCACGGGCGTCGCTCCCCGCGTCGGCGTCGACATCCGCGTCGGCGTCGGCACGGACGCTCGGCGCGGGAGGCCCCGTCCGCACGTGGAAGGGCGCGTCCTCGCCGCACACGGCGCACACGGCGGTGAGCCGGTCGACGCGCTCCGCTCGCGCGCCGAGGCTCGGCAGCGGCTCGAAGGGACGGGCGTCGTACGTGACGTCGAGCCCCGCGACCACGACGACCGCGCCCTCGTCCGCCAGCCGCTGGACGACGTCGACGAGCGCGGGACCGAAGAACTGCGCCTCGTCCACGGCGACGAGGTCCCACGGGCCCTCGGATCCCACGACGGTCTCGAGCTCGTGCGCGTCGTGCACCGTGCGCGACGCGAGGGACAGCCCCGAGTGCGAGCTCACCGTGCCGCTCCCCCGCCGCGTGTCGAGGACGTGGTCGACGAGCAGCACGCGTCGCCCGGCCACCTGGGCCCGGCGCACCCGGCGCAGCAGCTCCTCGGTCTTGCCCGCGAACATGGGCCCGGACACGACCTCCACCCGACCGGTCATCTCGACGCCTACCGGTGCCGCGCCAGGCCCGGGGACTGCCGGACGGGGAGCGGCTTGGGCGCGGGCAGCGGCGCGGCCGGCGTCGCACCGCTCGACGGCCGGGCGTCCTCACGACGTGCCCGCCGGGACGCCTCGGCGCCCTCACCCTCGGGCCGCGTCCCGCCGAGCACGGTGAGCTCGGGAACGCGGGTCACGAGCGGCAGCTCCTTGGTCCCCGTGGCGCCGTCGAGGGTCCGCGTCGCCGCGACGACCGTCGACACGCGCACCACGCCCGGCACCGGGAGGGCGCTCGGTCCCGGGGGGAGGTCCGCGAGGCGGTCGCCCGCCGCGTCGTCGTGCGCAGGCGGGTCGTCCACGGGGACGGTGTCGGCGCGCGGGTCTCCGACCGCACGGTCCGGCTCGCCGCTGCCAGCGCTCGCCCCACCCTCGGGCGACCCTCCCGGTGCGGCCGCAGCCGTGGCGGCCGGGGCCGCCGGAGACGCCGGGGACGCCGGGGACGCCGGGGACGCCGGTGCGACGGTCCGCGCGTCGTCGGACGCGGGCGGGAGGGCCGAGGACGCCGTCGCGAGGACCGGCCGACCGGGCGCCGCACCGGCGGGAGCCGGACCGGGTGCCGGGTCGCGGTTCAGCGCGCCGTACGGGACGTGGACGCTCGGTGCGGCGCGCCGGGCGGACTCGACGTGCGCGCGCTGGTCGTCGAAGAAGATGTGCGGCCGCAGCACCTCGAGGATCCCCGACTTGTCGATCCCGCCGAGGAAGAACGCGTCGTCGACGGACACGCCCCAGGACTTGAGCGTCGCCACCGCGCGCTCGTGCGCGGGTGCGGAGCGTGCCGTGACGAGCGCGACGTGGACGCGCGGGTCGTACGAGGGATCGACGCGACGACGCGCCCTCTCGACCTCCTGGAGCCGGTGGATCCCGACGACCAGGTCGCGCAGCGGTCCCCCGCCGAGCGGCACGTCCGTCAGCTCCGCCTCGCGCCGGCGGTAGGACGCGAGGTCGCCGCCGCGGAACTGCTGCTCCGACGAGTCGTCGGCGAGCACGCCGTCGAAGTCGAACGCGATGCGCAGCTCGTCTCCCGGCTCGTCGGCGAACGTCGGGTCGAGCACGTACCCCGCGGGGAGCCCGAGCGCGACCGCGTCGCGCACCGACGCCTCGTCGGCCGAGAGAAAAAGGTCCATGTGGAGCGGGCGGATGAACTCGTAGGGCGTGTGGCCCTGGCGGAAGACCGCCCGCGTGATCGGGAGGTCGTGGTGGCGCACCGACCGCATGACGCGCAGGCCGGTCTCCGGCGAGTTCCGCGACATGACGATGACCTCGACCAGCGGGTCGTCCTGCGAGACCGCGAGGTCGTTGAGGGCCAGCAGGCGCCGCACGAAGCCGAACGCGACACCCGGCCGCAGCGGCTCGTCGAGGTGCTCCTCCTGGAACGCGCGGTACGCGGACTCACCGTCGGTCCGGAAGACGCGGTCCGAGTCGGTCAGGTCGAACAGTGCGGACGAGGCGACGCCGACGACGAGGCGGCCCGTGAGGTCGTAACCCATGCGCGCACTATGCCAGGCCCGCGGCCCCCGACGGAACGCCGCCCGACCAGGCGGACCACTCCTCCCGGAGCACGCCGAGCACCACCGCGTCGTACCGGACGCCGTCCACGACGCGCGCCCGGCGGAAGCGGCCCTCCTCGACGTACCCGAGCCGGCGACCGACCCCGAGCATGGGCTCGTTCCCGGACCACGTGGCGAGGTCCAGGCGGACCCAGTCCGTCGCCGAGAACAGGTACGTGGTCCAGGCGCGCAGCGCCTCCCGCCCGACACCCCGGCCGCGCAGCGCCGGGTCGAAGACCGTCACGCCGAGGCGTGCCCACTGCGTCTCCGCCGACTCCCAGTACCAGGAGCAGGTCCCGACGAGGCGGTCCTCCGCGTCGGCGACGACCACACGGCGGGGCGGCAGGCCGTCGCTACCGAGCCCGTGAGAGTCGCGCGCCTCGGCCGCCGCGGTGTCCCTCAGGCGCGCGACGAGCGCGTCGGCCGCCGCGTCGTCGGGCACCGGGTAGTACGGCCCGTCCCACCGGTGCCACTCGTGGTGCGGCCGCATCCACTCGCGGAAGGTGGCGACGTCGCGCGGGGTCCACCCGCGCAGCCGCACCCCGGGCCCGACGCCGTACGTCGGGACCGCGGTCACGCCCGGTCCTCGACCGCCTCGTCCGGGGTCCCGGCCGCGGCCGCGTCGTCCGGGGCTCCGGCCGCGTCGTCGATCGGGTCCGCGGTCGTCCCGTCCGTGGCCGGTCCGGCAGCCTGCGCCGGGTCGTCCTCGCGCGCGCCGCCGTCGCCCTCGGGGACGTGCCCCTCGTGCCCGGGGACGTCGCCGTCGTGCTCGTCCCCGTGCTCGTGCGCGTGGTCGTGCGCGTGGGCCGCCGCCGCCGCGATGGTGGCCAGCGTCGCCTTGACCGCCTCGCGAGCCTGCGAGGAGACCTCGGGCAGCACCGGGACGCCCGCGTGGGGCAGCGTGATCGGGACGTCCTGGGACGCCCCCTGCTCCGCGGCCGAGCCGCCGCGCTTGCGGCGCGAGCGCTGCTTGCCCTCGCCGTTGCCCTCGGGAGCCCCGCCGCCGTTGCCCTGGCCGCTGCCACCGCCCGACTTCTCGACGGGGTCGGTGTGCACGATGAACCCGCGCCCGTGGCAGTGCTCGCACGTCTCGCTGAACGCCTCGACGAGCCCCTGCCCGACGCGCTTGCGCGTCATCTGGACGAGACCGAGCGAGGTCACCTCGGCGACCTGGTGCTTGGTCCGGTCCCGGCCCAGGCACTCGACGAGCCGGCGCAGGACGAGGTCGCGGTTCGACTCGAGCACCATGTCGATGAAGTCGATGACGATGATCCCGCCGATGTCGCGCAGCCGGAGCTGACGGACGATCTCCTCCGCGGCCTCGAGGTTGTTGCGCGTCACGGTCTCCTCGAGCGTGCCGCCCGAGCCCGTGAACTTGCCGGTGTTGACGTCGACGACCGTCATCGCCTCGGTGCGGTCGATGACGAGCGACCCGCCCGACGGGAGCCAGACCTTGCGGTCCATGCCCTTCGCGAGCTGCTCGTCGACGCGGTGCACGGTGAAGACGTCCTGCGTGCCCGTCCACTTCGAGACGCGCTCGCGCAGGTCCGGGGCGAGCTCCTCGACGTACGAGGAGATCTCGGTCCACGCGCCGTCGCCCTGCACGACGAGCGACGTGAAGTCGTCGTTGAAGATGTCCCGGACCACGCGGATCGCGAGGTCGGGCTCGCCCTGGAGCAGCGCCGGGGCGCTCGACGACTTCTTCGCCTTCGCCTCGATGGACTCCCACTGGCCGCGCAGGCGCTCGACGTCGGCGCGCAGCTCGTCCTCGCTCGCACCCTCGGCGGCCGTGCGCACGATGACGCCCGCGCCGTCGGGCACGACCTCCTTGAGGATCTTCTTGAGGCGGTTGCGCTCCGTGTCGGGGAGCTTGCGGCTGATGCCGGTCATGCCGCCGCCCGGCACGAACACGAGGTAGCGGCCCGCGAGGGTGATCTGCGACGTCAGGCGGGCGCCCTTGTGGCCGATCGGGTCCTTCGTGACCTGCACGAGCACGGGGTCGCCGGACTTGAGCGCCTGCTCGATCCGGCGCGGCTGGCCCTCGAGGCCCGCGGCGTCCCAGTTGACCTCGCCGGCGTACAGCACGGCGTTGCGGCCCTTGCCGACGTCGATGAACGCGGCCTCCATGCTCGGCAGCACGTTCTGCACGCGGCCGAGGTACACATTGCCCGCCATCGACGTCTGCGACTGCTGCGACACGTAGTGCTCCACGAGCACGCCGTCCTCGAGCACCGCGATCTGCGTGCGCCCGTGCGTCTCGCGCACGACCATCGACCGTTCCACGGACTCGCGGCGCGCGAGGAACTCCGCCTCGCTGATGATCTGGCGACGACGCCCGGCGTCCCGGCCCTCACGACGGCGCTGGCGCTTCGCCTCGAGGCGCGTGGAGCCCTTGAGCGCCGTGACCTCGTCCGCGAGGCTGCGCTCGCGGGGACGGGTCCGGGTCGTGACCTCGCCGGGCTCGCCGCGGCCACCGCGACGACGGCGACGACGGCGGCGGCTCGAACCGCTCTCGTCCTCGCCCTCGGCCGGCTCGTCGGTCTCGGCGTCCTCCGGCGTCTCCTCGGTGGTGTCGACGGCGTCCGCGTCGTCCAGCGGCGTCTCGCCGCCGTCCCGACCGCCGTCGTTGCGCCCGCGGCGTCCGCGGCCGCCCCGGCGACGACGACGGCGCGGCGCACCCTCGGCGTCGTCACCCTCAGCCGCGTCCTCGACGTCCTCGGCCGCGTCGACGTCGGCCGTGTCGTCGTCGGCCGCGTCCGAGCGCTCGGCGTCGGCCGCGCCGGAGCGCTCCGCGTCGACAGTGCCCGAGAGGTCCGCGTCGGCGAAGTCCTCGGGGCCGAAGACCAGGTCGGACAGCTCGACGCCCTCGGCGACGAGCTCCGACTCGATGGCCTCGATCTCCTCGACCGCAGCGCGGTCCTCACCGCTCAGGACGAGCTCGGCCGGGGTGTCCGCGGCGGCCGCCGGTGCCTGCGACGACTCGACCGGCGCCGCAGCGGCGGGCGACGGCTCGACAGGCGCCGCCGCTGCCGGCCGCGCCGGACCGGCGGACCGGCCCGCGGAGCGACGCGACGAGCGGGACGACCGGCCGGCCGGCCGCTCCGACGCGGTCGCGGAACTCTCCGCGACCGGGGGTGCCGACACCGGCTGCTCGGACGTCGGGCGCTCGGGCGCCGGCTGCTCGGACGTCCGCTGCCGCTCCGACGTCGCGCGCGCGGGCTCCGCGGCGGGCTCCGCCACCGTCTCGTGGTGCACGGGCGGCCCGGCAGGGCTCTGGGCGCGGCGCGGTCGGCGCGGGGCGGCGGCGGGGTCGGGCGCCTGGAAGAGCAGCGCGGTCGTCGCGAGGCGCGGCGTCCCCGTGCCCGTCGTCGCCACCGGGGAGGAGGTCTGCGCAGCCGCGGGGGCGGACGCTGCGCTCTCGGGCTTCGTACGCCCGGGCGCGGTGCGCTCCGGCGTGGTGCGCTCCGGCGTGGTGCGCTCCGGCATGGTGCGCTCAGGCGCGGTGCGCTCGGGCGCCGGGGCGTCGGACGTCACGCTCGCCGGCGCGGCGGCCGAGGCGGTCTCGTCGGCCGCGGCCTTCGCCCGGCGCGCTCGACGCGCAGGCTTCTTCGCGGCGGCGGCGGGCTCGGGCTCCGCCGCCGGTGCGTCACCGGTGACGGGCGCGGCGCCGGTCGTCGCGGCGTCGGTCGACGCGGCGCCGGTCGCCACGGAGTCGGTCGCCACGGAGTCGTCCGTCGCGTCCCCCGGAGCACCCGTCTCGGCGGCCTTCGTCGCGGACGTCGCACGCCGGCTCGACCGCCTGGCACGACGCGGCTCCGCGGTCGCGCCGAGCAGCGCGTCGGCGTCAGGCCCGGTGGTCGGGGCGTCCGCGGGCGTCTCGGCCGGCGCCTCACGCAGGCCGAACTCGGAGAGCACGTCGAGCGCCGGTGTCCCGGCGTCCGGCAGGGGCGTCTCGGCGGGCGCGGCCTTCGTGCGCTTGGCCGCGCTCTTCGCCCGTCGCGGGGCAGGTGCCTTCTCTTCGGGCGTCCCGGCGGCCGCAGCGGCGTCGGTCCCGTCCGTCGTCGACGCGGCGCGCGACGTCGCGGCGGCCGCCGCGGGCACGTCGTCGGTGGTGCCCTCGGCCGCGGTCGTCGACCGGGTGGCGCGGCGCGGCCGGCGCGTCGTCCGGGCCGGCGCGGCGGTCTCCTCGCCGGCGTCGGGCCGGGGTGCGTCCTGCACGTCCTGCGCTGCCGGCGCGGCGGCGACGGGAGCGCTCGCGGTGACGGCATCCGGGGCGGCGACGGCCGGCTCGACCGCGGGCGGGGCGACGTTCCTGGTCGCGCGACGGCGACCGGTCTTGCGCACCGGCCCCGCCTGCGTGGTGGGGTCCTGCTCGACGCCGCCCGTCGAGGGGGCGTCAGCGGTGGTGTCGGAGGTGTTGTCGAGCGTCACGCGTCGTGCTCCAGCTTGCTCGAGGCCCCGCCCCGCACCGTGCGGCCCCTCGAGCGGTCGGTCGTCGCTCGGGGAGAGCGCACCGGAGCGCGTCTCCCCCGCGACGGAAGTCGTCGGTCACGGCCGCGGCACGCGAGGGCGGCGCGGGCGCCTGCCGTACCGGGCCCTTCGCCCCGTGGCGGCGCTCCGCGGGCCGCTGTCGCGACTGCTGCAAGCACGTGTGTGCCGGTGGACGATGCGGTGCCCTCCTGGCACGCCCAGTATCGCACAGGGGGGCCGGCCCTCCCCGCCGACACGCACCCCCTCCCGGGACGATCGTCGGACGGGCGCGGGACCTTGGTCCCGCGACCTTGTGAACATGGTCACAAGGGGCGAGATTTCAGCACTTTCCGTCATCTCGACCGCTCCCGATGGTGCAGATTGGGCGTACCGTCGGACGAGGCGGCGCCGTGCGGCGCCCCGTTCCTGGCGTCGTCCTTCCGACCCCGTCGGCCTCCCGAGGAGCGCACGTGGATGCTCTAGATCTCGCCCGGTGGCAGTTCGCCATCACCACCGTCTACCACTTCATCTTCGTGCCGCTGACGATCGGCCTTTCCCCCCTCGTCGCGATCATGCAGACAGCCTGGGTCCGCACCGGGAACGAGCGGTGGCTGCGCCTCACGAAGTTCTTCGGCAAGCTCCTGCTCATCAACTTCGCCCTCGGCGTCGTGACCGGCATCGTGCAGGAGTTCCAGTTCGGCATGAACTGGAGCGAGTACTCGCGCTTCGTCGGAGACGTGTTCGGCGCCCCGCTCGCGATGGAGGCGCTCGCCGCCTTCTTCGTCGAGTCCACGTTCCTCGGCCTGTGGATCTTCGGCTGGGACCGGCTCAACAAGAAGGTCCACCTCGCGTGCATCTGGGCGGTGGCCCTCGCCACCAACCTCTCCGCGTTCTTCATCCTCGCCGCGAACTCGTGGATGCAGCACCCGGTCGGAGCGGTCTACAACCCCGAGACCGGGCGCGCCGAGATGAACGACATCTGGGCCGTCCTCACCAACAACACCCTGCTCGCGGCGTTCCCGCACCAGATCACCGCCACGATGCTCACGGCGGGCACGTTCGTCACCGGGATCGCCGCGTGGTGGATGGTGCGTCTCGTCCGCACGAGGAAGGCCGAGAACGTCGAGCTCGCGCGCGACGTCTACCGCCCGGCGGTGACGCTCGGCGTCATCGCGATGCTCGTCGGCGGGATCGGCGTCGCGGTGTCCGGCGACATCCAGGGCAAGATCATGTACGAGCAGCAGCCCGGCAAGATGTCGTCCGCCGAGGCCCTGTGCCAGGGCGAGGAGGGGGCCGCGTTCTCCATCCTCACGATCGGCGACCTGTCGAACTCGTGCGAGAACGTGCGGCACCTCATCGAGATCCCCGGCCTCGCCTCCTACCTCGGCACGGGCCACTTCTCCGGTCCGGAGAGCTACCTGCCCGGCGTCGAGGACGTCCAGGACCAGATGACCGAGCGCTTCGGCGACACCACCGCCGCCGGCGACCCCGTCACGTACACGCCGAACCTCGCGATCACGTACTGGTCGTTCCGCCTCATGATCGGCATGGCGGCCGGCTCCGTGCTCCTCGCGCTCATGGCCCTGTGGCTGACGCGCCGGGGCCGGGTCACGGACAACGTCTGGTTCGCGCGCGTCGGGCTGATCGCGATCCCCATGCCCTTCCTGGCGAACTCGTTCGGCTGGATCTTCACCGAGGTCGGTCGCCAGCCGTGGGTCGTCGCGCCCAACCCGACGGGCATCGACCAGATCCGCCTGCTCACCGAGCGCGGCGTCTCGACGGTCGTCAGCCCCGGCATGGTCCTCACGTCCATGATCGTCTTCACGCTCGTCTACGGCGCGCTCGCCGCAGTGTGGTTCCTCCTCATGCGGCGCTACGCCGTCGAAGGGGTGCCCCTGTCGGTGCGCGACGAGTCGCCGGAGGCGCAGGAGCCACCGGACCCGGACGCGGAGTCCGCCGACCGCCCTCTGTCCTTCGCGTACTGACGCGACACCGCTAGGAGCGACCCACCGTGGATCTCGCCGTCGTCTGGTTCCTGCTCATCGCCGTCCTGTGGACGGGTTATCTCGTCCTCGAGGGCTTCGACTTCGGGGTGGGCATGCTCCTGTCGATCCTGCCCCGGGGCGACAAGGCGCACCGCGAGAAGGAGCGCCGCCTGCTCATCAACACCATCGGTCCGGTCTGGGACGGGAACGAGGTGTGGCTCCTCACCGCCGGCGGCGCGACGTTCGCCGCCTTCCCCGAGTGGTACGCGACCCTCTTCTCGGGGTTCTACCTGCCGCTCCTGCTCATCCTCGTCGCGCTCATCGTGCGCGGCGTGGCGTTCGAGTACCGCGGCAAGATCGCCGACCCGCGGTGGGCCCGGCGCTGCGACGTCGCGATCCAGGTGGGGTCGTGGGTGCCCGCCGTCCTGTGGGGCGTCGCGTTCGCCAACCTGGTGCGCGGGGTCGAGCTCGACCCCGACCACCAGTTCGTCGGCGGGTTCTTCTCGCTGCTCTCGCCGTTCGCGCTGCTCGGCGGTCTCGTCACCCTCAGCCTGTTCCTCCTGCACGGCGCGGTGTTCGTCGCGCTGAAGACCGACGGCGAGATCCGGCACCGCGCGCGGCAGCACGCGGGGGTCCTCGGCGTCGCAGCCCTCGTGCTCGCGGGCGGGTGGGCCGTGTGGGCACAGGTCGCGTACTCGGTCCCGTGGACGTGGCTCGCCGTCCTCGCCGCCGCGGGCGGCCTCATCGGGACGCTGGTCGCCAACGCCCGCGGTCGGGAGGGGCGCGCCTTCACCTTCTCTGCCCTGACGATCGTCGCCGCGGTCGTGCTGATCTTCGGCTCGATGTACCCCGACGTCATGCCCGCGACCGACCCCGCGAACTCCCTCACCGTCCACAACGCGTCGTCGACCGACTACACGCTCACCGTCATGACGTGGGTCGCGCTCGTGCTCACGCCCCTCGTCATCGGCTACCAGGCCTGGACCTACTGGGTCTTCCGTC
Source organism: Cellulosimicrobium sp. Marseille-Q8652 (assembly GCF_965112045.1). NCBI lineage: Bacteria > Bacillati > Actinomycetota > Actinomycetes > Micrococcales > Promicromonosporaceae > Cellulosimicrobium > Cellulosimicrobium sp. Marseille-Q8652. The sequence goes on along the minus strand of NZ_CBCOPS010000002.1, from coordinate 760,778 downwards.
GCCGCCTGTCGACGCGGGACATCCCGGCGCCCGCGGGGCTCTCGCTGAAGAAGGTCCGCGAGGCGGCCTTCGGCGGGGCGTCGTCGGGCGGCGCGGCAGGACGTGAGCTCGGTACCGGAGACGGGTCGCGCGGTCCCGGCCGCGGGGACTCCGGCGCGTGAAGCCGCTCGACCCGCGGCTCCTGCGGCAGGCGCGCGCCGCGCGGGGCTACGTCGTCCTCACCGCGGTGCTCGGGTTCGTCACGGCGGCGCTCGTCGTCGCGCAGGCGCTCCTGCTGGGCGCGATCCTCGCCCCGGCGATCCAGGGCACGGCCGGACCGTCCGACGTCGCGCACCTCGTGGCGCTCCTGGCCGCCGTGGTCGCGGCGCGGGCGGGCACGTCGTGGGCGCAGGAGCGGTTCGCGCTGCGCGCCGCGACGCGCACGGTCTCCGAGCTGCGCGAGCAGGTCGTCGCGCACGCGGCGGCGCTGGGCCCGCGGTGGCTCGCGAGCGGGCGCGGGCCGGCCGTCGCCACCCTCGCGACGCGCGGCCTCGACGCGCTCGAGCCCTACCTCGTGCGCTACCTGCCCCAGCTCCTGCTCGCCGCGACGGTCACGCCCGCCGCGCTCGCCGTCGTCCTCGGGCTGGACTGGGTCTCCGCGCTGGTGATCGCCGTGACCATCCCGCTCGTCCCGCTCTTCATGGTCCTCGTCGGCCAGCTCACCGCCGGGACGTCGGAGCGTCGGCTCGTCGTCATGCAACGGCTCGGTGCGCAGGTGCTGGACCTGCTCGCGGGCCTGCCCACGCTGCTCGCGTTCGGGCGCGCGCGCGGGCCCGAACGGCGCGTGCGGGCGCTCGGCGACGCCAACCGCCGCGCGACGATGGGCACGCTGCGCGTCGCGTTCCTCTCGGGCATGGTCCTCGAGCTGCTCACCACCTTGTCGGTCGCCGTCGTGGCGGTCGGCGTCGGCCTGCGGCTGGTGCACGGCGGGATGGGGCTCGAGCCGGCGATCGCGGTGCTCGTGCTGGCGCCCGAGGTCTACCTGCCCCTGCGGCAGGTCGGTCTGCACTTCCACGCGTCGACCGACGGCATCGCCGCCGCGCAGCAGGCGTTCGAGATCCTCGACGAGCCCGCCCCCGAGCCGGGTCGGCGCCCGGCGCCCCGGCTCGCGGGCTCCACGCTCACCCTGCGCGGCGTCGGCGTGCGCGCGGGCGAGCGCGACGTCCTCGCGCCCGCCGGCCTCGACCTCGAGCTGCGTGTCGCGCCGTCAGCGGGTCGGGGCCGTGTCGTCGCGCTCGTCGGGCCGAGCGGGGCCGGGAAGACGACGGCGGTGCAGGTGCTCCTCGGGCTCGTGCGGCCCGACGCCGGGGACGTGACCTGGACGGCGCCCGAGGGCGAGCGGGTCCCGCTCGCCGAGATCGACCTGCCGACGTACTGGCCGCAGGTCGCCTGGCTGCCCCAGCGCCCGGCGCTCGCTCCCGGGACCTTGCGCGAGTCGGTGACGGACGGCCTCGTGGTCGAGGGCACCGCGCTCGAGCGGGCGGCCCGCACCGCAGGGCTCGACGACGTCGTGGCCGCCCTCCCGGACGGGTGGGACACCCCGGTCGGGCGCGGCGGGACCGGCCTGAGCGTCGGGCAGCGGCAGCGTGCCGCGCTCACCGCGGCCCTCCTCGGCGACCCGGAGCGCACGCCGCTCGTGGTGCTCGACGAGCCGACCGCTCATCTGGACGCGCGAGGCGAGCAGGTCGTGCTCGACGCCGTGCGCACGTGGCGCGACCAGGGCCGTACCGTCCTGGTCGTCGCGCACCGCGCGTCGCTCGTGCGCGCCGCGGACGAGGTCGTCGAGGTGTCGGCCGCACCGGCCGCCACCGCCCCGGCGCAGGTGCCCGCATGACCCGCGACACCGCCCGTGCCACCGCGCCGCGCGGACCGCTGCGCGCGCGGCTCGCCTCCGACCCGCTGTGGCGGGCCGTGCGTCTGCTCGACGTGCGCTGGCGCCGCGTCGCGTGGGCGATCACCCTCGGCACGCTCGCGCTGGGCAGCTCGGTCGCCCTCGCGGCGGTCGCGGCGTGGCTCATCGCCCGCGCGTCGCAGATGCCGCCCGTGCTCACGCTGTCGGTCGCCGTCGTGGCCGTGCGCGCGTTCGGGATCTCACGCGGAGTCTTCCGCTACCTCGAGCGGCTCGCGTCGCACGACGTCGCGCTGCGCGGCATGGCCGCGCTGCGCGCCAACCTCTACGCGGCGCTCGCCGGCGGCTCACCCGCCGCGCTCGTGCGCGTGCGCCGCGGCGACCTGCTCGCGCGCGTCGGGGCCGACGTCGACGACGTCGGCGACGTGGTCGTCCGCGCCCTCGTCCCGGCGGGCGTCGCGCTCGCCGTGTCCGTCGGCTCCGTGGTGCTCGTCGCCGCGTTCCTCCCCGCCGCGGGCCTCGCCCTGGCACTGTGCCTCGTGCTCGCCGCGGTGGTGGCGCCCTGGCTGTCCGCGCGGTCCGCGCGCGACGTCGAGGTCCGCGGCGCCGCCGCACGCGCCGCGATGACCACGTCGGCGCTCGAGGTCCTCGAGGAGTCCGGCCCGCTCGCCGTCTCGGGTCGCCTCCCGGGCCGCCTCGCCGACCTGCGGACCGCGGACCGCGACCTCGCGCGCGCGACCGACGACGGCGCCCGCACCGCCGCGGTGTCCGCCGCTCTCGCCGCGGGGGCCGTCGGGACGGCGGTGCTCGCGGCGATCCTGCTCGGTATGCCCGCCGTCGTGTCCGGGACCCTGACGCCCGAGGAGCTGTCCGTCGTCGTTCTCACCCCGCTCGCCGTGTTCGAGGCGGCCACCGTGCTCCCGGCCGCGGCGGTCCAGCTCCACCGCTCCCGCCAGGCGGCGCAGCGCGTCATGGACCTCCTCGACGTGTCGGGCACACCGGTCACCGCACCGGCTCCTGCACCGGAGGCGCCGCGCGTCTCCGCCGTCGTGGCGGCGCGACGGGGCACCGACGGTGTCCCCCCGGCCGGCACCACGCTCGTGCTCGACGACGTCGCGTGCGCGTGGCAGGCCGACGGCCCGCGGTCCCGCACCGTCGTCCAGGGCGTCGACCTCACGCTGCACCCCGGGCGGGCGGTCGCGCTCGTCGGCCCGTCCGGCGTCGGGAAGACGACCCTGCTGGCGACCGCCGCGGGGCTGCTCGCGCCGGTGGCGGGACGAGCGACGCTCGACGGCGACGACGTCGCCGCCCTGCCGCGCGACGTGGCCGCCCGGGGGGTCGTGCTCGTCGCGGAGGACGGTCACGTCTTCGACACCACCGTGCTCGAGAACCTGCGCGTCGCGCGCGGGGACGTCACCGCGGCCGAGGCCGAGGCCGTGCTGCGCGACGTGGGCCTCGGCGCATGGCTCGCCGGCCTCCCGGAGGGCGTCGCCACGACCCTCGGCCCCGACGCGACGGACGTGTCGGGCGGCGAGCGGCGGCGGCTCCTCGTGGCCCGGGCGCTCCTGGCCCCCGCGCCGCTGCTGCTCGTCGACGAACCGGCCGAGCACCTCGACCCGCGCACCGCGGACGCCCTCGTCCGCCGGCTCGTCGCCACGACCCGCGCCACCGCGGGCCGCCGCGGCCTCGTCCTCGCGACCCACCGCCTCGGTGCGCTCGAGGCGGTCGACGAGGTGCTGCTCCTCGGGCGACCGGACGACGACCCCGACGCGCCCGCCCGCGTCGTCGCCCGCGGCACGCACGCGGAGCTGCTCGCGCTGCCCGCCTACCGCTGGGCGCTCGACCAGGAGGCCGCGCCGACCGGCTGACACGACGGCCGCAAGCACGGCCCGACCCCGGCCGGTGCCGCGCCGGGTCGGTCACCTGCTGCTACGGTCGCGGGCGCGACGTGCCGCGCGACGGCAGGACGGTGCGCCGCACCCCGACACCCCTGGAGACGACGGTGAAGATCCTCGTGCCCGACACGATCGACCTGGACGTCGACGCCGCCTCCGGCGACGACGTCGTGGTCTACGACGCGGCGGCGCCGGTCCCGGACCGGGCGCACGACGCGGACGTGCTCGTCGCGTGGGGGAACACGGCCGACAACCTCGCCGACGCCGCACGCCGCCTCACGGCTCTCCGCTGGGTCCAGACGCTCGCCGCCGGTCCGGACGCCGTGCTCGCCGCGGGCTTCGGCCCGCACGTGACGATCACGTCCGGGCGGTCCCTCCACGACGGCCCGGTCGCGGAGCACGCGCTCGCGCTCGTCCTCGCCGCGGTGCGGCACCTCGACGAGCTCGGCGCCGCGCAGCGGGACCACCGCTGGGACCGTGCCGTCAACGACGCCCAGGCGGACCCGGCGACCGCGCGGCGGTACACGCTCGACGGCGCGCACGTGGTGGTGTGGGGGTTCGGCTCGATCGCCGCACGCCTCGCGCCCCTGCTCGCCGCGCTGGGCGCCCGCATCACGGGTGTGGCGAGCAGCCCTGGCGAGCGTCACGGGTTCCCCGTCGTGACCGACGACGACCTCGACGCCGTCCTGCCGACCGCCGACGTCCTCGTCTCGCTCCTTCCCGCGCTCCCCGCGACGCGGCACGCGCTCGACACGCGGCGGATCGACCAGCTCCCCGACCACGCGGTCGTCGTCAACGTCGGCCGCGGTGCGACGGTGGACGAGGACGCGCTCGTCGCCGCGCTCCGCGAGGGCCGGCTCGGGGGCGCCGCCCTCGACGTCACCGAGACCGAACCGCTGCCGCCCGCCTCACCCCTGTGGGACGCGCCGCGCCTGATCCTCACGCCGCACGTCGCGGGCAACCGTCCGCAGCGCGCGTCGGACCTCGTCAACGCCAACCTCGCCGCCCTCCGGGCCGGCGCCGAGCTGCGCAACGTCGTCCCGCGCTGAGCGGCGACCGCTCACCAGCGGCCGTTGCGCGGCCTGGGCTGGCAGCGCGGGCACGTGTACGACGAGCGGTTCATGAACTCGTCGCGCCGCACCGGCGTCCCGCAGCGCGGGCACGGCTCGCCCTCCTGCCCGTACACGGCGAGCGAGCGGGAGAAGTAGCCCGACCGCCCGTTGACGTTCACGTACAGGGCGTCGAAGCTCGTCCCGCCCTGCGCGAGGGCCTCGGACATGACCTCGGCGGCGGCGTCGAGGAGGCGGTGGGCCTCGGTGCGGCGCAGCGTGTCCGTCGCCCGCGCGTAGTGCAGGCGGGCGCGCCACAGGGCCTCGTCGGCGTAGATGTTGCCGACGCCGGACACGACCGTCTGGTCGAGGAGCGCACGCTTGACGCCGGTCCGGCGACGGCGGATCGCGTCGACCACGACGTCGCGCCGCAGGGCGGGGTCGAGCAGGTCGCGCGCGATGTGCTCGACCGGTCCCGGGACGGCGGCGAGGTCCGAGCCCAGGCCGCCCGGTGCGCCGTCGGGCGTGGGGACGAGGTCCTGGACGGACAGGTGGCCGAACGTGCGCTGGTCGACGAAGTCGAGCGACCGCGCGTCCCCGCCGCCCTCGGGCTCGAGCAGGACCCGGACCCGCAGGTGGGGCGACCGCACGTCGAGCCCGGTCCCCGACCGCACGAGGAGCTGGCCGGACATGCCGAGGTGCGCGAGCAGCGCCGCGGCGGGGGCGGCGTCCGCACGGCCCCCGCCGAGCGCGGGGGACGGCGGTCCCAGCGGGAGCCACAGGAACTTGCCGCGCCGCACGGCGGCGTCGAGGCGCAGGCCGAGGAGCTGGTCGCGGAACCCCGGCGGGCCGCCGTCGTGACGCCGCACGCTGTAGTCGCGCAGCACCTCGACGTCGGTCACGACCGTGCCGAGCACGTGGCGCGCGAGACCCTCCCGGACGGTCTCGACCTCGGGGAGCTCAGGCACCCGCGCCCTCGGTCGCGCCGTCGGCCGCGTCCCCGGCCAGAGCCTGCGCCCGTTCGACGGCGATCGTGCGGTACGCGCGCTCGGCCGCCTCCTGCTCGGCGTACTTCTTCGCCGTGCCGCTGCCCGTGCCGTACAGGCGACCGTCGAGGTGCACGTACGACGTGAAGACGCGGGCGTGGTCGGGCCCGACGGCGTCGCTCGAGTACACGGGCGGGCTCATGCCCGCCTCGGCCGCGGCCTCCTGCAGCGAGGTCTTCCAGTCCAGCCCGGCGCCGAGGTCGGCCGCCGCGGCGAGCCGCGGCTCGACGAGCCGCAGCACGAGGCCGCGCGCCGTCTCCAGGCCGTGGCTCAGGTAGACGGCGCCGATGAGCGCCTCGACCGTGTCGGAGAGGATCGAGTCCTTGTCGTTGCCGCGCGTGCGGATCTCACCCTTGCCGAGCAGCACGTAGCGGCCCAGGTCGAGGGCGCGGGCGATGATCGCGAGCGACTTCTGCGAGACCGTCGCGGCCCGCATCTTGGCGAGCTCCCCCTCGGAGAGGTCGGGATGGCGGCGGTAGAGCGTCTCGGTGACGACGAGCCCGAGCACGGTGTCACCGAGGAACTCGAGGCGCTCGTTCGTCGGGATGCCGCCGTTCTCGTGCGCGAACGACCGGTGCGTGAGCGCAAGGACGAGAAGCTCGGGGTCCAGCTGGACCCCGAGCTTCTCGAGCAGACCGGTTGCCGGTGCAGCCGGTGCCACGCGCCTCAGCCTGCGTGCTCGGTGCGCAGCGCCTCGGCGTACTGGCGGGCCTTGTAGGTGCCGCACGTCGGGCAGGCTGCGTGCGACAGCTTGTCGCCCTTGCACTGCGGGCAGGTGGTGAGGTTCGCGGCGGTCGTCTTCCACTGCGAACGACGCGCACGGGTGTTGCTGCGCGACATCTTGCGCTTCGGAACAGCCACGGCTAGCTCTCTTTCGTCTCGTCGGACACGTTCGAGGTGTCGAACATGCTCTCCAGCGCCGACCACCGGGGGTCGGCAAGTTCGTGCGTGTGCCCCGGGTCCTCGGCGAGGCGCGCTCCGCACTCGGAGCACAGGCCCGGGCAGTCCGGACGGCACACCGGACTGAATGGTAGTGCAGTCACCACGGAATCCCGTAGCGCGGGCTCGAGGTCGGCCAGGTCGCCGTCGAGCTCGTAGACGTCCTCGGCGTCCTCGAGATCGTCTCCCGAGTCCTGCGCCGCCTGCGCCCGCTCGGGGTACGCGAACAGCTCGGTGAGCTGGACGGCCACGGGCTCGGTGACCTCGTCGAGGCACCGGACGCACTCCCCCACGGCCCGTCCGGAGACGGTGCCGGAGACCAGCACGCCCTCCATCACGGACTCGAGGCGCAGGTCCAGGTCCAGCTCGCTGCCCTCGGGGATGCCGATGACCGCCGTCCCGAGGTCCGCGGGTGCGGCGACCGTCCGGCGGACCTCGAGCATGCTCCCGGGTCGCCGACCGAGCTCGTGCGTGTCGAGCACGAGCGGCGACGTCTTCTCGGCGGCGATGGCGCGCTCCAGGGTCGGTACCTGCGGGGCAGGCGAGGTGATGGACGGTGTCGGGGACGGTCGGCCGGCGACTGTGCCGGTCACCGGCGCGAGGAGGCGCCGTGCGGAACATGGCGGGGGCCTCGCGACGGTCGGCAGGACGAGCACACCGAACCAAAGGACGATCTTACGGCACCACGGAGGGTGAGGCCAACGAGCCCCGGGTGCGGCTAGCGTGCCGGCCGCGCCGCGGGCCGCTCGGTCGACCGCTCGGGCGGACGCGGCGCCATCGTGCTCGGGAACGGCGACGGCTCCGGAGACGCTCCGGCACCGTCGAGGCGCCCCGCGAGCTTCGCGCGCCCCGCCTGGACCTGCGCGAGCACCTTGCCGAGGTCGACCTCGAAGTCGGCGAGCCGCTGGTCGCAGTAGTCGTCGGCGTCGCGGCGCAGCCCCTCGGCCGACCGCTCGGCCTCGGCCACGATCTCGTGGGCGCGCGACTGCGCCTGGACCACGACCTGCTCGGCCTGGACGAGCTCGATCGCCCGGGCGCGCGCCGTCGTGAGGATCTCCTCCGCCTGGCGGTGCGCGTCCTCGAGGACCGCGTCGGCCTCGGCGAGGACCTCGTCGGCGTGGGCGAGCTGCACCGGCAGCGCCGCACGCAGCTCGTCGACCAGCGCGAGCGCGTCCGCCCGGTGCACCAGGACGGAGGCCGACATCGGCATCGTCCGGGCGTTCTCGACGAGGTGCGCCAGGTCGTCGAGGATGGTGTGCAGCCCGGCCTGCGCCTCGTCGCCCGTCGGTGCGCCCACCGACCCGTCCCGCGTCCGCGCCACGTCGTGCTCGCTCATCCGTCCGGTCCTCTCCGTCGTGCTCACCTGCTCGCGCGCTCCCGCGCCAGCGCCTGCCGTACCGCGTCCCCGACGCCCGGAGGCACGAGGTCGTCCACCGGGCCGCCGTGCCGGGCCACGTCCTTCACGAGCGACGAGGCGACGTGCAGCAACGACGCCTCCCCGGCGACGAAGACCGTCTCCACGCCGGCCAGGTGCCGGTTCATCAGCGCCATGGGGAGCTCGGCGTCGAAGTCCGCGCCTCCCCGGAGGCCCTTGACGACCGCCGTCGCGCCGATCTCCCGGCAGAAGTCGACGAGGAGCCCCGGGACGACCTCGACGCGCACCCCGTCCAGGCCTGCCTGCTCGACGGCCCGGCGGGCGAGGACGACGCGCTCGTCGGCGCTCAGGAGCGTGTTCTTCGCCGCGTTGCGGGCGACGCCGACGACGACCTCGTCGAAGAGGGCGCGGGCGCGGCGCACGATGTCGAGGTGGCCCAGGGTGATCGGGTCGAACGACCCGGGACAGACGGCTGCGGTCACCTCGTCACGGTAGTACACGGGTCCCGGCAGGCCGGGACCGACGCACCGGGCCACGTTGCCCGCGCGGCCAGGCTCCGCTCCGACCGACACGTGCCGGTCTGCGCGTCCGGGCCTGCGCCACCCGACCTGCGCACCGTCGCCCGGAGCGGGACGATGGCCGCATGAGCGCGGACGGCACGCACCCCCGCGGCGCCTCGGGTGCCGGCGCGCGCCCGGGCGACCCGGGCGTCGTGCCGCTCGACACCCCCGAGCTCGTCGCGTCGCTCCACCGCGACGTCCTCGTGCCCTCGTTCCCCCCGGCGGAGCTGGTCGACGCCCCGACGTTCCTCGCCGAGCACGCGTCCGGGCGGCTGCGGAGCCTCGGCGTCGTGGAGGACGCCCGCGTCGTCGCGGGCGTGGTCGGCGCCTGGTCGCCGTCCGCGCGCACCCTCCTCGTCCAGTACCTCGCGATCGCCCCCGGCCGACGAGGCGGCGGGATCGGCGGCCGGCTCCTCGACGCGGCGGTCGACGCGTGGTCGCGCGAGCTCGGCCCGGAGCTGGTCCTCGCGGAGGTGGAGCATCCCGCCCACCACGCGACGAGCGCCGCGCACGGCGACCCCGCCGCGCGCCTGCGCTTCTACGCGCGACGCGGTGCCCGGGTGCTGGCCGTCCCGTACTTCCAGCCGGGCACCGGACCGGGAGCGGAGCGCGTGCCGGCCCTCCTGCTCGTCGCGCTCCCCCACCGCGGCGGCAAGGACGCCGCCGGTCTGCCCGACGCGGTCCCGGCCGGCCCGCTGCGCGCGTTCCTCGAGGAGAACCTCCGGGCGGGCGAGGGCCGCGTCGCCGGCGACGGCGCGACCCGGGCGCTGCTCGACGCCGCGCGCGGCAGCGTCCCGCTGGTCGACCCCGCCGACGCGGACGCGCTCGCCGCGGTCCCGGTGGGTCTCCTCGCCGACGACGAGCGGCGTGCGCCCGGCACCTGAGGTGGTGGTTCGTGGGGTCGACGGCCCGCGCGGGCTCGACGGCCCGGTCGGCGCGGCGCCTCAGCCCGTGGCCGCGGTCGCCTCGTCGTCCGGGACGACCGGTCCCGTGAAGAACACGGCCGTCTCGCCGTACTCCTTGCGTGCCAGGAGCTCCCACCCGGCGGGCCACGTCGGCTCGGCGCTGCGGGCCGAGCGCTCCACGACGACGACGGCCGCGGCGTCGAGCACCCCGGGAGCGGCGAGATGGTCGAGCACGCGGTCGAGCGCGTCCGGCGCGAGGTCGTACGGCGGGTCGAGGAACACGAGGTGGAAGGGCTCCCCGGCGGCACCCGGCTCCGCCGCGGACGCCGCGGCGAACGCCTCTGCGGACCGGGCGACGACCCGCACGTCGCGCAGGCCCAGGGTCGCGACGTTGCGCCGGGCGACCTCGACGGCGACGCGCGCGGAGTCGACGAGCGTGACCTCGCGCGCCCCCCGGCTCGCCGCCTCGAGGCCCAGCGCGCCGGAGCCGGCGTAGAGGTCGAGGACGCGCGCGTCGTCGACCACGCCGTAGTGGTCGAGCCGCGAGAAGATCGCCTCGCGGACCCGGTCGCTCGTGGGCCGCGTGCCCCGCGGTGGGACCTGCAGGGTGCGTCCGCCCACGGTCCCCGCCACGATCCTCGTCACGCGCACAGCCTAGCCAGGCGCGCGCTCCGCGCGGTCGCGACCAGGTCGCGCTCGTGCCGTCCGCGGTCGGTCACGCGCGCTCGAGGAACTCCTCGCGCTCGGGGTCGAGCTGGGTCGCGATCGCCGCGCGCAGGGCGGGGTGGTGCTCGAGGAGCGGGTCCTCTCCGACGACCGCCGCGGCGTCCTCGCGCGCCGTCGCGATGACGTCGGCGTCCTTGACGACCCGCAGGAGCTTGAGCGAGCTCGCGCGACCGGACTGCGCGGCCCCGAGCACGTCGCCCTCGCTGCGCAGCTCGAGGTCGACCGTCGCGAGCTCGAACCCGTCCGTGGTCCGCGCGAGCGTCTCGACGCGTGTCGACGCGGGCGTCCCGGGCTGCGCGGTCGAGACGAGGAGGCACAGACCCGGCGCGGACCCGCGCCCGACGCGGCCGCGGAGCTGGTGGAGCTGCGAGATGCCGAACCGGTCCGCGTCGTGCACCACCATGACGGTCGCCTCGGGGACGTCCACGCCGACCTCGACGACGGTCGTCGACACGAGCACCTGGACCTCGTCGCTCGCGAAGGCTGCCATCACGGCGTCCTTCTCCACCGGCGGCATCTGACCGTGCAGGACCCCGACCGCGACGCCGGCGAGCCGCGGGTGCGCGCGCAGCTCGTCGGCGACCTCGAGCACCGCGCGCAGCGGCGCGCGCTCGACCGCCGTCCCGTCCTCGAGGAGGAAGTCGGGCACCTCGTCGATGTCGTCGCCCTCCGCGCCGGCGCGCGGCGCGTCGGTCCCGGGCTCGTCCGGGTGGATCCGGGCGCAGACGACGTACGCGCGGTGGCCGGCGTCCACCTCCTCGCGCACGCGGGCCCACGTCCGGTCCATCCAGGCCGGGTTGTCCGCCGGGACGACGTGCGTCGTGATGCCGGCGCGGCCCGCCGGGATCTCCGTGAGCGCGGACGTCTCCAGGTCGCCGAACACCGTCATCGCGACGGTCCGCGGGATGGGCGTCGCGGTCATCACGAGCAGGTGCGGGCTCGTGCGGGCCTTGGCACGCAGCGCGTCGCGCTGCTCGACGCCGAACCGGTGCTGCTCGTCGACGACCACGAGGCCGAGGTCGGCGAACTGCACGTTCTCCGAGAGCAGCGCGTGCGTGCCGACGACGATCCCCGCGGCACCGCTCGCGGCGTCGAGCAGCGCCTCCTTGCGGGCCGCCGCGCCGAGCGACCCCGTGAGGAGCGCGACGCGCGTGCCGTGCTCCGCCCCTCCGAGGAACCCGCCCTCCGCGAGCGGCCCGAGGAGCGTGCGCAGCGTGCGGGCGTGCTGCGCCGCGAGCACCTCGGTCGGCGCGAGGAGCGCGGCCTGGCCGCCCGCGTCGACGACCTGGAGCATCGCGCGCAGGGCGACGACGGTCTTGCCCGACCCGACCTCGCCCTGCAGGAGCCGCTGCATCGGACGGGGCCGGGCGAGGTCCTGGGCGACCTGCTCGCCGATCTCGCGCTGGCCCCGGGTGAGCTCGAAGGGCAGCGCGGCGTCGAGGTCGGCGAGGATCCCGGGCTCGCCCGGCGCGCGCGGCGGCCGCGCCGTCGCCGGCTCCGCCTCGGCGCGCGCCCGACGCGCCGCGAGCGCCGTCTGGAGGACGAACGCCTCCTCGTAGCGCAGCCGGTCGCGACCGCGCTGCCACTGCTTCTCGTCGTACGGCTCGTGCACGTCGCGCAGCGCCTCGAGGCGCGTGCCGAACCCGTGCCGCTCGCGCACGGCGTCCGGCAGCGGGTCCGGCACGTCCTCCTCGCGCAGCGGGTCGAGCACCGTGCGGACGGCGGGCTGGATCTTCCAGCTCGGGATGCTCCCGCTCGCGGGGTAGATCGGGATGGGCCGGCTCGCCTCGAGCACGGCGCTCTCGGTGTCCTCGGCGTCGTCGTCCATGCCGATGATCCGGTAGTCCGGGTGCGCGAGCTGGCGCGCACCCCGGTAGACGCCGACGACGCCGGTGAAGAGACCGAGCCGGCCGGGCGCGAGCCGCTGCTCGTGGTAGCGCAGCGCGCCCGGGCCCTTGGCGAAGAACGTCAGGGAGAGCTGCTGCGGGCCGTCGGTGACGACCGCCTCGAGGATGGCGCCGGCGCGGTTGCGCATGCGCCGCACGGTCGCCGAGCGCACCTGCGCGACGATCGTCACGTGCTCGCCGAGCGCGAGCCCGCCGAGGTCGGTGAGCGTGCCCGGGTCGCCGTACCGGCGCGGGTAGTGGCCCAGGAGGTCGCCGACGGTGTGCACGCCGAGCTTCGCGAGCGCACCGGCGCTGCGCGTCCCGAGCGCCTTGGCGAGCGGCTCGGCCATCCGGTCCGTCATCCCGCGACCCCTCCCGCGTCGGGGCCGGCGACGCCCGGCGGCTCCGCGCCGAGGGTCACCCGGCCGCCCGTCCGGCCCGACCGGAGCACGACGGCCTCCGTCCCGTCCGCGGACGCCCGCCCCACGAGCGCGTCCAGCACCGCCGGCGCGACGTCGTCGTCGGCGAGCACCGTGAGGATCTCGGTCGGCCCGGCGAGGACGTCGTCGAGACCGGCACCGAGCCGCGCGGGCAGGTCGGCGCCGGAGGGGTCGCGGACGTCCTCGACGACGACGGCCCGCACCGCCGCGGCCGCGCGGCGCGCCGCGTCGACGCCGGTCCCGTCGCCCGTCGCACGCAGGTCGACGAGCTGCGTCGCGGCGAGCGCGACGACGACGTGCAGGTCCGTCGGGGCGTCGAGCACGTCGAGCCGCTCGACCCCGTCGGCCCGGGCTGCCGCGCGGGCGTCGGCCACGACGTCGTCGCCGAGATCGGTGCCGGGGACGAGCGCGACGTGCTGCGCACCCGTGTCGACGACGACGCGGTGCAGCGCGGCGGCGTCCACGGGGTCTCCCGGCTCGCGCAGGAGCACGACGGCGCCCGCGCGCGCGAGGTCCGCGACGAGGCCCGGCGCCGTCGTCACGGCGACGAGTCCGACCCGGCCCGCACGCGCCGCGACGGCGTCCCCTCCGGACCCCTCTCCCGCGGCGGCTCCTGCCGCGGAGGGGCCGGCAGGCCGCTGCCCCACGTCGTGACCGGAGCCGGGAAGGTGCCGGACGCGCACCTGGCGCAGCGACGCGCCGCCGGGCGGGAAGACCCGCAGCGCGTCCCGGCCGGCGGCGACCGCCGCGACAGCGTCGTCGGTGTGGACGTGCGCCTGCCAGAGGCCGCCGGGGCGGGCGGCTCCGTCCGGACCGGGAGGGTCGTCGTGCTCGCCGACGGTCCGCCCCCCGACCACGACGACCGAGTCGCCGACGGCTCCGAGCGCCCTCCGCAGACGACCGGCGACGTCGACCGGGCCTCTCCCTGCGCCCGGGGACGACGGGACCGGGCGCGTCGCCTCGACGACGTACATGACCTCGAGCTCGCCTCCCCCGCCCGGCCCGGCACCCGGCGCGTCCGGGCTCTGGTCGGCGCCGCGGAACGGCACCATGCCCGACATCATGTCGAGCACCTCCGACACGACGTCGCGCGCCGGACCGCCGTCGGCCGACGGGACCTCCCGGCCGAGGGCGACGCGCAGCGCCCCGAGGAGGAGGGTCAGGCCGAGTGCGCCCGCGTCGAGCACGCGCGCACGTGCGAGGACGTCGAGCTCGCCGCTCGAGCGCAGCGCCGCGGCGCGGGCGCCGTCGTGCGCGGCGGCCGCCACGACGACCGGAGCGGCGTGCTCCCCGGCGTCCGGGGACGGGCTCGCGGCGTGGGCCGCGCGCGGGCTCGCGGCGTGGGCAGCGGCACGGGCCGCGTCGTCCGCCGCGGTGAGGATGGTGCCCGGCAACGGCTGGGCGACCGCTCCCCGCGCCGTGCGCGCCGCGGCGGCGAGCGCCCCGGCGAGCGCAGGACCCGTCACGGTCCCGTGCGGGGCGAGCGCGACGGCCAGTCCCCGCAGGTACTCGCTGAGGATGACCCCGGAGTTCCCCCGCGCGCCCACGAGCGCGCCCCGCGCGAGCCGGACGAGCAGCTCCCCCGCACGCGCCTCGGCGGGGGCCGCGAGGGCGGTGAGGGCACGCGTCGCGTCGAGGAAGGTGAGGTACAGGTTCGTCCCCGTGTCGGCGTCGGCGACGGGGACGACGTTCACCCGGTCGAGGGCCGACCGTGCCTCGCCGAGCGCTGCCACCCCGCCGCGGGCCCAGGCGAGGACGTCCGCGGCGTCCATCGCGTCGGGACGGTGGCTCACGTCGGTCGGGCTCCTCGCTGGTCGGTCGCTGCTCGGCAACACCGTAGTCTCTGCTCCGGGACCCGGCCGCGGGGGCCCGGCCGCGGGAGCTCATTTGAGCAGACACCACCCGATCGGCTACCCTGAGGAGGTTGCCCGGGTGCTTCGCGCGCCACAAGCCGTACGACCTCGTCGTCCGTGCCCCACACCGTGCGAGCCACCGAGCAGAACCCACAGACCATTCACTACGTCGCGGCTGCCTGCGCGCGACGTGCACGACGATCAGGAGAAACCGTGGCTGCCAACTGCGACGTCTGCGGCAAGGGCCCGGGCTTCGGGCACAGCATCTCGCACTCCCACATCCGCACGAAGCGCCGCTGGAACCCGAACATCCAGCGCGTCCGTGCCGTGGTGTCGGGCACGCCCAAGCGCCTCAACGTGTGCACCTCGTGCCTCAAGGCCGGCAAGGTCACGCGTCCCGCCTGATCGCGAGAACGCCTCCACGGAGCGCCCGTCGGCCCTGCCGGCGGGCGCTTCGT
This sequence comes from Cellulosimicrobium sp. Marseille-Q8652, assembly GCF_965112045.1. Lineage (NCBI taxonomy): Bacteria > Bacillati > Actinomycetota > Actinomycetes > Micrococcales > Promicromonosporaceae > Cellulosimicrobium > Cellulosimicrobium sp. Marseille-Q8652. Next base: position 745,758 of record NZ_CBCOPS010000002.1, on the reverse strand, counting down.
CGTCCCCGGACCCGGATGACCGGCGCGGCCGGCCCGCTCCCGCCCTGGCCGCCGGATGCGGAGATCTCCTGGAGGTCGGGACAAACCGGTTTGGCGGAAACGCCGCCCGATGGCAGGCTTTGTCCATGGTGACGGAACTGAGCGAGGTAACCATCCGCCCCGCCCGCCCCGGGGACGCGAGCGCGATCGCCGCGGTGCACGTGGCGTCGTGGCGCGGTGCGTACGCGGGGATCGTGCCCGACGAGTACCTGGCCTCGCTCGACGTCGACCAGCGCGAGAAGCACTGGGTCGACAGCCTCTCGACGCCCGGCGCGCGCACGTGGCTCGCGGACGCCGACGGCCGGACCATCGGCTTCGCGACCCTCGGCCCCAGCCGCGACGAGGACGCCGACGTCGGCGACCTCGAGATCTACGCCATCTACCTCGACCCCGAGTCCTGGGGACGCGGGGTCGCGCGCGACCTCATGCGCACGCTGCTCGCCGACGTTCCGCCGGGCGTCGTCGTGACGCTCTGGGTCCTCGAGGACGCCGAGCGAGCGCGCCGCTTCTACCGCCGCCACGGCTTCGCGCCCGACGGCGTCGACCGTCGCGACGACATCGGCGGCAGGGACCTCACCGCCGTCCGCTACCGCCGGAGCTGACGCCCGCCCGCGTCCCGGGCGGCGCACGCCCCACGGCCGCCGTCGGCGGACGACCCCGCGTGCTCACGCGCCGAAGTGGTCCCACCCCGTCGCGCGGTCCGGCCGTCCGCCGTCGACCGTGACGCGCGGCCCGTCGTCGTCCGCGCCGCGCACGGTCCCGACGGCCCGGAACGGCTCCGGCAGCGCCGTGCCCGCCGGGAACGTCGCGAGCAGCGCGTGGTCCTCTCCCCCGGCGAGCACCCAGTCGTCGACGACGACGCGCCACCCGTCCACGCCCGCCGCGACCGCCTGCGGGCTGACGCCCTCGGCGGCGGCCACCAGCGCCGGGCCGCGCAGCGCGGCGCGGTCCGCGTCCAGCGCGCTGCTCGTGATGTCGATCCGCACGCCGCTCGCGCGAGCGATGCGGCCGGCGTCGCGCAGGAGCCCGTCGGAGACGTCCATCATGGCCGTGGCCCCGGCGTCGGCCGCGCGCGGACCGGCCGTCAGCGGGGGGTCCGGCCGCAGGTAGGCGTCGGTGAGCCACGGCTCGGGGCGTCCCGTCGAGAGCAGGTCGAGGCCTGCCGCCGACCGGCCCACGGTCCCCGCGAGCGCCACCACGTCCCCGGCGCGTGCGCCGGACCGCAGGACGGGCGGGCGCCCCTCGAGGTCGCCGTGGACGGTCACGGCCACGACCACCTGGTCGCCACCTGACAGGTCGCCGCCGACCACGGCCGCGCCCGCCGGCGTGCACGCGGCGGCGAGGCCGCGCGCGAGCCCCGTCACCCACTCGACGGGGAGGTCGCCCGGCATGACGAGCGAGACGACGAGGGCCGCGGGCCGCGCGCCCATGGACGCGACGTCGGCGAGGTTCTGCATCGCCGCACGCCACCCGACGTCGTACCCCGTCGACCACCGGCGCCGGAAGTGCCGGTCCTCGACGAGCACGTCGGTCGACACGACGTAGCGGCCGTCGGGCGCCGCGACGACGGCGCAGTCGTCTCCGGGGCCGACGATGGTCGTCGGCGCGGCGGGCAGGAGGGGGAAGATCCGGGCGAGGAGCTCCTCCTCGGCCACGTCGCGGACCAGCAGGGGCGTCTCGCTCACGCCGCCACCCTAGCCGTCGCCGCACGGCGCAGGAGTCCCCGCGGCGGGCACGTCGCCGCCGACGGCACAGGTCCCGAGCAGGGCCGGGAGACGGCTACCGTGGTCGCGTGCCCGGAACCACCCCTGCCCGACCCACCTCCTGCCCGCGTGCCGCACGCCGCCGCGCGCGCCGTGCCGTCGTCCTCCCCGTGGTCGCCGCCGTGACGGTCGCGGCGAGCGCGTGCGCCCCCCGCATCGGCGTCCCCGTCGCGGACGACGCCGCGAACCCGCTGTGCGCCGACGTCGTCCTGGCCGTGCCCGAGGCGCTCGCCGAGGACCTGCCCAAGGTCGGCACGACGAGCCAGGCGACCGCCGCGTGGGGCGAGCCGGGCGCCGCGGTCACGCTGCGCTGCGGGGTCGAGGTCCCCGGGCCGACGACGACCGCGTGCCAGAGCGTCGAGTCGACGTCCGGGACCGTGGACTGGCTCGTGGCCGAGGACGGCGAGGGCACGTGGACCTTCACGACCTACGGCCGCGACCCGGCGGTCCAGGTCGTCGTGCCTCCGGCCGTCGCCGCGAACCACTCGACGTCGTTCGTGGCGGACCTCACGCCCGCGGTCCTCGAGGTCCCGCAGACGCGCGCGTGCGTCGGCGCCGGCGACGCCGGCTGACGCCCCGCCGAAGCGCCGTGGGGCGGCCCGCGGGGCTCAGCGCAGGCCCGTGGGCCGTTCGAGGGCCAGCGCGATGAGCTCGTCGATGAGGTCGGGGTAGGCGAGACCGGACCTCTCCCACATGCGGGGGTACATCGAGAACGGCGTGAAGCCGGGCATCGTGTTGATCTCGTTGACGACGACCTGCTCGTCCGCGGTGACGAAGACGTCGACGCGCGACAGCCCTTCGGCCCCGACCGCCTCGAACGTGCGCACCGCGACGTCCTGGACCTCGGCGACGACGTGCGGGGGCAGGTCGGCCGGGCACGACAGCTCGACGCCCGCCTCGTCGAGGTACTTGGCCTCGAAGTCGTAGAAGGCGTGGTCCGCGCCGGTCACGACGATCTCCCCGGGCAGCGACGCCCGGGGGCGGCCGCCGTCCCGACCGCCGAGCACCGCGCACTCGATCTCCCGGCCGACGACGCCGGCCTCGACGAGCACCTTGGGGTCGTGCCGCTGCGCCTCGGCGATCGCGGCCGGGAGGTCCGCCAGGTCGTCGACCTTGGAGATGCCGAGGCTCGACCCGGCCCGCGCGGGCTTGACGAAGACGGGCAGGCCGAGGCCGGCGACGGTCTGCGTCCACGCGTCGGGGTTCCGCTCGAACTCGCCGGGCCGGATCACGGTGTACGGCGCGACGGGCAGGCCCTGGCCCGCGAGCACGAGCTTCATGAAGTGCTTGTCCATGCCGACCGCCGACGCGAGCACGCCGGCGCCGACGTAGCGCACGTCCGCGAGCTCCAGGAGCCCCTGCACCGTCCCGTCCTCGCCGTACGGACCGTGGAGCAGCGGGAAGACGACGTCGACCTCGCCGAGCTCGCGCGGGATCTCCCCCGGCGCGAGCACCCGCACGCCGCGACGGTCCGTCGCGAGCGGGAGCACCACCTCCTCGCCGGTCGCCTCGACGCGCGGCAGGCGGCCGTCGGCGATCTCCCAGCGCTCGGGCTCGTCCGCTGCGAGGACCCACCCGCCGTCGGGCGTGATGCCGACCGGGACGACGTCGTAGCGGGTCCGGTCGATCGCCCGGAGCACCCCGGCCGCCGTCGCGGCGGAGACGGCGTGCTCGCCGGAGCGGCCCCCGAAGAGGAGCAGGACGCGGATCCTGCGGGGCGTGGCGGAGGCCGCGTCCTGAGCCCGGTCGGGCTCGGCGCTGTGCGGGGAGGGCTGCTGGCTGGACATCGCGGACGACCCTACCGGACCCGCGTCCTCCGCCAGGCGCCCTCCGCGGCGAGGGTCTCCCGTCGAGCACGGGAACGAATCGGAGGGCCGCCGCGTTGGGGTCGTTCGTGGAAGAGATGACTCTCGAGGCCCCCGCGGCCGACGACCCCGACCATAGTCCCGGCCGCACCGGCCCCGGCGACAGGACGCGACACCGCGTCCGCGACGACCGGAGGACGGTGCGGGCCCGGTGATGACCTTCCTGTCCCTCCTCCTCGGACTCCTCGTGGTCCTCGCGATCACCGCCGCGACGGCGTACTTCGTCGCCCAGGAGTTCGCCTACATGACCGTCGACCGGTCGCGGCTCGGTGCGAAGGCCGCCGCGGGCGACGAGTCCGCGCGGCGCGCGCTCGCCGTCACCCGGCGCACCTCCTTCGTCCTGTCCGGCGCGCAGCTCGGCATCACGGTGACCGGGCTGCTCGTCGGCTACGTCGCCGAGCCGCTGATCGGCGAGTCCCTCGGCACCATGCTCGGCGGTGTCGGCGTCCCGAGCGGCGTCGGTGTCGCGGTGGGCACCGTGCTCGCCCTCGTGCTGTCGACCATCGTCCAGATGCTCTTCGGCGAGCTGTTCCCGAAGAACCTCGCCATCGCACGGCCCGAGCCGCTCGCCCGCGGGCTCGCCCGCTCGACGACCGCCTACCTGACGGTGTTCGGCTGGCTCATCGCCGTGTTCGACAAGGCGTCCAACGCGCTCCTGCGCCTGCTGAGGATCGAGCCCGTGCACGACGTCGACAGCACCGCCACGGCCCGCGACCTCGAGCACATCGTGGCGGAGTCGCGCGAGAGCGGCGACCTGCCCGACGAGCTGTCCGTGCTCCTCGACCGGATCCTCGACTTCCCCCACCAGGACGTCGAGCACGCGATGATCCCGCGCTCGCGGGTCGGGACGGTCCGGCCGGAGGCCACGGTGGCCGAGGTCCGCGAGCTCATGGCGCACGCGCACACGCGCTACCCCGTGGTCGACGACACCGACCAGCCGCTGGGCGTCGTCCAGCTCGCCGACCTGCTCGCCACCCCCCTGCCCGACGACGCCCCGGTGACCGCGCTCATGCGTCCCGCGGTGGTCCTGCCCACGGTGATGATGCTGCCCGACGCGCTCGCGCAGCTGACGAGCACGCGCAACCAGCTCGCGTGCGTGATCGACGAGTACGGCGGCTTCACCGGCGTGCTGACGCTCGAGGACCTGGCCGAGGAGGTCGTCGGCGAGATCACCGACGAGCACGACCCGGAGCAGCCCGTCACCGTGACCGCGGAGGACGACGACGTGTGGGTCATGGGCGGCGACGTCCACCTGGACGAGGCGGAGCGCGCCATCGGCCACGACCTGCCGCGCGGCGACCACGAGACGGTCTCCGGACTGCTCATCGCGCAGCACGGGGCGCTGCCCCGGGCCGGCGAGACGATCGAGGTCCCGCTCCCCCTCGACCCGGCCGACCTCGTCCACGACGAGCCGGTCACCCGCTGCCTCGTCGTCGACGTCCTGTCGGTCGAGCGCCACGTCCCGCACCTCGTGCGGGTCCGGCTCGAGGAGCACCGCGGCGGGGCTCGGAGCCACCAGACGACCACCGAGGAGGAGACCCGATGAGCAACCCCGGGGTCGTCGTCGCGGCGACCGTCGCGATCATCGCGCTCAGCGCGTTCTTCGTCGCCGTGGAGTTCGCGCTCCTCGGCGCCAAGCGGCACCGGCTCGAGGACGCCGCGGCCACGAGCCGCGCGGCCCGGGCGGCCCTGCGCAGCTCGAACGAGCTGACGCTCCTCATGGCCGGCGCCCAGCTCGGCATCACCGCGTGCACGCTCGCGCTGGGCGCGATCACCAAGCCGGCCGTGCACCACTGGATCACGCCGGTGATCGAGACGTGGGGCGCCCCGCTGTGGGTGGCCGACGTCGCGGGCTTCGTCCTCGCGCTGATCGTGGTGACGTTCCTGCACCTCGTCATCGGCGAGATGGCGCCGAAGTCGTGGGCGATCGCCCACCCCGAGCGGTCGGCGACGCTCCTCGCGCTGCCGATGCGCGGCTTCATGTGGGCGTTCCGCCCGCTGCTGCGCTGGCTCAACGCGCTGGCCAACCGGTGCGTGCGCGCCGTCGGCGTCGAGCCGGTGGAGAACGTCGAGGGCGGCGGGCAGGACCCCGCGACGCTGCGCCACCTCGTCGAGCACTCCGCGAACGTCGGCGCGCTCGAGGCCTCGTACCGGGCGCAGATCTCCGGGGCGATCGAGCTCGAGACCCTCACGGTGGACGCGCTCGTCCCGCCCGGGGCCACGCTCACGTCCGTCCCGTCGGACGCCGACGCGGCCGCCGTCCGCGCTGCCTCCGCCCGTTCCGGGCACCTGCGCATCCTCCTGCAGAACGGCAGCGCCGTGCCGCGCGTCGTCCACGTGCGGGACACGCTCCTCGAGCCGGACGACCGGCCCGCTCGTGAGCTCACCCGGCCGGGCTTCGTGCTCGAGTCCGGCACGACGGTGCACGCCGCGCTCGCGCGCATGCGGGAGTCGAGCGAACAGCTCGCCATGGTCATGGACGGCGACCGGTTCGTCGGCGTGGTGACGCTCGCCGACGTGCTGCGCCGGATCCTTCCGCATCCGGACGAGCCGGCCGTGGTGCTCTCCGCCTGACGCCGGAGGGCGTGACCGAGGGCCCCGGCGGCACGGACCGCCGGGGCCCTTCGTCGTGCGCCGACACGCCACCCTTCCTCTTGACGAGGGAAAACCCTTTCCTTAGCCTGCGAGGAGTCGTGCACACCGACGTGCACGACCCGACAGGAGAAGCGGACCGACGACCCCGGGGCGACGTGGCGACACCCACCCGACCCCGCACGACCCGCGGCGCGACGGTGCGCACCATCCGACGAAGTGGAGCAGACGATGACGTCTACGCAGTCGAGACGGCGAGGCAGAGCGGTCCTCTCGCTCTCCCTCGCGACCGTCCTGGGGGCGACCCTCCTCGGGCCGCCGGCGGCCGCCGAGGTGGCCGACGAGGAGTTCAGCGAGGTCCTGAGCTTCGAGACCTACGAGCGCAGGGCGCTGACGGGCCAGGACGGGTGGTCGGCCTCCACGGCGGCCCAGGTCGTCGCCGACCCGCTCAACGCGAACAACCAGGTCCTCGAGATGGTCGGCGGGGGGCAGAGGGCCCATCGCGCCGTCCCGGGGATCGCCGAGGGCGACACCGGGACCGTGTTCTTCCGCTTCATGCGGACGGGGAGCGTCGACACCTCGTTCGGCATCACGGACGTGGACGCGCCGTCCGACTACGTGAACAGCCGCGCCTACGTCAACAACCAGAACAACGACGTCATGCTCGTCCGCGACGGCGGGGGGTTCAAGCCCGCCGGCGTGTGGTCGCGCGACACCTGGCAGTGCGTGTGGATCGTCGCCGACAACGCCGCGGACAAGGTCGCGGTCTACAGCCAGGGCGGCCCGTACGAGGACGTCACACGGCTGCCCGAGGGCACCGAGCAGCTCTTCGGGTTCCGCCAGGCCGTCACCGGGGCCCTCGACCGGTTCTTCTGGATCAACGGCGCGAGCAGCGCGGGACGGCTCATGCTCGACGACGTCGCCGTCGACACCGCGGGCGAGAACCTCGCGATCCCCACGGGGAACCCCGCCGACTGCGCCGCGGGCGGCACCACGCCGAGCGAGCCGCTGCTCAACCCGCTGCCCGACCCCGCTCCCTCGGCGCTGGGCATCGAGGTCACCGAGCTCGCCCAGCTGCCCGCGTCGACGACGACGCCCGCGACCCAGGACCAGCGCCTGGTGCGGCACAACCGCATCACGCACCTCGACGAGATCCCCGACGGGTCGGGGCGGCTGATGGTGCCCGACAACAACGCCGTGCTCTACACGGTCGACAAGGACTCGGGCGAGCACGTGCCGTACCTGGACGTCCGGCAGGCGTTCCTCGACAACTTCCACAACAGCGCCGGCCTCGGCACGGGCCTCGGCTCGGCCGAGTTCCACCCGGAGTTCGCCGAGAACGGGAAGTTCTACACGGTCCACACCGAGGCGGGCACCGCGCTGACGCAGGACACCCCGGACTTCCCGGGCTACGGCAACACGGCCTTCCACAGCGTCCTCACCGAGTGGACCGCGACGGACCCGTCCGCCGAGGTCTTCGCGGGCACGAGCCGCGAGGTCCTGCGCGTGCCCTTCGCCGGACGCGTGCACACCGTCCAGCAGATCGCGTTCAACCCGACCGTCGAGCCGGGCGACCCCGACTACGGCAACCTCTACGTCCTCGTGGGCGACGGCGGCAACGGCGTGGGCAACGGCAACCCGCAGAACCTGGCGACCCCGCAGGGCAAGGTCCTGCGCATCGACCCGCTCGGCGACGACAGCGCCAACGGGCGGTACGGCGTCCCCGACGACAACCCGTTCCTCGACGAGCCGGGCGCGCTGCCCGAGATCTACGCCGTGGGCCTGCGCGACCCGCACCGCATCAGCTGGGACCCCGAGGGGGACCACACGATGTACCTGGGGCACATCGGCGAGTGGCAGGTCGAGTCCGTCTACGCGGTCGAGCCCGGGGACAACTTCGGCTGGTCCGTGCGCGAGGGCTCCTTCGTCGCGGACAACCGGCAGATCTACCCCCTGCCGGCGGACGACGCCGAGCGGTTCGACTTCACCTACCCCGTGGCGGCGTACGACCACAACCGCGACCCCGGGCAGACCGGCGACGCGGGCGTCGCGCTCAACGGCGGCTTCGTCTACCGCGGCGACATCCCCGAGCTGCAGGGCCGGTACCTGTTCACCGACCTCGTGCGCGGCTGGGTGCTCGCGACCGAGGCCGACGAGATGGTGCGCAACGACGGCGACATCGCGGACCTCGCGGAGATCGAGCACCTGCGGGTGTTCGAGGACGGCACCGAGACGACCTTCCAGGACCTGGTCGGCGACCGGCGGGTGGACCTGCGGTTCGGGTCGGACGCCGACGGCGAGCTGTACCTGATCTCCAAGGCGAACGGGAAGATCTGGAAGGTCACCGGCGCCCGGCACGCGGGCGCGTCGTCGCCCGTCGCCCTGCCGGAGCTCGCCCCGAACCTCGTCGCGCACTACGACTTCGACCACCCGGCCGAGGGCGCGCCCACGTGGGAGGCCGACCAGGGGTGGTCGGGCACCGACATCGAGCTGGTCAACGGCGGCGTCGAGATGCGCGTCGCGGACCGGGCCTACCCGGGTGCGGGCGAGGCGCTGCAGACCCAGCAGATGAGTCCGCTCACGTCCTCGAACGACGACTGGAAGGCCGGGGTCTACGACGCCGCGGGCGTCGACTCGCTCGGCGCCTTCGCCGGCACCGAGGAGATCTCGGTCATGGGCTGGTTCAAGCCCACCGGCGAGCACCCCGCGCCGAACTCCGGCACGGCGAACCCCGACGACCGGTACAACGCCATCGGCCTGGCCGGTGTGCTGACGGGGACCTCCGACGGCCACGCGGTGCGCGCGCTCCTCGAGGTCATCACCGTCGACGGCGAGCTCAAGCTGGTCGCCCTCGGCCGGCGCGTCGACGGCGCGGGGTCGTGGACCTTCGCGGCCGACCTGCCGTGGGACCAGATCCTCGAGCGGAACACGTGGGTCCACCTCGCAGCGACGTTCGACTTCGCGGGCGGCGAGATGAAGCTCTACATGAACGGCGAGGAGCTCGCCGGCCGGTACACGGCCGCCAACCCCTGGGGGGCGGGGGCCACGTCCCCGACCGACCCGGCGGGGCTCAAGATCGGGGGCAGCTTCCCGCAGGACACGCGCGAGGCCAACCCGTTCCACGGGCGGATGGACGACCTCATGTTCCTCGACACCGTCCCGACGCCCGAGCAGGTCGCCGCGCAGTACGCGCTGTTCGGCGCCGAGCCCGTGGAACCGCCCGCACCGCCGTCGTGCGCACCCGCGGGCGAGCAGATCACGGACGTCATGGGGGCCGAGAGCTGGGCTCCCCGGACGCCGGCCAAGTGGCAGTTCCCGGGCGAGGAGATCGTGCTCGCCGAGGTCGGGGACAACCCGAACGACGGCATCCGGCGGCCGTTCGAGTACGCCGTGCTCACCGACGGGCCCGCGCTGGGCTCGTTCGCGCTCGACGCCGAGGTACGTCTCGACGCTCCCGCCTCCGTGAACAACCGGGACGTCATCGTCGTCTTCGGGTGGCAGTCGGACACGGAGTACTACTACGCCCACCTCTCGCAGGACAACACGATCTACGCCCACAACGGGATCTTCAAGGTCGACGGCAAGGACCGGGAGCGGATCGACGACCAGTGGGACGGGGCGGTCGGCGCGCCGCCTGCGGTCACCGACGAGGAGTGGCACGACGTGCGCGTCGTGCGCTGCGCGGACAGCGGGGACATCGCCGTCTACGTCGACGGGCTCGACGACCCGCTCCTCACCGCGAGCGACACGACGTTCGCCGAGGGCCGCGTCGGGTTCGGCTCGTTCGACAACACCGGCCGCCTGCGCGACCTCACGGTCACGGCGGCCGAGGAGCCGGCCGAGATCGCGCTGGACGTCCAGGTGTCGCCGCGCTGCCTCGCAGGTCGCACGTACCTCGCGGTCGCCGCGACGAACGCGAGCGACGTGCCGGCGGACGTGACGCTCTCGACGGCGTTCGGCAGCCGGACGGTCGCGGACGTCGCACCCGGGGCGTCGGCCTACCAGGCCTTCGCGGTCCGGGCGCCGTCCCTCGCGGCCGGGTCCGTCACGGTCACGGCCGAGGCGACCGTCGACGGCGAGGAGGTGTCGTCGGAGGTGGTCGTGGAGCACGGCGCGCACACCTGCGGGTGAGGCCCGCCTGACGTGAGGGGGTGTGCGCGGGTGCCCGCGCGCACCCCCTCCGCCGTGGGACCGACCTCGATGTCCCGGCCGTGGACGCCCGGACCGTCAGCCGCGGCCGGCCGGGGGCGCCGTCGAGTCGCGCACGACGAGCGCGTGGCCCGTCGACCGGCGTCGGGGCCGGGCCGACGCCGGCCGCAGCGCCAGCTCGAGGGCGGCCGCGCCGATCTCGCTCATGGGCAGCCGTACCGTCGTCAGTGCCGGCGCGAGGTCCTGGGCCACCTGGATGTCGTCGAAGCCCGTCACGGACACCTCCTGCGGCACGGCGGTCCCCCGCTCGCGCAGGACGGAGAGGACCCCTGTCGCCATGGCGTCGTTGAGCGCGAGGATCGCCGTCGTGCCGGGGTGGTCGTCGAGCAGCCGCCGCGTCGCGTCGCGGCCGCCCTCGCGGGTGAACGGCGCGTGCGCGACGGGCAGCGCATCCGGGTCGAGACCGTGGCGCGCGACGGCCGTCCGGATGCCCGCGAGCCGGTCGGCGATCGTGGTGAGGTGGGCGGGGCCGGCCGCGACCGCGAGGCGGCGGTGGCCGAGCCCGAGGACGTGCTCGGCGATGCTCTCCCCGGCGGCCTCGTTGTCGGGCAGCACGGCGTCGCACCGCAGGCGGTGGCGCCCGACGACGACGACACGGCCGCCCGACTCCTCGAACGCGGCCAGCTCGCGGCCGGACTCGTCCTCCATCGTGGGGTCCACGTACCCGGACCCGGCGAGGACGACGGCCCCGACCCGGTGCGCGCGCAGGAGGCGGATCTGCGCCAGCTCCGCCGCCGGCTCGCGCTCGGTGTGGCTGATCTGCACGCTCCACCCGTGCTCGCCCGCGACGCGGACGACGCCGCTGGCGATCTCGGCGAAGTACGGGTCGCCGATCTCGTACACGATGAGGCCCGCGACCGACGTCCTGCCGCCGGCGAGCGTGCGGGCGTGGAGGTTCGCGACGTAGCCGAGCTGCGTCGCGACGGTGCGGACGTGCGCCGCGACCTCCTCCGACACGCCCACGCTGCCCGAGAGCGAGCGCGACGCGGTCGCGAGGGAGACGCCGGCCCGCTGGGCCACGTCAACGAGACGTGGCGAGCTCCGCTCCCGGACCGGACGACCCTCTCCCCGCACAGCCACTCCGATCGTTCGCGGGCCGGCCGCCCGACCGCCGCGGCTGACACCTCGTTGTGACGCTTGCCACAAGCGCTGTCGACAGCGTACTGTGACGAAAGCGCTTACGAAAGCGCTTCCGTACACCGAGGTACGGGTGAGTTCCTCACTACGACGAGGTAGGGAGACCCAGTCCCATGTCTTCACGGTTGCCCGCACGCACCGCACGCACCGCCCGCCGCCGCGCGATCGCCGTCGCCGCCGGTCTGTCCACCACGGCCCTGGTCCTGACCGCCTGCTCCGGCGGCGGCGGAGGAGACGGAGGCGGTGGGTCGGAGGACGACCCCATCGTCGTCGGCATCTCGCTCCCGCTCACCGGCGACTTCTCCGAGCCGGGCAAGGGCGTGCAGCGCGGGTACGAGGCCTGGGCCGAGTTCGTCAACGAGGACGGCGGGCTGCTCGGCCGCCAGGTCGAGCTGAAGATCCTCGACGACCAGTCGAACGCCGACCGCGTCGTGCAGGACTACGAGGCGCTCATCGCCCAGGACGAGGTCGACCTCGTGTTCGGCCCGTTCTCGACGCGCCTCGTGGTGCCGAGCGCCCGTGTCGCCGAGGAGTACGGGATGCTCTTCGTCGAGCCGGCGGGCGCGGCCAACGAGGTGTTCGAGCAGGGCTTCGAGAACCTTTTCTACGCCGCCCCGGCCATCGCCGACGACCACTACAACTACCTCGCGGACCACATCCTCGCCATGCCCGAGGGCGAGCGCCCGCAGACCGTCGCCGTCGCCGCCATGGACGACCCGTTCGCCCAGGGCACCGCGTACGGCCTGCGCGACAAGCTCGCGGACGCGGGCCTCGACGTCGTGGTCGACGAGGTCTACCCGCCGAACACGACCGACTTCTCGTCCATCGCCGCGAAGATCAGCGACTCCGACGCGGACATGGTCATCGGCGGCACGCAGTACCAGGACGCGGTCAACCTCATCGTGGCGCTGCAGCAGCTCGGCTACCAGCCCGACCTCGCGGCGTTCTCGACGGCTCCCACGAACCCCGAGTTCGCCTCCGCCATCGGCTCCAAGACCGAGGGCATCCTCTCGCCCACGGGATACACCGAGACGGCGAGCTGGCCCTCCAACGTCGACTTCGTCGAGCGGTACACGGAGCTGCACGGCAACCCGCCCGGCGAGGACGAGGCCAACGCCTACACGACCGGGCAGGTCGTCGCCGCAGCCGTCGAGGCCGTCGGCTGCGCGGAGCAGGGCGACTGCCAGCAGGAGCTGATCGACTGGCTGCGGGACAACGAGGTCGAGACCGTCGTCGGCCCGCTCACCTGGGACGAGACGGGCAAGCCGCAGGGCGCCCACCTCATCCAGCAGTACGTCGACGGCGAGATCCAGATCGTCCTCCCCGAGGACACCAAGGAGGCCGACTTCATCTTCCCGAAGCCGGCCTGGTGATCCCCTCGTGACGCTCACACTCCTCTTCCAGAGCCTCGTGCTCGGCGTGCTGCTGGGAGGGCTCTACGCCCTCCTGGCAGCGGGCCTGACCCTCTACTTCGGCGTGATGCGCGTCGTGATGATCGCCCACTCGGCGTTCCTCATCCTGGCCGCGTACCTCGCCTGGTTCTTCAACCAGCAGACGGGGATGGACCCGCTCCTGTCCCTCGTCGTCACGGTCCCGCTCTTCTTCCTCATGGGCGTGGGCATGCAGCGCCTGCTCATCACCCGGCTGCGGCCCGCGACGCTCACGATGATGTCGGTGCTCCTGACGTTCGCCGTCGCGCTCTTCATCGAGGGCATGATCGGGTTCGTCTGGAGCGGCACCCAGCGGCGCATCCAGCTCCCCTACTCCGGGGCGAGCATCGAGTTCTTCGGCGCGCGGATCGCCGTCGTGAAGCTCGTCGCGTTCGCCCTGGCCGCCCTCTCGCTCGCCCTGCTGTACGTCCTCATGAAGCACAGCCGGTTCGGCCAGGCGCTGCGCGCCACGATCCAGCACCGCGAGGCGGCGCAGCTCGTCGGCATCAAGACCGACCGCGTCGCGGGCTTCGGCTTCGGCCTCGGCCTCGCCACCGCGGCGATCGGCGGGACCGCGCTGTCGCTCGACGCGACCATCTACCCGTCGCTCCACTGGCACTGGATCGGACCGCTCATGGCGATCATCGTCGTCGGCGGTCTGGGCTCGATCCCGGGGGCGGCCGTCGCCGCGATGGTCCTCGGCATCGGCCAGAGCCTGCTCCAGGTGCCGCTCGGCACGACGTGGGCGCAGACCATCTTCTACGTCGCGCTCTTCGCGACGCTGATGCTGCGGCCCCAGGGATTCTTCGGAGGTCGCCTTGCGCAACGCTTCTGACACCCGTCCCGCGAGCCCGCCCGGGGGCCCTGTCGCCCCCGGAGCGCGCGGCCCGCTGCCCGACGGCGCCGGCCCGGCCACCGCTCCCGCCCCGCCCGCGGCGCGGCGACCGTGGGGTCGCGTCGTCCGCCTCGCCGCCCTCGCCGTGGGCGTCGCGCTCGTCCTCGCCTTCCCGACGATGGCGCCCAACGCGTACATCCTCTCGGCCGGCATCGTCGTCGCGTGCTACGCCTGCACGGCGACCGCCTGGAACTTCATGGGCGGGTTCACGGGCTACGTCTCGCTCGGCCACGCCGCGTTCTTCGGGCTCGGCGCGTACGGCACGGGCATCCTCATCCGCGACCTGGGCCTGCCGAGCTTCGTGGCCTGGCTCCTCGCGGGCCTGCTGGTCCTGCTCATCACCATCCCGCTCGGCATCGCGGCCCTGCGGGTGCGCGGCGCGTCGTTCGTCATCGTGTCGATCTCCTTCGTCCTGATCCTGCTGCTCGTCTTCCAGGCCTGGGGGTCGTTCACGGGCGGCTCGGACGGGCTCGTGGTCCCGCGGCCGTTCCCCGACCTGCTCCGGCCCGAGCACCACCGCGTGTTCTTCTACCTGTTCGCCGCGCTCCTCGCGGTCATGCTGGTCTGCTGGTGGATGATCGACCGCTCGCGCTTCGGCACCGGCCTCAAGGCGGTGCGCGAGGACGAGGACAAGGCCCAGGCCCTCGGCGTCCCGACGCGCAACTACAAGCTCGTCGCGTACGTCGTCTCGGCCACCTTCACCGGCCTCGCCGGCGGCATGTACGCGCTGTGGTTCGGCGACCTCGACCCGATCTTCCAGTTCTCCATCATGCTGGGCTCGTACATGGTGCTCATGGCGCTCTTCGGCGGCGTCCGGCACCTCTACGGCCCCCTGCTCGGCGCGGTCGTCGTCGGCTTCGGCCTCGAGTACTTCAAGCTCGAGTTCGGCGACACCCAGTTCCACCTCGTCGCCACCGCCCTGCTCCTCGGCATCGTCGTCCTGTTCATGCCGGACGGGATCATCCCCGCGGCCCAGGCGCTCCTCAAGCGTCTCGGTCCGCAGGACTCCTCGATCCGCGAGATGACCGCGGCCGACCTCCTCGAGCACAACCGCGCGGCGTCGGCCTCGACGGCGACCAGCACAGACGGCGACCCGGCCGCCGGAGCCGCGGCAGACGCCGTCGGGCACCAGCCGCGGCACGCGGAGGGCGCCGTGCCCACCGAGGGTCCGGGAGAGGACGAGGAGGACGACCGATGACCACCACGACAGCGCCACCCGAGGTCCGGAACCTGGAGACCGTCGGGCTCACCAAGTCGTTCGGCGGCGTCCACGCCGTGCGCGACGCGACGGTGACGTTCCAGCACGGGAGGATCAACGCGCTCATCGGCCCGAACGGGTCCGGCAAGACGACGTTCTTCAACTGCGTGACGGGAATGATCAAGCCGGACTCCGGCACGGTCACGTTCCGCGGCGAGGACATCACGCGCAAGGCGCCGCACAAGATCGCGCGGGCGGGGATCGGGCGCAGCTTCCAGCTCTGCCGGATCTTCCCGCGCATGACCGTGCTCGAGAACATGCTCGTCGCGGTCCGCCGGACGCGCGTGCGCGAGCTCCTCGCGGGCGCGCGCAACGCGGAGGAGATCGACAAGGCGCGCGCGCTGCTCGTGCGCGTCGGCATCGACCACCTGGAGAACGCCGAGGCGCGCAACCTGTCCTACGGGCAGCAGAAGCTGCTCGAGCTCGCGGGCGTCCTCATGGGTGATCCCGACACGATCATGCTCGACGAGCCCGCCGGCGGCGTGAACCCGGCGCTCATCGGTCGGATCGGGACGCTCGTGCAGGAGCTCAACGCCGAGGGCAGGACCTTCCTCGTCGTCGAGCACAACATGGACATGGTCATGAGCCTGTCCCACCACGTCATCGTGTTCGACCGGGGTCGGCCCATCGCCGAGGGCTCCCCCGCCGTCGTGCAGTCCGACCCGCGAGTCCTGGAGGCCTACCTTGGTGTCTGAGCCGACCCCCGCAGCGGGGGCGCAGCAGGAGTACCTCCTCGAGCTGGACGACATCCAGGCCGGCTACGGCCGCGCGGCGATGGTCCTGCGCGGGCTGACGATCAAGGTCCCGGCGTCGACGGTCGTGTGCCTCGTCGGCCCGAACGGGGCCGGGAAGTCGACCGTGCTCAAGGTCGCGAGCGGGCTGCTCAAGCCCCGGTCGGGCCGCATCCTCGTGGGCGGCCAGGACGTCACCGGGCAGGGCCCGCAGGAGATGCTCTCGTCCGGGCTCGCGCACGTGCTCCAGGGGCACAGCGTGTTCCGCGAGATGACGGTGGCGGAGAACGTGCTGCTCGGCGCCTACACGCTGCGCGACAAGCAGCAGGTCGCGGAGCGGGTGGCGTTCGTGCAGAACCTCTTCCCGATCGTCGGCGAGCGGTGGAAGCAGCTCGCCGGCCTGCTGTCGGGAGGGCAGCAGAAGCAGGTCGAGTTCGCGCGCTCGCTCATGGTGAGCCCGCGGGTCGTGCTGCTCGACGAGCCGTCGATGGGTCTCGACCCGAAGACCACGGCCACGGTGTTCGAGCAGGTCGTGCGGATGCGCGACGCCGGCGTCGCCGTCCTGCTCGTCGAGCAGAACGCGCGGCGGGCGCTCGAGACCGCCGACATCGGGTGCGTCCTCGACCTCGGGCGCGTCCACATCACGGGCCCGGCGCCCGAGCTCCTCGCCGACCCGCAGCTCTCCGAGCTCTACCTCGGCGGGCGCCCGGGCGAGCGCGCCGCGTCGGCGAACGGGTGAGCGCGGCGGCCTGACGGCGGGCCGACGTACGGTGGGCGTGGCCGGGTCCCTCCCGGCCACGCCCGCTGCCGTCCCACCGACCCGAGGACCACGATGCCCAGCCCCGTCCCGTTCGCACCTGCCCGCCGCCTGCTCGACGACGACCTCCTCGAGGCCGTCCGCGCTCGCGCCGCCGGGTACGACCGCGACAACGCGTACTTCGTCGACGACCTGGTGGACCTGGTCTCCTCGGGCTACCTGCGCGCCCTCGTCCCCGAGTCGTTCGGCGGCGCGGGGCTCGGCCTGCGCGAGACGGCGCGCGAGCAGGCGCGACTCGCGGGCGCCGCTCCCGCGACGGCGCTCGCCGTGAACATGCACCACGTCTGGACGGGCGTCGCGCGGTACCTCCACGACCGCGGGGACTCGTCGCTCGACTGGCTGCTCGAGGAGGCCGGGCGGGGCGAGGTGTTCGGCTTCGGGTACTCCGAGGCGGGCAACGACCTCGTCCTGCTCGGCTCACGGACCGAGGCTCGGCCCGACGGCTCGGGCGGGTACACGTTCCACGGGCGCAAGATCTTCACGTCCAACTCCCCCGGCTGGACGCGCCTCGGCGTCCTGGGGCTCGACACCGTGTCCGACGACGGCCCGCGCCTCGTGCACGCGTTCCTCGACCGGGACGCCGGCGGGTTCGAGATCCTCGACGACTGGGACACGATGGGCATGCGCGCGTCGCAGTCGCGCTCGACGGTGCTCGACGGCGCCCACGCGCCCGCCGCGCGCGTCGTGCGTCGCCTCGCTCCCGGCCCGACCCTCGACCCCCTCGTCGTGGGGATCTTCACGACGTTCGAGACCCTGCTCGCGGCCGTCTACACGGGGATCGCGGACCGCGCTCTCGAGCTCGCCGTGGCCGCGTCCCGTCGCCGGACCTCGATGAAGAACGACGGGGCGCCGCTCGCGCAGGACCCCGACATCCGGTGGCGGCTCGCCGACGCCGCCCTCGCGCTCGACGGCGTGTGGCCGCAGATCGACACGGTCGCGGGCGAGCTCGACGCGCTCGTCGACCGCGGCGCGGGCTGGTTCCGCGCCACGGCGGGACTCAAGGTGCGCGCGACGGAGACGGCGAAGCAGGTGGTCGAGCAGGCGGTGCGTGTCGCGGGCGGGTCGAGCTACTTCGCCGGCAACGAGCTGGGCCGCCTCTACGGCGACGTGCTCGCCGGGCTCTTCCACCCGTCGGACGACGAGTCGGCCCACTCGACGGTCGCCCAGTCGCTGCTCGGTCCGCTCGGCTGAGCAGCCGCCGGGCGGTCGCCCGGGGCACGCGGTGCCGGACGCGGCGTAGCCTGCCGCCATGACCTCGCACGACCTGCCCGACGCCGTCCCGTCCGGCCCGCACGACACCGGCCTCTCCCCCGCGACCCTCGTCGTCGCGGCGGGGCGGCCCGACCGGGTGCAGGGCGCTCCCGTCAACCCGCCGGTCGTGCTCTCGTCGACCTACGTCTCGCAGGGCGTGCAGCAGCCGGGCGAGCTGCTGTACGCGCGCATGGACACCGAGACGTGGCACCCGTTCGAGGAGGCGCTCGCCGCGCTCGAGGGCGCCGACCGACCCGCCGTCGCCTTCTCGTCGGGCATGGCCGCGATCGCCGCGGTGTTCTCCTTCGTCCCGGCGGGCGGCGTCGTCGTCCTCCCGCGGCACGCCTACCAGGTGACGCTCGGGTTCGCCGACGACCTCGCGCAGCGCGCGGGCGTCGAGGTCCGCCGCGTCGACGTCGCGGACACCGACCAGGTCGTCGCGGCGCTCGACGGGGCGTCGCTCCTCCTGGTCGAGTCGCCGACCAACCCCATGCTCGAGGTCGCGGACCTGCCGGTCGTCCTCGCCGCGGCGCGCGAGCGTGGCGTCCTCACCGCCGTGGACAACACCTTCGCGACGCCGCTCGGGCAGCGCCCGCTCGAGCACGGCGCCGACCTCGTCGTGCACTCCGTGACGAAGTACCTCGCCGGTCACTCCGACGTCGTCCTCGGCGCCGTGGTCGCGGCCACGGACGACGTCGCGAGCCGGGTGCGCGCGTACCGCACCCTGCACGGCGCGATCCCCGGACCGTTCGAGGTCTGGCTCGCGCTGCGCGGCCTGCGGACCCTCGCCCTGCGCGTCGAGCGCTCGCAGGCGAGCGCGGCCGAGCTCGCGCGTCGCCTCGCCGGCCATCCCGACGTCGCCGAGGTGCGGCACCCGAGCCTGCCCGACGACCCCGGCCACGAGCGCGCGGCGCGGCTCATGACGGGTTTCGGCTCGATCCTCGGGGTCCGTCCCGTCGGCGGTGCCGAGGGAGCGGACGCCGTGGTCGCGGCCGTGCGCCTCTGGGTCCCCGCCACGAGCCTCGGCGGCGTCGAGTCGAGCCTCGAGCGGCGACGGCGGTTCGCGACGGAGTCGGTCACCGTCCCCGAGGACCTGCTGCGGCTCTCGGTCGGCATCGAGGACGTCGAGGACCTGTGGCGCGACCTGGACGGGGCGCTGCGCTCGGCTCGCGGCTGACGGACGGCCGTCGGAACGTCGCCGAAGCGTGTCCGGACCGTCGCGCGGGCGTGACCGGCCCTTCCTAGGATCGAGGGATGACGACGACGACGACGAGGCGAGCGACCAGGACGAGGACCAGGACCAGGACACCGTTCGACCGGACCGTGGCGACGGCGGCCGCCGGGCTGCTCGGTCTGACGCTCGCCGCGTGCTCCACCGACGGCGGGGCGGACGACGACCCGACGCCGACGGCGTCGGCCACGAGCGAGGGCGAGAGCGAGACCCCGCGCCCGACCGAGTCCTCGGACGACGGCGCGACCGGGACCCCGACCGACGAGCCCTCCGCCCCCGCCGACGAGTCCGAGGAGCCGTCGGTCCCGTTCCCGGCGAACACCGACCCGGACCTCGCCGACCCGTCGGAGGGGGCGCTGCTCACCGTGACCGACATCCGCGTCGGGCAGCACGACGGGTACGACCGCGCGGTGTTCGAGCTCGGTGGGACGGGGACGCCCGGCTGGCGGGTCGAGTACGTCGACGCGCCGCTCGACGACGGGAGCGGCAAGCCCGCGGACGTCGAGGGCGACGCGTTCCTGCAGGTCATGATCTCCGGCTCGGGCTACCCCGCGGACACCGGTGTCGAGGAGCACTCCGAGCCGAACCCGGTCGTCGCCGCGGACGACGGCGTGATCGACGAGGTGCTCCTGCGCGGCGTCTTCGAGGGGTACACGCAGGCGTTCGTGGGCGTCGACGAGCAGCGGCCGTTCCGCGTGTTCGTGCTCGAGGACCCGACCCGCGTCGTCGTCGACGTGCGCGACGACGGCTGACCGCGACCGCCTCAGCGCTCTGCGGAGACCCCCTCGGCCTTCTGGGGCCGCGACAGCAGGCCGCGCGCCATCTCGTCGACGGGCATGCCCTCGTGCAGCACGGCGACGACGCCCGCGGTGATCGGCATCTCGACCCCCACCTTCTGCGCGAGCTCGAGCACGGACCGGCAGGACTTCACGCCCTCGGCCGTCCCGCCCGTCGCGACCACGGCCTCGTCGAGCGTCATGCCCTGGCCGATGTGCTTGCCGAGCGTGTGGTTGCGGGACAGCGGCGACGAGCAGGTCGCGACGAGGTCGCCGAGGCCGGCGAGACCGGGGAAGGTCGCGGCGTCCGCGCCGAGCGCGAGGCCGAGCCGAGTGATCTCGACGAGGCCGCGCGTGATGACGGTCGCGGTCGTGTTGTACCCGAAGCCGCGCCCCTGGGCGATGCCGACCGCGAGCGCGATGACGTTCTTCACCGCGCCGCACAGCTCGACGCCGACCACGTCGCGGTTCGTGTAGGGGCGGAAGTACGACGACGAGCACGCGCGGGCCACGAACCGCGCGACGTCCTCGTCGACGCACGAGACGACCGTCGCCGTCGGCTGCCGGTGCGCGATCTCGCGGGCGAGGTTCGGCCCGGAGACGACGGCGACCCGCTCGGCCGGGAGGCCGAGCGACTGCGCGACGACCTCGCTCATGCGCTGGTCGGTGCTCAGCTCGACGCCCTTCATGAGCGACACCGCGACCGCACCGGGCGCGACGAGGGGGGCGAGCTCCTCGAGCGTCGCGCGCGCGACCTGCGACGGGACCGCCACGACGACGAGACCCGCGCCCGCGAGCGCCTGCGCGGCGTCGGTGGTCGCGGCGATGCCCGCCGGCAGGTCGATCCCCGGCAGCCGCTTCTCGTTGCGGCGCGCGGTGTTCACCTGCTCGACGACGTCGGGGTCACGGCCCCAGAGGCGCACCTCGCACCCGGCGTCGGCGAGCACCGCGGCGAAGGTGGTGCCCCAGCTGCCGGAGCCGAGGACGGCGGCGACGACGCGTCCGTCGTCGGGCGTCGTCGCCGGGACCGCGGGTTCGACGGCCGTCACGGGCGCTTCTCCGAGCCGGGGTTCCTGCGCATGTCGAAGCGTTCCGCGGGCGCCTTCTCGCCGCGGATCTGCTCGACCTGCGCGGTGATCGCCGCCATGATGCGCTCGGTCGCCTCGCGCAGCGTCGCCGTGTCGAGCGGGCGGCCGTAGAGGTCGGACAGGTCGACGGGGGTGCCTGCGTGCACCGACACGCGCTTGCGCGGGATCGGCTTGAACACCTTGCCGTAGGGGGCCAGGATCTGCTCGGCGCCCCACTGGCCGATGGGGACGACGGGCGCGCGGCTCGTCAGGGCCAGTCGCGCGACCCCGGTCTTGCCCACCATGGGCCATCCGTCCGGGTCGCGCGTGAGGGTGCCCTCCGGGAAGAACACGACGCACTCGCCGCGGTCGAGCTGCGCGGTCGAGTCGACGAGCGACTGGGCCGCACCAGCGGTGCCGCGGTGGACGGGGATCATCCCCGTCCGGTCGAGGACGCCGCCGAGCACGGGCACCTTCCAGAGCGAGGCCTTCGCCGTGATCTTGGGCGCCCTGCCCTGGTCGTAGAGGAAGTGCGCGAGCGTCACCGGGTCGATCTCGGTGACGTGGTTCGCGGCGGCGATGAACCCGCGGTCGGGCAGGTTCTCCGCCCCCTGCCAGTCGCGGCGGGTGATCGCGGACAGGAGCGGTCGCAGGAAGAACGCGACGACACGGTACGCGCGCGGGGTGGGTGGCAGGCTCGGCACGAGCACCGAGCCTACCGGGGCCAGCGGCCCGTCCCGCCCCGCCGAGGTCCCGCCCGGGTGCCCCGTCAGATCCACCCGTGCCGGCGCGCGACGTGCACGGCCTCGTGGCGGTTGGCGGCGCCGAGCTTCGCGGCGGCCGACGACAGGTAGTTCCGTACCGTCCCCGGCGCGAGATGGGCCCGCGTCGCGATCTCCTCGACGGGAGCGCCGTCGGCCGCGAGCTCGAGGACGTCCGCCTCGCGCGGCGTGAGCGGGCTCTCCCCCGCGGCGATGGCCTCGGCGGCGAGCTCGGGGTCGACGTAGCGGCCGCCGTCGTGCACCTGGCGCACGACGTCCGCCAGGACGCGCGAGGAGACGGTCTTCGGCAGGAACCCGCGGGCGCCCGCCTCGAGCGCTCGCTTGAGGTACCCGGGCCGCCCGTGGCTCGTGACGATCACCACGCCGCACGCCGGGAGCTCGGTCGCGAGCCGCTCGGCGACCTCCACGCCGTCGAGCCCCGGCATCTGCAGGTCGAGCACCGCGACGTCGGGCGTGTGCTTGAGCGCGGCCGCGACCGCCTCGGGACCCGACGCCGCGAGGGCGACGATCTCGAGGTCCTCCTCGAGCCCGAGCAGGGACGCGATCGCGTCGCGGATGAGGTTCTCGTCGTCGGCGAGCAGGATGCGGATCACGAGCGTGGTGCCCTCTCGGTGGCAGGGAGCGCGAGCGGTGCGGAGGCGGGCTCCGGAGGTGGGTCGTCGTCGTCGGGCACGCGCGCCACCAGGCCGAACCGTCCCTCCTCGCTCCAGGTCTGGAGCTCTCCGCCCGCCGCGGCGAGCCGCTCGCCCAGCCCCGTGAGGCCGGAGCCGCTGCGCCGCACCGCTCCGGGCGAGACCCCGTCGTTGACGATCTCGACCACGCCGTGCCCGTCGGTCCGGTGGAGCGTGATCGTGCACGTGCCCGCCGACGAGTGGCGGACGACGTTGGTCACCCCTTCGCGGACCGCCCAGGCCAGCGCCTCCTGCGCGCGCGCGCCCACCACCGTCTCCTCGCCGTGCACGACGGTCTCGACGCCGGCGGAGCGCAGGACCGACCGGGCGCCGGCCATCTCGGCGGCGAGGTCGGCCGTGCGGTAGCCGGCGACGACGGCGCGCACCTCGCGCAGGGCGTCCTGGGCGATGCGCCGGACCTCGAGCATCTGCTCCTCGGCGCCGGGGCGGCCGCGCGCGGCGAGCTCGGCCGCGAGCTCGCTCTTCACCGCGACGACCGACAGCGTCCGGCCGAAGACGTCGTGCAGGTCGCGCGAGAACCGCAGCCGCTCCTCGGCGACGGCGAGCCGGGCGTGCAGGACGCGGTTGCGCTCCTGCTCCCACACGACGCCGAGCATCCACACCGACGCGCGGTAGGAGCCGAACATCGCGACGAGCATGAGGGCCGCGGACAGGAAGAGCCCGACCGCCATCCCGGCGGTCGTCGGGCTGATCGGCCCGGTGCCGACCCAGACCGAGCAGCCGGTGACCACGGCGAGGCCGAGCGCGACGACGGCGAGCCGGCGGAACGTGAGGGCCGGGACCAGCGCGAGGACACCGAACGCGACGCCGAGGAGCATCGCGTAGTACCGCGCGCTGCCCGCCACGTCCTCGGGTCCGTCGACGGGGAACGTCCAGAACGCGACCACGCTCACCCCGAGCGTGAGCACGCCGAGGGCCCCGAGCAGCGCGGGACGGACGGGAGGACCGCCGAGGAAGTGGGTGAGGCCCGCCCGCAGGGTCACGAGGCACACGACCGTGTGCGCCAGGACGAGGAGCAGCCAGACGCGCATGCCCTCGACGGTGAACGACGGGTCGATCCCGATGAGGGCGAGGGCCGCGAACGGCTCGGACGCGGACAGCAGGTACAGGGTCCAGCGCGTGTACGTGTCGAACCGCTCGGGGGCGGTCCTCCGGGACCACACCTCGAGGAAGGTCCGGGGTCGGGTTCTCACGGTGACCAGCCTGTCACGGCGCGCCGCGCGCACGCCGTGACAGGCGTCATGAGGTGGGTGACGCGACCGCCCGACCGGGCTCGGCGCCGATCAGCCGCGCGTCACGTCCGCGCCGAGCGCGGTGAGCTTCTCCTGGAAGTTCTCGTAGCCGCGGTCGATGAGGCTGATCCCGCGGACGGTCGACGTGCCCTTCGCCGCGAGCGCCGCGATGAGGTGGGAGAACCCGCCGCGCAGGTCCGGGACCTCGATGTCGGCGGCGGAGAGCGGCGTGGGGCCGGAGACGACGGCCGAGTGGTGGAAGTTGCGCTGCCCGAACCGGCAGTCGCGACCGCCGAGGCACTCCTTGTAGACCTGGATCGTCGCGCCCATGCCGCGCAGCGCGTCGGTGAAGCCGAACCGGTTCTCGTAGACCGTCTCGTGGACGATGGACAGGCCCCTGGCCTGCGTGAGCGCCACGACGAGCGGCTGCTGCCAGTCGGTCATGAACCCGGGGTGCACGTCGGTCTCGAGCACGATGGGGCTGAGGTCGCCGCCGGGGTGCCAGAAGCGGATGCCGTCGTCCTGGACGTCGAAGCGCCCGCCGACCTTCCGGAACGTGTTGAGGAACGTCATCATCTCGGGCTGGGTCGCGCCCTTGACGGTGATGTCGCCGCCGGTCGCGAGCGCCGCCGACGCCCACGAGGCCGCCTCGATGCGGTCGCCGAGCGCCGTGTGGGTGTAGCCGTCGAGGCGGTCCACGCCCTCGATGCGGATGACGCGGTCGGTGTCGACCGAGATGATCGCGCCCATCTTCTGCAGGACCGCGATGAGGTCCATGATCTCGGGCTCGATCGCGGCGTTCGCCAGCTCGGTGATGCCCTCGGCGCGCACGGCCGTGAGCAGGAGCTGCTCGGTCGCGCCGACGGACGGGTACGGCAGCGCGATCTTCGTTCCCTGGAGGCGGCGCGGCGCGCGGATGTGGATGCCGTTCTCGCGCTTGTCCACGACGGCGCCGAACTGGCGCAGGATGTCGAGGTGGTAGTTGATCGGCCGGTCGCCGATCCGGCACCCGCCGAGGTCGGGGATGAAGGCCTCGCCGAGGCGGTGCAGCAGCGGGCCGCAGAACAGGATGGGGATGCGGCTCGACCCGGCGTGGGCGTCGATGTCCGCGACGTGCGCCGACTCGACGTTCGAGGGGTCGAGGTCGAGGATGCCGGCGTCCGGGTCCGACTTGACCGCGACGCCGTGCAGCTCGAGCAGGCCCGTGACGACGCCGACGTCGCGGATCTGCGGCACGTTGCGCAGCACGCTGGGCGACTCGCCCAGGAGCGACGCCACCATCGCCTTGGACACGAAGTTCTTCGCGCCGCGGACGGTGATGGTCCCGTCCAGCGGGGTGCCACCGTTCACGTACAGCACGTCGTTCATCAGCTCAGGTCGCCCTCTCGACAGCGGGGTGGTCCGTGGGCCCGAGGCCGGGCCCTGGTGCGCCGAACGCGGGGCACCCGGAGATTATTCACCCCCGCGGGGGCCACCGACACCGCTGGCAGCCCGCGCGGCGCGATCGCGGCGCGACCCTCCACAGGACCACCACACCGGCTGACGCGATCCGCGACACCCCGGAGCCGGGCCGCGAGCCGGCACGGGTGCCGTCAGTCCGACGACGCCGTGTACGCCGCGACGTAGCCGTCGACCTGCGCGAGGTACGCGGCCCGCTGGGACCCGCCGAGCCACGACGCCTCGAACGAGTTCTTCGCGAGCGTGACGACCTCCGCCGTCGTGAGACCGGCGGCCTCCGCGAGCGCCACGTAGTTGTCCGCGACGTAGCCGCCGAAGTACGCCGGGTCGTCGGAGTTCACGGTGACGCGGACGCCGTCGCGCAGCAGACCCGCGATCTCCGCGGCCTTCATGTCGTCGGTGACGAACGAGTTCGAGACCGGGCAGCACGTCAGGCCGAGGCCGCGCTCGCGCACGACCGCGACGAGCGCGGGGTCCTCCACGACGTTCGTCCCGTGGTCGACGCGGTCCACGCCGATGTCCTCGAGCACCGTGCGGATGTTGTCGACGCTCCCCGGCTGGTCGATGTCGCAGTGCATCGTCAGGCGGTAGCCGAGCTCGCGCGCCCGCGCGAACACGTCGGCGAACTTCTCGGGCGGGTTCCCGCGCTCGTCGGAGTCGAGACCGACGCCGAGGATGCGGTCGCGGAACGGCACCGACGCCTCGAGCGTCTCGGCGGCGCTCTCGGCCGACATGTCGCGCAGGAAGCACAGGATCAGGTGCGCGTCGACGCCGTGCCTGGCCGCCGCCTCGCTCGCCGCCCGGTGGTATCCGGTCACGACGGTCTCGAACGGCACGCCGCGCGACGTGTGCGCCTGCGGGTCGAAGAACATCTCGACGTGCTTCACGCCGTCCGCCGCGGCGCGCGCCAGGTAGGCGTCGGCGAGCTCGAAGAAGTCGTCCGCGGTCTGCAGCACCTCCATCGCCGGGTAGTACACGGCGAGGAAGCTCGTCAGGGAGTCGAACGCGTACGTCGCGCGGACCTCCTCGACGGTCGACTGGCCGATGTCGATGCCGTTGCGCTGCGCGAGACGCAGCTTGAGGTCCGGCTCGAGCGTCCCCTCGAGGTGCAGGTGCAGCTCGGCCTTCGGCAGGCCGGTGATGAACTCGCGCGTGGGCGTCGTGGGCGCAGGCATGGGTCTCCTTCTCGAGCGGGTGTCCTCGGGTCCATCCTCTCCCGGGCCGGGCGGGGCGGACGAGGTCGGCCGAATCGATTAAGGCGGTACCGGTGCGACCGGCGTCGCGGCATGGTCGTCGTGTTCGACATCCGTGAGCGAAGGAGCTTGAGATGCGACGCACAGCAGCCTGGGCCGCCGCGGCGGTCCTCGGCGCGGCCGGCCTCGTGGCGGTCGCTCCACCCGCGCCCGCCGAGGCGCACGGCGCCGAGGTGTTCCCCGGCAGCCGCCAGTACCTGTGCTGGGTCGACGGCCAGACGCAGAACGGCCAGGTCGACCCGTCGAACCCGGCCTGTGCGAACGCCTACGCCGTCAGCGGCAGCTCGGCGTTCTACAACTGGTTCGGCAACCTGGACTCGAACGGCGCGGGCCGGACGGCGGGCTACGTCCCCGACGGTCAGATCTGCGACGGCGGAGGCCGCGGCCCGTACGACTTCTCCGGGTTCAACGCGGTGCGCGACGACTGGCCGAGGACGCACCTGACGGCCGGCGAGACGTACCAGTTCCAGCACAACAACTGGGCCGAGCACCCCGGTCGCTTCGACGTGTACGTCACCGAGGAGGGCTGGGACCCGTCCGGCCCGCTCTCCTGGAGCGACCTCGAGCTCGTCGACTCGGCGACCAACCCGCCCGACACCGGAGGCCCCGGCGCCCTGAACTACTACTACTGGGACGTCACCCTCCCGGCCGGCCGCACCGGCGACCACATGATCTTCACCCACTGGGTGCGGTCGGACAGCAACGAGAACTTCTACAGCTGCTCGGACGTCGCGTTCGACGGCGGTGACGGCGAGGTCACGGGGATCGGGGACGACGGCGGCAACCCGCCGACGGATCCCGTCTGCCCGGACGAGGCACCCGGTTCCCCGGGCGCTCCGATGGCCATGAGCATCACGCAGACCAGCGCGCACGTGATGTGGGGTGCCGCGCAGACCGGGTGCGTCACGGGGTACGACGTCCTCGACCCGGGCACCGGTGCGGTGCTCGCGAGCACCGACGGGTCACCGATGGTCGACCTGACCGGGCTCGAACCGGGCACCGAGCACACGGTGGCGGTCCGGTCGCGCAACGACCACACGGGCGCCGTCTCGAGCACCCGGACCGTCGCGTTCACCACGCTGGACGACGACGGGACGCCGGCTCCCACCGGCGCGTGCGAGGTCGACTACACCGCGTCTTCGTGGGGCGGCAGCAGCACCGGGTACACGGCCTCGGTCACCGTGAAGAACACGTCCGTCGTGGCCGTCCCCGACTGGGTGGTGTCGTTCGCGTACCCGGGCGGTCAGAAGGTCGACGAGCCCGGGTGGAGCGCGACGGTCGACCAGACGGGGACCGCCGTCACGGCGACGCGTCCGGCGTGGAAGACGAGCATCGCCCCGGGCGAGTCCGTGACGTTCGGCTTCAACGGCGCCACCACGGCGGCCGGGTCGCACCCCGAGCCGGCAGGGTTCGCGCTCAACGGGGCCGCCTGCAGCTGACGTGCCCGACGACGGTGCGCCGACGGAGACGTCTCCGCCGGCGCACCGTCGTGCCGAGCGCTCGGAACGGGGTGGTCCCGCGTGCCGTGAGGGCGTCGGGCAGCGCAGCAGCGCGCCGTCAGCCGCGGGCCTCGACGATGCGGACCCGCTCGGCGAGCCGGCGCACGACGTCGGAGCCCGGGTCCGCGTCGGTGACGACGCCGGCGACCTCGTCGAAGCCGACCACCCCGTACGCGGACGCTGCGCCGACCTTCTCGGACGAGCCGAGCACGTACGTCTCCGCCGCCCGGCTCGCCAGGACCCGCTTCATCGCCGCCTCGTCCCCGTCCCCCGTGGTCAGGCCGGCGTCCGGGTGGATCCCGGTGACGCCGAGGAGGAAGACGTCCGCCGTGATCCGCTGCGCCGCCTCGACCGTCGCGGCCCCGCTCGCCACCGCGGAGTGCTTGAAGAGCCTGCCGCCGAGGATGAACACCTCGACGCCGGGGTGCTCGACCAGCGCCGCCGCGACGGTCGGGCTGTGCGTGACCACGGTGCACCGCAGGGTGGGCGGCAGCGCGGACGCGACCGCGATCGCCGTGGTCCCGCCGTCGAGGATGACGGTGCTGCCCGGCTCGACGAGCCGCACCGCCGCGGCCGCCACCAGGCGCTTGCCGGCCGTCGCGACGCCCCGGCGCGTGCCGTAGTCGGCGGTGGCCGGCGAGACCGGCAGGGCCCCGCCGTAGACGCGCTGGCACAGGCCCTCCGCGGCCAGCTCTCGCAGGTCGCGCCGGATGCTGTCCTCCGAGAGCCCCAGCTCGGCGGCGACGCTCTTCGCCACGATTTTGCCGTCACGCCGGAGCGTCTCGAGGAGATGGTCCCGCCGCTCGGAGGCCAGCATGGTGTTTCTCGTTTCTTCGTAGTTCTGCACGTTCAGCGTAGTCTAGGGCCATGCCTCGACCTCTGCTCATCCTCATCGCCGGTCCCTACCGCTCCGGGACGGACGGCGACCCTGCCGCGATGGACGCGAACCTCCGACGCCTCGAGGAGGCCGCCTGGCCGATCTTCGCCGCGGGGCACGTCCCCGTGATCGGCGAGTGGGTCGCGCTGCCGGTCCTGCGCTCGGCCGGCGCCACGGTGGACGACGACCTGGCGGCCGACGTGCTCTACCCCACCGCGCGGCGGCTCCTCGAGCACTGCGACGCCGTGCTCCGGCTCCCCGGCGAGTCCGCGGGCGCCGACCAGGACGTCGCAATCGCCCTGAGCCGCGGGCTCCCCGTCTACCGCGACGTCACCGAGGTGCCACGCCTCGCGGAGCTCGCCCGATGACCGGGCGGCCGGGCGTGGACGTCCCGGACCACCGCGGCCGGACCGGCCTCGACCGGGCCGGACGGGCGCTGAGCCGCAACCCCGACGTCGTCGTCCGCGACGTCGAGCTCACCTCCGCGGGATGGCACGTGCTGCGCCGCACGACGCTCGACCACCGGCGACGGGACGGGACCTGGCACACCGTGCAGCGCGAGACCTACGACCGCGGGGACGGCGCGACCATCCTGCTGCACGACGACGCGAGGTCCACCGTGCTGCTCACGCGCCAGTTCCGCTTCCCCGCCTACGTCAACGACCACCCCGACGGGATGCTCCTCGAGACGGCCGCGGGCCTCCTGGACGACGACGACCCGGAGACGGCGATCCGGCGGGAGGTCGCAGAGGAGCTGGGCGTCACCGTCGGGCCCGTCGCGCACGTCTTCACCGCGTACATGAGCCCCGGGTCCGTCACGGAGAAGGTGTACTTCTACGCGGCGCCGTACACCCCGCTCGACCGCACCGGGCCGGGCGGCGGGGTCGCCGCGGAGGGCGAGGACATCGAGGTCGTCGAGCTCGACCTCGACGAGGCCCTGGCGATGGTCCACGACGGCCGCGTCGTCGACGGCAAGACGATCATGCTGCTCCAGTGGTGGGCGCTCCACCGCTGACTCCCGCGGCATTCCCGGCGTGGGGTGCCCTGACAGAGCCTCCCCGGCGCGACCGGTGGCGCATACCGTGGACGCGCACCACCGACGAAGGAGAACATCTGTGCGCACCGTCAACGCCTACGCCGCCCCGTCCGCGACCGAGCCCCTGGTCCCCACGACCGTCGAGCGTCGCGACGTCGGCCCGAAGGACGTCCTCATCGCGATCCGCTACGCCGGCATCTGCCACTCGGACATCCACACCGTGCGCGGCGACTGGGGCCCGATCACCTACCCGCAGGTCGTCGGTCACGAGATCGTCGGCGAGGTCGTCGAGGTCGGTCAGGACGTGACCCGGCACGCCGTGGGCGACCGGGTCGGCGTCGGCTGCATGGTCAACTCGTGCCGCGAGTGCGAGAACTGCCGCGCCGGCATGGAGAACTACTGCCTCGAGGGCAACGTCCAGACCTACGCCGGCCGCGACGTCGACGGCACCATCACGCAGGGCGGCTACTCGACCCACGTCGTCGTCGACGAGGACTTCGTCCTCCGCGTCCCCGACGCCATCCCCTACGAGGCCGCGGCGCCGCTGCTGTGCGCGGGCATCACCACCTACTCGCCGCTCGCGCACTGGAACGCGGGCCCGGGCAAGCGCGTCGCCGTCGTCGGCATGGGCGGCCTCGGCCACGTGGCCGTGAAGATCGCCGCGGCGATGGGCGCCGAGGTCACCGTCCTCTCGCGCACGCTGTCGAAGAAGGACGACGGCCTGGCCTTCGGCGCGACCGACTACTTCGCGACCGAGGACGACGCCACGTTCGAGGCCCTCGCCAACCGGTTCGACCTCATCCTCAACACCGTCAGCGCGCCGCTCGACCTCGACCGCTACCTGCGGCTGCTGCGCCTCGACGGCACGATGGTCAACGTCGGCGCTCCCCCGGAGCCGCTGCCCGTCACCGTGTTCACGCTGTTCGGCAACCGCCGGTCGTTCGCCGGGTCCGGCATCGGCTCCATCGCCGAGACCCAGGAGATGCTCGACTTCTGCGCCGAGCACGGCATCGCCCCGGAGACCGAGCTCATCGCCGCCGAGCAGATCAACGACGCCTACGAGCGCGTGCTCTCCAGCGACGTGCGCTACCGGTTCGTCATCGACACCGCGACCCTGTAGCGGACCGCAGGACGGTGGATCGCGCGCGTCGCTGGTCCGGGCCTCGGCGACACCCTGCGCGACGAGGGGCAGCCGATCCACCTCCTGATCGGCGACGCGGGAGCGATGCGCCTGCGGCAGCGACTGGCCGCGGTCGACCCTGCGCGAGCGGTGAGTTCTGCGGCCCCGTCACTTCACCGCACCGCCGAGGGCGCCGGCGGCGATGTACCGCTGCGCGAGGACCAGCAGCACGATCGCCGGGACGGAGGAGATCACGGCGCTCGCCATGACCGGCCCCCAGCTCTGCACGTTGCCCTGGAGGTAGTCATAGATGCCGAGGGTGATCGGCTTGATGTCGGCCCCGGTGGTCAGGGTGAGGCCGAACATGAAGTCGCTCCAGGCGAACAGGAAGCTGAACAGGCCGGCGGTGATGAGCGAGTTCCTGCTCACGGGCACGACGATCGACCAGAAGGCCCGCAGGTGCCCGGCTCCGTCGACGCGCGCCGCCTCGGTGAGCGCCGGCGGGATGGAGCGCATGAAGGCGCTCATGATGAGGATGGCGAAGGGGATGCCGTGGGTCGCGTTGGCGAGGATCAGGCCCGCGTAGGTGTTGAGCAGCCCCACGTCGTTGAACAGCGTGTACAGCGAGTTCGCGATGACGATGCCCGGGATCATCTGCGCCAGGAGCAGGACGAAGAGAAAGATCCCCATGCCGCGCAGGCGGAACCGGGACAGCGCGTACGCGGCGGGCGTGGCGACCACCAGCGACACCACGACGGCGCCGAGGGCCACGATCATGCTGGTGACGAGGTTGCCGGTCTGGTCCTCCAGCGCCCGCTGGTAACCCTCGAACGTGATCTCGGTCGGGAAGAAGGTGCTGTTGGCCGCGGTGCCGCCTCCCTGGAGGGACACGTTGACCATCCAGTAGACGGGGAACAGCATGAGCGCGAGGAGCACGATCCCGACGATCGTGTACCGCAGCTGTCGGGTGTCGGTCGTCTGCTTCACGATGAACCTCACTCATCCACGGCGCGTCGGTTGACGCGCAGGTACACGACGGCGAAGAGCAGCGACACCACGATGAGGATGTTGCTGACCGCCGCCCCGGTGCCGAAGGAGAACTCCTGGAAGGAGCGCCGGTAGGAGTCCGTGGCCAAGGTCTGGGTGGCGTTGGCCGGCCCGCCACCGGTCAGGCCCAGGATGATGTCGAGCACCTTGAGGGTGTAGATCACGCCGAGCACCAGGACGACGCTGACCACGGGGCGCAGGTTGGGCCACGTGATGTGCCAGAACGCCTTCACGCCGGTGGCGCCGTCGAGCGCGCCCGCCTCGTAGAGCTCGTCGGGGATGTTCTGCAGCCCCGAGTACAGCAGGGTCATGTTGAAGGGGATGCCGACCCACACGTTCACCAGGACCACGGCGACCAGCGCGACGTCGGGGCTCGTCAGCCAGTGGATCGGCGCCTCGATCACCCCGATCGCCCGCAGCGTCTCGTTGAGGACGCCGCCGTCCTGGTCCAAGATCCACTTCCACACCGCGGTGCCCGCGATCATCGGCAGCAGCCACGGCAGCAGGAGCAGCGAGCGCAGCACGTTACCCAGCGGGAACCGGCGCTTGAAGAACAGGGCGAGCAGCAGGCCGATGACGAACTGGCCGAGGATCGAGCCCACGGTGAACAGCGCCGTGTTGAGCACCGTGGTGCGGAAGAGGCCGCTGGAGACGACCTCCGCGTAGTTGTCCAGCCCGACCCACGGCGCCTCGCCCGACACGAACGTCCGCACCGTGTAGTCCTGGGACCCCATGACGAGGTTCTTGACGATCGGGTACCCGAAGAACACGAGCACGTAGGCGATCGCCGGGACGAGGAACATCCACTGGGCGGCCCGGTCCCGCGTCCGGGCGCGACGGCGCCGCGGCCCGGTCGCGGGACCGGCCGCGTCGACGGGCGCCGTTCCGGCGGCGAGGGTGGTGGTCATCGTCCGTCCTTCCTCGGTGACGTGCGCGACGTCGGCGTGCGCATCAGTTCTCCGCCGCCCGCTCGAGGGCGGCCGCGGGGGGCTCGCTGCCGGTCAGCGCGAGCTGCTGTGCGGTGTAGATCTGGGTGGCGGCGCGCGGCCAGCCGGGTCCGAGCAGGGCGGTCCGGGACCGTGCGGTCTGCACGGTGTCGACGAAGGTCGCGACGACCGGGTTCGCCTCCGCGGCCTCGGCGGCGACCTGCGTGTCCGACGGCACGGCTCCGCGCCCGGTGGCCATGGCGAGCTGGTGCTCACCGCGGGTCACGCAGGCGACGAACTCGCCTGCCTTCGCCATCTTGTCCGGGTTGCCGGTGCGCGGGACGGTGAACGCCTCGCCGCCGAGCGGCGCCTGGAGCGTGTCGCCCGCGTGCGGGACGGGAAGCGGTACGGCGGCGTAGTCGAGGCCCTCCGCGGCCTCGAGCGCCGGCATGTTCCACGGCCCGTTGACCATCATCGCCGCGTTCCCCGCGATGAACTGGTCGTTGACGTCGTTCTGCGACCAGTTGACGACGCCGGACGACGCGAGACCGTCGCGGACGAGGCCCTCGACGAAGCTCAGCGCCTCGACGGCCTCGGGAGACGTGAGGTCGTCCTCGTCCGCCCCGTTGGACCACAGGTAGGGCAGGAACTGCCACGTTCCCTCGAAGGTGTTGGCAGCGCTGAACGCGATGCCGTAGCGGTCGTCGGTGGTCAGCGCCTCGGCGGCGGCGCGGAGCTCGTCCCAGGTGGTGGGCGGTTCGATCCCCGCGTCGGCGAGTGCGTCGACGTCGTAGAAGAGCCCGACCGTGTTGACGACCGGCGCGACCCCGTAGAGGGCGCCGTCGTAGGTACCGGCGTCGACGACGCCCTGCGGGAAGCCCTCGCCCGAGATGCCGTAGTCGGTCAGCGGGCTCAGTGCACCGGAGGACGCGATCTGCTGGACGTCGGGGTTGTCGAGCATGAGGACGTCGGGGAGGGTGTCGGACGACGCCTGCTGCAGGACCGTCGCGATGAGACCGGAGCCGGCCACGTGGTTGGCCTGCACGGCCATGCCGACCTCTGCGGCGCAGGTGTCGTAGACCTCCTGGTAGACCGGCGCGCTGGTGTCCGACAACGTGTCGGTCACGACCAGCGTGCCCTCGTCCGCACGGGCGCCGCCGCTGCAGGCGGACAGGCACAGGACGACGGCGGCGGCCGACGCCGCACCGACGACGGTGTGGGTTCGTCGCACAGTCGAAGCTCCTTCGCTCGGTTCACGTGACGGCGAGGTTAGGCACGTCCTCGGGACCTTGTCAAAGCGCTTTACCAACCGTCGTGGGGTGTGTGATCATCGATCCGCAGCACCGTTCCCGAGCCCGAGGAGTGCCCTGTGGTGACCATGCAGGACGTGGCCGACCGTGCCGGTGTCTCCCTGACGACCGTGTCGTTCGTCGTCAACGGGACGAAGCGCGTCGCCCCGACGACGCGGAGCCGGGTCGAAGCGGCGATGGCCGACCTCGGCTACCGGCGGAACGTGCTCGCCCG
This sequence comes from Cellulosimicrobium sp. Marseille-Q8652, assembly GCF_965112045.1. Lineage (NCBI taxonomy): Bacteria > Bacillati > Actinomycetota > Actinomycetes > Micrococcales > Promicromonosporaceae > Cellulosimicrobium > Cellulosimicrobium sp. Marseille-Q8652. The sequence continues at coordinate 711,251 of NZ_CBCOPS010000002.1, read as the reverse complement.
CGCGCTGGCCAGCCGCCGCAGCCACATCGTGGCGTTGGTGTTCCCGGCCCTGCAGCACCGTCTGGGCAGCACCGCCCTGAGCATCGTCACCGCGGCCGCGAGCGCCGCCACCGAGCGAGGCTTCAACGTCGTGCTCTGGCCGGTCGACGACGCGGCGCAGCTCGACGACTACCTGTCCGGCGGCCTCGTCGACGGGGTCCTGCTCATGGAGGTCACGGCCGACGACGCGCGCGTCGCACTGCTCACGGAGCGAGGCGTGCCCTTCGGCCTCATCGGCCGCACGGACGACACGACCGGGCTGTCGTACGTCGACATGGACTTCGCCGGGATGGTCGCCACCGGGCTCGACCACCTCACGGAGCTCGGGCACCGCCGCGTCGCCCTGTTCCTCGGCGAACCCGACGGACCCGCCTGGTCGGGGTACGGGCCTGTCGTGCGTACCGAGGAGGCCTACCTGACCGAATCTGCCCGCCACGACGTCGACCCCCTCGTCGTCCGCGGTGGCCAGGACCCGCGCTCGGGCAGGTACGCCGCGACCGCGCTGGTCGCGGAGCACCCGGACGTCACGGCCGTCCTCGTCCTCAACGAGGCGGGGCTGTCGGGGTTCGTGAACGGGCTCGTCGCGGCAGGGCGCGCCGTCCCGGAGGACGTCTCCGTCCTCGCGCTCGCGACCTCGGCGGCCGACCTCGTGACCGCCGATCCCCCCGTCAGCGCGGTCGTGGCGCCGGGCGCGGAGCTCGGGGCGCGCAGCGTCCAGGGCCTCGTCGACCGGTTGGCCGATCCCGCCGCTCCGCCCGCGCACGACCTCCTGCCCGGCACCCTCGAGCTCGTCGGCTCCACCGCCGCCCGGCGCTGAGGCTCCCCCGCTCCCGCGCTCCACCCGCTCCACCCGCTCCACGACCACTGGAAGGCCCCGCCCCATGAAGTTCACCGACGGTTTCTGGCACGCCCGTCCTGGCGTCGCGATCCACTACGCCCGCGAGGTGGACCGGGTCACGGCGGACGGCTCGAGCCTGCGCTCCGTCGCGCCGACGAAGGCCGTGCGGCACCGGGGTGACACGCTCAACAACCCGGTCATCACCACGACGGTGTCGTCACCGATGGAGAACGTGGTGCGGGTACAGCACGTGCACCACCGAGGCCGGCCGGAGCCGCGTCGGTTCGAGCTCGACCTCGCCGACGGGATCGGCCGCGCGACCGTGGTCGACGGCGACGGCACCCTCGAGACGGGCGACCTCCGCGTCCGGCTGTCGGTCGGCGCGTCCTGGGAGCTGTCGTTCCACGCCGACGGCCGACGCCTCACCGGATCGAGCGGCAAGTCGGCCGCGTGGGCAGACGTCGCCCACGACGCCGCGGTCGACCACGGCCCGATCGAGCTGCGCCGCGAGGGTCGCACCAGCTACGTGTTCGACCAGCTCGACCTCGGCGTGGGCGAGCTCGTCTACGGCCTGGGCGAGCGGTTCGGCCCGGTGGTCAAGAACGGCCAGACGGTCGACATCTGGAACTACGACGGCGGCACCTCCAGCGAGCAGGCGTACAAGAACGTGCCGTTCTACCTGACCACCGGCGGCTACGGCGTGTTCGTCAACGACCCCGGGCACGTCTCCTTCGAGGTCGGTTCCGAGGCCGTCGAACGGGTGCAGTTCTCGGTGCTGGGCGAGGCGCTCGACTACTTCCTCGTCTACGGCCCCGACCCCAAGACGATCCTCGAGCGCTACACCGCGCTCACGGGCCGCCCCGCGGAGATCCCCGCCTGGACGTACGGACTGTGGCTGTCGACGAGCTTCACCACGGACTACGACGAGGCGACCGTCAGCTCGTTCATCGACGGGATGGCGGAGCGGGACATCCCGCTGAGCCTGTTCCACTTCGACTGCTTCTGGATGCGCGAGTTTAACTGGTGCGACTTCGAGTGGGACGCGCGCACGTTCCCCGACCCTGAGGGCATGCTGGCTCGGCTCCACGACCGCGAGCTGCGCGTGTGCGTGTGGATCAACCCGTACATCGCCCAGCAGTCGCCGCTGTTCGACGAGGGCATGGCCGCCGGCCATCTCGTCAAGCGCCGTGACGGGTCGGTCTGGCAGTGGGACCGCTGGCAGGGCGGGATGGCGTTGGTGGACTTCACGAGCCCGGACGCGACCGCCTGGTTCAAGGACAAGCTCCGGGTGCTCGTGCGCCAGGGCGTCGACGCGTTCAAGACGGACTTCGGCGAGCGCATCCCGGTGGACGTCGAGTACTTCGACGGCTCCGACCCGGAACGCATGCACAACTACTACACGCATCTCTACAACAAGGCGGTCCACGAGGTGCTCGCCGAGGAGCGCGGCGTCGGCGAGGCCGTCCTCTTCGCGCGGTCGGCCACCGCCGGTGGCCAGCAGTTCCCGGTGCACTGGGGCGGCGACTCCACCGCGTCGTACGTGTCGATGGCCGAGTCGCTGCGCGGTGGCCTGTCGCTCGCGTACAGCGGGTTCGGCTACTGGAGCCACGACATCGGCGGCTTCGAGATGACGCCCGACCCCGGCGTGTTCAAGCGCTGGACGGCGTTCGGCCTGTTCTCCAGCCACAGCCGCATGCACGGCAGCAGCTCCTACCGCGTTCCGTGGATGTTCGGCGAGGACGAGTCCGACCCGACGAGCGCCGTCGCGGTGACCCGCACGTTCGCCCGGTTCAAGAACCGGCTCGCGCCCTACCTGGTCGCCACCGGGCACGAGGCACACCGGTCGGGCACGCCGATGATGCGGCCCATGCTGCTGGAGTTCCCGCACGACCCGGCGGTGCCGCACCTGGACCGCCAGTACATGCTCGGTCCCGACCTGCTCGTGGCGCCGGTGTTCGACGCCGAGGGGGACGTCGACGTCTACCTGCCCGAGGGCGAGTGGGCCGGTCTCCTCTCCGGCGAGCGCGTCGCCGGCGGCCGCTGGGTGCGGGAGAACCACGACTTCGACTCCCTGCCCGTGTACGTGCGCCCCGGCGGCGTGATCCCGCTGAGCGCGCACGAGGAGCGTCCCGACGCTGACCACCTCGACGGCCTCACCCTGCTCGTGAACCCCGGCGACGACGGCTGGTCGCGGACCGTCGAGGTGCGCGGCGCCGACGGCGAGTACGTCGCGTTCACCGTGCGGCGGAGCGGCGACGACGTCGTGGTCGAGTCGTCGCTCGGTGCCGGCTGGTCCGTCGCGGTCGTGGGTGGCGACCGCGCGGACGCCGCGGACGGCATCGCCCGGGTGCCGGCGTGAGCGGGACGTCCTCGGGTCCCGGCGTGAGCGTGGCCCGCCTGGGCCCGGCCTGGCTGCCGGACGCCGTGACGTCCGCCGGCGCCCGGCTCGTCCCGCCGGGCCGGGACACGGACGCCCTGCTCTGGTTCGGGGGCGAGCAAGCCGACCTGCGGGCGGCGCTGGCGTCCGCGCCCGGGACGCGCTGGGTGCAGCTCCCGTCGGCGGGCGTCGACTCCTACGTCGACGTCGGTCTGCTCGAGACGCCCGGCGTCACCTGGACCTCCGCCAAGGGCGCGTTCTCCCGTCCTGTGGCCGAGCATGCTCTCGCACTGACGCTCGCGGCGCTCCGACACCTTCCGGAGCGCGCCCGCGCGCGGTCGTGGGGCGAGCCGGCGGGGACGTCGCTGTTCGGGGCGCACGTGCTCGTGCTGGGCGCCGGCGGCATCGCCCGGACGTACCTCGACCTGCTCGCGCCGTTCGACACGCGCAACGTCGTCGTGCGGCGTCGGGCCGAGCCCGTGCCCGGCGCCGAGCGCACCGTCACCACGGAGCGTCTGCACGACGAGCTCGCCCGGGCGGACGTCGTCGTGGTCGCGGCGGCACTGACGACGCAGACCCGCGCGCTGCTCGGTGCCGCCGAGCTGTCTGTCATGAAGCCCGGCGCGGTGCTCGTCAACATCGCAAGGGGCGGGCTCGTGGACACCGACGCCCTCGTCGCGTCGCTCGCCTCCGGCCGCCTCGGTGGCGCAGCGCTCGACGTCACCGACCCGGAGCCCCTGCCCGACGGCCACCCGCTGTGGGACCTGCCCACGGCGCTGGTGACCCCGCACACCGCGGACACCCGCGAGATGATCGAGCCGCTGCTCCGCGCGCGCGTCGAGGAGAACCTCCGGCGGTTCGTCGCGGGCGAGGCCCTCGACGGTGTCGTCGACCCGGCCGCGGGGTACTGACGTGGCGCGTATCGGCACCGGCGCCGTCGAGGGCGTGGTCGTCATGGGCGTCGCGGGGTGCGGCAAGTCGACGGTCGGCAGCCTTCTCGCGGCCCGCCTCGGGCTGCGCTTCGTCGACGCCGACGACCTGCACCCACCGGCGAACGTCACGAAGATGACGGCCGGGACTCCTCTGACCGACGACGACCGGCTCCCCTGGCTCGACCGCGTCGCGGACGTGATGCGGGCCGGCGCCGACGCGGGGACACCCGTCGTGGTGGCCTGCTCGGCCCTACGGCGGCCGTACCGGGACGCGCTCCGGCGCGGCGGCGACCTCGCGTTCGTCCACCTCCACGGCGACCGCGACCTGCTCGCGGGGCGGATCGCCGCACGTGCGGACCACTTCATGCCGTCGACGCTCCTCGACTCCCAGCTCGCTGCGCTGGAGCCCGTGGCGGACGACGAGACCGGCCTGGTCGTCGACGTCGCCCAGGCGCCGGCCCGCATCGTCGACCTGGTCACGGGCTGGCTCGGCGCCGGGGTCGCCGGCTCGGAGTCAGGGCCAGCTAGTCCGTCGTCGAGACCAGGCCCACCCGGTACGCGAGCACGACCGCCTGCACCCGGTCACGCAGTCCGAGCTTGGCCAGGATCCGGGACACGTAGGTCTTGACCGTCTCCGAGGTGATGACGAGCTCTCGCGCGATCTCCGCGTTGGACAGCCCGGCGGCGAGCTGCTCCAGCACCTCCCGCTCGCGCGGGGTCAGGCTGCGCACGACCTCGTCCCTCCCGCGGCCGGACGCGTCGGTCGGCCGCACCCGCTCGGCGTAGCGGCCGATCAGGGTGCGGGTCACGGACGGGGCCAGCAGCGACTCGCCCCGGGCGATGGTCCGGATGCCGTCGACCAGCTCGGCGGGAGGAGCGTCCTTGAGCAGGAACCCGCTCGCCCCGGCACGCAGCGCCTCGTAGACGTACTCGTCGACGTTGAAGGTGGTCACCATGAGCACCTTGACCGGCGTCTCGGCGTCCGGGCCGGCGATCTGCCGCGTCGCCTCGATGCCGTCGAGCACGGGCATCCGGATGTCCATGACCACGACGTCCGGGCGCAGCCGTCGCGCGGCCTCGACCGCTGCGCGTCCGTCCGCAGCCTCGCCGACGACCTCCATGTCGGCCTGCGCGGAGAAGATCGTGACGTAGCCGACCCGTACCAGCTCCTGGTCCTCGCAGACCAGGACGCGGATCGTGGAGCGTGGCTCCAACGGCGGAACGGTCATGGGCTGCTCCTGGTCGGGGCGGTGGGGATCTGGGCCCGCACGCGGAACCCGCCGTCGGGCGTCGGGCCGGCCTCGAGGTCGCCGTCGAGGACGCGGATGCGTTCGCGCAGACCGGCGAGGCCGCGCCCGGCGGGTGGTGCTCCCTCCACGGTGGCTGGCCCGTCCGGTGCGAGGGCGCCCGGCGTCGCCACCGATGAGCCGGGTCCACCGGTGGTCACCTCGGTCTCGAGGTGCTCGGCGCCGTGGTGCACGCGGACCGTGGTCGGCCGTCCGGGGGCGTGCCTGAGCGCGTTGGTGAGGCTCTCCTGCACCACCCGGTAGGCGGCGAGCTTGACGGCGTCGGGCAGGTCGCGCCGTCCGCCCTCCTCGGTCCACTCCACCGGCTGGCCCGACCGGCGGGCCTGCTCGACGAGGTCGCCCACCCGGCCGAGAGCCGGCGCTCGCCCCGTCGGCGCCGACTCGCCAGTCGCCTCGAGCACGCCCAGCAGGTAGCGGAGCTCGGTCAGCGCGCGTCGCCCGGTGCCGCTGATCGCGACCAGCCCGTCGGCCGCACGGTCCGGCGTCGCAGGAAGGAGATATTGCGCGGCGTCGGCCTGCACGACCATCGCCGTCACGTGGTGCGTCACCACGTCGTGCAGCTCCCGCGCGATCCGGGCGCGCTCCTGCGACGTCGCGACGGCGGCGGCCAGGCGCCGGCGTTCGACCTCCTCGGCCCGCCAGCGACGCACCCCCGTACCTGCCATCCGGATCACCACCAGCACGAGGTAGAAGGCGAGGAAGACCGGGAGCCGGTTGGGCGAACCGAGGCCGGACAGCGTGGCGGCCAGCGCCACGTAGCCCCCGGTCACCAGCGCGGCGGTGCTCCGCCGGAACTGCACCTGGTGGGCGCCCGCGGTGTACAGCGCGACGTAGAGGCCGACGCTCGCGAACGTCGGCGGGTACGACAGGACCTGGTCCGCGGCGAACGCCGCGCCGACGACGGCGAGGCAGGTAGCGGGGCTACGGCGGCGGATCGCGATGGGCAAGCTCTGCGCGAGGACCAGCGTCACGGCCAGCGCGTCCGCCGGCCGCTCGGGCAGGTCCCCGAGCTCGACGCCGATCGCCGACAGCGTCGGGACGAACCCGAGGCCCGCGAGGGTCACGGCCAGCAGGACGTCCATGACGTCCTGCCGGCTCGCACGCCACCGTCGAAGCGCCGGACCGGTGCGCGAGGCCCGGTCGAGGACGGGGTTGGCGGGCACGGCCCGAGCCTACGGGCGACGGCGGCGCGCACTGACCAGCGTCCCGCGGCGCCGCGCGAGCACGAGCATCGGGACGGTGATCAGCACACCGAGCGCGACGGTCACCACGGATGCCTCGATGCCGAAGGCACCGCCGGTCAGCGCGGGCGCCCCGGAGACGTCCGCGACCAGCAGGCCGGGGGCAGCGTGACCCGAGACAGGGATGCCGAGCAGCGCGACCGTGGCGTTCCAGGCGAAGTGCAGGCCGATGACGAACCAGAGGTTGCGACGCCAGAGGAACGCAGCGCCGAGCAGGCCACCGGCCTCGATCGCGATGGCGAGCGAGCTCCACAGGGTCGCTCCCGGGTTGAACAGGTGCGTCAGACCGAAGAACAGGGCCGTGACCCCCAGCGCGACCCAGCTGCCGAGCAGGCGCTCGAGAGCCTGGAGGGCGAAGCCGCGGAACGTGAGCTCCTCGGTGACCGCGGCGCCGACGGTGACCGCGAGGATCGGCGCCACCACGGCGAGGAGGTCGACGTCGGCGACGCGGAACGTGTAGCCCCCGAGGGCCGCGACGACGGCCGCGGACACCGCGACGAAACCCAGCCCGACGGCGGCACCCAGCAGCGCCTCCGGTACGGCACGGCGGGCGGCGATCTCGGGCGTGCGGCGCCGGGCGACGAACCGCATGACCACCCGGTAGACCACGACCGCGAGCGCCGCGCCCAGCACGGGGAGCACCAGGAACGGTTCGGCCGGCGCCGTCAGACCGGCGACGACGCCGACGCTGACCACGCCGATCAGCATCCACGTCAGGGGGTGCCGGAAGAAGCGGGCTACCCGACCGCTCGGGTGGTCGTCCAGCGCGTTCGGTCGGGGTTCCGTGGTCGTCGTGCTCATGAGGGCCTCCGTCGCTGCGTGGTCGCCCGGATCGGCGACCACCAGCAACGCTAGGAGCGCACGGCCGCGAGCGAATCGCCCGCAGGTGAGCAGCCGGGGTAGCTCTCTCGGGGGACAGATCGACATCCGCCCCGGAGTCGGAGTTCGTGCGAAGCACAGACTTGGCGTAGGCGTCGGACCCCGCGTTCTGGAAACCGTCCGCGCCCCTCGCCTGGCAAGAGCTGCCCGCGAGGAAGGCGAGCAGGATCATCCTGCGGCGGCACGGCGACTTTCGCGACGACGAGCAGGCGGCCCAGCTGGCCCGGTGGCTCGTCGCGACCGCGGAGAAGTTCGCCACGGTGTTCCCCGGGTACCTCTGAACACCGGCAGTCGATCCCCGGCCTTCCAGGCTCGTGCCAGTCCTCGTCTGTGCACGAAACTCCAGACAGGCTGAGGCCCGGAGCAGCGGAATTCCGCGGCTCCGGGCCTCTGGCAGGCGATCCCGTCCGGCTCGACCGGTCCGGCGATCAGAAGTTGATCATGTGCCCCGCGAGGCCGTGGATCGACTCCTGGACGGCCTCGGACAACGTCGGGTGCGTGTGCACGTTGCGCGACAGCTCGTTGACGGTGAGGTCCCACTTCTGCGCGAGCGTGAGCTCGGGCAGCATCTCGGAGACGTCCGGGCCGATGAGGTGCCCGCCGAGCAGCTCGCCGTAGGTCTCGTCGGAGATGAGCTTGACGAAGCCGACCGGGTCACCGAGGCCGTGCGCCTTGCCGTTCGCCATGAAGGGGAACGTCGCGACCTTGACCTGGTAGCCCTCGTCGCGCGCCTGCTGCTCGGTGAGGCCGAAGCTCGCGACCTGCGGCTGGCAGAACGTCGCCCGCGGCATCATGCGGTAGTCGCCGAGCGTGAGGGTCTCCGCGCCGCCGATGGTCTCGGCCGCGACGACGCCCTGCGCCTCCGCGACGTGCGCGAGCATGAGCTTCGCGGTGACGTCGCCGATCGCGTAGATGTTCTCGACGTTCGTGCGCATGACGTCGTCGATCGCGATGGCGCCGCGCTCGGTGAGCTGCACGCCGGTGTTCTCGAGGCCGAAGCCCTCGACGTTCGGGGCGAACCCGACGGCCATGAGCACCTTGTCGACGACGAGCTCGCCCGGCTTGTCGTCCTTGACGCCCTTGTAGGTGACCTTGACGCCGTCGGTCCCGTTGTCGGTGACCGTCTGGACCGCCGTCGACGTCAGCAGCTTCACGCCGAGCTTCTTGTACTGCTTGGCGATCTCCTTGGAGACGTCCGCGTCCTCGTTGGGCAGCGCGCGGTCGAGGAACTCGATGATCGTGACGTCCACGCCGTAGTTCTTGAGGACGTAGCCGAACTCCATGCCGATGGCGCCGGCGCCGACGATGGCGATCGACTTCGGCAGCTCCCGCGTGAGGATCTGCCTCTCGTACGTGACGACGTTGTCGGACAGCTCGACGCCCGGCAGCAGGCGCACCTTCGAGCCGGTCGCGATGATCACGTTGTCGAACGTCACCTGGTCGCTCGAGCCGTCGGACAGCTTCACGTCGAGCGTGTGCGCGTCGCGGAACGTGCCGCGGCCGTCGTACTCGGTGATCTTGTTCTTCTTCATGAGAAAGTGCACGCCCTTGACGCGACCGTCAGCGACCTGGCGCGAGCGGTCGAACGCCGCACCGAAGTCGAAGGTCACGTCGCCGGACATGCCGAAGGTCTTCGCGTCGTGCGTGAAGAGGTGCGCGAGCTCGGCGTTGCGCAGGAGCGCCTTGGAGGGGATGCAGCCCACGTTGAGGCACACCCCTCCCCAGTACTTCTCCTCCACGACCGCGACCTGCAGACCCAGCTGGGCTGCACGGATCGCGGCCACGTAACCACCGGGACCTGCACCGAGGACGACGACGTCGTAGTGGGATGCCATGGCGTCAAGCCTACTGGGGCTCGGGGGGCCGCGGACCGCCACGGCGGGCGACGTCCGCCACACCCCCGGCCCTCGCGGGCAGGTCGCCGTCAGGTCGCAGGGTTGACCGCGCGCTCCCGCCGGGCGACGATGTCCGGGATGCGACACCTGCGGCTCCTCCTTCCCGGGCCGCGCTGAGCCCGCCGGGCGGGCACGCTCGGCGCGGCGGTGCCTGCGCGTCCCGGTGACGGTTCCCGGGTGAGCACGGCGAGTGCCCGACGACGAAGCCCACCTTGTCGAGGAGCCTCACCGTGGACGCCGCACATCCTTCAACCCCCGCCACTCCCCCGACCACACGGTCGTCGACCGCCGAGATCGAGGACCGCTGGCAGCGGTCCTGGGACGAGCGCGGCACGTTCCGCGCCCGCGACGACGGCAGCCGCCCCCGCCGCTACCTGCTGACGATGTTCCCCTATCCCTCCGGCGACCTGCACATGGGTCACGCGGAGGTGTTCGCCCTGGAGGACGTCGTCGCGCGGTACTGGCGACTGCGCGGGTTCGACGTGCTCAACCCCATCGGCTGGGACTCGTTCGGCCTGCCCGCCGAGAACGCCGCGATCCGCCGCGGCGAGAACCCCGCCGTGTTCACCGAGGCGAACATCGCGACGCAGGCCGCGACCGCCCGCAGGTACGGCGTCTCGTTCGACTGGTCGCGACGCCTCGAGACCCACCGGCCGGAGTACTCGCGCTGGACGCAGTGGCTGTTCCTGCGCCTGCTGGAGAACGACCTCGCGTACCGCGCGACGGCGCCCGTGAACTGGTGCCCGACCGACCGGACCGTCCTCGCCAACGAGCAGGTCGTCGGCGGCCGGTGCGAGCGGTGCGGCGCGGAGGTCGTGCAGCGCGAGCTCACGCAGTGGTTCGTCCGCGTCACGGCCTACGCGGACCGGCTGCTCGACGACATGGCCGCGCTCGAGGGCGCGTGGCCCGAGCGCGTGCTCGCGATGCAGCGCCACTGGATCGGGCGCAGCGAGGGCGCGCGCATCCGGTTCGCGGTCGTGCCCGACGGCGACCCGCACCCGGTGCGGGACCCGGAGCGCCCCGCCGTGGTCGAGGCGTTCACGACGCGGCCCGACACGCTGCCCGGGGTCACGTTCCTCGCGGTCGCGCCCGAGAGCCCGCTCGCGACCGCGCTGTGCAGCCCGGACCGCGCCGGCGAGCTGGCCGCGTACCGGGCCGCCGCGCTCGCCGCGGGCGAGATCGCGCGGGCACGCACCGACCGTGGGTCCTCGGGACTGTTCCTCGGCGCGCACGTCCGGCACCCCGTGACGGGCGAGGACCTGCCGGTGTGGGCGGCCGAGCACGTCCTGCCCGGGTACGGCACGGGAGCCGTCATGGGCGTGCCCGCGCACGACGAGCGCGACGCCCGGTTCGCGGCCGCCCACGGCCTGCCGACGGGCTCGGGCGCGACGTGGCCGACGGTCGACGACGCCGTCGAGCGGCTGGAGGGCTCGGGTGCGGGCGAGCGCGCGACGTCGTACCGGCTGCGCGACTGGCTCGTGTCCCGGCAGCGCTACTGGGGCGCGCCGGTGCCCGTCGTGCACTGCGCGGCGTGCGGCGTCGTCCCCGTGCCCGACGAGGACCTGCCCGTGCGTCTGCCGGACCTCGCCGGCGACGACCTGCTCCCCCGCGGCCGCTCGCCGCTCGCGTCCCCCGCCGCCGACGCGTGGCGGCGCGTCCCGTGCCCGCGCTGCGGGGCGGACGCCGAGCGCGACCCGGACACGCTCGACACGTTCGTCGACTCGTCCTGGTACTTCCTGCGGTACTGCTCGCTCGGCGAGGCGGCCGACGGCGCGGGCCCACCCGACGACGCGCCGTTCCGCCCCGAGGACGCCCGCCGGTGGATGCCCGCCGCGCAATACGTGGGCGGCGTCGAGCACGCGATCCTGCACCTGCTCTACAGCCGGTTCGTCACGAAGGTGCTGCACGACCTGGGGTGGGTCGACGTCGTCGAGCCGTTCGCGACGCTGCTCAACCAGGGCCAGGTGCTCAACGGCGGCCGCGCGATGAGCAAGTCGCTGGGCAACGGCGTCGAGCTCGGCGCGCAGCTCGACCGGTGGGGCGTCGACGCGGTGCGCCTCGCGATGGTCTTCGCGGGGCCGCCCGAAGACGACGTGGACTGGGCCGACGTCGACCCGGCCGCGATGCGCCGCTTCTGCGAGCGCGTGCTGCGGCTCGTCGACGCGGTCGCGGGACCGGCCGGGCCCGGCACGGGCCGCTCCGCCGACGCCGGGCGGGCGCAGGCGTTGCCCGGGACGCGTGCGCACGCCCTGCGGCGCGCCACGCACCGGACCGTGCACGACGCCGAGGACCTCCTCGAGCGGTCGCGGTTCAACGTCGTCGTGGCGCGCGTCATGGAGCTCGTCTCGGCGGCGCGCCGGGCGGCGACGGACGGCCCGGACCCGGCGGAGGACGTGGCCGCGCACCACGCCGCCGTCCGCGAGGCCGCCGAGGTCGTCGCCGTGCTGCTCGGCCTGTTCGCCCCGTACACCGCCGAGGAGGCGTGGGAACGGCTCGGGCACGCGCCGTCGGTCGCGGAGGCGGCGTGGCCCGACGTCGACCCCGGACTGCTCGTCGAGGACACGGCCGAGGCCGTCGTCCAGGTCGACGGCAAGGTGCGCGGACGGCTCACGGTCGCCGCCGACGTCGACGAGGCGACGCTGCGGGACCGCGCGCTCGCCGTGCCGGGCGTCTCCCGGGCGACCGACGGGCGCGAGGTGGTGCGCGTCGTCGTGCGACCGCCGCGGCTCGTCAACGTCGTGACGCGCGCGTCGCGCGGATGACCGCCGACGCGCGAGCTCGTCTGCGACGGATACGATGCTGCGGCCGCGTCCCGACACGACCAGCGGACCCGCCCGCGGCACCTCGGGCCCGCGTACGGAGACCACCTCATGGCCGTCGGACTCGCTGCCCTCCTGGACGACATCGCGGCGTTCGCCAAGCTCGCGGCCGCCTCCGTCGACGACATCGGCGCGGCCGCCGGGCGCGCGAGCGTCAAGGCGACGGGTGTCGTCATCGACGACACGGCCGTCACGCCGCGCTACGTCGAGGGTCTGGCCGCGAAGCGCGAGCTGCCGATCATCCGGCGGATCGCCACGGGGTCGCTGCGGAACAAGCTGCTGTTCATCCTCCCGGCGGCGCTGCTCCTCAGCCAGTTCCTGCCCTGGCTGCTCACGCCGCTCCTCATGCTCGGCGGGACGTACCTCGCGTTCGAGGGCGCCGAGAAGCTGTGGGAGATGGTCTCGGGCAAGCACCACGGGGCGGTGGACGACGCGGCCGCGAAGAAGGCCGTCGACGAGGACAAGGTCGTGTCGAGCGCGGTGCGCACCGACTTCATCCTCAGCGCGGAGATCATGGTCATCGCGCTCAACGAGGTCGCCGACGAGGGCTTCTGGTCGCGCGCGATCATCCTCGTCATCGTCGCGGTCCTCATCACCGCGGTCGTCTACGGGATCGTCGCGCTCATCGTGAAGATGGACGACATCGGGCTGCACCTCGCACGCCGCCGCACCGGCTGGGTCCAGTCGTTCGGGCGCGGCCTGGTCACCGCGATGCCGCGCGTCATGTCCGTCATCTCGACGGTCGGCATCGTCGCCATGCTCTGGGTGGGTGGCCACATCCTCCTGCAGGGGACGTACGACCTCGGGTGGCACGCGCCATACGACCTCCTCCACGTGCTCGAGGACGCCGTGCACGGCGTGCCGGGCGTGGGCGGGTTCCTCGCATGGCTCGTCGACACCCTGGGTTCCGCGATCGTCGGCGTCGTGGTCGGCGCGGTCGTCGTGGCCGTGATCCACCTCGTGCAGCACCTGAGGCACCGGCGCACCGCGCCGGAACCCGAGGCGAGCTCGTCGCCCGAGGCGTGAGGGCCTCCCCGCCGCCTCGGCACGCCCGTCCCTGATTGGATGGGGCGATGGACTCCGGCACCTGGACCAACATCGCTCTCGTGCTGCTCTTCGTCCTCGTCGGCGGCGTGTTCGCCGGCACGGAGATCGCCCTCGTCTCCCTGCGCGAGAGCCAGGTGGCGCAGCTCGAGAAGCAGTCGGAGCGCGGTGCGCGCGTCGCGGCGGTGGCACGCGACCCCAACCGCTTCCTCGCCGCCGTCCAGATCGGCGTGACCGTCGCGGGGTTCTTCTCGGCCGCCTACGGCGCGTCGACGCTCGCCCCGGACCTCGCGCCGGTGCTCGAGGGCCTGGGCCTGCCGGAGCCGCTCGCGTCGACCGTCGCGCTCGTCCTGCTGACGCTGCTCGTCGCGTACCTCTCCCTCGTGCTCGGCGAGCTCGTGCCCAAGCGCGTCGCGCTCCAGCGCTCGGCGTCGGTCGCGCTCGCCGTCGCGCCCCCGCTCGACCGGTTCGCGACGCTCATGCGTCCCGTGATCTGGCTCCTGTCGCGGTCGACGGACGCCGTCGTGCGGCTGCTCGGGGGGAACCCGTCGGCGCGCGGCGAGGAGATGACCGAGGAGGAGCTGCGCGAGCTCGTCCTCGCGCACGAGGCGCTGCCGGAGGACGAGCGCCGCATCCTCGACGACGTCTTCGCCGCCGGCGACCGGTCGCTCGCCGAGGCGATGACGCCGCGCGGCGACGTCGCGTTCCTCTCCGGTGACGAGACGCTCGCCGACGCAGCCCGCACCGTCGCCGCCGGGCCGTTCTCGCGGTACCCCGTGACCGGAGAGGACTTCGACGACGTCGTCGGGTTCCTCCACGTGCGCGACCTGCTCGGGCGCGACTGCCCGGACCATCCGGAGCGGGACCCGGGGACCGGGCTCCCCGTGCTCGTGCGCGACGTCGTGCGGCCGATCCTCGAGCTGCCCGCGACCAACACGGTGCTGCCCGCGATGTCGCGCATGCGGAGCGAGGGGGTGCACATCGCCGTGGTCGTGGACGAGTACGGCGGCACGGACGGCATCGTCACGCTCGAGGACCTCGTCGAGGAGCTCGTCGGGGACATCCGCGACGAGTACGACCCGGACGACACACCGCCGGTGCCCGAGGACGGCGAGGCGACGAGCGTCGACGGCGGTCAGACCATCGAGGAGCTCGCCCGCCGTACCGGCATCGCGCTGCCCGACGGGCCGTACGAGACCGTCGCCGGATTCGTCGTGGCCGAGCTCGGGCGGCTCGCGGAGGTCGGCGACCACGTCGACGTCGCGGGTCGTCGCCTCACCGTGACGCAGGTGTCGCGCCGCCGGATCGTCCGCCTCGACATCACCCCCGCCCCGCTGAGTGCATGAAATAGTCGCGATCGGTGCCCTCTCGCGCGACTATTTCATGCACTCAGGCGGTGTCGGTGGGGGTGGGTAACGTCCAGGACATGAGTGCGACGGGGATCAAGGTCGGGGTCGTCGGGAGCTTCGGCTCGGTGACCGAGGTGGTCGACATGGCGGTCGCGGCGGAGGAGCACGGCTGGGACGGCTTCTTCTCGTGGGACGGCATGAGCATCATGGAGGTCGACACGTACGACCCCTGGGCCGTGCTCGCCGCGGTCGCCGTCCGGACCGAGCGGATCGCGCTGGGCGCGATGGTGTTCGCCTTCCCCCGGCGCAAGCCGTGGGAGGTCGTGCGGCAGTCGGTCACGGTCGACCACCTGTCCGGCGGGCGTCTCGTCCTGCCGGTGGGCGTGGGGGTGCTCGACGACGGCGGCTTCTCGGCCGTCCCCGGCGAGCCGCAGGCCCTGCGCGACCGGGCGGCGCAGCTCGACGACGCCCTCGCGTTCCTCGACCGCGCGTGGACCGGCGAGCCGTTCGCGTTCTCCGGCACGCGCCTCGAGACGAGCGAGATGCACTTCCTCCCGCGCCCGGTCGAGCGCCCGGTCGTCGGGCGGAGGATCCCCGTGTGGCCCGTCGGCGTCTGGGACGCCGAGCGTCCGCCCCTGCGGTCGCTCGACCGCACCCTGCACCACGACGGCATCGTCGTGCAGCTCAGGGGCGACCGCGGCTTCGACGTCCCCCGCCCCGACGACGTCGCCGCCCTGGTCACGTGGCTCACCGCGCGCCGCACCGAGCTGGGGCTCGAGGAGCGCCCGTTCGACGTCGTCCTCCAGGGCGAGCTCCCCACCGACCGCTCGGCGGCGCAGGACCAGCTCGCCGGCCTCGCGGACGCCGGCGCGACCTGGTGGGTCGAGTCGCGCTGGGACCCGGAGACCGCGACCCCGCAGTCCCTCCTCGACGCGATCCACCAGGGCCCGCCACGCCCCTGACCCTCACCGGGGCGAGGGACGAGCCCCACGGATGGTCGACCCCGTCGTCACCTCCGCAGGACCCGCCCCCCGCTCCGCCGTGCGTGAGGATCTCAGCCGACGGGCCGAGCCGCCTCGATCTCGACCTTCGGCAGCGTCTTCGCCGGCAGGGTCTTCGGCCGCCACGACGCTCGCGTCGCCTCGAACGCGGAGATCTCCTCCTCGTGCTGGAGCGTCAGGCCGATGTCGTCGAGACCCTCCATGAGGCGCCAGCGCGTGTAGTCGTCGATCTGGAACGCCACGGTGACGTCCTGCGCCGACGCGGTGCGCGCGACGAGGTCGACGGTCACCTCGGTGCCGGGGTTCGTCTCGAGGACCTTCCACAGGAGCTCGACGTCCTCCTGCGCGACGATCCCGGCGACGAGGCCCTGCTTGCCGGAGTTGCCGCGGAAGATGTCGGCGAAGCGGGACGCGAGGACGACACGGAAGCCGTAGTCCTTGAGCGCCCACACGGCGTGCTCGCGGGACGAGCCGGTGCCGAAGTCGGGGCCGGC
The DNA here is from genome assembly GCF_965112045.1 of Cellulosimicrobium sp. Marseille-Q8652. Classification (NCBI taxonomy): domain Bacteria; kingdom Bacillati; phylum Actinomycetota; class Actinomycetes; order Micrococcales; family Promicromonosporaceae; genus Cellulosimicrobium; species Cellulosimicrobium sp. Marseille-Q8652. The sequence continues at coordinate 695,036 of NZ_CBCOPS010000002.1, read as the reverse complement.
GACGAGCACGGACCCGGTCTTGTAGGCGTCCTGGTTGAGGACGAACGAGGGGTCGCCGCGCCACGCCGCGAACAGCGCGTCCTCGAAGCCCGTGCGGGTGACGCGCTTGAGGTAGACGGCGGGGATGATCTGGTCGGTGTCGACGTTGCTGCGGCGCAGCGGGACGCCGACGCCGGTGTGGGTCGTGAACTTCTCCATGACGGGACCTTCTTCGGGGCTTCGGGGAGGGACGGCGGTCGGGCGCTGGGCGCTGCTCAGACCTGCACGAGGACGCGCGGGTCGAGCGGCGCGAGCGGCGTGCCGTCGAAGGACGTGATGTCGACGTCGGCCGGCAGGTCGAGGTCGGACAGCGACGACAGCGTGCCGCGCAGCGCGGTCGCGGCCGCGACGAGCGGCGAGACGAGGTGCGTGCGCCCGCCCTTGCCCTGACGGCCCTCGAAGTTGCGGTTCGACGTGGACGCGGCGCGCTCCCCCGGTGCGAGCTGGTCGGGGTTCATGCCGAGGCACATCGAGCAGCCGGCGTTGCGCCACTCGGCGCCGAAGTCCAGGAAGATCTTGTCGAGCCCCTCGGCCTCGGCCTGGAGGCGCACGCGCGCGGAGGCCGGGACGACGAGCACGCGCACGGCGTCGGCCTTCTTCTTGCCCTGCACGACCTTGGCGACGGACCGGAGATCCTCGATGCGGCCGTTGGTGCACGACCCGATGAACACGGTGTCGACGGGGATCTCGCGGAGCGGCTGCCCGGGCGTGAGGCCCATGTACTCGATGGCGCGCTCGGCGGCGACGCGCTCGTTCTCGTCGGCGATCTGCTCGGGGACGGGCACGGTCGCGGAGATCGGCAGGCCCTGGCCGGGGTTCGTGCCCCACGTGACGAACGGCTCGAGGTCGGCGGCCTCGAGGTAGACCTCGGTGTCGAACTCGGCGTCGTCGTCGGAGCGCAGCGTGCGCCAGTACTCGACGGCCGCGTCCCAGTCGGCGCCCTCGGGCGCGTGCGGGCGGCCCTTGAGGTACTCGAACGTCGTCTCGTCGGGCGCGATCATGCCCGCGCGGGCACCGGCCTCGATGGACATGTTGCAGATCGTCATCCGCGCCTCCATCGAGAGCCTGCGGATCGCGTCACCGCGGTACTCGAGCACGTAGCCCTGCCCGCCGCCGGTGCCGATCTTGGCGATGATCGCGAGGATGATGTCCTTGCTCGTCGCGCCGGGCGGCAGCTCGCCGTCGACGTTGATGGCCATCGTCTTGAAGGGCGCGAGCGGCAGCGTCTGCGTCGCGAGCACGTGCTCGACCTCGGACGTGCCGATGCCGAACGCGAGCGCGCCGAACGCGCCGTGCGTGGAGGTGTGGGAGTCGCCGCACACGACGGTCAGGCCCGGCATCGTCAGGCCGAGCTGCGGCCCGACCTGGTGGACGATGCCCTGGTCGGCGTCGCCCAGCGAGTGGATCCGGACGCCGAACTCGCGCGCGTTGTCGCGCAGCGTGTCGATCTGCGTGCGGCTCGTGAGGTCGGCGATCGGCAGGTCGATGTCGAGCGTCGGCGTGTTGTGGTCCTCGGTCGCGATGGTGAGGTCCGGGCGCCGGACGGGGCGGCCGGCGAGGCGCAGCCCTTCGAACGCCTGCGGGCTCGTGACCTCGTGCACGAGGTGGAGGTCGATGTAGAGGAGGTCGGGCGACCCGTCGGTGCCGCGTCGCACCAGGTGCGCGTCCCAGACCTTCTCCGCCAGCGTGCCGGCCATGTTGCTCATCTCCTCGTCGTCTGTCACGGCCGCTCCGCGGGGGCACGGAGAGCCGTCGGGGTCGATGGTCCGTCGTCGGGCGACGGGCCGTGGAGAGCGTCCAGCGGGTGGAACATCCTCGGCGGACTTGCATCTCATTGCATGAGACGCCAATATCGACCTATGGACAATACTAGCGGAGTCGGCGTGCTGGACAAGGCGGCCTCCGTCCTGGGCGCCCTGGAGTCCGGACCGGCCACCCTCGCGCAGCTCGTCACGGCCACGGGACTGGCCCGCCCGACGGCGCACCGCCTCGCCGTCGCGCTCGAGCACCACCGCATGGTCGCGCGCGACATGCAGGGGCGGTTCGTCCTCGGACCGCGCCTCAACGAGCTCTCGACCGCCGCCGGCGAGGACCGTCTCCTCGCCGCCGCGAACCCCGTGCTCACGGCCCTGCGCGACCACACCGGCGAGAGCGCCCAGCTCTACCGCCGCCAGGGCGACCACCGCATCTGCGTCGCCGCCGCGGAGCGCCCGGTCGGGCTGCGCGACTCGATCCCCGTGGGCGCCACGCTCACGATGAACGCCGGCTCCGCCGCCCAGATCCTGCTCGCGTGGGAGGAGCCCGACCGCCTGCACCGGGGTCTGCGCGAGGCCGTCTTCACGGCCACGATCCTCTCCGGGGTCCGACGCCGCGGCTGGGCCCAGTCGGTCTCGGAGCGCGAGCTCGGTGTCGCGTCCGTGTCGGCCCCCGTGCGCGGGCCGTCGGGCCGCGTGGTCGCGGCCGTGTCGATCTCCGGTCCCGTCGAGCGCCTGACCCGGCAGCCGGGCCGGCTCCACTCGGGCTCGGTCGCGGCGGCGGCGAACCGGCTCACCGAGGTGCTCCGCCGCGCCGGCGAGTAGTCGAGCCGGGGGCCGGCGCTCGGCACGCCGCACGGCGGGACGAGCCGCGCGGACTGCGCCGGGCCCGGCGCGCCGCGCGACGCAAACGGGACGCCCCCTGTCAAAATGACACCGTCTGCTGTCATGCTGTGCGGGCCGTCCGACGCGGCCCGACCCGGGGCGCACCGTCTGGCAGTCCGACCGACCTCGACACGGAGGAGCCCCGATGCATCCGAAGGTGAAGGCGATCCTGATCTGGGCGCTGGTGATCTTCGCGCTGTACGCGATCGTCACGAGCCCGGAACGAGCCGCCGACATCCTCGAGGGGATCTGGGACGTCATCGTCGGCGCGTTCCGCAGCATCGGCCAGTTCTTCAGCTCGCTCCTGGACTGAGCGGTGGCGGTGCGCGGCGGGCCCCGCAACCGGATCCTGGACCGCTACGTCCTGACCGGCGAGCGGGTCGTGGTCGCGACGCGCCACCACTGGGCCATGCTCCTCGAGCCCGTCGCGACGACGGTCGCGGGGCTGGTCGTCGTCGCCTGGCTCCTCGTGCAGGCGGGGCCGTCGGCGGGTGACGGCCTGCTCGTGCTGTGGCTGCTCTGGCTCGTGCTGGTGGTGCGGCTCGGGTGGAAGGTGCTCGAGTGGCGCAACGAGTGGTTCGTCGCCACCGACAAGCGGCTCCTGCTCCTCTACGGCCTGATCACGCACAAGGTCGCGATGATGCCCCTCACCAAGGTGACGGACCTCAACTACGGCCGCTCGCTCACCGGTCGGGTGCTCGGCTACGGCCAGTTCCTCCTGGAGTCGGCCGGCCAGGACCAGGCGCTGCGGCAGATCGACTGGGTGGCGCGACCGGAGGCGACCTACCGCCGGATCTGCGACACCCTCTTCGGCCCCGGCGGGATGGCCGGACGCCCGGGCGGCGGCTTCTCCGCGCCGCCCGCCACCGCCCCTCCGGGGACGCCCGCCGCGCGCCCCGGCGACGGCGGGCCGCCACCCCCGGTGCGCCCCGTGGAGACCGAGCCGCCCGACGCCGTCGGCCGGCCGGTGCCGGTACCCCCGGCGCCCGCCTGGGACGGCCGGAACCCCGTGCCACCCGCTCCGGTACCGCCGGCACCACCCGTCCCGCCGCGCGGCGACCCGGTCGTCGTCGCGGGCCGCGACGCACGGACGGACGCCGGGACGTCCGGGAAGTCGAGCGGACCGACGCAGCCGCTGCCCGCCGTCGGGCACCGCGGGGACCCGGACGACGGGCCCGGCTGGGCCGTCTCGGGCGAGCACCGCGCGACCTACGTCCCCGTGGTCCACGCACGGCCGGCGTCGCCGCCCGTGCCGAAGCCCTACGAGCCCGGCCCCGGGCGCGACGAAGCCCCCTGAGCGTCGGGACGAGTCGCCGTCCGGACGAGGCCCCCTCAGCGCCCGGGCGTGCGACGGGACACGGTCAGCCGGTGACGGCCCTCGCGGCCGGACCCGCACCGTCGCCACGGTCCTTGTCGCCGAGCTTCTCCTTGAGGAAGAACATCGGCAGGAGGAACGTGGCGAGCGCCGTGACGAGCCACACGACGAGGGTCGCGAGGATCCACGGGACGACGCCGCCCTCGATGCGCAGGCCGTCGCCGAACGCGGAGGCGATGAGGAGCGCGACGAAGGTCGAGACCAGACCGATCCCGCCGAGGAACGCGGGCGCGTACCGCGCCGTCATCTTGGCGATGAACGGGGAGAGCACGGCCTGCGCGACCGTGAAGACGGCGACCGCGACGGTGAAGCCCGCCGCGGTGAGCACGACGCCGTCGATGACCCAGCTCGCCACGAGCAGACCGAGGGCGACGGAGGCCAGGAGGATCAGCACGCGGATGAGGAATCGGACCATGCGGCGAGCATAGCGACGCACGTCACACTCGGCGCGGGCAGCGGTCGCTCCGTCCGGCGCGGGAACGGGCGCCGTCCATCCCGCCCGCCGCGGGGTGCCGGCCGGCGCGTTCCGCCCGAGGAGGACGGCGCCCGGCTCGGGACGTCCGGAGGAACGCCGAAGGCCCGGTCACCGTGTGGTGACCGGGCCTTCGAGATGTACCCCCAACGGGATTTGAACCCGTGTTACCGCCGTGAGAGGGCGACGTCCTAGGCCGCTAGACGATGGGGGCCTGTGGCTTCCGATCCGTTCCCGGAGCGTTTCACCGGTGAGAACTCTACCTCATGTCTCAGGCGGTTCTGACCGCCGATCCAGGAGCCGGAGCTCATCGCTGGGGTACCAGGACTCGAACCTAGACTAAGTGGACCAGAACCACTCGTGCTGCCAATTACACCATACCCCATGGTGGTATCCACCCCCTGTGATCAGCGGGCCGTTCGGACGGGTTGACACCTGTCCCCTCGGCCCCTCACGTGGAGGTCTCACCGGCCGAGAACATTACCGGACGCGGGGACGGGGACCAAATGCGACACCCGTGACGTGGACCGCACGCCCGCGCGACGGCGCACGACGACGGCCGCGACGCGTGTCGCCGGTCGCCGCGTCGTCGTCGGTCTGGCACCGTCGATCCATGACCACACCGCCGCCCCGTCCCGCGCCGACGGTCTCCCGACCGGGCCTCGTCACCTCCCCCGGGACCCACCGGCCGTCCCGCGTGGGGTGCCCCCGCGCCGACGCGGCCTCGGGAGCGGCGTGACCCCGCCGCCCTTCGGGACGGGCGACGGTGCGCACGGGCGCGCCGGATCTCGCGTCACCGGGGCCGACGTCCGCACCGCGGCGGCGTGGCTCGCGCGGGCTCTCGAGCGCCACGACGCGGCCGCGCTCGACGCGCAGGCCGGCCCCGTGCGCTGGTCGTGCTGGACGACGGCGGAGCACGTGGTCGACGACCTCGTGGCCTACGCCCTGCAGCTCGCCGCCCTCCCCCGGCTCGCGTACGTGCCCCTCGTCGGACCCCGCGGCGAGGACGAGATCGTGCACGTCGACCGCGAGACGGGGACGGCCGGTCTCACGGAGGCGCTGCTCGGCGGTGCCGAGCTGCTCGCGACGCTCGTCGAGAGCCGTCCCGACGGCGTGCGCGCCTACCACCCGTACGGGCTCTCCGACCCGGAGGGCTTCGCCGCCATGGGGGTCGTCGAGGTCCTGGTCCACGGGCACGACGTCCTCCTCGGGCTGACGGGCGAGCACGCCCCGTTCCCCGTCGGACTGGCGGCAGGCGTGCTCGGGCGCCTCTTCCCCGACGTCGCCGTCGAGGAGGTCGAGCCGGACCTCGTGCTCCTGTGGGCCACCGGGCGCGGCGAGCTCCCCGGGCGGCCCCGCCGCACGCGCTGGCGCTGGGACGCGACGGTGCGCTGACGGCACCCGGGCCGCGTGCCGGGCAGCAGGACGACGCTCAGGCGGCGCGGCGCACCCGGCGCCGCACGGCGCCGCGCACCCGCTCCGCGGTGGGCACCCGACGGAACGCCGCGGACCGCTCGTCGAGAGCCGCGACTTCGTCGTCCGCCAGACGCACCGTCGCGGCCTCGACGTTCTTCTCGAGCTGCTCGACGCTCGACGCGCCCGGGATCGCGAGCACGTTCGGGCGCGCCACGACCCAGGCGAGCGCGGCCTGCGACGCGGTGAGGTCGTGCGCCTCGCCGACCTGCCGCAGCGTGTCCAGGAGCGGAGCGAGGCGCGCGAGGTTCTCGGGCGCGAACAACGGGTTCGCCCTCCGCACGGCGTCCTGCGGACGGTCGTCCGCGGTGTACCGACCCGACAGCACGCCCTGCCCGAGCGGGCTGTACGCCACGACGACGCGCCCTGCGGTCCGTGCCCACGGGAGCAGCTCCTCCTCGGGGTCGCGGTGGACGAGCGAGTACTCGACCTGGTTGCTGACGACCGGTCCGCCGAGGGCGCGCTCCGCGGCCTGCCACCGGGCGAGGGCGTAGTTGGAGACGCCCACCTGGTCGACGAGGCCCGTGCGCTGCAGGGCTCCCATCCCCCGCATCGTCGTGCCGTCGCGCACGACCGGGTTCGCCTGGTGCACCTGGTACAGGTCGATGCGCCGGACGCCGAGCCGGTCGGCGGACGCGACGGCCCGCTGCTCGACGACCGGCGCCACGGGCAGGAGCGGGAAGATCTTCGTGGCGACGACCACGTCGTCGCGCCGGTCCCCCAGCGCCTCGCCCAGGATCCGCTCGCTGCGCCCGAATCCGTAGAGCTCCGCGGTGTCGAAGAACGTCACGCCGAGCTCGAGCGCGCGCCGCACGATCTCGCGTGCCTGCCGGTCGGCGAAGTCGTCGCCGTAGCCCCACTCGCGCGAGCCGAACTGCCACGTCCCGAGGCCGATCACGGAGGCGGGGACGTGGGTGCCGAGGTCGAGGGTGCGCATCGGGACACTCTCCGACGGCGTCGGCACCGCGGCAACCGGGGGCTTCGGACCCGCGGGAACGACCTGCGGGGACCGTCAGCCGGGGGCCGTCAGCCGGGGGCCGTCGCGTTCGCCGCGGCGGCGATGCGGCGCGCTCCGGCGGACAGCGCCGTGCCGTCCTTCCAGACCATCCGCAGCCGCCGGCGGAGCTCGAGCCCCGGGACGGCGAGCCGGACGAGCGCGCCCCGCTGGACGTCGTCGGCCACGGCGAGGCTCGAGAGGACCGCGACCGCACCGCCGTGCTGGACGGCGGTCTTGAGGGCCGCCGTCGACCCGAGGTAGGGCAGGTGGTCGGGCAGGCGCTCGCCGAGCGCCGCGAGGCCCCGCTCGAGCGTCTCGCGCGTGCCGGATCCTCCCTCCCGGACCACGAGCCCGCCGGAGAGCAGCTCGTCGACGCGCAGGGCGCTGCGACGCGCCCAGCGGTGCCCCGGGCCCACGACGACCACGAGCTCGTCGTGCGCCACCGTGCGGCTGCGCAGCCCTCGCCGCAGCGTCGCGCTCTCGACGAACCCCAGGTCGACGTCGCCCGCGAGGACCAGGTCCGTCACGTCGGTCGAGTTGCGCACGACGAGCTCGACGTCCGGGGCGTCCCGCGGCGAGCGCGACGTGTCCGTCAGCGCGAGACGCGCGAGCCACCGCGGTGCGAGGTACTCCGCGACGGTGAGGCTCGCGGCGACGCGCACCCGCTCGACGGGCTGCTCGCGCAGCGACGCGACGGACGTCTCGAACCGGTCGGAGGCGTCGATCACCTCGCGCGCCCACGCCGCGGTGGCGCGCCCGGTCTCGGTGAGCCGGGCACCCCGGGTCGTGCGCTCGAGCAGCTCCAGCCCGAGCCGGCGCTCGAGCGCGCGCAGCCCGGCCGACGCCGTCGGCTGCGCGACGCCCAGCGCACGGGCTGCGGCGCTGATCGACCCGTGCGAGTCGGTCGCGACGAGCAGCTCGAGCGCGCCGAGCGGGGTGCGGTGGTCTCGCGGCGTCGAAGCCATAGATTCATCCTATGGGTGCCGAGGGAGGTCGGCCTTCCCGCGCGAGCCCGCACGCGACAGCCTGGACGCATGACCATCGTCCGACCGACGACCGATCCCACTTGGCACGGCGCTCCCCCGGCGCCGACGGCCCCGCACCGGGCCGCGCACGCCCTCGCTCCCGGCCTCGGCGTCGTGGCCGTCGCCACCGTCGTCGTGCTGGGGGCGTCCCGGCTCGTCCCGTCGGTCTCGCCCCTCGTCGTCGCGCTCGTGCTCGGCGCGGTGGTGGGCTCCGTCGCGTTCGCGCGCGCCCGCGGCCCGCGCGCCGCGGCCCGGGTCGCGAGCCTCCGTCCGGGGATCGCGTGGACGACGTCGACGGTGCTGCGGACGGGCGTCGTCCTGCTCGGTCTGCAGCTGTCCCTGCCCGAGGTCCTCGCCCTGGGATGGCGCGGGCTCGTCGTCGTGACCACGACGCTCGCCGTGACGTTCGCCGGCACGCTCGCGCTGGGCCGCCTCCTGCGCGTCCCTCGCGCCACGTCGCGCCTCGTCGCCACCGGGTTCTCGATCTGCGGCGCGGCGGCGATCTCGGCGATGCAGGGGGTCGTCGCGCGGCCGGGGCGGACGCCCGGCCAGGTCCGCGAGGACGACGACGCCGTCGCCACCGCCCTCGCGCTCGTCACCGTGTACGGCACCCTGGCGATCGTCGTGCTGCCGTGGCTCGCCGGGCTCCTGCGCCTCGACGCCGCCCAGACCGGGCTGTGGATCGGCGCGAGCGTGCAGGAGGTGGCCCAGGTCGTCACGGCGGCGGGCACGGTGTCCGCGGCGGCGCTCGCGACGGCGACCGTCGCGAAGCTCGCGCGCGTCGCGCTGCTCGCGCCGGTCGTGACGGGGGCCGGGGTGCTCGCGGCCCGCCGAGGAGTGCCGGGCGGCCGCACGCGCGTGCCCCCGGTCCCGTGGTTCGTCGCCGGGTTCGTGGCCGCGGCGGCGCTGCGCAGCGTCGGCGTCGTGCCGCAGTCCGTGCTGGACGCCGGGTCGACCCTCATGACGGTCGCGTTCGTCGCGGCGATGTTCGCGCTCGGGCTCGGGGTCGACGTCCCGCACCTCGTGCGCACGGGCCGCCGTGCGCTCGTCCTCGGCGCGCTCTCGGCGCTCCTCGTCACGACGACGGCGCTCGTCGGGGTCCTGCTGCTCACCTGAGCCGCGCCGGACACGACCCGCGCCCGGTGGCGTGCGGATCCGGTGCCCGGCACTTCTCGACGGGGGCCACGCGTGCTACGTTCGAGGAACGCGTCGAGTGGGAGCGCTTCCACCGCTTCTTCGTCCCGCGAGTCTCGTCACCGTCGACGAAAGGACTCCCCGTGCACCGCACCCGATCTCTCGCTCTCGCCGCGACCGCGGCCCTGCTGCTCCCGCTCGCCGCCCCGGCCGCGGCCGACGTGGTCGACGGCGACTTCGACGACGGCGGCGGCGCCTGGTGGTCCACGTCCGAGGTCGCCACCACGGTCACGGACGGCGTGCTGTGCGCCGACGTGCCCGCCGGCGGCGACCCGTGGACCCACATCGTCGGCCAGGGCGGCGTCGACCTGCCCGCCGGCGAGTGGACCCTGACCTTCACCGCGTCCGGCGACGGACCCGTCCGGGCCAACGTCGCGCAGGACTACGCCCCCTACGACGCGTACGGGACGCTCGCGATCGCACCGGGCGCCGCGGCCGGGACGCACAGCGTCACCTTCGACGTCGCGGCGGACGAGCCGCAGGCCCAGGTCGGCTTCCAGCTCGGCGGGCACGACACCGCCTGGACGTTCTGCCTCGACGACGTCTCGCTGCTGCCTGCCGGGACCGAGCACCTGCCCCGGACCGACTTCACCGACGGCAGCGACCCGTGGTGGTACTCGCGCCCGACCGGGATCGACACCTCGTCCGGCGCCGCGTGCGTGGACGTCCCCGGCGGTGTCGGCACCTACGACGCGATCCTCGGGGTCAACGACCTCGAGCTGCCCGCCGGCGACTACGTCGCGCGGTACACGGGCACGGGCGACGGGCCGGTGCGGGCCGTCGTCGGGCTCCAGGTGGACCCGTACACCGCGTACGGCGAGGCGTCGGGCCCGAGCGGAGAGCTCGCGTTCACCCTCCCCGGCCCCGACGACGGCGGTCAGGAGACCTACCCGCAGACCCAGATGGCGTTCCAGCTCGGTGGCGCGAGCGAGGCGTGGACGTTCTGCCTCGAGACGGTCTCGCTCGTCTCGGGCGCGACCCTGCCGCCCTACGAGCCGGACACCGGCCCGCGCGTGCGCGTCAACCAGGTGGGCTACCTCGCCGACGGACCGCAGCGCGCGACGCTCGTGACCGACGCCGCCGGCCCCGTCGCCTGGCAGGTCCGGGCCGGCGAGGAGGTCGTCGCGTCCGGCGAGACCACGCCGGCGGGCGCCGACGCGTCGTCGGGCGAGACCGTGCACACGATCGACCTCGGCTCGCTGCCCGCCGGCACCTACACGCTCACCGCCGACGGCGAGACGTCCCACCCGTTCGACGTCGGGACCTCCGCCTACGACGCGCTGCGGTACGACGCTCTCGACTACTTCTACCTCGCGCGGTCGGGCACCGAGATCGACGCCGACCTCGTCGGCGAGGAGTACGCCCGGCCCGCCGGGCACGTCTCCTCCCCCGCCGACGGCGCGACCAACCAGGGCGACCTCGACGTCCCGTGCCAGCCCGCGGACGACCCCGTGCAGCCGTACGAGGAGCCGTGGACGTGCGACTACACGCTCGACGTCGTCGGCGGCTGGTACGACGCCGGGGACCACGGCAAGTACGTCGTCAACGGCGGCATCGCGACGGCGCAGCTCCTCGCGACCTACGAGCGGTCCCTGCACGCCGCCACGCGAGACGCCGGCGCGCTCGCCGACGGGACGCTCGCGATCCCCGAGGCCGCGAACGGCGTCCCGGACGTCCTCGACGAGGCGCGCTGGGAGCTGGAGTTCCTGCGGTCGATGACGGTACCGGAGGGCGAGCCGCTCGCGGGCATGGTCCACCACAAGGTGCACGACAAGGGCTGGACCGGTCTGCCGCTCCTGCCGCACGAGGACCCGCAGACGCGCTACCTGCACCGCCCGTCGACGGCGGCGACGCTCAACCTCGCCGCGACCGCCGCCCAGGGCGCCCGCCTCTTCGCGGCGCACGACGCGGACTACGCCGACGCGCTGCTCGCCGACGCCCGGACAGCCTGGGCCGCGGCGCTGGCCACGCCGGACCTCTACGCGCCCGCGGCCGACGGTGCCGACGGCGGCGGTCCGTACGACGACGCGGACGTCTCCGACGAGTTCTTCTGGGCGGCCGTCGAGCTGTACCTCACGACCGGCGAGCGGACGTTCGCCGACTACGTCCACGCCCATCTGGACGACGTCACCGACACGATCGGGCGCGGCGGGTTCAGCTGGGGGCAGGTCGGTCCGCTGGGGCTCCTCGACCTCGCGACGGTCCCGAACGAGCACCCGGACCGCGAGACCGCGCGGGACGTCGTGCTCGACGGCGCGGACGTGCTCCTCGCGGTCCAGCAGGGCGGGCCGTGGGGCGCCGCCTACGCCGGCGAGGAGGACGGCACGTACGTCTGGGGGTCGAACAGCTCGGTGCTCAACGCGCAGGTGGTGCTCGGCACGGCGTTCGACCTCACGGGCGACGTCGCGTACCGCGACGCCGTGATCGAGTCCACGGACTACCTGCTCGGGCGGAACGCGCTCAACCTGTCCTACGTGACGGGGTACGGCGAGGTCTTCGCGCAGAACCAGCACTCGCGCTGGTTCGCCGCGCAGCTCAACCCGGAGCTCCCGCACCCGCCCGCCGGGTCGGTGGCGGGCGGGCCGAACTCCGACGCGCCCACGTGGGACCCGACCATGCAGGGGCTCTTCCCCGACGGCTGCGCGCCGCAGACCTGCTACGTCGACGACATCTCGTCGTGGGCCAGCAACGAGATCACGATCAACTGGAACTCCGCGCTCACGTGGGTCGCCTCGTTCCTCGCGGACCAGGGCCAGGGCGAGGTCGTCGCGCCGACGTGCGAGGTGTCGTACACGGAGCACGGGTCGTGGCCCGGCGGGTTCAACGCCCAGCTCTGGCTGCGCTCGACGAGCGGTCCGCTCGACTGGTCGGAGCTCACGTGGTCGTGGGTCGGCGACCAGCGCATCACGCGCCAGGCGTGGAGCGCCGGGTGGTCGCAGGACGGCGAGACGGTCACCGCGACCTCGCTGCCCTGGAACGCGCACGCCGCGAAGAAGGTGACGGTCGGGTTCATCGGCGACCCGGGCTCGTTCGCGTCCCCCCAGCCGGAGCAGTTCTGGCTGGACGGCGCGGCGTGCCTGACGGTCGGCCGGACGGTCAGCCGGTAGTAGCGAGCACCGCGGGCAGCTCGTCCAGCCCGTGCACCACCAGGACGCCCGACGCGCGGGCCGCCTCCGGGTCCTCCGGGTGCGGCCCGCCGCGGCGCGTCCCGGGCCGGTCGAGCCACACGCCGACGAGCCCGGCCGCGAGCGCCGCGCGGGCGTCGACGTCGAGCTCGTCGCCCACGTACGCCGTGCGCGCCGGGTCGGTGCCGAGGCGGCGGCACGCCTCGGCGAACACGCGCGGGTCGGGCTTGCCGAAGCCGAGGGTGTCGACGCCGACGAGCAGGGGGACGTCGGGCAGGCCCGCGGCGGCGAGCTTGCGGGTCTGGAGCTCGACGCGCGCGTTCGACAGCGAGCCGACGCGGACCCCGGCGGCGGTCAGCGCGTCGACGACCGGGCGCGCGTCGTCGAAACCGGTCCACGAGTCCTCGAACGTGCCCCAGAAGAGGTCCTTCCAGTCCACGTACGCCGCGTCGTCGAGAAGGCGGCCACCGAAGGTCGCCTGCAGCTCGTTGGCGCGCGCCATGCGCTGCGCGTCGAAGTCGATCTCGCCGCGCGTGTAGGCCCGGTAGTGCTGGTTCGGGTCGGCGCGCCACAGCGCGAGGACCTCGTCGTACCGGTCCTCGGGGAGGTGCGGCAGCCAGACCCGGGACGCCGCGGTGATCGCGGCGGCGAACGCGGCCATCGTGTCGACGAGCGTGTCGTCGACGTCGAACAGCACGCCGTCCAGCGCCCGACCGGGCGACTCCACGGCAGTGCCGCCACCCACCGGTGCAGGGAGACCGCTCACAGCGCGGCCCGCAGGCTCGCGAGGCGCGCGAGCGTCGACTCCTTGCCGAGCAGCTCCATCGACTCGAACAGCGGCGGCGAGACGCGGCGCCCGCTGACGGCGACGCGCAGCGGCGTGAACGCGAGGCGCGGCTTGATGCCGAGACCCTCGACGATCGCGGCGTTCAGCGCGGCCTGGATCGGCTCGGCGGTGAAGTCGTCGACGTCGCCGAGCGCGGCCACGGCGGCGTCGAGCACCGGGGCTGCGGTGTCCTTGAGCGCGGACCGGGCGTCGTCCTCGATGACGAGCGCGTCGTCGGCGGTGAAGAGGAAGCCGAGCATCCCGACGGACTCGCCGAGGAGCACCATGCGCTCCTGGACGAGCGGCGCGGCGGCGGTGAGCAGGTCCTGGTGGCGCTGCTCCAGGTCGGCGAACGAGTCGGCGGGGACGAGGCCGCCCGCGTGCAGGTACGGGACGAGGCGGTCGCGGAAGTCCTCGGGCGCGAGCATCCGCACGTGCGTCGCGTTGATGGCCTCGGCCTTCTTGAGGTCGAAGCGCGCCGGGTTGGGCAGCACGTCGTGCACGTCGAACGCCGCGACCATCTCGTCGACCGAGAAGATGTCGTTGTCCGGCGAGATGGACCAGCCGAGCAGCGCGAGGTAGTTGAGCAGGCCCTCGGGCGTGAAGCCCCGCTCGCGGTGCAGGAAGAGGTTCGACTCGGGGTCGCGCTTCGAGAGCTTCTTGTTGCCCTCCCCCATGACGTACGGCAGGTGGCCGAACTCCGGCATCACCGTCGCGACGCCGATCTCGAGCAGCGCCCGGTACAGCGCGATCTGGCGCGGGGTCGAGGACAGCAGGTCCTCGCCGCGCAGCACGTGCGTGATGCCCATGAGCGCGTCGTCCACGGGGTTGACGAGCGTGTAGAGCGGCTGGCCGTTGGCGCGCACGAGCGCGTAGTCCGGCACCGAGCCGGCCTTGAAGGTGATCTCGCCGCGGACGAGGTCGGTGAAGGTGATGTCCTCGTCGGGCATCCGCAGGCGCAGGACGGGCTCGCGGCCCTCGGCCCGGAACGCGGCCTTCTGCTCGTCGGTGAGGGTGCGGTCGAAGTTGTCGTACCCCTTGGTCTTGATCCCGGCGGCGGCGTTGCGCGCGTCCGACTCCTCCGGGGTCGAGAACGACTCGTACACGTACCCGCCCTCGACGAGCCGCCGGATGACGTCCTGGTAGAGGTCCGCGCGCTGCGACTGCCGGTACGGCGCGTGCGGCCCGCCGACCTCGACGCCCTCGTCCCAGTCGAGCCCGAGCCAGCGCAGCGCGTCGAGGAGCTGCTGGTAGCTCTCCTCGCTGTCGCGCGCGGCGTCGGTGTCCTCGATGCGGAACACGAACGTCCCGCCCACGTGCCGCGCGTACGCCCAGTTGAACAGCGCGGTGCGGATGAGCCCGACGTGCGGCGTCCCGGTCGGGGACGGGCAGAAGCGGACACGGACGGGCGAGGAACCAGGTGCGGGGATCACGGGGACCAGCCTAGTGTCCGGCGCCGGACACCCACCCGGACGTCCGCCCTCGCCTCGGCCGGTGCCTCAGCCGCGGCGGACCACCGGGTTGCTCAGCACGCCGATGCCCTCGACCTCGCACTCGACGCGGTCACCGACGTCGACGAGCCCGACGCCCGCGGGCGTGCCCGTGAGGATGACGTCGCCCGGCAGGAGGGTCATGGCCTCGGAGACGTACGACACGAGGAACGGGATGTCGAAGACCATGTCGCTCGTGCGGCCGTCCTGCTTGGTCTCGCCGTTGACGCGGCTGCGGACGCCGACGTCCTCGGGGTCGAGGTCGGTGTCGATCCACGGGCCGAGCGGGCACGAGGAGTCGAAGCCCTTGGCGCGGGCCCACTGGCCGTCGGTGCGCTGGGCGTCGCGCGCGGTGACGTCGTTGGCGACGGTGTAGCCGAGCACGTAGGCCGACGCGGCCTCCGGCGTGACGTCCTTGGCGAGCCGACCGATGACGACGGCGAGCTCGGCCTCGTACGAGACCTCCTGCGAGAAGTCGGGCAGGACGATCGGGTCGTCCGGGCCGACGACCGACGTGTTCGGCTTGAGGAACAGCAGCGGGCTCGACGGGACGTCGTTGCCCATCTCCTTCGCGTGGTCCGCGTAGTTGCGGCCCACCGCGACGATCTTCGAGCGCGGGATCACCGGCGCGAGGAGGCGCACGCCGTCGCCCAGCTCGACGCGCTCCCCCGTCGGCGTGACCGGCATGTAGAGCGGGTCGCCCGTGAGGACCGCGAGGTACGTGCGGTTCCCCTCCTGCTGGACGAGGGCGTAGCGGGGGTCGTCTCCGGTGGTGAATCTCGCGATGCGCACGGGCCCAGGCTATCGGCCGGGCGCCGGCGCCACCGCGTCGGCGCTCACACCCGGGCGAGGACCTCGCCGTTGAGCAGCGCGAACCAGCCCGCCGGCTCCTCGGCCCACCGCAGCCAGTCCTGCGCGAGCAGCTCGAGCGCGACGTCGTCCGCGAGCGCCGACTCCTGCGCCTGCACGGCGAAGTTGGACGCGACGCAGCGCTCGGCCCACAGCCCGCCCCACCACGTGCGGTCCTCGGGCGTCGCGTAGCACCACGTGCTCGCCGACGGCACGATCCCCGCGAGGTCGAACCCGGCGTCCTGGACCCAGGCGAAGAGGCGGCGCCCGGCGTCGGCCTCGAACCCGTAGGCGTGCGTGACCTCGTGGTAGAGCGTGTTCCACTCCGTGAGCCCCGGGGACTCGGGGTACCAGGTCATGGCGGCGTAGTCGGCGTCGCGCACCGCGACGAGGCCACCGGGCTTCGCGACCCGCTTCATCTCGCGCAGCGCGGCGATCGGGTCGGACAGGTGCTGCAGGAGCTGGTGGGCGTAGACGACGTCGAACGTGCCGTCGGCGAACGGCAGCTCGTAGGCGTTCGCCTGCTGGAACGTGATGTTGGCCGTGCCGCGCTGGGCGGCGAGGTCGCGCGCGCTGTCGAGCACGGCGGCCGAGGCGTCCACGCCGACGACGCGCCCGCCGGCCACACGCTCCGCGAGGTCCACGGTGACCGTCGCGGGGCCGCACCCGACGTCGAGCACGCTCATGCCCTCACGCAGGTGCGGGAGGAGGAAGCCCGCGGAGTTCTCGGCCGTGCGCCACCGGTGGGACCGCAGCACGGACTCGTGGTGGCCGTGCGTGTAGGACTCGGACTCCTTGGAGGGGTTGGAGCCGGCAGCCCCGGTGGGGGCGTCGCCGCGGGGGTCGGCGGCGTCGGCGGCTCCGCTGAGAGGGGTTTCCGTCATACCCGCACGGTAGGCCGGACGTGGGGCGTTCTCGACCCCGTTCTCACACTCTGGTCGCCGGGGTCGCGAGAACGGCGCGCCAGACGTCGCACGCAGGGCCCGGGCGTCGGACAATCGCCCCCATGACTGCCGTCGCAACGCCCGGCCTCGCCCGCCGGCACGCCGACCTGCTGCTCGGCGGCCCGGGTCGCGTCACGGGTGTCGACGTCGCGCGCGGGCTCGCCGTGCTGGGGATGTTCACGGCGCACGTCGGGTTCACGTCCGCCGACGCCGGTGGCGTCGCCGCGTTCCTCGAGATCTCGCACGGCCGGTCGTCGATCCTCTTCGCGCTCGTCGCGGGCGTCTCCCTCGCGATCGTCTCGGGCGGGCGGACGCCGCTCACCGGCGTGCCCATGCTCCAGGCGCGGACCCGCATCCTCGTGCGGGCGGTGCTGCTCCTCGCGCTCGTGGGGCTGCTGGACCTGCTCGGCACGCGGGTGCTGCTCATCCTCGGTTTCTACGCCGCGTACTTCGTCCTCGCGCTGCCGTTCCTGCGCTGGCCGCCCGGGCGGCTCGCGGTGCTCGCGGGCACGGTCGCGCTCGTCGGGCCCGTTCTGGCGTACTACGGGCCCGAGGCGCTCGCGCGCGCCGGGCTGCACCTGCCCGACGACGGGTCGGGTGCCTTCACCGACTTCCTCGTCTCCGGCCACTACCCGGCGATCGTGTGGATGGCGTACGTCCTCGCCGGCCTGGCCATCGGCCGGCTCGACCTGACGTCGACGCCCGTGCGCCTGGTCCTCGTGACGGGCGGCCTGCTCGCGGCGGCGGTCGGGTACGGGGTGTCCGCGGCGGTCGTCGGCCCGCTCGGAGGTCCGCAGGCGGTGGAGGACGCCGCGGCGGCCTGGTCGAGCGACCTGCGGCCCGAGCCCCTCACCTGGTCCGCCCCGTGGCCCACGTCGGCCTACCTGTGGTTGGCCGGTCCGCACACCGACACCCTGCCCGAGGTCGTCGGGTCCGGCGGGTTCGCCGTCGCGGTGCTCGGCCTGTGCCTGTTCGTGGGTCGCGTCGGGCGGTGGGTCCTCGCGCCCGTCGCCGCCGTCGGGGCCATGGCGCTCAGCGTCTACTCCGTCCAGATCGTCGTCCTGTGGCTCTGGGGCGACGTCGCCTACGAGCAGACCACCAACGGGCCGCTGCTCGTGCTCGTGCTCGCGACGCTGGCCGCCGCGACGGCGTGGCGCTGGGCGTTCGGGCGCGGGCCGCTCGAGCGCCTGTTCGCCGCGGTGGCGGCCCGGTCGTCGGCGGTCGCCCCTCCCGCGAGGCCGGCCGACGCGTCGTAGGGTCGGCGCATGACGACCCAGGGACCCACCGACCAGCCCGTCGCGACGCCCGGCTCCACGGGCTCGACCCGGCCGGCACCGGGAGGTCCCGCGCTGCGCCGGCTCGGGCGCTCGGGCCTCGCCGTGTCGGCCGTCGGTCTCGGCTGCAACAACTTCGGGCGCGCGAAGACGGCGACGGAGACGCTCGACGGGACGCGCGCGGTCGTCGACGCGGCCCTGGAGTCCGGCGTGACGTTCTTCGACACCGCGGACACGTACGGGGCCCGCCCCGGCCTCAGCGAGGAGCTGCTGGGCCAGGCGCTCGGCGGGCGTCGCGACGACGTCGTCGTGGCCACCAAGTTCGGCATGTCGATGCGCGGCGCGGCGGGCGAGGACTTCGACGCGCGCGGGTCGCGGCGCTACGTCGTGCGCGCCGTCGAGGGCTCGCTGCGCCGCCTCGGCACGGACCGCATCGACCTGTACCAGTTCCACACCCCCGACCCGCTCACGCCGATCGACGAGACGCTCTCGGCGCTCGACGACCTCGTGCGCGCCGGGAAGGTGCTCTACGTCGGCCACTCCAACCGGGCCGGCTGGCAGATCGCCGAGGCCGAGCTCACGGCGCGCGCCGCCGGGACGGTGCGCTTCGTCTCCGCGCAGAACCAGTACAACCTCGTCGACCGCGCGGCGGAGCTCGAGGTCCTGCCCGCCGCCCAGGCGTACGGGTTGGGCGTCCTGCCCTACTTCCCCCTCGCGAACGGGCTGCTCACCGGCAAGTACGCGCACGGTGCCCGGCCCGACGACGGGCGCCTCGTGCGCTCGAAGCCCCACCTGCTCGAGTCCGCGCCGTGGGAGGCGCTCGCGCGCCTGCGCGCCTTCTGCGAGGTACAGGACCTCACGGAGGTGCAGGTGGCGTTCGGCTGGCTGCTGTCGCGCCCGCAGGTGTCGAGCGTCATCGCCGGCGCGACGAAGCCGGATCAGGTGCGGCAGAACGCGGCCGCCGGCGCGTGGGCACCGACGGCCGAGGACCTGGCGGAGCTCGACGACATCTTCCCGCCGGCCGCGAGGATCGCCCCGTTCTGACGCCACCGCGCTCGTCGGGCGCGCGGGGTACCGCCCGGACCGGTGCGGGCCTACCGTGGAGGTCATGGCCACGTGGGACGACGTCGACCGCATCGCCGCGGTCCTGCCCGACACCGCGCAGGACGAGCCGCACCAGTGGCGCGTCCACGGCAAGGCGTTCGTCTGGGAGCGTCCCCTGCGCCCCAAGGACCGCACCGAGCTCGGCGACGCCGCACCCGACGCGGCTCCGCTGGCGTTCTGGGTGGGCGACGAGGGCGAGAAGCAGGCGCTGCTCGGCGACGACCCGCAGACGTTCTTCACGACCTCGCACTTCGACGGCTACGCCATCGTCCTCGCGCGGCTCGACCGGGTCCCCGTCCCGGAGCTCGAGGAGGTCGTGCAGGACGCGTGGCTCGCGCGCGCCCCGAAGCGGCTGGCGGCGATGTACCTCGCGGCTTCGGAGTGATTCTGCGGCGCAGCGACCTCGTCGCACCCCCGGCCCGAGCCCGAGCCACCGTGCTGCCCCCGTCGGGCGCCCGGGCGGGGCGGAGCCGTCGGACGACGACGGCCTGTCCGGGAACCCGAGCAGGCCGTCGTGACGTGCGGCGGGTCAGTACTGACTGACCGACGTCACCTCGAACGTCGCGGTCTTCATCGCCTCGAGGTTCTCCGCGTCGATGAAGTCGAAGATCTCGACGGTCTCGGTCGCCCCCGGCTCGAGGGTCTCGGTGAAGGCGAAGTCCGACTCGATGACCGTGCCGTCCGCCGCGACCGCGTCGACGTCGAGGTCGTACATCATCGCCTCGTCGGCGTTGTTCGTGAGCGTGACGGACAGGGACGACTCGACCCAGCCGTACTCGTCGGCCGTGCCCTCGAACGTGCCGAACTCCACCCCGAGGTCGTTCGCGAGGATGTCCTCCGTCGCGTCACCGGACATGCGGTCGAGGTCCTGCTGCGACTCGGACTCGATCTCCGACAGCGTCTGCCCGTACTCCGTCGAGACGGAGTCGGCCCACGCGACGAGGAGCACGTAGGTGAGGACCGTCCCGAGGATCGCGAGCGCGCCGACGACGATCGCGGAGAGCGCGAACCCCTTGCCGGTCTTGCCGTTCTTCACCTGGAGGAGACCGACGATGCCGAGCACGAGGCCGGCGAGCCCCAGGATCGCGGCGAAGATGTTCAGGCCCGGGATCCAGCATCCGAGCAGGCCGACGATCGCGAGGACGAAGCCCGTGATCGCGAGCGTGTTCGTCGACGACGGCGCGGGCGGCCCGTATCCCGGGTACCCGCCGTACGGCGCACCGTAGGGCGGCTGCTGCGTCGGGTCCGGCGCACCGTAGGGCTGCGCGCCGTAGCCCTGCTGCGTCGGGTCCGGCGCGCCACCGTAGGGCGCGGCGTAGGGCTGCTGGGCCGCGCCGTCCGCGCCGTAGGGCTGCGCGCCGTAGGCCGGCGCGGCACCGTAGGGCGCCTGCCCCTGCTGGCCGGCCGGCTCGCCCCAGCCGGAGGCCTGCTGCGCCGCGCCGTCCGGGGCGCCCGACGGCGCGGGCGGCGCGTACGCGTCCGCGGAGGGCGAGCCGCCGGGCTGGTACGGGTCGTGCTGGTAGGGGTCGGGGGAGCCGGCGGGCGGCTGCGTCATGATGCTCCTTCGCGGTCTCGCCGCGTGATCGGGTGGGGTGCCGTGCCTCGGCGCGGCCTCCGCGGGCCTCCGCGGGGCTTCACAGCACGTTCACGCCCATTCTGTCGTCATCGGCGCCCCGTGACGCAATCGTCCACCGGGTGATCTTGGGCGCGACCTGCGGCGCGACCGGGGACCGCTGCCCGTCCCGGCTCTCGTACCCTGGGGTGGTGCCCACCACCGACCTCGCCCCGGCGCCGAGCCCGACCCCGCGCTCCGTCGGGCACGCGGACGCGGTGCCCGCGGACGTGTGGCAGGAGACCGCGCGACGGCACGCCGAGCGTGCCGACGCGTTCACCGCCGGCTGGCGCCTCCGCAAGCCGCTCGGCGAGAAGCACGCGATCGAGGACTTCCTCTTCACCTACTACCCCACCCGGCCCGCCCAGCTGCGTCGCTGGCACCCCGGCGCGGGCGTCGTGCTCGCCGAGCCGGGCGAGCGGGCCGCGTGGCGCTGGTACCGCGCGACGTCGGGCGGCGTGACCCTCGACGTCCCGGCCTACCTCGCCGAGCGTGGCGACACCGTCCGGTACGTCGTCGACCTCCTCGACGCGACGGCGTCGCGCCCGGGACGGTTCGGCTGCTTCGGGCTGCACGAGTGGGCGATGGTCTACCGCGACCGTGCCTCGGGGCGCGACCACCGCCACCCTCTCCCCCTGCGTCTCGGCCACGAGGGCACGGACGCCGTCGTCGCGTCGCACCCGGTCCAGTGCTCGCACTTCGACGCGTTCCGCTTCTTCACGCCCGACGCCGTGCCGCTCAACCGGCTGACCCCGACCCGCGAGTCCCAGCCGGCGCTCGAGCAGCCGGGCTGCCTGCACGCCACGATGGACCTGTACAAGTGGGCGCTGAAGCTCGGCCCGGCCGTGCCGGGCGACGTCCTGCTCGACACGTTCGAGCTCGCGCGCGACGTGCGCGCCGTCGACATGCAGGCCTCGCCGTACGACGTCTCGTCCTACGGGCTCGAGCCGGTCGCGATCGAGACGCCCGAGGGCAAGGCGGAGTACGTGCGCCACCAGCGCGCCTTCGCGGAGCGGGGCCAGGCGCTGCGGGAGCGTCTGCTCGCTGCGTGCACGGCGCTCGGCGAGAGCGCGTGAGCCGCCTCCCCGTCGCCGAGGTCCCGACCGGTCCCGTCACCGTCCCGGACGTGGTGCTCGCGCTCGCGGGCGACGACGTCGTCACGCCCGTGTGGCGCAACCAGCTCGGCGGGCTGACGTTCCGCCTCACGCCCGCCGACGTGGCCGCCCCGACGCGCTTCGTCAAGTGGGTCGCCGCCGGCACGCCCGGGATCGACCTCGCGGGCGAGGCCACGCGCCTCGCCTGGGCGGGCGGCCGGACCGCCGTCCCGCGCGTCCTCGACCACGGCACGGACACCGACGGCGCGTGGCTCGTCACCGCGGCGCTCGGCGGCGTCTCCGCGGTCGACGCGCGGTGGGTCGCCGAGCCCGCGACGGCCGCCCGCGCGATCGGTCGCGGGCTGCGCGTCCTGCACGACGCGCTGCCCGTCGACGCGTGCCCGTTCGACTGGGGGGTCGGGGTGCGCGTCGCGCAGGCCGACGCGCGGCTCGCCCTCGGCAGCGGCCCCCACGAGTGGTTCCCCGAGCACCGCGGCCTCCCGGCCGCCGAGGCCCGTGCCCTGCTCGACGCGCCGCCCGCCGTCGACCGTCTCGTCGTGTGCCACGGCGACGCGTGCGTGCCCAACACGCTCCTGCACGACGACGGCACGTTCGCCGCGCACGTCGACCTCGGCTCGCTCGGGGTCGCGGACCGGTGGGCCGACCTCGCCGTCGCGGCCTGGAGCACGGAGTGGAACTACGGCCCCGGCCACGACGGCGAGGTCTACGCGGGGTACGGCGTGGCGCCCGACCCGGAGCGCATCGCCTTCTACCGGCTCCTGTGGGACCTGGCCTGAGCCGTCACGCGGCACCCCCGGCCGCGACGGCTCAGCGCTCCTCGTGCGCGGGGTGGCCCGCGGGCGGCCGGTCGAGGAACGTCGTCACCGAGGACACGAGCCCGTCGGGCCGGACGAGCAGCACGTCCGTCCCCGTGGCGAACTCCGACCCGTCCGGGGAGAGAGCGCGCCAGCGAAGCCGGGCACGGTCGTCGCGCAGGTCCGGCTCCGCGCGCGGCTCGAACCGGTGGCTCGCGACGTGCGTGAGCAGCTCCGTCGCGAAGCCCAGCACCGCGTCGTACCCCTCCAGCCGCCGGAGCGGGGCGTCGTGCTCGACGTCGCGCGCGAAGGTGACGGTCGCGAGCCGGTCGCGATCCGTCGCGTCCGGCGTGTTCCAGAAGTCCAGGTAGCGCTCGACCGCCGCAGCGGCGGTCGTGGTGGTGGTGGTCATGCGCCCTCCTCGGGTTCGCGGCCACAGGGCGGCCGGTCCGGCACGGTGCCGGACCTCCACCGTCGGCGCACGACGTCGTGACGTCGATGACCTCGGAAGTAGTTGGCACGCGTCCGGTGCCCGGGCAGGGTGGTCCCATGACCGTCACCGACGCTCCCGCCGGCGCCCTCCTGCGCGAGTGGCGCGTCCGACGTCGGCGGTCCCAGCTCGACCTGGCCGTCGGGGCCGAGGTCTCCGCGCGGCACATCAGCTTCCTCGAGACCGGACGCGCACGGCCGAGCAGGGCGATGATCGAGCGGCTCTGCGACGAGCTCGACGTCCCGCTGCGCGCGCGCAACGACCTCTACCTCGCCGCAGGGTTCGCGCCGGTCCACCGCGAGTCGTCGCTCGCGTCGCAGGACCTCGCGGCGGCGTCCCGGGCGGTCGACCTCGTGCTCGCCGGGCACGAGCCGTTCCCCGCGCTCGCCGTCGACGGGCGCTGGGACCTCGTCGCGGCGAACACGGCGGCGCAGGGCTTCCTCGACGCGGCCGCGCCGGCGCTGCTCGAACCGCCGGTGAACGTGCTGCGGCTCACCCTCCACCCCGACGGCATGGCCGGCCGGATCCGCAACCTCCCGGAGTGGTCCCTGCACACGCTGCGCCGGGTCCGTCGTCGGCTCGAGCGGACCGGCGACCCTGCGCTGCGGGAGCTCCTCACCGAGCTGACGGTCTACGCGCCGGCAGCCGCGCGCGGCGCGGCGAGCACCGCGGGTTCGCCGGTCCGCGACGCTGTCGTGCCGCTCCAGGTGGCCGGTGAGCACGGCGACCTCGCGTTCTGCTACACGACGACCGTGTTCGGGTCCCCGCAGGACGTGACGCTCGACGAGATCGCCGTCGAGTCGTTCTTCCCCGCCGACGACGCGACCGCGGCCGCCCTCGGGGTGACCCGCCGCCCGGGGAGCGCCGGTCGCTAGCGGCGTGGCTGGTGCGCCGGGACGCCGAGCGCGGCCTGCTCGGCCGTCTCCGCGATGCGGCGCTCGCGGGTCTGCTCGCGACGCGCCTCGACGACCCACCCGAGGATCGACCGGCGCACGCCCGGCGTGAAGGCGTCGAACCGCTCGCGAGCCCCGGGCTGGGCCGCGAGCGCCGCCGCGAGGTCGTCCGGCACGACGAGCGCCTCGGCGTCGTCGTGCCGGGTCCACGACCCGTCGGCCTTCGCCGCGTCGACGACGGCGCGCCCGGCGGCGGTCATGCGGCCGTCCGCCTCGACGTGCGCGACCCGCTCCTTGCTGAGGCGGGTCCAGCGGCTGCCCGCGCGGCGTCGCGTGAACCACAGCGCGTGCCGCTCGTCGTCGACGGTGGCGGCCTGCCCGTCGATCCACCCGTACGCGAGCGCCTCCTCGATCCACGGCTCGTACCCGGGCACGGGGTGCCCGCTCCCCCGGCGCCAGGTGACGAGCCAGACCCCGGGCTCGGCGTCGTCGTGGTGCTCGGCGAGCCACGCGCGCCACTGCGCGGGATCGTCGGCCTGGAAGGCCGGCCGGCCGGCGTACGACTCCGTCGGGTGCGACGACGTGGTCATGGTGTGCGCGCCTCCTCGGGGGCGGCCCAGACGTCTCCCGGGAGCTGAGCCGGGAGCGTCGGGTTCGCGGTCGCGACGAACTGGTCGTCGCGACCCTCGCGCGTCATCCTCTCGTAGTCCCGCAGCGCCCCGAAGGCCCACCGACCGAGGAGCGAGATCGCGACGAGGTTGATGGTCGCCATGAACGCCATCGCGACGTCCGCCACGGCCCAGGCCGCCTCGAGCGCGACGAGAGCCCCGATGCCGACGGCGGCGAGCACGAGAGTGCGCAGGGCGGTCAGTGCTCTGCCACGGATGCCGAGGTACGTGAGGTTCACCTCGGCGTAGGAGTAGTTGCCCAGCACCGACGAGAACGCGAAGACGAAGATCAGGACGGTCATGACGGGCACGGTCCAGTCGCCCAGCTCGTGCGCGACGGCTGCCTGCGTGAGCGACCCTCCTGCGGCGTCCGTCGTGGTGCCGGGGTCGTAGACCGTCGGACCGGCCAGCAGGATCATGAACGCCGTCGCGGAGCAGACCACCATGGTGTCGACGAAGACCCCGAGCGACTGGACGAGCCCCTGCTTCGCCGGGTGGGACACGGTCGCGGTCGCCGCCGCGTTGGGCGCCGAGCCCATGCCCGCCTCGTTGGAGAACAGGCCGCGCTTCACGCCGTTGAGCAGCGCGGCGAGGATGCCTCCGGCCGTGCCCGCGATCGCCTGGTCGAGCCCGAAGGCCCCCCGGACGATCTGGCCCACCACCGCGGGCAGCTCCCCGAGGTTGGTGACGATGACGACGAGGGCGAGGAGCACGTAGACCAGCGCCATGACCGGCAGCACGGTCCCCGCGACGCGCGCGATCCGGCGCACCCCACCGAACAGCACGGGCGCCGCGAGGACCATGAGGACCACGGCCGTCCACCCCGGTGCGACCTGGTGACCGGACGCCAGCGCGTCGCTGATCGTGTTGGCCTGCACCATGTTGAACGCGAAGCCGAACGCGAAGATCAGGGCGAACGCGAACACGACGCCCCAGCGCCGCGAGCCGAGCCCTCGCTCGATGTAGTACGCCGGTCCGCCGCGGAACGTGCCGTCGTCGGCCCGGACCTTGAACAGCTGCGCCAGGGTCGCCTCGACGAACGCCGTGGCCATGCCGAGCAGCGCCACGCACCACATCCAGAAGATCGCTCCCGGGCCGCCGAGGGTCAGGGCGATCGCGACCCCGGCGATGTTCCCGGTGCCGACCCGTGACGCGAGCCCCACGCAGAACGCCTGGAACGAGGAGATGCCGCCCTCGGCGCCACCGCCGGACCTGCCGAGGATGCGGAGCATCCGCCCGAAGAGGCGGAGCTGGACGGCCCGGGTCCGGACCGTGAAGTACAGCCCTGCTCCGATGAGCAGGTAGACGAGGACGTACGTGTACAGGACGTCGTTCAACGGGTCGATCAAGGCGGACTGGATGGCGTCCATGGGGACCTCCGCGGCGCTCGGTCGTCCTGGGACGGTAGCGCCTCGCCCATGGTCCGGCGCGGTGAGCCGGAGCATGGGCGAGGCGGGGGTGTCGCGCGGGGGTCAGCAGGTCGGGGCCGGCACCTCCTCGGTGACCGTCTGCGTGCCCTCGTCGCCGGTGGCCGTGACCGTCACGTCGATCTCCCCCGTGACGCCGCGCACCGCGAACGCCTGGTAGGCGCTCGCACCGGGCGCGACCGCGTCGAACGCGCGCGTACCGAGCGCGCTCGAGAGCTCGACGTCGACCGGCCCGTCCGAGGCGTTGGTCGCGCGGACCGCGAGGTACGGCTTGCCGGCGAGGCAGCGCGGGCTGACGTCGACGGTGACGAGCTCGACGTCACCGGGCTCCTCGAGCGCGTCGATCGCCTCCTGGAGCGCCGCCCGCGCGTCGCGCAGCGCTGCGTCGGTCGCCGAGGCGTCGTCCAGGACCCCGGCGGCGGAGGCGAGGGCGGCGCGGAAGGCCGCCCACGACCCGGGGTCGTACCCGTCGTCCGTCACGGCCTCCGCGCTCGTCACGAGGTTCTCCAGCCGACGGCGCTCGGCCGGCACGAGCTGGTCGGTCGCCAGGCCGAGGCGCCGCGCCCGCTCGTCGACCTGCGCCTGGGTGGCTCCGGCCGCGCCGAGGACCTGCCGCGCGGCGTCGAGCTCGCGGGCGAAGACCCCCGCGTCGATCCGCCCGTACCGGTCGATCTCTGCCTCGAACGCCTCGGCGTCCTCGACCGACGCGGCGAGAGCCGCCGTGTCGGTCGGCGGGACCTCGGCCTCGTCGACGTCGGTGAAGAACGTCATGCTGTCGAGGTTCGCGACGTACGGGTGGTCGGCGTACGCCTCGGTCGTGAGGCGCACGAACACCTCGTGCGTGCCGCGCACGGCGCGGGGCAGGTCGACGGTCGCCGTGCCGTCCACGGTCCAGCTCGACCCGGTGGTGGGCAGCGGGACGGTGACGAAGGGCTCGCCCGGGTTCGCCGGGTCGAACTCGTCGAGGTACACCGACAGCGCCGAGCTCCTTCCGGAGCGGTTCGCGTTGTGCACGTAGTGGACGGCGAGCTGGTCGAGCGCGCCCGACCCGAGGTCGATCTCCCCGTAGGCGAGCCAGTCGCCGTCCGCGGTGCCGCCGACGTTCGTCACCGGCCCGCTCGCCCACGTCGAGCTCTCGTTCTTCAGCCCCCGACCGGAGTTCTGCGTCCAGGCCTCGGACTCGACGACGACCTCCGTCGGTCCGCCCGGGGCGAACGTGAGGCTGTCGAGGTTCGCGACGTACGGGTGGTCGGCGTACGCCTCGGTCGTCAGACGCACGAACACCTCGTGCGTCCCCTGGACCGTCTCGGGGAGCACGACCGTCGCCGTACCGTCCGTGGTCCAGCTCGACCCGGTGGTGGGCAGCGGGACGGTGACGAAGGGCTCGCCCGGGTTCGCCGGGTCGAACTCGTCGAGGTACACCGACAGCGCGGAGCTCCTCCCGGAGCGGTTCGCGTTGTGCACGTAGTGGACGGACAGCTCGCCGAGCGGCAGCTCGCCGAGGTCGACCTCGCCGTAGGCCAGCCAGTCACCGTCCGCGGTGCCGCCGACGTTCGTCACCGGCCCGCTCGCCCACGTCGAGGACTCCTTCTTGAGCCCACGGCCCGAGCTCGCGGTCCAGTCCTCGGCCTCGACCGTCACGGCCGGTGAGCCGCCCGGCTCGCCCGGGCCCGCGGGGTCCTCGGCGCCGAACCGGAACCAGTCGAAGTTGCCGACCCAGCTGCGGCCGGACGGCGCGAGGAGCTCGAACGTCACGACCTGCGCGTCGACGAGCGCCTGCACGTCGCCGAGCTCCGCCGTCACCTCGGTGTACCTTCCCCAGCCGCTCGTGCCCGTGAGCGGGACGGTCGCGACCGTCGGCCCCGTGACGTCTCCGGCGTGCACGACGACCGTGCTCGGCGCCTCCGACGGGGCGAAGCTGGTGTCGTAGCGCACCGTGAGGAACCGCGGCGCGTCGTCGAACGTCATGTCGCGGTACCGGACCCACGACCCGGAGCGCACGCCGCCGAGGTTTCCGGCGGAGCTGTTCGCCTCGTTCTTCAGCTCGCCGCCGGACCACGCCTCGGACCGCTCGGCCTCGAGCGTGCGGTAACCACCGCCGGTGAGGTCGAGGGCGTCGGCCGCGGCACCGAGCCCGTCCGCGGCGAACCGCAGGGCGACGCTCGTGGCCGCCTCGTCGGCGAGCACCTCCTGGGCCCGCCCGAGCGCCGCGGAGAAGCGGTCGAACGACGCCGAGGAGTAGTTCCCGTGGCGCACGATCACGGCGTCGTCGACGAGCGCGCCGAGCGCGTCGCGCTCGGCGGCCGCGACGGACAGCCGCAGCGGGGAGCGCACCGAGACGCCCTGTCCCTGCAGTGCCGTCGCGGCGACCCCGTCGGCGAGGGCCTCGTCGCGCAGGTGCACGTAGAAGCGCGCGTCGGCGGACACGGTCCCCCCGAGGGCGAGCCTCGCCGTCGTCGCGGACGCGACCGTCACGGACCCCGTGACGCCGTCCGGCAGCCCCACGACGCTCGCGTCCCCGCTCGCGACGAGGTCCGTGCCGGGCGACGCGGCGAACCGCGCGCCGTCCAGCGTCAGCGTCACGGTGGCGTCGACCGCGCCGCCGTCACCGGTCTGCACCGTCGTCGGGTCGGCGCTCACGCGCGGGCCCTCGGCGGGCTCGTCGGTGCTGGTGCTCATCGAGAACGCCGGCTCGGTGTCCGTGCCCCAGTCGCTCGGCTCCTCGCCCATCCGGAACGCGAGGTCCGCGCCCCCGACGACCGTCGGGTAGTCGAGCCACGTGTTGGCGAGGTCCGCGCCGTCGAGCGTCGCGGACTGCACGTAGAACGCGTCCTCGGACACGCCCTCGGCCGTCACCGCGAACGTGGCGCCGTCGTCGTAGGTGATGGTCGTGGAGTCGAAGAAGGGCGACCCGATCTGGAACTCCGACGACCCGGCCGTCACGGGGAACAGCCCGACGGCCGCGGCGACGAACATCGTCGACATGGTGCCGGCGTCGTTGTCCATCGTCGGGAGCATGCCGCGCGGGTCGAGCTGGTAGACCTTCGTCCTCACCGGCGGGGTGAACTCGCCGCCGCCGCTCGGCACCGCGCTGGAGGACCCGGTCGCGATGTACCGGTTCCAGGTCTCCTTCGTGTAGATCGCGCGCGTCCACTTCTGGGTGAGGCTCGGCTCCCCCGTGTAGTTGAAGAGGTAGGGCGCCTGGAGGTCGATCTCGTTGGCGTTCGAGTGGAGCATCGCCGTGCCGTCGTCGGGTGCGTGCTCGCCGAACATGTGGCGCAGCGCGAGCCGTGCGGCCTCCGTGCCGCCCATCGCCTCGATCAGCGCGTCCATGTCGTACGCGTCGTACCAGTGGTACTGCCAGAGCGTGCCCTGGTAGAGGCCCGCCGCCTCGAACCGCTCGTGGTCGGCGCTCTGCCAGGAGCCGTCGGCGGCGCGCGGGGTGAGCAGCCCGACCGGCGTGCCGTCGGCAGCGGTCCACGCGCCCGGCTTGGTGAGCTTGTCGATCGGCCACGCCGCCTGCTCGCGCAGGGTCTGCGCCTCGTCGGTGAGGCCGATCGCGTCGGCGACCACGGACAGTCCGTACTGGTCGTAGCCGCGCTGGACCGACGCACCGGGGTTGCCCGCCACGTAGCCGCGCTCGAGCTCCGCGGCGCTGTACTCGCCCACGAGGCGCTTCAGCGCCGGGTACGCCTCGTCGAGGCGGTCGAAGCCCTCGAAGCCCTTGGCGAGCGCGTCGGCCACGACGACGGACGACCGCTCCCAGCGGACCGTCGGGACGGAGTGCACGAACCCGCCGAGGCCGCCGCCCGTGCCCGTCGACTCCGCGTCGGCGAACAGGTAGACGAGCGACTGCACCATGTCGCGGTACAGCGCGGGGTCGATGTAGGCGATGACGGAGAACTTCCGGAAGTCGTCCCAGGTCGCCCACGAGTCGTAGTACGTGAAGCCCTGGGCGCTGTGGACCGCGCCGTCGACCCCGCGGTACGTGCCCGAGGTGCTCGTCGCGTTTATCGGCATGGCGAACATGCGGTACAGGTGCGTGTAGAAGAGCTTCTGCAGGTCGCCGGTGGGGTCGGTCGCGGTCGACGCCTCGACGTCGACCCGCCCGAGCGTCGTGTTCCACTCGGCGCGCGTGCGGTCGCGGACCTCGTCGAAGGTGAGGTCGCCGAGCTCGACCTGCTGGTCGAGCCGTGCCTGCTCGACGCTCACCGGCGACAGCGTGACCTGCAGCCCGACCTCGTCGGCGTGCGCCGGGTCGAACGTGAGGACCGCGCCGGTGTCACGACCGTCCTGGGACGTCGCGTCGACGAGCTGGTCGTCGTCGCCCCACGTGGTGACCTTCGCGACCGGCTGCGTGGTCTGCGCGTAGTAGTAGAGCGTGTACGCCGCGTTGTAGAAGTAGCCCGTGACCTGGCCCCGGAGCGCCGCGCGCCCGTCGGCGAGCGTCTCCACGTCGACCGACGACGACGTCCGGCTCGTGTTGTTCGTCTCGAGGTCGACGACGAGGGTCGGTGTCGCGCCGTCGGGGAACGCGTACCGGTGGACGCCCGACCGTGTCGTCGCCGTCACCTCGGCCTCGATGCTGCCCTCGGCGGCTCGGATCCCCCCGTCCGTCCCGGCGACGTTGCCGAGCGTCACCCCGTAGTAGCCGGGGCTGCCCGTCTCGGTGTCCTTCGAGAACGGGTGGGCGTACGTGCCGGTCCCGGGGCGCGCGGTGTAGCTGCCCGACGTCGGCACCACGAGGATGTCGCCGCCGGCGCCCGAGCCGCCCACGCCGTCGAGGTTCGTGTGCGTGAAGCCGGAGATCTGCGACTGCGCGTGGTCGTAGCCCGTGTTGTTGCGGCCCGGCGTGGTGCGCGGGTTGACCTTCGCGAGCCCGTTCGGCGCCTGGGCCGCCGGCATGTCGTTCCCGTAGTCGCCCTCGGTGCCGACGAAGACGTCGACGAGCGACGCCACGTCGCGGTCCTCGGCGGCCGTCGACGGAGCCTGCGTCGCGGACGCCGCAGGGGCGAGACCCACGACGACGAGGGCGGCGGCGACGGCGCCGGCGAGGAGACCGGAGCGGCGGCGGGCGGCGTCCCTCCTCGGTCCGGTGCCGGACGGCGGTGCGGCGGCGGGCACAGGAAGCGCGGCGCCTCGGTGGCGCGAAGGCCTGGAGCTCATGGGGTCCTCGTGGTCGGGGTCGTCGTGAGGGTCGGCGGTCCGGACGGCCGCCGGGTGGACGTGCGCGATGACAGCGGTGGCGCGGGCCGCCGGAGCACGGCCCGCGCCACCCTGTCAGGGACGGGTTACGAGCAGGTGATCGCCGGGTGGACGGCCGTGACCTGCTGCGGCTCGCCGTCGGCCGTGGTCACCGTCACGGTCACCTCGCCCTCCTCGACGTGCGCCGACCGGACCGCGAACGACTGGTACGCGCTCGCGCCCGGAGCGACCTGCGGGAACGCCTTCGCCCCGAAGTCCGTCGCGAGCTCGATCGCCGCGGGCTGCTCGCCCGTGTTGACCGCGCGGACCGCGACGTACGCCCGGCCGGCCAGGCAGCGCGCCTGCGCGGTGACCTCGACCTGCGGCGCCGGCGCGACACCGGTCGCGTCCGTCGCCACCGCGAAGACGTGGAGGCGCGTGTTGACGGGCAGCGTGAGGCTCGTGAGCACCTTCCCGTCCGGCACGGTGACCGGTGCCGTCGCGTACAGGCCGCAGCCGAACCGGTCCGTGCCCGTCCCGTTGCCTCGGGCGCCCGGCTTGGCGACGAGGATGTTGTCCGGCTCGGGCGAACCGGTGCACCAGTCGCTCAGCGCGACCTGGACGGTCTGGCTCGTGCCGTCGGCGAAGCCGAGGACGAGGTCCCCGCGCTGCGTGCCGTGGGTCGCGGTCCCGACGAGCGAGAGCGTGCGCGTCCCGCGCTGCGCCTCGGGCACCTCGAGCACCTGCCCGTCCGCGGCGACGTTGTCCGGCTCGCCCGCGGGCGGCGCGCCCAGCAGGTACGTCAGCTCCGTGCCCGGCACGGTGAGCTCGAGCCCCTGCACGACGCCGAGGTCGGCGAGCAGGTCGCGCAGCAGGTACGCGCCCGTCCCGTCGAGATCGGCGTTCGCGGCGCCGGCGTCCCCGATGCCGACGTTGTCGAACGCTCCGGCGATCCACGACTCGCCGGACACGACGACCTGGATCTCGCGCACGGCCTCGGTGCCCGCCGCGTCGCGCACGACGAGCCGCACGACGTGGCTGCCCGGCTCGGCGTCCGCGGCGGCCGACAGCGTGACCGTCCCCTCGACCGTCGCGGGCAGGCCCGCGGACTCCGCCGACCACTCGGCGAGGTCCGTGGTCGCGGTCACCGCGCCGTCGGACACGACCTCGAGCGTGCCGCTCGACGTCCCCGCGCCCTGGGCGACGACCTGGACCGAGACCTCGGTCTCCCCGCCCGGGGCGAGCACCGGCTGGCGCGGCGTCGCACCCACGAACAGGCGCTCGACCGTCCCGTCCGCCGGCACGACGGCGCCCGGGGAGGCCTCGGGCGCGGTCGCCCAGGCCGACGGCTCGGACCCGACGGTCACGTCGAGCGTCCCGGCCGAGGTGAGCTCGTCCCCCGTGACCCACGCGCGGTCGAGCGTCTCGCCGCCGAGGGAGACGGACTGCGTGTAGTGCGCGTCCGGCGCGACCCCGTCCGCGGTGAGGTGCAGGGAGTCCCGGCCGAACACGTCCGGGTCGAGCGTGACCGTCACGTCGTCGAACAGCGGCGTCGTCAGGCCCCACAGGTCCGTCCCCGGGACGATCGGGTAGACGCCGATCGAGGACAGCACGTGCCACGCCGACATCGTGCCGAGGTCGTCGTTGCCGGTCACGCCGTCGGGGCCGTCGGTGAAGAGCGTCGCCGCCGCGCGCACGACGTCCGTCGTCTTCCAGGGCTGCCCGGTCCACAGGTAGACGTACGGCGCGTGGAGGTTGGGCTCGTTGTTGGGGTTGTAGGTCTCCCAGCCGTAGTAGTCGTACGTGCCGTTGACCCAGACCTCGCTCGCGACGCGCGCCGGGTCCTCGACGAGCTCGTCGTAGGCGAAGAACGCGTCGAGGCGGTCGATCGCCGCGTCGGTCCCGCCCATGAGGTCGAAGAGGCCGGGCACGTCCTGCGGCACGAGCCACTGGTACTGCACGGCCGTGCCCTCGTGGAACCCGTCGGAGTGCGCCGGGTCGGGGTCGCCCACGAAGAACCCGTCGGCGCTGCGGGCGCGGAAGTTCTCGGTGCGCGGGTCGAACACGTTGCGGTAGCTCTGGCCGCGCGCCGCGTAGCGGTCGGCGTCCTCGTCGTGGCCGAGGCCGCGCGCCATCGTCGACAGCATCGCGTCCGCGAGCGCGTACTCCATCGTCGCGGACCCGCCGTGCTGCAGGTCGTAGTCGCCCGGCTTGCCCGAGCGCGCCGGCTCGTGCGGGACGAACCCGTCGCGCAGGTACTCGACGTTCGCGGCGCGCCCGTTGAACGGCGAGTCCTCGGGCGGCACGCCGTCCGCGTTCTGCCTCAGGACGGCGTACGCCTCCTCCTCGTGCCCCGCGAGCAGGCCCTGCTGCCACGCGCTGACGAGGAACGGCGTCGCCGGGTCGCCCGTCATGATGTTCGTCTCGACCGTGCCGTAGCCCCACCGCGGGAGCCAGCCGCCCTGCTCCGCCTGGCGCACGAGCGAGAGGGCCATGTCGGCCGACTCCTTCGGCGCGAGCAGGTAGAGGAGCTGCTGCTGGGTGCGGTAGGTGTCCCACAGCGAGTAGTTCTGGTAATACGTGCCGGGCTCGCCCTCGACGCCCGCCGTGTGGACCTCCTGGTCCCAGCCGCGGTAGCGGCCGTCGACGTCGGACGCCGTGTTGGGGGCGAGGAAGCTGCGGTACAGCGACGAGTAGAACGTGCGCAGGTCGGTCGCGTCGCCCTGGCCGACCTGGACCAGGCCGAGGCGGTCCTCCCAGGCCGAGCGCGCGGCGTCGTGCACGGCGTCGAACGTGCCCGCCTCGGCGGCGAGGTTCGCGGCCGCGCCGTCCGCACCGACGTAGCTCATGGCGGTGACGGCCTCGACGTCGAGGTCGCCGTCGGTCGTGTCGAACGTGACGTAGGCGCCGCGGCGCTGCTCGCCGCCGCTCGCGACGTCGGACCCGGCGGTGACGGCGTCACCGTCCCACGTGCCGTGCGCGGTGAACGGGCGGTCGAACGTCGTGCGGGTCCAGATGGTCTGCGGCTCGGTGTCCTGGCAGAACCCGCGGACGGTGATCTCGGTCTCGACGGTGCGGTCGTCGACGACGCGCACCTCGGACGACGTGACGCGGTTGAGCGCCTGGCCGGCGTTGAGCAGGACGTTCGCCTGCTCGGTCGCCGGGAAGGTGTAGCGCTGGACGCCCGTGCGCTCGGTCGCCGTGAGCTCGGCCTCGATCGTCCCGGCCGCGGACTGCAGCCCGACCCGGTAGTAGCCCGGCGAGGCGTCCTCGTCGTCGTGGGTGTACGGCAGGGCGTACGCCGCGTAGTCGGTCGACGCGACCGGACCGGTCGTCGGGAGCACGGGCAGCGGGCCGCCGAGGCCGCAGCCGACGCCCGAGAGGTGCACGAGGGAGAAGCCGCGGATGCTCGTGCGGTCGTGGTCGTACCCCACGTTGTGCCCGTTGTCGGGCGAGAGCTGGACCATCCCGAACGGGACGGCGGCACCGGGATAGGTGTTGCCGTCGTCCTTCGTCCCGATGAACGGGTTGACGAGGTCGACGAGCGGGCCCTCGACCGCGGTGGCAGCGGCGTCGTCGGACTCCGTCGCTGCCGGGGCCGCCGGCGCGGCCACCGCACCGGCCGCCGGGACGAGGAGCGCCGACGCGGTGAGCAGCGCCACGGCGGCGCGTGCCGTGGCGGGGCCACGCGTCAGGGCGGGACCGCGCAGAGTGGGGTTGCTGCGCCTGCGGAGGAAGGTCATCGGTCGGTCTCCCCTTCGTCCCACGACCTCGTGGGGCTCGTCGACTGCCGGCGGCGGCTCCGGACGCCCTTACCCTCACATCCTTTCGACAGCGCTGTCAACCGTCACCGCGCCCGACCTCTGGGAGACTCGACCCGTGACCACCACGACCGGCCGCACCCCCTCCCTGCTCGCGCACGTCCCCGCGCCCACCGGCGGCGCGCCCGACCCGGACGCGCTCTACGAGGGCTTCACGACGTGGGCCACGGAGCAGGGCCTCGACCTGTACCCGCACCAGAGCGAGGCGCTCATCGAGCTCGTCTCCGGGTCGCACGTCATCCTCGCCACCCCCACCGGTTCGGGGAAGTCGCTCGTCGCGATGGGCGCGCAGTTCGCCGCGCTCGCCGCGCACCGCTCGGGACGAGGCGGCCGCACGTACTACACCGCACCCCTCAAGGCGCTCGTGAGCGAGAAGTTCTTCGCGCTCGTCGCGGCGTTCGGGTCGAAGAACGTCGGCATGATGACGGGCGACTCGGCGGTGAACCCGGACGCCCCGATCATCTGCTGCACGGCCGAGATCCTCGCCAACCTCGCGCTGCGCCGCGGCGCGGGCGACGTCGCCGGCCGGCCCGGGGCGGACGAGCACGCGATCTCCCAGGTCGTCATGGACGAGTTCCACTTCTACGCCGACCCGCAGCGCGGCTGGGCGTGGCAGGTGCCGCTGCTCGAGCTGACGGACACCCAGTTCCTCCTCATGTCCGCGACGCTCGGCGACACGTCGCGCTTCGTCGAGGAGATCGAGGAGCGCACCGGGCGGCCCGTCGCCGAGGTCACGACGGCCGAGCGCCCGGTGCCGCTGCACTTCTCCTACGTCGTCGAACCGCTCACCGAGGTCATCGAGGAGCTCGTGACGACGCGCCGCTCCCCCGTCTACGTCGTGCACTTCACGCAGAAGGACGCCGTCGAGCGGGCGCAGTCGCTGCTCTCGATGAACGTCGCGTCGCGCGCCGAGAAGGACGCGATCGCCGCCGAGCTCGGCGACTTCCGCTTCGGGACGGGCTTCGGCAAGACGCTGAGCAAGTTCCTGCGGCACGGCGTCGGCGTGCACCACGCGGGCATGCTCCCCAAGTACCGGCGCCTCGTCGAGCGCCTCACGCAGTCCGGGCTGCTCAAGGTCGTGTGCGGCACCGACACGCTCGGCGTGGGCATCAACGTGCCCATCCGCACGGTCCTGCTGACGAGCCTCGTGAAGTTCGACGGCGAGCGCATGCGCCACCTCACCGCGCGCGAGTTCCACCAGATCGCGGGCCGCGCGGGCCGCGCCGGCTACGACACCGTGGGCGAGGTGCTCGTCATGGCGCCCGAGCACGTCGTCGAGAACCGCAAGATGCTCGCCAAGGCCGGCGACGACCCGAAGAAGCTCAAGAAGATCGTCCGCAAGAAGGCGCCGCAGGGGTCGGTGAACTGGACCGACGCGACGTTCGAGCGCCTGCGCGACGCCGACCCCGAGCCCTTGACGAGCCACTTCCGCGTCACGCACGCGATGGTCCTCAACGTCCTGGCGCGCTCGCAGCACGGCGAGGACCCGGTCGCTGCGATGGAGCACCTCCTCCTCGCGAACCACGACTCCGACTCCCAGCGGCGCGAGCACGTGCGCCAGACGTTCCGCGTCTACCGCTCGCTGCGCGTCGCGGGGATCGTCGAGCGCGTGCGCGTCCCGGACGCCTCGCGCCCCGCCGGCTACCGCCCGAGCGTGCGGCTGACCGTCGACGTGCCGCGCGACTTCGCGCTCAACCAGCCGCTCTCGCCGTTCGCGCTCGCCGCCCTGGACCTCCTGGACGTCGCGAGCCCGAGCCACGCGCTCGACGTCGTCTCCGTCATCGAGGCGACGCTCGACGACCCGCGCCAGGTGCTCTACGCGCAGCAGAACGCCGCGAAGGGCGAGGCGGTCGCCGCGATGAAGGCCGAGGGCTACGAGTACGAGGAGCGCATGGCGCTGCTCGAGGAGATCACCTGGCCGAAGCCGCTCGAGGAGCTGCTCGCGCCCGCGTTCGCGATGTACAAGCGGACGAACCCGTGGGTCGCGGACGCCGAGCTCTCGCCGAAGTCCGTCGTGCGCGACATGGTGGAGCGGGCCATGACCTTCACGGAGTTCGTGTCCGTGTACGGGCTCGAGCGCACGGAGGGCGTCGTCCTGCGATATCTCGCCGACGCGTACCGCGCGCTGCGCCAGGTGGTGCCCGAGGAGCACCGGACGGAGGACGTGCACGAGATCGTCGAGTGGCTCGGCGAGCTCGTGCGGGGCACCGACTCGTCGCTGCTCGACGAGTGGGAGCGGCTGTCCCGG
Source organism: Cellulosimicrobium sp. Marseille-Q8652 (assembly GCF_965112045.1). Classification (NCBI taxonomy): domain Bacteria; kingdom Bacillati; phylum Actinomycetota; class Actinomycetes; order Micrococcales; family Promicromonosporaceae; genus Cellulosimicrobium; species Cellulosimicrobium sp. Marseille-Q8652. The sequence goes on along the minus strand of NZ_CBCOPS010000002.1, from coordinate 657,958 downwards.
CCGGTCGACGACGACGCCGACGACCTCGTGGGGGACGGCCCGCTCTCCGGGACGGGCGAGGAGGCCCCGGCCCGGCCGGTCACCGGCAACCCGCGCGCGTTCCGCCGTCTCGTGCGCAACGCGATGTTCCGTCGCGTCGAGCTCGCCGGGCGCGAGGACTACCGGGCGCTCGCGGCGCTCGACGGCACGAGCGGCTGGGACGCGGACGCGTGGGGCGACGCGCTCGACCCGCTGTTCGACGCGCAGGGCGACGACGCCGTCGGCATCGGCCCCAGCGCCCGCGCGGCCGCGCTGTTCCAGGTCGTCGAGCCGGGCGGCGAGATCCTGCCCGGCCACGACGGCCCGACGGCGGACCACGCGCCCGGCGGCGTCGTCCCGGCCGGCACGTGGCTGGTCCGGCAGGTGCTCGACGACGCGGCGGGCGACCACGACTGGGCGATCACGGCGTCGGTCGACCTCGCCGCGAGCGACGAGGCGGGCGCGCCGGTCATCACGGTCCTGGCGGTCGGCCCTCTGTAGAGAGGCGCCCGAGCGCTCTCACTACTCCTGCGCGACGGGCAGCAGCCCGAGGCCACACCGAAGACCGTCAAGGGCGTCACGTGGGCCCCGCACCGTCGTCGCGGCGACGGTCCCGCCGCTCGGGCAGATGCCGGAACCCGGCGGACGAGTAGGTCGCGACGGCAGCGAGGTTGGAGCTCGGGGTCGCCACGACGGCGCTCGACGCGCCCAGCCCGCGGAGGGCGACCGCCGCTGCGGTCGTCACCGCCCGGCCGTAGCCGTGACCGCGGTGGTCGCGGTGCACGCCCATCGGCTCGACCAGACCGGGCCGACCGGGGCCGGCCGACCACACCGCCACGACCGCCACCGCCGACCCCGGGCCGTCGTACGCGACGAGGCACCGTGCGTCGGTGAAGGGCAGCCCGGCCGCCATCGCGTGCCAGCGCTCGTCCGTGGACGTCGACCCGTCGAACGCCGCGCGCAGCACGTCGGTCCACACGGATGCCCGGTCCGGACCCACGTCCTCGACCCGGATCCCCGGGTCCTCCACCGGCGCGGCGAGATCCCGGCGCAGCACCGCCCACGGCTCGTCGGCACGCCATCCGGCGGCGGCCAGGTGCGCGTCGACCAGCGCCCCGACGGGCGCCTCGACCGACGCCGCTCCCTCACCCAGCACGCCGCGCGCGGGGTGCGCCACGTCCTCGACGAGCCGCTCGGCCAGCGCCACGTCCCCCAGCGCGTCGGGAGCGACCGCCACGCGGAGCAGGTCCGGGCCGTCGAGCAGCCCGACGGCGACCACCCGTTCGTCCCGGCGCCACGTCCGGACGGCCTCGGCCGTCGCGTCGGCCCCGAACCGCCAGAACCACCCGAGGTCGCCGGGGTGCAGCTGGAACGGCTCGTCGTCGTCCTGCCACGACCGCAGGACGTCGACCACCTCCCCGAGGTCGTCGACGTCCGGGGTGCCCGTCACGATCGTCATGCACCGATCACACACCAGGGCGAGGTCGGCCCGCGCCCCGATTTGCGCGACTCGACGACCACCGGCGTGACCGGTCGCCACCCGCGACGCACGCTCAGCGCAGGTCGAGACGCATGACCCGGCGCCGCGTCGTCGGGCGCGCGACCTCCACGAGGCCCGCGGCCCTGAACGCCTGCACGCTGCCGACCGAGTTCTCGCCCCACGTGATCGGCGCCCCGGACGGGTCGAGGATCGGGTACCCCTCGACGGCCGCCGCGCCGCGCTCGCGCGCGAAGGCCACCGCCGCGCGCGCGAGGTCGTAGGTGAGGCCGAGCCCGCGGAACCCGGCACGGACGACGAAGCACGCGACGGCCCACACCTCGGGATCGTCCTTGACCTGCTCGCCGCCCGCCGGGCGACCCTTCCACGGGACCGGGCTGCCCCGCAGGCGCCGGAACGACGGACGGGGCCCGACCGCGACCCACCCCGCGGGCTCGCCGTCGAGGGAGGCCACGAGGCCGCTCGTCGCGGGGGCGTCGGGGTCGTCACAGCTCGTCTGCTCGTGCAGGAGCCGGGCGCGCTCCTCGGGCGGGGTGGCGTACCAGGCGCGATCGCCGAGCACCTGCCGCTGGCACCAGCACGTCGCCGGGTAGCCCCGGTCCCCGAACACGGCGACGAGGTCGTCCCAGCTCGCCTCGTTCGCTGGCCGCACGTCGACGACGCCCTGCGGCACGGTCGCTCTCGTCACGAGGTCGACGCTACGCCGCGCGTCCCCCACGGGCCCGGTGGCGCAGCACCTACCGTGGCCCCATGGACGACGTCGCACCCCCCGGTGCCGGCAGCGGCATGCCGCACACCGGCGAGCCGCACGACCGGGAGAGCACGGGCAGCCGGCTCAACCGCCTGCGGGCCGGGGTGCTCGGGGCGAACGACGGGATCGTGTCGACCGCCGGCGTCGTCGTCGGGGTCGCGGCGACGAGCACGTCCATCCCGGTCATCGCGACGGCCGGCGGCGCGGCGCTCCTCGCCGGGGCGCTCTCGATGGCCGCGGGCGAGTACGTGTCGGTGAGCACGCAGCGCGACACGGAGAGGGCGCTGCTCGCCACGGAGCGCCGCGAGCTCGCGGAGATGCCCGACCAGGAGCTCGACGAGCTCGCCGGGCTCTACGAGGCGAAAGGGCTCACGCCGGACCTCGCGCGCGAGGTGGCCGTCCAGCTCACGGAGCGCGACGCGCTCGCCGCGCACGCCGACGCCGAGCTGCACCTCGACCCGGACGAGCTGACGAGCCCCTGGGAGGCCGCAGGCGCCTCGGTCGTCTCGTTCACGGTCGGCGGGCTGCTCCCGCTCGCGGCCGTCCTCCTGGCGCCGGCGCCGTGGCGCGTCCCGGTGACCTTCGTCGCGGTCGTCCTCGCCCTCGTCCTCACGGGCTGGGGGTCCGCCCGGCTGGGCCAGGCCCCGACCCGGCGCGCCACGGTCCGGACCGTCGTCGGCGGCGCGCTCGCGATGGCCGTCACCTACGGGATCGGTTCGCTCGTCGACGTGAACGTCTAGCGGCACCGCCGTCCTCGCTGCGGCACAATCGGGCCGTGGCCAAGAAGTCGAAGCCGTCCGCGCACGCCGGGACGCCCGCCGTCGTCCTCCTCGAGCGCGAGGGGGTCGCGTACACGCTGCACCCGTACGAGCACGACCCGTCGAGCGACCTGAGCTACGGGATGGAGGCCGCCGCGGCGATCGGCGCCGCACCGGAACAGGTGTTCAAGACGCTGCTCGCCGTGGTCGACGGCGGTCCGCTCGTCGTCGGGATCGTGCCGGTCGACCGTCAGCTCGACCTCAAGGCGCTCGCGCACGCCGCGGGCGGCAAGAAGGCGACGATGGCCGAGCCCACGGTCGCCGAGCGCGCGACGGGGTACGTCGTGGGCGGGATCTCGCCGCTCGGGCAGAAGCAGCACCACCGCACCGTGCTCGACGAGAGCGCGCTCGGGTTCGACGTCGTCTACGTCTCGGGCGGGCGGCGCGGCCTCGACGTCGGCCTCTCCCCCGCGGACCTGCTCCGCCTGACGGGCGGCACCACGGCCCCCGTCGCGAGGTAGACGATCAGCGGCCGTAGGCCGCGAACGGGGCGTCGGTCGGCACGATCTCCTTGCCCAGCGGCAGGAGCGAGACCGGGATCATCTTGAGGTTCGCGATGCCCAGCGGGATGCCGATGATCGACACGAACAGCGGGATCGCCGTGAGCACGTGCCCGATCGCGAGCCAGATGCCCGCGACGATCACCCAGACGACGTTGCCGATGGTCGACCACGCACCGGCCGTGGGCTTGTCGACGACCGTGCGCCCGAACGGCCACAGGGCATACCCGGCGATCCGGAACGAGGCGATGCCGAACGGGATCGTGATCACGAGTACGCAGCAGACGATGCCCGCGGCGACGTAGCCCAGGGCGAGCCAGAAGCCGGCGAGCACGAGCCAGATGATGTTGAGCAGGGTCTTCACCGGGCCATCCTCGCGCACCACGCCCGGCCGGCGGATCCGGGAACCCCCTGACCTCGACCCCGGTCCCGCCGAACCTAGACTGGCAGCATGCCCGACGCCGTCCCCTCCACGTCCCTCGATCTCGCCGGGCGCGTCGCGCGGAACCTCGACGTGGTGCGCTCCCGGATCGGTGCCGCGGCCCGCGCGGCCGGGCGCGAGCCGTCGGAGGTCCGGCTCCTCGTCGCGACGAAGACGCAGCCGGCCGAGGCCGTCCGCGCCGTCGTCGAGGCGGGTGTCGACCTCGTCGGCGAGAACCGGGTCCAGGAGCTCGTGGCGAAGGCGCCGGACCTTGCGGACGTCGTCGCCGCCGGTCGGGTGGACGTGCACATGATCGGCCACCTGCAGCGCAACAAGGTGAACCAGGTGCTCGCGACGGCGGCGGGCGTCGAGAGCGTGGACTCGCTCGAGCTCGCGGAGGCGCTGTCGGCCCGCTGCGCGCGCGACCACCGCACGCTCGACGTCATGGTGCAGGTCAACGTCTCGGGCGAGGCGTCCAAGTCGGGCGTGCTGACCGACGACGCCCCGCGCCTCGCGCACGACGTCGCGGCCCTCCCGGGACTGCGGCTCACGGGTTTCATGACGATCGGCGCGAACTCCCCCGACGAGGCGCTCGTGCGTGCGGGGTTCGCGCGGCTGCGCGCCGTGCGGGACACCGTGCTCGGCTCCGGCGCGCCCGGGACGTCGGGCGCCCGCGAGCTCTCGATGGGCATGAGCGGTGACCTGGAGGTCGCGATCGCCGAGGGGGCGACGGTCGTGCGCGTCGGCACGGCCGTGTTCGGTCCGCGTCCTACCCCGCCGCGGCCGCCGAGCTAGGACGCGGGAGCGTCAGCGCGCGGGCAGGGCGCCCAGCCGGGCGAGGGCGTCGCGCACGCCGCCCACGCCGTCGCCGCGCAGCGCGTCGCGCGCCGTCCCGGCGTCCGCTCCGGCGAGCAGCATGACGAGGGCGACGTGCACCTCGCCGTCGGCCGCGTGCAGCACGTCCTCGCACGCCTCGGGCTCGAGCCCCGTCGCCTGGACGAGCATGCGCACGATGCGCGCGCGCAGCTTCTGGTTGGTCGGCCGCACGTCGATCATGAGGTTCGAGTACGTCTTGCCGAGCCGGATCATCGTCGCGGTGGAGAACGTGTTGAGCACGAGCTTCTGCGCGGTCGCCGCCTTCATGCGGGTCGAGCCGGTGACCACCTCGGGACCCGTGTCGACGAGGATCGCGACGTCGACGTCGCGCGCGAGCGTCGCGCGCGGGTTCGCCGAGACGAGCACGGTCCGCGCGCCGCGCTCGCGCGCCACGTCGAGCGCGCCGCGCACGTAGGGCGTGCGGCCGCTCGCCGCGAGCCCGACCACGACGTCGTGCGGGCCGACCTCGTCCACGTCCTGCCGGCCCAGGTCGACGTCGTCCTCCGCCCCCTCGACCGCGAGCATCATGGCCCCGACACCGCCCGCGAGGTGCGCGACGAACCACTCCTCCCCCACGCCGTAGGTCGGCAGCAGCTCGACGGCGTCGAGCACGCCGAGCCGACCCGACGTCCCGGACCCCACGTAGTGCACGCGTCCGCCGGCCCGCAGCGCCTCGACCGCGAGGTCGACCGCCTCGGCGATCCGGTCGCGCTGCGCGCGCACGGCGTCGGCGACGGTCGCGTCCTCGTCGGTGATGCGGCGCACGACGTCCGCCGTGGGCAGGAGGTCGACGTCCGTGGTGCGCGGGTTGCGCTCCTCGGTCGGCGACGCGAGACGCAGCAGGTCGTGCCAGTCCTCGGTGGTCGTCGTGGGCTCGGTCATGGGGTGCTTCCCTTCGTGGGGCCCGGGACGGGGCCCCGTTCCCGCGGGAGTGACCGCGGCGTGTTGGCGAGGACCAGCCGGCGCACCGGCGTCGTCGCGGCGGGCCACGGGAGCGGACCCGGCGGCGTGAGCGACCCGAGCACGACGCCGCGTCGCGCCCCCGTGGCGCGGCGCCGGTGCTCGCCCTGGGCGGTGCCCGGCAGCCCGTGCGCGGAGAGGAACCCGAGCAGCGCGAAGAGGTAGGCCTCCTTGGCGTCGACCGGCAGCCCGAGCGCGTCGGCCGTCACGACCGCGCAGCCCGGCCCGACCCGGGCGTCCAGCGCCGCCCGCAGCCGGTCGAGCAGGACGGGGTTGCGCGCGCCGCCACCGGAGACGACGACGCGTCGCACGTCGTGCCCGGCGAGCGCGTCGGCGACGCTCACGGCCGTGAGCTCGGTGAGCGTCGCGACGAGGTCCGGCCCCGTGAGGTCGGGCCGCACCGCGGCGAGGCGCCGCGGGACGTACGTGCCGTCGAACAGCTCGCGCCCCGTGGACTTCGGCGCGGGCGCGGAGAAGTACGGGTCGTCGAGCAGCGCCGCGAGCGCCACCTCGTCCACCGTGCCCTGCGCGGCGAGCGCTCCGTCGCGGTCGTAGGCGAGACGCCCCTCCGTCAGCGCGGCGACCGCGACGTCGAGCAGGCAGTTGCCCGGCCCGGTGTCCCAGCCCGTCACCGGGTCGTCGACCCGCCCGACGAGCGTGACGTTCGCGATGCCGCCGACGTTGAGCGCCGCCGTGAGGCCGTCGTCCGGCGCGGCGGGGTCGCTCCCGAGCCACAGCGCGTCGAGCACGCTGACGAGCGGCGCGCCGTGCCCCCCGGCCGCGACGTCGGCGACGCGGAAGTCGCTGACCACCGGCCGCTTGACGTGCTCGGCGATCCAGGCGGCGTTGCCGAGCTGGAGCGTCCCGCGCGTCCTCGCCCCGACGACCCAGTGGTAGATCGTCTGCCCGTGCGAGGCGACGAGGTCGGCGTCCCCGCCGGCGACGTCGTCGATCGCCCGGCGCCCGGCGCGGCCCAGCTCCTGGCCGATGAGGGTGTCGAGCTGCGCGACCTCCGCGACGTCGACGGCGGCCGGCGGCAGCGCCTTGAGGATGCGTTCGCGCAGCACGGCGGGCCACGGGTACTCGGTGTGACCGAGCGCGCGCATGCGCAGCACACCGTCGACGCCCAGCGAGAAGTCGGCCGCGGCGGCGTCGATCGCGTCGACCGACGTGCCGGACGACAGGCCGAGGACGATCATCCGGTCACCTCCGCCTCGGGCCGGACGGCGGTCCGTGCCGCCCTTCCTGCCGCACCACCTGTCGCCGGACCAGCGAGCAGCGCGACGGCGGCGCGCGCGTTCGCGCGCCCGGTCCCGCACGCGACGACGACCGCAGCGGGCCGCACGCCCGCGGCGGCGCCGAACCACTGGTCGACCGCTCCGGGGAACCCGGTGTGCAGGACGACCAGCCCGGGCCGGGCGGCGAGGAGCGCGTCGAGACGTGCGCGCTCTCGCGAGCCCGGGAGCGGCTCGCGCGTGAGCACGACGAGCGGGCGGTCGGACGCGCCGACCGCGTCGAGCGTCCGGGCCCAGCTCTCCTCGTCCGCGGGCCGCAGGTGCCGCACGGCGCCGGTGCCGAACGCCTCGTCCAGCGCGCGCTGCACGTGCTGCGCGGTGCGCCCTGCGGCGTGGTCGAAGCGCACCCGCAGGTCGACGACGTCGGGCGCCCCGGTCAGCGGGAGCGGCGAGGTGCCTCCCGCAGGCCCGGTCGTCACGCGCACGGCGCGCGCGGCGGCGTCCGCCCCCACGGCCTCGAGGTCGGCGAGCGCCTCGAGCGCCGCCGCGGGAGAGCACACGACGCCGGACGCGGCCTGGCGCGCACGGGTCGCCGCGAGGGTCCGTGCCGTGCGGGTGGCGGACTCGCGCAGGCGGTCGACGGTCACGCGGCCCGACTCCACCGCACGGACGAGCGCGTCCTGCGCCTGCCGGAACAGCGTCTCGTCGTCGCGGCCCACCGTCGTGCCGAGGCACAGGAGGTCGGCGCCGCCCTCGATCGCGCGGACGGCCAGCTCGCCGACGTCGTGGGGCGCCGCCCCGACGCCGGCGCGCTCCGGGCCGCCCGGGTCCGCACCGCCCGCGTGCGCCGCGAGCGCGCCCATGTCGAGCGCGTCGGTGACGATCGGGCCGTCGAACCCCAACGACCGGGCCAGGTCCGCCACGGCGGGCTCGAGCGTCCCGGGCAGGGTCCCGAGCGCCGGGACGACGACGTGCGCCGTCATCACCGCGTCGAGCCGCTCCTCGGGCGCGGCGGACTCCCCGACGGTCGCGGCGAACGGCGGCAGGTCGCGCGCCCGGAGCTCGGCGAGGCTCGCGTCGACGACCGGGAGGGACAGGTGCGAGTCCACGTTCGTCGCGCCGTGCCCCGGGAAGTGCTTGCCGCACGCCCCGGCCCCGCCGGCGTGCAGCCCGCGGACGAAGGCCGCCCCGTGCCGCGCGACGAGCGCCGGGTCGGCGCCGAACGAACGCACGCCGATGACGGGGTTGTCGGGGTCGGAGTTCACGTCCAGGTCGGGCGCGAGGTCGAGGTCGACGCCCGTCGCCGAGAGCAGGCGCCCGAGCGCCCGGCCGACCGTCTCGGTGAGCGCGACGTCGTCCACGACGCCGAGCGCCGCGCTGCCCGGGATGCTCGACCCGGTGACCGCCTCCAGCCGGGAGACGTCCCCGCCCTCCTCGTCGACGGCGACCAGGAGGTCGGGCGCGACCTCGCGCAGGCGCGCCGACAGGCGCGCGGTGGTCGCGACGTCGGGCGTGTTGTGCCCGAAGCAGAGCACGCCCGCGAGGCCGTGCCGAGCGGCGTCGACCAGCCACGCGGGCGGCTCCTGGGTGCCCGTGAAGCCCGGGAGGAGGACGCCGTTCACGGCGCGGACGACGTCGTCCGCGGTCGGGGCGCTCATCCCTTCACCGAGCCCGCGGTCAGGCCCGACGACAGGTTGCGCTGGACGAGCACGAAGAAGATCAGCACGGGCAGCGTGATGATCGTCGACGCGGCCATCACCGCGCCCCAGTCGGTGGTGTTCTCCCCGAAGAACTTCTGCAGGCCGATCGGCACCGTGTACTTGCTCGACTGCTGGAGGAAGGTCAGCGCGAAGATGAACTCGTTCCACGCGGTGATGAAGGAGAAGACGCTCGTCGCGACGACGCCGGGAGCGACGAGCGGCACGAGGATCTTCCAGAACATGCGGCCCCACGACGCGCCGTCGAGGTAGGCGGCCTCCTCGAGCTCGACCGGCACCGCCGCGACGAACCCGCGCAGCGTCCAGATCGCGAACGGCAGCGCGAAGGCCAGGTAGACGATCGTCAGGCCGAGCAGCGAGTTCAGCATGTTGAGGGTGCGCATCTGGAGGAACAGCGGGATGACCAGCGCCTCGAGCGGCACCATCTGCACCATGAGGATCAGCACGAGCATCGACCGGCGGAACCGGAAGCGGAAACGGCTGACCGCGACGGCCGCGAGCAGCGCGATGATCGACGACGCGAGCACGGTCCCGACCGCGACGAGCACCGAGTTGCGCAGGTACTGGCCGAAGCCGCCGTCGTCGATCACCGTGCGGAAGTTGTCCCAGGTGACGCCCGCCGGCAGCAGCCGGGCGCCGCGCGTCGCCGCCTCCGGGTCGATCGCGGACGAGAACATCCAGTACGCGGGGAAGAGCGAGAAGAGCAGCAGCGCGACCATGCCGGCGGTCTTCGCGCCGGCGGCGCCGGGTCGGCGGCGGTGCGCGCGCAGGACCTGAGGGGTCCGCGAGCCCGGGCCGTCGGTGCTGCCGGTGCTGCCGGCGCCGTGGGAGGCCGTGCCACGGTCGAGGGTCGGGGCGCTCACAGCTCCTCCTCCTTGAACAGGGTGCGCATGTACACGAGGGTGATGCCGAGCAGGATGAGCGTGAGGAGGACGGCGATCGCCGAGCCCATGCCGTACTTGCCCTGCGCGAACGACTCGATGTACGACCACACGCCGAGGTTGAACACGTCCTTGTTGCCGCCGTTGCCGCCGGGCATGAGGTAGATCTGCGTGAAGACCTTGAAGTCCCAGATGGTCGACAGGATCGTCACGACGGCGAACACCGGGCGCAGGATCGGCGCGGTGATGGACCAGAACCGGCGCCACGCCGAGGCGCCGTCGACCTTGGCGGCCTCGTGCAGCTCGTGCGGGATGGTCATGAGGCCGGCGAGCACCGTGATCGCGACGAACGGGAAGCCGTGGTGCACGACGTTGAGCGTCGCGATCGCGTAGAACGACAGGCGCTCGGTGAACCAGTTCACCGTCCCGGGCTCGATCGCTCCGACGCCCTCGAGGACGGAGGCCACGAGACCGTTGAGCGGGTCGAAGATCCAGATCCACACGTACGTGCCGGTGATCGCGGGCACGGCCCAGGCGACCATGATCGCCGTCGCGCCGACGCCCCTCCACACCGGTCCGAGCGTGTTGAGGAACAGCGCGACCGCCGTCCCGAGGACGACCGTGAGCACCACGCACGCCAGCGCGAAGAGCACGGTGTTCGGCAGGACCACGGTCCACAGGTAGCTGTCGCCGAGGATGTCGGCGTAGTTCTGCAGCCCGATCCAGTTGGACTCGCCGCTCGCGATCTGCCGGAGCCCGTAGTCCTGGAGGGACAGCAGCACGACGCGCACGAGCGGCCACAGGAGCAGCACGCCGAGCACGACGAGGGCGGGGCCGAGCAGCAGCCAGGGACGCAGCGCGGACCGGTGGCCCAGTACCGGGCGGCGTCTCGCGGGGCGGGTCGTGGTGGTGGCCGACGCCACCGGCGCTCCCGGTCCTGCCGGGTCCACCGAGGCGCCGGGAGCGGCTCTCAGGTCTGCCATGGGTCGTCCTTGCGTGTCGTTCGTGCGGGCGAGCGTGCTGGGGCGGGGCGGCCGCCGGACGTGGCGCCGGGCCGCGGGGTCACCGCGGCCCGGCGTCGGTCGCGTCCGGTCAGGAACCGAACGTCTCGTCCATGTCGGCGGCGGCGGTGTCCGCCGCCTCCTGGACGCTCGCGCTGCCCGAGAGGATCGACTGCAGCATCGTCTCCAGGGTCTTCTTGCCCTGGATCTGCCCGTACAGCGGCGTCACCGGCACGGACCGGCCGGCCTCGACCATCTGCTCGGCGAAGGGCGCCACCAGCGGGTCGTCCTCGGCGATGACGTTCTCCAGCAGCGACGTCTGGCCCGGGAAGTAGCCGGACTGCTGTCCCCACTCCTCGGCGAAGTCGCCCGTCGACATCATCTCGACGAACTCCCAGGCGAGGTCCTGCTTGTCGCTCTCCGCGAAGACGCCGAGGTGCGAGCCCCCGAGGAACGAGTCGGACAGGCCCTCGGTCTGGCCGGGGATCGGGAAGGCACCGATCTTGCCCTCCATCTCGGGGACGTCGGCCAGGATCTTGCCCGGCGTCCACGATCCCGAGATCATCATGCCGACCTGCCCCTGCTCGAACGCCGCGAGGAGGTCGGTCTCCTTCCACGTGGTGGCCGCAGCGGTCGAGAAGTCGTGCTCCGTCGCGAGGCCGGTGTAGAACTCGAGGCCCTCGACCGACGCGGGAGAGCTGATCTCCGACGTCCAGGTGTCGCCGTCCTGCGTCGCGAGGTCGCCGCCCGCGCCCCAGATGAACGGCATCGCGCCGTACTGGCTGTCACCCGCGACGGGGAACGGGATGATCTCCGGGTTCGCGGCCTTCAGCGCGTCGGCGGCCTCGACGAGCCCGTCCCACGAGGTCGGGGGCTCGATGCCCGCGGCCTCGAACAGGTCGGTGCGGTAGACGATCGACCGGACGCCCGCGTACCACGGCATGCCGTAGATGCCGCCGTCGAGGGTCGCCGACTCGAGCAGCCCCGGCACGAGGTCGTCCTCGAGCCCGGCCTCGGAGATCCGGTCGGTGAGGTCCGCCAGAGCGCCGACCTCGGCGAACTCTCCGGTCCACGTGGTGCCGACCTCGGCCACGTCGGGCGTGGTACCACCCGCGATGGAGGTCGTGAACTTGTCGTGGGCGCTGGCCCACGGCTGGAACTCGATCTGGAGGTCGGCGCCCGTCTCGTCCTTGAAAGCGGTCGTCACCTCGTCGAAGAACGCGTCCGCGTCGGGGTTGGTGCCCTCCATGATCCAGACGGTGAGGGTCTCGCCCGTGAAGTCGCCGGAGCCGGAGTCCGCGGAGCCGTCCGCGTCACCGCCGCCGTCCGACCCGCCGCACGCGGACAGCCCGAGTGCGAGGAGGAGGGTGCCCGTGACGGCCACCGTGCTGCGTCGCTGCATGCCGTGACACTTCCTTTCTGGTCGGCCGCTGGGGAGACGGCCGGTTCGTGTGCCCTGGTGAGCCTCGAGCTGGCAGGCTGCGAGGCGTGAAACTAAGTTCCATCGCTGGGCGTATGTGTGGAGATTACTGCCACACCGCCGCGAACGGAAGCCGTCTCGCGAGATGTTGCAGGATCTTGACCTCACCGACCCCGCACGGGACGGCCGGGTCGGACGCGGTCGGACCGCGGTCCGCGACGTGGTGCGCCCGCGGGGCGCGCGTCACGGGACGGGCGTCACGGGACGCGCGCGGTCCACTCCGGCGTCGAGAACTTCGTCCGGGCCAGCTCCTCGGCGAGCGCGCGCTCCTCGGGCGTGACCTTGCCGTCGACCGTGCGGTACCGGGAGCGGAAGTGCGCCTTGAACGCCTCGATCACGTCCTCGCGTGCCATGCCCGTCTGCGAGCGCACCGGGTCGACCCGCTTGTTCGCGCTCTTCGTGCCCTTGTCGGAGAGCTTCTCGCGCCCGATGCGCAGGACCTCGGTCATCTTGTCGGCGTCGATGTCGTACGCCATCGTCACGTGGTGGAGCACCGCTCCCCCGCGCAGGCGCTTCTGCGCCGCCCCGGCGATCTTGCCCGCCGGTGACGCGATGTCGTTGAGCGGCTTGTACGTCGCCTCCACGCCGACGTCGGCGAGCGCGCCGAGCACCCAGTCGTCGAGGAACGCGTAGGACCGCTCGAAGCTCAGCCCTTCGACGAGCGACGCCGGCACGTACAGCGAGTACGTGATGGTGTTCCCGGGCTCGACGAACATCGCTCCACCCCCGGAGATCCGGCGCACCACCGTGACGCCGTGGCGCTCGGCACCCTCGAGGTCGACCTCGTTCCGCAACGACTGGAACGAGCCGATGATCACGGCGGGCGAGGCCCACTCCCAGATCCGCAGCGTCGGGCCGCGCCGACCCGCGTCCAGCTCCTCGGTCAGCACCTGGTCGAGCGCGAGGTGCATCGCCGGGCTCTCGGGCCCCTCGTGGACCACCTCGAACTCGTGGTCGTGCCAGCCCGTCGCGTGGCCGAGCGCGCGGCGCACCGCGATCGCCACGGCCTCGGGCGAGAACCCGACCATCGTCACGCCGTCGCCGATCACGCCCTGGACGGCGCTCGCGAGCTGTGTCACGGTCGCCGTCTCCGGCATCCCCGTCAGCGCACCGTCGATGTCCTCGAGCGCGTCGTCGGGCTCGAGGAAGAAGTCGCCGCTCACCGCGACGCGGGCGAGCCGCCCCTCCTCCACCTCGACGTCGACCGCCACGAGCTTGCCACCGGGGACCTTGTACTCACCACGCACCCGCCCAGCCTAAGCCCGCCACGACAGACCCGGCGGCCGACGTCGGTACAACCTCGCGCTACCGCGGTACCACCTCCGAGACGGCGAGACGGCGCACGAGCGGGCGGGCCGGAGCGGGCGGGCCGGAGCGGGCGGGCCGGAGCGGGCGTGCCGGAGCGGGCGGGGTCGCGGGTCGTGGCGGGTCTGGCGGGAGGCCGCGAGGCACGAGCGGCCGGATGGTAGACCCGCGACCCCGCCCGCGGAGGCCCACCCGCGGACGCCCGCCCGCGAAGGCCCACCCCCGCGACCCGCCCGCGAAGGCCCACCCGCGGACCCCGCACACGAACCCACGCGACCTCAGCGGGGCTCGACCCCCGCATGCACGAGCCCGAAGATCGCCGAGTCCGTCAACGCCTCCCACGCCGCCTCGATGAGGTTCGGGCCGACCCCGACGGTGGACCACGACGACGCGCCGTCGGTCGTCTCGATGAGCACGCGCGTGATCGCGTCGGTCCCCTGCTCGGTGTCGAGGATGCGCACCTTGAAGTCGATGAGCTCGAACTCCTCGATCTCGGGGTAGACGCGGGTGAGCGCGAGCCGCAGCGCGTGGTCGAGCGCGTTGACGGGGCCGTTGCCCTCGCCGGTCGTGACGATGCGCTCGCCGCCGGCGTGCAGCTTGACGGTGGCCTCCGCCGTGGCCTCGGTCCCGCGGGAGCCGGCGCGCTCGACGATCGTGCGCCAGCTCTCGACGCGGAAGTAGCCCGGCCGCTCCCCGGTCATCTCCTCGCGCAGGAGGAGCTCGAAGGACGCGTCGGCGGCCTCGTAGGTGTAGCCGTTCGCCTCGTCGTCCTTGACACGGTTGGTCACCCGGGAGAGCAGCTCGCCCTGGCCCGAGAGGTCGAACCCGAGCTCGCGGCCCTTGAGCTCGATCGACGCGCGGCCGGCCATGTCGGAGATGAGCATGCGGATGTCGTTGCCGACGGCGGTCGGGTCGATGTGCTGGTAGAGGTCGGGGTCGACCTTGATCGCGCTCGCGTGCAGGCCGGCCTTGTGCGCGAACGCGCTGGCGCCGACGTACGGCTGGCGCGCGTAGGGCGAGATGTTGGTGATCTCGGAGACGGCGTGCGCGATGCGCGTCGCCTCCTCGAGCCCGTCCCCGGCGAGCGTGCGGAGGCCGTGCTTGATCTCGAGGTTCGCGACGACGGTCAGGAGCTCGACGTTGCCCGTCCGCTCGCCGTACCCGTTGACCGTTCCCTGGACGTGCGCGGCGCCTGCCTCGACGGCGGCGAGGGTGTTCCCGACGGCGCAGCCCGAGTCGTTGTGCGCGTGCATCCCGAGCAGCGGGTCTCCCGGGAGCGCGTCGCGCCCGTGCACGAGCCCGACGGCGTCGCGCAGCTCCGTGACGATCTCGCCGACCCAGGTGGGCAGCATGCCGCCGTTGGTGTCGCACAGGGCGACGACCTCGGCGCCGGCGTCGAACGCCGCCTGCACGGCGGCGCGCGTGAAGGCCGGGTCGTGGCGGTAGCCGTCGAAGAAGTGCTCGGCGTCGACGACGACGCGGCGCCCCTCGCCCACGAGGAACGACACGGTGTCGGTGATCATCGCGAGCCCCTCGTCGGTCGTCGTGCGCAGCGCGCGCTCGACGTGCCGGACGTCCGACTTGGCGACGAGGGTGACGACCGGAGCCTCGGAGTCGACCAGCGCCCGGACCTGCGGGTCGTCCCAGGCGCGCAGCCCGGCCTTGCGCGTGGCCCCGAACGCGGCGAGCACCGCGTGCTTCAGGTGCAGCTCCTTGGCGGCGCGCCGGAAGAACTCCGTGTCCTTCGGCACGGCACCGGGCCAGCCGCCCTCGACGAACCCGACGCCCAGCTCGTCCAGCAGCGGCGCGATCGCGAGCTTGTCCGCGACGGAGAGGTTCATGCCCTCCTGCTGCGCGCCGTCACGCAGGGTCGTGTCGTAGACGTGGAAGACCCGGGGCCTGCGGGGGCCGGTCGCGGGGGTCGTCACCGAGGTCATCGTGCTACTTCCTGCCGTTCGTCGGGAGGTGCCGGGGGCACCGACAGCGCGGCGCCGAGAGAGCCGCGTGACACCGTTCCCTGGGAGCCGGGTCGTGCCCTCGTGAGGCGGTGGGCCCGGCGTCCGTGCCGCCGGGCGGGGGTGGTGCCCGGCAACAAAAAGACCCCCCGAGGGTGCGGGAGGTCTGCGCGTCCGGTGAGTGGTTCCGGACGCGCTACTCGATAATGAGGTGGGAGACGAGGTGTGTCACAGGGCACATCGTGCCACAGTCCGACAGGATGGACGAGAGCGTCCACCCACTGGGCAGCAGCGCAGCGACGCGACCGACGGAGGAGTGACGATGAGCGACCCGACACCCGGGTACGACCCGCAGAACCCCCAGACCCGCCGCTACGGACAACCGCCGGTCCAGCCGGCCGCCCCGGTGCCGGGACAGCCCCCCGCGCTGCCGCCGACGCACGACCCGCGCGCCGAGTTCCCGGAACCGCAGCGCACGGTGAGCCCCGCCGACCCCCGCCTCACGGTCGAGGCCGGGCGCTTCTGGGCGGGCGCCGCCGCGACCGCCCTGGTCGCCGCGCTCATCGGCCTCATCGGCGTCCTCGTGTTCGAGCGCATCTTCACGATCGAGCTCGTCCCGCCGCCCGACCTCTTCTCGACCGGCTCGCAGCAGGCGGCCTGGGCGATCGACGGCGCGATCCTCGCGATCCTCGCCGCCGGGCTGCTCCACCTGCTCATCCTCAGCACGCCGCGGCCGCGCGCGTTCTTCGGCTGGATCATGGCGCTCGTCATCGTCGTGATCGCCGTCCTGCCGTTCGCGTGGTCGAGCGACGTGACCGCCGCGGCGCTCTCGGGGCTCATCAACCTGCTCATCGGGATCGCCGTGTGGTCGCTGCTCGCGGGCGTCGCGGGCCGCACCATCGTGCGACGCCCGCCGGTCTGACGGCTGCCCCTCCCTGCACGACGCCGGGGCGCGCCTCCGGCGGGAGACGCGCCCCGGCGTCGTGCACGGGCGGGGAGAGCGGTCAGGCGAGGCGGCGCAGCCAGCCGTGCCGGTCCGCCGACCTACCCGTCTGGATGTCGGTGAGCTCCGTCCGGATCGCCATGGTCAGCTGGCCGGCCTCGCCGCTCGCGATGGTCTCGTCGAAGTCGGACCCGGCGAGCCGGCCGATCGGCGTGACGACCGCCGCCGTGCCGCAGGCGAACACCTCGGTGACCGACCCGTCGCGGATGCCGTCGAGGAGGTCCGTCAGCGGGATGCGCCGCTCGACGACCTCGTGGCCGCGGTCCGTGAGGAGCTGGATGATCGACGAGCGCGTGACGCCCTCGAGGATCGAGCCGCTGAGCTCGGGCGTCTCCACGGAGCCGTCGGCGCGCACGACGAAGACGTTCATGCCGCCGAGCTCCTCGAGGAACGTCCGCGTGCTCGCGTCGAGGAAGCACACCTGCTCGCACCCGTGCTGCTGCGCGACCACCTGCGGCAGGAGGCTCGACGCGTAGTTCCCGCCGCACTTCGCGGCTCCCGTGCCGCCGGCACCGGCACGGCTGTACTCGCGGTCCACCCAGATCGACACGGGCTTCACGCCACCCGAGAAGTAGGGACCGACGGGCGACGCGATGACCAGGTACTCGGCCTCGAGCGAGGGGCGCACGCCGAGGAAGGCCTCCGACGCGTACATGAACGGACGCAGGTACAGGCTCGCCTCCTCGCCCGTGGGCACCCAGTCGACGTCGGTGCGCACGAGCGCCGTGACGGAGCCGACGAAGTCGTCCACGGAGAGCGCGGGCAGCGCGAGGCGGTGCGCCGAGCGGGCGAACCGGGCGGCGTTCGCCTCGGGACGGAACGTCCACACCGACCCGTCGGCGTGCCGGTACGCCTTCATGCCCTCGAAGATCTCCTGCCCGTAGTGCAGGACGGCGGTCGCCGGGTCGATCTGCAGCGGCCCGTACTTCTCGATGCGCCGGTCGACCCACCCGTCGGTGGAGTTCCAGCTGATCCGCGCCATGTGGTCGGTGAAGACCGTGCCGAACTTGGGAGCGGCGATGGCGGCCTCGCGCTCCGCCGTCGGGCGGGGCGCATCGGTGCGGCGGACGTCGAACAGGGCGATGAGGTCCTCCGTCGAGGAGGACGGCTGGTGCTGCGCTGCAAGCGGGGTGCTCATCATGAGGCCTTTCACCTGGCGACCCGGGTGGTCTCCGCCTAGTTTTCCACGACGGCTCGCCCGGTGCGGGCAGCACGACGTCGGGACGGCGTCACCGGGTCAGAACGGGAGGGGTTCCGGTCCGGGATGACGACGACCGAGGCGTAGGACTGGGTCCTCCGGTGCCGGGGCACCGGTCGAGGGCTCAGCCGGCGACGCGAGCGGCGAGCTCGCGGCCCACCTCGGCCGTCGAGCGTACTCGGCCGCCGCGCTCCGCACCGCGGTCAGCGAGGTCGGCCGCGACGGCCGCCTCGACGCGACGCGCCTCGCCGGAGAGACCGAGGTGGTCGAGCAGCAGCGCGACGGACAGCACCGTCGCGGTGGGGTCGGCCTTGCCCTGGCCGGCGATGTCCGGCGCGGAGCCGTGGACCGGCTCGAACATGGACGGGGCGGTGCGGTCCGGGTTGATGTTCGCGGACGCCGCGAGACCGATACCGCCGGTGATGGCTGCCGCCTGGTCCGTGAGGATGTCGCCGAACAGGTTGTCCGTGACGATGACGTCGAAGCGCGACGGGTTCGTCGTGAGGAAGATCGTCGCGGCGTCGACGTGCAGGTAGTCGGTCGTCACGTCGGGGAAGTCCGCGTTCACGGCCTCGACCGTGCGACGCCACAGGTGGCCGGCGTGCACGAGCACGTTGTGCTTGTGCACGAGCGTGAGGTGCTTGCGCGGTCGCGCCTGGGCGCGGGCGAACGCGTCGCGCACGACGCGCTCGACGCCGAACGCGGTGTTCACCGAGACCTCCGTGGCGATCTCGTGCGGCGTCCCGGTGCGC
This sequence comes from Cellulosimicrobium sp. Marseille-Q8652, assembly GCF_965112045.1. Taxonomy (NCBI): domain Bacteria; kingdom Bacillati; phylum Actinomycetota; class Actinomycetes; order Micrococcales; family Promicromonosporaceae; genus Cellulosimicrobium; species Cellulosimicrobium sp. Marseille-Q8652. Next base: position 639,588 of record NZ_CBCOPS010000002.1, on the reverse strand, counting down.
AGCGCACCGCCGTTGCCGACGTACGGGCCCTCGGTCCCCTCGCGCACCACGACGAAGTCGATCTCGCCCGGGTCGGCCAGCGGCGACGTGACGCCGGGGTAGAGCTTGCCGGGGCGCAGGTTCACGTAGTGGTCGAGCGCGAAGCGCAGCTTGAGCAGCAGTCCGCGCTCGAGGACGCCCGACGGCACGCTCGGGTCGCCGATCGCGCCCAGCAGGATCGCGTCGTGGCCGCGGATCGCCTCGAGGTCGGCGTCGGTGAGGGTCTCCCCCGTGGCGTGCCAGCGTCGCGCACCCAGGTCGAAGGGCGTCGTCGTGACCTTGACGTCCGTACCGGTGAGCACGGACTCGAGCACGGCGAGGCCCTGCTCGACGACCTCGGTCCCGATGCCGTCGCCGGCGACGACTGCCAGATCAATGGTGCGCGTCATGCCGTCGACCCTACGCCCGCCAACCATCCCTCGGGACGCTGGTCTCATCTCTCGGACGAGTCGCCCGGTCGTCCGCGGCGTGGGGACGCGGCGCCGCCTCCGAGTTGCGTCCGGAGCCCGCGACAAGGCACAGTTAGGAAACTTTCCTAAGATCGCTCAGAAGGGCGACCGATGACCGACCCCTCCGCAGCGAGGATCCCCGGGACGCCCGGGCTGCTCCGCACGATCAACGACCGTGCTGCGCTCGAGCTCCTCCTCGACGAGGGGCCGATGACGCGCTCGCTGATCGGCGACCGGACCGGCGTGTCCCGCCCGACCGCGTCCCAGATCGTCGCACGGCTCGAGCAGTCGGGTCTCATCGAGCCGACGGGCGTCGTCCAGGGGTCGCGCGGCCCGCAGGCCGTGACGTACGCCGCGCGCACCGACGTCGTGGTCGGGCTCGCCCTGGACGTCCTGCCGAGCGGCGTCCGAGCCAGCGTGGTGGACGCCCTGGGGACCCCGCTCGGAGACACCGTCGTCCGGTCCGGCCCGGACCGGACCGCCGTCGACGACGTCCGCACCGCGTGGCGCGACGCGTGCGCGGCCGCACGCGTACCGCAGGACCGGGTCGCGTGCGCCGTCGTGGGGGTGCAGGCCGCTCCCGACCCCCGCAGCGGGGACCTGACCCTCGTCGGCGAGCTGCCCGGCTGGCCGAGGCGCGGGCTGCGCGCGCACCTCGAGAGCGCGCTCGGCGTCTCGGTGCGCATCGAGAACGACGTCAACCTGGCCGCCATCGCCGAGCGGGACGCCGGGCTGGCCGACGCCACCTTCAGCCTCCTGTGGCTCGGCGAGGGCATCGGCCTGGGGTCCTGGGTCGACGGGCGGGTCCATCGCGGCACGGCGGGCGGCGCCGGCGAGATCGGCTACCTCCCCGTCCCGGCGCACCACATCGACGACTCGGTCAACGCCCAGGACCTCGTCGGCGGGCTGCGGGTCGTCGAGATCGCGGCGCGCGCAGGGATCCCCGGCGTCACCGCGGGCATGCCCTACGACGCGATGGTCGACGCTATCGCGCAGCACGCCGGGACCCCCGCGGCGGACGCGTTCGTCACCGACCTGGCGCGGCGCGTGGCCGTGGTCCTGCAGCCCGTGGTCGCCATCCTCGAACCCGAAACCGTGGTCCTGGGTGGCCCCACGGGCGTCGCGGGCGGCCCCGCGCTGGCCGAGGAGACCGCCCGGGTCCTGCGGGCGACCGACCAGTCGACCGGGTCGATCGTCACGAGCGCCGTGGCCGAGCCGGCCGTGCTGCGGGGCGCACGCTCCGTCGTCGCGCAGGACGTGCGGGCCCTCCTGCTCGCCGCCGCGGGGCGGCCCGGCCACGCGCCCGCCGCCATGCCCATCGTCTCGGGGTAGTCCTCTTCCCTGCCCCGCCGGGTGGCGGCCGTCCGACCGTGGCACGGACGGCCGCCACCCACCCTCGGCGCGGGCTACCTCGGGTACCGCAGCTCGAACCGCTCGCACACGACCGGCATGTCCTCGGGAACCTCCCGCTCGAGCACGCGGGCGAAGTAGCGCCGGTGCCCCTCGCGCCATGCCTCGAGCGACCCGTCGTCCTCCCCCTCGGCGAGCGCGAAGTCCGCGTCGACGTCGCCGAACGGCACGACGTCGACCGTCGTCGTCCGGATGAGTGCCCGCGGACGGCCGGCGCCGTCGAGCAGGATCGACAGCTCCCCCTTCTCGGGGACGGGGGTCTCGTCGTCGTACTCCCACAGGGACGACGACGTCGCCGTCTTGGCACCGGAGAGGACGGCCGCGAGCAGCGAGTCGGCGAGCTCCGGGTTGTCCCCGAAGGACCAGGCGGCAGGCGGCACGCTCTCGGTCACCCCCGTACCGACCACGACACCGATCTTGCCGAGACCGGCGCTGGGCCGCGCGGCCTCCCAGAAGGCGAGGATCGCCTGCGCCTGCTCGTCGTTCGCGCCGGCCAGCTCCGCGGGCTCCGCCCGCTCCGGCCCGCCGCCGTTCTCGTCGTCCGCCATCGCATCGCCCGTCGGTGCCGTCATGCACTCATTTTGGCCCACCGCGCGCCGAAGCGCCCCGACCGCCGCCCTCTTCGTCCCGATCGTGTCGCCTGCCCGCTCGTCGGACCGACGTCATGTCGACGCCTCGACACGTGCCTGGCACATGCCGGGGCGAGAAGAGCAGGAGGGGTGGGTGACGCGTGCTGCGCGGTCGTGGTCGGGCCTGACGGGAGCGCCGAGGCACGAGGCGCGGATGGTAGACCGCGCAGCACGCGTCACCCACCCCGGAAGGCGAGCGCGAGACGGTTCAGGACGAGCTCAGCGAGCAGCCGACCCGTCGGTGTAGTCCTCGTCCTGCTGCTTCCACGCGAACAGCGCACGCAGGTCCTTGCCGACCTTCTCGATCGGGTGCTGGGCACCCTGCTCGCGCAGGCGGTGGAACTCGGGCGCGCCGGCGTCCTGGTCGTCGATGAAGCGCTGCGCGAACGCGCCGGACTGGATGTCGGCGAGGACGGCCTGCATGTTCTCCTTGACGTGCGGGTCGATGACGCGCGGGCCGGAGACGTAGTCGCCGTACTCGGCGGTGTCGGAGACGGACCAGCGCTGCTTGGCGATGCCGCCCTCCCACATGAGGTCGACGATGAGCTTCAGCTCGTGCAGCACCTCGAAGTAGGCGATCTCGGGCTGGTAGCCCGCCTCGGTGAGGGTCTCGAAGCCGTACTGGACGAGCTGCGAGACGCCACCGCACAAGACGGCCTGCTCGCCGAACAGGTCGGTCTCGGTCTCCTCCGTGAAGGTCGTCTTGATGACGCCCGCACGCGTGCCGCCGATGGCCTTGGCGTAGGACAGCGCGGTCTCCCAGGCGTGGCCCGAGGCGTCCTTCTCGACGGCGATGATGTCGGGGATGCCGCGACCCGCGACGAACTCGCGGCGGACCGTGTGGCCCGGCGCCTTCGGCGCGACGAGGACGACGTCGACGCCCTCGGGAGCCTCGATGTAGCCGAAGCGGATGTTGAAGCCGTGCGCGAACGCGAGCGTCTTGCCGGCCGCGAGGTTCGGCTTGATCTCGTCGTTGTAGATCGAGCGCTGGTGCTGGTCCGGCGCGAGGATCATGATCAGGTCGGCCCACGTCGCGGCGTCCGCGACGGTCTTCACCTCGAAGCCCGCGTCGGTCGCCTTCGCGATGGACTTCGAGCCCTCCTTGAGCGCGATGACCACCTCGACGCCGGAGTCGCGCAGGTTCATCGCGTGCGCGTGCCCCTGGCTCCCGTAGCCGACGACCGCGACCTTCTTGCTCTGGATGATGGACAGGTCGGCGTCGTCGTCGTAGAACAGCTCAGCCACGGTGGATCTCCTCGTTCTTCGGTGCGGTGCAGGGTCTGGTGGGAGGGTAGGCGATGGTCAGGCCGACCGGACGACGCGTTCCAGCGCTCGGTCGGTGATGGAGCGGGCGCCGCGCCCGACGGCGACGGTCCCGGACTTGACGATCTCGCGGACGCCGTAGGGCTCCAGCGCGCCGAGGAGGGCGTCGAGCTTCTCGCCCGTGCCCGTGGCCTCGATGGTCACGGCGTCGGGGACGACGTCGACGACCTTCGCACGGAAGAGGTTCACGACCTCGAGGACGCCGGTGCGGTTCGCGCCGTCGGCGCGGACCTTGACGAGCAGGAGCTCGCGCTGCACGGACGCCGCGGCGTCGAGCTCGACGATCTTGATGACGTTGACCAGCTTGTTGAGCTGCTTGGTCACGTGCTCGAGAGGGCGCTCCTCGACGTCGACGACGACGGTGATGCGCGAGATCTCCTCGTGCTCCGTCGGGCCGACGGCGAGCGAGTGGATGTTGAACGCGCGGCGTGCGAACAGGCCCGCGACGCGCGTCAGCACGCCGGGCTTGTTCTCGACGAGCACGGAGAGGGTGTGGCGGGACATGGCTCAGTCCTCCCGGTCCCACGCGGGCGAGATGCCGCGTGCATATTGGATGTCGTCGTTGCTCACGCCGGCGGCGACCATCGGCCACACCATGGCGTCCCGCGACACGTTGAAGTCGACCACGACGGGCCGGTCGTCGATCTCCATCGCCCGCTTGATCGCGGCGTCGACGTCGCCCGCGGACTCCACCCGGATGCCTTCGCAGCCGTAGGCGTCGGCGAGCTTGACGAAGTCGGGCACGCGCGCGGTCCCGTGCCCGGTGTGCAGGTCGGTGTTGGAGTACCGCTTGTCGTAGAACAGGGTCTGCCACTGGCGCACCATGCCGAGCGAGCTGTTGTTGATCAGCGCGACCTTGATGGGGATCTCGTTGATCGTGCAGGTGGCGAGCTCCTGGTTGGTCATCTGGAAGCAGCCGTCGCCGTCGATCGCCCACACGGTGGCGTCCGGACGCCCAACCTTCGCGCCCATCGCCGCGGGGATCGAGAAGCCCATCGTGCCGAGCCCGCCCGAGTTGAGCCACGTGCGCGGGTGCTCGTACCGGATGAACTGCGCGGCCCACATCTGGTGCTGCCCCACGCCCGCGACGTAGATCGCCTCGGGGCCGGCGATCTCGCCCAGCCGGGAGATGACGTGCTGGGGGGCGAGGTGGCCGTCCTCGGGCTCGGTGTAGCCGAGCGGGTAGGTCTCGCGCCAGTCGTCGATCTGGTGCCACCACGCCGCGACGTCGGGCTTGCCCTGGGCCGCGTGCTCGCGCTCGAGCTCCGGCACGAGGTCGGTGAGGACCTCCTTGAGGTCACCGACGATCGGGACGTCCACGTCGCGGTTCTTGCCGATCTCGGCAGGGTCGATGTCGGCGTGCACGATCGCGGCGTGCGGCGCGAAGCTCGACAGCTTGCCGGTCACGCGGTCGTCGAAGCGCGCTCCGAGCGCGACGATCAGGTCGGCCTTCTGCAGCGCTGCCACGGCCGGGACGGTGCCGTGCATCCCGGGCATGCCGAGGTTCTGCGGGTGCGTGTCGGGCACGGCGCCGCGGGCCATGAGCGTCGTCACGACGGGCGCTCCCGACAGGTCGACCAGGCGGCGCAGCTCGGGCGTCGCGTTCGCGCGGACCACGCCGCCACCCACGTAGAGCACGGGGCGCCGCGCGGACGCGAGGAGGCGCGCCGCCTCCTTGATCTGCTTGCTGTGCGGCTTGGTGACCGGGTGGTACCCCGGCAGGTGGACGTCCTGCGGCCAGGAGAACGTCGTCCGCGACTGCATCGCGGACTTCGCGATGTCCACGAGCACGGGACCGGGCCGGCCGGTCGACGCGATGTGGAACGCCTCGGCGATGGTCCGCGGGATGTCGTCGGGGTCGGTGACGAGGAAGTTGTGCTTGGTGATCGGCAGCGTGATGCCGACGATGTCCGCCTCCTGGAAGGCGTCGGTGCCGATCGCGCCGGCCGCGACCTGGCCCGTGATCGCGACGAGGGGGATGGAGTCCATGTTCGCGTCGGCGATGGGCGTCACGAGGTTCGTCGCGCCGGGGCCGGACGTCGCCATGGTGACCCCGACCCGGCCGGTCGCGTGGGCGTAGCCCTGGGCCGCGTGCCCGCCGCCCTGCTCGTGGCGCACGAGGATGTGGCGCAGCCGCTTGCTGTCCATGAGCGGGTCGTACGTGGGGAGGATCGCACCACCCGGGATCCCGAAGACGACCTCGGCCCCGGCCTCCTCGAGCGAGCGGACGATCGACTGGGCGCCGGTCATCTCCTCACCGGGCGCCGTCGGCTGGGCGGGCCGGACCTGCGCGCGGCGGGTGTCGCCGCGACCCCGGGGGAGGGGGGCGGGCCGCAGCGGGGGCGGGCGGGCGCGGTCCCCCCCGGCCGGCGGGCGGGGGGGGCGACCGGGGTCTTGGCGGGGCGGCGGGGCGCGGGGGGGCGGGGCGGCCCCCGGGCGCCCCGCGGGGGGGCGCTCCGCCGGTTCCGGGGCCGACCGTGGTGGTGCGGTCGTGCCGGTCGCGCTGCGGCGTGCCGGTCCCGCGGGTCTCGCGGTGCGGCGGTCGCGGTGGCCGTGGTGGGCCGGTCGCGCGGTGCTGTGCTGTTGTGGTGGCAACAAAAAACCCCTCGAACCCGGATGACGGGCTGAACGAGGGGTGAGCGCGCTGACGAAGCCTGTGGGCGTGGCCTCAGCCGGCGCGCTCAGGAAGTACTACAAGGAGGATCGTCTGCACGTCATGGGACTGTACGCGCATGTTTCGGGGATGTCACGTACCGAGGAACCCGTCTCACGGGGTGGGACACCAGGCCGTGGGACGGACTCTCCGGCGAGGGGGCGTCAGGACACGTCGCGACGACGGAACACCACGGCGGCGATCACGGCCAGGACGACCGCGGCTCCTGCGACGACGAGTCCGCCCTGCGTCAGGGACACGACCCGTTCGACGCCCTCGCACGCGGTCCCGCCCGCGTCGGTCTCGCACGTCATGACCCAGTAGCTCGACCCGTCCTGGACCCACGCCAGGAGGTTCGTGAGGAGCGACCAGCGCTGCAGCTCCGCCACGGCGGCGATCGCGAGCCGCTCGAGCACGAGCCACGCGGCGACGACCCCGACCGCGGCGGCGGCGTGCCGGACCACCGTGCCCACGGCGACGCCGATCGCCGCGAACGCCGCGGTCGCGGCCACGGCGCGAGCGGCGAGACCGGCGAGGTCCGTCCAGGTCTGCGCGGTCACCGTGCCGAGCTGGTCGTTCGCCGCGTAGGCGCCCCACGCGCCGCCGACCATGACGAGCGCCGCCAGCGCGGCGAGCGGGAGCGCACCGACGGCGGCCGCGACGAGCTTCGACCAGTACACGCGCCGACGGCGCGGCTCGAACGTGAGCCAGAGCCCGATCGCGCCGGTCGAGAGCTCTGCCGTGACGAAGGTGATGCCGATGACGAGGCCGGCGAGCGCGAGGAACGGCAGCTGCGTCGTCAGCGTCCGGACGCCGGACGGCGGCCAGGTGTCGTCCACGCCCTCGAACGTCGGGACCGGCGTGAGGAAGTGCTCGAGCCGGGGTTCGCCGCTCTCGCACCCGAAGTCGATCGTGGGGTCCGCCTCGCGAGCCTGCTCCTCGTCCTCCTGGCACTGGGCGAGGCCCTCGTCCTGCCACCACTCCTGCTGCTCGGCGAGGCCGCTCTCCGCCGCGGCGACCTGCTCGGGCGGCGTGGGGCGGCTCGCCAGGAGCGCGACGAGCACGGTGAGGAGGGCGACGACGACGGTCGCGGCGGACAGCCAGCGGATCGCCGAGCGGGCGCGGTACCGCCGCAGCTCGACACGCACGAGCCGGTTCACGCGGCCACCTCCGCGGCGCGGGCACCGCGGCGCGACCGCGCGGGAGCGCCGTCGGCGTCGGCCTGGGCCGTGAGGTCGAGGAACACGGACTCGAGGTCCGCCCGGACCGGCACGAGCTCGGTCACCCACAGGTCGTGCGCGGCCAGGGTGCGCGTGATGTCCGCCGCGTCCGCGACGCCGTCGGCGAGCAGGTGGCTGCCGTCCTCCCGGACGACGACGCCCGCCGCGCGCAGGAGCGCCGCGGCGCGCGCCGGCTCGGCCACGCGGACGCGCACGGACACCCCGCCCGCACCGATGAGCTCCTCCACGCGCCCGCTCGCGACGAGGCGGCCGTGCGCGATGATCGAGACGGTCTCGGCCACCTGCTCCACCTCGGCGAGGATGTGGCTGCTCACGAGCACCGTCCTGCCGCGCGCGGCGAGGCCGCGCATCGTGTCGCGGATCTCGCGGATCCCGGCGGGGTCGAGCCCGTTCGTCGGCTCGTCGAAGATGAGCAGGTCCGGGTCCTTGAGCAGCGTGGCGGCGATCGCGAGACGCTGCTTCATGCCGAGCGAGTACCCGCGGTAGCGGTCACCGGCGCGTTCGGCGAGCCCGACCTCCTCCAGCACCTCTCCGACGCGGCCACCGGGCGCACCGATCGCGCCGGCGAGCAGGTCGAGGTTCCGGCGCGCGCTGAACGTGGGGAAGAACTTCGGGGACTCGACGATCGCGCCCACCCGCCCCACGACGTCGGGCAGGTGTCGTGGGACCTCCTGGCCGAAGATGCGCGCCGTGCCCGAGTCGGCGCGGACGAGGCCGAGGAGCATGCGGATCGTCGTCGTCTTGCCCGACCCGTTCGGCCCGAGGAAGCCGTGGACCCCGCCCACGGGGACCACCAGGTCGAGCCCCTCGACGCCGACCGCCCTGCCCCGCCGGCTCCGGTACGTCTTGCGCAGCCCTCGCGTCTCGATCGCGGGAACCTCCGCCGTGCTGTGCACCCCTGCGCCCCCCTCTGCGACCGACGACCCGGCCCCTCCACCGGCGTCGTCGCCGGCTGGGAGGATCCTAGGGCATGCTTGGCGGTCTGCGGGACAAGATCCGACGCGGGCATGACCCACCCCCTACCCGGTCGGGAGCGCCGCCCGACGGCGCAGGACCACTCCCTCCCAGGGCCTCAGGCGCCCGACCGCACCGCCTCGGCCGGCGTCGTCGGGCACGTCGTGCGTGGACACCAGGACGGACGACCCGTCCCAGCCCTCGAGGACCGCGGACGGCACGTCCTGCGGCGCCCCGCCCACGTTGACCAGGACCAGGAGCTCGTCCCGGACCCACGCGACGCCGGGCTCGGCGCCGTCCGACGGCGCGTCGAGCGCCCGGGTGAACGCGTAGACCGCCTCGTGGTCCGGGAGGAGCATGCGGAAGTCGCCCAGCGCGACCACCGGCACGTCGTGCCGCAGCGCGTGGAGGCGGCGGTAGAAGTGGAGGACGGAGCCCTCGTCGGCCCACGCCGCCTCGGCGTTGACCTCGTCATGGTTCGGGTTGACCTCGAGCCACGGCGTGCCCGTCGTGAAGCCGGCGTGCTCGCTCGCGTCCCACTGCACGGGCGTGCGCGCGTTGTCCCGACCCATCGCCGCGAGCGCCGCGAGCATCTGGTCGGGCGACGCGACGCCGTGCTCGACCATCTCGCGGTAGTGGCCGAGCGACTCCACGTCCTGGTACTGCTCGACGCGCGTGAAGTGCGCGTTCGTCATCCCGAGCTCCTCGCCCTGGTACACGTACGGCGTGCCACGGTGCAGGTGCAGGAGCAGGGCGAGCGCCTTGGCCGAGGCGACACGGTGCTCGGGCGAGTCGTCCCCGAACCGGGAGACGACGCGCGGCTGGTCGTGGTTGTCCCAGTACAGCGAGTTCCAGCCCGCCTCGGCCAGGCCGGCCTGCCAGCGACCGAACGTCGCCTTGAGGTCCGTCAGGCGCATCGGCACGGGGTCCCACTTGGAGGCGCCGTGGTCGACGCCCATGTGCTCGAACTGGAACACCATGTCGACCTCCCGGCGCGCCGGGTCGGTGTAGCGGCGGCCGTGGTCGACCGTCACGCCCGGCGTCTCGCCCACCGTGAGGATCTCCCGTCCCGCTGCCCGGTACGGCGCGAAGACCTCCCGGTGCATCTCCGCGAGGTACTCGTGCACGCGCGGACCGTCGGTGTAGTGCGGGCTGCCGTCGCCGAGCACGCCGTAGTGCACCTCGCCGTCCGGCAGCGACCCGTCGGGGCCGACGACCTTGGAGACGAGGTTGATGACGTCCATGCGGAACCCGTCGACCCCGCGGTCGAGCCACCACCGCATCATCGCGTGGACCGCGCGGCGGACCTCCTGGTTCTCCCAGTTGAGGTCCGGCTGCTTGGTGTCGAACAGGTGCAGGTAGTACTCGCCGCTCGCCTCGTCGTACTGCCAGGCGCTGCCACCGAAGAACGAGCGCCAGTTCGTCGGCTCGGCCCCCGGCGCCCCCGGCTCCATGCCCGGCCGCGGGGGACGCCACCAGTACCAGTCGCGCCTCGAGGAGTCCGTGCTCGCCCTGCTCTCGCGGAACCACGGGTGCTCGTCGCTCGTGTGGTTGACCACCAGGTCCATGACGAGCTTCATGCCGCGCTCGTGCAGGCCCGCGATCAGCGCGTCGAGGTCCGCGAGGGAGCCGAACAGCGGGTCGACGTCCTGGTAGTCGCTGATGTCGTAGCCGTTGTCCGCCTGCGGCGACCGGTACACCGGCGAGAGCCACACGACGTCGACGCCGAGCCGTTCGAGGTGGTCGAGCCGGCGCAGCACGCCGGGGAGGTCGCCGACGCCGTCGCCGTCGGAGTCCTGGAACGAGCGCGGGTAGACCTGGTAGACGACGGCGCGCGTCCACCACGGGGCGTCGTCCGGGGAGTCCGTGCCCGGCCAGCCGCCACGCGGCGTGTCGGGGGCGGTTCCGGCGGCGGTGTCGGCGGCGGTGTCGGCGGCAGGGGTCGGGTGCGTCATGCGTCGGCGGTCCTCTCGCGTCGGACGGTGGGATTTCCACCCTGCCCGACGCCGCCGCCGTCGGCGACGCGAGCGCGCGCGAGCCGCTCGCGCGCGGCCCCGCGGACGCGCCGCGTCCGCCCGTGCTCGGCGAGGGCGGCCAGCACCCGCCTCCCGTCGACCTCCGTGACGACGCGTCGCTGGAGCCAGTCCGACCAGCCGTTGACGTCCTGCGCCGACGGCGCCGTGTCGAGAGAGCGGACCCCGCGCAGGACGGCGATCTCGGCGGCCCGGCTCTCCACGCGTCGGCGGTCCGGGGCCGGCACGGCGGCGACCCATCGTGCCGTCTCCGCGTCGTCGCGCTCGAGCACGGCCCACGCGACGCCGACCGCGACCGCGGCGTCCGGCTCGACCTCGACGGCCCTGAGGAGCGTCGTACGGAGGGCCGGAACCTCCGTGGCGCGTCGATACACGGCCCACCGCCAGTGCTCGTCGGCGGCGTCCCCCGTCATGGCGAGCGCGTCGGCGAGCTCCTCGAGCCGCTCGCCGTCGCCGTGGGCGCGCGGTCCGGCCGACCGGTCGTCGCCGGGCGAGGCTGCCGTCCGCGTCATCGCGCGCCGTCGGCGACGGGTCGGGCGACCGCACGGGCAGCCGCGACGCGACGTGCCGGGTCCGTCAGGACGTCGACGTCGTCCACCCACTGCTCCACCGACCCGACCCCGGGTGGCAGAGCCCGGATCTCCGGGTCCACGATCGACGCGGCCACCGCCTCCGGCACCGGGCCGATCCCCCGGTACGGCCGGTCCCAGAACGGAGCGGTCGCGCTCGGGGCCGTCGGCAGGCCGACGTCGGCCTGGAGCGCGTGGAGGAGCTCCACCGCACGGCAGATCGCCGCCTCACGGTCCCGCCAGTCCTCGGCCGCGAGCGCCGCGCGCAGCGCGGGGGCGGCCTCGCCCGCCCGCGGCAGAGCCTCGAAGAGCGTGCCGAACCACTTCGCGTACGGCGGCCACCTCCGCTCGAGGAGGAAGCCCAGGTGCATCGCCACCCGGACGAGCCGTGCGGCGATCACCCGGGACCCGAGGTCGTCGCCGCGGTCGCCGGCGCGTCCGACGAACGACAGCTCCTGCCCGAGCCGTACCCAGTCCGTCGCGACGACGTACCGCCACACGTCGTCCGGGTAGCGTGCGAGGCGCTCGCGCGCCGCGGTGAGGCGGCCGTCGGTGTCCGTGAAGACGGGACCGGCCGTCACCTCGAGGACCGCCTGACCGGTGAGCGCGAGCCAGTCCGCCACGCTCATCGGCCGCGTCGCGTCGACCCCGAGTCGGGACGTCACGAACGCCTGGGGAGCGGCGACCTCGACCTGGTGCGGACGGTGCGGCGCCCACGTCGTCGGGAAGCGCGTCGGCAGCCCGTCGAACGTGTCGGGGAGCTCGGCGTCGAGCAGCGCGTCCACGTCCGCGACCATCGGCCGGTCGACGAGGAGAGTGAGCCGCAGCCCCCAGTCGTGGTCGCGGGACGTCGGGTCGTCGAGGCCGAGCACGTCCGACCCGCTGCCCAGGCGCGCCGCCGCGTACGTCAGACCGGGCAACCGGCCGAGCACGAGCGGCGCCACCACGACGTCGTGGTAGCGGCGGGCGAGAGCGGTCCCGGTGAGCACGCGGTCATCCTCCCGGGAGGGCGTCCCGGGCGCGAGGTCATTCCTCGCGGCGCCCGGCGCGCGTCAGTCGCGGGACTGCCACGTGCACACGCACGCCTCGTTGCCCTCCGCGTCGGCGAGCACCCAGAACGCGGGCGCACGGCCGTCGGACACCAGGTGACCTCCGGCGGCGATCGCCGCCGTGACGCGCGCCTCCGCGACGTCGTGCGGCACGATGACGTCGACGTGGATGCGGTTGCGCTGCGGGCGGGGCGCGTCCATCTGCTGGAACCAGAAGGCCGGTGCGTGCGCCGCCGGGTCCGTGAGCGCCGGCGCGGCCGACGCGTCGCCCGCGTCCTCGTCGTACCCGAGGACGGCACGCCAGAACGGCTGGACCGTCGGACCCACCAGGGCGTCGACGGCGATCTCGAGCTCCTGGACGGACGTCGGGTCGGCGAGGAGGTCGAGCTCGCGCGCGGCGTCGGAGATGCGGCGTGCGAGCTCCACGTCACGGCGGCTCAGCCCGCCCACGTCGTGCGACGTGAGCCGGACGGTGACCGTGCCGTAGCGCAGGTCCACGTCCGGGTGGTGGTCGGCCGCGTCGGCCAGCTCCCCGATCGCGTCGACGAGCTCGACCCCCGCGGTGAACGAGCCCGTGCGGAACCGTGTCTGGGCCGTCGCGAGCAGGACCCGCCAGTCCTCCACGCCGTCGCTGTCGTGGAACTCGCGTGCGGTGATGCGGTCACCCGTCGCGTCGGTCATCTCGAAGCCTCCCGGTACGGTGCAGGACCCTGGCCCTCCCTGACCCGCCTCACGGTAGCGAGACGCGCCCGGGCGCGCCCGCCCGAGCCGTCCTATGCTGGCGCGGGCCGCCGCTCCGCGAGCGCGGCCGGACCTGCCGGCGTGGTGCACGCGGGCGAGCACGCACCGCGAGCACGACGACCGTCAGGAGGACGCACCGTGGGCCGCACCCTCGACGACCTCCCGCGGGTCGAGGACCTGCCGGGCCTCGAGCGGGCCACGTTCGGCGAGCGCACCCCGTCCTCGGGAGCGTCGGCGGAGCCGGCGGTCTGGTGGGGCACGGTCGAGCGGTGCGCCCCCTGGGCGGCGCCGCTCGGTGCCCGCGTCCTCGACGCGGACGAGCGCGACCGGGCGGACCGGTACGTGGACGACGTCGACCGCGCGACCTACGTGGTCTCGCACGTGGTCCTGCGGCTGCTCCTCGCGCGCGAGCTGTCGGCGGCACCCGAGGAGCTGGCACCACGACCGTCGCCGTGCCCGTCGTGCGGCGGTCCGCACGGCAAGCCCGTGCTCGACGGCGGCCCCGAGTTCTCGCTCGCGCACACGCGCGGCGCGTTCGCCGTCGCGATCGGCCCCACGCCGCTCGGCGTCGACGTCGAGGGCACGCCCGACGACCGGGTGGTACGCAGCATCTCCAGCTCCCTCCACCCCCGGGAGCGGACCGAGATCGCCGCGCACGGGCCGACGGCGCGGGGCGCGGCCTTCGCCCGGGCGTGGACGCGCAAGGAGTCGTTCCTCAAGGCGCTCGGGACCGGACTCTCGCGCGACCTCTCGATCGACGACGTCGGAGCGGGAGACACCCCACGGGCGCCCGCCCCGGGCTGGCACGTCGCGGACGTGCGGCTCACGGCACCGTTCACGGGCGCCGTCGTGTGGTCCGACCCGGACGCTCCCGGCGTCCCGGCCGACGACGCGCGCCGCTGACGACCGCGGCCGGCGACGCGCGGCGCTGACGACCGGCCGGGCCACGCCCGCCCGGCCCCGCGCGGCCCGGGCCCCCGGTCCCCGGGTCGGGCGTCCTACTCGAGGATCGCTCCTCGCGACGCGGACTGCACGAGCTTGGCGTACTTGGCGAGCACCCCGCGCGTGAACGTCGGCGGGAGCGGAACCCAGCCGTCGCGGCGCACCTCGAGCTCGGCGGGGTCCACGAGGAGGTCGAGCGTCTTGTTCGCGACGTCGAGCCGGATCCGGTCGCCGTCCCGGACGAAGGCGACCGGGCCGCCGTCGACGGCCTCCGGCGCGACGTGGCCCACGCAGAGCCCGGTGGTCCCGCCGGAGAAGCGGCCGTCGGTGAGGAGCAGGACGGTCTTTCCCAGCCCCGCGCCCTTGATCGCGCCCGTGATGGCGAGCATCTCGCGCATCCCCGGACCGCCCTTGGGCCCCTCGTACCGGATGACGACGACGTCGCCGTCCGTGATCGTCCCGTCCTCGAGCGCGTCGAGCGCCGCGCGCTCGCGCTCGAAGACGCGCGCCGTGCCCTCGAACACGTCCTCGTCAAACCCGGCGCTCTTGACCACCGCACCCTCGGGCGCGAGCGACCCGTGCAGGATCGTGATCCCGCCGGTGTGGTGGATCGGGTTGTCGAGCGCGCGCAGGATCTTGCCGTCGGGGTCGGGCGGGGCGATGGCCGAGAGGTTCTCCGCCACCGTGCGACCCGTGACCGTGAGCGCGTCGCCGTGCAGGAGCCCGGCGTCGAGCAGCGCCTTCATGACGACGGGCACTCCCCCGATGCGGTCGACGTCGTTCATGACGTACCGGCCGAAGGGCTTGAGGTCGCCGAGGTGCGGCACGCGGCCCGCGACGCGGTCGAAGTCGGCGAGCGTGAGCTCGACCTCGGCCTCGTGGGCGATGGCGAGCAGGTGCAGGACGGCGTTGGTCGACCCGCCGAACGCCATGACGACGGCGATCGCGTTCTCGAACGCCTCCTTCGTCATGATGTCTCGCGCGGTGATCCCCCGGCGCAGGAGCTCGACGACCGCCTCGCCCGAGCGGTGCGCGAACGCGTCCCGGCGGCGGTCCGCCGACGGCGGCGCCGCCGACCCGGGCAGCGACATGCCCATCGCCTCGGCGACGGACGCCATGGTGTTCGCCGTGTACATGCCGCCGCACGCGCCTTCACCGGGACAGATCGCGCGCTCGATCCGGTCCACGTCCTCACGGCTCATGAGCCCGCGCGCGCACGCGCCGACGGCCTCGAACGCGTCGATGAGCGTGACGTCCTTCTCCGTGCCGTCGGAGAGCTTCACCCAGCCGGGCATGATGGACCCGGCGTAGAGGAACACGCTCGCGAGGTCGAGGCGTGCCGCGGCCATGAGCATCCCCGGCAGCGACTTGTCGCAGCCCGCGAGGAGCACCGTCCCGTCGAGCCGCTCCGCCTGCACGACCGTCTCGACGGAGTCCGCGATGACGTCCCGGCTCACGAGCGAGAAGTGCATGCCCTCGTGGCCCATCGAGATGCCGTCGGAGACCGAGATCGTGCCGAACTGCAGCGGGTACCCGCCGCCCGCGTGGACGCCTTCCTTGGCGCCCTGGGCCAGCCGGTCGAGCGACAGGTTGCACGGCGTGATCTCGTTCCACGAGCTCGCGATGCCGATCTGCGGCTTCGCGAAGTCCTCGTCGCCCATCCCGACGGCGCGCAGCATCCCGCGCGACGCCGTCGCCTCCAGGCCGTCGGTGACCTGGCGGGAACGAGGCTTGAGGTCGGGTCCGGCATCGGTGTCCGTCATGGACCCACTCTAGGAACCCACCGCGCGCTCGGCGAGGTAGAACCGCAGGTCGACGGTGTCGAGGTCAGCGACGCCGGATGAGCGACACGTCGCGCACCGCGCCCCGGTCCGCCGACGTCGCCATCGCGGCGTAGGCCTGCAGCGCCGGCGACACGTACCGGTCGCGGTCGACGGGCTGCCACGGGTTCTCGCGCGCCTCCATCTTGGCGCGGCGCTCGGCGAGCACCTCGTCGGGGACGTTGAGCCGGATGAGGCGCGTGTCGACGTCGATCTCGATCTCGTCGCCGTCCTCGACGAGCCCGATCACTCCCCCGGCGGCGGCCTCGGGCGACACGTGGCCCACGGAGATGCCGCTGGACCCGCCGGAGAACCGGCCGTCGGTGATGAGCGCGCACACCTTGCCCAGACCGCGGCCCTTGATGAACGACGTCGGGTAGAGCATCTCCTGCATGCCCGGCCCGCCCGCGGGGCCCTCGTACCGCACGACGACGACGTGCCCGGGCTGGACCTGCTTGGTGAGGATCTTCTCGACCGCCTCGTCCTGCGACTCGCAGACGAGCGCCGTCCCGACGAAGTGGAAGACGTCCGGGTCGACGCCCGCGGTCTTGAACACGGCGCCGTCCTCGGCGAGGTTGCCGCGCAGCACGGCGAGGCCGCCCTCGACGGTGTAGGCGTGCTCGACGTCGTGGATGCAGCCGTTCTCGGCATCCGTGTCGAGCGACTCCCAGCGGTTGGACGTGGAGAACGCCTGCGTGGTCCGCACGCCGCCGGGCGCGGCGTGGAACAGCTCGACCGCGCGCTCGGTGGCCTTGCCGCCCCGGATGTCCCAGTCGTCGAGCCACGCGCGCAGCGTCGGCGTGTGGACGGAGGTCACGTCGTGGTCGAGCAGGCCGCCGCGGTCGAGCTCGCCGAGGAGCGCGGGGATGCCGCCGGCGCGGTGGACGTCCTCCATGTGGAAGCTCGGGTGGTTGGGCGCGACCTTCGACAGGCACGGCACCCGGCGGCTGATGCGCTCGATGTCGGTGAGGTCGAAGTCGATCTCGCCCTCCTGCGCGGCCGCGAGGATGTGCAGCACGGTGTTGGTGGAACCACCCATCGCGACGTCGAGCGCCATCGCGTTGGAGAACGCCGCCTTGGTGGCGATGGAGCGCGGCGCCACCGAGTCGTCCTCGTCGTCGTAGTAGCGGCGCGCGAGGTCGACGATGGTCCGGCCGGCCTCGAGGAACAGCTCGCGGCGCGCCGAGTGCGTGGCGAGCGTCGAGCCGTTGCCGGGCAGGGCCAGGCCGAGGGCCTCCGTGAGGCAGTTCATCGAGTTCGCGGTGAACATGCCGGAGCACGACCCGCACGTGGGGCACGCGTTCTCCTCGACCTGGTTCAGCGCCTCGTCCGACACGTTGTCGTCGGCCGAGTAGTTGATGGCGTTGATGAGGTTGAGCGGCGTCTTCGCCACGCCGTCCGCGACGATCGCCTTGCCGGCCTCCATCGGTCCGCCGGACACGAAGATCACCGGGATGTTCAGGCGCAGCGCCGCGTTGAGCATGCCCGGCGTGATCTTGTCGCAGTTGGAGATGCACACGAGCGCGTCGGCGCAGTGCGCGTTGACCATGTACTCGACCGAGTCGGCGATGAGGTCGCGGCTGGGGAGCGAGTACAGCATCCCGGCGTGGCCCATGGCGATGCCGTCGTCGACGGCGATGGTGTTGAACTCCTTGGAGACGCCGCCCGCCTCGCGGATCGCCGACGCGACGAGGTCGCCCATGTCCTTGAGGTGGACGTGGCCCGGGACGAACTGCGTGTACGAGTTCGCGATCGCGATGATCGGCTTCCCGAAGTCCTCCGCACCCATGCCGGTCGCGCGCCACAGGGCGCGGGCGCCGGACATGTTGCGACCGTGGGTGGACGTCCGAGAGCGCAGGGGGCGGCTCATGTCGGGTCAGCTCCTTCGACGGGTGGCCGCGGCCGATCCTCCGGCCGCCGGGTCACATTACGCCTCTCCCGGACCGCGCGAGGGGTGCGTCCGTGTCGTGGTCGTCACGCTACGTACGGGTGATCCCCGCCCGTGAGGGATCTCCGCTTAAACGTTACGTAAGGGTTGAACCGGACCCTGTCCGGTGCCACGGTGGTCGGGCACGGCAGGCCGGTCCTCGGCCGCCCGCAGCGAGAGCGACCGACGCGCACGGCGCCGGGTCGTCACGATCGAGGGGGCTCGTATGAACACGTCCGTCACCAGGGCACCGCAGCACCGCACCGCCGACGTGCCCGACGCCGCGGCGCCGGGCGGTCCCGCATCGCCGGGTCCGCACCCGGCCCGTGCGGTCGTGACCCAGGAGCGCGTGGTGACCCGGGTGTCGGCCCGGCGGGCGCTCGCCCTGGCGCGGCTCGGGACGGCCGTCGTCTTCCTGTGGCCGTTCGCCGACAAGCTGGTCGGCCTCGGGTACGCGACACCGGCCGAGGGCGCGTGGCTCGCCGGGGCCGCTCCGACGCAGGGGTACCTCGAGCACGGCGCCCAGGGCCCGCTCGCGGGCACGTTCGCCTCGATGGCGGGTCCCGTGACCGACTGGCTCTTCATGCTGGCCCTGCTCGGCACGGGCCTCGCTCTGCTGCTGGGGACCGCGGTCCGGGCCGCCGCCGTGTGCGGCGGTCTGCTGTTCGCGATGCTCTGGCTCTCGCAGTGGCCCCTCGCCGCCGGGTCGAACAACCCCGTCGTCGACCAGCACGTGGTGGTGGTCCTGCTCCTCGCCGTGCTCGCCACGACACTGGCGGGCGACACGTGGGGGCTCGGCCGCCGCTGGGCCGGGGTGCCGCTCGTGCGGCGCGCGGCCTGGCTCCGGTGAGCGCCGACCGTCACGCGCCGACGGTGTGCGCCCCCTCGAGCTCGTCCGCGTGGCGGATGTGCCGCGTGACCCACGGCGCGAGCGCGAACAGGGCGAGCGCGAAGACGAGCGCCACCGCGCCGATCACCCCGAAGTACGCGGTGTCCGAGGCGCCCTCCGTCACCTGGACGACCTGCGCCGTGATCGCCTGCCCCGCGGCCGGCGCGAGGAACCACAGCGCCATCGCCTGCGAGCGGAACGCGCGCGGCGCGAGGAGCGTCGTCGCGGCGAGGCCGACGGGCGACAGGCACAGCTCGCCGAGCGTCTGGATGACGTAGACGAGCACGAGCACCCACGCCGGAGCCTTGCCCTCCCCCACGACCGCCGACGCGACCGCGAGGAAGAGGAACGACACCGACGCGAGCGTGAGACCGATCGCGAACTTGTTCGCCGTCGCCGGACGGTCCCCGGTCTTGAGCCAGATCCACGCGAACACCGGGGCGAGCAGGATGATCGACAGCGGGTTCACCGACTGGAAGAACTCCGGGCTGATGCCGATGCCGAAGATGCTCAGCTCGGTGCGGTCCTTCGCGAACGCCGACAGGGTCGTCGCGGCCTGCTCGAAGATCATCCAGAACAGCATCGCGGCGACGAACAGCGGGATGTAGGCGATGACCCGGGGGCGCTCGGCGTCGGTGACCTTCGGGGAGCGGTACATGACGACGAAGTACGCGATCGGCGCGAGGAACGCGAGGTAGGACATCGTGTCGATGAACGTCGAGATCCTGAACCCGCCGGAGACGACCACGGCGACCAGTCCCACGACCACGACGCCCGCCGCGATGACCGCGAAGAGCCGCGCGATCTTCGCGCGCTCCTCCGGCCGGACCGGGTTGGGCACGTGGGCGCCCGCCTCGCCGAGGTAGCGACGGCCGGCGACGAAGAAGACGAGCGCGACGCCCATGCCGATCGCGGCGACCGCGAACCCTGCGTGGTACCCGCCCCAGGCCCGCGCGGCGCCGACGAGGAACGGCGCGACGAACGAGCCGATGTTGATGCCCATGTAGAAGATCGAGAACGCCGAGTCGCGGCGCGGGTCGTCGCGGGCGTAGAGCTCGCCGACCATCGAGGACACGTTGGGCTTGAGCAGTCCGGTGCCGAGCGCGACGAGCGCGATCCCGACCATCGAGAACCCGACGCCCGGGACCGTGAGGCTCACGTGCCCCGCGGCGATGATGATGCCGCCGTACAGGACGGAGCGCCGTGACCCGATGACGCGGTCCGCGAGCCAGCCGCCGACGACCGACAGCAGGTACACGCTCGTGCCGTAGATCGACACGAGCGCGAGGCCGGTCGTCTCGTCGAGCCCGAGACCGCCGTCGGCGACCGTGTCCGTGAGGTAGAAGAGCAGGATGGCGCGCATCCCGTAGTAGCTGAACCGCTCCCACAGCTCCGTGGTGAACAGCGTCGCCAGGCCTCTCGGCTGGCCGAAGAACGCGTGGTCGCCCTCGATGTGACCGGCCGCGGGCCCGGTCCCGAGCTCCGACGCCCCGACCCCGGCCGCGGTCCCCGGGCCGATCGGCGGCGCGCCGGGGTCCGGCTCGGTCACGGCCTCGCGCTCGAGGCGGCGCGCGGCGTCGTCGTGCTCGTCCGTCCCGTCGTGGCGACCGCCCCTGTCCATGAGTGCGATGCTCCCACCGGCGAGCCGGACCGGCGACCGTTAGCGTGACGTGATGCCCTCGACTGCGCCCGCGATCTGGTGGTGCCGCCGCGACCTGCGCCTGGCGGACAACCCTGCCCTGGTCGCGGCCGTGGACGCCGCCCGCCGGGACGACGGCGAGGTCGTCGCCCTGTACGTCCTCGACCCCGGGCTCTGGGACGTCGCCGGCAGCCCGCGGCTGTCCTACCTGGCCCGCAGCCTCGCCGCGCTCGACGAGGCGACCGGAGCCCGGCTCGTCGTGCGGCACGGCGACCCGCGTGACGTCGTCCCGGCGGTCGCGCGCGAGGTGGGGTCGGCGGAGGTCCACGTCGCCGCGTCCTTCGAGCCGTACGGGATGGCCCGTGACACGGCCGTCGAGGCCGCGCTGCCCGACGCCGGCGCGCGCCTCGTGCGCACCGGCTCGCCCTACGCCGTGGCGCCGGGCCGGGTGCTGACCCGGCAGGGCGGACCGTTCCAGGTCTTCACGCCGTTCCGCGACGCGTGGGTCGAGCACGGCTGGCGCGACCCGGCTCCGCGCCCGCGCTCGGTGCCGTGGGCGGTCGTGCGCTCGGACGGCCTGCCGGCCGACCCCGGCACGGACGCCGACCTCCCGCCGGCGGGCGAGGCCGCGGCGCGCCACCGCTGGCACGCGTTCCTCGAGGACCACCTCGCCGGCTACGCGCGCGAGCGCGACCGCCCCGACCGGCCCGCGACGTCCGGCATGTCGATCCCGCTGAAGTGGGGCGAGCTGCACCCGCGCACGCTGCTCGCCGACCTGCGCGACGCTGTGCACGAGGCTCGCCGCGACGGCGCCGACCTCTCCGACGACGCCCTCGCCTACCGGTCCGAGCTCGCCTGGCGCGAGTTCCACGCCGACGTCCTGTTCCACCAGCCGGGGGCGGCGCACCGGTCGCTGCGGGACGTGGTGCCCGACGACGCGTGGGCGACGGGCGCGGACGAGGACCGGTTCCTGGCGGCGTGGGCCGCGGGCCGCACGGGCTACCCCCTCGTCGACGCCGGGATGCGTCAGCTGCTCGGCGAGGGCTGGATGCACAACCGGGTGCGGATGGTCGTCGCGTCGTTCCTCGTCAAGGACCTGCACGTGCGGTGGCAGCGTGGCGCGGAGCACTTCATGGCGCACCTCGCCGACGGCGACGTGTCGCAGAACCAGCTGAACTGGCAGTGGGTCGCCGGCACGGGGCGCGACGCGGCGCCCTACTTCCGCATCTTCAACCCCGTGACGCAGTCGAGGAAGTTCGACCCGGACGGGACGTACGTGCGGCGGTGGCTGCCCGAGCTGCGCGGGCTGGAGGGCAGCGCGGTGCACGAGCCGTGGAAGCTCCCGGAGCAGCCGCCGGGCTATCCCGAGAGGATCGTCGACCACGCCGAGGAGCGGAAGGTCTCCCTCGACGACTTCGAGCGCGGCCGTCGCCGCTGACCTTTTATCAACCAGAGGGTTGACACGCAGGTGGACCGCGCGTAGCGTCGTCATCAACCAAGCAGTTGACAAGCAGTGGAGAAGCGAGCGGCCCTTCCCCGCTCCGACGAGGGAGGTCCCGTGACGGCAGACCCGCTCTCGCGCGTGTTCTCGGCGCTCGCCGACCCCACGCGTCGCGACATGGTGGCCCGGCTCGCGTCGGGCGACGCCAGCGTCGGCGAGCTGGCCCAGCCGTACGACATGTCCGTCCAGGCGGTGTCCAAGCACCTGCGGGTGCTCGAGGACTCCGGGCTGGTGACCCGCACGACGGACGCCCGGCGCGCCCCCGTGCACCTCGAGGCGGAGGTCTTCGACCTCATGACGAAGTGGATCGAGCGCTACCGGCGCGAGGCCGAGGACCGCTACCGCCGCCTCGACGACGTCCTGCGCGACCTGCCCGACCGACCGGCCGGGCCCGAGAACGACCCGACGACGGGAGAAGCACCATGAGCACCACGAGCACCCACGAGACCGAGATCATCGTCCCGAAGGACGTCCCGAGCGTCCGCATCGTGCGCGAGTTCGACGCGCCCGCGGAGAAGGTCTTCCGCGCCCACCTCGACCCCGAGGTGTTCGCCCGCTGGAACGGCCCGCGCTACCTGTCGCAGCGCAACGAGCACTGGGACGTGCGCACGGGCGGTGCGTACCGCTACGTGCAGGTCGACCCGGACGGGAACGAGTACGCGTTCTTCGGGAGCGTCCACGAGGTGCGCCCGAACGAGCTCATCGTCCAGACGTTCACCTACGAGGGGTTCCCCGACGGCGTCTCGCTCGACCGGCTCGAGTTCGAGGACCTCCCGGACGGTCGCTGCCGCCTCACGGCGACGTCGCTCGTCGACTCGTTCGAGGGTCGCGACGGCTTCGTGGCGAGCGGCATGGAGGTCGGGATCCGGGAGGGCTACGAGCAGCTCGACGAGATCCTCGCCGAGGGCTGAGCCCGCGGCACGACCGCGACCCACGACCCTGAGGACGCCGGACGAGGCGCGACCCCCACCAGCGGGGCCGCGCCTCGTCCGTGCGCGCGGGCCGGGCCGGCGAGGGTCAGGCGTCGCCGCGCGCCAGCAGCCGGCCGGTCGGGCGGTCGAAGGTGATCTCCTCGCCCCGCAGGTACGTCGCGACGACAGCGCCCGACAGCGCGCGGTCGGCGTACGGGGTGATGGGGTTCTTGTGGTGCAGGCGGGCCGGGTCGACGACGAACGCGGTGTCCGGCTCGACGACCGCGAGGTCCCCGTCCCGGCCGAGGGCGATCTCGCCCTTGCGCCGCAGCCCGGCGATCCCGGCCGGCCGTGCCGACATCCACTCCACGACGCGCGCGAACGAGATGCCGCGCGTGCGGGCCTCCGTCCAGACGATCGCGAGCCCGAGCTGGAGCGACGAGACCCCGCCCCACGCCGTCCCGAAGTCCCCCGTGTCGAGCTCCTTGAGGTCGGGCGTGCTCGGCGAGTGGTCGGAGACGATGCAGTCGATCGTCCCGTCGAGCAGGCCCTCCCAGAGCAGCTCCCGGTTGTCGATCTCCCGGATGGGCGGGCAGCACTTGAACTGGGTCGCGCCGTCCGGGATCTCCTCGGCCGCGAGCGCCAGGTAGTGCGGGCACGTCTCGACCGTGAGGCGCACGCCCTCGCGCTTCGCGCTGCGGATCATCGGCAGCGCGTCCGAGCTCGACAGGTGGAGCACGTGCGCCCGGGCGCCGGTCCAGCGCGCCGCCTCGATCACCGCGGCGATCGCGACGTTCTCGGCGCCGCGCGGGCGCGACGCGAGGAAGACGTCGTAGTGGTCGCCGTGGGGCTTGGGCGCGCGGTCGATCGCCCGGGAGTCCTCGGCGTGCACGAGCATGAGGCCGTCGAAGTCGGCGAGGACCCGCAGGTCCTCCTCGAGCTCGTCGGGCTCGAGGTAGCCGAACTCGTCGACGCCCGAGTGCAGCAGGAAGCACTTGAAGCCGAAGACGCCGGCGTCCCACAGCCCGCGCAGCTCTCCCGTGTTGCCCGGGACGGCCCCGCCCCAGAACCCCACGTCGACGAACGCCTGGTCGTGCGCGACCTTCTGCTTGAGCTCGAGCGCCGCGACGTCGACCGTCGGCGGGATCGAGTTGAGCGGCATGTCGACGATGGTCGTCACCCCGCCCGCGGCGGCGGCCCGCGTCGCGGACGCGAAGCCCTCCCACTCGGTGCGGCCCGGCTCGTTGACGTGCACGTGGGTGTCGACCAGGCCGGGGATCAGCACCTGCTGCGCGGTCAGCTCGACGACGCGCCGGCCCTCCAGCCCTGCACCGAGCGGCTCGACCGCCGTGATGACGCCGTCGGTCACCGCGACCTCGCGCGGCTGCTCGCCCGACGCGACGAGCACGCGCTCGCCGCGCACGACGAGGTCGGGCAGCCGGTCGCCCGCCGTCGCTCCCCTGCCGGTCTCTCCACCCGTGCTCATCCCACCACTCTCCCTCACTCGTGGTCCGTCGCTCAGTCGAGCAGGGCCGACGCCGTCGGCGCGTCGTCCGCGGAGATCGCGAGCGCCTCGAACTCGTTCACGGCGTCGATCCCGGCCGCCCCCATGGCGATGTTCGTCACGCGCTCGAGGATGACCTCGACCACCACGGGCACCTTGTACTCCTCCGCGAGCCCCTGCGCCTTGGCGAACGCCTCGCCGAGCTCGTCCGGGTCGGTGACGCGGATCGCCTTGCACCCGAGACCCTCGGCGACCTTCACGTGGTCGACGCCGTAGCCGCCGATCTCCGGGGAGTTGACGTTCTCGAAGGACAGCTGCACGTGGTAGTCCATGTCGAACGCCCGCTGCGCCTGACGGATCAGGCCGAGGTAGGAGTTGTTCACGACGACGTGCACGTACGGCAGGTTGAACTGCGCGCCGACCGCGAGCTCCTCGATCATGAACTGGAAGTCGTAGTCGCCCGAGAGCGCGACGACCTTCTCCGCCGGGTCGTCGGCGAGCGCCTGCACGACGCCGAGCGCGGCGGGACCGGTCCAGCCCAGCGGGCCCGCCTGGCCCGCGTTGATCCAGTGCCGCGGCTCGTACACGTGGAGGAACTGGGCGCCGGCGATCTGGGAGAGGCCGATCGTCGTGACGTACCGCGTGTCGCGGCCGAACGACTTGTTCATCTCCTCGTACACGCGCTGCGGCTTGATCGGGATCTCGGTGAAGTGCGTCTTGCGCTGCAGCGTCGCCTTGTTGTGCTGGACCTGCTCGACCCACGCGGAGTAGTCGCGCGCCGTGCCGGCGGCCGTGCGCTCGCGCGCGACCTCGACGAACAGCTCGAGCGCGGCCTTCGCGTCGGAGACGATGCCGTAGTCCGGGGCGAACACGCGGCCGATCTGCGTGGGCTCGATGTCGACGTGGACGAACGTACGGCCGTCGCGGTAGACGTCGAGGGCGCCCGTGTGGCGGTTCGCCCACCGGTTGCCGATGCCGAGCACGAAGTCCGACGCCAGCAGGTTCGCGTTCCCGTAGCGCTGCGACGTCTGCAGCCCGGCCATCCCGGCGGCGAGCGGGTGGTCGTCGCCGATGACGCCCCACCCCATGAGGGTCGGGACCACCGGGACGCGCAGCGTCTCGGCGAGCTCGACGAGCAGCGCCTCGCCGCCGGCGTTGACGATGCCGCCGCCCGCGATGAGGACCGGCCGCTCGGCGTCGAGGAGCATCTCGATCGCGCGCTCGGCCTGGGCCCGCGTGGCGGCGGGCTTGTTCACCGGCAGGGGCGCGTAGGTGGCGGGGTCGAACTCGATCTCCGTGAGCTGCACGTCGATCGGGAGGTCGATGAGCACGGGGCCCGGACGGCCCGACCGCATGGTCTGGAAGGCCTGCTGGAAGACCTGCGGCACCTGGCCCGCCTCGAGGACGGTCTTGGCGAGCTTCGTCACGGGCTTCGCGATGCTCGCGATGTCGACCGCCTGGAAGTCCTCCTTGTCGAGCTTCGCGACGGGGGCCTGGCCCGTGATGCACAGGATCGGCACGGAGTCGGCCCACGCGGCGTAGAGGCCCGTGATCATGTCGGTGCCCGCCGGGCCCGACGTCCCGATGCAGATGCCGATGTTGCCCTCCCGCGCACGGGAGTAGCCGTCGGCCATGTGCGAGGCGCCCTCGACGTGACGGGCGAGGACGTGACGGATGCCGCCGTGGCGCTGCATCGCCGAGTAGAAGGGGTTGATGGCGGCTCCGGGGAGGCCGAAGGCCTGCGTGGCGCCCTCGATCTCGAGGATCGCCACGGCGGCGTCGACCGCGCGCATACGAGGCATGGTGTGCTCCTTGCTGGGGTGACTTCGTCGTCGAGGTGGGAGAGGTGGCGGACGGCTCAGGAGTCGAGGCGCCCGGAGAGGCGCTCGACGCCGCGGAGCAGGCCCGAGTGGTCCAGGTCGCCGTCGCCGTTGGCGAGGGCCGACCCCATGAGCTGCGCGACGAGCGCGCCGAGCGGCACGACGACGCCCTGCTCCCGGGCGGCGGCCGTGACGATGCCGAGGTCCTTGTGGTGGAGCGCGATGCGGAACCCGGGGGTGAAGGACTTGTCGATCATGTTCTGCTTCTTCTGGTCGAGGACCTTCGAGCCGGCGAGCCCGCCGCCGAGCACCTCGAGCGCGCTGGGCAGGTCCACTCCGTAGGCCTCGAGGAACGCGACGGCCTCGGCGAGCGCCTGGATGTTGGCCGCGACGACGAGCTGGTTGGCGGCCTTGACGGTCTGCCCGGAACCGGTCGGCCCCACGTGGACGACGGTCTTGCCCACGGCGTCGAAGACGGGCCGCGCGGCCTCGAAGTCGGCCGCCTCGCCGCCGACCATGATCGACAGCGCCGCGTTCTTCGCGCCCGCCTCGCCACCGGACACCGGAGCGTCGAGGTAGCGCAGGCCGCGCTCGCGGGCGGCCTCGGCGAGGCGCACGGTGACGTCCGGCCGGATCGACGAGAAGTCGACGACGAGCGTGCCCGGCTGCGCGTTGTCGAGGACACCGCCCTCACCGGTGAGGACCTGCTCGACGTCCGGGGAGTCGGGGACCATGACGGCGACGACGTCGGCGGACTTCACCGCGTCCGCGATCGAGCCCGCGGCGGTGCCCCCTGCCGCGACGAGCGGTGCGGTCTTCTCCGGGCTGCGGTTGTAGCCGAGGACCTGGTGCCCGGCCTCCTGGAGGTGGACGGCCATGGGGCTCCCCATGATGCCGAGGCCGATGAACGCGATGCTCTGCTTCGTCATGTCGTGCTCCTTGCGTGCGGAAGGTCGAGGGAGGAGGCCGGTCGTGCCGGCTGCTGCGCTCGTCAGCGCTGGTCAGCGCTGGTCAGCGCTGGTCGGTGGGCAGCCAGGCGAACGGGTCGGCGGCGTCGGTCTTGTACTCGAGACCGATCCAGCCGGCGTAGCCTCCGGCGCGCAGGTCCTTCGTCCAGCGGTCGATCGGGAGGTCCCCCGTCCCCGGCTCGCCGCGCCCGGGGGCGTCGGCGACCTGCACGTGGGCGATGCGCCCGCGGTAGGTCGAGATCGCCGCGTCGACGTCGTCGCCGTTGACCGACAGGTGGTAGACGTCGAGCAGCAGGCCGACGTTCGTCTCGCCGTGGTCCGCGGCGACCCGGTCGATGACGCGGACGGCGTCCGCGGCGGTCCGCAGGGGGTACGCGGGCGCGCCGCTCACCGGCTCGACGAGCACCGTGCCGCCGATGCGCGCGACCGCCCGCGCCGCGAGCGCCAGGTTCTCCGCGCCGAGCTCGTCCTGCTGCTCGGCCGGGACGCCCTCCTGGCGGTTGCCGTAGAGCGCGTTGAACGCGCGGCATCCCGTGCGCTCCCCGATCGCCGTGACGACGTCCAGGTTGGCGCGGAGGTCCGCGGACCGCTCCGGCCACGACACGAGGCCGCGGTCTCCGCCGGGCATGTTCCCCGCGTCGAAGTTGAGGCCGGTGAGCTGGACCCCCGCGCTCTCGATCGCGTCGACGAGCGCGCCCACCTCGTCGGGCTCGGGCGTGGGCGTCGCGAAGGGCCACCAGAGCTCGATCCCGCGGAAGCCCGCCGCCGCGGCGGCGGCCGGCCGCTCGAGGAGCGGCAGGTCCGTGAGCAGGATCGAGCAGTTGACGGTGTACGTCGGGTCGGTCGCGTTCGTCATCGTCGTCTCCCGGGTCGGGCCCCGCAGTGTCGCCTCGTCGCGACTTCCATTCTGCGGAACTTTTATTCTGCTACATGGAAGTGTAGGCAGTCGTGCGCGCGGCAGTCAACACCTGGGCGGCGCCCGGAGCGTCCGGCTCCTCGTCGAGGGCATGACGAGGGCCCGGTCTCGCGGACGAGACCGGGCCCTGTTCGTGCCCGCAGCGCGTGCGGGGCGTCAGCGGCGGTCGAGCCTGACCTGCCGGTTCACGTCCTTGTAGAGCAGGTAGCGGAACGGCTTGGGGCCGCCCGCGTAGCACGCCTGCGGGCAGAAGGCCCGGAGCCACATGAAGTCGCCCTCCTGGACCTCGACCCAGTCCCCGTTGAGGCGGTAGACGGCCTTGCCCTCGAGCACGTAGAGGCCGTGCTCCATGATGTGCGTCTCCGCGAACGGGATCGACCCGCCCGGCTGGAAGGTCACGATGTTGACGTGCATGTCGTGCGCGAGGTCGTCGGGGTCGACGAACCGCGTCGTCGCCCACACGCCGTCGGTGTCGGGCATCTCGCGCGGCTCGACGTCCTGCTCCCGCGTCACGAACGACGTCGCGCGGTGCCCGGCGACCGGCTCGTACACCTTGCGCACCCACTGGAACGACGCCTTGGCGTCCGACCGGTTGTGCAGGCCCCACCGCTCCCCCGCCGCGAGGTAGGCGTAGCCGCCCGGCTCGAGCACGTGCTCGGTGCCGTCGAGCGTCAGGACGAGCGTGCCCTCGGTGACGAAGACGACCGACTGGACCGTCTCCTCGTCCTCGCCCTGGTCGGCCCCGCCGCCCGGCGCGACCTCCATGACGTACTGCGCGAACGTCGTCGCGAAGCCCTCGATGGGCCGCGCGAGGACCCACAGCCGCGTCGACTCCCAGCCCGGCAGCTTGCTCGTCACGATGTCGCGCAGCACGCCGCGCGGGATCACCGTGTACGCCTCGGTGACGATCGCACGGTCGGTGAGCAGCTCGGTCTGGCCGGGCAGGCCACCCTGGGGGGTGTAGTAGCGGGTGGTCTGGGTCATGTCTCTCTCCTCGGGGTCGTGGCCGGCAGGACCGGCCGCAGCGTGCGGGAACCCGGGGCTACCGGGGTGACGTCGGGCGGGGGCGTCAGCCCGCCACGGGCGCGGGGGCGTGGCCCGTGACGCGCACGCGGTCCAGGCCGTCCCGGTCCAGCCCGGTGGCCGTCCGGACCTCCGCCTCCGTGAGGGCGCCGCAGTCGACGCCGCGGCCGAGGAACCAGGCCATCGCCTTGGCGGTGGCGGGCTCGTCGAGCACGCCGCCGGCGTCCGGCACGAAGCCCACGTAGGCGGCGAGACGCGCGAGCGCCTCGACGGCGCCCTCCCGGTAGAAGGCGTACGTCGCCGCGAACCGGCTGGGGAGCTGCGCGGGGTGCAGGTCCCACCCCTGGTAGTAGCCGCGCTCGAGCGAGCGCCGCACGAGCCGACCGTGCAGGCGCCACGCGGCGTCGACGGACCCGGCCTCCCCGACGGGCAGCACGTTCGTCGAGCCGTCCGAGAGGCGCACGCCCGTGCCCGCGACCGCGAGCTGCATGACCTGCTTCGCGTGGTCGGCCACCGGGTGCTCCATCGACTGGTACCCGGCCGCGACGCCGAGCGACGCCGAGTAGTCGTACGTCCCGTAGTGCAGGCTCGTCACCCGGCCCGGGGCCGCGTGCACGAGCCGTGCGACCGTCGCGGTGCCGTCCGCCGCGAGGATCGCCTGCGGCGTCTCGACCTGGACCTCGAACCGCAGCGTCCCGGGCTCGAGCCCGTTCGCGTCCTCGACCTGCTCGCACACGCGCGCCATCGCGACCACCTGCTCGGGCGACGTCACCTTGGCGAGGGTGACGACGAAGCCCTCCGGCAGACCGCCGAGCCCGCGTGCGCCGCGCTCGGCCACGAGCTCGGCGACGAACAGGGCCGCTGTCCGGACCCCGCGCCGGCGCGTCGCGGGCTCGAGGCACTTGATCCGGATGCCGCTGAAGGGCGTCGCCGTGCCGTCCGCCTCCGACGCCGCGAGAGCCCGTGCCGCCGCGACCACCGCGGCGTCCTCGGCCGCGTCACCCCGGTCGCCGAACCCGTCCTCGAAGTCGACGCGCAGGTCCTCGATCGCCTCGGCGGCGAGCTTGGCCGTCACGCGCTCCGTGACCGCCGCGGCGAGCACGGGGTCCTCGATGCCCAGCACGTCGACGAGGCGCCGCACCCCGCCCGCGGACTCGACGGCCGCCCGGGCCTGGGCGGCCCACTCGGCCGCGAGCCCGGCGGTGTAGTTGTGACCCGGCACGTAGACGGTGTGCACCGGCTGGCGCGAGCCGTCGTCCCCCGGGTAGCGGGCCTCGAGCTCCGCGTCCCAGGGGCCGAGCAGACCGTCGAGCGTCGTGTGCAGCGCCTCGACCTCGCCCTCGGAGAACCCGGCGGGCATCAGGACGCCTCGTCCGACGACTCCGCCGCGACGACCGCGTCGTACGCGGGCACGGTGAGGAAGTCGACGTAGCGGTCGTCGAGCGCGATGCTCTCGACGAGCGTGCGGGCCTGCTCGTAGGGCCCGGCGTCGTACGCCTCGGGCCCGACGTCGGCCCGCAGGCGGGCGGTCTCCTCGCCCAGCAGCGTGCGGACCAGGTCCGCGGTGATCGTCGTGCCGGCACCCTCACCGGCCGTGAAGCGGGCGCCCGAGCGCACCCACTGCCACACCTGCGAGCGCGAGATCTCCGCCGTGGCGGCGTCCTCCATGAGGTTGTGGATCGCCACCGCCCCGTTGCCCGCGAGCCACGCGGCGACGTACGCGACCGACACGTAGAGGTTGTTGCGCAGCCCGGTCTCGGTGATGTCGCCCTGCGCGGACGACACGTCGAGGAGCTGGTCCGCCGTCACGTGGACGTCGGGCCGCTGCCGGTCGAGCTGGTTCGGGCGGTCGCCGAGCACCTCGTCGAACACCTCGCGGCAGACCGGCACGAGGTCCGGGTGGGCGACCCAGGAACCGTCGAAGCCGTCGCCCGCCTCGCGCTGCTTGTCCGCGCGCACCTTGTCGAACGCCTGCGCGGTGACCTCCGGCTCGCGCCGGTTCGGGATGACGGCGGCCATGCCGCCCATCGCGAACGCTCCGCGCCGGTGGCACGTCGAGACGAGCAGCTCGGTGTACGCGCGCATGAACGGCGCCGTCATGGTGATCGCTCCGCGGTCGGGCAGGGTGAACGCCGACCCCGAGTCGCGGAAGTACTTGATGACGGAGAACAGGTAGTCCCAGCGGCCCGCGTTGAGCCCCGACGCGTGGTCGCGCAGCTCGTAGAGGATCTCGTCCATCTCGAAGGCCGCGGGGATCGTCTCGATGAGGACCGTCGCGCGGACGGTCCCGTGCGGGACGCCGAGCGCCTCCTGCGCGACCGTGAAGACGTCGTTCCACAGGCGCGCCTCGAGGTGCGACTCCATCTTCGGCAGGTAGTAGTACGGCCCGGACCCCCGCGCGAGCAGCTCCGTCGCGTTGTGGAAGAAGTGCAGGCCGAAGTCGACCAGGGCGCCGACGGCGGGTGCGCCGTCGACCTGGACGTGCACCTCGTCGAAGTGCCAGCCGCGCGGCCGGACGACCATGACGGCGAGCGGCGCGTCGTCGGTCTCGGGGCGCAGCGCGTACTGCTTGCCCTCGGGCGACGTGAACGCGAGGGTGCGGCGGGTCGCGTCGTGCAGCGCGACCTGGCCGCCGACGACGCTGGCCCAGTGCGGTGTCGACGCGTCCTCGAGGTCCGCGAGCCAGACCTTGGCCCCCGAGTTCAGCGCGTTGATCGCCATCTTCGGGGTCGGCGGGCCGGTGATCTCGACGCGACGGTCGAGGAGGTCGGCCGGCGCACCCGCGACCGTCCAGTCCGCCGCGCGCACGTCGGCCGTCTCGGGCAGGAAGTCCAGCCGTCCGGTGCGCGAGACCTCCTCGCGCCGCGCGGCGCGCGCCGCGAGGAGCTCGTCGCGGCGCGCACCGAACCGGCGCTGGAGGTCGGCGACGAACGCGAGGGCCTCGGGCGTGAGGATCTCGTCCGCGCGCTCGACGGCGGGGCCGTGGACGGAGACGGCCGTGGTGGTGGTCATGGTGTGTCCTCTCTGCGGGATGCTCTCGGCGCCACGGGGGCGGTCGCCGTCAGGACCGTGCGGCGGGGGCGCCGGCCGGGCGGCCCGACGGGGCGCTCCCCTGAGCCTGGCCCGCGCGGTCGCGCTCCGCGACCTCGGCGACCGCGCGGGCCACCGACGTCGCGACGGCGGGCTCGAACACGCTCGGCACGATGTAGCTCGCGCTGAGCTCGGCGGGCTCGACGGCGTCGGCGATCGCGACGGCGGCGACCCGCAGCATCTCGTCGGTGATCTCGCGCGCCCCGGCGTCGAGCAGCCCGCGGAACAGGCCCGGGAACGCGAGCACGTTGTTGATCTGGTTCGGGAAGTCGCTACGGCCCGTCGCGACGACGGTCGCGTGCTGCGCGGCGGCGATCGGGTCGACCTCGGGCGTCGGGTTGGCGAGCGCGAACACGATCGCGTCGTCGGCCATCGTCGCGACGTCGTCCCCGGTGAGGATGTTCGGGCCCGAGACCCCGACGAACACGTCCGCCCCGGCGAGACCCTCGCGCAGGGTCCCCGTGAACCCGTCGGCGTTCGTCGTCGCCGCGAGCCGGCGGCGGTTCTCGTCGTCGCCCGCGTTGCCCGCGTGGAGCGCGCCCTTGCGGTCGAACGCCACGACGTGCCGCGCGCCCTGACCCTGCAGGAGCTTGATGATCGCCGATCCCGCGGCACCCACGCCGGACACGACGATCCGCACGCCCTCGATGGACTTCCCGACGACGCGCAGCGCGTTGGTCAGCGCGGCGAGCACGACGATCGCGGTGCCGTGCTGGTCGTCGTGGAACACGGGGATGTCGAGCTCGTCGCGCAGGCGGCGCTCGATCTCGAAGCAGCGCGGCGCCGAGATGTCCTCGAGGTTGATCCCGCCGTAGACCGGCGCGATCGCCTTGACCGTGCGGATGATCTCCTCGGTGTCCGTCGTGTCGAGGCACACGGGCCACGCGTCCACGCCCGCGAACTGCTTGAACAGCGCGGCCTTGCCCTCCATTACGGGCAGGGCGGCCGCAGGGCCGATGTCGCCGAGGCCGAGGACCGCGGTGCCGTCGGTGACGACCGCGACGGTGTTGCGCTTGACCGTGAGGCGGCGCGCGTCCTCGGGCCGCTCCGCGATGGCGAGGCACACGCGCGCGACCCCGGGCGTGTACGCCCGGGCGAGGTCGGCGCGGTGGCGCAGCGGCACCTTGGGGTTGACCTCCAGCTTGCCGCCGAGGTGCATGAGGAAGGTCGCGTCGCTCACGTGCCGGACGGTGATGCCGTCGAGCGCGCCGAGGGCGTCGCGGATCTGCTCGACGTGCGCGGCGTCGACCGTGTCGGCCGTGATGTCCACGACGAGGACGTCGGCGCCGGACTCCGAGACGTCCACGCCGGTGATCGCCGCGCCCGTGGCGCTCACCGCGGCGACGAGGTCGCTCGCCGTACGGTGCCCGCTTGGGGCCTCGACGCGCAGCGTGATGGAGTAGCTGGGGCTCGTCGCGACGTGCGCGGCGTGCGGCGTGGGCGTGGTGGGCTGCGGTTCGGACGTCATGGTCGTTCCTTCTTCTCGTATGCTGAGGCGTATCTTCCGTGATGCGGAAGCGAGGGCGGGCGAGCCGCTCTCTTCAGGTCGAGGTGCGAGCCCGTCGCCGGGCCCCGCCCGGTGGACAGGAGATGGTGATGGCCGAGAGCTCCCCGGCGAGGCCGGCAGGCGGCGTGCAGTCCGTCGACCGGGCGATCGAGCTGCTCGAGCTGCTCGCGGACTTCGGCGGCGAGTCGGGCCTGAGCGAGCTCGCGCAGCACGCGGGCCTCCCGCTGCCGACGATCCACCGCCTCCTGCGCACGCTGCTCGCGCAGGGGTACGTCCGCCAGACGCCGTCGCGCCGGTACACGCTCGGCCCCCGCCTCATCCGGCTCGGGGAGTCCGCGGGTCGTCAGCTCGGTGCCGGCGCCCGCCCGTACCTCGAGCGGCTCACCGTGGAGCTCGGCGAGTCGGCGAACCTCGCGATGATCGACCGCGACATGGCGGTGTACGTCGCCCAGGCGTCGTCGCGGCACTCGATGCGGATGTTCACCGAGGTCGGGCGCCGCGTGTTCACGCACTGCACGGGCGTCGGCAAGGCGGTGCTCGCCCAGCTCCCCGACCAGACCGTGCGGGAGATCGTCGCCCGCGTGGGCATGCCGCCCGCGACGGACCAGTCGATCACCGACGTCGACGACCTCCTCAAGGAGCTCGACCGCACGCGCGAGCGCGGGTACGCGATCGACGACGGCGAGCAGGAGCTCGGCGTGCGCTGCTTCGCCGTGGCCGTGCCGGGCGCCCCGACGCCCACCGCGCTGTCCGTCTCGGGACCGGCCGCCCGCGTGACGTACGAGTTCGGCGAGCGCGCCGTCCCCGTGCTGCACCGCGTGGCCGCCGAGCTCGCGGGCGAGCTCATCACGACGGCGCCCTGAGCAAGGGCCCGGCCGACCGCCCGACGGCGACGCGCCCGGCCGGGCCGCGGTGGCCCCGCGGTCCGGCAGGGCGCGTCGCGTCGTCACGTCGTGGCCATGGTCGTCGGGCGCCCGTTGCTCAGCAGAACCCGGTGACGGTCGCCCAGGCACGCGGCTCGGGCGCGACGCCCTCGCGCTGGACGGTCGCCTCGATGAGACCGTACGGGCGGTCGGCCGCGTAGAAGACCTCGTTCGGGTTGTCCAGGCCGAACGGGCCCAGGTCCACGAGGAAGTGGTGCTTGTTGGGCATCGAGAACTTGATCTCGGCGATCTCGGGGACCGCCTCGAGCACGGCCTTGCCCATCGCGAAGAGCGTCTGCTGCAGCGCGAGCGAGTGCGTCGTCGCGAACGCCTCGAGCTGGATTGCGCGGACCCTGGCGTAGACCGCGTCGAAGTCGAGGTCCGTCGTCGTGTACCGCCAGCGCGACGTGACGGACGTCGCG
Source organism: Cellulosimicrobium sp. Marseille-Q8652 (assembly GCF_965112045.1). Classification (NCBI taxonomy): domain Bacteria; kingdom Bacillati; phylum Actinomycetota; class Actinomycetes; order Micrococcales; family Promicromonosporaceae; genus Cellulosimicrobium; species Cellulosimicrobium sp. Marseille-Q8652. The sequence goes on along the minus strand of NZ_CBCOPS010000002.1, from coordinate 604,696 downwards.
AGGATGCGGTCGTCGGTCTCGACGAGCGTCGTGTACCGGTCCCGCGGGAAGCCGTGGAACTCCGAGCCCGTCGACTTGAGCACGACGAGGTCCGTCAGACCGGAGACCACGAAGACGTCGTCGCCGTCGCGCTGGACGACGGTGGTGCGCGTCTCCTGGTTGTTCCGGACGAACGCGTGGTCGTGCTCGCCGTCGGCGGTCTCGATCCGCTCCCAGGAGTACTGCTCGACCTCCCAGCGGCCGCCCTCGATCCAGTCGAAGTCCTCGACGAAGTGCGTGCCGAGGCGGATCGCGAACTCCTCGATCGCGCCGACCCCGTCCCGGGCGAACGCGTAGACCGTGTTCTTCTGCGTGTCGGTCGCGACGCAGCGCGAGTTGTCGCCCTCGTAGTGCGTCGCCTCCTGGCCGCCCCGCAGCTGCGAGGAGACGTTCACGTCGGTGATGCGGTGGCGGGGGGTGGAGCGGTCGACGCGCACGAGGCGCACCTCCGCCTTGCCCCACTGGTTGTCGCCGAGCACGATGGCGCCGGTCGCGCCCGTCGTCTGCTGGGCTGCCCCGGTGCTGCTCAGGGTCTCGGTCATGTCAGCTCCCTCGATAGGTCGAGTAGGCGAACGGGCTGAGCAGGACGGGGACGTGGTAGTGCTGCTCGGCGCTCGCCACCCGGAAGACGATGACGACCTCCGGGTAGAAGGACACGGTGCTCTGCCGGTCGAAGTACGCGCCCGTGTCGAACACGAGCCGGTACGTGCCGGGGACGAGGGTCTCGGGCCCGAGCTCGGGCACCCGACCGTCGTCGTTCGTGCGGGAGGACGCCACCAGGGACCAGCCCTGCCCCGTCGTCCTGCCCGCGATCTCCGGAGCCGCCTCCAGGCGGACGTCGATCCCCTCGGCGGGCCTACCGCTGGCCGCGTCGAGTACGTGCGTGGTGATGTGGCTGGCGTGCGCGCTCATGCGGACAGCACCCCTTCCAGCCGCAGCGCGGCGATCTCGCGCAGGTTGCGCGCGGCGTTCGCCCGCTCGGTCTGCGCGTCGTTGCCCAGACGCTCCGTGAGCTGCTCGAGGATCTCCTCGGCGCTCCGGCCGGCGGCCCGGACGAGGAAGACGTGACCGAACTTCTCCTCGTAGGCGCGGTTGCCGTCGGCGAGCCGTCGCGCGACGCCGTCGTCGCCCGTGTCGACACCGGACTGCTCGCTGCGGGACATGCGCGCGTCGGCCCGCTCGCCGCTCGCCCGCTCCCCGATGCGCGGGTGGCGCGCCAGCGCGGCGTCGACCTCCGCGTCGGTCCACGGGTCCGCGGCGGTCGAGGCGGCCCTCACGGCGTCGGCGACGGTCGCGTACGGGCGCCCGCCGGCCACGTCGTCGGCCCACCGCTCGACGTGCGCGCACGCGAGCAGCGTGTCCCGCGCGTCCTGCCGGGACATCCCGTTGAACTCGTCCAGCGTCATCGCCGTCCTCTTCGCCAGTCGGAAGTCGGAGTGCTTATCCACATCGCGGAACTTTGTTTCCGCTCAATGAATGTACGCCGCCGCATCGCGAGGTGTCAACCAGACTTCCGCGGAGGGGACGAGCGCGTACCCTCGGCCGCCGCGCCCGTCGCGCCCACCGCAGAGGGGCCCCGGGACGACGACGGGCCCGACAGCGACGCTGCCGGGCCCGAGGTGGTCGTGCCGAGAGGAGGACGGACGGTCAGGCGGAACCGAGACCGACCCGGAACTCGTCCTCGAGGATGCTCATGATCGTCGCGTCGGCCCAGCCGTCGCCGTCGCGGTAGACGTCGCGCAGGCGTCCCTCCTCGCGGAAGCCGAGCGACTCGTAGAGCATGCGCGCCCGCGGGTTGATGCTCAGGACGTCGAGGCTCACGCGGTGCAGGTGCGGACCGTCGTGCCGGACGCCGTCCACGTCGGTGGTGCCGTCGAACGCGAAGCGCAGGACCTCGAAGATCGCCTCCCGCCCGTAGCCGCGCCCACGGTAGTTGGGCAGCAGAGCGAGGCGCAGGTTCGCCGAGCGCGCGTGCTCGTCGATGTCGTTGAGGACGATCTCACCGATCATCTCGTCGCTCACCTGGTGCCCGTCACGCACGGCACCCGACGTGATCGCCCAGTCGTACCGTCCGTCGCGGTCGCTGATCGTCGCCGACCACTCGTCGATCTGCGCGCGCGTGAAGGTCGCCGTCGTCCCCGTGAGCCGGTTCGACTCCGGGTCCTGCAGCGACTCCCACATGCGGTCCGCGTCGCGCGCCTCGATCGGCCGCAGCCGCATCATCTCGCCGAGCAGGACGGGCCCCCTGGTCATGCGATCACCCGATCCGCTCGAGGACGAGCTCGCGCACGCGCCCGGCGTCCGCCTGGCCCCGCGTCGCCTTCATGACCGCGCCGATGATCGCGCCGACCGGGCCGAGGTTCCCGCCCCGGACCTTGGCGGCGACGTCCGGCTGCGCGGCGAGCGCCTCGTCGATCGCGGCGAGCAGCGCGCCGTCGTCCGACACGACCTCGAGGCCACGGGCCACGACGACCTGTTCCGGGTCGCCCTCGCCGGCGAGCACCCCCTCCAGCACCTGGCGCGCCAGCTTGTCGTTGATGCGACCGGAGTCGACGAGACCCTGGAGCTGGGCGATCTGAGCCGGCGTGACCGTGAGGGCGGCGAGCTCCACGTCGTCCTGCTTCGCGCGCCGCGCGAGCTCGCCCATCCACCACTTGCGCGCGCCGGCCGGGCTCGTCCCCGCGGACACGGTCGCCTCGATGAGGTCGATCGCACCGGCGTTGACGACGTCGCGCATCTCGGCGTCCGCGTACCCCCACTCGCCCTGCAGGCGGCGACGGCGCGCGACCGGGAGCTCGGGGAGCCCGGCGCGGATCTCCTCGATCCACTCGCGCGGCGGGGCGACCGGGACGAGGTCCGGCTCGGGGAAGTACCGGTAGTCCTCCGCGTCCGACTTCACGCGGCCCGACGTGGTGACGCCGGTGTCCTCGTGCCAGTGCCGGGTCTCCTGGATCACGGTCCCGCCGGCGTCGAGCACCGCGGCCTGCCGCGAGACCTCGTAGCGCACCGCGCGCTCGACCGAACGGAAGGAGTTGACGTTCTTGGTCTCCGTCCGCGTGCCGAGGGGCGACTCCGGGGTCGGGCGCAGCGACAGGTTGACGTCCGCGCGCACGTTGCCGCGCTCCATGCGGGCCTCGGACACGTCGAGCGCGCGGAAGATGTCGCGCAGGGTCTGCACGTACGCGCGCGCCACCTCCGGGGCCCGCTCCCCCGCGCCCGTGATGGGACGCGTGACGATCTCGACGAGCGGGATGCCCGCACGGTTGTAGTCCACGAGCGAGTACTCGGCGCCGTGGATGCGGCCGGTGGCGCCGCCGACGTGGGTGTTCTTGCCGGCGTCCTCCTCCATGTGCGCGCGCTCGATCTCCACGCGGAACACGGTGCCGTCCTCGAGCTCGACGTCGATCCACCCGTCGTGGGCGATCGGCTCGTCGTACTGCGACGTCTGGAAGTTCTTCGGCACGTCCGGGTAGAAGTAGTTCTTGCGCGCGAAGCGGCAGCTCTCCGCGATCTCGCAGTTGAGCGCGAGCCCGATGCGGATGGCGTACTCGACGGCCTTGCCGTTGACGACCGGCAGCGCGCCGGGGAGCCCGAGCGAGACGGGCGTGACCTGGGTGTTGGGCTCGGCGCCGAAGCTCACCTCGGCGGCGCAGAACATCTTGGTCAGCGTGCCGAGCTCGACGTGCACCTCGATCCCGATGACGGGGTCGTAGCGACGGACGGCGTCGGCGTAGTCGACGAGGTCGACGGTGGTGGCGGTCATCTCGACTCAGCCCTCCTGCTCGGTGTCGGCCGTGGGCAGCGCGGGCGCGCGGTCGAGCAGCGGCCCGCCCCACGCACCGTGCAGCGCCGCCTCGAGCGCGGCGCCCACGCGGTACATGCGGTCGTCGGCCTTCGCGGGTGCGAGGACCTGGAACCCGACGGGGAGGCCGTCGTCCGACAGCCCGGCCGGGACGGACATCCCCGGGACCCCGGCGAGGTTCGCGGGGATCGTCGCGACGTCGTTGAGGTACATCGCGAGCGGGTCGTCGAGCTTCTCGCCGAACCGGAACGCCGTCGTGGGCGCGGTCGGCGAGACGAGCACGTCGGCCTGGCCGAACGCCGCGTCGAAGTCGCGCTGGATGAGGGTACGGACCTTCTGCGCGCTCCCGTAGTACGCGTCGTAGTACCCCGCGGACAGCGCGTAGGTACCGAGGATGATGCGGCGCTTCACCTCGTCGCCGAAGCCGGCGCCGCGGGTCGCGGCCATGACGCGCTCGGCGGTCACGGGGCCGTCCTCGGGCTCGACGCGGAGACCGAACCGCATGCCGTCGAACTTGGCGAGGTTGCTCGACGCCTCGCTCGGCATGATGAGGTAGTAGGCACCGAGGGCGTACTCGAAGTGCGGGCAGGAGACCTCGACGACCTCGGCGCCCATGCCCCGCAGCAGGTCGAGTGACTCCTCGAACCGTGCGCTGACGCCGTCCTGGTAGCCGTCACCGCTCAGCTCGGTGACCACACCGACCCGGACGCCGCTCAGGTCGCCCGTCGCGCCCCGACGCGCCGCCTCGACGAGCGCGGGCACCTTCTCGCGGATCGACGTCGAGTCGCGCGGGTCGTGCCCGCCGACGAGCTCGTGGAGCAGCGCCGAGTCGAGGACCGTCCGCGTGACGGGCCCCGCCTGGTCGAGCGACGACGCCATGGCGATGAGGCCGTACCGGGAGACGCCCCCGTACGTGGGCTTCACGCCGACGGTCCCGGTCACGGCACCCGGCTGGCGGATCGAGCCACCGGTGTCGGTGCCGATCGCGAGCGGCGCCTCGAACGCCGCGACGGCCGCGGCGGACCCGCCGCCGGACCCGCCGGGGATCCGGTCGAGGTCCCACGGGTTCCGGGTGTTGCCGTAGGCGGAGTGCTCCGTCGAGGAGCCCATCGCGAACTCGTCCATGTTCGTCTTGCCGAGGATCGGCAGCCGTGCGGCGCGGAGGCGCTCGACGATCGTCGCGTCGTACGGAGGGACCCAGCCCTCGAGGATGCGCGAGCCGGCCGTCGTGGGCATGCCCTTCGTCACGACGACGTCCTTGACCGCGATGGGGACGCCCGCGAGCGGGTGCAGCTCGTCGCCGGCAGCGCGTCGCTCGTCGACGTCGCGCGCGGTCCGGAGGGCGTCCTCGGTGCTCACGTGGAGGAAGGCGTGGACGGCACCGTCGACGGCGCCGATCCGGTCGAGGTGGGCCTGCGTCACCTCGACGCTCGACGCGTCGCCGGCAGCGAGGCGCGCGGAGAGCTCGGCGGCCGAGAGCCGCGTGAGGTCGTCGGTCATCATTCCTCCCCGAGGATCTGCGGGACGGCGAACCGGCCGTCCTCGGCCGACGGCGCACCGGCGAGGACGTCGGCCACCGGCAGCGCCGGTACGGGGACGTCGTCACGGAAGACGTTGGTGAGCGGGAGCGGATGGCTCGTCGCGGGGACGTCGGGCGTGGCGACCTCGCTGACCTTCGCGATGGCGTCGACGATCACGTCGAGCTCGCCCGCGAGCCGGTCCAGCTCCTCGGGTCGCAGGTCGATGCGGGCCAGCGCGGCGACGCGCGCGACCTCGTCACGGGAGATGGTGGACATGGTCGCCATTCTAGAGGGGCGGCGACGGCGGCAGGAGCGCGCGCCGGCCGGATCGGTCAGACAGCGACCGCGGAGCCGCACGGCTCGGCGGGTGCTCGTCCCGGTCGGAAGGCGGCCGCCTCCTCGTCCGAGCGGGTCGCCGACTGCGTGGGAGCACGCAGAGAGGACTGCGCGAGGGTACGCAGAAATGCCGAAGGCCCACCCCGTGGGGGTGGGCCTTCGGTGAAGGGTTGTCCGGCGGCGTCCTACTCTCCCACCCCGTCTCCAGGGCAGTACCATCGGCGCTGAAGGGCTTAGCTTCCGGGTTCGGTATGGGACCGGGCGTTTCCCCTTCGCTGTGACCGCCGTAACTTCGTCGAACTCGTCCAACCTGGGTGCCTCCCCTGGTGTGGGGGGGTGGGGGTTGGTGGTTCGGGAACCGCACAGTGGACGCGTAGCAATGAGTGTGTTGGGTGTTGAAGTTGTCGGCTGATTAGTACCGGTCAGCTGCACGGGTCGTTGGTCCCCGTTTCCACGTCCGGCCTATCTACCCAGTGTTCTGCTGGGTGCCTCTCACCCCGTAGGGTATGGAAACCTCATCTTGAAGCAGGCTTCCCGCTTAGATGCTTTCAGCGGTTATCCCTTCCGAACGTAGCCAACCAGCGGTGCTCCTGGCGGAACAACTGGCACACCAGAGGTTCGTCCGTCCCGGTCCTCTCGTACTAGGGACAGCCCTTCTCAAGTTTCCTGCGCGCGCAGCGGATAGGGACCGAACTGTCTCACGACGTTCTAAACCCAGCTCGCGTACCGCTTTAATGGGCGAACAGCCCAACCCTTGGGACCTACTCCAGCCCCAGGATGCGACGAGCCGACATCGAGGTGCCAAACCATGCCGTCGATATGGACTCTTGGGCAAGATCAGCCTGTTATCCCCGGGGTACCTTTTATCCGTTGAGCGACGGCGCTTCCACAAGCCACCGCCGGATCACTAGTTCCGACTTTCGTCCCTGCTCGACCTGTCAGTCTCACAGTCAAGCTCCCTTGTGCACTTGCACTCGACACCTGATTGCCAACCAGGCTGAGGGAACCTTTGAGCGCCTCCGTTACATTTTAGGAGGCAACCGCCCCAGTTAAACTACCCACCAGGCACTGTCCCTGGTCCGGATCACGGACCGAGGTTAGACATCCGAAGCGGCCAGAGTGGTATTTCAACGTTGACTCCACCCGCACTGGCGTGCGGGCTTCACAGTCTCCCACCTATCCTACACAAGCCGCACCGAACACCAATACCAAGCTATAGTAAAGGTCCCGGGGTCTTTCCGTCCTGCTGCGCGTAACGAGCATCTTTACTCGTAGTGCAATTTCGCCGAGTTCGCGGTTGAGACAGCGGAGAAGTCGTTACGCCATTCGTGCAGGTCGGAACTTACCCGACAAGGAATTTCGCTACCTTAGGATGGTTATAGTTACCACCGCCGTTTACTGGGGCTTAAATTCTGAGCTTCACCCACGAAGGGTTGACCCGTCCTCTTAACCTTCCAGCACCGGGCAGGCGTCAGTCCGTATACATCGTCTTGCGACTTCGCACGGACCTGTGTTTTTAGTAAACAGTCGCTTCTCCCTGGTCTCTGCGGCCGTCCACGCTCCCCGAGCAAGTCGGTTCACGTTTCGGGCCCCCCTTCTCCCGAAGTTACGGGGGCATTTTGCCGAGTTCCTTAACCACGATTCGCTCGATCGCCTTGGTATTCTCTACCTGACCACCTGAGTCGGTTTGGGGTACGGGCGGCTAGAACCTCGCGCCGAGGCTTTTCTTGGCAGCATAGGATCACCCGTTTCGCGCATACGCGCTCACTATCAGCTCTCAGCCTGGTGCCGGGCGGATTTGCCTACCCGACGGCCTACAGCCTTGGACGTGGACTACCATCGCCACGCCGGGCTACCTTCCTGCGTCACCCCTGTTAATACGCTTACCTACTACCGGTTCGGGTCCCGCGCGCCCCTGTCCGGTGACCCCGAAGGGTCGGTGGACAGGTTTGGGCGGTTAGCATCACCGGGCTCGGTATGGGCGGTTCTTCGCCGGTAGGAGAATATCAACTCCTTGTCCATCGACTACGCCTGTCGGCCTCGCCTTAGGTCCCGACTTACCCAGGGCGGATTAACCTGGCCCTGGAACCCTTGGTCATTCGGCGGACGGGTTTCTCACCCGTCATTCGCTACTCATGCCTGCATTCTCACTCGTGTGGCCTCCACCGCTGGGTTCCCCCGCGGCTTCACCGGCCACACGACGCTCCCCTACCCACCTGCGCCTCTGGACCACGAAGGCCTGAGTTACGCGCAGATGCCACGGCTTCGGCGGTGTACTTGAGCCCCGCTACATTGTCGGCGCGGAATCACTTGACCAGTGAGCTATTACGCACTCTTTCAAGGGTGGCTGCTTCTAAGCCAACCTCCTGGTTGTCTGTGCAACTCCACATCCTTTCCCACTTAGCACACGCTTGGGGGCCTTAGCCGGTGGTCTGGGCTGTTTCCCTCTCGACTACGGAGCTTATCCCCCGCAGTCTCACTGCCACGCTTCCACTTACCGGCATTCGGAGTTTGGCTGACGTCAGTAACCTTGTAGGGCCCATCGGCCATCCAGTAGCTCTACCTCCGGCAAGAAACACGTGACGCTGCACCTAAATGCATTTCGGGGAGAACCAGCTATCACGAAGTTTGATTGGCCTTTCACCCCTAACCACAGGTCATCCCCCAGGTTTTCAACCCTGGTGGGTTCGGTCCTCCACGCGGTCTTACCCGCGCTTCAACCTGCCCATGGCTAGATCACTTCGCTTCGGGTCTAGACCCAGCGACTATGGGCGCCCTGTTCGGACTCGCTTTCGCTACGGCTTCCCCACACGGGTTAACCTCGCCACTGAGCACTAACTCGCAGGCTCATTCTTCAAAAGGCACGCTGTCACCCCAACCAAGGAGGCTCCAACGGATTGTAGGCACACGGTTTCAGGTACTATTTCACTCCCCTCCCGGGGTACTTTTCACCTTTCCCTCACGGTACTGGTCCGCTATCGGTCACTAGGTAGTATTTAGGCTTAGCAAGTGGTCTTGCCAGATTCACACGAGATTTCTCGGGCCCCGTGCTACTTGGGATCCCCTTCGGGAGGCCGCGCCATTTCGTCTACCGGACTCGCACCGTCTGTGGTCCGCCTTTCAATGCGGTTCGACTATGACACGGCTTTCTGACTCCCCGGTGGACTGTCAGATCCACCAGAAGGGTCCCACAACCCCGGACACGCAACGCCTGACAGCTTTACCACGCGCCCGGTTTGGCCTCATCCGCTTTCGCTCGCCACTACTCACGGAATATCTCTTCCTGCCGGTACTGAGATGTTTCACTTCCCGGCGTTCCCTCCACACACCCTATATATTCAGGTGCAGGTCGCACGACATGACTCGTACGGGGTTCCCCCATTCGGAAACCCTCGGATCACAGCTCGTTTGCCAGCTCCCCGAGGCTTATCGCAGGCTACGACGTCCTTCTTCGGCTCCTAGTGCCAAGGCATCCACCGTGTGCCCTTAAAAACTTCGACACACACACTACAATCTATTCGCAGAGACCAAGAACAAAAACCACGGGAACACCCCACGAGGAGGCACACCCGAGCTTTTTGCATCTTGATCACTTCAAAGATGCTCGCGTCCACTGTGCAGTTCTCAAACAACCAACGACCCCGACCCGCACAGACCCGCCTACCCACCGCAGCACAGCTGCGACGAGCGGTTCGCGATCCACGGACCGACCCGTACCAGGCACCACCACCCAACGTGGCCGATGACCTGAGGACCCAACAGTGTGCTCGACGAGCCCCGGACCCCACCCGCGATGTTCCACCACACCACCCGGCACCACCGACCCCTCCCGAAGAAGGACCCAGCAGACCAGGCGACGCAGGTACTGACACCAGCGAGACCCGACGCTCTTTCGTCAATGTTCCACCCATGAGCAACCACCCCCACACGCGAACGGCGTGGGCCGTGGCCACCACACACCCCACCCACCCCCGAAGAGGCAAGGCGCCGGCGTGCGTTGAAGCTCCTTAGAAAGGAGGTGATCCAGCCGCACCTTCCGGTACGGCTACCTTGTTACGACTTAGTCCCAATCGCCAGTCCCACCTTCGACCACTCCCCCCGGCGAACCGGTTGGGCCATGGGCTTCGGGTGTTACCGACTTTCGTGACTTGACGGGCGGTGTGTACAAGGCCCGGGAACGTATTCACCGCAGCGTTGCTGATCTGCGATTACTAGCGACTCCGACTTCATGGGGTCGAGTTGCAGACCCCAATCCGAACTGAGACCGGCTTTTTGGGATTCGCTCCACCTTACGGTATCGCAGCCCTTTGTACCGGCCATTGTAGCATGCGTGAAGCCCAAGACATAAGGGGCATGATGATTTGACGTCATCCCCACCTTCCTCCGAGTTGACCCCGGCAGTCTCCCATGAGTCCCCGGCATAACCCGCTGGCAACATGGGACGAGGGTTGCGCTCGTTGCGGGACTTAACCCAACATCTCACGACACGAGCTGACGACAACCATGCACCACCTGTGCACGAGTGTCCAAAGAGACCACCATCTCTGGTGGCTTCCCGTGCATGTCAAGCCTTGGTAAGGTTCTTCGCGTTGCATCGAATTAATCCGCATGCTCCGCCGCTTGTGCGGGCCCCCGTCAATTCCTTTGAGTTTTAGCCTTGCGGCCGTACTCCCCAGGCGGGGCACTTAATGCGTTTGCTGCGGCACGGAACTCGTGGAATGAGCCCCACACCTAGTGCCCAACGTTTACGGCATGGACTACCAGGGTATCTAATCCTGTTCGCTCCCCATGCTTTCGCTCCTCAGCGTCAGTTGCGGCCCAGAGACCTGCCTTCGCCATCGGTGTTCCTCCTGATATCTGCGCATTCCACCGCTACACCAGGAATTCCAGTCTCCCCTACCGCACTCTAGTCTGCCCGTACCCGATGCAAGCTCGAGGTTGAGCCTCGAGTTTTCACACCAGACGCGACAAACCGCCTACGAGCTCTTTACGCCCAATAATTCCGGACAACGCTTGCGCCCTACGTATTACCGCGGCTGCTGGCACGTAGTTAGCCGGCGCTTCTTCTGCAGGTACCGTCACTTGCGCTTCTTCCCTGCTGAAAGAGGTTTACAACCCGAAGGCCGTCATCCCTCACGCGGCGTCGCTGCATCAGGCTTTCGCCCATTGTGCAATATTCCCCACTGCTGCCTCCCGTAGGAGTCTGGGCCGTGTCTCAGTCCCAGTGTGGCCGGTCGCCCTCTCAGGCCGGCTACCCGTCGTCGCCTTGGTAGGCCATCACCCCACCAACAAGCTGATAGGCCGCGAGCCCATCCCTGACCGAAAAACTTTCCAACCACCCCCATGCGAGGACGGCTCATATCCGGTATTAGCCCCGGTTTCCCGGAGTTATCCCGAAGTCAGGGGCAGGTTACTCACGTGTTACTCACCCGTTCGCCACTAATCAACCCAGCAAGCTGGGCATCATCGTTCGACTTGCATGTGTTAAGCACGCCGCCAGCGTTCGTCCTGAGCCAGGATCAAACTCTCCGTAAATGATCAACGCCCACCACCAGGCACAACACCCAGCAGCGAACAATCCATACGAAGCGAACCCCCAAAGGGTTCACAAAACTGGCCTACAAACGAAAAACAATCTGACGATCATTCTCCGAAATCAACCAAAGGAATCCCCAGACACAACCAACCAGCCACCCGGACGGGCAACCCAGCCAGCCATGCCCACGAGGACAAAAATTGGCATTGACTAACAAGCACACTGTTGAGTTCTCAAACAACCGACACACACCAACTCAGCCAGACCCAGGGGCCCAACCTCGCTTGGGGCAACTTCTCAACCCTACCAGGTCTCTCTCGGCTTCTCAACCAGCGCTGCTCGCCCTGGTCACCGTGAGGGTCCCCGCTGGCGCACGTCTGTCGACGCGGTTCCTGCGGAGGTAGGATTTTTGGCCCCGGGACCAGCCACCGTCGCGGTGTCTGTTCCTCCCTGTCGGGCCGACATCCAGAACATTACGCGGCTCGGCGCGACGGGGTCAAGCCGCCCTCCGGTGACCCGCCACACATCCCCGCGCACGGCCTGTCGCTCCCGCCCGGGAGCCCTCTGCGGCCCGGTCAGCCGGCGGCGGACCGGTCGCCGGAGCCGGCGGTCCCGAACGCCGCGAGGCGCGCTCTCCCCGTCCGGCGCGCAGTGCCCTCAGCGTCCGGCACGCAGCGGTCGCAGGCGGACCGCGTCGCCCGGACGCAGCTGCGCGGCACGGTCCGCGGCGTCCGCCGTGAGGACGCCGATCACCGGGTACCCGCCCGTCACCGGGTGGTCCGCGAGGAAGACGACCGGTCGGCCGTCGGGCGGGACCTGGACCGCTCCTCGCACCACTCCCTCGGACGGCAGCTCCCCGCCTCGTCGCGGGACCGCCTGCCCGTCGAGCCGCAGGGCGACCCGGTCGCTGTCCGGGGCGACCGCGCGCAGCGCACCGAGCGCCTGCCACGCACCGGGCAGGAACCAGTCCGGTCGCGGGCCGGCGAGGACGGGCAGCACCACGTGGCGCTCGCCCGGCCGGAGCGCGCCGGCCTCGTGGCGGACCGGCGCGGTCTCCACCGGGGCAGGGTCTCCGGTCGCCACGCCGACGCGGAGCACGTCGCCCGCCGCCAGCGGCCGCGGTCCCAGGCCGGAGAGCACGTCGCGCGAGCGTGATCCCAGGACGGGGTCGACGTCCACGCCGCCTCGCACGGCGACGTAGGTCCGCACCCCGTGCGGCGGCGTCCCGAGGCTCAGGACGGCGCCCGCGCGGACCCGGAGCGCGGCGTGCCGGCCGACGGGCGTCCCGTCCACCCGCGCCGGCGCAGCGGCACCGGCCAGGGCGACGAGGGCAGGCATGTCGAACCGCAGGACCAGACCCCCGAGCGTCACCTCGAGGAGCGCCGCGGGCCGGTCGTTCCCGACGAGGCGGTTCGCGAGCGCCGCCGCCCCGCGGTCCGCGACGCCGGAGGGGCCCACGCCGATCCCGCCGAGCCCGGGGCGGCCTGCGTCCTCGACGAGCGTCTGCGGTCCCGGCGCGACGACCGTCACCGTCGACGCTCCGGCACCACCGGCACCACCGGCACCACCGGCGACAGGCACGGTCCGGGTCTCGATCCCGGTCCGGGTCTCGATCCCGGACCCGGACCCGGACCCGGACCCGGACCCGGATCCGGATCCGGAGGAGGCTCGTGGGCCACGCGCCGAGACCGTGCCGGCCGTCGCACCGCCTGCTGCGCCGGGCGTGGTCGCGGTGTCAGCCGCCGCTCCGGTCGCCGCCCCTGCGGAGACGCCCGCTCGCACCGGCGCGCGTGCACAACGCCCGGGGCCGACCACGGCGGCCCTCGTGGGCAGGAACCGGACCCGCCACCCCGGGGCCACGAGCGCGGGCGGGTCCCGGTCGACGTCGAACAGTCGCTCGGCGGTCGTGCCCAGCAGGCGCCACCCGCCCGGCGACGACGCCGGGTAGACGGCCGTGAGCTCGCCCGCGAGCGCCACCGCGCCCGCCGGGACGCGCGGGCGGGGGGTCGCGAGCCGTGGCGCGGCGATCACCGGGTCGACGCCCACGAGGTAGACGAAACCGGGCGCGAACCCGCTGAACGCGGCGTCGTACACCCGCCCGGCGTGCCGTGCGACGACCTCCGCCTCGCTGACGCCCGCCCACGCCGCGACGTCCGCCAGGTCGGCACCGTCGTAGACGACCGGGAGCTCGACCAGCGGGGTCTCGACCAGCGGGGTCTCGGCCCCCGACGTCCCGCCGGACGCGCCGGACGCCGCGGGGGTCGCGCCCGCGGTCGCCCCGGCGGGCTGCACGGCGGCGCGCCGCGCTGCCTCACGGACCCAGCGCTCCACGACCGGCGCGTGGGCCGCGTCGCGGAAGGTGACGAGCACGCTCCGCGCGGCGGGCACGACGTCGAGCACCTCGCCCGGGCGGTCCGACGTCAGCCGGCGGTCGAGCGCACGCACCGCGGCGAGGTCGGGCAGGTCGACGAGGAACGCCGTCTCGCCGTAGCGGCGCACGTCCTCGGCGCGGTTCACCGCGCCTCGCGCTCGTCCCCGACGGCGAACGCCTGCACGACGACGTCCGCCTCGTCGAGCGCGCGCCGCACCGCACCGAGGAGGTCGACGGCGCCCGGGGTGTCCGAGTGCACGCAGACGGAGTCGGCGTCGACGGGGACCGGCGTCCCGTCGACCGCGTGCACCGTGCCGCTCGTCACGAGGCCGACGACGCGAGCGGCGACCTCGGCGGCGTCGTGCAGCACCGCGCCCTCGCGCCCCCGCGGGACGAGCTCGCCCGTCGGGAGATAGCCGCGGTCGGCGAACGCCTCGCGCACGGTGGGCAGCCCCGCCTCGTCGGCGAGCCGCAGCACGGCGGATCCCGGGAACCCGACCACGGGCAGCGTCGGGTCGTACGCCCGGACCGCCTCGACGACGGCGAGGGCCTGCGCCTCGTGGTGCGTCATCGCGTGGTAGAGCGCGCCGTGCGGCTTGACGTACCGCACGCGGTCCCCCGCGACGCGCGCGAAGCCGTCGAGCGCCCCGAGCTGGTAGAGCACGTCGTCCCTCAGGTCCCCGGGCGCGACGTCGACGAAGCGACGGCCGAACCCGGCGAGGTCCCGGTAGCCCACGTGCGCGCCGATGCTGACCCCGGCGGCCACCGCGCCGCTCGTGACCGCGCGCATCGTCCCCGGGTCGCCGGCGTGGAAGCCGCACGCGACGTTCGCGCTGGTCACCAGGCCGAGGAGGGCGGCGTCGTCGGCGAACGTCCAGGGGCCGAAGCCCTCGCCCAGGTCCGCGTTGAGGTCGATGCGCGTCACTCCCCCATCATGCCGTCGCCACCGGCGTCAGGTCGCACCGCGGAGCACGGCGGAGCACCGCCAGGACGCGGCCGGCCGGGTACATTCGCCGTCGTGACCGATCCCCACCTCGCGGCACCGCGCGTGCGGACCGCGACGCCCGACGACGCGCCGTCCCTCGCCCGGCTCGCCGCGCTGACGTTCCCGCTCGCGTGCCCGCCCGGGACGTCGCCGCAGGCGATCGCCGAGCACGTCGCGGTGCAGCTCTCCCCCGACCGCTTCCGGGCGTGGGCCGCGAGCGCCGAGCACGTGCTGCTCGTCGCGGACGCCCACGGGAGCGGTCGCGACGGCCGGCTCGTCGGGTACGCGCTGCTGGTGCGCGCGGTGCCCGACGACGCCGACGTCGCGCGGGCCGTCGGGCCGGGCGAGGCGGTGGAGCTCTCGAAGATCTACGTGCATCCGGAGGCGCAGGGGACGGGCGTCGCGGCCGCGCTCATGACGGCCGCCCGGGACGCCGCCGCCGCGCTGGCCCCCGGCCGTCGGGTGTGGCTCGGCACGAACGTGCTCAACGCGCGCGCGCAGGCCTTCTACCGCAAGAGCGGCTTCGCCCTCGTCGGGGAGCGGACGTACGTCGTGGGCGGCGAGGAGCACTCCGACGTCGTCATGGTGCACGGCGCCTGACCGGTCGAGCCCGCCGGCACCCGGACAGGGCGGTCGGGTGCCGCTCAGTGGTCGTGGCCGTCGCTCTCGGGCTCCTCCGCGCCGTGCATGTCCATGCCGCCGTCGAGGGAGTCGCCCGGGCGCACGGGCAGGAAGACGTGCACGTGGCCCTGGTCGGCCGCGACGGCGCGCAGGTCCAGCTGGATCGCCGCGAGGCCCCAGGTGTCGACCGCGCGCGAGCGCAGCTCGCCGGCGAGGGCGTAGAGGTCCGGCGCGGCGCTCGCGCCCGCCGAGCGCGCGAGGTCGACGGCGTCGACCGTGTCGCCGAGCAGCTCGAGCGAGGTGAGCATCCCGTTCCGCACGATGTTGTGCTCCGAGGTCCCGCTCGCGAGGTTCTCGGTCTCGCCCGTCAGCACGTCGAGCTGTGCGCGCCACGACGCCACGTCCTCGGCGGTGGGCGGCGTCGCGGTCGTGCCGTCCACCGGCAGCGCCGCATGGAGGTCGTGCAGGACCGGGACGAGCTCGGTCTGGACGTGGCGCGCGTGCTCGATCGAGGCCGTGAGGTTCTCCGCGTCTCGCTCGACCTCGGCGGCCTCGAGCTCGGCGACGCGCGCCGGGTCGACGGCGAACCCGCCGTCGTCGGTCTCGTCACCGCCACCGCGCGTGAGCGCGACGACGAGGACGACCACCACGACCGCGACCGCGACCGCCCCGGCGGCGAGCAGCGCCCAGCCGCGCGGTCCGGCGCCCTGCAGCCACCGGCGCACGCGGACGTGCGCCGGTGGCCGAGGCTCGAGGCGGCCGGCACCGCCCCGGTCGGCAGGACGGGACCGGGCCGCGGACGGCGTCGTGCGCGACGTCGGACGCCCCGACGTCGGACCTGCCCCGGTGCGCGGTGCCCGCGAGGTGGAGGGCCGGCCCCCGGTCCGCTGTGCCATGTCGTCGTCCCGTCCTGTGGTCGTGTCCTCCGCGCGGTCCGTCCGCGCGGTCGGGTCCCCGCCCGTCCGGCCGGACCGGCCGGACGGGCGGGTTGCCGGCGGTGGGCCGGTCGGCCCACCGCCGGCGGTCGTCACCCGCAGGTGTGGGCGTCGAACGGCACCTCGAGCGTGGCCGTCCTGTCCCCGATCGTCGCCGTGACGGTCGCAGCGCCCGCCTCGACGTCCGCGGCACGGACGGCGAACGACTGGTACGCGCTCTTGCCGACCGCGACCTCGCCGAACTCCTTGGTGCCGTACGGCGTGGCGAGGGTGATCGCCGCGGCCGCCTCGTCGGCGTTCGTCGCGCGGACCGCGACGTACGCCTTGCCCGCGAGGCAGCGGACCGAGGCCTCCGCCTCGACCGCGACCGCGGGCTCCTCGTCGCCGGCCGTGAGCCGGAACCAGTCGAACGCCACGGTGACGGGCGTCTCCTGCTCCGGCCCGATGGCCATGACGCCGACCGACGTGAGCGGCACGTCGTTCGTCACCGGCTCCCCGAGGGGCTGCCAGCTCACGCCGCCGTCGCTGACCCAGCCCTGGTACGTGCTGCCCGTCTTCTCCAGCCGCAGGTACCAGTAGCCGGACTCCGTGGAGTCCGCGATCTCCAGCGCACGGTTGCCGCCGTTGCCGAACTGGGCGCCCTTCTCCGAGACGAGCTCGGCACCCAGGTTCAGCGCCGCACCCGGCGCGTTCTTGGCCACCACGTCGAGCTTGACGTAGTTGTCGTCGTCCGCGTAGGCGAGCAGACCGGCGAGCTGCCAGCGGTGCGC
Source organism: Cellulosimicrobium sp. Marseille-Q8652 (assembly GCF_965112045.1). Classification (NCBI taxonomy): domain Bacteria; kingdom Bacillati; phylum Actinomycetota; class Actinomycetes; order Micrococcales; family Promicromonosporaceae; genus Cellulosimicrobium; species Cellulosimicrobium sp. Marseille-Q8652. The sequence goes on along the minus strand of NZ_CBCOPS010000002.1, from coordinate 587,781 downwards.
GAGCGGCGCCTTGAACCGCGTCTCGGCCACCCAGTCGCCCTCCGGTGCCGTCTGGAGGACGAAGTTGCGCGGGTCGCCGTTGGCCGCCGCGTTGATGTCACCCGGCTGGGTGGTGACGCGCAGCTCGCCGCCGCCGACCACGGCCTTCGTGCCGTCGTACCGCACGACCGCGTCCCAGCGGCACCCGTCGAGGGCGTCGCCCTCGAACTCGTCGCTCGGCTCGCGCTCGCCGTCGTCCGGCTCCGCCCCGCTGACGCGGACGTAGTCGACCTTCGCGACGGTGTTCGCCGTGGCGGTGTCGCCGCCGGCCATGACGCCGAAGGTCGCACCGTCCTTGACCGGGGCGGCCCCGTCCAGGTCGGTCCACGTCTCGCCGTCGGCCGAGTACGCCGCCGTGATCTGCTCCCCGTCGGACACGAGGCGCAGGTGGATGGCCGACGGGAAGTCCGCGGCGACGTTCCCCTGGCCGTGCCAGGTGCGCGTGCCGCCCGTCTCGGTCTGGAACTCGAGGAAGCGGTTGCCGTTCTGGTTCTTCGTGAACGCGAGCTTGGTGTACTCGTCGTCGCTCGCGTGCACCAGCAGACCGGCGTGCTGCCAGTGCCGCGCGAGCGGCACGTCGAGCTTCGTCTCCAGCGTCCAGGCACCGGCGGGAGCGGGCTGACCCAGGTAGCTGATCGGTCCCGTCATCGCCTCGTTGATGTCGCCCTGGACGACCGGCAGGACCGCGTGGCCGTCGGCGACGCTGATCGCGCTGCCCTCGGCCTGGCGCACGACGGTCCAGCGACCGTCGAGCTCGTCGCCGTCGAACTCGTCCGACGCGTGCGCGAGGCACTGCGGCGGCGTCTGCTCGCCCGGCTCCTCCGGCGTGGTCGGATCGTCGTCGAACACGAAGTCCTGGAACTCCACCGCGCTGGTCGTCGTGGTGCTGTGCGCGGTGACGAACAGGCCCACGTCCTGGACGGACGCCGCTCCCGGCAGGGCCTGCGGCTCGCCGATCTGCGTGAAGCTCTGCCCGTCCTTGCTCCAGGAGGCGGTGTACAGGTCGCCGTCACGGACGATGCGCACCCACGCGGGGTAGCTCGTCGTGCTGGCGCTGGTCGACGTCGCGAGCTGGCCGCTCGCGTTGCCCCGCAGCCACTCGAACCCGCCGCTGGGGCGGATGCCGAGGGCCGCGTAGCCCGGCGAGCCGCCCGCCTGCGTGACGTCGTTGCGGACGATGATCCCCGCCTTGGCGGACCCGTTCGAGTTGCCCTGGCTGTTGATCCGCACCGTCGCCGACCAGTCCTCGTCGGCCGACTGCTCGCGGTAGATGGAGGAGTACTCGTTCGTCCCCTGCCACATGTTCGCGCCGCCCGACGTGATGAGGTACCTGCCCTCGGCGAGCTGCTCGAACGTGCCGTTCGCGTTGGTGAAGGTCTTCATCTCGGCGAACAGGTCGCCGACCTGGGCGACCACGACGCGGGACCGGGTGTACAGCCCCTTGTCGTTGGTGGCGACCGCGGTCAGCTCGTACGTGTTGTCCGCCGTCACCTCCCACGTCGCCTCGTACGGCGCCTCGGTGTCCGTCCCGATCGGCTCGCCGTCGACGAAGAACTCGACCTGGGTGACCGTGTTCTCGGTGTCGTCGGCCTCCGCCGTCACCGTGATCTCGCCCTGCTCCAGCTCCGCCCCCGCCGCGGGGGACGTGATGCTGACCTTCGGACGCGTCGTGTCGGACACGGCCTTGCCGTCCGCCTCGATGAAGTTGAGGCGGCGCTCGCCCGCGCCGGGGAAGACCACGTAGAGCGTGAACGGCTCCATCGGGTCGGTCGCCTCGACGCGCACGTCGGTGAACGTGCCGAGCCCGGTCTGCGGCACCTCGGCCGTGCCGAGCAGCTCGCCGTCGGGTGCGTCGCGACGCAGCTCGATCGTGCCCGCGGACGCCGAGGCGACCCGCAGGTTGAGCGCCTCGACCCCGTACAGGCTCACCGGGTCGTAGGACGCCCAGGCGCCGTCGGCCCCGGTGACGACGGACCCGCCGCCCTCGACGTCGCGGCTCGGGATCGTCGTGGTGCCCTCGGCCGCCGTGTGGAACTCGGCCTCGCGCTTCTTCGGGAAGATCAGCGTGGTGTCCGAACCCGTCAGCGCGGGCACGTCACCCTCGCCGCCGTCGTCGGTGTACCGCGCGTCGATCACGTAGAAGACGTTCATGTCTTCGCCGTGACCGCCGCCGAGGCTCGTCTGCACCGTGCCCGTGCGGCCGTGGAGCGGCTCTGACGGGTGCGCGTGCGCGTCGTGCCCCAGCGCCGGCTGGATGATGACCTGCTCGTCGTCGATCGCGTCGCCGTCCGGCGAGTCCTCCGCGTCCGTCACGGAGACGTCCCACGTGATCGCGTCGCCGAAGTTGAAGAACGCCCCCGTCGGCGGCAGGCCGAAGTCGACCTCGGGCCGGGTGTTGCCCACGGTGATCGGCACGGTGGCCGTGCCGGTCTTGCCCGAGGGGTCGGTCACCGTGAGGCGGGCGTCGTAGACGCCGTTCTCGGTGTACGTGTGGCTCGGCGCGACCTCGGTCGAGTCGGTCTGGCCGTCACCGTCGAAGTCCCACGCGAAGGCGAGGTCCTCGTTCTCCGGGTCGGAGCTGTCCGAGCCGTCGAAGGAGACCACGAGCGGCGCGATGCCGGAGTCGGGGGTCGCCGTGGGCGACGCGACCGGCGAGCGCGAGCCCGACACGTAGTCGATGCGGTGCAGGCCCGAGCTCGGGTTGTCACGGCCGTAGCCGCCGCCCCAGTCGAGCACGTACATCGCGCCGTCGGGACCGAACTTCGAGTCGATCGGCGCGAGGAACTCCTCCTGCGGGAGGAAGGGGTTGACCTTCTCCACGTCGGTGACGCCGGCCGCGGCCTCGGGGTCCTTGAGGTCGATCGAGTACATCGCGTTGCGCGCCCAGTCGTAGAAGAAGGGCTTGCCGTCGTAGTACCCGGGGAACTTGGTGTCGGACTCGAGCTCCGGGTCGAACTGGTAGAACGGTCCGCCCATCGGCGCGAGGCCGCCGCCGGCGTTGATGCCGCCGGGCACGGACGAGCGCTGGTAGCCGTACCACATGTCGGCCGGCTGGGCCGCGGGCAGCTCGGTCAGGCCCGTGTTGAGGATCGAGTCGTTGACCGGGGCGTCGCAGTCGAAGAAGGCGCCCACCGTGACGGGGCTCGTCCGGTAGTCGACGTCGCGGAACGGCTCGTTGTCGCCCATGCACAAGGGCCAGCCGAAGTTGCCGGGCTCCTTGACGAGGTTCCACTCGGCGATGCCGGCGGGACCGCGGGTGGCGGGGGCGTCGGACCCGTTGTCCGGGGAGTAGTCGGCGACGCCGAGGTTCCCCGTGTCCGGGTCGATGGTGAACCGGAACGGGTTGCGGAAGCCCATCGCGTAGATCTCGGGCAGCGTCTTCTCGGTCCCCGGGGCGAAGAGGTTGCCCTCGGGGATCGTGTACGTGCCGTCGTCCTCGGGGTGGATGCGCAGCACCTTGCCGCGCAGGTCGTTCGTGTTCGCCGACGTCGCGCGCGCGTCGTGCAGACGGCCGTCGCGCTCGGACAGCGGGGCGTAGCCGCCCGACGGCTCCGAGTGCGGGTTCACGTCGTCGCCCACGCCCAGGTAGAGGTCACCCGTGGCCGGGTCGACGATGACTCCGCCACCCGTGTGCCCCGGCTCGTCCGGCAGACGACCGGCCGGGACCTCCAGGAGCACGACCTCCGACGCGGGGTCGATGACCGTGGACCCCGGCCCGTCGGACGAGACCGTGAACCGCGAGAGGCGGTTGAAGAAGTTGTCGGCGTTCGTGTCGTCGGCGCTCGCCGGCGAGTAGTACTGGTACAGGTAGCCGTTGGACGCGAAGTCCTCGTCCAGGGCGAGCCCGAGCAGGCCGTCCTCACCGCCCGAGTACACCGGGAGGGTGATCGCCGTGGTCGTGTTCCGGGTCTCCGGGTCGTACACGCGGATCTGCCCGCGCACGAGCTCCGTGAAGAACACCCGGCCGTCCGGCGCGACGTCCATCGAGTACGGGGCGCTCGTGTTCGTGTCGAGCGCGACCTTCTCGAACTGGCTCCAGTCCGTGCCGCCGCAGTCGCCCTCGACCATGCCCGCCGCCCACTCCACGCCGCCGACGATGTGCTGGACGAGGTCGGGCTCCTGCGTGTAGTGCGCGCCGAAGTGGCCCATGCCGGTCATCCAGGCACGGCCGCCGTCGTAGGGCTTGCACCACGAGATCGGGTGGTCGTAGCCCATGCGGTTGCCGCCCGGGTCGTACGTGGACTCGTCCATCGTCGCGAGGACGTGCGCGTCGCCGCGCACGTTGGCCGAGAAGTTGTACCACTCGTCCGCGCGGTCCCAGCGCTGCGGCAGGTGCTCGGTCGACGGGTGCGTGCGGTCCTCGACGCGGACCGTGCCGGGCAGGCCCGGGCTCGACCCGGTGGCCGCGTGACCGGGCATGAGCGCCCCGATCATGTCGTCCCACCAGTCGTAGCTGCCGCGCATGTCCGTGGCGTTGTGGATGGCGACGATGCCGCCGCCCGCCTGCTGGTAGCGCTCGAGGGCGGCCTTCTGGTCCGCGTCCCACGGGTCTCCCGAGGTCTGGAACATGACGAGCGCGTCGTAGTCCGCGAGGCCCTCGTCGGTGAAGACGCTCGAGTCCTCCGTGTGGTCGGACTCGATGCCCGCCTCGGCGAACGCGGCCTCGAGCACCGGGGTGCCCTGCGTGATCGCCTCGGAGTGCCGGAACTGCGTGGTCTTGGTGAAGATGAGCACCTTGTGCTCGTCGTCGGGTTCGATCGGTACGACGTCGGCCGAGGCCATCGTGACGGGCGCGAGCGTGAACGCCAGCGCTCCGATGGTCAGGGCCGCGACGGACCTCCCCCTACGGGGACGTCGTGCGGTCATCGTGGTGCCTCCAGGGGCATGACGTGCGGGCCCGGGCGTCGTCGTCCGGGCAGGGTGGTCGTCATCCCGCGGCGTGCCGGCGCCGGCGGTCGAGCTACGACTACGAGAGCTCCGGCGTGGGCATCAGTCCTCTCAGGTGGGCCAGGCCATCGACGGCGATGGCGTCCTGGGTCGGTGCCAGCGGCCGCCAGATCGAGGCGGCCGTGGCGATGGTCGCGTTCTCGGCCGTGAACGACTCGATCACGAGCGGGCCGTCGTAGCCCGTCGCGTCGAGCGCCCCGAGGAACGCGGGCCAGTCGAGGTGGTCGGTCCCGGGCGCGCCGCGGTCGTTGCCGCACACCTGGACGTGCGCGATGCGCTCGCCCGCGCGCCGCACGGCGGCGGGCAGGTCCGTCTCCTCGATGTTCATGTGGTAGATGTCGAGCATCAGGCCGATGCCCTCCGCGGGGAGCCGCCCGACGACCTCGAGGCCCTGGTCGACGGTGTTCACCAGGCTGGTCTCGTACCGGTTCAGCGGCTCGAGCCCGACGACGACCCCCGCCTCGACGGCGTGCTCGACGACGGGTCCGAGGTGCTCGGCGAGCTCGTCGTAGGCGGCCTCGCGCTCGGCGTCGGTCAGGCGCCAGGTACGCCCCACGGACGCGTAGGCGGGGCCGCCGATCACCGGTGCCCCGACCGTGCCGGCCGCGTCGACGACGCGGCGCAGGTAGTCCTGCGTCGTGCGGACGGTCGCGGCGTCCGTCGCGACGAGCTCGCGCCCGTCGCCCATGACGAGCGACACGCTCGCGCCGAGCCCGTGGTCGGCGAGGACGCGCGCCGCGAGGGACGGGTCCCAGTCGTCGACGTGCTCGACGGGCAGCTCGAGCACGTCGAAGCCCCAGCCGGCGACGCGTGGCGCGATCTCGCGCAGGGCCGCGTCGGTGAGGGGTGAGGTCCACACCCAGGTGTTGACGCCGAGGCGCCGGGAACGCAGGGCGGTCTGGTCGGGATGAGCCACGTCGCTCTCTCTCGTCGGTGGTCCGTGCCCGTGCCCGACGGCGGGCCGTCGCCTCCGGCGAGGAGGCGACGGTCCGCCGTCGGGCACCGGGCCGCGAGCGGTCCGCCGGGGACCGGTCAGCGGTCGGTCGGCAGCAGGTCGGCGGTCCGTCAGCGGTCCGTCCACGCCTCCGGGTAGCCCGGGAGGTCCTCGCCGCCGAACTTCGCGTAGTGCAGCGACGGCATCTCGGAGTTCGCCTCGAGGTACGCGTCGAGCTCGTCGGCCTCGATCGGGTCCTGCGGGAGGACCCACTCGGAGGGGACCTCCTCGCCGGCCCAGATCATCTGCGCCGCGAGGATCGGGGTGCGCCACTGGAAGTTCGAGTACACGGCCCCGATCCCGGTCATGTCCGTCTCCTGCCACTTGCGCAGGAAGCTCATCTCGTCCTCGCCCATGAACACCGGGTACGGCTTGCCGGCGTCCTCGAACGCCTCGACCGCGGCGACGGCGCCGTCGCCCGCGTCCATCCAGATGCCGTCCACGTCACCGCGCTGGAGGTACTGCGTGACGATGTCCTTGATCTGCGCGGCGTCACCACCGGTGAACTCCTGGCCGACGACCTCGAGGCCCGACTCGGAGAAGATCTTGTCGGCGGCGGCCCAGCGGTTCTCCAGGACGTCGACGCCCGGGAGGATGCGCAGCGCGAGGACCGTGGAGCCCTCGTCGAGGTTGTCGACGAGGAACTCCGCGCCGTCGGCGCCGTACGCGTAGCCGCCGATCGGGTGGATGAAGGTGACCATGCAGTCGGTCTCGACGCCACGGTCGAACACGATGACGGGCTTGCCGCTCTCGCACGCCGCCTCGACGGCCGGGGTCAGGGTCGCGGTCGTCGACGGCGAGATGATGATCGCGTCGCAGTCGCCCGCCGCGACGAAGGCCTGGATGTCGGAGATCTGCTTGTTGTCGTCGTCGGCGGCGTCCGAGACCCGGAACTCGCCGATGACGCCCTCCTCCTCGAGGACCTGCACCTGCTGCTGCATCGTGATGAAGCCCGTGACGCGCCACGGGTTGGAGACCGAGGCGTTGGAGAAGCACAGCGTCTTGTCGCCGCCCTCGCTCGCGAACTCGGCCGTGTCCACGTACTCCGGCTCGATCGCCTGGAGCCACGGCTCGTCGGCCGGGCCCTCGGGGTCGATGTCGCGCTGCGCGAGCTGGCGGTCGTAGTCGGCCTGGACGAACCACTCGGAGTCCGCGCCGCCGTTCTCCTCGCCGCCCTCGGTCTCCTCGGCCGAGGTCTCGCCGCCCTCCGGCGTGTCCGTCGGGGTGTCGGTGGTGCAGGCGGCGGTGAGGAACAGTGTCGCCACTGCCGCGCCGGCCAGGAGTGCTCGTGTACGTCGCATGTCCTTCTCTCTCCTTGGTGGACGTCGTCGTCCCGCGGGTGCGGGGGAAGGTGTGGTGCTGGGGACCCGTCGCGGCGGTGCGACCCGTCGCGGGGCTGGTGGCTGTCTCGGTCGGGTGTCGCCGCCGGCGTCGGCCGGGGCCGCTGCGTCAGACGTGGGCGGGGGCGGGCTCCTTCGGCTCGGCGGACGGCCCCGCGGCGGACGGGGTCTCGCCCGGGGTGGCACGCCGCCTGCCCCGGCGGGGCATCGCCGCGTACGCGACCGCGGCGATGATGATCACGCCCTGCACCGCGGGCCGGATCGTGGACGGCAGGCTGAGCTGGTTGAAGAGCGTGAACAGCGCCTCGAGCGTGAGGGCACCGGCCATGGCCGCGACGACGGTCCCCCGGCCGCCGCCGAGGACGACACCACCGAGGACGACGGCCGTGATCGCCATGAACTCGAGGCCCTGGCCGACCTGCGCCGTGACCCCGGCGTAGCCGCCGATGAGGACCGCGGCGACGGTCGCCATGAATCCCGAGAGCAGGAAGGCGCGCGTGCGCACCCACCAGACGGACGAGCCGGAGTAGGCCGCCGCCACGTCGTTGTCACCGGTCGCGACGAGCGTGCGACCGAACGGGCGGCGCATGAGCAGGGCCGCCAGCACGCCCAGCACCACGACGACCATGAGCGCCCACGGGACCTGGAACTGGCCGGGGTTGTCGGGCACTCCCCCGCGGCCCCACTGCCGGAAGCCCTCGGTGAGGGCGCCGGTCGGCGCACCGCCGGTCCAGAGCCGGATCGCCCCGTACAGCACGAGCATCATGCCGAGCGTGGTGATGAACGACGGCACCTTGAGCAGCGTCGTCACGAGACCGTTGACGAGGCCGACCGCGAGACCGAAGACGAGCATGAGCGCCATGACGGGCCACGTCATGGAGTCCTCGCCGTCCATGAGCTTGGCCGCGATGACGACCTGCGCACCCACGAGCGAGCCGACCGACAGGTCGAACTCGCCCGACACGATGACGAAGTACTGGCCGATCGCGAGGATGACGAGCGGCGCGGCCTTCTTGACGAACGCCATGAGCGACGTCGGCTCGCCGAACGACGGGTTCATCACGAGGATCACGACGAAGACGAGGACGAGCAGGGCGAAGACCGTCCAGCTCCCGCCCGCGGTGAGCCGCTCGACGAGGCCGGCCCTGGGGGCGCGGGACGGGATGGTCCGGCGCGGCGCGACGGTGGTCATGCGGACGCACCTCCTGCGGTGGTCGTCGGGGCGTCGGGCCGAGGCTGCGCGCGTCCCGGTGGCGCGCCGCGCCCGCCCGTGCGGAACCGGGCGCGGCTGCTCGCCGGGTCGATCTGGCGGCGGGCGTACAGCGCGACGGCGGCGATGATGACGACCCCGCGCAGGACGTCCTTGAAGAACGGGTCGACGTCGAGCACGTTGAACACCGTGTCGAGCACCGCGAGGATGAGCACGCCCCCGACCGTGCCGACGATCGAGCCGCGGCCGCCCATGAGCAGGGTCCCGCCGAGGACCACGGCGGCGATCGAGTCGAGATCGAGGCCGTAGGAGTAGACGAGCGCGTTGCCCGTGCCGAAGCGCGCCGCGATCAGCAGGCCGGCGACGCCCGCGCACACCGAGCAGAGCACGTGCGCGAGGATCAGCGTCCGGTCGGTGCGGATCCCCGAGAGCCGCGCGACGTCGGTGTTCCCGCCGACGGCGAACATGTGGTACCCGGGACGCGTCCGCGTGAGCAGGACCACGCCGACCGCCGCGACGACCAGCATGACGATCGTGGACACCGGCACCGGACCGACGCGCGTGTACCCGAACATCTGGAACGACGCCGGGACGTCGCCCGCCGGGCCCTTGAACTGGGTGTCGAGGTAGCCCTTGACGATGAGCCCGACGCCGAGAGTGGCGATGAACGGGTTGACGCGGAGCTTGGTGATCACGAGCCCGTTGACCAGGCCGACGACCGCCGCGACGCCGACGGCCGCGAGCACCCCGAGCCACACGCGCGACGGGTCGCCGGCCATCGTCGTGGCGCCGACGATCGAGCACAGCGCGACGACGTAGCCGACGGACAGGTCGAGGGACCGGCACAGGATGACGAACGTCTGCCCGATCGCGACGAAGCCGAGCAGGCTCGTCTGCGTGAGCATGTACGCCGTGTTGGCCGTGCTGAACAGGTTGCCCCCGCCGGCCGCCACGAGCACGCCGGCGATGACGAGGATGCCCACGAGGGCGAGGTAGACGATCTCCGTCGACCCGATGCGCCGCCGACGTCGCGCGGCGGGGCGTGCGGTGGGGGCGGCGGTCGCGACCGCGGTGCTCATCGGTCCTCCTTCGGGCCGTGCGAGCCGGTCCGGGTGTCGTCCCGTCCGTCCGGGCGGGTCCCGGACGGGTCGTGCCCGGGCAGGTCGTCGGTGTGCGCCACGACGGCGAGGTCGACCGCGACGTGCTCCGCCGACTCCTCGCCCGCACCTGTCGCGAGCGCCATGACGGTCTCCTCGTCGCTCCCCGCGGGCAGCTCGCCGGCGAGCCGGCCGTCCCGCATCACGAGGATGCGGTCCGCCATCGCGACGACCTCGGGCAGCTCGGAGGAGATGACGAGGACGGCGACGCCGCTCGCGGTGAGCTCGCGCATGAGGTCGTACACCGCGCGCTTGGCGCCGACGTCGATGCCGCGCGTCGGCTCGTCCAGGACGATGACCTGCGGGTCCGTCACGAGCCACTTGGCCAGGACGACCTTCTGCTGGTTGCCGCCCGACAGGTACTGGACCTCCGACTCCTGCGAGCTCGCGACGAGCTCGAGCGACGAGAGGATGCCCGGGATGCGCCGCGCGCGCCGGTCGGCCGTGCCGGGCAGGACGGAGTCGAGCACGAGGCGCGCGTTGGCGAGGATCGACTGGCCGAGCGCGAGACCCTCGGCCTTGCGGTCCTCGGTGACGAGCGCGAGCCCCGCGCGGACCGCCTGGCGCGGCGAGCGCACGTCGACCGGCTTCCCACCGACGAGCACGCGGCCCCGCGTGAAGCCGGCGATGCCGAAGACGCCGTGCGCGATCTCGGTGCGTCCCGAGCCCTGGAGACCCGCGAGCGCCACGATCTCGCCCGCGCGCACCTCGAGGGTCACGTCGTCGACCTGGCTGTTCCCGACGCCCTCGAGCGCGAGGCGCACCTCGCCGGGGACCACGGCAGGGTCCTTGGCCGGGAAGTACCCCGCGAACTCGCGGCCCACCATGGTCCGCACGAGGCCGTCGGGGTCGATGTCGGTCGTCGGCGTCGTGAGGACGTGGTTGCCGTCCTTGAGCACGGTGATGGTGTCGCAGAGGTCGAAGATCTCCTTGAGCCGGTGCGACACGTAGAGGATCGCGACGCCCCGCTCCTTGAGCCGGTGGACGAGCTCGTAGAGGAGCTCGACCTCCTGGTCGGCGAGCGCCGCGGTCGGCTCGTCCATCGAGATGATGCGGGCGTCGTACGACACGGCCTTGACGATCTCGACGACCTGCTGCTGCGCGACCGAGAGCGAGCCGACGCGCTGGTGCGCCGAGAGGCTCGACAGCCCGAGGTCGGCGAGGAGCCGGTCCGTGTCGTCGTGCATGCGGCGCCGGTCGACGAGCCCGGCGCGGCGCGGCTCGCGGCCGAGGTAGACGTTCTCGGCGACGGACCGCTCGGGCAGGAGGTTGAACTCCTGGAAGACGGTCGAGACGCCGGCGTGCTGGGCGGCGAGCGGCGACGCGAAGGTGATGACCTGCCCGTCCAGCTCGAGCGTGCCGCCGTCGGGGCGGTGGACGCCGGCGATGATCTTCATGAGCGTGGACTTGCCGGCGCCGTTCTCCCCGACGAGCGCGTGCACCTCCCCGGCACGCACGTCGAGGTCGATGTCGCGCAGCACGGAGTTGCCGAAGAACTCCTTGCCGACGCCGCGCAGGCGCAGGAGGGGTCCCGGCACGCCGTCCCCGGAGGCGGGACGCTGCGGCTCGCGCGTCGTGGTCGCGGTCATCGGGGCACCTCCACCCAGCCGCCGGACCGCACCGACTCGCCCACGGCGGCCGCGAGCCGGGCGGCGCGCAGGCCGTCGTCGAACGTGGGCAGCCCGTCCGGGACGGTCCCCCGGACCGCGGCGGCCGTGTCCGCGACGAGCGCGTCGAAGCAGTCCTGGTACCCCTGGGCGTGCCCGGCGGGGAGCCTCGAGTACGGCGCGGCGGCCGGCGAGAGCGTCTCCGGGTCGCGCACGAGCAGCCTGCTGCCGTCGCGGCGACCCTCCCAGAGGGTCTCGGGCTGCTCCTGGTCGAACGCGAGCGTGGACTGCGAGCCGGAGATCTCGAGGTGGAGCCGGTTCTTCCGGCCCGCCGACACCTGCGAGATCACGGCGGTCCCGAGCGCGCCGTGGTCGGTCTCGTACTGGAGCGTGACGAGGTCCTCGGTCGCCACGGGGCGCGCGACCCCGTCGGCTCCGCGCCGGAGCGGGTTGACCGTGGCCGACCGGGCGACGAGACGGGCGATGCGGTGGCCCGTGGTGAACTCGACGAGGTCGCAGAAGTGCGAGCCGATGTCGCCGAACGCACGGCTCCGGCCGCCGAGGGCGGGGTCCACGCGCCAGTTGTCGTCGGAGTCGCGCAGGAGCCAGTCCTGCAGGTAGGAGCCGTGCACGAGCGAGACGGCCCCGACCTGCCCGGCGCGCACCCGCTCGCGCGCCTCGCGGACCATCGGGTGGAAGCGGTAGACGAACGGCACGACGGCGACCCTCCCGTCGGCCGCGCGCGCCTCGCCCGCGAGAGCGGCGAGCTCCTCGGCGCCCTCCACGTCGACCGCGAGCGGCTTCTCGCACACCACGTGCTTGCCGGCCTCGAGCGCCGCACGGGCGAGCTCGACGTGGAGGTGGTTGGGCGTGCAGACGTGCACGACGTCCACGTCGGGAGACGTCACGAGCTCCTCGGCGGTCTCGACGGCGGCTCGCGCGCCGAGCGCGCCCGCCCCGGCGAGCGCGGTCTCGAGGTCGTGGGCCGCGACGAGGGTGACCGACCCGCCGCCGGTCCGCACGGCCCGGGCGTGCACGCCGCCCATGAAGCCGGTGCCGAGGATGCCGGCGCGGTACCCGGACGCGGGCAGACCGTCCGGGACGGGCCGGGCACGACGTCCGGGGTGGTCCGAGGGGGCGGTCGGTGCGCCAGGGGCAGTGGTCGTCGCTCCCGCGTCCCGCGTGCCCGGCACCAACGCCTGGGCAAGCAGGTCCTGCGCGACGTCATCGGCTCGCATGACTGACAACGTAGGGCCACTTATGACGACCGTCAACCAAAAGCCGAACGATTGTGGTCTCGGTTAGATAAAACCGCCCGTAGAACAATCAGGAACGATCACGCACGCCACCGCCCCCGGCCGCAGGGCGGACGGAGGCGGTGGCGCATCGGACGGCAGGACCCGGGCGCTCGGCCCGGGAAGAGGTGCGGGCAGATCCCTACTTCGTCGAGAACGCGGCGTCGAACGCGGCGTCGGGTGCGTCGAACGCGTACTTCTTGACGAACTCGAGGGCCTCGGGGGCACCGATCAGGCGGTCCATGCCGGCGTCCTCCCACTCGACGGAGATCGGGCCGTCGTAGCCGATCGTGTTGAGCATGCGGAACGCGTCCTCCCACGGCACGTCCCCGTGGCCGGTCGAGATGAAGTCCCAGCCCCGGCGCGGGTCGGCCCACGCCAGGTGCGAGCCCATGCGGCCGTTGCGGCCGTTGCCCATGCGCTTCTTCGTGTCCTTGCAGTCCACGTGGTAGATGCGGTCCTTGAAGTCCCACAGGAAGCTCACCGGGTCGAGGTCCTGCCACACCATGTGGCTCGGGTCCCAGTTGAGGCCGAACGCCTCGCGGTGCCCGATCGCCTCGAGCGTGCGCACGGTCGTCCAGTAGTCGTACGCGATCTCGCTCGGGTGCACCTCGTGCGCGAACCGCACCCCGACCTCGTCGAACACGTCGAGGATCGGGTTCCAGCGGTCGGCGAAGTCCTGGTAGCCCGCGTCGATGGCCTCCTGGGAGACCGGCGGGAACATCGCGACGTACTTCCAGATCGCCGAGCCCGTGAAGCCGACGACCGTCTTCACGCCGAGCTTCGCGGCGAGGCGTGCGGTGTACTTCATCTCCTCCGCGGCGCGCTGGCGCACGCCCTCGGGGTCGCCGTCGCCCCACACGACGTCCGGCAGGATGTCGCGGTGGCGCTGGTCGATCGGGTCGTCGCACACGGCCTGGCCCTTGAGGTGGTTCGAGATGGCGTAGACCTCGAGGTCGTACTTCGCGAGCAGGTCGAGCTTGCCCTGGACGTACTCCTCGTCGTCCCAGCGCCACGGGTCGAGGTGGTCGCCCCAGCAGGCGATCTCGAGCCCGTCGTAGCCCCACCCGGACGCCAGGCGGGCCACCTCCTCGAACGGCAGGTCGGCCCACTGCCCCGTGAAGAGGGTGATCGGTCGTGCCATGGTGGTTCTCCTTCGTCGATCTCGGTTCGGCCCGGGGTCACCGGGTGGACGTGCTGGTCAGGGTCCGGGAGCGCCGCCGTGCCACGACGACGCCCAGCGCGCCGGCCGCGACGACGGCGGCGGCGAGCAGCGCCCACAGGAGCGCACCGGGGCCGGAGGACGACGCCGCGTCGTCCTCCGCGGGGTCGGCGGCCGCGTCGGACCCGGTCGCGGACCCCGCGGCGGCGTCCCCCTCGGCCGCTTCCGTCGCGCTCGCGTCGTCCTCCGCGGACGCCGGCGGCGCGGCGGGCGGGACGACGTCGACCTCGGCGGTCGCGGTCGCCTCGGCCGGCTCGGTCATCGTCGCCGAGAGGACCCAGTGGCCCTCCGCGAGCACGCCGGGGTCGGAGACGTACCAGCCGACCCCTTCCGAGGCGGAGCGCAGGGCGATCGGCCCGACGGTCTCCCCCGCGTCCGACTCCGCCGTCACGGAGACGTCGGCCGCCTCCTCCACCGGGTGGCCGTCGATCTTGTAGGTGAGGTTCGCCGAGACGCCGCCCGCTCCGTCGGTCCCGAGCGAGATGACGACGTCGCCGCCGTGCGCCGTCGCCGGCGTCGCCAGGCCCGCGAGGACGAGCGCGGCGCCCACCACCGCGGTCAGGAGCGTGCGGACCGCGGCCACGGGTGCCGCCGGGGCCGGTGTCCGCCGCGCGGCGGTCCGGGAGGAACGGGACATCGGGTGGTCTCCTCGTCGTGTCGTGCGGAGGTCTGCGGGCCGGTCGGCCGTGGGGCCTCCCGGGGTGCCCCGGCGCCGGGCCGGAGCGCCCGGTACCCGGGCGCCGGGGCCGAGGACCGCGGACGGTCCCCGTCGTGCTCGTCGTGCGGGCAGGGTACGGGCGGTCCGGCCGATGGACCGCCCGTACCCCTGTGCGCCCGCACGGCGAGCGCGTCGCCCGGCGGGTCGACGTGCGCCGACCCGCCGGAACCTGTCAGGAGCAGCTCAGAGCGGTGTGCTCCACCGTCTCGGAGAACGTCCTCCCCTCGGCGTCGGTGGCCGTGACCGTCACGGACCCCGCGTCCACCGCGACGGCTCGTGCGGCGAACGACTGGTAGGCGGCCTTGCCCGGGGCGACGTCGGCGAACGACTTGGACCCGAACGGGGTCGCGAAGGACACCGCGAGCGGCACCTCGTCGTCGTTCGTCGCCCGCACCGCGAGGAAGACCTTGCCGGCGACGCAGCGCGGCTCGGCCGTCACGGTGACCGCGAGCGGGTCGGGCTGGGTCTCGTCGACCACCCGGAAGTGGGCGAACGACACGGCGGCACCGGTGTCGGCGGCGGCACCGAGCGCGAAGAGACCGACCTGCGCGTCGGCGGCCGGCGCGTTGGTCACGCTCTCGTCGAACGTGGTCCAGGTCGTGCCGTCGGCGCTGTACGCACCGGTGAACGTGTCACCGGAGCGCGTGAGACGCAGGTGCCACACCGAGTCGGTGAGGTTGCCCACCTGCGGCTGCGGGTTCTGCACCACGCCGCCCACCTCGCTGCGCAGCTCGATCCGGGCGTTCTTGGCCTGGCCCGCCTGGTTGTCGACGACGAAGTCGAGCTTGACGTAGTTGTCGTCGTCGCCGTAGACGAGCAGACCGCCCTGCTGGTACTGGCGGTCCAGCGCCGAGCCGTCGACCACGGTCTCGACCGTCCACTCCTCACCCGGCTGGTCCTGCAGCACCAGGTTCGGCACGGGTCGGTTGTCCGTCCCGTAGATGTCGGTCGGGGTCGTGTCGATCTGCAGTGATCCGTCGGCCACGCGGTACCCGGTCGGGTCCTCGTTCACGACCGTCCAGCGGCACGCGTCGAGCGTGTCGCCGTCGAACTCGTCGTCCGGCCCGGGGGCCGTCGCCGTGTCGTCGGGCGTGATGTGGAACCAGTCGAACTGGGCGTCCAGGACCGGCGACGCCGTCCCGTTGCCCTTGAGCGACACGAGGCCGATCTGCGCGTTCTCCAGGTCGGCGACCGACTTGGTCTGCGGCATCGTCGTGAAGTCGATGCCGTCGGCCGAGTACGCCGCCCGGAGGTTCTGCCCGTCGCTGACGAACCGCACGTACACCGTGTCGGGGAACGCTGCGCCGAGCGCCGCGGAGTTGGACTCCCCGACCTCGTTCGGCTGGGCGTTCTCCTCGCGGATGAACTGGAAGATGCGCGTCGCCGCGTCGGCCGAGGCCGAGCGACCCTGGAGCACCATCTTCGCGTAGTTGTCCTGGTCCTCCCAGATGACGAGACCCGCCTGCTGGTACTGCTGGCGTGCCGGCAGCGTCAGCTTGGCCGTGGCCGTGAACGGCCCGTCCGGCAGGTCCTGGAGCACCAGGTTGGGCACCGTCGTGTTGTTCGTCCCGTAGAAGTCGGTCGCGGTCGTCGGGAGGACGACGTGACCGTCGCGCACGGCGAGGTTCTGGTCGCGGTTGAGCACCGTCCAGCGGTCCTCGTCGAGCTCCGCGCCGAGGAAGTCGTCCGAGCGGCCCGAGAAGCACATCCCCGGGTCGGTCTGCTCGGCCTCGACCGTCACGGTCGTGTACTCGACCGAGTACGCGCCGCGCTCGTCGGTCGCACGGACCTGGAGCCGGTACTCGCCCGGCTCGTCGTACGTGACCTCGAACGAGCCCGTCCCGTCGACGAAGCCGTCACCGAGACCGGCGTCCCAGGCGAACGTGACCGCCTCGTCCTCCGGGTCGGTGGCCGTCGCCGTCGCCGTGACGGTGAGCGGGGCGGTGCCGGACGTCGGCGTGACCTCGAACGTGTCGATCGACGGACGGACGTTGTCCGTGACCCCGCGACCGTTGACGACCATCCAGTTGACGTTCGACTGCCCGGTCGTCTGGACGAAGTAGAGCGTCCCGCTGCCCGACGGGACGTCGGACAGCTCGGCCGTGATGTCCGAGTACGTCTGCCAGGCACCCGCGGGAACCGTGAGGCTGCCGATCTCCGGACCGTCCGGGGCGTTCCAGCGCAGCGAGACGCTCCCGCCGGGCTGGGACGCCGCACGCAGCGTGATCGAGTCGACGCCCGCGAGCGAGATCGGCTCGTGCGCCCACCAGTCACCGGGCTCGATGAACCCGATGTTGAGGCCGCCGCCCGCCGTGTCGGCCGTCGTCTCGGTCTGCACGCCCGGGTCGCCCGTGCTCGTGGAGCCCTCGAGACGACCGGTCGACGTGAAGAACTCCGACTGGAGCAGCTTCGGCTGGAGGATCTGCAGGTCGTTCGCCGACAGCGGGACGCCCACGGCGCCGCCGTCGTCGGTGTACATCGCCTCGACCACCCAGAAGATGTTCGACTCGATGCCGTGGCCCTCGTCGCGCGCCGTCTGGAGCGTGCCCTCGCAGCCCGTGAGCTCCTCCATGGGGTGCGCGTGCGAGTCGTGGCCGAGCGAGGTGAACAGCGTGACGTTCTCGCACGTGACCTCCCCGTCGGGGTCGTCCACGGCGATCTCGTACTTCACCTGGTCGCCCCACTCGAAGAAGCCGCCGTTCTCCGGGAACGTGATGGAGACGGTCGGTGCCTGGTTGCCCACGACGATCGTCACGTTCGCGACGCCCGTCGCGCCGTTCTCGTCGGTCGCGACCAGCTGGGCGGTGTAGCTGCCGTTGTCCGTGTACGTGTGGACCGGGTTCGCCTCGGTGGACGGCTCCGAGCCGTCGCCGAAGGTCCACTGCAGGGTCACGGGGTCGCCCGCCGGGTGGCGGGTGCCCTCGGAGGAGAACTGCACCGTCAGCGGTGCAGCGCCGCTCGTCACGTCCGCGCTCGCGCGGGCGATCGGGGCGGGGTCGCCCTGGACGTAGCTGACCTTGTAGACGCCGCTCGAGTCGTTGTTGCCGCCGAAGCCCGAGCCCCAGTCGATGACGTACAGCGCGCCGTCGGGCCCGAAGTCGAAGTCCATGGGCCGGTCGAAGCCGGCCGACGGGTCGAAGATCTTCGGGAGCACGCGGTTGATGTCGACGAGGTCGTCACGCTTCTCGCCGTCGAGCTGGAACGAGTAGACCTTGCCCTGGTTCCACTCGCCGAACAGGGCCTTGCCGTCCCAGTACGCCGGCCACTTGACGTCGGAGTCGAGCTCGGGGTCGTAGTCGTACACCGGTCCGCCCATGGGCGCACCGCCACCGCCGATCTCCGGGAAGCTCGGGTTGCCCCCGTAGCCGTACCAGACCTCGGCCTCGATCGCCCCCGGCAGCTGCTGCAGGCCCGTGTTGTTGGGCGAGTTGTTCACCACGCCCGCGGCACAGTCGAAGGCGGTGCCGGACTGCCCCGTGGCGAAGTTGTAGTCGACGTAGGCGTTGTTCGCGCCGGTGCAGTACGGCCAGCCGTAGAAGCCCGGGTCGCTCACGACGTTCCACTCGACCGTGCCCTCCGGGCCGCGCGTCGCGCTGGCGCTGCCGGCGTCAGGACCGTAGTCCCCGACGAGCACGTTGCCCGTCGAGGGGTCGACGCCGATGCGGAACGGGTTGCGGAAGCCCATCGCGAAGATCTCGGGCTTCGTCTGCGCGGTGCCCGGCGCGAACATGTTCCCCTCGGGGACCGTGTACGTGCCGTCGTCCTCCGGGTGGATCCGCAGGACCTTGCCGCGCAGGTCGTTCGTGTTCGCCGACGTGCGCTGCGCGTCGAAGTTCTGCCGCCCCGCACGCTCGTCGATCGGCGCGAAGCCGCCCGACTCGAACGGGTTGGTGTTGTCACCGGTCACGATGACGAGGTTGCCCTCGGCGTCGAAGACCATGTCGCCGCCCGCGTGGCAGCACGTCTCGCGCTGCGTCGGGATCTTGAGCACGGCCTTCTCGGACGCGAGGTCGACCGTCTTGGACGTCGCGTCGTAGTCGAAGCGCGAGACCCGGTTGTGCGGGCCGTCGGCCCCGACGTTCTGGGGCGACCAGAAGAGGTAGACCCAGCCGTTCTCGGCGAAGCCCGGGTCGAGCACCACGCCTGTGAGCCCGTCCTCGTTCGCCTGCGTCACGGCCAGCGTCGCGGCCGTGGTCGTCTGGTTCGTCGCCGGGTCGATGACGCGCACGCGCCCGTCGCGCTCGACGTAGAACACCGTCCCGTCCGGGGCGACGTCGAGCATCATCGGGTTCGCCGTGCTCTCGTCCAGCGGCACCATCTCGTAGCTGTCGGACTGCGTCGCGTTGCAGTCGGAGGGCACGACGCCCGCGGCCGTCTGGATGCCGCCCAGCAGGTGCTGCAGGAACTCCGGCTCCGCGTACGACTGGTCCGTGTGACCGCCGCCGGTGTACCAGGACCGGCCGCCGTCGTACACCTGGCACCAGGCCGTGGGGTGCTCGGCGCCCATCGCGCCGGAGCCCGCGGAGTAGGTCGTCTCGTCGAGGCTCGCGAGCACGTGCACCGAGTCGCGCGGGTTCGTGCGGAAGTTGTACCACTCGTCGAAGCGGTCCCAGCGCGCCGGGAGGTGCGCCGTGGACTCGTGGACGTGGTCCTCGACCTTGATGGTCGCGTCCTGGTTCTGCGGGTGCGCGCTGAAGTAGGCGCCGACGAGCTCGCCGTACCACGGCCAGTCGTACTCGGTGTCGGACGCCGCGTGGATGCCGGCGTACCCGCCGCCGGACTGGACGTACCGCTCGAACGCGGCCTGCTGGTCGTCGTTGAGCACGTCGCCGGTCGTGGAGAGCCACACCACGGCCTCGTACTGCGCGAGGTTCTCGTCGGTGAACGCGCCCGCGTCCTCCGTGGCCGTCACCTCGAAACCGTTGTCGGAACCGAGCTGCTGGATCGCCGCGATCCCCGCGGGGATCGACCCGTGGCGGAACCCGGCGGTCTTGCTGAAGACGAGCACGTCGAACGGGGCGGTCTCCGCGGCCGCGGCCACGGGCGCTGCCGCGATCGGGCTCGAGGATGAAGGGGCTGCCGTGGCCGACGTCGCCGTCGCCAGGGTCAAGGGCAGAGCGACCGCTGCCGCGGCCACCGCCGCGACCGTGCGCCGTCGGGCGCGCGATCCTCCAAGCACGTTTCTCACAAGGTCTCCTCGTCGAGATGGGGAACAGTGCTGCGCTCCGCCCGGGGCGGCGTCGTCGGCCTGCGTGCCGAGTCCCGGGACCGTCGGCGGGCCGTGCCGGCCCGTCCGTCGTGGCCGCTGCGTCGCGGCCCGCGACCTCCTCTCGTCCGACCGGTCCGCCCGGCCCGCACCGTCGCGGGCCCGGGAGAACCGGTGCTTGCGGTGACCGGTCCGGCGCCTCTCGGCGCCGGACCGGTGCGATCAGGGTTCGACCCAGGCTCCGGACGCCGCGCTGCGCTCGACCGCGTCGAGCACGCGCTGGACCGCGAGGCCGTCCGCGAACGTCGGTGCCGGCTGCCTGCCCGCCGCGATCGCCTCGACGAGGTCGACCACCTGGTGGGTGAACGCGTGCTCGTACCCGAGCCCGTGCCCTGCCGGCCACCAGTTCCCGACGTACGCGTGCTCGGGCTCGGTGACGACGATGCGCCGGAAGCCCGCCGTCACGGCGTCCTCGGCCGCGTCGAAGAAGTGCAGGACGTTCATGTCCTCGAAGTCGAACGCGAGCGATCCCCGGGAGCCGTTGATCTCGAGGCGGATCGCGTTCTTGCGCCCGTAGGCGAACCGGGTCGCCTCGAAGGTCCCGATGCCACCACCGGACAGGCGCGCGAGGAAGATCGCGGCGTCGTCGACCGTGACCGGCCCGCGCTCGTCGCCGCCCTGGCCCGTGAGGCCGGTGAACTCCGTCGCGACGGGACGCTCGGTCACGAAGGTCTCGAGCAGGCCCGACACGCTCGTCACCCGCTCGCCCGTGATGAACTGCGCGAGGTCGATGACGTGCGCGCCGATGTCCCCCAGCGCGCCGCTCCCGGCCTTCGTCTTGTCGAGACGCCACGAGAGCGGGGCGTTCTCGTCCGCGATCCAGTCCTGCAGGTACTGGGCCCGCACGTGGCGGACGGTGCCGATACGGCCGTCGGTGACGAGCCGGCGCGCGAGCTGGATCGCGGGGACGCGGCGGTAGGTGAAGCCCACCATCGCGACCTGGCCGCGTGCCGCGGCCGCCTCCGCCGCGGCGACCATCTGCTCCGCCTCGGCGACGGTGTTGGCGAGCGGCTTCTCGCACAGCACGTGCTTGCCCGCCTCGAGCGCGGCGATCGCGATCTCGGCGTGCGTGTCGCCGGGGGTGCACACGTCGACGAGGTCGACGTCCTCCCGGGCGACGAGAGACTGCCAGCTCGTCTCCGTGGACTCCCACCCGAGGCGCTCCGCGGCGGCCTTGACCGCTCCCGGGTTGCGGCCGCCGAGGACGCGCATGCGCGGCTCGAGGGGGAGGTCGAAGAACCGGGGGGCGGTACGCCATGCCTGCGAGTGCGCTGCCCCCATGAACGAGTACCCGACCATGCCGACGCCGAGCTGCGCGCCGTTGCTGTCTGCCATGACGTTCCCTTCCGTGCGCGCGCCCACGGTCCGGCCGGGCTCCCGCCCGGGCGGACCGTGGGCGCGGTCCGCGTGCTGCTGGTCTGGCTCCGACCTCAGGAGTCGAACGCGGTCGGCAGGTACTGCTCGACGTTGTCCGCGGTGACGACCGGGGCGAAGAGCTGGACCGTGCGCGGCACGCCGGACGACGCGAGGTCGCTCATGTTCTTCTCGTGCGCGACGAGACGGGCGAGCTTGATGCCGTCCGCGGCCTGCGTGGACGGGTAGACGACGGTGGCCTGGAGGACCGAGTCGCCGGCCTCGATGTGCTCCATGACCTGCTTGGAGCCGGCGCCGCCGACCATGAAGAACTCGTCGCGGCCCGCGTTCTCGATCGCGGAGAGCACGCCGACGCCCTGGTCGTCGTCGTGGTTCCAGATGGCGTCGATCTCCGGCTCGGCCTGCAGCAGGTTTGCCGTCGCCGCCTCGCCGCCCTGGACGGTGAAGTCGCCCTGGACCTGCGTCGAGACCTCGAGGCCGCAGTCGGACAGCGAGTCCGCGAAGCCCTGGCTGCGGTCCTGCGTGAGCGGCAGCGACGCGATGCCCTGGATCTCGGCCACGACGGCGTCGGGGTTGTCGCCGAGCTGCTCGCAGATGTAGGTGCCGGCGGACACGCCCATGCCGTAGTTGTCGCCGAGGACCGTCGAGCGGGCGGCGAACGGGCTGGAGAACTCGCGGTCCACGTTGATGACCGGGATCCCGGCCTCCATCGCCTGCGTCGCGACGTCGGTGAGGGCCGCGCCGTCGAACGGCAGGAGCACGATCGCGTCGACGCCGTCGTTGATGAAGCCCTCGATCTGGCTGATCTGCACGTTGACGTCGTTCGTGCCCTCGGCGACGCGGAGCTCGACGTCCTCGTAGTTCTCCGCCTCGGCCCGGGCGGCCGCCGTGATGGCGCCCATCCAGCCGTGGTCGGCGGCAGGGGCCGAGAAGCCGATGACGACCTCCTCGCCCGCGGCGTCGTTGTCGGAGACGGCCTGGCTGGTGCCGCCGCCGCCGTCACCTTCCGCCGTGTCCTCTTCGGCCGGGGTGTTCGAGGTACATGCCGTGGCGATCAGCGCGATCGACGCGGCGGAGACCGTCGCGATCGTGATGCGGCGACGGAGGGTGGTGCGTGCGGACATGGGATCTCCTTCGATGCTGTCCTGCTGGGAGCGGGGACTACGCGGGTGGTGCTTGAGAACGGGGTGGGTGGTGCGAGGACGACGCCGGGGCGTCATGTCCGGCGGACGAGGCGCTGCTGGAGCAGGACCGCGCCGACGATGATGGCCCCCTTGACGATCTGCTGGACCGAGCTGTCGACGTCGTTGAGGATGAACACGTTGGTGAGCGTCGTGAAGATGAGGACGCCCAGGACCGTGCCGACGATCGTGCCGCGGCCGCCCACGAGGAGCGTGCCGCCGACGACCACCGCGGCGATGGCGTCGAGCTCGAGGAGCAGACCGTTGGTCGAGGCGCCGGCGCTCGTGCGGGCGAGGATCATCACCGCGGCGATGCCCGCCGTGAGCCCGGACAGCGCGTACACGTACATGAGGTGACGCTTGACCTTGATGCCCGCGAGGCGCGCGGCCTCGGGGTTGCCGCCCACCGCGACGGTCCGGCGGCCGAACGTCGTGCGGTTGAACAGGAACCAGCCGAGCACGGCGACGAGCGCGAAGATCCAGACGATCTTCGGGACGCCGAGGAGGTTGCCCTTGAAGACGTCGTTGAACTGCTGGACGTCCACGATCTGCGTGCGCCGCTGCGCGATGAGCTCGGCGAGACCGCGTGCGGCGACGAGCATCGCGAGCGTCGCGATGAACGCCACGACCCGCCCGTAGGCGATGATCACGCCGTTGATGAGGCCGGCGCAGAGGCCGACGGCGACCGCGCAGAGGAGCATGACGGGCCAGCCGTACGACTGGGTCGCGAGGGTCGTCGCCCAGACCGAGGCGAGACCGAGCACGGAACCCACCGACAGGTCGATGCCGCCCGTCGTGATGACGAACGTCATCCCGATGCTCACCACGCCGAGGACGGAGCCCAGGCTGAGGATGGTCATGAGGTTGCTGACGCTCGCGAAGCGCTCCCCCGCCGTCGCGAAGCCCACGACGCACAGGAGGAGCAGGGCCACGACCAGACCCACGTTGCGTCCCGCTGCTCCTGACAGGAGGCCGCCGCGACGCGAGCCGCTCGCCGCGTCCTGCTTCTCGACGCGGGCCGACTCGTCCGCGGTCGGCGTCGATGCCGACACCCTTTGCTCGCTCACGCGACACTTCCTTCCATGACCATGTCGAGCACCTGGTGCTCGTCGATCGCTGCGGTGGGTCCTTCGTGCACCACGCGGCCCTCGGAGATGACGAGGACGCGGTCCGCCAGACCCAGGACTTCGGGGATCTCGCTCGAGACGACGACGACGGCGGCGCCCTCGGCGGCGAGGCGGCGGATCAGGGCGTAGATCTCCGCGCGGGCCCCGACGTCCACGCCGCGCGTGGGCTCGTCGAGGAGCAGGACGCGGCACCCGTGGACGAGCCACCGGGCGAGCATCGCCTTCTGCTGGTTCCCGCCCGAGAGCGTGCGGATGGGGCGGTCCACGCCGGTGGGGCGCAGCTCGAGCGAGTCGGCCTGCTCCTTCGCCGCGCGGCGCTCGGCGCGCTCGTCGAGGAAGCCTCCCTTGGCGAACCGGGAGAAGGTCGAGAGCGTGACGTTGCGGTAGACCGGCTCGTCGAGGAGGAGCCCCTGGCTCTTGCGCTCCTCGGGCGCGAGGCCGATCCCCGCGCCCACGGCCGAGGCGACCGACCCGACGCGCAGCCGGCGCCCGTCGACCTCGACGCGACCGGCGGTCGCACGGCGTGCCCCGTAGACGGTCTCGAGGATCTCCGACCGCCCGGAGCCGACGAGGCCCGCGAGCCCGACGATCTCCCCGGCACGGACCTGCATGCTCACGTCGGCGAACGTGCCGCGCAGGGACAGACCCGCGACGTCCAGGACGACGGGGGCGTCGTCCGGGTGCTCGGTGGCGTCCGGGAAGACGTACTCGACGGACCGGCCCGTCATGAGGGTGATGAGCTTGGCCGTCGGCGTCTCGGAGACCGGGAGGTTCTGGGCCACGGTGCGCCCGTCCTTGAGGACGGTGATGCGGTCGCCGATCTCCCGGATCTCCTCGAGCCGGTGCGAGATGTAGACGACGGCGACGCCCGCGGCCGTGAGCTCCTTGACGACGCGGAAGAGGTTGCTGACCTCCTCGGAGTCGAGCACCGCGGACGGCTCGTCCATGACGATGACGCGCGCGTCGTGCGACAGGGCCCGCGCCATCGAGACGATCTGCTTCCCGGCCGCGGACAGGTTCCCGACCTCCCGGCTCGGCGAGATCTCCGAGTGACCGAGCCGCTTGAGGATGTCGCGCGTGCTGCGCACCGCCTCGCGGCGCTGGGAGAACCCGAGCGTGGACAGCTCGTGGCCCAGGTAGACGTTCTCGGCGACGGTCAGGCCGTCCACGACGTCGAGCTCCTGGTACATCGTCGCGACCCCGTGCCGCAGCGCGGCGACCGGGTCGGAGATGCTGATGGGCTCCCCGTCGAGGAGGATCTGCCCCTCGGTCGGCTGATGGGCGCCGGCGAGCACCTTGATGAGGGTGGACTTGCCGGCACCGTTCTGACCGAGGAGGCAGTGGACCTCACCGGGGAGGATCTCGAGGTCCACCCCGTCGAGCGCTCGCGCTCCGGGGAAGACCTTGACGATGCCCTGCATCTGCAGGAAAGGCTGGTGGGGGTCTGCTCTGACCATGTGGCTGAACCTAGGGCATCTTTTGCCGAGCGTCAATCATAAGTCCCGGAGATTCACCCGCGTTACCGGACTGTTACCGACAAAAGTTCTCTGGGGTCGGCCGGCTGCACGATCCGCGGCTGCCGCGGAGGAGGCCCACCGGGACGGCGGGACGCGCGCGGATGCTGGGGTGGGAGGCCTCGACCTCGGCGGTTCGAGCCGTTCGTGCGGCGACGGTGCGGCAGCGGGCTACGGGGCCGGACGAGCGGGTCCCGGAGCGCGGCGACCTCGGTGTCGCCGTACTGACGGACGGTAGGGTATCTTTTGTCGATCGTCAAGCAAAAGACGTCAGAGTCGCCGTCGACACGGACGGCTGTCGAGAGGCTTCGTGGTTCACTGTGCTCATGGAGGAGCTCCTGAAGTTCGCACCGCGTCCGACGGGCGCCGGAGACATGTTCCAGCTGCTCCGGGACGGCCAGCCGCGCACGCGAGCAGACCTCGCGTCGATCACCGGACAGGCCCGGTCGACGATCGCGGCCCGGATCGACCTCCTCATGTCCTCGGGCCTCATCGCCCCCGCCGGCGAGGCGAGCTCGACGGGCGGACGCCCGCCCGTGACCTTCGCGTTCAACCCCGGTGCCCGCATCGTGCTCGCCGTCGACCTCGGGGCCACCCACGCGCGCCTGGCCGTCACGGACCTCGCGTCCAACGTGCTCGCGGAGACCGACGCCGCGCTCGCGATCGCCGACGGACCGGACGTCGTCCTCTCCTGGGTCGCGGAGACGGGCGAGAAGCTCGTCGCGACGACCGGCCGCAGCGTCGACGACCTCGTGAGCGTCGGCGTGGGCCTCCCGGGCCCGGTCGAGCACTCCACGGGCCGGCCCATCAACCCGCCGATCATGCCGTCGTGGGACGACGTCGACGTGCCGGGCATCCTCGCGAAGCGCTTCGACGCGTCGGTGCTCGTCGACAACGACGTGAACATCATGGCCCTCGGCGAGCACCGCACGGCCTGGCCCGAGGTCACCGACATGCTCTTCGTCAAGGTCGCGACCGGCATCGGCTCGGGCATCATCGCCGACGGCGAGCTGCGACGCGGCGCGCAGGGCGCCGCCGGGGACATCGGCCACGTCGCGGTGCCCAGCGCGGCGGACGTCCCGTGCCGGTGCGGCAACGTCGGGTGCCTCGAGGCCGTCGCCAGCGGGCAGTCCGTCGCGAGCATCCTCACGGCCGCCGGGCTCGACGCGCGCACCAGCGCCGACGTCGTGGCGCTCGTCCGCGCGGGCGACCTCACGGCGAGCCAGGCGGTGCGCCAGGCCGGTCGCGACATCGGCTCCGTGCTCGCGGCGTGCGTGAGCCTGCTGAACCCCTCCCTCATCGTCATCGGCGGCATCGTCGCCGAGGCCGGCGAGCACCTGATCGCCGGCATCCGGGAGATCGTGTACCAGCGGTCGCTCCCCCTGGCGACGCAGCACCTGCGCATCGTCACGTCGCAGGCCCGGGGCCAGGCCGGGGTGCTCGGTGCCAGCGCCATGGCGGTCGATCACGTACTCTCTCCCGCAGCGATCGACGCGCTCGTCGGCTGAGCCGTCGGTCGTCGGCCGGTGCCGACGAGGGCGACCGCCGAGACGACGAGTGTGACGATGCACGAGGAGGACTCATGACCGAGCGGGACCGTCGGGCGCTGGTGGTCCGGGGCGGTTGGCCCGGGCACGCGCCCGAGGAGGCGGCGGAGCTGTTCGTCCCGTTCCTGGAGGCGTCGGGCTTCGACGTCACGCTCGAGGGCTCGCTCGAGGCCTACGCGGACACGCAGTTCATGACCGACCTCGACCTCGTCGTCCAGTGCTGGACGATGGGCGAGATCCTCCCCGACGAGATGCGCGGCCTGCGCACCGCCGTCGCGAACGGCACGGGCTTCGCCGGCTGGCACGGCGGCATCGTCGACTCGTTCCGCCTCGCGACCGACTACCTGCAGATGGTCGGCGGCCAGTTCGCCGCCCACGCGCACGACCTCCTCGACCACACGGTGGACATCGTGCCGGAGCGCGCCGACCACGAGATCGTCGCGGGCCTCGACAGCACCATCTCGCTGCACTCCGAGCAGTACTGGGTCCTGGCCGACTCGTACAACGACGTCCTCGCGACGACCACCATCCACCCACGTGCCGGCGACCCGTGGCACGAGCCCGTCGTGTGCCCCGCCGTCTGGACGCGGCACTGGGGCGAGGGTCGCGTCTTCGTCTCCACGGCGGGCCACCAGCTCGCCGACCTCGAGGTCCCGGCCGTCCGGACGATCGTCGAGCGCGGGATCCTCTGGGCGGCGCGCTGAGCGGTCGGGCGGCGCGCTGAGCGGTCGGGCGGCGCGTTGAGCGGTCGGGCGGCGCTGAGCCGTCCGGCCGGACGCACCGGTCCGCGGCCGCGTCCCGTCGCTACCCTCGACCCGTGACCTTCCGCGGGCTCGTCCCCTACCCCCTCACCCCGCTCACGCCCGACGACGTCCCGGACCTCGCCGCGCTCGCCCGCCTCGTCCGTGGCGCAGGGTCCGCCGGGGCGGACGCCGTCACGGTGCTCGCGACGTCGGGCGCCGGCGTGACGTTCGACGCCGTCGAGCGCGACGCCGTCGTCCGGGCCGCGGTCGAGGCGGCCGCCGACGCACCGGGCGGGCCGCTCCCCGTGCACGTCGCCGTGAGCGCCCCGTCGACCCGCGACGTCGTCCGGCACGCCCGCGCGGCGCGGGCCGGCGGTGCCGCCGGGATCGTCCTGACGCCGTTCGCGTACGTGCCGCTCGTCGACGACGAGGTGGTCGCGCTCTTCCGGGCCGCGGCGGACGCCGCGGACCTGCGCGTGTGCTTCTACAACAAGCCGCTCCAGACGGGGTACGACGTCTCCGCCGACGTCCTGACCCGCCTCGCGCAGACCGCGCGCGTCGTCGCGGTGAAGGACCCCGCGGTGCTGCCCGCGCGCCCGGCCGGCCGCGTCGCCGAGCTGCGCGACGCGGCGCGCGGGCTCGGCCTGGACGTGGGGCTCAGCGGTGACGTCCCGCTCCTCGACGGCGCGCCCGCGGCCGACGCGTGGCACAGCGGGATCGCGGCGCTCGCCCCGGCGGAGTACGCCACGGTGCGCCGGGAGCGGGTCGACGGCGCGCCCACCGCGGCCGGCGAGGCGTCGCGGCGGTGGCTGCTCGACGTCGCCCGCGCGCTCGCGGCGGCCCGCCCGGTGAGCGGGCTGCACGCTCTCGCGAGCGCGCTGGGCGAGCAGACCGCGCCGCCGCGCGGCCCCTCGCTGCCCGCCACGGCCGAGCAGCACGCCGCGCTGCGCGCGCTGGTCGCACGCCGTCCGGGCGGTCCCGCCACGGCCGGTCCCGCCACGGCGTGAGCGACGTCCGGGCACGGCCCGGTGACGGACCGGGAGGGCCCCTCAGCCGGCGTCCTCCGCGGACTCGGCGGACGGTGCGCCGTCCTCCGACGCCGCGCCCACGAGGTCCGCGACCGCCGCCGGCCCGCCCTCGAGGAGCGCGACGAAACCGGGCTCGTCGAGGATCGGCAGGCCGAGGTCGCGGGCCTTCGTCTCCTTGGAGCCCGCGTTCTCGCCGACCACGACGAAGTCGGTCCGCTTCGAGACCGAGCCGGAGGACTTGCCGCCGGCGGCGACGATCGCCTCCTTCGCGCCGTCGCGGCTGAAGCCCTCGAGCCCTCCCGTCACGACGACGGTCAGGCCGTCGAGCGGACCCGACGGCGCCTCGGCCTTCCCCGGGCCGGGGTGACCGGGGATCTCGAACCGGACGCCCGCGGCCGCCCACCGCTCGACGATCTCGACGTGCCACCCGACGGTGAACCACTCGACGACCTGGTCGGCGATGACCGGGCCGACGCCCTCGACGGCCGCGAGCTCGTCGCGCGACGCGGCCCGGACCGCGTCGAGCGACCCGAACCAGTCGGCGAGCGCCCGCGCGGCGACGGGGCCGACGTGGCGGATGTTGAGGCTCACGAGGATGCGCCACAGGTCCTTGGTCTTCGCGAGCTCGAGCTCCTCGACGAGCTTCGTGGCGTTCGTCGACGCCTCGAACAGCGGCTCCCCCGCCGCGACCGCCTCCCGCTCGGCCGCCTTGGACAGCTTGCGGCGCTTGCGGAACGGCCAGACCGTCTTGACGGTCGCGGTCGAGCCGTCGGGCATCGTGATCTCGGCGGGCTCGCCCGTGCCGTCGAACTCGCGCGGCAGGCCGGTCTCGGCGTCCCGCACCACCACGCGGATCGGCACGAGCTGCTCGACGCTGAGCTCGAAGAGGCCGGCCTCGGTCGCGAGCGGCGGCTCGGCGGGCTCCAGCGGGCGGGTGAGCGCTGCCGCGGTGACCTCGCCGAGCACCTCGACGTCGAGGCCTCCGCGCGACCCGATGTGCTCGACGCGGCCCCGGACCTGCGCGGGGCACGACTCGGCGTTGGGGCAGCGCAGGTCGACGTCGCCCTCCTTCATGGGGCGCAGGGGCGTCCCGCACTCGGGGCACTCCGCCGGCATGACGAAGTCCTCGCGCGGGTAGCCGTCGTCCGCGAGCGCCGCGACCGGTCCGAGGATCTCGGGGATCACGTCCCCGGCCTTGCGCAGCACGACCATGTCGCCGATGCGCACGCCCTTGGCCCGCACCACGTCCTGGTTGTG
Source organism: Cellulosimicrobium sp. Marseille-Q8652 (assembly GCF_965112045.1). Classification (NCBI taxonomy): domain Bacteria; kingdom Bacillati; phylum Actinomycetota; class Actinomycetes; order Micrococcales; family Promicromonosporaceae; genus Cellulosimicrobium; species Cellulosimicrobium sp. Marseille-Q8652. The sequence continues at coordinate 558,215 of NZ_CBCOPS010000002.1, read as the reverse complement.
CAGCGTGGCCTGACGGACCGTGGACCCCGCGACCTTGACCGGCTCCATGACGGCGTACGGCGTCGCGCGCCCGGTGCGGCCGACACCGACCTGGATCGCGAGGAGGCGCGTGTTGACCTCCTCCGGCGGGTACTTGTAGGCGATGGCCCAGCGCGGGGCCCGGCTCGTCGCGCCGAGCCGGCGCTGGAGCGCGAGCTCGTCGACCTTCACGACGATGCCGTCGAGCTCGTGCTCGATGTCGTGCCGGTGCTCGCCGAAGTACGCGATCCGCTCCATCACCTCGTCGAGGCCCGAGACCACCCGGTTGTGCGGCGAGACGGGGACACCCCACTGCTCGAACAGGGCGTAGGCGTCGGACTGCCGCCCCAGCTCGGCGTGCTCGCCCGCCTCCCACTGCAGCGCCCCGACGCCGTGCGCGTACATCCGCAGGTTGCGGCTCGCGGTGACGGCCGGGTCCTTCTGCCGCAGCGACCCGGCCGCGGTGTTGCGCGGGTTGGCGTACGGCGCCTGGCCCGCGGCGACGAGGCTCTCGTTGAGCGCCGCGAAGTCGGCGACCCCCAGGAAGACCTCGCCGCGGATCTCGATGACGTCGGGGTGCGTGGCGGGGTCGCCCGCGAGCTGCTGCGGGATCGACCCGATGGTCCGCACGTTGGCCGAGACGTCCTCGCCGGTCCGTCCGTCACCGCGGGTCGCGGCCCGCACGAGCCGGCCCTTCTCGTACAGGAGGGCGATCGCGAGACCGTCGATCTTCACCTCGCACAGGTACTCCACGCCGGCGTCCGGCGCGACGCCGAGGTCGCGGTGCACGCGCGCGGCCCAGGCGGCGAGGTCCTCGGCGCTGAACGCGTTGTCGAGGGACAGCATCGGCTCGAGGTGCTCGACGGTCGCGAAGCCGGCAGCGGCCCTGCCCCCGACCCGCTGCGTCGGCGACTCGGGCGACTGCAGCGCCGGGTGGGCGGCCTCGAGCGCCTGGAGCTCGTGCATCCGCGCGTCGTACTCGGCGTCCGAGGACACCGGCTGGTCCTCCTCGTAGTACGCGCGCTGGTCCGCCTCGATCTGGGCGACGAGCTCCGACCAGCGGCGCTGGGCCGTCGCCTCGTCGACCTCGGCCGCGGACCCGGCCTCGAGGACGCCGGGACGGGAGGGGCCGGTCGGGTCGCCGGACGGTCGGTCGGTCGCGTCGGTGCTCTCGGTCACCCGCACATCATCGCGCGGACCGCCGACACGCGCGCCACGCGTCACCAGCCGTGCGACGCGTCCTCGTGCATCGCCGGGCACGTGCCGCCCGGCTCGGTCGCGGCCTCATAGTGCCACACCTCGTTCGCGTACGTCTGGCACAGCCCGAAGGCCGCACCGTGCTGCTGGAGCCAGTACGCCCCCTCGGTCGGCCCGACGTCGACCGCCGCGCCCGCGACGTGCTCCGACGTCGCGGGCGGCAGGACCCAGCGCCGCGCCTCCGCGACCGACCCATGACGCTCGACCGCGTCGTCGACGAGCTCCTGCTGCTCGTCGGCGGTCCGCCACCCGGACGTGATCCACAGGTCGACGCCGTCCTCGGCCGCGGCGGCCCGCGCCTCGTCGAACCGCCGCTGCAGCTCCGGGTCGAGCCCGTCGACCGGGGCCGGCGCCTCGTCGACCGTCGGCGTCACCGGGCCGGGTGCCCGGTCCCCGGGCGGCGGGGAGACCAGCTGGACGACCGCGACCGCGCACGCGGCGAGGCCCGCCACGACGGATCCGGCGTAGACGCGCCGGGCGGCGCGCCGCCGGAGGACGGGGGCACGTTCGGGGATCGTGTGCATGGTTCCGACCCTCGCGCGCACCGCGGGCCCCGGGCATCGGCCCGAGGTGCCGTCACGCGCCTCGACCGAGGGCTGGCGCCGGCCCGCCGCCCTCCGCCCCCGGGCTGAGGACCGGGCGGGCGACGCCCGTCCGGGGGCGGTCCCGCGGTGCGCGGGCCGCCCGCTACCGTGGGCCCGTGCCGTCCGCCTCCCGCCTGCCCGTGTGGGCACAGGACCTCGCGGTCGCCCTCACGGTGGGCGTCGTGTGGTTCACGGTCGTCACGGTCATGGAGCAGGGGGATTACTGGTACCCGCGCAACCCCGGCTCCTACCGGGTGGCCGGCGTGTGGATCGTCGGCACGCTCGCCCTGCGGCGCGTGACGCCCGGTCTGCTCTTCTGGTCCACGGTGATGCTCTACCCGCTGGCCCTGCCCGCCGTCATGCAGACGCCCTTCGAGCTCCTCCCGCTGATGGTCGCCGGGTTCGCGGCGACCCGTTCGGGAGCCGTCCCCTGGGCGCTCGCCGCCGTCGCCGCGGGCCTCTCCGCGTTCTCCCTGCTGCTCCTGGGCCGCCCCACCCTCGCGCTCCCGCCCCGCGTCTTCTCCCGTCAGGAGCTCTGGCTCGGGCACTCCCCGTCCGACGTCCTCGTCGCGCTGGCCCTCGTGCTCGGCGCGGTCGCGGCCGGGATCTTCGCCCGTCGGCTCGCGCTCACCTCGGAGCGGCTCGGCGAGCGCAACGCCGAGCTCCAGGCCCTGCAGGCCGAGCTCGCGGAGCGCGCGGTCCTCGCGGAGCGCACCCGCATCGCGCGCGAGCTGCACGACGTCGTCGCGCACCACGTGTCGGCGATCGTCGTGCGCGCGCAGGCCGCCGACCGGGTCGCCGCGAACCAGCCGGAGGCCCCGCGCGAGGCGGTCCGCTGGATCACCGACGAGGGCAAGCGCGCCCTGACGTCGATGCGGTCCGTCGTGCACGTGCTGCGCCGCGAGGACGCGCTCGACGGCGGCGTCGCGACGCTCGCGCCCACGCCCGGGACCGACGACGACACCGCCGACCAGCTGCGCGCCGCGGCGCGCCGGCTCACCGACGCGGGCCGGGACGTCGCCCTCACCCTGCCCGAACCGTGGCCGACGACGAGCGCCGAGACCGGTCTCGCCGTCGTCCGCATCACCCAGGAGGCCCTGACCAACGTGCTGCTGCACTCCCTCGCCCCCGACGTCACGGTGACGGTGACCGCCACCGGCACCCGTCTCGGCGTGCGCGTCCACGACGCCGGCCCCCCGCTCCCCGACGACCCGTCGGGCCGCACCGGCTTCGGCCTGTCCTCGATGCGCGAGCGCGCGGCCGCGGCCGGCGGGCAGCTCGGCGCGGGGCCGGACGGTCGCGGCGGCTGGCTCGTCGAGGCGACCCTCCCCCGGGACGTGCGGTGAGCGGCGCGGCCCCGGCCGGGCCGGCGGTCGGGCCCGTGCGCGTCGTCGTCGCCGACGACCAGGCGACGATCCGCCTCGGGCTGCGCATGATCCTCGACAACGAGCCGGACGTCACCGTGGTCGGGGAGGCGGGGGACGGGGAGACCGCGGTCACGATGGCGCGGGCGGTGCGTCCCGACGTCGTGCTCATGGACGTGCGGATGCCGCGCCTCGACGGGATCGGGGCGACGGCGCGCATCGCCGCCGACCCCGACCTCGCGGGCGTGCGCACGCTCGTCCTCACGACCTTCGACGACGACGAGTACGTCTACGGGGCCCTGCGCGCCGGGGCCGCCGGCTTCCTGCTCAAGGACACGGACCCGCAGGTCCTCGTCGACGCGGTGCACCGCGTGCGGGCGGGCGACTCGCTCCTCGACCCGGCGGTGACCGGACGGATCATCTCGACGTACGTCGCGCTCGCGCGGCACACGCCGCTCGCCGGGGCCGCGGACCGGGGTGACGGGAGCACCGGGCTGGACGCCGCGACGCCGCGCGAGCGCGAGGTGCTGCTCGCGGTCGCGCGAGGGCTGTCGAACCGCGAGATCGGGGCCGAGCTGCACCTCACCGAGGCGACGGTGAAGAGCCACGTGCGCTCGCTGCTCACCAAGGTGGGTCTCACGAACCGCGTCCAGCTCGTCGTCCTCGCGTACGAGGCGGGCCTCGTCCGGCCGGGCGACGGCGCCTGAGCCGAGGCCGGGCACGACCGTGCCCGACGGCGCGAGGGGACGCGCGTCGTCGGGCACGGTGTCCTGCGGCCGGCGGTCGGGTCAGCCGGCCGGCACGGCCTCCTCGGCCGGCGCGCGGTCGGCCGCGAGGCGCGCGGCCCGGACCTCCTCGCGGCTCGTGCCGCGGTAGGCGGCGGCGAGGATGTCGCGCATGTCCTCCAGGACCGGCATGCGCGGGTTCGCCGGCGCGCACTGGTCCTCGAACGAGCGCAGCGCGAGCTCGTCGAGGCGGCTCATGAAGGCCTTCTCGTCGACGCCCTGGTCGGCGAACGTCGGCTCGATGCCGACCTTCGCGCGCAGCTCCTCGACGGCGCGGGCGTACGACTCGACGCCCTCCTCCGGCGTGGCGGCCGGGAGGCCGAGGTGCTGGGCGATCTGCTGGAAGCGCTCCGGGGCGACGTAGCGCTCGTACTTCGGCCAGCTCGTGAGCTTGGTCGGGACCTGTCCGTTGTAGCGGATCACGTGCGGGAGGAGGACCGCGTTGGTCCGACCGTGGACGAGGTGGAACGTCGAGCCGACGGTGTGCGCCATGGCGTGCACGATGCCGAGCATCGCCGAGCCGAACGCCATGCCCGCGATGGTCGCGGCGTTGTGCATCCGCTCGCGCGCCCTGGGCGCGGCCGAGCCCCGCGTGACCGACTCCTCGATGCTCTCGAAGACCATCCTGATGGCCTGCAGGCACAGGCCGTCGGTGAAGTCGTTCGCGTACACGGACACGAACGCCTCGGTCGCGTGGGTCAGGGCGTCGAAGCCCGAGTCCGCGGCGAGCCTCGCCGGCATGGTCTCGGTGAGGACAGGGTCGACGATCGCGACGGTCGGTGTGAGCGCGTAGTCGGCGAGCGGGTACTTGAAGCCCGTCTCCTCGTCGGTGATGACCGCGAACGGCGTCACCTCGGCGCCCGTGCCCGACGACGTCGGGACGCACACGAGCTTCGCCCGCTCCCCCAGCTCGGGGAACTTGTACGCGCGCTTGCGCACGTCGAAGAACTTCTCGCGCATGTCGGAGAACTCGATCTCCGGGTGCTCGTAGCGCAGCCACATGACCTTCGCGGCGTCCATCGGCGAGCCGCCGCCGATCGCGACGATCGTGTCCGGCTCGAAGTCGCGCATCGACTCGGCACCGCGGTTCACGGTCCCGACGCTCGGCTCGGGCTCGACGTCGTCGATGATCTGGATCGCGACGCGCTCCTCGCGGCGGCCGAGGACGTCGAGCACGCGGTCCACGACGCCGATGCGGCTCATCACCTTGTCCGTGACGACCGTGACGCGGTGCACGTCGCGCATCTGGGCGAGGTACTGGAGCGCGTTCGGCTCGAAGTAGGTCTTGGCGGGGACCTTGAACCACTGCATGTTGTTGTTGCGCCGCCCGATCCGCTTGACGTTGATGAGGTTGACCGCGGAGACGTTGTTCGACACCGAGTTGGCCCCGTAGCTGCCGCAGCCGAGCGTGAGCGACGGCAGGAGCGCGTTGTAGATGTCGCCGATGCCGCCGAGCGACGTCGGGCTGTTCCACAGCACGCGCACCGCCTTGACGCGCGACCCGTACCGCTCGACGAGCGCCTCGTCCGACGTGTGGATCGCGGCCGAGTGCCCGAGCCCGTCGAGCTCGACCATGCGCTCCGCGAGCGTGATCCCGTGCTCGGTGTCCCGCGCGCGCAGCACGGCGAGGACCGGCGTGAGCTTCTCGCGGCTCAGGGGCTCCTGCGGCCCGACGTCGTCGATCTCCGCGAGGATGATCGACGTGTCGTCGGGCACCTCGAAGCCGGCCTCGCGCGCGATCCACACCGGCGACTGCCCGACGACCTTCGGGTTGAGCCTCGCCCCGGCGCAGTTCGCGCCGCTCGCCTCGACGCCGAAGATCAGGCGCTCGAGCATCGCCTTCTCCTGCGGCGTCGCGCGGTAGGCGTGCAGCCGGTCGAGCTCGCGCATCGCGTCGTCGTAGACCGGGTCGTCGAGGATGAGCGCCTGCTCGGACGCGCACACCATGCCGTTGTCGAACGCCTTGGACATCACGACGTCGTTGATCGCGCGGCCGAGGTCGGCGCTCTTCTCGACGTAGGCGGGGACGTTGCCCGCGCCGACGCCGAGGGCCGGCTTCCCGGCCGAGTAGGCGGCGCGGACCATGCCGTTGCCGCCCGTGGCGAGGATGAGCGAGACGCCGGGGTGGTGCATGAGCGTGCTCGTCGCCTCGATGGACGGGTGCTCGACCCACTGGATGCAGTCGTCCGGCGCGCCGGCGGCGACGGCGGCGTCGCGCACGACGCGCGCCGCCTCGACCGAGGAGCGCTGCGCGCTCGGGTGGAACGCGAAGACCACGGGGTTGCGCGTCTTGAGCGCGATGAGGGACTTGAAGATCGTGGTCGACGTCGGGTTGGTCACCGGGGTGACCGCGCACACGACGCCGACGGGCTCCGCGATCTCGACGACGCCCGTCAGCTCGTCGCGGCCGACGACCCCGACGGTCTTGAGCCGGGCCATCGAGTTCGGCACGTGCTCGCACGCGAAGATGTTCTTCGTCGCCTTGTCCTCGAAGACCCCGCGGCCGGTCTCGGCGACGGCCATCTGCGCCAGGTGGCCGTGCTTGCTCAGCCCCGCCACGGACGCCTTGAGGACGATCCGGTCCACGTCCTCCTGCGTGAGGCTCATGTACCGGTCGAGGGCCTTGCGGGCCCGCTCGACGAGGACGTCGATCTCCTCGGTCGTGCGGGTGCGGATCTCGTCCTGACGGGTCTCGGCGACCTTCGTGCTCGTGCCCTTCGCGCTCATGCGTCCCCTCCGGAGCCCGGTCGGACCGGGCGACGGGCCGCGGGTGCTGCCAGGGCCGGATGCCCCGGCTCCTTCGGCGGTCTCTACTTGTGAAGACTTTCACAAGCCGCGGGCGGCGGCAAGGGCCCGCGCGTGTCGCGGCGAACACAGGTCTTTGGTCCCGTCCCGGACCGTCGCCGTAGGGTGGGGTCCCATGACAGCCGAGCACGTGACGGACGCGATCACCCCTGCGACCACCGACACCGACCCGTACCTGTGGCTCGAGGAGGTCGAGGGCGACGAGGCCCTCGCCTGGGTGCGGGCCCGCAACGCCGAGGTCGCCGCGACGCTCGAGGTCCCCGAGTCGTTCGCCGCGACCGAGGCGGCGATCCGCGAGGTCCTCGACTCCGACGCGAAGATCCCCGAGGTCTCCCTCATCGGCGACCGCCTGTACAACTTCTGGCGCGACGCGCGCCACGAGCGCGGCCTGTGGCGCCGCACGACCGTGGACTCCTACCGCACGGACGCCCCCGAGTGGGAGACCGTGCTCGACCTCGACGCGCTCGCGGCGCGCGAGGGCGAGAGCTGGGTGTGGCACGGCGCGAGCGTCCTGCGCCCGACGCCCGCGCAGCTCGCGGCCGGGGAGCCCTGGCGGCACGCGCTCGTCGAGCTCTCCCCCGGCGGCTCCGACGCCGACGTGACGCGCGAGTTCGACCTCGTGGAGAAGCGGTTCGTCGAGCCCGCCGAGGGCGGCTTCCACCGCGCCGAGGCGAAGGGGTCGCTCGGCTGGGTCGACGCCGACACCGTCTACGTCTTCACCGACTTCGGCCCGGGGACGCTCACGCCGTCGGGCTACCCGCGCGTCGTCAAGCGCTGGACGCGCGGCACACCGCTCGCCGACGCCGTGACGGTGTTCGAGGGCACGGACGAGGACATGTACATCTCGGCGTGGCGCTCGCACACGCCCGGCTTCGAGCGCGACTTCGTGCACCGCTCCAAGGCCTTCTACTCCGACGAGCTCTACCTCGCCGAGGCCCCCGGCACGCCCGAGCAGCGCCTCACGAAGATCGACGTCCCCGACTCGGCCGAGGTCGGCGTGCGCCGCGAGTGGATGCTCGTCGAGCTGCGTGACGACTGGACGGTCGGGGGCGCGACGTACGTCGCGGGGTCGCTCCTCGTCACCCGGCTCGACGACTTCCTCGCCGGCGACCGTGGCTTCACCGTGCTCTTCGAGCCGACGGCGACGACGTCGCTCGCGGGCGCCACGTGGACCCGCCACCACCTCGTCGTCAACGTGCTCGACGACGTGAAGAACCGTCTCCACGTCCTCACGCCGCCCGCGGAGACGGCGGAGGACGCCGCCTGGGTGCGCTCCGAGATCCCGGGCCTGCCTGCGCTGGGCACGATCGGCGTCGGCGCGGTCGACCCCGTCGAGACGGACGACCTGTGGCTCGTCACGACCGACTACCTCACGCCGACCACGCTGTCGCTGGTCCGCCTCGGCGAGCACCCCGGGGACGCCGTCGCGCCCGAGCCGCTCAAGTCCAACCCCGCGTTCTTCGACGCCTCCGGCATGACCGTCGCCCAGCACTTCGCCACGTCCGACGACGGCACGCGCGTCCCGTACTTCGTCGTCGGCCGCGCGGACCTGGTCGCGGGCGGAGCGGGGGTCGACGACGCGGCCGGCGGCACCCCGTCGGGCGGCGGTCCCGCCCCCACCCTGCTGTACGGGTACGGCGGCTTCGAGGTCTCCCTCACGCCCGGCTACTCGGGCGCGCTCGGTCGCGCCTGGCTGTCGCAGGGCGGCGTGTACGTCGTCGCGAACATCCGTGGCGGCGGCGAGTACGGGCCCTCGTGGCACCAGGCCGCGCTCAAGGCCGACCGGCACCGGGCCTACGAGGACTTCGCCGCGGTCGCCCGCGACCTCGTCGCGCGCGGCATCACCACGCACGAGCACCTCGGCATGGAGGGCCGGTCCAACGGCGGCCTGCTCGCGGGCAACATGCTCACGCAGTACCCGGACCTGTTCGCCGCGGTGATCGTGGGCGTCCCGCTGCTCGACATGAAGCGGTACACGAAGCTCCTCGCCGGCGCGTCGTGGGCCGCCGAGTACGGCGACCCGGACGACCCGGACCAGTGGGAGTTCCTGCGCACGTTCTCGCCGTACCACCTGTTCGACGGCGACCGCGCGTACCCGCCGGTGCTCTTCACGACGTCGACCAAGGACGACCGCGTCCACCCCGGCCACGCGCGCAAGCTCGCCGCGCTCATGCTCTCCGCGGGCAAGGACGTCACGTACTACGAGAACATCGAGGGCGGCCACGGCGGCGCCGCGAACAACGCCCAGGCGGCCCACATGGCGGCGGTGCACTACCGCTTCCTCGCCGAGCGCCTCGCCTGAGTCCGGCTCGGGACGACGACCAGCTCGGCGACGAGGCCGCCGGCCAGGGTGAAGCGGTGGTCGAGCTCGACCACGCCGCCGGGGAAGTCGCCCTCGAGCCGCTGGGTGACCACCCAGCGGGTGTCGTCGGTGCGCCGGGCACCGACGAGCTCGGTGGTGTAGCGGAACGCGGCCCCGGCGTGGCGCAGGAAGCCGGAGATCTCCTCGGTCCCCCGGAAGGTCCGGCCGTCGTCGACGACCACGGCGGCCGGTGCGCAGTGCGGCGCCGCCGTCCCGGCGACCACGGTGGCCGCCGTCGAGGACGACGTGGACCACGACGACGTCCTGTCCTGGTACTCCGGCGCCATGGCCGAGCTGGACGCGGTGGTCGGCGCGCCGAGCGGCGCGCCGGGCGGGCTGTACGACGCCGGTCTGTTCACGAGCGTCCACGGCCACGTCCTCGTGTACCGGCCGACGGCGCAGCCGCCCCGCAGCGGCCGCGTGCACCCGGTGACGCTCCCCGCCGTCGAGCTCGCCGTCGCGACCCACGTCGGCGACCACGACGACGTCGACGTCACCTACGGGGAGGTCGGCGCCTGCGTGGTCGACAACGCGCTCGCGGTGGCCGGGCCGGTGCGGGAGCGCTACCTGGTCGGTCCGCGGGACACGCGCGAACCGGCCGCGTGGCGCACCGAGATCGGGTGGCCCGTGTTCCGGGTGTCCGCGGGCTGACCCGGTACGGCTCGGGTCCGCCGGGGTGCTGCCCCGGCGGACCGCGGTGCCACCCCCGGCGCCCGGCGCGCCGCCTCAGGAGTGCGGGACCGTCGCGGTGATGAGCGTGCCGTCCTCGCGGCGGTTGCCGGAGAGCGCGCGCAGGCTCGGGCGACCGGGCCGGACCGGACCCTGGTCCTCGAGGGGCACGCGCGTGACCTCGCCCGGCGCGACGTCGACCTGCTTGCCCCGCACGGCGACCTGCACGGTCTCCCCCGTCTCCACGACGAGCTCGACCGCGTCGGGCAGCACGGTGACCTTGAGCCGCGACCCCTGCCAGGTGAGGCGGAACGCGAGCGACTCCCAGCCCTGCGGCAGGCGCGGGTCGAACGTCAGCTCGCCGTTGTAGTCGCGCATGCCGCCGAAGCCGCACACGAGCGCCGACCACGTGCCGCCGGCCGAGGCGACGTGCACGCCGTCGGCCGCGTTCGCGTGGAGGTTCGCGAGGTCCACGAACAGCGACGACAGGAAGTACTCGATCGCGAGCTCGTGGTAGCCGACCTCGGCCGCGATGATCGACTGCACGACGCCCGAGAGCGTCGAGTCGCCGGTCGTCAACGGGTCGTAGTACTCGAAGTCGGCCAGCTTCTCCTCGGCCGTGAAGTGCTGGCCCTGGAGGAACAGCGCGAGCACGACGTCGGCCTGCTTGAGCACCTGGTAGCGGTAGATGACGAGCGGGTGGTAGTGCAGCAGGAGCGGCCGCTTGTCCGCGGGGGTGTGCGCGAGGTCCCAGATCTCGCGCTCGAGGAAGTGCGAGTCCTGCGGGTGGATGCCGATGCCCTCGGCGTACGGGATGGACATGTGGTCCGCCGCGCGCACCCACTCGGTGGGCTCGGTGATGCCCAGGCCGAGCCGGTCGACCATCTGGGCGTAGTCGTCGGGGAAGTCCTCGCGCATGCGCTCGACGACGAACGCCGCGGCGCGCAGGTTGAAGCGCGCCATGACGTTGGTGAAGAGGTTGTCGTTGACGACCGTCGTGTACTCGTCCGGGCCGGTGACGCCGTGGATGTGGAAGTTGTCGTCCCCGTTGACGCGCCAGAACCCGAGGTCCTCCCACATCCGGGCCGTCTCGACGAGGATGTCGACCGCCTCGCGCCGCAGGAAGTCCGTGTCGCCCGTCGCGCGGACGTACTGCACGAGGGCATAGCTGACGTCGGCGTCGATGTGGTACTGCGCGGTGCCGGCGGCGTAGTAGGCCGAGGCCTCCTCGCCGTTGATCGTGCGCCAGGGGAACAGCACGCCCTTCTGCGACAGCTCCTGCGCCCGGCGTCGCGCGGCGTCGAGCATCTGGTAGCGGAACCGCAGCGCGTTGCGCGCGTAGCGCGGGCTCGTGTACGTGAGGAAGGGCAGGACGTAGATCTCGGTGTCCCAGAAGTAGTGCCCGCTGTAGCCCGAGCCGGTCAGGCCCTTCGCCGGGACGCCGTTGCCCTCCGCGCGCGCCGTCGCCTGGGCGAGCTGGAACAGGTTCCAGCGCACGGCCTGCTGGATCTCGGGGCGGCCCTCGATCTCGACGTCGGACCGCGACCAGAAGTCGTCGAGCCACGTGCGCTGGTCGGCCATCTCCGCCGCGACGCCGCGGTCGCGGACGCGGTCGAGGGAGCGGCGGCAGCGGTCCACGAGCTCGCGCGACGGGACGCCGCGCGACGTGTGGTACGCGACGGTCTTCGTGAGACGGATGGGTCGACCGGGCTCGGCCTGCACGCGGAACACGTGCTTCGCGAGGTCCTCGTCGACCTGCGTGCGCACGTCCCACTCGTTCTCGGTCTCGAGGTGGTCGTCCGCCGCGACGGCGAGCGTCATGCCCGAGTTCGTGCACCGGTACGACAGGACGAGGCGCTCGTCGTCGCCCCACTGGGTCTGCGGCTGGAGCACCCGCCCGGCGAACTGCTCGGCCCGGCGCGGGTCGAAGCCCTCCCCGAGGGACGCCGACCGCACGTGGTACTCGTCCTGGCCGTCCTGCCGGTTGAGCACCTGCGACGAGATGGCCACGGGTGCCGCGTCGTCGAGCAGGGTCACCTCGAACGTCATGACGGCGATGTGCCGCTCGACGAACGAGACCATGCGCTCCGACCGGATCCGCACGCGCTTGCCCGAGGGCGTGCGCCACAGCAGCTCGCGGCGCAGCACGCCGTCGCGCAGGTCGAGCGAGCGCTCGTAGTCGACGAGGTCCGCGACGGGCAGCAGGAGCGGCTCGTCGTCGACGTAGAGGCGGATCACCTTGGCGTCGGGGACGTTGACGATGGTCTGCCCGACCTTCGCGAACCCGTACGCCTCCTCGGCGTGGTGGATCGACCAGGTCTCGTGGAAGCCGTTGATGAACGTGCCGTGCGCGTGCGACTCGCGCCCTTCCTCGACGTTGCCGCGCATGCCGAGGTAGCCGTTGGCGGTGGCGAACAGCGTCTCGGTGACCCCGAGGTCCTCGGCGGAGAACCGTGCCTCGACGAGGCGCCACGGGTCGGCGGGGAAGCGCAGGCGGTCGACGGTGTGCTGCTCGTCGGAGGTCTTGCGGATCATGCGACGCCGCCCTGGCGGGCCGGGGCGTCGAGCACCGACGCGTCGAGGTCGCCCAGGTCCGCCACGACGAGGTCCGCGCCGTGCTCCCGCAGCACCTCGGGACCCACGCCCCGGTCGACGCCGACCACCAGGCCGAAGCCACCGGCCGCCCCGGCCTGCACGCCGGACAGCGCGTCCTCGACGACGACCGCCGCGACGGGCGGCACGCCGAGGAGCTCCGCGGCACGCAGGAACATGTCCGGCCCCGGCTTGCCGGGGATGCCCTCGCGCGCCGCGACGTTGCCGTCCACGACCACCTCGAAGCGGTCCGCGAGGCCCGCCGCGGCGAGGACCGCCGGGGTGTTGCGCGACGACGACACGACCGCGACGGCCGCGCCCGCCGCCGTCACGGCGTCGAGGAACCGGACCGAGCCCGGGTAGGGCGCGATGCCCTCCTCGGCGAAGATCCGGTTGACGATCTCGTCCTTGCGGTTCCCGAGCGCGCACACGGTGCTCTCCCCCGGCGCGTCGTCCACGGTGCCGCGCGGCAGGTCGACGCCCCGCGACGCCAGGAACGTCGCGACGCCGTCGTACCGCGGCTTGCCGTCGATGTGGGCGAAGTAGTCGGCGGACGTGTAGGGCGCCAGGCCGCGCGCCGCGCTGAACGGCGCGAACAGGCGCTCCCAGGCGCGCATGTGGAGCTCGGCGGTCGGGGTGAGGACGCCGTCGAGGTCGAAGAGCACGGCTCGCAGGACGGGCATGGAGGTCCTTCGCGGTGGGGCGGGGCGGGGAACGGTGAGAGCCCGGACCGGTCCGGACCGGACCGGACCGGACGAGGATTCACGACAGGTCACGACGCACGAGCACCCCCGGGCGGGTGGCGCCCGCGGCCGGGACCAGCCTACGCACCCGCGGGCGCCCGCGAGAAGCGGCTCACGCCTGGGCGCGCTCCGCGAGCACCTCCGCGACGCGGCCGAGGTTCGCGAGGAGCGCACGGTGGTCGTCCGGCGTCCCGCCGACCGTCCGCCCGAGCCCCGCGGCGTGCGTGCGCGACGCGCCGAGGAGCGTCACGTCGTCGAGCGCGGTGGACGGGAGACCGATGCGGCGCCAGGGTGTCGCGACGAGGTCGGCCAGCTCGCCGAGCGCCGGGCCGGCGCACTGCGAGACCTTCGCGGGCGGCAGGGCGGCCCACAGCCCCACGCCCCGCTCGACGGCCCGGGCGACCGTCTCCCACAGGCGCTCGTCCCACGCCCCCAGCGCGAGCCCGACGGCGTCCGCGCCTGCCAGCACGACCGGCGCGATCCCGACGCGTGCCGACCCCACGTGCACGACCGTCGACGCGCCGGCCCCGCGCGCGGCGTCGAGCACGGGGCGCAGCCCGTCGACGAGGTCCGGGCCTGAGACCGCGCGCAGCCGCGAGAACCCCGAGAAGCTCGGCAGCGCCCCCGCGCCGACCGCGGCGAGGAGGGGCTCGTCGACCTGCACGACGACCTCGGCCCCGGGGACCTGGCGCCGCACCTCGGCGACGTGCTCCCCGACGCCGGTGGCGAGCGCCTCCACGAGGTCGTGGACGGCGCCCCGGTCGGACAGCACGCGGTCACCGCGGGCGAGGTAGAGCTCCGCCGCGAGCGTCCACGGACCCTGCACCGTCACGGCGAGCGGCCCGGTGTGCCCGGACGCCGCGATCGCGAGCGCCTCGACGTCCTCGCGGACCAGGGCCTCGGCGCGGCGCTCGTCCGCACCGGAGTGGTCGGCGAGCCGCCAGCCGTGCGGACCGAGCTCGACCGGCAGGCCGGGCAGGAGCGCGGCGGTGCGGCCCGTCGCGTCCGCACCCGGACCGCGCCCGGGCAGCTGCACGAGGAACGGAACCCCCCGCACCCCGGTGGGCACCGCGGCGAGGTCGCCGAGGACCGTGAGCTGCGCCTCGAGGACCTCGCCCTCGCCGCCCGGCCACGGCCCGAGACCCGAGACGGCCGTCATCGGCCGCCCCGCCCCTCGGACGTCGGGATGCGTTCCACGTCACGGACCATGCGTCCGCCACCTCTCTCCAGGAGTACTCGAAGGACGGAGCCGTGCCGAGACCTCGCCGAGGCCCGGGGGCGCACCTCCACCCGGGACGGTACCGACCGGAGGGCACGACCGACATGAGGGTCCACGACGCCACCCCCCGCACGACGCCGCCGCGCGCCGCGGCGACCAACAAGGCCGTCGCGATCACCGTGCACACGCAGGCCATCCCGGGCAACCACGCGGACGTGCTCGCCCGTCTGCTCGCACCCGGGTTCCGCGACCACGACGCCGGCGGTGACGGCGGGATCGAGTCGCTCGTCGCGACGATGCACTGGCACGCGGACGCGTTCGACGACCAGCGGGTCGACGTGCTGCACGCGGTCGCGGAGGGCGACCTCGTCGCGCTGCACGTCGAGGTGAGCGCCCGGCACACGGGCTTCTACCGCGGGCTCGCGCCGACCGGCCGGCGGTTCCGGCTGCGCGAGATGCACGTCCTGCGCTTCGCGGAGGGCCGGGAGGTCGAGCACTGGTGCGTGCGCGACGAGCCGGCGCTGGCGCGGGCCCTCGCTCAGGACGGCACCCCCGTGCGAGCGGGCTGAACGGACGCCGGGGCGCCGGGGGCGCCGGGGGCGCGGTGGGCACGGTAGGCCCGGTCGACGGTGGCCTGGCCGAGCACCCGGGTGCCGGCGTAGACGACCAGCGACTGGCCCGCGGCGACCCCGCGCAGCGGCGCGCCCGTGAGCTCGACCGTCAGCCCCGCCGCGTCCGCCGGGCCTCCGGTCCCGCCCTCGGGGGCGGACGCGCGGACCCGCGCGGCGACCGGCGCACCGTGCGCGCGGACCTGCACCTCGGCGTCGAACGCCTCGCCCGGCCGGGCGACCGGTGCCGGGCCGTCGAGGACGCCGTCGAACCACACCGCTCCCCCGGCCTCGATCCGGTCGACGCTCAGCAGCTCGGCCGGCCCGACCACCACCCGGTTGGTCGCGGGCTGCACGTCCAGCACGTAGCGCGGCCGGCCGTCCGGGGCGGGCCGGTCGATGCCGAGGCCCTTGCGCTGGCCGACGGTGTAGGAGTAGGCGCCGTCGTGCTCGCCGAGCACGCGGCCCTCGGTGTCGACGACCTCGCCCGGGCGGGAGCCGAGCCGGTCGCGCAGGAAGCCCTGGGTGTCCCCGTCGGCGACGAAGCAGATGTCGTAGGAGTCGGGCTTGGCCGAGACCGACAGGCCGCGGCGTGCCGCCTCGGCGCGGACCTCGTCCTTCGACCCGAAGCCGCCGAGCGGGAACATCGCGCGCGCGAGGCGCTCGGGCCCCATGACCGCGAGGACGTAGGACTGGTCCTTCGCCCCGTTCGGCGAGCGGTGCAGCTCGCGGACCCCGCCCGTCCCGTCGGGGGCGGGACCGCGCGTCACGACGCGCGCGTAGTGGCCGGTCGCGACGGCATCGAAGCCGAGCGCGGTCGCCTTGTCGAGGAGCGCCTCGAACTTGATGTGCTCGTTGCAGCGCACGCAGGGGTTGGGCGTGCGGCCCGCCTCGTACTCGGCGAGGAAGTCCGCGACGACGGTGTCCTCGAACCGCTCCGAGAGGTCCCACACGTAGTACGGGATGCCGAGGACGTCCGCGGCCCGGCGCGCGTCCCCGGCGTCCTCGATCGAGCAGCAGCCGCGCGACCCGGTGCGGAACTGGTCCCGGTCGCGCGACAGCGCCATGTGCACGCCGACGACGTCGTGCCCCGCCTCGAGCGCGAGGGCGGCGGCGACCGCGGAGTCGACCCCTCCGGACATGGCGGCGAGCACCCTCATGCCGCACCCTCCGTCGTGGCGGGCGACCGCGGCACGTGGCGCGGCCGTGCGGGCGCCGACGCCAGACCCGCCGCGCGGGCTCGGTCCACCGCGGCGGGCAGGGTGTCGAGGAGGTGGGCGACGTCGTCGGGCGTGGACGTGGCCCCGAGCGAGAAGCGCAGCGCGCCGCGCGCGTCCGTCTCGGACACGCCCATCGCGAGCAGGACGTGGGACGGCTGCGGCACGCCCGCCTGGCAGGCCGACCCGGTCGACGCCTGCACGCCCGCGGAGTCGAGCAGGTAGAGCAGCGAGTCGCCCTCCGCTCCGGGGAACGTGAAGTGGGCGTTCCCGGGAAGTCTCTCGCGCCGCTCGTCGCCCGGGCCGGTACCGGGCTCCGGTCCGCTGAGGACGGCGTCCGGGACGACCCGGCGCACTCCGGCGACGAGGTCGTCGCGCAGCGACGCCAGGTGCCTCGCCCGCTCCGCACGCTGCCCGACCGCCTCGGCGACGGCGACCCCGAACGCACGGATCGCGGGAGCGTCGAGCGTGCCCGAGCGCACCCCGCGCTCCTGGCCGCCGCCGTGCAGCACCGGCGTCAGCGGGGCGTCGCGGCGCGCGACGAGCGCACCGACGCCGACGGGGCCGCCCAGCTTGTGCCCCGAGACGGTCATCGCGTCGAGGCCGCTGGCAGCGAAGTCGACCGGTACCTGGCCCACGGCCTGGACCGCGTCCGAGTGCACGGGGATGCCGTGGGGGCGCGCGAGCTGGACGACCTCGTGCACGGGCTGCACCGTGCCGACCTCGTTGTTCGCCCACATGACCGAGATGAGCGCGATCTCCTCGGCGTGGGCCTCGAGCTCCGCCCGGAGCGCGTCGAGGTCGACTCGGCCCTGCGCGTCGACGGGGAGCAGCACGATCTCCGCACCGGCGTGCTCCGCCATCCAGAACGCCGGGTCGAGGACCGCGTGGTGCTCGACGGCGGACACGACGATGCGCAGCCGGCGCGGGTCCGTCGTGCGACGGCCCCAGAACAGTCCCTTGATCGCGAGGTTGTCGGCCTCGGTGCCGCCTGCCGTGAGCACGACCTCGCTCGGTCGTGCGCCGAGCGCGAGCGCGACGGCCTCGCGCGCCTCCTCGACCGTGCGTCGCGCCGCGCGGCCGGCCGCGTGCAGCGACGACGGGTTGCCCGTGCGCGACAGCTCGTCGACGAGGGCGTCCCGGGACGCCGCGGACAGAGGCGTCGTGGCGGCGTGGTCGAGGTACGCGACTCCTCGGACGGGGGCTGCGGGGGCCGCGGACGGGGCGCCGGATGGCTGGGTCACGGTCACCCAGTCTACGAAGCGCGGGCCCCGGACGGTTCACCCTGCGGTCCGTCGCTGGACAATCGTCCTGGACGCGCTATTTTGTCTGGGGTCTGTGCCCGGCCGTCCGCCGGTCCCCGACCATCGACCCGGGCCGCGCGCCAACCGTTCCGTCGCACGCCCGGTACCCCGGCAGACAGCCTCGTGCGGCCCGGCGCAGCACGGGCGGCGCTGCCGGCACGCCCGAGAGCCGACCAGGGAAATGGCACCACGATGCCCGACGACGTCGCCCCCGCCGTGGACGAGACCTGCCACGTGCCGGTCGCGGCCGGTGGACGCCGCCTGCGCTGGCACGACCTGCCGTCCGCGCTGCGCGACGAGCTCGAGGCCGTCGCCGGCGGGCGGGTGGTCGCCGAGACGTCCGTGGAGTCGGGCTTCAGCCCCGGCCTGGCGTCGGTCCTGGAGCTCGACGACGGTCAGCGGCTGTTCGTCAAGGCGGCCCGCACCGCGGACGAGCCCGTCACGGCCGACCTGCACCGCGCCGAGGCGAGGATCGCCATCCGCCTGCCGCGCCAGGTGCCGACGCCCCGGTTCGCCTGGGGGCACGGCGACGGCGACTGGATCGTCCTCGCGTTCGAGGTGGTCGACGGGCACGTCCCCGCCACGCCGTGGGTGCCCGACGAGCTGGACCGCGTGCTCGCGGCGCTCGAGACGCTGGCGACCGTCCCCGGCGCCCGCGCGTTGCGCCTCCCGCCCACCGGTCCCGACTTCGCGAACCTGTCGACGGGGTGGCGGTCGCTGCGCGACGACCCGGACCCGGGCCTCGCGACGCTGGTGCCGTGGGCGGCGGAGCATCTCGACGCGCTGGCCGAGGCGGAGCGCAGCGCGCTCGTCGCGTGCGAGGGCGAGGCCTTCGTGCACGGCGACCTGCGCGCCGACAACGTGCTGCTCACGCCGTCGGCCGTCTACCTCGTCGACTGGCCCCACGCGTCGCGCGGCGCGCGGTGGCTCGACCTCGCGATGTTCCTGCCGAGCGTCGTCATGCAGGGCGTCCTCGGCGTCGTGGACCCCGTCACGCCGCACGCGGACGCGGCCCGGCGGGCGCGCGGCGGGGCGTGGGCGGCGTCGACGTTCGCCGCGCACCCGCTCGCGCGGGAGGTCCACCCCGCCGACCTGCGCGCGGTCGTCGCCGGCATCGCCGGGTACTTCCTCCACTCGGCGCGCAAGCCCGCCGTGCCGACCCTCCCGAACCTGCGCCCGTTCCAGCGCGCCCAAGGGGTCGCGGCGGTCGCGTGGCTCGAGCACGTCGGTCTCTGCGACCGCTGACCCCCGCGCACGCCGACGGCGCCGGCCCCCAGGGGTGACCGGCGCCGTCGGACCGTGCGTCAGTCGCGCCAGACCTGGACGACGGACGGGCGCGGCCCGGCGAACGCGCCGGCGGGGACCGGGGCGCCGGGGGTCACGTAGTCCGGGAAGCGGGACTGCGGGCTCGCGAAGGAGCCGTCCTCGCCCGGGTGCTGGACCGCGACGTAGACCATCCGGTCCTCGGAGTCCACGACAGGACCGCACGTCTCGGCACCGGCCGGCACGGACAGGAACTGCTGGACCCGCCCGCGCTCACGACCGCTGAGCGGCACCTTGAACAGGCCGTCGCACTTCTGGATCGTGCTCGGCTGGCCGTCCGTGGAGATCCAGAGGTTGCCCTCGGCGTCGAACGCGAGGTTGTCGGGGCACGAGATCGGCGACACCTTGTCCTTCGGGTAGCCCGCGAAGTACGTGGAGGCGTTCGTCGACGGGTCGCCGGCGACGAGGAGCAGGTTCCAGCGGAACGAGCGTGCGGCGGCGTCGTCCCCGTCCTCGACGATCTCGACGACGTGCCCGTCGCGGTTGGTGCTCCGCGGGTTCGGCTCCGTCGCGGCCTCCGCGCCCGACGGACCGCGCGAGGTGTTGTTCGTGCACGCCACGTAGACGCGACCCGTCACCGGGTTCGGCTCGACGTCCTCGGGGCGGTCCATCTTCGTCGCGCCGACCTTGTCCGCCGCGACGCGCGTGTAGACCAGCACCTCCTCGACGGACATGCCCTCGACCTTGCTGCGCCCGTCGACCACGAGCGGCAGCCACGTGCCGCGGCCGTCGAACGCGCCGTCGGACGGCAGCGCGCCCGAGCCGTCGATCTCCGCGGCCGGCGAGTCGCCGACGAACTGCGCGACGTACAGCGATCCCTCGCTGAGCAGCGCCTTGTTGTGCCGGCGTGCCCCGTCGCTGTTGCCGGGACGCATCGTCCGCGAGGAGACGAACTTGTAGACGTAGTCGAAGCGCTCGTCGTCGCCCATGTACGCCACCGCGTGGCCACGGCGGGACAGGATGACGTTCGCGCCCTCGTGCTTGAAGCGCCCCAGCGCCGTGTGCTTCACGGGCGCCTCGTCCGGCGCGTAGGGGTCGATCTCGACGATCCACCCGAACCGGTTCGGCTCGTTCTCGTAGCCGGCGTTGCGCGCGTCGAAGCGCGGGTCGTCGAGCTCCCAGCCGTAGCCGGTCGCGGCGTCGCGCAGACCGTAGCGGCCGTCGTGCCCGGTGCCCGCGGTCCGGAAGTAGCCGTGGAAGTTCTCCTCGCCCGACAGGACCGTTCCCCACGGCGTCGTGCCGCCGGCACAGTTGTTCAGCGTGCCGAGCACGCGCGTCCCGGACGGGTCGGCGACGGTCTTCAGCAGGGCGGAGCCGGCGGCCGGGCCGTCGACGCGGAACGCGGTGCCGAGGTGGACCCGGCGGTTGGAGCGGCTGTCGGGCACGTACTCCCAGGGCTGGCCGGTGCGCCGACGGCGGACCTCCACCACCGACATGCCGTGCGCGGCACGCTCGATGGCGCGCCGGGTCGGGGCGTCGTACGACGCGTCGAACATGATGCCGGGGTTCGTGTACTCGTGGTTCGTCACGAGCAGGCCCCGGGTGCCGCGGCCGTCGTCCCGGTGGCGGCCCCACCACCACAGCCCGCGGTTGCGCTCGTACGGGAGGATGTCGAGGTAGTCGTTGTTGTAGCCGAACTGCAGCAGCTGCTGCTCGGGCGACTGGCTCGCCGGGTCGAACGGGCGCCCGCCGCGCAGGATCGGGTCGCCCCAGCGGATGATCGGGCGCCACGCGTAGCCGTCGGGCACGACGAGCGCGTCGGTCGCCGCGGCCTGCGGGGCGATCGGGCCGAACGCCAGGCCCCGGCCCGCGCCGTGGCCTCCCCCGCCCCACCCTCCGTGCGCCGGCACCGCGGCCTGCGCGGACGGCGCGGTCGTGGCCTGCGCGCCGACCACGACGACCGCGGCCCCGACGGCGAGCCCGCCGAGCAGCGCGCGGCGGGAGAGCGCCTGGCCGGCGACGTCGCGGAAGTACGCGTTGTCGCTCGCGTTGGGTGCGGCGTGCGAGCACGCGTCGGCGCACTTCAGGCGGCACGTCACGGGGCTGCGCTTGCCGCGCGCGTACGGCGCGAGGGGCAGCATCGTGCGTCGGTCGGGTGCGGGAGTGGTCGTCATCGGGCTTCTCCACGGGTCGGGGGGCCTCCTCGTGACGAGGAGTCGGCCCGACGCTAGGAACGGTCCGTGACGACCGCGGTGCCTGCGGGTGGCGAGGGGGTGAACTCTGGGTGCCCAGCCGGTGCGCGCCCGGCGCCCGCCGTGCGGGCGCCGGGACCAGGGTCAGGCCTGCGCGTCCCGGTGCTCCCGGATCATCTGCGCCGCCTGGGGCAGCACGTCGGCCAGGTCACCGACGACCGCGAAGTCCGAGATCTCGAACAGCGGGCACTCCGGGTCGTTGTTCACCGCGACGACCACCTGCGACGCCTGCATGCCGCCCCGGTGGTGCGGTGCGCCCGAGACGCCCGCGCCGATGTACAGCCGCGGCGCGACGGTGACCCCGGTCTGACCGACGAACTGGTCGTGCCACCCCTCGTAGACGGCGTCGCGCGTCGCGCCGACCGCCGCGCCGAGGGCGTCGGCGAGCTCGAGGACGGGCTCGAAGTCGCCGTTCGTCCCGCGCCCGCCGGTGACGACGATCGCAGCCTCGCCGAGCGCCGGGCGACCCGCGGCCGACGTCGGGTGCACGGTGCGCGAGACGACGCGCGCGGCCGTGGCGGCGGCCGTGAGGTCGACGGAGAACCCGACGACCTCGGTGGCGACGGCCTCGGCGGCGGGCTCCGGTGCCACGGAGTTGGCGCGGACGGTGAGGACCGCGAGCTCCGTCGTCACGGCGCTGCGCACGTCCCACGCGCCGGCGAAGACGCGCTTGTCCGCGACCACGTGCCCGGCGTCCGCGCCGTCGTCGGCCACGTCCAGCGCGGTCGCGTCGACGACGAGGCCGGCGCCGCTGAGGAACGCGAGGCGTGCCGCCGCCTCCTTGTTCGGGAACGACGACGTGAGCAGGACGACGTCGGCGTCCGTCGCGCGCACCGCCGCGGCGAGGGCCTCGGCGACGACCGGGGTGAGGTGCGCGACGTCGCCGCCCACCCCGTGCCCGTCGGCGGAGAGCTCGGCCTGCCGGACGGTGTCGACGCCGTACGCGCCGAGCTGGGCGAGCACGTCGAGGCTCGGGGCCTCGAGAGCGACGGCCTCGACGCGGCCGACGGCGCGCGCGTGCGTGAGCAGCTCGAGCACGGGCGAGCGCAGCTCGGAGCCCGGTGTGTCGAGGAGGACGAGGACGGTGCGGTTGCCCGTGGGAGTCGTTGCGGTCATGGTGGCGTCCTCTCAGACCAGCTCGTTGCGGATGAGGTACTCGGCGAGCGCGCGGCCGCCCTCCCCCTTGTCGACGACGATCTCGACCTCGGGCCGCGGCGGGCGCGGCGTCGCGGCGAGCACGCGCGTGCGAGCGCCCGCGTCGCCGACCTCGGCCGGTGCGACGTCCAGGTCGGCGAGGCTCCACGCCTCCACCTGCTTGGTCCGGGCCGCCATGATGAGCTTGAAGTTGGGGAACCGCGGGTCGTTCGCGTGGTCGGTGACGCTGACGACGGCCGGCAACGGTGCCTCGAGCACCTCGTCGACGCCGTCGAGCTCGCGCGTGACGCGCGCGGTGCGGGCGCCCGCCTCGCCGTCGAGCTCGAGCGTCCCCGCGAGCGTGAGCTGGGGCAGGTCGAGCTCGGCCGCGAGGAGCGCCGGCACGACGGACCCCAGCCCGTCGAGCGCCGCCATGCCCGTGACCACGAGGTCGACCGGGGACTCCGCGGAGAGGCGGCGCACGGCCGCGGCGAGCACGCGCGCGGTGCCGAAGTAGTCCGAGCCCGCGATCGCGTCGTCGCTCACGCGCACGCCGCGGTCCACGCCGAGCTGGAACGCCTTCTTCACGGCCGCGTCCGCGTCGGGGCCGGCGACGGTGACGACGACGACCTCGCTCGTGGCGCGCTCGTCCTCCGGGAGGCCCTCGACGACGCGCAGCGCCGCCTCGAGCGCGTTCTCGTCGAGCTCGTTGAGCGTCCCCTCGTCGGAGCGGCGGACGACGCGTCCGCCCTCGAAGGCCCGGTCGGCATGGATGTCCGGGACGTACTTCACGGCGACCACGATCCGCATCGAGTGCTCACTCCCTGGTGCTGGGCGGTGTCCGGGCCTGTGCCCGCTCCGCCCCCGAGCGTACCGGCGGCGGGACGGCGGGGTCGGGGACACCCGCCACAATGGACGCGTGCACGCCACGACCCCTCCGGAGCCCGCCCGCCCTCCCCGGCCCGACCGCCACGCCCCGCTGCCGCCCCTCGGCGTGCGGCTCGTCGGCGACGGGATCGACGTCGCCGTCCAGGCGTCGCACGCGAGCGCCGTCGAGCTGTGCCTGGTGGACGTCGACGACCGGGCCGGCGACGACACCTCGTCGGCGCCGGTCCACCGCGAGCGCCGCGTACCGCTCGAGGGGCCGGCGTTCGGCGTCTGGCGCGCGCACGTGCCCGGCGTCCGCGCGGGGCAGCGGTACGGCTTCCGCGTCCACGGCGCGTGGGACCCGGCGGCCGGGCTGCGGCACAACCCGGCGAAGCTCCTCGTCGACCCGTACGCGCGCGGCCTCGTGGGCGCGCTCGTCGACGACCCGGCGATCCGCGGCCACGCGGGCGACGACCCGTACGGGCCCGCCGACGACCGCGACTCGCTCCCGTTCGTCCCGCACTCCGTCGTCGTCGCGGAGCCGACCGGCCCCCTCGCCCCCCGACCGCGCGTGCCCTGGTCGCAGACCGTGGTGTACGAGGCGCACGTGCGCGGGCTCACGCAGCGCCTGGAGGCGCTCCCCGAGCACCTGCGCGGGACGTACGCGGGGCTCGCGCACCCGGTGACGATCGACCACCTGCGCTCGTTGGGCGTCACGACGGTCGAGCTGCTGCCCGTGCACGCGAGCGTCCCGGAGCCGCACCTGCTGGCGAGCGGCCGCACCAACTACTGGGGCTACTCGACGCTCGGCTTCTTCGCCCCGCACGCCGCGTACGCCACGCGCGCCGCGCAGGACGCCGGTCCCGGAGCCGTCCTCGACGAGGTGCGGGGCATGGTGCACCTGCTGCACGAGGCGGGGCTCGAGGTGCTGCTCGACGTCGTGCACAACCACACGTGCGAGGGCGGCGCCGACGGGTACCACCTGGCGTGGCGCGGCCTCGACAACCCGCTCTACTACCTGCACGACGGCGCGACGCCCGCCCGGCTCGCCGACGTCACCGGGACGGGCAACTCGCTCGACTTCCGTCGTCCGGCGGTCGTGCGCGCCGCGCTCGACTCGTTGCGGTACTGGGCCGAGGTCGTGGGCGTGGACGGGTTCCGGTTCGACCTCGCCGTCACGCTGGGACGCGGCGAGAGCGGGTTCGACCCGGACCACCCGTTCCTCGTCGCGCTCCAGACCGACCCCGTGCTCAGCGGGCTCAAGCACGTGGCCGAGCCCTGGGACGTCGGGCCCGGCGGGTGGCGCACGGGCCAGTTCCCCCCGCCGATGGCCGAGTGGAACGACCGCTTCCGGGACGCCGTCCGCCAGTTCTGGCTCGCCGACGCGCGCGAGGCCTCGCACGGGCGACCGGGCCACGGCGTGCGCGACCTCGCGACCCGCCTCGCGGGCTCCGCGGACCTGTTCGGCCACAGCCACCCGCCGCTCCTGCGCGGGCCCGTCGCGTCGGTGAGCTACGTGACCGCGCACGACGGGTTCACGCTGGCCGACCTCGTCGCGTACGACCACAAGCACAACCTCGCGAACGGCGAGGGCAACCGCGACGGCACGAACGACAACAGGTCGTGGAACCACGGCCTCGAGGGCCCCGTCGCGACCCCCGACGCGACGGTCGCGGCGGGCGGCGCGGGCGCGGTCCCCGAGGACGGGCACGGTGCGGGCGCGCTCGGGCCGGGCGTCGAGATCGCGCCGCTGCGGCGTCGGTCGATCCGCAACGTCCTCGCGACGCTCGTGCTCGCAGCCGGCACGCCCATGATCACGGCCGGCGACGAGATGGGCCGCACCCAGCGCGGCAACAACAACGCGTACGTGCAGGACGACGAGACGTCCTGGGTCTCGTGGGACCTGTCGCCCTGGCGCAAGGACCTCCTGGCGACCGCCCGCCACCTGCTCGCGCTGCGTCGCGAGCACCCGGCCCTGCGCCCGGACACCTTCTACACCGGACGCCCGGTGCCCGGGTCGGACGGCGCCGGGGTGCCCGACCTCGTGTGGTTCGACGCCGACGGCGCGCTCCTCGACCACGGGACGTGGCACGACCCGCACGTGCGCACGCTGCAGATGCTGCGCACCGCGCCCGAGCCGGGCGCGTGCGACGTGCTCGTCGTGCTGGCGGGCTCGCTCGACGCCGTCGACGTGACGCTGCCGGGCGTGCGCGCCGCAGCCGGGAGCACCCCCGAGCGGTGGACGCTCGCGTGGGACTCCGACTGGGAGCACCCGGACGACCGCGCCGCGGGCGACGAGGCCGGCCCGGGCGCGACGGGGGGCGGGGGCGCCGCGGACGGCGGGACCGGCGAGCGCGACGGGCACGCCCGGCCGGGCGACGTCGTCGTGCTCGAGCCGCTGAGCGTGCAGGTGTACGTGTCCCCCACCGGTCGGGCGACACCCCCGGCGCCGTGACCTCGGACGGGGCGTCGCACCGGGGGCTCCCGCCCGTGCACGGCGTGCTCTAGTGTTCGCGCATGGGTGACACCGTGGTCGACTCCTCCGCCAGCTCGCACACCGTCGAGGCCCCGGACGTCGTGGTCGTGGGGGCCGGTCTCGCCGGTCTGGTCGCGGCGACCGAGCTCACCGCCGCAGGCCGTCGGGTCGTGCTGCTCGAGCAGGAGCCCGCGGCGAGCCTCGGCGGTCAGGCCTGGTGGTCGTTCGGCGGCCTGTTCCTCGTCGGGTCGCCCGAGCAGCGCCGCATGGGGGTCACCGACTCGCCCGACCTCGCGTTCGACGACTGGCTCGGGTCGGCGCAGTTCGCCCCCGGCGCCGAGCGCGGGGAGGGGCCCGACCGGCACGGGTACGCCTGGGCGAAGGCGTTCGTCGAGTTCGCGGCCGGCGACCTGCGGCCCTGGCTGCACGGCAAGGGGGTGCGCTGGTTCCCGCTCGTGCAGTGGGCCGAGCGGGGCGGCTACCCGGTGCTCTCCGACGCCCACGGCACGTCCGGCGCGCACGGCAACTCCGTCCCGCGGTTCCACGTGACGTGGGGAACCGGCCCGGGAGTCCTCGAGCCCTTCGTGCGCGCCGCGCTCGACGCGCGGGCCGCGGGCCTGCTCGACGTCCGGTTCCGGCACCGCGTGACCTCGCTCGTGACGACCGACGGGGCGGTGACCGGCGTGCGCGCCGAGGTCCTCGCGCCGTCCGACGCCGAGCGCGGTGCGCCCTCCTCGCGGGACGCGGTGGGCGAGGTCGAGATTGCGGCGAGCGCCGTCGTCGTGACGTCCGGAGGGATCGGGGCGAACCACGAGCTCGTGCGCTCCCGGTGGCCGCGGTCCGCCGGGACGCTGCCGGACCGGATGCTCTCCGGCGTCCCGGACTCCACGGACGGCCTGATGATCGGCGTCGCGGCCGACGCGGGAGCCGGCCTCGTGCACGAGGACCGCATGTGGCACTACCCCGAGGGCATCGCGAACCACTCCCCCGTGTGGTCCGACCACGGCATCCGCATCCTGCCCGGGCCGAGCTCGCTGTGGCTCGACGCCGACGGCGACCGGCTCCCCGCGCCCCTGTTCCCGGGGTTCGACGCGCTCGGCGCGCTCCGGCACGTCACCGCGCGCGGCGACGACCACTCCTGGTTCGTGCTCAACAAGGCGATCATGGAGAGCGAGTTCGCGCTGTCGGGCTCCGAGCAGAACCCCGACCTCACGGGCAAGGACGTGCGGCTCCTGGCGCAGCGCGTGCTGCCCGGCGCGGTCGGTCCGGTCGCGCGGTTCGCGGAGCAGTCGCCCGAGTTCGTGTGGGCGGACACGCCCGAGGAGCTCGCTGGACGCATGAACGCGCTCGTCGACGCCACGCCGGGCTCACGGGGGCACGTCGACCCCGCGGCCCTGGCGCGGCTCGTCCACCTGCGCGACGAGCAGGTCCGCACCGGGCTCGGCAAGGACCCGCAGGTCGTCGCGACCGCCATGGCCCGCCGCTACCGCGTCGACCGGCTCATCCGCGTGTCGCCGCCCCGCCCGCTGACGACGCCGAAGGACGGCCCGCTGCTCGCCGTGCGCCTGTCGGTGCTCACGCGCAAGACGCTCGGCGGCCTGTGGACCGACACGTCCGCGCGCGTCCTGCGCGCGGACGGCTCCGTGCTGCCCGGGCTCTGGGCAGCGGGCGAGGCGGCCGGCTTCGGCGGCGGCGGGGTGCACGGGCACCGCGCGCTCGAGGGCACGTTCCTCGGCGGCTGCCTGTTCTCCGGGCGCGTCGCCGGCCGCGCCCTCGCGGCCGAGCTGGCCTGAGGCGGGTCGGTCCGCGCCGACCCACCCACGGTTCGCCGGTAGGGTCCCGGCCATGACCGTGCCCGACGACGCGTCCCCGGCCCCTGCGCCCGACGTCGCCCTGCTCGACGCCGCGGCGTGCGAGCGGTCCTTCCGCCGCAACGGCCTGCCCCTGCTCGTCGAGGGGCACTCGCTCGACCGCGACGTGTTCGGGCGCTCCGCGCCGTTCCTCCTCGTGGTGCTGCTCGCGGAGCTGTCGGGGGCGGTCCGGATGGGCTGGCCCGCCTGGGCCAACGCGCTCGCCCTGCTCGGCGGGGCCGTGCTCGTCGGCGCCGCGTACGCGGGGCTCAACGTGCTGCGCGGCCGGCGGTGGTCGACGCTGCCGCAGTCCGTCGGCGTGCCCGAGCTCGCGTTCTTCGTCCTCGCACCCGCGCTGCTCCCGCTCGTGTTCGGCGGCCAGTGGGCCGACGCGCTGCTCACCGTGGTCGGTAACCTCGCGCTGCTGGGTGTCGTGCGCGTGGTCGTGGGGTACGGGGTCCTGTCGTCGCTGTGGTGGGGGCTGGCGCGCGTGGTCGACGAGCTCGGGGCGTCGCTGCTGCGGCTCGTGCGCCTGCTGCCACTGCTCCTCGTGTTCTCGCTCGTGCTGTTCTACAACGCCGAGGTGTGGCAGGTGTTCGACCGCACGCACGGCGTCGCGGACCTCGTGCTCGGCGGGTTCTTCCTCCTGCTGGTCGTGCTCTTCGTGGCGCTGCGCGTGCCCGGCGAGGCGCGCGAGGCGCTCGCCGACGCCGCCGCCGAGGTGCCCGACGGCGAGCGCGCCGCGCGGTTCACGCGCCGGCAGATGGCGAACCTCGCGGCGATGATCGCGACGAGCCAGCTCCTGCAGGTGCTCGTCGTGAGCCTCGGCATGGGGGTGTTCTTCATGGCGCTCGGCACGCTCACCGTCACGCCCGAGGTCATGGCGCTGTGGGACGTCGACGGCGGCACGTGGGAGCGGTCGTTCGCGCTCGCGGGCGGACCGGGCGTCGAGGGAGCGCAGCTCGTCGTCACGCAGACGCTGCTGCGCGTGTCGGTCGCGATCGCCACGTTCACGGGCCTCTACTACGCCATCTCCGTCCAGGTCGACGCGGTGTACCGCGAGGAGTTCGTCGAGGGCATCGGCACCCAGCTCCGCGACGTCCTGCGCACGCGCGCCCGCTACCTCACCCTCCTCCCTCGCGAGATGGACACCCCAGCCGCGAGATAGAGCTCCCGGAGCTCTGTCTCGGGACCGGGTTCCACCTCACGACCGCGGGTTCTACCTCGCGATCACGCCGCGGGCGTCAGGCGTTGGCGACCAGGCCCAGCTCGGCGACGCTCGGCAGGCCCTCGTGCCGCGGCACGACGCGCACCGTGTAGCCGAAGGGGCCGGACGACTCGAGCACGACCTCGCCCGCGAACGCGTGCCGACCCGCCTCGTAGGTCTCCGCGAGCGCGAGCGGCTCGGCGGTGAACTCCTCGATGACGTCGGCCTCGGTGACGCGGCCGTGCACGACCTGCACCTCGACGTCCTCCGGGCGCAGGTCGCCGAGCGAGACGTACGCGCGCACCGTGAGCCTGTCGCCCACCTGCGGGACCTCGCTGATGCCGCTCGAGTCGACGTGGTCGACGCGCACGCGGGACCAGCCGTCGCGCACGGACCGCTTCCAGTGCGCGAGCTCGCGCGCCGGCTCGAGCCCGTCGGCGGCGAGCGCCCGCCCGGCGGCGGCCGCGGGCGCGTACAGCCGCGTGACGTACTCGCCGACCATGCGCGTGGCCTGCACCTTCGGCCCGAGCGTCGCGAGCGTGTGCCGCACCATCTCGAGCCACCGCTCGGGCACCCCGTCGGCGGAGCGGTCGTAGAAGCGCGTGGCGACCTGCTGCTCGACGAGGTCGTAGAGCGCCGCGGCCTCGAGGTCGTCGCGGCGGTCCGGGTCGTCGACGCCGTCGGCGGTCGGGATGGCCCAGCCGTTCTCGCCGTCGAACCACTCGTCCCACCAGCCGTCGAGGATCGACAGGTTGAGTCCGCCGTTGAGCGCCGACTTCATGCCCGACGTCCCCGAGGCCTCCAGCGGACGCAGCGGGTTGTTGAGCCACACGTCGCAGCCCGGGTACAGCGACTGCGCCATGGCGATGTCGTAGTTCGGCAGGAACACGATGCGGTGACGCACCTCGGGGTCGTCGGTGAACCGGACGAGCTGCTGGATGAGGCGCTTGCCCTGGTCGTCGGCGGGGTGCGACTTGCCCGCGACGACGAGCTGCACGGGACGCTCGGGGTGCAGCAGGAGCGCCTTGAGCCGCGCCGGGTCGCGCAGCATGAGCGTGAGCCGCTTGTACGTGGGCACGCGGCGCGCGAACCCGATCGTGAGCACGTCGGGCGACAGGACGTCGTCCACCCAGCCCAGCTCGGCCGGGCTCGCGCCGCGCTCGCGCCACGACTTGCGGACGCGGCGGCGCGCCTCGTCCACGAGCCGGCCGCGCATCTCACGCCGGATGGCCCACAGCTCGCCGTCGCTCACCGCGGGCCCGTCGCCCGAGCCGTCGCGGCCGGTCCGGAGCCAGCCCGACGACGCGGCGTCGGCCGTGAGCTCGTCGAGCCCGAGCCGTTCGGCCTCCAGGGCCGCGAGCGCCGGGTCGACCCAGGTGGGCGAGTGGACGCCGTTGGTCACCGACGTGATCGGCACCTCGCGCGCGTCGAACCCCGGCCACAGGCCCTCGAACATGCCGCGGGACACCTGCCCGTGCAGGAGCGAGACGCCGTTGGCGCGGCCGCCGAGCCGCAGGCCCATGACCGCCATGTTGAACACCGTGGGGTCGCCGCCGTCGTAGTCCTCGGCGCCGAGCGCGAGGATCCGGTCGACGGGGAGCCCGTCGACGGCCATGTCGCCGCCGAAGTACTGCGTGACGAGGTCGCGGCCGAAGCGGTCGATGCCTGCCGGGACGGGGGTGTGCGTCGTGAACACGGTCGCGGCGCGCACGGCCTCGAGCGCCTCCTCGAACGTCAGGCCCTGCTCGACGAGCTCGCGGATCCGCTCGACGCCGAGGAACCCCGCGTGGCCCTCGTTCGTGTGGTAGACCTCCGGGGCCGGGGCGCCGGTGAGGCGCGACCACAGACGCAGCGCCCGCACGCCGCCGACGCCGAGGAGCAGCTCCTGCTGGAGACGGTGCTCGCCGCCGCCGCCGTACAGGCGGTCGGTCACCTTGCGCGCGGCCTCGTCGTTGCCCGGCACGTTGGAGTCGAGGAGCAGCAGCGGCACGCGGCCGACGGCCGCGACCCACACGTGCGCGTGGAGCGCGCGCCCGCCGGGGAGCGCGAGCGAGACGCGCGCCGGCGTCCCGTCGTCCTCGCGCAGGAGGGTGAGGGGCAGCCCGTCCGGGTCGAGCAGCGGGTAGGTCTCGACCTGCCAGCCGTCGCGCGTGAGGGACTGCTTGAAGTACCCGGCGCCGTACAGGAGCCCGACGCCGACGATCGGCACGCCCAGGTCGCTCGCGCTCTTGAGGTGGTCGCCCGCGAGGATGCCGAGGCCGCCGGAGTACTGCGGCAGGACGGAGGTGATCCCGAACTCGGGCGAGAAGTACGCGATGGCGGCCGGCAGACCGCCCTGGCCGTCCGCCGAGGCCGACCCCGACGCGGACTGCTGCTGGTACCACAGGTCGTCCTGCAGGTAGTGGCGCAGGTCGTCGGCCGCGGCGCGCACGCGCTCGACGAAGGCCGCGTCGGCGGCGAGCTCCGCGAGCCGCTCGGGACCGAGCACGCCGAGCAGCGCGACGGGGTCGCCGTGGACGGTCGCCCAGCACTCGGGGTCGATCCCGGCGAACAGGTCGTGCGTCGGGGCGTGCCACGACCAGCGCAGGTTGTGGGCCAGCTCGTCGAGGTCGCGCAGCGCGGCGGGCAGCAGGGTGCGGACGGTGAACCGTCGGATCGCTCTCACGGGGACGAGACTACGCAGCCCGACGACCCGGCACACCCCGTCCGTGTCACCTCGGCGTAACGCTTGCATGAAATCTCGGCCTCACCTCCCGGCGCGCCGAGAGTGCTCCCCAGGTGCCGGGCCCCCGCAGCCCTCGCTACGTTGTCCGTGTGACGTCGACCCCACCGGCCAGCGCCCCCTCCGCTCGCCCGTCCCCTCCCCTGCCCCTGCGACACCGATCGGCCGCATCCCCGTCCTCAAGGTCTCCCCCGTCGACGAGGGCGGGCGCTGGCCCGCCAAGGCCGTGGTGGGCGAGATGGTGCCGATCGAGGCCACGGTGTTCCGCGAGGGTCACGACGCCGTCGCGGCGACCGCGGTCCTCGTCGCCCCCGACGGGTCGGAGCGCACCGCGCGCATGGTGGACGTGGCACCGGGGCTCGACCGGTTCCGCGCGACGCTCCACCCCGACGTCGAGGGCCCCTGGTCCCTGCGTGTCGAGGCGTGGAGCGACCCCTACGGGACGTGGCTGCACGACGCGACGATCAAGATCGAGGCGGGCGTCGACGTCGACCTCATGCTCGACGAGGGCGTGCGGCTCTTCGACCGCATCCTGGCCGACGGCGCGGCGCCGGGCGGGCGGCACGCTTCCTCGACCACGGCACCGGCCGAGCCCGCGAGCGCGCGTCCGCCCCGTGACCCCGCCGACGCGCGCACGCTCGCCGACGCCGCCGCCGCGCTCGCCGACGCGAGCCGCCCGGCGCTCGCGCGCCTCGCCGCGGCGACGGCCCCCGAGGTCCGCGACGCCCTGGACCGCGAGCCGCTGCGCGACCACGTGACGGCGTCGGCCACGTACGACCTGCGTGTGGAGCGGCCGCTCGCGCTCGCGGGCGCGTGGTACGAGATGTTCCCGCGCTCGGAGGGCGCACGCCGGCTCAAGGACGGCCGCTGGCGGTCGGGCACGTTCACGAGCGCGGCCCGCCGGCTGCCCGCGATCGCGGCGATGGGCTTCGACGTCGTCTACCTCACGCCGGTCCACCCGATCGGCACGACCCACCGCAAGGGCCGCAACAACTCGCTCACGGCGCTGCCGGGCGACCCGGGCAGCCCGTACGCGATCGGCTCGAAGGACGGCGGCCACGACGCGATCCACCCCGAGCTGGGCAGCGAGCGGACGTTCAAGGCGTTCGTCAAGGAGGCCCGGCGGAACGGGCTCGAGGTCGCGATCGACCTCGCGCTGCAGTGCTCCCCGGACCACCCGTGGGTGACGGAGCACCCGGAGTGGTTCACGACGCGCGCCGACGGCTCGATCGCGTACGCCGAGAACCCGCCGAAGAAGTACCAGGACATCTACCCGCTGAACTTCGACAACGACCCGGCGGGCATCTACGCCGAGGTGCTGCGCGTCGTGCGCGTGTGGATCGCGCGCGGCGTGACCGCGTTCCGCGTCGACAACCCGCACACCAAGCCCCTCGACTTCTGGGAGTGGCTGCTCGCCGAGGTGCGGCGCACGAACCCCGAGGTGATCTTCCTGTCGGAGGCGTTCACCAAGCCCGCGATGATGCACACGCTCGCGCGCATCGGGTTCCACCAGTCGTACACGTACTTCACCTGGCGCAACACGCGCACGGAGCTCGCGGAGTACCTCGAGGAGGTGTCGGGGCCCGCGGGCGCGTACATGCGCCCGTCGTTCTGGCCGACGACGCACGACATCCTCCCGCCGTACCTCCAGCACGGCGGGGTGGCCGGGTTCGCGGTGCGCGCGGTGCTCGCGGCGCTCGGCTCGCCGACCTGGGGCATCTACTCCGGCTACGAGCTCGTCGAGAACGTCCCGCGACCGGGCGTCGAGGAGCAGATCGACAACGAGAAGTACGAGTACAAGCCGCGCGACTGGGCCGCCGCCGAGGAGATCGGGATCTCGACGCTGCTCACGCGGCTCAACGAGATCCGCCGCGACCACCCCGCCCTGCGGCAGCTGCGCAACCTCACGGTCCACCCCACGACGAACGACCAGGTGCTGGCCTTCTCGCGCCACCTGCCCGCCGAGCACTCCCCGACGGGCGAGGCGGACACGGTCGTCGTCGTGGTGAACCTCGACCCCCACTCGCCCCAGGAGTCGGACGTGCACCTCGACCCGGCCACGCTCGGCCTGCCCGTACCCCCGGTCGGCCACGACCCGTGGTCACCGTCGTTCGTCGCGCACGACGAGCTGTCGGGCGAGAGCTTCGGCTGGGGCGAGAACGTCTACGTCCGGCTCGAGCCGATGCGCCAGGTCGCGCACGTCGTGCACGTGAGGCAGGCATGATGCCGCCCTCGGTCGGGCGCGGCGACGACGGCGGGACCACCTGGGTCGCGGGCGTGCCCGTGCAGAACCGGGGCGTGGTCGCCGGACCGGCGCCGGTGCCGCCGATCACGGCCCCCGTCCCGATGGCGGCGCTGCCGCCGCGCCGCCAGCCGGTCGCGACGACCGAGACACGTCCCGGCCTCTCCGACGACCCGGACTGGTACCGCACGGCGGTGTTCTACGAGGTCATCGTGCGTGCGTTCTCCGACTCCGACGGCTCGGGCACGGGCGACCTGCGCGGTCTGGTCGACCGCCTCGACTACCTCCAGTGGCTCGGCATCGACGCGCTCTGGCTGCCGCCGTTCTTCCCGTCGCCGCTGCGCGACGGCGGGTACGACGTGTCCGACTACACCGCCATCGCGCCGCAGTACGGGTCGACGTCCGACTTCGCCGAGCTCGTCCGCGAGGCGCACGTGCGCGGGATCCGCGTCGTCATCGACCTCGTCATGAACCACACGAGCGACCAGCACCCGTGGTTCCAGGCGTCGCGCGCCGACCCCGAAGGCCCGTACGGCGACTTCTACGTCTGGAGCGACGACGACTCGCGCTACCCCGACGCGCGCATCATCTTCGTCGACACCGAGACGTCGAACTGGACGTTCGACCCCGTCCGGCGCCAGTACTTCTGGCACCGGTTCTTCTCCCACCAGCCGGACCTCAACTTCGAGAACCCGCGCGTCGCGGACTCGATGCTCGACGTCGCCCGCTTCTGGCTGCAGATGGGTGTCGACGGGTTCCGGCTCGACGCCGTGCCGTACCTGTACGAGGAGGAGGGCACGAACTGCGAGAACCTCCCCCGCACGCACGACTTCCTGCGTCGCGTGCGGAAGATGGTGGACACGGAGTTCCCCGGCCGGATCCTCCTCGCCGAGGCCAACCAGTGGCCGCGCGACGTGGTGGACTACTTCGGCACCGAGGAGGAGCCGGAGTGCCACATGTGCTTCCACTTCCCGGTGATGCCGCGCATCTTCTACGCGATCCGCGACCAGCGGGCGAACCAGGTCCTCGAGATCCTCGCGGACACGCCCGACATCCCGCCCGGGGCGCAGTGGAGCACGTTCCTGCGCAACCACGACGAGCTCACGCTCGAGATGGTCTCCACCGAGGAGCGCGCGTCGATGTACGGCTGGTACGCGCAGGACCCCCGCATGCGCGCGAACGTCGGCATCCGGCGCCGGCTCGCGACGCTCCTCGACAACTCGCGCAAGGAGGTCGAGCTCGCCCACGCGCTCCTGCTCTCGCTGCCGGGCAGCCCGTGCCTCTACTACGGCGACGAGATCGGGATGGGCGACAACATCTGGCTCCCCGACCGCGACGCCGTGCGCACGCCCATGCAGTGGACCCCCGACCGCAACGCCGGGTTCTCGACGGCCGACCCCGGCAAGCTGTACCTGCCGCTCGTCCAGTCGCTCGTGCACCACTACGGGTACGTCAACGTCGAGGCGCAGCTCGAGCAGTCCACGTCCCTGCTGCACTGGGTGCACGGCATGCTCAAGGTCCGGCGCCGCCACCCGGCGTTCGGCACCGGGGACTTCGTGGCGCTCGAGTGCGACAACGAGTCGATCCTCGCGTTCCTGCGCCGCACCTCGGACGAGACGCTCCTGTGCGTCGCGAACCTGTCCGCGACGGCGCGCTCGGCGACCGTCCGGCTGGACGGCCACGCGGGGGCGACCCTCACCGACGTCTTCGGCGGCGCGCGCTTCCCCGACGTCGGCGAGGACGGCACGGTGTCCATGACGTGGGGCTCGCGCGACTTCTACTGGCTCGTGGTGGGCCAGCGGGACGAGGACGACTGACCGAGCTCGAACATCGCGGCCTTCTCCACCACCGCCGCCCGTTCGCCGCACGCCGCGCACGTGAACCAGTTGACGATCGAGACGACGTGCCGCAGCGGCACCGACTCGCTCGTCAGGCGTACGTCGTGGTGCTCGCAGTCCATGGTCCGTCCTCCGGTCGGTGCGTGCTCGCCACGGCGACCGCCGTGACGAGCACACCGTCGCACGTGCCACCCACGCGACGGCCCGCCCGCGCGGCGCGCGACGCGGTCCCGTGGTGCCATGGGAGACCACCGACGACCTGAAGGAGACGCGTGCCCGTTCGACGGACCGACCCGCCCTCGCCCGCGCTGCTCGCACTCCTGGACGACTGGCTCCCCGCACGGCGCTGGTACCCCGTCAAGGGTGTCGAGGTGCGCCACGTCCCGTGGGTCTCGTACGCGCTCGACGACCCCGACGGGACGCAGCCCTCGCCGAGCGCGGCGCCGCGCGTCGACCTGCACCTGCTGCGGCTCGTCGGGGACGGCGTGGACCTCGTGGTCCAGGTCCCCGTGGTCCTCGAGCCCGCCGGAGCGGCGGCGACCGGCGGTCCGTCCCGCATCGGCGAGGTGACCGAGGACGGCGTCCCGTGGGTCGTGCACGACGGCGCCGCGCACCCCGCCGGCTGGGCGGCGCTCCTCGCAGCGTCGACGTGGGACGGCGACGAGCCCGGCCCGGTGGACCTCGAGGGCGGTCGTGCGCTCGCCGTCGAGCAGTCGAACAGCTCGGTGCTCCTGCCCGGGACGGCGGGCGGCACGATGCTCAAGGTCCTGCGGGCCATCGCGATCGGCCCGAACCCCGACCTGACGATCCCGCGCGCGCTCGGCGCGCAGGGGTGGTCGGGCGTGCCCCGGCCGCTCGCCTGGCTCGAGGTCACGTGGGGACCCGAGGACGACGCCCCGACGCGCACCGGGGCGGCGGTGCCGGCAGCCGTCGCGGAACCCGCGCCCGAGAGCTCGGGCACGCCCGTGCGCTCGGCGCACCTCGCGATCCTCAGCGAGTTCGTGGAGGGCGCGCGCGACGGCTTCGACCTCGCGTGCGCGTACGCGGGCCAGGACGAGTCGTTCGCCGACCTCGCGGTCGACCTCGGCCGGCTCCTCGCCGACCTGCACGCGGCGCTGCGCGACGCGTTCGGCGTCGGGTCGCCCGTGGACGCGGGCTGGCTCGTCGCCGACCTGCGCCGGCGCTCCGAGGAGGCGGTCGCGTCGTCGCGCGCGCTCTCCCGGCGCGCCGACGCCG
This sequence comes from Cellulosimicrobium sp. Marseille-Q8652, assembly GCF_965112045.1. Taxonomy (NCBI): domain Bacteria; kingdom Bacillati; phylum Actinomycetota; class Actinomycetes; order Micrococcales; family Promicromonosporaceae; genus Cellulosimicrobium; species Cellulosimicrobium sp. Marseille-Q8652. The sequence continues at coordinate 521,601 of NZ_CBCOPS010000002.1, read as the reverse complement.
TCGCGGAGTTCTGGGACCGCACGGCCGCGCGCCTCGAGGCCGTCGAACAGGTCCCCGACGCCCTGCCCCGGCTCCAGACCGTGCACGGCGACCTGCACCTCGGGCAGGTGCTGCACGCCCGCCGGTTCGGGTGGAAGGTGCTCGACTTCGAGGGCGAGCCCCTGCGGCCCGTCGCCGAGCGCACGCGTCCCGACCTCGCCCTGCGCGACGTCGCCGGGATCGTCCGCTCCTTCGACTACGCCGCGGCGGTGGGCCGCGCGACGAACCCCGGCTGGGCCGTGCAGGCGCGCAGCGCCTTCCTCGACGCCTACGCGCGGGCCGACACCGCGGGCGTCGACCGGGACACGTCCGAGGCCCTCGTGCGCGCGCTCACGCTCGACAAGGCGCTCTACGAGGTCGTGTACGAGTCCCGCAACCGGCCCGACTGGGAGCCGATCCCGCTCGCCGCGGTCGACCGGCTGCTCGCCGGGAACGGGTGAGGCGGGCGCGCGGAGCACGCCACGCGGTCCTGACCGGCGAGCCCGTCAGGTGGGGGAAACGGGTCCGTGGAAAGGTTGGCCCATGACCGGGCCTGCCGAATCCACCACCCCGCCTCCCGTCGTCGCACCACCGGAGGCGCTCGCCGCGACCGCGTCCGGACGGACGTTCGACCCCCACGCCGTGCTGGGCCCGCACCTGGGACCCGACCCCGACGACGCGCGCGCCGTCGTGCGCGTGCTGCGCCCCCTCGCCGACGAGGTCGTGGTCGTCACGCTCGACGGCGAGCACCCGGCCGTGCACGAGCAGGACGGGGTGTGGGCCGCCGTCGTGCCGGCTCCCGTGGACGACGCCGGTGCGCGCCACGCGCCGGACTACCGGGTCCGTGCGCGGTACGGCGACCAGACCACGACCGGGGACGACCCGTACCGCTTCCTGCCGACCGTCGGCGAGGTGGACCAGCACCTCATCCGCGAGGGCCGCCACGAGCAGCTCTGGACCGCGCTCGGCGCGAACGTGCGGTCGTTCCCCAGCGTGCTCGGCGCGACGACCGGCACCGCGTTCGCCGTGTGGGCGCCGAACGCGCGCGCGGTGCGCGTCATCGGCGACTTCAACGGGTGGGGCGCCACGCACCCCATGCGCTCGCTCGGGTCGACCGGCGTCTGGGAGCTCTTCGTCCCCGGCGTGGGCGGGGGCGCCCGGTACAAGTACGAGATCCTCGGCCCGGACGGCTCGTGGCGGCAGAAGGCCGACCCCCTCGCGAAGGCCGCGGAGGTCCCGCCCGCCACCGCGAGCGTCGTCGTCGAGTCCGCCTACTCGTGGTCCGACGACGCCTGGCTCGCCGACCGCGCGACGCGGGACCCGCACTCCGGGCCCCTGAGCGTCTACGAGGTCCACCTCGGCTCGTGGCGGCAGGGGCTGTCGTACCGGGACCTCGCGGACCAGCTCACCGGCTACGTGGTCGAGCAGGGCTTCACGCACGTCGAGCTCCTGCCCGTCGCCGAGCACCCGTTCGGCGGCTCGTGGGGCTACCAGGTCACCGGCTACTACGCGCCCACGTCCCGCTTCGGCCACCCCGACGACTTCCGGTACCTCGTCGACCGCCTGCACGCCGCGGGGGTCGGCGTCATCGTCGACTGGGTGCCCGCCCACTTCCCCCGCGACGAGTGGGCGCTCGCCCGCTTCGACGGCACTCCGCTGTACGAGCACGCCGACCCCCTGCGCGGGGAGCAGCCCGACTGGGGCACGTTCGTCTTCGACTTCGGGCGCAACGAGGTGCGCAACTTCCTCGTCGCGAACGCGACCTACTGGTTCGAGGAGTTCCACGTCGACGCGCTGCGCGTCGACGCCGTCGCCTCGATGCTCTACCTCGACTACTCGCGCGGCCCCGGGCAGTGGCATCCCAACGTGCACGGCGGTCGCGAGAACCTCGAGGCCATCGCGTTCCTCCAGGAGACCAACGCGACCGCCTACCGCCGCACGCCGGGCGTCATGATGATCGCGGAGGAGTCCACGGCGTGGCCCGGCGTCACGCGGCCCACCTCCGCGGGCGGCCTCGGCTTCGGGCTCAAGTGGAACATGGGCTGGATGAACGACTCCCTGCGCTACGTCGCCGAGGAGCCGATCAACCGGCGCTACCACCACCACGAGATCACCTTCTCGATGGTCTACGCGTACTCCGAGCAGTTCGTGCTCCCCATCAGCCACGACGAGGTCGTGCACGGCAAGGGCTCGCTCTACGGCAAGATGCCCGGCGACGACTGGCAGAAGCGGGCGGGCGTGCGCGCCTTTCTGGCCTACCAGTGGTCGCACCCCGGGAAGCAGCTGCTCTTCATGGGCAGCGAGATCGGCCAGCACACCGAGTGGAACGAAGGACGCTCGCTCGACTGGGACGGCCTCGCCGCCGACCCCGGCCGGGCCGGGGTGCAGCGCGCCGTGCGCGACCTCAACGCGCTCTACCGCGCGACGCCCGCGCTGTGGGAGCTCGACCACGACCCGTCGGGGTTCGAGTGGCTCGACGCGGACGACGCCGGGCACAACGTGCTCGCGTACGTGCGGCGCGGGCGCGACGGCGGCCAGGTGGCCGTCGTCGTGAACTTCGCCGGGACGCCGCACGAGGGCTACCGGGTCGCGCTGCCCGCCGGCGGCGCGTGGCGCGAGGTGCTCAACACCGACGCCGAGGTGTACGGCGGGTCGGGTGTCGGGAACCTCGGCACGGTGGAGGCGGAGGCCGTGCCGTGGAAGGGCCGGGCGCACTCCGCCCTGCTGCGCGTGCCGCCGCTCGGTGCGCTGTACCTCGTGCCGGCATAGCCCCGGTCCGCCGCGGCGGGGACGACGGCGGCCCGGTCACCTCGTGAGGTGACCGGGCCGCCTCCGGGCTGCTCGCGTGTCAGTAGAGGCTGATCGCCAGGCGCTGACGGGCCTTGCCGACGCGGGGGTCGGCGGGGCCGACGACCTCGAAGTAGTCGAGGAGGCGGACGCGGATCTTCTCCTTCGCGTCCGCGTCCGCGCCGGGCAGGAGGTCCAGCAGGCGGCCGAGCGCGTCGTCGACCTTGCCGCCGAGGAGGTCCAGGTCGGCGACGGCGAGCTGGGCGTCGACGTCCGACGGTGCCGCGGCCGCGGCCGCCCGCACGGCGCCCAGGTCGGCGTCCCGCGTCCGGCGCAGGAGGTGGACCTGCGCGAGGCCCGCGACGGCGAGGGCGTCCTTCGGGTCCTGCTTGATGGCCTTCTCGTACGCGGCGACCGCCGAGTCGAGGTCGTCGCGCTCGATCGCGTCGTACGCCTCCTGGTGCAGCGGCGGCAGCTCGGGCTCGGGCTCGGCGACCGGCTCCGCGACGTCGTCGGCGGGCGCGCCGTCCGGGGACGGGACCCGGCCCGTGACGCCGTTGGCCTCGGCGGCCTGGAGCACCTGGTCGAGCACCTCGCGGATCTGCTCCACGGGCGCGGCTCCCTGGAAGAGCGGCAGCGGCTGACCCTGCAGCACGGCCACCACGGTCGGGACGCCCTGGACCTGGAACGCCGCGGCGACCTGCGGGTACGCCTGGGCGTCGACCCGAGCGAGCAGGAAGCGGCCGGCGTACTCGTCGGCCAGCGCGCCGAGGTCCGTACCGACCTGGGCGTTGGCCTGGTCCGTCGGGATCCACAGCAGCACGACGACCGGGTACTGCGTGGAGTCCTGGACGAGCTGCGGGAACGTCTCGTCGGTGACGTCGACGACGTAGCCTCCCGCCGCCGGCGCACCGCCCTCCGTACCGGGCGGAGGGGCCTGCGGGCGGGTGAGCGCGGACAGGTCGACCGCGCCGCGCACGTCGAAGGTGGGCTGGGTGGGTTCGCTCATGGGTGCATCCTACGGAGCGTCAGGCGTTGGCCGCCGACGTCGCGACGTGCTCCGTGCCGAGCACCCGCATCTGCTCCTCCGAGCCCGCCGGCGGCACGTAGATCGCCACGACGTCGCGGTACTCGACCTTGAGGACGTTCGTCGTCCCCGCGGAGCCGAAGAGGGCCTTCACCGACTCCGTGTCCGGCGGGACCTGCGCCCCCTCCTCGGCCGTCATGGACTCCGCGGACGTGAGCGTGCCGACGACGAGCGCGCCGCCGTCCGCCGTGCGCACGGACCGGACGGGCTGGTCCGGGTCCGGCGTGAAGGTCAGGGTGTACTTCCCCGCCGCCGGGGCGAGCGCGTCCGTCCACACCTTGGCGCGCTCGGCGAGCTGGGCGCGGAACGAGTCGTCCGGGAACGACTTCGCGAAGCTCGACGACGACCCCACGTTGAGGACGTCGGCGTACTGCGCGACGGCGTCCGTGGGCGTGACGAGCAGCGAGTCGTCGTCGGGGGCGACGGCCTCGCTCCCGAGCGTCGGCGCCGCGAAGCTCGGCAGGGTCGTGCTGGGGAAGAGCCGCACCCAGCCCCACAGCTCGTACTCGTCGCGCGCGCCGGCCTGCTCGTAGACGCTGAGGCGCGGGGGCTGGAGGCTCTCGGGCTGCACGCTCACGCCGTACGACGTGCGGGGCCACGTCTGCGTCGTCGGGATGACGACCTGCTGGACGTCGGTCGGCAGCTCCGTCACCAGGTCGTCGTTGCCGCGCGCCTTGGCGACCTTGAGCTGGCTCGTGCGGATGGCGAGCGCCGGCCCGGAGACGCGCTCCTTGAGCAGGGCCGGGTCCGTGGCGGCACCGGCCTCCTCGAGCGTCGTGCCGACCGCCGCGAGGACGTCGGCCTGCTGCGTCTCGTCGAGCACGGGCGGCGGGGTCGCGGCGGTCTCCTCGGGCTGCGGCGTCGGGAGCGGCGCGGCGCAGCCCGCGAGCAGGGCCATGCCGGCGGCCGCCGCGACCGCCGCGAGGCGGGCGCGGTGGGGGCGGGCGGTGGTGCGGTGCTGCGTGCTCATCGTGTGGCGTCCTTCGTCTCGTCCTCGTCGCGCGTGGCCTCGGGCGCCGACGCACCGGCGCTGAAGCCCCACGTGCGACGCCAGGCGTCGGCACGGGTCACCGCGCTGTCCTGCTCCGTCGGGTGGGCGACGGCCGGGTCGACGGCGGGCTGCGCGGCGGTCTTGGGGCGACGGTCGCGCGGCACGACCGGGATCTGCCCGGTCAGCCACGCGCGCCGCGGCTTCTGCGCCTTGGTCTGCTGCTCGGCCAGCCGGTCGGCCTCCTCGCGCTCGCGCAGGCTCGCGGCGCGTGAGCATCCGGACCTGCGCGGTGTCGGTCGGCGCCTCGCCCGGGGCGCCGTCCGGCCCCTGACCGGACGAGGCCGGTGCGCCACCCACCACAGGCGTCGCGCCGGTCGACGACCGGCGGCCGGTGGTCTTGCGCTTCGGGCGCATCGCCGCGGCGCCGATCCCCAGGCCGAGCAGGATCAGGACGATCCCGCCGACCACGCCGGGCCACAGGTAGGGCGTCTCGACCTCGCGCGGCCACGAGAGCTCGACCGTCGGCGCGACCGCGCCCTCTCCCACGCCGGCGGCGAGGAGCTGCCAGCGCCCGGGCTGGTCGTCCCAGCGCAGGGTCACGGAACCGGTCCCGGTGGTCTCGGCGACCCACATGTCGGAGCCGGCCGGGTCGACGCCGACGACGGGCTCCTCCTCGGCCGGGGCCTCTCCCTCGGCGGGCGTCTCGCCCTCCGCGGGGCTCTCGCCCTCGGCGGGAGCGTCCTCGGCCGGCGCCTCGCCCTCGGCGGGGGTCTCGGTCGAGGCCTCGCCGTCCGCGGGCTCCTCGGCCTCCGGGTCCTCCGGGACGACGGCGCTCGTGGCGAGGCGGTCCCAGTCCGAGAGACCGGTCACGACGCCGTGCGGGTCGTCACCGACCCACCCCGTGACGTCGACCTCGCGACCGATCGCCAGGGTCACCTGCTGCTCGTCGGGCACCGTCGCGCGGATCGTCACGCCGTCGTCCACGAGGTCCAGGACCCCGGGCTCGGTGACGAGCAGCGTGCCGTCGCCGTCGAACGCCGTGGTCGCGGCGACCGTGTCGCTGTCCCGCCAGACCGTGGCGGACGCGACGCCGAGACCCACCGCGACGAGCCCTCCCACGATCAGGACGGCGGCGATGATTCGTTGCAGCACCGAGTGTTCCCTTCGTCGACCGACGTTCAAGGATAGGTGCGAACGCCCGCGTCGATCGACCGTCGGGCGCTCGCTGTGGATCTCTCACCAACCGTTCACGACACGGCCGCGAGCCGGTCCCCAGGCTGTCACGACGGCACGGCACGAGCCCGGCGAGCGGTGGGCAGGGCCGGGCGCGGGGGGCCCGGCGTCGCCTCGGGGGACGTCCCCGCACCCCTCGTCGTGTGAGCCATTCCGGGTATTCAGGACAGCGGCCCTCCCCGTATCCTGGACGGACCACGTGGGGCCGCGGCGCGGACCGCCGCCCTCCGACCAGCGCTGGAGGCCACCTCGCCCAGCGGTGGAGTCCACGACGAACCACACCGGAGGTCATCGACGTGTCCGACGAGCGCACGCTCTTCCCCATCACCATGCGCGGGTACGACCGCGTCCAGGTCGAGGCCCAGCTCGCGAAGCTGGAGAAGGCGCTCGAGGACGCGCGCTCACGGCTCGAGTCGTCCGACGGCCGGATCATGCAGCTGACGACCGAGCTCGGGGACGCGCAGCGCCAGCTGCGCGAGGCGGACCGCCCGTCGTACGCGGGGCTCGGGTCGCGGATCGAGCAGCTCATGCGGTCCGCCGAGGAGCAGTCCGCGGACATCCTCTCCCAGGCGAACGCGCAGGCCGCCGACATCATGGCGCGCGCGAAGCTGTCGGCCGGGCAGGTCCGCTCCCGCGCCGAGAACGAGGTCGCGGAGATGCTCAACAGCGCCCGCCTCGAGGCGGAGGAGATCCGCAGCACGAGCGCCTCCGAGGTCGAGAGCACGCTCGTCGGTGCGCAGCGACGCGCCGAGGAGCTCGTCGGGTCCGCGGAGCGCGAGGCCGCGCGCATCCAGAGCGCGATCGCGACGGAGGAGAGCGAGCGCAGGGCGTCGCTCGAGCGCGAGCTGGGCACGCTGCGCGCGTCCGTCGAGCGCGAGACGACGGAGCTGCGCGTCGGCACGGAGCGCGAGGCCGCGGAGCTGCGTGCGCGGGTCGCGGCCGAGACCGCGGCGCAGCGCGAGGCGGCGGACCGCGAGACGTCGGAGCTGCTGGAGAACGCACGGCGCGAGGCCCAGCGCCAGGTCGACGAGGCCCAGCGCCAGGCGTCGGAAGCCGCGAACGCCGTCACGTCCGAGATGGAGGAGCTCCGCGACCGGGCCCGGACCGCGCTCGCCGACGCCGAGCTCGAGGTGGTCCGTCGTCGCGAGGAGGCCGAGCAGGAGAACGCCGCGCGTCACGTCGCCGCGAAGACCGAGACCGAGAAGCTCGTCGCGACCGCGGAGGAGCACGCCGCCGAGGCCGAGAAGCGCGTGGCCCTCGCCCTCGAGCAGGCCGAGAAGGTGCGCGCCGAGTCGGACGCGTACGTCAAGGAGCTCATGCAGAACGCCCGGCGCAACGCGGACCGGGTCGTCGCCGAGGCGCGCGAGTTCGCGGAGCAGACGGTGGGCGACGCGAAGGCGGAGGCCGAGCAGCAGCGCGCCGTCGCCCAGCGCCAGCTCGAGGACCTCACGCGCCAGCACGACTCGATCAACACCTACCTCGACGAGCTCCGCGGCCTGCTCGCCAGCGACACGGAGGCCGCCTCCAAGGCCACGCCGCGGGCCGACGCCGTCCCGGCGGGCACGCCCGCGCAGCAGGCGCGGGCCGCGCAGCTCGTGACGGCCGAGGTCCCCGAGGTCACCGAGGAGCAGGCGAAGCCCGTCGCCACGGTCCAGGCCCCCCGGCGCGGGACCCCGAAGGTCCCGGCGCCCTCGGACCGCGAGACCGACGCGCCCGCCAAGGCCTGACCGGTGACGGACGGCAGCACCGCTGCCGACGCGGACGCCTGGCGCCGGCAGCGGACGGAGGCGGCGGAGCACCAGCAGCGGGAGCTGGACCGTCGACGCGCGCAGGAGTCGGCGGCGGCGCGTGCGCTGCTCGCCGACTTCGTCGAGCGCGCCCGGGACCGTGGTCTCGAGCCCGAGGCGCTGCGTGCGCGGTCGTTCGACGGCCGGGCGACGTACCGCACCCCGGTGCGCGGCTGGTACCTGCGCAAGAACCGGTCCGTGGCCGTCGGCACCGACGGCGCGTTCTACGTCCTCGGTGTCCCGGCCAGCCTCGCCGCGCGCGTGCGCGGTGCGACGCTCACGCCGTCGGACCCGCCGCTCGTGCTCGGCAAGGGCGGGCGGGACGGCGAGTCGATCGACCTCGCCGACGCGCTCGCCCTGGTCCTCGACGGCTCCTGACGCCGCAGGTCTTCCCGGCCGGGTCCGCCGGTCAGGACGCCGCGCGCGCCAGGAGGTCCGCGAGAGCGTCCGCGACCGCGGCAGGGTCCTCGAGCGCGCTCATGTGCCCCGCGCCCTGGACCTGGACGAGCTGCGCGTGCGGTGCCGCGGAGGCCATGTGCTCGGCCTCGGCGACCGGCGTGACCTGGTCCTCCTCGCCGACGACCACCGCGACCGGACCGGCGAACGCCTCGAGCACGTGCGTCCGGTCGGGGCGCGCCGCCATGGCCCGCTGCGACCACGCGACGCCCGCGGCCCGCTGGCCACGGATCCACTCCTCGAGACGGGACGTCAGGTGCTTGCGCACCGTCTTGCTCGTCTCGCCGAGGAGCACCCCCGGCATGCCGAGGACGGCGTCGACGGTCTGCTCCGACGCCACGCGGTCGGCGATGCGCAGCCGGTTCGCGCGCGCCTCGTCGGTGTCGGCGGTGGACTTCGTGTCGACGAGCCCGAGACCGGCGACGAGGTCGGGGTACCGCTCCGCGAGCGCGAGGGCGACGTACCCGCCCATGGAGAGCCCCGCGACGACGGCGCGCGCGACGCCCGCCCGGCCCAGCGCCTCGGCGGTCGCGTCCGCCGCCGCCTCGATCGACGGCGGCTCCGCCCCGAGCGGGCTCTGTCCGAGACCCGGCAGGTCCACCGCGAGGACGGTCGGCTCACCGGGGAAGGCCTCCGCGACGTCCGACCACATCCGGTGGTCGACGGGGAAGCCGTGCAGGAGGACGAGCGGCAGGCCGGACCCGTCGCGGAGGGTGAAGGTCTCGAGCCGTCCCTGGGACCGTGCGGTCGTCACGTGCGCTCCTTCTGTCGTCGGTGCTGCGTCCCCCTGCCGGTCGCGCGGGACGGGCCACCCTCCACGCTGCCACGAACAGGGCCTCCCTGCCGCTGCGGGAGCGGATCAGTCCGCGGCCCCGTCCTCCCGGCTCGCGTCGTAGCTCGCCTGGTCGGTGTTCTCGGTGTCCTGCTCGGCGGCGCTCGCCGCCCCGGCGGAGCCGGACCACGTCGTCGGCAGCGGGAGCGGGTGGTCGGGCAGGACGTGCCCGACGATCTCGTCGAGCACGCGGCGCACCGACGACTCGCCCACCCACAGGTGCTTCGCGTCGTCGACCGCGATGACCTCCGCCTGCCGCACGCGGGCGAACCGACGGCGCGCCTCGTCCGGGCGGAGGTAGTCGTCGAGCTCGGGGACGAGCACGACGAGCGGCTTGCCGAACGCGTCCCAGCGGTCGAGGTCCTCGTCCGTGGCGCGGTGCAGCGGTGGCGAGAGGAGGATCGCGCCCTCGACGGCCGGGTCCGTGCCGTGCTTGAGCGCGAGCTCCGTGCCGAACGACCACCCGACGAGCCACGGGTGCGGCAGGTCGTGGAACTCGGCGTACTCGATGGCGGCGGCGACGTCGAAGCGCTCGGACTCCCCGCCGTCGAAGGCCCCCTCGCTCGTCCCGCGGGGCGAGGACGTGCCCCGCGTGTTGAACCGCAGCACGGCGAGGTCCGCGAGCGCCGGGAGGCGCCACGCGGCCTTGCGGTAGACGTGGGAGTCCATGTAGCCGCCGTGGGTCGGCAGCGGGTGCAGCGTGAGCAGCGTCGCGGCGGGGGCGCGGTGCTCGGGGAGGGCCAGCTCCCCGACGAGGGTCAGGCCGTCGGCGGTGTGGAGCTCGATGTCCTCGCGCCGCGCGGGCAGGACCGTCAGGGACCGGATCGGGGTGGCGTCATCGCCACGGCCGTCGGGGCCGTCGGGTGCGGCGGGCTGGGCGGGCGCGGCGTCGGGTGCGGTGCTCATCGGTTCGAGCCTAGTTGCTCGCCCTCGCTTCCTCGCCGCGCACGCGGGCGTCAGCGGGGCCGACGCCGCCCGCGTGCCTGCCAGCACGCCGTGTGCCAGTGCCGGCGGTGCTCCAGGGCGGTCTGGGCCCCGAAGAACGAGTCCTCCTGCCAGGCGACGACGTGGCCGGTCCCCGGCGGGATCGTCTGGTTGCAGCCCGGGCACAGGTACGACTTGTCGGCGCCTCGCACGGTGCGGACCGACCACTCGCCGTCGGACCCGGACTCCCTGCGTGCTCCGCCGAGGGCACGGTCGAGGTCGAGCGGTGCGGGCTCGGCGCTCCAGGGGCGCTTGCGGGACGGTCGACGGGACGGCACCCCTCCATGATCCCCCGGCGGCCGCCGGTCGCCGAACCGGGTTCCCAGCGGGCGTCCAGACCGGACCGCTAGAGTGTCCGGGCCGGTGCTGCACCCGAGGATCGATCGCGTCGTCGTGACGCGGCCCGTCCGGTTGCGGCACAGACCCCGACGGCGCGCGCGTCGTCCCCTCGACCGAAGGACTCCCCCACGTGAAGCACCGCACCCTGCGCGGCGTCGCCGCGCTCACCCTCGGCGCCTCCCTCCTGCTCGCCGGCTGCGGTTCGGGCGACGGCGGGTCGGACGCCGAGACGTCGCCGAGCCCTTCGGCGAGCGACGCGCCGACCGCGTCGCCCGAGGACCTCGCCGCGCTCGAGGCCATCACCGTCACGGGCGACCCCGGTGCCGAGCCGACGCTCGAGTTCGAGGCGCCTCTCGAGGTCTCGGCCGCGGTCACGAGCCTGCACGACGAGGGCACGGGTGCGGAGCTCGAGGAGGGCATGCAGGTGACGATGCAGTACGTCGCCTACAACGGGACGGACGCGACGCGCGCCGGCTCGACGTGGGAGGACGACGCGCCGCAGTCCTTCACGCTCGGCGACCCGCAGTTCGACCTGCTCACGGACCCGCTCCTCGGCCAGAAGGTCGGCGCCCGCCTGCTCTTCGCCGGGCCGGACCAGTCGGGCGGCACCGTCGTCAACCTCATCGAGGTCGTCGACGCCAAGAAGATCCCCTCGCGCGCCGAGGGCGAGGCCGTGACGCCGGCCGAGGGCCTGCCCACCGTGACGCTCGACGACACGGGCAAGCCGACCATCGAGATCCCCGAGGGTTACGAGGCGCCGACCGAGCTCGTCGCGCAGACGCTCATCAAGGGCGACGGCCCGGTCGTCACCGAGGACCAGACGGTCACCGCGCACTACACGGGCATGCTGCTCGACGGCACGGTCTTCGACTCGTCCTGGGAGCGCGGCACGCCGACGAGCTTCTCCCTGCAGCAGGTCGTCCCGGGCTGGACGCAGGGCATCGCCGGCCAGACGGTCGGCAGCCAGGTGCTGCTCGTGATCCCGTCCGAGCTGGGCTACGGCGAGCAGGGCAGCGGCGACACCATCCCGCCGGACTCGCCGCTGGTGTTCGTCGTCGACATCCTCGCGGCGGAGTGACGGCCGCACAGCGACCGCCTCTCGCGCACTGACGCACAGGGCCGCCTCCCGTTCGACGGGGGGCGGCCCTCGTCGTGGGCCCGGGACCCCGGCGGTCGCCGTAGGCTCGACGTATGACCGAACCCTCGACGTACCCCGCTGCGCCCCCGGCGCCCTCCGTGCCCGGTGTGCCCGCCGCACCCGTCGTGACGTCGCCACCCGAGGCCGGGGTACCGCCCGAGCGCGAGGTCCTCACGTGGGAGACGTTCGGCGTGGCCGCGCGGGAGCTCGCGGAGCAGGTCGTGGCGAGCGGGTTCCGGCCGGACGTCGTCGTCGCGGTCGCGCGGGGTGGCCTCCTGCCCGGCGGCGCGGTCGCGTACGCGCTCGGGACGAAGGGCGTGGGCACGCTCAACGTCGAGTTCTACACGGACATCGGCCAGACCCTCGACGACCCGCGCGTGCTCCCGCCCCTCATGGACACCTCCGACCTCCCCGGTGCCCACGTCCTCGTGGTCGACGACGTCGCCGACTCGGGCCGCACGCTCGCCCTGGTCATGGAGATGCTCTCGCACCACGGCGCGGAGGCCCGGTCCGCGGTGCTCTACACGAAGCCGCGCACGATCATCCAGCCGGACTTCTCCTGGAAGGACACCGACCTCTGGATCACGTTCCCGTGGTCGGCCGACCCGCCCGTCGAGGGCGCGCAGCCGCGCCCCGCGGACTGAGCCCCGCTGGCCCGGGCCGCAGCAGGTCCGCGACGGACCGGCACGGACGACGACGGCCGCCTTCCCCACGCCGGGGTGGCGGCCGTCGTCGTCCGGTGTGCGGGACGGGTCAGAAGTCCCAGTCGTCGTCCTCGGTGTTCACGGCCTTGCCGATGACGTACGACGAGCCCGACCCGGAGAAGAAGTCGTGGTTCTCGTCGGCGTTCGGCGACAGGGCCGAGAGGATCGCCGGGTTGACGTCGGTCTCGTCCTTGGGGAACAGCGCCTCGTAGCCGAGGTTCATGAGCGCCTTGTTCGCGTTGTACCGCAGGAACTTCTTGACGTCCTCGGTGAGCCCGACGCCGTCGTAGAGGTCCTCCGTGTACTGCACCTCGTTGTCGTAGAGCTCGAAGAGGAGCTCGAACGTGTAGCCCTTGAGCTCCTCGCGCTCGGCCGGCGAGAGCTTCTCGAGGCCCTTCTGGTACTTGTAGCCGATGTAGTACCCGTGCACGGCCTCGTCACGGATGATGAGGCGGATGAGGTCGGCCGTGTTCGTCAGCTTGGCGCGCGACGACCAGTACATCGGCAGGTAGAAGCCGGAGTAGAAGAGGAACGACTCGAGGAGCGTGCTCGCGACCTTGCGCTTGAGCGGCGAGTCACCCTTGTAGTACTCCATGACGATCTCGGCCTTGCGCTGCAGGTTCGGGTTCTCCTCCGACCAGCGGAACGCGTCGTCGATCTCGCGCGTCGAGCACAGCGTCGAGAAGATCGACGAGTAGCTCTTGGCGTGCACCGACTCCATGAACGCGATGTTCGTGTACACCGCCTCCTCGTGCGGTGTGATCGCGTCCGGGATGAGCGACACGGCACCGACGGTGCCCTGGATCGTGTCGAGCAGCGTCAGGCCCGTGAACACGCGCATGGTGAGCTCCTGCTCCTGCGCGGTGAGCGTGTGCCACGACTGGATGTCGTTGGACACCGGCACCTTCTCGGGCAGCCAGAAGTTCCCGACGAGGCGGTCCCAGACCTCGAGGTCCTTCTCGTCCTCCAGACGGTTCCAGTTGATCGCGCTCACGCGATCGATGAGCTTGAGCTTCCCGGTGGGCGACATCTGCCTTCTTCTCTCCTGCTGACCCCGGACCGACCGGGACGTTTCGACTGACCGGACCCTTCGTCGTCGGGCACCGCTGCCGACGACGAAGGTGAGCCGCACGGTGAGCGGCGGGAGGAGCGAGGGGCGCCGGTCGTGGCGGGCCTGGCGGGGGGCCGCGAGGCACGAGCGGCCGGATGGTAGACCGGCGCCCCTTGCTCCGGACGGCGCGGCAGCGAGGCCGCGACGTCGTCAACTCACAGCATGCAGCTGACGCAGCCCTCCACCTCGGTCCCCTCCAGGGCCATCTGGCGGAGACGGATGTAGTAGAGCGTCTTGATGCCCTTGCGCCACGCGTAGATCTGCGCGCGGTTGACGTCGCGCGTGGTGACCGTGTCCTTGAAGAACAGCGTGAGGCTCAGGCCCTGGTCGACGTGCTGCGTCGCGGCGGCGTAGGTGTCGATGATCTTCTCGTACCCGATCTCGTACGCGTCCTCGTAGAACTCGAGGTTGTCGTTCGTGAGGTACGGCGCCGGGTAGTAGACGCGGCCGATCTTGCCTTCCTTGCGGATCTCGATCTTCGACGGCACCGGGTGGATCGACGACGTCGAGTTGTTGATGTACGAGATCGAGCCGGTCGGCGGGACGGCCTGGAGGTTCTGGTTGTAGATCCCGTGCTCCATGACCGAGGCCTTGAGGGCCTTCCAGTCGTCCTGGGTGGGGATGTGCACGCCGGCGTCGGTGAACAGGGCGCGGACGCGGTCGGTCTCCGGCTCCCACACCCGGTCGGTGTACTTGTCGAAGTACTCGCCGGTCGCGTACTTCGAGTCCTCGAAGCCGCCGAACGCGCGCCCGCGCTCGATCGCGAGCCGGTTGGAGGCCGCGATCGCGTGGTAGGCGACGGTGTAGAAGTAGATGTTCGTGAAGTCGACGCCCTCGGTGGACCCGTAGTGGATCCGCTCGCGCGCGAGGTAGCCGTGCAGGTTCATCTGGCCGAGACCGATCGCGTGCCCGGAGTCGTTGGCGCGCTTGATCGACGGCACGGACTCGATGCTCGTCTGGTCGGAGACGGCCGTGAGCGCCCGGATCGCGGTGTCGATCGACTTCGCGAAGTCGGGCGAGTCCATCGTCTTCGCGATGTTCAGCGAGCCGAGGTTGCAGGAGATGTCGCGGCCGACGTGCTCGTACGAGAGGTCCTCGTTGAACGTCGACGGCGTCGACACCTGGAGGATCTCGGAGCACAGGTTCGAGTGGGTGATGCGGCCCTTGATCGGGTTCGCCCTGTTCACCGTGTCCTCGAACATGATGTACGGGTACCCGGACTCGAACTGGAGCTCCGCGATGGTCTGGAAGAAGTCGCGGGCCTTGATCTTCGTCTTGCGGATGCGCGAGTCGTCGACCATCTCGTCGTACTTCTCCGTGACCGAGATGTCGGCGAACGGCACGCCGTAGACGCGCTCGACGTCGTACGGCGAGAAGAGGTACATGTCCTCGTTCTTCTTGGCGAGCTCGAACGTGATGTCCGGGATCACGACGCCGAGCGACAGCGTCTTGATGCGGATCTTCTCGTCGGCGTTCTCGCGCTTGGTGTCGAGGAACCGCAGGATGTCCGGGTGGTGCGCGTGGAGGTACACCGCGCCCGCGCCCTGGCGCGCGCCGAGCTGGTTGGCGTAGGAGAAGGAGTCCTCGAGGAGCTTCATCACGGGGATGACGCCGGACGACTGGTTCTCGATGTGCTTGATCGGTGCGCCGTGCTCGCGGATGTTGCTCAGGAGCAGGGCGACGCCGCCGCCACGCTTGGAGAGCTGCAGCGCGGAGTTGATGCCGCGCGCGATGGACTCCATGTTGTCCTCGATGCGCAGCAGGAAGCAGGACACGGGCTCGCCGCGCTGCGCCTTGCCGACGTTGAGGAAGGTCGGGGTGGCGGGCTGAAAGCGGCCGCTGATGACCTCCTCGACGATGTCGAGCGCCTGCTGCTCGTTCCCGTCCGCGAGCCCGAGCGCGACCATGCACACGCGGTCCTCGAACCGCTCGAGGTAGCGCTTGCCGTCGAACGTCTTGAGCGTGTACGAGGTGTAGTACTTGAACGCGCCGAGGAACGTCTCGAACCGGAACTTCTTCGAGTACGCGAACTCGAACAGCGACGTCACGAACGCCGGGTCGTACTTCGCGAGCACGGCCGGGTCGTAGTACTTGTTCTCGACGAGGTAGTCGAGCTTCTCGGAGAGGTCGTGGAAGAACACCGTGTTCTGGTTCACGTGCTGCAGGAAGTACTGCCGCGCGGCCTCACGGTCCTTGTCGAACTGGATCTCGCCGTTCGGGCCGTAGAGGTTGAGCATCGCGTTGAGCGCGTGGAAGTCGAGCTGCGAGCTCGAGAGCGACACCTTCTGCGCCGCCAGCGCCACGTCGCCCGTCCCTGCGCTCTCGGAGATCACGCCGGAATCTGTGACTGTCGTTGCCAAAATCGTCCCAATCCGTCGCGGACGCGCGCGGCGTCCTCGGCTGTTCCCAGGAGTTCGAAGGCGTACAGGTAGGGCACCTGGCACTTCGCGGAGATGATGTCGCCGGCGATGCAGTAGGCCTCGCCGAAGTTGGTGTTGCCCGCGGCGATGACGCCACGGATCAACGACCGGTTGTGGACGTCGTTCAAGAACTTCACGACCTGGCGCGGGACGGCCCCGCCCTCGTTGCCGCCCCCGTAGGTCGGGACCATGAGCACGTACGGCTCGTCGACCCGCAGGAACCCCTCGGTGGGTCGCGTCGGGATGCGTCGCACGTCGATGCCCAGACCGGGCAGGCCGAGCCGCTGGACGAAGCGGTGCGTGTTCTCGCTGACGCTGGAGAAGTAGACGAGCGACCCCATGGGGACCGCACCTCCGTCCTGCTGTGCTCGCGACCTGCTGTCGTGCTGCCAGGAGGGCTCGCGCCGCCCCGGTGGTGCGGGCGGCACCGTCTCCGGCCCGCCCTGCCGATCGTCAGGCGACGACCGGGGAGACCTTCTGCGCGAGGGCGTTGATCTGGTCGGGGCGGAAGCCCGACCAGTGCTCGTCGCCGGCCACGACCACGGGGGCCTGCAGGTAGCCGAGCCCGCGCACCAGCTCGAGCGCCTCGGCGTCCTGGCTGATGTCCACGACGGTGTACTCGACGCCCTTCTTGTCGAGAGCGCGGTACGTCGCGTCGCACTGAACGCAAGCCGGCTTGCTGTAGACCGTGACGCTCATGGTGGTGACTCCTCGCTTCTCGTCCTGGGCCCGGTCCTCGGGGAGGGAGAAGAGTCTCTGACCTCGAAGGACACCGCTGGAACTACGTCTGTGTGATTCCCCGGAGAGCCTTCGCCCCCTGGGTGTGAAACCACTATACCTAGGGGTTCGGACACTGCCACCCCACTACATGTCGTGTCTGAACTTCACCCCGCCACATGTGGTAGCACCCATGGATCCATGGTCCCAGGGCCCTCTGACACGCTCTTCCACACCCCGTCGTCCACCGCTCGGTGAGGCCGAGAACGGCGTCGTGACGCGGCCCGAACACCGTCGTCCACAGGGTGGGGACGACCACGATCCACACCCTGTGCAGGCTGGCGGGGCACCCCTGGGGGACGACACGCGGCGATCGGGACGCCCCACCAGAACGCCCTAATCCGGACACCCGAGCCGCAGAACTCGTCGGCGTGTCGCGTTCCGTCGGCGTGTCGCGCCGTCGAGGGGCTGGACGCCCGACCTGCGACGAACGTCACCCCCGGCCGGAGCGGGCGGGCCGGAGCGGGCGGGGTCGCGGGTCGTGGCGGGTCTGGCGGGAGGCCGCGAGGCACGAGCGGCCGGATGGTAGACCCGCGACCCCGCCCGCGAAGGCCCGCCCGCTAAGGCCGCCCACGAAGGCCCGCCCGCAGATGGCCCGCCCACGGAGGCCCGCCCGCGGACCCCGCACACCGACCGACGCACGTGAAGAGCCCGCCCTCGGCACACACCGAGGACGGGCTCCGGAGACTGAGACCGGGTCAGGCGGTCTCGTCGACCCCCGGCAGCACGTTCGACGTCGCGAGCCGGCGGTACCAGTGCGCCGAGTCCTTCCACGTGCGCTCGAGCGTCTCGTAGTCGACGCGGATGATGCCGAAGCGACGGTCGTAGCCGTAGCCCCACTCGAAGTTGTCGAGCAGCGACCACGCGAAGTACCCGCGCACG
This sequence comes from Cellulosimicrobium sp. Marseille-Q8652, assembly GCF_965112045.1. Lineage (NCBI taxonomy): Bacteria > Bacillati > Actinomycetota > Actinomycetes > Micrococcales > Promicromonosporaceae > Cellulosimicrobium > Cellulosimicrobium sp. Marseille-Q8652. The sequence goes on along the minus strand of NZ_CBCOPS010000002.1, from coordinate 504,055 downwards.
TCCGCGCCGGCGTCGACGGCGGCACCGACGGCGTCGACGTGGTCGTGCAGGTACGCGACGCGGCGGTCGTCGTGCACGCGCCGGGTGCCGTCGGGCGCGACGGTCACCTCGTCGTCGAACGCGGCGCCGTTCTCGGTGACCATGAGGGGCTGGTCGGGGTACGTCCGCGCGAGCGACACGAGCAGCTCGGTCATCCCGGCGGGCTCGATGTTCCAGCCCATCGCCGTGTACGGGCCGGGCTGCTGGACGAACTCGACGTCGGTGACCCCGATCCACGGGCTGTGGGTCGACGCGCCGTGGCCGTCGTTCTCGGCCCGCTCGCCGGTGCCGTCGTAGTGGCGCACGCGCACGGTCGAGTAGTAGTTGACGCCGAGGATCGACACGGGCTGGCGCACGAGCTCGAGGTCGCCGTCGTGCACGAAGGACCAGTCGGTGACGTGCGCGGTGTCGGTGAGCAGGTCGGCCGGGTAGGCGCCGTCGAGGATCGGGCCGAGGAACGCGCGGTTGGCGAGCGCGTCGATCTTCCGGACGGCGTCGAGGTCGTTCGCGTTCGCGGGGTCGTCCGGGCGGATCACGTGGAGGTTGAGCGTGACCGACGTCTTGACGTCCTCGCCCAGCTCGTCGCGGATCGCCGCGACGGCGAGACCGTGGGCGAGGTTGAGGTGGTGCACGGCCGCGAGCGCCGCCGCGGGCTCGGTGCGGCCGGGCGCGTGCACGCCCGAGCCGTAGCCGAGGTACGCGGAGCACCAGGGCTCGTTGAGCGTGGTCCACGTGTCGATGCGGTCGCCGAGCTCACGGGCCATGTGGCGGGCGTACTCCGCGAAGGCGTACGCGGTGTCGCGGTTGGCCCAGCCCCCGGCGTCCTCGAGCTCCTGCGGGAGGTCCCAGTGGTAGAGCGTGACGACGGGCTTGACGCCCTTCTCGAGGAGCGCGTCCACCAGGCGCGAGTAGAACGCGACGCCCTCGAGGTTGAGCGGTCCGGTCCCTCCGGGCTGCACGCGCGACCAGGAGATGGAGAAGCGGTAGGCGCCGAGACCGAGGTCGGCGATGTGCTGCACGTCCTCGGCCCACCGGTGGTAGTGGTCGTCGGCGACGTCGCCGGTGTCGCCGTTGAGGATGCGTCCGGGCGTGTGGGAGTACGTGTCCCAGATCGACGGCGTGCGTCCGCCCTCGGCGGCGGCGCCCTCGATCTGGTACGAGGCGGTGGCCGATCCCCAGACGAAGTCCGGGGGGAAGGCGCGGCCCGACGGCGCGGGCTCGGGGCTGGTGCCGGGCGTGGCCCCGGCGGGACGGGTGGGGGTGTCGGTCGTCACGAGATCCTCGCTGATCGGGTGCCGGGGCCTGGGCGGTCCCGGTGCGGGGCGGCGGAAGACCGGCATGGTAGCGCTTCCACGCCGGTCTTCCCAGGGTACCTCGGTCAGGGCAGCAGGAGCGTCACCGACCCGGGACCGGCGGCGGCCGCCGTCGCGCCGTCGGCCTCCACCGACCAGGCACCGGGGGCGTCGTCGGTCACCACCGTCAGCTCCTGACCGGTGCGCCGGACGCGGAACGTCGTCGGCGCGTCGCCCGGCCGCGGGACGACGACGTCGCCCTCGTAGCCGTCGGGCAGCGCGAACGCCCGGAGCGTGACGCCGTCGGCCCAGTCGTACTCGGGCCGGTCGTCGCGCGCCCCGACGGGAAGCACCGACCCCGCGCGCACGAGCACCGGCAGCGAGTCGAAGCCGTGCGTCTCGGTGACCCACCGCGGGCCCGTCACGGTCGCCGGGAGGGTGCCGGCAGGACCGTCCGGCGCGCCGTCGACGAGCCGCGTCCACGTGCCCTCGGGCACGTAGTACTCGACCTGGCCGTCGGCGCGGAACACGGGGGCGACGAGCAGCGCGTCCCCGAGCATGTACTCCGTGTCGACGAGCGCCGCGGTGCGGTCCGCGGGGTGCTCGAGCACCATCGGACGCATGACGGGCACGCCGTCGGTGTGCGCCTCCTCGCCGAGCCGCGCGAGGTACGGCATGAGCGACATCTTGAGTCGCGTGAAGCGGCGGGTGACGTCGACGGCCTCGTCGTCGAACGCCCACGGGACGCGGTAGGAGTCCGAGCCGTGCAGGCGCGAGTGGGACGAGAGCATGCCGAACGCGACCCAGCGCTTGAACACCGCGGGGTCGGGCGTGCCCTCGAACCCGCCGATGTCGTGGCTCCAGTAGCCGAACCCGGACAGCGCGAGCGACAGCCCGCCGCGCAGGGACTCCGCCATCGCGACGAAGGTCGACTCGCAGTCGCCGCCCCAGTGCACGGGGAACTGCTGCCCGCCCGCGGTCGCGGAACGTGCGAAGAGGACGGCGTCGCCGCTGCCGCGCTCCTGCTCGAGCACCTCGAACACGGCCTCGTTGTACAGGTGCGTGTAGTAGTTGTGCATGCGCTGCGGGTCGGAGCCGTCGTGCCAGACGACGTCCGTGGGGATGCGCTCGCCGAAGTCGGTCTTGAAGCAGTCGACGCCCTGCCGCAGCAGGCCGCGCAGCTTCTCCTGGTACCAGGCCCGCGCCTCGGGGTTGGTGAAGTCGACGAGCGCCATGCCCGCCTGCCACAGGTCCCACTGCCAGACGTCGCCCGCGGGCGTCGTCACGAGGTAGCCGCGCTCGCGCCCCTCGTCGAACAGGTGCGAGCGCTGCGCGATGTACGGGTTGATCCACGCGCTGACGCGCAGGCCGCGCCCCCGCAGGCGCGCGAGCATCCCCTCGGGGTCCGGGAACGTCTTCGGGTCCCAGACGAAGTCGCACCAGTGGAACTGCCGCATCCAGAAGCAGTCGAAGTGGAAGACGCTCAGCGGGATCTCGCGCTCGGCCATGCCCTCGACGAAGCGCGTGACCGTGGCCTCGTCGTAGTCGGTCGTGAACGACGTCGAGAGCCACAGCCCGTACGACCACGCCGGGACGCGCGCGGGCCGGCCCGTGAGGGCCGTGTACCGGCGCAGCACGTCCTTGGGCGTCGGCCCCTGGATGACGTAGTACTGCAGGGCCTGGCCCTCGACGGAGAACTGCGCGCGCGAGACGACCTCGGTCCCGAGCTCGAACGACACCCGCTCGGGGTGGGCCACGAGCACGCCGTAGCCCTTGTCGCTCAGGTAGAACGGCACGTTCTTGTACGCGAGGTCGCTCGCCGTCCCGCCGTCCTCGTTCCACACGTCGACGCTCTGCCCGTTCTTGACGAACGCGCCGAACCGCTCGCCGAGACCGTAGAGGTGCTCCCCCACGCCGAGGGCGAGCTGCTCGTGCACGTGCGAGCGCCCGTCGGCCGTCGTCGCGATCCCGATGCTGCGGTCGAGCGACGAGGTGAGCACGGTGCCGTCGGCCTCGAAGTCCACGTGCCACGGCCCGTCCGTCCGCACGCGCGCGGTGAGCCCTCCCGAGGTGATCGTGGCCTCGGGGGCGCCGATGAGCTCGGGCAGCGCCACCTTCGCGCCGGGCGTCGAGCGCTCGAGGGCGAAGTGCGGCCCGCGGTCGCGGCGCCCGCGGTGGTGCTCGATCCGGACACCGATCACACCCTCGGCGGGCGCGTCGAAGGTCACGGTGACGACCGGCTGGTTGAGGGTGTCGCCGCGCGTCGCGACGACCGCCGTGGGCGCGTGCACGACGAGGCGCTCGCCCTCGTCGACGACCTCGTCGATCGAGCGCGGGCGCAGCATGCCGACCCCGGGTCGCAGCTGCCAGTACCCGTCGGTGAACTTCATGGCGTCCTTTCGGTGGGGTGGTCGACCAGCGCGGCGACGTCGTGCGCGGCGAGGTGCGCGGCGTCGTCGACCGGTCGCCCGGTGAGGAGGTCGAGGTGGGGGCCGTCGACGGGCACGGTGACCGGCGCGTCGGTGTGGTTGAGCACGAAGAGCACGTCGCCGCGGCGCACGGCCTCGACCCCGGGGCGCCGGTCCGCCCCGGCCAGCGTGGGCGCGACGCCCGCGCGGTCGAGGGCGGCGCCCAGGACGGCGCCGAGGAGGCCCTCGTCGGGGACCGTCGCGACGTACCACGCCTCGCCGTCCCCGTACGCGTGCCGGGTCACGGCGGGACCGCCGGCGAGGTGGCCGTGGGCGAACGTCGCGAGCACCGTCGCGCCGTCCGCCTCGAGGAGCTCGCCGAGCACGTGGGCGCGGGCGCCGCCGGTCGCGGGCTCCACGACGTCGAGGTCCACGCCGTCGTCGGGGAGCGGGACCCACTCCTCGCCGCTGACGCCCAGGACGTCGTGCAGGAGTGCCGGGAAGCGCCCGGTGCGCACGTGGGCGTTCCGGTCCGCGACCCCGCTGAACGGCCCGACGACGAGCGTGGCGCCCCCGTGCGCCGCCGCGCGCAGCGCGCCCGAGGCGTCCTCGTCGAGCAGGTAGAGCTGCGGGACGAGGACGGCACGGTAGCCCGTCAGGTCCCGGCCGGGCGGCACGAGGTCGCACGCGACGTCGCGGGCCCACAGCACGCGGTACCAGGCGCGCAGCTGCTCGACCGCGTCGAGGCGGTCGGTGGGGCGCGCGACCTCCCCGCTGGCCCACCACGACGGCCAGTCGACGACGACGGCGACGTCCGCCGCGACCCGTCCCCCGACGACCGGCGCCAGCCGGGCGAGGTCCGCGCCGAGGCGTCGGACGCCGCGGTGCACGCGGGTCTCGGGACCGGCGTGCGGGAGCATCGCCGAGTGGAAGCGCTCGGCGCCGCTGCGCGACGCGCGCCACTGGAAGAAGCACACGCCGTCCGCGCCGCGCGCGACCGCCTGGAGCGACTCGAGCCGGGAGCGCTCGGGGGACTTCGGGAGGTTGTGCGGCCGCCAGCTCACCGCGCTCGTCGCGGACTCCATGAGCAGCCAGGGCGCGCCGTCGCCCAGCGAGCGCATCAGGTCCTGCGTGAGCGCGGCGTCCGCCGGCGCGCGCGGGTCGCCCGGGTCCGGGTACGCGTCGTCCGCGACCACGTCGACGTCGTCGGCCCACGACCACGGGTCGATGCCCGGGAAGAAGCCCATGAAGTTCGTCGTCACGGGACGCTCGACGTCGTACGTGCGGATCAGGTCCCGCTGCTCGCGGTACAGCGCGAGGAGCTGGTCGGAGCAGTACCGCCGCCAGTCGAGCGCCTGCGAGGGGTTGACGTGGTAGACCGTGCGGCGCGGCGGCACGACCTCCGACCAGTCGGCGTAGTGCTGCGACCACACCGTGGTGCCCCACGCCTCGTTGAGCGCGTCGATTGTCCCGTGGCGGCGCTGGAGCCAGGCACGGAACGCACCCGCCGACTCGTCGCCGTAGCAGACCTGGCCGAACTCGTTCCCGACGTGCCACATGCGCACCGCGGGGTGGTCGGCGTACCGGGCGACGAGCGCGTCGGTGATCGCGAGCGCGTGCTCGCGGTACACGCGGGACGCAGGGCTGAACTGGTTGCGCGAGCCCGCGACGAGCCGCACGCCGTCCTGGTCGACCGGGAGCGTGTCGGGGTGCAGGACGCCGAGCCACGGCGGCGGCGAGGCCGTGGGCGTCGCGAGGTCGACGCCGACGCCGTGCTCGCCGAGCACGTCGAGGACCTCGTCGAGCCACGCGAAGTCGCGGGCGCCCGGCGACGGCTCGTAGCGCGCCCAGGAGAAGACGCCCACGGTCACGAGGTTCACGTGCGCCTCGCGCATGAGGCGCGCGTCCTCCCGCCAGACGTGCGCGGGCCACTGCTCCGGGTTGTAGTCGCCCCCGAAACGGATCCCGTCCGGCGTGAGGGCCGCGAGCCCCCGGCCGTGCGGGGACGCGTCGATCGCGTCCGTCGGCACCGTCGCCTCCCTTCGTCGTCTCTCACGACGACGCGGCAGGAGCGCCATCGTCGAAGCGTTTCAACACGCTAGCCTGTGGCCCACGCGCTTGTCCAGGACACAGCCTGACCATCCGGCCGAATCACCCGCACCCGACGACGCCGTCGGCCCGACCGGCCGGAGAACAGCGCGATCGCCCGACCACCAGAGGATCCGCTCCATGACCGGCACCGCCGTCACGCCCCTGCCACCGCTCCCGGAGGGAGCTCCGCCGCGCCTGCGCCGCCGGTCGCGTCCGGCGCGATGCGGCACCCGCGGGATCGAAGCGCTTCCCTCGGTCGCGGCCGGGTGCGGCGCCCCTCGGGTCGGGCGGTCCACGGCCCGTCCGCACCGGCGGCCCGTCACCGACGCCCCGGGCGCCGCGCCAGGCGCTACCGTGTCCCCCGAGCGGTCGCGCGGTCGAGCACGTCTCGACCGCCGCGATCCCGTCACCTGAGGAGAAGCAGTGGCCACCATCGAGGACGTCGCACGGACGGCCGGGGTCTCCGCGTCGACCGTCTCCTACGTGCTGTCGGGCAAGCGCAGCATCTCCGCCCCCACGCGCCGTCGCGTCGAGAAGGCGATCCAGCAGCTCGGCTACCGCCCTCACGCGGGCGCGCGCGCCCTCGCCTCCTCCCGGACCAACGTGCTCGCGCTCATGGCCCCGCTGCGCGCGGGCGTCGACGTCAACGTCATCATGCAGTTCGTCTCGGGCGTCCTGCTGCGTGCGCGCGAGCACTCCCACGACGTCCTGCTGCTGACCCAGGACGACGTCTCCGGCGCCGAGCGCGTCGGCTCGGGGTCGATGGTGGACGGCATCGTCGTCATGGACGTCGAGGCGCACGACGAGCGGCTCCCGAGCCTCGCCCGGCTGCGCCAGCCCGCGGTCCTCATCGGGCTGCCGGCCGACCCGGGCACCCTCAGCTGCGTCGACCTCGACTTCGAGGCCGCGGGACGGCTCGGCCTCGAGCACCTCGCACGCCTCGGCCACCGCCGGGTCGCGTTCCTCGGGCCTCCCCCCGAGGTCGTGGCCCGCCACACCTCCTACGCCGACCGCGTCCTGCGCGGCTTCACCGTCGCCGCGCACGACGAGGGCGTCCACGCACGCACCGTCGAGACCCCGACGGCCCGCGACGGGGTCGTCGCGTCCGTCGACGCGCTGCTCGAGCAGGAACCGCAGCTGACGGCCCTCCTCGTGCACAACGAGGCCGCCCTGCCCCACGTCCTGGCACGCCTGGCGGAGCGGGGCCGCCGCGTCCCGGAGGACCTCTCGGTCGTGACGATCAGCCCGGCGGACGTCGCGGCGGCCCAGGTCGTCCCCGTCACGGGCATCGACATCCCCGCCGAGCGCATCGGCCACGTGGCGGTCGACATGGTCATGGCGCGCATCGAGGACGACGAGCCGGCCGAGACCCGGCTCCTCACGCCGGTGCTCACCGAGCGCGGGTCGACGCGCGCGCCGCGCTGACCGGGCTGCCGCACGACGGAGGCCGACCGGACGGCGCGGGGGCGCACGCCGTCCGGTCGGCCGATCTGTCGACCGGGCCCGCTCAGCCCTTGATGGCCCCGAAGATCACGCCCTTGGTGAAGTGGCGCTGCACGAACGGGTACACGAGGAGGATCGGGACCACGGCGAGCACCATGATCGCCATCTTCACCGGCAGGCCCGTGACGGCACCCGTCGCCACGTCGACCTGGCCCGTGCCGCTGCCCGGGAGGGTGACGCCCTGCAGGACGTAGGAGCGCAGGACGAGCTGCAGGGGCCACTTCGCGTTGTCGTTGATGTAGAGCATCGCGTTGAAGAACGCGTTGAAGTAGCCCACCCCGTAGAACAGCGCGACGACGGCGATCGCCGCCTTCGACATCGGGGCGACGATCTGGCCCATGATCCGCCAGTCCCCCGCGCCGTCGATCCGGGCGGCGTCCGTGATGGACGCGTCGATGTTCATGAAGAAGTTGCGCAGGATGAGGACGTTGAACGCTGAGACCGCGCCGGGCAGGATGAGCGCCCACAGGCTGTCGATGAGGCCGAGGTTGCTCACGAGCAGGTACGTCGGGATCATGCCCGCGCCGAAGAACATCGTGATGAGGAAGACGAACAGGATCGTCCGGTGCCCCAGGCTCGACGGCCGCGAGAGACCGTAGGCCGCGAGGATCGAGACCACCGTGGAGAGCACGGTGCCGATGGTCGTGACCACGATCGAGACCATCGCGGCGCGCGTGACGATCCCTCCCGAGAGGATCTGCTCGTAGGCCGCCGTGGTGAACCCCCCGGGCACGACGACCATCCCGCCCGAGCGGTTGATGTCGGCCTGCGTCGAGAACGACGTGAGGACGACCGTGTAGAGCGGGAAGAGGACGACCAGCACGATGAGGAGGAGCGCCAGCCCCTTGCCGGCCTGGCCGAGCGGGCTCGGCGTGCCCTCCCACGCGGCGCGGTGCGGCGAGCGGCGCCGGCGGCGGCGTCGAGCGGCCTCCGGCGGCGCGGGGAACGGCACCGCGTCGGGGTGGCTCAGGGGCCCCTGCCCCGTGTCGTTGGTGATGCTCATGACTTCTTGTACACCCCTGCCTCACCGAAGACGTGCGCGAGCTTGTTCGCGCCGAGGACGAGCGCGAGCGAGACGAGCCCCTTGACGAGCCCGGCCGCCGCGGCGAATGCCCAGTCGCCGTTCACGACGCCCTGGTAGTACACGAAGGTGTCGATGACCTCCGACACCTCGGCGCCGACCGCGGCGCGCTGGAGGATGAGCTGCTCGAACCCGACCGTGAGCGCGTCGCCCAGGCGCAGGATGAGCAGCAGGATGATCGTCGGCCGCAGCGCGGGCAGCGTGATGTGCCAGGTGCGACGCCACCGGCCGGCCCCGTCCATCGCCGCCGCCTCGTGGAGCGCCGGGTCGACCGTGCTCAGGGCGGCGAGGAAGATGATGATGCCCCAGCCCGCGTCCTTCCACACCGACTGCATGGTGATGAGGACGAGGAACGTGTCCGGGTTCGTCATGAGGTCGAACCCGGCGTACCCGTTCTCGGCGAGGACCCGGTTCACGAGCCCGGCACCGCCGAAGAGCTGCTGGAAGATCGTCACGACGAGCACCCACGAGAAGAAGTGGGGCAGGTAGACGATCGACTGGATCGTCGTCCGGACCGCCGGCGTGACGACGCTGTTGAGCAGGAGCGCGAGCGCGATGGGGATCGGGAAGTAGAAGACGAGCTGGAACGCCGTGATGGCGAGGGTGTTGCCCACCGCCTGGAGGAACAGCGGGTTCGTGAAGACGCGCTCGAAGTTCCACCAGCCGACGAACGGCGAGTCCAGGATCCCGACGTAGGGCGAGTAGTCCTGCCAGGCGATGACGTTCCCCAGCATCGGGACGTAGGCGAACACGACGAGCAGGGCCACGCCCGGCAGCGTCATGAGGAGGAGCGAGCGGTCCCGGCGCAACCGCGCCCGGAACGACATGCGCCGCTGCCCGGCGGTGTCCGGCCGGCCCGGTCGTGCCGTGCGGGCCCTCCGGCCCGGCGTCGCCGCCGGGCCGGAGGGGTCCTTCGTCGCCGTGTCCGCGCTCGGCACGTCCGTGGCGTCGGAGATCTCGGTGCTCACAACGTGCTCACTCGCCGTCGGTCTCGGCCGACCCGCCGTCGAGGATCTCCTGGTAGTACGCGCGCAGCTCCTCACCGCCCGACGACCGCCAGGTCTCGACGGCCGCGTCGAGGTCGTCGAGGGACTTGCGCCCGCGGGCGATGTCCTTCTCCAGGTCCTCGAACGGCTGGCCGAGCGACGCGTACTGCGCCGGCTCCGTGATCTGCATGCCGTAGAAGAGGGGCTCCTCGACGTACGGCGCCGCCTCGGCCATCCAGGTCGTGAAGTCCTCGACGAAGCCGGGGTACTGGACCTTCGCGTTCACCATGGGCGGGCCGACGAGGAAGATGTACGACGGCTGCACCTCGGTCGCGGCGAGCTCGGTGGCGACGGGGAGACGGTTCTCGTCGAGCGTGTAGTGCACGTCCTCGACGCCGTAGTTGACGAGCTGGTACTCGGCGGTGCCGAAGGGCGAGGCGAGGAAGTCGGCCGCGGAGAGGAGCTCCTCGATCGCGCCCTCGGTGTCGGTCTTCTTCAGGTACGAGCACATGCTCGCGGCGCCGCCCTTGAAGATCTTCGGCTCGCCACCGTCGGCCGCGATGAGCGGCAGGGGCTGCTGCGAGAACTCGGGGTTCGAGGGCAGGTTGCGGCCGAGCGCCTCGTGCCACGCGCCCACGCCGTCCGAGGTCACGAGCACCTGGCCGGACTCGAACCGCTCCTTGCCGTCACCGGACTCGGCGACCGCGTCGGGGTGCACGGCGCCGGACGCGTAGAGCTTGGAGATCCACTCGAGGGCGTCGCGGTACTCCTGCGTCTCGACGCGGTGCACGAGGTTGCCCTCCTCGTCCTGCGTCCACTTCGGCACGACGGAGAACATCTGCGTCGCGAGGACCCACAGGTCGTTGCTCCCCCACTGGCGCGCGTCGGCGTCGGTGAGAGACGAGACGAACTCGAGGGCCTCGTCGGCGTCCGTCGGCAGCTCCGTGCCCTCGGGCAGGAGGTCGGCGCGGTAGAACGTCGCGTCGTTGACCAGCTCGCCGGGGAGCGGCAGGCCGTAGAGCTTGCCGTTCCACATGCACGCGCGCCACGCGTCCGTCGGGATGTTCGCGAGGTTGGGGTAGGCCTCGACCTTGTCGCCCTCGAGGTACGGCGTGAGGTCGGTGAAGATCGTGTCGACCGCCTGGCCGAAGCGCGGCGGGACGTTCCACGACGGGATGGTGACCCAGTCCGCGACGTCCTTCGGCGAGGCCAGCACGGCGGCGAGCTTGTCCCCGTAGGTGTTGCCGTCGGAGATCTGGAACGTGAGGTCGGTGCCGATCGCCTCGTTGACCGCGTCGAAGTACTGGTTGCCCTCGGTGGGCGGGATGGTTCCCCACAGCGGTGTCATCACGGTGTACGAGCCACCGGAGCCGGGCGGGGAGTCGAAGACCTGGACGAACTCCTCGGGCACCGTCTCGAAGCCGGCCGTCGAGCCCTCGACGCTCGGGAAGTCCGGCTCGACGTACTCGACCGGGACGTGGTTCGGGAGCACGGCGTCGTTGCCCACCTGCTGGTCCGGGTCGGCGACGTTGCCGCCGCCCCCACCGCTGCACGCCGCCGTGAGTGAGATCGCTCCCACGGCCGCGAGGACGGCGCTCCAGCGCCGGCCGTTTCCGTGCCTGAATGCCCTCATCGACGTCGCACTCCTTCGTGACCTCGGGAGGGCTGCCGCTCTGCCGCCCTCCGGTGCCCGGTCCCCCGGGCTGGCTCGACATGCTCGGCGATGTCGAAGCGCTTCAACGGAGAGTACGGGCTGACCCCGTCCAGTGCAAGACTCGTCGGGTCACCGTCCGGTCTCGATCCGACCGCCGCGGTCCGGTCCGGGACGTGTGGCACCATGGGCGCGATGCGTCGCACGGTCGCGACGCCGCGTCGAACCGTTTCGAACACGGATTCGACGTGATCCCGTGCCAGGAAGGACGATGCCGTGCCGCCCGAGGCGATCACCGACGTACCCCCGTACCTGCGCGAGGAGCTGCCCGTCCCGGTCCGGGCGGCAGACCTCCTCGAGCGGCTCACGCCCGACGAGCGGCTGGCCCTGCTGCACCAGCACGCACCGGCCGTCGACCGCCTCGGGCTCGCCGCCTTCCGGACCGGCACCGAAGGACTGCACGGGGTCTCCTGGCTGGGCACGGCGACCGTCTTCCCCCAGCCCGTCGGCCTCGCGGCCACGTGGGACCCCGAGCTGCTGCGTCGCGTGGGCGAGGCCGTCGGCACCGAGGTCCGCGCCAAGCACGCGGCGGACCCGACCGTGAGCCTCAACGTGTGGGCACCCGTCGTCAACCCGCTCCGGCACCCGCGCTGGGGCCGGAACGAGGAGGGCTTCTCCGAGGACCCGCACGTGACGGCGTGGCTCGCGAGCTCCTACGCACGGGGCCTGCGCGGCGACCACCCGCGCGTGTGGCGGACGGTCCCCACGCTCAAGCACTTCCTCGCGTACTCCAGCGAGACCGACCGCGCCGTGACGAGCTCGCACGTCCCGCTGCGGCTCCTGCACGAGTGGGAGCTGCCCGCGTTCCGCGGCCCGCTCGCCGACGGGACCGCCGGCGCGGTCATGCCCGGGTACAACCTCACGAACGGGCGGCCCAACCACGTCGCGCGGGGCCTGCTCGACGAGCTGCGCTCGTGGACCGACGGCTCGGTCGCCGTGGTCTCCGACGCCTCGGCGCCCACGAACCTCGTGGTCGGCGAGCGGTACTTCCCCGACCACGTCGCGTCGCACGCCGCGTCGCTGCGCGCGGGCGTGGACTCCTTCACCGACAACGACGCCGACCCGCACCTCACGCTCGAGCGCCTGCGGGTCGGGCTCGAGCAGGGGCTCGTCTCGCAGGACGACGTCGACCGCGCGGCGCTGCGGCTCCTCGAGCTGCGCCTGCGCACGGGCGAGCTCGACGTCGCGGACGACCCGTGGTCGGGGGTGGGTTCCGACGGCGTCGACGTGCCGGAGCACCGCGCGCTCGCGCGCGAGGCCGTGGCCCGCTCGGTCGTCCTCCTGCGCAACGACCCCGCGGGCGCCGGCGCTCCTGTCCTGCCGCTCCCGGCGGCCCCCGCGCGCGTCGCCGTCGTGGGTCCGCTCGCGGACCGGGTGCTCCACGACTGGTACTCGGGGACCCCGCCGTACACGACGTCGGTCGCCGCTGCCCTCGCGGCGCGCTACCCGGGTGCGGAGGTCGTCGTCGCCGACGGCGCCGACCGTGTCGCGCTGCGCTCGACCACCACGGGCGCCTACCTGGAGGTCGGCGACGACGCGGCGGTCGTCACGGCGAGCTCCGCGGCCGCCGGCCCGAGCGCCCACCTCGACGTCACCGACTGGGGCGACGGCGTGCTCACGCTGCGCTCGGTCGCGACGGGCCGCCTGCTGAGCGGGGCGTCGTGGATCGTGTCCGCCGACGCGGAGCGCGTCGGCGGCTGGGTCGTCCAGGAGAGCTTCCGCCGCCACCAGCACGGCGACGGCACGTGGTCGCTCCAGCACGTCGCCTCGGGCCGGTGGCTGCGCGTCCAGCACGGGTCGGGCCTGCTCGTCGCCGAGGCCCCGTCCTGGGACGCGGCGGAGCGCTTCGTGTGGCGCACCGTCCGCGCCGGCCACGAGGCGGTCGAGGAGGCAGCGCGCGCCGCCGACGCCGTCCTCGCCGTCGTGGGCAACGACCCGCACCTCGCGGGTCGCGAGACCGAGGACCGCCCGCACCTCGCGCTGCCGTCGGCGGCCGAGGAGATCTGGCGCGCCGCGCGGGACGTCAGCGCGCGTGCCGCGCTCGTCGTCGTCTCGAGCTACCCGTACGTCCTCGGCCCGGCGACGCACGACGCCGCGGCCGTCGTCTGGACGTCGCACGGCGGCCAGGAGCTCGGCCCCGGGCTCGTCGACGTCCTGAGCGGCGACGTCGAGCCGTCGGGACGCCTCGCGCAGTCGTGGCCGGGCGACGAGGACCAGGCCGGTCCGCTGCTCGAGTACGACGTCCAGCGCGCGGGCCTGACGTACCGGTACGCGGACGGTGCGCCGGCGTTCGCGTTCGGGCACGGCCTGACCTACTCGCACGTGACGTACACGGGGGTGACGCTGGACCGGGACCACGTCGACGCCCCGGCCGCCTGGTCGGCGCGCGCCGTGCCGGACGTCGGGCGGGTGGTGGCTCGCGTCGTCGTGCGCAACGACGGCGACCGGCCCGCCGAGGAGCTGGTCCAGCTCTACGCCCTCGCGCCCGCTGGCCTGCCGGTGCCGGCACCCCGCCGCGTCCTCGTCGCCCACGCGCGCGTCCGGCTCGACGTCGGCGAGCGCCGGGAGGTCGCGCTCGCCGTCGACCTCGCGCGGCTCGCGGTGTGGGACGTGACCGCCACGCCGGCCGACGACCGGCTCGCGGACCTGCTCGCCGGGGCGGACCCCGACCTGCACGTCGGTGCGTTCCGCGTGCAGGCGGGCACCTACGTCCTCGCGGCGGGCCCGTCGAGCGCCGACCTGCCGGTCCGGGCGTCGCTGCGGGTGCACGGCGCGGGTCCCGCGCCGCGACCGGCGGTGGGCCTGCGCCTCGCCGCTCACGGCTTCAGCGCGTACGACGGCGTCGTCACCGCCGAGCGGACCGCCGAGGCGGGGTGGGCGGTCGACGTCGCGCCCGGACGTCGTGACGGGTGGGTCGTCTACGACCGGGTCGACCTGACGGGTGTCGACGCGGTCGTGCTCGACGTCGCGCGGACCGGGCCGGGCGCGACGCGTCCCGCGCGCGTCGAGACGCGCGCCGCGGGCACCGAGGACGCGTGGTCGACCCTCGCCGTCGTCGGTCCCGGCCAGGCCGACCAGGCCGACCAGGCCGACCAGGCCGACCAGGCCGACCAGGGAGACGGCGGCACGGCGGCTCGCCACCGCTGGGTCGAGGTCACGGTCGCGGCCGACGCGCCGGCCGGTGCGCACGACGTCCGTGTGGTGCTGCCCGCGGGCGTGCGCCTCGGCGCGGTCCGCTTCACCGGGACGACGCCGGTCGCGTGACTCGACCCGTCGTGCCGGGGGCGACGCGCGTCGCCCCCGGCACGACGGTCAGGCGTGCGTGACGTCCTCGCCGGCCCGCAGGACGCGCCGCACGCGCAGGTCCGCGTCGGTGACCACGACGTCGGCACGCCGGCCGACGACGATCCCTCCGACGTCGTCGAGCCCGAGGACCCCCGCGGGCGTCCAGGACGCGGCGCGCACGGCGTCGGCGAGGGTCACCCCGGACGCGACCGTCTCGCGGACGACGTCGAGCAGGTGGAAGGTCCCGCCGGCGATCGCCCCGCCGTCGGTCAGGCGCGCGACCCCGTCCGCGACGGTGACGCGCACCGGGCCGAGCTCGTACGCGCCGTCGGCCATCCCGGCCGCCGCCATGGCGTCGGTGACGAGCGCGACGGCGTCCGGCCCGGTCGCCGTGCCGCCGTCGACCCTCGCGCCGACGACGTCCACGACGCTGCGCGTCGTGCCGGGCGCGAGGTGCGTCCCGTCCGCGACGAGCTCGACGACCATCTCCCCCCGGGCCGCGGCCGCGAGGCACGCGGCGATCGGGCCCGGCTCGCGGTGGTGGAGCGGTCGCATGCCGTTGAAGAGGTGCGTCGCGGTGAGGCGGGCGGCCGGGCGCCCGGCGGCGGCGAACGCCGCGCGGGCAGCGGCGATCGCCGCCTCGGTCTGCTCGGTGCTCGCGTCCGTGTGCCCGATCGACGGGACCGCGCCGAGCTCGACGAGCGTGTCGATCACGCCGCCAGGCCCGACGACGCCGGGCACCTCGGGCGCGACCGTCATGGTCCGCAGGTGGCCCCGCGCGGCGGCCGCGAGCGCGCGGACGAGCCCGGCGTCGCCGTCGAGCATGTCGTGCGGGTTCTGCGCGCCGCAGCGCGCCGTCGACAGGAAGGGGCCCTCGAGGTGGATCCCCGCGAGCTCGCCCGCGTCCGCGAGGTCCGCGAGCGTCGCGACCCGCTCCAGCAGGACGTCGCGGGGCGCCGTGACGAGCGACGCGACGAGGCTCGTCGTGCCGTGGCGCAGGTGCTCGCGCGCCGCGACGCGCGCCTCGTCGGCGGTCGTTGCGTCGGGGAAGCTCGCCCCGCCGCCGCCGTGGTCGTGCAGGTCGACGAGCCCCGGGAGGATCGTGACCTCGCCCGCCGGGTCCGTCGGGTCAGACCCCGCCTCGCCGGTCCCCGTGCCTGCGAACCCGGCCTCCGCCGCGGCCGCACGCGGGCCCACCCAGGCGATGCGCTCGCCGTGCAGGACCACGACGCCGTCCTCGACGACGCCGTCCGGGGTCACGACGCGACCGGTGAGGACGATCGGGACCGGGTGCTCGCCGGGGCGCTGCGCGGGGTGCTCGGGGACCATGCGCTCATTGTGGCGTACTTCGTACACCTGGCGCACAAACTCTCGCGGTCACGCCCGGTCGGAGCGGAGGAGCCGTGCCGCCCCCCTGCCCAGGTGGTGCGCGAACAGGCGCTGGAACGTCGGGACGGCCCACGAGAGCGGCCGGAGCCACCACAGCACGGGTCGGCTGAACACCTCGACGCGCCACCACAGGTCACCCGCGTCGTCGCGCTCGACGGCGAACATCTCCTCCCCCACGAAGGCATGACCGGGGAGCGTCCCGTAGCCGAACGCGACTCGGTCCGTGCCGCGCTCGACCCAGACGACCTCGCACCGCTCCCGCAGGACGAGCGGCGCGACCCCGAGCAGGGTGGTCACCCGGACGCCGGGTGCCGCGACGGGCGCGTCGGCCTCGACCCGCACGCGCGCGGCGGCGTGGACGCGCCATGCGAGGAGCTGCTCGCCGAGCCGTGCGAGGTCCTGCGGCGGGTGGGCGCGCCGCGACAGCCGCCGGCGCACGGTGAGGTGCCGGTAGCCCGCTGGGCGGTCCCCCGTGCGCGTGGCCCCGACCTCGGGGTAGGTGAAGGTCATCGTGCCCTCCGGGTGTCTGCCCCGTGCGGGGCGAGGTGGTTCGTCTCGCGGTCGCGGACGAGGAGGCGCAGCCCGAGGAGGCTGCACAGGACGAGACCGAGCGCGTTCGCGACGCCGTGCGTCGCCGCCATGACGTCGAGGTCCGGGTGCGGGAGGTCGAGCGCCTCGCCCGCCGCCCACCACACGGCGAGCAGCATCGAGAGCACGACGACCACGGCGCCCGCGACGCAGAGGACCCGAGCGGCCCGGTGGACCGGGTTCTCGGGCGGGAGACCGCGCTCCGCGGGCAGGGGGACGAGCGACCGCACGGTGGCGAAGGCGGTGGCCCACAGCGCGGCGGTGAGGACGAGCGCGCCGAGGAGCTCGGCGGTGTCCCCGACGAAGTAGCCGACCAGCACGAGGAGGGTCCCCACCGGGACGCCCCAGGCCCCGGCGACCGCGCCGCGGTCACCGGGTGCGAGGCGTGCGACCGTCCCCGCGACGAGCGCCGCGCCGAAGCCCGCGTACAGCATGTGCGGCACGGTCAGCGCGAGGTAGGTCCCCGAGAAGCCGAGCAGTCCCCAGCCCGCCCGTTCCGCGACGAGCGCGCTCGCGCCCACGGCCGGCGTCGCGAGCGCGACGACCGTCGCGAGGTCGGCGCCGAGAGCGGACCACCGCGGGGGCCGACGTCCGTGCTCGTCCGACGACGAGGTCGACGAGATCGACGAGGTCGGCGAGGTCGACGAGGTCGGCGAGGTCGGCGAGGGCACCGGCGGGCCGCTCGGCAGCCGATCGTCGCGCGGAGCGGTCGCCCGACGCCCCGCGGCGAGCGCGACGCGGGCCGCGGCGCCGAGCAGCACGACCGTGGCCGCGGCGAAGACCGCAGCGAGCACCGCGGCGACCGGCCCGCGTGGCAGCACGAGGCTCACCGCGCCCGCGAGGCCGGCGAGCGGCCACGCGAGGCTGCGCGGCGCGGGGACGGTCGGCGAGCCGAGCAGCCGCAGCCCGAGCGGGAGGACCACGACCATGCCCAGCACGACGAGCGCCGTGACCACCGCCGCACCGCCGGCGCTCACGCCCGACCGCCCGCGGCGCCGGGGTGCACCGACCGCAGGAGGCGCAGCGCGTCGTCGACCACGCCGCGCGCGACCGGGAGCCGGGCCAGCCGGACGACGTCGCCGACGAGTCGCGAGCCCCCGGCCACGAGCCGCCGGGTCCGGGCGAACCCGGGCGAGGTGTCGTGCACCCAGAAGAGCGTCACGCCGAGCTGCGCGAGCCACAGCAGCTCCGGGAGGTCGGCCCGCAGCCGCGCCGGCACGGCGGGCTCCGCCCCGGCCACGACGGCCTCGAACAGCTCGCGCGACTGCTCGCGCGCAGCGGTCGAGGCGCCGGAGAACGGGCTCGCGTCGGAGCCGGGACGGATCGCCACGGACACGAACTCGGCGCCGAAGGCGTGGAACGGGGCGAACGCGTCGACCGACGCGTCCCAGACACCGCGCAGCCGCTCGGCGAGCGTCCCCCCGGCCGCGAGCACGGGCGCGGCGAGCGTCGCGTGCTCGCGCTGCACGTCGAGGTAGAGCTCCTGGACCAGCGCGTCCTTCGACGGGAAGTGGTAGTACGCGTTCCCGGTGCTCACGCCCGCCTCGGTGGCGATCGCGCGCATCGTCGTGCGCTCGTACCCCACCTCCCGGAGCATGCGGATCGCCACCTCCCGCACCTGGGCCCGCGTGCGCTCCGACTTGGCCGTCGCACCGCTCACGGCTCCACCCCGACACACTTTCTGAACATGTTCAAAACCTAGCAGACGAACAGAGCCCTGCCCCACGCACGAGGAGGACCCGCTCAGGCAGAGGGCGGACTGTCGGGCACGAGAGTCGAGGGCGCGCCGCGAGGGCGAGGAGCGACGAGGGCGGACGGGACGGGTCCCGGCGGGTCGTGGCGGGTCTGGCGGGAGGACCCGAGGAACGAGGGTCCGGATGGTAGACCCGCCGGGACCCGTCCCGTCCGCCCACCCGACCACAACCACCACCACGACCACGGCCACGGCCACGGCCACGGCCACCGCGACCACCCCGCCGCGAACCGGACGACGGCTCAGAAGAGACGCGAGTCCACGTCGTCGACGCCCCGCATCGCGTCGTAGTCCAGGACCAGGCACCCGATGCCCCGGTCCGCCGCGAGGACGCGTGCCTGCGGCTTGATCTCCTGTGCCGCGAACACCCCGCGGACCGGCGCGAGCAGCGGGTCGCGGTTCAGCAGGTCGAGGTAGCGGGTGAGCTGCTCGACGCCGTCGATGTCGCCGCGGCGCTTGATCTCGACGGCGACGGTCGCGCCGGTCGCGTCCTTGGCGAGGATGTCGACCGGGCCGATCGCCGTGGGGTACTCCCGACGCACCAGGGTGTGCCCGCCGCCGAGGAGCTCGATCTGCGCGGCGAGCATCTCCTGCAGGTGGGCCTCGACGCCGTCCTTGACGAGGCCGGGGTCCACGCCGAGCTCGTGCTGGCTGTCGTGCAGCACCTCGTGCAGCTCGATCTCGAGGCGGTCGTCGCTCTTGGCGTGCTGGACCGCCCAGACCTCGCTGACTCCGCGCTCGCGCGCCTCGGCGGTGGGTTCCCGCGCCGCGAGCGAGCACGGCGGGCTCATCCAGTTCAGCGGCTTGTACGACCCGCCGTCGGAGTGGAGGAGCACGCTCCCGTCGGCCTTGACGAGGAGCACGCGGGTCGCGAGGGGCAGGTGGGCCGACAGCCGACCCGTGTAGCGGGCGGAGCAGCGGGCGACGACGAGGCGCATGGAGCGGCAGGTCCTCCGGTGTCGGGGTTCGGGACGGTCGGGGTCAGACGACGACGTCGCGCCGGCCCGGCGGGGCGGCCTCGAGCCAGGAGGCGAGGCCTTCGTAGGCGCCACGGGACATCGACAGCTCGAACTCCTGGTCCCGGTAGCGACAGCGCACGAGGTACGTGTCCGGGCGGGACTCGGCGGTCGTCAGGGGCTCCCGACCGGTGATGAGCAGGTCGTGGCGCGCCCACGTCCTGCCGGGACGCAGCGAGAGGGACCAGCTGCGCCACCAGTCGATGCGACCGACCCCGTAGTGCGCGATCCCGAGCGTCCAGGACCCGTCCCCGCCCGCCGGGCGCGCGCCGCACTCGAAGGAGCCGACCCGGTGCGAGAGCGCGCGCAGACGGAACGCTCCCAGCCCGGCCACCACCAGGACCGCGAGGAGCAGTCCGAGAGCGATCCAGGCCGGGAGCGTCATGGTCGTGCGGTCCCGGTGGTCAGCGGTTCGGTGCGGACTCGACGGAGTCCGCGACGATCGTCACGTGGTTCGAGTCCACCGAGATGAACCCGCCCGTGACGTGGACCTCGACGGGCGCACCCTGGCCGCCCTTGATGCGGACCTGGCCCTCGCGCAGGACCGAGAGCAGCGGCGAGTGGTCCGCGAGGATGCCGATCTCGCCGTCCGCCGCGGGCGCGCTCACCTGCTGCGCGGTGCCCGACCAGATCTTCCGGTCCGCCGCCACGAGGTCGACGTTCAGCTCTGCCACTGCAACTCCTCCATGCCCGGCACGCGGTCCGGATCGGGTCCGGACGCCGTCCCGGCGCTCGGTGGCCGGTCACGACGTCCGACGACGTTCCCCACGGTCCGTGGACGGACCGTGCGATGACGCTGCCGCGGGGTCGGGCCGGACGGCCCGGCCCCGCGACGGACGTCAGGTCAGGCGCCGTACTCCTTCTGGATACGGGCCCAGTTGCGGTCGAGGTCCTCGAGACCGCCGATGTTGAAGAACGCCTGCTCGGCGACGTGGTCGAACTCGCCGTCCGCGATCTTCTTGAAGGCCTCGATGGTCTCGCTCAGCGGCACCGTCGAGCCGACGACGCCCGTGAACTTCTCCGCCATGTACGTGTTCTGGGAGAGGAACTGCTGGATGCGGCGCGCACGCGCGACGACCGTCTTGTCCTCCTCCGAGAGCTCGTCCACACCGAGGATCGCGATGATGTCCTGGAGCTCCTTGTTGCGCTGCAGGATCGACTTCACGCGCGTCGCGACCTCGTAGTGCTCCTGGCCCACGTAGCGCGGGTCGAGGATGCGCGACGTCGAGGCCAGCGGGTCGATCGCGGGGTACAGACCACGCGACGCGATCTCGCGGGACAGCTCCGTGGTCGCGTCGAGGTGCGCGAACGTCGTCGCCGGGGCGGGGTCGGTGTAGTCGTCCGCCGGGACGTAGATCGCCTGGAGCGACGTGATCGAGTGACCACGCGTCGAGGTGATGCGCTCCTGGAGCAGACCCATCTCGTCGGCCAGGTTCGGCTGGTAGCCCACCGCGGACGGCATGCGGCCGAGCAGCGTCGAGACCTCGGACCCCGCCTGCGTGAAGCGGAAGATGTTGTCGATGAAGAGGAGCACGTCCTGCTTCTTCACGTCGCGGAAGTACTCCGCCATCGTGAGGGCCGACAGCGCGACGCGCAGTCGCGTGCCCGGCGGCTCGTCCATCTGGCCGAAGACGAGCGCGGTCTTGTCGAAGACGCCCGCCTCCTCCATCTCGACGATGAGGTCGTTGCCCTCACGCGTGCGCTCGCCGACGCCGGCGAACACCGAGACACCGCCGTGGTTCTGGGCGACGCGCTGGATCATCTCCTGGATGAGGACGGTCTTGCCGACGCCCGCACCACCGAAGAGGCCGATCTTCCCACCCTGCACGTACGGGGTGAGGAGGTCGATCGACTTGATGCCCGTCTCGAACATCGTGGTCTTCGACTCGAGCTGGTCGAACGCCGGGGGCCGGCGGTGGATCGGCCAGCGCTCGGTGACCTCGATCGTCTCGCCCGGCTCGGCGTTGAGGATGTCACCGGTCACGTTGAACACGCGGCCCTTGGTGACGTCGCCGACGGGGACGCTGATCGGGGCACCGGTGTCGGTGACCTGGGCGCCGCGGACGAGACCGTCCGTGGGCTTGAGCGCGATGGCGCGCACCAGCGAGTCGCCGAGGTGCTGGGCGACCTCGAGCATGAGCGTGAAGCTCTTCTCGTCCTCGCCCTGTGCCGACAGGTCGATGTCGACCTTCAGCGCGTTGTAGATGTCGGGGATGGCGTCCGCCGGGAACTCGATGTCCACGACGGGGCCGATCACGCGGGCGACACGGCCGACGCCGGGCCCGCTGGAGTGCCCGACCTGTGCTTCCACGGTGGTGGCGGTCATTTCTGGCCTCGCTTCGCAGTGCCGGAGCGGGGTCCGGCGGTCTCGATGGAGATGGTCTGAGGAGTGGTGTCGCCGGCTCGGGCGACGGTGCGCGCCGTCATGACGCCGCCAGCGCGTCGGCACCCGAGACGATCTCGCTGATCTCCTGGGTGATGTCCGCCTGCCGCGCCTGGTTCGCCAGACGGGTGTACGTGCGGATGAGGTCCTCCGCGTTGTCCGTCGCCGTGTGCATCGCGCGCTGACGGGCCGCCAGCTCGGACGCCGCCGCCTCGAGGAGGCAGCTGAAGATCCGGCTGCGCACGTAGCGCGGGAGCAGCGCGTCGAGCACGGCCTCGGGCGACGGCTCGAAGTCGTACAGCGGCAGCACGTCGTGCTTGCCGGCGGGCGCGACGCCCTCGACGACCTCGAGCGGCAGCATGCGCACCACGCGGGGACGCTGCGTCACCATGTTGACGAACTGCGTGTACACGATGTGCAGCTCGCTCACGCCGCCCTCGGCGACCGGGGCGAGGAACGCCCCGAGGAGCGAGTCCGCGATCTCGGCCGCCACGTCGGCGTCCGGTGCGTCGGACCCGTACGACCACGTCCCGGCGAGCTCGCGCCCGCGGAACGTGTAGTACGAGATCGCCCGGCGCCCGGAGGCGTAGAGCGCGACGTCCTTGCCCTCGGCCGTGAGCCGCTCCACGAGCCGCTCGGACTCGCGCAGGATCGACGCCGAGTAGGAGCCGGCCATGCCGCGGTCCGACGCCACGACGAGCACCGCGACACGGTTCGTGTCGGTGCGCTCGCTCGTGAGCGGGTGCGAGGTCGAGGAGTGCGTCGCGACCGCGGACACGGCGCGCGTGATGGCGCGCGCGTACGGGACCGACGCCGCGGTCCGCGCCCGGGCCTTGCCGATGCGCGAGGCCGCGATGAGCTCCTGCGCCCGGAACATCTTCTTCAGGGACTGCGTCGACTTGATCCGCTGCTTGTAGACGCGCTGGGATCCGGCCATGCTCAGCCCCTCTTCTGGCGGACGATCTGCTCCTGCTCGACGTCCACGCCCTCGTCCTCCGCCTCGTCCCCGCCGACGAGCGGCGAGCCGTCGGCCTTGAGGAAGCCGGCACGCACGGCGTCGACCGCCGAGGCGAGCTGCGCCTCGGTGTCCTCGGCCAGCTTGCCGGTGTCGGCGATGACCGAGAGCACGTCCGTGTTGCGGCGCAGGTGGTCGAGCATCTCGGACTCGAAGCGGCGCACGTCCTCGACGGGGACGTCGTCCAGCTTGCCCTTGGTGCCGGCCCAGATGGACGCGACCTGCTCCTCGACCGGGTACGGCGAGTACTGGCCCTGCTTGAGCAGCTCCATGAGCACCGCGCCACGGGCGAGCTGACCGCGCGAGGCGGCGTCGAGGTCGGACGCGAACATCGCGAAGGCCTCGAGCGAGCGGTACTGCGCGAGCTCGAGCTTCAGCGTGCCCGAGACCTGCTTCATGGCCTTGACCTGCGCGGCACCACCGACGCGGGACACCGAGATGCCGACGTCGACGGCCGGGCGCTGGTCGGCGTTGAACAGGTCGGACTGGAGGAAGATCTGCCCGTCCGTGATGGAGATGACGTTCGTCGGGATGTACGCCGAGACGTCGTTCGCCTTCGTCTCGATGACGGGCAGGCCCGTCATCGAGCCCGCGCCCAGCTCGTCCGAGAGCTTCGCGCAACGCTCGAGCAGACGGGAGTGCAGGTAGAAGACGTCACCCGGGTACGCCTCGCGGCCCGGCGGGCGGCGCAGCAGCAGCGACACGGCACGGTACGCCTCGGCCTGCTTCGACAGGTCGTCGAACACGATGAGGACGTGCTTGCCCTGGTACATCCAGTGCTGGCCGATGGCCGAGCCGGTGTACGGCGCGAGGTACTTGAAGC
The DNA here is from genome assembly GCF_965112045.1 of Cellulosimicrobium sp. Marseille-Q8652. Lineage (NCBI taxonomy): Bacteria > Bacillati > Actinomycetota > Actinomycetes > Micrococcales > Promicromonosporaceae > Cellulosimicrobium > Cellulosimicrobium sp. Marseille-Q8652. The sequence goes on along the minus strand of NZ_CBCOPS010000002.1, from coordinate 480,692 downwards.
CGGCCGGGTCGGACGCGGGAGCCGCGACGATCGTCGTGTACTCGAGCGCGCCTGCCTCCTCGAGGGCACCGCGCACCGCGGCGATCGTCGAGCCCTTCTGGCCGATCGCGACGTAGATGCAGCGGACCTGCTTCTCGGGGTCGCCGGTCTCCCAGTTCGCCTTCTGGTTGATGATCGTGTCGGTCGCGATCGCCGTCTTGCCGGTCTGGCGGTCGCCGATGATCAGCTGGCGCTGGCCGCGGCCGATCGGGATCATCGAGTCGATCGCCTTGAGGCCGGTCTGCAGCGGCTCGTGGACCGACTTGCGGGCCATGACGCCGGGAGCCTGGAGCTCCAGCGCGCGGCGGCCCTCGGTCGCGATCTCGCCGAGACCGTCGATCGGGTTGCCGAGCGGGTCGACGACGCGACCCAGGTAGCCCTCGCCGACCGGGACCGACAGGACCTCGCCCGTGCGACGGACCTCCTGGCCCTCCTCGATGCCGGTGAACTCGCCGAGGACGACGACACCGATCTCGCGGACGTCGAGGTTGAGGGCGAGACCGAGGGTCCCGTCCTCGAAGCGCAGCAGCTCGTTGGCCATCGCGCCCGGCAGACCCTCGACGTTGGCGATGCCGTCGGCGGCCAGGGTGACCCGGCCCACCTCCTCGGACACGGCGCCCTCGGGCTCGTAGGACTTCACGAAGCTGTCCAGAGCGGCCCGGATCTCCTCCGGCCGGATCGTCAGCTCAGCCATTGCTCTTCTCCTGTCGTAACCGCGCCTCGTGGTTCGGGTGCGGTCGAACGTGTGTGGGTTGTGCGGCCGGTGGCCGGCGGTCGGTCGTCGGTCGGGAGATCGTCGGCTCGCGGGCGTCAGCTCACGAGTCGCCGACGGGCGTCGGCGAGACGGGACAGGACGGTGGAGTCCACGACGTCGGCGCCCACCTGCACGCGCAGCCCGCCGAGCACGGCCGGGTCGACCGTGACGTTGAGCTGCACGGCACGGCCGTACGCCCGCTCGAGCAGCGCACCGAGACGGGCGAGCTGCGCGGAGTCGAGGACGACGGCCGACGTGACCGAGGCCACGAGGCGCTGACGGCGCTCGGCCGCGACGTCGCCGAACCAGCCGAGCGTCGGCACGAACCGCCGGCCGCGCAGGGCTCGCGTCGCGTGCTGCGCGAGCACCGCCGTCACGCGGTCGACCTTGCCGTCGAGCAGCTCGGCCACGAAGGCCGCGCGACGCGCCGGGTCGGTCCCGGCGTCGGAGAGGACCTGCCGGGCCTCGCGCTGCCCGACGAGCGAGCGCGACACGCGGAAGAGCTCGTCCTCGACCTTCTCGAGGGCGCCCCGCGACTCGGCGGAGGCGAGCACCGCGTCGAGCCCGAGACGCTCGATCGCGTCGCCCAGGTCGCGCTCGTGCGACCAGCGCGAGCGGACGACGCCCGCCACGAGGTCGACGACGCGGCCGTCGAAGCTGGAGCCGAGGACCGCCGTCACGAGCGCGGCCTTGTCGTCGCCCGACCGCGAGGGGTCGGCGAGCCCGCGGCGCAGCGGCGCCGACTCGTCGAGCGCCGCGGTGACCGCGAACAGCTGCTCGCCCAGGGTGAGGCCGTCGTCCCCCGCCGAACGCAGGACCGGCTCGAACCGCTCCCGGGCCTGGTGCAGGGACTCTCCGCTCGTACCGCGCATCAGCTCTCCTCTGCGGCCCGACCGCCGACGGCGCTCGCCGTCGCGGGACCCGCGGCCTCGAGCTCGTCGAGGAAGCGGTCGACCACACGGCTCTGGCGCGCCGAGTCGGCGAGCGACTCGCCGACGATCTTCGACGCGAGCTCGGTCGCGAGCAGGCCGACGTCGTTGCGCAGCGAGATCGCCGCCTGCTGACGCTCGGCCTCGATCTGGCGGTGCGCCGTCTCGACGATGCGCGCCGCGTCGTCGGATGCCTTGGTCCGCAGGTCGGCCACGATGGCGCCGCCCTCGGCACGCGCCTCCTCGCGGATCTTCGCGGCCTCGGCACGCGCCTCCTGGAGCTGCTGGTGGTACTCCGCCAGCGCTGCAGCGGCCTCCGCCTGGGCGGACTCCGCCTTGGCGAGGCCACCCTCGATCTTCGCGGTGCGCTCGTCGAGCACGGCCTGGAACTTCGGGAGGACCGCCTTGTAGAAGACGACCGCGATGACCAGGAGGACGACGGACGACCAGAGGATGTCGTACGGGGCGGGGAGGAACAGGTCAATGCCCTGCGGCTCCTCGCCCGTCTCCGCCGCGACGTTCAGCGCGGCGGTCGCCAGCGCCGACATCACGCCGTGAAGAGGAAGCCGGCGACGAGACCGAGCAGCGCGAGCACCTCGACGAACGCGACACCGATGAACATGGTGGCGCGGAGCTGCCCGGCGACCTCGGGCTGGCGGGCGATGCCCTCGATGGTCTTGCCGATGAGGATGCCGAGACCGATGCCCGGGCCGATCGCGGCGAGGCCGTAACCGACGGTGCCGATGTTGCCGGTGACCTCAGCGAGAGTGGTGACGTCCACGATTGCTCGTTCCTTCCGTTGGGCGCCCGACCGGGTGACCGGGCGTCGCGTTGGTACTGCGCTTGATGGTGTGTCTGGTGGAGCGGAGTCGGCGCACGACCGCGGGGGTCAGTGCTCCTCCTCGAGCGACATGTTGATGTACACGGCGGCGAGGAGCGCGAAGATGTAGGCCTGCAGGAACGCCACGAGGATCTCGAAGAGCGTGATCGCGAAGCCGCCGACGAGCGTCAGCGCGCCGAAGGCCTTCATCGCGGGCACGGCCTCGAACACGAAGTACTGCGTCGCCGCGAAGCACAGGACGAGCATGATGTGCCCGGCGATCATGTTGGCCGCGAGCCGGATGGCCAGCGACGCGGGCCGGATGACGAGGATCTGCAGCAGCTCGATCGGCGTGACGATGAGGTAGATCGGCCACGGGATGCCCGGGGGGAAGAGGTTGTTCTTCAGGTAGCCGCCGAGGCCGTGCTTCTTGATGCCGACCGCCCAGTAGGTGACGAACACCCACAGCGCGAGCATGATCGGGAGGCCGATGCGGGACGAGCCCGCCAGGTTGAGCCCGGGGATCACGCTCGTGATGTTGAACGCGAGGACGGCGAAGAAGATCGTCGCGATCATCGGGACGAACCGGCGCGCGTTCTCCTTCCCCATGATCTCCTCGACGATCTGGACGCGCACGAAGTCGATGAGCATCTCGAGGGCGTTCTGGAACCGGCCGGGGACGAGCCGCGCACGACGCGCCCCGATGACGAAGATCGTCAGCAGGACGACGGTCGCGACGACGCGGATGATCCAGATGCGGTCGATCTGGAAGATCGTGTCCTCGAAGAGGATCGCCGGCGGGAAGAAGTCGGCGATGGACGGCGCGTGGAAGCCACCTTCGCTCTCTGAAGCAGCGAGGAGCACGGGGGTCGCAAGCGTGGACAGGGTGGACTCCCAATGGTCGTGTGGTCCGGGCACTCACCACTCGATCGTGGGCACGCCGTCGGACCTGGCCGTCATGGATTCGCCGCTAGCCTAACGTATGGATCGGCGTGCTCACGCCGATCCTGGGGCGCTTGTGACTTTTTGCTCATGCGCCTCGGGCAACCGTCGCGGCGGGGCTTCCTGCGGCCCGGGCAGGTCACGCGCGCGGCTCGACGTACGGGATGCGGCCCCTGTTCACGGCCCGGTAGTCCAGCACGGCCGAGCCGATCACCCCGACGAGCAGCACGCCGGCGAACACCCACCGGTCGTAGAAGTCCAGGCCGCGCAGCACGACGAGGACGACGATCAGGACGACCATCTTGGCGAGCCAGCTCCCCATGACGACGGCGGCCGTCGTCGTGGGCGTCGAGTCGACGGTGCGCAGCATCGTCCACACGGTCGTGGCCGAGAAGACGAGGGCCACCGCGACACCGAGCAGCGCGCCCCAGACCCCCGGCAGCCCTGCCACCAGAGCGCCGATCACGACGCCGAGCACGGTGAGCACGCCGAGGAGGACCAGCACGTCGCGCAGCGCGGTACGGAACACGGAGCGCACCGCCTGCCCGTGCGGTCCGACCGTCTGCGCGTCGGGGCCCTGCGCGGAGCGGGCGGTCTCGTCGTCGGGGCGCGCGGGCTCGGGCACGTTCGTGGGCATCTCAGGCTTCCTTCGAGGGGGTGGTCGGGGCGGACGGGACCGTGGGCTGCGCGGCGGTCGTCGGCTCCTGGTCGTCGAGGAACCGCCCCCGGGTGCGCAGCGGCCCGAGCGTGAGCAGGAGCGCGACGACGGCCGCGACACCGAGCCCGATCGCCACCGTGCGCACGTCCCAGTACACGAGGGCGACCGCGCCGAACGCGAACACCGCGGTCCACACGTAGAGGATGAGGACGGCTCGCCGGTGCGAGTGCCCGATCGCGAGCATGCGGTGGTGCAGGTGCATCCGGTCCGGGTGGAAGGGCGACTTCCCCGCGAGCACGCGGCGCACGACGGCCATGCCCATGTCGAGCAGGGGCAGCAGGATCACGGCCAGGGGCAGGAGGAGCGGGATGTAGGCGGGCAGCGTCGCGGCCCCGGAGGTCACCCCGGGGTCGATGTTCCCGGTGACGACGATGGCCGCCCCGGACAGGACGAGGCCGAGGACCATCGACCCGGAGTCCCCCATGAAGATCCGGGCGGGGTTGAGGTTATGGGGCAGGAAGCCGACGCACACGCCGACCAGCGCGGCCATGACGAGCGTCGCGAGGCTCGAGTAGTCGTCCGGGTTGGTGCGCAGCGTCAGCACGTAGGAGTACAGGAAGAAGGCGGTCCCCCCGATCGCGACGAGCCCGGCGGCGAGCCCGTCGAGCCCGTCGACGAAGTTCACCGCGTTCATCGCGACGACCACGACGAGGATCGTCACGGCGAGCTGCATGCGCGACGACGGCAGCGTCAGGAGGTCACCGGTCGGGAGCGTGTAGAGCACGACGCCCTGCGCCGCCATGAGCCCGGCGGCGAGGACCTGCCCGGCCAGCTTCGTCATCCAGTCGAGGTCCCAGATGTCGTCGGCGACACCCAGGAGGCACACGATCGCCGCCGCTCCGAGGATGCCCCATACCCGGCTGTCCACGTAGGGCACGCCGCCGACGTCGCGCACGAAGACGCCCTCGAGGAAGGGCATCTGCGACGCCAGCACGACGGCGACCACGAGGCCCAGCAGCATCGCCACGCCGCCGAGCCGCGGCGTCGGGACGGTGTGCACGTCGCGCGCGCGCACCGCCGTGATCGCGCCCGTCCGCATGGCGACCCACCGGGCGAAGGGTGTCGTCAGGAACGTCACCGCGGCGGCGACGAGCATGACGAGCAGGTAGACCCTCACCCGCCGTTCGCCTCCGGCGCGCTCTCCGGGTTCTCGTCGCGGGCCTCGTCGCGGGCCTCGTCGCGTGCAGGGTCCGGGCTCGCGTCCTCGGGACCGTCGACGGGCGCGATCTCGCGCAGCCGCTCCAGGGGGACGGCGCCGGCGCGCACGACGCGCAGCGTGCCGGACGTCGCGTCGACGATCGTCGACGCCACTCCCCCGGGTGCGACGCCGCCGTCGAGGTAGACCGAGACGGCGTCCCCCAGCTGGGTCCGCGCGTCGTCGACGTCGAGCGCGGCGGGGCTGCCCGTCCTGTTCGCGGACGACACGGCGAGCGGACCCGTCCGGCGCAGCAGGGCGAGCGCGGCCTCGTGGTCGGGCATGCGCAGCGCGACCGTCCCGTGCGTCTCCCCGAGGTCCCACGCGAGCGAGGGCTGGGCCCTCAGGACGATCGTGAAGCCGCCCGGCCACAGCTCCTCGACGAGGCGGCGCGCGTCGTCGGGCACGTCCGCGGCCAGTCCGTCGAGCGTGCGCGCGTCGGGCACGAGGACGGGCGGCGGCATCTGCCGGCCGCGGCCCTTGGCGGCGAGCAGCGCGGCGACGGCGTCGGCGTCGAACGCGTCGGCGCCGATGCCGTAGACGGTGTCGGTGGGCAGGACCACGAGGCCGCCGCGGGCGACCGCGTTGACCGCCTCGTCGATCCCAGGGCCCCAGCTGTTCGGGTCGGTCACGGGGTGGACGGAGCTCACGGGTCCAGTCTTCCACGCTCGTCGGCCCGGTCCGCGCCGCGCCCCGGCACCGTGTCGGCACGGCGGGCGACGACCATGCGGTCGCGCCCGGTGAGGTCCGCCCGGGTGCGGACGTCGACGAACGCCCCGGTCGCGCCGACCATCGCGCGCGCCGCCGCGGCCTGCACCTCGGCGTGCTCCATGACGTACAGGCCCCCGGGGCGCAGGAGCCGGGCCGCGGCGGCGGTGACCCCGCGCGGCACCTCGAGCCCGTCCGCGCCGAGGCCGTACAGCGCGACCGCGGGGTCGTGCTCGGCGACCTCGGGGTCGCGCGGGACGGCGTCGGACGGGACGTACGGCGGGTTGGACACGACGACGTCGCACGCCCCGTCGAGCCCGCCGGCGGCCGGGTGCCCCGCGAGGGCGCGGCGGGCGTCGCCGCGCACGAGGTGCACGACGGCGCCCGTCGCCGCGCGCGCGGCCGCCACGTTGCGCGCCGCCCACGCGTGCGCGTCCCCGTCGAGCTCGACCGCGTGCACCTCGGTGCCCGGCACCTCGCTCGCCACCGCGAGCGCGATCGCGCCGGACCCCGTGCACAGGTCGACCACGACGGCGCGGCCCTCGCGCGCGACGACCGCGGCGGCCTCGTCGACCGCGACCTGCGCCACCTGCTCGGTCTCGGGCCGCGGCACGAAGACCCCGGGCCCGACGACGAGCTCGAGGTGCCGGAACGGCGCCGTGCCCGTGAGGTGCTGCAGCGGGACGCGCTCCGCACGCCGGGCGACCAGCTCGGCGAAGGCCTGCGCCGCGTCGTCGGGCAGCGGTCGGTCGAGCACGACGAGCCGCCGCACCTCGTCCCGGGGAACGGCCAGCGCGTGCGCGAGCAGCAGCTCGGCGTCGGCGCGCGCCGACGCCACCCCCGCGTCGGCGAGCAGGCCGGTCGCCCAGCGCACGCGCGCAGAAGGACGGGGGTCGCGGACCGCCTCAGGCATCGCCGGCCGCCGCGAGCCGCGCGGCCTCGTCGGCCTCGATCGCCGACCGGACGACCGGGTCAAGGTCGCCGTCGAGCACGTGGTCGAGGTTGTACGCCTTGTACCCGGTCCGGTGGTCCGCGATGCGGTTCTCGGGGTAGTTGTACGTCCGGATGCGCTCGGACCGGTCGACGGTGCGCACCTGCGACCGCCGCAGGTCCGCGGCCTCGGCCGCGGCCGCCTCCTGCTGCGCGGCGAGCAGGCGCGCCCGCAGGACGCGCATCGCCTGCTCGCGGTTCTGCAGCTGCGACTTCTCGTTCTGCATCGACACGACGATGCCCGTGGGCACGTGCGTGATCCGCACGGCGGAGTCCGTCGTGTTGACGGACTGCCCGCCCGGGCCCGACGACCGGTAGACGTCGATGCGCAGGTCGTTCGGGTCGATCTCGACCTCGCCCGCGTCCTCGACCTCGGGGAACACGAGCACGCCCGCGGCGGACGTGTGGATCCGCCCCTGGGACTCCGTGACGGGGACGCGCTGGACGCGGTGCACGCCGCCCTCGTACTTGAGGTTCGCCCAGACGCCCTCCGCGGGGTCCGACGGCGTGCCCTTCGCCTTCACGGCGACCTGGACGTCCTTGTAGCCGCCGAGGTCGGACTCCGTCGCCTCGAGCACCTCGGTCCTCCAGCCGCGCCGCTCGGCGTACCGCAGGTACATGCGCAGGAGGTCGCCCGCGAACAGGGCCGACTCCTCGCCGCCCTCGCCCGCCTTGATCTCGAGGATGACGTCGCGGCCGTCGTCGGGGTCGCGCGGGACGAGCACGCGACGCAGCCGCTCCGCCGCCGCGTCGGCCACCTCGCGCAGCGCGGGCAGCTCCGCGGCGAACCCCTCGTCCTCGTCCGCGAGCTCGGCCGCGGCCTCGGCGTCGTCCGACGCCTCGCGCCACGCCCGGTAGGCCCCGACGACCTGGTTGAGCTCCGCGTAGCGCCGGCCGAGGGAGCGGGCACGCGCGGCGTCCGCGTGCACGGCGGGATCGGCGAGCTGGGCCTCGATCTCCGCGTGCTCGGCGAGGAGCGGCCGCGTCGCGGCGAACTGGTCGGTCACGAAGGGGCTCCTCGGTGGGGCGGGTGCGCGCGGGGACGTGCGGACGGTGTCGCGGGAGAGGTCCCGGACAACGCGACAGCGCCGGTGGTCCGAGCTCGTCGACTGCCCCTGGAGAGGTTGTCGGGCTCGGACCACCGGCGCTGCGGGAGTGCTACTTGTCGGCGTCCTTCTTGCCGTAGCGCGCCTGGAACCGGGCCACGCGGCCACCGGTGTCCAGGATCTTCTGCTTGCCCGTGTAGAACGGGTGGCAGGCGCTGCACACGTCCGAGCTGATCTTGCCGGACGTCTCCGTGCTGCGCGTCACGAAGGCGTTGCCACAGGTGCACGTCACCTCGGTGACGACGTACTCGGGGTGGATACCAGACTTCACGGTTGCTCCTTGGGTGAGATGCCTCCGGGTCAGGACGGGACACCCCGTGCCTGTGAACCGCAGGCGGGCCTGCGCTACGCAGGCCGACGAACCATTGTGCCAGAACGCGGGACCGTGCCGAAATCTTCCCGGCACGGTCCCGCAGGGCCTCGGACCGCGCGTGCGCGACCGGGCCGGAGGTCAGATCGTGCGACCCACGTTCTCGTCGTCCGCGAGACCGCTCGGCGTCGTCTTCTGCACGTGCAGCAGGAACTCGACGTTGGTCGCCGTCTTCTTCAGCTGACCGAGCAGCAGCTCGATCGCCTGCTGCTGGTCGAGGGCGCCCATGACGCGGCGCAGCTTGTAGACGATGCGCAGCTCGTCCGGCGAGAGCAGCACCTCCTCGCGGCGGGTGCCGGACGCGTTGACGTCCACCGCCGGGAAGATGCGCTTGTCGGCGAGGTTGCGCGAGAGGCGGAGCTCCATGTTCCCCGTGCCCTTGAACTCCTCGAAGATGACCTCGTCCATCTTGGACCCGGTCTCCACGAGCGCGGACGCGAGGATGGTGAGCGAGCCACCGTTCTCGATGTTGCGCGCGGCGCCGAAGAACCGCTTCGGCGGGTAGAGCGCCGAGGCGTCCACACCACCGGAGAGGATGCGGCCCGAGGCGGGCGCCGCGAGGTTGTACGCCCGGGACAGGCGCGTGAGCGAGTCGAGCAGCACCACGACGTCCTGGCCCAGCTCCACGAGCCGCTTCGCGCGCTCGATGGCGAGCTCGGCGACGATCGTGTGGTCGGACGCGGGGCGGTCGAACGTCGAGGCGATGACCTCGCCCTTGACCGTCCGCTCCATGTCGGTGACCTCTTCGGGCCGCTCGTCCACGAGCACCACCATGAGGTGGACCTCGGGGTTGTTCGCGGTGATCGCGTTGGCGATCTGCTGCATGATGATCGTCTTGCCGGCCTTGGGGGGCGCGACGATGAGGCCGCGCTGGCCCTTCCCGATCGGGGCGACGATGTCGATCACGCGCGGGGTGAGGCGCGTGGCCTCCGGGTTCTCCAGGCGCAGCCGCTCCTGCGGGTACAGCGGCGTGAGCTTCGTGAAGTCGGGGCGCTCGCGCGCCTCGTCCGGCGACATGCCGTTCACGGAGTCGAGGCGCACCAGCGCGTTGAACTTCTGGCGCGCCGTGTTGGCCGCGGTCTCGCCGTCGCGCGGCTGGCGCACGGCACCGACGATCGCGTCGCCGCGGCGCAGGCCCGACTTCTTGACCTGGCCGAGGGACACGTACACGTCGTTCGCGCCGGGCAGGTAGCCGCTCGTGCGGACGAACGCGTAGTTGTCGAGGATGTCGAGGATGCCGGCCACGGGCAGCAGCACGTCGTCGTCGGCCACCTCGATGTCGTCGAGGCCCGCGACGTCCGGCCCCTGGCGACCGCGACCACGCTTGCGGTCACGCTCCCGGCCGCGGTCGCGGCCGCGACGCCGACGGCCGCCGCGCTCGTCCTCGAGGAGGGCCTGCCGGTCGGCGGCCCGCTCCCCGCGCTGGCCGCCCTGGTCGCCCTGGCGCGGCGCCTGCTGCCGCTCGGGCTGACGCTCCTGCTGCCGGTCGACCGGGCGCTCGGCGCGCTGGCCGGCGGGCTCCGCCGTGACGTCGCCCGACGGCGCGCCGGCGCCGCGGCCCGAGCGGCGCGAGCCACGCTCGCCCGTCACGAGCCCGACCGCCGCCGCGGCACGGGCGGCCCGCTCGTCGGGCGTCTCGCCGTCGTCGCGGGTGCGCACGCCCTGCTCGCCGAGCGCCTCGGCGACCGCCGCGGCGGCCTCGGGGCGCACGTCGCGCGAGCGGTCGCGGCGCGAGCCGTTGACGCGCGCGTCGTCGGCACGCACGTCGTCCGCGCGGACGTCGTCGGCGCGGACGGGCAGGTCGAGCACCGGGGCGGCGCTGCGGTCCTCGCGGCTCGCCGCCGCGGGCGCGGCGGAGCGCGCGTCGGTGGTCTCGGCCGCGGCGCTCGCGGGCCGGTCCGCGCGGCGGCCACGACCGCGCGCGGGACGGGTCTCGGCCACGTCCGGCGACGGTGCGACCGCGACCGAGTCGTTCTGGGGCGCCGCGCCCGCGGCACGCGCGGGGGCGCTCTGCTCGCCGGTGCGAGCACGGATGACGTCCACGAGATCGCTCTTGCGCATCTTGGACGTGCCCTTGACCCCGAGCTGCGAGGCGAGCGCCTGCAGCTCCGGGAGACGCAGCGCGCTGAGCGCACCGGTCCGGGCCTGACCGCCTGCAGCGGCCGTACCGGTCGCGCTGCTCGTGGCGGTGTCGATGGTGTCTGTCACGAAGGACCCTTCCCCCTCGTTCGCGCCCACCTCTCAGAGGGTGGGCCGCGGGTGGTCGACGCTCGGCGCGTGACGGCCGGAGCGCAGGTGTTACCACGCGTCAGTGGTACGACGACGTCAGCTGACGTGGGCTGGATGGCCTTCTCTCGGGCGGTCCTCGCCTCGGCCGCACGAGATGGCGGTCGAGACGTGCGCGGCGGGACACCTGACGGGGCGCCCGACGGTACGGGAGAACGTGACCGAAGGCTGACCCCATCCTAGCACCGGGACTACGCCCCCTGGAGACGCTCGGCCACGACACCGCGCTGGTCGACGTCGATCGCGCGGACCTCCCAGTCGGGCGTCCCGCCGACGAGCTCGGCCGCGACCCGGCCCGCGTCGTCCGGCCCCGCCGCGTCACCGAGCACGAGGACCGTGGGGCCCGCTCCGGAGACCGTCGCCGCGACGCCCTCGGCGCGCAGCGCCTGCACGAGCTCGACCGTCGACGGCATGACGTCGGACCGGTACTCCTGGTGGAGCCGGTCCTCGGTCGCCTCGAGCAGGAGGTCGGGCCTGCGGGTGAGCGCCTCGACGAGGAGCGCCGCACGGCCGGCGTTGAAGGCGGCGTCCGCGTGGGGCACCGTCTCGGGCAGGACACCGCGGGCGTGGCTCGTCGCGAGCCGCGTCGACGGGACGAGCACCGTCGCACGCACGTCGGGGTGCACGTCGAGCCGCGCGGCTCGTGCCCCTCCTGCGGTCCCGGCGAGCCATGCCACGGTCGCCCCGCCCAGGAGCGCGGGTGCGGCGTTGTCGGGGTGCCCCTCGAGGACGGTCGCGAGGTCCAGGACGGTCGCGTCGTCGAGCACGGTCGGGTCGGCGACGAGGGCGCGCGCCGCGACGATCCCCGCCACGACGGCGGCCGCGGACGACCCGAGCCCTCTCCCGTGCGGGATCCGGTTGACGCACGTCAGGTGCAGGCCCGTCTGCGGGGCCCCCGCGACGTCCAGCGCGGCGCGCAGCGCCCGCACGACGAGATGGGTCTCGTCGCCGGGGACCTCGCCGGCACCCTCGCCCTCGACGTCGACCACGACGGTGTCGCTCGCGAGCGCCCGGACCTCGAGGACGTCGTGGAGCGCGAGCGCGAGGCCGAGCGCGTCGAAGCCCGGACCGAGGTTCGCGCTCGTCGCAGGGACGCGGACCCGGACGTGGTCGGCGCCGAGCTGCATCAGCCGAGGCCGAGCGCGTCGGCGATGGACACGACGTCGGCACCGACGCGCGTCGGGACGACCTCGCCGCCGTCCGCCGTCCGCAGCGCCCACTGCGGGTCCTTGAGGCCGTGGCCCGTCACCGTGACGACGATCCGCGCGCCGGCCGGGACGAGCCCGCGCTCGGCGCGAGCGAGGACACCGGCGACCCCCGCCGCCGACGCGGGCTCGACGAACACGCCGACCTCGCTCGACAGCACGCGGTGCGCCGCGAGGATCTGCTCGTCGGTGACGGCCTCGATGACGCCGCCGGACTCGTCGCGAGCCGCCTCCGCGAGCTCCCACGACGCGGGGTTGCCGATGCGGATGGCGGTCGCGATCGTCTCGGGCTCGGTGATCGGGTGGCCCGCGACGATCGGCGCGGCGCCCGCGGCCTGGAAGCCCCACATCCGGGGGACGCGCGTCGAGACCGCCGGCAGCGCCTCGCCCGGGTGGCCGGGAGCGCCCTGGCCCGCGTACTCGCGGAACCCGCGCCAGTACGCCGTGATGTTCCCCGCGTTGCCCACGGGCAGCGCGTGGATGTCGGGGGCGTCGCCGAGCGCGTCGACGATCTCGAAGGCGCCGGTCTTCTGGCCCTCGATCCGGTCGGGGTTCACCGAGTTCACGAGCTCGATGGGGTGGGTCTCGGCGAGCTTGCGCGCGGCGACCAGGCAGTCGTCGAAGTTGCCGTCGACCTGGAGGAGGCGCGCGCCGTGCGCGATCGCCTGGCTGAGCTTGCCCATCGCGATCTTGCCGTCGGGCACCAGGACGGCGCACAGCATGCCCGCGCGCGTGGCGTACGCCGCGGCCGACGCGGACGTGTTCCCCGTGGAGGCGCACACGACCGCCTTCGCGCCGCGCGCCGCCGCGGCGGAGATGGCCGTCGTCATGCCGCGGTCCTTGAAGGACCCGGTCGGGTTCATGCCCTCGACCTTGACGAAGACCTGCGCCCCGGTGCGGTCGGACAGCGCGGGCGCCTCGACGAGCGGCGTGCCGCCCTCGCCCAGCGTCACGACGCGCTCCGACACGTGGGCGGGCAGGCGGTCGGCGTACTCGGCGATGATGCCGCGCCACTGGTGGGCCATCCGGCCGGTCATCTCAGGCTCCCTCGACTCTCAGGACGGACGTGACGGTGCGGACGGGCCCGAGTCCCGCGACGGCCTCGACGGTCGCCGCGAGCGCCGACTCCGGCGCGGTGTGCGTGGTGATGACGAGCTGCGCGACCGCAGGGTCCTCGCCTCCCCCGGCGGTCTCCGCGGCCTCCGGCGTGCCCGGCTGTCGCACGGCCTCGATCGACACGCCGTGCGCGGCGAGCGCCTGCGCGACCTGCGCGAGGACCCCGGGACGGTCGTCGACCTCGAGCCGCACCTGGTAGCGCGTGCGCGCGGCGCTCGGGGGCAGGATCGCGAGCTCGGCGTAGGTGGACTCCTGCGGACCCTTGCCGCCGAGGACCCGGTGGCGCGCGGCGGAGACGACGTCGCCGAGCACCGCCGACGCCGTGGGCGCGCCGCCCGCGCCGCGGCCGTAGAACATGAGCTCGCCCGCCGACTCCGCCTCGACGAACACGGCGTTGAACGACCCGCGCACGTTCGCGAGCGGGTGGGTCGTCGGGACGAGCGCGGGGTGCACGCGCACGGAGACCCCGGCCGCACCGCCCGCCGTCGCGTCGTCGTGCAGCTCCGCGATGGCGAGCAGCTTGATGACGTGGCCGGTCTGCGCGGCCCACGCGACGTCGTCGGCGGTGACGGACATGATGCCCGCGCGCGCGACGTCGTCCAGCGAGACGCGCGTGTGGAAGGCGAGGCTCGCGAGGATCGCCGCCTTGGCCGCGGCGTCGTAGCCCTCGACGTCGGCCGTCGGGTCGGCCTCGGCGTACCCGAGGTCCTGGGCCTCCTCGACCGCCTCCTCGAGGCTCATGCCCGTGGTCGTCATCTGGTCGAGCACGTAGTTCGTGGTCCCGTTGACGATGCCGAGCACGCGGCGCACGTGGTCCCCCGCGAGCGACTCGCGCACGGGACGCACGATGGGGATGGCACCCGCGACCGCGGCCTCGAAGTAGATGTCGACCCCCGCGTCGTCGGCGGCCTTGTAGAGCGTCGGGCCGTCCTCGGCGAGCAGCGCCTTGTTCGCGGTGACGACCGCGGCCCCCGCGCCGATCGCGCGGAGCAGCAGGTCCCTGGCCGGCTCGATGCCGCCGACGACCTCGACGACGATGTCCGCGCGCTCGACGAGCGCCGCGGCGTCCTCGGTGAGCAGCGACCGGTCGATCGCGGGGTCGCGCGGCGCGGACGCGTCCCGCACCGCGATCCCCACGAGCTCGAGGCGCGCGCCGGCTCGCGACGCCAGGTCGTCCGCCTGCTGCGTCAGCAGCCGCGCGACCTGCGTGCCGACGACTCCGCAGCCCAGGAGGGCGACGCGCAGGGACGGGTGTTGCTCGGCGGGGACAGCGGGCACGGAACTTCTTTCGGTCGTCCGGCGAGGCCGGTCGGGCTCCTGGGCGGGGCGGCGCGACGCCGCACGGCACAGGATACGTGCGCGCGGGCACGGCCCGTCGCCCCTCCCGAGGAGTGGTCACGGCCCCGACCTGCGCATCGAGAGCGACCGCGTCGGCGAGCGCCGCACACGGTCGGCGCCGCCGCGGGTGCGCTCAGCCCTCGTCGAGCGCGAGGAGGTCGTCCACGGTCTCGCGCCGGACGAGGACGCGCGCCGTCCCGTCCGTGACGGCGACCACCGGCGGTCGCGTCAGGAGGTTGTAGTTCGACGCCATCGACCGCCCGTAGGCGCCCGTCGCGGGGACGGCGAGGAGGTCGCCCGCCCGCACGTCGGCGGGGAGCATCACCTCGTGGACCACGATGTCCCCGCTCTCGCAGTGCTTGCCGACGACGCGCGCGAGCACGGGCTCCGCGCCGGACGCCCGGCTCACGACCTCCGCGTGGTACTGCGCGCCGTACAGCGCGGGACGGATGTTGTCGCTCATGCCGCCGTCGACGGAGACGTAGGTCCGGACGCGGCCGTCGTCGAGCGTCACGGGCTTGACCGTGCCGACCGTGTAGAGGGTGAGGCCGGCCGGCCCGACGATCGCGCGGCCGGGCTCGATGGAGAACCGCGGGAGCGGAGTGCCGAGACGGGTCGCGACCGTGTCCACCGCCGCCGCGACGTCCTTCGCGATCCGCTCCGGGTCGAGCGCGACGTCGCCGGGGAGGTACGCGATGCCGTACCCGCCGCCGATGTCCACCTCGTCGACGAGCACGCCCGTGCGCGCCGCGAGGTCGGCGCGGAGCTCGAGCACCGCACGGGCCGCGACCTCGAACCCCGTCGGGTCGAGGATCTGGGACCCGATGTGCGAGTGGATCCCGAGCAGGTGCAGCTCGGGACGGCGCACCACGTCGAGCAGCGCGGTCATGGCGGGCGAGTCGGAGGGTGCGTCCGGCCCGTCGGCGGGGCGCCGCGACGCGGCGATCGACAGGCCGAACTTCTGGTCCTCGTGCGCGGTCGAGATGTACTCGTGCCCGCCCGCGTGCACGCCCGTCGTCACGCGGACCATGACGGGCGCGACGACCCCGCGGGCCGCGGCGGCGCGGGCGACGCGCTCGATCTCGACGAGCGAGTCCACGATGATGCGGCCGACGCCGACCTCGAGGGCGCGGTCGAGCTCCGCGTCGGACTTGTTGTTGCCGTGCAGCCCGATCTCGGCCCCCGGGACACCCGCGCGCAGCGCGACGGCGAGCTCGCCGCCCGACGCCGTGTCGACGCGCAGGCCCTCCTCGCGCGCCCAGCGCGCGACGGCGACCGTCAGCAGCGCCTTGCCCGCGTAGTAGACGTCGACGTCGGTCCCGACGGCGCGGAAGGCCGTCTGGAACGCCGTGCGGTAGGCACGGGCACGGGCCCGGAAGTCCGCCTCGTCGAGCACGTAGGCGGGCGTGCCGACCTGGTCCGCGAGGTCGTGGACGTCGAGACCCGCGACCTCGACGACGCCGTCGTCACGACGGCGCACGCCCCGCGACCACGGCTCCCCCGGGTGCCCCGCGCCCGCCGTCACATGCGCTCCGGCGCGGAGACGCCGAGCAGGCCGAGCCCGTTGGCGAGGACCTGGCGCACCGCGTCGTTGAGCCACAGGCGCGTGCGGTGGGTGTCCGTGACCTCCTCGTCGGGGTACGGCAGCACGCGGCGGTCCTTCTGCTGGTACCACGTGTGGTAGTCCCCGGCGAGCGCCTCGAGGTAGCGCGCGACGCGGTGCGGCTCGCGCAGCTCGGCGGCCTGGGCCACGATCCGGGGGAACTCCGTGAGGCGCCCGATCAGCGCCGCCTCCGTCGGGTGGTCGAGCAGCGCCGGCTCGAACCCGTCGGCGCGGGACACGCCGCGGTCGGCCGCGTTGCGGTCCACGGCCGCCGTGCGCGAGTGCGCGTACTGGACGTAGAAGACCGGGTTCTCGTTGGTCGCGCGCGTGAGCAGGTCGAGGTCGAGGTCGATGCTCGAGTCGGCGGACGAGCGCGTGAGCGAGTAGCGCGCGGCGTCGACGCCGACGGCGCCCACGAGGTCGTCGATCGTGAGCACCGTGCCGGCTCGCTTGGACATGCGCACGGGCTCGCCGTCCTTGACGAGGTTCACGAGCTGGCCGATGAGGATCTGCAGGTTCCTGCCCGGCTCGTCCCCGAACGCCGCGCACACGGCCATCATCCGGCCGATGTACCCGTGGTGGTCCGCGCCGAGCATGATGATGACCTCGTCGAAGCCGCGCTCGCGCTTGTCGAGGTAGTACGCGATGTCGCCCGCGATGTACGCGGCCTCGCCGTCGGACTTGATGACGACGCGGTCCTTGTCGTCGCCGAAGTCGGTGGTGCGCAGCCACGTCGCGCCGTCGTGCTCGAAGACGTGGCCGGACTCGCGCAGCCGTGCGACGGCGCGCTCGACGGCACCGGACTCGTGGAGCGAGTCCTCGTGGAAGTACAGGTCGAAGTCGACGCCGAAGTCGTGCAGCGACGCCTTGATCTCGCCGAACATCCGCTCGACGCCACGGGCCCGGAAGGCCTCGAGCGCCTCGTCGTCGGGCAGGGTGCGCGGGTCCGGCTCCCCCGCCGCGACAGCGTCCGCGACGACCGCGTCGGCGATCTCGGTGATGTACTGGCCGCCGTAGCCGTCCTCCGGCGCCCCCTCGCCACGGGCGCGGGCGAGGAGCGAGCGCGCGAACCGGTCGATCTGTGCGCCGTGGTCGTTGAAGTAGTACTCGCGCGCCACCTCGGCGCCGCTCGCCTCGAGCACGCGAGCGAGCGAGTCGCCGACGGCCGCCCAGCGCACACCGCCGATGTGGAGCGGTCCCGTGGGGTTCGCGGACACGAACTCGAGGTTGACGCGCTTGCCCGCCTCCGAGTCGCCGCGGCCGTACGCGGCGCCCGCCTCGACGATCGTGCGGGCGAGCTCGCCGGCCGCACCGGCCTCGAGCGTGATGTTGAGGAAGCCCGGCCCGGCGACGTCGACCGCCTTGACGCCCGGCGTCGCGGCGAGGCGGGTCGCGAGGTCCTCGGCGAGCGCGCGCGGCGTCGTTCCCGCCTTCTTCGCGAGCTGCAGCGCGACGTTGGTGGCCCAGTCGCCGTGCTCGCGCTGGCGGGGTCGCTCGACGTGCACGGAGGCCGGCACGGCGTCCGCGGGCAGGGCGAGGGTGCCGTCGGCGACGGCGGCGGCCAGGGCAGCGCTCAGCGCTTCGGAGAGCTCGTCGGGGGTCACGGGAGAATCCTACCGACGCACCACCTGCGGCCCGTCGCCGGTCGCCGTGCGGTACCCGTCCGCGACCGCGCGCGAACCGGTTGCCGACCCGGCCCGGCGGGCTGGTAGTCTCGTGCATCGCGCCGCCGGGTCGTCCCGCAGTCGGTCCCCCGCGGCGCACGCCCTCGTAGCTCAGTGGATAGAGCGTCTGCCTCCGGAGCAGAAGGTCGTAGGTTCGAATCCTATCGAGGGCACCCTCAGGTCCGCTGTCGTCCGGCATCTCCTGGACGCCGCTCCCCCGCTCTTCGCTACGGTGTCCCCATGACCGACGGCGGCTACGGGGACTTCGAGTTCGAACGACGCTTCCTCGTGCACGAGCTGCCCGCGGAGCTGCGCGACGCGCCCGCCCTGATCGTGCAGAGCTACTACCTCGCCGACGAGGGGTACGCGCTGCGCCTGCGCGCCACGGCTCCCGGGGTCGACGCGACGATGGACCGCGAGGCGGACGCGATCACGCTCCTCGACCGCTACGCGTCGGAGGTCGACCTGTGCACGCTCACCGTGAAGGGTCCGATGGCGGGGGGCACGCGGTACGAGGCGGAGCGTGAGGTCGACGTCGCCGTCGGGCTCCAGATGATCCGCCGCGGCGGGTCGCGCATCGTCAAGACGCGCTGGTCCGTGTGGCTCGGTGACGACGGCTGGGTCGTGGACGTGTTCGGCGGGGCGGACCACCCGCTCGTCGTCGCGGAGTGCGAGCGCTCCGGTCCCGTCACGGACCTGCAGATCCCCGCGTTCTGCGTCACCGAGCTGACGGACGACCCCCGGTTCTCGAACGACGCGCTCGCGAGCCGGCCCTTCGCGGGCTGGCGGGCGGCGTACGCGGCCGAGCTCGCGGCGTCGGGACCGCGCTTCCTCCAGGACTTCGGGCGCAACGAGCGTCTCGCCGGCCCGTAGCCCGCGCGCCGCTCAGACCCGCGCCGCTCCGGCCCGCGCGGCGCTCAGGCCGGCGCGGCGCTCAGGCCGGCGCGGCGCGGCCGTGGCCGACGACGCGGCGGGAGAGGGCGTCGGCGGCCGCGCACAGGGCGGCGACGTCCACCCGGACCGACCGGTGGTCCACCGGGACCCATCCCGGCTCGTGGCCGAAGAGCACCGCCCACGGCAGCAGGCCCGGTGACACGTGCGCCCGCCCCGCGTCCCGGCGTCGTGCCTCGGCGACCTCGCGCTCGACGGTGTCCTCCAGCGCGACGAGGTCGGCGCGCAGCGCCTGCCCCTTCTCGGTCGGGTGGTTCCCGCGCCCCGCGTCGAGGAGCCCGTCGCGCCGCGCCGCGCGGGCGACCCCGGCCGCGGCGGCTCGCAGGCGCCCGCGGAGGCCGGCGTCGTCGGGGTCGAGCCGCAGCCGCGCACCGGCACGCGGCGCGTCACCGACGAGGGCGGCGAGCAGGTCCGTCTCGTGCCCGGTCGCGCGGGAGGGGTCCACCAGCTCGAGGACCGGCACGACGGCCGCACCCCCGGGCCCGGCGGACGGCGACGGTCCCGGGGCGACCGCGGGGTCACGGACCTCCCGGACGACGCCGTGCAGCGCGAGGGCGACGAGCTGCGCCGCGAGCGCGTGCTCGGGACGGCGCAGCACGACCGCGGCGAGCAGCAGGTCCGCCATGGGACGACCCTAGCCGCGCGCGGTCCGACCGGCTCAGGCGCCGCCCATCTCCTCGACGCCCTGGGTGAACTCGAAGTGCCACGGCTCGTAGGCACCGCCACCGCCGCGCTTGGCCCACGGGGGGTTGGCCCAGCCGTAGGTCTCACCGTTCGCGGTGAGCCACGCGTACACGTCGCGCGAGCCGGTCTCGATCGAGCACAGGTCGATGGCGAGGCCCCAGCCGTGCATCGAGGTGCCGGGGCGGGCGGCGAAGCCGCCGCGCGTGGACTTCAGGGAGACCTGCGTCGAGAGCGTGCGGTACGACGAGACGAGGCACAGGTCGCGGCCGAAGCTCGCGCGGAACGCCTCGTTGAGCGCGGACAGCGCGACGGCGGCGTCGGGGCGGAGGAAGTCGCCGGCCTGCCACAGCTCGCACAGCTCGTGCTGGTCGAGGTTCCCGTTCGTCCCGGTGGGCCGGACGGTGGGGTCGCACCCCGGGAGGGGTTCCCGTTCGAACGAGCGGGACGCGCCGGAGTCGCGGGCCACGGTCCGCGGGGCCGCCGCGACGCTCTCCGAGAGAGCGGGGACGGTCGAGGCGGCGGTGGCGAGGTCGAGGGCGCTCGGGCCGGCCGGGCGGGTGTCGGGCTCGAACGGGGACCTGGCGCCCAGGCCGTCCTCGGCGCCGGCGGACAGCGGCATCGCGATCGTCGCGACGGCGAGGGTGCTGAGGACCGCCACCCGGGGGACCCACCGGTGCTGGCCCGGTACCTGGGCCTGGCTGCGTCGCTGGCGACGGGGTCCGTGCTCGGCCTCGCGCCGTGCGCGGCGGGACTCGAGGGCGGGGGCGTCGGTCTGCTGCGACTCCACCCGCCACCTGCCTTCTGCACTCGGAACGGACGTCGGACGACAGCGGCCAGCCGGTGATCGACACGGCGACCGCGGTCAATCACGGAACAGTAACGAAGCACTTCGACGTTGCCAAGTCTCCTGGTCAGCGCCGCGGGAGGGCTCCCACGCCGGCCGTGACGAGCGGGTCCCGCGAGCGACCGTCCGGGGACGTCAGTGCGGGCGTCGCTGCATCGCGTCACGGACCTCGCCCACGAGCTCCTCGAGGATGTCCTCGAGGAACACCACGCCGAGCGCGCCGTGCGGCCCCTCGACGCGCGCCAGATGGGCGCCCGAGCCCTGCATGGCACGCAGCGCGTCCTCGACCTCGTCGTCCGGGGCCGACACGGCGAGCGCCCGCACGCGCCAGCCGGGGACGGGGTGGTGACGGGTCGTGTCGTCGGCGTAGAGGACGTCCTTGACGTGCAGGTAGCCCACGAGGTCGCCCGAGCCGTCCGCGACGGGGAAGCGCGAGAACCCCGTCTGGGCGACGAGCCGCTCGATCTCGTCGGGCGTGCACCCCTCGACGACGGTCACGAGGTCGGCGACGGGGACCATCACGTCGCTCGCGGTGCGCTCGGAGAACTCGATCGCGCCCGACAGCAGGCCCTGCTCGTCGCGCAGCACGCCCTCGGCCTGGGAGTGCTCGACGATCGACTGCACCTCCTCGGCCGTGTAGGCCGACGCCACCTCGTCCCGGGGCTCCACGCCGGACCAGCGCACGACGTGGTTCGCGACCCAGTTGAGCGCGACGATGACGGGCCGCAGCACCCGTCCGATCCACACGAGCGGCGGGCCGAACCACAGCACGGCCCGGTCCGGGCCCGCCACCGCGAGGTTCTTCGGCACCATCTCGCCGAGCACCACGTGGAGGTAGACGACCACCGCCAGCGCGACCACGAACGCGATGGGGTGCGCGAGGGACGTGCTCACGCCGAGCGCGTGCAGCGGCCCCTCGACGAGGTGCGCCAGAGCAGGCTCGGCGACGACGCCGAGGCCGGTCGAGCACACCGTCACGCCGAGCTGCGCGCACGCGAGCATGAGCGAGACGTTCTCCATCGCCCACAGCACCGTCTGCGCGCGCCGGTCGCCCCGCGCGGCGAGCGGCTCGATCGCGGAGCGGCGCGCCGAGATCACGGCGAACTCGGCTCCGACGAAGAAGGCGTTCCCCGCGAGGAGGACGAGCCCGAGGAGCAGCGCGGTCGTCGAGCTCATGCCCCGTCCTCCCCGGGTACCGGACGCACGGTGACCCGCTCGACGCGACGGCCCTCCATCGCCTCCACGCGGACGACGACGCGCTCCGCGCCGTCGCCGACGGAGACCTCGTCCCCCGTCGTGGGCACGCGACCGAGGCGCGACATGACGAGACCTCCGAGGGTCTCGTAGGCGGCGTCCTCGGGGACCCGCAGGCCGGTCACCTCGGTGAGCTCGTCCGGGCGCAGGACGCCGGGGACGAACCAGGACCCGTCGGCGCGCCGCGCGGCACCCGCCCGGCTCCGGTCGTGCTCGTCCGCCACGTCGCCGACGAGCTCCTCGACGACGTCCTCCAGCGTCACGACGCCCGACGTCCCCCCGTACTCGTCGACGACGACCGCCATCTGCAGCCCGAACCCGCGCAGCTCGACGAGCAGGGGACCCAGGCGGACCGTCTCGGGGACGCGCGGCGCGTCGACCATGAGCGCCGCGGCGGGCACCTCCGGGCGGCGCTCGTGCGGCACGGCCACCGCCCGCCGCAGGTGCACGAGGCCGACGACGTCGTCGCGGTCGTCGCCGATGACCGGGAAGCGCGAGTGACCGGTGCGACGGGCGGCGTCGACCACGTCGGCCGCCGTCGCGTCCCGGTCCACGACGACCATGCGCATGCGGTCGGTCATGACGTCGACGGCCGAGAGCGTGTCGAGCTCGATCGAGTTGGTGAGCAGCGTGGCGACCGAGACGTCGAGCGTGCCCTCCTGCGCCGAGCGCCGCACGAGCGCGGCGAGCTCCGTGGCGGACCGCGCGCCCGACAGCTCCTCACGCGGCTCCACGCCCACGCGCCGCAGGATGGCGTTCGCCGACCCGTTGAGGACCGCGATCACCGGGCGGAAGAGCTTCGTGAACTGCCGCTGGAGGGGGACGACCTGCCGGGCCGTCGCGTACGGGGCGCTCAGCGCGAAGTTCTTGGGGATGAGCTCCCCGACGACCATCGAGAACGCGTTGACCACGACGAGGGCCAGGATCCCCGCGAGCACGCCCGCGACGGCCTGGCTGAGCGGCGTGCGCCCCAGGCCGTCCGCGAGGAGCGACAGCAGCGCGGGCTGCGCGGTGTAGCCGAGCAGGATCGTGGTGAGGGTGATGCCCACCTGGGCCGAGCTCAGCTCGGTCGACAGGTGCTTGAGGGCGGCCCGGACGCTGCGGTCGCGCCGGTCGTCGCGACCGTCGGGTCTGTCGCCCTCCTCGTCGGACGGCTCGTCACCAGGTCCGACGACGGCCGGGTCGAGGGTGACCAGGGAGAACTCACCGGCCACGAAGACGGCGGTTCCTGCGGTGAGGAGCACCCCGAGCGCGACCATGACCCAGTCGCCTACCACGAGGTGCTCCACGGATATCGGGACGTGCTCTTCATCGTGCGCAGCATGCTAGCGCCCGGGCGCGACGGCGGCCCCGGGGGCGGGTCGGCGGTCGCCCGAAATACGGCCGACCTGGACCGACGTGTGCCACGCTGTACCCCATGGCAGATCCGAGGGCAGCGAGCGCATTCCCCACCGGAGCGGGTGCAGGGCCGACCACGAGCCGCACGCCCGCTCCCCCGACCGGACCGGCCGGCCAGCAGACCGCGACCGTGCTCGTCGTCGAGGACGAGCCGGCGATCGCGACGGCCATCGCGCAGCGCCTGAGCGCCGAGGGCTGGCGCGTCGAGGTCGCGCGCGACGGGCTGTCCGGCGTCGACGCGGCGGCCCGCCTGCGGCCCGACGTCGTCGTACTCGACGTGATGCTCCCGGGCATCGACGGGCTCGAGGTGACGCGCCGCATCCAGGCCGACCAGCCGGTGCCCATCCTCATGCTCACGGCCCGCGACGACGAGACGGACATGCTCATCGGGCTCGGGGTCGGCGCGGACGACTACATGACGAAGCCCTTCTCGATGCGCGAGCTCGTCGCGCGCATCAAGGCCCTCCTGCGGCGCATGGACCGTGCGGCGCAGGCGGCGAGCACGACCCCCGCGGAGCCGCCCATGGCCGTGGGCGACGTGACGATCGACAAGGCTCAGCGCCGCGTGTACCGC
This sequence comes from Cellulosimicrobium sp. Marseille-Q8652, assembly GCF_965112045.1. NCBI lineage: Bacteria > Bacillati > Actinomycetota > Actinomycetes > Micrococcales > Promicromonosporaceae > Cellulosimicrobium > Cellulosimicrobium sp. Marseille-Q8652. The sequence goes on along the minus strand of NZ_CBCOPS010000002.1, from coordinate 457,204 downwards.
GCCGGCGAGGAGGTGCACCTCACGCCCACGGAGTTCGAGCTCCTCGTGATGCTCGCGAGCTCGCCCAAGACGGTGCTCACGCGCGAGCGGCTGCTCGCCGAGGTCTGGGACTGGGCCGACGCGAGCGGCACGCGCACCGTGGACTCGCACATCAAGGCGCTGCGGCGCAAGCTCGGCGCGGACCTCATCCGCACGGTGCACGGCGTGGGGTACGCGTTCGAGCCGCCGGCCGGATGACGACGCCCACCGGTGGCTCGGACCGCCCGGGCCCGTCCCGCAGCCAGCCGCACCGGTCCCACACGATCAGGCCGCACCTGCCCGACGTCCGGCCGCTCGACTCGTTCCGCTCGCTGAAGATCAAGCTGGGCGTGCTCGTCGCGGCCACCGTGACGCTCGCCGTGCTCATCACGTGGATCGGCCTGCAGAACCAGCTCGGCCCGTCGCGGACCTTCCCGCTCGCGATCGTCCTGTCGCTCTTGCTGACCCAGCTCCTGGCGCGGGGCATGACGTCCCCGCTGCGGGAGATGACCGCCGCCGCCCGCGCGATGGCCGACGGCGACTACACCCGCCGCGTGCGGGCCACGAGCCGCGACGAGGTGGGGCAGCTCGCGGTCGCGTTCAACGTCATGGCGGAGGACCTCGCGACGAGCGACCAGGTGCGGCGCGAGCTCATCGCCAACGTGTCGCACGAGCTGCGCACGCCGATCGCCGCGCTGCAGGCACAGCTCGAGAACGTCGTGGACGGCGTGACGCAGCCGACGCCCGCGACGATGGAGATGGCGCTCGCGCAGACGGAGCGCCTCACGCGCCTCGTCGCCTACCTGCTCGACCTGTCGCGCATCGAGGCCGGTGCGGCGGCGCTGAACATCACCGAGATCGAGGTCGGCGACTTCCTCGAGGAGAACGCCGAGGCGGTCTCCATGGTCGACGCGGCCAAGGGGCTGCGCTACGTCGTCGACGTCACCCCGCCGGACCTCGTGCTGGAGGCCGACCGCGAGCGCCTCCACCAGGTCGTCGTGAACCTGCTCCAGAACGCGATCCGGCACTCTCCTCCGGGCGGCGAGATCCGGCTCGAGTCGTACCCCGTCGACGACGAGGTCGTCATCGAGGTCGTCGACGAAGGACCGGGCATCGCGAAGGAGGACCGCGAGCGGATCTTCGAGCGCTTCGCGCGGGCCAGCGCGACGGGGACGCACGCGACGGGGACGCACCCGTCGGGCGGCGGCTCGACGGGCGGGACCGGGATCGGGCTCGCGATCGTCCGGTGGGCGGTCGACCTGCACGGCGGCCGGATCGAGGTCGCCGACTCGCGCCGCGGCGCGACGATGCGCGTGACGCTCCCCGCGCGCGCGGGCGACCTGGCGCCGCCCCTGGACGACGGCGCGCCCTGACCGCGCCGTGACCGCCGCGCCCGCCCACGACGTGCGTGAGAGATGCGTCACACGCCGGTCCGCCCATACCCCGTGATGGCGTGGAATTCCGCGCTCTTGCCCGCAGTCGAGGAGGGCGTTGCACCGCGTTTGCCTCGGGCAGACACGGCGTGAAGAACCCGCGCACGCCTCGCGGGAGAACTCCCCGGGCGGCCCTGCGAGCGGCGCCGTAGGGCCTAGGCTGGTGTGGTCCGGATGCCGGACGAGTCTGTGCCGGGGCGCGTCGTCGTCTCGCCGTCACGCGCCGACACGACTGTGACCGTACAGCGACCTGTGTGTGAAAGTGGGCGATCCTCGCGTGTCCCCGAAGGCTGAGTCAGAGGCGATCAGCGACGCAAGCTCCGTGTTCGGAGCGAACGAGTGGCTGGTCGACGAGCTCTACGAGCAGTACCTGAAGGACAAGAACGCGGTAGACCCCGCGTGGTGGGACTTCTTCGAGGACTACCGTCCGGCGGAGCGCGACGACGAGGGTGCCGACCGCACCGCACCGTCCCCCGCGCCGGCGTCGTCGTCCACGAACGGCACCACGGCGCAGAGCGCGCCCTCCGCCCCGGCGCCAACCGCCCGTCCCGCGGAGGCCGCGAAGCCGACGCCGGCGACGGACGGCTCGGCCGCGGCCGAGGCGGCGCAGCGCGTCAAGCCCCCGAAGCTGCCGGCGGACCCCGCCGTCAACGCCGCGGTCGAGGCCGTGCGTGCGCACAAGCCCGTCGCGACGGCGCAGCCCGCCACCGCGCCCTACGCGCAGGTCCCGGCCCGCAAGGTGGCCGGCGCGCCGGACGAGCAGACCGAGGCGGTCGACGACGTCCAGAAGCTGCGCGGGCCGGCCGCGCGCGTCGTGACGAACATGGAGTCGAGCCTGCAGGTTCCCACGGCGACGTCCGTGCGCGCCGTGCCGGCCAAGCTCATGGTCGACAACCGCATCGTCATCAACAACCACCTCGCGCGCGGTCGCGGCGGCAAGATCTCGTTCACCCACCTCATCGGCTTCGCGCTCGTCGAGGCGCTGGCGGACATGCCGGCGATGAACTCGAGCTACACCGAGCTCGACGGCAAGCCCGCCGTCAACCAGCCCGCGCACGTGAACTTCGGCCTCGCGATCGACCTCGCGAAGCCGGACGGCACACGACAGCTCCTCGTCCCGAGCGTCAAGAAGGCCGAGACGATGGACTTCGCCCAGTTCTGGGCGGCCTACGAGGACCTCGTGCGCCGCGCGCGCGGCGGCAAGCTGGGGGTCGACGACTTCGCCGGCACGACCATCTCCCTGACGAACCCGGGCGGCATCGGCACCGTGCACTCGGTGCCCCGCCTCATGCAGGGTCAGGGCACGATCATCGGCGTCGGCGCGATGGACTACCCGGCGGAGTTCGCGGGCGCCTCGACGGAGCGGCTCGCCCGCCTCGGCATCTCGAAGGTCCTGACGATCACGTCGACCTACGACCACCGCATCATCCAGGGCGCCCAGTCCGGCGAGTTCCTGCGCATCCTGTCGCAGAAGCTCCTCGGCGAGGACGGCTTCTACGACCGCGTGTTCGCGGCGCTGCGGATCCCCTACGAGCCGGTGCGCTGGGTGCGGGACAACACGACGGACGCCGACGTCGAGGCGGCCAAGCCCGCGAAGATCGCGGAGCTCGTCCACTCGTACCGCTCGCGCGGCCACCTCATGGCGGACACCGACCCGCTCGCGTACCGCCAGCGCAAGCACGGCGACCTCGACATCCAGAACCACGGCCTCACGCTGTGGGACCTCGACCGGACGTTCCCCACGGGCGGGTTCGGCGGGAAGACGAAGTCGTCGCTGCGCGACATCCTCGGCCTCCTGCGCGACTCGTACTGCCGCACCGTCGGCGTCGAGTACATGCACCTCGCCGACCGCACGCAGCGCAAGTGGCTGCAGGAGCGCCTGGAGTCGGGGTACGCCCGCACGCCGCGCGAGGACCAGCTGCGCATCCTGCGCCGCCTCAACTCCGCCGAGGCGTTCGAGACCTTCCTCCAGACGAAGTTCGTCGGCCAGAAGCGCTTCTCGCTCGAGGGCGGCGAGTCCCTCATCCCGCTGCTCGACGCGATCCTGTCGAAGGCTGCCGAGAACGGCCTCGACGAGGTCGGGATCGGCATGGCGCACCGCGGACGCCTCAACGTCCTCGCGAACATCGCCGGCAAGAGCTACGCGCAGATCTTCGCGGAGTTCGAGGGCAACCTCGACCCGAAGAGCGTGCAGGGCTCCGGCGACGTGAAGTACCACCTCGGTACCGAGGGCACGTTCACGGCGGAGTCGGGCGCGACGACCAAGGTCTACCTCGCGGCCAACCCGTCGCACCTCGAGGCCGTCGACCCGGTGCTCGAGGGCATCGTGCGCGCCAAGCAGGACCGCATCGACCTCGGCGGCGACGGCTTCTCCGTGCTGCCGATCCTCATCCACGGCGACGCCGCCTTCGCCGGCCAGGGCGTCGTGCCCGAGGTGCTCAACCTCGCCCAGCTGCGCGGCTACCGCACGGGTGGCACGGTCCACGTCGTCGTCAACAACCAGGTGGGCTTCACCACCGGACCGTCGTCGTCGCGCTCGACGACGTACGCGACCGACGTGGCCAAGGGCTACCAGGTGCCGATCTTCCACGTGAACGGCGACGACCCCGAGGCGTGCGTGCGGGTCGCCGAGCTGGCCTTCGCGTTCCGCGAGCAGTTCGACCGCGACGTCATCATCGACCTCATCTGCTACCGCCGCCGCGGTCACAACGAGGGCGACGACCCGTCGATGACGCAGCCGCTCATGTACAACCTCATCGAGGCGAAGCGCTCGGTCCGCAAGCTCTACACGGAGAACCTCGTCGCGCGCGGCGACATCACGCTCGAGGAGGCCGAGCACGTCCTGCAGGACTACCAGGCCCAGCTCGAGCGCGTCTTCACGGAGACCAAGGAGGGCGGCTACACGCCGTCCGCCTCGTCGGAGCCCGTGGCCGGCCTCGAGCGTCCCGAGTCCCAGCTCGAGGACGCCGGCACGATGGTCGGCTGGCGCACCGCGGTCGACGCGGACGTCGTCGAGCGCATCGGCCAGGTGCACGTCGCGCCGCCCGAGGGGTTCACGGTGCACCCCAAGCTCGCGCAGCTCCTGGAGAAGCGCCGGCAGATGTCGGTCGACGGCGGGATCGACTGGGGGTTCGGCGAGCTCCTCGCGTTCGGCTCGCTCCTCGTCGAGGGCACGCCGGTCCGCCTCGCCGGCCAGGACTCGCGCCGCGGCACGTTCGTGCAGCGTCACGCCGTCCTGCACGACCGCGAGACCGGCGCCGAGTGGACCCCCCTGCTCTACCTCTCCGCCGACCAGGCGAAGTTCTGGGTCTACGACTCCTCGCTCTCCGAGTACGCCGCGCTCGGCTTCGAGTACGGCTACTCCGTCGAGCGTCCCGACGCCCTGGTGCTGTGGGAGGCGCAGTTCGGCGACTTCGTCAACGGCGCCCAGACCGTCATCGACGAGTTCATCTCGTCGGCGGAGCAGAAGTGGGGCCAGTACTCCTCGGTCGTCATGCTGCTCCCCCACGGCTACGAGGGCCAGGGCCCGGACCACTCGTCCGCGCGCATCGAGCGCTTCCTGCAGCTCGCCGCCGAGGACAACGTGACCATCGCGCAGCCGTCGACGCCCGCGTCGTACTTCCACCTGCTGCGTCGTCAGGCGTACGACCGCCCGCGTCGTCCGCTCGTGGTCTTCACGCCGAAGCAGCTGCTGCGCCTCAAGGCGGCCGCGTCCCCGGTCGAGGAGTTCACGCAGGGCACGTTCAGGCCCGTGATCGGGGACGCCGCGGCCGACCCGGCCAAGGTCGACCGCGTGCTGCTGTGCACGGGACGCGTCTACTACGACCTCCTCGCCGAGCGCACGAAGCGCGGGGACGAGGCCACCGCGATCGTCCGCCTCGAGCAGCTCTACCCGCTCGACGTCGACGCGATCCGCGCCGAGATCGCGAAGTACGGCGACGCCGAGGTCGTGTGGGTCCAGGACGAGCCGGAGAACCAGGGCGCCTGGTCGTTCGTCCACATCAACCTGCCGGAGGACCTGCCGCGCGTACGCGTCGTCTCCCGGCCGGCGTCGGCCTCCACGGCCGCCGGCACGGCGAAGAAGCACCAGGCCCAGCAGGCGGTCCTCCTCGAGCAGGCGTTCACCCGCTGACGACCTGCCCGCTCTCGCGGAGCTGAGCACCACGAAGGCCCCCTCCCACGGGAGGGGGCCTTCGTCGTCGTGCGTCGTGGACGCGTCCGGCGGCGGTCCAGGTGCGTCTGGCGCGAGGGACGAGCGCCGCGGATGGTAGACCCGCCGCCGCTCCTCCGGTCGCGCCCGACCCGACCACGACCGCGCGACCGACGCGCCTCACCAGCGGTCGTGGACCGCCGCCCGGAAGTGCTCGTCGTAGATCTCGCGGACGCCGGACGCGAAGAGCGGGCCGAGCACCTCGGCCGACCCCGCGACGGCGTTGGAGCGCGCCTGCTCGACGTTGCGCGCGCCGGGGATGACCGTCGTGACGCCGGGCTGCTGCCAGATCCAGGCGATGGCCGCCTGGGCCGGGGTGAGGTCCTGGGAGACGGTGTCGCGGACGAGGTCGGAGAACTTCCGTGCCGCCTCGACGCCGGTCTCGAAGTCGACGCCGGAGAAGGTCTCGCCCACGTCGAACGCGCTGCCGTCGCGGTTGAAGCTACGGTGGTCGTCGTCCGAGAAGGTGGTGTCGCGCGTGTACTTCCCGGACAGCAGCCCCGACGCGAGCGGCACGCGCGCGATGATGCCGACGCCGGCCGCGGACGCGGCGGCGAGCACCTCGTCGAGCGGCTTGAGGCGGAAGGCGTTGAGGATGATCTGGACGGACGCGACCCCCGGGCGTGCGATCGCCGTCAACGCCTCGTCGACCCTCTCGACGCTCACGCCGTAGGACGCGATGGCGCCGTCGGCGACGAGGGTGTCGAGGGCGTCGTAGACCTCGTCGCGCGAGTAGACCGCCGTGGGCGGGCAGTGCAGCTGGACGAGGTCGAGCCGCTCGGTCCGCAGGTTCGCGCGCGAGCGGTCGGTCCACTCGCGGAACTTCGCGAGCGTGAAGTCGTCCGGGTCCTGCGCCTCCCGTCGGCCCATCTTCGTGGCGACGGTGATCCCGTGGCCGGGGTTGTCGGCGAGGTACGAGCCGATGATCTGCTCGCTGCGGCCGTCGCCGTACACGTCGGCGGTGTCGAAGAAGGTGACGCCGGCCTCTGCGGAGGCGTCGAGCACCGCGCGGGCGTCGCCCTCCTCGACGTCGCCCCAGTCGGCTCCGAGCTGCCATGTCCCGAGTCCCACCACCGAGACCAGCCGTCCCGTGCGTCCGAGCACACGTCGTTCCATCGTTCCTCCTCGTGCTGCGTCGGGCGCGCAGGCGCACGTGCCCGGGCACCGAGTCTGACGGGCGAGGGCTCATCGTGCACCCGCGCACGCCGAGTACCGTATGTGAGCGTGAACACCGACGCACCTTCCGGCGCCCAGCTGCGCATCGCCCACGGCGACCACGTCGCCACGATCACCGAGGTCGGAGCGGCGGTGCGCGAGTACGCCGTCGCCGGCCGGCCGGTCTTCGTCCCCTTCGGGGAGGACGAGGTCGCCCCCGCGTTCAACGCCGCGGTGCTGCTGCCGTGGCCCAACCGCCTGCGTGACGGTCAGTACGAGATCGACGGCACGAGGTACCAGGTCCCCGTCACCGAGTTCGCGCGCAGCACGGCGCTCCACGGTCTCGCGTGCTGGCAGCGGTGGACGGTCGTCGAGCACACCGGCGCCGCGGTGACGCTCGAGCTGCGGCTCGTGCCCACGCCCGGCTACCCGTTCGCGCTCGTGTCCCGCGTCGAGTACTCGCTGAGCGACGCCGGGCTGCGCGTGCACGTCCGCACGACGAACGCCGGCCGCGGCACGGCGCCGTACGGGATCGGCTTCCACCCGTGGCTCTCGCCGGACGGCGCGGACCTCGACGACTGCACGATCCGTCTCGACGCCGTCTCGCGCGTCACGACCGACGACCGCCTGCTGCCCACCGGGACCGAGCCGGTGTCCGGCACGTTCGACCTGCGTGAGACCCGCTCCCTGCGCGGTGTCGACCTCGACGACGCGTACGTCGACGTGACGCGCGACACGGACGGCCTGTCGTGGATCCGGCTCGGCGCGCCGGACGGTCGCACCGCCGCCGTGTGGATGGACGCGTCGATGGACGCGTGGCAGATCTGCACGGGCGACCACGTGGGCGACGCGGCGTTCCGCCGGTCCGGCGTCGCCGCAGAGCCGATGAGCTGCATCGCGGACGCCTTCCGCACCGGGGACCGGCTCGTGCGCCTCGCGCCGGGCGAGTCGCACGAGGTGACGTGGGGTGCCAGCCTCCTCTGAGAGCGGGCCGGTGCCCGTGCGCGACGGTCGCGCACGGGCACCGACACGCCGAGCGGACGGCCCCGGATCGACCGCGGCTCCCGGCGTCGGGGAGAATGGGTCTCGTGGAGGACGCAGCACGTCGAGAAGTCCGGATCTGCGTCGTCGGCGACGAGCTGAGCGCCGGCGTCGGGGACGCCAAGGCCCTGGGGTGGTCGGGGCGCGTCGTCGCGCGCACGCGCTTCCCGCAGCCGGTGTACGTCTTCCCGCTCGCGATCCCCGGGGAGACGACGACGGCCCTCAGCCAGCGCTGGGAGGCGGAGACCGCTCGGCGGTTCTCCCCCGAGCCCGACGTCGACAACCGGCTCGTCGTCGGCCTGGGCCGCCACGACCTCGACTCGGGCCTGTCCGTGGCGCGGTCGCGTCTCAACCTCGCGAACGTGCTCGACGTCGCGGAGTCACGGCGCCTGCCGACGTTCGTCGTCGGGCCGCCGCCCGGGCACCCGCAGGACGCGGACCGGCTCGCCGAGCTCTCGAACGCGTTCGCGGACGTCGCGAACCGTCGTCGGGTCCCGTACGTCGACACGTTCAGCCCGCTCGTGACGCACGAGCAGTGGCTCGCGGACCTCGCCCAGAGCGGCAACGGGTTCCCGGGCCAGGCGGGCTACGGCCTCATGGCGTGGCTCGTGCTGCACACGGGGTGGCACGCCTGGCTCGGCCTGCCCGACGACACGCCCTGAGGCGCGTCCTCGGGCAGACCGTCCGGTTCGTCGGGCAGGCCGTCCGGTTCAGCCGCGCGAGACCGTGAGGTCGCCCGACACGGTGCTCGCCGAGACGTAGGCGCCGCCGGCGGCGGGCGTCTCGGCCGGACGGTCGACGTGGTCGACCGAGGTCGTGCGCTGCGCGGAGCTCTCGAGGCGCACGCCGTCGAGCACGGCCTTGCCCGTGACGCTGCGCGCCTTGAGGTTCACGGGAGCGCCGGCGCCGAGGCGCACGGCGACGTCGCCGGAGACCGTGCGGGCGTCGACGAGCGGCGTGCTCTCGCGCGCGACCACCTCGACGCCGCTCGTCACGGTCGTGACCGACACGCGGCCCAGCGACCCCGCCACGTTGACGGCGCCGGAGGCGGTGCTCACCCGGACGTCCCCGACGTGCTCGACGACGTCCACGGGCGCGGAGGCCGTCTTGACGGAGACGGGGCCCGTCGTGCCCTGGACGCGCACCGGGCCGGTGGCGGTGGTCACCGACAGGTCGGCCGTGGTGCCCGTGACGGTGGTGGCGGCACGCGCCGTCGTCACCTTGACGGGCACGTCGGCCGGGACGGTGACGCGCACGACGGCGCGGTCCTTGTCGCGCAGGCCCTTCGCGCGGTCGACGACGCCCTCGATGCCGGCGAAGTCGTACCCGATGCGGAGCTCGCCGTCGTGCGCGCTCACCTGCAGCGGTCGCTCGGTGACGTCGCCGATCTCGACGTGCGCCCCGTCGGCGCGGTTCGGGTCCGCGACGACGTCGACGGAACCGTCGGTCAGCTGGACGACGACGCGGCGTACCTCGGCGACGTCGACGGTCTGCGGGGTGGTGACCACCCAGGTCTCGGTGCTCATGGATCTCTCCTCGTTCGGTGTTCGGTCGAGATGGTCGGGGTGCTGGTCGTGGTGGTCCGGAGCGCCGCCCCTCAGGGCAGGGTGGCCCGGACGGCTCGGCGCGCGCTGTCGAGGACGGTGCGCAGCGTGTCCACGGTGAGCTCCGTGACGACGCTCGACGCGTCGGCGCGGCGCAGGTCGGCGCGCACGTCGTCCCGGAAGCGCTGGACGAGGGCCTCGGCCTCCATGCGCCAGGCGTAGGACTCCCGGCGCCGCGGGTCGGGCTCGCCGTCGCGCGGGCGTGCGCGTGCCGACTGCGCCGCGGCGGCGAGCTCGGCGCGCAGCCCCTGGAGCGAGCCCTGGACCTCGGCGCGCAGGGCCTGGGCGCGCTGCCGCACGGTCTCCGCGATGCCGTGCTCGAGCTGCGCGACGTCCGCGCGCCGCGCCTCGATCTCGGCACGGCCGGCGGGCGTGAGCTCGTAGGTCGTCTTGCGCCCCTCGACGCTGCGGCGCACGAGCCCTTCGTCCTCGAGGCGCCCGAGACGCGGGTAGATGGTCCCCGCGCTCGGCCGGTACGTGCCGCCGAAGCGGTCCGTGAGCTCGGTGATGAGCTCGTACCCGTGCTTCGGCCCGGTGTCGAGGAGCGCGAGGAGGTACAGGCGGAGCTCGCCGTGGGCGAAGACCGTGGCCATCAGCGGTCCACCGGGCCGTGCGTCGACGCCGCGCGCGCGCCGGGCGATCCCCAGACCGGGCCGCCGTCGGTCGCGCGCTCGGACGCGTCCGCGAAGGCGTGGGCCCCGTCCTCCTCGGACACGCCGCGCAGCACCGTGACGTTCCCGGAGACGGCCGAGACCCGGACGGGCGCCGCCGGCCGGTGCAGGGCCGCCCGGGTGAACGAGCCGGCCGTGCCGCGCTGCTCGGTGCCGTCGACGAGCAGCCGCCCGCTCAGGCACCGGATCGCGTACGACATGGCGTCCGGGTCGGGCAGCCGCACGAGCACGTCGGCGGAGACGGCGCTCACGCTCACCTCGGAGGGCGTCGTGCGGGTGTCGACCGTCACCGCGCCCGAGACGGACTCGAGCCGCAGCGAGCGCAGCGCTCCCGTCGCCGTGAGGCCTCCCGAGACGGACTCCATCCGGACCGTGCCGTCGTGCTCGCTCGCGGACACCTCTCCGGAGACCGTGTCGACGCGCAGCTCGCCCGCTGTGCGGCTGGTCATGACCGAGCCGGTGACCGTGCCCACGCGCACGCCTTCCCGGAGCCCCGCGACGAGCCCCTCGCCCTGGACGGTCACGACCTTCGCCCGCGTCGTCGCGGGGACGGCGACGTGCACGTCGGCGGCGTCCTTGCCGGTGTAGGTGCGGAAGCGCTCGAGGAAGCCCTTCCACCCGGCCTCGTACGAGCCGTACCCGATGCGCAGGGTCGCGCCCTCCCGCGTCACCTCGAGCGCGCGCCCCGTCACGGAGTGCACCTCGACCACGACGTCGGTCCGGGCGGGGTCGTCGTGGGCGACGACGTCGATGCGCCCCCCGATCACCGTGGCGTCGAGCACGGTGACGTGCTCGAGCCCGATCGTCCGCGGACCGCTGACGGCCCAGCTCTCGTGCGTCATCGGACGCCCGTCCTCTCGTCCAGCGGTGTCGCGCCGGGGCGGCGCCGGCGACGGACCTGCGGTCCGCCACCGTCCGAGGTCGCGATATATCGCGTTCCTCGAGACACGATATATCGCGTTCCGGCGAAGGGCAAGGGATGACGTGTGGGACCATGGGAGGCGGACCGGACCCGCCGCGGGCGGCCGTTCCCGCCGAGATTCCCCCGGGACGGCACTCCCCCAGACGATCAGGAGAACATCATGAGCAAGCGCGGACGCAAGCGTCGCAGCCGCAAGGGCAACGCCGCGAACCACGGCAAGCGCCCCAACGCCTGAGACACGGCGCACACGCACGAAGGGCCCTGACCGACGTCGTCGGTCCGGGCCCTTCGTCGTGCCGTGGTCGGCGGGCGCTCGCGCGGCTCAGCGCGTCTCGACCACCGTCGTGGTCGTCATGACGACGAGCTGCGCGTGGATCCGCGCACGCAGGCTCGCCGGCGCCTGCTCGTGGCACGAACGGCGCACGAGCCGCTTCACGAGCTCCTCGACGCTCAGCTCGGCGAGGCACGGCGAGCAGTGCGCGACGTGCGCGCGCATGCGCAGCTCGTCGTCCGCCGTCATCTCCGAGTCCAGGTACTCGTAGAGGTGCAGGAGCGCGTGCTCGCACTCCGACTCGCCCTCGGTGGCGTGCGGGATGGGCGTGACCGCCTCGTCGGGTACCCGCAGGCCCGGCGTCCGGCTCTCTGACGTGCTCACGACTCACCTCCGGGAGCCTTCGCCCCCACCAGTCCTCGCTTCGCGGCGTAGTCGGCCAGCAGCTCGCGCAGCTGGCGCCTGCCCCGGTGCAGGCGGGACATGACCGTACCGATCGGTGTCCCCATGATCTCCGCGATCTCCTTGTACGGGAAGCCCTCGACGTCCGCGTAGTACACGACCATGCGGCGGTCCTCGGGCAGCTCCTGCAGAGCACGCTTCACGTCCGTGTCCGGCAGGCGGTCCAGCGCCTCCGCCTCCGCGGATCGCAGCCCCTGCGACGTGTGCGACGCGGCGCGGGCGATCTGCCAGTCCTCGACGTCCTCCGCCTGGGACTGCTGCGGCTCGCGCTGCTTCTTGCGGTACGTGTTGATGAACGTGTTCGTGAGGATCCGGTACAGCCACGCCTTGAGGTTCGTCCCCGGGCGGTACTGGTGGAACGCCGCGAACGCCTTGGCGAACGTCTCCTGCACGAGGTCCTCGGCGTCCGACGGGTTGCGCGTCATGCGCAGCGCCGCGGAGTACAGCTGGTCGAGGTACTGCAGCGCGTCGCGCTCGAACCGCGCCGCCCGCGCGGCGTCGTCCTCCGCCGCCGGGGCGCGGTTCGTGTCGGTGTCGTCGTCCGTACCGGTGGTCGCGGGGAGGTCGCTCCCCGTCCCCTCGGGCAGCGCGGAGGTCGGCGTCGCGGACGGCGCCGTCTCGGGGCTCCCGGGGATCTGCTCAGTCATCGACAACGAGCCTAGTCCCCTGTTCGTCAGGTTGTTCGCTGGGGCGGACCTCGCGGCAGGACCGGCCGAGAAGGCCGCCGCGAAGGCCTCGTCCGGGGAGGCCGGGGCGGCCGCCCGAGCGGCGGTCGACCGGGCGTCGAGGAGGATGGTCACGAGGTGTGCAACCACCACGCGCGACGGCCCATTCCCGGCCGCGGGCAGGGGGTGTGCCGCGCGGCCGACGTCGCTACCGTGACGCCCATGACCACCACCGAGATCCCGTCCCGCTTCCTCACCCTCCTGCGCGAGCAGGTCGCGCACGAGCTCGACGCGCACCAGCAGTACATCGCGATCGCCGTGTGGTTCGACTCGCACGACCTGCCCCAGCTCGCCGCGCACTTCTACCGCCAGTCGGTCGAGGAGCGCAACCACGCGATGATGATCGTGCAGTACCACCTCGACCGGGACCTGCCCGTCGTCATCCCGGGCACGAGCGACGTGCGCAACGACTTCTCGTCCGTCGTCGAGCCGCTCCAGCTCGCCCTCGACCAGGAGAAGCAGGTCACGGCCCAGATCGAGGCGATCTTCCGCGCGGCGCGCGAGGAGGGCGACGCCCTGGGCGAGCAGTTCCTCCTGTGGTTCCTCAAGGAGCAGGTGGAGGAGGTCGCGTCGGCGACGACGCTCCTCACCGTCGCGCAGCGCGCCGGGGACAACCTCTTCGACCTCGAGAACTACGTCGCCCGCGAGACGATCGGCGACTCGGGCGAGTCCGCGGACGCGCCCGAGGCCGCCGGCGGAGCGCTCTGAGGGCATTCGTGTCCTGATCGCACCACCGGGTGAGGTGAGGGAGGGCGCGCGCGATCCACCATCCGCCCGCTCGTCCCTCGCGGGCTCTCGCCAGGCCCGCCACGATCGCGCGCGCCCTCCCTCACCTCCCCCTCGCCCGTCGCCTCGCCCTCGTCCCGTCTCTCCCTCGTCTCCCGCGGTTCTCAGGCCCTCAGGACCGGTCGCCGGTGGCGCGCGGAGCGCGGGCGCGGCAGGCTGGAGCGACACGCGACCGAAGGAGTACCGATGCTGCTGCGTCACCTCGCGAGGCCCATGCTGGCCTCCTGGTTCGTCTACGACGGCGTCCAGACCGCACTCAAGCCGGCCGAGCACGTCCGCGCCGCGCGGAGCGGCGTCGAGCTCGTCGAGAAGGGCGCCGGCGTGGAGGCTCCGCTCAGCGACGCACAGGTCACGGCGCTCGTCCGGGCGCACGGTGTCGCCACCGCGGTCGCGGGCCTCTGCCTCGCCGTCAGCAAGGCCCCCCGCACCGCGGCGCTCACGCTCGCGGCGCTCACCGTCCCGCTCGCCGTCGTCAACCAGCCGTTCACCGGCGGCGAGGCGACCCGGTCGGAGCGCACGCGCAAGTTCGTGGCCAACATCGGGGCGATCGGTGCCGCGCTCATCGCCGGGGCCGACTACGAGGGACGGCCGGGGGTGCAGTGGCGGCTCGAGAAGGCGCGCCACGACCTGGTCCGGGCCAAGCAGGCGAAGCAGGAAGCCGTCGTCGCGAGCGCCAAGGGCACGGCGAAGGGTGTCAGGGGGACGGCGAAGGGCGTGACGGGCTCCGCGAAGCAGGCGTCGGCCGACGCCGGGCGCGCCGCACGCCGGGCGGCGAAGGCGGCGCGCGAGGCCGCCGAGCACGCCGCGAGCCTCACGTCGGGTGCGGTGCACGACGCCGGTGCGGCCGTCCGCTCCAAGGTGGCCTGAGCACGCGCACGGCGGTGGGGCGTCCGGGCGGGCGCGTCCGGGCTGCGGGAGGGTCCGGCGTCGGGCCCTCCCCCTCCACTAGCCTGGGCACCATGACCGACCCGCGCGCCGCAGCCCCCGTCCCCGCCGAGGCGGAAGGGTGGGCCGCGCCGACGGTGGCGGGGCCGCTCGACGCGACCGTCGAGGTGCCGGGCTCGAAGTCGCTGACGAACCGCCTGCTCGTGCTCGCCGCCCTCGCGGACGGCCCCGGCGTGCTGCGCGGCGCGCTGCGCAGCCGCGACGCCGACCTCATGGCCGCGGGGCTGCGCGCGCTCGGCGTCGACGTGACCGAGGGAGCGTCCCCCAGCGAGCTGCACGTCGTCCCGGGCGCACTGCGCGGGCCGGCGGAGATCGACTGCGGCCTCGCCGGCACGGTCATGCGGTTCCTCCCCCCGCTCGCGGCCCTCGCGGAAGGCCCGGTCCGCTTCGACGGCGACGAGGGCGCTCGGGTCCGCCCGATGGGTCCGGTCCTCACGGCGCTGCGCGCCCTGGACGTGGGGGTCGCGGGCGACGCCGGCGGGTCACCGGGCCCCCCGACGACCCTCCCGTTCACCGTCCGGGGTCGCGGCCGGGTGCGCGGCGGGTCCGTCGACGTCGACGCGTCGGCGTCGAGCCAGTTCGTCTCGGGCCTGCTGCTCGCTGCCGCGCGGTTCGACCAGGGCCTCACGCTGCGCCACGTCGGCACCACGCTGCCGAGCATGCCGCACATCGACATGACGGTGGAGGTCCTGCGCGAGGTCGGCGTGGTGATCGACGACTCGCGGCCTGCGATCTGGCGCGTCGAGCCCGGACCGATCACCGCACGCGACGTCCAGGTGGAGCCCGACCTCTCCAACGCCGGACCCTTCCTCGCCGCGGCCCTGGTCGCCGGGGGCACGGTCCGCGTGCCGGGCTGGCCGACCACCACCACCCAGCCCGGCGCGATGCTGGGCGAGCTCCTCACGGCGATGGGCGGCACGGCGAGCCTCGAGGACGGGGTCATGTCCGTGACGGGAACCGGCGAGATCCGCGGCGTCGACGTCGACCTCCGCGCGGCGGGCGAGCTCGCGCCGACCATCGCCGCGCTCGCGGCGCTGGCAGACGCCCCGAGCCGTCTGCGCGGCATCGCGCACCTGCGCGGTCACGAGACGGACCGGCTCGCCGCGCTCGCCACCGAGATCACGCGGCTCGGCGGCCGGGCGGAGGAGACGCGCGACGGGCTCGTCATCACGCCGCGCCCCCTGCACGGCGCGACGTTCCGCACGTACCACGACCACCGGATGGCCACGTCGGCCGCGCTCATCGGTCTGCGCGTGCCCGGGGTCGCCGTGGAGAACGTGGAGACGACCGCGAAGACGCTGCCCGGGTTCGCGGGCATGTGGGAGCGCATGCTCGACGGCGGCGCACCCGGAGCTGCCGCGCCGGGCGCGCCGGCCGCCCCCGTCGAGGGGGTGGCGGCCCGCTGATGGCACGACGCGTCCCCGACGAGTCGGACTTCCGGTCCCGCCCCGGCAAGCGGGGCAGCCGCCCGCGCACCAAGCAGCGGCCCGAGCACGCGGACGCGGTGACCGGCTTCGTCACGGGGGTCGACCGCGGGCGCTACACGCTCCTGGTCGACGCGGACGGGCCCGACGAGCGGGTCGTCGTCGCCATGAAGGCACGCGACATCGGGCGCACCCGCGTGGTGTGCGGCGACCGGGTCGACCTCGTCGGCGACGTGACGGGCGACGACGGGAGCCTCGCGCGCATCGTCCGCATCCAGGAGCGCACCGCCGTCCTGCGACGGACCGCCGACGACACGGACCCCTACGAGCGGGTCATCGTCGCCAACGCCGACCAGCTCGTGGTCGTCACCGCGCTCGCCGAGCCCGAGCCGCGCACGCGCATGATCGACCGGTGCGTCGTCGCGGCGTACGACGCGGGCATGGACGTCCTGCTGTGCCTCACCAAGGCGGACCTCGCCGACGCCGCCCCGCTGCGCGCGCTCTACGAGCCGCTCGGGGTCTCGGTCGTCGAGACGCGACGCGTCCCGGACGGCCTCGCCGCGAACGGGTGGGCGATCGAGCCGCTCGACGCGGTGCGCGCCGCTCTCGCCGGACGCACCTCGGTGTTCGTGGGGCACTCAGGCGTCGGCAAGTCCACGCTCGTCAACGCGCTCGTGCCCGACGCCCGGCGGGCGACGGGGATCGTGAACGACGTGACGGGCCGCGGCCGGCACACGTCGACCTCCGCCGTCGCGCTGCGCCTGCCCGGCGGTGGGTGGGTGATCGACACCCCCGGCGTGCGGTCGTTCGGGCTCGCGCACGTCGAGGTCGGGAACCTGCTGCGCGCGTTCGACGACCTGGACGAGGTCGCCGAGGCGTGCCCGCGCGGGTGCACGCACCTCGACGACGCCCCGGACTGCGCGCTCGACGAGTGGGTCGAGGCGTCACCCGACGACGAGACGCGCGCGGCCCGCGCCGCACGGCTCGAGTCCTTCCGCCGCGTGCTGACCTCGCGCACCGGCGCGGCCTGAGTCCGCGGTGCCGGGTCGCACCGCTACGGTGTGAGCCATGACGCCCCCCTCGACGCGGAGCTACGACGACGACCTGCGCCTCGCCCACGTGATCGCCGACCAGGTCGACGGCCACACGATGTCCCGGTTCAAGGCGATCGACCTGCACGTCGAGTCGAAGCCCGACTCGACCCCGGTGAGCGACGCCGACCGCGCCGCGGAGGAGATCATCCGCGCCGGGCTCGGGCGGGCCAGGGGGCGGGACGCGATCGTCGGCGAGGAGTACGGCGAGACCGGTCACGGCTCACGCCGCTGGATCGTCGACCCCATCGACGGGACGAAGAACTTCGTGCGGGGCGTACCGGTGTGGGCGACGCTCATCGCGCTCGCCGACGGCGACGAGGTCGTCGTGGGCCTCGTCTCGGCACCGGCCCTCGGGCGCCGGTGGTGGGCCGCGAAGGGCACGGGCGCGTGGACCGGCAAGTCGCTCGCCGCGGCCTCGCGCCTGCACGTCTCCGCGGTCTCGCGCTGGGAGGACGCCTCGCTCGCCTACTCCTCGCTCGGCGGCTGGGAGGAGCGCGGACGGCTCGACCCCTTCCTCGACCTCATGCGCGGCGCGTGGCGCACGCGCGGGTACGGGGACTTCTGGTCGTACATGCTCGTGGCAGAGGGCGCCGTCGACGCCGCGGCCGAGCCCGAGCTCGAGCTCTACGACATGGCCGCGCTCGTGCCGATCGTCACCGAGGCCGGCGGCCGGTTCACGTCGCTCGACGGCGCCGGCGGGCCGTGGGGCGGCAACGCCGTCGCGACGAACGGCCTCCTCCACGACGAGGTGCTCGGCCGGCTGGGCTGAGGTCCCACCGCACCGCGCGTCGGCGACCGCGGCCGACCGGCGTCAGGCGCGCGGCACGTCCGGGAGCTCCGACCAGTCATACCAGAGCAGGTCGCGCTCGGTGACCCGGTCGAGCGCGGCGTCGAGCAGCGCGTCGGCCTCGGGGCCGTCGCCGTCGGCCGCGGCGAGCACCGCCTCGACGTCGGGGGCGGCCTCGGGCTCGTCGACGTGCACGCACACGATCGCGACGTCGGCCACGGTCCGCACGACCCGGACCGCGCTCGGTGCCGGTTCGTCGTCGTCACCGGACGCGGCCTCGACGACCTGGACCGCGTCGTCGGGGACCTCGATCGTCACGACGAGCCGCTGCCGCGGTGCGTCCGGCCGGGAGGCGACGAGGGCGAGCGAGTCGTCGGCCGCCTCGAGGGCCGCCGCGTACTCGAGCCCTTCCTCGTCCTCGTCGGGCAGGGACCGACCGAGCGCCGACGTCACGGCGTGCGCGCCGCGCGGCGCCACCGTCCAGAGCGCGGCGTCGTCGGTGACGGCCGCGGCGTCGAGCTCGTCCAGCGTGGCGGGGAGGTAGATGCGCATGGGCTCAGTGTGCCGTCTGGAGGTGCCCGGTGCTGGCCACGGGCACGGGCGTCGAGGTGCGCACGTGCGCGGCGAGCCGCGCGAGGGCGCGTCGCGCGGGGCTGCCGGGCGCCACCTCGGCCAGGACGCGGCCCTCCCGCAGCGCGAGGTCCAGCGACCGGTCCTCGGGGACGGCCTGGAGGTCGTCCACGCCCGCGTAGCGCGCGAGCGCCTCACGCACGGCCCGCTCGGGTCGCGGCCCGACGACCCCCGAGCGCACCCGGTTCACGACGACGACCCGCAGCGCACCGGCCGCGGCTCCGACGGCGTCGAGCTCGTCGAGCGCCCGCACGAGCCGCTGCAGGGAGACCGGGTCGGCACCGCCGACCACGACGACCGTGTCCGCCGCCCCGAGCGCGCTGAGCGTGGCTGCGTTGCGCTGGGGAGCGCGCGTGTCGTAGGTGAGGAGCTCGTCGGTCTCGATGCCGAACCCGCAGTCGACGACCGTCCAGTCCGCGACCGAGCGGGCCACGTCCCACACGACGTCCAGCGACGGCCCGGGCAGCTCCGGCCAGCGCGCGGCCCGGGCGAGACCGGTGAGGACCTGGAGGCGCGGGACGACGGTCGGCGCGAGCTCCTGGAGGCCGACGGCGTCGAGGGCTCCGTGGCCCGCGCTGCGCGCCGCCGCCGCGAGCCCCGGCGACTCGTCGAGCATCCCGAGGTGCTGGGCGACCGACCCGCCGTACGTGTCCGCGTCGACCAGCAGGACGCCGGACTCGGGGCCGGTCGGCGCGACGGCGGGGAGCGCGACCTCGGACGGGCGGCGGTCGCGCCGCGAGCCGCGCCGACCCGACGACGGCGGACCGGCGAGCTCGGCGGCCAGGTTGACCGCGACCGTCGTGCGGCCGGGCGCGCCCGTCGGACCCCAGACGGCGACGACCCGTCCGGTGGGCGGCGCCGGCTCGACGCCGACCGGCGCCGGGGCCGGCGGGCCGTGCGGGCCGTCGGGAGCCAGGGCTGTCGGCACCGGTCGCGCGACGACCGTGCGCACGGCCTCCCGGAGCGAGTCGGCGGACGCCGCGGGGTCCACGACGACGTCGACCCCGAGCGCGCGGAGCCGGTTCTCCTCCCACGAGCCGGGCACGGCCAGCCCCACGACGCGGACGGCGTGCGCGTGGGGCTCCGCGACCGCCTCCCGGTCGAACGCCGGCAGGTCGGCGGACACCACCCCCACCTGCCCCGGCCCCTGCCGCCGCCGCGGCCCGCGGCTCGACCACGTCGGCGCAGCGTCGCGTCACCTGCAGACCCGGGGCGTCGAGCGCCGTGACGACCTCGGCCTCGAGCGGACCGCGGACCGCGCAGAGCACCGTGGCGACGGCCGTCGCCCCGCTCACCCCGCACCGCCCACGGGGACGACGGCGATCGACCCCTCGCCGGCCACGGCACCGAGCACCGTGGGGAGGTCGTCGGCGCCGACGAGGACGTGGATCGTCACGGGGCCGCCGGCGACGAACGTCCCGTCCGCCTCGTCGACCTCCGCCACGGTCACGCCCTCGACCAGGACCGCCGGTCCGGCTCCCGCGCCCGCAGCCCCCGGCTCGCCCGTGCCGGACGGCGGTGCCGGCACGTGCCACAGGTCGACCGCGGCCCCGGCCACGATCCGGTCCGACAGACCGGTCGTCACGGGCACCGCGACGGCGCGCACGCCGAGGTCGTCGGCAGCGCCCAGCGCGCTCGCCGGGAGCAGCTCCCCCGGCTCGACGGTGCGGAGCACGACCGCGCCCTCGGGGAGGCCGTCGGCGGCGAGGAGGTACCCGTCGGTCTCGCTGCCGAGCCGGACCTCGACGACGCGCAGGTCCTCGGCGCTGACCGTGTCACCGGGGGTCAGCACGTCGTCGGCCGCGTACACGGCGTCCGTGTGCCCGGCCGCTGCGACCGCCCAGGACCCGAGCGCGACCGACGCGGCGACGACGACCAGGCCGACGAGGAGCCGCGGGTCGCGCCAGGTCGGCCGTCGCAGCCGGGTGGCCGCGCGGGGAGGAGGGGCCGTCGCCGTCGTGTCGCGCGAGGGGCGTTCCAGGGTCGTCGTCATCGAGTCCCGTCCGTGGTCGTGTCGGTGGTCCTGCACGTGCTCCGGTGGGCGGCCGGCGGCCGCCGGTCCCATGATCGTCGTCGGCGCCGCGCCGCGGGGGTGGCTGTGGACGACGTCGGGGCGTCGTCGGGCCCGTGCCAGACTTGCGCCATGGCCCAGCGCTTCCTCACCCTCGCCGACGTCACGGAAGAGCTCAACATCTCCGCGGCGCAGGCGTACGCGCTCGTCCGGTCGGGCGAGCTGCCCGCGATCCAGGTCGGGGGCCGCGGCCAGTGGCGCGTCGAGGCCAGCGAGCTCGAGGGGTACATCCAGCGCATGTACGCGCAGACCCGCCAGCGGATCGACGCGGGCGAGTTCGACGGCTGAGCCACGCCGCGCACGCACCGTCGCCCCACCGCGCCGGTCGGCTCGCGGCGCCCGACCCTCGACCGCTCCCCCTGCGTCGTGATCATCGGGCGACGCCGCCCGGCCCTGCGTCGCTGACGCACAGCAGCGCGGAGTAGGGTACCGACCGGGTCCCGTGCCGTGCTCCCGGCTCGACCTCCAGGTCCAGGTGGTCCGTGCCCACCCGCGCGATCCAACCCGGGAAGGCGGCGGCCTCGACGCGCACCTGCACCGGACGGCGGTCCCGCATGAGGGCCCGCAGCACGTGACCCAGACCGAGCCGGTCCGCGCGTCCCGAGACGGGGGGACGCGCGAACCTGTCGAGCCCGGTGACCGCCGCGACGGCTCCCGAGGGGACGAGGTGCTGGCGCTGCCGCTCCGCCACGAGCACCCACTCCCTCGCGACGTCACGGACGGCGCCGGTGATCCGCGCCCCGTCCCGGAGCTCGAGGGTGACGGTCCCCGTCGTGCCCCGGAGCCGCTCGGCGAGCGAGACGGTGGCGTGCTCGGCGCGCGTCAGGTCGGCGACCGCGTCGGCGAGCTCGGCACGCTCGGCGGCGGCAAGCTGCGCCGCGAGGTCGTCGAAGAGGGCGTCCCACCGCACGGGCACACGGTAGCGGTGGAGGCGCCAGGCGGGGTCAGCCCCGTCCACATCACGAGAGACCCCTGGACATCGACACCAAGGTCCCCTTAGATGTGTTGAACGAGATCAAACTCGATCAAATGTCATCAAGACACGTCCGCGGCACCCGCGGTCGGTACCAGGGGGACCCATGGCACGGCGATCCGACCCGCGACCTTCGCTCGATCATCCCTCTCCCGCGACCGACCCAGCTCCCGATCCGCCACGGAGCGGTCGCCTCCGCGACACCGGGATGCTCGCGCTCCTCCTGGCCGCGATGTCGGGGGCCTCGGCGGGCCTGACGGCACGTGCCCTCCACCTCGCCGGGGCGTTGCACCCCGCGCGGTTCGAGAGCCATCTCGAGCTCGGAGCGGTGGTCGTCGGCGCCGTCGCCGCCGGATGGGTCGCCGTGAGCTGCGCGCTGGCGCTCGGCTGCCTGGCCGTCCGGGCAGGCGGCCGCACCTGGACCGTGGGCGAGCGGCTCGTCGCGCGCCACGCCCCCGCGGTCGTGCGCCGGACGGCGCGCATCGGGGTCACCGTGGCGGTCGGCACCGGGCTCGTCCTCGGCGGGGGCACCGCCCAGGCGGACGAGGGCCGGGCCGAGGACCGGTCGGCGGTCGTCGCCGTGGACCTCGGCTGGCGCGCGTCCGTCCCGCCGACCGCCCCCGCGACCGCGGGACCGGGTCCGGACGCCGCCACCGAGGGCGCCCCACCGCAGGCGCCCGGCCACCCCGCGCCGGCGCCGACCGACGCGCCCACCGTTCCTGCCCCGGGCGCGACGGGGACGAGCACCCCACCCGCCGACCGCTCGGCCCCGGCACTGCCGCCCGCGGAACGGGACGCCGCCCTCACCGTCACGCGCGAGGTGACCGCGACCGGCACGGAGGTCGTCGTGCTGCGCGGCGACACGTTGTGGGGGATCGCCGCACGGTCGCTCCCGGCGGACGCCACCGACGCCGACGTCGCCGCGGCCGTGGCGCGGTGGCACTCGGCGAACGTCGCGGTGATCGGCGACGACCCCGACCTCATCCGGCCCGGCCAGGTGCTCGTCGCACCGTCGGCATGACCCACCGTCCAGAACTCCCGAGGAGCCGACGATGACGACCAGCCTGCGCGACCCCCAGCCCGCCGTGTCCCCGCGGTCCACCGGCGTCCCGGCCGACGAGACCGGCGCACGGCTGCTCCGGTGCGTCGGCGAGCCGCCCACGACGGCCGTCGACGTCCGCGACCCCCGGGCCGCCGTCCCGCGTCACGTCGCGCACGGCCGTCCGCTGGTCCCGACGGCGCCCGTCCCGCTGCCGGACCCGACGCCGCTGTGCTGCGCCGTCGTGAGGGCCGCCGTCGAGGTGGTGCGCGGCGACCGCACGGTCCAGCAGCTCGCGCGCTGGGTGACGCCCGAGATCTACGAGGCGCTCGCCCGTCGTGCCCGGATCGTCCTCGAGGCCGACCTCGCTCCGGGCACCGCGACACGCCCCGTCACGGTCCGGCGTGCCCGCGTCCTGCGCCTCGGGGCCGAGGTCGCCGAGGCGACGGTCGTCGTCGACGACGGCGACCGGGTCCGGGCGGCCGCTGCCCGGCTCGAGGTGCGCCGCGGCACCTGGCGCGTGGTCGCGCTCGAGATCGGGTGACCCCCCGCGGCGCCCGCAGGTCGGGGCGCGACGCGAGGAGGGGCGGTCGCACGGCGACCGCCCCTCCTCGTCCGTCGGGGGCGACGCGCCCCCGACAGGTCAGTCCTCGTTCTGCCCGTGGCAGACCTTGTACTTCTTGCCCGAGCCGCACGGGCACTGCGCGTTGCGCGGGGTGCCCGGGAACGTCCGGCCGTCGCTCTCGACCGCGGTCGCCTCGCCGTGCAGCGCGCGGCGCGACCGGCGACCGGCGTCGCCCGTGACGACCGCGGCGCCCGTGCCGTCCTCGCTCGGCGCGCTGTACGAGAGCGGCACCTGACGCTCGGGGCCGTCGAGACCCTTCGCGATGAGCGTGCCGGTACGGTCGCCGGACGGTGCCGGCGCCGCCACGGGCGCGCCCTCGGCAGCGGCCGCCTGCACGGGCGGCTCGTCGACCGAGGACTTCGCGACCGACGGCGCCTCCGCCGGCGCGTCCTCGACGGTCGCGTCCTCCACGGCGTCCGCGGTGGCGTCCTCGACCGGGGACGGCGCCGGGGCGGGCCGCGTCGTCGACGCCTGGGCCGCGGCGGCGAGACCGGCGACCGCGCCCGCCGAGGCCGCGCCCGCGGCCCCGCCGAGGGCCTGACCGGCCGCGGACTGCGCCGCCTGGGCCGCCTGCGCGGCGTCGATCACCGCGGGCTGGCCCTGCGCCGCACCGGGCTCGGCGACCTTGACCTCGAGGTTGAAGAGGAACCCGACGGTCTCCTCCTTGATCGCCTCGGTCATCGCCTGGAAGAGCTGGTAGCCCTCGCGCTGGTACTCGACGAGCGGGTCGCGCTGGGCCATCGCGCGCAGGCCGATGCCCTCCTTGAGGTAGTCCATCTCGTAGAGGTGCTCGCGCCACTTGCGGTCGAGGACGGAGAGGGTCACGCGGCGCTCGAGCTGGCGCATGTTCGCGGAGCCGAGCTGCTCCTCGCGGTTCTCGTAGGCGATGCGGGCGTCGGACAGGATCTCCTCGAGCAGGAGCTCCTGCGTGAGGCGGGTCGCACCCCCGGCCTGCTCGACGACCTCGTCGACCTCGATCGAGATGGGGTACACGGCCTTGACCGCGGTCCACAGCGCGTCGAGGTCCCAGTTCTCGGGGTTGCCCTCGGCCGTCGCCGCCTCCACGTAGGCCGTGATCACGTCGGTGAGGAAGTGCTGCACCTGCTCGTGCAGGTCCTCGCCCTCGAGCACGCGGCGGCGCTCGTCGTAGATGACGGTGCGCTGCCGGGACAGGACGTCGTCGTACTTGAGGACGTTCTTGCGGATCTCGAAGTTGCGCGACTCGACCTGGCCCTGCGCGCTCGCGATGCCGCGCGTGACCATCTTCGACTCGAGCGGGACGTCGTCGGGGAACCCGGCGCGGTTCATCATCGACTCGGCGAGACCCGAGTTGAACAGGCGCATGAGGTCGTCCTGCATCGACAGGTAGAACCGGGACTCCCCCGGGTCGCCCTGACGGCCCGACCGACCACGCAGCTGGTTGTCGATGCGGCGCGACTCGTGGCGCTCCGTGCCGAGCACGTAGAGACCGCCGAGCTCCTTGACCTCGTCATGCTCCGCGGCGACGGCGGCCTTCGCCTTCTCGAGCGCGTCGGGCCAGGCGGCCTCGTACTCCTCGGCGTTCTCCGCCGCGTCGAGCCCGCGGGCCGCGAGGTCGGCGACCGCCATGAACTCGGCGTTGCCGCCGAGCATGATGTCGGTGCCTCGTCCGGCCATGTTCGTCGCCACCGTGACCGCGCCCTTGCGGCCGGCCTGCGCGACGATCGCGGCCTCGCGCGCGTGCTGCTTCGCGTTGAGGACCTCGTGCGGCACGCCCTGCTTCTTCAGCTTGGAGGACAGCAGCTCCGACTTCTCCACGCTCGTCGTGCCGACGAGCACGGGCTGACCGTGCGCGTGGCGCTCGACGATGTCGGCGACGACGGCGTCGAACTTCCCGTCCTCGTTCTTGTAGACGAGGTCGGCCTGGTCGAGGCGCTGCATCGGGCGGTTCGTCGGGATCGGCACGACCCCGAGCTTGTACGTGCCCTGGAACTCGGCGGCCTCGGTGTCGGCGGTACCCGTCATGCCCGCGAGCTTGGAGTACAGGCGGAAGTAGTTCTGGAGCGTGATCGTGGCGAGCGTCTGGTTCTCGGCCTTGATCTGCACGCCCTCCTTGGCCTCGATGGCCTGGTGCATGCCCTCGTTGTACCGACGGCCGGGCAGGATGCGCCCCGTGTGCTCGTCGACGATCATCACCTCGCCGTTGAGCACGACGTAGTCCTTGTCCCGCTTGAAGAGCTCCTTCGCCTTGATGGCGTTGTTGAGGAACCCGATGAGGGGCGTGTTGAGGGACTCGTAGAGGTTGTCGATGCCGAGGTAGTCCTCGATCTTCTCGATCCCCGGCTCGAGCACGCCGACGGTGCGCTTCTTCTCGTCGACCTCGTAGTCGGTCCCGCCGTTCAGGCGGCGCACGACCTTGGCGAACTCGCCGTACCAGCGGTTCGCGTCGCCCGAGGCCGGGCCCGAGATGATGAGCGGCGTGCGCGCCTCGTCGATGAGGATCGAGTCGACCTCGTCGACGATCGCGAAGTTGTGGCCGCGCTGGACGAGGTCGTCGGTGGACCACGCCATGTTGTCGCGCAGGTAGTCGAACCCGAACTCGTTGTTCGTGCCGTACGTGATGTCCGCGGCGTACTCCTGGCGGCGCTGCGCGGGTGTCTGGCCCGAGAGGATCACGCCCGTCGTGAGCCCGAGGAAGCGGTAGACGCGGCCCATGAGCTCGCTCTGGTACTTCGCCAGGTAGTCGTTGACGGTGACGACGTGCACGCCCTTGCCCTCGAGCGCGTTGAGGTAGGCGGCCGTCGTCGCGACGAGCGTCTTGCCCTCACCGGTCTTCATCTCGGCGATGTTGCCGAGGTGCAGCGCCGCCCCGCCCATGAGCTGGACGTCGAAGTGCCGCTGCCCGAGCGTGCGCCGCGCCGCCTCGCGGACGGTCGCGAACGCCTCCGGCAGGATCTCGTCCAGGGTGGCGCCGTCGGCGAGGCGAGCCTTGAACCGGTCCGTCTCCTCCCGCAGCTCCTCGTCGGTGAGATCCTCGAAGCTGGGCTCCAGCTTGTTGATCTGGTCGGCGATGCCGGACAGCTTCTTGAGGATCCGGCCCTCGCCGATGCGAAGGACCTTGTCGAGGATCGAAGGCACGCAGAACTCCCGTATCGATCGCGTCCCGGGCCGGACGGCGCGGGAAGGCCGCCGCTCCTCACCGCGGGAGCGCGGGTCGGGCGTCGGCAACGTCACACAACATCGTAGGGGAGCCTGAGGCCTCCTGGCCCCGTCCGCGTTTCGCCGACGACGAACCGCGCCGCGGCCGTCCGCCCACCGGGCGGCGCCCGTAGGCTCGGGCTCGTGGCGCACGTGCTCGTGACGGGGATGTCGGGTGTCGGGAAGTCGACGGCGCTCGGCGGTCTCGCGAGCCGCGGTGTGGACGTCGTCGAGACCGACGACGGCGACTGGTGCGTCCTCGCACAGGTGCCCGGTGCCCCGCGCGGCACGGTCGACCGCGTGTGGCGGACGGACCGGATGGCGGCCCTGCTCGACGACCGGGCGGGTCGTCCGCTCGTCGTCGCCGGGACGGCGCCGAACCAAGGCGTGCTCCGCGACCGGTTCGACGCGGTGGTGCTGCTCACGGCACCGCTCGACGTCATGCTCGACCGGGTCGCCCGACGGACCACCAACCCGTTCGGCAAGGATCAGGCAGAGCGCGGGCGGATCGTCGCCGACACCCGCGCCGTCGTGCCGCCGCTGCGTGCGGCGTGCACCCACGAGATCGACACGAGCGTGACGTCGCCCGACGACGTCGTCCGCCGGCTGGCCGCGCTCGCCCTCAGACGCTGACCGCGACCTCCGCCGAGAGCGCCGCGGCGAGGTCGCCGGAGGGCGCGACCTCGACCTCGGGCACGCCCAGCCACGCGCCGAGCACGCGCAGCTCGGCGGCGAGCCGGGCCGCGGTCTCGGCACCCGCCGCCTGCTCCCGGTGCGCGGAGAGGACCCGCAGGACGCCGGCCCGCCGGTCGGCCTTGAGGTCGACGCGTGCCGTGAGGTCCTCGCCGTCGAGGAACGGCAGCACG
Source organism: Cellulosimicrobium sp. Marseille-Q8652 (assembly GCF_965112045.1). NCBI lineage: Bacteria > Bacillati > Actinomycetota > Actinomycetes > Micrococcales > Promicromonosporaceae > Cellulosimicrobium > Cellulosimicrobium sp. Marseille-Q8652. The sequence goes on along the minus strand of NZ_CBCOPS010000002.1, from coordinate 430,275 downwards.
TAGTAGCCGTGCACCCGCTTCGCGGCCGGGACGTAGATCTCGATCCGGTAGCGCACGTCGAACAGCCGCTCGAGCCGGGTGCGCTCGAACACCAGGGGGTCGAACGGGTTGAGCAGCGTGGTCGCCGTCGCGCGCCGTGGCAGGGCGGCGTCGGCGTGCAGGTAGGTCGGCTCGTCCCAGCCGCGCACGGCGACGGGCCGCAGCGTCCCGGCCTCGACGAGCTCGGCGAGCGCCGTGCCCACGGCCGGGCCCGCGAGCCGGAAGTAGTCCTTGAAGCAGCGCAGGGTGCCGATGCCGTGGGCGCGGGCCCCGATCTCGAGGAGCGCCCGCACGGCGTCGGCGTCCGGGACCGGGTCGGCCGAGACGACCTCGGGCGGCAGGACGCGCTCGGTGAGGTCGTAGCACCGCTCGAACGCCCCGTTGCGGCGCGCCGACGTGATCTCGCCCGTGAAGAAGAGGAACTCGAGCGCCCGCTTGGCGACCGTCCAGTTCCAGCCCCACTGCGACCGGTCGCGCGGGTGGGCGCGCCCTTCCTCCTCGAGGACCGCGTGCACCTCGCTCGCCGTGATCGGACCTCGGTCGGTCACGAGACGGCGCACGTCCTCCACCGTCTCGGAGTGGCTCATCTCGACGCCGCTGATGGTGCCCCAGGCCTCCGTGCGATAGCGGCGGCGCCTCCACTCCAGCAGGGGCCAGGTGGACGGCGGCACGTAGGACGCGACGTGCGCCCACGTCTCCACGAGCCGGCGCGGCGCGCGTCCGGCGGCCCGGTCGAGCAGCGCGGTGTCGTACGGCCCGATGCGCGCGTACAGCGGCATGAGGTGCGCCCGCGCCAGGACGTTCACCGAGTCGATCTGCAGCAGCCCGAGCCGGTCGACCACCCCCTGCACGTGGCGCATCGTCGGCGCCCCGGCACGCCCCTCTCCCCCGGCGCCCCCGAAGGGGCGCGGCCGGTGCAGACCCTGCGCCGCGAGCGCGACCCGCCTGGCCTGCGACAACGACATCGTCTCGACGGTGACCACCCCCCGATCCTGCCCGACCCCACCCACACGGAGCGACGGTCCGCCTCGCACGACGCGAGGCGGCCCGGACAGGAGAGGACGAGGTGAGGGTGGGCGCGCGCGACCGCGCCCACCCTCACCTCGTCCGGAGGCGACTCAGGACCGCAAGGGGTCCAGGAGGGTCAGGCGGACCTCTCGACCTTCGCCTCGGCGCAGTCGCACGACGTGTCGAGCGCGACGACGCCGTAGGTCCACCCGCGTCGCCGGTACGCGACGGACGGGCGCGCGGTCTCGACGTCGACGAAGAGGAAGAAGTCGTGCCCGACCATCTCCATCTCGTAGAGCGCGTCGTCGACGGTCATGGGCTCGGCGCTGTGCAGCTTCTGCCGGATCACGACCGGCGAGTCGCCGTCGCCCAGGGGCGTCTCGACCGCCTCGCCGGGCTCGGTGGGGGCCGTCGGCGTGGGCGCGGCCGGCGCGGAGTGCGCCACGGGGTCGTAGGGACGGACGTCGACGGGCGGCACGACGGTGTGGTTCCGGTGGTCCTTGCGGCGGTCGCGCACGCGGCGCAGGCGCTCGGCGAGCTTCTCCATCGCCAGGTCGAGGGCACCGAACCGGTCGTCGGCGGCGGCCTCGGCCCGCACGACGGGCCCCTTGGCCCGGACGGTGAGCTCGACGCGTTCGCGGACCCCGGAGAGCCTGGGGTTGTTCTCGTGGGTGACCTCGACGTCCACGCGCTGCGCCGTGGGCGCGAGCTGCTGGACCTTGGCGAGCTTGTCCTCCGCGTGCTGCCGGAAGCGGTCGGCCACCTCGGTGTGCCTGCCGACGACGACGATCTCCATGTGAGCCTCCACGAGGGTAGTGACGCCCGATTCTCGAGCGTCGGTCCGGATCTGGTAGGGCACCGTGGTCGGTGCCGGTGGTCTACCACCTCCTTGCGACGCCGGGGCGTCCCGCTCGGCGGGCTCGCGCGGAGAACGGCACAGGTGTCCCTGTGCGCCCGGTCCCCGCGGCGACTGGCCCTCAGCGTAACCCCCGGTCCGTGGTGTCGGCAGTCTCAACGGGAGGTGAACACCGGGACCTTCGACCGTTGCCCGCGGGACCCGCGGGAGCGCGCGGAGCAGGTCACGGATCGCGCCGCGGTGACGGCGTGGCGGCGAGCACGAAGGCCGCGAGGACGGGGATCCCGGCGCCGGCGAGAGCCGTCTCGCACGCGGCGAGGGTCGCTCCCGTGGTGAGCACGTCGTCGACCAGGAGCACCGACGTGGCGGGGCCGACGACGCGGCGCACCCGGTCCGGCCGGGCGAGCCGGACCGCGCGGAGCCGGTCGCCGCGGGCGCGCGTCCCGAGCCCGACCTGGTCGCGTCCCCCGCCGCGCTGCACGAGGACCCGCGCGGTGCGGGCGGGCGGCCCCAGCCCTGCGGCGAACGCCTGGGCGATCCCCGCCACCGGGTCCCGGCCCCGGGTCCGGCGCGCGGCCCGGGTGGTCGGGGCGGGCACGACGAGGACCGGCCCGCCGGGGCCGAGCACGGGGCGCAGGTGCGCGCCCGCCTCCCGGGCGGCCGTGCGCAGCGGGGTGTCGAGGTCCGCCCGGCCCCGGTCCTTCCACGCGACGACGACGTCGCGCAGGCCGCCGGCGTAGCCGGCGAGGGCCCACACCGGGAGCGGGTCGACGCCGTCGAACCGGTCGAGGCGCGGCGCGGTGGCCTCGCAGCGCCACGGGGTGGCGCCCAGCACGGCGAGGCAGGGCGTGCACCAGCGGACGTCCGGTGCCCCGCACCCGGGGCACGTCACGGGGAGGGCGAGGCGCACGACGTCGCGCACGCCACGGGCGAGGACAGCGGGGACGGATCGCGCGGGCACGGGACGGCTGCTCATCGCCGCAGGGTCGCGCACCGGGGCGACCGGGCCCGGGCCGCCCTCAGGTCCTGTGGACGAGCCGCGCCGCACCGGGCCTGTGGACGGCCGGGCCCGGCGTGCTCAGCCGGGGAACGTCGGGAGCCGCACCTCGGTGGCCACGCGCGTCCACAACGAGGAGGAGCCGGCGGCGTACAGGCTGCCCTCGCTCGTCCCGAGCAGCATCGTGCCGACGCCGGTCCCGGAGGCGAGCGAGACGGCGTCCTCGAGCGGGGACACCTTGCTCGTCGGGCCGCCCACGGGCACGAGGTGGACCACCGGCGCGGTGTCGCCGCTCGACCGGCCGAGCACGCCGAGGGTCGTCCGGTCCACCCACACCACCTGGCTCGCCGCGACGATCGGCTGCCCCACGCGCACCGGCTCGGAGAGCTCGGTCGGCAGGCCCTCCTCGTCCCGCAGGACCCCCGCGACGTGCACCTGCAGGCCCGTCCCCGTCGCGCTGACGACGGCGATGCGAGCGCCGTCGGGCGCGACCCGCAGCGACATGACGGTCCGGCCGTCGAGCCACGGCGCGGCCACCTCGGTGACGGTCCCCTCGAGGTCGGCGACCCGGAACGACCCGGGCTGCTCCTGCGGGCCGCTCCACACGAGGCCGAACCGGTCCACGCTCGGCGCCAGGAGGTTCTCGCCCTCCATGAGCACGACGGGCTCCTCGTCCGCGGTGGGCGCCGTCACGAGGCGGCGGGACCCGTCGCGCACGACGAACGTCGCGTCGGACGACGAGCCGGTGAACGCCAGCGCGGTCGGCTGCAGGCCCGTGAGCGGGGCGACGGACTCCAGGGGCTGGGTGGATCGTCCGACGATGCTCGTCACCTGGTCGCCGGCGAGGACGACCGGGTCGTTCGGCGTCGTGGCCGGCCGCGCCGTGGTCTCGTCCACGGCGCCGAGCGGCACGCCCTCGACCGTGATCTGCACCTCGCGCGGCGACGGGTTCCCCAGCGACGCCCCGAGCTGCGCGACGAGCACCGCGCGGTCCTCCGGCGACGTCCCCGAGACGGCGTCCGTGAGCGGCACCTCGACGGGCCCGGACGGGGGCGCGGTGACCGAGTCGATGCTCAGCGCGGTCCCCTCCGGGACCACCGTCGTCACGGACCCGGCGAGCCACGGGACGGGGCCGACCAGCGTCTCGCGCACCGCGAGCGTCTGCCAGTTCCGGCTCGGGAACCACCGGGCGTCGGGCACGAGGTACCGGCGGTCGGGCGTCGGGAAGTACAGGTCCGTCGCGCGGTACGTCTGCACGAAGTTCGTCGCCGAGACCGCGAGGCCGTCGTCCGTCGCGTCGACGCGCCACTGGCCCTCGTCGTCGCGCACGAGCCCGTACACGAGGTCCGTCGTGGTGCCCGGGACCTCCTCGGTGTACACCCCGTGGGCGTCGACCGTGCCGACGACGTCGGCGGTCGCGCGCACCGTCGCGACGCCCTCCTCGGCGCGCGAGTCGTCCACCACGAGCTCCGGCTCGGCACCCAGCACGGCGACCTGCGCGAGCGGCGACCACGTCGTGGCGGTCTCCGGCGTCAGGTACTGCGTGGCCACGTCGAACGAGCCGGACGCGCCCTCGGCCTGCGCCGTGAGGAAGCCGCGCACGATCTGCTCGGGCAGCGCGTCCTCACGCGGGGCGTCGGCGCGCACGAAGACCGGTCCGCGCTGCGACAGGACCGTCTCCCCGTCGACGACCGGACCCGACGTCGGGATGGACGCGCAGGCCGCGACGGGCCCCACGGCGAGCGCCGCGACGAGGGCCGCGAGCGCCGCGCGGTGCGGCCGGCGACGCGTCGCCCGGGCCGCCGTCATCGCCCGACCCCGCGCACGGACGGGTCGTCCCCGGCCGGGAGCACCACCGGGATGCCGCCGGTGACCGACGGCAGGTCGGCCGGCCCGACGGTGCCGTCGACGTCCTCGACGACGGCGGCGTGGGCGGTCCAGCCGCTGCCGAGCCCGCGGTCGCCGGTGACCTCGGAGACCAGCGGGAGCGGCGAGGACTGGAGCCGGATGCCCGCGCGACGCGGCAGGGTGAGCCGGAAGGCGGCCCCGCGCCCCGGCCGCCCCCACGCCTCGAGCCAGCCCCCGTGCAGGTGCGCGTCCTCCAGCGAGATCGCCAGCCCGAGGCCGGTGCCGCCCGTCGTCCGGGCCCGTGCGGGGTCCGCGCGCCAGAACCGGTCGAACACGTGCTGGACCTCGTCGGGCGTCATCCCGACCCCGTGGTCGCGGACGACCACAGCGATCGCGTGCCCGTCGCCCTCGACGGTGATCTCCACCGGCTTGTCCTCCGCGTGCTCGATCGCGTTGACGACGAGGTTCCGCACGACGCGCTCGACGCGCCGCGGGTCGACGTCGGCCGTGACGGGCTCGTCCCCCAGGTGCACCGACAGCCACACGCCCTTGCGCTCCGCGAGCGGTGCGGCGTGGTCCACGGCGGCGTTGACGACGTCGCGCACGTCGCGGCGCTCCGCGTCGAGGACCGCCGCGCCGGCGTCGAACCGGCTGATCTCCAGGAGGTCGGCGAGCAGGTCCTCGAACCGGTCGAGCTGGGCCTGGAGCAGCTCGGTCGAGCGCCGCGAGACCGGGTCGAACTCGTCCCGCGAGGAGTGCAGCACCTCCGACGCCATGCGGATCGTGGTGAGCGGGGTGCGCAGCTCGTGCGACACGTCGGACACGAAGCGACGCTGCAGCATCGACAGCTCCTCCATGCGCCCGATCTGCTCCTGGAGGCTGTGCGCCATCTCGTTGAAGGTCCGGGCGAGCGAGGCCATCTCGTCGTGCCCCTTGACGGGCAGCCGCTCGTCGAGGTGCCCGTCGGCGAGACGCTCCGCGACCCGCGCGGCCTGCCGCACGGGCACGACCGCCTGCCGCGTGACGAGCGCGGTGATCCCGCCGAGCAGCGCGAGCAGGACGAGCGCCCCGACGAGCAGGACCGACTGCAGGAACGACAGCGTCTCCTGGTCCGCCTCGAGGTCGTACAGGTAGTAGAGCTCGTAGGTCCCGCCGATCGGCACCTCGACCGTCGAGCCGACGACGACGCCCGGCACCACGGGGGAACCCGGGTCGGACGGGTCCTGCGGGATGGCCACGGACTGGCGCTTCTGCCCGCCGTCCGCCGCGAGCGTCTGCTCGCGCATCTCGGGCGAGACGAGCCCGTCGAGCTGGTCGTTCGACGAGAGGTCGAGGAGCGCGCCGGACGTCTCGTCGTCCGCGCGCCACAGGAAGACCTCGCGCGAGGCCGAGCCGCTGTACAGGAGCATCGAGTAGAGGTCGTACAGGAGGGACTGCGCCTCGGACACGCTGGACGCGGGCGACGCGTCGAGCGTACGCCGGGCCTGCGCCGTCGACTGCGCGCTCTCCAGGTCGATCTCGGCCATGCGGCGCTCGAACAGGCCGTCGCGCATCGAGTCCGACAGGGACGCGCCGAGCGCGGCGACCACCACGACACCGACGACGAGCGCCGACGTGACGACGCGCAGCTGCATCGACGACCGCCACCGCCACACGGCGCGGCGCACGGCGGCCCGTGCGCGGACCCTGAGCCGGGTCCACGCACCGCGTCGCCGCGCGCCCGTGCCGGCCGTCGTGCTCACGTCCGCGCCGCACCCGCCTTGTACCCGACGCCACGGACGGTGAGCACGATCTCGGGGTTCTCCGGGTCGTGCTCGATCTTCGACCGCAGGCGCTGGACGTGGACGTTGACGAGCCGGGTGTCGGCCGCGTGCCGGTAGCCCCAGACCTTCTCGAGCAGGACCTCGCGCGTGAAGACCTGCCACGGCTTGCGCGCGAGCGCCACCAGCAGGTCGAACTCCAGCGGGGTCAGCGCGATCGCCTCGCCGCCGCGCAGCACGCGGTGCCCCGTGACGTCGATCTCGACGTCGCCGATGGCGAGGTGCTCCGGCGCGGGCTCGTCCGTGCGGCGCAGGCGCGCGCGGATCCGGGCCACGAGCTCCTTGGGCTTGAACGGCTTCGAGATGTAGTCGTCCGCGCCCGACTCCAGGCCGAGCACGACGTCGACCGTGTCGCTCTTGGCCGTCAGCATGATCACGGGGACGCCCGACTCCGCCCGGATGAGGCGGCACACCTCGGTGCCGTCCTTGCCGGGGAGCATGAGGTCGAGCAGCACGAGGTCCGGCTGCGCGTTGCGGAACGTCTCCAGCGCGAGGTCGCCGTCCGCGCAGAAGACCGGCTCGAAACCCTCCGAGCGCAGCACGATGCCGATCATCTCGGCCAGAGCGGTGTCGTCGTCGACCACGAGCACGCGAACCTTCATGCGCACATCTTGCCATCGCGGGGCGACGGCACCGGTGGGCGTGCTCCCGTCGCACGTCGTGGCCCCGTACTAGGGTGGCCTCGCCGGCGGTGCCGCGTCGCGTCCCGGGAGGTCGGGCGGTCGTCGGCGGCCGGCACGCGGACGGCGAGCTGGCGGCGCTGACGGCGAGCAGGGCACGAGCAGGCGACGACACACGACGAGCGAGGACGACGGCCCCGATGAGCACACCTGACGCCCCCGACACGCCGGACGGATCGGCCCCGGACGCGCCGGACGCAGGGGCCACGGCCCCCGGAGCGGGTGGCGCGCCGTCGCAGCCGTCCGCCTGGGGGACGCCGACGTACGGGCAGCCGGGCTACGGCCCCGCGACGGGCGCGTCGCCGGGACCGCCCCGGTACGGCCAGCCCGCGTACGGCCAGCCCGGCCAGCAGCCCGCGTACGGGCAGCCCGGGCAGCAGCCCGCGTACGGGCAGCCCGGTCAGGGCCAGTACGGGCAGGGCCAGTACGGTCAGGGCCAGTACGGTCAGCAGCAGTTCGGCCAGCCGGGCTACGGGCCCCCGGCCGGGTTCGGCGGGGTGCCGTACGTCCCGCCGGCCTCGAAGCCCGGCATCATCCCGCTGCGACCGCTGACGCTGGGCGAGATCTTCGACGGGTCCTTCGGCGCGATCCGGCACAACCCGCGCGTCATGCTCGGCATGAGCACGATCGTCGTCGTGGTCGCCACGATCGTGGGGGCGCTCATCGGCTACGCCTTCTCGGGCTACGTCGCGGACGCGTTCTTCGCCCTCCCCTCGGAGGCGGGGCTCGGCGGGATGGAGTCGCAGTTCGCCACCCTCTACTCGACGCTCTTCGGCACGACGATCACCACGGCTCTCGCCACGCCGATCGTCAGCGGGCTCCTCACCGTCTCCATCGGCCAGTCGGTCATCGGCCGCCGGGCGAGCGTCGGCGAGGTCTGGTCGCAGGTCGGACGGCGTGCGTGGTTCCTCATCGGCTTCACGCTGCTCCTCGGTCTCGCCGGGGCGCTGCTCGTCACGGCGCTCGTGCTCCTCGTGGTGCTCGCCTTCTCCGTCGACCCCGCGCTCGGCGGCGTCTCGGTACTCCTCGCGATCCCCGCCTACCTCGTGCTCGTGGTGTGGGTCGGCGTGCGGACGGGCCTCGTGCCGCCCGCGCTCGCGCTCGAGGGGCAGCCGTTCTGGGTCACGGTGTCGCGGGTCTGGCGGCTCACGCGCGGGTCGTTCTGGCGCCTCCTGGGCATCTACCTGCTCGCGTACGTGGCGATCTACGTCGTCACGCAGATCCTCATCACCCCGTTCAGCCTCGTCGGCGGGATCGCTCTCGGCGCCGGGCAGGTCTTCGTCGGCAACCTCGTCACGACGCTCGGGGTCGCGGTGTCGACGATCGCCCTGACGCTCTTCCTGGGCAGCATCGTCGCGCTCCTCTACATCGACGTGCGCATGCGGCGCGAAGGCCTCGACGTCGAGCTCGCCGCGGCAGCGAGCGAGCAGCCCCCCGCATGATCCTCACCCTGCTCGCGGCCGACGTGCCGGTCGAGCCCGACGCCGACGAGGCGCGCCGCTGGGTCCTCGAGGAGCTCGCGAAGCCGGAGTACAGCACCGACCCGTCCCTCCTGGCACGGTTCATCGAGTGGCTCACCGGCCTGTTCGACGGAGCTCCCGTCCTGGACCTCTCGACGCCCTGGGTGGCGCTCGTGATCGTCGCGGTCGTCCTCCTCGTCGCGGGGATCGCCTACCGCGTCGCGGGTCCGGTGCGGCTCTCCCGGCGGAGGGCCTCCTCGGCGGTCGTCCTGGAGGACGACACGCGCAGCGCGACCGAGCTGCGGGCCGCGGCCGACGCCGCCGCCGCGACCGGCGACTGGGCGACGGCCGTGCTCGAACGGTTCCGCGCCGTCGTGCGCGCGCTCGAGGAGCGGGCGCTGCTCGACCCGCGACCGGGCCGCACGGCCTGGGAGGCGGCGCAGGCGGCCGGCGAGCGCCTGCCCGACGTCGCGGGCGACCTCGGGCGTGGTGCCCACCTCTTCGACGACGTCTGCTACGGCAAGGTGGCCGTCGGCCCCGACGCCGACGCCTTCCTGCGCGACCTCGACGCGCGCGCCGCCGCGGCGCGTCCGCTCGCGCGCGCGGAGCTCGTGGCGGCCGGTGCCGCACCCGGCGGAGGTGACGCATGAGCACGGCGACGCCACCACCACCGGCGACGACCGCGGCCGGCCCCACGCGTCTCGTCGCGACCGCGCACGTGCCGGTCGTCGGCGACGGCTCCACGGGTGCCACCCGGGCACGCCGCCGCTGGCGGCGCGCCCGCTGGCCCGTCGCGGTCCTCGTCGCGCTCCTGGCGCTCGCCGGCCTCTCCGCGGTCGCGCGCCCGGCGACGTCGAGCACGCCGCTGGCCCCCGACAACCCCGGACCGGGGGGCGGCCGGGCCGTCGCCGAGGTGCTGGGCGACCGGGGCGTCGACGTCACGTACGTGCGGACCGTCGGCGACGCCGTCGCCGCGGCGGGCGACGACACGACGGTGCTCGTCGCGCAGAGCGACTTCCTCCTCGACGAGCAGGCCGACGCGCTCGTGGCGACCGCGGCGGACCTCGTGCTCGTCGCGCCGAACGAGTACCTCCTGTCGACCGCGACCGCCGGGACGGCGGAGCTCGTGTACGACTGGCCGGACGGCTCCGCCGTGCGCGAGCCGCGGTGCGAGGACCCCGCCGCGAACGCCGCCGGGGGGCTCCGGTCGAACGGCGTCGGCTTCGCCCTCACCGGTGCGGGCACCGGGGCGAGCACGGTCGTGTGCTTCCCCTCCCCCACCGACACGACCGCCGGCGCGTACCTCGTCCACGAGGCCGACGGCCGCACGGTGCGCGCGGTGGACACCGCCGCCGTCCTGCGCAACGACACCGTGACCGAGGACGGGAACGCGGCGCTCGCCCTGTGGGCCCTCGGCGCGGACGAGCGACTGGTCTGGCTCGTCCCCGACCCCTTCGACACCACGCTGTCCGGCGGGGACGAGCAGCCGGCCCTGACGCTGCCGCCGTGGACCGGCGTGGTCGCTCTCCAGCTCCTCGTCCTCGTGCTCGTCGTCGCGCTGTGGCGCGGGCGCCGGCTCGGGCCGCTCGTCACCGAGGACCTACCGGTCGTCGTGCGCGCGGCGGAGACGACACGCGGGCGCGGGCGCCTCTACCGCCGTGCCGGGTCCCGCGGCCACGCCGCCGCCGGTCTGCGGGCGAGCGCGGCCGACCGGCTCGCCGGACGCCTCGGCCTCCCGCGCTCCGCCGACGCGGCGTCCCTGGTGGACGCGGTCGCGCGCGCGACCGGTCGCCCGCCGGACCAGCTCGCCCACCTCCTGTACGGACCCCCACCCGCCGACGACGCGGCGCTGCTCGAGCTCGCGCGTCACCTTGACCAGATCGAGAGCGAGGTCTACCACTCGTGACGCAGCACACCGAGGGCCCCGAGAGCACGCCGGCCCAGCCCGACCGCTTCGCCCCCGCACCACGGTCCGACGCACCGCCGAGCCCCTCCGGCGACAGGCCGCACGACGAGCCGGCCTCCGGCTCGGTCGCGGACCGCGTGAGCGCCGCCGCCCAGGGTCCTGCCGCGGGGCACGACGCGTCCCGGCAGCCCGCCGACCGGCCCGACGGCGCGCCGTCGTCCCGGCAGCCGCAGCCGTACGCGCCGCAGCAGGCCGCACCGCGTCCTCCCGCGGCCGCGCACGGAGCCCCGCCCGCGCCGTCGCTCGAGCTGCGCCAGGCCCTGGCCGCGGTCCGCACCGAGGTCGGCAAGGCCGTCGTCGGGCAGGACGGCGCCGTGACGAGCCTGCTCATCGCCCTGCTCTGCAAGGGGCACGTGCTGCTCGAGGGCGTGCCCGGCGTCGCGAAGACGCTGCTCGTGCGCACCCTCGCCGCGTCGCTCGACCTCGGCACCAAGCGCGTGCAGTTCACGCCCGACCTCATGCCGGGCGACGTCACGGGGTCGCTCGTCTACGACGCGCGCACGGCCGAGTTCTCGTTCCGCGAGGGACCCGTCTTCACGAACCTCCTGCTCGCCGACGAGATCAACCGCACGCCCCCCAAGACGCAGGCGTCGCTCCTCGAGGCGATGGAGGAGCGTCAGGTCTCCGTCGACGGGACGCCGCGGCCGCTGCCCGACCCGTTCCTCGTCATCGCGACGCAGAACCCCGTCGAGTACGAGGGCACGTACCCCCTGCCCGAGGCCCAGCTCGACCGCTTCCTCCTCAAGGTCGTGCTGCCGCTCCCCGAGCGCGAGCAGGAGGTCGAGGTCCTCGCCCGGCACGCGGCCGGGTTCGACCCGCGCGACCTGGCAGGGGCGGGCGTGCGTCCCGTCGCTGCGCGGGCCGTCCTCGACCGGGCTCGTGCGGAGGTCGCGCGCGTGCAGGTGGCGCGCGAGGTCCTCGGCTACGCGGTCGACGTGTGCCGCGCGACGCGTCACTCGCCGTCCCTGTCGCTCGGCGTCTCTCCGCGCGGCGCCACGGCGCTGCTCGCGACGTCCCGCGCGTGGGCGTGGCTGTCCGGCCGCTCGTACGTGACGCCCGACGACGTCAAGGCCCTCGCGCACCCCACGCTGCGCCACCGCGTGCAGCTGCGGCCCGAGGCAGAGCTCGAGGGCGTCACCGCGGAGAGCGTGCTCGACACGGTCCTCGCCTCCGTGCCCGTCCCCCGCTGAGGCGCTCGACGTGGCCCTGACGTGGCGCGCCGTCGTGCTGGTGGCGCTCGGCCTCGTGCCCGTGCTGCTGTTCCCCGTGCCGGGCACGGTGCTCGTGTGGGCGCTGCTCGTCGTCGCGGTGTGCTCGCTCGACGTCGCGCTCGCCGCGTCCCCGCGACGCGTCGCGATCGAGCGGCGCGTGCCGGGCTCCGTCCGGCTCACCGACCGCGCGGCGTCGACCCTGACCCTGACCAACCTCGCGCCGCGGCGCCTGCGCGCGCTCGTGCGCGACGCGTGGCCCCCGTCGGCGGGCACGCAGGCCAACCGGCACACGGTGGACCTGCCACCCGGCGAGGCGACGCGCGCCGTGACCGTGCTCGTCCCGACCCGGCGCGGCGAGCGCGTGGCCGACCGCGTGACGATCCGGTCGTTCGGCCCGCTGCGGCTCGCGGCCCGTCAGGCGTCGATCCCGGTGCCCGGGCGGCTGCGCGTCCTGCCCGAGTTCGCCTCGCGCCGGCACCTGCCGAGCCGCCTGGCGCGACTGCGTGAGATGGACGGTCGCGCGGCGGTGCAGGTCCGCGGCGAGGGCACCGAGTTCGACTCCCTGCGCGAGTACGTCATCGGCGACGACGTGCGCTCCATCGACTGGCGCGCGTCGGCCCGGGGCCGCGACATGGTGGTGCGCACGTGGCGGCCCGAGCGGGACCGCCGCGTGCTGATCGTCGTCGACACCTCGCGGACGTCGGCCACGCGCCTCGGCGACGAGCCGCGGCTCGACGCGAGCATCGAGGCGGCGCTCCTCCTGGCCGCGCTCGCGGGCCGCGCGGGCGACCGGGTCGAGCTCGTCGCGTTCGACCGCACGGTCCGCGCCCGGGTCGCCGGGGCCGCGGGCCCCCGGCTCATGCCCGCGATGGCCGACGCCCTCGCGCCGCTCGAGCCCGCTCTCCTCGAGACGGACTGGCCCGGCCTCGTCGGCGCCGTCCAGGAGCGGCTCTCGCAGCGCGCGCTCGTGGTGCTCCTCTCCACGCTCGACGCCGCGGCGGTCGAGACCGGCCTCCTGCCCGTCGTCGGGCAGCTCACGTCGAAGCACCAGGTGGTCCTCGCGGCGGCGGGAGACCCGGAGGTCGCCGAGCTGCGGGCCGACCGGAGCGGCACCGCGGAGGTCTACGACGCCGCCGCCGCGGCCCGCGGGGAGATCGAGCGCGCCGCCGTCACGACGGTCCTGCGGCAGCGGGGCGTCGAGGTCGTCGACGCCCTGCCCGACGAGCTCGCGCCGCGGCTCGCCGACACCTACCTCGCCCTCAAGGCCGCGGGTCGCCTCTGACCTCGCCGCCCGCAGCCACGAGGTGGTACCCCGTCGCGGGAGGTGGTACCCCGGTCGGGTACCGCCCCGCCCACCGCGGTTCTCCTCGGGTGAGGGCGCGTCGGTGCCGCACGGTAGGGTCGTGGCCGCACGACCCCCGACCTCAGGAGTGCCCGTGGCCTGGCAGCCGACCGACCCGCGCGACCGCGAGCGGCGCAACCGGCGCGTCGCGATCATCGTCGTCGCCGCGCTGCTCGCGACGTTCGTCATCCCCGCGCTCGCCATCGTCCTGTCCTGACCCGGCGGTGAGGGGCGTGGGCGACGACCGGTACGGGCCGTGGCTCGACCACGACGACCTGAACCGCGCGCTGCTCGCGCGTCAGCACCTCGCTCCACGGCGTCCCGAGGTTCCTGACGGGGCTCCTGCCGACGTCGCGACGGGCGTCGTCGCCGAGGTGGGCCATCTCGTGGGCCTCCAGTCGCAGGTCCCGTCGTCGCCCTACGCCGGCCTGTGGTCGCGGATGCCCGGGTTCGCGACGGACGACCTCGGCGCGCGGCTCCTGGACCGCTCTCTCGTGCGGATCGCGACGCTGCGGGGCACGGTGCACCTCGTCACCGCCGACGACGCGTTCGAGCTCGCCGCCCACGCGCGCCCCGCGCTCGTCGCGTACCTGCGCGCGAAGAACCAGCACGGCGACGCCCTGCGGGACGTCGACCTCGACGAGCTCGAGCAGGTCGCCACCGACCTGCTCGCGGAGCCGCTCACGTCCGTCGAGCTGGGGCGTCGCCTGGCCGCGCGCTGGCCGGAGGTCGACCCGAAGCACCTCGCGTACGGTGCGCGCTGCCTGCTGCCCCTGGTCCAGGTCCCGCCGCGCGGGCTGTGGGGCGCGAGCGGGCCCGGCACCACCACGACGTGGACGACGGCGCACGCCTGGCTCGGCGGCCCGACGCACCGGTCCGCGGACGAGCTGGGCGCCGTCGCGACGGCGAGCGACCCGGACGCGGTGCTCGCCGCGCGCGTCCGGCTCGTGCGCCGCTATCTCGCCGCGTTCGGCCCCGCGACGGTCGCCGACGTGCAGCGGTGGTCCGGGCTGACCCGGCTGCGCACCGCGGTCGAGGCGCTGCGACCCGAGCTCGTGACGTTCTCGGGCCCCGGTCGACCGGGTGCCGGCGGAGCGGGTGCCGGCGGAGCGGGTGCCCGGAGCGCCGGTGCACCGCCCGCCGTCGAGCTGTTCGACCTTCCCGACGCCCCGCGCCCGCGCGGCGACGAGCCCGTCCCCGTGGTGCTCGCCGCGGACTTCGACAACCTCGTGCTCGCCCACGACGACCGCGCCCGCGTCCTCGGCGGGGTCGCCGTGAAGCAGGTCGTGAGCGTCAACGGGCAGGTCGCGGCCACGGTGCTCGTCGACGGCCGGGTGGCCGGCACCTGGACGTGGAGCACCGCGACCGACGGCGGCGAGCCCGTCGCGCGGGTCGACGTGCGGCCCCTGGCGCCGTCGGGGAGCGGCGCCGTCGCGAGCCCGACGAGCACCGCGGGTGCGCCGGCGGCCCGGCTCGCCGAGGCCGCCGTCCGGGACGAGGTCGTCGCGCGAGCGCAGGACTGGCTGCGCGTCGCGGTCCCCGGCGCGCGACCGAGCGTCGTCCTGCACGCCTGAGCCCCGTCGCCCGGCGAGGCCGGGACCGACGGCTCGGGGACGGAGCCGACGGCTCAGGGCCGCCGGGACGGACGGCTCAGGCGGCGACGGGGGCGACGTCGCCGGCCTCGTCGGCCGAGAGGTCGCCCGTCTCCCCCGCGCGCACCGCACGACGGCCGAGCACGATCGTGTAGACCCAGAAGCCCGCGAGCGCGATCGCGCCGATGACGATCTTCAGCCACCACGGCATGGTCGACCCGGTGACGAAGCCCTCGATGAGCCCCGAGACCGCGAGCGCGATGGTGAGGCCGATCGCCACGGTGACGAGCGCGCGCGCTTCCTGCGCGAGCGCGCGCGAGCGCGGCAGCGGCCCGGGGTCGACCCAGGCCCAGAAGATGCGCAGCCCGGCAGCGCCCGCGACGAAGATCGACATGAGCTCGAGCAGGCCGTGCGGCGCGATGAGGGTGAGGAACAGGTCGAGCTCGCCGTGCGCGGCCATCATCCCGCCGGTCGACCCGACGCCGACCGCGTTGGCGAACAGCACGTAGGCCGGGTAGACGCCCGTGATGCCGAGCCCGATGCACTGGACGGCGATCCACGCGTTGTTCGTCCACACGACGGCCGCGAAGTCGAGGCCGGGGTCGTAGTACGACGCGAACGCGTTCTGGACGTACTCCTCCTGGACGCTCGGCGGGCCCATCGACGCCAGCCCCTCGGGCGTCGTCGCGACCCACACTCCCGCGACCAGCGCGACGACGAGGAACGCCACCGTGACGCCGACCGACCACCAGCGGATCCGGTACAGCGCCGCGGGCAGGGAGACGACGAGGAAGCGCACGACGTCGCGCCAGGCCGGCTCGTGCGCGCCCGCGATACGGGTGCGGGCGCGGCCCAGCAGGTCGGAGAGCCGCGTGACGAGCACGGGGTCCGGGGCGACGGAGCGGATCGTCGAGAGGTGCGTGGCCACGGCCTGGTACAGGCGCACGAGCTCGTCCGCCTCCGCGCCGTCGAGCGACCGCCGCTTGGTCAGCGTCTCCAGGCGGTCCCACTGCGCGCGGTGCACGTCGGTGAAGGCGTCGAGGTCCACGACCGATACCCTGCCACACGGAAAGGTCGCGCAGCGGCGCGACCGGACCGGGCAACCCGGCCGGGCACCTCGGCCGTCAGCGGCCGGTCCAGGACGGGACGAGGCGAGGAGCGACGTGCGCGACGGCATCCTGATCGGTGAGGGCGTGGTCCTCGACGCGCGGCCGGCGTCCTTCCTCTCCCGGGGGCTCGGCTTCTTCCTCGACGTCCTCGCGATCGGGGTCGTCCTCGTCGGCCTCTCCTTCGTCGTCGCCCGCTCCCTGTCCTTCGTCGACCCCGCCTTCGGCCCGGCGATCCTCATCACGCTGCTCGCGCTCGTCATGGTCGTGATTCCCACGACCGTGGAGACCCTCACGCGCGGCCGCTCGCTCGGCAAGCTGGCGCTCGGGATCCGCGTGGTCCGGGACGACGGCGGTCCGGTCCGGTTCCGGCACGCCTTCCTCCGGGCGCTCGTGGGCATCGGGGAGCTGTGGCTCACGTTCGGGACCGTCGCGCTCGTCGCGTCGCTGACCAACGACCGCGGCAAGCGGCTCGGCGACATGGCGGCCGGGACCTACGCGATCCGCGTGCGGGGCGGCCGGGCGACCCTCGCCCCGCTGGCCATGCCGCCGTTCCTCCAGGCCTGGGCGTCGCACGCGGACATGCGGCGGCTCCCCGACGGCCTGGCGCTCGCCGCCCGGCAGTTCCTCGCGCGCGCCGACCGGCTCAACCCGGCCTCGCGCGCCCGGCTCGGGCAGGAGCTCGCCGGCCAGGTCGAGCGGTACGTCGCGCCGGGACCGCCCCCAGGGACGCACCCCGAGCTGTTCCTGCTCGCCGTGCTCGCGGAGCGCCGGGACCGTGACTGGGTCACCGCGCGACGCCAGCAGGCGCTCGCCGCCGAGCAGGCCGAGCTCCTGCACCGGCTGCCGTACTCGGTGCCCGACCCGTCGCGGTGACCGGCCGGGCGGCACCGGTCCTGCGCCGGGTGCCGGCATCCTTGCGCGCGGGCCCCTCGAACCGCCCGACGACGCGCGCGACCCCTGCGAGGACGAGCGCGAACGCCCCGAACCACAGCGGCCGGCTCGCCCACCAGTCGGCGGACCCCGGCTCCGGGAGCGGCGTGCCGAGGACCACGAGCACGAACGCCACCACCGCGATCATCGCGGTGACGTGCCACAGGTAGACCGTCATCGACCGGGCCGCGAGCGCGGCCACCACGCCGCGTCCGGGGCCGTCCGCCCAGCGCACGAGGGCACCGCGCGCCGCGACCACCAGCGCGACGAGGCCGACCGCGTGGAGGAGGACGGGAGCCGTCGGCGGGCCGAGGTTCGACATCGGGTCGCCCGGCATCCCGATGAGGGACACGGGGTACGGCCCGACGGCGACCAGGAGCGCCGCGAGCGCGAGCGCCCCGGCGGCGACCGCGACGAGCACCGTGCGGGACGGCAGGACCGCGACCGGCACGACGCGCCCGCGACGCACCACCCGGATCCCGGCGCGCGCGTCGGCGTAGAGGACGCCGAGCGCGTACGGGACCGCCCACACCAGCACGACGTCGACGAGCGCGAGCCGTTCGAGGCCCGCCCCGAAGCGCAGGGCCTCGACGGCGAGCGGCACCGCCGTGAGCCCGGCGACGCCCCACCAGCCGGTCGCGTGCAGCGCGCGCCGCAGGACCGGCGTGAGCGCGACGAGCACGACGTAGACGCCGAGGAACCACAGGAGCTGCGGCGCGAGGCGCGCGAGGGCCAGCACCACGTCGTCGGGCATCCCGAGGGCGAGGAGGGCGCCCACCACGGCGACCCACGCACCGACGAAGACCCCGACCGGCCGCAGCAGCCTCGGCAGGCGCCGGACGACGAGCCGCAGCCCGGACGTCGTCGCAGCGTCGGGCTCGCGCTGGAGCCCGTAGGCGGCCGACGCCCCGGCCGTGAAGAACAGGAGCGCGAGCACCTGCAGCACCCACGTCGCGGTCCAGCCGTACCCGTGGGCGAGCGCGTTGCCGAGCTCGAGGCGCCGGCCGTCCCACGTCGCGTCGGCCATGAGCCAGTGCACCGTCACGACGCACACCGTGGCGACCGCCCGGACGGCGTCGACGAAGACGTCGCGCGGTGGTCCGGGGGCGTCGTCGGTGGTCGCGCGCCGCGCGACGGCGAGGCGCTGCCCCGCCGTCGAGGTGGCCGCCGGCGGGCGCTCCGCGTGCGGTGTCCGGGGTGGGCGGGGTGGGTCGAGCAGGGCGGTCACGAGACGCTCCTCGGTCGGTGGGAGCCGGCGTCATCCGGCTCTCACCAGTCTTGAGAAACATGCCCTGACCTGGAACGGGACCCGCCCCCGCCCTCTGCGCGGCCAGCCGCCCGGCCACACCGGGGTTCTCCCCGCGCCCTACGGCGGTACGGGGCGCCCTAGACCTTGAGGTAGCGCAGCACGGCGAGGACGCGACGGTGGTCGCCCGCGTCCTGCGGGAGGCCCAGCTTGCCGAAGATCGACGTCACGTTCTTCTCGACGGCGCCGTACGAGAGGAAGAGCGACTCGGCGATCGCGGAGTTCGAGCGCCCCTGGGCCATGAGCTCGAGCACCTCGGTCTCGCGCGGCGTGAGGCGCGCGAGGCCGTCGTCGGACCGCGACGCGCCCATGAGCTGGCTGACGACCTCCGGGTCGAGGACCGTCTGGCCCGCCGCGATGCGCGTGAGCGCGTCGACGAACTCGCTCACGTCGGCCACGCGGTCCTTGAGCAGGTAGCCCACGCCCTGGGCGCCGCCCGTCAGCAGCTCGCTCGCGAAGCGCGTCTCGACGTACTGCGAGAACAGCAGGACGCCGAGGCCCGGGTGCGCGGCACGCAGCGCGAGCGCGGCACGGAGCCCTTCGTCGGTGAAGGTCGGGGGCATGCGGATGTCGACGACCGCGACGTCGGGCAGCGCGCCCTCGGCCGCGAGGCGCGTCACCGCGGCGACGAGCGCGTCGCCGTCGGGCACGTCGGCCACGACCTCGTGGCCGCGGCGCGTGACGAGCGCGACGAGCCCGTCGCGCAGGATGGCCGAGTCCTCGGCGATGACGAGCCGCATGGTGTCCTTCCGGTCGAGGGCCGCACGCCCCGGTCGGGTGAGCGCCCCGGGCCATCCTGCCCGACGACGCGAGGCGCGCGCCGCGGCGACGTCGCCGCGGCCGCGGTCAGACCCGGACGGGCAGGAGCACCGTCACGACGGTCGGCCCGCCGACGGGGCTCGTCAGCTCGAACGACCCGTCGACCGAGCGCACGCGCTCCGCGAGACCGGCGAGACCGGACCGCTGGCCGTCGGAGCCGGGCTGCACGACGCGCGCACCGCCCTGTCCGTCGTCGCGCACGCGCAGCCGCAGGCGTGCGGCGCGACCGGTGCCCTGCCGCTCGACGAGCACGTAGACGCCCGTGGCGCGGGCGTGCTTCACGGCGTTCGTCACCAGCTCCGCGACGCAGAAGTACGCGATCGACTCCACCGCGGGCGCGAGCCGGCCCGACGCCTCGACCGCCGGGTCGACGTCGACCGTCACGGGCAGGGGCGACCGGGCGGCGAGCGTCTCGAGGGCGACGGCGAGGCCGTTGTCCAGCGCGGGCGGGTGGATGCCGCGGGCGAGCTCGCGCAGCTCGACGAGCGCCTCCTTGGTCGAGGAGTGGGCGAGGTCGACGAGGTCGAGCGCCTCGTCCGCGTCGCCGCCCGTCGCGAGCTGCTCCTTCGCCTCGCCGAGCTGCATCGCGACCGCGACGAGACGCGCCTGCGTGCCGTCGTGCAGGTCGCGCTCGATGCGCCGCAGCTTGGCGTCGGCGTCCTCCACCGTGCGGCCGCGCGACTCCTCGAGGTCCGCGACGCGCAGGCTCGACAGGGTGGGGCCCAGCAGGGCGACGGTGAGCACGCGGAAGAGGTGCGCGAACGCGCGCGTGACGTGCGGCCAGACCCACAGGAAGAGGGCGCCGACGAGCACGAGCCCGAGCTGGCGCGCGGGCGTGTCCACGAACCAGTCGGTGCCGAACGAGGCGCCCCGGTGCCAGGTCCCGTCGCCGGCCTGCTGGAGCGGCAGCCACCGCGACCAGACCCAGTGGGTCATGGCGCCGAGACCGACGGCGAGGAACACGACGCTCGTGACGAACGAGACGATCGCGAGCGGGAGGGCCACGACGAGGAACAGCACGGCGCGCCAGCCGGCCCCGTCGCCGACACCGCTCCACAGGGTGCGCCAGAAGCCGCGCGGCCGGACGTAGGGAGCGGGTGCCGCGACGTCGACGTCGAGCATCGTGCGGGCCATCGCCCGGTACATCGAGGCCCAGCCCCGTCCCCCCAGCACGAGGCCGCCGGCGACGAAGATCCCGAGCACCGTGACGAGCACCCCGGCGAGGAAGGACACGGTGAACACCGCGTACGCGAACCCGAACGGCGCGAGCAGCAGCGCGAGCCACAGGTACCCGTGCTCGCGCCAGGTCCGGCCCGCGAACGGCGCGCGCAGGAACGGGACCGGCCTGCGGTGGTCGACGTAGCGCGGGTCGGGGCGCGTGCCGGCGAACGTGGCCGGGGCGGCGGGGTCCGGGGCGCCCGCGGTGGCGGACGTCGCGGGGGTGCCCGACGACGACGGCTCGGCCGCGGGGACGACGCCCGGCTGGTCAGGGGTCACGGCGATCATGGTGCCAGTCTGGCGACACCGACCACGCCTCCACCAGGGAGCGGTCCACCGGACCGGAGGGGGGACATCCCGACGTCGGGCGTCGAAGCGGTCGGGCAGCGCACCGCCGGAGCACCGCCGGAGCAGGCCGCGGCGTGCCCCGCGGCGCCCTCCCGGTGGAGGGCGCCGCGCGGCGACGCACGACCTCGTCAGTAGCGGTAGTGCTCCGGCTTGTACGGACCGCTGACCGGCACGCCGAGGTAGTCGGCCTGGGACGGCGAGAGCTCGGTGAGCCGCACGCCCAGCGCGTCCAGGTGCAGTCGCGCGACCTTCTCGTCGAGCACCTTCGGCAGGCGGTACACCTGGTGCTCGTAGGAGCGCTCGCGGCCGGCCTCGGCCGACTCCACGGCGTCGCGGTACAGCTCGATCTGCCCGATCACCTGGTTGGAGAACGAGTTGCTCATGACGAACGACGGGTGGCCGGTCGCGTTGCCCAGGTTGAGCAGGCGCCCCTCGGAGAGCACGATGATCGACCGCTCGCCGCGCTCCGTGCCGTCGTGCCCCGTGCCCGCGGGGAAGGTCCACTCGTGGACCTGCGCCTTGATCTCGGTCCGCGTGACGCCCGGGAGGTCGGCCAGCCCGGCCATGTCGATCTCGTTGTCGAAGTGGCCGATGTTCCCCACGACGGCCTTGTTCTTCATCGCGGCCATGTGGTCGGCGCGGATGACGTCCTTGTTGCCCGTCGTGGTGATGAAGAAGTCGGCCTCGTCGAGGACGTCCTCGATGCGTGCGACCTGGTAGCCGTCCATCGCGGCCTGCAGCGCGCAGATCGGGTCGACCTCCGAGACGATGACGCGCGCGCCCTGGCCGCGGAACGCCTCCGCGGCGCCCTTGCCGACGTCGCCGTAGCCGGCGACGAACGCGACCTTGCCGCCCATGAGGACGTCGGTCGCGCGGTTGATGCCGTCGGGCAGCGAGTGCCGGATGCCGTACTTGTTGTCGAACTTCGACTTCGTCACGGAGTCGTTGACGTTGATCGCGGGGAACAGCAGCTCGCCGGCCTCCGCGAGCTGGTACAGGCGGTGCACGCCCGTCGTCGTCTCCTCGGTGACGCCCTGGATCGCCTGCGCGATCGTCGTCCAGCGCAGCGGGTCCTGCTCCAGCGCGCGGCGCAGGACGGAGCGCACGACGTTCATCTCGTGCGTGTGGTCCGGCTCCCCCGGCAGCGTGTCGGGCGGGACGACGCCCGCGCGCTCGTACTGCAGTCCCAGGTGGACGAGCATCGTCGCGTCGCCGCCGTCGTCGAGGATCATGTTCGGGCCGGCGGCACCCTCGCCCGGCCACACGAGGATCTGCTCGGTGCAGTCCCAGTACTCCTCGAGGCTCTCGCCCTTCCAGGCGAACACGGGCACGCCGCGCGGGTCCTCGGGCGTGCCGTCGGGGCCGACGACGACGGCGGCAGCGGCCTCGTCCTGCGTCGAGAAGATGTTGCAGCTCGCCCAGCGCACCTCGGCGCCGAGGGCCACGAGCGTCTCGATGAGCACCGCGGTCTGGACGGTCATGTGCAGCGACCCGGCGATGCGCGCCCCGGCGAGGGGCTGCGACGCGCCGTACTCGGCGCGCAGGGCCATGAGGCCGGGCATCTCGTGCTCGGCGAGGCGGAGCTGGTGGCGTCCGGCCTCGGCGAGGGCGAGGTCGCGGACCTTGTAACGGCCGGGGAGCTCGTCGAAGCCGGGGGCCGTGGTGGGGGCTGGCGCCGTCGTGGACATGGTTCTCCTTGGGGACGATCACGGTCGAGGTCTGCGCTGGGGGCTCCCGTCCGCGCCTGTCCGTCGACCTCGCCGACGGACACCCCCACCCTACCCAGCGAGCCGCGAGGCGGACCGGGACCTTCCGGGCGCGGGCGCGCGCGCTATCACGAACTCTTGACCGAATCAACATCACGAAGAGATAACGATCCGCGATCCGGCGTGATCCGCACGCTGCCAACGATCATGGGTCAAGAATCCCTCTGCAAACGTCCCCAGATCCCGGGACCTCGGTCGCAATTCGGCCTGGATTGAGGCAGGGTGCTGGGGAACCGATTGACATCGGATCAGCGTGAGGTCCTGTGTGCGCCGGCCCTGCAGGGGGCGTCGGCCGGACGAGCCGCCCGACGGAGGCCGTCCTCGCACCGGGACCTCGTCCCGTGCCACCGTCGACGTCCCCCTCCCGGGGCGACCGTCCGGCGCGCCCGGGCACGCCGGTCCACGGACGGAAGGTGGCGACACCACCGCATGACAGCTCTCAGCACCACGGCACCACCAGGCCCCGCGGAACCCGGCGGCCGTCCCGGCACCGACCCCGCAGCGAGCGCCGGGCGCGAGACCGCGCTCTCGGTCCGCGACGTCTACAAGGTCTTCGGGCGCAGGCCCGTCGAAGCCGTCCGACGGCTCGAGCAGGGCGCGTCGCGCGACGACGTCAAGCCGCTCGGCACCGCCGCGGTCATCGACGCGAGCTTCGACGTCCGGCAGGGCGAGATCTTCGTCGTCATGGGCCTCTCCGGGTCCGGCAAGTCGACGCTCATCCGCATGCTCAACGGCCTGTGGAAGCCGACGTCGGGCCAGGTCCTGCTCGGCGGCACCGACCTCGCCCAGGCGGACGCGCAGCAGATGCGCGCGCTGCGGCGCCAGCACGTGAGCATGGTGTTCCAGCACTTCGCGCTCCTCCCCCACCGGACGGTCCTCGACAACGCGGCCTACCCCCTGGAGATCCAGGGCATGGGCAAGGCCGAGCGCCGCGAGAAGGCGCAGCAGGCGCTCGACCTCGTCGGGCTCGGCGGCTGGCAGGACTCCCTGCCGTCGCAGCTCTCCGGCGGCATGCGCCAGCGCGTCGGGCTCGCCCGCGCCCTCGCGGCCGACACCGACGTGCTCCTCATGGACGAGGCGTTCAGCGCGCTCGACCCGCTGATCCGCCGCGAGATGCAGGAGCAGCTCCTCGAGCTGCAGCAGACGCTGGGCAAGACGATCGTCTTCATCACGCACGACCTCAACGAGGCCATGCACCTGGGCGACCGGATCGCCGTCATGCGCGACGGCCGCATCGTCCAGATCGGCACCGCCGAGCAGATCCTGTCCGACCCCGCGAACGACTACGTCGCGCAGTTCGTCGCCGACGTGGACCGCACGCGCGTGCTCACCGCGTCGTCCGTCATGGTGCGCCCGGCCGTCGTCGTGCCGATGGGCGGCGGGCCGCGCCAGGCGAGCCGCACCATGCGCGAGGCGCAGGTGTCGGCCGCGTACGTCGTCGACCGCCAGCGCCGCCTGCAGGGCGTCGTGCGCGACGACGACGCGGTCGCCGCGATCAAGGCGGGCAAGGAGTCCCTCGAGGGGATCGTGCGGGACGGCGTCACGCCGGTCTCCCCCGACACGGCCCTGGCCGAGATCTTCGCGCCCGCCGCGGAGTCGCCGCTGCCCGTGGCCGTGACGGACGAGGCGGGCCGCCTGGTCGGCGTCGTGCCCCGCGTGACCCTCCTCGAGGCCATGGTCCCGGGAGACCAGCCCCGCACCGGCGAGGTCTCCGTGCCCGCGGTCCAGGAGGCCGTCGCGCACGACCGCGCCGAGGACCTCCCCGCCGCGCAGTCCCCCGAGCCCGACGTCCCCGTGGAGGACGGCGCCGTGGACGGCCGTCCCGTGACCGGGGGAGGTGCCCGATGACCGACACGCTCGTTCCCCGCCTGCCCCTGGGCGAGTGGGTCGAGGCCTTCGTCGACTGGGTGACCGACGTCTTCGACCCCGTCTTCGACGTCGTCAAGGACGTGCTCACCAGCGTCTACGACGTGTTCGAGACCGTCCTGGCGACGCCTCCCTTCTGGATCGTCGCGCTCGCGCTCGCCGCGGTCGCGTTCGCGGCCAAGGGGTGGAAGCTCGCCGTCGGCTCGCTCGTCGGCTTCCTCGTCATCGCCGGGGTCGCCCAGTGGGACAACGCGATGGACACCCTCGCGCTCGTGCTCCTGGCCACGGCGATCACCCTCGCGATCGCCGTACCGCTCGGCATCTGGGCGGCGCGCGACGACCGGGTCTCGCGCACCGTCCGACCGGTGCTCGACTTCATGCAGACCATGCCGGCGTTCGTGTACCTCATCCCGACCGTCGTCATCTTCCTCACGGGCCCCGTCCCCGGCATCATCGCGACGATCGTCTTCGCGATGGCTCCGGGCGTGCGGTTCACCGAGCTCGGCATCCGCCAGGTCGACAAGGAGGTGGTCGAGGCCGGCCACGCGTTCGGCTCGACCCCCGGGCGGATCCTGCGCCAGATCCAGCTCCCCCTCGCGATGCCCACGATCATGGCGGGCGTCAACCAGGTGATCATGCTGTCGCTGTCCATGGTCGTCATCGCCGGCTTCGTCGGCGCGGGCGGCCTCGGGCAGCCCGTCGTCCAGGCGCTGAGCAGCATCGACGTGGCCCTCGGCTTCGAGGCCGGCCTGTCCGTCGTCATCCTCGCGATGTTCCTCGACCGCGTGACGTCGGCCCTCGCCGACCGCGCCCCCGTCTCCAGGGCTCTCGCCGCCGCGCGCGTCTGAGCCACCGGCGGCGCGGCACGACCCCGCGCCGCCGCGCACCACCCGACCGGGCCCGCACGGGCCCAAGGAAGGAACGCATGACCCCCGCACGCACCACCCACCGCACCGCCCGCCGCACGGCGGCCGTCGCCACCGCGGCCGTCCTCGGCCTCACCCTGTCCGCCTGCGCGTCCGACACCGAGTCCGGTGACTCGGGCGACGCCTCCACGGGCGAGGACGAGACGTCGGTCTCGATCGGCATCCCCTCGGGCTGGGACGAGGGCATCGCGGTCTCCCACCTGTGGAAGGCGATCCTCGAGGACGAGGGGTACGACGTCGAGACGCAGACCGCCGACATCGGCATCGTCTTCACCGGTCTCGCCGGCGGCGACTTCGACCTGCTGTTCGACACGTGGCTGCCCATCACCCACGCGTCCTACCTGGAGGAGTACGGCGACGACGTCACCGACCTCGGCGTCTGGTACGACGACGCGAAGCTCACCGTCGCGGTGAACGAGGACTCGCCGGCCCAGTCGCTCGAGGACCTCGCGGGCATGGCCGACGAGTACGGCAACAAGCTCGTCGGCATCGAGGCGGGCGCGGGCCTGACCAAGGTCACGCAGGAGGAGGTCATCCCGACCTACGGCCTCGAGGACATGGACTACACGATCTCGTCGACCCCCGCGATGCTCGCCGAGCTCAAGGGCGCGACGGGCTCCGGCGAGAACATCGCCGTGACCCTGTGGCGCCCGCACTGGGCCTACGACGAGTTCCCCGTCCGCGACCTCGAGGACCCCGAGGGCACGCTCGGCGACGCCGAGGAGATCCACACGTACGGCGCGGGCGACTTCGAGGACCGCTACCCGACGCTCACGAAGCTCGTCGGCGCGTTCGAGCTGGACGACGAGCAGCTGTTCTCGCTCGAGAACATGATGTTCAACTCCGACGAGTACTCCGACGAGGACGCCGCCGTCGAGGCGTGGCTCGAGGAGAACCCGACGTTCGTCGACGACCTCAAGGAGGCCGCGGGCGTCTGACGCCTGCCTCCCCCACCGACCGGCTGCGGTCCTCGGTCCGCAGCCACGTCCGCACGACGGTGTCGGACGCCGAAGGCCGGCTCCCCCGCGGGGAGCCGGCCTTCGTGCTGCGCCTCAGAGCGCCCGGGCGTCGTCCTCCAGGAGGACGGGGATCCCGTCCCGCACCGGGTACGCGAGGGGTCGCTCGGGGTCCGTCGAGTGCAGCTCGGGTGCGCCGTCCGGGCCCGTGCCGTCCACGAGCGTCGCGCCCGTGACGGGGCACCGCAGCGCCTCGCGCACCCAGGGGTCGACCTGCAGGCTCATGCTCGCTCCTCGCTCGTGCCCGGTGCCGCGGCGTCGTCCGCCCGGACGAGCGACAGGACGTCGTCGCGCACCTTCTCCAGGATGTCCTGGTCCGCGGCCTCGACGTTGAGCCGCAGCAGCGGCTCGGTGTTCGACGCGCGCAGGTTGAACCACCACTGGGGGTGGGAGTCCCAGTGCGAGACGGTCAGCCCGTCGAGCTCGTCCACCTCGACCGGTCCGGCGCCCTGCTGCGTCACGTAGGCCTCGACCACGCGGGCCCGCGCCGCCGGGACGTCGGCCACGGTGGAGTTGATCTCCCCGGACGCGACGTACGGCTCGTACATCTCCCCGAGGGCCGACATCGGGTGGGGCTGCGTGCCCAGCGCCGCGAGCACGTGCATCGCGGCGAGCATGCCCGTGTCCGCGAAGAAGAAGTCGCGGAAGTAGTAGTGCGCGCTGTGCTCCCCGCCGAACACGGCGTCGTTGTCGGCCATCTGCGCCTTGATGAACGAGTGGCCGACGCGCGTGCGCACCGTCCGCGCGCCCGCGGCGCCGAGGAAGTCGGGCACCGCGCGCGACGTGATGAGGTTGTGGATGACCGTCGGCGTACGACCCGCCTCGAGCTCCTTGCCCACCTCGCGCAGGCCCACGAGCGCCGTGATCGCCGACGGCGACACCGGGGCGCCCTGCTCGTCGACGACGAAGCAGCGGTCCGCGTCGCCGTCGAACGCGAGCCCGATGTCGGCCCCGTGCTCGACGACCGCGGCCTGCAGGTCGACGAGGTTCTTCGGGTCCAGGGGGTTGGCCTCGTGGTTCGGGAACGTCCCGTCGAGCTCGAAGTACAGCGGGACGACGTCGAGGGGCAGCGCCGGCAGGCCCGCACCCGTCCCGAGGACCGCGGGGACCGTGTACCCGCCCATGCCGTTCCCCGCGTCGACGACCACCTTGAGCGGCCGGACGCCGGACAGGTCGACGAGCCCGCGCAGGAACGCCGCGTAGTCGGCGAGCATCTCGCGGTCCGTGACCGTGCCTCGCTCCGCCACCGGGGACGGGAGCCCGTCGTCGAGGAAGCCCTCCGCGAGGCGGCGGACGTCGGCGAGGCCGGAGTCCTGGCCGACGGGCCGCGCACCCGCGCGGCACAGCTTGATGCCGTTGTACTCGGCGGGGTTGTGGCTCGCGGTGAACATCGCGCCCGGCACGCCGAGGACGCCCGACGCGTGGTAGAGCCCGTCGGTCGAGCAGAGCCCGATGCGCACCACGTCGACGCCCGCGTCGGCGAGGCCCGCGGCGAACGCGTCGACGAGCTCCGGACCGGAGTCCCGCATGTCGTGCCCGACGACGACGCTCGGCCGCGCCGCCCCGTCGCCGACCGGTGCCTCCGGGAGCACGACCGCCCGGGCGAACGCGGCGCCGATCGCGCGCGTCACCCCCGGGTTCAGCTGGTCCGGGACGGTGCCGCGCACGTCGTAGGCCTTGATGAGGTGGGAGAGATCGCTCGTGGTCACCCGACAACAGTAGTGGGGACGGACCACCGGCCGTCGTCGGGCGGAGTCCCGCGCGGCGCCCCGGCGGTGCGGACGCCTCGGCTACGCTGGCCGGAGACCTCAACGGCCCGCGCGGGGCGGACGCGCCCCGCCAGACGAACGCGAGACCTCTCACCATGCTCACCCGGCACTTCCGGCTCGACAACACGGTCCAGCACTACGACTGGGGCTCGCCGACGCGGATCCACGAGCTCCTCGGCTCGACCCCGGACGGCCGTCCTGCCGCGGAGCTCTGGCTCGGAGCGCACCGGAGCGCGCCGTCGACGGTGCTGGACGCGGCACCGGGCGCCTCGACCGAGGGCGTCTCGCTCGCCGACCTCGTCCAGAGCGACCCGGAGGGGATGCTCGGCCGACGCGTGGCGGACACCTTCGGCCCGAGGCTGCCCTACCTCCTCAAGGTGCTCGCCGCGGACCGCGCCCTGTCGCTCCAGGTGCACCCGCGGCCCCACCACGCCCGCGCCGGCTTCAACCGCGAGAACCTCGACGGGCTGCCCCACGGGTCCCCCGACCGCTCGTTCCACGACGACCAGCACAAGCCCGAGATGGTCGTCGCCCTCTCGCAGTTCGAGGGGCTCGTCGGCTTCCGCACCCCGCGCGCCGTCCTCTCGCTCCTCGACGGCCTCGACGGGCCGCTCGTCGCGACGGTCCGCGAGGTGCTCTCCTCCGACCGGTCCGCCCGCGGCATCCGCACCGCCTTCACGGGGCTCGTCGCCTCGCGGCACGACGCGGGGACCCCTGCCGCGCTCGAGGTGTCCCTCGAGTCCGTGCGCCGTCGGCTGCACGCCGGTTCGCCCTACGAGCGAGCCGACCGCACCGTCATGCTCCTCGCGGAGCAGCACCCCGGCGACCCCGGGGCCCTCGTCTCGCTCCTGCTCAACCGGGTGACGCTCGAGCCGGGCGAGTCGTTGTTCATCCCGGCCGGCGTCGTCCACGCCTACGTCAGCGGCCTCGGCATCGAGGTCATGGCGAGCTCGGACAACGTGCTCCGCGCGGGCCTCACGTCGAAGCGGGTCGACGAGGCGGCGCTGGTCGAGTGCGCCGTCTTCGAGCCGAGCGGTCCGACGGTCCCCACCGTCACCACCTCCGGCGACCGCGGACAGCTCCACACGTACCGCGTCCCGGTCGAGGAGTTCGGGCTCGTCGTCGCCGACGTCGACGAGGACGAGGTCCTGACGTTCCCGTCGGACGGCCCGCGCATCGTCCTGTGCCTCGACGGGAAGGCCGTCCTGCACGGGGGCGACGAGGACCTGGTCCTCGCGCGCGGCGAGTCCGCGTTCGTCCCGCACCGCACCGGTCCCCTGCAGGTCGGCGGGCACGGCCACGTCGTGTGCGTCTGGACCCCGTAGGGGAGCGGACGGCGGGGCAGGACCGGCAGGCCGGACGCCTCAGTCGCCCTCGGCGCGCAGCACGCGCAGGTGACCTCGCCGTCCGACCTCGGTGACGGCAGCCGGCTCCGGGTCGCTCCGCACCTTGCCCGCCTCGCGGACGGCGTCCGCGAGCGCCGACAGGTCGTCGTCGCTCGGGCCCGTCTCGACGAACTCCGGCGACAGCCGCACGACCTCCCACCCCCGCGGGGCGGTGAGGCGCTCGGCGTGCTCGGCGCACAGGTCGTAGCTGTGGGGCTCGGCGAGGTGCGCGAGCGGGCCCAGGACGGCCGTCGAGTCGGCGTACACGTAGGTGAGGGTCGCGACGGCGGCACGGACGCACGCCGTGCGCGAGCACTGCCTGACGGATCTCACGGGGTGACCTTACGCCTTTCCCGAGGTCGGCGGACGCGGCACACGCCGTCGTGCGCGGGTCACCGGCTCGCCGGGGCGCTGCGGGACAGCACCCGTCCCGCGCGTCTACAGTCGTCGTGTGCGCGGCTTCCCCTCCTTCCCTGGTTCCCGGCCCGAGCCGGCGGGGCGCGGACGCCGGTCGCGCGACCGCGCCGCCGGTCGCCGCCCCGTCGCTCCCGCGGAGCAGGTGCCGGGCGACCCGTCGTCCGACGACCTCGACATCCCGCTCAGGGCTCCCGGTCCGGGCGGCCACGGTCCGGCCGCACGACGCCGCGACCGTCGGGGTCGCGGCATCCGGGGCCCGCTGCTCCCGCCGTCCGCCCCGGCGAACCGCACGCGGGCCGAGCGCTTCGACGACGTCGTCGTCGAGGTCGTCGAGCGCGTGGAACGGGCGTGGGCCAAGCAGCTGCGCGGCACGGAGTTCGCCGTCGAGGACGTCCCGCCGTCGGACCCCGCGCCGTGGGAGCAGGGCGGGGTCCCGCTCGGGCGCTGCTTCCCGGCGGAGTCGGGCCAGCCGGCCCGCGTCGTCGTCTACCGCCGGCCGGTCGAGGCCAGGGCGCTGGACGCCGAGGACCTCGAGGACCTCGTGCGCGACGTCGTGGTCGAGCAGGTCGCGCACCTGCTCGCCCGCTCGCCCGAGGAGATCGACCCGCGCTACACCGGCGACCACTGACGCCTCCCGCCGGGCGGTCGCCGGCTACCCGCCGAGGCCGGCCGTCCCGGTCGCGCGGACCGCGACCTCGCGCGGGGCCGAGCCGTCCCCGACCGGCAGCAGCACCGACAGCAGGCTCGGTGTCCTGTCGCCCTTCTCCCCGCTCGGCGGCCCGGCGCTCGCGAGCACCGACCAGAGCGGGACCAGCCCGTCGGCGCCCTGGTCCACGTCGACGGTGACGCTCGCCGGCGCCTCGTCGGACCCCTTCGGGCGCAGCGACTCGGGCGCGAGCGTGGCCGTGGTGCCCGCGGCGACCGCGACGGACTTCTCGCCGAGGAGCGCGCCGTCGGCGCCGTAGGCGCGCACGACCAGCCCGAGCTCGCCGGAGGCCGCCTCGTTCCCCTCGCCGTCGAGCGGCACGGCCGCGAGCGACAGGCTCGACGACGTGCCTGGGACGAGCGCGACCTGTCCCGCGCGGACCGGCCCCGACGCCGCGTCGGGCTCCACGAGCGGCACCGCGGCGACCCAGGCGCGGTCGTACTGGCGCTCCTCGTGGAGGAGGTCGGGGTCCGGCTCGCCCCGCCGGTCGACCGACCCGCCGGCGACCACCGGGACGTCCGCGTGGACGGCGACGGTGTACCGGCCCGCGGGCAGGCCGCCCAGCGACACGTCCGTCACGACACCCGGCGTGAGCGCGACCTCCTCGACCCCGCGCAGCGGCACGACGCCGTCGGCACCGTGCACGACGACCCGCGCCGTCCCCGGGTCCGGACCGGGGGCGAGCACGCGCAGCCGCGGCGCGTGCGGGTCGTCGACGGCCTCCCCCACGCTCGCGAGCCCGGTCACCGCGAGGTCGTGGGCGGGTTCCGCGCCCGGCACCACGTAGTCGAGCCCGAGAGGGACGAGCCCGTCGAGGGTGGTGTGCTGCAGGTACGCCGAGACGAGGCCGCCGGACGCCTCGACGTGCACGACCAGGCGCCGCTGCTCGGGCGCGGCCGCCTCGACGAGCGTCACGACCTCCTCGCCCGGTCCGACGAGCTGCTGCCCGCCCCCGGCGAGCACCGCCTGGCCGCCCTGGCCCCACACGCTCACCTGCACCGTGGCCGGCGTGAGGCCGGGGTTCTGGAGGACGAGCTGAGCGCTGCTGCCGATCTCGGTGCTGCCGCCGACGAGCCACTGGCTCACCCCCGGGCGGCCGCAGCTCGCCGCGGCGAGGCCGCGCAGGTCGCCGGCGCTCGTCGAGGAGCCCACCGACGCCGCGGAGCGGGGCGGGTCGCCCTCGCCCGGCCGGACCGCGAGAACGGACCCGACGGTCGGGTCCTCCACGGTCGTCGAGACCGGTCCGACGGCGTCCGCGGTGGCGTCCAGCTCGGCGCCCGCGCCGCCGTCGAGCGGCGTGAGCGTCGACGTCGCGACGCCCTGCACCGCGGTGCGCAGCACGCTCGACGTCCCGACCGGCGCCGGCGCGAACTGGGCGTCGCCGACGGCCTCGGGGTCGGTGAGACGTGCCGGGCCGGGACAGACGAGGAGGTCCTGCGCGGGGGCGACCGTCACGTGCTGGACCGGGTCGGCGACCGCCAGCTCGGGCACGCGCTCCGTGAGGGCACCGCCGAACGCCGCGACCGCGCCGACGGCGACGATGCCGACCACTCCCGCACCGGTCCTCGCGAGCCGGCCGAGGACGTGCCGCGGGCCCGTCATCGGGCCACCGGCCGTCGTCGCCGCACCGGGACCGCGAGCAGGACGTACACGAGCAGCACGACGCCCGTGACGGCCAGCCACCCCGTGCGGTGGTCCGCGGCGTGGAAGACCGCGAGGCGCCCGCCGTCCGCGCCGAGCTCGAACGCCTGCAAACCGCCGGTCAGCGCCGGGTCGACCGCGTCGAGCGACCGGCCGTCGAGCGTCGCGCGCCAGCCCGGACCCGCGTTCTCCGCCAGCACGACCGTGCGGTCCGCCGGCCCCGCGGCCACGCGCGCGTCGACCGGTCGCAGGGCGCTCCGGTCGGCGGCGAGCGGCTCGACGGCGCCGTCGGCCGACTCGAGCCGCGCGTACGACG
Source organism: Cellulosimicrobium sp. Marseille-Q8652 (assembly GCF_965112045.1). Taxonomy (NCBI): domain Bacteria; kingdom Bacillati; phylum Actinomycetota; class Actinomycetes; order Micrococcales; family Promicromonosporaceae; genus Cellulosimicrobium; species Cellulosimicrobium sp. Marseille-Q8652. Next base: position 397,918 of record NZ_CBCOPS010000002.1, on the reverse strand, counting down.
GCTCCACGCCCTCGGGTGCCACCCGCCACGTCACCTCCGACCGTCCCTCCGTCATGCGCTCGAGGCCCGGCACCATGTCGAGCCGCGCGACGAGCTCGGCGCGCTCCTGGTCCACCGGGACCGACGCCGGCACGAGGACGGCGCCGACGCCCAGCCGCGCGAGGCTCGCGGCGGCGTCGTCGGACGTCCCCGCGGTGAGCTCGGCGACGGTCGTGGGCAGGTCCGCCTCGACGACCCCCGGAGCGACCGCCTGGCGCGACCGCACGACGGCGGACGAGTCCACGGCCTGGGGTCCGTCCCCGCGCAGCGCCGCGTACGCGACGACGCCGTCCGCCCCGGGCTCGAGCGTCAGCACGCGCGCCTGGCGCGGGGAGGTCTGCATCTGCCGCCCGACCGGCGGGACGACCGGCTGCGCGGTCGCGCGGACGGCACCGACGCTCGCGTCGGTCCGGTCGAGGACCTGCGTCGTCCACGACGCGGCGGTCCCCAGCGGGAGCAGGGTGACGACGAGCGCGAGCGCGACGACGCTCCCCGTGCGCCACGCGGGCCCGTCCCGGTCCGGGAGCCGCGGCAGACCGGCGAGCGCCGCGCCGAGGAGCGCGAGCAGCGTCAACGACACGCCCGCGCCCGGCCAGCCCGTGACCGTGGCGTCGGCCGCCGGCCCGGGGGCGACGGTCGTGGCGCCCGCGAGGATCCCGACGGCCAGCCCGGCGGCCGCGACGAACCACGCGCCCACGGCGACGCGACGGCCCCGCGCGACGGCGACGACGGCGAGCACGACGACGACGCCGCCCGCGACGAAGGGCGCCCACCGCGCGAGGAGGTCGACGGCGTCCGTCCCGTCCGCGCCGAACCACGGCTGCGGGGCGACGGGGAGCCCGAGCACCTGCTGCCAGCCGGGTGCCACGTCGGAGGCGACGGGCGCCCCGGGGTCGGCGAGCAGGAGCCGCCACCCGCCGTCGGACCACGTGCGGGCCACGTGCACCAGGAACGGCGCGAACACCACGAGCGCGGGGACCGGGACGAGCGCGAGGTAGCGACGGTGGCGGCGCACGCCGAGCGCCGCGACGCCCAGGGCCAGCAGACCCGCCGGCAGGAGGACGGGTGCCCCGGCGACCGCGACCGCGAACGCGAAGCCGGCCGCCGCCGCGGCGGCGAGCGAACCCGGCTCGGGCCGTGCGGAGCGGTGCGGCGCGTCGGGCGTGGGCGGGGCGACGACGTCGACGCGCTGCAGGCCGACGGCACGCACGACGGTCAGCGCGACCCACGGCAGCGCGGCGTGCGCGAGGACGGCCCCCACCCGGCCCGAGCCCACGGCCGCGAGGAGGCTGGGCGCCGCGACCCACACGAGCGTCGCCCACGCGCGCAGCGCCACCGACCGGGTGAGCGTGCCGGCCGCGAACCACGCGCCCAGCCCGGCCACGAGGAAGCAGGCCGGGACGAGGACGTCGACCGCGGCCTGGGCCGACCCCCCGGCGAGGAGCGCCCCGGGGACCAGCACGGAGACGAACGGGTCGGCGGGCGCGGAGGCGCCGAGCTCCGTCGTGACCCAGCCCGTCGTGGCCGCGCGCCACACGTCCCCGAGCGTGCTGCCGGCCGGCAGCACGCCTCCGCCGACGAGCCGGCCCCCCGCCAGGAGCGGGCCCACGAGGGGGCCGAAGACGAGCGCGGTCAGCCCCGCCAGCCCGGCGACCACGACGCCCAGCCCCGCGCGACGGCGCACGGCGAGCGCGCGCAGCTCGCGCCGCTCGATGTCGGTGGGCGCCCACACCGTGCGCCGGAGCTCCGCGCGCGCGAGGCGGCGGTCGCGACGTTCCGCGAGGACCTCGCGCCACGTGCCCCGGAGCGGACGGAGCGTGCTGCGCGGCAGGCGCGCGGTCCCGCGTGCCCGTCGGCGCGCCCGCACGACCGGCCCGACCCGCGCGAGCGCCCAGACCGGCGCCACGACCTCGTCCCGCGCGTGACCGGGCTGCTTGACGAGCAGGCGGTACATCGCGTGGAAGGGGGCCGCGAGCAGCATGGCCAGCACGGCGAGCGGCAGCCACGGCAGGGCGACACCCACGAGGCGCGCGTGCAGGTGCGCCCGCCGCCGCTGGACGTACGACGCGTCCGGGTCGGGCGTCGGCGCGTGCGCGCCGGGCCGACGGGCGGACCGGTCCCGCAGCCCGAGGAGAGACGCCTGCACGTGACGCACGACGGCCGACGGGACGACGACCACCCGGTGCCCGGCGAGCCGGGCGCGTCGGCACAGGTCCAGCCCGTCGCCGAACGGACCCAGCTCGGGGTCCGTCCCGCCCAGCTCCTCCCACACGGTCCGCCGCACGAGCGCGCCCGCGAGGCCGACCGCGAGCACGTCGTCGCGCGCGTCGTGCTGGCCTTGGTCGATCTCGTCGTCGTCGATGCCCGTCATGCGGCGGCCGAGCGGCGTCGTCGTGAAGCCGACCTCGAGGAGGCGCCCCGGGCTCCCGGGTTCGAACGGGTCCGCCGGCTCCGGCTCCGGGCCGGGCAGCCACCGCTCCTGCTTCGGCCCCGCGACGGCGACTGCGCTCGAGTGCTCGACGGCGCGCAGCAGCTCGGCCAGGGCGTCGGGGGCCGGCGCGGAGTCGTCGTGGAGGAGCCAGAGCCACGTGCCGGCGTCGTGGTGCGCGAGGGCGGCGTCCACGGCGTCGCCGAACGAGCGGGCACCGGGCGCCGCGACGAACCGGGCGTCCCCGAGGTGGAGGTCGGGGTGCTGGGCCCCCGGACCCCCGCTCGCGGCGTCGACGACCACGACGGCGTCCGGGCCGCTGGTCTGGGCGCGCACGGCGGCGAGCGTCCGGCGCAGGTACGGCGACCGTCCCCGCGTGACGACCACCGCGGTCACGGACACGACGACGGGCATCGCGCCGGTCACCGTCGCGACGACGTCCGGCGCCGTGACCGGCACCCCCGTCGGGGGCGACGTCGGGAAGGAGGGCTCGCCGTACGGGCGCACCACGGTCCGCGCCGTGCCCGGCTGGGTGGCGCGCGCGCTGCTCGTGAGGTCCGAAGTCATGTCCCGTCGATCATGCGACGAGGACGGCGCGGGACCCGGCATTTGCGCGCCCCGGTGTGGCGGGGGTGTCGCACCCCGCGGGAGAGGTCACGGACGGACGTCCCGACGGCGCTCGACGCCGCCCGTCCCGTCCGGCCCGCAGGCGCCCCGTCAGACGACGCGGCGCTTGAGCTTGCGGCGCTCCCGCTCGGAGAGACCGCCCCAGATGCCGAAGCGCTCGTCGTTCTCGAGCGCGTACTCGAGGCACTCTGCGCGGACCTCGCAGCCCGTGCAGACCTTCTTGGCCTCGCGCGTCGACCCGCCCTTCTCCGGGAAGAAGGCCTCGGGGTCGGTCTGAGCGCACAGCGCGCGCTCCTGCCATCCCATGAGCCCGTCGTCGACCGGCTCGCCGAAGAGAGGCAGCACGGGCGCTACCCGCTCCACCTCACGTCCTGCGTCGGAGGGAAGGTCCCCTCCGGCTCCGTCCAGCATGTTCCACATCGTGCGCCCCTTCATGCCGTTCACGAGAAACTGCATTGAAGAAATTACACGCGTGTCATCCGCGGGCGTCAAGCCGAAATGTGATAACCCCGCGAAGGCCGAGGGGTGAAATCCCGACATGTCCGGACGCATAACACACCGCCTAGGGTGGAGCCATGGTGACCTCTCCCCATGCCGGCGCGGTCGGACCGCGCGCTCCCCAGGGCCGACCCGCGCACGTCGCTGAACTGCTGCGTCTCCTGACCCGCGAGCCGGGCCGTCCCCGCCTCACGTGGTACGGCGACGACGGTGAACGCGTCGAGCTCTCCGGCGCCGTGCTGGAAAACTGGATCAACAAGACGACGAACCTGCTCGTCGAGGAATTCGACGCCGGCCCCGGAACGCGCGTCGTGATCGACCTCCCCGTGCATTGGCGGAGCGTCGTCTGGGCGTTCGCCGTGTGGCGCGTCGGGGCGACGGTCGTGCTGGTGGAGGGAGACCCGGCGACCGGACCGGCCGAGGTGCCCGACGTCGTCGTGACGGCGCGACCCGCGGCGTGGACAGGGTCCACGGCCGAGCTCGTCGCCGTCTCGCTCCCCGCCCTCGCGCGGCGGTTCGACGGCGACCTGCCGCCCGGGGCGCTCGACGCGGCGTCGGCCGTGATGACGTACGGCGACCAGGTCGCCTGGGCCCCCGAGCCGGACCTCGGCCTCCCCGCGGTCGTCGGCGCCGGCACCTGGGAGCACGCGCAGCTCGTCGACCCCCCGGAGCGGGACGGGACGGCGGGCGCGACGGCCGCGGCCGGGCGCCGCGAGCTCGTGCCCGCCGCGGGGCGGTCGCTCGACGACGTCCTGCGGACGGCCCTGCGCGCGTGGGGCTCGGACGGCTCCGTGGTGCTCGCCCGCACCGAGGACCCGTCCCGCCTCGAGCGCATCGCCCGGGACGAGCGCGTCAGCGGCTGACGCGCCAGGGCGAGAGGTCAGGGGCGGCCGAGCGCCCGGTAGGTCCAGCCGGCGGCGCGCCACGCGACCGGGTCGAGGACGTTCCGTCCGTCGAGGATCCGCATCCCCGCGACCTTCTCGGCGAGCTCGGACGGCACGAGGTCGCGGTAGTCCTGCCACTCCGTGAGCAGGAGCACGATCTCGGCGTCCACGACCGCCTCGTCGAGGGACTCGACGAGCTGGAGCTCGGGGTGCAGGCGACGCGCGTTCGGGACCGCCTCGGGGTCCGTCACGCGGACGTCCGCGCCCTGCCGGGCGAGCTGCACCGCCACGTCGAGGGCCGGCGAGTCCCGGACGTCGTCGCTGTTGGGCTTGAACGCCGCCCCGAGCACCGCGACGCGCTTGCCCACGATGGAGCCGTCGAGCACCTCGCGCGCGAGGTCGACCATCCGGACCCGACGACGCGTGTTGATGGCGTCGATCTCCTTGAGGAACGCCACGGCCTGGTCCGCCCCGAGCTCTCCCGCGCGCGCCATGAAGGCGCGGATGTCCTTCGGGAGGCAGCCGCCCCCGAACCCGAGGCCGGCGTTGAGGAACTTGCGACCGATGCGGTCGTCGTAGCCGATCGCGTCGGCGAGGCGCGTGACGTCGGCGCCCGTCTCCTCGCACAGCTCGGCCATCGCGTTGATGAACGAGATCTTCGTCGCGAGGAACGAGTTGGCGGCGACCTTCACCAGCTCCGCGGTCGGGTAGTCCGTCACGACGCGGGGGGTGTGCTCCGACAGCGGGACGGCGTACACCTCGTCGAGCTGTGCGACGGCGCGCTCCCCCGCCTCGGCGCCGGGGACGCCGTAGACGAGCCGGTCCGGGTGGAGCGTGTCCTTGACCGCGAAGCCCTCGCGGAGGAACTCCGGGTTCCACGCGAGGGACACCCCGCGGGCCTCCCGCCCGAGCCGCTCCGCGATGTCCGCGGCCGTGCCGACCGGGACGGTCGACTTGCCGACGACCAGGTCGCCCTCTCGCAGGTGGGGGATCAGGGCGGTGACGGCGCTCTCGACGTACCGCAGGTCGGCGGCGTACTCGCCGCGGCGCTGGGGCGTCCCGACGCAGACGAAGTGGACCTGTGAGCCCGCGACCTCCGCCATGTCCGTGGTGAAGCGGAGGGTCCCGGTGCCGGAGACCTCCGTGAGCAGCTCGGGCAGGCCCGGCTCGAAGAACGGGGCGCGTCCCGCGGCGAGCGCGGCGACCTTCGCCTCGTCGACGTCGACGCCCACCACCTCGTGGCCGAGCTTCGCCATGCACGCCGCGTGCACCGCACCGAGGTAACCGCAACCGATCACTGAGATTTTCACGCCGTGTCCTTCGGGCCGATTTCGCGAGGAGGCTATCCGATGCGGACCCTACGCCCCAATCGCCACGACGTGCCCGACGGGCGCCGGGCGACCGCTAGGCTCGCGTGCCATGCCGTCCGCCCCTCCGCCGGTCCGTCCTGCCGTCCGCGTCGTCTGCGTCGTGTTCAACCCCGGCCCCGAGCTCGAGGCCTTCGCACGGTCCCTGCGCACGGCGACGCGCGAGACGTACGAGCTCGTCCTGGTGAACAACGGCGGTCCCAGCACGGTCGTGCAGGGACTGGTCGACGAGGGCACGGCACGGCTCGTGGAGTCGGGCGGCAACGTCGGCTACGGCCGCGCCGCGAACATCGGCGCCCAGGGCTCCACGTCGCCCTGGCTCGTGGTCGCGAACCCCGACGTCGTCTGGGAGCCCGGGTCCCTGGACGCCCTGCTCGACGCCGCCACGCGCCATCCGGCGGCCGGCTCGCTCGGGCCGCGGATCCTCAACGAGGACGGGACGGTGTACCCGTCGGCGCGGGCGGTCCCCTCGCTGTGGCTCGGGGCCGGCCACGCGCTCCTGGTCCGGGTCTGGCCCTCGAACCCGCTCTCGCGTCGCTACCGCCGCGAGAACCCGCAGGACCCGGGCGCCGAGCGCGCCGTCGGCTGGCTCTCGGGCGCGCTGCTCCTGCTGCGCCGGGAGGCGTTCGAGGCCGTCTCCGGCTTCGACAGCGGCTACTTCATGTTCTTCGAGGACCTCGACCTCGGCGAGCGGCTCGGCCGCGCGGGGTGGGAGAACGTCGTCGTCCCCTCGGCCACCGTGACGCACATCCAGGGCGCGTCCTGGAAGCGGACGCCGGAGCCGATGATCCGCGCCCACCACGCGAGCGCTCGACGGTACGTGCGGCGTCGCTACCGCCGCTGGTTCGAGGCCCCGGTGCGCTGGGCGGCGGTCCTCGGCCTGCGGGTGCGCGAGCGGGTGGAGGTCGCGGGGTCGCGGCGGGCGGCGCGGTCCTGAGCGACGCGGGGTGCGGCACAATGGCGACCATGCGTGGAATCATCCTGGCCGGCGGCTCCGGCACCCGACTGCACCCCATCACCCTCGGGGTGAGCAAGCAGCTCGTCCCGGTGTACGACAAGCCGATGATCTACTACCCGCTGTCCACGCTGATCCTCGCGGGCGTCCGCGACATCCTCGTCATCACCACCCCGCACGACGCCGAGCAGTTCCGGCGCCTGCTCGGTGACGGGTCGCAGTTCGGCGTCTCGATCAGCTACACCGTCCAGGCCGAGCCCAACGGCCTCGCCCAGGCCTTCGTCCTCGGCGCCGACTTCATCGGCGACGACTCCGCCGCCCTGGTGCTCGGCGACAACATCTTCTACGGCCCCGGCCTGGGCTCCCAGCTCACGCGGTTCGAGGACATCGACGGCGGCGCCGTCTTCGCCTACCGGGTCTCGGACCCGACCGCGTACGGCGTGGTCGAGTTCGACGCCGACGGCCGCGCGCTGTCGCTCGAGGAGAAGCCCGCCCACCCGCGCTCCAGCTACGCCGTGCCGGGCCTGTACTTCTACGACAACGACGTCGTCGCGATCGCGCGCGACCTCGAGCCGTCCGCGCGCGGCGAGTACGAGATCACGGACGTCAACCGCGAGTACCTGCGCCAGGGCCGCCTCCAGGTCGAGGTCCTGCCCCGCGGCACGGCCTGGCTCGACACCGGCACGTTCGACTCGCTGCTCGAGGCCTCCGACTTCGTGCGCACCATCGAGAACCGTCAGGGTCTGAAGATCGGGTCGCCCGAGGAGGTCGCCTGGCGTCGCGGCTTCCTCACCGACGACGAGCTCCGCGAGCGCGGCGAGGCCCTCGTGAAGTCGGGCTACGGCTCCTACCTCGTGAGCCTCCTCGACGCGTAGCCGTATCGCGGCGCCGCGCACCCGGGCGCCGGCGGACCGCACCGTACTGTGGGCCCGTGACGTCTGAGGAGCCCGTGGCCGAGCAGGACGAGGCCCGCCCGACCAGTGCCCGAGCCCGGTGGGTCCGCCTCGCGGGCCGGCTCGTCGCCGTCGTCGCCGTCGCGCTGTGCGTGTGGACGGTCGTCACCCAGTGGGACCGCATCGAGGGGGACCTGCGGTCGGCCGACGTGACGCTCCTCGTCGTCGCCCTCGTGGTCAGCGCCCTCGCGGGCCTCGTGCTGGCCGTCGCGTGGTCGTACTGCCTGCGGATCGTCGGCCACGGCCGCACCCTGGCCGACGTCCTCGCCTGGTACTTCGGGGGCGAGATCGGCAAGTACCTGCCCGGAGGGATCTGGGCGATCGTCGGGCGCGGCGAGCTGTCGGTGCGCGGCGGCATCGACCGGCGGACCAGCTACGCCTCGACGCTCCTGTCCCTCGGCGCGATCGTGGTCTCCGGCGGCTGGTTCTGCGGTGTCGTCGGCCCGCTCGCCGTCGGTCTGGGCGACGCACCGGCCTGGGTGGCGTGGTTCGCCCTCGCCCTCCCCGTGGGAGCGGCCCTGCTCCACCCGCGGGTCGTCGGGCTCGGGCTGCGCCTGATGCACGTCGCGCTGCGCGGGGACCGGATGCTCACCGTGCCGGGCTGGGGGGCGATGTGCCGGCTGACCCTGCTCACCCTCCCGTCGTGGCTCTTCGTCGGCGGCGCCGCGGTCCTCGTCACGGCGTCGCTGGGGTACGGGCAGTCCCCCGCGGCCGTCGCGATGGCCGCCGTCGCGGCGTGGACGGTGGGGATCGTCGCGGTCCCCGTGCCCGCCGGCGCGGGGCTGCGCGAGATCGTCTTCGCCGCCCTGTGCGGCCTCGGCGCGGCACCCGGTGTGATCGTTGCCACGGTCTCCCGGCTGCTCTATGTTCTCGTGGACGGCGCTGCCGCCCTGGTGGCGTTCTCGTATCTTCGTCGTCGGGGTCGTCCGGCGACCGTCGAGGAGCAGACCTGATGAGAGACACCGTCCTCCGCATGTCGAAGAGCGCCTACGTGTCCGGCATGAAGACGCTCGGGACGGGGCTGCGAGCCCTCCACGTCCTCGACGACGCGCCCCCGCCCCGCTCCGCGCGCACCAAGCACTGGTTCTACAGCCTCACGCGCGTGTACGACCCGCAGGCGATGATCCAGATGGACGTCCCCTGGTGGACGTACGACGCGATCGACGCGGTGGAGGCCTGGCTCCGGGGCCGCGAGCAGGCGAGGATCTTCGAGTACGGTTCCGGCGCGAGCTCGCTCTGGCTCGCGCGCCGCGCGGGCGAGGTGCACTCCGTGGAGCACCACGAGGGCTTCTACGAGTACATGCGCCCGTCCTTCGAGGCGCAGGCGAACCTCAGCGTCGAGCTCGTCGAGCCGGAGGTGTCCGACCACCCCGCCGTGCCGTCCCAGAAGGAGGGCCAGTCCGGGCTGGACTTCGCCGACTACGTCGCCGCGATCGACCGCGCCGGGGGCACGTTCGACCTCGTCGTGGTCGACGGCCGCGCGCGCGGCGCGAGCCTCGAGCGCGCCGTGAGCCGTCTCGCCCCGGACGGGCTCGTGGTGTTCGACAACAGCCGTCGGGCCCGGTACCGGTCGGCGATCGAGGCCAGCGGGCTGCGCGAGACCCGGTGCACCGGCCTCACGCCGACCCTCCCCTACGGCGAGCAGACGTCGCTCCTCACCCCTGCCTGATCAGGCCGTGCCGAGCACCGTGGGCGCGGCGAGCGCCCACCGCTCCTCCCACGACCCGATCGGCTCGACGCCGGCGGCACGCAGCGCGTCGTGCCCCAGCACGGAGTAGGCCGGGCGGGGCGCCGGACGGACGAAGCCCTCGCTCGTCGTCGGGACGACGCGCGCCCCGCCGCCCGCCGACGCCACGACGTGCCGGGCGAACTCGAACCACGACGCGGCACCCGAGGACGTGCCGTGGTAGGTCCCGCTCGGCGCCTGCGCCGCGACCAGGCGCACCACGAGGTCGGCCAGGTCGACGGTCCAGGTCGGCTGACCGACCTGGTCGTCGACGACCGTCAGCTCGTCGCGCTCCCCCGCGAGCCGGGCCATCGTCCTGGGGAAGCACGCGCCGTGCGCCCCGTAGAGCCACGCGGTCCGCACGACGAGATGGTCCGGGGCCTCGGCCCGGACGGCCCACTCCCCCGCCGCCTTCGTGCGGCCGTAGGCGGAGCGGGGCGCGGGCGGGGCGTCCTCCGCGTAGGGGGTGGAGGCGCGACCGTCGAACACGTAGTCGGTCGAGACGTGCACGACCCGTGCGCCCGCACGGGCGGCCCCCCGTGCGACGTTCGCGGCGCCCGTGCCGTTCACCGCGAAGGCGGCCTGCTCCTGCGACTCGGCGTCGTCCACCGCGGTCCAGGCGGCGCAGTTGACGACCACGTCGAAGCCTCGGGCCGCCGCGGCTGTCGCGCTCGGGTCGGTGACGTCCAGGGAGCGGCGGTCGACCGGTACGACCTCGTCCCCCGAGGCCGCGACGGCCGCCACGACGTCCTGCCCCAGCATGCCGCCCGCCCCGACCACGAGCCATCGGCGTGCGGTGGGGGCGGAGCCCGTCCGCGGGGTCCCGTGGTCCTTCGTCTCGTCCACGACGCTCCGTCCCTGGAAGTGACCGCGCAGGGCGGTCGATGTGCGACGGCATGCCCGCCCGCGTCGTGCGGGAGGCCGCGCCGTGCGCCCGGTCGGGCACCGTAAGATCCTAGAGCCCGCCGCACGACGTCCGCGGCGAGCCCGTCGCGCCGTCCGAAGAGGAGCACCCCCGATGCAGTTCCGCGAGCTCGCCGTCCCCGGTGCGTGGGAGATCACGCCGAAGCAGCACGGCGACCCGCGCGGGGTGTTCCTCGAGTGGTTCAAGGCGGGGCCGTTCGCCGACGCGGTGGGGCACCCGCTCGACCTGCAGCAGGCCAACTGCTCGGTCTCCGCCGCCGGCGTCCTGCGCGGGATCCACTTCGCCGACGTCCCGCCCGGTCAGGCCAAGTACGTCACGTGCGCGCGGGGCGCCGTGCTCGACGTCGTCGTGGACGTCCGCGTCGGGTCGCCCACGTTCGGGGCCTGGGACTCCGTCCTGCTGGACGACGTGGACCGTCGCGCCATCTACCTGGGCGAAGGCCTCGGGCACGCCTTCCTGTCGCTCGAGGACGACTCGACGGTCCTGTACCTGTGCTCGACCGGCTACGCGCCGGGCCGTGAGCACGGCATCCACCCGCTCGACCCGGCGGTCGGCATCGAGTGGCCGACGACGGCGCGCGACGGCTCGCCGCTGGTCCCGCAGCTGTCCGAGAAGGACGAGGCCGCGCCCGGGCTGCACGAGGCGGCCGCGCAGGGCCTGCTCCCGACCGCCGCCGCCGTCGAGGAGTTCATCGCCTCCCTGCGCGCCTGATCGCGGCCTCGTACGCCTCGACGTGGACGCCGGCCGCGGCGGCCCACGTGAACTCCTGCGCGCGGACGGCCGCGGCCTCCGCGAGCCGCGTCCGGCGTGCGGGGTCGCGCAGCAACGAGGACAGCTCGCGGCCGATGGACTCGTCGTCGGTCCCGCAGTACGCGACCGCGTCCCCGCCCACCTCGGGCAAGGACAGCTCGCGCGTCGTGAGGACGGTGGCCCGGCAGGCCATGGCCTCGAGGACGGGCAGGCCGAACCCCTCGCCGAGGCTCGGGTAGGCGAGCACGCTCGCCCCGCCCAGGAAGCCCGGCAGGTCGTCGAGCGGGAGGTACCCCGGCCGGCGCACCGTCAGGTGCTCCGGGACGCGCGCCACCTCGGCGTCGATCCGGTCGTCCCACCCGCGCCCGCCCGCGAGGACGAGAGCCGGCGGGTCCGCGAGACCGTCGCACGCCTCGACCCACCCCCGGACCAGGGCAGGGACGTTCTTGCGGGGCTCGAGCGTCCCGAGGAAGCCGACGTACGGCGCGTCCCCGACGTCGAGCGTGGCGCGGACGCGCTCGTGCTCGGCGGTGCTCGTCGGGTGGAACCGTCCGTGGTCCACGCCGTGGTAGGCGACGAAGAACTTCCCGGCGTCCGCACCGACGAGCCGGACGACCTCGTCCCGCGTGGCGCGGGACGGGACGACGAGCGCGTCGGCACGACGGGACGCGACCTTGATCGCGTTGCGGAAGAAGACGGCCTTGGAGCGCAGGTGCAGCTCCGGCGTCGTGAAGAACGTCGCGTCGTGGAGCGTGACCACCGTCGGGGCGCCCGTGACGAGCGGGAGCGTGTAGTGCGGCGAGTGCACGACGTCCGGGCGGACCGAGCGCACGAGCGCCGGCAGGCCGGACTGCTCCCAGGCTATGCGGGCCGCGCGCCGCGCGACGGCGGACGGCGCCGGCACGAGGTCCGCGGCGGGCGCGACGCGCGCGAAGAGCTCGACGTCGCGCTGCTGCACGGCGAGCACGAGGTCGACCCCGGCGGCGACGAGCTCGGGGACGAGCTCGTCGACGTAGCGACCGACGCCGCCCCGATCCGCCGGCACCGCCGTCGCGTCTAGCAGAACCCGCACGTGCACTCCTCTCGACCGGGCCCCGACCCTAGCAACCCGGGCGCGGGACGACCGGCCGCGACCCCGCGCAGACCCGACGAATCGCCGGGGCCGGGGACATGTCCGGGCGGCTCCCCGCGCACCGGTAGACTTGCCGGAGCCAAATCGCCGTCCTGTGAGTGTGAGATGAAGGTATTCGTCCAGATCCCGTGCCTCAACGAGGAGACGACGCTCGGCTCCGTCCTCGCGTCGATCCCTCGGGAGATCGACGGGGTCGACGAGATCCACGTCCTCGTCATCGACGACGGCTCGAGCGACCGCACGGTCGAGGTCGCGCGCGCCCACGGCGTCGTGCACTTCGTGCGCCACACGCGGAACATGGGGCTCGCGCGCTCGTTCCGCGACGGCGTCGACTACGCGCTCAAGCACGGCGCCGACATCGTCGTCAACACCGACGGTGACAACCAGTACCCGCAGGAGCGCATCGGGGACCTCGTGGCGCCCGTCGTGCGCGGCGAGGCCGACATCGCGATCGGCGACCGCCAGACGGCGACGATCGCGCACTTCTCCCCGTTCAAGAAGGCCATGCAGCGCGTGGGCAGCGAGGTCGTCAACTTCGCCGCCGGGACCGACCTCCCCGACGCGGCGAGCGGCTTCCGCGCCTACTCGCGCGCGGCGCTCATCCGCCTCAACGTCGTCACGCAGTTCAGCTACTGCATGGAGACGATCATCCAGGCGGGCAACAAGCGGCTGCGGATCGCCAGCGTGCCCATCACCACCAACGCGAAGACCCGCGAGTCGCGGCTCTTCAAGAACATCGGGCAGCACATGATGAAGTCCGGCCAGGCGATCGCGCGCAGCTACATCATGTTCAAGCCGCACACCGTCTTCGTGACGCTCGGGGCGGTCTTCCTCGTCGCCGCGCTCATCCCGTTCGTGCGGTTCCTCGTGCTGTGGATCGCGGGCAGCGCGGGCGGGCACGTCCAGTCGTTGATCTTCGGCACCGCGATGCTCGTGGGATCGCTCCTGTGCTTCGCCCTGCTCGTCATCGCCGACCTCCTCAAGACGAACAGGACGCTCGCGGAGGACACCCTCGAGCGCATCAAGGAGATCCAGTACGCCCGTGACCGCCAGGTCGCGCCCGGCGTCGACGGCATCCCGGCCGCTCCCCAGGGCGCGGCCGGCGTGCCCGTCCTCGAGGCGGACGCCGAGGAGCTGCTGCTCGGCGAGCACACCTCGCCGTCGGTCCGGTGACCGGGACCGGCTCGCCGTCCCCACCCTCCGCAGGCACGCACCACCGGCGCGCGCACGTGCCGCGCCCAGCCCGACACGACCCCTCCGCACGACCGGCGTCCCGCCGGCTCGACCAGACCTGAGGTGCACGCAGTGCTGAAGAAGCTGAAGAAGTTCGCGAAGGACGCGCTCGCCGTGCCCGCGGTACGCCGGACCTACGAGAAGACGACCCTCGGCGTCCTGCAGGTGTTCGGCAGCAACCGCGTGACGGCGACCCTCTACTCCGTCCCCGGGCTCGGCACGTTCAACCGCGAGCAGTACGGCATCCTCGCGGGACGCCGGGCCTACTACCGCAACCTCAGCCGTGCCCGGCGCTCGCACGTCGAGCTGCGCCGCAACGTGCACCGGCTCGAGAAGGGCATCCTCATGGAGCCGCGCCGCGACGTGTTCGCGCGCGACTACGTCGAGGAGACCGTCGCGTTCTACGCGCAGGCCGTGCAGGGCCGCGCGGGCGGCACCGGGATCGACGACGTCGAGCTCCAGTGGGCGCACGCCGTCCTCTCGGAGTACTTCTCCATCGTCCGTCACGGCGAGCCCGCCATCGACCGCGCACGCCAGGTGTTCGAGGCCCAGCCGGTCCCCGAGGACGTCGTCGTCGACCGTCCGCTCTTCCCGTACCCGCACGCGGACATCAAGCGCAGCGACGTCTCCTACGACGACCTCCTCGCGCTCGCGAACCAGCGGCGCTCGGTGCGCTGGTTCGAGGACCGGCCCGTGCCCCGCGAGCTGGTCGACAAGGCGCTGCTCGTGGGCCGCGAGGCACCGACCGCGTGCAACCGGCTGCCGTACGAGTTCCTCGTCTTCGACGACCCGGAGGCCGTGCAGAAGGTCGCCTCGATCCCGTTCGGCGCCGGTGGGTACGGGCACCAGATCCCGACGGTGATCGTCGTCAAGGGCCGGTTCGACAGCTACTTCTCCCCCCGCGACCGCCACGTGCCGTACGTGGACGCGTCGCTCGCGGCCATGGGCTTCATGCTCGCCCTCGAGACGCTCGGCCTGGCGTCGAGCGTCATCAACTGGCCCGACTTCGAGCCCCTCGAGATGAAGATGCAGAAGGTCCTCGGGCTGGAGCCGTACGAGCGGGTCGTCTTCCTCATCGCGGTCGGGTTCCCGCGCTCCGACGCCCTCGTCGCGTCGTCACCGAAGAAGTCGTTGGACGTGATGCGTTCGTTCAATGCCCTCGCGGAGTAACCGCGTGGCGGACGCGCGTCCGCGTCGTCGTCGGCTGCTGCGGTTCGCGCTCGCGACCGTCGTCGTCCTCGTCGTCGGGTACTTCTTCGGGCGGTCGCTCGCCGCGAACCTGGACGCGGTCCAGGACATCGCCTTCACGGTCGACGGCTGGATCGTCGCGTCGGTCGTCCTCTTCGCGCTCGCCGTCGTGCTCTCGGGCCTGCTGTGGGGCGCCATGACCGCCGAGCTCTCGGGCCGCCCGGTGCCCGCGCTCGAGGCCGTCCGCGTGCACTCGCTGTCGTGGCTGCTGAAGTACGTCCCGGGGCAGGTCGGCTCGGTGGTCAACAAGATCTCGTGGGCCGCGACGGCCGGGATCTCCCGGACGCTCGTCACGCTCACGTTCGTCTACGAGAACGTCTTCCTCCTCGTCGGCTCGCTCGTGCCGCCGACCGTCGTGCTCCTCGCGATGGGGACGTTCGACGTGAGCGGCAACGGGATGCTCGTCGTCGCGCTCGTCTCCCTGGTCCCGCTCCTCGCCCTGACGAACCGCCGGTTCTTCCGCTGGATCTCGAACCTGCTGGCCCGGCGCACCCTCCGCCGCGAGATCCCCCACGAGTACTTCCTCAGCTCCGGTCAGTCGCTGCGCTACCAGGCCCTGTACCTCCTGCCGCGCGCGCTCAACGGCGCCGGGCTGGTCGCGATCGCCATCTCGATGGTCGGCCCGCCGGCGTCCACCTACCTGCCCCTCGCGTCCGCCTACGTCATCGCGGGCGCGGTCGGCATCCTCGCGGTGTTCGTCCCGAGCGGCATCGGCGTCCGCGAGTCGGTGTTCGTGCTCCTCGCCACGCCGTACATCCCCGTCGAGCAGGCCATCGTCCTCTCGATCGCGGCGCGTCTGCTCGCCACGCTCTCCGACCTCGTGGTCGCCGCCGTCTACCTCGCGCTCCGAGCGCTCTCCAACAGAAAGGGATCCCCCGCATGAGGATCGCGATCATCGGCTCCGCCTTCTCCGGGAACAAGGGCGCGTCCGCCATGCTGGAGAGCTCCGTGCAGCATCTCAGCGCGCGCGACGAGGACGCCCGGTTCGTCCTCCTGAGCATGTACCCGGACTCGGACCGCCGCCTGAACCCCTTCCGGAACCTGCAGGTCCTGCGGGCGGACCCGATCCGGCTGGGCGTCCTCATCAACGGCGCGGCGCTCCTGCACCGGCTGCTGCCACCGCTGCGCGGGGCCATCCGGGCGCGCGTCCCGGAGGTGCGCGCGCTCGCGGAGAGCGACGTGCTCCTCGACGAGGGTGGCATCACGTTCGTCGACGGCCGCGGCAAGTTCCTCGTCTACAACGTCGCGAGCATCCTGCCCGCCCTCCTCGTCGGCACCCCCGTGGTCAAGGTGGCCCAGGCCATGGGTCCCTTCGAGGAGCCGCTGAACCGCGCCGCCGCGAAGGCGCTCCTCCCCCGGGTGGCGGCCATCGTCTCGCGCGGCGCCATCACGCACGAGCACCTCCTCGGCCTGGGTCTGCGCAACGTCCACGCGGGCGCCGACCTCGCGTTCACCCTCCAGGTGGGCGAGGAGGACGTCCGCGCCGCCGAGGCCGCGGCCGACACCTCGTTCTTCGAGAGCGGCGACGTCGTCGGGTTCTCCCCGAGCGCCGTCCTCGCCAAGGCGGCCGCCGGGCGCGGCGAGGACTACGTCACCGAGGTGGTCGGGCAGATCGACCACATCACGCAGACCCTCGGGCGCAAGGTCTTCCTCGTCGCGCACAGCGCGCGCTCGCACACGGACAAGGCCCACAACAACGACCTGCCGCTGTGCCGGGAGATCGCCGCACGCGTCGCCTCACCGGACAAGGTGCTCTTCGTCGACGACGAGCTGAGCTCGCAGTCCCTGAGGCACCTCATCTCGCTCTGCGACGTCTTCGTCGCGTCGCGCTTCCACGCCATGGTGTCGTCCCTCGCGACCACGGTGCCCACCCTCGTCGTGGGCTGGAGCCACAAGTACCGCGAGGTGCTCGACATGTTCGGCCAGTCGCGCTTCGCGGTCGGACACCAGGAGCTCACCGACGAGACCTTCCGGACGCTGCTGGACGACCTGGTCGCGCACCGGGCCGAGCTCCACGAGGAGATCGCCGAGGCGCTCGTCACCGTGCAGGCGAAGGCTCTCGAGCAGGTCGGGATCATCGAGGACGTCGCGCGCTCCCGCCGCTGAGGTACCGGTCGCCCCCGGCACGCGCAGGTCACCGCGCGCCGGGGGCGACGTCGTCCGCCGGGCCGTCGTCGCCCGAGACCCGGATCAGGCGCAGGCGGCGGTCCCCGCAGGCTCCGTCGCGCGAGCCGGGGACACGCTCCCGTCGGGATCGAGCGGCTCCGGCGTGGTGCCGGGCGCGAGGATGCGGGACGTGAGGGCGAAGGCGCCCAGGAACGCGACCGTCCCCACCAGGCAGACCACGTCCGCGGAGAACGGCACGCCCTCCCACCACCACTCGGCGGGCGTCAGCCGCAGGCGGACCACGTCCTCGCCGGTCACGTAGCGTCGCACGTTCGTGTACAGGGCGACGGCGCCCGCCGTGCTCACCGCGAGCACGACGACCCATCGCTGGACGGTCGTCAGCCCGAAGTCCCTCCGCTCGCGCTCCGTGCTCGTCGTCGCGACGGCCGCGAGGAGGATCAGCAGCGGGTAGAGGTAGCGCGCCTGGACGCTCCCGGCAGGGCTCGCCGACGTCGCCTCGATGTAGGTGGGGACCACGACCGCAGCGAGAGCCACGCCGGCCACCATCGCCCCGCGCCACACGCCGACGTGGGCCAGGCCGGCGAGCACGACGGCGAAGAAGCACCCCGTGACGAGCACCCACACGACGGCGGGCAGAGAGGTGTCGAGCCAGCCGAGCGGGCTCATCCCGAGAGCCCCGACCCAGTACCCGAGCGCGTCCCACGCCACGAGGACGAAGTCGCCGACGCTCGCCCGGACGGTCTCACCACCGCCGACCGCCTGGCCCGCGGTGAGGTAGCTCCACGCCGCGACCGCGGCGAGCACGACCGGCAGCGGCAGCCGGACGAGCGCCCGGCGGGTGACGCCGGTGACCGAGAGCGCCGTGACGACCGCTGCCCCGATGCCGACGATCGAGTACACGGACGCGTCGGCCCGGGACCCCGCCGCGAGCGCCAGGGACGCCACGGACACGAGGGCGAGCACGACCACCCGCCAACGGTCCCGCGCGGTCAGGAAGCCGAGGACCCCGAAGAACAGCGTGAGCGCGGACGTGACCGCCCAGCTGCTCGGGTTGATCGAGGGGATGACGAACGCGCCGAGCGGGACCACGGTGACGCCGACGGTCGCGACGACCGCCCGCCGCACCCGGCCGGAGCTCGCGACGTAGGTGGCGGCCAGCATCGCCGCGGCGACCAGCACGTTGACGAGCCGCATCACGAGGACGGAGCGCTCGAGGTCCGGACCGACGAAGGCGCTCATGGTCGCGTAGAAGACGGGCGGGTAGTCGCCCGCGTGCGCGCCGAAGTTCCCGCGCTCGGTCTCGACCATCCCTGGCTCGTCGGCGCGCTGGCAGGCCGCGGACTCGGCGGGGTCGAAGGCGAAGCAGGGAGCGTTGCGCACGTCGACCGGGACGGCGTACGTGGCGCCGGCACCCTCGCCGTCGACGACGCACGCCCCGTCGCGGTCGCCCTGCGCGCACCAGATGCTCGCCAGGTGGTAGTCCTCGTCGGGGCTCGAGCCCACGGGTGAGGCCAGCGCCCACGACGTGAGGAAGACGACGAACAGCAGGAGACCGACCAGCGGTGCCGCGGCGGCGCCCGCCGCCCGTCGGGACCGCCGGGTGCCCGGAGACACCGACGCCGACCGGTCTGCGGCGACCCGCTCCACGCTCAGGCCTCGGTCTCGACGGCGTCGGGCACCGAGGTGGCGGCGGAGGCGGTGACGTCGACCGTGCCGGAGGACGGCGACGACGGAGGGGTCGCCCCGGCGCCCGTCCGCCTCTCCAGGTCCAGCCGGAGCATCGCCAGCTCCTCGGCGAGCGTGCGCGTCTCCTCCTCCAGCGTGGTCAGCTCGACGCTCAGCTGGATGCAGACGCCGAGGAGCACGGCGAGAGCCGCGGCGAACAGCAGGTTGCTCGGGGTCGCCACGCCGAGCACGGAGGCGATCGCCGTCACCACCACCGGGAACGCCCCGATGACGGACACCGCGACGGCGAGCAGCAGCCACGCCGCCGCGTACTTCTCCTTGAGGCGGCGCGTCCGCAGCAGCACGACGAGGAAGACGACGAGGGCGACGACGACGGCGAGCGCGAGGTAGTACGTGTTCATCGGGTCTCGACCTGGGGTGTGACGGGGCGCGTCAGCGCGATGAGGAGCGCGAGCATCGCCCGCGAGAGGAAGAGCGCGGCCTTCGCGGCGTTGTGCGACGGCGTGCCGCCTGCGCGCGCGCGCATCGAGACGCCGACCTGCCGCACCGTGAGGCCGGCGCGCGCGGCGATGACGAGGGACTCCACCGTGTCGCCGAGGTACTCGGCGGGGTACTCGCGCGCGAACAGCTCGACGGCACGACGGTTCGACGCCTTGAAGCCCGACGTCGTGTCGGTCAGGCGCGTCCCCGCGACCCGCGACAGGACGCGCGAGAGCAGGCGCATCGCCCAGCGGCGCGGTCCCCGGACGGAGTACGACCCCGTGCCGGCGAACCGCGCGCCGATCACCACGTCGGCGCCCTCGACGGCCAGGGTGTCCACGAGCTTGGTGACCTCGGCCGGGTCGTGCTGTCCGTCCGCGTCGAGCTGCACCGCGACGTCGTAGCCCTCGTTGCGCGCGAACTTGTACCCGGCGCGCATGGCACCGCCGACACCGAGGTTGAGCGGAAGGTCGAGCACCATCGCGCCGCCCTGCCGCGCGACGCGGCCGGTGCCGTCGGTCGAGCCGTCGTTGACGACGAGGACGTCGGCCCGGGGGAGGCGGACGCGGAGGTCGGCCAGCACGCCCGGCAGCGCCTCCTCCTCGTTCCACGCGGGCAGGATCACCAGCATGCGCGGCGGCGAGGGGGCGGTCACGAGGGTGCATCCTACCGCTGTCCGCACCGCCGCCCGGCCCGCGTGCGTCCGAGCACCGGCGGGGTCAGATCATGCTCTCCACGGTGTCCGCGACGACCGCGCTGGGGCGCGCCGAGTCGGTCGCGTCACCCGTCCGGTAGTCCTCGACGTGCTCGAGGAACGCGGCCAGCCGCCCGCGGTCCATCTCGGTGAGCACGACGTTGGCGCCCAGCCCCTGGTGCCGCTCCGTCTTCAGGCGGTGCACCGCGCACGGGATGCCGAGGTGGGCGCACTCCTCCTGGACCCCGCCGCTGTCGGTCACGACGAACTCCGCCCCCGAGAGCACGGGCAGGAACTCGACGTAGCGGAGCTTGTCCCGGAGGAGCAGGTGCTCGCCGTCGAACACCTCGGTCAGGCCGTACTCCCGGAGCCGCGCCTTCTCGGACTCCCCGGCGAAGTACACGATCGGGATCCGCGCCGCGTGCTCCCGCAGGACGGCGAGCGCGGCCGCGTAGGCGTCCCTGTCCCGCACGAGCTCGAACCGGTGCAGCGTCGCGAGCCCGTAGCGCTCCGGCAGCTGCAGGGACGCGCCGCCGGCGTCCTCCGCGAGCGCCGTCCGCACCGCGTCGATGACCGTGTTCCCCCCGGTGACCACGACGCCTCGCCGCCCGGCGAGGTTCTTCGCCTCGACCTCGCCGGGTGCGAAGTGGACGTGGGCCAGCCGCGCGGTGAGCTTGCGGTTGATCTCCTCGGGGAACGGGTGGAGGAGGTGCCCGCTGCGCAGCCCGGCCTCGACGTGCCCGACGCGCGCGCCGAGCACCCTGCCGATCACCGCGCCGAACAGCGTGGTGAAGGTGTCGCCGTGCACGAGCACGACCGGCGCAGCGCCGTCGGCCCGCAGGCGCGCGCGCAGCTCGCGGCGTCGCGTGAGCACGGTGCGGGCCAGGCGGAGCACCCACCCGGGGACCTGCCCGGTCCGGGCGAGGTTCGTGGCCCCCTCCTCGGGGACCAGCCACACGGCGGGCTCCGGGAGGTGCAGGTCGGCGAGGACGCCGGGCAGCTCGTTGACGTGCTGTCCGGTGTACCAGATCTCCGCCGACCGGCCCCGGGAGCCGAGCTCGTGGTGGACGGGGGCGATCTTGATGAGCTCGGCAGTGGTGCCGACGATGAAGGCGATCAACGTAGCCAGGGTCCCTCCGCGTGACGTCGCGCCAGCCTACAGGCGCGCGGAGGGCGGCTAGCCTATGCGCGTGACCACTCCCCTGCCCGATCTCGCGCCGACGACGGGCGCCCCGTTGACGGACCTGAGCGTCGTGATCCCCGTCTACGACGAGGAGACGTGGATCCGGCGCTCGGTGGGTGCGGTGCTCGCCGCCGCGGACCGCGCGGGGGTGCGCGCGGAGGTCGTCGTCGTGGACGACGGCAGCACCGACGGCACGGCCGACGTCGTCGACGAGCTGGCGTCGGCCGACGCGCGCGTCCGTCGCCTCAGCCAGCCGAACGCGGGGCGGATGGCCGCCCGGACGGCCGGCGCCCGCGCGGCACGGAACCGCTGGGTCCTCCTGCTCGACTCGCGCGTGCTCGTCGGCGAGGACTCGCTGCGCTGGATGGTCGAGAACCTGCCCGCCCGGCCCGAGGCCACGGTGTGGTGCGGCCACGTCGACGTCGAGACCCGGGGCAACGCCACGGCGGCCTTCTGGTCGGGTCTGGCCAAGGTCGGCTGGCGCCGGTACTTCGCGGACCCCCGGCTCGTGTCGTTCGGGGCGGACGACTTCGACCTCTACCCCAAGGGCACGACGTGCCTCCTCCTCGAGCGCGAGCACTTCCTCGAGCTCGCGGCGTCGTTCGACTCGCTGTTCGCGTCCCACCAGCTCGCGAGCGACGACACCCGGCTGCTGCGCCGGGCCGCCGCCGAGCGGCGCATCTGGCTCTCGCCGGACTTCGCGTTCACCTACCACGGCAAGTCGGGCGTCTCGGGCTTCCGCCGGCAGGCCTACTTCCGCGGGACCACCTTCGTGGACAGCTATCTCGGCCAGTCCCGGCTGCTCGGCGGCCTGCTCGTCGCGGCGACCGTCGGCGGGGCGGGCCTGGTCGCGCTCACGGTGGCCCGACCGGTGCTGGGTGCCGTCGGGCTCGGGGCCGTCTGGGCGCTCGTGCCGGCCGCCGTCGCCGCGTCGGGCGGCAAGGGCGCGGAGGTGCGTGCCGCCGCGGCGCTGACCCCCGCGTTCGTCGCGCTCTTCGGCGCGGGCGTGCTCCGAGGCTTCTTCCTGGCGGCCCGGCACGCGCTGCGGTCCCGCGGCTCGCGGGCGTGAGCCCGGCACGCGGCGGCGGGAGCGCGCGCGTCCTCAGCGTGGGCGTCGCGATCGCGATCTCGAGCGTCGTCGGCTACCTCCTGCTCGCGGTCGTCGGCCGTGCGCTCACCCCGGCGGAGTTCGGCCTGTTCGTCTCGTTCTGGGGCGTGCTCTTCGGGCTCGCCGGCTCGTTGTCCACCATTGAGCAGGAGGCCGCCCGGCAGGCGGCGGAACCGGGGACCAGCGCGCGCGCGCCGATCCGCCGCGTGGCGGCGACCGCCGGCGTCATCGCGGCGACCGCCGCGGCGCTCACGCTCCTGCCGCCGGTCGCCCTGCGCTTCTACGGCGACGCCGACAGCCGGCTCGGGGTCCTCGTCCTCGTCGCGGTCCTCGGCTTCGCCGTGCAGTTCACGGTCCGCGGCATCCTCGTCGGGAGCGGGCAGGTCCGCCGCTACAGCGTCCTCGTGATCCTCGAGGCCGTCTCGCGACTCGTCGTCCTGCTGGTGCTCTGGGCGACCGTCGGCCTGACCCTCGGCACCGCCGCCGCGGCAGTGGTCGTCGGGTCGTACGCCTGGCTCGTGTACGCCCGGCAGCTCCGCCGTCCGGCGTCCGGCCCGGTCACGGACCCGGGCAGGGGTACGACCACGGGCACGGACGACGGGCGTGCGTCGTGGTCCGCCTCCGCCGCGCGCGCAGGCTCGCTCATGCTCGCCGCGGGCCTGACGGCGAGCATGATCACCGGGTACCCCACGATGGTGACGGCCTTCTCGGGCGGGGAGCTCGGCGCGGCGGGCGGCACGGTCTTCGCCGCGCTCACCGTCTCGCGCGTGCCGCTGCTCTTCGTCGCGCCGCTCCAGGCCCTCGCCGTGCCCGCCATCGTGCGGTGGCGCCACTCGGGCGGGGGCACGGCTCGCGCGCGCCGGTTCCTCCTCCTCGGCGTGGCCGCGACGCTCGTCGTGGGCGCGGCCCTCGCGACGGGTGCCTGGTTCCTCGGTCCGTGGGCCGTGCGGCTCGCCTACGGCGCGGACTACGTGATCGCTCCCGCCGCCATCGCGGGCCTGGTGTTCTCGGCGTGCCTCCTCGCCGGCCTCCAGCTCATGTCCGCCGCCCTCATCGCGTTCGGGAGCTACCGCTGGGTCGTCGTCGTCTGGGCGACGGGAGCGGTGTCGACCGCGCTGTGGCTCCTGCTGAGCCCGCTCGACCTCGTCCCGTCCGCGGTGGTCGGCGCGGTCGTCGGACCGCTGACGGGCGCGCTCGTCGCGGCCGTGACCCTGTGGCGGCTGTCGACGGGACTCGTGACGGCGGCGCCGCGCCCGGCGACCGGCAGCGTCTAGGCTGCATCGCGTGCCTCCCCACCCCGCGAGACTGCGCGTCACGCTCACCGTCGAACAGCTCTGGCAGCCGGTACCGGGCGGTTCCGGGACCTACGTGCGCGAGCTGTCCCGGGGCCTCTGGGAGCGTGACGACGTCGTCGTCGCCGGTGCCCGGGCGCGCGGTCCGGCCGACGACCGCGGGCTCCCGCCCGCGATGCCGGTCCACCGGTCCGTCCTCCCGCGCCCCGTGCTCTACGAGGCGTGGTCCCGCTGGCGTCGCCCGCGCGTCCCGGGTCCGCGGCCCGACGTGGTCCACGCCACCACCTGGGCCGTCCCGCCGCGGACGGCGCCCCTGGTCGTCACCGTGCACGACCTCGCGTTCCGCCGTGCCCCGGAGCACTTCACCGCCCGCGGCGTCGAGTTCTTCGAGCGTGGGCTCGCCGTCGTGCGCCGGGAGGCCGACGTCGTCGTCACGCCGTCCGAGGCGACGCGGCAGGACTGCATCGAGGCGGGCGTCGACGCCGAGCGCGTCCGCGTGATCCCGCACGGCGCGGAGGGCCCGCGGGTCACCGCGGAGCAGGCCCGCTCCTTCCGGCAGCGGCACGGCCTCGACCGTCCGTTCGTGCTCTGGTGCGGCGCGCTCGAGCCGCGCAAGAACGTCGCGGGCCTCGTGGACGCCTACCGGGACCTGGTCGCCCGTGGCACCGAGCTCGACCTCGTCCTCGCCGGTCCGCCCGGCTGGGGCGACGCGGGGCGCGACGTCGCCTCCCGGCTCGCGCACGTGCCGCCCGGACGGGTCCACCTCCTCGGTGCGCTCAGCGTGCACGACCTCCACCTCGCGTACGCGTCCGCACGGGTCTTCGCGTTCCCGTCGTGGTGGGAGGGGTTCGGGATGCCGGTCCTCGAGGCGCAGGCGCACGGCACCCCCGTCGTCACGTCGGTCGGCACCTCGATGGCGGAGGTCGGGGGCGACGGCGTCGTCCTCGTCGACCCGGCGGACACCGGCTCCCTCGCCGCGGGGATCGAGCGCGCGGCCGGCGACGCCCACGACGCGCTCGCGCGCGCCGCCCGGGAGAACGCCGCGCTGTACACGTGGGAGCGATCGGCCGCCGCGCACGCCGAGGCGTACCGGGACGCGCTCGGGGCGGCCGCGTGAGCGCCCCGGTGGCGCCCCGGGTGCGGGCCGTCGTGGTCACCTGGAACGGCGCGGACCTCCTGCGCGAGTCGCTCCCCTCGCTGCTCGACCAGGACCTCGCCGACGGGGAGCTCGACGTCCTGGTCGTGGACAACGGCTCGTCGGACGGGACGCTCGCGATGCTCGCCGCGGAGTTCCCGACGGTCCGCGTGGTCGCGAGCCCGGTGAACCTCGGCTTCGCCGGAGGAGCCGAGCTCGGGCTGCGGGACCTCGACGCGGAGTACGCCGTGCTGCTCAACAACGACGCCCGGTTCGAGCCCGACGCCGTGCGGCAGATGGTGGCGGTGGCCGACGCCGAGCCCGCCGTCGGTGCGGTGACCGCGCGGATCCTGCTCGTGGAGCACGACGCGCTCGGCCGGACGGTCGTCAACTCGACGGGCAACGTCGTGGGCCCCGACGGCGCGGGCGGCGACCGGGACTGGCTGGCCGTGGACGGCACGATCGACCCGGACCCCGAGGTCTTCGGCTTCTGCGGAGGAGCGGCACTGCTTCGGGCCGCCGCGCTCCGCGAGGTCGGGTCGTTCGACCCGTGGCTCTTCCTCTACTACGAGGACACCGACCTCTCGTGGCGGCTGCGGGCCCGGGGCTGGACCGTGCGCTACTGCGCGACCGCCGTCGCCCACCACCGCCACGCCGCGAGCAGCGACGCCACGAGCCCGCTGTTCCGCTACTACAACACGCGCAACTCCCTCGTCGTCCTCGCCCGGCACGCGCCGCCGGTCGTGGTGGCGCGCTCCACCGTGCGCCAGGTCGCCGCGGCCGTCGTGCACAGCGTGCGCCGCTCGGAGCGGTCCGCCGTGACCGCCGCCCGCCGTCGCGCCGTGGTCGACGCCGTCCGCCGCGCGCCGACCACGTGGCGCGAGCGGCGGAGCCTCTGGCGCGGAGCGCGCCGCACCCGGGCCGAGGTGTTCCGCGTCGCGACGGCGCAGGGTGCCCGCCCCACCGCTCCCCGCCCGCCCGACTAGGCTCTGATCCTTCCGTCCAGCACCAGGAGGCCGTGTGACCGTCGTCGTCGTCGCCACCGCACCCACGAACGCCGCGGCCCGCGCGACCGTCCGGTCCGTCCACCGCGTCGACCCGGGCGCGCCCGTCGTGGTCCTCGCGGTCGACGACGGGTACGTGCCCGTGCGCGACGAGGAGGTGCGGCGCCCCGAGGACGTCCTGCCGGACGCGGAGCTGCACCGGTGGGCGGCGCTGCTCGCGGAGGACCAGCTCGTGCGGCTCCTGGGCACGCGGCTCGCGGGCGAACTGCTCGCCGCGGGGCACGCGGTGCTCCTGGTCACCGCCGGCGTCGTCCTGCTCTCCTCCCCTGCCAGGATCACGCAGCGCGTCGACGAGACGGGGCTCGTCGTCCTCAGCCGGACGACGGACCCGCTCGCCCCCGGGCCCCAGGACACGGCGGCGGCGCTCGTCCCGCGACCGCGGCTGGCGACCGACCTGCTCGCGCTCGGGCCGGCGGTCCTGCCCGCGCTCCCTTCCCTCGTCCGTCTGCTCGAGTCGTGGGAGGTGGGCGACGCCGCGCTGGACCTGTTCGCGATGGCGGTGCCCGTCACCGTGGTGCGCGACGACGCGGCGCTCGTGTCCCGCTGGAACACGCCGCGCCAGGCACGCTTCGACGAGGAAGGTGCCGTCCTGCGCCGCGACGGGCGGGACGTCGTCGCGCTGGACCTCGGCGGCCTCGACCCCGCCCGACCCTGGCTCTTCGACGTCCGGAGCGACGACCCGCCCCGGCTCCTCCTCAGCGAGCACCCCGTCCTGGCGCGCCGGTGCGCGCGCGAGGCCGTGCAGCGCGAGCAGGACGTGCAGCGCGAGCAGGACGCGCGGCGGCCCGCCCGACGGTTCTCCACGACGGCGTCGGGCGTCCCGGTCCACGACCACCTCCGCCGGGTCTTCCGGCGGGCGGCGTCCGAGGGCACCGCGTTCCCCGACCCCTTCGACACCGGGTCCGTGCCGGCCCTGGACGCCTGGCTGCTCGAGGCGCTGCCGCCGGGTCACGAGGCGGGCGTCGCGCGCTACCTCGCGGCGGCGTACGACGAGCGCGACGACCTGCGCGCGGCCTTCCCGCTGGTCCCCGGGCCCGACACGCGGGCGCTGGTCGACTGGGCGCTGGCGAGCGGGGTCGGCGAGGAGCCCTACGACGCGGGGCTGATGCGGGCCGCCGCGAGGGCCACGGCGGCGGCGCAGCGGGCTGCCCCGCTGCGGCAGCAGGGTCACCACCCGCACGGGGTCAACCTCGTCGGGTACCTCGCGGGCGAGCTCGGGGTGGGCGAGTCGGCGCGCCTCGTGGAGCAGGCGCTCACGGCGGGCGGCGTCCGGCACTCCACCGTGCCCGTGGCACGGAACCTGCAGAGCCGGAACTCTGCCGCCTACGAGGCGTCCCGGGACGACGAGGTCTTCGACGTCACGCTGCTGTGCGTCAACGCCGACCAGACCCCGGAGATCGCGGCCGCGGTCGAGGGCATCACCGCGGGGTCCCGGCGGATCGGCATGTGGTACTGGGAGGTCGAGTCGTTCCCTGCCGACCACGCCGCGGCGTTCGAGCACGTCGACGAGGTGTGGACCGCCACGGACTTCGTGCGCGACGCCGTCGCCGCCGTCTCACCGGTGCCCGTCGTCACCGTGCCGCCGCCCCTCCCCCAGCGGTCGCCCGAGCGCCCGGCGCTCCCCGAGGGCCTCGGCATCCCCGCCGGTCGCCCGTACTTCCTCTTCGCCTTCGACTACCTGAGCACCGTGGAGCGCAAGAACCCCTGGGCGGTCGTCGACGCGTTCCGGACCGCCTTCGCCCCGGGCGAGGGGCCCGTGCTGGTGCTCAAGACCATCAACGCCGACCGACGTCCGGCCGACGCCGAACGGCTCCGGCTCCTCGTCGCCGGGGACCCGGACGTCGTGCTGATCGAGGGATACCTCGCGGCCGCCGAACGGGACGCTCTCGCGGCGTCCTGCGCGTGCTACGTCTCGCTCCACCGGTCCGAAGGGCTGGGCCTGACCATCGCCGAGGCCATGGCGTGGGGCCGGCCGGTCGTCGCGACGGCGTACTCGGGCAACATGCAGTTCATGACCGAGGACAACTCGTTCCTCGTCCCGTGGACGAGCACGCCGATCCCCGAAGGAGCCGACCCGTACCCGGCGGGGAGCCGGTGGGCGGATCCCGACGTCGCCGCCGCAGCAGCGCACCTGCGCACCGTGATCGACGACCCGGAACGCGCCCGGGCGGTCGGTCGACGGGCCGCGGAGGACATCCGGACGCTGCACTCGCCCCAGGTGGCGGGACGACGGATGGCCGAGCGCCTCGCGGAGGTGCGCAGGACGAGGAGCGCCGACCGGCTGACGGGCCTGCGCGACGTCGTCGCCCGCCGTGGGCGAGCGCTGCGGGGCTCCTTGCCCTTCACGCGCTGAGGGCGGGCGCGCCGCGCGCACCCGCCCTCTGTCCGCGGTCCGGTCAGGACGAGGGGCCGAGAGCCCTGCGCACGCGACCGCCGGCCCGTCGGGCGACCTCCCCGATCCCACCGGCGCGCAGGTAGTCGCGCGCCAGCGCGAGGTCCGCACGCAGCCCGCCTCGACGCTCGAAGCCGCGGGCGACGGTCTCCGGGTCCCCGAGGTCGTAGTGCAGGTCGGCCGCGCGGCGCGGGAAGCGGCAGAACTCGACGAGCGGTCGCAGGACCTCCGCCCAGCGGTACGACTGCGCGAAGCTCTTCACGTTCCGACGCGCGGCGGCGATCGCCTCGTCGTCGAAGAGGTAGGTCTCGAGCGCCGCCTCGAGCGCCTCGACGTCCTCGGGCGGCACGGCCGCTCCCAGGCCGTGCTCGGTGATGAGCCCGCCGAACGTGTCACCGCTCGTCGCCACGATGGGCAGCTCGGCCCACAGGTAGTCGAGGATGCGCGTGCGGAAGCTGAACGCCGTCTCGACGTGGTGGAAGTGCGTCGAGACGCCGAGGTCCGCGTCCAGCAGGTAGTCGGCACGCTCGCCGTACGGCACCCATCCCTCGTTGAAGAAGATGTGCTTGCCGGTCAGCCCCAGCTCGTCGGAGAGCTGCTGGAGCTCCCAGGCGATCCGCATGTCGGGCACGCCGGGGTTGGGGTGCTTCAGGCCCAGGAAGTACAGGCGCACCTCCGGGTGCCGACGGCGCAGCCGGTCGACCGCCCGCACGAGGGTCAGCGGGTCGAACCAGTTGTAGACCCCACCGCCCCAGAGGATGACCTTGTCGTCGGGGCCGATCCCGGGGACCGTGCCCTTGATCGCGTGCCGGCGCTGGACCGGGTCCTCGTCGGCGATGCCGAACGGGACGACGGCGATGAGCGAGTCGAGGCTCTCGTCCTCGTCGTAGACCGCGGCGTTCACCCGGCCCTGACCCGCCATCTGCCCGAGCCAGAAGTCGCGCTGCTTCTCGGAGGCGCACAGGACGAAGTCCGCGCGCGCGAGCTGCTCGTTGAGCACACGCGTCGTCTCCCGGATCGACCGGTCACGACCGCTCGGACCGAGGTCCTTCGCCTGCTCGAGCTGCTCGAGGTGCATCGGGTCGTAGACGTCGGCGACGAGGATCTTCGAGCTCTCCTTGAGCCAGGGCGCGCCCTCCAGGAGGAAGCCCTGGAAGACGATGACGTCCGCCCAGTCGGTCTGCTTGCGCAGCTCGCGGCCGTGCGCGTGCACGACGTCGAACTCGGGAGACTCCACCTTGACGCCGGCCGTCGACAGGAGCCGGACCTCGGCGACCGGGGCGAGCGCGTGCGCGATCTCCCACGCACGGATCGCCGGTCCGGCCATCCGCTCCAGGAGGGGCTCGCCGGTCACGACGAGCACGCGCTGCCGCGACACGAAGTGCTCGTCGATGCCGAACGCCGCGACGAGGTCGGTGTGGGCCGTCAGGTAGCTCTCGATCGCGTAGGCGGGCTCGATCGCGTGCCGGAAGAGCGGGAACAGCTCGCGGTCCGAGCGCCGGCGCCGGGCCTGCAGCTCCCGGCGCGACTCGACGAGCGACGGGAGCTGCTCCACGAAGTAGTCGATCGCGAGCGGGCCCGTGAGCGCCATCTTCTCGACCTCGACCGTGCCGACGTCGTCGCCGCCGGGCGACCGCTGCAGGTCGAGCATCGTGGCGTCCGTGCCGGTGCGTGCGACGGACCGCCGGACGGCGAGCGCCATCGCGGCCGGAAGGGCTCGCGCGAGCGACTCGTCGTCGAGGTTCTTGTACATCGAGAGCAGCGCGTTGCGCTCCAGGAGGTACGACTCCCGGTAGTTCCCGAACTTCTTCATCGTGACGTGGTGCTTGTGGTACGCCACGGACCCCGGGACGTACCGGACGCGGTAGCCGAGGAGGTTCAGGCGCCAGCCGAGGTCGACGTCCTCGTAGAACATGAAGAAGCGCTCGTCGAACCCGCCGACCTCCCGGTACAGCGCGGCCGGGACGAACATCGCCGCGCCGGTCCCGAACAGGACGTCCTTCGGCACGTCGTACTCCGGCGAGTCGGGCCACTCCGCCTCGCGCTTGTAGCCCATGCCGTACCAGGTGAGCGACCCGTCGACGTAGTCGACGAGCTTCCCCTCCCAGTCGAGGACCTTCGAGGCGACGGCACCGACCGAGGGGTCGGCGCTCATCGCCTCGACCGCCGCCGTGATCCACCCCGGGCCGGGACGGGCGTCGTTGTTGATGAAGCCCACCCACTGACCGGTGGCGTGCGCGACACCCGTGTTGCACCCGCCGGCGAAGCCGAGGTTGCCGCCCGACTCCACGACCTTCGCGTGGGGCACGGCCGCACGGATCCGCTCGGCGCTCCCGTCCTGCGAGTCGTTGTCGACGACGATCAGCTCGAGCCGCTCGCTCGGCCAGTCGACCTCGTCGAAGGCCCGGAGGCACGTGATCGTGTCGTCCGCGCCCTTGTAGTTGACCAGGACGACGGAGACCACACCGTCGCGCACTGTCGGCTCGTTCACGTCGGCGTCAGCCCTTTCCTGCGAGGGCGAGGTCGTGGTCGACCATCCGCCCCACGATCTCGTCGAATCCTACGGTGGGCGCCCAGCCCAGGACGGAGCGCGCCCTCGAGGCGTCGCCCACCTGCTCGGCGGCGTCCGCGGGTCGGACGAACCGCTGGTCGACCTCGACGTGCGAGCGCCAGTCCTCGATCCCGGCGCGCTGGAGCGCGACGCGGACGAAGTCCTCGACCGAGTGCGTCGTGCCCGTCGCGACGACGTAGTCGTCGGCCTCCGCGTGCCGGACGGCGCGCACCATGGCGTCCACGTAGTCCGGCGCCCAGCCCCAGTCCCGGCGGACGTCGAGCCGACCGAGCGTGACGACCCCTCCGCCGTCCCGCGCGATCCGCGCGGCGGCCGCGGTGATCTTGCGGGTCACGAAGGACTCGGGCCGCCGCGGCGACTCGTGGTTGTACAGCACGCACGTCGAGACGGCGAGACCGCGGCTGCGGTAGACCGCCGCCGACTGGTGCGCGTAGGCCTTGGCCGCGCCGTACGGCGACAGCGGACGGACCGAGGTCTGCTCGTCCTGGGGCGTGCGGTCGGGGGACCCGAAGATCTCCGCACTCGACGCCTGCAGGACGCGCACCGGCCGACCGGACGCGTCCTGCGCCCGGCGCGCGGCCTCGAACAGGGCCACGGCCCCGAGCCCGCTCACGCTGCCGGTCTCCACCGGGTGGTCCCACGAGTAGGCGACCGAGCTGATCCCGCCGAGGTTGTAGACCTCGTCCGGCTGGACGTCCTGGACGATCCGGGCGACGCCCTCGGCGTCCCGCAGGTCGCCCTCGTGCGCCACGACGCCCGCGGGCACGGCCGGCCCGCCGGACGACGAGTGGACGATGCCGTGGACCTCCACGCCCTCCGCGACGAGCCGTTCCGCGAGGTAGGAGCCGTCCTGACCGGTGACGCCGGTCACGAGGGCTGTCGTCATCCCCGTCACCGACCGGCGTGCTCGGACTGCTCCCGGAGGTCGTTCTCGACCATCATCCCCACGAGGCCCGGGAAGTCGACCTTGCGCTCCCAGCCGAGCTTCTCGTGCGCCTTGGCCGGGTCGCCGATGAGCAGCTCCACCTCGGCCGGACGCATGAACCGCGGGTCCTGCTTGACGTAGCCCGACCAGTCCTCGATGCCGACGTGCGCGAACGCGTGGTCGAGCAGGTCGCGGATCGAGTGGGTCTCGCCCGTCGCGACGACGTAGTCGTCGGCCTCCGGCTGCTGGAGCATGCGCCACATCGCCTCGACGTAGTCCCCGGCGAAGCCCCAGTCGCGCTTCGCGTCGAGGTTCCCGAGGACGAGGTCGTCCTGGAGTCCGAGCTTGATCCGCGCGACGGCCTGCGTCACCTTGCGCGTGACGAACTCGGGGCCGCGGCGCGGGGACTCGTGGTTGAAGAGGATGCCGCTCGAGGCGTGCATGCCGTACGACTCGCGGTAGTTGATGGTCATGTAGTGACCGAAGACCTTGGCGACGCCGTAGGGCGAGCGCGGCCAGAGGAGGGTCGACTCGCGCTGCGGGACCTCCTGCACCTTGCCGAACATCTCCGAGCTCGACGCCTGGTAGAAGCGGACCTTCGACGGGTCGTCGTTCGAGTAGAGGCGCACGGCCTCGAGGATGTTGAGCACGCCCTTGCCGGTGACGTCGCTCGTCAGGGTGGCGTTCTCCCACGAGTAGGCCACGAACGAGATCGCGCCGAGGTTGTACACCTCGTCGGGCTGGGCGACCTGGAGCGCGCGCAGCAGCGACGACAGGTCGGTCAGGTCACCCGTCACGAGCTTGACGTCGGGCACGGTCTCACGGACCAGGTCGAGCTTCGGGTTGTTCTGTCCACGGATGAGCCCGTAGACCTCGTAACCCTTCGAGAGCAGCAGCTCCGAGAGGTACAGACCGTCCTGGCCGGTGATGCCGGTGATGAGCGCGCGTGCCATGGTTCCTCGTCTGGTTCGGGTTCGGGGACCGAGCAAGCGTAGCCGAGGGCCGAGGGCGCGCGTCGAGGCGTGCACGGCGAGCCGTTCGTCGCGGATATGCTGGCGCCCATGCCCGACGGTCCCCTCATCTCGTACGCGCAGAACCGCGAGGACGTCGTCCTCTGGCGCGCTCTCGGTCACGTCCTCAACGGGCGCTACGTCGAGGTCGGTGCGAACCACCCTCTCGTCGACTCGGTGAGCCGCGCCTTCTACGACCGGGGGTGGAGCGGGATCACGGTCGAGCCCGTCGAGGCGTTCGCCACCACCTACCGGGACGAGCGGCCCCGCGACCGGGTCGTCCAGGCGGCGATCACGGACGAGCCCGTGGACACGATCACGCTCCACGTCGTCCCCGGCACCGGCCTGTCCACCCTCGTGGACTCGGTGAGCGAGCGGCACGACCTGGCCGGCTTCGAGCACGAGGACATGGTCGTCCCCGCGCGCTCGCTGGACTCCGTGCTCGAGGAGAGCGGGTGGACGGGCCAGGAGATCCACTTCATGCTCGTCGACGTCGAGGGCGCCGAGGAGTCCGTCCTGCGGAGCGTCGACCTCCACACGTGGCGGCCCTGGGTCCTCGTCGTCGAGTCGACCCTGCCCAACTCGACGGAGCCCTCGCACGAGTCCTGGGAGCCGCTCCTCGTCGAGGCCGGGTACGAGTTCTGCCTCTTCGACGGGCTGTCGCGGTTCTACGTCGCCCAGGAGCGTGCCGACGAGCTCCGCACCGCGCTGTCGTACCCGGCGTGCCCCCTCGACCAGTTCGTGCCCTACGCGGTGGTCGAGGCCCGCACCACGGCGTCGCGGTCCCTCGAGACCAAGGACCAGGAGATGGAGGAGGTCGAGCGCCAGCTCGTGCAGTGGCGCACGCGGGCGCTCGTCCAGTGGGCGGAGGCCCAGGCGCAGGCCCAGCAGCAGCCGCCCGCCCCGGACGACTCGGCACGCCGGGAGCTCGAGGCCATCCACCGGACCCTCTCGTGGCGCGTCACGAAGCCGC
This sequence comes from Cellulosimicrobium sp. Marseille-Q8652, assembly GCF_965112045.1. Classification (NCBI taxonomy): domain Bacteria; kingdom Bacillati; phylum Actinomycetota; class Actinomycetes; order Micrococcales; family Promicromonosporaceae; genus Cellulosimicrobium; species Cellulosimicrobium sp. Marseille-Q8652. The sequence continues at coordinate 364,512 of NZ_CBCOPS010000002.1, read as the reverse complement.
TGCGCGCCGTCCGCCGCCTGGCTGCGAGGAAGGGTTCGTGACGTCGACCGCCGCCCCCGTCACGGCCGCGCGGTTCCTGGACGCCCTGGACTCCCGGCTGACGACGGCGGCAGACATCGTCCTGGGCGAGGGCGCCGGTGTCGCGCACGCCGAGGCCGGGACGACGGCGGCGACCCTGCTGCCCCGTCTCGTCGAGGCGGTCCGTGACGCCGAGGTCGGCGACGACGCCCGCTGGCTCGTCCTGGTCGCGGCCCTGGGACGCTACCCGTCCTCGGACGAGCTCGTGTCCTTCCGGCGCTCGCTCGAGCTCGACCCGCCGGAGGCGGTCGAGACCGAGCTCCTGACGATCGCGCTCCGCCGTCCCGCGATGTACGCCGACCGGCCGATGCGTGTCGTCCGGTCGACCGTCGTGGAGACCGACTACAGCGCCCGGCACGACCACCACACCGGCATCCAGCGCGTCGTCCGCGAGACCGTCCCGCGGTGGGCGGCCGAGAACGACCTCGTCCTCGCCGCCTGGAGCGACGACCACTCCTCGCTGCGCACCCTCGCGCCCCGCGAGTCGCAGCGGGTCCTGGCCTTCGGCACCGGCGCGGGCGGCGACGGGCGTCACGGCCACGACGAGGCCGCCGAGTACTCCCACGCGATGATCGTCCCGTGGCGCACGCGCGTCCTGCTGCCCGACGTGCCTGTGGGCGCCGCGAGCGACGTCCTCGCGACCCTCGCGCGGTGGTCGGGCAGCACGGTCGGGCTCGTGGGCTACGACCTCATCCCCATCACGAGCGCGGACCTGCGTCCGTGGGGCGAGGCGAACGGCACCGCGGGGCTCCTGCACGTGGTCAAGCACGCCGAGCGCGTCGCGTGCATCAGCCGTTCCGCGACCGCCGAGTTCCGGGGCTTCGTGGAGGCCCTCCCGGCACAGGGGCTCGTCGGGCCGCTGGTCGACGAGGTGCAGCTCCCGGCCATCTCCTCGCCGATGCCCGGTTCGGCCCCCGCGCGCCCCGCGTCGTCGCGCCCCGTCGTGCTGTGCACCGGGACGCGCGAGCCGCACAAGAACCACCGCGCCGTCGTCCACGCCGCCGAGCGGCTGTGGCGCGAGGGCGTGGACTTCGAGCTCCGTCTCGTCGGAGGGTTCGGCTGGTCCGACGTCCCGCTGGGCGACGCCACCGCGCGGCTCCGGGCCGAGGGCAGGCCTCTCGTCGAGCTGGGCCGCGTCAGCGAGCAGGTCCTGTGGGACGAGCTGCGCGCGGCCGACGCGGTCGCGTTCGTCTCGCTCCACGAGGGGTACGGGCTCCCGATCGCCGAGGCGCTCTCCGTCGGCACGCCCGTGCTCACGACGGCGTACGGCAGCCAGGCCGAGGTCGCCGCCGGCGGCGGTTGCCTGCTGGTCGACCCGCGCGACGACGACCAGGTGACCGAAGGACTGCGCAGGCTCGTGACCGACGACGCCCTGCGCGAGCGGCTCAAGGGTGAGGCGCGGAACCGTCCGGAACGGACGTGGGACGACTACGCCGCCGACCTGTGGGACTTCCTGACAGGAGCGGAGCCGCCGAAGGGGGAGCACTGATGACGCCGACGAGACCGTGGACCCGGAGGCGGCCCGCACCGGGCCCACCGCAGCTCGACCCCGACGTCGTCGCCGCCTGGTGCCGCCGGGTCCCCGTCCTCGCGGCGGCCCTCGACACCGCGGCCGAGGTCCCCGAGGCCACCCCGTCGGCCGTCCGGGACGCCGTCGGACGGTTCGTCGACGCCCGGGACCCCGCCCAGGTGTGGTTGGCGCTCGCCGTCCTCTCCGGGGTCCTGCCCGACGACACGACCGTCATCGAGACGACACGGGCGAGCGAGTCGGACCCGTCCGCGCTCGTGGACCGGGTCACCCTCCTCACCACGCCGGAGTCCGCACGCCGCCGCGTCCGCGTGGAGTCGGGCAGCACCGTGGTCGACGTCGCGCACACCGCCTCGACGACCCTCATGACGGGGATCCAGCGCGTCGCCCGCGAGTCCACCCGGCGCTGGCTCGCCCGGGACGTGGTCCCGGTCTCCTGGACGACCGACCTCGACGCGGTCCGGGAGCTCACGCCCGCCGAGCACGACCGGATCGTGCGAGCCGTCGCGGCCGACGAGAGCGACGAGGCCCTGGACGAGGCCGCCGTCGTCGTGCCCTGGCGCACCACCTACGTGCTGCCCGAGCTCGCGATCGACCAGCCCCGCACCGAGCGCCTCCGCGCGCTCGCCCGCTTCTCCCGCAGCAGCTTCACCGCGATCGGCTTCGACCTCATCCCCCTGACGACGGGCGAGACCACGGCCCCCGGGATGCCGGGGGCCTTCGCCGGCACGATGACCGCGATGCGGCACGGCACGCGCGTCGCCCCCATCTCCCGTGCCGCCGCCGTGGAGTACCGGGGCTGGCGCACGATGCTGGGCGCGACAGGGCTCGCGGGCCCCGAGATCGAGCCGGTGCTCCTGCCGACCGAGGCACCGTCCTCCACCGAGGAGGACCTCCGGGACGCCGCGGAGCGGTTCCTCGTGGGGTCCATGCCGCTGGTGCTCGTCGTCGGCAGCCACGAGCCGCGCAAGAACCACCGCGCGGTCCTCCACGCCGCCGAGGTCCTGTGGCGCGAGGGCCACGAGTTCTCCCTGACCTTCGTCGGGGGGAACGCGTGGAACAGCGAGGAGTTCGTCGAGCGCCTCCGACGGCTCCAGGACCAGGGCCGCCCCGTGGAGTCCGCCTCCCGCGTGCCGGACAGGCTCCTGTGGGCCGCCTACCGGCTCGCCCGCTTCACCGTGTTCCCCTCGCTCAACGAAGGCTACGGGCTCCCCGTCGCGGAGTCGCTGGCCGTCGGGACGCCGGTGGTGACCTCCGCGTTCGGTAGCATGGCCGAGATCGCCGACGGTGGCGGGGCCCTCCTGGTCGACCCTCGCGACGACGTCTCGCTGCGAGACGGCATGCGGGCCCTGCTCGCCGACGACGCCACCCTCCTCCGGCTCCGCGCCGAGGCGGCCGCACGGTCGGTCCGCACGTGGGACGAGTATGCGGAGGATGTGTGGCGCTTCCTCGTGGAGGGCGCTCCCCCGGCCCGGTGAGGCCGGACGGCACGACTACTCTTGGGCGACCTCACGGAACCCCCCGACCGATCAGGACGGCGATGAACGACCAGCGCTCCGCGCGCGCCTCGACGCTCGAGGCCGAATCCTTCCGCCCTGCCGGGCCCCGCCCCGGCTTCGTCGGCGGCACCGTCCAGTCCGTCCGCGACATCTGGGGCCACCGCGAGCTGCTCGGGCTGCTGACCCGCAGGGAGATCAAGGCGCGCTACAAGGACAGCGTCCTGGGCTTCTTCTGGAGCCTCGCCCGGCCCCTCGCGATGCTCATGGTCTACTGGGTCGCGATCGGCAAGTTCCTCGGGGCCGAGCGCGCCATCCCCGAGTTCGCGATCTACATCTTCACCGGCCTGACGGCCTGGCAGCTGTTCTCCGACATCGTCCTCAGCGGTACGGGCTCGATCGTCGCCAACTCCGGCCTCATCAAGAAGGTGTACGTCCCGCGCGAGGTCTACCCGCTCTCGGCGGTCGGCTCCGCGCTGTTCAACTTCGTGATCCAGCTCGGGATCCTCATCGCGTTCACGGTCGTGCGGGGCCAGTTCCCCCTCGGAGCCCGATGGCTCTACTTCGTGCTCGCCGTCGCGGTGCTCGTCACGTTCGCGACCGCCGTCGCCCTCTTCCTGTCCGCGGTGAACGTGTACCTGCGCGACGTGCAGTACCTCGTCGACATCTCGCTCATGCTGCTGTTCTGGGCGTCGCCGATCGTCTACTCGTGGAGCCAGGTGTCGCAGTACCTCGACGGGATCCTCGAGACGATCTACCTGGCGAACCCGATGACGCAGGTGGTGCTCGCGTTCCAGCAGACCTTCTGGGTCGCCGGCGACGGGCAGCCCGTGCCCGAGAACCTCGGGACGAACCTCCTCATCACGCTGGGGATCTCGGTCGTCCTCCTCTGGCTGGGTCAGCGCACGTTCGCCCGCCTCCAGAGCAACTTCGCGCAGGAGCTGTGATGAGCACACCCGTCATCCGCATCGACGACCTCTCCAAGCGGTTCGTCATCCGCAAGGAGAAGTCCCTCAAGGAACGGCTCGTCAACTTCGGGCGGTCCAACAAGCACAAGGACGACTTCTGGGCCCTGCGGGACGTGAGCCTGGAGATCGAGTCCGGCTCGACGGTCGGGCTCGTCGGCCCGAACGGGTCCGGCAAGAGCACGCTGCTGAAGATGATCGGCGGCATCCTGCAGCCCACCACGGGCACGGTGAGCCTGCGGGGCCGGCTCGCGGCCCTCCTCGAGCTGGGGGCCGGGTTCCACCCCGACCTCACGGGCCGCGAGAACGTCTACCTCAACGCGTCGATCCTCGGGCTCTCCCGGGAGCAGACGGACGGCTACTTCGACGCGATCGTCGACTTCTCGGGCATCGAGAAGTTCATCGACACGCAGGTGAAGTTCTACTCCTCCGGCATGTACGTCCGGCTCGCCTTCGCCGTGGCCGTGCACGTGGACCCCGACATCCTGCTCGTCGACGAGGTGCTCGCCGTCGGCGACGAGCCGTTCCAGCGCAAGTGCATGGACCGCATCCGCCAGTTCCAGCACGACGGCCGCACGATCGTCTTCGTGAGCCACTCGCTCGACCAGGTCGCCGACCTCTGCGACCGCGCCGTGGTCCTGGAGAGCGGCCGGATGATCGCCGACGGCGAGCCGCGCGACGCGCTGCGGACGCTGCGCACGGAGTTCGACCAGATCCGCCGGGAGGACCGGCGCACCGTGCAGGCGGCCCGCGCGGTCGAGGACGTCGAGGACGCGCAGCCGGAGGACGTCGTGACCGTCCGCGCGGTCGACGTGGTCCGCTCCGACGGCGCCCCGGTCACCGAGATCTCGCCGGGCGAGGACGTCACCGTGGTCGTCTCCGTCCACGCCTCCGCCCCGGTCGAGGACGCGGTGGTCGGGACGGGCATCGACTCCGGGCTCGGCGTCGCCGTCATCGGGACGAACACCCAGCTGCTCAGCCGCAGGATGCCGCGCCTCGAGGGCGACGTGCGGATCGCGTTCGACTTCCGCAACCTCCAGCTCGGCGAGGGCACCTACACGGTCCACGGCGCGGTCGCGAACGAGGCCGGCGTCGAGCTCGACCGGCTCCGCGACGCCTCGACGCTCCTCGTGGCCGGGGACGGCCGGTCCGTCGGGTTCACCACGAGCCCGGTCCAGGTGCGCGTGCTGGAGCCGGGAAGCGTGGCGGCGTCGGCATGAGCCGTCTCGACGTGCGGCACGCCCGCCCGCGGCTCCGCGCGGCGGCGCTCCTCGTCGCAGCGCCCGACCGCGTCCAGACGCTGCTGCTCAGCCTGAGCATCGCCGTGTCGGTCACGGTCCTCCTCGAGGCGTTCCGGCCTCTCGTCGTCCTGCCGCTCACGGCGGTGCTCGTCGCCCTGCTGTGGCGCCTCGTCCCGGACCCGGTGCCGGCCACCCGGCGCGCCGTGATCGGCACGTCGGCGGCACTGGGCGTCGTCCTCGTCTGGCTCGCCGTCAACGTGCCCTTCGCGGCGCGGTTCGTCGTGGTGACGCGTGACCCGGGCTTCCTCACGCTCGAGGGCTTCTGGCTCCGCGACAACAGCTCTCCCGACATCCCGCTCGGCGCCGGTGCCGACCTGCTCGCCCAGATCGACGGGGTCCGCATCGCGTCGATGGCGTACTCGACGAGCGGCGACGTCGTCCACGTCCAGGGAGCCAAGCTCCTGCCCGGGATCCTCGCGGTCGGTGGATGGGCGGGAGGAGACCTCGGCATCCTCGTGGGCAACCTCGTGCTCGGCGCCGTCGCGCTGCTCGCCGTGTACGCCTTCGCGCGCCGGCTCGTCGGGCCGCTCTGGGCGCTCGTCCCGCTGGTCGGCATGGCGTGCAGCGTGCCGTTCGCGGCCTTCACCCGCGCCGCCTACACCGAGCCGATCACGGTCGCCTTCGGCTTCGCCGGACTCACGCTGGCCTGGAGCGCGGTCGCCGCGCGGTCGTGGTGGCAGTTCGCCGGAGCCGGCGCGTTCATCGGCGCGACCGCGCTCGCCCGCGTCGACGGTGCCGCCCAGATGATCGGGCTCGTCGCGGCGCTGGGCCTCGCCGCGGCGTGCGCGACGCTCCCCGCCGCCCGCCGGCGGCTCGTCGTCGCGCTCGCGGCCGCGACCGCGGGCGGTCTCGTGCTCGTCGCGCTCGGGTATCTCGACCTCGCGGTCCACAGCCCGAAGTACCTCTCCGACCTGTCGGCCCGCGTCAACATGCTGGGGCTCGCGCTCGCGGCGACCGTCGTCGTCGCGGTCCTCGTCAACGTCCCGCTCCTCGCGCGGCTCCTGGGCTGGGTGACGCTCCGTGGGCGCCGCCTGCTCGCATGGGGGTGCGCGGCCGCCGTCGTCGTCGTGGCGCTCGTCCTGGTCACCAGGCCCCTGTGGACCGAGAAGCACAACATCGACGGCGCCTCGCCCTATGCCGGCTTCATCGAGAACATCCAGAAGCTCGACGGGCTGCCGCTCGACGGGACACGGTCGTACGACGAGCTGTCCGTGAACTGGTTGACCTGGTACTTCGGCGTGCCCATGGTCGTCCTGGCCTTCGCGGGCCTGGCCGTCGCGACCTACCGTGCCGTGGACCGCCGCGACCCCCGTCTCCTGATCTTCGTGGGTGTGGTCGCCGCGCCGAGCGCGCTCTACCTGTGGCGGGTGAGCATCACCCCGGACCAGGTCTGGGCGATGCGGCGGTTCCTCCCGGTGACCATCCCCGGCTTCCTCGTCGCGGCGACGCTCGCGCTCGTCGTGATCTGGGAGACCCGTCGCCGGTGGGCACGCGTGCTCGCCGTCCTCGGGGCGGTCGCGGTGGCCGGGTGGCCCCTGCTCACCTGGTCGAACATCTTCACGGTGGTCGAGCAGGACGGGCGGTTCGGCGAGGCGACCGCGGCGTGCGACGCTGCGGCCGGTCGACCCGTCGCGGTGCTGGAGACGGTCATACCGTACGAGGCGACGCTCCGGGCCATCTGCGGGACGGAGACGGTCGCCGTCTCGAACGCGGAACCCGAGACCCTTGCACGCCTCCGAGAGGCGTGGGGAGGCGACGTGGCCGTCGTCGCGTTCCACGGCGAGGTCATCCCGTGGTCCGACGGCGTCGTGCCGCCACCCCTGCGGACGACGACGGAGACGATCTGGGAGCGCACGCTCGTGAGCCCACCCCAGGAGGCTCGCACCACGGAGTCCCGGCTCTGGATGGGTGTCATCGAGCCCGACGGCACCGTCGTGCCCGTGCCGTCCGGGTCCTGACGGGCCGGCGCACCGTCAGGGGAAGCGGCGGAGCGCGAGGTTGCGGTACTCGACCGAGCCCGCGATCCCCTCCCGCACCGCGCCCTCACCCCGCGTGAGCAGCACACCGCCCCACGACGACTTGCCCGCACGGTCCGGCGCGCGCCCGAGGAACACCTCGTAGTACCCGCCCGCCCGGTTGTTCGCCGCCTCCCGCGACCACCACACCCCGGACGCCACCGCGGCCCGGCCCGACGACGCGATCTGCCCCCGCCAGTGCGCCACCTCCGACGCCGACGCCGAGCGCCCGAGCATGACCTGGTACAGCCGCCGCACGAACGCGTCGTCGTTGCCCCCCGACCGCTGGTAGAACTCCGGCGTCCGGTGGAACAGCAGCGCGACCGCGTCCACCGAGATGTCCCCCGACATCACGCCCCGCGTCCAGCTGTTCAGACCCGCGGCGTCCGGCTGACGACCCAGCACGTCCACGTACGCCTCGCGCACCCGCAGCCGCACGTACTCCTCCGACCGGGTCAACGACCGCACCAGTGCGGCACGGCTCGTCCCCGAGACCAGCGCGGACGACCAGGTGGACAGTCCTGCCGCGTCCACGGGCCGCCCCAGCAGGTCCTCGTACAGGGCCCGCACCACGGACTGCGCCTCGGCCGGCGAGACCCCGGAGACGGTGAACCAGTCGCTCTTCAGCCCGAGCCGGGTGCGTACCTGACTCCCCGTGAGCGCCACGACCTGCCCGCCCGTGGTGGTGACGTCCACCCGCGTCGCACGGCCCCCGAGCTCGCCCAGACCGTTGCGGGCGGCGACCCGGACGCTCGCGACGGTCCCGACCCCGAGCCGTGCCGAGAGCTCCTCCGGCGTGAACGTGACGGCCCACGAGCGGTGGGGGTTGCTCGCCGTCGCGTCGCCGGCGTCCGCGACGGCCGGGAACGTGCCGCCGGCGGAGTACCCCCCGGTCGAGCTGCTGAACTCGGTGAGCGCGATCCTGCCGTCGCCGTGCCGCATGACCTGCCCCGACGTCGCCGAGACCGCGGCGTCCGACAGCGCGTGCTCGAGGGAGGCACGCGCCCCGGCGTCGGTGACCGTCGTCGCGCCCAGGTAGACCTGGCACGCGGTCGTGTCGCACGTCTGGGCGCCCGAGGCCCGCACGCCGCGCGGCGCGAGGGCGTAGGAGCGCGCGGCCACCGACTGCGCCCGCAGCGCCTGGGCGCCACGTCCGCTCCCGAGCGCACCCCACGACGCCGGCATCTCGCGCGGCACGACGCCGCGCAGGTAGGAGTTCACCGGGAGCGTGTTGACCGTGAACTGCGTGCCCCCGGTCGCGACGGCCCGCAGCGTGCCGCGGTAGCCGTGGTCGACACCGGCCTCGCAGAGCTGCAGCAGGTTCGCGGTGCTCGACGGGTCGGCCGTCGTCGAGACGACGGCCCCGGACGCGACCTCACCGCGGTCCGACCACGGACCGGCGCACCCAGGACCCGTGTGGTAGCGCAGACGGCCGTCCGCGACGCGCACGAGCCGCACGGCCGCGGCGCCGGCGGACGTGCCGTTCACACGCAGCGACGGTCCCGTCACGATCGTGTCCGTCCCGGTCTTGCGGAGGAGCTCGACCGACAGGGAGCCGTTCCCGGCGTCGGCCCGCAGGCTCGTCCCGCCGTAGAAGTGCTGGAGGATCTGGGAGTGCGACCACCCGTGGTCGACGGCGTACCCGAGCGCCCCGTACTGGCCCATGCCGCGGCCGTGCCCGTAGCCGCGGCCCGCGAACGTGAACGTCCCGTCGGCCGCGGCAGCCGGCGGTGCGGGCGGCACGACCACGGCGAGGAGGCCCACCATGGTGAGCACGAGAGCCTGGACGACCGAGCGGGAGCGCATGGCCGTCAGGGGAACCGGCGGAGCGCGAGGTTGCGGTACTCGACCGAGCCCGCGATCCCCTCCCGCACCGCGCCCTCGCCACGCGTGAGCAGCACACCGCCCCACGACGACTTGCCGGCGCGGTCCGGCGCGCGCCCGAGGAACACCTCGTAGTACCCGCCCGCCCGGTTGTTCGCCGCCTCCCGCGACCACCACACCCCGGACGCCACCGCGGCCCGGCCCGACGACGCGATCTGCCCCCGCCAGTGCGCCACCTCCGACGCCGACGCCGAGCGCCCGAGCATGACCTGGTACAGCCGCCGCACGAACGCGTCGTCGTTGCCCCCCGACCGCTGGTAGAACTCCGGCGTCCGGTGGAACAGCAGCGCGACCGCGTCCACCGAGATGTCCCCCGACATCACGCCCCGCGTCCAGCTGTTCAGACCCGCGGCGTCCGGCTGACGACCCAGCACGTCCACGTACGCCTCGCGCACCCGCAGCCGCACGTACTCCTCCGACCGGGTCAACGACCGCACGAGCGAGGCGCGGCTCGTCCCCGACGCGAGCTTCGTCGACCACGTCGAGAGCCCCGCCGCGTCCACGGGACGCCCCAGCAGGTCGTCGTACAGCGCCCGCACCACGGACCGTGCCTGGTTGAACGTCGCACCGTAGCCGTACTGGGCGGCCCGGTTGCGGATGCTCTGCAGCTGCACGTAGCCGGCCTGACCAGGACAGGCCGTGTAGGAGACGTCGCGGTGGCCGAACGTCGTCGGCAGCGTGACCGTCGTCCCGGCGGAGTACTTGGAGTTCTCGCCCCCGTTGGTCCGGTAGCTCATGAACACGTCCGGTCGCACGCCGTAGGCGCCCAGCCGGAAGCCGATGACATGGGCCACGCCCTGGAGAGCGGCGCTGCTCGGGTTGAGGGACGAGTGGTCACCGAGGAGCGCGACGCCGACGGTCGAGGTGTTGAACCCGCCCGCGTGCACGCCGACGATCGCCTTCGTCAGGCTGTTGGCGCGACCCTCGTAGATGTTTCCCCACTTGTCGACGAGGAAGTTGTACCCGATGTCGCACCAGCCGCGCGTGTTGATGTGGTACGCCTGGTCGTTGCGGATGAGCTGCATGGCCTGCGCCACCGTCGTGTAGCTGTTGGGGTTCACCGTGTGGTGCACGACGGCACCGACGAGCCGCGAGGCGGTGTCGGGGGTGCACGCCTGCGGCGCCGCCCCCCACCCGCCGCGGGAGATGACCGACGGTCCGGCCGCCGCGGCGACCACCGCGGCGGACTCGCTCTCGACGTACAACGCGTTCGACACGACGGCGGACCCGGAGCCGGCCGAGGCCCCCTCGGTGACGACCTCGTCCGGGACGGCCGTGGGCTCGGGGGACGAGATGAGCGCCAGGCGCACGTCGCCAGGGAGCTCGTCGACCGCGTCGACCGTCGCGAGCTGGACGGCGTCCGACTCCCCGACGTACATCGTCGCGGTGCCGGCCCGCTCCTGGTGCGCGGCGTCGGCCGTCCCGTCGTCGGGGCTCTCGTCACCGACCTCGAGGTGCTGCCAGTCGGTCCAGCCGCCGTCCTGCGCGCGTGTCCGGACCTGGAGCCCGGGCACGCCGTCCTCCGTCGCGGGCCACGAGACCGCCACCGACTGGAAGCCGTCGTTCTCGACGACCTCGCCGGCCGCGACCTCGCCCGTCGCCTGGAGCGCGAGCTCCTCGCCGGGCGCGACCGGGTCGACGGGCTCGGCCGGAGGCTCCGCGAGTGCCGGGTCCTGCGCCTCCGCGTGCTCGTCCGGCTCCTCACCCTCGGTGTCCTCGTGCGGCTCGCCCTCCTGCGGCTCGCCCTCCTGCGGCTCGCCCTCCTGCGGCTCGCCCTCCTGCGGCTCGCCCTCCTGCGGCAGCCCGCCCTCGGGGGCGGTGCCGTCGGGCGACCCCGGCTCCGTGGCGTCCGGCGCGGCGGACGCGCGGCCCTCCGGCGAGGCCTGCTCGGGCGCGGGCTCCTCGACCACCACGGGGTACTCGTCGATCCTCGACCCGCCGGCCTCGTCCGCCGCGGGCGCGACCGACGCCGCGGGTGCCGCGAGCGCCGCGGGCGACGACGTCTGCACGGACGCGGACGCCCGTGCAGACGGGGGCGCGGCGGCGGGTGACGCCAGCAGAGGCACCAGCAGCGAGGCCGTGGCGACGAACGCAGGGAACACGGCGGGTGACACCATCGACACTCCTCGGGACGGCAGGCCTGTAGTTGCAGTCAACGCCAGAGACCCAGGGTCGGCAAGGTGACAGGACGTACGCCGCGTGATCCGTCGCGCGGAGGTCAGTACAGTAGGTGCCGCCCACGACCCCTCTCGAAGGACCGTCACCATGCGTCTGCTCGTCACCGGCGGAGCCGGCTTCATCGGCTCCAACTTCGTCCACCAGACGGTGCGCGAACGTCCGGACGTCCAGGTGACCGTCCTCGACGCCCTGACCTACGCGGGCGACCGCACGTCGCTCGCCCCCGTGGCCGACGCGATCACGCTCGTCGAGGGCAGCATCACGGACGCCCCGCTCGTCGACCGCCTCGTCGGCGAGTCGGACCTGGTCGTCCACTTCGCCGCCGAGTCGCACAACGACAACTCGCTGGACGACCCGTCGCCCTTCGTCCAGACCAACGTCGTCGGCACGTTCACGCTGCTCGAGGCCGTCCGCAAGCACGGCACCCGGTTCCACCACATCTCGACGGACGAGGTCTACGGCGACCTCGAGCTCGACGACCCGGCGAAGTTCACGGCCAGCACGCCGTACAACCCGTCGAGCCCGTACTCCTCGACGAAGGCAGGCAGCGACCTCCTCGTCCGGGCGTGGGCGCGGTCGTTCGGGGTGCAGGCCACGATCTCGAACTGCTCCAACAACTACGGTCCGTACCAGCACATCGAGAAGTTCATCCCGCGCCAGATCACCAACCTCATCGACGGCGTGCGGCCGAAGCTCTACGGCGCCGGGCTCAACGTGCGCGACTGGATCCACGTCGAGGACCACAACGCCGCGGTGTGGACCATCATCGACGAGGGCCGCCCGGGCGAGACGTACCTCATCGGCGCGGACGGCGAGAAGAACAACCTCGAGGTCGTGCAGACGCTGCTCGAGATCTTCGGGCGCGACGCCGACGACTTCGAGCACGTCACCGACCGGCCGGGCCACGACCTGCGCTACGCGATCGACGCCTCGAAGCTGCGCGACGAGCTCGGGTGGTCCCCGCGGTACACCGACTTCCGCGACGGCCTCGAGGCGACCGTCGCCTGGTACCGCGAGAACGAGGCGTGGTGGCGTCCGGCGAAGGCCGCGACCGAGGCGAGGTACGCCGCCGTCGGTCAGTGACGCCCGCCCGGTGGGTCGCCCTCCCGCGGCCCGCCGGACCCCGCGGCGCCGTCGTTCTCCACGATTCCTCTACCCGCCGGGTCCGGGGGGGACGCAGATCGGTGACCTCCACCGCCTATGCTCGTCCGTCGTGAGCTCTCGGCATGGCGGACCGTCCGCACCGCACCGGCCACGGACCGCGACCGGTCCGGCGCACGCGCGACGCCTCCCGTCGAGGTCCGTCCTGCGCGTGCTGGCGCTGTGCGTGACGGCGTGCGTCGCGTTCGCGGGAGTCGGTGGCGCGACCGCGCTCTCGCGCTTCACGGGGAACATCGACGACGTCGACGCCGACACCCTGCTGGGTGAGGACCGTCCGGAGGCCAGCACCCCCGACCCCCAGGACCCGAACGCCGGGACGCCCCTGAACATCGTCCTCATGGGGAGCGACGACCGGTCGGGGGCCAACGCGGGCCTCGTGGCCGACGGCACCGAGGGCATGCGCTCGGACACGACGATGATCCTGCACGTCTCCGCCGACCGGTCGCGCGTCGAGCTCGTGTCCGTCCCGCGCGACTCGACGGTCGACGTCCCCTCGTGCCCGACGACCGCGGGGTCCACGACCAGCCCCATCTCGGCCACGAAGTTCAACGCGGCGTTCGCGGCCGGCGCGGACCTCGGAGGCGACGTCGCCTCCGGTGCCCTCTGCACGATGCGCACGATCGAGAGCCTGACGGACGTCCGGATGGACGGGTTCGTCGTCATCGACTTCGCCGGGTTCCAGGCGATGATCGACGCGCTCGACGGCGTCGAGCTGTGCATCCCCGAGGCGGTGCACTCGCCGAAGGCCAACAACCTCACGCTTCCCGCCGGGGTGCAGAGGCTCGACGGCGGGACCGCGCTGAGCTACGCGCGGGCACGCACCGGGGAGGGCCTCGGCGACGGCTCGGACCTCGGCCGGATCGGTCGTCAGCAGGAGCTCATGGCCGCCCTCGTGCGCACCGTGCTCGGGAAGAACCTCCTGACCGACGCCGGCGCGCTGGTGCAGTTCCTCGACGCGGTGACGAGCTCGCTGACCATGAGCGACAACTTCTCGTCCGTGACGGGACTCGCCGGACTGGCCTACAGCGCCAAGGGCATCGACCTTGGCAGCATCACGTTCATGACGGTCCCGAACGGCACCGACCCGACGAATCCGAACAACGTGGTGTGGACGTCCGACGCGGACCAGCTCTGGGAGAACCTCAAGAACGACCGCCCGGCGGGTGCGACCGGGCAGGACGGCGGCGAGCAGGACGCGGCCAGCCCGCCGGGTCCCGGTTCGACCGAGGGCACGCCCGAGGACGGCGCCGGCACGGCGGGCTCGGAGGACGCGGACGACGCGGCACCGGCTCCGGCCGAGACCAAGGACGCCGGCGAGGAGGCGTTCTCCGCGCAGGACGTCACGTCGGTCTGTGGGTGAGCCGATGACGCACGACGGCACCGACCCGGGGCGACGCCCACCGAGCTTCACGCCGCAGGGCGGCCGGTCCCCGCGCCCGTCCTCGGTCGACGACGCCATCACGATCGGCAACAGCGGCCAGCGCCCCGCACCCCGCCGGCAGCCCGCCGCCGACGACGCGGTGCGGTCCGAGCCGCGCATCCGGCGCCAGTCGTCGCGCGAGATCCCCGTGACCCCGGCGCGCTCCTCGACACCGCCCCCCGCACGGCCCGCGCGCCCCGTCCGCGGCCCGGTGGCGACGTCCACGCCCCCGCCGTCGGTCGCGCCCGCGCGATCCGCCCAGCAACGGACGTCGCCACCCCGCGTCTCGTCCTCACCGCACGGGTCGAGCCGCACGGTCCCGCCCGCGCGGCGCACGGGCGCCGCCCCGACGCCTCCGGGACGTCCGCCTGCGGGCAGGCCCGGACCGACGGCGCCCGCCGGGGCCCCGCGCGGTCGCGGCCCCCTCCGGGTCCGCAAGGGCCGGGTCGCGGCTCTCGTGGCGTGCGTCGTGCTCGTCGGCCTGCTCGCGTGGCCGATCGGTCTGCTCGTGTGGGCGAACGGCAAGATCGAGCACGTCGAGGCGCTCTCGGGCGCCGCCGGGACCTCGGGCAACACGTACCTGCTCGCCGGCTCGGACGCGCGCGGCGAGGTCGTCGGGGAGGACGGCACCGAGGGCGCCCGGACGGACACGATCCTTCTTCTGCACGCGCCGTCGAGCGGACCGGTGGCCCTCATCAGCCTGCCGCGCGACACCTACGCCGAGATCCCCGACAACGGGGCCAGCAAGCTGAACTCGGCGTACTCCTGGGGTGGCGCGCCGCTCCTCGTGCGCACCGTCGAGCAGCTGACCGGCCTCACCGTGGACCACTACGTGGAGATCGGGTTCGGAGGCGTCCAGGGTGTCGTGGACGCCGTGGGCGGCGTCGAGCTGTGCCTCGACTACGACGTCAACGACCCCAACAGCGGTCTCGTCTGGACCGCGGGCTGCCACGTGGCCGACGGGACCACGGCGATCGCCTTCTCCCGCATGCGCTACTCCGACCCGAAGGGCGACATCGGCCGCGCGGAGCGCCAGCGCCAGGTGATCGGTGCGGTCTCCTCCCAGGCGGCGGACCCTGGCATCCTCTTCCGACCGGCCGACCAGGTCTCGCTCCTCGACGCCGGCCTCGGTGCGCTCACGGTCGACGAGAGCACCGGGATCGTCGACCTGGGCAAGATGGCTCTCGCGTTCCGTGCCGCCAACGGACCCGACGGCATCACGGGCACGCCGCCCATCGGCAACCCCGACTACCGTCCCGGGAACGTCGGCTCGACGGTGCAGCTCGACCCCGAGCTCGCCCCGCAGTTCTGGGAGGACGTCCGCGACGGCAACCTCCCGCCGGGGCAGGTCGGCGGGCTCCCCCAGCCGTAGCCCGGACCGCAGCTCGGACCACGCCGCGGGCGCCCGGACGTCGCGGCACGTCTCGAGGGGCCCCTCAGCCCTCCGGACGCGCCGTCGCCCGGCCCGGCAGCTCGGACGACGCGACGAGCTCGACCCGCTCGACCGCGACGTCGAGCGGGTCGTCGGGAAGGTCGGGCACGGAGACCGCGAAGACCGCCGGGGCCAGGTCGTCCGTGCAGACGCGGTCCGTCCCCTCCCGCTCGGCGTCCTCGGCGGTGAAGGAGGCGACCTCGAGCACGACCGTGTCGCCGACCCAGCGCGCCGCACGAGGGGTCACGGGGCACGACGAGCTGCCCCGGGTGACCACGAGGAGCTCCTCGGGCGCGTCGGACCGCAGCACGACCGGGCGGGGGTCGTCGGCGTCCGTGGTGGCCGCGGCGCGGTCCACGGTCTCCCGGTGGCGCGGATCCTGCGGGTCGACCGCCGTGACCACCAGCTCCGACGTCGCGCCCGAGGACTCCGACGGGAGCGGTCCGGACGCGTCACCCACCGTGCCGCCGGTACCGCCGCAGCCGACCGCCAGGGCGGCGACCAGGCCGACGGTCCCGACCACCCCGGCACGGGCGGCGGGACGCCGCAGGAGCTCGTGCACGCTCATACCCTGCCTGTGTCGGCAGGACGCAGGGTCTTGCCGTCGACGCCGTCGACGCCGCCGAACGCCGCCGACCGGGTGACCCGGTGATGAACGGCGGCCGCCTACCGTGCCCGCGACGCGCGCAGGCGCTCACCCTTGGTCCGCGCCTGGTCGGCCAGGTCCTCCTGGAACGCGACCATCCGCTCGCGCAGCCGCAGCGCGGCGTCGTCGGTCCCCGACGCGAGGATGCGTGCGGCGAGCAGGCCGGCGTTGCGCGCCCCGCCGATCGAGACGGTCGCGACGGGCACGCCCGCGGGCATCTGCACGATGGACAGCAGCGAGTCCATGCCGTCGAGGTGCTGGAGCGGCACGGGCACGCCGATCACGGGCAGCGCGGTCACGGCGGCCAGCATCCCGGGGAGGTGGGCCGCTCCCCCGGCGCCGGCGACGATCGCGCGCAGGCCGCGCTCCGACGCGGTGCGCCCGTAGTCGACCATCTCGACGGGCATGCGGTGCGCCGAGACGACGTCGACCTCGACGGGCACGTCGAACTCGGCCAGGGCGTCGGCCGCGGCCTGCATCACGGGCCAGTCGGAGTCCGACCCCATGACGATGCCGACGATCGGGTTCTCGTTCACGGTCAGCTCTCCTGGTCCGAAGGGTCGGCGGTCTGCTGCTCGGCGGCCTCGCCGCGCAGGATCGCGGCGGCGGCGACCGCCCGACGGCGCACGGCGTCCAGGTCGTCGCCGCTGACGGTGACGTGCCCGAGCTTGCGACCGGGCCGCACGCCCTTGCCGTAGAGGTTCACCCGCGCGTCCGGGTAGGTCCCGAGCACGTCGGGCAGCGCGTCGGTGAGCTCGTCCAGGGCGGAGCCGAGGACGTTCGCCATGACGGTCCACCGGGCGGTCGGTGCCGTGTCGCCGAGGGGGAGGTCGAGGACCGCGCGCAGGTGCTGCTCGAACTGGCTCGTCACGGCCCCGTCGATGGTCCAGTGCCCGGAGTTGTGGGGGCGCATGGCCAGCTCGTTGACGAGGATGCGCGACGGCGCGGCGTCGCCGTCCGTCCGGCCCGCGCCCGCCGGCACCTCGAACATCTCGACCGCGAGCACGCCGGTCACGCCGAGCCCCTCGGCGATGCGCACGGCCGCGTCGCGGGCCCGCTCGGCGTCGGCGGCGGACAGGTCCGGCGCCGGGGCGACCACCTCGGCGCACACGCCGTCGCGCTGGACCGACTCGACGACGGGCCACGTGCGGACCTCGCCGCGGCCGTCCTCCCCGCCGGACGGCCGGCGCGCGACGAGCACCGCGAGCTCCCGCACGAACGGGACCTTCTCCTCGACGAGGAGCGCCGGCCCGCCGGCCGCGGCGGCGTCGATCCACTCCGCGACCTGCTCGGCGCCGCCGCCTGCCGTCGACACGACCCGCACGCCCTTGCCGTCGTAACCCCCGCGCGACGTCTTGACGACGGCCTCGCCCCCGAGCTCGTCGAGGAACACGGTGAGCGCGGCGCGCGCGGCGTCGGGCTCGGTGGGGAGCGCGGCCCAGCGCGGGCTGGGCACGCCGAGCTCGGTGAGCCGGCGTCGCATGACGATCTTGTCCTGCGCGTGGACGAGCGCGTCGGGACCCGGGCGCACGGGGGTGCCGTGCTCGAGGAGGTCCGTGAGCAGGGCGTTGGGCACGTGCTCGTGCTCGAACGTGAGCACCGCCGCGGGCTCGCCCTCGGCCGGCGCGATGAGCGACCGGATCGCCGCCTCGTCCGACGCCGCGCCCACGGGGGCGTCGGTCACGACCTGGGCCGCCGACGAGCCGGGGTCCTCCACGAGCACCCGCAGGTGCACGCCGAGCTCTCCCGCTGCCGGGGCCATCATCCGCGCGAGCTGTCCGCCGCCGACCACGGCGATCACTGGTGCTGCCACGTGCACACACCCTAGTGCCTGTGCTCGCCGGTGCCCGCGCTCGCCGGCACCCGCCGCCCCCGCGACCACCCGCCGGCACGGCGTGCTGCCCGGCTGGGCCGGTAGCCTCGGTGCCATGGCCCCCGGCTCCCGCTCCGCGCGACAGCGGATCGCCGACCGCGTGCGCGAGCTCGCGAAGTTCGGCTCCGTCGGCGCGCTCGCGTACGTCGTGGACCTCGGCCTGTTCAACCTGCTGAGCTTCGGGCCGGGCGAGGTGCTCGGGCACAAGCCCTTGACCGCGAAGGCCGTCTCGGTCGCCGTCGCGACGCTCGTCTCCTGGCTGGGCAACCGGTACTGGACGTTCTCCGCACGTCGCACGGAGACGCGCGGGCGCGAGCTGACGGCGTTCGTCGTCGTGAACGTGGGCGGCATGCTCATCGCCGTGGGGTGCCTCGCGTTCTCCACGTACGTCCTCGGTCTGACGTCGCCGCTCGCGAAGAACGTGTCCGCCAACGTCGTGGGCCTGGTGCTCGGCACGGCGTTCCGCTACGTGGCGTACCGGCACCTCGTCTTCACCGGGTCGACCGAGCCCGCGGACGAGGACGCCGAGCCCGCGCGGGCCGGCTGACGCCCTGCCGCGCGGAACGCGGGCCTGCAAACCCGGCGTCCCGCCGACGGCGGCGGAGGGGGACGGTCAGCGGCGACGACGGCGGCGACGGGACGGGACGGCCGTACCCGTCGGCAGCACGACGCGCGGGTCGAGCCGCCGGGGCACCCCCGCGAGGAAGAGCGCGAAGACCGGCGGGCGGCGCTGGGCGAGCTCGAGCCGCCCACCGTCCGACGCCGCGAGGTCGCGCGCGAGGGCCAGCCCGAGCCCGGTGCCGGCACCGGACGTCACCTCGCGCTCGAAGATCCGTGGCGCGAGGTCGTCCGGCACCCCGGCGCCCTCGTCGGACACCTCGGTCACCACCGCCCCGCTGGTGCCGGACGGCCGCGCCCGCACCGTCGTCGTGCCCGCGCCGTGCTTGAGCGAGTTCTCGATGAGCGTCGCGAGCACCTGGGCGAGCGCGCCCGGCGTCGCGAGGACCTGGTAGTCGGGAGGGACGTCGACGACGAGCCGCCGCCCCGCCTTCTCGAAGGTCGGGACCCACTCCTCCTCCTGCTGGTGGACCACCTCGAGGAGGTTGACGGCCTCGGTGGTGCCGCCCTGCGCCTGGCGTGACGACTGGAGCAGGTCGTCGACGACTCCCACGAGCCGCTCCACCTGCTCGAGCGAGATGCGGGCCTCCTCCTGCACGGCCGGGTCGTCGGACGCGAGGGAGATCTCCTCCAGGCGCATGCTCAGCGCGGTGAGCGGGGTCCGCAGCTGGTGCGACGCGTCCGCCGCGAACTGCCGCTCGGCCGCGAGCCGCCCGGCGAGCCGGTCCGAGCTGCGGGCGAGCTCCGCCGCGACGAGGTCGATCTCCTCGACCCCGGAGGGCTCCAGCCGCGGTCGTACCTGTCCCGAGCCGAGCTGCTCCGCCGAGGCCGCGAGGTACACGAGCGGCGCGGAGAGCCGGTTCGCCTGCCAGACGGCCATGACGATCCCCGCGGCGAACGCGACGACGGCGGCCGCGACGACGAGGATGACGATCTGGGCGGCGCGCCAGTAGGCCTCCCAGTAGGAGATCTCGACGACCACGAGGGCACCGGACTCCGACGTCGTGGCCGTACGGATCGCGCGGCCCGTCACCTCCTCGCCGGCGCGCAGGAGCGTGCCGTCGGGGAGCTGGACGTACACGGAGGCCGGGATGTCTTTGCCGGCGCCCTGCACGGCCTCCTCGATCGTGACGTCGGGGATCTCCTCGCCCGCGTCGACGCGCCGGTCGACCCGGGTCGCGAGACGGTCGGCGCGTGCCTGGACGTCGTCGGCCTCGCCCTGCAGGACGAACTGCGCCCCGAAGAACGCGAGGGGGAACCCCAGCAGGATCACGGCGACGGCGACCGCCGCCACCGTGGCCTGCAGCATCCGGCGCCGCACGCTACTCCTTGCCCTCCACGACCCGGCGGATCAGCTCTCGCCGGTCTCGAAGCGGAACCCGAGCCCGCGGACCGTCGAGATGTAGCGGGGCGAGTTGGCGTCGTCGCCGAGCTTGCGCCGCAACCACGACACGTGCATGTCCAGCGTCTTCGTCGAGCCCACGGGCTCGGACCCCCACACGTCGCGCATGAGCGCGTCGCGCACGACGACCGACCCGGCGTTGGCGACGAGCACGCGCAGGAGCTCGAACTCCTTCGTGGTCAGGTGCAGCTCGCGCTCGCCCTGGAAGGCGCGGTGCGCGGAGACGTCGACCCGCACGTCCTGCGCGCCCAGCTCCTCCTCGTCCCCCGTCTCGCCGTGGCTGCGCCGCAGCAGCGCCCGCACGCGGGCGAGCAGCTCGGCGAGCCGGAACGGCTTCGTCACGTAGTCGTCCGCCCCGGCGTCGAGGCCGACGACGAGGTCCACCTCGTCGGCCCGGGCGGTGAGCACGAGCACCGGGGTGCTCAGGCCCTTGTGCCGGATCTCGCGCGCGACGTCGAGCCCGTCCATGTCCGGCAGCCCGAGGTCGAGCACCACGATGTCGGCGCCGCTCGCGGAGTCGATCGCCCCTTGACCAGTTCCTTGGACGACGACGTTGTAACCCTCACGTGTCAGCGCACGTGCCAAAGGTTCGGCAATCGCCGGGTCGTCCTCCGCTAGCAGTACGTGGGTCATTCGCTCATGCTAGGGCATCACTACGACTTCGGTCCCCTCGTGAACCGACTCCTGTCCGACCGTGGGCGGACGTCACACGGACGCCCCCTGCCTAGGCTGAGGGGCATGGGGTGGTACGCACGGCTCGGGCAGTGGAACGAGCAGCACAGGTTCGGGGTCGACCTCACCCTCACGCTGCTCGTCGCGGTCGTCTTCATCCCCTCGTCCGCCGCGTTCGCGCCGAGCGCCGGTGCCGTCGACTCCAGCCTCAGCGGTGGCTGGGGGGCCGTCTGGGCCGCGCTCGTGCTCGCCCCGCTGCCCTGGCGGCGCGTGCGCCCGGTGACGTCGGCGGCCGCGGTGTTCGCCGTCGCGCTGCTGCACCTGCTCGCCGGCTACCTCGTCCTGCTCCCCGCGGACTTCGCGGTGCTCGTCGCCCTCTACTCGGTGACGGTCTACGGTCCGCGCTGGGCGCACCGCACGGCGATCGTCTCGGCGCTCGTCGGTGCGGTCGTCCTCGGCCTGGCCCTCGGGGTGCGCACGGGGAGCCTCGCGGACCTCGCGACCATGGTGTTCTTCACGTCGGCCCTCGGCGGCACGACGTTCCTCGCGGTGTGGGCGTTCGGCCTCGTGCGGCGCTCGCGCCGCGAGACCATCGCGGCGCTCGTCGACCGGGCCGAGCGCCTCGAGGTCGAGCGGGACCAGCAGGCGCAGATCGCCACCTCGGCCGAGCGCGCGCGCATCGCGCGCGAGATGCACGACATCGTGGCGCACTCCCTGTCCGTGATCATCGCCCAGGCCGACGGCGGCCGGTACGCCGCGGCGTCCGACCCCGCGGCCGCGCAGCGGGCGCTGACGACCGTGTCCGAGACCGGCCGCGCGGCGCTCGCCGACATGCGCCGCCTGCTCGGCGTCCTGCGCACCGAGGCACCGCGCACGGTCGCCGGCCCGTCCGCGAGACCGTCGGCGCTCGGTGCCGGTCCGCCGCCGCCCCCCGCGCCCGGCGGGCTCCTGCCCCCGGGCACGGCCCGAGGGCTGACGGACCCCGCGGTCGCGGCCCTCGAGCGGGCTCCGCAGCCCGACACCGCCGACCTCGAGACGCTCGTCGCGCAGGTGCGCGACAGCGGCCTGCGCGTGTCCCTCGTCCGGGTCGGCGAGACGCGGACCCTGCCGCCCGGCGCCGGCCTCACGGTCTACCGCGTGTGCCAGGAGGCGCTGACGAACGTGCTCAAGCACGCCGGTCCCGACCCGACCGTGACGGTCGTCGTGCGCTGGGACGCGACCTCGCTCTCCCTCCTCGTCGAGGACGACGGCCGCGGCGCGGCCGCGGAGCCCCCGGGCGCCGCGCCGGGGCGGTCGGGCGGCTACGGCCTGCTCGGCATGCGCGAGCGCGCCGCCCTGTTCGGCGGCAGCGTGACGACCGGCCCGCGCCCCGGCGGCGGGTTCCGTGTCCACCTCACCCTTCCGGTCCCGCCGGTGACCCGCGCGCGCCGGGCCCGCGCCGTCGGGCACGACGCCGACCCCCGCGGCGGGCCCCGCCACGGGCCCGGCGGCCACCCTCCCCACCCCGACCACCGACAGGACGCCATGACCGACGCCACCGCCCTCCTCCCGTCCGACGAGCCCGCGAGCGCCCCGGTGCGCGTCGCGCTCGTCGACGACCAGCAGCTCGTGCGCGCCGGGTTCCGCATGGTCATCGACTCCCAGCCCGACCTGCAGGTCACGGTCGAGGCGGGCGACGGCCTGCAGGCGCTGCGGCTCCTCGCCGACCACCCGGTCGACGTCGTGCTCATGGACGTGCGCATGCCGCACCTCGACGGCCTGCAGACGACGGCACGGCTCACCGCGGCCGCCGCCGACGGGGTGCACGTCCCCCGCGTCATCGTCCTCACGACGTTCGACCTCGACGAGTACGTCCTGGAGGCGATCCGGACCGGCGCGAGCGGCTTCCTGCTCAAGGACGCCCCGCCGGAGGAGATGCTCGCGGCCATCCGCACGGTGCACCGCGGGGACGCGGTGATCGCGCCCTCCTCGACACGACGTCTCCTCGAGCACCTCGTCACGGCGCTGCCCGCCGAGCAGGTCGCGGACTCCCCCGCGCACGCGGCCGTCGAGGGCCTGACGGAGCGCGAGCGCGAGGTGCTCCTGCTCATGGCGCGCGGCCGGTCCAACACGGAGATCGCGAGCGACCTGTTCGTCGCCGAGGCCACGGTCAAGACCCACGTCGGCCGGATCCTCGCCAAGCTCGGTGCGCGCGACCGGGTCCAGGCCGTCGTGACGGCCTACGAGACCGGGCTCGTGCGACCCGGCGCCTGACGTCGTACGACCACGGGATGACGCCGGGACCTGCAGGTCCCGACCGACGCGGGACGCGACGCCGGGGGTCCGGTCCGTAGCGTCGAGGACGTTCCCGGGCGACGTCCCGGGCGCACCTCTCGAGACATCCCCACAGCAGCTGACACCAGGAGACGACGTGGACACGACCGTGTACCGACCCGCCGAGCCCGCACCCGACGGCGGTCCCGGAACGAGGACGGCCGGCCCTGCGGTGCGCGCCCGCGCGCTGCGCAAGACCTACGGCACGGGCGAGGCGGTCGTGCGCGCGCTCGACGGCGTGGACGTGGACTTCGAGCGCGGGCACTTCACCGCGATCATGGGCCCGTCCGGCTCGGGCAAGTCGACGCTCATGCACCTGCTCGCCGGGCTGGACTCGGCGACGGACGGGCACGCCTTCATCGGCGACACCGACGTCACGCGCCTGAACGACAACGCGCTCACGCAGCTGCGCCGCGACCGGGTCGGCTTCGTGTTCCAGTCGTTCAACCTGCTGCCGATGTTCACGGCGGAGCAGAACATCACGCTGCCGGTGGAGCTCGCCGGCGGCACGGTCGACCGCGCGTGGTTCGACACCCTGGTGGGGACGCTCGGCCTGCAGGCGCGCCTCACGCACCGGCCGAGCGAGCTCTCGGGCGGCCAGCAGCAGCGCGTCGCCATCGCGCGCGCGCTCATCGCGGCCCCGGAGGTCGTGTTCGCGGACGAGCCGACGGGCAACCTCGACTCGCGCTCCGGCGCCGAGGTGCTCAGCTTCCTGCGCCGCAGCGTCCGCGAGCTCGGCCGCACGATCATCATGGTCACGCACGACCCGGCGGCCGCCGCGTACGCGGACCGTGTCGTGCTCATCGCGGACGGCCGGATCGCCGGCGACATCGCCGACCCGACGCCCGAGTCCGTGCTCGCCGGGCTCGACGCGCTGCGCACGCTCGAGGCCCCGGCGCCGGGCGAGCACCGCGACGGCTTCGCGGCGGCCGGCGGGGCGGTGCGCGCCTGATGCTCCGCCTCACCCTGGCGCAGATGCGCCGCAGCCTGGGCCGCCTCACCGCGGCCGGCATCGCGATCGTCATCGGGACGGCCTTCGTCACGGCGACGCTCATCGCGGGCAACGTCATCACCCGGACCACCAACGACTCGATCGCCGCGCAGTTCGCCGACGCGGACCTCGTGGTGTCCGCCCCCGGCGAGCTCACCGCCGCGGACGTCGACGCGCTCGCCGACGCCGAGGGCGTCGAGGCGGTCGACGCCGTGCAGCTGACCTACCTGGACCTGTCGAACGGCTCGAAGCGCGTCTTCCAGATGGGGGTCCCGGCGCCGTCGGACCCGCGGTTCCAGGCGCTGGAGGTCGTCGAGGGCTCGCTCCCGAGCGCGCCCGGACAGCTCGCGCTGCCCGAGAGCGTCGCCGAACGCCTCGACGTCGCGGTGGGCGACACCGTCGTGAGCCTGCGCAACGTGTGGGACGACTCGGCACCCGACGGCGGGGCGTACGAGGAGCTCCGCGACGAGCTGACGGTCGTCGGCACGACGGACGACCCGTACGGCGCGTACGCCCAGATGGGAGGCGCGGCGGTCCTGTCGGCCGCCGACCTGGCCGCGTGGGAGGACGCCCAGCGGTCCCCGGAGGACGCCGAGCGCACCTACTCCGCCGCGATGGTGGGGCTCGCACCCGGCACGGACCTCGAGGCGGCCCGCACGGCGCTGGTCGCGCAGGGCCCGGACGGGTCGCGGGCCGTCACGCCGTCCGAGCACGCGCAGGACGTCGCGCGCAGCATGACGGGAGACCGCGACGTGTTCACGTACGTCATCCTCGGCTTCGCCGCGGTGGCCCTGATCGTCGCCGCGCTCGTCATCGCGAACACGTTCCAGGTGCTCGTCGCCCAGCGCACCCGCACGCTCGCGCTGCTGCGCGCCGTCGGGGCGAACAAGGCGCAGCTCGCGCGCTCGGTGCTCTCCGAGGCGACGATCCTCGGCGTGGCGTCGTCCGTGGGCGGCGTCCTGCTCGGCGCCCTGCTCACGCAGGTCGCGCTGCTCGTCGCCCGCGGCGCCGACCTCGGCGTGCCCGTCCCCGCGACGATCACGGTCACCCCGGCGGTCGTGCTCGTGCCGCTCCTCGTCGGCACGCTCGTCACGCTCGTCGCGTCCCTGGCACCGGCCCGCGCGGCGACCCGCGTCGCACCGCTCGAGGCGCTGCGCCCGGCCGACGCCCCGAGCGTGCGCGGCGGCGGACGCGTGCGCCTCGTGCTCGCGTCCCTCCTCACGCTCGGTGGCGCCGCGCTCCTCGCGGGCGGGATCGTGCTGGGTGCCGACAGCCCCGAGGCCGGGATCCTCGTCGGGGTCGCGGGCGGCGCGCTGTCGTTCGTCGGCGTGCTCGTCGGTGCCGTGTTCTGGCTCCCGAAGGTCGTCGCGCTCGTCGGCCGCCTCCTCGCGGGCACCGGGTCGACGGCACGCCTCGCCGCGGCGAACACCCTGCGCAACCCGCGGCGCACCACGGCGACCAGCACCGCCCTGCTCATCGGCGTCACGCTCGTCGCGATGATGTCCACCGGGGCCGCGAGCGCCCGGTCCAGCCTCGACTCGGCGCTCGACGACCAGTACCCCGTGGACGTGATGGTCGCGGCCGACAACTACGGGTCGACGGACCAGGCCGTCCCCGACACGGTCGTGCGCGCGGTGTCCGAGGTGGACGGCGTCGCGGGCGTCGTCGGGCTCACCGGGACGGAGGTCACGCTGCCCGACGGGGGCTACGCCTCGGTGCACGGCGTGGATCCCGCGGAGGCGCTCGACGTCGTCCGCTCGCCCGAGACGCTCGAGGCGTTCGGCGAGGGCACGGTCATGGTGCCCGAGTACTCCGCCGAGTCGTACGGCGTCTCCGACGGCGACGAGCTGACGCTCACCGGACCGACCGGCGAGACGGTCGAGCTCACGGCCCACGTCGGGGCGATCGGCGACCGCTGGCTCATGACCACCGCCGACGCCCTGGCGGTCGACCCGTCGGCCGTCGTCTCGCGCCTGTGGGTCGGCCTCGGCTCGCCCGACGACGCGATGCAGGTGGTGCCCGCGATCCAGGACGCGATCGTCGGGACGGACGCGCCCGTGGAGGTGATCGGCGTCGCGGTCGAGCGCGCGACGATGCAGCAGGTCATCGACACGATCCTCGCGGTGATCATCGGGCTGCTCGCCGTGGCGGTCGTCATCGCCCTCATCGGCGTGGCGAACACGCTCTCGCTGTCCGTCATCGAGCGGCGGCGCGAGTCCGCGACGCTGCGCGCGATCGGGCTCAGCCGCTCGCAGCTGCGCTGGATGCTGGCGCTCGAGGGCATGCTCATCGCGGGCGTCGGCGCGCTGCTCGGGATCGTGCTCGGCGTGCTCTACGGCTGGGCCGGGTCGGCGACCGCGCTGAGCATCATGGGCGACGTGTCGCTCACGGTGCCGTGGCGGGACATCGCGCTCGTGCTCGTCGTGGCCCTCGTGGCCGGGCTCGTGGCCTCCGTGGTCCCCGGTCGGACGGCGGCCCGGACGTCCCCGGTCGCGGCGCTCGCCGTGGACTGACCTCGCGGAGGTCCCCGACGGGACCGGCGGGCGCCCCTGTGGACGGTTGTCCACAGGGGCGTCCGTCGTCGGGGCGCGGGGGCGCCCGGCGCGACAGGATCGGCGCGTGACCGCCCCGACCGCTCCCGCCGCCCCGCGGCTCCTCGCCGCACCGCCGGCTCCGTCACCACGCGCGGCGGGCGCGGTGCGGGTCACCCTGCGACCGGGCACGGACGTGCTGGTCGACGTCGGCGTCCGGCTCGGCGACGCACGACCGGCGCTCGCGGACCTGACGTGCCGACCGGAGCTCCTCGCCGCGCGGCTGCACGTCGACGGCGTCCCCGTCGACGACGACCAGCGGTGCGGCACCCGGCCCCTGCTGCCGGGCGTCACGCTGGGCACGGGCGACGGACGCGGGGGCGCCTCCCGCTCCGGCGCCGCCGACGTCCTCGCCGCCCCGTGGCACGTCGCCGTGCTCAGCGGTCCTCGCGCCGGCCGCCTCGTGCCGGTACCGGGGCACGTGCCGGTGCCGGTGGCTCGCCCGACCGGGCCGGGCCGGCGGACCGGTGCCGACCGACGGACCGGCGCCGACGGGCCGGCGAGGGCGACGGCCCGCGACGGCGCGGCCGTCGTCGTGGTCGACGCGCTCGCGGCGCGCACGGCCCGGTCGCGGCGCGGGCACGCGGTGCTCGTCCGAGGGCCGCGCAGCGCGTACCGCGTGCGGGCGGCAGACCCGGGCGACGGCGCCGCCGGGATCTCGAGGCGGCGGCGCCGTCGCCTCTCGCCGCGACGGGCGACCCGCTGGCGCGAGGGGTACGTCGTCGTGCACGGCCCGGCGACCTATGCGCTGCGCCCGCGCCCGCACCTCGAGCTCGCGCCCCGCGGTGCAGACCCGGGCTCGGACGCCGCCACGCCGGCGGTCCCCGAGGCGCCGCGCCGGTGGACCGCGCACCTCGCGACGGCGCTCACCCCGGCCGTGGCGTCGCTCGCGCTCGCGGTGACGCTCCGCCAACCGCTCTACGCGCTGCTCGCCCTCGTCGGTCCGCTCGCGGTCCTGGTCCCGGCGCTCGTGGACGCCCGCCGGCGCGCGGGCACGGGCAGGCCGGCACCGCCCCTCCCGCCCGACCCCCTGCGACCTCGCCCCGCCGACCTGCTGGCGTGGGCGGCGGTCGCCCACCTGGCCCCCGACGGCGC
Source organism: Cellulosimicrobium sp. Marseille-Q8652 (assembly GCF_965112045.1). Classification (NCBI taxonomy): domain Bacteria; kingdom Bacillati; phylum Actinomycetota; class Actinomycetes; order Micrococcales; family Promicromonosporaceae; genus Cellulosimicrobium; species Cellulosimicrobium sp. Marseille-Q8652. The sequence goes on along the minus strand of NZ_CBCOPS010000002.1, from coordinate 336,853 downwards.
CTCGCCGGACGCTCCCGACCGGACCGCACCCGTGGCCGGGTCGGCCGGCGGCCGGACCGACGGAGGACCGACCGGGGCGGCGCCGACCGGGGCGGGCGCGGTGCCCCGCGTGCGGCTCCCGGACGGCTGCGTGGCGGTGGTCGGCCCGCGTTCCGCCGCCCTCGCGGCAGCGCGCGCCGTGCTCGCCGAGCTGCTCTGCTCCGGGGCGGCGCTGACGGTCCGGCACGCCCCCGGTGCGGCGCCCGACTGGTCCTGGTGCCGGTGGCTGCCGCGGAGCGCGCTCGTCCGGACCCTCGACGACGCCGTGCTCGACGTCGCGAGGGTGCTCGTCGTCGACGGCGACCTCGCGCCCGGCGAGCTCGCCGCCGCGTGGGACCGGCTCGGCCCGGCGGGCGCGCGCCTCGTCCTCGTGGCCCGCGACGTGGGCGCCGTGCCCGCGTGGTGCCGCACCGTCCTGGAGGTCGGCGGCGCCACCGCCGTGCTGACCGGTGCGGACGGCGTCGGTGCCCCGGTGCCGTACGTCGGCGTGGACGTCGGGTGGGCCGAGGAGCTCGCGCGTCACCTCGCCGCGGCCGAGCACCTCGGGAGGCTCCGTCCGCCCGGGGTCACGGCGGCCCCGGACGGCTGCGACCCCGCCGCACCGTCCCTCCCGGACGACGTCTCGCTCGCCGAGCTCCTGGGCGTGCCCCCTGACCCCGGGCCCGACGGCGCGGCGACCGTCGTCTGGGTCGCGGACCGGTGGCAGCGCGCCACGACGCGCGACGGCCGAGGCCTCCCGGTCCCGATCGGCGTCGGGCCGGACGGGACGCCGGTGGTCGTGGACCTCGTCGGCGACGGCCCGCACGTGCTCGTGGCGGGCACGACCGGGGCCGGCAAGTCCGAGCTGCTCCAGACGCTGGTCACCGGGCTCGCGCTCGGCCGCTCGCCCGCCGAGGTGACGTTCGCGCTCGTCGACTTCAAGGGCGGTGCGAGCTTCGGCGCGTGCGGGAGGCTGCCGCACGTCGTGGGTCAGGTGACGGACCTCGACCCCGGTCTCGCCGGACGCGCGCTCGCCGGGCTCCGCGCCGAGCTGCGTCGCCGGGAGCACGTCCTCGCCGCCACGCGCGCGGCGGACGTCGACGACCTCCCCGCGGGCACGCTGCCCCGGCTCGTCGTGGTCATCGACGAGTTCCGCGCGCTCGCCGACGAGCTGCCCGACTTCCTCCCGGGGCTCCTGCGCGTCGCCGCCCAGGGCCGCTCGCTCGGCGTCCACCTCGTGCTCGCGACGCAGCGCCCCGCGGGCGCCGTGAGCGCGGACGTGCGCGCCAACATCACGCTGCGGCTCGCGCTGCGCGTCGTCGACGCCGCGGACTCGCGCGACGTCGTCGAGTCGCCCCACGCGGCGCAGATCCCCGCCAGGACGCCCGGCCGCCTCGTGGTGCGGTGCGGTGCCGCCCCGCCCGTCGCGCTCCAGGGCGCTCGCGCCGGCGCACCCCTGCCGACGCGCACGGCCGGGGTCCGCGCCGCACCGGCGTGGGGCGCCCCGCCGCCGCTCGACGACCGGCCCGCAGCCGGGACAGCGGGAGACCGGGGGGCGCCCGACACGCTCTCGCTGCTGGTGGACGCCGCCCGGACCGTGGCCGACCGGGCCGGCATGACGACGCCCAGCCCCCCGTGGCTGCCCGCGCTGCCCGACGAGGTCCGCGCGCGCGACCTCGACGCCGTGCACGACGTCGGAGCGCCGCACGAGGTCCGTGCAGCGGACGCCGTCGCCACCGAGGCGCTCCCCCTCGCTCTCGGCGACGACCCCGACCACCAGCGCCGCGTCGTCGTCCGCTGGGACCCGCGGGACGGGCACCTCGCCGTCCTCGGCCGGTCGCGTTCCGGACGGACGACGACGCTGCTCGCCCTGGCGCACGCCGCCCTCCGGGAGGGCTGGCACGTGCACGCGATCGGTGCGCGGCTCGACGGGCTCGCGGTGCACCCGCGCGTGGGAACGGTCGTCGCCCGCTCCGACGCGCGGCGCGTCGCGCGGCTCCTGCGCCTCCTCGCGCGCCACGACGACGCGCAGGTCCGGCCGGACGGCGCCCGACCGACCGCTCGCACGCTCGTGCTCGTCGACGACGTCGAGGCGGTCCGTGCGACGGTGTCGTCGCTCGCGGGCGGTGCGGGAGCCGACCTGCTCGCCGAGGCGCTCGCCGAGTCCGGGGCGGCCTTCGCCCTCGCGGGTTCCGGTCCCACGGTGGCCGGGCTGGCCGGGCACGTCGGGGTCCGGGCGGTCCTGTCGTCGCGCGACCGCCACGACGACGTGTCCCTCGGCGTGCCCGCTCCGCTGGCGGGACGAGGTGGCCCTCCCGGTCGGGCGGTGTGGGTCGGGCCGGGGGAACCGCTCCTCTGCCAGGTCGTCCGGCCGGACGCCGGTCCCCGGGACGTCCGTCCTCCGACCGTCCGTCCTCCGACCGTCGGTCCTCCGACCGTCCGGCCGCTGCGGCTCGCCGCCCTGCCGGACCGGGTCCTCGCCGGCGCGCTGCGCTTCCCCGTCCGGCCCGCGGCGCACGCGGGCCCGGCCGGCAGGTCCGGCACGGTGGGCGCCGTCGGTGCGGTGGGCGCCGTCGGTGCGGTGCCCGTGGGCGTCGGCGGCGACGCCGCCACGGTCCTGACGCTCGACGCGAGCCGCGGCGCGCTGGTCGTGGGGCCGCCCGGCAGCGGTCGCACGACGGCGCTCGCCCTGCTCGCCCGGCACGCGGCGGCGGCGGGCGTGCTGCGCGGGGTCCTCGCCCGCGACCCGTCGTGGGAAGACGTCGCGGACCTGGGGGTCCCCGTCGCGGGACGCTTCTCGCCGGCAGAGGTCGGGCGCCTCCTGGACGCGGTCGCCGCGCCGGGATCGCCGTCGAGCACGACGGGCCAGCCCGTGCTCGTCGTCGACGACCTCGACCTGCTCGCGCAGCTCTGCGTGCTCGAGGCCGACCGTGTCGCCGCGCTGTGCCGGGAGGGCGTGCGCCTCGTCGCCTCGGCCACGACGGGTGCTGCCGCCATGGCGCTGCGCGGTCCGCTCGCCGAGCTGCGCGCGCAGCGCGCGGGGATCGTCCTCGCCCCCGCGGAGCGCGGGAGCGGCGAGGTCTTCGGTCACGACCTGTCCTGGCTCACCGACCCGGGACGGCCGCGACCGGGGCGCGGCGTCCTCGTCGACGGCGCGGTGCTCGCCCCGGTGCAGGTCGCCGTCCCGGAGGGGCCCTGAGGGTTCAGGCCGCCGGACGGGCGTCCCGGGTCGTCGCCTCGACGACGCGCGGCAGGAGGAGGAGCACGAGGACGAGGACGGCGAGCGCCAGCGCTACCACGACCCACGCCGTGGCCCCGACCTGCATCGAGCTGATCGCGACGACGGCCTGCAGGATCTGCCACGTGGCGACCGGGGACCTGGCCCACCGACGGCCCTGCAGGAGGCCGCGGACGCACAGCACGAGGAGGGACGCGACACCGAGCGCGAACACCACGAGGAACAGGCTCACGCCGACCGAGAGCGACCCCCCGGCGACGAGCTCCACGAGCACGAGGACGCCTCCCACGACGAGCGCGAGGGCCTCGGCGAGGACGCCGACGACGAGGGCGAGGAGGGCTGCGGGGCGGCCCCCGGGGCCAGGCTCGGGACGGGCTTCTGGGGCGGGTCGAGAGGGCACGATCACCCAGCGTACGCCGCGACCTGCGGCTTCACTCCCCTGTGACGCACACCTCACGATTCATCCGGAGGAAACTTCCTCGTAACCCCTTGTGCTCGTCTTCACGAGGTGTGAACCTGGTTCAAGCATCAATTACCCCCGCTCGGAACCTGGCCTTGCGGCGCCCACCGCGCAGCGTCATCACCTGCGTCCAGGTTCCCCCCGTACCGAGGAGACACACCATGGACTGGCGCCACCGCGCAGCCTGCCTGGACGAAGACCCCGAGCTGTTCTTCCCGATCGGCAACACGGGCCCCGCCCTCCTGCAGATCGAGGAGGCGAAGGCCGTGTGCCGTCGCTGCGACGTCGTCGACACGTGCCTCAAGTGGGCGATCGAGTCGGGCCAGGACGCCGGCGTCTGGGGCGGTCTGTCCGAGGACGAGCGCCGCGCGCTCAAGCGCCGCACCGCCCGGGCCCGCCGCGCGGGCTGAGGCCGCGCCGCGCGTCCGTCGCGCCGCAGCACCTTCACGAAGGGCCGTCACCCACCGGGTGGCGGCCCTTCGTCGTGGCACGACCCGGGGGCACGACCCGGGGGCCCGTCCCGGGCCGGAGCCCAGCTCGCGCCGTCAGGCGTGCCGGGACCCGGCGCCGTCGCGCAGGACGAGCTGCAGCACGACCTGCGTGCCCCCGCCCGGACGCGCGCCCCACTCGATCGAGCCGCCGAGCTCGTTCGTCACGAGGGTCTGGACGATCTGCGAGCCGAGCCCGCTCTTCGCGACGCGGCCCGCGTGGGCCACGCCGCCGTCGGGCATGCCGATCCCGTCGTCGGAGACGACGATGCGGACCGCGGAGCCGTCGCGGTCGACGGCCACCTCGACCGTCCCCGACTCCTGCTTCGCCAGGCCGTGCTCGACCGCGTTCGTGACGAGCTCCGTGAGGACGAGCGCCAGCGCGGTCGCGTCCTCGGCGGGGACGAGGCCGAAGCTGCCCGTGCGCACGGTGCGCACGCTCGTGTCGGCGGACGCGACGTCGGCGGCGAGGCGCAGGGCGCGGCCGACCATGTCGTCGAACTCGACCTCCTCGTCCAGGGTCTGCGACAGGCTCTCGTGGACGAGCGCGATGGTCGCGACGCGGCGCATCGCCTCCTCGAGCGCGGCGCGCGCCTCGGGGATGTCCATCCGCCGGGCCTGGAGCCGCAGGAGCGCGGCGACGGTCTGCAGGTTGTTCTTCACGCGGTGGTGGATCTCGCGGATCGTCGCGTCCTTGGTGATGAGCTCGCGCTCGCGCCGCCGCAGCTCCGACACGTCCCGGCACAGCAGGACCGCGCCGATGCGCTGGCCCGACTCCGTGAGCGGCAGGGCGCGCAGCGACAGGGCGACGCGGTGCGCCTCGATGTCGGTGCGCCACGGCGCGCGGCCCATGACGACGAGGGGCAGGGACTCGTCGACCGTCCGTTCGTGCTCGATGAGGTCGGTCGTCACCTCGACGAGCGACCGGCCGACGAGCGGGCCGATGACGCCGAGGCGGTGGAAGCAGCTCAGGGCGTTGGGGCTCGCGTAGAGCACCTCGCCCTCGGAGTTGAGGCGGATCAGCCCGTCACCCACGCGGGGGGCGCCGCGGCGCGGGCCCGTGGCCGCGTTCGGGAACGGGAACTCGCCGCGCGAGATCATCGCGATGAGGTCGTCGGCCGCCTCGACGTAGTTGAGCTCGAGCCGGCTCGGGGTGCGGCCGCTGCCGAGGTTGGTCTGGCGCGCGACGACGGCGATCGCCCGGCCCTCGTGGACGACGGGGATGGCCTCCTCGCGCACGGCGTACGCCCCGAACCAGCGGGGCTCGCGCGAGCGCTGCGAGCGCGCCTCCGTGAGGGCGCGCTCGAGCTGGGGGCGCTGACCGTCGGGGGCGAGCGATCCGACGATGTCGTCGTAGTGGACGGTCGCGCCCGTCGAGGGACGGCACTGGGACACGGCGACGAAGTTGCCGTCCTGCGTGGGGAGCCACAGCACGAGGTCGGCGAAGGCGAGGTCGGAGATCACCTGCCAGTCCCCCACGAGCAGGTGGAGCCACTCGTTGTCACCGGCGCTGAGGTCGGCGTGGCGGGAGATGAGGTCACTCATGGCAGACACGGACCCCAGCGTAGTTGTGCGCAGCCCGTTAGAGTCCCGATGAGCGCCCGCGCCCCGGGCGCGCCCCCGAGGAGGTCCTGTGCACCTGAGCGTCGAGCTGCGCTATCCCGCACCCGTCCAGGAGGTCGGAGCGATGCTCGCCGACGAGTCGTTCGTCCGGTGGCGCGCCGAGCGGTCGGGCGGGCCCGGCGCGGCCGTCGTGCAGGTCGACGTCACGGGCGGCGCCGCGGCGGGCTTCACCGTCGCCGTGCGCCGCGAGCTCCCGACGGACCAGATCCCGGCGCACGTGCGCGGCTTCGTCGGGGGACGCCTGGAGATCCGCCAGGCCGAGGCGTGGGAGCCGGAGCGCGACGGCGTCCGCACGGGCACGGTGTCCCTGGAGATCACCGGGGCACCCGTCCGGCTGACGGGCACCGTCCGGCTCACGCCCGCGCCCGACGACCCGACCTCGACCGTGCAGACGTACACCGGGGAGATCAAGGCCTCCGTCCCGCTGTTCGGCGGTGCGATCGAGGAGGCCGCGGCGGAGGCCGTGCGCGGCGCGCTCGCCGCGGAGGAGCGCGCAGGGCGCGAGTGGCTCTCCCGCTGACGGCCCGCCGAGGGGTCTCGAACCGGTAACAATTTCGGCCGCATCCGGGGCCCGCACGACTCCGGCGCGCTCCTGACCTGCGACGATGCGGGTATGGGAGCGCGCCCACCGCGATCCGCCGCAGGGCGGCGCTTGACACGCCCCACCCGGCCCGAGCACCATCGAGCCACGTTCGTGGAAGCGCTACCACTCTGGAGTGGGAGCGCTGCCATCCCGTCCCACCGACAAGGGAGTCACCGTGCTGAGCAGCACCCGTTCGACCCGCCGGTCCCGCAAGGCGATCTCCGCCGCTGCGGGCCTCGCGGCCATCACCCTCACCCTCACCGCGTGCTCGAGCGGCACGGGTTCCGACGACGAGACGTCCGCGTCGAGCGACGAGGAGATCACCCTCACCGTCGCGACGTTCAACGACTTCGGCTACACCGACGAGCTGCTCGCGGCGTACTCGGAGGAGCACCCCAACGTCACGGTCAAGCAGACGAAGGCCGCCAAGTCGGAGGACGCGCGGACCAACCTCACGACGAAGCTCGCCGCCGGTGGCGAGGGTCTCGCCGACATCGAGGCGATCGAGGTCGACTGGCTCCCCGAGCTCATGCAGTACCCCGACCTCTTCGAGGACCTGTCCGACGACGCGCTCGAGGGCCGCTGGGTGGACTGGAAGGTCCAGCAGGCGACGACGACCGACGGCAAGCTCATCGGCTACGGCACCGACATCGGCCCGAGCGCGATCTGCTACCGCCAGGACCTCTTCGAGGCCGCCGGCCTCGAGAGCGACCCGGCCGCCGTCGCCGAGCTGCTCGGTGGCGAGGACGCGACGTGGGACGACTACTTCGCCGCCGGCGCGCAGTTCGTCGAGGCGAGCGACGCGGCCTGGTACGACTCGGCCATGTCGATCTCGCAGGGCATGGTCAACCAGATCGACAACGCCTACGAGGAGTCCGACGGCACGCCGAAGGACCTCGCGGAGAACACCGAGATCAAGGACATCTACGACACCGTCCTGGAGCAGTCCACGACGAACGGCCTGTCCGCCGGCCTCGAGCAGTGGTCCGCCGACTGGGACGCCGCGTTCCAGAACGACGGCTTCGCGACGATGATCTGCCCGGCCTGGATGACCGGTCCGATCGAGGAGCGCTCGGGCGGCGTCGCCGGCTGGAACGTCGCCGACGTGTTCCCCGGTGGCGGCCTCAACTGGGGCGGCTCGTTCCTCACGGTCCCGGCCACGGGCCCGAACGCGGAGGCGGCCAAGGAGCTCGCCGCGTGGCTGACCGACCCGGCGCAGCAGACCACGGCCTTCGAGAACGCGGGCACCTTCCCGTCGCAGGTCGAGGCGCAGGAGTCCGAGGCGGTCCAGTCCTTCACGAACGAGTTCTTCAACGCCGCCCCGGTCGGTGAGATCTTCGTGAACCGTGCGCTCGCGATCGACGGCGCCCCGTTCAAGGGCGCGAACTACTTCGCGATCCACACGACGGTGCAGGACGGCATCAAGCGCGTCGACGTCGAGAAGACCGACGACGCCGCGTCCTCGTGGGACAAGACGCTCCAGTCCTTCCAGGACCTGGGTCTCTGACCTGACGGGGCCGGGCCGGCGCGCACGCGTCGGCCCGGCCCCCGCCGTGCGTCCTCGGGCGCACCCGCCCGCCCACCGCACCGCGTCGCTCGCCGGACGACGACGCCACCCGCCGCACAGGAACTCACATGGCCGTCCTCACCCCCACCCAGCCCTCACCCGGGCTCCGCGGGCCGAAAGAGCGCGCACCGCGCCGCCTCGGCTTCTCCCAGCGCATGAGCCGCTGGGACGTCAAGGTGTCCCCCTACCTCTACATCTCGCCGTTCTTCGTGCTCTTCGCGATCACGGGCCTGTTCCCGCTCGTCTACACGGCCGTCGTGTCGGTGTACGACTGGAACCTCCTGGGTGGCCAGGGCGACTTCGTCGGTCTCCAGAACTACTCCGACGTCCTCGCGCAGCCCACCTTCTGGAAGTCGCTGCGCAACACGCTCTCGATCTTCGTGCTCTCGTCCGTGCCGCAGGTGATCGCCGCGATCGCGATCGCCGCCCTGCTGGACCAGAACCTGCGCACCGCGACGTTCTGGCGCATGGGCGTCCTGCTCCCCTACGTCGTCGCGCCGGTCGCCGTCTCGATGATCTTCGGCCGCCTGTTCGCCGACCAGTACGGCCTCATCAACGAGCTCCTCGGCCTCGTCGGCGTGGAGCCGATCCGCTGGCACGCCGACGCCCTGGCGAGCCACGTCGCGATCTCGTCGATGGTCAACTTCCGCTGGACCGGCTACAACGCGCTGATCTTCCTCGCCGCGATGCAGGCCGTGCCGCGCGAGCTCTACGAGGCCGCGATCATCGACGGCGCGGGCCGCGTCCGCCAGTTCTTCTCGGTGACGGTCCCGCAGATCCGCGCGACGATCATCTTCGTCGTCATCACGTCGACCATCGGTGGCCTGCAGATCTTCGACGAGCCGCGCATGTACGACGCGCAGGGCCTCGGCGGCGCCGACCGGCAGTGGATGACGACCGTGCTGTACCTGTACGACGTCGCGTGGGGCAACCAGAAGAACTTCGGCCGAGCGGCCGCGATCGCCTGGCTGCTGTTCCTGCTCATCCTGCTCATCGGGATGGTCAACTTCCTCGTGACCCGACGGATCTCGACCTCGGGAGCGCCCACGGGCGACTCGCGACGGGAGCGCCGTCGACGCGCGGCGCGCGCCCGCGCCGAGCTCGCCTCGTCGTCGCAGCCGACCGCCCCCGCCCGTCACGTCGGACCGTCGGCAGGCGGCTCGACGCCCAGCACCACCGATCGGAGGAAGCGATGAGCTCCGTCCCCGTCGTCGCCCAGACCGCCGGGCCGGGCGCCGCGCGCGCCGCAGCCCGCCGCCGTTCCGCAGGCAAGAACGTCGGCGGCACCCAGCGCCGTCCTCGTTGGGTCACGTACACGCTGCTCGGCATCGTCCTGCTGATCTCGGTCTTCCCGCTGTACTTCACCCTCATCCTGGGGTCGTCGACCCCGGAGGAGATCTCCCGCAACGCCCTGCCGCAGCTCCTGCCGGACTCGAGCCTCTTCACCCAGTTCGCGGCGGTCATCAGCTCGGACGCGATCAACTTCTGGAAGGCGGCGTGGAACTCCGTCGTCATCGCGGTGATCACGTCCCTGTCGGTCGTGCTGTTCTCGACGCTCGCCGGGTTCTCGTTCTCCAAGCTCCGGTTCAAGGGGCGCGGCCCGCTCCTGGTGTTCGTCATCGCCACGATGGCGGTCCCCACCCAGCTCGGCGTCATCCCGATGTACATCCTCATGTCGGACCTCGGGTGGATCGGCAAGCTGCAGGCGGTCATCGTGCCGGCCCTCGTCACGGCGTTCGGCGTGTTCTGGATGACGCAGTACCTCGGCGAGGCCCTGCCGTACGAGCTCATCGAGGCCGCGCGCGTCGACGGCGCGTCGATGTTCCGCACGTTCTGGTCGATCGCCCTGCCCGCGGCGCGCCCCGCCGCCGCGATGCTCGGCCTGTTCACGTTCGTCCAGCAGTGGACCAACTTCTTCTGGCCGTCCATCGTGCTCAACCAGAACAATCCGACGCTGCCCCTCGTCGTCCGGTCCCTGCAGTCGAACTTCTTCGTCGACTACTCGCTCGTCATGGCGGGCATCTTCCTCGTGACGCTGCCGCTCATCGTGATCTTCATGTTCACGGGACGCCAGCTCGTCGCGGGCATCATGCAGGGCGCCGTCAAGGGCTGACACCGCCCCGTCACCGCACCGGCCCACCGGGCGGGCTCCTGACCGGGGCCCGTCCGGTGGTCCCCCGTACCTTTCGAAGGACAATCGACCCATGAGCCTCTTCGTCCCGTCCACGCCGCTCGCGCCCAACCCGGCGACGGCCACCGGCCGCGTCGAGATGCCGCACGGATTCCTCTGGGGCGCGGCGACCGCGTCCTTCCAGATCGAGGGTGCCGCGCAGACCGACGGCCGCACGGACTCGGTGTGGGACGCCTTCGCCCGCGTCCCCGGCGCGGTGGTGAACGGCGACGACGGCCTGGTCGCGTGCGACCACTACCACCGGTACCGCGAGGACGTCGCGCTCATGCGGGACCTGAACCTCGGCGCCTACCGCTTCTCGAGCTCGTGGGCCCGCGTCCGGCCGGACGGCGGCGCGGTGAACCCGCAGGGGCTCGCGTTCTACGACCGCCTCGTCGACGAGCTGCTCGACGCCGAGATCCTCCCGTGGATCACGCTCTACCACTGGGACCTGCCGCAGGCGCTGGAGGACAAGGGCGGGTGGACGAACCGCGACACCGCGTCCCTGTTCGCGGAGTACGCCGTGACGATGCACGAGGCGCTCGGGGACCGGGTCGGCGTGTGGACGACCCTCAACGAGCCGTGGTGCTCCGCGTTCCTCGGGTACACCGCGGGGGTGCACGCCCCGGGTCGCCGGTCGCGCCCGGACGGTCTCGCCGCGGCCCACCACCTCCTGCTCGGGCACGGCCTCGCGGTGCAGGCGCTGCGCGAGCGCGCGCCGCAGGCGAACCTCGGCATCACCCTGAACTTCACGGTGGCGGACCCGGTCGACCCGGCCGACCCCGCCGACGTCGACGCCGCCCGCCGGATCGACGGCCAGTTCAACCGGATCTTCCTCGACCCGCTGTTCCGCGGCGCCTACCCGCAGGACGTGCTGGACGACGTCGCGCCCTACGGGCTGCTCGACCACGTCCGGGACGGCGACCTCGAGACCATCTCGACCCCGATCGACACGCTCGGCGTCAACTACTACAACGGCGGCGCGTTCTCGGCCCGCCCGCAGGAGACGGGCTCGGCGGACGGCGGCACGCGTCCCGAGGGCGTGCGCGCGGCCGACGACGAGGCGACCGCCAGCGTCCCGGTGCGCGAGACGTCGTCGCCGTACCCCGCCGCGGACGGGGTGCACGGTCACTCGCGCGGCCTGCCCCTCACGGACATGGGCTGGGAGGTCCAGCCCGAGGGCCTGACGCGCCTGCTCACGCGCCTGCAGGAGGAGTACACGGGCCCGCTCGGCGTGAGCATGTACGTCACGGAGAACGGCGCGGCCTACCCCGACACGGTCGAGACCGACGGGTCGGTCGACGACCAGGACCGGCTCGGGTTCCTCGACGCGCACCTGCGCGCGACGAAGGACGCGATCGACGCCGGCGCGGACGTGCGCGGGTACTTCGCGTGGTCGCTCATGGACAACTTCGAGTGGGCCCTGGGCTACACGAAGCGCTTCGGCATCGTCCGCGTCGACTACGGCACGCAGGAGCGCACGGTCAAGGCCAGCGGCCGGTGGTACGCGCGCGTCGCCCAGGCGAACGCCGTGCCCGCCCGGGACGACGCGCAGGACGACGCGGGGCACTGATGAGCGCCCTGACGCCGTCGCGTCCCGCTCCCAGGACCATCGGGAGCGGGACGCGGGATACTGGTCGGATGAGCACTCCGAGCATCGCCCCGACCCTGGACGAGGTGGCCCAGGCGGCGGGAGTCTCCCGGTCGACGGCGTCACGCGCGATCAACGGCGGTCTGCGCGTCTCCCCCGAGGCGCAGGCGGCGGTCGACGCCGCCGTCGCCGAGCTCGGCTACACGCCGAACCGTGCCGCACGGTCGCTCGTGACGCGCCGGACCGACTCGATCGCGCTCGTGGTCCCCGAGCCCGATGAGCGCATCCTCACCGACCCCTTCCTCGCCGGCACGATGCGGGGCGTCAGCGCGGCGCTCGGCGGGACGGACCTCCAGCTCGTCCTCCTGTTCGCGCGGCCGGACGAGCAGCCCGGGCGGATCGTGCGCTACCTGCGCAGCGGCCACGTCGACGGCGCGATCGTGGCCTCGCACCACCGCGACGACGAGCTCGAGGAGGCGCTGCTCGCGACGCGGCTGCCCGCGGTGTTCGTCGGCCGCCCGTTCCGCCCGACCCCGGACCTCGTCTACGTGGACGTCGACAACGTCGAGGGCGGACGGCTCGCCGCCCGGCGCCTCGTCGAGGCGGGGTGCCGCCGGATCGCCACGATCGCGGGGCCGCAGGACATGACCGCGGGCGTCGACCGGCTCACGGGCTGGCGCGAGGTGCTGCGCGACGCCGGCCTGCCCGACGACGCGGTCGAGGTGGGCGACTTCGCCGCCTCGGGCGGAGCCACCGCGATGGAACGGATCCTCGCGGAGCACCCGGACGTCGACGGCCTCTTCGCCGCGTCGGACCTCATGGCCGAGGGCGCGATGCGCGTCCTCGCCCAGCACGGGCGCAGCGTCCCGGGGGACGTCTCCGTGGTCGGCTTCGACAACCTCGCGAACGCCGCGACGACGTCGCCGCCGCTCACCACGGTCCAGAACCCGATGGTCGAGATGGTGCGCAACGCGACCGACCTCCTGCTCGACCTCGTCGCGCACCGCTCGGACGAGGTCAGCTCGTGCGTGCTCTCGCCCGAGCTCGTGGAGCGCGCCTCCGTCTGACGACGCCCCGTGGGCGGCCGGTCGTAGCGTGAGGACGTGACCAGGAACGACCCCGCCTCGCGCGCGGGCGCGCCCTTGCGCGTCACGCGTGCCGCCGTCCTCGCCTTCCGCCGGCACGCGCAGGAGCTGGACCGCGACCCCGGTCCCGCCCGTTCCCCGCTGGACGCGGCGGTCCTCGACCTGGGCGTCCAGGACACCGGTCCCGACGGCGCGCGCTGGGCCCTCGAGCTGCGCGGGGCTCCCCCGGCGGGACCCGGCGACCTCGCGCTCGCCTGGACGCTGCGCGGCGCGCCGCACGCGTACCGTCGTACCGATCTCGGGTCCGTCGCGGTCGCCACGGCGCCGCTGTCGGAGGCCGACGCCGCGAAGCGCGTGTACGACGCGAGTCGCCCGCTGCGCGCGGCCGGGACCTCCGTGCTCGACGCGCTGCGCACCGTCGCCGAGAACGAGCGCGCGATCGTGACGTCACCGACGGTCAAGGGCGAGCTGTCCACCCGGCTCACCGAGCGGCTCACCGAGCCCTACCTGCGCTGGTGCCGATCCTGCGACGCGACGCACAGCTACGAGATGACGTTCCGGCTCGCGGCCCTGCAGGCCGGGCTCGAGCTCGAGCCCGGCACCTCGCCGCCGGTCCTGCGGCGCGCGGCCGGGCTCGACGCCCCGCTCTACCGGCGGCTGGCCGACGAGGCGGACCCGCGGCTCGACGTCGTGCGTGGGTACCTGCGCCTGCTCGGCCCGGCGAGCGTGCAGGACGTCGCGGCGTTCCTCGACGCGCCGGTCCGCGACGTGCGGGCCGCCTGGCCCGAGGACGCGGTCGCCGTGGACGTGGTGGACGGGGACGCCTCCGGCGAGGGCCGGCGCGCGCAGCGGTGGGTTCTCGCCGACGACGCGGACACGCTCGCCGGTGCGGCGGACCGGCTCTCCGACGCCGACGGCGCAGAACGGGTCCGCCTCCTCGGTCCGTACGACCTCTACGTCCAGCTTCGGGACCGCCGGCTGCTCGTCCCGGACGCGTCTCGTGCGCAGGACCTGTGGCGCACCCTGGGTCGCCCGGGAGCCGTGCTCGCCGGGTCCGAGGTGGTCGGGACGTGGCGGCCCCGGGCGTCGGGCCGGCGGCTCGCCGTCGTCACCGATCCCTGGACCGCCTGGGACACGGCGCTCGACACCGCCGTCGTCGCCCAGGCCGAGCGGCTCGCCGCCTTCCGCGGGGCGTCGACGGTGGACGTCGTGCGCTCCGCCTGACGCCTCGCCGACGAGCCCGGTCCGCCGCCGGGTCGTGCTCGGGCGCGTCGTCAGCGGCGCACGTGGCCGTACCGGTGCGTCGTGCGGCTCACGGCCTGCTCGTGGAGCACCGCGAGCATCTCGCGGCGACCGCTCGCGACGACCGGCTGGTCGAGCACCGTCACCTCGCCGACGCGCTCCGCGGCGGCCTCGCGCAACCCGGCCGACGAGCCGACGACGCGCACCCGGCCCCGCACGCGGCCGTCGCCGACGCGGGCGGCGAAGTCCTCGTCGGTCACCTCGACCGCACCCCGCGCCCCCGGCGCCCCGGGGGCCGGCACGACGATCGCCGGCACGCCCGCGGTGCGCGCCGCGTGCAGGACCCGCTCGACCTCGGCCGGCACGGCGTCGGAGCCCACCCGGACGGTGAGGACGTCGACCGGCCGGTACCGGAAGACGTTCGACTCGGCCTGCAGGTCCGAGGGGTCGTGGTCCACGGAGAACTCGTCCGCCCACCACCGGGCGTCGTCCGCCTTCGCCCACGCGAGCCACCGCTCCGGCGCGACGTCGCGCGCGGGCGGGAGGCCGCCGTCGGGAGCGTCCTGCGACGACGCAGGGACGCCCGCGATCTCGTCGGCCCACCGGCCGAGCTGCGCCACGTAGTTCGGGCCGCCCGCCTTGGCGCCCGGCCCGACGGCCGACTGCTTCCAGCCGCCGAACGACTGGCGCTGCACGATCGCACCGGTGATGTGGCGGTTGACGTACGCGTTGCCGACCTCGACCGCGTCGAGCCAGCGGGCGACCTCGTCGTCGTCGAGGCTGTGGATGCCGCCCGTGAGGCCGAACGGGACGGCGTTCTGCAGCGCGATCGCGTCGTCGAGCGTCGCGGCCGTCATGATGCCGAGGACCGGCCCGAAGTACTCCGTGAGGTGGAACGCCGACCCGGGGCGCACCCCCTCCTTGAGGCCCGGCGTCCAGAGCCTGCCCGCCCCGTCCTCGCCGGCGTCCAGGCAGCGGGGCTCCACGAGCCAGGACTCGCCCTCCTCGAGCGTCGTCAGCGCGCGCAGGAGCTTGCCGGACGCGGGCTCGGTCAGCGGGCCGGTCGTCGTCGACAGGTCGGTCGCCGGGCCGACGACGAGCGAGCGCACGGCGTCGACGAGCTGGCGCCGCACGCGGCGCCCCGTCTCGGTGCGCGGGTCTCCCGCGGAGCCGACGAGGATCGCGAGCGACGCCGCCGAGCACTTCTGCCCCGCGTGCCCGAACGCCGAGCGCACGAGGTCCGCGACCGCGAGGTCGAGGTCCGCGGACGGCGTGACGACGAGCGCGTTCTTGCCGGACGTCTCCGCGAGCACCGGGCGCTCCGGCTTCCAGCGCGCGAAGAGCTGGGCCGTCTCGATCGAGCCCGTCAGCACGACCCGGGCGACGCCGTCGTGCGTGACGAGGTGGGTGCCACGCTCGTCGTCGGGCACGCGGACGTACTGGACCACCTCGGCGACCGTGCCCGGCTCCAACCCGGCGGCGGCGAAGGGCTCGGGGTCGGCCGCGAGGGCGTCGCGGAGGCCGGCGTGGATCGCGTCGACCGCGACCTCGAGGCAGCGCGGCGTCGGCGGTGCGGGCTTGGCGACGACGGCGGACCCGGCCGCGAGCGCCGCGAGGACACCGCCGACGGGGATCGCGACGGGGAAGTTCCACGGCGGGGTGACGAGCGTGACGCCGTCGGGCGTGAACCGCGCTCCCGGGTAGGCACCGGACGCCGGGTCGAGCTCGGCGGCCCGGTCCGCGTAGTAGGCGGCGAAGTCGACGGCCTCGCTCACCTCGGGGTCGGCCTCGGCGACGGTCTTGCCGGGCTCGTGCACCATGGCGGCGACGAGGTCGGTGCGCGCCTCCTCGAGGCGGCGTGCGACGGCGCGCAGCGCGACGGCGCGCGCGGCCGGCGTGACCCGGGACCAGGCCGCGGTGGCGCGCCCGGCCCGGGCGACGACGTCGTCCACCTCCGCCGTGGACGCGAGCTCGGGCGTCCGGACGGGCACGAACCCGCTGTCCGGGCCCGTGACGTGCGCCGCCCACGCGCGGTGCTCCGCGACGGCCGGGTCGGTGTCGGCCGCGTTGGCGAACCCCGGGTCGTCGGCCACGCGGACGTCCTCGTGACGCACGGACCGGGGTCCGGCGCCGGCGCGGGGCTCGACCGCGGGCGCCGGCGCCGTGCGCGGGCGGCGGCGGGGCGTCACGTCGGCCTCGGTGTGGTGGACGCCGTGGTGCACGGACGCGCGGAACGCGTCCTCCTGCCGCTCCATCGCGCTGCGCCCGTCGCCGGCGAACATCGCGTGGAGGAAGTTCTGCTCGGCGGCGTTCTCCTCGAGCCGGCGCACGAGGTAGGAGATCGCGACGTCGAAGTCCTCGTCGCGCACGACCGGGGTGTAGAGCACCACCCGGCCGCCCCGCCCGGCGTGCGGCTCGGCCTGCGCCCGGTCCCGCGCGACCTCGTCGCGCACCGCGCGCGCCTCTCCCGGCGCCATGCCCTGGAGCATCTCGACGTCGAGCGCGTGGCTCACGCCGCGCGCGCGGCCCAGCAGCACGGCGAGCGCGACGTGGAAGAGGTTGTGGCTCGCGACGCCGATCCGGACGGCGTCGGCGCGCGGAGCGCGCAGCGCGTGGTCGAGCAGGCGGACGTAGTTCGCGTCGACGTCGGGCTTCGTCGGGTAGGGCGCCTGCGGCCACCCGTGCAGCTCGGCCTCCACGGCCTCCATCGCGAGGTTCGCGCCCTTGACGAGACGGACCTTGATCGGCGCTCCCCCGGCGGCGACGCGCTCGGTCGCGAACGCCGTCAGGCCGTCGAGCGCGCCGAGGGCGTCGGGCAGGTACGCCTGGAGCACGATCCCGGCCTCGAGGTCGCGGAGCTCGTCGCGGCCGAGGACCGCGCGGAACACCTCGGTGGTCAGCGCGAGGTCGCGGTACTCCTCCATGTCGAGGTTGAGGAACACGCCGTGGTCGCGCGCCGCCCGGTACAGGGGCAGCAGGCGCTCGACGACCCGGTCGCGCGACCCCTCGAGGTCCCACGTGACGAGCTGGGACGCCACCGAGGACACCTTGACCGACACGTAGTCGACGTCGGGACGCTCGACGAGGGCGATCGTCCGCTCGAGCCGCGCCCGGGCCTCGTCCTCGCCCAGCACCGCCTCGCCCAGGAGGTTGACGTTGAGCGCGTAGCCCTCCTCGCGCGTACGGGCGAGGTGCGCGCCGAGGCCCTTCCCGGCGTCGGCCACGAGGTGGCCCACGAGCTGTCGCAGGCGCACGCGCGCGGCGGGCACGACGACGCCCGGCAGCACGGGTGCGACGCCCGCCCCGACGCGCAGGAGCGTCCGGTCCACGGGCCCGAGGAAGGAGCCCGCGCTCCCCGCGAGCTCGCCGATCCGGGCGAGCGCGCGCGCCGCGACGCGCGCGTCCTGGGGGCGCGCGACGTCGTCGACGAACCGGACGGCGAGCTCCAGCCCGGCCGGGTCGGAGACGAGGGCGCCGAGCCGCTCCGCCGTCCGACGCTCGCGGGCCTGCGCGCGCGCGTCGCCCGTCCCCTCGCTCGCGGCGAGCCAGCGGCGGGCCAGGTCGACCGCGTCGTCGACGAGGTCCTCGGGCGAGGTGAGGGTCGTGGCGGCGGCGGCTCCGGGGGTGGGGAGAGGCCGCGTGGTGGCGTCGTCGCTCATCCCTCCAGCGTGCCTCTCCGCGCGCGCCCTGTCTTGTACGATCCGGGACGACATGGCACACCTCCGCGACAACGCCGACCCGCTGCGGCACCCCGCCGGCACGGCGACCGCGGACGCGCTCCTCGCGGCGCTCAGCCCGGCGATGGTCGCGCTCATGGACGAGCTGCCCGACACGATGTTCTGCGCGAAGGACGTCACCGGGCGCTACGTCGCCGTGAACCCCGTGTTCGTCGCACGGACCACGGAGCGCTCGCGCCGCGCCGTCGTCGGTCGGCGCGCGGGAGACCTGTTCGTGCCCCAGCTCGCCGAGCGCTACGAGCAGCAGGACGCCGAGGTGCTGCGCACGGGCCGCCCGCTGCGGGGCGAGCTCGAGCGCATCCGCCGGCTCGGCGGCACGTCGGGCTGGTTCCTCACCGCGAAGCTGCCCGTGCACGACGACGCCGGCCGGCTCGTCGGGCTCGTGTCCGTCTCGCACGACCTGCGGGCGGGCGCGGCCGACGACGCGACGATGGCGTCGCTGTCCGCGCTCGTGGCCGCGGTCGAGGCGGATCTCGGCGCACGCTGGACGGCGGAGCTCCTCGCGGCGGCCGCGGGCTGCACGCCGTCGACGCTCGAGCGCCGGGTGCGGCGCGTCTACGGCGTGACCCCGCGCCAGCTCGTGCTGCGCACGCGCGTCGACCGGGCGACCCGGCTCCTCGCCGCGCGCGAGGGGTCGATCGCCGAGGTCGCGGCGGCGTCGGGCTTCTACGACCAGCCGTCGTTCACGCGTACCTTCGCGCGCCTCACGGGAGAGACCCCCGCGCAGTACCGCCGGCGCACCGCGCGCTGAGCCCGCGCCGGGTGGCGAGGGACGGCGTCGGGCACGAAGACTGGTCCCCATGACCACAGGACCCGACACCTCACGACCCGACACCTCCGGCATCCCCACCGCGACCCTCCCCGGCGGGGAGATCCCGCTCCTCGGCCTCGGCACCTGGCAGTCCGAGGGCGACGACGCCTACCGCTCCGTGCGCCACGCGCTCGACGTGGGCTACCGGCACGTGGACACCGCGACCGGCTACGGCAACGAGTCGCAGGTCGGCCGGGCGCTCGCCGGGTCGGGCGTCGACCGCGCCGACGTGTTCGTCACGACGAAGCTCCCGCCGGACGCCGCCGGGAAGGAGCGCGAGACGCTCGAGGCGTCGCTGCGCGACCTCGGCACCGAGTACGTCGACCTGTGGCTCATCCACTGGCCGCCGTCGGGCGAGGCGTCGCCGTGGGTCTGGGAGCGGTTCGTCGAGCTGCGGAACGAGGGCAAGGTCCGATCGATCGGGGTGAGCAACTACTCCGTCGAGCAGGTCGACATCCTCTCCGCGCAGGTCGGCGAGACGCCCGCCGTGGACCAGATCCCGTGGAGCCCCGCGGACTACGACCGGAAGGTCGCGTCGGAGCTCACGACGCGCGGCGTGGTGCTCGAGGGGTACAGCCCGTTCAAGCGGACCGACCTCGACGCCCCGGTGCTCGCCGAGGTCGCCGCGGCGCACGGCGTCACGCCGACGCAGGTCGTGCTGCGCTGGCACCTCGACCACGGGTTCGTCGTCATCCCGAAGTCCGTCACGCCGGAGCGGATCGAGGCGAACTTCCAGGTCACCGGCTTCTCGCTCACCGCCGAGGAGCGCGCCGCGGTCGACGCGCTGGGCGGCTGACCACGGGCTGCGTGCCCCGCGGGCCGCGGTAGCGTGGTCCCGGACCCGGCACACCCCCGCCGGGCCCGGGACCACCTCGAACCGGAGGACCAGTGACGACGACGTCAGCACCCCAGACGACCCTGCCCGCCGAGACCGCGGCACCGCCCGCGCCCGGCCCGCGCGACGACGCGCCGCTCGCGGGGCGCGCGCCCGACGCCGGCTCGCCCCTCGCCACCGCCCACGCCCAGCTCGCCGGCGCGGTCGGCTTCCTCGGCTACGACGACGGCCTCCACCAGATGCTCGCGACGCCGCGGCGCGAGGTGAACGTGGCCGTCCCGCTGCGCCGCGACGACGGCCGCACGGTCCTGTTCCACGGCTACCGCGTCCAGCACAACGTCTCGCGCGGGCCCGGCAAGGGCGGGTTGCGCTACTCCCCCGGCGTCGACCTCGACGAGGTCCGGGCGCTCGCGATGTGGATGACGTGGAAGTGCGCGCTCGTCGACCTGCCCTACGGCGGCGCCAAGGGGGGCGTGACGATCGACCCGCGCGAGCACTCCGACGCGGAGCTCGAGCGCGTCACGCGCCGCTACACGTCGGAGATCATGCCGGTGATCGGGCCGGAGCGGGACATCATGGCGCCCGACATGGGCACCAACGAGCAGACGATGGCCTGGGTCATGGACACCTACTCGGTGAACCAGGGGTACACGATCCCCGGCGTGGTCACCGGCAAGCCCATCACCGTCGGCGGCTCGCTCGGCCGCACGACGGCGACCTCCGCCGGCGTGGTGCACGTGACGAGCGCTGCGCTCGCCGAGGAGGACGCCGACCTCTCGGACGTCAGCGTCGCCATCCAGGGCTTCGGCAAGGTCGGGTCGCACGCGGCGGCGATCTTCGCGGCGCGGGGGGCGCGCGTGGTCGCCGTGTCCGACCAGTACGGCGGCGTGCACGACCCCGACGGCCTCGACGTGCGGGGTCTGCTCGAGCACGTGGGCGCGACGGGCAGCGTCGTGGGGTTCGAGCGCGGCGAGGCGATCGCCAACGACGCGCTGCTCGCGCTCGAGGTCGACGTGCTCGTCCCGGCCGCGGTCGGCGGCGTGCTCGACGAGGACTCCGCGGGACGGGTCCGCGCGCGGTGGGTCGTCGAGGGCGCCAACGGGCCGACGACGGCCGAGGGCGACCGCGTCCTGGCGAAGAACGGGGTGACCGTGGTCCCCGACGTGCTCGCGAACGCGGGCGGCGTCGTCGTCTCCTACTTCGAGTGGGTGCAGGCGAACCAGGCCTACTGGTGGACCGCGCAGGAGATCGGCGAGAAGCTCGAGCACCGGATGCAGCACGCGTACGACGAGGTGTCGTCGTTCGCGCGGCGCGAGGAGCTGAGCCTGCGCGACGCGGCGCTCGTCATCGGCGTGCAGCGCGTCGCGGAGGCGCACCAGATCCGGGGCCTGTACCCGTAGCCTGCGGGCGGTCCTGCCGCCGTGCCGGGCGTCGGCTCAGCCGCGGCGGCGCACCACGACCGCTGCGAGCGCCGCGACGAGCGCGACGGCCGACGCCGCGGCGGCGGCCCAGGCCACCGTCGTGTCCTCGAGCGGTCCCGTGAAGCGCCCCGCGGCGATCCACGCGAGCCCCCACGACATGGCGAGGCCGATGCCGAGGGCGAGCGCGCGACGGCGTCCCGTGAACGCCGCCCAGGCCACGGCGAGCGCCGCGGCGAGCGCGACCAGGACGACGGACCATCCCGTGGCGCCGAGGCCGAGGTCGCCGACCCCCGCGTCGGCGAGCGTCGCGGCGACGTTCGCGAGCGTCGCGACGCTCACCCACCCGGTGTAGAGGCCGACGGTGCCGTCGAGCACGACGGCCTGCACCCGGCTGTCGGGCGTGCTGCGGACGAGGCGCACGACGATCACGGCGAGGACGGCGAGGAGGGCCGCGATCACCGCGACGCTCGCGGGGAGCCAGCCGGCCTGGACCACGCCGATCCATGCCGCGTTGAGCACCATCGAGGCGAGCACCCACCACGCGGTCGCGCGCAGGCGTGGCGTCGCGGCGTGGCGCGGGAGCACCTGGTAGACCGCGAACACGAAGAGCCCGAGGTAGATCACGGACCAGATGCGGAACGCCGGGTTGTCGGGCGCGACCGGCGTCGCGTCGGCCGAGAGCGCTCCCCCGGCGGTCTGCTCGACGGCCGTGCCGCCGAACGCGCCCGCGCCGTACGCGGCGGCACCGGCGGCGACGAGGGAGCCGACGAGCACGACGACCTGGCGGACCCGGTCGGTGGTCGTCGGAGGGACGGTCAGGGACGAGGAGGCGGCTGCAGTCGTCATGGCTCCAGCCTGACATCGCTCAGCATGCTGAGCATCTTGGGAGGGTCGTCCCCGGACGCCGCTGGTCCGGACCGCCTGCGAGGCGCTAGGCTCCGGCGCCAGATCGCCGCACAGGCGCGGCGCACGTGAAAGGCACGCCCGTGACCACGACCCTGCGCGCAGCGCTCTCGGTCCTCCTCCTCGTCGGCTTCTACGTCCTCGCGCTCGGCGCCGTGGTCGGTCTGGGCGCCGCGAGCGTCTGGGCCTTCTCCGAGCACGCCGGGGCCGGCGCGGCCAAGCTCGGCTTCCTCACCGTCGTCGTCGCGATCGGTCTCGTCGTCGCGCTGTGGCGGGTGGCCCGGGCGGAGAAGCACCCGCCGTCGGGCGTCCTGCTCGACGAGCACGACGCACCCGAGCTCTGGGCCACGGTGCGCGAGCTCGCGCAGGTGGCCGACACGCGCGCGCCGGACGAGATCCGCCTCGTCGCGGACGTCAACGCGGCGGTCAACGAGGAGACCCGGCTGCTCGGTCTCGTGGGCGGCACCCGGCGCCTGTTCCTCGGCGTCCCCCTGCTCCAGGGCCTCGACGCCGCCCAGCTCCGGTCGGTCCTCGCGCACGAGCTCGGGCACTACTCCCGCTCGCACACGCGCCTCGGCCCCCTCACCTACCGCGGGCGCGAGGCGATCGTCGCGACCGTCCAGCAGCTCCGGGGCAACGTCGTCGGCTGGCTCCTCATGCAGTACGCGAAGCTCTACCTCCTCGTGTCCGCCGCCGTGAGCCGCCGCCAGGAGCTCGAGGCGGACGAGCTCTCCGTCCGCGCCGCCGGCCGGGCGACCGCGCAGTCCGCGCTGCGCGAGCTGCCGACGCTCGACGCCGCGTGGGGCTTCTACACCGCGCGGTACGTCGGCCTCGGGTGGGACCACGGCTACGCCCCCGCCCCCGCGGACGTCTTCGACGGGTTCTCGCGGCTGCTGGACGCACGCGCCGAGGAGATCTCGACGCTGCGTACCGACGCCCCGCCCGCCGACCAGTCCCGCTGGGACAGCCACCCGTCGATCGCCGCGCGCGTCGCGGCCATGGAGACGATGCCCGACGGCGAGGTCGCGACCGACCGCAGGCCGGCGACGGCCTTCGTCCCGGCGTTCGCCGAGCGCGCGGCGCAGGTCGCCGAGGAGCAGGTCGACTACGGCTCGCGGGCCCGGCTCGGGTGGGACGCGCTCGTCGCGACCACGATGCCGCTGCACGACCAGCGCCTGGCGGACACGCTCTACCGGGCCGTCGGCCGCGCCGCCGGCACGGGGCGCGGCGACCTCTCGGCGCTCCTCGACGTGGTCGCGGCGGGGCGCCTCGACGCCGTGCGCCGCGACCTCGTGCCGAACCACCCGCTCCCCGAGGCGCGCGAGGAGCTCGTCGCGGCGACGACCGCCGCGCTGCGCGCCGCCGCGGTCACGTCCCGGGTCGCGTCCTGGCAGGCGTCCTGGTCCGGGCCGGCGCGCCTCGTCAGCACCTCCACCGGCGCGGAGCTCGACCTCGAGCCCGTCGCGCGTCAGGCGCTCGACGCGGCCACCGCCCCGGCGGCGCGCGAGCGGCTCCTCGAGCTCGGAGTCGACGTGGCCGCCGCGGCGCAGGTCGCCGAGACGGCGACCGCGCACGGCGGCGAGATCGTGGGCGGGCTGGCGAACGTCAAGGTCGACGGCGCGCCCCACGACGTCCTCGTGCTCGACAACGGCCTGATCCTCGTACCGTCACCGAAGAAGACCGAGGGCGGCAAGGCCCGGCTCGTCGGGCTCGTGCAGTCGGCACCCGTGGACCGGCTCGCCGCCGCCCACCGCTTCCTCGCGTACGAGGAGATCGCGTCCGCGGTCGTGCGCAAGGTCACGCCCGCGCGGGTCGAGCTCACGCTGCACGACGGGACGACCGTCTCGCTGCACGAGACCTGGTCGGGCGAGCGGCTCACGAAGGACAGCGACGAGGCCCTCGTGGCGCACGTCGCACCGTACGTGCGCGAGGGCGAGCCCGACGCGGTCCCCGCGGGGTGAGCCCCGGGCGGCCGGCCGCGCGCCTCAGGCGAACGGCGCCTCAGGCGAACGGCTGGCGGTCCGCCCACGCGGTGAGCGCCGTGCGCGGCCCGGTGAAGAACGGGACCTCCTCGCGCACGTGACGGCGCGCCTCGGTGTTGCGCAGCTCGCGCATGAGGTCGACGATGCGGTGAAGCTCGTCCGCCTCGAACGCGAGGATCCACTCGTAGTCGCCGAGCGCGAACGAGGCGACCGTGTTGGCGCGCACGTCCGGGTAGTCCTTCGCCGCCAGGCCGTGGTCGCGCAGCATGGTGCGGCGCTCGGCGTCGGGCAGCAGGTACCAGTCGTAGGAGCGCACGAACGGGTAGACGCTCAGGTAGTCCCGCGGCGCCTCGCCCGCGAGGAACGCGGGGACGTGCCCCCGGTTGAACTCGGCCGGGCGGTGCAGCGCCACGTTCGACCAGACGGGCTCGAGGTGGGCGCCGAGCCCGCTCTGGCGCAGGCGCTGGTACGCGCCCTGGACCGACTCCACGGTCGGGCCGTGCCACCAGACCATGAGGTCCGCGTCGGAGCGCAGGCCCGCCACGTCGTACCAGCCGCGGACCACGAGGTCGCCGTCCGTCGCGGCGGGGTCGTCGCCGCCGCCGACGGCGTCGAGCGCCTGCGTGGGGGGCGGCCCGCTCCTCGGGGTGGGCGGGCAGGGGCGCCGCCGTCGCGAACACCGACCACATCGCGTAGCGGATGGTCGAGTTGATCTGGTCGTGGTCGGCGGGGACGCGGGCGGCGTCGCTCATCGGGGGTCCTCTCGGGTGGCCGGGTGCCGGCGGGTCAGCTGTGGAGGTCGGTGCTGCAGAGCGCGGGGACGCCGCTCGGCTCGCCGTCGCGGCGCAGGCAGCAGCCCGGTGCGCAGACGGAGCGGAAGGGGGGCAGGCCACCGACGGTGGCCTGCTCGACGTCCTCGCCGCGCGCCATGGCCGCGCGCTCCAGGAGCAGGTCGACGAGCCCGCGCACGAAGGGCTCGCGCGTGCTGACCGTGCCGGCGCGGACGGCCGTCATCCCCAGCTTCTCCGCCGTCTCCAGGGCCTCGGTGTCGAGGTCGTAGGCGACCTCCATGTGGTCCGAGACGAACCCGATCGGGGACAGCACGACGTCGCGCACGCCGTCCTGCGCGAGCGCCTCGAGGTGGTCGTTGACGTCGGGCTCGAGCCACGGCTGGCTCGGCGGACCCGAGCGCGAGCAGTAGGCGAGGTCCCACGCCACCTCGTGGCCGAGGCGCTCGGAGACCCGGCCGGCGACCACGCGCGCGAGGTCGAGGTGCTGCTCGGAGTACGTCGCGAACGCGATGCGCGACGCCGCCTCCATCGTGTCCGGGATCGAGTGGGTGACGAACACGAGGCGGGCCGCGGCGCCGTCGCCGCCCTTCGCCGCGAGCGCGGCGTAGCCGTCGAGGACCGCGTCGACGTTGCCCTGCGCGAAGCCCGGGTGGTTGAAGTAGGAGCGGATCTTGTCGAACCGGACCCCGGTGGACCCCTCGTCGTCGAGCTGGCCGCGCTCGCCGAGGACGACCGCGAGGTCCTCGCGGTACTGGCGGCACCCGGAGTAGGACGAGTAGGCCGACGTCACGAGCGCGACCGCGCGCTCGGCGCCGAGCGCCTCGAGCTCGGTGATCGCGTCGTCGGTGTACGGCTCCCAGTTGCGGTTGCCCCACACGACCGGCAGCTCGATGCCGCGGCGCGCGAGCTCGCCCTCGAGGGCCGCCTTGAGCGCGAGGTTCTGCTCGTTGATGGGGCTCTTGCCGCCGAAGCCGTAGTAGTGCTCGCCGACCTCCTCGAGGCGCGAGTCCGGGATCCCCCGGCCGACCGTGACGTTGCGCAGGAACGGCACGACGTCCTCGGGCTTGTTGGGCCCGCCGAACGAGTAGAGGAACAGCGCGTCGTACGGGCGGACGTCGGCGGCGGGCGAGGGGGCGGTCTGCGTCGCACCGGCCGGAGCGGCGTCGGCGGCGGCGTCCTGGGGGGAGAACGAGGGCATGGTCTCGATGATGTCACCGCCGCCGCCGCACGCCCGCCCGGAACCTGCCGATCCGGACGTGACATCGACCGGACACCGTGTCACCTCCCCCGAGTTGTGTACCCGGCCGTGCGACCTAGCGTGGGTCGGGTCCGGCGGCAGCGACGCCGCCGGCGCCGGCCCGCCGACGGCGGTGCCTCCCACCGCCGTGCGACCGCCGGAGATCCCGACGGGCGCAGGGGCCGACGACGCCGAGAGTCTCGAGGGAGAGCTCATGGATGCACGACGCACCACGTTCAGGTCCGGCGCGGCAGGGATCGCCGCGGGCATCGCGCTCGCCGCGGTCCTGCCCCTGGGCGGCGACGGCGACCGCGGGGGCGGCCACGGCCGTCCCGACGACCGCGGCGGGAGCGACCGCGCCCGCAACGTCATCTTCATCCAGGGGGACGGCCTCGGGCTGTCGCACCGCGAGGTGATCCGGCTCGCGACGGTCGGCACGGACGGGCAACTCGCCATGGACTCGCTCGAGCACGCGGGCTGGACGACGACCGACTCCGCCGATCCCGAGGACGCCGTCACCGACTCGGCCGCGGGCGCGACGGCGTTCGCGTCGGGCGTGCGGACCTACAACGGGGCGGTCGGGGTCGACGCCGCCGGGAACCCCGTGCCGACGCTCCTCGAGCGGGCCCGCCAGGCCGGCAAGGCGACGGGGCTGGTCACGACCGCGCAGGTCACCGACGCGACGCCCGCCGCGTTCGGCGCGCACGTGCCCGACCGCGGCGACCAGAGCGAGATCGCGCGCCAGTTCCTCGAGAGCTCGCGGCCCGACGTCATCCTGGGCGGCGGCGAGGACTGGTGGCTGCCCGCCGGTGACCCCGGCGCCTGGCCCGACAACCCGCCGAAGGACCGGACCGAGCAGAGCAAGGGCACGGAGGGCGACCTCGTCGCGCGCGCGCAGCAGCTCGGGTACACGTACGTGACCGACGCCGAGGGCCTCGACGCGGCGGGCCGCGGCAAGCTCCTCGGCCTGTTCGCCAACGAGGAGATGTTCGAGCAGCGCAACGAGGGCGAGGGCGACCTGTACGAGCCCGAGGTGCCGCTCGTCGACATGACCGCCAAGGCGCTCGACACGCTGTCGCGCGACCGCGACGGGTTCTTCCTCGTGGTCGAGGAGGAGGCGGTGGACGAGTTCGCCCACCGCAGCAACGCGACGCGCACGATCCAGGCGGGGCAGGCGCTCGACGAGACCGTCGCGCTCGCGCTCGACTTCGCGTCGCGGAACCGCGGGACGCTCGTGCTCGTGGTCGGCGACCACGCCACCGGCGGCCTCGCCATCGAGAACGTCGACGACGCGGACGAGGGCGGCGAGGGCGCGACGGCCGAGGACGGCCCGTTCGACCTCGCGGGCTCCGACCTGCAGTTCACGGTCGACTGGACGACGGGCGGCCACACGGGTGAGGCGACGCCGCTGACGGCGCAGGGCCCGAGCGCTGCGGACCTCACGGGCGCGCAGCGCAACACCGACGTCCACGACGTCGTGCTCCGCGCGATGGTCGGCCGGGGCCGCGGCTGAGGCGACCCGACCGCCGGGGCCGCGCGTCCGCCGTCGAGCACGACGTGGCGCGCGGCCGAGCACGACCTGGGTGCCGCTATCGGGCTGATCACGGCACCCAGGTCGTGTTCGGCACCAGCCCCGAGCCCGGCGGACGCCCGGCGCCCGGGCTCAGCCCTTGACCGCTCCCCCGAGGCCCGCGCCCTGGAGGAACATGCGCTGGAAGACGACGAACAGCGCCACCGGGATGAGCGTCGAGATCGCGAGGGACGCGAGGAACACCCCGAGGTCCGTCGTCGCCTCGATCGACGGCAGGCGCACGGACAGCGGCTGGATCTCCGGGTCCTTGAGCACGAGCAGCGGCCAGAGGAAGTCCTTCCACGCCGCGATGACGGCGAACACGGACACCACGCCGACGATCGGTCGCGACATCGGCAGCACGACCGACCAGAAGAGCCGGTAGGGACCTGCGCCGTCGACGCGCGCGGCCTCGAACACCTCGCGCGGCAGGCTGTCGAAGAACCGCTGGACGAGGAGCACGTTGAACGCGCTCGCGCCCGCGGGCAGCCAGACCGCCCAGAAGCTGTCGACGAGCGACTGCCCGAGCAGCGGAGGGTCGAGGATCGTCAGGTAGAGCGGGACGAGCAGCACGATCGCCGGGACGAACATCGTCGACAGCACGAGCGCCTGGACGACCCTGCCGTACCGCGGGCGCAGGACCGACAGCGCGTACCCGCCCGTCGTCGCGACGACGATCTGCGACGCCCACGACCCCACGGCGAGCCAGATGGTGTTGAGGAAGTAGCGGCTGACCTGGACGTCGTTCCACGCCTTGTCGAGGTTGTCCCACGCGATGCCGTTCGGGAAGACCGCCATGGGCGTGCGGAGGATGTCCTGCGTCGGGGTCACGGCGAACTTCGCGAGCAGGAGCATCGGCCCGAGGCCCGCGACGAGGAGGACCACGAGCAGCAGGACGTGGGTCGAGCCCATCCCCCACCGGACGCCCGGGCGGCGCCAGTCCGCCGCGGACAGCGCGCCGCGGTCCTCGACGCCGTCGAGCGCGCGGCGACGCCGGGCGCGTGCGCGGCGCTGCTCCGCCTCGCGGCGCGAGCGGCTCGCGTCGGACGCACGGCGCGCCGCGGCGTCGGGGCCCGGGCCGGTGCCGGGCGGCGCGGGCGTGCCGGCCGCGGCGGCCGAGTCCTGGGAGACCACGCCGATCTCGCTCGGGTTGTCGGTGGGCGAGAGGGTCATGACGTGCTCCAGGACCGGGTGAGCCGGAAGTAGGCCAGCGAGAAGACGGCCAGGACGGCCGCGAGCATGAGCGACAGGGCCGTCGCGGCGCCGTAGTCGCCGCCGAGGCTGTTCTGGAAGGCGTAGCGGTAGATGAGCAGCAGGACGGTCAGGGTCGCGTTGTTGGGCCCGCCGCCGGTGAACAGGTAGGGCTCGAGGAAGACCTGCGCGGTCCCGATGACCTGCAGGACGAGCGTGATGAACAGGACGCCGCGCAGCTGCGGCAGCGTGACGTGCCAGATCTTGCGCCACAGCCCCGCGCCGTCGACCTCGGACGCGTCGTAGAGCTCGGGCGGCACGCTCGTCAGCGCGGCGAGGTAGATGATGACCGTCGCGCCCGCGCCCGCCCACGTGGCGGCGAGGACGAGCGACGGCATCGCCGTCGACGCGTCCTGCAGCCAGGGGTAGGGCCCGAGACCGACCCAGCCGAGGATCGTGTTGAACACGCCCGTCGGGCTGCCGTTGTAGAAGAACTTCCAGAGCAGCACCGCGACGACCGGCGGCACGACGACCGGCAGGTAGGCGAGCGCCGAGTACAGGCCACGACCCCGGCGGACCTCGCGCACGAGGACCGCCGCGACGAGCGGGACCGGGTACCCGAACAGCAGCGCGAGGAACGCGAAGTACAGCGTGTTGCGCACCGCCTTCCACAGGAGCGGGTCGGCGAGCACCTGGCGGAAGTTGTCCAGCCCGACGAACGTCGGGTCGCTCACGAGGTTCGTCTCCTGGAAGCTCATGACCACCGCGCGCACGATGGGGAACCACGAGAAGAGCCCGAAGATCACGAGCAGCGGGAGCAGGAAGACGAGGTTGTGCAGCCCGCCGCCGCGCACCCACGTCGCCGGGCTGCGGCGTCGGCCGCCACGTCCGGCGCGGTGGGCGGGTCCGGAGGCCGGGTCCGCCCGCGCGTGCGTCGGGCGGGGCCGTGGCGGCGGTGCGGTGGTCGCGGTCACGAGGTGTCCTTCGGGTGCGGTGGAGGGTGCCCGACGGCGGGAGGTGCGTCCCGTCGTCGGGCACCGGCGGGTGCGGTCCGGCCGGTGGGGGCGCCACCGGCCGGACCGGTCGGCCGGGCCGTGCCGACGGTCCGTCAGCCCTGGTCGAGCAGGGCCTGCGCCTCCTGGTCGGCGCTCTCGAGGAGCGCGTCGACGTCGGCGTTCTCGTCGGTGAGGACCGCCTGCACGACCGGGTCGAGCAGCGCGTAGATCTCCTGCGTCTTCTGCGAGGGCTCGCCGACGAGCGGGAGGTCGAACATCGTGTCGGTGTAGCCCGTCATCTGGTCGAGCGGGACGTTGACGTAGTCCGCGATCCACTCCTGGTTCTGCTCGTACTGCTCCTGGGAGAACATCGGCAGGACGGGCGTGCCCACGGGCTGGTCGTTCGCGACGAGCGTCTCGGCGTCCGCGACGGCGCGGTCCTCGTCGACGAGCTTGGCGAGGTAGAAGAAGTCGATCCACTTGATCGCGGCCGCCTTCTTCTCCTCCTCGACGTCCGCCGGCATCGCGGCGAGCGTGCCGCCCGTGAGGACGCCCGCGTCGTCGCCCTCGAGCGGCAGCGCGGCGAGGCCGTACATGGCCGGGTCGATCGCGTTCGTCTGCACGAGCGCGGTGTAGACGTCGGAGCCCGACGTGTACATCGCGACCTGGCCCGCCGCGAACGCCTGGTTCATGGTGCCCCAGTCGAGGAGGAAGTTGCTCCCGAGGGAGTTGTCCTCCCACCGCATGGCCTGGAGCCACTCGAGCGCCTCCTTGGTGCCGTCGTTCGCGAGGGTCGACGTGGCGGTGCCGTCGTCGGCGACCTCCTGCGTTCGACCGCCGCGGGCGAACGTGTTGACCGTGAGCTGCCAGCCGCCCGTGTTGTTCTGCGACATCTGCATGTAGCCCGCGACGCCGGGGTTGGCGTCCGCGATCTTCTTCGCGGCCTCGCGGACCTCGTCCCAGGTGGTCGGCGGGTCGTCGGGGTCGAGACCGGCCGACTCGAAGAGCTGGCGGTTGTAGTGCAGGCCGACGCCGTACACGTTCTTGGCGGGGACCGCGTAGACGTGGCCGTCGGAGCCCGTGCCCGCCTCGATGATCGCGGGGTTGAACCTGTCGGCGTAGGGCAGGGTGCGGAACTGCTCGTCGAGGTCCGCGAGCTGCCCGTTCTCGACGAGCGTCTTCGCGTCGGTGAAGGGGATCTCGAAGACGTCGGGCAGCGTGCCGCCGGCGAGCTGGGGGGCGAACGTCGTCGCCTTCCACTCGTACTCCTCCGGCACGACGTCGATGTCGGGGTTCGCGGCCTCGAACTCCGCGACCTGGGCCTCGAAGGCGTCGATCGCCTCCTGCTCGGAGCCCGGCAGGAGGGAGACCACCTTGAGGGTGACCTTCCCGTCCCCGTCCGTGCCCTCGCCGCCGTCCTCGTCGCCCGAGCCGCTGCTCGAGCACGCGGCGAGCGTGCTGACCGCGAGCGCCCCTGCGAGGGTGAGGGCGATCGCCTGACGTGTGGACTTCATCGTCACTCCTGTGTCCGGTGGTGCGGGGTGTGCTGGGTGTGCTGCCTGCGGTGGTGGCCGGGCTGCCGGGGCTGGGTGCTCAGAGCCGGAGCCACACCGCGGTGTCGGTCACGAGCCGGCCGGGCGCGTCGTCGCCCCGGTGCGGCTCGCTGCGGAGGAGGACGTGCGCGCCGGCGGGCAGCGGCACGTCCTCGGTGCCGAGGTTGACGACGCACGCGACGTCCCCCCGGGAGAACGCGAGCACGTCGTCGCCCAGCGCGACGCCACCGAGGGTGTCGAGCCAGCGGAACGTCTCGCCGTGCAGCGCGCGCTCGGCCCGGCGGGTCGCGAGCACGCGACGGTAGAGGGAGAGCATCGACGCGTCGTCGTGCTCCTGGGCCTCGACGGACTGCTCGCCCCACCCGGTCGGCTGGGGCAGCCACGCCGGGGCGCCGCCGTCGGGCCCGAACCCGAACGTGGTGCCGCCGCGTGTCCACGGGAGCGGCACGCGGCAGCCGTCGCGGCCCGGGTCGACGCCGTCCGAGCGGAAGTGCATCGGGTCCTGGATCGTGTGGGGCGGGAGGTCCTCGACCTCGGGCAGACCGAGCTCGTCGCCCTGGTACACGTAGAGCGAGCCCGGCAGGGCGGCGGTGAGCAGTGCCGCGGCCCGTGCCCGACGGCGCCCGGTGGCCAGGTCGGTCGGCGTCCCGAAGCGCTTGCTGAGGAAGGCGAACGAGCTGTCCTCGCGCCCGTAGCGCGTCACCGGACGGGTCACGTCGTGGTTCGACAGGACCCACGTCGCCGGTGCGGAGACGGGCGCGTGGGCGTCGAGCGTCGTCTGGACGGACTCGCGCAGGGCCTTCGCGTCCCACGGGCGGGCCATGAAGTCGAAGTTGAACGCCGTGTGCATCTCGTCCGGGCGCAGGTACTGCGCGAAGCGCGCCCGGTCCGCGAGCCACACCTCGCCGATGAGGACGCGCGGCTCGTCGTAGGACTGGGCGACCGCGCGCCACGCGCGGTAGATGTCGTGGAGCTCGTCACGGTCGACGTGCGGGTGCTCGCCGGGCGCCGGGTGCGCGGGGACGACGTCGGGGAGCTCGGGGTCCTTGACGAGCTGCGCGGCGGAGTCGATGCGGATGCCGGCGGCCCCGCGGTCGAACCAGAAGCGCAGGATCTCCTCGTGCTCGCGGCGCACGTCGGGGTGGTTCCAGTTGAGGTCCGGCTGCTCGGGGGCGAACACGTGCAGGTACCACTCGCCCGGCGTGCCGTCGGGTTCCGTCGTGCGGGTCCACGTGGTGCCCTGGAACTCCGAGACCCAGCGCGTAGGGATCCGCGCGCCGTCCTCGCCCTTGCCGGGGTGGAACCAGAACCGCTCGCGCTCCGGGGAGCCCGGACCGGCGGCCAGCGCGGCACGGAACCACTCGTGCTCCGCGGACACGTGGTTGGGGACGACGTCGACGATGGTGCGGATCCCGAGCCCGCGCGCCTCGGCGATGAGCTGCTCGGCCTCGGCGAGCGTGCCGAACTGCGGGTCGATCGCGCGGTAGTCCGCGACGTCGTACCCGCCGTCGGCGAGCGGCGAGACGTACCAGGGCGTGAACCAGATCGCGTCGACGCCGAGGTCGCGCAGGTACGGCAGGCGGCTGCGGACGCCGGCGAGGTCCCCGGTGCCGTCGCCGTTCCCGTCCGCGAAGCTGCGCACGTACACCTGGTAGATGACCGCGGTGCGCCACCACTCCTGGCCGGGCTGGTCGTCGCTCACCGGGTCCTCTTCTCCTGGTCGGCGCTCCCGCTGCGGTGCGGGTGCCGTGCTGCGTGCGCCGTCGCCGCCTCCGGCGCCGGGACGGCCGTCGTCCGCAGGGCGGTGACGGCGTCGTCGAGCACGACAGTAACTAGGCGACAGGATCGACGCAAGAACCAGACATCGTCGTTATCGAAACGCTATCTCAGGGCGTCGAGAACGGTACGGTCTACGGCGTCCACGAGCACGGCGCCCGGGGTCGACGACGAGGCGACCGGTCCGCCGGACCGGTCGCCTCGGGTGGGGGCGCGAGCCCCGCAGGAGGGCGGAGCGGGCGCTACGGGGCGATCGGCTCGCGACCGGTCGAGCGCGCCGCCGCGGTCGACCGTCGCACGACGAGCTCGGGCTCGAACAGCAGCTCGTCCCGGGACACGTCGGCCCCCGCGATCATGCTCGCCAGCAGGTCGACCGCCGCGCGACCCATCGGCTCGATGGGCTGGCGCACGGTCGTCAGCGCGGGATCCGTGGAGTTCATGAGGTTCGAGTCGTCGTAGCCCACGACGGACACGTCGGCGGGCACGTCGAGCCCGGCGCGACGCACGGCACGCACCGCCCCGAGCGCCAGCGGGTCGCTCGCGCACACGATCGCCGTCGCGCCGGCCTCGAGCAGCCGGTTGGCCGCGGCCTGCCCGCTCTCGAGCGAGTACTGGCTGTGCACGACGAGCGCCGGGTCGAGCGTCAGCCCGTTGCGCTCCACGAACGAGTGCGCCGCCGCGAGCTTGCGCTCCGACGGCACGTGGTCCGCCGGCCCCAGCAGCAGGCCCACGCGCTCGTGCCCGAGCGAGAGCACGTGGCCCAGCGCCTGGTTCACGGCGACGAGGTCGTCGCACGAGACGCGGGGGAAGTCGAGGTCCTCGATGGACGCGTTCATGAGGACGACGGGCAGGCCGAGCTTCTCCAGGCGGCGGAAGTGGGCGTGGTCGGCCTGACGCTCGGCGTAGAACCCGCCGGCGAAGATCACGCCCGAGACGTGCTGCCCGAGGAGCAGGTCGATGTACTCGGCCTCGGTGACGCCGCCCGCGGTGCGCGTGCACAGCACGGGCGTGAAGCCCTGCTGGGCCAGCGCTCCCCCGATGACCTCGGCGAACGCCGGGAAGATCGGGTTGACGAGCTCCGGCAGCACGAGCCCGACGAGCCGCCCGCGCTCGCCGCGCAGCTTCGTGGGCCGCTCGTAGCCGAGGACGTCGAGCGCGGTGAGGACCGCGTCGCGCGTCGCCTGGGACACGCCCGGCTTCCCGTTGAGCACGCGGCTCACCGTGGCCTCGCTCACCCCGACCTTGGTAGCGACCTCCGCAAGACGTCTCGACATGTCGCCGACTATACGCGCGGCGCGCAAGCCGCTTGCGTGAACTGAACGTCGCGGCCCGCATCCTTGCGCTCGCCCTCCGCCACCCGCCGACCGCTCCGCCGAACCCCGGGGTGCGCATCGGCACCGGCGCGCCCGGAGGGGACACCCGACCGGGGTTCGGTGGGAGGGTGTCGCCCGAGGGTGCCTCCGGCTAGGCTCGTTCGGTGTCCTTCCAAATACCGCAGGGGCTGGTCCCGCGCCCCGTGTCGGTCCGCTCCGCGCCCGGCGTCACGACCGTCGCCACCGGGAGCCTCGTCGCCCACGACCCCGCGCTGCGGCCCGCGGCCCGCTGGTGGCGCCGGGTCACCGAGGACGCGTTCGACCTGGATCTGGTCCCCGCGCCCGACGACGCGGCCCGGCACGGCGCGGCCGCCACCACCGCGACGGTGCGGTTCGCGGTCGACGACTCCCTGCCGCCGTCGGGCTACCGGCTCACGGTGGACGACGCCGGCGTGCGCGTGGACGCCGCCGACCTCGACGGCGCGCACGCCGCCGCCCAGACGCTGCGCCAGCTCGCGGGCCCTGCCGCCTTCCGGCGCGCGCCCGCGCGTCCCGCGGGCGCCCAGCGGCTCGAGCTGCCGCACGTCACGATCACCGACCACCCCCGGTTCGCCTGGCGCGGCGTCCTGCTCGACGTCGCGCGCCACGTCCTGCCGAAGGCCGACGTGCTGCGCTTCGTCGACCTCGCGGCGGCGCACCGGCTCAACGTCGTGCAGCTCCACCTCACCGACGACCAGGGCTGGCGCATGGAGGTCCGGCGCCACCCGCGGCTGACCGAGGTCGGCGGGTGGCGGCGCGAGTCGGGCGTCGGGACGTGGCGGGCCGGCGTCGTCGACGGGCGGCCGCACGGCGGGTACTACACCCAGGACGACCTGCGGGAGATCGTCGCCTACGCGCGCGAGCGCGGCGTCACCGTCGTCCCGGAGATCGACGTCCCCGGGCACGTCGAGGCGGCCGTCGCCGCGTACCCGGAGCTCGGGACGCGCAAGCAGCCGCACGAGGTCCGTACGACGTGGGGCGTGAGCACCGAGGTGCTCGACCCGTCGGACGAGTCGCTGGCGTTCTTCCGGGACGTGCTCGACGAGGTCCTCGACGTGTTCGACGCCCCGTTCGTCGCGCTCGGCGGCGACGAGGTCCCGACGACCCTGTGGCGCGAGAACCCGGCGGTCGTCGCGCGGGCCGCGGCGCTCGGGCTCGACGACGTCCGCGACCTGCACGGGTGGTTCCTCGCGCGCCTCGCGGAGCACGTCACGACGCGCGGGCGGCGGGCCGTGGTCTGGGACGAGGCGTTCGGGCCCGCGCTGCCGCGCGACGTCGTCGTGACGTCGTGGCGCGGCTGGGCGGTCGGCGCGGACGCGCTCGCGGCGGGCCACGACGTCGTCATGGCGCCCGAGCAGGTCGTGTACCTCGACCACCGCGCCGGTGACGGACCCGACGAGCCCGTGCCGGTCGGCTTCCTCCGCACGCTCGACGACGTGTACGCGTTCGAGCCCCTCCCCGCCGGGCTGGGCACCGGACCGGGCACGCTGCTCGGCGGCCAGGCGCAGGTCTGGACGGAGCACCTCGACTCCGTCCGCCGCGTCGACTACGCCACCTTCCCCCGGCTCGCGGCGTTCGCCGAGGTCATGTGGTCCCCCGCCACGGACCGCTCGCCCGGGTCGGACGCCTCGCGCGCGTTCCGCGAGCGCCTCGAGGCGCACCACCTGCCCCGCCTCGACGCGTACGGCGTCGAGTACCGCCCGCTCGACGGCCCGCACCCGTGGCAGACGCGGCCCGGCGTGCACGGCTGGCCGCGCGACCTCGAGGCCGAGCTCGCCGCGGGCGGGCTCCGCGGTGTCGGCGGCTGGGTCGAGGGCGACGAGGACGCGGGAGGCCCCGCGTGAGGCCGGCGGCGCAGCGCTCCGCGGTCGCCGACGGTGCGCCGCTCGTCGTGCACGGCGCCCGCCTGCCGGCGGCCGACGGCGGGTTCTCCGGCCCGGTCGACGTAATGCTGGCCGGGGGTCGCGTCGCGTCCGTCTCCCCCGCCGGCCGCTCGACGGCGCTGCCCGACGGCGCGCGCCTCCTCGACGCCGGCGGTCGCCTCGCGCTCCCGGGCTTGATCGACGCCCACGTGCACGGGGCGGCGGCCGTCCTCGACGACGACGTCCAGCTCGCGATGCTGCGGCAGGGCGTCACGGGGATCGTCGTCGGGCAGGACGGGGTCTCGTACGCGCCGTCCCCTCCGGACGCCGCCCACGACGCCCACGCCTGGGCGAGCGCCTACTTCGCCGCGATCGACGGCGAGCACCCGACGTTCCGGGGCGGGTCCCTGGCCGACCTCCTCGCGACGTACGACGGCACCACGCGCGTGAACGTCGGGTCGCTCGCGGCCCACGGCACGATCCGGTACGCCGTGCTGGGCCCGGCGGCACGAGCAGCCACCGCGGCCGAGCGGGACCGCATGGTGGCGCTGCTCCGCGCGGCCCTCGACGACGGGGCGCTCGGGATGTCGACCGGGCTCGAGTACGTCCCGGCCGCGTACGCCGACGAGGACGAGGTCGTCGCGCTCGCCCGCGTCGTCGCGGCGCGCGGGCTGCCGCACGTGTCGCACATGCGCGGCTACGAGGACCGCGCCGGGCCGGCGTTCGCCGAGCTCGTGCGCATCGCGCGCGCGGCGGGCGTCGCGACGCACGTGTCGCACTACCACGGCCCCGCCGACGAGCTCGTGGGCTACGTCGACGACGCGCGCGCCGCCGGGCTCGACGTGACCTTCGACTCCTACCCGTACCTGCGGGGCTGCTCGATCCTCTCGATGGTGACGCTGCCGACCTGGCTCCCGATCGCCGACCCCGACGCGACCGTCGCGGCGCTGCGCGACCCGGCCGTCCTCGACCGGCTCCACCGCGAGCACCTCCCGGCGCTCGCGGACCTCTGGCCGCGCGTGACGATGGCCGCCGTGCCCACCGAGGACCTCGCGTGGGCGGAGGGCCTCGCCCTGACCGACGTCGCCGGCCGGCTCGGCCTCTCCCCCGCCGACGCCGCGGTCCGCCTCCTCGTCGCGACGCGACTGCGGGCGAGCTGCGTGTTCGCCCAGCCCCCGACGAGCTCCCCCGCGTCCGTGCGCGCCCTGCTCCGGCACCCGGCGCACGTCGGAGGCTCGGACGCGATCTACGCGCCCGTCGGCGGCGGGGGCCGCCCGCACCCGCGGGGCTGGGGCGCCTTCGCGCGCTTCCTCGCCGAGCACGTGCGTACGCTCGAGGACTGGACGTGGCACGACGCCGCGACGCACCTGTCCGCCGCCACGGCGCGACGCTTCGGCCTCGCGGACCGTGGGGCCCTGGTGCCGGGCGCGGTCGCCGACGTCGCGCTCGTCGACCCGGACCGGGTCCGGGACGAGGCGACGTACGAGCGGCCGCGCGTCCCGGCGTCGGGCATCGACGACGTGCTCGTGGCGGGCGTGCCCGTCCTGGTGGGTGGCGCCCTGACGGACGCGACCCCGGGACGCCCCCTGCGTCCGGGCCCGCGCCCGGGCCGGGGCGTCCCCGACCGTGAAGCCGACCAGAGGAGCACCGCATGACCACCGGAACCCCCGCACCGGGCGACCTGCGCGCGTGGGCGGGAGACGTCGTCGGGCCCCGGACCAAGGGCCTGCGCCTCGACGCCACCGCGACGGTGGCCGAGGTGCTGGCGCCCGTCACGGGCGACGCCGGCGCGACGCGACCGCCGCGCCTCACGGACGACGCCTTCTCCTGGCCGCTCCTCACGCTCGACGACGCGGCGCTCGACCACAACGTCGGCCTCATGGCGCGCCTGTGCGCGGAGCGCGGCGTCGAGCACGCCCCGCACGTGAAGACGGCCATGTCGCGCGCGCTGTACGCGCGCCAGGTCGCGGCGGGCGCGTGGGGCGCGACGGTCGCGACGCCCGCGCAGCTGCGCGCGGTGCGCGACTGGGGCAGCGAGCGGGTGTTCCTCGCGAACGAGCTCGTCGACCCGAGAGAGCTCGCGTGGCTGCGCCACGCGCTCGAGACGGCCGGGGCCCTCGAGGTGTGGCTGTACGTCGACTCGACCCGCGGCGTCGACCTCCTCTCCCGCGCGTTCGCGGGGGCCGACGCGGAGGTGCTCTCCCGGCTCGGCGTGCTGGTCGAGGTCGGCGTGCCGGGCGGACGCACGGGCGTGCGCAACGACGTCGAGGCCCTCGACGTCGCCCGCGCGGTGCACGCCACCGGCCTGCGCCTGCTCGGCGCCGCGGGGTACGAGGGCTCCGTCGCCGGCGGCACGAGCGCCGAGCAGCTCGACGCCGTCGCCGCGTGGTGCCGCCACCTGCGGGAGGTCGGCGCCGCGCTCGTGCGCTCCGGGCTGGCGGGGACGGACGAGCCGCTCGTGCTCTCGGCGGGCGGCAGCTCCTTCCTCGACGTCGTGCTCGCCGAGCTCCCCGGTCCCCTCTCCCCCGCCGAGGCGGGCGACCACTCCCGCGGCGAGGCGGTGGTGCTGGAGCGCGACGTCCGCGTCGTCGTGCGCTCGGGCGCCTACCTCACGCACGACCACGGGTTCTGCGCGCGCATGGACCCGTGGGACCGGATCCCCGGGGCCGAGCCCATGCACGCCGCCGCGACGGTGTGGGGCCAGGTCCTGTCCGTGCCGGAGCCCGGGCTGGTGATCTGCGGCGTGGGGCGTCGCGACGTGTCGTTCGACATCGACCTGCCCGTGGCGCTCGCGCTGCGCTCGCTGGGCGACGACGGCGAGCTGCGGCCCGCCCGCGAGCTCGCCGGCGCGCGCGTCACCGCGCTCAACGACCAGCACCTGTTCCTCGCGCTCGACCCGTCCGTGGACTCGCCCGCGACGTCGCACGTGCGCCCGGGCGACGTCGTCGGGTTCGGGATCTCCCACCCCTGCACGACGCTCGACCGCTGGCACGTCGCCGCGGTCGTGCGCGGCGACGAGGTCGTCGACCTCGTCACCACCGACTTCTGACGGACGCCCGCCCGGCGCACGCGCCGTCGCCCCCGCGTCCACGACATCCCGACACCCGACACCCCCACAGCCCTGGAGGGCCCATGAGCACCGAGAAGACCGCCGTCTCGACCCCCGACGCCCCGGCGCCCGCGCACACGTTCCACCAGGGCGTGCG
This sequence comes from Cellulosimicrobium sp. Marseille-Q8652, assembly GCF_965112045.1. Classification (NCBI taxonomy): domain Bacteria; kingdom Bacillati; phylum Actinomycetota; class Actinomycetes; order Micrococcales; family Promicromonosporaceae; genus Cellulosimicrobium; species Cellulosimicrobium sp. Marseille-Q8652. The sequence goes on along the minus strand of NZ_CBCOPS010000002.1, from coordinate 297,566 downwards.
CAGGGGCCCGTTCGTCCAGGTGTCGGGCCAGGGCCCGGTGGACCCCGCCACGAACGAGTACCTCCACCCGGGCGACGTCGCGGCCCAGACCACGCGGACCCTGGAGAACGTCCGGGCGATCGTCGAGGCGGCCGGCGCGACGTTCGACGACGTCGTCATGCTGCGCGTGTACCTCACGAGGCGTGAGGACTTCCCGGTGATGAACGAGGCGTACGGCGCGTTCGTCGCGCAGCACTCGACGCGGGGCGTGCTGCCGGGCCGCACGACCGTGTTCACCGGGCTCCCGCGCGAGGAGATGCTCGTGGAGATCGACGCGTTCGCGATCACGGACTGACGTGCCTGCCCCCTCGTCGTGGGGTGGGTGGCGCGCCCTAGGGTCGTCCGCATGACCGGGGCGCGCAGATGATCGGGACCGTGGCCGTCGAGGGGTACCGCTCGCTGCGGCACGTCGTGCTGCCGCTCGGACGGGTCACCGTGGTGACGGGCGCGAACGGCACGGGCAAGTCGAACCTCTACCGGTCGCTGCGGCTCCTCGCGCAGTGCGCGCTCGACGGAGCCGTCGGTGCCCTCGCGCGCGAGGGCGGGCTGCGGTCGACGCTCTGGGCCGGCCCGCAGCACGGGACCCGCGCCACGCGCGACGGCGACCTGCGGGCCCGGCTCCGCACCGGTCCCGTCGCGCTGCGCCTCGGCGTCGCGGGCGTCGAGGCGGCGGACCTCGGCTACGCCGTCGACCTCGGGCTGCCCCAGGACGGCGGGTCGGCGTTCGCGCTCGACCCCGAGATCAAGGTCGAGGCCGTGTGGTCGGGCCCGGCGCTGCGCCCCGCGACCCTGCAGGCCGAGCGTCGCGGCCCCGCCGTGCGCCTGCGGGACGACGACGGCGCGTGGGTCACCTCGCCCGCGCGCCTGCGCACGTTCGACAGCATGCTCGCCGAGCACGTCGACCCCGTCGGTGCCCCCGAGGTCGTCGCGGTGCGCGAGGCGCTGCGCTCGTGGCGCTTCTACGACCAGTTCCGCACCGACCCGCTCGCCCCCGCGCGCGCCGTGCAGGTGGGGACCCGCACGCCGGTCCTCGCGCACGACGGCGCCGACCTCGCCGCCGCGCTCGAGACGGTCCGCGACCTCGGCCGGGCCGACGAGCTCGACGCCGCGGTCTCCGACGCCTTCCCGGGAGCCCGTGTCGAGGTCCGCGCCGACGACGGCCGCTTCGAGCTCGCGTTCCACCAGCAGGGCCTCCTGCGGCCGCTCTCCGGCGCGGAGCTCTCCGACGGCACGCTGCGCTACCTGCTGTGGGTCGCCGCGCTGCTCAGCCCGCGGCCTCCGGCGCTGCTCGTCCTCAACGAGCCGGAGACGAGCCTGCACCCGGACCTGCTGCCCGCGCTCGGCACGCTCGTCCACTCCGCGGCGCGGGACACGCAGGTCGTCGTGGTGACCCACTCGACGCCGCTCGTCGACGCGCTCCGCCGCGCCGCGGCGTCGGGCGCCGCGTCGGGTGCCGCCGACCTGCCCGGCCCGGCCGACCTCCAGGAGGTCGCGCTGGAGAAGTCGTCGGGCGAGACGGTCGTCGTGGGCCGCGAGGGCATGCTCGACCAGCCCGTCTGGCACTGGCCCAGGCGTTGACCCGCTCTCGGTCCCCGGACCGCCGTGCGTCAGCCCCGCGCGGCGAGGACGAGGCTCGTCACGGTCGCCGCGAGGTCGGTGAGCCGCGACGCCGTGCGGTCGAGCAGGTCGTCGAGCGCGATGGGGCCCGGGGCGATGCTGAACGCCGCGGCGATCCCGGCCGCGCGCGCCTGGTCCGCGGGCAGCAGCACGCGGCCCGCGAGCACGACGACGGGCGGTCGTCCGGGCGCCTGCGCCGCGAGCGCGCCGATCGCGTCGGCGACCTTGCCGTGGACGGACTGCGAGTCGAACGACCCCTCACCGGTCACCACCAGGTCGGCGCGGGCGATCTCGCCGGGCAGCCCGACCGCATCGGCGACGAGCTGCGCGCCCGGCTCGAGCTCCGCGCCCAGGACGGCGACGAGCCCCGCGGGCACGCCCCCGGCCGCGCCGGCGCCGGCGACCTCCTCGACCGCGACCCCGGTCTCCTCGGAGAGCACCGCCGCCCAGCGGCGCAGCGCGTCGTCGAGGAAGGCGACGTCCGCGGGCCGGGCACCCTTCTGCGGGCCGAACACGTGGGCCGCGCCGCGCTCGCCGTGCAGCGGGTTGGTCACGTCGACGGCGAGCCGCCACCGGACGGCGCGCGCCCGTGGGTGCAGGGTCCGCAGGTCGAGGCGGGCCACCTGCGCGAGGCCCTCCCCGCCGTCGGGCACGACCTCGCCGGCCTCGTCGAGGAGCCGGGCGCCGAGGCCCGTGAGGATGCCGGCCCCGCCGTCGGTCGAGGCGGAGCCGCCGAGGCACACGACCACCTCCTGGACGCCCGCGTCGAGCACCGCCGCCGCGGCGGCGCCCGTCCCGAGCGTGTGCGCGTGCAGCGGCTGCAGGGACACGTCGCTGACCTGCGGGAGCCCGCTCGCCTCGGCGAGCTCGACGACACCCACCCGGCCGTCGGCGGAGACGCCGTAGCGCGCGGTGCGCGGGCGGCCGATCGCGTCGACGGTGGGGACCTCGCGCGCGGGCACCCCCCAGACGGCGAGCAGCGTGTCGAGGGTGCCCTCCCCGCCGTCGGCCATCGGCAGCTCGACGACGTGCGCGGCGGGGACGACGCTGCGCACGCCCGCGGCCACCGCCTCCGCGACCTCGGCCGCGCTCAGGCTGCCCTTGAAGGAGTCGGGCGCGACGACGACGCGCAGCGGGCTCTCGCCGCGCGGGGCGGGACGGACGGGTTCGGTGCTCGGCGCTGAGGACACGCGGCGATTCTAGGCAGGCACCCCGGTCGCGGGCGGGTCGACGTCCGGGTCGTCCGCCGTGTTTCCCGCCACACCCGCCCCGCGCGCGCGGTCCGGTCCGACCGGCGGGATCGTCCTCTGGGCCGCGCGGAGCCGCTCGAGCAGCGCGCCGAGGGCCTCGAGCTCGTCGTCGTCCAGCGCACCGCCGACGTAGGTCGCGATCGCGCGCGCGTGGGCCCGGCCGATCACCCGCTGCCGGTCGGCGCCGCGCTCCGTGAGGCGCACCACCGTGCCGCGCGCGTCACCGGGGTCGGCCGAGCGGTCCACGAGACCGCGCCGCTCGAGGCGCTCGACCATGCGGCTCAGGGAGGGCTGGCTCAGGAGGATCAGCGCGTTGAGGTCGCGCAGCCGCATGCCCTCCGCGGGCCCCTTGGTGAGGGAGAAGAGGACGTCGTACTCGCGCATCGTCAGGTCGTCCCAGACCGGGTCCGACTGCAGTCGCCGCATGAGCGCGACCTGGGCGCGGAAGAGCGACTCCCACGTCTCGACGGCGAGACGTGCGCTGCCGACGTCCCGGGCCGACTCCCTCATGACACCTCCGGTCGATGCGTCTGCATCGACCCTACCCGGACGGGCTGCGGCTCACCGGCCGAGGCGTCGCTCGCGCTGGGAGTAGGACCGCAGCGCGCGCAGGTAGTCGACGCGCCGGAAGTCCGGCCAGTACGCCTCGCAGAAGTAGAACTCCGAGTGCGCGCTCTGCCACAGCAGGAACCCGCCGAGGCGCTGCTCGCCCGACGTGCGGATCACGAGCTCCGGGTCCGGCTGCCCCTTCGTGTACAGGTGCTCCTCGATGTGCTCGACGTCGAGGTTCTCCGCGAGGTCCTCGAGCCTCGCGCCCGCGTCGGCCTGCTCGCGCAGGTAGGAGCGCACCGCGTCGGCGATCTCGTGCCGGCCGCCGTAGCCGATGGCCACGTTCACCTGCAGCCCGTCCACCGCGGCGGTCCGCTGCTGCGCCTCGCGCAGCGCCGACGCGAGCCGCTCGGGCAGCAGGTCGAGACGGCCCATGACGCGCAGCCGCCACCGCCCGGACTGGGCCAGGTCGCGCACCGCGTCCTCGATGATGTCGAGCAGCGCCGACAGCTCCTCCTGCGAGCGGGACAGGTTGTCCGTCGAGAGCATCCACAGCGTGACGACCTCGATGCCGAGGTCCTCGCTCCAGCCGAGGAACTCGTCGATCTTGTCGGCGCCGCGGCGGTGACCCGTGGCGGCCGTCTCGCCGAACGAGCGGGCCCAGCGCCGGTTGCCGTCGAGGATGACGCCCACGTGCCGGGGGAACCCCTCGCGCGACAGCGACGCGGCCAGCCGACGCTCGTAGAGTCCGTAGACGGGATGGGGCAGTCGCACGACGGTTCCTCGGCGGTGGGCTCGGCGGGTGGTCTGGTGGCAGTGCGGCGGCAGGGCGGCACCGGCTGGCGCGTCGGCCCGGCCGACCGGACTGCCACACGGTACTCCTCGGAGCAGCGCGGTCACGGCCACGGGGTCCGGGGCGACGACCCCCTGCCCAGGATCTTCACACCGGCGGCCGGCACCTCGGGCGCCTACCTACGCATGCGTAACCTACGATGGCGTAGGTTCGCGGGAGAACGACCCCGCACCACCCGACCGACCCTTGACCGAGACCCTGGAGGACCGGTGGCCCGAGCGACGTCCGACCGCGACCCGGCACCTGGAGCCGGCACGCCCGACCCGCGCGACGAGCGTCCCGACGACGCCGCCACCGGGACGGCGGAGACCGTGCGCGAGTCCGTGACGGACGCCGTCGCGCAGGTCGCCGAGGCGGTGAAGCCCCGGCTGCGCGGCTGGATCCACGCGGGCACCTTCCCGCTCGCCCTGGTCGCCAGCATCGTGCTCGTCGTCATCGCGCCGCCCGTCGCGGGCAAGGTGTCGTGCGCCGTCTTCGGGATCTCCGCGTGCCTCCTGTTCGGCACGAGCGCCGTCTACCACCGCGGGACCTGGTCACCACGCGTCGCGGGCATCCTGCGCCGCGCCGACCACTCCAACATCTTCCTCATCATCGCGGGGACCTACACCCCGCTCGCCGTGCTGCTCCTGCCCCAGCGCACGGCGACGACCCTGCTGGTGATCGTGTGGAGCGGCGCGCTCCTCGGGCTCCTCGCGCGGATCCTGTGGCTCGACGCGCCGCGCTGGGTCTACGTCCCGATCTACGTCGCGCTCGGCTGGGTCGCCGTCGGCTACATGCCGCAGTTCTGGACCACGACCGACGGGCCCGCGATCGTCTGGCTCGTCGCGATCGGCGGGCTCGCCTACACGCTGGGCGCCGTCGTGTACGGCATCAAGCGGCCGAACCCCAGCCCGCGCTGGTTCGGTTTCCACGAGATCTTCCACGTGCTCACCGTCATCGGGTTCGGGTGCCACTACGCGGCGATCCTGCTGGCGGCTCTCGCCGCACGCTGATCTCGGTCGCAGCGTCCGGGGTGCGTCCGGGGTGGTGCCTCCCGAGGGGCGGCGGCGGGTCTACCATCCGCCCGCTCGTCCCTCGCGGTCTCCCGCCAGACCCACCACGACCCGCCGCCGCCCCTCGTCCGGCACCACCCCTCGTCCGGCACCACCCGTCGTCTCCGGTCGCGCCTCGCGCGTGCCCGGGCAGGTCGTGGTCGCCGCCTGTCGTCAGTCGCGCGGGACGACGGCGTAGCGGCGGTTCGCGAGGGAGGGGTTGCGCTCGCGCACGGCGGCGAGGGCGGCCGGGTCGAGGTCGGCGCTGCGCAGCTCGGCCGACTCGCCCAGCTCGAGGCCGACCTGGCCGTCCGGGCCGACCAGCAGGGAACGGCCCGTCACGCCCCTGCCGGCCTGGCCGACCGCCAGCACGACGGCGGTGTTCTCGATCGCGCGGGCTCGCGCGAGCGTGCGCCAGTGGTCGGCCTTGAGCGGGCCCGCGGCCCAGGCGGCCGGGACGACGAGCACGTCCGCACCCGCGTCGACGAGGCGCCGCGCGCTCTCGGGGAAGCGCAGGTCGTAGCACGTCATGACGCCGAAGGCGAGGCCTCCCAGGTGCAGCACGAGCGGCTCGGCTGCCGGGTCGCCCGCCTCGAGCCGGTCGGACTCGCGGTGGCCGAACGCGTCGTACAGGTGCACCTTGCGGTAGACCCCGGCGAGCTCGCCCTGCGCGTCGACCGCGACGACCGCGTTGGCCGCCTTCCCCGGTGCGGTCGCGGGCACGAGCGTCCCGGCGACCGCCGCCACGCCGTGCTCGCGCGCGAGGCGTCGGAGCCCCGTGACGAACGGGCCGTCGAGCGGCTCGGCGTGCTCGGGCCCCGTCCCGCCCGGGTCGAACGCCGCGGCGTACTCCGGCAGCACGAGGAGGTCGGCGTGGACGCGCGCGGCCTCGCGGAACGCCGAGCGCACGGCGACGAGGTTCGCCGCGTGGTCGGTCGAGACCTCCAGCTGGCCGAGGGTGACGCGCGCCCCGTCGGCCACGGTCAGCCGTCCCGCCGCGGGCTGCCCGACGCCGTGCCGTCGCCCGGCGCAGGCCCGTCACCGGGAGCGCGCCCGTCACCGGGAGTCCCGCCGGCCGCCCCCTCGCCGTCAGGGCCGCCGCCCGCACCCGCCTCCGGGCCGTCCGGGCCGATGCCGCGCACCTCGGCGTTGTGCCGCATGCGGCGGAGCTGCCGCGAGAGCGCGAAGAAGAGACCGACCGCGGCGAGCGCGACGGCGAAGATCGCGAGGAAGCCCGCGAGCCCCGGCGACACGTCCGTGGGCTCGAGGTCCTCGCGCAGCGGGTCGTCGGACGGGCCCGGTGTCGCCGTCTCGGCGACGACCTCGGCCGCCCACCCGGGGCCGCCCGCGCCGGTGGGGACCGCGGCACCCGGCAGCAGCCCGGCCTCGGGCAGCACCGCGTGCGGGGCGCCGGCGTCGAGCAGGCCGACCCCCGCCAGGTCCCAGGACACCGTCGGCGCGCTCATGCCGCGCCCCCCGACGTCCCGAGGCGTCCCCGGACGCCCGCGAACAGGTCGTCCTCGGGCAGGTCCACGGGCACGCGCGACTCCGCGAGCTCGTACTCCTCGAACGGCCACACGTCGACCTCGAGGTCGCGCGGGATGGCGAAGAAGAAGCCCTCCGGGTCGATCTGCGACGCGTGCGCGATGAGCGCGGCGTCGCGCTGCGCGTAGTAGCGGGCCACGGGCACGCGCGTGGTGACCTGCCGCTCCGGGATCTCGCGCGCCGAGCGGGACTCGACCCAGTCGCCGAACGGCGACTCGAGGCCCGCGCCCTGCATCGCCTCGTGCAGCGTGCGGATCCGGTTCATCGAGAAGTCGTGGTTGTAGTACAGCTTCAGCGGCGCCCACGGCGCGGCGCCGCCGTCGCGCCGGTAGCGGTCGGCGTCGCCCGCCGCGTGGAAGGCCTCGGACGCGACACGGTGGCACATCACGTGGTCGGGGTGCGGGTAGCCGCCCGACGGGTCGTACGTCGTCATGACGTGCGGTCGGAACTCGCGCACGAGCTCGACGAGGGGCGCGGCGGCCTCCTCGAGCGGGACCAGGGCGAAGCAGCCGTCCGGCAAGGGGGGCAGCGGGTCACCCTCGGGCAGGCCGGAGTCCACGAACCCGAGCCAGTGCTGGCGGACGCCGAGCGCCCGGGCCGCAGCCGCCATCTCCTCGCGGCGCAGCGCGCGCATGCCCTCGACGTCCGCCGGGCCCGCGCCGAAGCTCGGGTTGAGGATGTCGCCACGCTCACCGCCCGTGCACGTCGCGACGAGCACCTCGACGCCCTCCGCCGCGTAGCGCGCCGTCGTCGCGGCGCCCTTGCTCGACTCGTCGTCCGGGTGCGCGTGCACGGCGAGCAGCCGCAACGGCTCCTCCTCGCCCTGCTCGCGGCGGGGCGTCGGTCCGGCCGTGGGATCGGCCACTGGTCCTCCCGGGATACCTCGTGCGTCTCCGCGCAGGCGCCCGAGGGCGCGCCACGGTCGGGTCCCGGCCGTGCCACGGCACCCGCCGGGCTCTGCGAAGATGGTCGAGGACCATGATCCCCCACCCCGCCCACCGCCACGAACAGTCACGACCGGAGCAGCGGCCGAGACCAGCAGCCAGGACGACCGCGACGGCAGCGGACGGGCGGGCCACCGAACCAGGACACGCGACGTGACGAACGAGACCACCGCCCCCCAGCCCGCTCCCGGCACGCCCGCGCGGCCGCCCGCGGGACGGTACGGGCCGGAGCCGACGCCGCGGCGACGACGCCTCGCGATCGCGGCGGTCGCGGTGCTCGCCGCCGTGGGGCTCGCGGTCGTCGTCGTCATCGGGATCCGGTTCGCGAGCGAGCCGGTGCGGCACAAGCTCGTCGGGTTCGACGTCGTGGACTCCGAGCGCGTCGACGTGACGTTCGAGGTCTCCATGGAGCCCGGGACCGTCGCGGAGTGCACCGTCGACACGATGGCGGACAGCTACGCGCAGGTCGGCACGCTCGACGTGACCGTCGGCCCGGTGGACACGCTCGAGTCCCGCTGGACCGTGAGCGTCGCCACGTCCGAGCTGGCGACGACGGGCGTGGTCGAGTCGTGCCGCGTCGTGGACTGACGCCCTCGTCCGCGCCGACCGGTGGGTGCCCTTTGCTATCCTGAGGGATTCCTGCGCAGGACTGCGCCCGGACGAGCCGCGACCGTCGAGACCGACGGGACGACCGCCGTCGGGCACCGGAGCACCGCGCGGAAGACCAGCCACATGCGCTGCCACCCGGGCAGCGTCACCGACCCGGGCAGGCAGGCGCACCGCGAGAGCTCGCGCCTCGGCTGCCCGCACCTGCACGGCCGCCCGGGTGCGGCCGTCGACTTGGAAAGGAAGGAGCGAACCGTGACCAACACCACCGTCACCTGGCTGACCCAGGAGGCGCACGACAGGCTGCAGGCCGAGCTCGCCCACCTGTCCGGCGAGGGCCGCACCGAGATCGCCGAGCGCATCGCCGCCGCGCGCGACGAGGGCGACCTCAAGGAGAACGGCGGCTACCACGCCGCGCGCGAGGAGCAGGCCAAGAACGAGGCCCGCATCCGCGAGCTCACCGAGAAGCTGCGCAACGTGCAGATCGGCACGCCGCCGGACGACGGCAAGGTCGAGCCCGGCATGGTCGTGACCGCCGAGGTCGCGGGCGACGAGATGGTCTTCCTCCTCGGCTCGCGCGAGATCGCCGGCACGACGGACCTCGACGTGTACTCGCCGACGTCGCCGCTCGGTGCCGCGATCGACGGCAAGTCCGTCGGGGACGCGACGAGCTACACCGCGCCCAACGGCAACGAGATCGCCGTGAAGATCACCGGCGCGAAGCCGTTCGAGGGCTGACGACCCCCGCACGACGACGCACGCCTGCCACGACGGCCCGGCACCCATCGGGTGCCGGGCCGTCGGCGTAGCGGCAGGGTGCCGGCCGCGGGTCGGCCGGGCGTCAGCCGCCGCGGGTGGCGGGTCGGCGGGTGGCGGGTCGGGCGGGCGGCACGTCAGGCGGGCGACGACCGCTCCGACCGCTCGACGCGGTAGCCCTCGCGCGCAGCCGCGCGACGAACTCGTCGCAGTGCTCAGGACCCTTCGTCTCGACCTGCATGCGCACCCAGGCCTCGCCGATCGCGAGGCCGACGTCGGTGCGGTCGTGGTCGATGTGCATGACGTTGCCGCGCACCGCGGAGACGACCTCGAGGAGGCCCGCGAGCGCGCCCGGCCGGTCGTCGAGGAGCACCTGGAGCTGGATGTAGCGGCCCGCCGCGGCGAGGCCGTGGCGCACGACCCGCAGCAGGACGAGGGGGTCGACGTTGCCGCCCGAGAGGACGACGACGACCGGTCCCTCGAGCGGCGCGGTCCCCGCCGAGGGGTCGGCGACGTCGAGCGCGCGCGACGCCGCGAGCAGCGCCGCGACCCCGGCCGCGCCGGCCGGCTCGACGAGGAGCTTGGCGCGCTCGGCGACCATGAGCAGGGACCGGGAGATCTCCTCCTCGGTGACGGTCCGCACCTCGACGCCGTGCCGGGCGAGGAGCTCGAACGGCACGGCACCCGGCGTGCCGACCGCGATGCCGTCGGCCATCGTCGCGGCGACGCGTGCCGTCGTCGGCTCTCCCGCGGCGAGCGACGCGGGGTAGGCCGCGGCCCGGGCGGCCTGCACGCCGACGACCCGCACGTGGGGGGCGGCCTCCGCGAGCGTCGCCGCGAGCCCCGCCACGAGCCCTCCCCCGCCGAGCGGCGCGACGACGGTCCGCACGTCCGGGACCTGCTCGAGGATCTCGAGCGCGATGGTGCCCTGGCCGGCGACGACGTCGGCGTGGTCGAAGGGGTGGATGAGCACCGCGCCCGTGCGCCCGGCCTCGTCCCTCGCCGCGGCGAGCGTCGCGTCGACGTCCTCGCCCACGAGCCGGACCTCGGCCCCGTACTGACGCGTCGCGGCGACCTTGGGCAGCGCGGCGTCCACGGGCATGTACACGACGGCCCGGATGCCCAGCAGGCCGGCGGCGAACGCGACGCCCTGCGCGTGGTTGCCCGCGCTCGCGGCGACGACGCCGCGTGCCTTCTCGTCCGCGGTCAGGCGCGCCATGCGCACGTACGCGCCGCGCACCTTGAACGACCCGGCGCGCTGCAGGTTCTCGCACTTGAGCAGGACCCGGACGCCCGCGGCCTCGCTGATCGCGCGCGACGTCTGCACCGGCGTGACCGTCGCGACGCCGTCGAGCAGGCGGGCGGCGTCCCGGACGTCGTCGAGCGTGACGTGGTCGGGACCGCTCATGCGGACGGGCCGTCGCCGGCGTCCTCGGTGCTCGCGACGGGCGAGTCCTCCTGGGCCGGCCCACCGCGACGACGTCCGGCCCACCGGCGCCTGGTGGGCTCGTCGAGGTCCGCCTCCGCACGCGTGACGACCGGTGGCTGCGGGCTGCCCCGGACGACGACGCGGTCGTCGGTCCCGAGCTCGGGGAACTTGTCGTGCCCGTGCAGGTAGAGCACCACGGTGTTGAGGACGGCGGCGATCGGCACCGCGAACAGCGCACCGACGATGCCGGCGGCGAAGCTGCCGGCCGCGACGACGAGCAGCACCGCGACCGGGTGCAGCGAGACCGCGTGGCCCATGAGGAAGGGCTGGAGGATGTGACCCTCGATCTGCTGCACGAGCAGGACGATCGCGAGCATGATGAGCGCCTGCGGCCAGCCCTGCGCCACGAGGACGACGAGCACCGCGATCGAGCCGGTGACGATCGCACCGACGATGGGGATGAACGAGCCGACGAACACGAGGATGGCCAGCGGCAGCGCGAGGGACGGCACGAAGAAGGCCGCACCGATGCCGATGCCGACGGCGTCGACGGCCGCCACGAGGATCTGGGTCCGGGTGTAGGCGGACAGCGTGATGATGCCCCGGCGCCCCGCCTGGTGGACCCGGTCGCGGGACCGGAGCGGGAGGAGCCCGACGGCCCACGACCAGATCGTCCGGCCGTCGAGCAGGAAGAAGAAGGTGCAGAACAGGGCGATGAGCGCGCCCGCGAGCACGTGGCCGACCGTGGTGGCGGCGCCCAGGGCGCCGGACACGATGCTGCTCTGGTTCTCGGAGAGGGCGGACTGCGCCTGGTCGAGGTAGGAGTCGAGCGTCACCGAGTCGAGCTTCAGCGGGCCGTCGGCGAGCCAGGCCGTGAACTGCTGGAAGCCCTCGACCGCCTGGTCGCGCAGCTCCTGGAACCCGCTGACGATCTGCTGCCCGGCGAGCGTGACGAGCCCCGCGACGACGAGCAGCAGCCCGAGGAGCGCGACCCCGGACGCGAGCCCGCGCGACATGCCGAGACGCCGCTGGCAGAACCGCTGCACGGGCGTGAGCAGCACCGTGAGCAGGAGGGCGACGGCGATCGGCACGACGATCACCTTGAGCTGTGTGACCACCCAGAGCGTCGCCGCGACGAGCGCGCCGATGAGCAGGAGCCGCCACGACCAGGCGGCGGCTGCGCGCACCGAGTCCGGCACCGCCGCCGCACCGGGTCGGCCCGGTGGGAGCGGGGAGGGGTCTGCGGTCTGGTCGTGCTGGTCCGGCCGGTCGGTCTGCGCGCTCACAGCGCAACCCTAGGCGAGCGGGCACCGCTCGCGCGTGCCCGCACCGCGCGTCCGCCGGATCTGCCTCGTTCGGCGGGACGTGTCAGGAGAGCGCGCGGTCGAGGTCGGCGAGCAGGTCCTCGACGTCCTCGATGCCGACGGAGAGGCGCACGAGGTCGTCCGGCACCTCGAGCGCCGTGCCCGCGACCGACCCGTGGGTCATGCGCCCGGGGTGCTCGACGAGCGACTCGACGCCGCCCAGCGACTCCGCGAGCGTGAACACCTGCGTGCGCCCGCACACGTCGACCGCCTTCGCCTCGGTGCCCACGCGGAACGACACCATGCCGCCGAACCCGCTCATCTGGCGGGCCGCGACCTCGTGGCCGGGGTGCGACGCGAGCCCCGGGTAGATCACCTGGGTCACCGCGGGGTGCTGCTCGAGGAACGCCGCGACGGCGGCCGCGTTGGCCTGGTGCCGGTCCATGCGCACCGCGAGCGTCTTGAGCCCGCGCAGCGTGAGCCACGCGTCGAACGGTCCCGCGACGGCGCCCGACGCGTTCTGGTGGAAGCCCACCGCCCCCGCCACGTCCGTCCCGCCCGCCGGCGACGCGAGCCCGCCCGGCAGCCGGGCCTCCGCGGCGACGACGAGCGCGCCCCCGACGACGTCCGAGTGGCCGCCGACGTACTTCGTCGTCGAGTGGACGACGACGTCTGCGCCGAGCGCGAGCGGCTGCTGCAGGTACGGGGTCGCGAACGTGTTGTCCACGACGAGCAGGGCGCCCGCGTCGTGCGCGAGCCCGGCCAGCTCACGGACGTCCGAGATCCCGAGGAGCGGGTTCGTCGGCGTCTCGACCCAGACGACCTTCGTCGCCCCGGGCCGCACCGCGGCGCGCACGGCGTCCCGCACCGCCTCGACGTCCCCTGTCATGTCGACCGGCGTGTGCTCGATCCCCCACGGGCCGAACACCCGGTGGACGAGCCGGTACGTGCCGCCGTACGCGTCGCCGGGGAACACCACGTGGTCGCCCGGGCGCAGCACGGCGCGCAGCAGCGTGTCCTCCGCGGCGAGACCCGAGGCGAAGGCGAACCCCCGCGCGACGGGCGACCCGTCCGCCGTCGGGCGCAGGCCGCCGGACTCCGCGGCCGCGAGCGCCTCCTCGAGCGCGGTGCGCGTCGGGTTCGCCGAGCGCGAGTACTCGTACCCGCCGCGCAGGCCGCCGACCCCGTCCTGCTTGTACGTCGAGACCTGGTGGATGGGCGGGACGACGGCGCCCGTCGTCGCGTCGGGGTCCTGGCCCGCGTGGATGGCGCGGGTGGAGAAGCCGGTCGTGGTCCAGTCGGGGTGCTCGCTCGAGGTGCTCACCGTCCCAGCCTACGGTCGCCCGCCCCGACGGCTCGCGGGGGCGAGGTCCGCGCGTCCGCGGTGGCGGTCCCCGACGGCGCGCGGCACGGTGGGGGGCGAGGGCGCGGTCCGCGAGCCGGTCGTGCCCGCGACCCGGACGGAGGCACGGATGAGGATCGACCTCGACGGCAGGACGGCGCTCGTCACCGGCTCGGCGCAGGGCATCGGGCTGGCGATCGCCCGGACCCTCGCAGGGTGCGGCGCGAGCGTCGTGGTGAACGGGCGGTCGCCGGAGACGTCGGAGCGCGCCGCGGACGACGTGCGCGAGCACGTGCCGGGCGCGCACGTGCTCGGCGTCGCGGCGGACCTCGCGACCGACGAGGGCACCGCGGCGATGCTCGAGGCGGTGCCGCGCGTCGACGTGCTCGTCAACAACCTCGGCATCTTCGAGAGCGCGGACCCGCTGGAGATCGACGACGACACGTGGCGCCGCTTCCTCGAGGTGAACGTCCTGGCGGGCGTGCGCCTGACGCGCGCCTACCTGCCCGGGATGATCGACCAGGGCTGGGGTCGCGTGCAGTTCATCGGGAGCGACTCGGCGGTCGTGATCCCGGCGGAGATGATCCACTACGGCGTGACGAAGACGGCCCTGCTCGGCGTCTCGCGCGGCTTCGCGAAGGCCGCGGCGGGCACGGGCGTGACGGTGAACAGCGTCCTCGCCGGGCCGACGCGCACGGGTGGGGTCGAGACGTTCGCCCGGAGCCTCGTCGGCGACGACCTGCCGTGGGACGAGGCGCAGCGCGTGTTCATGCGCGAGCACCGGCCGCAGTCCCTGCTCCAGCGCCTCATCGAGCCCGAGGAGATCGCGCACATGGTCGCGTACCTCGCGTCGCCGCTCGCGTCCGCGACGACGGGCGCGGCCGTGCGCGTGGACGGCGGCTACATCGACGCGATCGTCCCGTGAGCCGCCCGCAGCCGGCCGGAACACTCTCCGGCCGCGCCGCGTTCTACCCCGTGCCAGGACGATGCGTCGTGGGCCAGCGCCCCGGTCGTCCCGGCTCTTCAGGAGGTAAGCGATGAACTCGATCTTCGACGCGATCTTCGGCTCGTCCGGCAAGACGACGATGGTCGCCCCGGAGGACACGCTCCCCGGGCGTCAGTCCCCCGTCCTGCAGGCCCCGCGCCCGCACACGGTGCTCGGCACGTCGATCACCGGCCCCTGGCCCGAGGGCACGCGCGTGCTCTACCTCGCGATGGGCTGCTTCTGGGGCGCCGAGGAGATCTACTGGCAGGTGCCGGGCGTGGTGAGCACCGCCGTCGGGTACATGGGCGGCACGACGCCGAACCCCACCTACGAGGAGGCGTGCAGCGCCCGCACGGGCCACACCGAGACGGCGCTCGTGGCGTACGACCCGGCGAAGGTCTCCGAGGAGGAGCTCCTCAAGATCTTCTGGGAGCGCCACGACCCGACGCAGGGTTACCGCCAGGGCAACGACGTCGGCACCCAGTACCGGTCCGCGGTGTACTGGACGACGCCCGAGCAGGAGGCGGCGGTCCGCGAGACGGCCGAGCGCTACGGGAAGGTCCTCGAGGCGAAGGGCTACGACCCGATCACCACCGAGAGGCGCCCCGCGTCCGAGGCGGGCCCGTTCTACTACGCCGAGGACTACCACCAGCAGTACCTCGACAAGAACCCGAACGGCTACCGCTGCCATGCGACGACGGGCGTCCCGTTCCCCGACGCCGCGTAGTCCCGGGCGGGCAGCCGCCCCCGGTCCGCACGGACCCGGGGGCGGCTTCCACCGGCGACGTGCCAGGCCCCTGGACCCGTGACTAGATGGGGACATGACCTCCCTCGCCCTGCGCACGGCCCACGACGGCACGACCCTCCCCTCGATCGGCTTCGGCACGTACTCGCTGCGAGGGAACGGTGGGTCGGAGACGATCCTGCAGGCCATCGAGGCGGGGTACCGGCTCATCGACTCGGCGTTCGGCTACGAGAACGAGGGCGCCGTGGGGGCCGCGGTGCGGCACTCGTCGGTGCCGCGCGAGGAGGTGCTCGTGACGTCGAAGCTGCCGGGGCGGTACCACGCCTACGACGACGCCGTCCGCACCGTCGAGGAGTCGCTGCTCCGCACCGGTCTCGACCACCTCGACCTCTACCTGGTCCACTGGCCGAACCCCGGCGTCGGACGCTACGTCGAGGCGTACGAGGCGCTCGTCGCATGCCGCGAGCGCGGGCTGGTCCGTCATGTCGGCGTCTCCAACTTCCTGCCCGACCACCTGGACACGGTCATCGCGGCGACGGGGGTGACGCCCGTCGTGAACCAGGTCGAGCTGCACCCCTACTTCCCGCAGCACGACCAGCGCCACGCCGACGCCGAGCGGGGTGTCGTCACGGAGGCGTGGAGCCCGATCGGGCGGGCGGGCGAGCTCCTCTCCGACCCTGTCGTCACCGCGGTCGCGGCGGCCCACGGGGTCTCCCCGGTGCAGGCCGTCCTGCGCTGGCACGTCCAGCTGGGCGTCGTGCCGATCCCCAAGGCGTCGTCGCCCGAGCGGCAGCGTGAGAACCTCGACGTCTTCTCGTTCGAGCTGTCGACGCACGAGATGAACGCCCTCACGGGCCTCGCGCGCGTCGACGGTCGGACGAACGACCAGGACCCCGCGGTCTACGAGGAGCTCTGACCCTGGCTCTCGGGGGCGGGCCCTCGTCCGGCCGGCCCGCGGCCGTCGCGCGGCCCGAAGACCCGCAGCGCCTCGGCGTCGCTCGCGGCCGACCGCACGAAGTACTCGGCCCACTCCCGCACGTCCGGGTAGTCGCTGCCCGCGACGACGGCGGCGACCGCCGCGTCGACGTCGACCTCCGTGTGCCGCAGCGACACCTGGCCGTCGCGGAGGAGGGCCCACGCGCCGCCGGGGCGCCCGTACGGCATCCCGACGCTGCCCGGGTTCACGACGAGCCGCCGGTCCACGAGCCGCACGAACGGCATGTGCGTGTGCCCGCAGAGCACCGTGCGGACCGCGGGGTCGAGGCCGCCGAGGACGTCGGCCCAGCGCTCGAGCGACGAGTCGACGAGCACGACCTCCTCGTCGTCGCGCGGCGTCCCGTGGCAGCACACGACGCGGCCGAACCCGCGCACCTCGATCTCGACGGGGTGCGGCAGGCCCGCGAGCAGCTCGACCTGGTCGGGCCGGAGCCGCGCCGCGGCCCAGGGCACGACCGGGTCGGGCACCTCGCCCGCGCCGTCGCGCGCCCAGGAGACGAGCTCGCGGTCCGCGTTGCCGCGCACGAGCAGCACGCGGTCGGCGAGCGACGTGAGGCGGTCGAGCACCTCGACAGGCTGCGGGCCCGCGGCGTGGTCCCCGGTGACGACCACGAGGTCGGCCGCGCGCACGTCGGGCTCCGCGAGCACGGCGTCGAGCACGGGGAGCACACCGTGGACGTCGGACAGGACGGCCACGACGCCGGCCTCGACGGGGGGAGCGGTCATCGCCCCACGGTCGCACGGGACGGTCCTCTGTCGCTCGCGGTCGCGCCACGACCCGGTCGTGGCGCGCTCCGGCCGCGCCGGCATGGCACCGTGTGCACGTGACGTCTCCCCCCGGCCCGTCCGTCGTCGTGCCCGACGCCGTCCTGCCGCCCTGGGCGGTCGGCTCACCGGCGCGCCTGCTCGCCGCCGCGCTCGTGTCCCTGTCCGCGGTGCTGCTCTTCGCCGTGCACGTGCGCCCGCTCGGCTACCTCCCGCTCGTGCTGGGCATCGCGCTCGGCTGGGCCGTGGACCGCGTCCTCGGCCGCGACCTCGCCCTGATCGGCGTGGGTCTGGGCATCATCTCGACGATCTCGCTCGAGGCCGACCTGTCGGACGCGGGCATGGCGCGGTTCACCGTCGCGCTGTCGCTCGCCGTGCTCGTGCCGTGGGCGCTGTCGCGGTTCGCGTTCCACGACCGGACGATCACGTTCCCCGTCGCGACGGGCCGCCGCTGGTCGCGCGGGCAGATCGTGTACCTCGCGGTGGTCGTCGTGGCCGGCTACCTGATCCTGCCGTTCTACTTCATCGGCTCGGGGGCCTACCGGAACTGGCCGGAGGTGACGGGCGGGGCCGAGATCGCGCGGTTGTTCGTCGGCGTGAACGCCGTCGGGATCTGGGACGAGCTGTTCTTCATCTGCGTCGTCTTCGCCCTCCTGCGCAAGCACTTCGGGCTGTGGACGGCGAACCTGCTCCAGGCGGCGGTGTTCGTCTCGTTCCTGTGGGAGCTCGGCTACCGCGAGTGGGGACCGCTCCTGACCATCCCCTTCGCGCTCGTGCAGGGCTGGATCTTCTCCTGGAGCAAGTCGTTCACGTACGTCGTCGCCGTGCACCTCCTGTTCGACCTCGTGGTGTTCGCCGTGCTCGTGCACGCCCACCACCCCGAGCTCTTCGACGTGTTCGTCACCGCGCCGCGCTGACGGCCGGCGGACGCCCCTCCGACGCCCTCCTCACGCCCTGCCCACGCCGACGTCCCGTCAGGACGGTCGCGCGAGCAGGACGCGCCGGACGGCGTCCGACCGGCACGCCGCGTGCACGCCGGTCGTCGCGGGACCTGCCAGCACGAGCGTCGTCGCGACCACGACGCCCACACCGAGGGCGGCGCCCGCGACCACGTCGTGCGGGTAGTGCGCGCCCTGGACGACCCGTGCACCGGCCACGACGACGGCGAGGACGACGGGCAGCACGACCCACAGCGCGACGTCGACCGGTCGCGCGACGACCGCGTGGCGCGGTGCCCGGCCGCCGAGGAGGCGCACCGCCGGCGCGCCCGCGACGACGACGGCCGTCGCGAGGGCGAAGGCGATCGTCGTGTGGTTGCTGGGGAACGACCAGTCCCCCGCGGGCGGGCAGTGCGCGACCTCGACGAACTCCCAGCACCCCCGCGGCTGGCGCACGACGGACTTCACGAGCTCGCTCGTCCCGTAGGCGAGGACGGACCCCACGCCGGCGGCGAGCGTGGTCGCCACGGCGACGTGACCGTCGTGCCGCGCGCGCAGCGCGACGACGGCGCAGAGCGCGAGGAGCACGAGCACGCCGCCCTCGGCGACGACCCCGGTCCACGACAGGTCTCCCGTGCGCGCGGTGACCGCGACGTACAGCAGCTCGCTCGGGCCGCGCAGCAGCAGCGCCACGACCACCACGAGCGCGGCACCGGTCAGCCACGCGACCGCCCGGGTCGCTCCCCGGACCCGGGGGGCGGCGCTGCCGTCGGACGGTGCGTCTCCCTCGTGGAGGACCCTGTCGAGCGGTCTCTCGTGGGGCTGGTCGAGGAGAGGTGCGGGACAGGACGAGTCGGACACGTTCACCGGTCGAGGGTAGGCAGGTGAACAGCGGGTGAACATCAGACCTCGGTCGGACGCCACCCGTGCCGCCGCACGACCCAGGTCGCACCCGGGCGCGAGGCCGTCCTCGGTGCCGCTCCTGAGGACGACCCCGCGGAGGCGTCTACTGCGCCGGGTCGAGCGGGGGGACGTAGAACGCGGTGGTCGCGGCGACGCGCGCCGCGACGGTCTCCTCGTCGAGGCCGTCCGAGGCGGCGAGCGCGGCACCCCACGCCTCGCTGCTCGCGGTGTTGAACGCCCGGACCGCAGGGTCCGTCGCGAGGGTCTCGGGGTCGATCTGCCCCTCGACCCCGGCGACGTGCAGCGAGAGCCCGAGGAGCGCACCGTCCCACCCCACACCGACGGCTCCGGGGCCGAACTGGTCCCACATCTCGGGCGGGGCCACGGCGGTGTGCTCGAGCGTAAGCCGCGTCCCGTCGTCGACCGGCTCGAGGCGGACGTCGACGATCGAGGAGTCCTCCTCCGTCGCCGGGCCGATGCCCCACGTGAGCTGCAGGTGGCGCGGCGCGTCGCACACGCGGATCTCCCCGCCCGCGTTGCCCTCCGTCTGGTACGTGCCCCCGGCGCGCAGGTCGCCGCTGACGGGCAGGAACCAGCGCGGGATGCGCTCGGGGTTGGTCACGGCGTCCCAGACGTCGTCGACGGGCGCGGGGTACGACCGCGAGAGGGTGACGACGCGCGCCTCCCCCGCGGGGAGCGTCCCGCGCCCGACGCTGCGCCGCACGGTCTCGAGCTCGGCGATGAGGTCTTTCATCCTGCCCTCCAGGTGGTGTCGGTGTCGTGCGTGTCGTGCGTGTCCTCCGCTGTCGACGGCTCCCGCGCCCCACGGGCCGTGGAGGCGTCCTGGCGCGGGGCGGCCGCGGGGTCGGTGGCGAGCCGCCGCTCCCGAGCACCCCGTGCGAGCTCGGTGCCGAGGGCGTCGAGCCGCTGCTCCCAGAACCGCCGGAGGCCGGCCGCCCAGTCCTCGACGTCCCCGAGCGGGGCGGGGTCGAGCGTGTAGAGGCGTCGCGTCCCTTCGGCCCGCACGGTCGCGAAACCGCTCGTGCGCAGCACCCGAAGGTGCTGGGAGACGGCCGGCTGGCTGATGGAGAACTCCTCCCCCACGAGCGCGACGACCTCGCCCGCGGACCGCTCACCCTCGGCGAGGTGCTCGAGGATGCGGCGGCGGACGGGGTCTCCCAGGACGTCGAACGCTTCCACCCCTCTACTATGGAAGCGATGGCTTATATAAGTCAAGCACTATCATCGAGACCCGGTCATGACGGTGACCGGCCGCGCTGCGGTCGCACGCGAGCATCCGGTGCTGCGTCCTCGCGCGAGCGATGCGCTCCCGGACGCATCGCTCGGACGCGGCCGCACCCTTCGCCGTCGTGACGGGGCTCAGCGGCCTCGGCCCCGAGCGCGCCCGCCCCGCGTGCCGGTGCCGCCCTTCCCCGAGCCACCCTTGCCCGAGCCGCCCTTGCCCGAGCCACCCTTGCCCGAGCCGGACCTCCCGGCGCCGCCCCGACCGGACGCACCCTTGCGGGGCGCGGCCTTGCCGGAACCGCTCTTCCCCGCACCGGCACGGCCGTCCCGGCGCGCGGGTGCCTCGCGCTCGCCCGACGCCGCGGCGTCGGGCGCCGAGGACCGGCCGCGCGAGCTGTTGACGGTCCGGCCGCGGACGATGCCCACCATCTCCTCGACGAGGTCGTCGTCGCGCTCGACGAGCCAGGCGAGCGCGACGGGCGCGGCCGGCCCGCCCTCGAGCCGCCGGTGCACGACGTCCTTGCGGTGGTGCAGCCGCGCCAGCGACTGCGGGACGACGAGGACGCCCACGCCGGCGGCGACGAGGACCACGGCGTCGGCCGTGGTCGCCGGGCGCTCGACCGGCGCGACGCCGGGTGCCTCGGGGGCTCCGTCCGCCGCCCCCGGCTCCCCCGCCCACGGGACGACGTCGTCCAGGGGACGCTGCAGGACGTCGTCGGCGAGGTCGTCGAGAGCGACGGCCTCGTCGGGGTCGAGCGCGGCGAGCAGGTGGTCGCGCGAGACGACGACCACGGGCGTCTCCTCGTAGAGCGGGATCGCCGCGAGCACGTCCTTGTCGACCGGCGGGCGCAGGAGCGCGGCGTCGGCCTCGCGGTCCCGCAGCACGCGCTCGGCGTCGGCGGCCTCGGCGGCGACCAGCTCGAGCGGCACGTCGGGGTGCCGCTCGCGCCAAGTGCGCACCCACCTCGCCGGGGTCGCCCCGGGGACGTACGCGAGCCGGAAGCGGGGTCCGCCCTGCTCGTCCGCGGTCTCGTCACCGGCGGTCGCGCCCTCGTCGCCGTCGGGGGCCACGTCGATGTCGTCCTCGGGGTTCGCGCCCGTGTCGTCGTCCACCCGACCACCCTAGGTCCGACGGCGCAGCGCGACCGGACCGCGCCCGTCCCCGGCCCGCGCGCCCGGCAGGACCGTCCGACCCGCCCGGAGGACATACCCTGGGCCCATGAGCCCGAAGCACTCCGCGCAGTCGATGAAGCCCGCCACGGCGGCCAAGAAGCTCGGGGTGTACCTGCCCGCGACGCCCGAGGAGTTCCGGGCGAAGGAGATCACGCGCGCCGAGCTCGAGGAGCTCGAGAAGAACCCGCCGGAGTGGCTCGCCGACCTGCGTCGCCACGGCCCGCACCCCCGGCCCGTCGTCGCCGGTCGTCTGGGCGTCTCGATCTCCGGCCTGACGCGCGGCGGGCTGACGGAGCCCTTGACCACGGAGCAGATCGACGAGCTGCGGCAGGACCCGCCCGCGTGGCTCGCCCAGGAGCGCGAGGTCCTCAAGAAGGTGCGCGCCGAGGAGGAGCGTCTCGCCGCGCAGCAGTCCCGCAAGGCCTGAGCCGGCTCGTCACCGAGCCCGGTGAGCCCGGTCCCCGGGGGCGGGCGCTACGACGTCACGCGCTCCCGGCGGCGCGGTCCGTGTGCCCGAGCGACAGGTCGGGGGCCACGGCGTCCCGGACGCGGCGCTTGAGGTCGGGCACCTCCGGGAACCCGCCGTCGACCTTCCGGTCCCACAGCAGCACCGGCCCGTCCCCGGCGTCGAGCGTGACGCGGAACACGCCGTCGGTCCCGGGCACGAGCGCGACCTCGCCGAGCCGGGTCCGGAACGTCTGCAGGAGCTCCTGCGCGACCCACGCGGCGCGGAGCAGCCACCGGCACTGCGTGCAGTACTCGACCGCGACGCGCGCCGTCCCGCGCTGCACGACGGTGGCCGGTGCGCCCTTCGCGTCCTCGGGGTCCCCGGTGGGCAGAGGCTGCGCGGCGTCGTCCGTCATGCGGCTCAGCCTAGGGTCGCCGTGCCGTCACGTGCCCCGCTCGGCCGGGACGCGACCGGACGCAGCGGCGGCCTCGAGCGCCGCGTAGTCCTGCTCGACGACGTCCGCGTAGGCGCGCGACCAGCGCGCGATGGCCTCGTCGTACGCCTCGGAACGGCCCAGGTACCCGAGGGCGACCCGCGCTCCCGGCGACTGGCTGTGCGCGCGGGCGAGGACGCGGCCGCACAGCTCGCCGTACCGCGTGAGCTGGTGCGGAGCGAGGCGGTCGAGCTCCACGGACCCCTTCATGTCGCGGAACTGACGCCAGAAGAAGTCCGTCCGCGGCCGCCCCGTGCGCTCGGGCGCCTCGACGGCGACCCAGCCGAGGAACGGGTCGGAGTGCGCCTGCAGGATCCGCTGGGCCGCCACGACGCGCCGGCCCTGGGAGGGTACGTCCCCGACCGGCGCGAGGTCCGCCGGCAGCGCGTCCGGCATGCCGCCGTACCGGGACAGGACCGACGTCATCGCCTCCTTGACCTGCAGCACCAGCGGCTCGCCCGAGGGGCCCTCGAGCAGGAGGATGTAGCAGCGGGTCCCGACGCTGCCCACGCCGACCACGCGCAGCACGAAGTCGACGAGGGTGAACTGGCCGAGCAGGAGCCGCACGTCGGCACGCAGCGGCTCGCGGTAGCTCTCGAACAGGCCGGTCAGCTCCTCGACGCTCGCGATGTCGACGTGCTGCGTCACGGGGGGCTGGTCGACGATCCGCTGACCGCCGTCCGCCGTGCGCGCCGTGATCTTCTGGACCACCTGCTCCGACGTGCGCCGGCGCGCCTTGCGCACCGTGCGGCGCATCTCCGCGCGCCCCTCCTTGAGCAGGAAGGGTTCGATCGTGTCCGTGTCGACCTGGAACGCGAAGCGCTCGAGGGCGCTGCGCGCGAAGAGCTCGGCCAGCGCCTCGCGGTAGCCGCGCACGGACTGCCGGGCCGCGTCGCCGCACTCCGCCTCGGACATGCCCTTGTCCCGCCCGCCCACGTACATGCTCGCGGCCAGCCGCTTGACGTCCCACTCCCACGGCGCGTCGCACGCCTCGTCGAAGTCGTTGAGGTCGAACACGACCCGTCGCTCGGGCGAGGCGAACAGCCCGAAGTTGGACACGTGCGCGTCGCCGCACGCCACGACGTGCACCCCGGTCCGGGGCGCGTCGCGCAGGTCGTGCGCCATCGTGGCGGCCGTGCCGCGGTAGAACGCGAACGGGGACTCGAGCATGCGCCCGATGCGGAGCGGCACGAGCTCCTGCAGCCGGTCGCGGTTCTGCTCCTCGATGACGGCGACGGGGTCGCGCTCCGGGAGGACCAGCTGTCCCTCGGACCGGCGGGGCACGCGGTCGCGCAGCGCACGACCGGCGGCTCGTGACTCGACGAGCGTCCTCGGCACGTCCATGGATCGCCTCCTCCTGAGGACCTGGACGCACGCTAGCGCGGGAAGCCCCGCGCCGCGCTGCGGGGCTCGGCCGTGCGCGAGACTGGTCGTCGTGACGACCTCCCCCGCGGACCCGGCAGACCTCGACGACCTGCTCGCCCGGCTGCGCACCGACGACCTGGGACCTCGGCGCGAGGACTCGCCCGTCGCGGTGGACGCCGCGGACCGCCTGCTGCTCGACGAGGCGGCCCCGTGGCTCGGAGCGGTGCGGGCGGGCGAGGTGGCGGTCGTCGACGACCGGTTCGGCGCGCTCACGCTGGGCGCCGCGACCCTGGTCGCGCGCCCGGCCGACGGCGCCGTGCGGGTGCACCAGGACGCGTGCACCGCCGAGGCCGCCCTCGCGAGGAACGCGGCGTCCACCGGGAGGGAGGGCGCCTACGAGCAGCACGCGCTGGGCCCGGGCCTGCTCGCCGGGGCGCGCGTCGTCCTCCTGCGCCTCCCGCGCGGGCTCGCCGCGCTGCGCGACGTCGCGGAGCACGTCGCGCGCGAGGCCGACCCCGGCGTCATCCTGCTCGCGGGGGCTCGCGTCAAGCACATGACGCCGGCGATGAACGCCGTGCTGGGCGAGTCGTTCGCCGACGTGCGCGCGAGCCTCGCGCGCGGCAAGTCCCGCGTCCTGGTCGCCCGCGAGCCCCGGGTGCCCGCGGCGGGGACCCCCTTCACGTTTCCCGTCACCGTCGACCTGCCCGACGTGGGGCTCGCGGTCGCGGCGTACGGCGCGGCGTTCGCCGGTCCGAGCCTCGACCTCGGCACCCGGTTCCTCATCGAGCAGCTCGACCGCGAGCTCTCGAGCGCCGTGGCGGACCCGGGCGGCGCGTCCGGAGGCAGCGCGAGCGGCACGGCCGACCCGCGCGACGTCGTCGACCTGGGCTGCGGGACGGGGATCCTGGCGGCCTGGGCCGCCCGGCGCTGGCCCGCGGCGCGCGTCGTCGCGGCGGACCGCTCGGACGCGGCGGTGCGGTCCGCCGCGCTCACGGCGCGCGCCAACGGCGTCGGCGACCGCGTGCGCGTCGTCCGGGACGACGCGGGCACGTCCCTCGCGGACGCGAGCGCCGACGTCGTGCTCCTCAACCCGCCGTTCCACGAGGGCGCCGCGCTGCGGACGGACGCCGCGCACCGGATGTTCGCGACAGCGGGCCGCGTGCTGCGGCCGGGCGGCGAGCTCTGGTGCGTGGGCAACTCGCACCTGCGCTACCGCCCGGCGCTCGAGCGCGCGGTCGGCCCGACCGTCCAGGTCGGGCGGGACCGACGCTTCACGGTCACCCGCAGCACGCGCCGCTGAGCGCCGGGGACGGTTCGACGGGGCCAGCCCCGCGGACGGCGCCCCCGCTCGGTCAGCTCCCGGTCAGCTCGTCGTCACTGCACGTCGACGACGTCGACCACGAAGACGAGCGTGTCGGTGCCCCCGATGCCCGCGTCCGGGACGCCACGCTGGCCGTAGCCGTGCTCCGGCGGGATCGAGAGGAGCACGCGCGAGCCGACGTTCTGCCCGACGAGGCCCTTGTCCCAGCCGCCGATGACCGCGCCGACGCCGATGGGGAACGCGATGGTGTCGCCGCGGTCGTAGGAGTTGTCGAACACCTGGCCGCCCCACGTCTGGCCGAGGTAGTGGACGACGATGTTGCGGCCGGGGGTCACGGCCGGGCCGTCCCCCTCGGACAGCACGACGACCTGGAGGCCGTCGGGCGCTCCGGACTCCGGGAACGTCAGGGTCGGCTTGTCGCCGAAGGAGCCGGAGGCGGAGGGCAGGACGTTCTGCTCGGCGGGCTGGTCGGTCACGAGGATGCCTCTCGTCGGTGAGCTGGGGATCGCGCGCGCATGCGGCCCGACCACCTTACGCGGGGCGCACCGACCAGGCCCGGAGAGCTCGTGCGGCGGACCCTTGCGGTATCTGGCTAATAGGATTAGCCTTTCCGCTATGACCATGCGCCAGAGCACTCCTCCCGTCCACCGCCTCGCGCGGCCCGCCGGGCGTCTCGCGTACACCGACGAGGGCGCGGGCCCGCTCGTCGTGGCGGCGCCCGGCATGGGCGACCTCCGCGCGACCTACGACGACGTCGTGCCCGGCCTCGTCGCCGCCGGGTACCGGGTCGCCGTCATGGACCTGCGCGGGCACGGCGACAGCGACACCACCTTCGCCACGCACGGCGACGAGGCCACCGCGTCGGACTACCTCGCGCTCGTCGAGCACCTCGACGCCGGACCGGCGGTGCTGCTCGGGAGCTCGATGGCCGCCTCTGCCGCCGTCGTCGCCGCCGCCGACCGCCCGGACCTCGTGCGGGGCCTGGTCCTCCTCGACGGGTTCCTGCGCGAGCCGGCCTCGCCCGCGAAGCGACGCATCCTGCGGCTCGTGTACCGCGTGCTCTTCGTGCGGCCGTGGGGCGCGGCGGCCTGGGCGGCCTTCTACGGGACGCTCGTCAAGGGCCGCCGGCCCGCGCGGCTCCCGGCCCACCAGGCGGCGATCCGCGCCAACCTCGCCGAGCCCGGGCGGCTCCGCTCGTTCCGGCACCTGACCCTGCAGCTCGACCACTCGGTGGTCGAGCCGCGCGTCGCCCGCGTGCAGGCGCCCGCGCTCGCGGTCTACGGCGCGCTCGACCCCGACTACGCCGACCCGGTCGCCGAGGCGACCTGGGCCGAGGAGTCGCTGGGTGCGACGACGCTCGTCCTGCCCGAGGTGGGCCACTACCCGCAGCTCCAGGCCCCCGCCGAGGTCCTGGAGGCGACCCTCGCGTTCCTCGCCGGTCTGCCGGGCGCCGCGACCCACCGCGCGACCGACGAGCAGGGTGCGGCCCGCGGCGGCGACCGTGGCTAGGGCCGGGCTGTCGCGCGACGCCGTGGTCCGGGTCGCGCTCGAGCTCGTCGACGGCGGCGGCCCGACCGGCTTCGCCGAGCTCTCGCTCGCGAAGGTCGCGGCCCGGGCCGGCGTGGCGACGCCCAGCCTCTACAAGCACGTCGCGTCGCTCGCGGAGCTGCGGCGCGACGTCTCGGTCGTCTGCGTCGAGGACCTCACGCGCGCCATGACCGACGCGACCGTCGGCCTCTCCGGCCCCGCCGCCGTCGTCGCGCTCGCGCACGCGATCCGCGACCTCGCGCGGTCCCGCCCGGGCCGCTACGCGGCGTCGCAGGTCGCCCCGGACCCGGACGACCCCGCCGCCGCACCGCTCGCCGAGGCGGCGGCCCGCAGCGTGCGGGTCGTCGCCGCCGTGCTGCGCGGCTTCGACCTGCCCGCCGACCGCACGATCGACGCGATCCGCTCTCTGCGGGCGAGCGTGCACGGCTTCGTGACGCTCGAGCTCGGCGGCGGCTACCGCCTCCCCGACGACCTCGACACGAGCTTCGCGACCCACGTCGCGATGATCCTCGCGGGCCTCGAGACGCTCCCGCAGCGCTGACGAACCCGCAGCGCCGGTGCGCCGCCGGATGCGGTGCCCGGTCGGGTCGCTGCGGCGGCGACGGCCCGGACGCCGAACGTCCCGGCGCCGAAGCAGAGCCCGGCGAGCGAGGCGCCGGCCCGGGGTCGAGCACGGGGTCGGCGCCCCCTCCCGGGGACGGCGCCCACCCCGTGCTCGCCCGTCAGGACGCGAGGAAGCCCAGGAGGTCGTGGCGCGTGAGCACGCCCGCGGGGTCGCCGTCCTCGACGACGAGCAGCGCGTCGGCGTCGTGCAGCGCCTCCCTGATCGCGTCGACGCCCTCGCCGGCGCCGATGAGCGGGAACCGTGCCTCCATGTGCTTGTCCACGCGGTCGGCGAGCGACGCCCGGCCCGAGAAGACGGCGTCGAGCAGCTCCCGCTCGCTGACCGACCCCGCGACCTCGCCGATCTTCACGGGCGGCTCCGCACCGACGACCGGCATCTGGGAGACGCCGTACTCGCGCAGGATCTCGATCGCGTCGCGCACGGTCTCGTTGGGGTGGGTGTGCACGAGGTCGGGCAGGCGCCCGCCCTTCGCGCGCAGCACGTCGCC
This sequence comes from Cellulosimicrobium sp. Marseille-Q8652, assembly GCF_965112045.1. Taxonomy (NCBI): domain Bacteria; kingdom Bacillati; phylum Actinomycetota; class Actinomycetes; order Micrococcales; family Promicromonosporaceae; genus Cellulosimicrobium; species Cellulosimicrobium sp. Marseille-Q8652. The sequence continues at coordinate 270,264 of NZ_CBCOPS010000002.1, read as the reverse complement.
CGCGGTGACGCCGTCCTCCGCCGGGAGGAAGCCGTACGAGCGCATCCAGGCGTCGTCGAAGATCTTCGACATGTAGCCCCGACCGCCGTCGGGCAGGAGCACCACGATCACGGCGCGGGCCGCGGCCTCGGGGTCCTCGTCCTCGAGCCGGCGCGCGAGCCGCAGCGTCGCCTCGACCGCCATGCCGCACGAGCCGCCCACGAGCAGCCCCTCCTCGCGCGCGAGACGCCGGGTCATGGCGAAGGAGTCGGCGTCGCTCACGGCGATCACCTCGTCGGGGACCGCCGGGTCGTACGCCGTCGGCCAGAAGTCCTCCCCGACGCCCTCGACGAGGTACGGGCGCCCGTCGCCGCCCGAGTACACCGAGCCGGCCGGGTCGGCGCCGACGACGCGGACCCGGCCGCCGTCCTCCGCGCTGCGGTCCGCCGAGGCCTCGTGGAGGAACCGTCCGGTCCCGGTGATGGTGCCGCCCGTGCCGACACCGGTCACGAAGTGCGTGACCCTGCCGTCGGTGTCCGACCAGATCTCCGGCCCGGTCGACTCGTAGTGCGACAGCGGCCCGTTCTGGTTGGCGTACTGGTTGGGCTTCCACGCGCCCGGGATCTCCTGCACCAGCCGGTCGGAGACGGAGTAGTAGGAGTCGGGGTGGTCCGGCGCGACGGCCGTGGGCGTCACGACGACGCGGGCGCCGTACGCGCGCAGGACGTCGCGCTTGTCCTGGCTCACCTTGTCGGGGCACACGAACACGCAGTCGTAGCCCTTGCGCTGCGCGACGAGCGCGAGCCCGACGCCGGTGTTGCCGGACGTCGGCTCGACGATCGTGCCGCCCGGCCGCAGCTCGCCCGACGCCTCGGCGGCCTCGACCATCTTGAGCGCGATGCGGTCCTTCACGGAACCGCCGGGGTTCACGTACTCGACCTTGGCGAGGATCGTCGCCGACAGTCCTTCCGTGACGCGGGTCAGCCTGACGAGCGGGGTGCCGCCGACGAGCTCGGAGATGTGCTCTGCGTATCTCATCCCCCGATCATCGCCGATCCCCGGGTGCCGCACCGAACGCGCGGACCTGAGCCGCGGTCCGACGCCGCGCGACACCGGTCGCCCGCGCGTCGGGAATTTCCGTACGGTGTAGAACGTTGGACGTCTCGGCCAGCCCACGACCGAGAGGTGCCCCGTGACCGCGACCAGCCCCACCGCCGCTCCTGCGACCGTTCCCGCGACCGCTCCCCTGCCCCCGCTCACCGACCAGGCGTACCGCCTCGTCGCGCTCGGCGTGCCCGCGCTCGCCGGGCTCGGCGAGCGGGCGCTCGTCGCCGCGGCGGCCGAGCTCGCGGCCACCGCGCCGGCCGGCTCGCTGCTCGTCGTCGACCCGCGGCTCGCGCCGCCGTCGAGCCTCGCCCCGCTGCTGCGGCTGCCCGTGCGCGGCGGCGAGAAGGAGGGCTTCGTCGTCGTGGACATGGACGACGTCGACCGCTTCACCCCGATCGACGGGCTCGACGTGCCCGAGGGCGCCGTCTACGCCGTCACCGACCTCGACCGCGGCGACGACCTGGCGAACTGGTCCCCCGACGAGGCGCTCCCGGAGATCACTGCGCGCGGCCGCACCCCGTTGCTGCTCGCCGAGGGCATCCACTGGGCGCTCCAGGTACCGGACGTCGTCGAGCGCAACCGGTGCTACATGACGATCGGCTCGCGCCTGCGCAAGCCCGGCGGGTCGCTCGACACCCGCACGCCCGCGATCTGGATCTCGAACGGCACGGGGCGCGACGGGAGCGAGCGCCGTGGCGCGCCCAAGGTCGGCTGGTGCTGGGCGGGCAACCGGCACACGTGGCTCGGCTTCGCCTCGGCCGCCTCCCGCGGGGGTCTGCCCACCTGACCACCACCCGCTGAGTGCATGAAATAGTCGCGGTCGGAGGCTCCGACCGCGACTATTTCATGCACTCAGGGGTCAGCCGAGGAAGCCCAGCAGCGCGACGAGGACCACGGCGACACCGAGCACGACGACGAGCAGCGGGCGGCCCGACGCCTCGCGCGCGGTGAGGCGGCCCAGCCCCGCGCCGACCGCCGCCGTGATCCCGACGACGAGCGCGGCCCCGGCGACGAGCGCCCCACCGCTGCTCGCCCCCGCGTCGGCGAGCTGGTTCGCGAGGCCGCCCGCGAGGAGCGATCCCCACAGGGCGCCCGCGACGAGCCCCAGGCCGGCGAAGACGAGCGCGGCACGCCCGTCGGACGCACCCTTCGTGACCCGGGTGCCCAGCCACGCGACGGCTGCGCCGGCGGTCGGGACGCTGAGCAGGACGAGGAGCGCGGCGAACGGCAGGTACGCGGGCGGCGCCCCGGACAGCACCATGTAGAGCACCTGGACGGCGAGCATCGCCGCCGCGGCGACGGCCAGGCCGGCGACAAAGACCGGCACCCGCGGCGGAGGGGTCTCCGCCGCGGGTGCCGGTCCGCGTGAGTCTCGCGCCACCGTCAGTCGCTGCTCTGCAGGATGGCGAAGAGGCGCAGGAACTCGAGGTAGAGCCAGATCAGCGTCACGAGCAGGCCGAACGCCGCCGACCACGCGAACTTGGCCGGCACGCCGCCCTCGACGCCGCGCTTGATCGAGTCGAAGTCGACGATGAGAGACGCCGCCGCGAGACCCACGGCGACGAGGCTGATGACGATGCCGAGCGTGCCGCCGCGCAGGCCCCACCCGTCGAGCGCGCCGAACATGAGCAGCACGACGTTGACGAGGGAGAAGGCGAGGTAGCCGACCATCGCGATGAGGAGCCAGCGCGTGAACTTCGGCGTGACCCGCACCTTGCCGGAGCGGAACAGCAGGAGCGCCGCGGCGAAGGTCGCGACCGTCGCGACGACGGCCGACGGCACGACGCCGTCGTAGAAGCTCTCGTAGTAGGCGCTGATGCCGCCGAGGAAGACACCCTGGGCGACCGTGTACAGCGTGATGAGGAGCGGGCTCGGGTTGCGCTTGAACGCGTTGACGAGACCGAGCACGAGGCCGGCGATCGCGCCGATCGGCCAGAGGCCCGGTGCGAGCAGCCACGTCGCGGCGCCCACGACGACGAGCAGCGCGAGCAGGCCGCCCGTCTTCATGATGACGTCGTCGTAGGTGAGGCGCTTGGTGTCCGCGGTCGTCGCCGCGGGCGCGTCGTACATCTGGTTCAGCGTGGCCGCGTCGGCGGCCTGCGCGCCGTGCTGGCCCCACTGGGCACCCTGGGGCGGCGTGCCGTACGCGGGGTTCTGGCCCTGCGCCGGCGGCGTGCCGTAGGCGGGTCCCGCCTGGGTGGCGGCCCCTCCGCGCTGGTTCTTCGGATCACCGAAGACCGCGCTGTTGTTGAAGACGGGGTTGCTCATGAGCTCCTCCTGGTCGCGGCGTCCACTCTCGCAGCGGGCCTCGTCATCGGCGTTCCTGCCTCGAGTCGGGTGTCGCTGGCCTGACGTTCATCCTACGGAACGTGCGAGTCCCGGTCACTGTTCCCGCGGGTGATCACGCGCCGCGGCCGGTGCGCCGCGGGGACCACGCACCCTGACCGACGTACCCCGCACGGGGTACGCCGCGCGACCCGCCGGGCGCCGAACATACGCCGGAAGGTGGCTGTCCGGCGTCGGGCACCGGACCTAGGCTCGACGACGACGCCACGACGCACCCAGCGGGCCCTCGGCCCGCGCAGCACCCTGGAAGGGGCAGCCATGATCGAAGCACGCGGCCTGACCAAGCGGTACGGGCCCAAGACGGCGGTGGACGGCATCTCGTTCACCGTCCAGCCCGGGACCGTCACCGGGTTCCTCGGCCCGAACGGCGCCGGCAAGTCCACGACCATGCGCATGATCATGGGCCTGGACCGCCCCACCGCCGGGACCGTCACGGTCAACGGACGCCCGTACGCGCAGCACCGCTCCCCTCTCACCGAGGTGGGCGCGCTGCTCGACGCGAAGGCGGTCCACACCGGGCGCTCCGCCTACAACCACCTCCGCGCGATGGCCGCGACGCACGGCATCCCGACCAAGCGCATCGACGAGGTCATCGAGATGACCGGCCTGCAGTCGGTCGCGAAGAAGCGCGTCGGCGGCTTCTCGCTCGGCATGGGGCAGCGCCTCGGCATCGCCTCCGCGCTGCTCGGCGACCCGAAGACGCTGATCCTCGACGAGCCGGTCAACGGCCTCGACCCCGAGGGCGTCCTGTGGGTCCGCAACCTCGCGAAGTACCTCGCGTCGGAGGGCCGCACGGTCTTCCTCTCGAGCCACCTCATGAGCGAGGTCGCCGTGACCGCGGACCACATCGTCGTCATCGGCAAGGGCCGCATCATCGCGGACGCCCCCGTGGGCGACATCGTCAACGGGACCCAGCAGCGCAGCGTCCGTGTCCGGACGCCGCACGCCACCCAGCTCGCCGAGCTCCTCACGCGCGACGGCTCGACCGTCACGAGCGACGAGCCCAGCCTGCTCGTCGTCTCGGGCGCCGACGCCGCCGGCATCGGCGAGCTCGCCGCCGCGCAGGGCTTCGTGCTCCACGAGCTCACGCCCGTCGCGTCCACGCTCGAGGACGCGTACATGGCCCTCACGGCCGACTCCGTCGAGTACCAGACCGAGTCCGCGCAGATCCACGTCGGGCACGGCGCCGCGGGCGCCTCCCCGGCCGGCGTCGCGCAGGACGCGCCCGTCCAGACCCCCGAAGGAGCGCAGCGATGACCGCCGCAGCAGTCTCCCCCAGCCCGACGGCGACCCGCGCCACCCCCTACCGGCTCGGCCTCGGCCACGTGCTCCGCTCCGAGTGGATCAAGTTCCGCTCGCTGCGCTCCACGTGGTGGACCATCGGCACGACGATCGTCGTCATGGTGCTGTTCAGCCTGTCGATGGCCGCGTCGCTCAACTTCGCGGCGGACACGCCCGAGATGGCTGCGGAGATGGGCAACATCTCGACGGTCCAGGCGATCGTCCTCGGCTACATCTTCGCCCAGCTGTCCGTGGCCGTCCTCGGCGCGCTGGTCATCACGGGCGAGTACTCGACGGGCATGATCCGCTCGACGCTCGCCGCCGTCCCGACCCGTCTGCCCGCGCTGTGGGCCAAGGCCGGGATCATCGGCGTCGTGACGTTCGTCGTCGGGCTCCTCGGTGTCGCGCTGTCCTACCTCGCGACCGCGCCGATGCTGTCGGGCAACGACCTCGTCCCCGACCTCGGCGACCCCGTCGTCCAGCGCGTGATCCTCGCGTGCGCGGGCTACCTCGCCCTCGTGGCCCTGCTCGCGGTCGGCGTCGGGACGATCATGCGCCACTCCGCCGGCAGCATCTTCACGCTCGTCGCGTTCCTCTTCGTCCTCCCGCTCGTCGCGAGCTTCCTGTCGCAGGACTGGGTCCGCGACGTCGAGAAGTTCCTCCCGATGAACCTGGCCACCGCCATGATGACCGTCAACGAGGCCGACGCCGGGATGGTGGAGGTCCTCTCACCGGGCGCCGCCACCGCGGCGATGGCCGGCTGGGCCGTCCTGTCGCTCGGCGTCGCGGCGTTCGTGCTCAAGCGCCGGGACGCGTGACCACGCCGGACACCACCCTGCCGACGCCGGACGAGCCCACCGCTCGTCCGGCGTCGGCCGCCGCGCGCTCCGACGCCGCTCAGCCCCCGCAGCCCGTACAGCCCTCGCCCCGGCCGGACGCGCCGCGCACGCTCGCGATGCGACCCGCGCCGCAGCCGTTCACGGAGCTCGACGCCCGTCGCCTCGGGCCGGTCCGCCGCTACTTCGCCCAGCACCCGCGCGTCATGGACTGGGTCGTCGTGGGGCTCTTCGTCGTGCCGGGCCTGTTCTACGCGCTCGCGATGCCCGAGGGCGCCGGCTCGGACCTCGCGGTGCTCGCGTTCTCGCTCGCCGGGGGCGCCGCGCTGCTGTGGCGGCGCCGCCGGCCGGTGACCGTCGCTCTCGCCGTCACTGCGCTGGGCTGCGCCGCCATCGGCGTGACGGGCGACACCGCGGGGTACGAGGTCGCCGCGATGTTCGCCGTCTACGCGGTCGCGGCGGCACGGTCCCCCCGGGTCGCGTGGCCGACGCTCGCGGCCGTGGTGCTGCCGATCTCGACGGCGACCCTCCTCTGGTACCACATGAGCACCACCCCGGACGGCGAGTTCGTGCGGACGAGCGCCGCACCCGGCGAGCCCACGGTCGACCGGGTCGTGAGCGTCCTCGTCACGACGATCCTGTGCCTGGTCGCCATGGCCGTCGGCTCCAACGTGCGGGCCCGGCGCCAGCACGTGGCCGATCTCGTCGAGCGCGCCAACTCGCTCGCGCGCGACCGCGACCAGCAGGCACAGCTCGCCGTCGCCGCGGAGCGCACGCGCATCGCGCGCGAGATGCACGACGTCGTCGCGCACTCCATCACCGTCATGGTCGCGCTGGCCGACGGCGCGAAGGCGTCCGGCGCCAAGCATCCCGAGCTCGCCGGGCACGCCCTCGACGAGCTCACCGAGACCGGACGCGCCGCGCTCGCCGACATGCGCCGCGTCCTCGGCGTCCTGCGCGAGCCCGGTGCCGGGACGACGACGGCGCCGCTCGCGCCGACGCACGAACCGACCGAGCTCGAGGACATCATCGAGCGGTACCGGACCGCCGGTCTGCCGGTGCGCCTCGTCCGCCGCGGCCCTCAGCCGACGCTCGAGCCCACCCTGCGCCAGGCCGTGCACCGCATCGTGCAGGAGGCGCTGACCAACGTGATCCGGTACGCGCCGCTGTCGCCGATCGTGCTCGTGGAGGTGGTCCGCTGGGACCGCACCGGGTCGCGCGAGGGCGACTGGCTCGAGCTGCGCGTGGTCAACAGGTCCGGGCGCCGGCCCGGCGAGGGGACGGACGCGGACGACCGGGCCCTCCCGCCCTCCGTCGCGGCGCACCACCCGGCCGACGTCCCCGTGGGGACCGGGCGCGGGATCATCGGGATGCGCGAGAGGGCGGCCGTGCACGGGGGTAGCGTGACGGCCGGTCCGGTCGGTGACGGCTGGGAGGTCGTGGCGCGCCTGCGGCTCGACGGGGACCATCGATGACGGGGACGGGAGAGCCAGTGGGCCACGACGACGGGACGGCAGCAGCGAGCACGATCCGCGTGCTGCTCGTCGACGACCAGGCGCTCCTGCGCATGGGCTTCCGCATGATCCTCGCGGCCGAGGACGACATCGAGGTCGTCGGCGAGGCCGGGGACGGCGCCACCGGGGTCGCGCAGGCGTCGGCGCTGCGCCCCGACGTCGTGCTCATGGACGTCCGCATGCCGGGCACGAACGGGATCGAGGCGACGGAACGGATCGTCGCCGAGACGCCGTCGTCGCGGGTCATCATCCTCACGACGTTCGACCTCGACGAGTACGCGTTCTCGGCGCTGCGCGCCGGGGCGAGCGGGTTCCTCCTCAAGGACGCGAAGCCGGGCGAGCTCGTCGGGGCGATCCGTGCCGTCGCGAGCGGCGACGCCGCCATGTCGCCGCGCATCACCCGCCGGATGCTCGAGATGTTCTCGGGCCAGCTCCCGCAGGACGGCGCGGCGCCCTCGACGGCCGCGACGGGCCGCGACGACCCCCGCCTGTCCCACCTCACGGCCCGGGAGCTCGAGGTGTTCGAGGCGCTCGGCGAGGGTCTGACGAACGCCGAGATCGCCGAGCGGTTCGTGCTCTCGGAGGCCACGGTCAAGACGCACGTCGGCCGCGTGCTGGGCAAGCTCGGCCTGCGCGACCGCGTCCAGGCCGTCGTGCTGGCGTACGAGACGGGCGTCGCCCGGCCGTCCTGAGTCCGTGGTCGCGTCGTGGTGTTCCGACCGGCCGTGCGGGGGTGGGACGACGGCCGAGCGGGCGGTGCGACGTCGGATGCGCAGGGCGTCGAGGCCGCGCTCCTGAAGCGGACCGCCGACCGCCGGAGGTGACGGTGCGGCCGGCCCGAGCACCGACGGCGCACCGCCCGCGGACCCGACCGGACCTAGGCCTGCGCCGCGACCACCGTCTCGGGCTCCGCCCGCACGGACTCCTGGGCCTTCGCCGCCCGTCGAGCCCGGCGCTTCTCGCCGCGGCGCTCGACGAGCAGGTACAGCACCGGCACCACCACGAGCGTGAGCAGCGTCGAGCTGATCAGCCCGCCGATGACGACGAGGGCGAGCGGCTGGGAGATGAACGCGCCGCCGCCGGTGATCCCGAGCGCCATGGGGGTGAGCGCGAAGATCGTCGCGAGAGCCGTCATGACGATCGGGCGCAGGCGCTTGCGCGACCCCTCGAGCACCGCGTCGTCGAGCGAGCGCCCGCGCTCGCGGTACTGGTTGATGAGGTCGATGAGCACGATCGCGTTGGACACGACGATGCCGATGAGCATGAGCATCCCGATGAGCGACGGCACGCCGAGCGGGGTCGACGTGGCCAGCAGCAGGAGCAGCGCACCGGTCGCCGCGAACGGCACGGAGACGAGCAGGATGAGCGGCTGCACGAGCGAGCGGAACGTCGCGACCATCACCACGTAGACGATGAGGATGGCGGCGAGCAGGGCGAGGCCGAGGTCGGCGAACGCGTCCTCCTGCTGGGCCGCGACGCCACCGATCTCCACCGACGCACCGGCGGGGAGGTCGAGCTCGTCGACCGTCGTGGTGAGCGCGGCGGTGAGGGAGCCGAGGTCCTGGCCCGCCGGCGTCACGGAGACGGTCGCGCTGCGCTCGCCGTCCAGGCGGGTGATCGACGTCGGGACGGCGACCTCCTCGATCGTGGCGACCGACGTCAGCGGCACGGGACCCGCGGCGCCCGGGATGACGAGCGCCTCGAGCTCGGCGACCGTCGCCGGACCCTCGCCCTGCGACACGACGACGTCCACCGGGCCGTCGCCGAGGTCGACGCTCCCGATCGGCATCGGCGACATGACCGAGGCGACGAGCACGGAGAGCTGGGTCTCGGTGAGTCCCGCCGCGGTCGCGGCGTCGCGGTCGACGCTCACCTGGACCGTCGACTGCTCGGCGGCGAGGTTGTTGGTGACGTCGACGGCGCCGTCCGTGCCCTCGGCCGCGTCCTGGACCTGCTGCGCCGCGTCGGCGAGCGTGTCGGGGTCCGTGGTCCGCACGACGAGGTCGACGGTCGAGGAGCCCATGAGCGCCTCGCCGCCCGCGACGGTGATCTCGGTGGTGGCGTCGGTGCCGAGGTCGGCGACGGCGTCGCGGATCGTGGCCTGCGCCGCGGTGCCGTCGGCGTCGTCGGCGAGCGTGACGGCGAAGGTCGCCTGCGGCGTGGACCCTCCGCCGAAGAAGGCGGCCGCCGCGGCGTCGCCCTGGCCGACGGTCGTCTGGACGGTCTCGACCTCGTCGAGGCCGAGCAGCGCGTCCTCGACGGTACGTGCCGCCTCGTCCTGCGCGACGAGCGTGGTGCCCGGCTCGAACGTCTCGGTCACCGTGAGCGTGTCCTGGCCGGAGTCACCGAGGAAGTTCGTCTCGAGGCGCGGCACGAGCGCGAGCGTCCCGACGAGGACGAGCACGGCGACGGCGAGGGTGACGACCGGGCGGCGCAGCGACGCGCGCAGCGTCGGCATGTAGGCGCGCTGCCAGATCCCGCGGCGCTCCTTCGCCTCGGCCTCGGCGCGCGTGCGCTCGGCGACCTCGGCGGCCCGGGCGACGGACTCGTCGGACCCGTCGTGCTCCACGACGCCCTTCGGGGCCTTGATGAACCAGTACGCGAGCACCGGGACGATGGTCAGCGCGACGAACAGCGACGCGAGCATCGCGATGGCGACGGTCACGGCGAAGGGCCGGAACAGCTCGCCGACCATGCCGCCGACGAGCGCGATGGGGGCGAACACCGCGACGGTGCAGATCGTCGAGGACGTGATGGCGCCGCCGACCTCGCGGACGGCGGTGAGGATCGCCTCGCGCTTCGGCTCGCCGTAGGACAGGTGCCGCTTGATGTTCTCGATGACGACGATGGAGTCGTCGACGACGCGGCCGATCGCGACGGTCATCGCGCCGAGGGTGAGGATGTTCAGGGTGTAGCCCGTCGCGTTCATCACGATGAAGGTCACGCACAGCGACAGCGGGATGGAGATCGCGGACACGAGGGTCGAGCGCAGCGACGCGAGGAACAGGAGGATGACGACGACGGCGAAGAGCAGGCCGAGGCCGCCCTCCGTCGCGAGGCCCTCGATCGACTCCTCGATGAACGGCGCCTGGTCGAACACGACGGCGACGCGCACGCCCTGGTCGGCGAGCGCCTCGTCGAGGTCCGTGAGCGCGTCCTGGACGGCGTGCGAGATCTCGACCGTGTTGCCCGCGGGGGTCTTGGTCACGGCGATCGCGAGCGACGGCTCGCCGTCGAGCCGGGAGTACGACGTCGCGTCGGCGTCGACCTCGGCGACCTCCGCGACGTCGCCCAGCGGCACGACGCCCGCCGCGCCCTGGAGCGGGAGCGCCGCGAGCTCGTCGACCGACGTGATCTGCGCGCCGATCTGGACGGTGAGCTCGGTGTCGCCCTCGACGACGGTGCCGCCGGGGATCTGGACGCCGTTGTCGTCGAGGAGCGTGGAGACGTCGGCGGACGAGACTCCCGCCGCGGCGAGCGCCTGCGGGTCGAGGTCGACGCGCACCTCGCGGTCCGCGATGCCGGTCACCGCGACGGAGCGCACCTCGTCGATCTCCTCGAGCCGCGGCACGAGCACGGACTCGACGACGGAGCCGAGCTCCGCGGCGTCCAGCGCGGCGTCGCCCTCGCTGCCCTCCGCGCCGGCGGCCGCGAGCTGGATGACCGGGAGGTCGTCGATCGAGCCCGTGACGACCTGCGGCTCGACGTCGGCCGGGAGCTGCGACTGGATGCGCGTGACCGCGGTCTGGAGCTGCTGGCTCGCGGCGTCCATGTCGGTGCCGTAGTCGAGCTCGACGCTCGTGACGGACAGGCTCGTCGAGGCGGTCGAGCTGATGCCGGCGATCCCGTCGACCCCTTGGACGGCGGCCTCGATCGGCTCGGTGACCTGGTCCTCGACGATCTCCGGCGCCGACCCGGGGTAGACGGCGACGACGGCGGCCGCGGGGATCTGCAGCGACGGGATGAGCTCCTGCTTGAGCGATCCGAGGCTGACCACGCCGAAGATCGCTGCCGCGACCGTGACGAGGGCGACGACGGCTCGGTTCGCGAGCGACGTCCGGGCAAGTCGGGACACGGTGCCTCCAGGCAGCGAGGAAGAATCGGAGGAGAAGGACGTCGACGCCGTCGTCGGTCGTTAGCCTAACGCTAAGCATCTGCGGTCGGTCCCGGGTACGGTCACGGCGTGGGAGAGCAGCACGACGACCGCCCGGGCGAGCGGCAGAGAGAGTGGCAGAGAGAGCGGCACGGCGAGCGGCAGGGCGACCGCCCCGCGGTGCGTCCCGACGAGCACGACGAGCAGGACGACGAGCGCCGTCGGCTCGTCGGCCGTGTCGAGGAGGCCGGGAACGTGCTCAGCGAGATCTTCCTCGCGCAGCGCCTCGAGCCCATCCTCACGACCCCGCTCACGGTGCAGCAGCTGCGCGCGCTCGCGGTCCTGCAGGTCGACGGCCCGTCCGGCGCCCATCGTCTCGCCGAGGTCCTGGGCGTCACGGCGGCGACGGTCTCGGGCATCGTCGACCGTCTCGTCGCGGCCGAGATGGCCGAGCGCCGTCCCGACCCGACCGACGGGCGCGTCCGCCTCGTCGCGGCGACGCGTCGCGGGGCGGACGCGGTCCGGCGCCTCGCGGCCCGGGAGGAGCCGACGCAGCACCTGCTGGAGCGACTCGACCTCGACGACCTGCGCGCGCTCGTGCGCGGGATCGTCGCGCTGGCCGACGCCGCGCGCGAGGAGGCACGCGCGCGCCCCGGCGACGCGGACCCCTCCGCCTGACCGCGACCGCGGCCCCGGCGCGCGGGCTCGTCAGACCTCGCCGAGCGCCTCCTCCGGCGTCCCCTCGACGGCACGCGCCTTCCGGTCCCAGCGCGACCACAGGACGCGTTCCCCGAGCTCACCGGCCATGCGGTGCGCCGTCGCGAGGAACACGACGACGCCGAGGACGAGCACGCCCGCGCCGACCCAGAACGGCGCCGTCGGCGAGACGGGGTGCAGCAGACCGGCGATGACGGGCGCGGGAGCGGCGAAGCCCCAGCGCACGAGGTTGAACGCGCCGGTCGTCACGCGCCGGTCGGGGTCCCCGAGCGCGAGGGACAGGTCGGTGAGGTTGGCGTTCGCGATACCCATGCACACGCCCGCGAGGACGAGCACCACGACCGACCCGGCGGTGCCGAGGTCGAGCGCGAGGAGCACGAGCGCCGCGAGCACCCCTACGACGGCGATCCCGAGCGTCTGCACGGCACCGACGCGGTGCGCGAGGCGGTGGCCGACGACGAGGATGCCGACCGCGAGGCCGACGCCCCACGCCGTGAACACGAGGCCGAGCGGGATCACGTCGAGGCCGAGGAACACGGGCGTGTAGCCGAGCACCACGAAGAAGCAGAAGTTGTACGCCGCGGTGACCGCGGACAGGGCGAGGAAGCCGGGTCTCCGGAAGAGCCGGAACACCTGGCCCACGCGGAGCGGTGCGGGGCGCTGCGCGGGGTCCTGGAGCCTCGTGACCGAGACGAGCAGCGCGACGACCATGAAGACGCCGCACACGAGGAACGGCACGCGCCACGAGATGCCGCCGAGCAGGCCGCCGAGCAGCGGCCCGACGGCGAACCCGAGCCCCACGCACGTCTCGAACAGCGCGACGACCCACTCGCGGTCGTTCGCGAGCGAGACGAGCAGGACCATCGCGGTCGCGAAGAACATCGCGTTGCCGAGTCCCCAGAGACCGCGCAGGGCGGCGAGCTGGCCGATCGTCGTGCTGAGCGCGGCGAGCACCGCCGCGACGGCGACGAGCGAGACGCCCGCGACGAGGATCTTCTTGTACCCGAAGCGTCCGGTCGCCAGGACGGCCGGGATCATCCCGAGCGCCATGACCGCGATGTACGCGGTGAAGAGCAGCTCGATCTGCCAGGTCGAGGCCCCGATCTCCGCGCCGATGACGGGCAGGATCGGGTCCACGACGGCGATCCCCGCGATGGCGAAGAACGCGGTCAGGGCGGTCGCGTAGATGGCGGTGCGGTTCGGCTCGTCGCGTGTCGAGGCCACGTGGTGCTCGCTCTCTTTTATCTGTATCTAGCAGGTACTTTCCTGTAGGATACACCTATGACTGTTTCCCGAGGAAACGACCCGGCGGGGGACGACGCCGCACGGGACGTCGTCGCCGCGATCGAGCTCGAGGTGGCCCAGCTGCTGCGCCGGGCCGAGCGCACCTCGGCGTCGGGGGCGCCCGGGACCGCTCGGGGGGGTGCGCGCACCGGCACGCTCGACCGGTCGGGCTACCTGCTCCTGCAGACCCTCGCCACGCACGGCCCGCAGAACGTCAACGCGCTCGCCGCCCGGCTCGGCCTCGACGCCTCGACGGTGACCCGCCAGGTCGTCTCGCTCGACCGTGCGGACCGCGTCCGGCGCGTGCGCGACCCGCACGACGGCCGGGCGGTGCTCGTCGAGCCGACCGCGCAGGGCCTCGAGGAGCTCGCGCGGCACCGGGACACCCGCGCGGCCCTGTACGCCGACGTGCTGGCGCGCTGGTCACGGCTCGACCGGTCGCTGCTCGCCGAGCTCCTCGCGCGCCTCAACGCCGACCTCGACGACTTCCGCCGACGCCGCGACGCCGGCTGAGCGCGACGCCGGCTGACCAGGACGTGCACGCCGGGATCGACCGGTGCGAGCGCAGGACTGCGCGAGGGCTCGACGTGCGCGGGGCTCGACGTGCGCGCGACGCTCAGGGTGTGGGGAGCGCCCACCGGATGGCCCGCGTGACGAGCGCGCCCGCCGGACCGGCGAGAGCCGGCGGCACGAGCCGCACGGGCGGAAGGTCCTCCCTCGCCCACGGCGGCAGCGACGCGCGGGCGGCTGCGGCGAGCCCCGCGTAGACCGGCCGCACCACGGCGGGCAGCGGCGGCTCCACGAGGAGGAAGCGCGCCGCGTCGAGCGCGGCCGGCGTCACGGCCAGCTCCGGCCGGTACGCGGCGATCGACGCCTCCAGCTCGACCCAGGAGAGCGGCACGTCCTCGACCCCGAGCCGGCGGCCGACGTCGCCCGCCCGGGCCACGTACTCGTCGCACCCCGCACGGTCGAGCGGGTCCGCACCGAACAGCTGGTGCGCGACCAGGAAGCTCTCGGTCTCGGCGACGTGCACCCACCGCAGCAGGTGCGGGTCGCCGGCCGCGTACCGGCGCCCGTCCGGGGTCGTCCCGCGGACGCGGTGGTGCACCGCGCGCACGGCGTCGACGGCGCCCTGCGCGTCGGTCGCGGTACCGAAGGTCGTCGTCGCGAGGAACGTCGAGGTGCGCTGGAGACGCCCCCACGGGTCCCCGCGGTACCCCGAGTGCGCGGCGACTCCCGCCATCGCGAGGGGGTGCAGGCTCTGCAGCAGCAGCGCGCGCAGGCCACCCACGAACATCGAGGCGTCGCCGTGGACGCGCCGGACCGGCGAGCCCTCCTCGAACCACCGCGGACCGGGCGTGTGGTGGATGCGCGCTCGGGTCGCCGCTGCGTCCGGGCCGGCGACCCGCGCGAGGATCGCCTCGCCCGCGGAGCGACGGACGGGTGAAAGGGCGTCCATCATGTCCCGATCGTCCCACCGTGGCACGGGCACGCACGCCCACGGCGCGCTCGCCGCCCTATCCTGTGCTCGCGGGCGCGCCCGTGGGTGCGCCTCCGGACCCGCCGGCAGGTGGGCCCGGACGTGCTCGGAGGACGTCGTGGGAATCAGGTCGCGTGTCGCGGCGAACCGTCGGACCGTCGCCTCGGCGACCGTCGTGGCCCTCTTCGCGACGACGCTCGTCACCGTCGCCGCGCTGTCCGAGGGCGAGGCCTCGGCCGAGGTCGACCTCAACGACTCGGGCGTGTGGGTGACGAAGACGTCCACGGGCCTCGTCGGCCGGTTCAACGCCGAGTCGCAGGCCCTCGACGGCTCGCTGCTCTCCGGGAGCACGTCGTTCGACGTCCAGCAGCAGGCGGGCCGGGTGCTGGTCGAGGACCTCGCGACGTCCGCCGCGAGCCCCGTGGACGTCGCCCACCTCGTGCTCGACGGCACCGTGCGCGCCCCCGCGGGGTCCCAGGTCCGGTCGGGCGGCGGCACCGTCGCCGTCCTCGACACCGACGAGGGCACGCTCTGGGTCATGCCGTTCGACGCCGCGACCGGCCTCGACCCGGAGAAGACCGAGCCGGTCGCCACCGTCGGGGACGGCGCCACGCTCGCCGTCTCCGCCGACGGCACGGTCTTCGTGGCAGACCCGTCCGAGGGCGCGCTGCACGAGGTCCGCAGCGGCACGGACGGTGCGCCCGGGGAGCCGACGTCGTCGGCCCTCGCGGTCGCCACCGGTGCCGACGTCGAGCTGACGACCGTCGGCGACCGGCCCGTCATCCTCGACCGGTCCGCCTCCACGCTCGTGCTGCCGTCGGGCAGCGTGGTGGACGTGCCCGACGGTTCCGAGGCGCGGCTCCAGCAGCCCTCCGCGCCGTCGGACGCGGTCGTCCTCGCGACGGCCACCGGGCTCGTCACCCAGCCTCTGCGCGGTGGCGACGCCGTGGTCCGGCGGGCGAGCGGCGTCCCGGCGCCGCCCGTCCAGCTCGACGGGTGCACCTACGGCGCGTGGTCCTCCTCCGGGGAGGTCGTGCGCGACTGCGACGGGACCGGGCGGGACCTGCAGCGCTCGCTCGAGGGCGTCGACGCGCGCGCGACGCTGCAGTACCGGGTGAACCGGCACGCGATCGTGCTCAACGACCTGGCGGCAGGCACGCTCTGGATGGCCGCTGACGAGTTCGAGGTCGTCGACGACTGGGACCAGGTGAAGCCGCAGGACGCCGAGGGCGAGGAGTCCGAGAGCGAGGAGAGCGCGCCGGAGCAGGTCGACCAGGTCCTCGCCGACCGGTCGAAGCCCAACCGGCCGCCGCTGCCGAACGACGACCTCCTCGGCGTGCGCCCGGGACGCACGACGATCCTGCCCGTGCTCGCGAACGACGTCGACCCCGACGGCGACGTCATGACGGCGGCGGTCGCCGGCGCCGGCCCGGACGGCGTCCTCGTGCAGCCGGTGCTGGGCGGCGCGGCGCTCCAGGCGACGGTCCCCGCGGACGCCGCGGGACGGTCGTCGTTCACGTACCGGGTGAGCGACGGCCGGGCGGGCGGGACCGCCGAGGCCGACGTGACGCTCGAGGTCTTCGGCTGGGACGTCAACGAGCCGCCGGCGCAGACCGGTGAACCCGTGCTGAAGGTCGTGCAGGGCGGTGCGGCGACGATCAAGGTCCTCCCCTACTTCCGCGACCCCGAGGGCGACGAGCTCTTCCTGTCCTCGGCGAGCACGTCGGGCGCCGGCGACGAGGTCCGCACCCTGCCCGACGGCACCGTCGAGTACCGCGACGCCGGCGCGTCACCGGGACGCAAGATCGTCGAGCTGCTCGTGTCCGACGGTCGCGTCACCGCCGAGGGCCGCCTGCTCGTCGACTCGGTCCCCGCAGACCAGCCCCCGACCGCCGTCAACGACCACGTGGTCGTCCCGGTCGGCGAGACCGTCACGGTCTCGCCGCTGCGCAACGACTCCGACCCGGACGGCGACGCCCTGCGCCTCGTCGGGGTCGCCGAGCAGGCGCCCGCGGAGATCACGCCGAGCTTCGAGGCCGGGACGTTCGACGTCCGCTCGACCGAGGCGCGGTCCTACGACCTGACGTACGACGTGAGCGACGGCCAGTCCGTCACGACGGGCCTCGTGCGCGTGGACGTCGTCGCCCCGGCCGACGACGACGCCCCGCCCGTCGTGGTGTCCGACCGCGCCCTGCTCCCCGCCGACGGCTCGACCCTCGTCGACGTGCTCGCGAACGACAGCGACCCCGCCGGCGGCGTGCTCGTCGTCCAGTCCGTCGAGGTGCCGGACGGCTCGGGGATCTCCGTCGCCGTCCTGGCGCACCAGGTGCTGCGCGTCACCGAGGTGCGCCGCCAGGCGGAGCCCGTGACGTTCCGCTACACGGCGTCCAACGGCACCCGGACGGCGGTGGGCGAGGTGAGCGTCGTGCCCGTCCCGCCGCCGGTCGAGCTGCGCCCGCCCACGGCGCTGCCCGACGAGGTGACGGTCCAGGCGGGGGACGTCGTCGACGTCCCGGTGCTCCGCAACGACGTGCACCCCGACCAGCTCGAGCTGACGCTCCAGACGGAGCTCGAGCAGGACGTCGACCCGGCCGTCGGGGAGGCGTTCGTCTCCGAGGACCTCGTCCGGTTCCGCGCCGGCACCGAGGCCGGCACGACGTACGCGATCTACCGCGTCCGCGACGTCAACGGCCAGGAGGACTCCGCCCAGGTGACGATCCGCGTGCGCGCCGACGAGGACAACGCCGCCCCGCGCCCGCCCGAGGTGGTCGCGCGCGTGCTCAGCGGGACGACCGTCCGGATCGCGGTCCCGCTCGGCGGCGTCGACCCCGACGGCGACTGGGTGACCCTCTCGGGCGTCGCGTCACCGCCGGGCAAGGGGTCCGCCGAGCTCGTCGACGGCTACCTCGAGTACACCGCGGCGGCGACGGCCGTCGGCACCGACACGTTCACCTACGCGGTGGTCGACGCACGCGGAGCGACGGCGACCGGCACCGTGCGCGTCGGGATCTCGGTCCCGGCCGCGACGAACCAGCCGCCGGTGGCCGTCGACGACGAGGTCACGGTCCGCCCCGGGCGCACCGTCGCCGTCGACGTGCTCGACAACGACAGCGACCCCGACGGCGACCGGCTGTCGCTCGTCGCGTCGGAGGTCGAGGGCGCGCTCGAGCTGCCCGCCGAGGTCGTGGGCGACCGTGTCGTCGTCACGACCCCGTCCGACGACGGGACCTCGACCTTCTACTACGCCGTCCAGGACACCTTCGGCGCGCGGGCCTCGGCGGCCGTGACGGTCGTCGTGCGCCAGGACGCTCCCCTGCTGCCGCCCGTCGCGCACGACGACGTCGTCCCGCTCGAGGCCGTGCTCGGGCGGGAGAGCGTCGACGTCGCCGTGCTCGAGAACGACGTGGACCCCGACGGCACCGCCCAGGCCCTCACCGTCGAGGTCGCGGACGAGGACGTCGCCGTCGACGAGGACGGTGTGCTCACCGTCCCGCTGACGACCCGCGCCCAGGTGGTCACGTACTCCGCGACCGACGTCGACGGGCTCAGCACGCGCGCGTTCGTGCGCGTGCCGGGTCTGGGTACGGCGGAGGAGCCGGTCCGACGTCCCGTCCTGCGCCCCGGCATCACCCCGCTCGAGGTCCTCAGCGGCGAGCCGCTCACGATCGACGTCGCCGACTACGTCGTCGTCGCCGAGGGCCGGACCCCGCGCCTCACGGAGGAGTCGGCGGTCACCGCGTTCGAGGGGACGCGCGAGGTGACGGACGCGACGACGATCGTCTACACGTCGCGCGCCGAGTACGCCGGGGCGGCCGGGGTCACCTTCGAGGTCACGGACGGCACCGGGCCGGACGACCCCGACGGCGCGACGGCCGTCCTGACCCTGCCGATCCGGGTGCTCCCGCCGGAGAACCTGCCGCCCGTGCTCGGCACGCCGACGGTCGACGTCGCGGCGGGCGAGGAGACGTCGATCGACCTCGCCCGGTTCGCGACCGACCCGGACGAGGACCCGCTCACGTTCGCGGTCACCGGGTCGGCCCCCGGCCTCACGACGACCGTCGAGGGGTCCACCGTCACCGTCCGCGCCTCCGCCGACGTCGAGCGCGGCACGACGCTCGCGGTGCCCGTCCAGGTCCGCGACGGCGAGAACCCCGGCGTCGACGGCGAGCTCGCCGTGACCGTCGTCGCGTCGACCCGTCCGCTCGCGACGCTCGTCGACGACGTCGTCGAGGACGCGCACCAGGGGGTGGAGATCTCGGTCCCCGTGCTGCGCAACGACAAGAACCCGTTCGAGGAGGCCGGGCCGCTCGAGCTCCTCGGCGCCGCGGTCGACACGGGCGACGGGGCGGCCCAGATCGCCGGTGACGAGGTCCTCGTGACACCGGACGAGTCCTTCGTCGGCGTCCTCGTCGTGCGCTACCGCGTCCAGGACGCGACCCAGGACCCCGAGCGGCAGGTCGAGGGCAGCGTCACGGTCACCGTCCTCGGCAGGCCCGAGGCGCCGACCGCGCCGCAGGTCGAGGAGGTCCGCTCCGAGACCGTGGTGCTGTCGTGGGACCCGCCGAGCAACAACGGTGCGGAGATCACGGGGTACGCCGTGACGTCGCAGAACGGGTACGAGAAGGAGTGCGCGACGACGACCTGCACCCTCGACGGGCTGACGAACGACGTCGAGTACACGTTCACGGTCGTCGCGGAGAACGCCGTCGGCCCCTCGCCGGCGTCGCCCCCGTCACCCCCTGCTCGACCGGACGAGAAGCCGGACCCGCCGGCGGCGCCGACCCTGACCTTCGGCGACGAGTCGCTCACGGTCCGGTGGGAGAACGCCACCTACACCGACCGCTCCCCCATCCGGTGCGTCAACCTCGAGATCGTCCCCGCCCCGGACGACGGCGTGTTCCGCAAGTCGTGCGTCGCGGGTACCGAGACCGTGTGGTCGGGGCTCGACAACGGCGTGCCCTACACGGTCACCGTCCAGGCGGTCAACGAGGCCCCGGACCCGTCGGAGTGGGGCGCCGCCTCGGACCCCGAGGTCCCGGCCGGCGTCCCGGACGCCCCGGCCGCGCCGAGCGCCACGCGCACGAGCAGCGCCGTCAACGGCGGTGTGATCGGCCTGACGTGGAGCACGCCCTTCGAGAACGGTGACGCCGTCAAGGCCTACCACGTGCAGCGCTTCCGCAACGGCTCCCCCGACGGTGCCGCCGTGCCCGTCACCGGGAAGACCTCGTACTCGGCGACGGGCCTCGACAACGAGTCGTCGTACACCTTTACGGTCACCGCGGAGAACAAGGCCGGCAAGGGCGCGACGAGCGCCGCGTCGGCCGGGGTGATCCCCTACGGCAGGCCCGGCGCACCGGGAACGCCCTCGGCGGCGCTGATCCCCGGGGACACGAACGGGAAGGCGCGCGTGACCTTCGGGGCGGCGGACGCCAACGGCGACGCGGTGACGTACACGGTGCGCGCGAACGGCAGCGGTGGCAGGAGCATCCAGACGACCGCCACGACCTCCACCTTCACCGGTCTGACGAACGGGCAGCCCTACACGTTCGACGTCCAGGCGTGCAACGCCGCCGGGTGCTCCGCGTGGACCGGCCGGTCCGGTTCCGTCACGCCGTACACGACGCCCAGCACGCCCGGGGTCTCGTGGACGAAGACGTCGGCGACGGACGGCTACTTCACCGTGAGCGGGCCGAGCTCCGACGGAGGCAACGCCGCGCGCGTCGAGTGGTCGCTGTCCGGCTCGGAGAGCAGGAGCGGGACCGGGACCGGGCGCGTCGACCTCGCGGGCGGGTACTCGCGCAGCTACACCGTGCAGGCGCGCGCGTGCAACGCCGCCGGTTGCTCGGGGTACGTCTCGGCGTCCGGCGCGACCGACGCGCCGCCCCCGCCGCCGAACCCGCGGGCGTGGGTGGTCCGCGGGCCGCAGAGCAACGTCGCCGGCTGCTCCGGCTACATGTGCACGCAGTTCCGCGTGCACGCGAACGCGGACTTCCCGTCGGGTTCGCACACGTTCGAGTGCTGGAGCAACGCGAACGGCACCGACCACAACATCGTCCGCCCGGGCCGGTCCTACTCCGCGACGCTCAACGCCGGCGGCTGGGTCGACCTGCCGTGCGTGCTCGGCAACGCCTACGTCAACGGCGGGCTGGCTCAGGCCTGGGTCGTCATCGACGGGAAGCACTACGAGAGGACGACCTGGCCTGCACCCTGACGCCGGAGACCCGCCCGAGCCCGGCGCTGCCGCGATGATCCAAAGGAATCTCTGCAAAGAAAGTCTTGCAAAGATTCCTTTGGATGCGTAGCGTCGTGGGCATGAGCACGGACGACGGCGCCGCGGCATCGCCCCAGGAGCACGAGGAGTCCCTCGGGCCTGCCCAGCTGAAGGCCCTGGCCCACCCCTTGCGGATCCAGATCCTCGACCTGCTCTCCGCGCACTCCGCGCTCACCGCGAGCGGGATCGCAGAGCTCGTCGGCGAGTCCAGCGGGTCGACGAGCTACCACCTGCGCCAGCTCGCACGCCACGGCTTCATCCAGGAGGTCGCCGAGCGCGGCACGGGCCGCGAACGCTGGTGGGAGCGCCGTCCGGGCGGACTCCGGGTCGGGCTCCCCGAGGACCCGGACGACGTCGCGGCGATCGCGACGACGCTCGCGGTCGCTCTCGAGTTCGAGAAGGCCCGCGCCCGCAAGATCCAGTCGCTCCTGGAGAACTCGCAGACGCTCGACCGCGCGTGGCTCGACGTCACCCGCCTCACGACGACGGCGACCTGGCTGACCGCCGACCAGATGGCCGAGGTCGGGGAGGCGTGGGACCGGTTCTCCGAGACGCTCGAGCGCTACAGCCACCAGGAGCGGACGCCCGGGGCGCGCCCGGCCCAGATCCACTTCAACCTGTTCCCCCTCGTCGACGGCAAGGAGAACCCCTCGTGAGCGCCTACTCGCCGAGCCTGCCCCGCACCGCCGAGCTGCACGGGCTCGACCGCCTCCTCGTCCGGGTCGGCACCCGCCTGACCGACGTCGGCCGACGGCGCGCAGAGGCCCGTGCGCACCTGCTCGCGACGCGCGCGGCTCGCGCGGCGACGGACCGCGCTCGCCACGAGGTCGGCGTCCAGCACCTCGACCGGCTCCGCGACAACGCTGCGCAGGAGCACCCGCTGCTCCTGCGCTGACCACCGCCCCGTCCGCGGGCGATGGGGAGTTCTCCCCCGCCGCGACCCTGCGTGCCCGAGCGGCGGCGACGCTATGCTCGTGCAGGCCGTTCACGCCGACCGTGGCCGTCCCCGGCCTCCCGCTCCGCCGGTGCAGGCGAGCCGAGCCACCGACCGGGGGAGTTCCGTGGGTTTCCTGTCACGTCTCAACGAGAACCGTCGCGCCGTGGCGTCGGTGAGCACCGTGTCGGTGTTCTCGACCGCCGTGGTGGGGCTCGCCCTGTGGTACGACGGCGAGGCGACGGCGGACGTGGAGCTGAACGACTCGGGTGTGTGGGTGACGAAGACGTCGTCCGGGCAGCTGGGTCGGTTCAACTACGCGTCGCAGGCGATCGACGGCGTGCTGGTGGCGGGGTCGGCGTCGTTCGACGTGCAGCAGGACGAGGGTCGGGTGCTGCTGGACGACGACGGGACGAGCACGGCGTCGCCGGTCGAGGTGGCGCACCTGACGTTGGACGGGCAGGTGCGGTTGCCGGCAGGGGCGCAGGTGGCGTCGGGAGGTGCGGCGACGGCGGTGCTCGACGGTGAGGAGGGCCTGCTGTGGGTGCTGCCGTTCGACGGGGCGACGGCGTTCGACCCGGAGGAGACGGAGCCGGTCGCCGAGCTGGACGGTGAGGGTGCGCTGACGGTCTCGGGCGACGGCACGGTGTTCGTCGCGGTCCCGTCGACCGGGACGCTGTGGACCGTGGAGACGTCCGACAAGGGCGTCGTCCAGGGCGCGCCCGGCACCGCGAACCTCCCGGTGAGCCCCGGCGCCGACCTCGCGGTGACCGCCGTCGGCGACGAGCCCGTCGTCCTGGACCGCTCGGCGTCGACGCTCGTGCTCCCGGGCGGGAAGACCGTCCTCCTCGACGACGGCGAGGGCGCGCGGCTGCAGCAGCCGTCCGCCGGCTCGGCGGACGTCGTCGTCGCGACCTCGTCGGGGCTCGTCACCCAGCCGCTGGACGGCGGTGACGCGCTGACTCGCGCGGCGCAGGGATCGCCGTCGGCGCCCGTGCAGCTCGACGGCTGCACCTATGGCGCGTGGGGGTCCACGGCTCAGGTGGTCCGGGACTGCGCGGGCACCGATCGCGACCTGGACAAGCGGCTCGAGGGTGTGGACCCGCAGGCGCGCCTGGAGTACCGGGTGAACCGGCACGTCGTGGTGCTCAACGACCTGGCGGCCGGGACGCTGTGGATGGCGGCGGACGAGTACGAGAAGGTCGACGACTGGGACGTGCAGCTCCCGGAGGAGGCCGAGGGCGAGGAGTCCGACGCCGAGCTGACCAACCCGGAGCAGGTGGACCAGTTCATCGCGGACCGGTCGCAGCCGAACAAGCCGCCGCAGCCGAAGGACGACGTGTTCGGGGCCCGTCCGGGGCGCACGACCATCCTGCCCGTGCTCGCCAACGACGTCGACCCCGACGGCGACGTCATGACGGCGACGGTGGCGGGCGACGGACCGGACGGCGTGACGGTCGAACAGATCCTCGGGGGTGCCGCGCTGCAGGCGGTCGTGCCCGAGGACGCCGAGGGCACGCTCGGCTTCCGGTACACGGTCTCCGACGGTCGCGGTGGGACGGCGGAGGCCGGGGTCTCCCTGAAGATCTCCCCCTGGGACGAGAACGGGGGCCCCGAGCAGACGGGCGACCCGGTGCTCAAGGTCGCGCAGGGCGGGACCGCCACGATCAAGGTGCTGCCGTTCTTCAAGGACCCCGACGGCGACGACCTGTACCTCGCGTCGGCGGACGCGACGGTCGCCGGGGACGAGGTCCGCTCACGACCCGACGGGACGGTCGAGCTCCGTGACGGCGGCGGGTCGACCGGCCGCAAGATCGTCACGCTCGCGGTGGCCGACGGCCTGGGCGGTATCGCCGAGGGCAAGCTGCTCGTCGACGTGGTCGCGGGCCAGCAGCCGCCGATCGCCGTCAACGACCACGTCGTCGTCCCGGCCGGCCAGTCCGTCACCGTCGAGCCGCTGCGCAACGACAGCGACCCGAACTCGGACGCCCTGCGTCTGACCACCGTCTCGGAGCACGACCGGGCGCTCATCACGCCGAACCTCGACGCCGGGACCTTCGCGTTCGCGGCCGACGAGCCCGGCTCGTACGACCTCACCTACCAGGTCACCGACGGCCCGGGCGTCACGACCGGCCTCGTCCGCGTCGACGTGCTGCCGCCCGACGCCGCGAGCGGCCCGCCGATCGTCGTCGCCGACACCGCGCTCCTCCCCACCGGCGGCACGACGCTCGTCGACGTGCTCGCCAACGACACCGACCCGGCGGGCGGCGTGCTCGTCGTGCAGTCGGTCACCGTGCCCGAGGACGCGGGCGTGTCGGTCGCCGTGCTCGCCCACCAGATGCTGCGCATCACCGAGATCCGGCGCCTCGACGGCCCCGTGACCGTCGAGTACACGGTCTCCAACGGGACGCAGACGTCCACCGGACAGGTGCGCGTCGTCGCCGTGCCCGCCCCGACGAAGCTGCAGCCGCCGAACGCTGTCGCCGACGAGGTCGTGGTGCACACGGGCGACGTCGTGACGATCCCCGTCCTGAAGAACGACACGCACCCGGACGGTCTCGAGCTGTTCCTGCAGCCCGAGCTGGAGCAGGACGTCGACCCGGCGCTGGGCGAGGCGTTCGTCTCCGAGGACACCCTCCGGTTCAAGGCCGGCTCGGAGGCGGGCACCGCGCACGCGATCTACCGCGTGCGCGACGCCAACGGGCAGGAGGACTCCGCCCAGGTCACCATCCGCATCCGCGACGACGAGGACAACGAGCCGCCCCAGCCTCGCGACATCGAGGCGCGCGTCCTGTCCGGCGCGGCCGTGCGCGTCGACGTCCCTCTCCTCGGGATCGACCCCGACGGCGACTCGGTCCAGGTCACGGGGGTGGCCTCGGCACCGAGCAAGGGCACCGCACGCGTGGTCGACGGGAGCCTCGAGTACAGCGCGTCGAAGAGCTCCACCGGCCTGGACACGTTCACGTACTCGGTGCTCGACGCGCGCGGCGCGACCGCGACCGGGACCGTGCGGGTCGGCATCTCCCGCCCGGCCGAGACGAACCAGTCGCCGGTCGCCGTCGACGACGAGATCACCGTCCGGCCGGACCGGACGGTCTCGGTCGCGGCGCTGCGCAACGACACCGACCCGGACGGCGACCAGATCGCCCTCGTCCCGTCCGCCGTCGAGGACGAGCACGACCTGGGCGCCGAGGTCGTCGCCGACCGCATCGTCATCACGTCCCCGCCGGACGACGGCGCGTACACGTTCTACTACGGCATCCAGGACACCTACGGGGCGCGGGCCACCGGCGCGATCACCGTGAACGTCGCCGCCGACGCCCCGCTGCTGCCCCCCGTCGCGCGTGACGACGCGGTCCAGGTCGAGGAGATCCTCGGCGAGACCGAGGTCAGCGTCCCCGTGCTGGCCAACGACGAGGACCCCGACGGTGCCGCGACGGAGCTCGAGGTCTCGACCGACGCGCAGACCGCGACGGTGAGCGAGGACGGCGACCTCGTCGTGACGCTCACCGAGCAGCGTCAGGTGCTCACCTACGCCGTGACCGACGTCGACGGGCTCACCGCGAGGGCGTTCGTCAGGGTCCCCGGCCTGACCGACCAGGTCCCGACGCTGCGCCCGGGCACGTCCCTCGAGGTCGTCGCCGGTCAGTCGCTTGACATCGACATCACCGAGCACGTGCTGGTGGTCGAGGGCCGCACGCCGCGCCTGACGACGGAGGAGACGGTCAAGGCCACGGAGGGCTCCCGCGAGGTCACGTCGGTCACGCAGATCACCTACACGCCGAGCCCGGAGTACCACGGGCCGGCGTCGGTCACGGTCGAGGTCACCGACGGCTCGGGCCCGGACGACCCCGAGGGCAACGTCGCGCTCCTCACCCTCCCGATCACGGTCCTGCCGCCGGAGAACCTGCCGCCGGAGCTGCGCGACGCGACCCTCGAGGTCGCCGCGGGCGAGGAGGCGTCCGTCGACCTCGCGCGGTTCGCGACCGACCCCGACGGCGACGCCCTGTCGTTCAAGGCGTCGGCGCCGGGTCAGGGGATCACCGTCTCGGTGGAGGGCTCGACGCTGCGCGCCCAGGCGACGCCCGAGGTGCAGAAGGGCACCGTCGTCGAGGTCCCCGTCACGGTCTCCGACGAGAACAACCCGCCCGTGGCGACGCAGGCCCGTCTCACCGTGGTGGCGTCCACGCGGCCGCTGGCCCGCGCGAACGACGACGCGGTCGCCGACGCCCACCAGGGCAAGGAGACCGTGGTCCCGGTGCTCGACAACGACTCGAACCCGTTCCCCGACACCCCGCTCACGCTCCTCAACGCGGTGGTCGAGACCGGCCAGGGCACGGTGTCGCTCGCGGGCGACCAGGTGGCCGTCACCCCGCGCGAGGACTTCGTCGGGGTGATGGTCGTGCGCTACCGGGTCCAGGACGCGACGCAGGACCCCGACCGGGAGGTCGAGGGCCGGATCCAGATCACCGTGCTCGGCAAGCCCGAGGCACCGCCGACCCCGCAGGTCGAGGAGGTCCGCTCCAAGACGGTCGTGCTGTCCTGGGACCCGCCGAACAACAACGGCGCGGACATCACCGGCTACACCGTGCGGTCCCAGAACGGGTACGAGAAGGCGTGCGGCACCACGACCTGCACCCTGGACGGGCTGACCAACGACGTCGAGTACACGTTCACCGTGCTCGCGACGAACGCCGTCGGCGACGGCCCCGCGTCCCCGCCCTCGGCCGTCGCGCGCCCGGACGAGAAGCCCGACCCGCCCGCCGCACCCACCCTCGAGTTCGGCGACGGGTCCCTGACCGTCACGTGGAAGAACGCGACCTACACCGACCGGTCCGCGATCGAGTGCGTCAACCTGCGCATCTCCCCGGCCCCCGCCGGCGGCGCGACCGACAAGACGTGCCTGACCGAGACCACCACCACCTGGGAGGGCCTGACCAACGGCCAGGCCTACACCGTCCAGGTCCAGGCCGAGAACCGCGCACCCGACCCGTCCGAGTGGGGCGAGACCTCCGCGTCCGAGACCCCCGCGGGCAAGCCCGCCGCGCCCGCCGCGCCCACCGCGCGGCGCACGTCCATCGGCGCCACGTCGCAGATGGAGGTCTCCTGGACGGCACCCGACCCGAACGGTGCGGCGATCTCGCAGTACTCGGTCGACGTGCTCCAGGGCGGTTCCGTCGTGCGGACGGTGACCGCGGGCGGCGGTGCGACGAGCACGACCGTGGGTCTGCCCGCCGACACCACCGGGTACACGTTCCGTGTCCGGGCGCACAACAAGGCCACCGACAAGTTCGGAGACGCCGAGAGCTCCCCCGCGTCCAACGCGGTCCGTGCGTTCGCCGCGCCCGGCGCCGTCTCGGGTCTCAGCGCACGCGCCACGGGGTCGGACGGGCAGGTCGAGCTCTCCTTCGGCGCCGCGACCGGCAGCGGCGTGCGCGCCGACGAGATCCGGTACCAGTACAACGCCGGCGGCGGCTGGGCCGCCCTCGCCGCGAACAGGGTCGTCGGCGGCCTCACCGACGGCCGCGAGGCGACGATCCAGGTCCGCGCGGTCGCCGGCGTCGACGGCGCCGACGAGCCGGGACCTGCCTCGAGCGCGACAGCGACCCCGTACGGACCGATCCCCGCGCCGACGCTGACGGTGAGCGGCGGAGACCGCGCCATCACCTACAGCTGGTCGACGTCCGACAACGGTCGCCCGTACACCACGTCGGTCACCGGTGCCGTGCGCTCGAACAGCGCGTCCGGGTCCGGGACGCTGAGCGTCGGCTACTCGGAGACCCGGGAGATCTGCGTGACCGTCACCCCGACCGAGGGCGCGGCGAACCAGACCTGCCGGAGCGCGACGTCCGACAAGCGGCCCGCGCCCGTCCTCCAGGCGTACAAGGGATCGAACTACCCGTCCGTCACGTGCACCCACTCGTCCTGCGCGATCGTCGACCTGTCGATCTCCGGTGCGGAGCCCAACACGCCGTTCACGGTGTCGTGCTGGACGAGCCACAACGGCGACCACATGTTCGAGGGCACGCGCACGTACTCCGTCGACCGCAACAACCGCCCGCTGCGGACCGACGCGAACGGGAACTTCCCGCGGAGCGGGATGTGGTGCCACTACGGGCAGCCGGGTGCGCAGGTCTGGATCCGCACGAACGCGTTCGGCGACTCCCGCAGCGTGACCTGGGGCTGATCCCTCAGCGCCTCACCCGTGCCGGCGGAACCAGCGCCGGCGCGGCGGCGTGCTCGGCTGCGCGCCGGCCGGCGCGGTGTCCTCGGTGCCGGCCTCGGCCGGGGCAGGGTCCGCGTCGCCCGGGGCGGGTTCCGCGTCGGGCGGGGCGACGGGTCGCGCCGTCGCCTGGATCTGCGTGATCCGGGCGGAGTCGTCGAACGTCACGGTCACCGCACCACCCGGGACGACGAGCACCACCGCCCCGTCGTCGCCCGGCTCCACCCCCAGCCCGCGGCCGTCCGCGTAGGCGAGCACCGCCCGGCGGTGGTCGGCCACGGTCGCGGACAGCAGCCCTTCGCTGAGCGTCCGCACGACACGCGGCAGGCCGGGCGCCGGGAGCTCGAGGGTCGGGTGCTCCAGGAGGAGCCACGCCCGCGTCCCGCTGCCGTCGCCGTCGACGGGCGCGCTGTAGTGCGCGGACGGCCGGGTCGTCGCCTTGGCCGCGAGGGTGAGCCGGTGCGGCAGCCCTTCGGACAGCGAGAGCTCGGCGGTCGTGGTCTCGGCCAGGCCGGTGCCCCGGGTTTTCTCGGCCACCACGAGCACCTCGTCGGGGAAGCCGTTGACGTTCTGCCATCCCCACATCCACGTCCCCGGTCCGGGGGCGGACGTCCCCACGAGCTGCAGACGGCACTCCGTGGTGGCACCCGAGGCCGACGTGAAGGTGAACGTTCCGGCCGACAGGTCGGCGTGCCACGAGTCGTCGCCGTAGAGGTCGGCGAGGTGCAGCTGGTGCTCGTGGGACAGGAACGCGACGTCGTCGACGAGATCCTGGAGAACGGGCGGCTCGGTCATGGGTCGAACGTAACGCCGCCCGGTGCGCACGGGCGGGCAGCGACACGGGACGGCGGCGCACCACCCCGGGGCGGAGGGCGCACGCGCCGCGACCGGAGGTGCGCCCAGGCGCCCGGGGTCAGGCCACGGCGAGGGTCCGGTGACCGACGGCGCGTCCGGTCACCGGGCGACCCGGTCCGGCGCTCCTCGGACGCGCGGCCAGCCGGGCGTGCGCGGGCGTGCGCGCCCCGGCGGACGACAGGACCAGCACGGGGCCGACCGGCCGCAGCTCCTCCCCCGTCCGCGCGACGAGGTCGACGAGCCGGATCCCGAGGGCCGCGCAGACCGCCGCGAGCACCTCCGACGACGCCTCCTTGCGACCGCGCTCGACCTCCGACAGGTACGCCGTCGAGACGCGGGCGGCGGTGGAGACGTCGACGAGCGTGCGGCCCTGGGCGAGCCGCGCGCGCCGCAGGATGTCGCCCATCACCTGGCGCAGGAGCGGTTCGGCGCGCCGCGCCTCGGGCCGCGGCCCAACTGCGTCCCGCGTGGCGACCTTCCGTCCGTCCATGCCGGTCACGCTACCCGCGCCCCGGTGCGGGCGTCGCCGGGCCGGGGCGCGGATCTGCTGTCGGCGTAAGGCTCACCAGTCCTCGAGCGTGGACGCCATCTGCCAGAACCGGGTCTCGTACCGGCAGCTCAGCTCGAACGCGTGCTCCATGCGGGCGCGCTCGGCCTCGCCGGCGTCGGCGGCGAGGGCGTCGAGCCGCGCGCGCAGGTCCGCGAGCACGTCCTCGGTCCGCTCGGCGGCGTAGAACTCCCACCACCCGGCGAGCGGGTGGTCCGCTGCGATCGCCCCCGGCGTCGTCGCGCGCTCGTCGAGCCAGAAGCGTCGCGCCGACCAGATGTACGTCCACGGGCACGGGAGCAGCGCCGCGAGCAGCACGCCCAGGCTGTCGCGGCCGGCGGAGAGCATGTGGTCGACGTAGGCCTGGGCGCTCGGTGCCAGCCGCGACACCTGCACGTCCTCGTACCGGACGCCGAGGAAGTCGCACATCGCGTGGTGGGCGTGGGACTCGTCGTCGAGCAGGAACCCCGCCTTGCCGTGGAAGAACGCGGCCCACGAGCGGTCCGGCGCGAGCGCCATGCCCAGGCCGTAGCAGCGCAGGTAGGCCGTGAGGTACTGGTGGTCCTGACCCACGTAGTGGCGGACGGCGGCGGGCTCGACCCTCCCGTCGCGGAGCCCGGCGAGGAAGGGGTGGTCGTAGAACTCGGCGAACAGGTGCGCGTACCGGCGGCCGAGCCCGGCGGTGAAGCCGTCCTCGTCGTCCCGGACGAGGACGCCGGGGGCACGGGTGCCCCCCGCCGTGCTCGTGGTGGTGCCCGTCGTGGTGCGCCCGGGGGTGGTCAGGGTGGTGATGGCAGACGTCGTCATGCCCACGTTCCTCCGCTCGTGCTAGCGAGATCAGGTTCGACGGGTCCGAGCGGCCGTACCGCTCGTCTCAGTCCCTCGGCCCGCAGCTCGTCGCCCGGGCGGGACACCCCGCGTGGTTCGTCGGCACCCTAGCAGGACCCGAGCGCGCAGCACCGGACGTGTCCGACCGGTCCCGCCGCGCGTCAGCGCCCCGACGGGCCGACCATGGACGCATGTTCCGGAGCCTCTTCCCGATCCTCACGGTGGCCGACGTCGAGCGGTCCCTCGGCTTCTACCGTGACCTCCTGCGGGGCACGGTGGAGTACGCGTTCCCCGACGACGGCCCTCCGGTGTACGTGAACGTGCACGTCGGTGGCTCCCCGCTCGGCATCGGCCTCGCCGACGAGGCGGACGTCCGCGGCGGCACGACGCTGTGGGTGTACGTCGACGACTGCGACCACGCGGTCGAGCACCTCGCCGCCGGCGGCGCGACCGTCGTCGAGCCACCGGCGGACCAGCCGTGGGGCGAGCGCGTCGCGCGCGTGCAGGACCCGGACGGCAACCTCGTCGTCCTGGGCCAGGCGCCCGCGCCGGACCCCGAGCCGGAGGGGCCGACCGGGCTGTCGTGAGCCGGGCCCGCCGCGCCGCCGGGCCCGTCGCCCGCCGGGCCGACGTGCCCCCACCGGGACTCGAACCCGGAACACGCCGGGTTTAAGCCGGCCGCCTCTGCCAGTTGGGCCATGGGGGCGCGCCCCGAATCTACCGGGTGCGCCGTCCTCTGGGTGCGCCACCCTCCCCCGGTCCGCCGACCGGCCGGGTGCGTGCCGGGCCCGGGCGCGACGAGGGGCGAGCCGCGGTCACGGCTCGCCCCTCGTCGTCGGTCAGGTGCCGGCAACCCCCGGCAGGTCCGGAGACCTCTCAGGAGGCCTTGGCCGCCGGAGTCCGCTCGTCCGAGTCGATCGTCGCGTCGGAGCCACCGGCCTCCGCCGCGGCGGCCGAGCCCTGCGCGGCCTGCTTCACCGGCTCCCCGTCCTTCTTCGGCGGCACGGACGCGGCGCGGAACTCGGCGCGCGGGTCGTGCAGCGAGCCGAGCGAGACGAGCTCACGGCCCATGAGGAACTGGCCGATCCACCCGATGAAGATGCGGAGCTTGCGGTTGCCCGTCGGCATGGCGAGCACGTGGTAGCTGCGGTGCATGAGCCAGGCGAGCACGCCCCGGAGCTTGAAGACCCCGAACAGCTCCGCGACACCCTTGTACAGGCCGAGCGACGCGACGGTCCCGACGTTCTTGTGGCGGTACTCGACCGGCGGCTCGCTGTGCAGCTCGAGCGCGAGGTTGTCGGCGAGGCGCGTCGCCTCACGGATCGCGTGCTGGGCGTTCGGCGGGCAGAACTTGCCGGGGTTCAGCACGTCCGGCACCGCGGCGCAGTCGCCCGCGGCCCAGGCGTTCGGCACGACGTTCCCGTCGGCGTCCACGACCTGGAGCGTCGGCAGCACGGTCACGCGGCCCATCTTGTCGGAGGGCAGGTCGGACGAGTCCTTGATGACCGGGTTCGCCTTCACGCCCGCGGTCCACACGATCGTGTCGGAGTCGAACTCGACACCCGTCGAGGTCACCACGTGGCCGTCGACGCACGACGACAGGAAGGTGCTGAGGTGGAACTCGATGCCGCGCTTCTTCAGCTCCTCGAGCGCGTAGCCCGCCATGGGCTCGCTGAGCTCGGGCAGGATGCGCCCGGCGCCCTCGATCATGACGAAGCGGAGGTCCTTCTCCTCGATCGTGGCGTAGTTCCGCGTCGCGTAGCGGGCCATGTCCTCGATCTCGGCCATCGCCTCGATCCCCGCGAACCCGCCGCCGACGAACGTGAAGGTCAGCATCCGGCGCCGCAGCGCCTCGTCCCACGTGGACGAGGCGACGTCCATGCGGTTGAGGACGTGGTTGCGGACGGCGATGGCCTCCTCGACGTTCTTGAAGCCGATCGCGTGCTCCGCGAGACCCGGGATCGGCAGCGTGCGGGAGACCGAGCCGAGGCCGACGATCAGGTGGTCGTACGTGACCGAGTAGTCGTCGCCCTCCTCCGGGTGGATCGTCACGCGGCGGTTGCCGTGGTCGATCCCCACGACCTTGCCCTGCAGGACGTCGACGCCCTTGAGCGCACGACGGTGCGGCGCCACGACGTCACGGCCGTCGATGGAGCCCGCGGCCGCCTCGGGGAGGAAGGGCGCGTACGTCATGTACGGGCGCGGGTCGACGACGACGATCGCCGCCTCGCGGCGACCGAGCTTCTTGCGCAGACGGCGCGCGGCGTACAGACCGACGGACCCGCCGCCGAGCACGACGACGCGCGGCACCTTGCGGGGCCGCGGCGAAGCGGTCTGGGCACGGCTGACCGAGGTCAGGTCATTCTGAGGCATGGTTCCAGAGTATTACTGCTCCCGGACCACGCGAGCCCTGGCGTCCGCCAGACGGGCGTGATCCCGCGCACGCCGGGCGGGCAGAACGGGGCGGAGCGGGCGGAACGGGGCGGAATCGGGCTCGGCGGGACCCGGGCGGCCTCGGCGTGCGGAGCCGTCCGGACGGGCATACTGCTGCGGTGCCGCCCACCGCCGCCTCGACCGACCCCGGTCCCGTGGAGGCGCGGCTGCTCGCCCAGCGCCGTTTCCGCCTCGCCGAGGCCGCGATCGCGGCGCTGGCGCTCGGGGTGGTCCTCGCGCTGCTCGTCGCGCTGCCCGCGGACGCCGGCCCGACTTCCGACGCGGTCACCGACGTCGTCCTCGGCATCATGCTGACGCTCGGTCTGCAGTGGGCGGTCGCGCTGCGGCTCGGCTGGCGCGTGTACGCCCTCCCGGCCGACCGGCGCCTGCGGCGCAGGTACCCGTTCCGCGGCTGGTGGTTCACGCCGGCCACCCCGGTCCTGGCGCCGGTGCTCGTGCTGCCCTGGGCGCTCGACGGCGTCTTCGGCCTCGGCAGCACCGTCGCCGGCGACCTGTGGCTGCTGTTCCTCCTGTTCCTCATGGCCGCGCTGCTCGGCCTGCTCGCCGTCCCGGCGGTGCTCGTGCCCCTCGAGCTGCTGGTCCGCGGCGTCGTGCGCCTCGCGACCGCGCGCGGCCGCGCGGACCGGCGGGACGGCACGGGGTACCTGTGGGGAGCCGTCTGCATCGGGTCGCTCACGGCGTTCGTGCTCGTGGTCGGCGGCGGCGCGAGCTTCGGCACCGGGGGGCGCGCCGCCTGGGGCGGCGTCGTGCTCGCGCTGCTCGGCGTCCCGGCCGGCTACACCGTGGAGAACCCCGCCCTGCTGTGGGTGGGACGGGCGATGTTCGCCGCCGTCCTCGCGTACGTCGTCGTCGAGGTGGTCCGCCGCCGACGCGCGAGGCGGTGACCGGGGTCAGGCGACCGACCAGGCGATCCCGTCGAGGATGTCGTGCTCGCTCGTCACGACGTCGGTGAGCTCTCCGCCCGCCGCCGCCACGTCGTCGCGGACGCGCGCCACGACCTCCGACCAGACGAGGGCCCCCGCGCCGATGACGTCGACGCGGCCGGGGTGCATGAACCCCAGCGCGGCACGCTCGGCGCGCGTGCGGTGCAGCAGGTCGTCGCACGCGGCGAGGACCCGGTCGACGCTCAGCACCGCGCCGTCGATCCGGTCGCGGTCGTAGGCGGCGAGCCGCAGCGCGTGGGCGGTCACGGTGGTGACGGACCCGGCGAGCCCGACGAGCGTCGCCGCCCGGCCGAGCGGCACGACGCGCGCCGCGTCGTCGAGCGCGGCGCGCACGTCCGCACGTGCCGCGGCCTCCTCCGCGGCCGTCGGCGGGTCGCTGCGCAGGTGCCGCTCCGTGAGGCGCACGCAGCCGACGTCCATGGAGGACGCGGCGTCGGGCGTCGTCGTGCCGAGGACGAGCTCCGTCGACCCGCCGCCGAGGTCCACGACCACGTACGGGCCGGGGCGCAGGCCCGCGACGGTGGAGGTCGCCCCGCGGAAGGACAGAGCCGCCTCCTCGTCGCCCGACACGACCTCGGGCCGGACGCCGAGCGCGTCGAGGACGCCCTGGACGAACTCGTCGCGGTTCTCGGCGTCGCGCGTGGCCGACGTCGCGACGAACCGTGTGCGGGTCGCGCCCAGCTCGGCCACGACCGCGGCGTAGCGCCGCGCGGCGTCGAGCGTGCGCTCCAGGGCGTCGGGAGCGAGACGGCCCGTGCGGTCCACGCCCTGCCCGAGACGGACGACCTCCATGCGCCGGTCGAGGTCGGTCAGCGTGCCCGCGACGGGGTCGACGTCGGCGACGAGCAGACGGATCGAGTTCGTGCCGCAGTCGATCGCGGCGACGCGCGACGCGCCCGGGGCGGGTGCAGGGACCGGGGAGACCCGCTGCGCGGCGGGAGCGGGGGTGGAGCCGGATGTCATGCTCCCAGCCTGCCACCCCGCTCGGCCCGGACGCACGCGAGCCGGGCGAACGGCGCCGCGGCAGGGCATGATGTGCGCTGCGACGCCACACGGCGCCCACGAGGCACGGAGGAAGCATG
This sequence comes from Cellulosimicrobium sp. Marseille-Q8652, assembly GCF_965112045.1. Lineage (NCBI taxonomy): Bacteria > Bacillati > Actinomycetota > Actinomycetes > Micrococcales > Promicromonosporaceae > Cellulosimicrobium > Cellulosimicrobium sp. Marseille-Q8652. The sequence continues at coordinate 235,489 of NZ_CBCOPS010000002.1, read as the reverse complement.
CACGAACCCGGGGGCGTGACGCCCGCGGACCGGGCGAGGCGGACCGCGACCACCCCGGACGGCGTCGACCGCCCGGCGCTGCTCGAGTCGGCCGCCCGCGCAGCGGGCCTCGGCACGTTCCGGTGGGACCTCGTCACGGGCGCCCTGCGCTGGGACGCGACGCTCCTCGAGGCCTTCGGCTACGACGAGGAGTCCTTCGGCGGGACGATCGACGCGTTCAACGCGCGCGTGCACCCGGACGACGTCCCACCCGTGACGGCCGCGCTCGACCGGGCGATCGCCACGTGCGGCGTGTACGAGGCGGAGTTCCGCGTGCTGCGTCCGGACGGCACCACGCGCTGGCTGACCGCTCGCGGCCGGGCCCTCGCGGGACCGTCGGGCGCCGCCGAGCAGGTGATCGGCGTCACGACCGACACGACGGCGCTGCGGGCCGGCGAGGAGCGCGTGCAGCAGATCCTCGAGGACATGACGGTCGCCTACTACTGGCTCGACCACGAGTGGCGCTTCGGCTACGTCAACGCGGAGGCGGAACGGATCCTCGGCACCTCGCGCGAGCGTCTGCTCGGCGGGGTGGTGTGGGACCTCTTCCCGGCCGCCGCGGCGTCCGTCTTCGAGGACAGCTACCGCGAGGTCGCCCGCACCGGGTCGCCGGTCGTGTTCGACGCCTACTACCCCGCGCCCCTCGACGGGTGGTACGAGGTGCGGGCCGTCCCGGAGCGCGGCGGGGTCGCCGCGTACTTCACGGAGGTGACCGAGCGGCGTCGTGCGCTCGAGCTCGCCGAGGCCGCGCAGGAGCGGGCGGCGCTCCTCGCCGCCGTCGCCGCGGACCTCGCCGAGACCCTGGACCCCGTCAAGGCCCTCGAGGCGGTCCTGCCGCACCTCGTGCCCGGCGTGGCCGACTTCGCCGTCGCGAGCACGCTCGACGAGGGCCCCGCCCCGTGGAAGCAGCGGCTGCACGACGTCGCGGCGCTGCACGCCGACCCCGCGAAGCAGCCCGTCCTCGACCGGTACCGCAGGCTCCGGGTGCCCGCGCTCACCCCGACGTCGCTCATCGCGGAGACGCTCGCGGGCGCGCCGCACGCCCTGCGGTCCGGGGCGCCACGTCCCGGAGACCTCGTCGAGGAGGGCCCCGCGCACGACCTGCTCGAGAGCCTCGCGCCGCACGCCATCGTCGTCATGCCGCTGCGCGGGCGCGGGCACGTGCGAGGCCTGATCACGCTCGTCCGGGGCGCCGAGCGCGGCGACTTCTCCGAGTCGGACCTCTCGGCGCTGCGCGAGGTCATGGCGCAGATCGGGCTCGCGCTCGACAACGCCCACCTGCACGCCGTCCAGCGCGACCTGGCCGAGGAGCTCCAGCGGAGCCTCCTGGCGCCCCTGCCCGAGCCCGACCACCTGCACCTCGTCGCCCGGTACGCACCGGCGACGGCCGGCGCCCAGATCGGCGGCGACTGGTACGACGCCTTCCTCGTGCGCGACGGGAGCACGTGCCTGGTCATCGGCGACGTCACGGGGCACGACCTGCGCGCCGCCGTCGCCATGGCCCAGGTCCGCAACCTGCTGCGCGGGGGCGCGCACGCCGTCATCGAGCCGCCGGCGGCGATCCTCGCGTCCCTCGACTGGGCCATGCACGACCTGGCGGTCGGGACCATCAGCACCGGCATCCTCGCCCGGGTCGAGCAGCCCGAGGAGCTCGAGGAGCAGGACCTGCGGATGCTGCGCTGGTCGAGCGCCGGCCACCTGCCGCCGCTGCTCGTCCACCCCGACGGCACGGCCGAGCTGCTGCACCGCCGGCCGGACCTGCCGCTCGGTGTGCGCGCGCACACCGACCGGCACGACCACACCCAGCTCATCCGCCCGGGGTCGACCGTCCTGCTCTACACCGACGGCCTGGTCGAGCGCCGCGGGGAGTCGCTCGCCGTCGGCCTCGAGCGGCTGCGGGTCGCCGCCGAGGCGCTCGGGGACCTGTCGCTCGACGAGCTGTGCGACGGCCTCATCGCCGACCTGGCACCCACGCGCGAGGACGACATCGCGCTGCTCGCCCTGCGCGCGTTCACGGCCGAGGCGCCGCGACCGGCCGAGGCCGGCCCCGAGGTGCTCCCCGAGGACCTCGTGGACCCGCTCCGGCCGGGGGGCTGAGGCCGCGCGGACGGGCTCCCGCCGGGGGCCGCGGTCAGCAGGTGCAGCGGTCGGGACGCCAGACGTCGCGCACGCGCTCCAGCGCCTCGTCGCCGAGCGGGTTGACGCCCGGGCCGGCCGCGAGCGCGTGGCCGACGAGCACGTGCAGGCACTTGACGCGCGTCGGCATGCCGCCCGCCGAGATCCCGTCGATCTCCTCGACGTGACCGAGGGCCTCGCGCTGCGCGAGGTAGTGCTCGTGGGCGGACCGGTAGGCCGCCGCGAGCCCGGCGTCCTCCGTCAGGCGGTCCGACATCTCTTTCATGACGCCGTTCGCCTCGAGCGTCGACGCGGCCGCGACCGCGCCCGGGTGCGTGAGGTAGAACGTCGTCGGGAAGGGCGTGCCGTTCTCGAGCCGCGGCGCGGTCCGCACGACGAGCGGGCGCCCGCACGCGCACCGGGCCGCGATGCCCACGACGCCGCGCGGCGGGCGGCCGAGCTGCTCGGCGAGGACCTCGAGGTCGTGCGGGGTCACGACCGCGTCGGGGTCGTCGGCGGGGATGGCGAGTCGGGCGTCGGTCACGGCGGGTCCTCGGGATGGCGTCGGTCGGGGGCGTCGGCAGATGCCCGACGGCGCGCGGCCGGCTCGGGCCGCGGCGTCACGGGTGGCGACGCGTCACCCATTCTCCCCGGTCGCGGCACCCGGCTCGTCCGTCGCGGGCGGAGCGGTCCCGTCGGCCGGTCCCTCCGGGCCGTCGCCGTCCTCGGCGTCGCGCTCCCCCGGTGCCGGCTGCTGCCCTGCCACCTGGACCGACTCCCACACCGCCTGGTACCACGGCGTGCCGTCGCGGCTCTCCACGGGCCCGTCGGTGATCGCCTGTCCCGTCTGCGGGTCGATGTCGTCCGCGACGGAGTCGGGGTCGAGCACGCGCCAGGGCCGCTCCCCCGGCATGACGTAGTTGAGCCGGTCGCGCGCCTCCCGCTCGACGTACGCGCGGTCGTCCCAGCGCTCCAGCTCGGCCTCCAGCTCGGCGTGCTGCGCCTGCGCGTCGACGAGGTCGCTGCGCAGCGCGCGCAGCTCGTTCGTCTGGGTCACGTACGCGCGCACGGTCGGCAGCAGGAGCACGACCGCGAGCAGCCCGACGACCGACAGGACGAGGGCCCGGACCGTCACGACCTCCGGGAGGAGGAAGCCGTAGCGGCTGCGGCGCCGGTCCTCCGGTCCCGGGCCCGCGGGACGGCGCGCCGTCGTCCGACGCGCGGCCGGGCGTCGCGTCGACGAGCTCGTCGCGGACCCGGCGCCGGACGCGGGCGTGGTGCGCTTCGCGGACGCCGATCCGGGTCCGGACGTCGTCGAGCGCCTCGTGCCCGACGACGCGGCCGCGCCCGAGGACTTCGACGAGCCCGTCCGCGAGCCGGAGGCGGGACGCGCGGAGGCCCCGGGACGCGCGGACGCACCGGGGCGCGGAGGGCGACGCGAGGACGGCATGCCCCGATTGTGCCGCCGCCCCGGGTCCCGCCGGGCCGCAACGCGCGGAGCAGGACGAACGTGAGCGGATCGTCACGCTCTCTTCACCTGTCGGGACGGGGACGCCGAGGCCCGGCGGACCGTGACGGTCCGCCGGGCCTCGGCGTGCGGTGCGGGCGCTGCCCGCTGCGCGGGTCCGGACCGGTCAGGCCGACCAGCGGGGGAAGGCGGTGCGCCCGGCGTAGCGCGCGGCGTCGTCCAGGGCCTCCTCGATGCGCAGGAGCTGGTTGTACTTGTTGATGCGCTCGCCGCGGGCGGGCGCACCGGTCTTGATCTGGCCGGCGTTCGTCGCGACGGAGAGGTCGGCGATCGTCGTGTCCTCGGTCTCGCCCGAGCGGTGCGACGTCATCGCGGTGAAGCCGTTGCGCTGCGCGAGCTCGACGGCGTCGAGCGTCTCGGTGAGCGTGCCGATCTGGTTGAGCTTGACCAGGAGCGAGTTGGCGGCCTTGAGCTCGATGCCCTTGGCGAGGCGCTCCGGGTTGGTGACGAACAGGTCGTCGCCGACGATCTGCACACGGTCGCCGACCTCGGACACGAGCTGCGACCAGGAGTCCCACTCGTCCTCGGACAGCGGGTCCTCGATGGAGACCAGCGGGTAGTCGCGCACGAGCTGCTCGTAGTACGCGATCATCTCGGCCGGCGTCTTCGCGCCGCCCTCGAACCGGTACGCGCCGTCGGAGAAGAACTCCGTCGCCGCGACGTCGAGCGCGAGCGTCACGTCGGTGCCGGGCGTGAAGCCGGCCTTCTCGATCGCGACGAGGATGAGGTCGAGCGCCTCGCGGTTGTTCGCGAGGTTCGGCGCGAAGCCGCCCTCGTCGCCCAGGCCGGTGGCGAGGCCCTTCTCCTTGAGCACGGACTTCAGCGCGTGGTAGACCTCGGCGCCGGTGCGCAGCGCCTCGCGGAACGACGACGCGCCGATCGGGGCGACCATGAACTCCTGGATGTCGACGTTCGAGTCCGCGTGCGACCCGCCGTTGAGGATGTTCATCATCGGCACGGGCAGGACGTGCGCGTTCGGGCCGCCGACGTAGCGGTACAGGTCCAGGCCGGCGCTCTTCGCGGCAGCCTTCGCGACGGCGAGCGAGACGCCGAGGATCGCGTTCGCGCCGAGCTTGCCCTTGTTGGGCGTGCCGTCGAGGTCGATGAGCGCGGCGTCGATGAGGCGCTGGTCCTCCGCCTCGAAGCCGATGAGCTCGGGGGCGATGTCGTCGATGACGGCGTTGACCGCACCCTCGACGCCCTTGCCCAGGTAGCGGGTCTTGTCCCCGTCACGACGCTCGACGGCCTCGAACGCACCGGTCGACGCGCCCGACGGCACGCCGGCGCGGGCGAACGTCCCGTCGTCCAGGACGACCTCGACCTCGACGGTCGGGTTCCCGCGGGAGTCGAGGATCTCGCGCGCTCCAACGGCTTCGATGCTGGCCACAGGTGCTCCTTCAGGCAGGGGGCGCGCAGGCGCTCCGACCTCGGCGGACCCGGGCATGAGAACCCGGGGCACCGGTGTGCGCCCGCGACGGTGGTGGGTTTACGACCCCACCCTAGTGCCCGCGTGTGACCCGCGCCGCTCCGTCCGCCCCTCGGGCGCGTGGCGGTGACCTCCGTGTCGCGGTCCGGGACCAAGGTCCCCGCGCCCTCGGACCGGGCCGGCCGGCAGCGGTCGGCGCGGCGCTCGGGTGCGGCGGTCAGGAGGGCGGGGTCGCGGCGGAGGCGGCCGTCTCCGCCGCGGCGATCGCGGCCTCGACCCGGCGCAGCTCCGCGCGCAGCGCGCCCTCGGCGTCGATCCCGTCCGCCTCGGCGCGCGCGACGAGGGCCAGCAGGTCCCGCCCGAGGCGGTCGGACGCCGTCGGGCCGGGCGGGCCGGCCGCTTCCGCGGGAGAGGGCGCGGCCACCGCGTCGTCGCCCGGGCCCGACGGCGCCGCGAGCGCCGACGCGAGCGCCTCGCCGAGGCCGCCGCGCCGCGTGCGCGCGAGGACCTTCTGGGCGCGGGCGAGCGCGCCCTGCGTGTGGGAGATGCCCTCGAGGACCGACGTGCGCTGCTTCTCGGCCTTCTTGATGGCGTCCCACTGGGCGTGCAGGTCGGTCGTCGCGGCGGCCTCGTCGGCGAAGACGTGCGGGTGCCGGCGCACGAGCTTGGCGACGAGGTCCGCGGCGACGTCGTCGACCGTGAACGGGTCCGCCTCCTCGCTCGCGATGCGGGCGTGGAAGAGCACCTGCAGGAGCAGGTCGCCGAGCTCCTCGCGCATGCCCGCGCGGTCGCCGGTCTCGATGGCCTCGGCGAGCTCGTGCGCCTCCTCGAGCAGGTAGTGGACGAGCGAGGAGTGCGTCTGCTCGCGGTCCCACGGGCACCCACCGGGCGAGTACAGGCGGTCCATGACGTCGACGGCGGCGCGCAGCCCGTCGGTCGTGGGTGCGGCAGCGGGGTCCGGGACGGGGGCGCTCATCGCCCCATCGTAGGGAGGGCCGACCGGCCGCCGGCCACGCCGGCGTGGCCCGTCCGGGTGCCGGACGGGCCACGCCGACGCGGTCGGCGAGGCCGGTCAGCCGCAGGTCGTCCCCTCGTACGCCGCGGAGAGCGTCCGCGTCACCTGGCCGCCTCCGCCACCGACGGCGCCCGTCACGGTCACGGTGGCCGTCCCTGCCGGGACCGACGCGGTCCGGACGGCGAACGACCGGTATGCGGACCTGCCGGGGGCGACGGCGGCGGACGACCTCGTCCCGTACGGGGTCGCGAGCGACACGTCGAGCGGGACGTCGGTGCCGTTCGTCGCACGGACCGCGACGTACGCCCTGCCCGCGAGGCACCGGGCCTGCGCCTCGACGGCCACCGGGAGCTCGGGCTCGGCGCCCACGAGCTGCGCCACACCCCACCGGGCCGTCGACTGGTACCCCGTGCCCGACGGGTCGGCCCAGTTGCGGATCGCCGCGCGCGCGCCGTCGGCGGCGTCGTTGACCTGGACGTCGAAGCCGTGGAACGACCCCTCGCCGCCGTGCTCGAGGAGGCTGACCGACGCCTCGACGACGTACCCGTCCGCGGTCCGCTCGACAGCGCTCGTCACGCGTCCGCGCTGGAACGCCTCGTCGCCCGTGCCGAACGACACCGCGTTCTCCGCGCTGATGCGCACCTGCACGTCGTCGTACCGGTAGGCACCGTTCTTCGCGTTCCCCGCGTCGACGTAGATCTCCACGGAGTCCTGCACCCACGGGTCGGACCCCGAGACGTCCACCACCGGGTCGGCGACCTCGGCGAGGACGTACAGGGTCTGGCCGTGCCACAGCGTGCGGACCGTCGCGACGGCGCCGCCGCTCCCCAGCACCTCCTGGGTCGTGGTCACGGGCTCGCCCGCGGCGTCCCACGCGGCGTCGACCGCCCCGTCGACCTCCGGGGCGGTCGGCGCCTGGGCCACCTCGAGGAACGAGAGCGGTTCGAGCAGGCGCAGCGTGCCGGTCGCGCCGGTCGTGTTCCACCCGGTGGTCGCGGCGCCGTCGGTGACGCGCACGTCGAGCGCGAGCGTGCCGCCCTCCGCGGCGGCGTCGAGCGGGAGGTGCGCGACGACGTCGTACCCGCCTTCCCGCTCGGTCACGACCGCGGTCGCACCGGCCGACGTCGCGCCGTCGCGCCGGACGACGTGCTCCACGCCCTCGAGCTCGAAGGTCACGGCGTCCGTCGCGTCGGCCGGGTCCGCGGCGTCCTGGACGCTCGCGTACGCGGTGAGGTGGTCCGACGCCCAGCGGAGCTGGAACGCCGCCTCGCCGTCGGGCACGGCGAACCGGTGCAGCGGCAGCCGCAGCCACGCGGGCGCCGAGGACGCACCGTCGTCGAGCGGGACGTCGCCCGCGAAGACGTCGGCCGTGCGCAGGCGCGCGGGCAGGTCACCGTCCACCACGCCGTGGTAGGCGGGCTTGGCCTTGAGCGCGTCGTCGAAGACGAGCGGGGCGCCGCTGCTCGCACGCCAGCTCCGCCCGTCCGTGAGGCCCCACACGGTGACCGAGTACAGGTCGTCGGCGTGCTCGCGGAAGACCCGGAACGCGTCGCGGTAGTAGTACCCCTGCTCGACGAGGCCCGCCTGCGTGACCGGGGTCCCCGTCGTGACGTCGAGCTCGGTCACGGCCTGCGTGACGGGCAGGTCGGCGAACCGGTCGATCGCGCCCTCGAGCGCCGAGACCGGCATGGCGAGGCTCACGTGGAACTGGTGCCCCACGCCGTCGACGGGCACGCCGCGCGTCAGGAGGCGGTCGACGACCGCGCGGTAGCGGTCCTGCTTGCCGCCCTGCTCGGTGTTGTAGTCGTTGATGAACAGGGCGACCGGTCGCTCCCCGCGCTCGGCGGCGCCCGGGTCCGCGTAGACCCTGTTGAACGCCTCGTCGGCGTACTCGAACGCGAGGTCGAGGTACTCCTCGCCCAGGACGCGGAACCACTCGGAGCGGCGCAGGCCGTCGGGGTTCTCCCCGCCGTCCGACACGACCTCGTTGACGACGTCGAAGGCCGTGACCGGGTTGCCGCCGCCGAACGCGCCGTACTCCTGGGCGAGCCAGCCCGCGACGTCGAAGACGTGCGTGCGGAGGCGGTCGCGCAGGACCTGCTTGTCCGCCGCGGACGTCGTGAGGGGCTCGCCGTCCGGACCCTCGAAGAACCACGCGGGCGTCTGGCTGTGCCACACGAGCACGTGGCCGTAGACGCGCAGGTCGCGCTCGGCGGCGAAGTCCATGAGCGCGACGGCCTCGGGGTGGGGGCGGAAGGTGCCCTCGGCGTCGTACCAGGCCTCGGGCTTCATGTGGTTCTCCGCCGTGACCTGGTCGAAGTGGCGCAGGAGCAGCTCGGACGCGGCACCGGAGGTCTCGCGCGAGTCGACCGCGACACCGACCGGCACGTCCAGGGTCTCCTTGATGCCGGTCAGGTCCTCGACGACGGGAGGTGCGGCCGCGCGCAGGACGACGTCGTCGACCAGCAGGTCGCTCGTGTTGTCGCCGTTGTAGTCCGTCTCGAGGTAGAGGAGCGCGGAGTCGGCGTCGGCCCCCTGGAACGACGTCGTGACGTGCGTCCAGCCGCTGTTCGTGATCCCCGAGAGCTGCGCGAGGGTCGAGTACGACGTGGCGCCCCCGACCGTGCGCGCGATGCTGAGCCAGACGTCGTCGACGGGCTGGCCGTCCGCGAAGCGGACCCAGGCGCTCAGCTCGTACGTCGTGCCCGCGGCGAGGAGACCGGTCACGTCGTGGCCGATCCCGTCACCCTGGCCGTCGCGGTCCGTGACGACCGCTGCCTGCGCGCCGTCGTGCGCCGCGGTCGTGAGGCCGAGGGTCGGGGTCGTCGCGTCGCCGGCCCGCGGCACCCAGCCGTCGAGCCCGTCCTCGAAGGACGACTCGAGGAGCGCCTGCCCGGGGGGCGGGGGCGTGCCCTGCGGGAAGGTGAACGTCCAGCCGTCCGCGAGCCGCTCGGTCACCACGGTCCCGACCGCCGCGAGCGTGCCGGACCGGTCGCCGCCGCCGTCGTGCGCCAGGACGACCTCGCCCGGTTTCATGGCCGCGCGCAGGTTCGCGGTGAGCGTCGCCACGTCCTGCGTCTCCCAGTCCGCGATGGTGTTCGTCACCGCGAGCGGCTGCATCCCGAGCGCGACGGCGACGGCGGGCGTGCCGCCCCACGAGCCGTTCGGCGCGCGGAAGAACGGCACGGGGTGCGCGGCGTCGCCGAGCGCGGTGCGGATGATGCCGAGGTTCTCGACGAGGTCGGCGCGGACCTCGTCGGCGGTCCACGCGCCCATGTCGGCGTAGCCGGTCGAGTGGTTGCACAGGACATGGCCCTCGTCGACGATGCGGCGCAGGATCTCCGCGCCGCCGGGCGCCTCGACGTTCTGGCCGATGACGCAGAACACGGCGCGGAGGTCGTGCTCGGCGAGGAGGTCCAGCAGGGCGGGCGTCGTCCCCGGGTTCGGGCCGTCGTCGAACGTCAGCGCGGCGACGTCGCCGCTGCCCTGCGCGAGCCGCACGGGCGTCGTCACCGGGTTCACCGCTCCCCCGGGGACGACGTCGCCCGGGTCGACCGCCTCGCGCGTCGTCACGAGGACGTCGTCGACGAGGAACGACGGGTGCGAGCCCCCGACCGGCGCCGCCTCGACGTAGAGCGTCGCGGCCGTCAGACCGTCGGGCATCGTGTAGGCGCCGCCGATGCGGACCCAGCCGTCGGCGGTCGTCGCGACGGCGCCGCCGACCCAGGTGTAGGCGTCACCGCCGCCGCCCGTCTCCTGCACGGTGAGGTGGACCCCGGACGAGCCGGCGGTGCCGGCCGGCAGCTTGACCCACGCCTCGACGTCATAGGTGGCACCCGCCTCGAAGAGCGTCGTGACCGACGTGGCCGGTCCGTTCCAGTCCCCGGTGCGACCGCTCACGCGCAGGCTGCTCGCGCCGCCGTGCGCCTCGGCGTCCGTGAGCGCGAGCGTCACCGGACCGCGCGGGCCCCACGGCGCGGCCGTCGACTCAAAATCGTTCTCCAGAACGATGTCGATATCGTTATCGAGAACTGCGGACGTCTCCCGTGCCGCCTCGTCGACAGCCAGCGCGCCACCCGCTCCCCCGCCGACGACGAGGGCCGCAGCCACTCCCGCCGCGACGGTCCTCCAGGTCCTTCGCATCATCGCTCCCTCGCGATCGCTCAGCCGGGCCCGCGGCCCGCCGGGCGCGCCGGTGCGCCCGCCCTCACCCTAGGCGCGAGGGCACCGGCAGGACAACGGGTGAACAAATCCGCGGGGCGTCGGTGCCGCCGAGGTCCCGCGGGCGTGCCGTGGGTGTGCCACGAGTCGTGCCCGTGCCGGTCCGCACCTCGGGACCACGGACCCGTGCGTCCACGGGCCGAGAGGCCTAGCGTCGGAGGGGAGGGCCGGCACCGGCGGTCCCACGACGAGAGGACACGGACATGGGCACGCACCGCCGCTGGGCGGACCTCGGTCGAGGTCAGAAGATCGCCGTCGGCGTCATCGGGGCCGTCCAGGTCGCGCTGACCACCGCGGCGTACCGCGACCTCGCGAGGCGCCCCGCGGACGAGGTCAACGGCACGAAGCTCGCGTGGGGCATCGCCCTGCTCGTCAACTGGGTCGGCCCGATCGCGTACTTCCTCGACGGCCGCAAGCGCTGACGCGTCGCGGCCCGCCCGTCAGGCGCGGGCCGCCGTGCCCACCGTCGCCGCAGCGCTCACCTCGCCGAGGACCACCGCGTCGATGAGCTGGCGCGCCCACTCGAGCACCTCGGTGCCGCGCAGCGGGCGGCCACCGATCCGTGCCGTCGTGGGGTACGGGACGAGGAACGCGCGGATCGCGGGCTTGAGCAAGGTGCCCGGATAGAGGCGCTTGAGGCGCAGCTGCGCGGACTCGGGCAGGTCCACCGGCGCGAACCGGATGAGCTTGCCCTGCGCGGTGACGTCCGTGAGCCCCGCCCGGCGCGCGTGGTTGCGGAAGTCCGCGACGTCGAAGAGCGCCGCCGCGACGTCGGGCAGCGCGCCGTACCGGTCGACGAGCTCCGCCCGGACCTCCGCGAGCTGCGGCGCGTCGGTCGCCGCCGCGATCTTCCTGTACGCCTCGAGGCGTAGCCGCTCGGTCGCGATGTACGACTCCGGCAGGTGCGCGTCGACCGGGAGCTCGATGGACACCTCGGGCTGCTCCTCGGGACCGTCGCCACGGAAGTTCGCGACGGCCTCGCCGACCATGCGCACGTACAGGTCGAACCCGACGCCCGCGATGTGCCCGGACTGCTCGCCACCGAGCAGGTTGCCCGCGCCGCGGATCTCGAGGTCCTTCATCGCGACCTGCATGCCCGCGCCGAGGTCGGTGTGGGCCGCGATCGTGGCGAGGCGGTCGTGCGCCGTCTCCGTGAGCGGTCGCTCCGGCGGGTAGAGGAAGTAGGCGTAAGCGCGCTCCCGGCCGCGGCCCACGCGACCGCGGAGCTGGTGCAGCTGGGACAGGCCGAGCATGTCGGCGCGCTCGAGGATGAGCGTGTTCGCGTTGGAGATGTCGAGGCCGGTCTCGATGATCGTCGTGCAGACGAGGACGTCGAGCTCCTTCTCCCAGAACGCCCGGATCACCTGGTCGAGCTGGTGCTCGTTCATCTTGCCGTGCGCGACGCCCACGCGGGCCTCGGGCACCAGCTCGCGCAGGCGCGCGGCCTGCCGCTCGATGGTCTCGACCTTGTTGTGCACGTAGAAGACCTGGCCCTCGCGCAGCAGCTCGCGGCGCAGCGCGGCGGCGATCTGCTTCTCCTCGTACGCGCCGACGTACGTGAGCACGGGGTGGCGCTCCTCGGGCGGCGTCGCGAGCGTCGACATCTCGCGGATGCCGGTGACCGCCATCTCGAGCGTGCGCGGGATCGGGGTCGCGGACATCGCGAGCACGTCGACGTTGGTGCGCAGCTGCTTGAGCGTCTCCTTGTGCTCGACGCCGAACCGCTGCTCCTCGTCGATGATCACGAGGCCGAGGTCCTTGAACCGGATGCTGCCCGTGATGAGGCGGTGCGTGCCGATGACGACGTCGACCTTTCCCAGTCGCAGGCCCTCGATGGTCTCCTCCGACTCCTTGGCCGTCTGGAAGCGCGACAGCGCCTTCACGGTCACGGGGAAGCCCGCGTACCGCTCGGAGAACGTCTCGAAGTGCTGCTGCACGAGCAGCGTCGTCGGCACGAGCACCGCGACCTGCTTGCCGTCCTGGACCGCCTTGAACGCGGCGCGGATCGCGATCTCCGTCTTGCCGTAGCCGACGTCGCCGCACACGAGGCGGTCCATGGGGACCGTCTTCTCCATGTCGGCCTTGACCTCGTCGATCGTCGCGAGCTGGTCGGGCGTCTCGACGTACGCGAACGCGTCCTCGAGCTCGCGCTGCCACGGCGTGTCCGCGCCGAAGGCGTGACCCTGCGTCGCCATGCGCGCCGAGTAGAGCCGGATGAGCTCGCTCGCGATCTCGCGGACGTGCTTGCGCGCGCGCGACTTCGTCTTCGCCCAGTCCGCGCCGCCCATCTTGTTGACGCTCGGCGACTCGCCGCCGGTGTACTTCGTCACCTGGTCGAGCTGGTCCATGGGCACGAAGAGCCGGTCCCCCGGCTGCCCCCGCTTGCTGCTCGCGTACTCGATCACGAGGTACTCGCGCGTCGCGGCGTTGCCGCCCGTGCCGAGCGTGCGCTGCACGAGCTCCACGAAGCGCCCCACGCCGTGCTGCTCGTGAACCACGAAGTCGCCCGCCTTGAGCTGCAGCGGGTCGACGACGTTGCGCCGCCGCGACGGCATCTTGCGCATGTCGCGCGTGCTCGACCCGGCACGGCCCGTGAGGTCTGACTCCGAGAAGACCGCGAGCCGCAGCTCCGGGACGACGAAGCCCTTCCCCACCATCGCGGGCGTGACGAGGACGATGCCGCCCTCGGGCTCGTCGTCCAGTCGCGCCACGAGCCGCGCGGGGGTGTCCGCGGCGCCGAGCTGCTCGACCATGCGCTTCGCGGGCCCGTGGCCCTCCGTCGTGAGGACGAGGCGCCAGCCGGCGTGCTGGAGCCCGCGGATGTCGTCGAGCGCGCGGGCCACGTCGCCGCGGTAGGACTCCACGTCGCGCGCGCCGATCGTGAACGTCGGGACGCCGTGGGCGCTCTCCCCCACGTGCGGGCCCGTCGTGCCCGACGCCGCCCGGTCGCCGGGCGCACCCGGCCCGCCGACGGTGTCGGGCTCCGCGCCGGGCAGGTCGAGATCCGGGTTGTCGAGCGCGAACGACGACAGCGTCCACCAGCCGAGGCCGCGGCGCTGCGCGACGGCCCGGACGTCGGAGAACGTCGCGAACGAGGCGGAGGAGAGGTCGAGCGGAGCCTTGCCGCCGGCCACCGCGCCCGTCCACGCCGCGGCGAGGAACTCCTCGGTGGTGGCCACGAGGTCGTGCGCCCGGCGGCGCACGCGCTCGGCGTCGTCGAGGACCAGGAGCGCGTCGTCGGGCACGAGCTCCAGCACCGGCACCATGCGGTCCACGAGCACGGGCGCGAGCGACTCCATGCCCTCGACGGCGATGCCGGCGGCCAGCCTGTCGAGCATCTCCGTCGCACCCGGCAGCTCCTCGACCAGCGCCGCGGCGCGGGCCCGCACGGAGTCCGTGAGCAGGATCTCGCGGCACGGGGGCGCCCACAGGCCGTGCTCGGCGATCTCGAGGCTGCGCTGGTCCGCGACGGCGAACCAGCGGATCTCGGACACCTCGTCGCCCCAGAACTCGACGCGCAGCGGGTGGTCCTCGGTCGGCGGGAAGACGTCGAGGATGCCGCCGCGCACGGCGAACTCGCCGCGCCGCTCGACCATGTCGACGCGCGTGTACGCCGCCCCGACGAGGCGCTCGGCGACGTCGGTGAGGTCGGCGGTGTCGCCGTGGTGGAGCGCGACCGGGACGAGGTCCCCCAGCCCGTCCACGACCGGCTGCAGGAGCGCGCGGACCGGCATCACGAGCACGCGCACCGGTCCCGACGGCCCGACCTCCGCGTCCGGGTGCGCGAGGCGCCGGAACACCGCGATGCGCTTCGCCACCGTGTCCGCGCGCGGGCTCAGTCGCTCGTGCGGCAGCGTCTCCCAGCTCGGCAGGACGGCGACGAGGTCCGCGAGCTCGTCGGGCAGGTACGCGCGCACGCTCGCCGCGAGCTCGTCCGCGTCGCGTCCCGTGGCCGTCACGACGACGAGCGGGCGCGACCCCGAGGCCGCCCGGGCGAGCACGTCGTCGGCCGAGGTCGCGGGCGCGCTGCCGCCGTCCTCCCCGGGCGAGCCCGTCGCCCGCGCGCCGGCCATCGCCGCGAGCAGCGGCGGCCGCACGCCCGCCGGACCCACGACGTCCGCCTCGCCGCGGGCGCGCACGTGCTCGACCGCGGCGGCCGCGGCGGGGTCGGCGAGCAGCGTGGGCAGGATGCCGGTGAGGTTCATGCGGTGCGGGTCCTTCCGAGGACGACGTCGAGGTGACGGCGAGCCCCGCAGAGCGGTGCGCGGCTCGGAGCGGTCGAAGGGCTGGACGGCGAGGCAGCACGAACGGCCCGGACCGACGGTGCACCCGTCGGGGACGAGCGCGGAGGTCCGGGCTGGGACGTGCGTGTCGCACCGTCTCGAGGAGCCCACAGGAGCCGTGGCGGGACGACGGCATCCAGGGTACGCCGGGGCGCCCACATGCTCGCGTCCGCCGACCTCCGTCCGCCGACCCTGCGTTTCACCCTGCCGTCGGCACCGGGGGCACTCCCCCTCGGGGCCGGTCGGCCATAGGCTCGCCGTGCCGCCTCGACGCGGCACGCCGGACGACGTCGGGAGGCGCCCGTGCGACATCGGCGCTCCTGGGGAGCGGTGCTCGCCGCCCTCTGCGCGGCGTCGCTCGTCGGCGTCTACGCCCTGGCCGTGCGCACCGCGTCGGGCCAGGCGGCGGACGTCCAGGGCTTCGCGCAGCTGCAGGCCGGCGGGTACCCGGTGGCGGTCGCCGCGACGTGGACGCGAGCGGCGCTGCCCGCCGCCCTCGCGCTGCTGTGCCTCGGTCTCGGTGCGCACGCGCTGCGGACCCGCCGGTTCCGCGACGTCGTCGGCGCGCTCGCCGTCGCGGTGGTGCCGCTCGCGCTCTCGGGGTGGCTGCGCGACGGCGTCCTGTCCCGTCCCGACCTCGGCGACTTCGGGTACGCCCACAACACGATGCCCTCGGGCCACGTGAGCGCGGCGGTCGGCCTCGTCGTCGCCGCGGTCCTCCTCTGGCCGGCGAGGACCCGGCGCGGCGCGGCCCGGGTCGCGCTCGTCGTGGTCGTCCTCGCGTGCGTCGCCTCGGTCGTCGGGCACGCGCACCGGCCCAGCGACACGATCGCCTCGGTGCTGCTCGTCGGGCTCGTCACGGGCATCGTGGTCGCGGTCCTCGACGTGCCGTCGGCTCCCGCGCCGGCCACCGCTTTCACCCGTGCCCCCCAGCACGAGCACCGCTAGCCTGTACCGGCCGGGCGTGCCGGCGGACGGAGGACGACATGCAGATCCGCACGGACGGCGTGACCTGGCAGGAGATCGACGGCGAGCTGGTCCTCCTGGACCTCGAGCGCTCGGTCTACCTCACCACCAACGGCAGCGGTGCGCTGCTGACCAAGCTCCTCGTCGAGGAGCACACGCTCGACGACCTCGCCGACGCGCTCGTCGCCGAGTTCGCGATCGACCGTGACGACGCCCTCCGCGACGCCCAGGCGTTCGTCGACGAGCTCGCCGAGCACCAGCTCCTGCGCTGACCTCCGGCGCCGCGCGTCAGGAGACGGCGGCGGGAAGTCGCTCGAACCCTGCGGGCGGCCGGACCATCACGTGGTAGTCGTCGACGGTCCAGCCCTGCACCTCGACCCACGCGTGCGCAGCGACGGCCCCGTCCCTCTTGGCGACGCCGAGGACCAGCCGTGGTGAGCGCCGGCGCAGCACGTGGCCGACGACGAGCGCCTGCCGCAGGCACGTCCCGTCGACGCCGGGCGCGGACAGGACGCGGCGCGCGTCCTGGACACCCGCCCGCTCGCGCGGGCTCAGGTCGAGAGGGACCGGCTCGGCGGTCGCCGCCGACGGCCCCGGCACGGGCTCCGCGACCGCCTCCGCGAGCGGCACACCCACCCACCGCGCGACGCGCGGGAGGCGCACGGTCCGCAGACCGAGCTCGATCGAGGCGACGAGGACGGCCGTCCGGACGAGGCCGGGCCACCGCGACAGCGGCACCCGCCGCGCTCCACGGGCCAGCCGGGCGATGGCGGGCCGGGCGCTCACGCCACGGCCCGAGCGGTCCGGGGCGACGCCGCGAGCCACGCGACGTGGACGAGGAACCGGGACGCGGGCAGGGGCGACCCCAGCCACTCACGGCGCAGGCGCGCGACGTCGACGAGCTCGGGGTCCACACCGCTACCGTCCCACGAGACGGCGAAGTCCCGCTCGCGGTCCCCCCAGCGGGAGGAGTTGAAGCGCGCCTTGGTCGACCGGGCCAGCACGGCGTCGGGGAGGAGGTCCGCGCCGAGGCGGCGGAACGTGTCCGTCCGGCCCCGGAACCCGCGCGGCCCGCCGTCGGCCGCGAGGGCGGCCACGAAGGTCTCGTCGGCGAGCGGATGGTGCAGCGTCACGCCCAGCTCGGCGGCACCCGCGGCGGTGTTGTGCAGCGCGAGGACCGTGCTCCGGCGCCCGAGCAGCGCCCTCTTGGCCACGTCCCAGCGCAGCGGTCCGCGCGCGTCGACGGTCTCGCGGGCCAGGACGTCGAGCGCGCGCCGCGTGAGCCAGGGTGCGGAGTCGCGCAGGCCCGTCCCGCGGCGCACCCGGCGACGGGCGAGCGCTGCCGGCTCGAGCGCCTCCGCACCGGCCCGCACGAGCGCGCGCGACGGACGGCGCCGCGAGGAGGCGAGGAGGTGCAGGGGCGTCCCGCGGACCGGCGCGACGAACCCGTCGCCGCCCTCCCCGGTGAGGACGTGCGCCCCCGGGTCGAGGCCGTCGAACAACCTCGGTTGGCTCTGGACGGCCGCCGGCCACACGAGGCCGCGGCGCGCGAGCGAGGCGACGGAGACGTCGCCCAGGAGGCTGCGCTCGTCGCGCACCTCGATCACGACCCGCCGCGTCAGCCCGAGGTGGGCGAGGACGCGCTCCTGCCACTCGCTCTCGTCGGACTCGGGGACCCCCGGGTAGACCGCGGTGACCGGCACGGGCAGCGGGAGGCCCTCGCGGCGGGCGACCGCGGTCGCCACGGCGAGGACGAGCGACGAGTCGCGCCCGCCGGAGAACAGCACGTGGCAGCTGCCGCTGCGCAGGGCCGGCAGGACCGCCCGCTCGAGCGCCGTGCGCGCGCCGTGCTCCCGCTGCCGGGTCGGCACGCGCGACGACGTGCCGACAGGCGCGGAGAGCGCGACCTCGAGCGGCGAGAGCCGCAGGAACGGGTCGGGACGGTCGTCCACGATCACCTCTTCGTCGGGGTGGTGCTGCGCGGTGGCGTGCGGGACGGCGCCGCGCAGCACCGGTGGTCAGCTCAGGTCGCCGTCGCCGGAGCCGGGGAGCGGGATCTTGTGACCCCAGAAGTAGACCTCGTCCTCCCACTCCTGCCAGTTGTCGAGCCCGAGCGTCAGTCCACGCACGGAGCCGACCCGGGAGATCTTGGGTGCCTCGTATGCCATCGTTGTTTCCTCCTCTCGCGGTGTCGCGGTCGTCGTCACGGGCATTCCCGGACGGCCATTCACCTCGCCAGCGGCGATCGTTTCCAGCATTCGTGAGGGTAGAGGTCGGAAAGCGCCGCCGAACCCGTCCCGCGGCGTTTTCACCCGGGTGATCGACGGGGCCCTCGCGCGCCCAGCCACGCGGCGTGCAGGAGGAGCTCGGCCGCCGCCGGCGGCACAGGGCTCGCCCAGGCGGCCCGCAGCAGGTCGTGGTCGACGAGGTCTGCGTCGACGCCGGACCCGTCCCACGTCCGCGCGAAGTGCCGCTCGTCCGGCCCCCACCGCGTCTCGTTGAACCATGCCTTGGACGTCCGGGCGAGCACGGCGTCGGGCAGGAGGTCGGCGGCGAGCCGGCGCAGCACGTCCGTGCGGCCGGCGAAGCCCCAGGCGCCGCCGTCGGCGGCGAGCGCGCCGACGAACCGGGGGTCGAGCAACGGGTGGACGTAAGTGACGCCGCGCTCGCGCGCGAGGACGTCCAGGTTGGTGAGCACGACGTGCGTCGCGCGCGACCCGAGCAGCCGGCGCACGGCGCGGTCCCACCGCAGGGGCGACGTGTCGTCGGCGGCGAGCCGCGAGGCGGCCTCGCGCGCGGCGCCGTCCCGCAGCCACCCGGGCACGACGTCGCGGTACCGGCCCGGCGGGAGCGTCCAGCCCGGTCGCAGGGCGCGCGCGGCCTCGCGGAGCAGGCGCCGGGTCGGGAGCGCGGGGGTCGCGAGGCGGCGGCGCAGGAGGTGCAGGGGCGTCCCGCGGCGCCGGTTGAGGACGTCGTCACCGCCCTCGCCGGTCAGCAGACGACCGCCGGCCGCCTGGGCCAGACGGACGCCGTCGACCTGCGCGACGGCGGGGAACACCAGGCCGTGCCGCTCGAGCCCGGCCCGCGCGGCGTCGCCGAGGAGGCGCATCTCGTCGGTCACGCGCACGACGACGCGCTCGCGGAGCCCGAGGTGGGCCAGGACGAGGTCCTGCCACTCCGTCTCGTCGGCGCCCTCGACGCCCGGGAAGGTCAGGGTCAGCGGGACGGGGAGCGGCAGCCCGTCCCGCCGCGCGACGTGGGTCGCGACCGCGAGGACGAGCGACGAGTCGCGCCCGCCCGAGAACCCGACGAAGGTCGGGCCGGACGCGAGCGACTCGCGGACGACCCGCTCCAGGACGCGGCGCGCCCCTCCGGTCCGGGGAACCGGAGGGGAGGGGCGGCGTCCGAAGACCCACCCCGCGGCGACCTCGAGGTCGTCGATGCGGAGCAGGTCCACGGGAACCGGCGACGGTGCCGGCCGCGGCGTCCTGCCGGCGGGAGCTCCCGGCAGGGCCATGTCAGGACAGCGGGTCGCCGGGACCGCAGCCGTCCTTCCAGTCACCGCTCAGGTCCTGGCCGAGGCCGGGCTCCTGGTTCGGCATGGCGTTGTCGCTCCCGTAGCCGTACTTGCAGTTCTGCGGGTAGCCGAGGGTCAAGCCCCTGACCGTTCCCACGGAGGTGATCGACGGCGGTGCGTACGACATGAGCCACCGACCTTTCTTTCGGGTCGCCCGGAGGCGAAGGACTGTCGGACGCGGACGCGGCCGACCCGATGAAGATACCGACCACGACGGCGCGGAAGGAGCCTTCGACGAACATTCCACCCGGCCGTCGGCAAAGTTCACCCGGACGCGTTGGACGCCCGTCCAGGTCCGTGCATTGCGGAGGTCAGCGCGACGGCGCGGAAATACTCCCTCCGGGCGCGCTCGTCCGGGACGTCCGCCTGGAGCGGCCGCCGCTCGTCGAGCCCCGCGTCGTGCCGTCGGCCGGCCCGTCGCGCGGCGAGGTGGTGGTGGAGCAGGACGCCCGCGCTGTCGAGCACGCCCCGCCGCGCCGCGGAGTACTCGTTGCCCCCGAGCGACGGGTCCCCGGGCAGCCCCGGGAAGGTGCGGCGGGCGTCGCGCAGGCGGGTGAGCCGGACCCACGTCGGCGCGGGTCCGCGGGGCACCTGGTGCGGCGCGAGCCCGAGGACGCGGTCCGCGCGCTCGAGGACCGACCGGACGCCGAGCCAGGCGCCTGCCGCGCGCGAACGACGCTCGAGCTCCGCGACGTCGACCTGACCGTGCTCGAGGGCGAACCGCACGTCCGCGAGCCACATGAGGCGGTTGGCGCCGGACTGCGCGGCGTGGAACGCCAGGTGCAGCACCGTGTCGGCGGGGTCGAGGGTCGGCAGCGGGAGGCCCCCGACGTCGACGTCCCGACGCCGGTCGAGCATGGCGTCGACGTCGAGCGGGAACGCGCGCCGCAGCTCCGCCGGGACGGCGACGTGCCAGTGCAGGTCCACCGGTGTCCCCGCGGGAGTCATCATCGCCAGCTCGGCGCGGCCGGTGCGCCGGATCTCCGGCCAGTTGCGGTCGAGGAGCACGACCCCCCGCCGCTGGAGGGCCTCGACCGCGTCCTCGAAGCGGTGCGGCGCGACGACGAGGTCGACGTCGTAGTACTCGCGCATGTTGACGACCGGCCAGATCGCCCCGGCGAGCACCGGCCCCTTCACGACGACCCACGGCACGGACGCCTCGTCGAGGACGGCCCCGGCGCCGCGGACGTCCGCGAGCGCCCGCAGGTGGCGCATGAGCTGGTCGTGCTTGGCCCGCTCGAGAGCCTCTCGCCAGCCGTCCGGCTCGTCGGACCACGCGCGCGTCACGCGCTCGACGGCGGGCGTCACCCGGTGCAGGCGCCCGGCCGCGACCACGTCGTCGGGCGAGGTGCTGCGCAGCCCTGACGGGCATGCGGTCCCGGCGTCGCCGCGGACGGCGTCGAGCAGCAGCCGTGCGAGCGGCCGCAACGCCGTGTCGTCCTGCACCGTCACCGCCGTCCAGCCCTTCTCGGTCCGCCCGCACCGGTCGCACGTGGTCGCACCGGTCGCGCCGGCGCGAGCGACAGTACCGCGCGGCGCCCGGCATCCGGGGCCCGTTCGCCAGGTTTCACCCGACGCCGCGCTCCTGCGGGCGCCGGGACGCTGAGACACTGACGAGGCGGTCGGCACGACCGTGCGAGACGAGGAGGATGTGCCATGGCCGGCGACGGCGAGACGTTCGTCGACCCGCTCGACCTGCGGGTGCGCGAGCGCAACCAGCGACGCTCGTTCCGGCGCGGCGCCACGCTCGTCGCGCGCAGCACGTCGCTGGTCTGGCAGTCGGGTCGCTGGCTGTTCCTCGCGCTCGCCGCCCTCCAGCTCGTCGGCGCCCTCCTGCTCGCCGGGCAGGTCGTCGTGGTCGAGCGCTTCCTCACCGCGGTCGTCGACCTGTCGGCGGGCGGCGGCATGCAGGTCCTCGTCGGCCCGGTCGCGGCGCTGGCCGCGCTCATGGGCGCGGCAGCGCTCGTCGGCGGCGTGCAGGGATCGATCCGCCGGTTCCTCGCCGACTCGGTCGCACGGCGAACCTGGCAGCAGGTCCTCGCGGTCGCGACGCGCGTGAGCCTGCGGCAGTTCGAGTCCCCCGCGTTCTTCGACTCGTTGCAGCGCGTCAGCGCGAACGCCGCGAGCCGACCGTTCCAGGTCACGCAGGCCCTGCTCGGCGCGTTCGGCAGCGCGGCGGTCACCGTGACCGTCGGCGCGACGCTCGCGGCGATCCATCCCGCGCTGCTCGGGCTGCTCGTCCTCGGCGGTCTGCCCCTGCTGCTGACGAACCGGCGCGAGAGCCG
This sequence comes from Cellulosimicrobium sp. Marseille-Q8652, assembly GCF_965112045.1. Taxonomy (NCBI): domain Bacteria; kingdom Bacillati; phylum Actinomycetota; class Actinomycetes; order Micrococcales; family Promicromonosporaceae; genus Cellulosimicrobium; species Cellulosimicrobium sp. Marseille-Q8652. The sequence goes on along the minus strand of NZ_CBCOPS010000002.1, from coordinate 214,034 downwards.
GCTCGAGTTCGACTTCTCGGTCCGCCAGACCTACCCGGCGCGCGAGCGCGGCTACCTGTCGATCATCCTCACCGGCCGCAACGAGGCGAAGGAGATCCGCGCCTTCGGGCTCGGCCGCACGCTCCGGGAGCGGTTCGACGCGCTGTACGGCCGGTACCAGGGGGACCTCGCCGCGCACCTGAGGCGCCGCACGGCGCTGAGCGTCGTCGGGAACCTCGCCTCGGCCCTCGTCCTGGCGTCGACGCTGTTCTTCGTCGTGTGGCTCATCGCGCAGGGTGAGATGACCGTGGCGCAGGCCGGCGCGGCCATCGTCGCGATCCGCATGCTGCAAGGGCAGGTCGCGACGCTCCTCGGTTCCGTGCAGTCCATCTTCGAGGCGGGGCTCTTCCTCGACGACGTCGACGCCTTCATGGAGCTCGGACCGTCGGCCGACGCCCTGGAGGCGGGCGACCCGGCTCCCGCGACGTTCGGCGAGATCAGCGCGCAGGGCGTGGGCTTCACCTACCCCGGCAGCGAGGTGCCCGCGCTGCGCGGCGTCGACGTGACGATCCGGCGCGGCGAGGTCGTCGCGCTCGTCGGCGAGAACGGGTCGGGCAAGACGACGCTCGCGAAGATCCTCGCGGGGCTCTACGACGCGGACGACGGCGCCGTGCGCTGGGACGGCCGCGACACGCGGACCCTCGACCGCGCGTCGGTGCGCGAGCGCGTGGCGCCGATCTTCCAGGACTTCGTCCGGTACGCGTTCTCGGCGCGCGACAACGTCGAGGTCGGGGACGTGGAGGCGCCCGGCGACGACGGCCGCGTCCGGGCCGCCGCGAGCCGTGCGGGCGCCGACGGCTTCCTGTCCGCGCTCCCCCACGGGTACGACACGATGCTGTCGCGGCTCTTCCGGGACGGCCGGGACCTGTCGGGCGGGCAGTGGCAGCGCGTCGCCATCGCCCGGGCGTTCTACCGCGACGCGCCGCTCATCATCCTCGACGAGCCGACGGCGTCCCTCGACCCCCGGGGCGAGCACGACCTCTTCGAGTCCCTGCGGGACGTGCTCGCGGGTCGCACCGCCGTGTTCATCTCCCACCGGTTCTCGTCGGTGCGGTCCGCGGACCGCATCTACGTGCTCGACGAGGGCCGCGTCGCGGAGCACGGCTCGCACGACGAGCTCATGGCGCACGGCGGCCTGTACGCCGACCTGTTCACGCTCCAGGCGGACGCCTACCTCGACCCCGGCCGCTCGACCCCCTGACCTGCAGGCTCCCGGCCCGCAGCCGACCGGTCGCGGCCGCGGCACCTCGCCGGGGCCCTCGGCTCAGGCGCCGATCTCCGTGAGGAGCCGCTCGGCGAGGTCGGGTGCGAACGGCGGTCCCCAGGGGACGCGCGCGCGGTAGACGGGCACGCTCCGCGCGATCTGCGCGACCTGCGCGAAGTGGCGGTCGACCACGGCCCTGTCCCGCCAGCCCAGCAGCCGCGCGTAGGTGATGAGCGCGAACACGGCCACCGTCGGCTCGATCCGCTCGACGTCGAGCGACGTGTGCTCGCGGTCCGGCCAGGGCACGACGATCGCCGCGAGCGGGAGCGCGTCGTCGGCGCCGGCGCCCAGGCGCAGGACCTGCCGCTCGTCCGCGCTCACGCGCACCGCGGGGTCCTGGCCGCCGAACCGGCCGACGAGCTCGTCCGCGCCCTTGCGCAGGCGCAGCTCGCTCGCGCCGAGGCGGACGGACGGGACGCCGTCGAGGTCGACGCGCAGCACGTCGTCCGTGATCACGGAGCCGCCGGCCGCGCACAGCAGCGTCGCCATGGTCGACTTCCCCATGCCCGACGCGCCGACGAACGCGACCGCCCGCCCACCGACGTCGACCGCGCTGCCGTGCAGGACGGCGACACCGCGCAGGTAGAGCTGGAAGGACAGCACGGCCCCGGTGACGAGGATCGCCGCGACGCCGGGGTCGGCGCCGTCGCGCAGGTGGACGTGGACCGTCGCGAGGTCGGCCGACACCCGGACGTCGCACGTGCGGTGGAACCGCAGCAGGAAGCCGCCCGCCCCGAGCTCGTAGAAGGTGTAGAACGCCCGGTCGCCGTCGGCGTAGTCGAGGAGCACGCGGGCCCCGGTCGGCTCGGACGCGTCGCGCGCGCCCTCGCCCCACAGGACCGTGACGTCGACGGGCTCGGCGGGGTCGGCCGGGCGGTCCTGGTGCAGGGGCAGCTCCGACGCCACGTGCAGCCCGTACAGCCGGACGTGCTCCCGCTCGGCGTCGCCCGCCCCGGCTCTCAGCACCACGGCGTCAGGCTAGCCGCAGGGTCTGCCCCCACGGCCCCGGCCGCGGGAAGTTCACCCGGGCGACGAGCCACCCCGGTCACGGGTAGAGCGCCGCGTACCGCTCGGCGACGCGCTCCCAGGAGTACGCCTGGGCCTCGGCCCGACCGGCGTCACCGAGGCCGCGGGCGAGCTCTCGGTCGCCGACGACGCGCTCCACGGCCCGCGCGAGCGCCTCCACGTCGTGGGGGTCCACCAGGAGCCCGGTGCGGCCGTCGTCGACGAACTCCGGCGGACCTCCGCGCGACGTGACGACCACGGGGACCCCCGCGCGCCAGCCCTCGAGCACGACGATCCCGAACGCCTCGACGCGGCTCGGCACGACGAGAGCGAGGGCCCCCGAGACGGCCGTGACCACCTCGGGCCGCGAGAGCCGGCCCGGCAGCACGACGCGTCCGTCGAGCCCCTCGCGCACGACGAGGTCGCGCAGGTCGTCGAGCTCGGGGCCGTCGCCCCCGACGACGAGCCGGACGTCGTCGGGGACGTCGGCGCGGGCGAACGCGCGCAGCAGCAGGTCGAAGCCCTTGGTGCGGACCGCGCGGCCGACCGCGAGGACGTAGCGCCCGGGCAGCCACGGCGGCCGGGGACCGCCCGGCTCGTCCAGGTCGATGCCGTTGGGCACCACCGTCCCCGCGCCCGGTGCGAGACCGAACCTGTTCTCCAGGTCGGCGAGCGCGTAGCCCGAGCACGCCGTGACCGCCCGCGCGTCGGCCAGCGAGCGGCGGAGCGCGGCGCGCAGGAGCGCGGAGGTCCCGAAGACGTCGTGCGCGTCCATGAACGTCTCGCCGTGCCCCGTGACGACGAGCGGGGTGCGGGTGCGGCGCGCCAGCGCGTGCGCCCACGGCCCCTGCGGCCCGTAGCAGTGCACGTGCAGGACGTCGGGCAGGTCCGCGCGCCAGGCCGCGCGCCAGGCGCGCCACGCCGCGGGCGAGGTCCGCGCGAACGAGGCGAGCGACGGCACGGTCCGGGCGGGCAGCGGTGCCGGCAGGTACCGGACCGGGACACCGCCGTCGAGCACCGTCGGCACGTCGTCGTCGCCCTGGTCGACCGACCACACCGCGACGCGGTGCCCCCCGGCGCGCAGCCGCCGGGCGACGTGGAGCACGTGCTCCTCGACGCCGCCGGCACGGGGGAGGAACGAGCTGGTGACGAGGGCGACCGAGGTCACGGGACCTCCTTCCAGGGCGACGGGCTCCTGGCAGGGTAGGCGCTCGGCCGGGCCGTCCAGGGGTGAAATCGTCGGTCCGGCGGCTCCCGGGCGGGTGAAGAGTGCGGCGGCGTGCGGGACCGGGGGCGCGCCGCCCCGACAATGAGGGTCCGCCGACGAGGGTCGGACGACGAGGGGCCACGAGGTCCGGACGAGGGTCCACGGGCCGGGTCCCGGGGCGAGGACGGAGGTGCGGGGTGCCGCGACTGACGCTGGCGACCATCGCCGTGGGCGTGCCGATGGGACAGCAGGTCTACGAGCGCGAGGTGTCGCGGCGTGCGCGGACCGCGCTGGGACCGGACGTGCAGGTCACCCGCTCCGTGACGCGGTCGCTGCGCTCGCCGCTGCCCGGTACGGCCCGCCTGCCCCACTGGGTGCTGCGCGAGGCTCCCGCCGGGGTCCGCCGCGCGGTCGGGGCGCTCATGTACCCGGGTGCCGACGTCGTGCACCGGATGGGGCTGTCGCTCCCGCCCGCCCGCGTCCCCGAGATCGTCACCGTGCACGACACCGTCGCGTGGCGGTTCCCGGACGAGTCGTCGCCGGAGCCCTTCGCGGCGCAGGAGACCCGACGGGCCCGGGCGGTGGTCTCCGTGTCGCAGTTCGCCGCCGACGACGTCGCCGAACGGCTCGGGCTGGACCACGTGCACGTGGTCCACAACGGCGTGGACGACCGCTTCTTCGGCGCCGCACCGCTGCCGGCGGCGACGCTGCGGCGGCTCGGGGTCGACGGGCCGTACGTCCTGCACGCCGGCGGGTCGTCGCTGCGCAAGAACCTCGACGGGCTCGCCGCCGCCTGGCCCCTCGTCCGCGCCGCGCACCCCGACGTGACGCTGGTGCTCAGCGGGCCGCCCTCCGAGCGCCGCGACCACCTGTTCGGACCGCTCGACGGCGCAGCGCGCGTCGGGCTCGTCCCCGACGACCTCGTGCCCGGCCTCGTCGCGGGCGCGCGCGCCGTGGTGGTGCCGTCGCTGTACGAGGGGTTCGGCCTGCCGGCCCTGGAGGCGATGGCCGCTGACGTCCCCGTCGTCGCGGCCGCCCGGTCGTCGCTCCCCGAGGTCTGCGGCGACGCCGGGATCCTCGTCGAGCCGGACGGCGCCGCGCTGGCCGAGGGCATGGTGCACGCCCTCGACGGCGGCGCCGAGGTCTCGCGACGCGTCGGGCTCGGCCGCGAGCGCGCCGGCCGGTTCACGTGGGAGGCGAGCGCACGGGCCCACGCCGTGCTCTGGCGCGACGTGCTCGACGGGCGCCGGTGACGGGCTCCGGGCCGCGGGTGATCACGGTGATTCACCCTCGCGGCCCGTACCAGGACCCCGCGACGGGGCCTAGGGTTGCGGCGTGAGCACCCCGACCCCTGCGATCACGGTCACCGGCCTCGGGAAGACCTATCGCATCGCCACGTCCGGCGAACGTCCGAACCGGGCGTCGGAGGCCCTGCTCCAGCGTCTTCGCCGGCCGCTCGACCGCACCCGGTACGAGGAGTTCCGAGCGCTCGAGGACCTGTCCTTCGAGGTGCCCTGGGGCGAGGCCGTCGGCATCGTCGGCCGCAACGGCGCGGGCAAGTCGACGCTGCTGAAGATCCTCACGCGCATCACCGCCCCGACCCGGGGGCGCATCGAGCTCGCCGGTCGGATCGGGAGCCTCCTGGAGGTCGGCACCGGCTTCCACCCGGAGCTGACGGGCCGGGAGAACATCTTCCTCAACGGCGCGCTCCTGGGGATGACGCGGCAGGAGATCCGCCGCCGGTTCGACGAGATCGTCGACTTCTCCGGCGTCGCGCAGTTCCTCGAGACCCCGGTCAAGCGCTACTCCTCGGGGATGTACGTGCGGCTGGCGTTCGCCGTCGCGGCGCACCTGGAGACCGAGATCCTCGCGATCGACGAGGTCCTGGCGGTGGGCGACGCCGAGTTCCAGGCGAAGTCGCTGCAGAAGATGCGCGACGTCGCGAAGGACGGTCGCACGGTCCTGTTCGTGAGCCACCAGGTGCAGACCGTCACCGCGCTCTGCAGCTCGGCGCTCTACCTGGACCGCGGACGGCTCGCCTACCAGGGCGACGTGCCGGGCGCGCTCGACCTCTACCGGCGCAGCTTCGCGAAGTTCGCGCTCGAGCAGAAGGACCCGTCGCGGCGCCCCGGGACGGGCGAGATCCGCGCGACCTCGGTCGAGATGGGCGAGGACCAGATCGAGCCCCAGGCCGACAAGGACGTCGTGATCCGGGTCGGCGCGTCCCCGGGCTCGATCGGGCAGTACTTCGTCTCGTGCCACGTGAACAACATCGACGGGAGCGTCGTCGCGCAGTGCGACTCGCGCGTCGTCGGAGGCTGGTACGACCCCACCCGGGAGAACACGGTGACGCTCACGCTGCGGTCGCCGTGGCTCAAGCCGGGTCGCTACACCGTCGACGTCTTCGTGTGCAAGAACGGGATCCTCGACGCGTGGGAGGGCGCCGCGGCGTTCGAGGTCCTCCCGCACAACCCGTATCCCGAGCTCGCGGGCGACGAGGCGCTCACCAAGGGCCTCGTGCTCGGCGACTTCTCGTACAAGGCGGAGTGAGATGAGCCAGACGATCGTCATCACCCCGCCGCGCAAGTTCGCGCTGCCGGCCGTGCGCGAGCTGTGGGAGGCGCGCGAGGTCCTGTATCGCTTCGGGATGCGCGACATCGTGCTGCGCTACCGGCAGACCGTGATCGGCGTGCTGTGGGTCGTGCTCCAGCCGCTCGCCGCCGCCGGCATCTTCTCGATCGTCTTCGGGCAGGTGGCCGACCTGCCGAGCCAGGGCGTGCCGTACTTCCTCTTCAGCTACATGAGCATGCTCGCCTGGAACCTGTTCAACGGCGTGCTGACCCGCGCGGCCCCGTCCCTCGTCGGGAACCAGGCGCTGGTGTCGAAGGTGTTCTTCCCCCGCATGCTGGTGCCGCTCTCGACGTCGCTGTCGGTGCTCCTCGACTTCGCGGTCGCGTTCGCCCTGGGCGTCGTCCTGCTCTTCGTGAACGGCGTGAACCCCGGGTGGCCGATCCTCCTCCTCCCGGTGTGGGTGATCCTGCTCGTGCTGCTCGCGTCCGGTCTCGGCCTGGCCGCGTCGGCGCTCATGGTGAAGTACCGCGACGTCGGGTACGTCCTGCCGTGGCTCACGCAGATCCTGCTGTACGCCTCGCCCGTCGCCTACTCGCTCGAGGCCGTCCCGGCGAACCTCGAGTGGCTCTTCCAGGCCAACCCGCTCACCTGGTACCTGGAGCTCTTCCGGTGGTCCCTGCTGGGCCTGCCCGCTCCCGACGCGTGGCAGATCGCCGGGGCCGTGGGCGCCGCCGTCGTCGTGTTTCTCGGCGGCGCGCTGTGGTTCCAGCGGTTCGAGCGCGAGTTCGCAGACTTCATCTGAGCGACGCACCCGTGCCCCGCGCCTCGACACCCGTCGTCCTCGTCAACAACAGCCGCGAGACGTTCACGCCCACCGTGAGCGGCGCCATCGCCACGTGCCTGTGGGAGGTGACCCGCGAGGCGGCCGCCACGGGTGTCGCCCCGTTCGTCCTCACGCGCCCCTCCCCCGCGCCGACGTACGACTGGCCACGCATCCGGACCGTCCGCCCGCGCTCGCCCCTGCGTCCCGGGGGCGACCGGACCGACCGCGCCGTGCGCCGCCTCACGGCCTGGGCGCACCGCGACCAGGGCGCGTACGCGCACGCGGTCGCGCGTGCCCTGCGCGGCGTCCCGCCGGGGACGGTCGTCGTGTGCAACAACGACCCCGAGGTCGCGGTGCACCTGCGCGACGCCCTTCCCGGAGCCCGGGTCGCGCACTGGTTCCACAACCTCGAGGTCGCGCGCGACCCGTGGCGACGGCGCTACGCGCGCGGAGGGATCGCGTCCGTCGCGGTGAGCGACTACCTCGCCCGCGCCGTCGAGCACCTCTACGGGCTGACGCCACGGACCGTGTCGACGGCGTGGAACGGCGTGGACGTCACCCGCTTCGCGCCGTCCCCGCAGCCCGCGGACCGCGCTCCCGTGGTCGGCTTCCTCGGCCGCCTCGCCGTCGAGAAGGGCCCGGACGTCCTGCTGCGCGCGCTGCTCGAGCTGCGCGGGCGCGGGCGCGACTTCGGGGTGCAGGTCCTCGGCGACACCAACTGGGGCTTCGACGACGGCGGCCCGTACGGCCGGGAGGTCCGCGGCCTGCTCGACGCGCTGCGGGCGCGCGGCGTCGACGTCGTCCACCCCGGGCACGTCGAGCGGTCCGAGGTCCCGCGCAGGCTGCGCGACGCCGACCTGCACGTCGTCCCGTCGCGATGGGACGAGCCGTTCGGTCTCACGACCCTCGAGGGCATGGCCAGCGGGCTCGCGACCGTGGGGACCGCCACGGGCGGCACGCCGGAGATCCTCGGCGAGGCCGGGATCCTCGTCGCGCGAGACTCGCCGCGGGCGCTCGCGCACGCGCTCGACCGCCTGGTCCTCGACCGGCAGGAGCGTGAGCGACGCGGTGCGGCGGCTCGCGCGCGCGCCGAGGAGCTCACCTGGGACCGTACGTGGGCGCGGCTCCAGGAGTCGTGGTCATGACGACGCCGCGGGTCACGACCGTGCTGCCCGCGGACGAGCCCTACTCCCCGACCGCCGGAGCGGTGTCGGCGGTGGCCCGAGCGCTCACGCAGCACCTCGTCGCCGCGGGCGTCGAGGTGGAGGTGCTGGCCCCGCGCGCGGGAGGACCCACCCACACCGACGGGGTCGTGCGCGAGCTGTGGTCCGCCGGGCGGCGCCCGACGGCGGTCCGCGCCGCTGCCAGGCTGCGGCGCCTGATGACCGGCGAGAGCGACGCCTGGGCGTCGTACCGGCGCGAGGTCGTGCGCCGTGCGTCGGGCGACGTCGCCGTGGTGCACAACGACGCCGGTCTCGCGGCGGCGCTCCTCCGGTCCGGTCGGCCGACCGTGCTGTGGCTGCACAACCTGCTCCCGGCCTCGTCGGGCGACGACGTCCGCGCGTGCGTCGCCGCGGGCGGCGCGATCGTGTGCGTCTCCGAGCACGTCCGGTCCTGGACCGCCCGCGAGCACGGCGTGCCCCTCGCCGGGATGACGGTCGTCCACAACGCGCTCGACGGCGACGCGTTCCGGCCCCCCGCCGACTGGCGCCCCGGGCCCGTCCTGCGCGCGGTCATCCACGGCAGGATCGACCCCAACAAGGGGCAGCTCCTCGCCGCGCGCGCGGTCGCGCTCGCCCGGGAGGACGGCGTCCCGGTGGAGCTCACCGTCGTCGGCGACGTCAAGACGTTCGGCATGGCGAGCGACGACGTCACGGCGTACGTCGGCCTCCTGGAGGAGGCCTTGACGGCGGCGGGCGCCCGACGGATCGGTCACGTCCCCCCGGCCGAGGTGCCCGCCCTCCTGGCGGCGTCGGACGTCGGCCTCGCGCTCCCGACCGTGCCCGAGCCCTTCTCGCTCGCCGCGCTCGAGTGCATGGCCTCCGGCTGCGCCGTGGTCGCGGTGCCCCTGGGGGGCCTCGCCGAGGTGGTCGGGCGGGCCGCGCTGCTGTGCGAGCCGACGGAGGCGTCCGTCGCCGCCGCCCTGCGCGAGCTCGCGGCGGACCACGAGGAGCTCCGGGCGCGGCGGGCGGCCGCCGTGCAGCAGGCCGGGCGCTTCACGTGGGAGCGCAGCACGGCGCAGGCGCTGGCGGTCATCGACGCTCTCGCCGCGCGCTGAGGACTCGCCGAGGGATCAGGGACGGAACCAGTCCCCGGAGCCGTCGCCGACGGGGGACTCGACGAGGCGGAGCCAGTCGAGGTTGCCCCGTCGAAGGGGTCGGGAGAGGACCGTGAGGCGAGGGTGGCGGGCGCGCCACTCCCACTGCCGCAGCAACCGGTCCCAGTCACGACCGGAGTGGTGGCCCGACTGGCGGGACTTGCGCAGCATCTGCTCGCGGGTACGGACCCACGACAGGTGCAGGACCGCCTCGTCGGGCTCCACCACGGCGTCCACGACGGCGTCGTGGGGGTGGTCCGGGTCCGTGTTGGTGGGGGCGAGGTCCACCCGGTACGTCCGCGCCTCCGTCTGGCGGCAGTGCACCAGGTCGGTCCCGGCGCGGACGGCCACGGGACCGGGGTAGGAGGCCCGGGCACCCCCGCGCCGGCCGGACAGCTCGAGCAGCCGGCCGTCGGTCGTGCGCTGGTAGACGTGCCGCAACGGGTAGTCCAGGGCGTGCGCCCCGGCGGCCTCGGCGGCGTCGATCATGGCGCGCAGCCGCCCTGGCGCGAGGACGACCTCGTCGGAGTCGAGCTGGAGCACCCAGTCCGCACCCCTGCTCGCCTCCGCGAGCGCCGCGCGGCGCTGCTCGGTGTCGAGGTCGAGCGCGAACCGCCCGGGGTCCGACCACGAGCCGGGGAGCAGCTCGATCTTCCCCGCCGGGTCGGCCCGGCGCAGACGCTCGACCGTCTCCTGGACCGGCATGGGGTGGCCGGCCCACGAGAGCCCGTCCGCGTCGAGGCTCACGACGACCCGGTCGACGAGGTCGTAGTACGACGCGAGGCTCTCCGTCGCCCACGCCGGGTCGCCCGCCATCACGTAGGCGCTGATCCTCACCGGCCGGCCCCGCGGGAGGGACCGGCGTCGCCCCGCACCTCCAGCACGGCAGCGGCGCCGAGCCCGCTCGCCGCGCCGACCAGGGTGGTCGCCGACCGGAGCAGCCCGTTGCCCACGCCGCGCACGACCGACCCCTCGCGCGTGCGCAGGCGTCCGACGGCCCGGCCGGCGTAGCGCAGCTCGCCGCCCGCCTGCCGCAGGCTGGTGCGGAGGTTGCGACGGAACTTCACGTCGCGGACCCCGACGGTGCGCGCCAGCAGGACGACGTGGTTGCGCTGGGCGTAGTACGTGTACCGCAGGTCGAACCGGCGCCCCTTGGCGTACGGTCCCGCGACGTGCTCGACGACCGCGGCGGGCGTGTAGACGACGCGCCAGCCCGCGAGACGCAGGCGGAGCACCGGTTCGGTCTCCTCCCGCAGGCACGTGCCGGGGTAGTGGTCGGCGATGCCGCCGACGGCGTCGAGCGCGGCCCGGCGCATCGACATGTTCGCGCCGAGGAGGTGGTCGACGTCCACGTCGTGCCCCGGGTCGGCGGCGAAGAACCCGGTGAGCGAACCGTCGTCGAGCAGGAGGCCCACCCGGTCGGCGCCCTCCGCGTCCTCGCCGGGCTGGCCGTTCAGCGCCCGGCCGCCCACCGCGCCGACCTCAGGGTCCGCGTAGCGCGCGACGATCTGCTCCAGCCAGTCCTCGGCCGCGTAGGCGTCGTCGTCGACGAACGCGACGACGTCGGACGTCACCTCGGCGACGCCGATCGCCCGCGAGGTGGCGGTCGAGCCGGCGCCTCGCTCGTTGCGCAGGTAGAGGACGCCGGGGAACTGCGCCACCACGTCCCGCGTCGCCGTGCCGGGAGAGGAGTCGACGACCACGACGCGGTCCGGCTGGAGCGTCTGCGCGGCGAGGTGCTCCAGGCAGGTGCGGACGTGGTCGGGCCGGTTGTACGTCGCGACCACGACGGCGGCGGTGGTCCCGGCTGGATCTGGCATGGGCCCATTATTCGGGTCCCTGCCCCTGCCACCTACGGAGCCGGGCAATGTTCACCCGCTGACGAGGTCCCCCGGCGCAGCGACGGGCGGTTGACTGGCCCCGTGAACGTCCACGGCACACCACCGGTCCGGCAGGAGGTCCACGTCCTCACGCCCGGTGACCACTACTCGCCCCGGACCGGCTCGGCCGTGCCCACGGTCGTGCACGGCCTCGCCACCGCGGCGGCACCTGGCTCTTATATACATCCCCGAGCCCACGAGACGGGCCCCCATCCCGGACGCCGCCTTCTGCCTGGAAAAAAAAAACTATCTTTCTTTGGCTCTTTTTCCCTTTTACGCCCACCCCCGCCCCTCGTGGCGGTACGTGGACGCCGGGCTGGGACGGCTCGGCCTGCCGAGGCCCGCGACCCGGCGCCCCCTCCGCGCGACGCTCGCCGACCAGGGCGCCTGGGCGCCGTCGGTGGTCGTGGCGCACAACGCGCCGCAGCTCGTCCCCCTCGTCGACCGGCGGCACACCCCGGTCCTCTACGCGCACAACGACCTCCTGCGCAGCTACGGGAGGGCGGAGACCCGGCGGACGCTCGACCGTGCCGCCGCGATCGTCGGCGTGAGCACGTTCCTCGCGGAGCGCGTCCAGGACCAGGTCGGTCCGCGGCTCGCGGACCGCGTCGTGGTCGTGCGCAACGGCGTCGACGTCGAGCTCTTCCGTCCCGCCGCCGGACCGCGGACCGACGACGACCTGCACCTGGTGTTCGTCGGCCGGATGATCCCGGAGAAGGGTGCCCACGTCCTCGTGGAGGCGCTGGCACGGCTCGACCGCCACGACGTCCGCGCGACGATCGTGGGCTCGCACGGCTTCGACCCGCGTGCGGCCCTGAGCCCCTACGAGCAGCGGCTGCGCGCCGAGGCCGCGGTGCTCGACGGTCGCGTCGTGTTCCTGCCGTCCCAGGAACGCCCGCGGATCGCGCGCCTCCTCGGGACGGCGGACGTCGTGGCGGTCCCGTCGGACTGGCCGGAACCCAGCGGCCTGACCGTGCTCGAGGGCATGGCGTCGGGCGCCGCCGTGGTGGCGAGCGACGTCGGCGGGATCCCGGAGCTGGCCGGCGAGGCGGCGATCCTCGTGCGGCCCGGGGACGCGGCCGGGCTCGCCGAGGCGATCGAGCACCTCGCGGTCGACCGCGCGGCGCTCGCCCGGGCGCGCGCGGTCGCACGGTCGCACGCCGAGGCGAGCTCCTGGCAGCGGGCCCGCGCCGAGCTCGACGCGGTGCTGCGGGAGGTCCCGTGACCCGCCGGGACGGGGTCGGGAGGACGAGCCGCGACCGCGTGGTGCGCCGCCGTCACCTCGACGAGCCGGTCGTCCCCCGGCCGGACGGCCGGGCGGCGCGCGCCGCCGAGGCGGTGGCGAGCGTCCTCCTCTCGCCCGTGCTGCCCGCGTTCCGCGCCGCGTCGACGGCAGGCCGTGTCGCCCTCACCTACGACGACGGGCCCCACCCCGAGCACACCCCGCGGATCCTCGACGTGCTCGCGCGGCACGAGGTCCGCGCGACGTTCTTCGTGCTCGCCGGCCCGGCGCGCAGGTACCCGGCGATCGTCCGGCGCATCGTGGCCGACGGCCACGAGCTCGCCCTGCACGGTGCCGACCACGGGCGCCTCACGCGCCTTTCGACCCGCGCCGCCCTCGCGTCGGTCCTCGGCGCCCGGAGCGCCGTCCAGGACGTGGCGCAGGTCCCGCTGCAGCTCTTCCGCCCGCCGTACGGGGCGAGCACGCTCCGCGTCAACGCGGCGCTGCGCGCCCGCGGGCTCGACGTCGTGCTGTGGACCGCGGAGGCGCTGGACTGGGTGCACGGGGAGGAGGAGGACGTCGCGGGGAACGCGCTGCGGACCGTGCGCCCGGGCGCGTTCCTCCTGCTGCACGACGACCGCGCCGACCCGGAGCTCGCCACGGACCCCGCGGAGCTGCCGCGCTTCGACCGGGCGGACGTGCTCCGCCGGATCCTCGACGGCCTCGCCGAGGCGAGCCTGCGCCCCGGGACGGTCGGCGAGCTCCGCGCCGGCGGCGTGCTCCGCAGCTACGGACCCGACCTGGTCCGCTGACCGCAGCCCGGCACCGACCCGTCACGCCGTCGCACGCCGAGGGACCCGTCGCTCAGCCGGGCACGTCGCCCTCGCGGAGCGTGTCCCTCCGGACGCGGTCCACGGCGTCGCGGAGGTCGGCGACGTCGTCCGTCGTGAGGACGGGGACCTCGACCCCGAACCCCCCGCGAGAGCGACCCCTCCGCTCGCCGAGCGACGACGCCGCGTCCGCCCGCCCGCGTCGCGTGACGAGCCGCGCCGCGCGCCGCGCGGTGGTGCGGGCCCGTGACGCCACCCCGGCCACCTCGCCGCTCGGAGCACCCGCCGCGCTGCTGCCCACCGTGCCCGCCTCGCTGTCCGCCGGGGACGACGCCGGGGCCCCGTCCCCGGCGGGGGCGTCGCCGAGCCCGGCCTCCCGCAGGGTGGCGTAGCGCGCGTCGAGCACGCGCGACCCCGTTCCCCAGCCGTACATCTGGCGGTAGACGCCCCGCAGCGTGGACCTGCTCCGCACGTGGACGACCGCGTCCGGCGCGAGCACCATCTCGACGCCGGCCAGCTGGGCACGCCAGCACAGGTCGACGTCCTCTCCGGCACGCAGGTCCTCGCAGAAGCCACCCAGCGCGACGAACCACTCGCGCCGGACCGCCAGGTTGCCGGCCCCGGCGCACCACAGTCCCGGCATGATCGGGTTGCGCATGAGCCCGTCGTCCTGCTGCTGCCAGGACTGACCGCCGCCGAGCCGCGACCGGTCCAGCCGCCCGGCGACGAGCCGGTCGGCGGCGACGCGTCCGACCAGGGCGTCGAGCCAGCCCTCGGCGACCACGTCGTCGGCGTCGCAGAAGGCGACGACCGGCGCGCGCGCGGCGGCGACCCCGACGTTGCGCGCACCGCCCGGTCCGCGACCGGACCGGGCGTCGACGAGCCGCACGACGGGCCAGAGCCGCGCGGCGGCGGCCGCCACCTCGCGCGTCGCGTCGCGCGAGCCGTTGTCGGCGAGGACCACCTCGCCGTCGGCGGCGGCGACCTGCGGGCACACCGCCGCGAGCTGCTCCCCGAGCGTCGCCGCCGCGTCCCGGGCCGGGATGACGACCGAGACGCGCGGAGCGGGCGTCACCACGGCGGTCCGCCCTCCCTCAGCCCAGCTTCGCGCGGATCGACTCGGTCAGCTCACCGACGTCCTGGATGGAACCCATCTCCGCGTCGGTGAACTGCACCCCGAACCGGCTCTCGAGCGAGAACAGGACGTTGAGGTGGGCGAGCGAGTCCCAGCCGTCGACGTCCCCGGCCGTCGTCGACGGCGCCACCTCGAGGTCCGGTTGCGCGAACACCTCGCGGAGCACCTCGACCACGCCTGCCTCGACCTCGTCCATCACGCCTCCTCGATCGTCAGTTCCGGTACCGCCACCGCGCCGCCGCCGGTCGCACCGTCCGGGCCCGTCCACGCGACGAACGGCGAGCCGACCCAGGGGGCCGTGACGTCGAGCTCCCACCACTGCGACGACGCCGCCGCGCCGGGCGGCGGCTGCGCCGGCCGGAACCCCGCGTCGGGCAGGATGTCGCGCGCGGGCGCGTTGCGCTCGGTCGGGACCAGCTCGCCCAGGATGCGGGCACGGCCCTGCTCGGCGGCCCAGCGGTGCAGCGCGTCGAGCGCCGCACGCTCGGCGGTCCGGCCCAGGACACGGCACGACAGCACGAACGTGTCGATCACGAGGTCGTCCCCGGAGGGCACTGCGACGAGCACGCCCACGAGACCGTGGTCGTCGAACCGGTCCGTCACCCGCAGGCCCCAGACCACGGCGCCGGGACGGGCGGCGAGCTCGAGGACGTCGGCGGTCTGGTGCCGCCGCCCGGTGAGGTTGAGCTGGTTGGTCTTCCCGATGAGCTGGACGACGCGCGAGAGGTTCACCTCGTCGAGCGGCTCGACGCGGGCCGTCATGCGCAGGCTCGTGAGGAAGTCCTCCCGGGTCGCGGCGGAGCCCTCGAGGTCCGCGGCCTCGCGCCGGGCGCGGTACAGCTCCGTGCGCCGCGCGTCGTCGGCGGTCAGGCCAGCCGACTGCAGGCCCGGGAACGTCGCGACGGCCCGTACGTACCCGCTGGGCTGCGCCGGGAGCTCGACGACCCCCACCTGGGGCAGGAGCTGGCGGACGATCTCGCGCTCGGCCGGGTTGTCGTCGACGAGGACCAGCGCGTCCAGCCCCACGTCGAGCTGCTGCGCGATCCGTCGCAACGCCTCGGGCTTGGTGTCCCACGACGCCTCGAAGGCGACGAGGTCGTCCAGGCCGAGCCGCATCTCCGGATGCCGCTCGAACGGCAGGCGCGCGTCGGCCGGGTTGTTCTTCGAGCACACGGCGAGGAGGAGGCCCCGCTGACGCAGCGACCCGACGAACGTCTGGAGCTCGACGAACGCCTCCCCCGCGGGACCGTCCCCCAGCACGATCCCGCCGACGCCGTCCTCGCCGACGACCCCGCCCCACAGCGTGTTGTCGAGGTCGAGGACGAGCACCTTGCGTGCCAGGCCGAGCGCCCCGGCCAGCACGTCGAGCACGCGGCGGGCGAGATGGGGCACGGCGCCCGGCCCGACCGCCTGCTTCGCCGCGAACCAGTAGCGCGGGTCCGCCCACACGTCGGTGCCGACCTCCGCGGCGACCGCCTCGGCGTCGACCACGTACGCCCCGGGGTCCCCCGCGAGCGCCAGCTCGTCGTTGACCTGGCGCAGGAGCCGACGCCGCGCGCCGGGCGTGCGCAGGGCGACGTCACCGAGCGCGTCCGCGGACGGCGGCACGAAGGACGTCTGGAGCACCAGCGCGCGGCTGCGCGACCGGACCAGCTCCCAGTGCGCGCGCCACCGGTCGACCTCGCGGCGCACGTCCTCCTCGGGAGACGCGGAGAGGTCCGGCAGGCGGGCCTCGCGCTGGTCGACCGCGAGGAGCACGACGTCGGGGCGGTACGCGTAGGTGCCCGACGCCGGGTCCGCGATCTCCTGCTCGTAGGCGTGGTACGGCGCCTCGTGGACGTCGAGCGCGATCCCGTGGGCGAGCGCGGCCACGCGCAGCGCGGACGCGAGCGGACCGCTCGTGTGGGAAGCGAGCAGGGCGAGCCGGACCGATCGCCGCGCCCACGGCGCGGAGCCGTCCTCGCCGCGCGGCAGCCGTGCGGCGAGCCGGTCCGCCGCCACCCAGGCACGCGCGTCCGACGGGTCCTCCGCGACGCGGCCCAGGACCGCCGCGCACCCGGCGGCGTCGCCGTCGTCGGCGCGCCGGCGCGCCTCCGCGAGAAGGTCGGAGCTCATGTCGCCGACCTCGCACGCACGATCCGCGGCGGCTGCGCGAGCACGGTCGCGCCGGCCGGCACGTGGGTCATGACGACGGCGTTCGGGCCGATCTTCGCGTCGTCGCCGACGCGCACGGCACCGACGACGACGCAGCCCGCCCCGAGGGAGACCCGGGCACCGATGACCGGCGCCTGGCGGAGGAAGGCCTGCGTCTCGTCGCTGCCCGCGCCGATCGTGACGCCCTGCCGCACGACGCAGTCGTCCCCGAGCGTGGCGTGCGGGTGGACGACGATCCCGTGCTGGTGCGCGATGCGCACCCTCCGGCCGAGGCGCACCGTCGCGGGCAGCTGGATGCCGAGCACGTTGCGGACCACGAGGTAGGCGAGCTCCGCGACCGGGCGCAGGACCGTGCGGAGCGGCCGCGGACAGCCGGGTCCCGCCGCGAACGCGCCGAGCCGCTGCGTCGCCACCGCGTAGAAGCCGGGGGTCCAGAGCCCCTCGCTGTTGACGCGGTGGTCCTCCCGGACCAGCCGGACGAGCTCGCCGAACGTCCGGGGCGCGCCCGCTGGTGAGTCGGGGACCGCTCCGACGGCCTCACGTGCCACCTCGACCACAGCGTTCCCTCCGTCGACCGACCCCCCGACCGGGCTCCGGCACGGCCCCGTCTAGGGTGAAGGTAGCCGGTGGGAGCAAGCAGCGGCGAGGCTCCGAGGGGCTGAGATCGGCGCAGGGGCCGCATTTCACCCGCCGGTCGCCCCGCTCGCCGCGTCTGGGCGGGGATTCACCCGCGCTGCCCCTTCTGGGGCCGTGCGCGGCGTCGATACGATCCACGGAGATCGTAGGCAGCCCGATCGACGACGGACTCTGGGGGTGGACGGGCGTGGCCGGCACGCAGCAGGAGGCACCGCGCGTCGCCGTCGTCCCGGGCGACGGGTCGGGGCGTGCGCGCTGGATGGACGTCCTGCGCGGGTCGGCGATCCTGCTCGTCGTCCTGAGCCACGCGTCGGCGGTCCTCGGTGGCGTCGTCCGGGCGCCGGCGTGGGTGGAGACGGTCGACCTCTTCTTCGCCCCGTACCGGATGCCCGCGCTGATGGTGCTGTCCGGGATGCTCCTGCCCCGGGCCTTCGCGAAGCCGCTCCCGGCCTACTACCTGGGCAAGGCACGCACCCTGCTGTGGCCGTACGTGGTGTGGGTGCTCGTGCTCGCGGCCGTCGGTGGCGCCCCCGGGCCGCTGCTCGACCCGCGCACGTGGTACGCGACGAGCTACCTGTGGTTCGTCTTCTACCTCCTCGTGTACTTCACGGTCGCCCCGTTGCTGCGCCGGGCCCCGAGCTGGGTCGTCGCCGCCGTCGCCGTGAGCCTCGTCGTGGTCTCGGCGCCGCTCGGCGCCGCCGCCGACGGACGGACGAAGACGCTGCTGTACCTCGGGGCCTTCTTCGTCCTCGGCTACCTCCTCACGCGGCTCCCGGCGGTGCTCGACGTCGTCACGTCGAGACGCTGGCGACCCGTCGCGGCCGTGCTCGCTCTCGTGCCGGGCGTCGCCGCCGTCTGGACCGGCCGCTTCGAGCACGAGGGCCTGTGGGCGCTCCTGTCGTGCGTCGGGGTCCTCGGCGCGACGGCGCTGACGACCGCGGTCCTCGGTGAGCGCACGCGGGGGATCGAGACCCTCGGGCGGAACAGCGTCGTCCTGTACGTCACGCACTTCCCCCTCTTCCTCGTCGTCGCCGCTCTCCTCGAGCGGGCCGGCGTGGGTGCCCTGCCCGGACCCGCAGCGGTGCTCGTCGTCCTCGGGGGGTGGGCGCTGGCTGTCGCGGTCGGGGTCGTCTTCGTCCGGGCGCGCCGGCACCCCGCCGTCGGCTGGCTGTTCGAGTGGCCGGCCACCGCCGTCCCGCGCCGCTGGGCTCCGGCCCGTCCCTCCACCGCCCTCGCGGTGGCATCCCCCGTCGTCCCTGCCGAGAGAGCGTGAGATGAGCACCGACCCCGCCGACATCCCCGTCGTGATCCTCTGCGGCGGCATGGGCACCCGGCTGCGCGAGGCGAGCGAGCGGCTGCCCAAGCCGCTCGTCGACATCGGCGGCCGGCCCATCCTGTGGCACGTGATGAAGACGTACTCGCACTACGGCTTCCGGAAGTTCGTGCTCCTGCTCGGCTACAAGTCCGAGCTCATCAAGCAGTACTTCCTCAACTACCGCACGCTCACCGCCGACTTCACGCTCGACCTCGGTGCCGGCGAGCCGGCGGTGTTCCACACGAACGAGGTCGAGGACTGGTGCGTGACGTTCGCCGAGACGGGCCTCACGACCGCCACGGCCGCGCGCATCCATCGCGCCGCGAAGTATCTCGACGCCCCGCGGTTCGCGGTGACGTACGGCGACGGCATCGGTGACGTCCGCATCGACCAGCTGCTCGCGCAGCACGAGCGCTCCGGCAACGTCGGGACGGTCACCGGGGTGCACCCGAGCAGCCGCTACGGCGAGATGCACGTCGCGGGGGACGTCGTGACGGAGTTCAACGAGAAGCCGACCCTGGCGACCGGCTGGGTCAACGGTGGCTTCTTCCTCTTCGAGCGCTCGTTCATCGACGACTACCTCGTCGACGACCCGGACGAGATGCTCGAGCACCGGCCGCTGCAGAAGCTCGCGCGCGACGGGGAGCTCGGCGTGTACGAGCACACCGGGTTCTGGATGGGCATGGACACGTTCCGTGACTGGACCGAGCTCAACCGCCGTTGGGACACCGACGACGCACCGTGGAAGCTGTGGAGCTGACGTGAGACTCGAACCGACCGTGATCGACGGTGTGACGATCGTCGAGCTGGACCTCCTGTCCGACGAGCGCGGGTTCTTCGCCCGGACCTTCGACGCCGAGGTCTTCGCGGCAGCCGGGCTGCCCTCGGCGGTCGCGCAGGCGAACGTGTCCTACAACCGCCGTGCCGGAACGGTGCGGGGACTTCATCGGCAGGCGCCCCCGCACAGCGAGGGCAAGCTCGTCCGCTGCGTCGCCGGTGCCATCGCCGACGTCGCGGTCGACGTCCGGCCCGGCTCGCCGACGTTCGGCGCGCACGTTCTCGTCGAGCTCTCGGCGGCGAACCGCCGGGCGCTGTTCGTCCCGCCCTACGTGGCGCACGGATACCAGACGCTCACCGACGACGCCGAGGTCACGTACCAGGTGTCCGGTCCGTACGCCCCGGACGGCGAGGACGGGTACCGCCACGACGACCCCGCGTTCGGCATCTCGTGGCCGCTCCCCGTGCGCCTCGTCTCCCCCAAGGACGCCGCCTGGCCCCTGCTCGCCGACCGAGAGAGAACCGCCACGTGACCATCACCACCGACCTGCGCCTGGCCGCTCGAGCCGCCGAGGGCAGGCCGATCCGCGTCGGCGTGCTCGGTCCCGGGTTCATGGGCAAGGCGCTGATCCTGCAGATCATGACCGCGGCGAGCGGCATGACCGTCACCGCGGTGCAGTGTCGTGACCTCGCCAAGGGACGGGCCGCGCTGGAGTGGGCGGGCGTGACCGACGTCGACGTCGTCGACTCCGCGAGCGCCGTCGACCGGAGCGCTCGCGCCGGGCGCGTGGCCCTCACCCAGGACGTCGAGGCGCTGACCGCGGCCGACGAGGTCGACGTGGTCGTCGACGTCACCGGTGCCGTCGAGTTCGGGGCGGTCGCCGCCCTGAGCGCCTTCGAGCACGGCAAGCACCTCGTCCTCATGAACGCGGAGCTCGACGCGACGCTGGGCTGGGAGCTCGCGGGTCGCGCCGCGTCCGCCGGCGTCGTCTACACGGGGTGCGACGGCGACCAGCCCGGAGTGCAGCTGAACCTCTACCGGTTCGTGCGGCGCATCGGCCTGACGCCCCTGGTCTGCGGCAACGTCAAGGGCCTGCAGGACCGGTTCCGCAACCCGACGACCCAGCAGGGCTTCGCGGCGCGCTGGGGCCAGGACCCCCGCATGGTGTCGAGCTTCGCCGACGGGACGAAGGTCAACGTCGAGCAGGCGCTCGTGGCCAACGCGACCGGGATGTCGGTGCACCGCCGGGGTCTGCTGGGCCGCGACCACGACGGCCACATCGACGAGCTGACGAGCCTGTACGACGTGGACGAGCTCCGCGCGCTCGGCGGGGCGGTGGACTACGTCGTCGGGGCGCGCCCGGGACCGGGTGTCTACGTGCTGGGCGCGATGGACGACCCCCGCCAGCAGCACTACCTGGAGCTCTACAAGCTCGGTACGGGCCCGCTCTACTCGTTCTACACGCCCTACCACCTGTGCCACTTCGAGGTCCCGGACACGATCGCGCGGGCCGTCCTGCTGGGCGAGACCACCCTGCACCCCGCCGGTCCCCCGACGGTCGAGGTCGTGACGGTCGCGAAGACGGACCTCCCGGCCGGGACGGTGCTCGACGGCCTCGGGGGGTACCACTACTTCGGCGAGTGCGAGCGGGCCGACGTCACGGCGCGCGACGAGCTGCTGCCCGTCGGCCTCGCGGAGGGCTGCACGCTCGTCCGGCCGGTCGCACGGGACGCCGTGATCTCGTACCGGGACGTCACCCTCCCGCCGGGTCGTCTGGCCGACGCCCTGCGGGTGGCGCAGGCGCAGCGGCCCGCCGCGACGCTCGCCGCCTGAGCGGGGCGTCCGTCAGCGACCGGTGACGGCGCGACGGACGTCGCCCGCGACCCCGCGCCACCGCGGGGCCACCCAGCTGGACGTCACCGCCGCCAGCGAGCGTGCGGTCTCCCCCGCAGGCAGGCGCGACGACGTCACCGCGGTCCACAGCTGGGCCGCGAGCCGCGCGTGCGGGAAGTCGAACCGGACGTCCTTGCCGGGAGCGTGGAACTGCACCTGGCGCGCCCCTTGCGCCGAGTACTGCGTCGCGTGGCGACGCTGGAGGAAGAGCTGCTCGGGCACCAGGGCGAACCGGCCGCGGCAGGCCATCTCGGTGAGGAGCACGACGTCGTTCCCGATGGTCGGCCGCAGGCCCCGCGTGGTCCGGAGCGCCTCGGCCCGGTAGAGGCCGAACACGAGGTGCGCGGCCTGCGCGCGCAGGAACTCCGCGATCCGCTCGTGCGGCGTCGACCGGTCCCCGCGCAGACCGGCGTCGTCGAGGTCCTCGGTGATCCGCCCGTCGCCGTCGATGATCTGCGTGCGCGGGTAGGCGAGCACGACGCCGTCGCCGCCGTCCTCGAGCGCCGCGACGCAGGTCTCGAGGAACCGGGGCCGCAGGACGTCGTCCGCCGCGGCGAGCTTGACCGTGCCGCCCCGGGCGCGGCGCATCGCGTCGTTGAAGTTCCACAGCCCGCCCCGGTTCACGTCGTGGCGGACGTACCGGATGCGCGGGTCGTCGGCCGCGTGCGACCGGCAGATCTCCTGCGTGCCGTCCGTCGACGCGTTGTCGCTCAGCACGATCTCCAGGTCGCCGAACGTCTGCTCGCGCACCGAGAGCAACGTCTCCTCGAGATACCTCTCGCCGTTGTAGACCGGCAGGCAGACGCTGACCGGCGGCGTCGCGCTCATGCGCCGACGGGGTCGAGCACCTCGAGCCCCGGCAGGGCGACAACGAGCCGACCACCCCACCCCTCCACGTAGGCCAGCTGGTGCACGATCTCGTCGCGGAGGTTCCAGGGGAGGATCAGCACGTAGTCCGGCCGCGCGTCGGCGAGGGCCTCCTCGGCGAGCACGGGGATCCGCGTCCCGGGCAGGAACGTCCCCTGCTTGACGGGGTTCCGGTCGACGCAGAAGGCGAGGAGGTCCGGGCGGACCCCGCAGTAGTTGAGCAGGGTGTTGCCCTTCGCCGCCGCGCCGTACGCGGCCACGGTCCGTCCCTCGGCCGAGCGGTCGAGGAGGAAGCGCACGAGGTCGTCGCGGACCTTCGTCACGCGGGACGCGAACCCCGCGTAGCCCGACACCTCGTGCAGACCCGCCTCCCGCTCCTGCGCGAGCACGCGCTCGACCGCCGCCGACGGCGGGCCCGCGCTCTCCGCGGGGCGGGCCCACGTCCGGAACGAGCCGCCGTGCGTCGGCAGCTCCTCCACGTCCACGACCTCGAGCCCGGCCACCGCGAGCACGCGCTGCATGGTCAGCAGCGTGTAGTACTGGAAGTGCTCGTGGTAGATCGTGTCGAACTCGTTGCCCGCGATGAGGCGCGGCAGGTGCGGGATCTCGATCGCCAGCCAGCCGTCGTCCGCGACGAGCGCCCGCAGCCCGCGGACGAAGTCCCGGACGTCCGGGACGTGGCCGATCACGTTGTTCGCGACGACCAGGTCGGCCTTGCCGTGGCGCTCGGCGAGCAGCTCACCCGTGCCGCGCCCGAGGAACTCGACCTCCGTCGGGACCCCGCGAGCCACCGCCGCCGCGGCGACGTTCGCCGCCGGCTCGACACCCAGGCAGCGGATCCCGCGGTCGACGACGTGCTGGAGCAGGTAGCCGTCGTTGCTGGCGATCTCGACCACGAACGACGACGCGTCGAGGCCCAGGCGTCCGACGGCACCCTCGACGAACGTCTCGGCGTGCCGGACCCACGAGTCGGAGAACGACGAGAAGTACGCGTAGTCCGTGAAGATGTCCTCGGCGGGCACGTACGTCGGCAGCTGCACGAGCAGGCACCGGTCGCACACGCGGACGTGCAGCGGGTAGAAGGTCTCGGGCTCGTCGACCCGCTCGGCGGGGACGAAGCTCTGCACCGGCGGGCTCATCCCGAGGTCGACGAACGTCGTGACGAGCTCGGCGTCGCAGAGACGGCAGTGTCGCACGGTCATGCCGGCACCGCCGTCGGGTCGGTGAGGCGCAGGGTGCCGACGTCGAGCCGGCCCGTCGCGGCGAGCTCCTCGATGCGCCGGAGCCGGACGAACCGCGGCCCCTCGAAGTCCTCGACGGCGAGACCGCGCTCGCCGGCGTCCGCCCAGATCTCCCGGATGCCGTCGGGCACCGTCCACCGCGGCTCGAACGCCGGCAGGACCTCGCGGACCTTCGTGAAGTCCACGCGGTAGTCGCGCTTGTCGGGACCGGCCCCCGCGGCGAACGACACGGGCGCCCCGGTGATCTCGCTGACCTGCTCCGCGATGGTGCGGACCTGGACGACGTCCTCGTCGCGACCCACGTTGAACGCCTGGTCGTGGACGACGTCGGCCGGCGCCTCGAGCACCGCGAGGAACGCCCGGGCGATGTCCTCGACGTGGACGAGCGGCCGCCACGGCGACCCGTCGGACTGGAGCCGGACCTCCCCACGGGTGAAGGCGGTGCCCGTGAGGTTGTTGACGACGATGTCGGCCCGCAGTCGCGGCGACGACCCGTACGCGGTCGCGTTGCGCAGGTAGCTCGGCGCGAACGTGTCGTCCGCGAGCGCGGAGATGCCGTGCTCCGCCATGACCTTGCTCTCGCCGTACGGCGTGACGGGGTGGAACGCGCCGTCCTCGGCCACCGGCGCGTCGCCGCCGGCGCCGTACAGCGAGCACGAGGAGGAGAAGAGGAAGCGCGGGACGCCCGCCGCCTTCGCGGTGCGCGCCATGTGCACGGCGCCGTGCGCGTTCACGGCGTACGTCGCGTCGGGGTTGAGGTGCCCGAGCGGGTCGTTGGAGATCGCCGCGAGGTGCACGACCGCGTCGAACCCCTCGAGGTCCTGCGGCGTGACGTCGCGGATGTCCCCCGTGCGCTGCTCGTACCCGGCGACGGGCGGCCCGAAGTCGCACCCGTCGTACCAGCCCACGTCGAGCCCCACCACCTCGTGGCCGGCGGCCCTGAAGAACGGCACGAGCACCGCTCCGACGTATCCGCGATCCCCGTCGACGAGCACGCGCACGGCACTCCCCCTCCTCGTACTGCCAAGACGGGTCCGAACTTACTCACCCTGGAGCGCGGCGGAAGCCCCCGAGCGGGTGGAATTCGCGCGAACGTGCCCGAAAGCGGCCGACCGCCACGGATCGACCGGGTGATATCGGCTCCCAGACCTTCGATCCACGGGCGAGCAGGTCCACAATCGCGCATATGGACGGGACGAGCCGCGCGGCCGCGGAGGAGTTCCCCGAGGTCGTCGTCGTGGCGTACGGCGCACCGGAGCTGCTGCGGCGCGCGCTCGCCCCCCTGTCCGGGCGCATGCCCGTGACGGTCGTGGACAACTCCTCGATGCGCGAGATCGAGGTCGTCTCGCGCCGCGCGTGCTGCGCGTACCACGACCCGGGGTGCAACGGCGGGTTCGCGTCCGGCGTCAACTACGCGCTCGACCATCGGCAGGCTCCCGGCCGCGACGTGTTGCTGCTCAACCCGGACGCCGTCGTGCTGCCCGAGGACGTCTCGACCCTGCAGCGCGCGCTGAGCGAGCGGCCGGGCGCGGCGAGCGTCACCGCGGCGCAGCACGACGCCGCCGGACGGCCCTCGCAGGTGAGCTGGCCGTTCCCGACGCCGGCCCGGTTCGCGGCGGACGCCGTTCGCCTGGCCCACCGTCTTCGCGCGCCTGCTCGCTACGTCGTCGGCTCGGTGCTCCTCCTGCGTGCCCGGGCCCTCGAGGAGGTGGGCCGCTTCGACGAGCGCTTCTTCCTGTACTTCGAGGAGACCGACTGGGAGTACCGGGCCCATCTCGCCGGATGGACGAACGAGGTGGTCGAGGAGGCGACGGCGCTCCACGTCGGAGCCGGGACGAGCACGGACGACGCCCGGCACGAGCTCCAGGTCAACTCGTCGTTGGAGAAGTACGTCCGCAAGCACTTCGGGTCCCGCGGCTGGCAGGCGTCTCGAGCGGCCGTCGTGGTCGGCTCGTGCGCGCGTGCCGCCGTGCACCGGGGTGCGAGCCGCCGGGTCGCGCTGCGCCGAGCGGCGCTCTACGCACGCGGACCGGTCAGGGCCGCCCGGGCCGCCGGCGCGGAGGACCGCGCACGGCACGGGAGCCGCGGAAGTCGCCCCTCGGAGAGCGACCGCGCGGGTGATCTTGGTCCGGAGACGGCCGACGGCGCCGAGTCGTGGTGAACAATCGCAGCGTGAAGGTCCTCCGCGTCTCCCACAGCGCCGTCGTGACGGCGTGGCGCGAGCGTGAGCGCGAGCTCCGGCGTGCCGGCGTGGACGTCCGTCTCCTCTCGGCGCGCGCGTGGGACGAGGGCGGCACGCGCGTGCGTCTCGAGCCCCGGCCGGGCGAGCGCGTCGTCGGCGCCGCGACGCTGGGCACCCACCCCGCCCTGTTCGTCTATGACCCGCGCCCGCTGTGGCGTGCCCTCGGCGAGCGGTGGGACGTCCTCGACGTCCACGAGGAGCCGTTCGCGCTCGCGACGGCGGAGATCCTGGCCCTCCGACGGCTGCGCCGGGTCGTCGACACGGTGCGCGGTCGCGAGGTCCCGCCGCTCGCGCCGTTCGTGCTGTACTCCGCGCAGAACCTCGACAAGCGCTACCCGTGGCCGTTCCGCTGGTTCGAGGCCCTCGCCCTGCGGCACGCCGCCGCCGTCTCCGTGTGCAACGACGAGGCCGGTCGCATCGTGCGGCGCAAGGGCGCGCGGGGCGTCGTGGAGACCATCCCCCTGGGGATCGACCCCGACGTCTTCTCCCCCGCCCCGGGGACGCCCGTGGGGGCGGACGGGGCGGCACGCCGGCGCCGTGCGGTCGTCGGCTACGTGGGGCGGCTCGCGGCGCACAAGGGGGTGGGCGTCCTGCTCGACGCGGTCGCCGCGGACGACAGCCTCGAGCTGCACGTCGCCGGCGCCGGGCCGCAGGGCGAGGAGCTGCGTGCGCGGGCCGAGCCGCTGGGCGACCGCGTGCGCTTCGTCGGGACGCTCGCCGACGCGGCGCTCGCCGACTTCTACCGCTCGCTCGACGTCCTCGCGGTGCCCTCCCGGGAGACCGACGGGTGGGTCGAGCAGTTCGGCCGGGTCGCGGTCGAGGCGATGGCGTGCGGCGTGCCCGTCGTCGCGACCCGGACGGGCGCGCTGCCCGACGTCGTCGCGGACGCCGGTCTCCTCGTCCCCGCCGACGACGCCGAGGCCCTGCGCGCCGCGCTCGTGCGCGTGACGTCGGACGCGGGTCTCGCCAAGTCCCTGCGCGCGGCGGGTCTGGGCCGCGCCGCACGGTGCGCGTGGTCCGAGGTCGCCCGGCGGTACCTCGACGTGTACGCGGCCGTCACGAGCGGGCCGCGCGCCCCCGTGCCGGCCTCGGTGGCCGACGCTCCCGTGGGTGCCGTGGACGCCGACGCCCCCGCGGACGTCGACTCCTCGCGGGACGCCGACGCCTCGCAGGACGGGGAGGTGCCGGAGGTCGTGCTCGTCGCGTACGGCTCCCCCGCGCTCGTCCGCGCGGCGCTCGAGCCGCTCGTCGGGAAGCTGCCCCTGACGGTCGTCGACAACTCCTCCCTCCCCGAGATCCGCGAGATCGTCGAGCTCGCCGGTGGGCGGTACCTCGACCCGGGGCGCAACGGCGGCTTCGCCGCGGGGGTCAACCACGCGCTCGCGCACCGGCAGGCGCCGGACCGCGACGTCCTGCTCCTCAACCCGGACGCGGTCGTGAGCACGGAGGACGTGCTGCACCTCCAGCGGACCCTGCACGCCCGGCCCCGGACGGCGAGCGTGGGGCCGGTCCAGGTCGACGGCGACGGCCACCCGGCGCGCGTCGTCTGGCCGTACCCGTCCCCGCTGGCGGCGTGGGTCGAGGCCGTCGGGCTCGGCCGGCTGCGCCGTGCACCGGCCGACAGGAGCTTCGTCGTCGGCTCCGTGCTCCTCCTGTCCGCCGACGCGCTCGCGGACGTCGGGCCGTTCGACGAGAGGTTCTTCCTCTACGCCGAGGAGACGGACTGGGCGTACCGCGCGAACCGGGCGGGCTGGCGGCACGTCGTCGACCACGACGTGGTCGCCGTGCACCTCGGTGGCGCCACGAGCTCCGACGCGGCCCGGCGCGACACCCACTTCTACGCCTCCCAGGAGCACTTCCAGCGCAAGCACTTCGGCGCGCTCGGCTGGTCGGTCGCGCGTGCCGGCGCCGTCGCGGGTGCCGCCGCACGGTCCGTCGCGGCGCGCGGCGACGCACGCCGCGCCGCCCGGTCGCGCCTCCGGCTCTACCTGGCCGGTCCGGCGTCCGCCGAGCGCCGGCTGCTCCCGTCGGGGGCGCCGTGATCCGGCGCTCTGCCGCATGGCTCGTCGGGACCGTCGGCGTCACGGCCGTCCTCGCCCTGGTCGGCTTCCTCGTCCCCGCGTCCGCGACCTACGCCGTCGCGGCGGCCGCGGCGGTGCTGGTCGTCGGGATGACGGTCTACGAACCTGTCGCGCTGCCGATCCTCGCGATGCCGGCGCTCGTCGTCGTCCAGCGCGTCGGCGGCGGGGGCGCCGACCTGTCGATGAGCGACTTCGCGCTCTTCGCCGCGTTCTGGGCCGCCCTGGTGCTCGGGCCGCGGCCGTTCTCGCCGCCCCTGCGCGCGCTCCTGTGGCTCACCGCCGTCTACCAGGTCGCCACGCTGTTCACCGTGGTGGCGAACCCCTACCTGGCGAACACGGTCGAGTGGTTCCACGCGTGGTTGTCGACGGCCGGCGCGCTCGTCATGGGCTGGGCGGTCGGACGGGCGGGACGCGCCCGGGTCGGCCTGACGCTCTTCATGATCCCGTGCCTGGTCATCGCGGTCCTCACGTGCGCCGGAGCCGTCCAGCAGCTCGCGGCCGGGAACACCGGTCCGGTCTACCTCACCTGGCCGTTCCCCATGCACAAGAACCTCATCGGCTGCCTGCTCGGGACGTCGGCGCTCGTCGCCTACGCGCGCCCGTGGTGGGTCGGGTGGCCGCGCTGGTTCGCCTACGCGTCGTTCTGGCTGTGCACCCTCGCCGTGGTCGCGTCCCAGGCGCGGCAGGCGCTCGTCGGGCTCGCCATCGGCATCATGCTCATCACGCTGCGCGCCGACCCCGACCGCAAGCGCTCCAAGCTCATCCTGCTCGCGGCGATCCCCGCGGTGTACTTCGTCTGGCTGGCCGTGCAGGAGCAGCTCTCCTCGGACAACGAGTTCAACTCCGCCAACCAGCGGCTCACCTGGTACCAGCAGGCGCTGGAGGTCTGGCGGACCAGCCCGTGGTTCGGCGTCGGGCTGCGGTGGTGGACCGCGGGACGCACGGACTACGTCTTCCAGCCACCCAACGCCGAGCTGGAGGTCCTGTCGTCCGCGGGGGTCGTCGGCCTGCTGGGGTTCCTCGTCCTGTTCGGCGGGACCCTCGTCGTCCTGTGGCGGCTCAACCCGCGCTTCGGCACCCTCGCGTTCGCGGCGATCCTCGCGCGCTTCGTCCAGGGGCAGTTCGACCTCTTCTGGACGTCGATCGTCGTCTCCGTGCCGTTCGTCGTGGTGGGGGTCTGCCTCGGCGCCGAGGCGTACGCCCGCTCGCGCGAGGAGTTCCGGGAGGGCCTGGTCGCGCTCGACCCGGACCGCGACCTGCCGTCGGTCCGCGAGATGGAGGCGACGCGTCGATGAGGGTCGTCCAGATCGCGCCGGAGATCGCGCCCGGCTCCGGCGTCGGAGGCGTCGCGTACGCGCTCGAGCAGGCGTGGCGGCGACGAGGGGTCGAGACCGGCCGCTTCACGATGGACGACGCAGCGGGCGCCTGGCTGCCGCGGCCCGAGGGCGGGGTCCGCGGCAAGGCGGTCCTGGCGGTCCGGGTCGTGTGGTTCACGACCGTCGGCACCTGGCGGGCGCGGGCGGCGTCGCGCCGGGACGGCCGGGGCAGCGTCGTCGTCACGCACAACGACGTCCTCTTCGGCGACGTCTACGTCAACCACGGCATCCTCAGCGAGGCCATGCGCGCGCGGGGTGGCTACGCCTGGCGGATGGTGCGCAACCCCCTGCACCTGTTCACGGCGGCGCGCGACCGGCTGCGCTACACGACCCGGGTCCACGACGTGGTCGCCAGCCTGACCCGGGCCGAGGAGGCCACCCTGCGCCGCACCTACGGCCGGGTCCGGCCGCGCACGGTCGTCATCCCGAACGGGGTCGACACCCGGCGCTTCCGCCCGGCCGCCGACCACGAGCGGCAGGACGCCCGGGACACCCTGGGCATCCCCGCGGACGCGCTCGTCGCCCTGTTCGTCGGCCACGAGTTCGACCGCAAGGGCCTCCGGTTCCTCGTGGCGGCCGCGCGCTCCCGTGCCGACGTCCACGTCGCCGTCGTCGGCGGGAGCCCCGAGATGCTGGCGGAGCTCCGGCGCGAGGCGGCCGAGCTGACGGCGTCCGGCCGGCTGCACCTCGCCGGCACCGTGGACGACCCGACGCCGTGGTTCCGCGCCGCCGACCTCCTCGCCCTGCCGAGCGCGTACGAGGCGAACGCCCTCGTCGTGCTGGAGGCCCTGGCCTGCGGGCTCCCGGTGGTCGCGACCCCGGTGGGCTACGTCCCCGACATCGTCGTCGACGGAGAGAACGGGTTCGTGGTCGGCACCGACGCCGCCTCGGTGGGCGACGCGCTCGACCGGTACGCGGCACGGCCGGCGGCCGACCGCGCGCGCCTGTCCGCCGCCGCCCGCGCGACGGCGGAGGCCCACGACTGGGACGTCGTCGCGGCGCGGTACCTGGACCTGTTCGACGAGATCCTGCGCGGACGTCACGGAGAAGAGGCTCGATGAGGGTCCTGCACGCGGTCCGCTCGGACGGGTTCGCCGGCGTGGAGCGGCACGTCGCCCGCCTCGCGCGCGCCCAGTCGTCGGAGGGCGACGACGTGGTCGTGGTCGGCGGGGCGCCCGGCCCGGTCCGTCGCGACCTCGCGCCCGAGCCGGTGCACCACGTGCCCGCGGCGACGACGCGCGACGTGCTCGCGGCCCTCGTGCGCCTCGGGCCCGGCGCCGACGTCGTCCACGTGCACATGACGGCGGCCGAGGTCGCGGCGGCCGTGGCGACCGTGCTGCGGCCGCGCGTCGGTCCCGTGGTGACGACCCGGCACTTCGCCCGACGTCGCGGTGCGGGTCGGCTCGGTCCCGTCGTGGCGGCTCTCGCGCGCCGCCCGCTCGCGGCCCAGATCGCGATCAGCCGGTACGTCGCCGAGGCGGTCGACGGCCCGACGGTGGTCGTCCGCCCCGGCGTCGCGGACGGTCCCGGCACGCCCCGTGCCGCGCGCGAGCGCGACCGGGTCGTCCTCGTCGCGCAACGGCTCGAGCCGGAGAAGCGGACGGACGTCGCCGTCCGCGCGTTCCACGCCTCCGGGCTCGCGACGGCGGGATGGCGCCTCGACGTCGCGGGCGACGGCGCGCTGCGCCCCGGGCTCGAGGCGCTCACCGCCGAGCTCGGCCTCGACGGGTCGGTGCGGTTCCTGGGGCGCCGCGACGACGTCCCCGACCTCATGGCGTCCGCCGCGATGCTGCTCGCGCCCTGCCCGGTCGAAGGGCTGGGGCTCAGCGTGCTCGAGGCGATGGCCGCAGGGCTTCCGGTCGTGGCCGCCGACGCGGGCGGCCACACCGAGCTGCTCGGGGGCCTCGACGCGGACCAGCTCTACCCGCCGACGGACGCCGTGACGGCGGGGCGGTCGCTCGCCGCGCTCGCGGACGACCCGGCCCGTCGGGACGACGTCGCCGCCGGGGAGCAGGAGCGCCAGCGCGCGCTCTACACGCCCGCCGCGCAGGTCGCCGCGACGCGCGAGGTCTACCTCCGGGTCCTGGAGGGCGCATGACGGACCTCGTCGTGATGTCGCTCGAGGCGTGGGACGCCGTCTGGCGGCGCAACCAGTACCTGGTGGCCGAGCTGCTCCGGGCGGACCGCTCCCTCCGGGTGCTGTTCGTCGAGCCCGCCGCCGACCCCCTGCACACCCTGAGCCGCCGCGCGGTGCCGCGCGGCGGGCGCGGCCTCCGACCGGGCCCGTCCCTGCCCGGGGTCCCCGACGGCCGGCTCTGGCTGTTCCAGCCGACGAAGGTCCTGCCCCGCCGGGTCGACCCGCGCGCGGACCGGCGCCTCGCGCGGGCGACGACGCGCGCGGCCCGCCGTCTCGGCATGGCGCGACCGGTGCTGTGGATCAACGACCCCTCGGCGGCGACGCTGCTCGCCTCGACGGGGTGGCCGTCCCTGTACGACGTCACGGACGACTGGCTGGCCGCCGACAGGAACCCCGAGGAGCACCGGCGCCTGGTGGAGGACGAGGAGCTCCTGCTGTCCCGGTGCGCCGAGGTCGTGGTGTGCTCGCCCGGGCTCGAGCGCACGAAGGGTGCCCGGCGGGACGTCACGCTGGTGACCAACGGCGTCGACGTCGATCGGTACCGGACCCCGCAGCCGCGGCCCGGCGACCTCCCGGCGGGGCGCGTCGCGCTCTACGTCGGCACGGTCCACCCCGACCGCTTCGACCTGCCGCTCCTGCTGCGCACGGCGCGGGCGGCGGCGGGAGCCGGGACCGTCGTCCTGGTCGGCCCCGTCGTCGACGTCGCGCAGGAGTCCCTGCAGGCCCTGGACGAGGCCGGGGTGGTGGTCCTCGGCGCCCGGCCGTGGTCGGACGTCCCGGCGTACCTCCAGCACGCCGACGTGCTGCTCGTCCCGCACGTGGTCGACGCCTTCACGGACAGCCTCGACCCCATCAAGGCCTACGAGTACCGCACGGTGGGCCGACGCGTCGTCTCGACGCCCGTCGCCGGGTTCCGGGACGTCGAGGACGACCGCGTCGTGGTGGCCGAGGGCAGCACGTTCGCGCACGCGGTCCGCGACGCCCTCGGCCTGCCCGCGCCGGCCTCGGGCACGTCCGTGGCGGTGCCGACCTGGCGCGGGCAGGCCGCGCTCATGGCCGACGTGGTCGACCGGACCGCGCGGCACGTCGCCACACCCCGGTGACGACGGCGGCCGTCCGCGCGACGGCGAAGCGGTCGGCGACGGCCACGCGCGCACGCTCGGCGCGCTCCTCGGCGGCCGCCGGGTCGTCCAGGACACCGACGACCGCCGCGGCCAGCGCGGCCACGTCGCCCGGCGGCACGAGCGTGCCCAGCGCCCCGGGTCCGCGCCCCACGATCTCGGGGACGCCGCCCGCGTCCGTCGCGACGACGGGCACGCCGCGGGCCATCGCCTCCGCGACGACCTGGCCGAACGGCTCCGGCACCGGCGAGGCGTGCACGACGACGGCCATGCGGTCGAGCTGCGGCGTGGGGTCGGGCACGGCGCCGAACCAGGTGAAGCGCGGCGCGACGCCCAGCCGTGCGGCCTCGGCGCGGACCTCGGCCGCGTACGCGTCCTCGCCGAACGTCGCCGCGCCCACGACGACGAACGTCGTGCCCGGGTGCGACCGGAGGATCGCGGGAGCGGCGCGGACGAGCTCGCGCTGACCCTTCGTCGGACCGATGCGGCCCACCATCCCCACGACGGGAGGGGCGGACGGAGCGACACGTCGCGTCGCGAGGACCTGCCCCGGAGCGAGCCCCGGGTAGGCGACGACCGCCGTGCGCGGCAGGGTCGCCGCCGTCGCCCGCGAGTTGGCGATCACGGCGCGCGGCAGCCGGGCCGCGAGCCGGACGAACGTCACGAGCGGCCGGGGCAGGTAGTCGTCCGCGATGCGGTCGTGCACGTACCAGACGAGCGGCCGTCGGGCGAGGGCCGCGGGCACGAGAGCGAGGAGGTCCGCCTTGAGCGACGTCGTGTGGACGACGTCGGGCGCCGACCGGCGCACGAGGCGAGCGAGGTCCCGCTCGAAGCGCAGCGTGCGCACGACGGACCGCACGAGCCCGCCCGCCGGTCGGGCCACGGCGTCGCGCGACGCACCGGCGACCGCCGGGTCGAGCGGCAGGACCGTCGTCGGGACGCCGCGCTCCTGCAGCGCCGCGACGAGCGGCCCGTCCTCGAAGAGGACGCAGCGCACGTCGACGGTCGCGTCGAGCGCCTCGCAGAGCCGGACGAGCGCGAGCTCGGCGCCGCTGTGCTTCGCGGTGTGGTCGAGGACGAGCACACGCACGGGGCGCTCGCCCGGGCTCACCAGCGGAACGGGCGACGGCGGATGTTCGGCGCGTCCTCCTCGACGTCCTCCCCGTCGATGCTCTCCGCCTCCGACGGCGGGACCTTCGCCCACTGCGGCTCGAGCCGGCGTCCGGCCTCCCGCGCGCCGTCCTTGCGGGTGCGCGTGGCGGCACGCGTCGACGGCGCCTCGTTCTCGGCCGGGGTCGCGGCCGTCGTGTCCGGCGCGCCCTCGGCCGGCGCGTCCGGCGCGGCCTCGGCCGGGGCAGCGGCCACGTCGGCGGCGGAGCCTTCGTCCGTGCCCTCGGAGCTCGAGGTCGTGACGAGCGGGGCGTCGCTCCCGTACGACGACGCGTACGTCATGCGCCGGTCGCCCTTGACGCCGGCCAGCGCCATGCCCGAGAGCGGGACGTTGTTGATCCGCAGCCGCTCCGCGGCCTCCTGGAGCACGACGCGGTCCGTCTTCTCGACGGAGGCGATGAGCACCACGCCGTTCGCGTACCCGCCGAGGATGGTCGCGTCGGCGGCGGCCAGGACCGGCGGCGCGTCCACGACGACGATCGCGGCCTTCTCGCGCAGCCCGTCGACGAGCGCCCGCACGCGCGCGGTCGCGAGGAAGTCGGCCGGGTCCATCTCGTCGTCGTGCACGGGCATCAGGCGCAGGTTCGGGATCCGGGTGGGCCGCAGCTCCCTCGGCGACCCGTCCCATCCCTCGGGCGCCGGCAGGAGGTCGGCCAGCTGGGGCCTGCGCAGGTCCCCGCACATCACGATCGTGGGCCGGCCGCTGAGGGCGAACGAGGCGGCCAGGTTCGCGGTGATGAACGCGCGGGGGGCGTGCGGGTCCGCAGCCGTGACGACGGCGACGGAGTGCGGGGCGTCGCCGAGCGAGACGCGCACCGCGGTGCGGAGCTCGCGGACGGACTCGGTGAACGGGGAGGCGTGCCTGCTCGACACCGGGAGGTTGCCGGTCCGGCGGAACTCCTTGTCGGCACCCCGCACGTCGAAGAGCTCGGCGAGCACGGGCGTGCCGGCGAGGGTCGCGGCCTCGGCCGTCGTCCGGACGCGCAGGTCGAGGCCGCGGCGCGCGAACGCCAGGCCGACCCCGGCGACGAGCCCGGCGAGCAGCGCGATCGCCAGCACCAGGGGGGTCGGCATCCCGAGCGGCACCGCCGACGTGGCCGGGTCAACGAGCACGCCGGGGGTCACGATCGACCCGAAGGTGCTGTGGAGGGCCGAGATGGCCTGGTACTGCCCGACGATCGTGTCCCGCTCCGCCTGGGCCAGCGGGTCGTCCGGGTTCGCGGCCAGGTTGCTCTGGATCTGGTCGAGCTGGGCCCGGAGCGCCTCGCGACGCTCGTCGAGCTCGGCGACCTGCGTGTCGAGGATCGTCGGCAGGTACGCGATGTAGGCCTGCGCCACGGCGTTCGCGCGCCGGACGGCACCCGCCTCGTCGCCCGCCCGCGCGATGACCGACATCGTCAGGAGCTCGGCGTTGTAGAAGCCCTCGACCGACCCGGCGAGGACGCGGGGCTCGGTGCCGTCGTCGAGCGCCGCGGCGGCGGGCTCGAGGACCGCCGGGTTCCGGATCATCTCCGGGTCCGTGTCCACGGTGACCGACGACGCCTCCTGGTTGGCCCCCGGGACCGACTCCGCCGCGACGATCTGCACGGTCGCGGTCGCCTCGAACACCGGGTCCTGGCGCTCCACGTAGACCATCGCCGCGGCCATCACGACGAGCACGGCGACGAGGACGAAGTACTTGCCCGCCCACACCGTGCGCAGGAACTCCCGGATCGTCATCGCTCGGCCCTCTCCGTGAGGGTCGGGGTCGCGGTCGCGGAGCCCGTGACCGCGTCGCGCTGGACGGCGACGACGCGACGAAGTCGCTCGACGAAACGCTCCCGCCCGAAGCCCGCCACATGCTGCCTCACGGCGTCATCATCCCACGCACGCGCGACGGCGTCCTCGACGGCCGTCGCCACGGCGGCGACGTCCGGCGCGTCGAAGAACACCCCCGTGACGCCCTCGGCGACCGTGTCGAGGTAGCCGCCGTCACGGAGCACGACGCTCGGGCGGCCGAAGGCGCCCGCCTCGAGCGGCGAGAGCCCGTAGTCCTCGTGCGACGCCGCGACGAGCGCGGCCGTGCTCCGGTAGAGCCACCGCAGCGTCGCGTCGTCGACGCGGCCGAGGAGGCGCACCCGTCCCGCCGGCGCCCCGCCGCGCGACGACGTCCTCGCGGCGAGCGCCTCGAGCCGCGCCCGGTCCGGTCCGTCGCCCACGACGACGAGCTCGCGGCCCGTCGCCTGGGCTGCCTGCACGACGACGTCGACGTTCTTGTACGGGAGCAGCCGCGCGACGCACAGGAGGAACCCGGGCTCGACGCCGGGCACCGGGCTCTCCGGCCCGGCCGGGAGCATGGCGGGCGGCGGCGCCAGGATCTCGGCGTCGATCCCGTAGGCGTCCCGGACCGCGCGCTGCGTCACGGTGGAGTTCGCGAGGTAGACGTCGGCCCGGGCCGCCGCGGCCGCGTCCCAGCGGCGCAGGTGCGGCGCGAGGAGTCCGAGCGCCGCCGCGGTCGCGCCGCGGCGGAGCCGCTGGACCGCACCCCCGTCGTCCGTCCCGAGGTAGCGGTCGCGCTGGTAGAGCCAGCGCGCGGGCGCGTGGCAGTAGACGACGGTGCGTGCCGCGCCGCGGTAACCGTGCGCCCAGCCGGTGGACGAGGCGACGAGGACCTCCGCGTCGACCACGCGCTGGCGGTCGACGGCGGGTGCGAGCAGCGGGAGGGCCAGGCGGTGGTTCCGGCGCAGCGCCCCGACCCGGTCGAGGGCCGAACGACGCAGCTCGACGTCGGCGAACTCCGGGAACGTCCCGGCAGGGTCGTAGAGCGTCGTGTACATCGGCGAGCCGGGGAACGCGTCGGCGAGCAGCAGCGCGACCCGCTCGGCACCGCCACGCTGGGTCGCGTAGTCGTGCGCGAGGGCGACACCCTCCGTCATGGGACCTCCCCGCCCTGGCCGTGCTCGGCTCGACCAGCCTAGGTCGGGCCCGCCGGGACAAGGGGGGCGAATCGGGACATCACCCGGGTGAAACGGGCGCCGGTACCCCTCAGACCTTCGTGTGGAACCTGCCCTGCGCCGCGAGCAGCCCTTCGGTGAGGACCATCTCGACCGCGTCGGCCGCGTCGTCCAGGAGGAACGGCAGCTCCTTGGTCTCTGCGCCGGAGAAGTTCTTCAGCACGAAGTCGGCGGTGTCCATGCGCCCCGGCGGGCGTCCGACGCCCCCGCGCACCCGCACGTAGTCCTTCGTGCCGAGCGCCTTGGTGATGTCGCGCAGGCCGTTGTGACCGCCCTCGCCCCCGCCGGTCTTCAGCTTGACCGTGCCGAACGGGATGTCCACCTCGTCGTGCACGACGAGCACGTGGTCCGGATCGACGCCGTAGTAGGCCGCGAGGCCGGACACCGGGCCGCCGGACACGTTCATGTAGGTGGACGGCTTGGCGAGGATCACGCGCGGCCCGGGCCTGCCCCCGGGCAGCGTCCCGATGCGGCCCTCGGCGACCGCCGCCTGGGCGCGGGGGTGGCGCGCGAAGCGGACGCCCGCCCGCCCGGCGAGCACGTCGAGGACCATGTGGCCCAGGTTGTGCCGGTTGGCCGCGTAGCGGTCCCCGGGGTTGCCGAGCCCGACGACGAGCCAGGGCTGGTCGGTCATGTCTCCTCGTCCTTCGTGCAGGGTGGGCGGCGCGTCGTCCGCGGGCGCGCGAACGCCCGGCACCGTCACGGTACCGGGCGTCCGTCGAGAGGTGCGGCCGCGGCCGCGCCGTCGAGGGCCGTCGAGGGCCGTCGAGGACCGTCGAGGTCCGTCGACGTCCTGACGGCTCAGGTCACTCCGACTCGGTGCTCTCGGCAGCGGCCTCGGACACGGCGGCCTGGGCGGAGGCCTCGGCCTCGGACGCCTCGAGGTCCGCGGAGTTGTCCTGCGGCACGGAGATGTAGACGACCGCGAGGTCGCCCTCCGAGGCCAGCGTGACGCCCTGCGGGAGCTTCACGTCGCGCGCGAAGACGGTCTCGCCCGCGGCCAGGCCCTCGATCGAGACCTCGACCGACTCCGGGATGTGCGTGGCCTCGGCCTCGACCGACAGCTCCTGCAGGTCGACGAGGTGGATCGTGCCCGGGGCCGACTCGCCCGTGACCTGGACGGGGATGTCGACGGACACCTTCTCGCCCTTCTTCACGAGGAGCAGGTCGACGTGCTCGATGACGTTGCGGACCGGGTCGCGCTGGACGTCCTTGGTGATGGCGAGCTGCGCCTTGCCCTCGAGCTCGATCGAGAAGAGAGCGTTCGAGTGCTTGAGCGCGAGCATCGTCTCGTGGCCCGGCAGGGTCACGTGGAGCGGGTCGCTGCCGTGCCCGTAGAGGACGGCAGGGATCTTGCCGGCACGGCGGACGCGGCGCGCGGCGCCCTTGCCGAACTCGGTGCGGGACTCGGCGGCGAGCTTGATCTCGGACACGTGGATCACTCCTGGAAGAACGTTGCGGGCCGGCCACCAGTGGGGAGCGGTCGGCTGTCCGGACGGTGAGAGGGCCCCCCGGACGGGCGGCTGCGTCGGCGCGGGACACGTGACGGGCGCGCGAACGACGACCGCCCAGTCGATTACGGAGATCCAACAGGCCTGGCCGACTCTCCGGTTCGCGCTGCACCCCCAGGGTGCTGCGCGCTCGCCGGCCGTCAGACGTCCCTCGCCGAGGCAACCTGACTACTGTACCCGGGTCTCCGGGCTCGACGAAACCCGCTCCGGCCGCGGCGCGACCGTCCTCAGCCCGACGTCACCGCCACCGTCGTGGCGACCGTGGCCCCCACGACCGTCGCCGCGACGACCTCGTCCAGGTACGCCTTGAGCGCCGCGCTCCCCCAGCTGCCCGCGGCGACCTCCCGCGCCCGTCGGTCGACGGCGGCGCGCCGGCGCATGGTCCAGCGCTCGTCCCCGTCCACCACGGCGCCGGCACCGCGCGACCCGCCGGCGGCCATCGCCTGGGCCGCCTGCCCGCTCGCGGCGAGGATGCCGACGAGGGCCGCGGTGCGCGCGTCGGGCTGCTCGCCGTCGACGAGGACCCGCTGTAGCAGCACGCGGACCTCGTCCTCGCGCCGCGTGTCCGCCGCGGGCCACCGGGTCGTGGGGAAGACGCCGAGGAACCGGCCGGCCTCGCGCCGGAGGACGCCCCGCCCGGCGAGCGCGGCGACGGCCCGTTCCGCGGGTCGGCGCTTCGCGAGGTGGGGCACCAGGGTCTTGGGCTTCGCCCCCTCCTTGGACCGCACGACGTCGAGCGCCTCGTCGAGCAGGTCGTTGCCGGTCGGTGTCGCGTCCCGGACCACGATCCGCCCGACGCGGCCGCCCTCGCCGTCGCCCGCGAGGTCCGCACGCCCGAGCAGGGCGAGCTCGACGAGGAGCGCGCCGGCGGCGACCTGCTCGCGGGAGGAGGTGTCCACGACGGTCTTGCCCGTCTCGTCGTCCAGCGTCAGCAGGAGGTAGTCCTCGAGGATCAGCATGTCTCCACGGTAGGAGCGCCCTCGTGGCGCCGGCAGGTGCCGAATGTCACGCGTGGGCCGTGACGCGCTCCCGGATCACGGTTCCCGGAGGACGACGACGGCCTGGTCGCCCGTGACGTGGAGAGTGGCCGGGTCGCACCCGTCCTGCGTGACGCGGACCGTCCAGGGCGGCGCGACGTCGGACGACACCAGCTCCCCGGAGACGACGTCGGGGCACGAGGCACCGAGCAGGCTCGTCGGGTCGGGCTCGACGGTGTCGAGGAAGGTGAGCGTCACCGCCCTGCCGGCGTGCTGCTCGGTCGCGACGCCGCGCACCGACGCGACGAGACCGAGCAGGCAGACGGCCGCGACGACGGCCGCGACGGCGCTCCCCCAGCGCAGCGTCGTGAAGCGGCGCCAGGTGAGGGCGTACAGCCCGGCGCTCTCGATCCGGTACGTGACCCACCCGAGGATCGTCAGGTCCCGCTCGACGACGAGGCGTCGGCTCTCGAACGCTCGCGCCTGCACCGGGACCAGATCCGGGTCCGCGAGGGTGCTCACGACGTTCCGCTGGTCGGCCACGGCACGCTCCCGGCGGGCCTGCAGTCCGGCGACGTCCGTCGCCCACAGGCCGAGGAAGGTCGCGGGTTCGGCGGCGATCTCCGCGCGCATGCTCGCGTACTGCGGCTCGGTGGCGACTGCGCGGAGCGTCACGATCCTGGGCGCGAGGACACGCGCGGCGAGCGCGACGACGGAGCCCAGCGAGGCGAGGACACCGGCGCCCCAGAGCAGCGCCGGCCAGGTGACGGCCCCGGCGTCGGACACGACGCCGGCGACGGGGAACGCGGCCGCGAGGAACGCGACGAGCGCGATCGTCGAGGTGGCGAACCACTTCGCCACGTCGCGCAGCCGCGCGGTCGAGGCGTCGTAGGAGGAGATGCGCGCCACGGTGAGGGCGGTCTCCACCGGCCGGGCGTCCGGCGGGCTCGGTGCCTCGCGCGGCGCCCGCGCCCACCGCACGTCAGTCCTCCGCGGGTGTGGCGAGGTCGTCGAGGTCCTCCGCGCCGCGCACGTCGCCCTGCGCCGGTTGGCGGTCGGGGCCCGCTCCGCCGAGCGGGACGACCCACCGCTTCCCGTCCCACTGCAGCAGCCGTCCGCGGATCCACCGGTACTCGTCCACGTAGCTGCCCGGTTCGTCGGTCATCGCCACTCCTCAGGTGTCGTCGGACCCGGACACCTCACGGTCGACCCGACGCACCTGCGTCGCAAGGATGAAATCCGCCCCGTCAGTCGGCGAGCTCCCACCGCACGGTGACGCTCGCGCGGACCTCCTGGGTCCCCGGCTCGACGACGAGGGCGTCCCCGGCCGCCTTCGCGGCCATCAGGCGCGGCACGGGCGCCGGGCCCCCCACGTCCTCGCGGATCTCCACGACCGGCCCGAGCGACCGACCGGCGAGCCGCGCGTACTGCTCGGCGCGGGCGCGCGCGTCGGCGAACGCGTCCTCGCGCGCGGCCGCGGCGAGCGGACCGGGGTCGCCGACGGCGAGGCTCGTCGAGTCGAGGCGGGCGACCGGCCCGGCCGCGTCGAGCGCGGCGCGCACGACCTCGCCGGAGGCCGCGACGTCCCGCACGGTCGCGCGGAGCGTGAGGCGCGCCGTCGTGCGCGGGCCGTCGTCGCGCTGCTCGGTCCACGTGGACGTCTGCGAGGTCCGCACGTCCGTCGCCGCGACGCCCGCCGCGAGGAGGGCGTCGCGTGCGGCGGCGAGGCCGGCGTTGGCGCGGTCCAACGCCTCCTGGACCCCGGTCGCCGAGGCCTCGGTCCCGAGCTCCACGACGGCGACGTCGGGCGCCGCGGTCGCCGCTCCCTGCCCCGTGGTCGTCACGCCGGAGGTGCCCACGTCCGTCTCCCGTCCGCGCCCCGCGAGGGCGCTCAGCTGTTGCCGTCGAAGAGCGAGGTCACGGACCCGTCGTCGAACACCTCACGGATCGCGCGCGCGACGAGCGGCGCGATGGACAGGACCGTGAGCTGCGGGAACCGCTTCTCGGCGACGATCGGCAGGGTGTCGGTGATGACGACCTCGCTCGCGCCGCTCTCCGAGAGGCGCTGCGCGGCCGGGTCGGACAGCACGCCGTGCGTCGCGGCGACGATGACCGACTTGGCCCCCGCGGCGAGGACCACGCGCACCGCCTCGGCGATGGTGCCGCCCGTGTCGATGAGGTCGTCGACGAGCACGCAGTCGCGCCCCTCGACCTCGCCGACCACGCGGTTGGCGACCGCCTGGTTCGGGCGCGTGATGTCACGCGTCTTGTGCACGAACGCGAGCGGCCCACCACCGAGCTTCGCCGCCCACTGCTCGGCGACGCGGATGCGGCCGGCGTCCGGCGAGACCACGGTGACGTTCGACGTGTCGACGCGCGTGCGCACGTAGTCGGTGAGGATCGGCATGGCCCACAGGTGGTCGACGGGGCCGTCGAAGAACCCCTGCGTCTGCGCGGCGTGCAGGTCGACGCTCATGAGGCGGTCGGCGCCCGCCGCCGTGAAGAGGTCGGACATGAGGCGGGCCGAGATCGGCTCGCGGCCGCGGTGCTTCTTGTCCTGGCGGGCGTACCCGTAGAAGGGCTGCACGACCGTGATCGTGCGGGCCGAGGCGCGCTTCGCGGCGTCGACCATGAGCAGCTGCTCCATGATCCACTGGTTGATCGGCGCGGTGTGGCTCTGGAGGATGAAGACGTCCGCGCCGCGGACCGACTCCCCGAACCGGACGTAGATCTCCCCGTTGGCGAAGTCGTACGCCGTGGTGGGCAGCAGGTCGATGCCCAGCTCCCGCGCGACGTCGTTGGCCAGCTCGGGGTGCGCGCGTCCCGAGGCGAGGACGAGGGACTTGTCCCCGTTTCCGGCGATCGTGCTGCTCATGCGGTGCGTTCCTTCGGTGTCCGGTGGGGTCGGTCGGGGTTCTGGGACGGACCGTGGTGCGGCAGGGTCTGCCGCGTCAGTCCGTGGGGCGCGCGCTGCGCAGCGCGTCGAGCGTGCTCTCGAGGTCGGGCCCGGGGGCGGGCGGCGTCGGGCGGTCCGCGGTCGCCGCCGCCGAGTGGTCCGCGAGCTGCGCCTGCGCCTGCGCGCCGACCGGCGGCGCCTCGGGGTCGGTGGAGCGCGCGGCGGCCGCCGCCTCGGCGGCCGCGGTGCCCGGCCGGCGTCGCGCGACCCAGCCGTCGATGTTGCGCTGCTGCCCGCCGCTGACGCCGAGCGCACCGGCCGGCACGTCCCGGCGGATGACGGACCCCGCCGCGGTGTACGCGCCGTCGCCGACCGTCACGGGCGCGACGAACATGTTGTCCGCGCCGGTGCGCGCGTGCGAGCCGATGACGGTGCGGTGCTTGTGCACGCCGTCGTAGTTGACGGTCACCGACGCGGCGCCGATGTTCGTGTGCGCGCCGATCGTCGCGTCGCCCACGTAGGACAGGTGCGGGATCTTCGAGCCCTCGCCGATCTCGGCGTTCTTCGTCTCGACGAACGTGCCGATCTTGCCCTGCGCGCCGAGCACCGTCCCGGGGCGCAGGTAGGCGAACGGCCCGACGCTCGTGCCCGCGCCCAGGACCGCGAGGCTGCCGTGCGTCCGGGTCACCGTCGCGCCCGGGCCGACCTCGGTGTCCGTGAGCGTCGTGTCGGGCCCCACCGTGGCGCCCTCGCCGACGACCGTCGCGCCGTGCAGCTGCGTGCCCGGCAGCAGGGTCACGTCGCGCGCGAGCTCGACGTCGACGTCGACCCACGTCGTGGCCGGGTCGACCACCGTCACGCCCTCGCGCATCCAGTCCTCGAGGATGCGGCGGTTCAGCTCGGCGCGGAGCACCGAGAGCTGGACGCGGTCGTTGACGCCCTCGACCACCGCCGGGTCGTCGGAGAGCAGGGCGCGCACGGCACCGCCGTCCGCACGCGCGGCGGCGACGACGTCCGTGAGGTAGACCTCGCCCTGCGCGTTGTCGCGCCCGAGGGCGCCGAGGCCGCGCCGCAGCACGGCCGCGTCGAACACGTAGATCGACGCGTTGACCTCGCGGATCTCGAGCTCGTCGGCCGACGCGTCCTTGTGCTCGACGACCCGCTCGACGTCGCCGGAGGCGTCGCGCACGACCCGCCCGTAGCCGGTCGCGTCGGCGAGCTCCGTCGTGAGCATCGTCACGGCGTTGCCGTCCGCGACGTGCGCCGCGAGGAGCTGGGCGAGCGTCCCGCCGTCGAGCAGCGGGGTGTCGCCCGCCGTGACGACGACCGGGCCCTCGAGCCCGTCGCCGAGCCCGCGGCCCTCCTCGCCGTCGGGGACGCCGTGGACGAGGGCCAGCGCGTGCGCCTTCGCGTCGAGCGCGGCGAGCGCGCACTGCACCGCGCGGCCCGTCCCGGGGATCTCGTCCTGGTCGACGACCACGAGGCCCGGGTCGACGCCGAGCGCGTGCTCGGCGACCCGGTCGCGCTCGTGCCGCACGACGACCGCCAGCAGCCCGGGGTCGAGCGAGCGGGCCGCGACGAGCACGTGACCGAGCAGGCTCCGGCCCGCGATCGTGTGCAGCATCTTCGGGGTGGACGACTTCATCCGCGTGCCCTCGCCGGCGGCGAGGACGATCACGGCAGCGGGGACGACGGTCGCGCCGGTGCCCTGCTGAGCTTCCATGGATGTACCCCTCGGGATCGGTGGCTCGAGCTCCGCCCCCAGGACTCG
This sequence comes from Cellulosimicrobium sp. Marseille-Q8652, assembly GCF_965112045.1. Lineage (NCBI taxonomy): Bacteria > Bacillati > Actinomycetota > Actinomycetes > Micrococcales > Promicromonosporaceae > Cellulosimicrobium > Cellulosimicrobium sp. Marseille-Q8652. The sequence goes on along the minus strand of NZ_CBCOPS010000002.1, from coordinate 170,582 downwards.
AACCTGGACCAAGGGCACCAAAAACCCTTGTGCTGCCGATTACACCAAGGCGGAACGGACCGTGACGCCGTGCCGGTCCGGTACCGGTCCGGGCATCGCGCCCGGGGCTGCGGCGGCGGGTAGGTCCGGGAACAGTCTGCCAGGTCGCCGGTCGTGCCCGACGCCGCACGGCATGATGGACCCCGTGGCCGAGTCCAGACGCACCCCCCGTTCCCGCATGACCGCGAGCCAGCGACGGGAGCAGCTGCTCAGCGTCAGCCGCGGGCTCTTCGCGGAGAAGGGCTTCGAGGGGACGAGCGTCGAGGAGATCGCGGCCCGGGCCGAGGTGTCCAAGCCGGTCGTCTACGAGCACTTCGGCGGCAAGGAGGGCATCTACGCGGTCGTCGTCGACCGCGAGGTGCAGGCCCTCACCGCGGCGCTGTCCGGCGCGCTGGACCGGGGCGGGCACCCCAAGGTGCTGCTCGAGCACACCGCGCTCGCCCTCCTGTCCTACATCGAGGCGTCGGAGGACGGCTTCCGCATCCTCGTGCGCGACTCGCCGGTGGCGCAGGCGACCGGGACGTTCTCGAGCCTGATCGGCGACGTGGCGACGCAGGTCGAGCACCTCCTCGCCGAGCAGTTCCGGTCGAACGGCCTGGACCCGAGGACCGCGCCCCTGTACGCGCAGATGCTCGTCGGCATGGTCGCGCTCACCGGTCAGTACTGGCTCGACGCGCGCAGCCCCAAGAAGACCGAGGTCGCGGCGCACCTCGTGAACCTCGCGTGGAACGGGCTCTCCGGGATGGTCAAGAAGCCGGCGCTGACGAAGACCGACTGACCGGGCCCAGCACCCGGTCGAGCAGGTGGTCCTCCCGCGTCACGACCTTCCTGCGCGCCCACGACGCGTGACGCCGCGCGCGCCAGGTCGTGACGAATGTCCTGGGCGGCCTCCCGGCACCGGTGGTTGGGTTGTCCCATGCCGACTCTCGAGATCGACTCCCTGACGAAGGCCTACGGCACGGTCCGCGCCCTGCGCGGCACCTCGTTCGACGTGCGCGCCGGGGAGATCTTCGGCTTCGTCGGGTCGAACGGGGCCGGCAAGACGACGACCATGCGGATCGTGCTCGGCGTGCTCGCCCCCGACGGCGGCGAGGTCCGCTGGGACGGCCGCCCTATCGACCTGGCCGCCCGACGCCGCATCGGCTACATGCCCGAGGAGCGCGGTCTGTACCCGCGCATGCGCGTCGGCGACCAGCTCACCTACCTCGCGCGGCTGCACGGCCTGTCCGGGCGGGAGGCCGACGACGCCGTGCAGCGGTGGACCGAGACGCTCGGCGTCGCCGGACGGCGCGGTGACGAGGTGCAGAAGCTCTCGCTGGGGAACCAGCAGCGCGTGCAGCTCGCCGCCGCGCTCACGCACGACCCGGACCTCCTCGTGCTCGACGAGCCGTTCTCCGGCCTCGACCCCGTCGCGGTCGACGTCATGAGCGGCGTGCTGCGCGACCGCGCCGCCGCGGGCGTCCCCGTCGTCTTCTCGTCGCACCAGCTCGACCTCGTCGAGCGGCTGTGCGACCGGGTCGGGATCATCAAGGACGGCGCGATGGTCGAGGTCGGCACGATCGACGAGCTGCGCCGGACGGAGGCCCAGCGCTGGGTCGTCGACGGCCCGCCCGGCGCCACGTGGATCGGCGCGGTGCCCGACGCGCGGGCCGTCAGCCTCGAGGGGCCGCGCACCGTCGTCGAGCTCGCGGGCGCGGCCGACGGCGGCGCCGGTACCGAGGGTCGCGAGCAGGCGGTCCTGCGAGCCGCCCTCGCCGCCGGCCCCGTCCGCGAGTTCTCCCTCGTCCGCCCGTCGCTCACCGAGCTCTACCGCGACGTCGTCAGCTCACCCGCGGACGAGGCCTCCGCGTCGACCAGCCAGGAGGTGCCGGCATGACCACGACCCGGACCAGCCGACCGACCGACCGGGCCGCGGGCTCCGTCGCCGAGCGGGGCGCGACCTCCTTGTCGTCCTGGGGCGCGATCCGCCTCGTCGCCGGCCGCGAGATCACGACGCGCCTGCGCTCGAAGTCCTTCGTGTGGCTGACCGTGATCCTCGTCGCGGCCGTCGTCCTCGGCGGGGTCGTGCTCAACGCCGCGAGCTCGTCCGGCCCGAGCGCGGAGCGCGTCGGCGTCACGTCGTCGACCGCGGGCCTCTCCGACGCGATCACGTCGACCGGGGAGGCCCTCGGCACCGAGATCGAGACGGTCGAGGTCGCGGACGACGACGCGGGCGAGCAGCAGGTGCGCGACGGCGACCTCGACGCGCTCGTCACGGGCTCCGCCGACGACCTCACGGTCGTCGTCGACTCCGAGCTGTCCACCGGGCTCACCGCCGTGTTCACGACCCTCGCCCAGCAGTCCGCGCTCGCCGACGCGGTCACCGCCCTCGGCGGGGACCCCGCGCAGGTCGCCGGGGAGGTCGCGACGGCCGAGCCGACGGTCCGCACGATCGGCGAGCCGAGCGAGTTCGACCCGACGCGCTACGTCACCGGCCTCGTCACGGGCGTCCTGCTCTTCATGTCCATCATGATCAGCGGCCAGCTCATCGCGCAGGGCGTCGTGGAAGAGAAGACGAGCCGCGTCGTCGAGCTGCTGCTGTCCACGGTGCGCCCGTGGCAGCTCATGGCCGGCAAGGTCCTCGGCATCGGGCTCGTCGGGCTGGGCCAGGTGGCCCTCGTCGTGGTGGCCGGGGTCGGGACCGCCCTCGGCCTGGGGCTGGTCGACTCGTCGACGATCGACCTGGGCGCGGCCGCCGCGTGGGCTCTCGTGTGGTTCGTCGTCGGGTTCGTCAGCTACGCGCTCCTCATGGCGGGGCTCGGCGCGCTCGTCTCGCGCCAGGAGGACGTGGGCGCGGTGACCACGCCCGTCACGTTCCTCATGGTCGTCCCATACATCGTGGGCGTATCGGTCGCGCCGTGGGCGCCCGACAACCCGCTCGTCGTGTGGCTGTCGTACGTGCCGCTGTGCTCGCCGCTGCTCATGCCGGTGCGCATCGCGCTCGGCAGCGCCGAGACGTGGGAGGTGCTGCTCGCGCTGGGCCTGTCGGTCGCGCTCGTCCCGGTCCTCGTGTGGCTCGCGGCGAAGATCTACTCCAACGCGGTCCTGCGCACGGGCGCCCGCGTCAAGCTCAAGGACGCCCTCCGCGCCGCCTGACGCCGGCGTCGTCCCCGGGTCCGCCGGTGGAGTGCCGCAGCGGCGCTCCCCCGGCGGACTGCGTCGTCAAGAGTCTTGACGTCGAGACACGTCGAGTACCCTCGCGTCATGGAGCAGCAGCACGACGACGCGCGCTCGCCGGGGCAGCGCGGCGAGCGCCCGGACGAGCGGCCGGACGAGGTCGACCGCATCGTCGCGGCCTGGCGGCGCGAGCGGCCCGACCTCGACCTGGAGCCGCTCACGGTGTTCTCCCGCGTGGACCGCCTCGCGCGCCACCTCGACCGCGCCCGGCGCGCCGCGTTCGCGCACGCCCACCTCGAGACGTGGGAGTTCGACGTCCTGTCCGCGCTCCGCCGTGCCGGCGACCCCTACCGCCTGTCCCCCGGCGCGCTCGTCACGCAGACGCTCGTGACGAGCGGGACGATGACCAACCGGATCGACCGGCTCGAGTCCCGGGGGCTCGTCGAGCGCCGCCGCTCCCCCGACGACCGCCGCGGCATCCTCGTCGAGCTCACGCCCGACGGGCTCGACCGCGTCGACACCGCGATGACCGACCTCCTCGCCGTCGAGGCCCGCGTGCTCGACACGCTCGCACCGGCCGAGCGGCCCGCGCTCGCCGCGCTGCTGCGTACAGTCGTGGGGCAGTTCGACGACTGATCCGCGGGCCCGGGCCACCTGACGCCTCCTGGCGCGCGACCGCCCAGGACCCGGAGGACCCATGACCGCGCCCCCGCCCGCCCGCGCGTTCCGCGGCGGGATCGACGGCGTGCTGCTCGTCGCGGTGCTCCTCGTCGCGGTCAACCTGCGCGCGCCCCTCACCGCCCTCCCGCCCGTCGTGTCCGACGTCGCGGCGGACCTGCACCTCACGGCCGCCGCCGCGGGGATGCTCACCGGCATCCCCGTCCTGTGCTTCGCGCTCGCGACGCCGGCCGTCGCCGGGATCCTGGGGCGCGCGTCGCTGCGCACGGCGATCGCCGTCGCGCTCGTGCTGATCCTCGCGGGGACGCTCCTGCGCTCCGCGGACCTGTCAGGGCTCGCCGGGCCGGTCGCGGCGGGGACGTTCGCGGGGACCGTGCTGCTCGGCCTGGGGATCACGACGGCGAACCTCGCCGTCCCGATGATCGCCCAGCGCGACTTCCCGGGGCACGTGAGCACCGTGACCGGTCTGTACACGGCCGCCATCAACGTCGGCACGGTCGCCACGACCGCGCTCACCGCGCCGCTCGCCGACGCGGTGGGCTGGCGGTGGGCGCTCGCCTCGTGGGGCGTGCTCGCCGTCGTCGCGCTCGTCTGGTGGCTCCGCGCGGTCCCGCGCGAGCACGCACCGCGCGCCGCACGCGTGGGGGACGGGGCGGCGCCGGGCACGCCCACGACCGGCCCGGCCGACCGGCCGGACCCGCAGGACGCCGACCTGGCGACGGCCGCGGCGGAGGGCGTCACGGGGACGGACCCTGGCGCCACCCGCGAGCGCCACGTCCTCGCGACGCCGTTCACGTGGTGGCTGTGCGCGATGTTCGCGCTGCAGTCGTCGAGCTTCTACGCCCTCACCGCGTGGCTGCCCCTGATCCTCGAGGACCTCGCGGGCATCCCGCGGAGCGCCTCCGGTGCCGCCGCGTCGCTGTTCCAGGGGTTCGCGATCCTGGGCGGGCTCGCGGTCCCGCTCGCGACGCGCCGGCTGTCGATGCGGACGACGTTCGTCGGGATCGCGGTGCTGTGGCTCGCCCTGCCCGTGGGCCTCCTCGTCGCCCCGGGGGCGTGGGTCGTGTGGGCGTCGGCGGCGGGCGTCGCGCAGGCGGCGAACTTCGTCGTGATCTTCACGCTCGTCGCGCAGCGGTACCCGACGGTCCGGCAGGGACGCCAGGCGTCCGCGACCGTGCAGTCGGTGGGCTACTGCTTCGCCGCGGCCGCCCCGACGGCCGCCGGCGCGCTGCACGGCGTGACGGGCACGTGGACGACGCCCGTCGCCGTCGTGCTCGGCGGCCTGCTCGTCATGACGGCCATCGGCGCGGTCCTCACGGGCGCGCCACGTCCCCGCACCCGCTAGAGCTCCTTGCGCGCCACCCGTTGACCCCGCGCTCCATACGTGTTTATGGTGTACACACAGTTTGCGACATACACAGAGCGTGCATGTTACACAGCGTGTGCGACGCACACAGACGACGGGAGAAGACGATGGACGATCCGATGATCGCCGTCAGAGGGCTCGAGAAGTCCTACGGCGACCACCGCGTGCTGCGCGGCGTGGACCTCACGGTGCGCCGGGGCGAGATCTTCGCCCTGCTGGGTCCCAACGGCGCGGGCAAGACGACGACCGTCAACATCCTCACGACGCTCGTGCGGCCCGACGGCGGGACGGCGACGATCGCGGGGGCCGACGTGGTGCGCCGGCCCGGCCGCGTGCGCGAGCTCATCGCGCTGACGGGCCAGTACGCCTCGGTGGACGAGTTCCAGACCGGGGCGGAGAACCTCGTCATGATGGGGAGCCTGGCGCACCTGCCGCCGCGCTCGGTCCGCCGGCGGGCCGCCGAGCTGCTCGAGCGCTTCGACCTCGCGGACGCGGCCGACCGCCGGGTCGGGACGTACTCGGGGGGCATGCGCCGACGGCTCGACCTGGCGATCAGCCTCGTCGCGGACCCGGCCGTGCTCGTCCTCGACGAGCCCACCACGGGCCTCGACCCGGCGTCGCGCTCCCAGCTCTGGGACGTCGTGCGGGGGCTCGCCGCCGACGGCACGACCGTCCTCCTCACCACCCAGTACCTCGAGGAGGCGGACCGCCTCGCCGACACGATCGCGGTCCTGGACGACGGCCGCGTCGCCGCGCGCGGGACCGCCACCGAGCTCAAGGCGCTCGTCGCGGGCGACCACGTGCGCGTCGCGTTCGAGGACCGCGCGAGCCTCACGACCGCCGTCGGGCTCGCGGCGAGGCTCGGGATCACGACCACCGGGACCGACGAGAAGGACCTGTCCCTCACCGCCGCGAGCGCGGACCCCGTCCGCACGATCCGCGACGTCCTGGCCGCTGCCGACACGCACGGCCTCGCCGTGAGCGGCGTCAGCGTCGTCAGGCCCACCCTCGACGACGTCTTCCTCGCCCTGACCTCGAAGGAGTCCGCACGATGAGCACGACGGCCACCACCACCCTGTCCGCGCCGCCGGCCCGGCGGGACCCGGCTCCCCGGGGCCGGCGGTCGCCCGCGACCGCCCTGCGCGACGTGCGCACGATGGTCGTGCGGGAGACGCGGCGCCAGCTCCGCAGCGTCGACGGCCTCATCACCGCCTTCGTCCTGCCGGTGATGATCATGCTCGTGTTCGTCGTCATCTTCGGCGGCGCGATCTCCGGCGACGACTACATCGACTACGTCGTCCCGGGCGTGCTCGTCATGTGCCTCGGCTTCGGGTCGGCGACGGCCGCCGTCGGCGTCGCGCAGGACATGACGTCGGGCACGATCGACCGGTTCAGGACGATGCCGATCTTCGGCCCGTCCGCCCTGTGGGGTCACGTCGTCGCGAGCATCGGCCGCAACCTCGCGTCCGCGGTCGTGGTCGTGGGCGTCGCCTACGCGCTCGGCTTCCGCGCGGACGCCGGCCTCGGCGACTGGATCGGGCTCGTGGCGCTCGCGGTGCTCTCCGTGCTCACCTTCACGTGGCTCAGCGTGGCGCTCGGCCTCGTGCTGAGCGTCGAGGCGTCGCAGTCGGTGAACTTCATCTTCCTGTTCGTGCCCTACCTCAGCTCGGGCTTCGTCCCGATCGACACGATGCCGTCGTGGCTCCACGGGTTCGCGGAGAACCAGCCGTTCACGCCGATCATCGAGTCGTTCCGGGGGCTGCTGGGCGGAACGCCGGACGCGACGACGATCCTCACCGCCGTCGCCTGGCTGGTCGGCTTCCTCCTGGTGAGCTGCGTCGCCGGCGCGATGCTCTACCGCCGCCGGACAGCCCGCTGACCGGCCTGCCCCGACCGTGCGGCGGCCGCCCGTCCCGCCAGCGGGACGGGCGACGTCGTCGTGCCCGGCCGGCGCGGATCTCGGGGAGGATGAGGGCATGACGGACGCACCCGACCTCCCGGCCCGTATCGCGCTCGCGTGGGGCGTCGCCGAGCGGCCCGAACGCGCGCCGAAGCGCGAGCTGAGCATCGAGCGCATCGTCGAGTCGGCGATCGAGATCGCGGACGCGGAGGGCCTGGCCGCCGTCTCGATGGCGAAGGTCGCGCAGCGCCTCGGCTTCACGACGATGTCGCTCTACCGCTACGTGACGAGCAAGGACGACCTGCTGCTGCTCATGCAGGAGTCGGTCCTCGACGTCGAGTACCCGCCCGCGCACGAGCCGGCGGACTGGCGCGCGGAGCTGCGCGAGTGGGCCCAGTTCACGACGGCGGTGTTCCTCTCCCACCCGTGGTTCCTCGACATCCCCATCACCGGGGCGCCCCTGACGCCGAACAACCTGCGCGGCGCCGACGCCGGGCTCCGGGCGCTGCGGTCGACTCCGCTCGACGAGGAGGAGAGCATGTCGGTCATCCTCCTGCTCAGCGGGTACGCGCGGAACGCGGCCCGGCTCGAGTCCGAGCTCGCGCGCGCGGCACGCGACGCGGGCGGCAACGGCGTCGACGGGTCGGCGATCGCCGCAGCGCTGCGAGGTCTCGTCGACGAGATCCGCTTCCCCTACCTGCGCCCGCTCGTGGTCTCGGGGGCGTACGGCGGGGAGGGGCAGATCGACGACACGGCGTGGGGGCTCGAGCGCATCCTCGACGGCCTCGCGGTCTACGTCGACGCGCGGGCCGCGGGCGCCCCGGGCGCCGGTCGCGACTTCCACGCCGCACCCGGCACGCCCCCGGGCGCGGCGCACGACGAGGACGACGGGCTCCCCGCCCGGGACGCGGGCGCCGGTTCCGTGCCGGACGAGGTCGCCGTCCACCTGCGTGACCCGCGGGTGAAGAAGGCGACGCTCAGGCGGCGCGACGCCGAGCGGCGGCTCCGCGAGGCGCAGAAGAGGCTGCGGGAGCTCGAGAAGGCGCTCCGGGAGGCGCAGCGCGCGGAGCGCGACGCCGCCCGGGCCGCCGTGGAGAAGGCACGCGGCTGACCTCGGGCGCGATCGCCGGTCACTCGGCGAGGGCGAACCCCGACGTCCAGGAGGTCTTCTCGGCGGCGGCCAGCGTGAGCTGGAGGAAGCCGAGCGCCTCGAGCTCGTGCGCACGCTTCAGCGAGCCCGCGTCGACCACGCGCACGCCCGTGACGGCGGCGGCGAGCGCGGCCTTGGCGTCGGCGTCGTCGCCCGCGACGAGCACCGTCGTCGGGAGCGTGCCGACCGTGCCGGAGGACAGCGTCGCCGCGAAGGTCGTGTTGAAAGCCTTGAGCACGCGGGCACCCGGCACGCGGGCCTGGATCTCGGCCGCCGCGGACGAGCCGGCGGGGACGACGAGCGAGTCGAAGGTCGAGAAGTCGAGCGGGTTGGTGATGTCGACGAGGACCCGGCCCTCGAGCCGGCCGGCGTACGCGTCGAGGACCTCCCCGACGGCGGGGTACGGCAGCGCGAGGACCACGACGTCGCCCGTGACGTCGTCGCCGACCGTGCCGGCGGTGGCCCGCGGGTCGACCTCGGTGGCCTCGCGCGTGAGGACCTGCACGGAGGTGCCCGCCGCGAGGGCGAGGGACGCGATGGCCGAGCCCATGTTGCCGGCGCCGATGATCGTCATGCTGCTCATGATGAGTTCCCTTCGCTGCCGGCCAGGCGGCCGGCAATCAGTTGTTGCTACAACCAACAAGGTAGACCGGTATACTTGTAGCGTCAACTGTTACCGGAGTGCTGCCGGTCACACCGAGGAGGAGGACCCATGACCGAGCCCCGCTGGCTCGACGACGCCCAGCTCGACGCGTGGAAGCGCCTGGTGGCGGTCGTCGAGCTCCTGCCCGGGATCCTCGACACCCAGCTCCAGCGCGACGCCGGGCTGAGCCACTTCGAGTACTACGTGCTGGCGATGCTCTCCGAGGCGCCGGGCCGCACGCTGCGCATGACGCACCTGGCGTCCGCGACCAGCGCGACGCTCCCCCGCCTGTCGCACGTCGTCGCGCGCCTGGAGAAGCGCGGGCTCGTCGAGCGCCTCCCGTGTCCCGAGGACCGCCGCGCCACCAACGCGCACCTCACCGACGACGGCTGGGACAAGGTCGTCGCGACCGCTCCCGGCCACGTCGCGACCGTGCGCGACCACGTCGTGGACGCGCTCACCGACGAGCAGGTCCGCCAGCTCGACGCCATCGCGGGCGCGATCCTCGAGCGCGTCGACCCGGACGACCGCATGGGGACCCGGCGCCGCTGAGGGCCGGCCCCGGTCCCCGCCCGGCGGTCAGCCGGCGACCTCGGCCGCCTCGAGCCACGCCGCCTCGAGCTCGTCCTTCTCCGCCGCGAGGACCCGCAGCTCGGCGTCGAGGCCGGCCACCGCGGCGTAGTCCGTCGCCTGCGCGGCGAGCTTGTCGTGCAGCCGCGCCTCCAGCTCCGCGATCTTGCCGAGCCGGCGTTCGATGCGGTTGATCTCCTTCTTCGCCGCGCGCACCTCGGCGGCGCTCGGCGCCGCGGGGCCGTCCGACGACCCACCGTCCCCCGGCGCCGTGCCCGCGGACGACGCCTCGCCCGACCCCACGGGCGCGGGCGCCCGCAGCGCCATGCCCGTCTCCCCGCTGGCGATCACCGCGCGGCGCAGCTCGAGGTACTGCTCGACACCGCCGGGCAGGTCCCGGATCCTGCCGTCGCCGAGCAGGGCGACCTGGCGGTCGGCGACCCGCTCGAGCAGGTAGCGGTCGTGCGACACGACGATCAGGGTGCCGGGCCATCCGTCGAGCAGGTCCTCGAGCGCCGCGAGCGTGTCCGTGTCGAGGTCGTTGGTGGGCTCGTCGAGCAGGAGCACGTTCGGCTCCGCGACGAGCAGCCGCAGGAGCTGCAGGCGTCGCCGCTCGCCGCCGGACAGGTCCCGGACGAGCGTCTGCGAGCGCTCGCGCGTGAAGCCGAGGCGCTCGACGAGCTGGGACGCCGTGAGCTCCTTGCCGTCGACGACCACCGAGCGCTTCTCGGACTCGATCACCTGGACCACGCGCAGCCCGGCGATGTCGTCGAGCTCCTCCACGTCCTGGGTCAGCTCCGCGACGTGCACGGTCTTGCCGCGCTTGACCCGGCCCGCGTCGGGCTCGCGCCGTCCGGCGAGGAGCGCGAGCAGCGTCGTCTTGCCCGCGCCGTTGACCCCGACGACCCCGTAGCGGTCACCCGGGCCGAGGCGCCACGTGACGTCGTCGAGCAGCACGCGGCGCGGCCCGTCGTCGTCGCCCGGGCGGCCCGGCACGCTCACGGTGACGTCCTCGAGGTCCAGCACGTCCTTGCCGAGCCGCTTCGTCGCCGTGCGCGTGAGCTCCATCGAGTCGCGCGGCGGCGGGACGTCGGCGATGAGCGCGGCCGCCGCGTCGAGCCGGAACTTGGGCTTGCTCGTCCGCGCGGGCGCGCCCCGGCGCAGCCACGCGAGCTCCTTGCGCAGCAGGTTGTCCCGCTTCTCCGCCGCGACGGCCGCGCTCCGCTGCCGCTCGGCGCGCGCGAGCACGTAGGCGGCGTACCCGCCCTCGTAGCCCTCGACCTCGCCGCTCCCGTCGCCCCGCACCTCCCACATGCGCGAGCACACGGCGTCGAGGAACCACCGGTCGTGCGTCACGACCACCAGCGCGCCCCGGGCGCCCGGTCGCGCGAACCGCTCGCGCAGGTGCTCCGCGAGCCAGGCGACGCCCTCGACGTCGAGGTGGTTGGTGGGCTCGTCGAGGAACAGCACGTCGTGGTCGGCGACGAGGAGGGCCGCGAGCGCGACGCGGCGCCGCTGCCCGCCGGACAGGGTGTCCGCGGGCTCGTCGAGGTCCAGGTCGGTGAGGAGCCCGTCGTGCACGCCGCGGACGCTCGCGTCCGACGCCCATGCGTGCGTCGCCGCGTCGCCGTGCACGAGGTCGCGGATGGTCGCGCCCGTGCCGACGTCGTCGCGCTGGTCGAGGAGGCCGACCCGCAGACCTCCCACGCGGGTGACCCGACCGCCGTCGGGCTGCTGCGTGCCCGCGAGCAGCCGGAGCAGGGTCGACTTGCCCGCCCCGTTGGGTCCGACGATGCCGACGCGGTCGCCGTCGTCGAGACCGAGCGAGACGTCGTCGAGGAGGGTGCGGGTGCCGACGGTCAGCGCGATGCCGTCGGCCCCGAGGAGATGAGCCACGCACCGAGCGTAGGCGCCGCCCGGCGGGTGCGGAAAACAGGGACTGTCGAAGCGCTTCGAGACACCGGACATCCCGGACCCGGCGAGGCGATAAGGTGCGCGCATGTCGCTCTTCGACCTGCCGCTCGCCGAGCTCGAGACGTACGCGCCGACCCTCGACGAGCCCGACGACCTGGACGCGTTCTGGGCCGCGACGCTCGCGGAGTCCCGAGAGGCCGGCGGCGACCTCGCCGAGACCGTGCGCCTCGAGCGCGTCGAGACGGGCCTCGGCCTCGTCACCGTCGACGACGTGACGTTCCCCGGGTTCGGCGGCCACCCGATCAAGGCGTGGCTGGTCCGGCCGGCCGGGACCGACGGGCCGCTCCCGGCCGTCGTCGAGTTCATCGGGTACGGCGGCGGGCGCGGCCTCGCGCACGAGCACCTCGTGTGGGCCGCTGCCGGGTTCGCGCACCTCGTCGTCGACACGCGCGGCCAGGGCAGCCGGTGGGGCACGGGCGGCGGGACCCCGGACCCCGTCGGGTCCGGCCCGGCGACGCCGGGGTTCATGACGCGCGGCATCGAGGACCCCCACGACCACTACTACCGCCGCGTCTTCACCGACGGCGTGCGCGCGGTCGACGCCGTCCGCTCGCTGCCCGGCGTCGACCCGGCGCGCGTCGCGGTGGCGGGCGCGAGCCAGGGCGGCGGCATCTCGGTCGCCGTCGCAGGGCTCTCCGACGGGCTCGTCGCGGCGATGCCCGACGTCCCGTTCCTCTCCCACTTCCGCCGGGCCGTCGAGATCACCGACCGCGACCCGTACGGGGAGATCCGGCAGTACCTCGCCGTGCACCGCGATGCGGAGGACACCGTGTTCCGCACGCTGTCCTACCTGGACGTCGCGCTGCTGGCCCGCCGCGCGACGGCGCCCGCGCTGTTCTCCGTCGCCCTCATGGACGCCACGTGCCCACCGTCCACCGTGTACGCGGCGTTCAACGGCTGGGGCGCGAAGGCCGCGTCGGCCGCCCGGGCGGGACGGGTCGAGCGCCAGATCGACGTCTACCGGTACAACGACCACGAGGGCGGCCAGGGGTACCGGTTCGCGCAGCAGCGCGCCTGGCTCCGCACCCACGCCGGCGCCTGACGGCCGAGGCCGGCCGCGCGCCCCGTCGGGACGAAGCGCGTCAGTGCGCCACGACGCGCGCGCCGCCCGCGGGCGCCGTCGTGCACCACACGCTGTCGCACGCGTCGGCCGCGGTCCACGTCGCGCCGATCGCGAGCGCGTGCTGGCGGCTGCGGGCGAGCGCCGCGACGGTGGGCCCCGACCCGGAGACGATCGCACCGAGCGCACCCGCCTCGCGGGCGACCGCGAGCGTCCGCTCGAGCTCCGGCCGCAGCGCGAGGGCGGGGCCCTCGAGGTCGTTGCGCAGGGCCTGGCCGAGCCCCACCGCGTCCCCGGCCCGCAGCGCCTGCATGAGCGTGGTGTCCTCCGCGAGGTCGAGCTCGGCCGGCCCGCCGACCGTCTCGTCGAACGCACGGTAGACGTCGGGCGTCGACAGGCCGTCCGCCTGCACGGCGAACACCCAGTGGAACTCGCCGCGCGTCATGGCCGGGGTCAGCACGTCGCCACGGCCGGTCCCGACGGCGGTGTGTCCCACGAGCCCGAACGCGACGTCCGCACCGAGCCCCGCCGCGATGCGCGTGAGCTCGGCCCGCGAGACCCCGGTCTCCCACAGCGTGTCGCACGCGACGAGGGTCGCGGCGGCGTCCGCGGAGCCGCCCGCCATGCCGCCCGCCACCGGCACGCCCTTGACGACCCGCAGCCGCACGTCCGGCTCGACCCCGGCGTGCAGGGCGAGCGCCTCCGCCGCGCGCCACGCGAGGTTCGTCGCGTCCGTCGGCACGACGTCGGCCTGCAGCCCCTCGACCGTGAGCGAGATCCCGCTGCCCGCGGGCGCCTGGTGCGCGACGACCTCCTCGCTGAGCCCGACGGCCTGGAAGATCGTCACGACGGGGTGGTAGCCGTCGTCCTGCAGCGCCCCGACGCGCAGGGAGAGGTTGACCTTCCCCGGCGCCCGCACCCGGACGTGAGGAGGTGGTGCGAGCGCGATGCTCGGCGGGGGCGCGGGGGTCACGCGTCCACTGTGCCAGGTCGCCCACCGGCGGCGCGCGGCGAGCCGCGCCGCCCGGCCACCGCGGGCAGGTGCTCGGCGATGCGGGCGAACGCGACGACGTCGAGCGTCTCGCCGCGCGCCTGGGGGTCGACCCCGGCCGCCTCGAGCGCGGCCGCGGACGCCGCCGACGAGCCCGCGATCCCCGCGAGCGCGGAGCGCAGCATCTTGCGGCGCTGGGCGAACGCGGCGTCGACGACCGCGAACACCTGCTCGCGCGTCGCCGTCGTGACGGGGGGCTCGTGACGGTCGAGCGCGACGAGCGCCGAGTCGACGTTGGGCACCGGCCAGAAGACCGCACGCCCGACCGTGCCCGCTCGGCGCGCGGACGCGTACCACGCGGCCTTCACCGACGGCACGCCGTACGTCCGGCTCCCCGGCGGCGCCGCGAGACGGTCCGCGACCTCGGCCTGGACCATCACGAGCACGCGCTCGAGCGAGTCGAACCGCTCGAGGAACGTCAGGAGCACCGGGACCGCGACGTTGTACGGCAGGTTGGCGACGAGCGCCGTGGGCGGCTCGCCGGGCAGCGACGTCACGTCGAGCGCGTCGGCGCCCACGACCTCCAGCCGGTCGCCGAGGTCGGGCACGTGCGCGGCGACCGTGACCGGGAGCTGGCGCGCGAGCACCGGGTCGATCTCGACGGCGACCACGCTCGCGCCCGCCTCGAGCAGCCCGAGCGTCAACGAGCCGAGACCCGGGCCGATCTCGACGACGCGCTCGCCCGCCCCGACGTCCGCGACGCGCACGATCTTGCGGACGGTGCCGCCGTCGTGCACGAAGTTCTGGCCGAGCGTCTTGGTGGGGCGCACGCCGAGGCGCCCTGCCAGGTCGCGGATCTCGGCCGGACCCAGCAGGGCGCCTCGGGTGTCGTTCATGAGCAGAGAGCCTACCGACACGCCGGAGGGCGGGGCGCTCGCGCACCCCGCCCTCCGTGTCGTCGGACCGTGCCGACGGCGGCCGGCCGGAGGCCGGTCACCTGCTCGTCAGAGCAGCCCCAGCTTGCTGGCGCACGCGGGCCACTGGCCCCAGCCCGAACGGGCCTGGAGCGCCTGGGCGCGCTGCGTCTGCTCGGCGGCCGAGGCCTCCGACGGGAGACCGGAGCCGCCCATGGCCTGCCACGTCGGCAGCGAGAACTGGTACAGGCCGTAGTAGCCGTTCCCGGTGTTCGTCGCGGGGTTCCCGCCGGACTCGCACTGGGCCAGCGCGGACCAGACGCCCGCGGGCGCGGACCCCAGGTCGGCGGCGGGCGCCGGGGCGGCGGCGGGCGCGGAGGCACCCGACGACCCGCTGCCCGACGACGCACGAGGCGCCGGCGCGGGCTCCGGCTCCGGCTCGGGCGCCGGACGCTCCTTCGTGCCCTGCACGAGGATCTTCGCCACGGGCGGGGTCGTGACGCCGTCGGAGACCAGCTCGCGGGACTCCTCCGTGCCGTCGACCGTGGTGACGCGGTGGACGGTCGTGTGCACGCCCTCGACGCCCTCCTGCTTGACGACCGGGTCGAGGTCCTCGTACCGGTTCGGGTCCTGCTCCGTGGTGGTCTCGAACGGCACGCCCTTGGTGGTCGGCACCTCCTCGACCTTCACGCGCTGGACCACGAGGGTGACGGCGGCGTCGGCGGCCTGCTCGTCCGCGGCCTTCTCGTCGGTCGCCGTCTTCGCGGCAGCCTCGTCGTCAGCGGCCTTCTCGTCGGCCGCCTTCTTCTCGTCGGCCGCCTTCTTCTCGGCGGCCTTCTCGTCGGCCGTCGCCGCGACGTCGGCGGTCTGGGCGACGTGGACGCGGTCCAGCTCGCCGAGGACGACGCCCTGCTGGTCGAGGATCGCGTCGATGCCGATGCTGCCGTCGGGCGCGACCTTGGTCTCGCCGTCGGCCACGACCGCCACGGGGCCGTCCGCGTCGAGGCGGATGGGCAGCGAGGCGCGCTCGCCGGAGCGGGACGCCACGAGGCGCACGTCGCTGCCGCGCGAGGCGAGGGTCGTCAGGGCCTCGTCCGCGTCGAGCGCGGTGAGCCAGACGGAGGACTGGGTGCCGTCGACCTGGACGGGGACCTCGCGCCCGTAGCGGACGACGACGTCGCTCCCGCCGCGCAGCGCGGCGTCGGCCGCGGGGACGACCTGGTCGCGCTCGCCGACGGTCACGCCCTGCTCCTCGAGCAGGCCGTCCACCGAGCCGGCGAAGGTGCTGACGGTCGTGATCTTGCCGTCGACGTCGAGCTCGACGGTCTTGTGCGCGGTGCCGTACGCGACGGCGCCGGTGGCGAGGAGGACGGTGGCGGTCGCGCCGGCCACGAGGGGCCAGCGGCGACGGCGGCGGGCCGTCGTGGCCGCGGGGCTCGTGGAGCCCTCGGCGGCGGAGGAGTCGGAGAGGTCGAGGGGCTGGGTGGTGTCGGCACCCTGGGGCGCGCCGGCCGCGTCAGCGGTCCGGTGGAAGGGGTTGTTCACTCGGGTCCAGTCGTCGTGGGTCCCGGGCACGGACGCTCGGGGTGCGGTTGCACCTCCTGCGGACCGCGGGGCGCACGCGGGCGTGCGACCTCACGGCGGACGCACCGTGGTGCGACCCGCAGGTCTCGAGCGGCCGATCCGGCTGCCGGCGCCTCCTCGACACCCCTTCCCCAGGGCCCGACGGCGGCGCACCGCCCGACCGTCCGCGTCCCGGCGACCCGACCCCGGAGGGACGGACGACGGCACTGCTGACGCACGAGCGACGATCGACCGTAACCGATCTGTTATCGAACTCCAAGCAGTCCCGCGATAAGATGGGCGGTTCTGTCCGTTTATCGCCGTGAATGTCGCCGTGCTCTCCACGCAGTCCTCACGCCGGGACCCCACGACCCGACGGCGCCTCACGCCCTCCTCGCGCCGCCGCCTGCACGGCCCGCTCCCCCGCGCGCGCGAGCACGGCCCGCAGCTCGGGCGGGTCGAGCACCGTGAGGTCGACCTCGAGCGACAGCAGCATGCCCACCAGGTTCGCCATCGACGACCCGCCGGTCTCGAGCACGCACGCGTCGGGGCCCTCGTCGGACAGCACCCCCGCGGCCGGCGTGAGCTGCTGCGCCATCGCCGCCACCGGGGCGTGCAGGCGCACGCGGGCGGTGTGCGGCCAGGCCGACGCCCCCACCCCGCGCAGCACGTGGGCGACGGCGTCGCCTCCCGGGACCTCGCGCGGCACGAAGCGCGCACCGCCGGGTGACCGCAGCCGGAGCCGGTCCACGCGGAACGTGCGCCAGTCGTCCCGGTCGGTGTCGAACGCGAGGAGGTACCAGCGCCGGCCGACGTGGACGAGGCGGTAGGGGTCGACGGCGCGACGGCTCGCCGACCCGTCGTGGCCGCGGTACTCGATCCGCAGCCCGGCCCGGTCCCGCACGGCCGTCGCGACGTCGGCCAGGACCTGCGGGTCGACGGTCGGCCCGCCTGCGGGGACGCTCACGACCGCGGCGCGCAGCGCGTCGGCGCGCGAGCGCAGGCGCGCGGGCAGGACGGCGTCGAGCTTGACCAGCGCACGCAGCGCGGCCTCCTCGCTCCCGGCCACGGTCCCGCCCGTCGCCGCGCGCAGCGAGAGCACGACGGCGGTGGCCTCCTCGTCGTCGAGCAGGAGCGGCGGCAGGGCCGACCCGGCCCCGAGGCGGTAGCCGCCGGCGACGCCGGGCGTCGAGCGGATCTCGTACCCGAGCAGGCGCAGCCGCTCGACGTCGTTGCGTACCGTGCGCGTCGTCACCCCGAGCCGCTCCGCGAGCTCCCTGCCCGTCCAGGTCGCGCGCGCCGGGAGCAGGGCGAGGAGACGCAGGAGACGGACCGAGGTGTCGAGCACCCGCCCAGTCTCCCGCGCCCGTGCCGAACGCGGAACCGCAGGTTCCTCGAGGCGCCGTAGCGTCGTCCTCGACGGCCCCGCCGGGGCCGCGCACGACGGGACGCCGGGCACCGCCCGACGACCGCCCGGCAGATCGAGAGGACGACCACCATGCTGCGAGGGATGGCGACGCTGAACCTGTGGGCCGACGACCTCGAGGCCGCATCGGCCTGGTACACGACCGTGCTCGGGATCGAGCCGTACTACGTGGTCCCGGGCGGCTACGTGGAGTTCCGCGTCGGGGACCGGGAGGACGAGCTGGGGATCATCGCGCGCTCCTGGTCGCCGCACCCCCAGCCCGACTCACCGGGCGGGGTGGTCGTGAACTGGCACGTCGACGACGTCCGCGCCGCCTTCGCCCGGCTCCTCGAGCTCGGCGCGACCGAGTACGAGGGCGTCGTCGAGCGGGGGAACGGCGAGGGCTTCGTCACCGCGTCCGTCGTGGACCCGTTCGGCAACGTCCTGGGGGTCATGCAGAACCCGCACTACCTGCGGGTGCTCGAGCGGCAGAGCGCCTCACGGAGCGGTGGCGACCAGAGCGGTACCGGCGGAGGGGGTGCCGGCGAGGTCTGAGCCGAGGCACGGGGCCGAGGGCCGGTCAGTACCAGCCCTTGGCCACCGAGTGCGACCACGCCGAGCACGGCGTCCCGTACCGGCCCTCGATGTAGCCGAGGCCCCACGTGATCTGGGTCGCCGGGTTCGTGCGCCAGTCGTCGCCGGCGGTCGCCATCTTCGAGCCCGGGAGCGCCTGCGGGATCCCGTACGCGGACGAGCTGGGGTTGTCCGCGTCGACGCGCCAGTTGCTCTCCTTGGTCCACAGCTTGTCGAGGCACGCGAACTGGTCGTCGCCCCACCCCCGCTGCGCGGCGAGCGAGCGCCCGACGGCGCGCGCCGAACCGGGGTCCACCGAGACGGAGACGTCCATCGTCCCGACCTTGATGACCTCGTTGCGGGGCTCGGTCGTCACGGTGCGCGTGAGCACGGTGCGGTCGACCTCCGCCCCGCCGAGCGTCTGGACCGCGTACGTCGTGACCGCCTCGCCCACGCGTCCCGACTGGACGACGACCCGGTGCCCCTGCGGCAGGTTCGGGTCCTCGACCTCTTCCGTCGCGAAGGGGAGCACCTCGGTGAGCGTGTCCGACGTCGCCGCGGCCCGGCTGACGAGGACGAGCATCCCGTCGACGGCGGCGGCGTCGAGCGGGACGGACGTGTCGTCCTCCTCGCCGAGCACGATCCCCGCGGTCCGGAGCACTCCGCGGACCGACGCCTCGGCGGTCGTGATGGGCAGGACGGCGCCGTCGACGGCGATGTGCACCGTCTTGAGCGTCGACACGCGCACCGGCTGCCGCCCGAGCGCCGCCGAGCGCGACACGTCCGTCACCGCGCCCTCGGCGCGCGGGCCGAGGAACGCGAGCAGCTCGCCCACCGTGCGCGCCGTCGTCGCGATGGTCTGCTCCTGGCCGTCGATCTCGACCACGACGTCGTGGCTCGTGCGGACGACGATCGTCCCGCCGTCGGGCGCGGACGAGCTGAGCGCGGGCTCGACCAGGTCCTCCGGCGCGACGCCGACGTCCTGGTAGTCCAGGACCTCGGCGACCGTCCGCCCGTACGCGGAGACGTCGTAGAGCGTGCCGTCCACGTCGAGCGTCACGCTCTTGTGCAGCGTCGCGAAGGCACCGGTGACGCCGACGAGCCCGACGACGACCGCCCCCTGCGCGACGAGCCGCTGCACCCGGCGACGCGTGGTTCCGTCAGGTGCGAGCACGCGGGCGGTCCCTTCTCGGCGCGGGCGTCCGGCGAGCGCCGGGCGTGGGGGGCGGGGCGTCGGCGGCGGACCGCGGACGACGCACGGACCCGACCGTAGCCGAGACGCGGCCCTGGGCGAAACCTCCCGTTCGTGCCGAGCGCCCGACGGTGACCGTCAGCGGCCCCTCAGCGGCCCGTCAGCCGCCCGTCGGCGGCCCGGCAGCAGCACGGCAGCGCGTGGTCGAGCGGCCCGTGACGGGCTGGTCACCACGGGCCGTAGACCTCGACCGACGTCGCCGCGACCCGGGCGCACACGTCGGCGAGCGGCACGCCGGTCACCTCCGCGACGGTCCGGACGGTCACCGGGAGCACGTACGGGGCGTTGGGGCGGCCGCGGTACGGGTGCGGCGTGAGGTAGGGCGCGTCCGTCTCGACGAGGACCTGGCCGGGCGGGACCTCCCGCAGCGCCGCTCTCAGCTCGTCGTTGGCGCGGAAGGTCACCGGCCCGGCGAACGACAGGTACCAGCCCTGTGCCGCGCAGAACCGTGCCATCTCGGCGTCGCCCGAGTAGCAGTGGAAGACCGTCCGCTCGGGGGCCCCGTCGCGCGCCAGGACCTCGAGCACCTCGGCGTGCGCGTCGCGGTCGTGGATCTGCAGGGCGAGCCCGAGCTCCTTGGCGAGCGCGACGTGCGCCCGGAACGACTCCCGCTGTACACGCGCGCCCTGCGGACCTGTACGGAACAGGTCCATGCCCGTCTCGCCGATCGCCCGGACCCGCTCGTTCTCCCGGGCGATGCGCGCGATCTCGCCGACCGCGTCGTCGAGCGACGTCGCGTGCTCCGGCCGGGGGTGCGGCTCGAGGCCGTCGGGGCCGACCTCCCGCACCCCGCCGTGGAGCACCGCCTCGTTCGGGTGGATCGCGACGGCACCGAGCACCCGGCCTGCTGCCACGTCGTCGCGCAGGAGCGTGTCCGTCCAGCGCGCCGAGGCGAGGTCGCAGCCGACCTGGACGAGCCGGTCGACGCCGACGGCCGCCGCGCGCTCGAGGTGGTCCGCGACGCTCGGGGGCGTGACGCCCTCGGGCAGGACGTCGGGGATCGAGTCCAGGTGCGTGTGGTTGTCGACGACGGGGACGGGCAGCGCCTCCGGGTCCGGCGGCCACCCCCGCTCACGGCTCTTCGCCACTGATCCTCCTCAGCCGGGGTAGTACCGGGGTCACGCGAGCTAGCGCCGCCGTCGCGCGGAGCAGTACGGCAGTCACGCGAGGTGGTACCGGGGCCGGGGCCGCGGTACCACCTGGCCGGACCGGGGCACTACCTCGCGTCAGGCGCCCTCGCGCAGTCGGTCGAGCTCCTCCTCGACGATCGACTCGTCGAGCTTGGTGAACACCGGCGTCGGCTTGCCGACCGGCGTGCCGGGCACCACCGCGCGCGGCTGCCAGGCGGGCACGCCCTCGCCGTCCGTGCCGCTGCGGTAGTCGCCCGTGATGACGGGGTAGTGCCGCGAGTCGTCGTCGAGGTCCGTGACCTCCTCGATGCGCGGCTGGGGCGCGAAGGTGCCCGTCCCGCCGAAGGCCTCGTGGACCTGCTGCGCCGAGTGCGGCAGGAACGGCGAGAGGATCGTGTTGAGGTCGCTCACGGCCTGCGTCACCGTGTGCAGCACGGTCCCGAGGCGCTCCGGGTCCGTCTTGAGCTTCCACG
This sequence comes from Cellulosimicrobium sp. Marseille-Q8652, assembly GCF_965112045.1. Lineage (NCBI taxonomy): Bacteria > Bacillati > Actinomycetota > Actinomycetes > Micrococcales > Promicromonosporaceae > Cellulosimicrobium > Cellulosimicrobium sp. Marseille-Q8652. The sequence goes on along the minus strand of NZ_CBCOPS010000002.1, from coordinate 149,745 downwards.
GCTCGGTGTCCGAGACGTACTTGTTCACCTCGCCGACCGTCTTCATGGCCTCGGCCACGGCGGCGCGCTGGCGGTGCGTCGCGATGAGCTCGCCGACGCGGCCGAACGCCGTGGTCGTCGTCGCGAGCACGCCCTCGTCGATCGGGTGCCGCTCCCCCGGCGCCGGGATCTCGCCGAAGTTCTTGTGCACCATGCTCGCCGTGCGGTTCACGAGGTTGCCCCACCCCGCGACGAGCTCGTCGTTCGTGCGGCGCTGGAAGTCGGCCCACGTGAAGTCGACGTCCTGCGTCTCCGGACCGGCCGACGCCACGTAGTAGCGGAACGCGTCCGGCTGGTAGCGCGCGAGCATGTCGCGCACGTAGATGACGACGCCGCGCGAGGACGAGAACTTCTGGCCCTCGACGTTGAGGAACTCGCTCGACACCACCTCGGTCGGCAGCTGCAGGTTCCCGTAGGGGCCCGGCGCCCCGCCCTTGTTCCCGCGCCCGTCGTAGGCCAGCAGCTCGGCCGGCCAGATCTGGGAGTGGAACGTGATGTTGTCCTTGCCCATGAAGTAGTACGACCGCGCCTCGGGGTCGTTCCAGTACGCGCGCCACGCGTCCGGGTCGCCCGTCCGGCGCGCCCACTCGATCGACGCCGACAGGTACCCGATGACCGCGTCGAACCACACGTACAGGCGCTTGCTGGGGTTGTCCTCCCAGCCCTCGAGCGGGACGGGGATGCCCCAGTCGATGTCGCGCGTCATGGCGCGCGGCCGGACGTCGTCGAGCAGATTGAGGGAGAACTTCAGGACGTTCGGGCGCCACGCCGTGCGCGTGCGCAACCAGTCCCCCAGCGCGTCGACGAACGCCGGCAGGTCGAGGAAGAAGTGGTTCGACTCGACGAACTTCGGCGTCTCGCCGTTGATCCGGCTCTTCGGGTTGACGAGGTCGATCGCGTCGAGCTGGTTGCCGCAGTTGTCGCACTGGTCGCCGCGAGCGCCGTCGTACCCGCAGATGGGGCACGTGCCCTCGATGTAGCGGTCCGGCAGCGTGCGACCCGTCGACGGCGAGATCGCGCCCATCGTCGTCCGCTCGACCATGTAGCCGTTCTTGTGCACCGTGCGGAACATCTCCTGCACGACGGCGTAGTGGTTGCGCGTCGTGGTGCGCGTGAACAGGTCGTAGCTCAGCCCGAGCTGCTGCAGGTCCTCGACGATCACGCGGTTGTACCGGTCCGCGAGCTCCTGCGCGCTCACGCCCTCCTTGTCCGCCTGGACGAGGATCGGGGTGCCGTGCTCGTCGGTGCCCGACACCATGAGGACGTCGTGACCCGCCATCCGCATGTGCCGGCTGAAGACGTCCGACGGGACACCGAAACCTGCGACGTGACCGATGTGGCGCGGGCCGTTCGCGTACGGCCACGCCACGGCCGAGAGGATGTGGGTCATGGGGCCCGATCCTAGTCGGCCGCCCCGGGGTGCCGGTCAGGCGTCCGGGCGAGGCACGGCGGAGCGGGGTGTCGCGGGTCTACCATCCGCCGCTCGTGCCTCGCGGCTCCCGCCAGGCCCGCCACGACCCGCGACACCCCACCCCGCCCCGCCCCCCGCCCCGCCCGCGTCGTGCGGGTCGGCTCAGTACCAGTTGACGGCCTGGGAGTGCGACCAGGCGCCGCACGGGGTGCCGTAGGAGCCGGCGATGTAGTCGAGGCCCCACGCGATCTGGGTCGCGGGGTTGGTGGCCCAGTCCGCGCCCTTGCTCGCCATCTTCGAGCCCGGGAGGGACTGCGGGATGCCGTACGCGCTGGACGTCGGGTTGTCGGCGTTCACGCGCCAGTTGGACTCCTTGGTCCACAGCTGGTCGAGGCACGCGAACTGGTCGCCGCCCCACCCGCGCTCGGCCGCCATGAGCCGGCCGATCGTGCGCGGGTCCTTCGGGCGCTCCTGGGTGCCGCGGACCACGACCTGGTCGACGGGGGCCGTGGTGACCTCCTCCGACACCGGCTCGCGCAGCCACTCGGCGCCGTCGACGAGCGTGACGTCGGTCACCGTGGTGGTCACGCCGTCGCGGCCCTCCTGCTCGACGACGACGGGGTCGTCGCTGTAGCGCGCGGCGTCCGTCTTCTCGACGGTCTCGTGCGGGACGGGCGTCGTCGTCTCCTGGCGCTCGACGACGACGCGCTGCACGACGAGCGACACGGACGGGGCCGCGCCGGCCGCGCCGGCCTCGCGGGCGTCCGCGCCCTCGGCCGCCGGCTCGGCGCGCTGCACGCTCACGCGGTCGAGCTCGCCGAGCTCGATGCCCCGGTCGGCGAGCAGGGCGTCGACGCCGACACCGCCGTCGGGTGCGACGGTCGTCTTCCCGTCGGCGACCACGGCGACAGGGCCGTCGGTGTCCAGGTCGAGGTCGAGCGAGGCGCGGTCGCCCGAGCGCGACGCGACGAGGCGCACGTCCCCGCCGCGCGCGGCGAGGGTGTCGAGCGCCTCGTCGGCGTCGAGCGCGGTGAGCCAGACGTCCGACTGCTCGCCGCCGGTCTGCACGGTGACCTCCTTGCCGAGGCGGACGACCACCTCGGCGCCGTCCTCGAGCGACGCGTCGGCCTCGGGCGCGACGACGTCGCGAGAGCCGACGTCGACGCCCGCGGCGTCGAGCGCTCCCTGCACCGACCCGGCGACGGTCGTCACGGTCCGGATCTGGCCGTCGACGTCGAGCGTGACGGTCTTCTGGGCCTCGCCGTAGGCGACCGCGCCGGACCCGAAGAGGGTCACGGCGGTCACCGCGGAGACGGTGGCCCACCGACGACGCCGCGTGGAGCGCCCCGTGCGGGCGGCACGGGCGGCCGTGCGGGACGGGGTCTCGCTCTCGGGCGAGGTCGACGTGCCGGGGGTGTCGGTCGGGTCGGTCGGGTTCGCGGGCGCGCTCGTGCGCAGGCGGGAGAAGGGGTGCACTGTGGTCCAAGTCGTCTGGGGTCCCGGGCACGGGCGGTCGACGGCGCGCAGTGGGCGCCTCCTCGGGCACCGGCGTGCGAGGCACGGGCGTCACCGAGGTCGACCCGCCGATCCGGCGGTCCTCCGGTTGGTCGCTCGACTCGAGCGAGCGACCACCGCGTCCCGGTCTGGCCGCATACACCCCTGAGGGGTCGACCGCACGACGGGACACCCGACCGTAACTGATTCGTTATCGAAGTCCAAACCGGCACGCCACGCGGTCAGCCCGCCGGCGAGACGCTCACGCGCAGGAGACGGTCGTCGCCCGCGCGCGGCTCGCCCCGCCCGTCCGTGTTGTTCGTCAGCACGTAGAGCACCGCGCTCCCGTCCTCCCCCGGCGGGCCCGCGGGGTCCACGACGACCGTCCGCAGACGACCGACGTCCGCGAGCACGGCCTGCGGCGCGCCGAACGCGTCGGGCGACGTGCCGCCGTCGGGCGTCACGAACGGGACGCGCCACAACGTCTCGCCGCGCAGCCCGGCGAGGTAGGCGCCCTCCCGGGTCGCGGCGAGCCCGCTCGGCGACGCGTCGTCGGTCGCCCACGTCGCCACCGGGTCCACGAACCCGGCGCCCGAGCCCCCCGACCCCTCGACGTCCGGCCAGCCGTAGTTGCCGCCCGCCTCGACGACGTTGAGCTCGTCGAACGTGTCCTGCCCGAACTCGCTCGCGAGCATCCGCCCGGTCGCGTCCCACGCGAGACCCTGCACGTTGCGGTGCCCGAGGCTCCACACCGGCGAGGCCGGGTCGGGGTTGCCGGGAGCCGGTGCGCCGTCCACGGTCACGCGCAGGATCTTCCCGGCGAGCGACGCCGGGTCCTGGGACGCACCGCGCTGCTGCGCGTCGCCCGTCGTGACGTAGAGGTACCCGTCCGGGCCGAAGGCCAGCCGGCCGCCGTCGTGCGTGCTCGCCGCCGGGATCCCCTGCACGACCGGCGTCAGCGCCGACAGCTCACCGCCCGCGAGCGTCCCGCGCAGCACCTCGTTCCCGCCCGGAGCGGTCCGGTGGACGAACACCTCGCCGGGCGCCGCGCCGTCCTCCGGCCCGACGGCCACGCCGAGCAGCCCCGCCTCGCCCCCGGTCACGGTGCCGTCGCGCAGCTCGCCCGCCCCCGGGCCCCCCACGGTCGCGACCGACCCGGTGGCCGGGTCCACGACGACGAGCGCGCGCTCGTCGCGCAGGGACACGAGCAGCGTCCCGTCCGGCAGCGGCGCGAGGCCCCAGGGCGCGTCGAGACCGGTCGCGACGTCGGCCACCTCGACCTGCACCTCCGGCACGACGACCAGCCCCGGCTCCGGCGCGGGCGGCGCGGTGGTCTCCGAGGTCTCGGGCGTCACCGACGGCGCGGCGGGGCTCCGCGTGGTGCCCGACGGCGTCGGCCCGGCCACTCCCGGCCCGCCCTCCGTGCACGCCGCGAGGAGACCGAGGCACGCGAGGAGTGCCGCTCCCGCGGTCGCGCGACGCGCGCGCGTCGTCGTCCCGGGCGGAGCAGCCATGCCTCCATCGTCGCCCGGGCGCGACGTCGGCGCGAGGTCGCGGGGACTACTGCAGGCGCGTCAGGCCGCGCCGGAGGCCGCGGACCGCCTGGCCGATGCGGTGCTCGTTCTCGATGAGCGCGAAGCGGACGAACTCGTCGCCGCCCGGGCCGAAGCCGACGCCGGGCGAGACCGCGACGTCGCACTCCTCGACCAGGTGGGTCGCGAACTCGATCGAGCCCATGTCGCGGTACGGCTCGGGGATGCGCGCCCAGGCGAACATCGTGCCGCCGGGCTTGTGGATGTCCCAGCCGATGCGCTGCAGGCCGTCGTACAGGGCGTCGCGCCGCGACTCGTAGACGGAGGAGATCTCCTGCGGGTGCTCGGTCGCCTCGTTCAGCGTGACCGTCGCCGCGATCTGGATCGGCTGGAACGTGCCGTAGTCGAGGTAGCTCTTGAGCTTCGCGAGCGCCCCCACGACGTCGCGTCGCCCGACGAGGAACGCGACGCGCCAGCCCGCCATCGAGAAGGACTTCGTCATCGAGTACAGCTCGACCGCGACCTCGCGCGCGCCGTCGCACTCCATGATCGACGGCGGACGGAAGCCGTCGAACGTCATGTCGGCGTAGGCGAGGTCGTGGACGAGCACGACGTCCTTGTCCCGCGCCCAGTCGACGAGGCGCTGCAGGTCCTCCTTGGTCGCAACCGTGGTCGTCGGGTTGTGAGGGAACGACAGCACGACGACGCGCGGCTTGGGCCAGCCCAGCTCCCACGCCTCGATGATGCGGTCGATGTACCCGGCGGCGTCGGTCCCGTCGCCGATCGGGACCTGGCGCGCGTCGGCGCCCGCGAAGTAGGGACCCCAGATGTGGATGGGGTAGCTCGGCGTGGGGACGAGCGCGACGTCGCCCGGCTGCAGCAGCACCCACATGAGGTGGCTGAAGCCCTCCTTGGCGCCGATGGTGGAGATGATCTCGGTCTCCGGGTCGAGGCTCACGCCGAACCGGCGCTGGTACAGGCCGGCGACGGCCTCGCGCAGCTTGGGGATGCCGCGCGACGCGGAGTAGCGGTGGTTCCGCGAGTTCTGGGCCGCCTCGGCGAGCTTGTCGACGGCGATCTGCGGGCTGGGCAGGTCCGGGTTGCCGAAGCCGAGGTCCACGACGTCGCGACCTGCTCGGCGTGCCTCGATCTTGAGCCCGTCGATGATCGTGAAGACGTAGGGCGGCAGACCGGGGATCCGGCGGAACTCCATCGCAGTGCTCCTGCTCGTCGGGGCGCCCGCGGTGCGCGGGACTCGGGTCCCGGCAGCGTACGCCCGCGAGCCGTCGTCCGGTCGCGGCGTCCACGGGCCCGCCCCTGCCTGTCCCCCTCCGTGCTGCCCGTCTGCCGTGCTGCCCCGCCGCTGCCGTGCTGCCCGCATCGCCCTGTCGCCCGCGTCGCGCGCGCCCTACGGTGGGAGCAGCCGAGACCGCGACGTCGCCGAGGACGCCCGGCTCGCGACCCCGACCGAGGAGCTCCCATGCTGGTCCCCTACCTGACCGTGCACGACGCCGCCGCCGCGATCGACTTCTACGCCCGCGCGTTCGGGGCCCGGGAGACGGGCGAGCGCTGGGTCGAGGACGACGGCCGTGTCGGCTTCGCCGCGCTCGAGGTCGGCGACGACACGTTCTTCGTCTCCGACGAGTACCGCGAGGTGGGCGCGTTCGCCCCGGCCACGGTCGGGCACTCGACCGTCGCCGTCGTCCTCGGGGTCGACGACGTCGACGCCACGTACGCGGCCGCCGTCGCCGCGGGCGCGACGCCCGACCGCGAGCCGGACGACCAGGGCGGGGAGCGCCGCGGCTGGCTCGTCGACCCGTTCGGCCACCGCTGGGCGATCGAGTCGCCGGCCCGCTGACCCGGAGCGGCCGGATCCCGCCGGGCGGAGCCGCACCCGGGCGGCGGGATCACCCGCCGGACGACCAGCCGAGGTTGCGGGCCATCTGCTGGAGGGTCGCGACGGTCGTCGCGTAGCGCTCGGGCGAGACGCCCTCGGCGACGCGCTCGCGCGAGCGGGACACCGCGTCGAGGAGGTCGTGGTACGCGTGGTTGCCGGCGAGCGTGACCGACAGCCCGCCGTCGGACCGTGTCACCCAGCCCCGGCGGACGAGGTCCTCGACCTCGGCGCTGACCGACGCCGCGTGCCCGCCGCCCGCGCCCGTGAACGGGGAGAGCACGCCGTCGACCGCGGTCTCCTCGCTCACGCCGTCACGGATCGTGTTGAGCACCTGCCAGTGCCGCCGCGTGAGACCGGTGTGCTGGAACACCTCGTCGAAGCTCTCGTCGATGAGCCGGTCCACGAGCTTGAGCCAGTAGCCGATGGGGCGGTCGGTCGTCATGCGGTCCTCCACGCGGTGCTCGGGCGTCGTCCCCCACTGTGGCACCACCCGCGGGCGACCGCCCGGCGTCCCGCGCGCCGGCGGACGGTGGCAGAGTGGGCGTCATGAGCGAGAGCACGCAGGCGCCGCGCCGCGCCCTTGTCGTCGTCGACGTCCAGCCCACGTTCTGCGAGGGCGGAGAGCTGGGCGTCGAGGGCGGGAACGCCGTCGCGCAGCGCATCGCCGACCACGCGCGCGACCACCGCGACCGCTACGACCTCGTCGTCACGACGCAGGACTGGCACGTCGACCCGGGCGAGCACTGGAGCGCGGCGCCGGACTTCGTCGACACGTGGCCGCCGCACGGCGTCGCGGGCTCCGCGAACGCCGAGCTCCACCCGGCCCTCGCGGACCTCGCGCCCGACGTGTCCGTGAAGAAGGGCGAGTACCAGGCCGCCTACTCGGGGTTCGAGGGGGTCGACGTCGCGGGCCGCGCGCTCGCGGACGTGCTGCGCGAGGCCGGGATCGGCGCGGTCGACGTCGTGGGCATCGCCGAGTCGCACTGCGTGCGGGCGACGGCGCTCGACGCCCACGCGCTCGGCCTGGACACCCGCGTCCTCACCGACCTCACCGTGCCGGTGACGCCCGAGCTCGGCGCGGCCGCGCGCGAGGAGCTCGCCGCCGCCGGCGTCACGCTCGAGGCGAGCGACGCCGCCTGATCGCACCGCTGGGGCGGGGTCGAATTGCCCTCCCGGAGCGTCGGCGCGTACCGCTACTCTTCGCGTGCCGCCGTCGGCACCGTGCCGACCGCCACGACACCCGGAGCGACCTCATGCCGCGCTTTGCCCTGCGCACCCCCGCCGCCCTCCTCCTCGGCCTCGCCCTCCTCGGCACGAGCGCCTGCGGGCTGCTCCCGGGCTCGGAGCCCGTCCGCGACGAGTCCGGCGCCATCACGGAGGCCGACGAGGACGCGGACGTCTTCAGCCTCGCCGTCGGCGACTGCACGAACGACGGGGACGAGGCCGCGAGCGCCGAGTCCGAGGAGGTCTCGACCGTGTCCGTGGTGCCGTGCGACGAGCCCCACGACAACGAGGTCTACGCCTCCCACCTCCTGCCGGGCGACGACTACCCGGGCGAGGACGCCGTGATGCAGTCCGCGGACGAGCTGTGCCTCGACGCGTTCGCCGGCTTCATCGGCACGGCGTACGAGGAGTCGGTCTACGGCTACTGGCCGATGTACCCCACGAAGGCGAGCTGGGCGCAGGACGACCGCGAGGTGCTGTGCCTCGCGTACCACGGTGAGCTCGAGCAGGTCACCGGCACCCTCGAGGGCATCGCCGGCTGACCCCGCGGCCGCGCCTCGCCGCGGCGCTCACGCCTTGCGGGCGTCGAGCGCCGCGGCGTAGAGGTCGCGCTTGGGCACGCCCGCCGTGCTCGCGACGTCCGCGACGACGTCCTTGAGCCGCTCCCCGCCGTCGACGCGCGCGAGCACGACCGGCACGAGCTCGGCGAGCGGCACGGGGCCGCGCGCCGGCGCCCCGCCGACGACGACGCAGATCTCGCCCCGCAGCTGCTCGGCCGCGGCCTGCGCCGCCAGGTCGCCCAGCGTGCCGCGCAGCACCTCCTCGTACGTCTTCGTCAGCTCGCGCGCGACCGCACCGGGCCGTTCCGGGCCGAACGCGGCGGCCATCGCCGCGAGCGCCTCCGCGACGCGGTGCGGCGCCTCGAAGAACACGAGCGTGCGCGGCTCGTCGACGAGCGCCGCGAGGGCGCGCGACCGGTCGCCGGCCTTGCGGGGCAGGAAGCCCTCGAAGCAGAAGCGGTCGGTCGGCAGGCCGGAGAGCGCGAGCGCGGTGAGCACGGCGCTCGGCCCGGGCGCGGCGGTCACGGGCACCCCGCGCTCCACCGCGCGCGCCACGACGCGGAACCCGGGGTCGGAGACGCTCGGCATGCCCGCGTCGGACACGACGAGCACGGTCCCGCCGTCCTGGACCACGTCGAGCAGGTCGTCGGCGCGCTCGGACTCGTTGTGCTCGTGGAAGCTCACGACCCGGCCCCGGACCTCCACGCCGAGGCGGCCGGCGAGCGAGCGCAGGCGGCGCGTGTCCTCGGCCGCGACGACGTCCGCGTCCGCGAGCAGACGACGCAGGCGCGGGCTCGCGTCCTCGGCGTTGCCGATCGGCGTCCCCGCGAGCACGAGGTGACCCGCCTCGCGAGGTCGCGCTGCGGCGTCGGGCAGGTCGGTCGCGGGGGTCATGACGTCCAGGGTTCCACACGCGGAACCCCTACCATGGCGTGCGTGTCCCAGCCGCCCGTCGACGCGCACCCCGGGTCGACGCCCCCCGCGCCCGTGCCCGACGACGCCTCGCGACACGGCGACGACGGACCTCCCGGGGCCACGGCGCCCGCCGCCGCCGACGGGTCCCCCGACCTGACGCACCGCGAGCGCCTCCTGCTCGCGCTGCTCGGCCCGCGTCGTCTGGCGCTCGGCGTGACGGCGCACGACCGCCTGTGGGGCTGGCTCGGCGTCGCGGTCGTCGCGGCCGTCGCCGCGGTGCTGCGGCTGTGGAACCTGGGCCGTCCGGGCACGCTGGTCTTCGACGAGACGTACTACGTCAAGCAGGCGTACACGCTGCTCCGCGTCGGGTTCGAGGCGGACTGGCCGGAGGAGCCGAACCCGGCGTTCGAGGCCGGTGACGTCGACACGTTCCTCCCGACCGCCGACTACGTGGTCCACCCGCCGCTCGGCAAGTGGATGATCGCGCTCGGCATGAAGGCGTTCGGCGGCGCGGAGAACCCGTGGTCGTGGCGCATCGCGTCGGCGGTCGTGGGCGTGCTCGCGGTGGTGCTCGTGGCGCGCATCGCGCGCCGCCTGTTCGCGTCGACGGCGATGGGGATCGTGGCGGGCGGGCTGATGGCCGTCGACGGTGCGGCGATCGTCCACTCCCGGACCGGCCTGCTCGACAACATGCTCATGCTCTGGGTGCTCGTCGCGTTCGGCTGCCTGCTCCTCGACCGCGAGCAGGCGCGGCGGCGGCTCGCCGAGCGGTGCGGGGCGATCCTGGACGCCGGGGGCAGCATCGGCCGGTACGGGCCGCAGCTCGGCTGGCGCTGGTGGCGGTTCGCGGCGGCCGTGTCGCTGGGCCTCGCGTGCGGCGTCAAGTGGTCGGGACTGTACTTCCTCGCGGTGTTCGCCGTCCTCTCGGTGCTGTGGGACGCGACGGCGCGCCGGACGGTCGGCATCAGGCGCTGGTGGGAGGACGCGCTGCTCGTCGACGCGATCCCCGCGGCGCTCGTCATGCTGCCGACGGCCGCGCTCGCCTACCTCGCGACGTGGACCTCGTGGTTCCGCACGCCCGCGTCGTACATGCGGCAGTGGGCCGTCGAGAACCCCGGCGAGGGCGTGCCGTGGCTCCCGCCCGCGCTGCGCTCCCTGTGGGAGTACCACCTGAAGATGTGGGACTTCCACACCGGGCTCTCGTCCGAGCACCCCTACGAGTCCCACCCGCTCGGCTGGATCGTGCAGTGGCGCCCCACGTCGTTCTACTGGCGCTCCCAGGACGCGGGCGAGGCGGGGTGCGAGGTCGAGCGCTGCGCGCGGGCGATCACGTCTCTCGGCAACCCGGTGCTGTGGTGGACGGCGGCGCTCGCCGTCGTCGTGACCGTCGTCCTGCTGCTGCGGCTCAAGGACTGGCGTGCGCTCGCGGTGCTCAGCGGGCTCGTCGCCGGCTGGGTGCCGTGGTTCGCCTACCCCGAGCGGACCATCTTCACCTTCTACTCGATCGTCTTCACGCCCTGGGTCGTGCTCACGCTCGTGTACGTGCTGACCGTCGCGCTCGAACGCACCGAGCGCTCGCACGCCGCCCGTTCGCGCGTCCGCACCGGGATCACGGTGCTGCTCACCACGATCGGCGTCGTGAGCGTGTTCTTCTACCCGATCTGGACCGGGATGCAGGTGCCGTACTGGTTCTGGCACATGCACATGTGGCTGCCGAGCTGGATCTGACTCACTGGTAGCTGACGAAGTCCGGGACCGGGCGGATCCCCCACGTCTGCTCGGGCGTGAGCATGGGCGCGTCCTCGTCGTAGAAGTTCTTCCAGCCCCAGAACACCCCCGCCGGCGCGTCGCGGTGCAGGTTCGCCCACGTCGCGGCCTTGGCCTCCTGACCCCCCTGGCCGTCGGCGTGGATCACGACCGCCAGCTCGGGGTGCGCGGTGTCGAGCCGCGCGCGGTCCGCGATCATCGAGGTGCGGAACTGGTGGAGCAGGAAGATCTTCTGCGGGAGACGGCGCTCGCGGACGAGCCCCGCGAGGTAGTCGCCCACCGCGTTCACCTCGTCGACGCCCACGGAGCCGATCTGCGCGAGGTGCACCTGGTCCGGACCGAGCCGCCACTCGGGGTCGAGCGCGACGCCGACGTGGGGCTCGACGACCAGGTCCTCGTACGCTCGGACCTGCGTGAGGAAGTCGGTGCGGCCGGGCTGGAAGTCGAGCACCACGTACACGCCCGCGTCCCGCGCGGCGTCCACGTAGGGCCGGACGAGGTCGGCCGACCGCTCGTTCGAGTAGTTCCCGTCGCCGCCCGCCGAGCCGGACGCCACCGTGGTGATGATCTCGAGCGTCGGCACGACGGGCTCGCCCGTCAGCGCCTCGTAGCGCGCGGCGTGCTCCTGCGCGCGGGCGATCGTCGCGGGCACGTCCTGCTCGCCGAGGACGCCGAGCACGGGCGCACCGGGCGAGCCGTACAGCGCCACGTACCGCTTGCCCGGCAACGCGATCTGGCCACCGCCCGGCAGCTCGACGCCCGTCGCGGCCGTCTCGACGCGCCACGCGAGGTCCTCGGGGGTGCCGAACGACGGGCCGAGCCCCACCGTGGCCGACGCCGCGCCCTCCGCCCGGGCGCCGTGCACGCCCTGGACCGTGGCCGACGAGACGCGCGGGTCGCCGCCCGGGACGTCGAGCACCGTGGCGCCCGACGCGCGCGCGGTGGCGCCCGCGAGGGCGCTCGCGGGGGTGGTCGTCGCGTCGGTCAGCGCGAGGACTCCCTCCGACGTCTCGGGCTCCCCCGCGACGGGCAGGTCGGCGAGCGCCGCGTCGAGCGCGTCGGCGTCGGGCTCGCCGTCCGGGGCCACCTCCGCAGGGTCGACCGAGACCGTCACGACACCGTCGAGGCCGGACGGCTCGCGCGTGCCGGCGTCCGCCCGGTCCGGCGCGGCGGTCTGACCCTCGCCCGTCTCGGCCGTCCCCTGCGGCGCCTCCGGCGCCGCGGCGACGAGCGCGACGCCCTCGACGCCCAGGCGGTCCAGCTCCTCGGCGGCGGCCTCGCCGACCACCCCGTCGCCGACCACCAGCACCGGGCCACCGACGGCCTCCGCCGTGGCGGCCGCCATGGCGGACGTGGCCGCGTCGTCGCCCGCCGCGGCCGGGACGAGGACGGCGAGCGGCGACGCCTCGAAGAACGTCCGGCTCGCCGAGAGGGTCAGCGCCGCGGGGTCCGGCTCGGGCAGCGTGGCCACGCCCTCGACGGTCGAGGCACGCGCCGACGGGACCGGCGGCTCCTCCGTCGTCGCGCTGCCGCTGTCGCTCGGACCCGGTTCCGGCGACGAGCCGTCCGTGCAGGCGGCGAGGCCGGTCCCTACCGCGAGGGCTGCGGAGAGCGCGAGCACGCGTCGTCGGGCACGGGGCCGGGAGAGCACCGCAGGGTGCGGGGCGGGGCGGGAGCGGGGAACGACCATCCGATCGATGGTCGCACGCGCCGTGGCCCCCGCGACCTCAGCGAGCGGTTCCGGCGGTGACGTCCGCCACGCGGCGCGGCGTGCTCACCAGTCGACCTGCGGCGTGGGGTGGAACGCACGGCCGTCGCGCCGCCACGCGCCCGCCTCGACCGCGACGCGGCGGCGGAAGTCCTCCCAGTCCTTGCGCGCAGGGGCCGTCCAGGCGACCTCGGCCACCGCGGACAGCCGCGGCAGGAGCATGGTGAACAGGTCGTCGGTCGTGACGATCCGCTCGGTCCACACCGCGCCCTCGACGCCCTCGATCGACGACGGCGGGAGGCCCTCGACGACGGCCTCCGGCTCCCAGTCGTAGGAGTCGTGCAACTCGACGAGGCCGGCCCACTCCTGCCCGAGCGGGAAGTCGGCGGTGTACTTCATGTCGAGGTACACCTTGTTCGCCGGCGACAGCAGGACACGTGCCCCGGCGCGCGCCGCGTCGGCGAGGTACGTGAGGTCGGCCTTGTGCGTGTCCCAGTACTGGACGACCGTCCCGGGCCGCAGCGGAGCCTTCGCCGCCTCCTGCCACGCGACCGGCGTCTTGCCCGCCTCACGGATGACGCGCTCGCACAGCTCGACGAACCGCGCGTACTCGTCGGGCTCCATGGTCAGCACCTCGTCGCCGCCGAAGTGCACGTGCTCGCCGTCGGTCACGCGCGCCAGGTCGGTGAGGACGTCGCGCAGGAACGGCTCGGTCGCCGGGAGGTCGAACGTGAGCCGGGAGAAGCCGACCTCGATGCCGGTGTACGCGTCGGTGGGGACGCCGTCGGGCCGCAGCTCGCCGTAGACGTGCGTCGCGGCGTTGATGTGCCCCGGCACGTCGATCTCGGGCACGACGCGCACGAAGCGGTCCGCCGCGTAGTCCTGGAGCGCCCGGAAGTCGGCGAGCGACAGGTGGCCGCCCTTCCCGCCCGAGCAGTCGCCGTCGGACGAGAGCTTGGCGAGCTCGGGGCGCGACGGGGACTCGATCCGCCAGCCCTGGTCGTCCGTGAGGTGGAGGTGCAGCACGTTGAGCTTGTACGCGCTGAGGACGTCGACCACGGCGCGCAGCGCCTCCGGGCCGTAGAAGTGGCGCGCGACGTCCAGGGACAGCCCGCGCCACGGGTAGCGCGGCGCGTCGTGCACGACGACGAACGGGAGCCGGGCGGTCGGCTCGCCGTCCCCGGCTGCGGGGTCGTGCTCGACGAGCTGGCGCAGCGTCTGCGCGGCGTGCAGCAGCCCGGCGGCGGTGGGGGCGGAGAGGGTCGCGCCACCGGCGTCGACGACGAGGGAGTAGCGCTCGGGGCTCGTGGAACCGTCGGGCCCGGCCGAGCCGTCGAGGCGCAGGTCGACGGGCAGCAGCCGGGAACCCGCACGCGGTGCCTGCGTGGTGTCGAGGAGCCGCTCGACGAGGTCCTCGAGCCCTGCGGCCGCGTGCTCGTCGAGGCCGTGCGCGCGCACGGTGAGGCCGGTCAGCGGGACGTGGCCGTCCACGGGGCGCACGTCCAGGGGCTGCGGGATGAGCGAGACCATCGGAACCTCGTTGTCGTGGTGGTGCGGCGGCCGGTCGAAACGATTCGGCTTTTGTGAGGACCACACCGTAACCCGTGCCGCGTCAGCAGGCCAAGACGCCCGGCGCGACTCCTACGGCGCGGCGGCGACGTACCGCGGTGCGGGCTCGAGCGAGAGCACGCCCGCGACGTCGAGCGCCGGGTCGGACGAACCCGTCGTCCACCCGGGGACGACCTCCGCCGACGAGCCGGTCACCACGCCGTCCCACGCGGCGACCCGCCGCCCGTACCCGCCCGAGGCGATCGACTGCGCGACGACCGCGACCTCCCCCGCCCCGGCGTCGAGGTCCGCGAGGCCGCGGACGGCGTCGGCGGACGGCGTCTGCACCACGAGCAGCTTCTGCGGGAGGGCCTCGGAACGCACGAGCTCGCCCAGTCGCACGGCCACCGCCTCGACCTCGGCGACGTCGACGGTCCCGTACTGCACCGCGCCCCGGCGCGCCGACACGTCGAGCGCGACCCCGACGCCCGGCAGAGCCAGCAGGTCGGCGTACTCGGCGACCTGCTCGTCGAAGGACGCCCTGCCCGGCTCGAAGGAGAGGACCACGTGCACGCCGGCGGCGGTCACCGCGTCGACGAACGGCCGCAGCTCCTCCGCCGGCACCTCGGTCGAGTAGTCGCCGTCCGTGCCCGAGCTGGACGACGACCGGGTCGCGCGCACCTCGACGACCGGGACCGTCAGGCGGGGGTCCACCGCCGCGAAGGCGTCGGCAGCCGTGCGGGCCTCGGCCACCGCCTCGGCCGCGGCATCGGCGTCGACCGCCTCCAGCCGCGAGGTGACGGCGTCCGCGCCGACCGCCACGTACCGGCTGTCCCCGGCGAGCACCAGCTGTGTCCCGGACGGCAGCAGCGTCCCCGACTCGGCCGCCCGCACGCGCCAGCCGAGCTCCTGAGACGTCCCGAACTCCGCACCGATCCCGACGACGGCGAGCGCCTTCGCCTCGGAGATCGTCTCCACGACGGACGCGTCGGCCCGCGGGTCGCCCCCGGCGACCTCCACGGGCAGCGCCCCGGCCGCGCGCGCGGTGGCGACGGCCGCGACCTGCGCCTCGCCGGGCTGCGCGAGGACCAGCACCTCCGTGAGCACGTCGGCCTCCCCGAGATCGGGCAGCGCGTCCTGCAGCTCCTCGAGGTCGCGCGGGTCGATCTCCCCCGCGGCGGTCAGGGCGTCGACGTCGAGGCGCACGCTGGTCACGTCGTCGAGGCCGTCCAGCGCCTCGAGCCCGTCGTCGGCGCCCGGGCCGGCGCTGGGATCCGCCCCGCCCGGGGGCGCCGGGTCCTCGTCGACCTCGACGACCGCGACGGCGCCGAGCCGGTCGAGCTCCGTCCGCACGCCACCGTCCGAGATCCCGCCGCCCACGAGGAGGACGGGCGCCGTGAGCGGTGCGGCCACCGCCGCCGCGGTCGCCTGGGCGGTGACGTCGTCCGCCGCGACGAGCACGACGACCGGTGCCGCGTCGAAGAAGGTCTGGCTGGCCGTGAGAGCGAGCTCCGCCGGGTCCGCGGAACCGAGCACGAGCACGCTGTCCGCAGGCTCCGCCGCCCGGGCGACCTGCTCCGGCGCGGGCGAGACGGCCTCCGCACCGGCGGGCTCCGCCGCGCACCCGGACAGCACCGGGACGACCGCCACCGCGAACGTGGCAGACGCGGCGAGCGTGACGAATCGGACCTTCCGTGGGTTCACGCCCCCATCATCGCGCACGCCCGGGAGTCGATACACCTCGACGCGAGCGGCGACGGTGAGGACCGGCCTGCGAACACGCCTGGCCAGGTCGTGGCGGCGCCCTGTCCCACCAGGGCATACTGGCCGCGCCGTGCCCACGAACCGAGGAGCGACCCCGATGTCCACCCCCGACCAGCCCCAGCAGCCGCAGGAGCCGAACCCGTCCGGACCGCCGTCGTACGGCGGACCGCAGCAGGGTGACACCCCGCAGTACGGGGCGGCGCCGAGCGGCGCACCGCAGTACGGGGCGCAGTCGCCCCAGTACGGCGCTCCCCAGGCCCCGCAGTACGGCTCCGGCTCGACGCCCGGCTACTCCGCCCCGGCGCAGAACCCGGGCAAGACGCTCGGCATCGTCGGCTTCATCCTGTCGTTCCTCGGCTGCCTGTCGATCGTCGGCATCATCCTGAGCATCGTCGCGCTGAACAAGTCGAAGAAGGCCGGCTACGGCAACGGCCTGGCGATCGCCGGCATCATCGTCGGCATCCTGGTGCTCATCGGCACCGTCATCTTCGGATGGGTCACCTACCAGGGCATCCAGATCGTCAACGACGCCTGCTCGGGCGTGCCGACCGGCGAGACGGTGGTCTACGAGGGTGTCAACGTCACCTGCCCGTGACACCTCTTCGCCCAGAGGACGGGCCGCGACCACCCCGGTGGTCGCGGCCCGTTCTCGTCGGGTCGGCGGGGACCGTCTCAGATCGTCGTCGTACCCGGCTCGCGGACGCGGCACACGCGAGGTACCCGGAGTGACGACCGCCCGACATGACGAAGGCCGGAACCGTTGCGGTTCCGGCCTTCTGCTGTGGAGCTAGGGGGATTCGAACCCCGACCTTCTCCTGCCGGGTCACAAGCCCGGGCGCTCCCGAAGTCCGTGGCTACATCCGCGCACCAATGCCATTTCGACCACCATAAACGCGGAACCGCAACGATCATTGGATGCGTGAACCAGGTTCGCACCGACCGTCGACCAGGGTCAAGCACCGGCAACCGTCGTGCGCCCACACGTGAAACTTCCATGGAGCCAAGCGCCTCGCGTGGAACTCGCGTGGAACGACGATCCCGATCCGCGGTCACCTTCGTCCACTTTGAGCGTGACGGAGCCGAAGCCAACTTTGGTGAGCAACTCGAGATGGAGGGGCGCTGCCCGAAAAGAGTGCCGTGTTCGTTCGAGGGTAGGCGCCACGACCGGCCTGCGCCCGGTCAGCGCCACCGACTGAGCTACTCCTCGATCTGAACTGCCCCCGCTGAGCCCTTGGGCGGAAGGAAGCCGTACCGGCCGGCTCCGATCTCCTTGGTGAAGACAATATCGACTGCACCCGTCCCGAGCGGCTCAGTCGGGTCCAGGTTCTCCATCACGATCACCTGCCCATCGAAGCTCGCCTGGATGTCGCGATAGAAGTCAGCGACGATCCCTGCAGGAAGCGACTGATCGAGCTGCACCGGCGAGTTGCGTCCAGGCGGGCGATAGGTGACTAGCGGCGAGTCGAGCACGATGAAACCGGGGTGGGCGATGTCGCGATCCAAGCAGTACTGCGCGAGCCCCACGGTGAACGCAGCGTGGAGGACTGCTCGGACCCCCTTGCCATGTGCGGACCGGTACTGATCGTCCGCCAGGATGTCCTGCTCGGCGCGGTCGTACTGCACGGAGGCTGCATCCGGGTACCCCCAGGCCCCGAGCCGCTTCGCCAGCTCAGCGGAGAACTCTCGGAGCGCTCTAAGGTTCAGGCCAGCGGAGACGACGGTCGCATCCGTCTGCGTACTATCGATGAGGCTAGCCTTCAGCTGGGTCAGTTCGGCAGCCTGCGAGTACAGAGCGAGCGACCTCTCGAGATCACTCTTGACCCCGATCAGTTCGCGCAACTGGGAGTTTCCAGGGCGCAGCTCATCATCGAGCACTCGGAGTCTGACGCTCAGTGCTTCGACTTGGGCAACCGCCTCGCGGCCGGACGACCGGGCGTCTCCGCCGCGACGAACCAGTTCCTCCATGGTGAGCGCAAGGTCTGCGCGAAGTGCCCTGGTCTTGGCGATCTCTGCATCAACTGACTCCTCGAAAGCGGTGCCGTCGGCACCGTGAGCATCGTTGTAGTGCTGATCAGCGAGCTCCGCACCGCAGAACTGACACTTCCCGGGTGTGAAGAAACCAAGGAGTACACCGGCCTCCCGGATCGTCGCCAAGCGGTCAAGATCCGAGTCGTACTGCTCGTTGAGAAGACCGAACCTGCTCTGGAGCGCTCCGACTTCTGACAGCTCGGTCCTCGCCTCTTGGACAGCCTCCTGTAAGCGACGAAGTTGCTCTGCGAGTCCAGATCGTTCTGTGAGGAGTTCCTCCACCGTCGACGTGTGATCAGCGATGGATGCATTGAGCCGCGCCAGCTGATCGCGCAACTCACCCTCGTCGGGAGTGTCGATGAGTTTCGCCTCGACGTCGCTCAGCAACTGATCGATCACCTCGATCTTCGCACCAGTCGTCCGCACACCCTCCCGCGCTCCTTGGGTAGCGACCACCGAGGAGTCGTCCTCCGCCTCCAGAAGCAGCTTGAACGCCGAGATCTCCTTCGTCTTCGTCGTGTATTGCCCCGTAATCGCTGGCGGAACTTCGGATTGCATCTTCGTCTCACCGATGATGCAGAGATGCACGAGATCCCGGAAGCTGAGCGAAACAGTTGCTCCCTGCGCATTCTTCCGAATCAGTGAGTTCTCGAGATCAAGTTGCTTCAACAAGAACATCGAGAGGTTCGCGTCGCTCTTCGAGTTGTGCTTCGCCGAAAGATTCTCATCCGGGACTGAGAGCGGTCCGCTGCGGACATCGGAGCGGTAGAGCGAGAAAGCACCCCCTGCAACGCCGCGCGTAAGCGTCACGGTCTCACCAGTGGGTAGCTCAACACCGAGCAGCACGGTGGAATAGCCGTCTCGCTCGGGGATCTCCTTAAGCGACTTTCCGCCGAGCATAAAGTCGATCGCTTCCACCATAAAGGACTTGCCGGTGTCTGACGGGCCGCGCACGAGCGTGAGCCCGGGTCCGAACTCGACCGTCGACAGCGGTACGTTCGGTCCCCAAAGAGTGATGTGCAACAACCTCAAGCGGCTCACGTTGCCTGCTCCCCACCGTGGAAGTTCTCGAACTCTTCTGCCCATCGCCCGGACACTTCACGGATCGCATCTCGGAGGCCAGCGTCCGAAAGGTCTCCGTAGCGGTCGACCACCCAGCTCGCTCGCTCCGCCAAGGCGCGAGCATGAGACGTC
Organism: Cellulosimicrobium sp. Marseille-Q8652; assembly: GCF_965112045.1. Taxonomy (NCBI): domain Bacteria; kingdom Bacillati; phylum Actinomycetota; class Actinomycetes; order Micrococcales; family Promicromonosporaceae; genus Cellulosimicrobium; species Cellulosimicrobium sp. Marseille-Q8652. The sequence goes on along the minus strand of NZ_CBCOPS010000002.1, from coordinate 130,664 downwards.
TCCAGCAAGCTGAGGAAGGGATGCGCACCTTCAGCGGCCGTGAAGTGGATACCGCCGGCGGAGGCACTCATGTCAGCGAGCCCCACTCGCGTGAGCACCTCAAGCCCGAGCGTGAGCTGGTGACGCTTCACTCCAAGCTCGCTGGAGCGGATCGGAACAGGTGGGTGCAGGCTCGGGGGGCCTCCGAGATCCTCGCTGTGCAGCAGACCGTGGTCAAGGAGAACAAGTTGGTTCAGATCCAGGCTTCTCGGGTACGCCTCGGCGAGGAGCGTCAAGGCACGGATGGCCGTCTCCAAGGGGCCGTTGAGAGGGCTGCTCATGAGCCTGCCCTCATCCAAGCAAGGCGGTCCTCGTTAGCGAGCTGGTGACAGATGCCCTTACGGTCATCGGTCTGCGAGATCGTTGTAAGCGCGTGCGCGCTCAAGTCGATTTGGGTAGACGCCTGCAGCACCTGTGTCAACCGTGCCATCGAAGTGTCGTGATCCGCCTCCGCGATCTCGATCACGCCGGAGTACACGTCGTCTTGCAGCGCCTCGAAGGTGCCCGGAGGAACGGCGTCCCGAGCGTGAAGACGCAGAGACTCGGCGGAGTAGAACGACTCACGCTGCCGCTGAAAATGCGCGGCAAGACGAGGTTCCGTATGCAGCGTGTTGGGCGCCAGATCGCCAGTGGGCCTTGCCTCGCGGTACACGTCCATCAGCTGAGCGACATAGCGCGCCTCGGCTTCGCCGATCTCAGTAGGTGCACCGGTAGCCCGCGGCCGAGGCGGCAACGGGCCTCCGAATCGAGCCACGTGGTAAGCCGTCGTCCGGTGAGCGGCGATCGCATCCACCAGTTCCACCGACCTGAACATCGCGAAGTCCGTTGTTTCGGCAAGTGTTCGCACGTGGTCGCGCAGCGACGCATCGAGGCCCGCGGCGATCCCCTTGTCGCTACTGAGTTCCTCCAGGAACTTCTGCCGCAGATCTGTCGGCTTGCTCAAGAGGCGGTTGAGGCCGGTGCCGCATCCCTTCGGGGCAAGGAAGGCGTAAGCACTCGGCAGGACGTAGTGGCCGTTCACGGTCCCGGCAAAGATCTTCAGCATCTCTGGGAAGGCGTCTGACCACCCAAGCGGCTTCGCGTAGTGTTTCCCCTGGAAGCAATCCCAGTCACCCTCGAAGCCTCGGTCCGTCTTGAACGCCGCCACGTCGGCGCCCTTGTCGTTCGAACCGCCCAGTCGCTTGATCTGGCTGTATGCCTCGCCAATGGCGATCGCCCACTCGCGGATGAAGTCCTCCCACTCGTCCGGCGAGTAGAAGGCGATGCGCTGCGCCGGAGTCACTGGCGGCCCAGCGAGAGAGACTGGGGCGCTCGGTATGGGAGGCGCTTCGAGTTCGCTGACCACAGGAGCCTGGTCGTGCTGCACCGTTGGCCTTGTGTCCACTACGTCAACCGCCTCCTCCCTACACACGCGGGACCGGGCGCCCGACAGTTTCGTTCGGCAGCAACGCCGCCGCCGAAGTCGCCCCAGCCTACTAGGAGACACACACACGCCCTCGGCGGCTCGCGGACACCGAGTGTGCCGTGAGCCGCCGGAGACTCTCCCCACCCGCGGCGGCTCTCCACTGATGCTGAGCACCAAGATCTTCGGCTGACCGTTTCTGCCGGCCGCTCAGAGCGCGGTTCCGCTGACCGTCGCAGGAGCGTGGTCGGTAGTCTGAGGTCGACTTGTGGAGAACGCGACTCGCTTTCGACAGGAGCGAGACGTGAAGAGGGGAAGGAGCGTGTGCCGCATGGCTGCCTCAAGCACGTCCGGTACGCAACCGATCGCTGGCACACATACAGCGGCTCCGCAGGGCCTCATCACCCTGACGACCTCTGAGATCGCGCCGCTCCGCGAAGTCATGCGCGATCTCCAGACATCTGTTGCTGGGTACTATGCGGAAACCGCACGAGGCGGGGACCTGGGGCCACGGGTGCGGAGCTTCCTCGTCGCCGCACAGACGCTCAACGACCTTCTCACGAACCAGATCGCACAGTCTGCCACCTACAAGCAGCTCTTCGCGGGGCAGCGCCACCCTTCCGCCGACCTGATCGAGGCTGTCAAGTTCGCGCGCAACGTCGTACAGCACGTACTTCACATCGTGAGGCCAAGTGACGAGATCACGCTCGTGGGCGGCGAGCTCGGTATGAGGATCTACGCAGTCTGGGATCAGATTCCTGCAAGCGTGGTTGCGCAACTGCACACGGGGACACGGAAACTCGAGCCCGCCTACCGGTCCGAACTCGAAGGGCATGAGGTGACCGGCACGATGATGTCGGTCTTACGGTTCTTCGCCGACGTTGCCCCCTCGATCGTTCATCGAGATTCAAGGAACGAGTGGACAGGATTCCCGCTACTCAGTCAGCCGGGCATGAACATGCCGTTGCACCCTGAAGAGCCCATCGACCCGGCCGACGCGAGGCAGTGGATGGATAGCCGCGCCCCAGGCGGTGACTGTCGAGTCGTCTGTGGTCAGGTCACGATCGACGACCAGCCGTACATCTACGGCCAAACCTTCATCGGGCGCCACTCGTTCGCGCCATTCGTCGAGACGGTCGAGCAAGCAAACCATGACATCGGTCTCGGGTACCCGTACCTCGTGGGCAACCTCGCCGCCAACTTCGACGAAGTGACCGACCAGTTCCCCGAGGCCCTGCAAGGCGCTGTTATCGCCAGCCGTTGCGATGTGCTGACCTGGGCGTCCCCGATCGCGCACATCGATGCTCGTGACGATTGGCACGGACCAGGTGTCGACGCGGACTCCTGGGCACGCGTCGTGAAGCTGGAATTCGACACCGGACTGCCTGCGGGCTTCACCTTCGGGCCGAGGCGCGCTCGCCGTCTCAACGCGCTCGTGCCTCCTCGCTGATGCTCCAGCGGCGCAATCGCGCCCGTGCTCGCTAACGAACGGTAATTGGGCTCTGCGGATGGGGCGTTGGTCCTGGCCGTGTGGCATGACTGGAGGCCGGGAGCGTCAGGTTGTGGTGGTCGGAACGCGCGGACGGCCCCGTCCGTCCATTACTGGTTCCCCTGCGTACGTTCGGGTCACCTTGAACAGCGATACGTCTTCGGGTGCGAGGGTGAACACGGGGGTCGGTCGACCCGCCTGGGCGCTGCCGGTGTCCGCGACGCTCCTGTCGTCGAAGAACAGGACGAAGGTGGGCTCACCGCTCTGCGCGCTGGGCAGCTTGATCCCGTCCACCCGCTCGGTGAGACCCCAACGGATGTACTCCGTCACGATCTGCGTTGGGACGTATTCACGGTGCTCGCGTCCGTCAGGGATGACCGGACGCGTGATCTCCTTGACGTAGTAGTCGAGGACCTGCGACGCCTCCCAGTCGCCAAACCCTGCCGCGTCGAAGTAACTAAACGGGCGTCCGCGTCGGCGGGTGAAGTCGACGACACGGAGCGGACGGGTGCTGCGAAAGGCTCCGATCCGGGCATACGGCTTCGGGCCGTGCCCGGCGATCTCCATGACTGCCGTCTGCGCGTCGCCCGAGGCGTAGAGCATGGCGATACCGGGCGGGCTCATGCGGTTCGCTGCCGCCTTGTCGTGCGGCGCGGGGCCGAGGTACTTCGCGTCCCCCTGCCCGTCGTGGGGACTCTCTACGAGGCGGCCCCTGTAGAAGCACGTCCCCGCGTCCTCGGTGGTGACCAGATCTTGCTCCGAGATCAAGGACGCCAGACTCGTAAGGAGACCGCTGATCGACCAAGAGGGGTTGTACCTACTCAGGCCGAACAAAGAGTCGCCCGTCTCGGGCTCGTCCGGAGTGTCGGGCAGCATCATGAAACGTGACTCGTGCAGCACGGTCAGGACGAACGAAGTCCAGTAGTGGTCGGCCGCCTCGACCGCTCCCGCTGAGCCGAACCACTCCTCGTCGTCGAGCGATCTGGCGACCAGATCGACAATGTGCTCGGCGTACTCGTCGTCGAACGCCGACTCGCACACGTCGTCGATGGCGTCCCGGGTGTCGACCGTGGGGATCGCGTAACGCCCCGCTTCGCTGTCCCACGGGGACTCGTCTACTGCGCGCACGTAGTGGCGCTGCAAGGCTTCTTGGACCTGCTTCGCGACCAGGTCGAGCGACACAGCGAACCCACTGCCAGGAGACTTCTCGGCCGTCCTGCCGCAGACGGTGCACTCGGACCCGACGAGGCCGCCGCCGAGGGCAGCGCGAAGAAACTCGTCCTTGATGTGCTCGATACACACAGCAGCGTCGAGCGCGCTGAAGCCGCCCGCGATGTCCATGACGCTCCCTCCAGGCAGACCTTCTTGTGAGCGCAACTGTGCCAGATCCCGCGTCAGGGACGCGAAGGTCAGTCATTCGCCGCGGTGGGTCTTCCCGCTGGTAGGCCGCGTCGATAGCTAGGCTCTGGGCATGCCCATCACCTGTGGTGCGACCGGCCAAGACCTGACTTCGCTGACCGTCGACGCACGCGACCGCGCACTCGTTGAGACAGTGGCCGCCATGCTCGCAGACCCGGAGTGGCTCCTGCCGTTCGTCGCAGCCCAGACGCAGTACCGGGGGACCTACTACCCTCTGACCGCCGCCGCCCTGCTCGAGGACGTCTGGTACGACGCCCTGGCGAACTGGGTCGCGCGGACGGAACCGAGCACGACGATGGCCAAGACCCCACGCGGCGTGAAGGGCGCACTCGGCGACTACGAGTTCAACGGCCGCCCGTACTCCCACAAGTCGGGCAACGGCCCGCAGGATATGGGGGTGCACTGGGACGCCCTGGTCGCGGAGAAAGGTTCGGGTCTTTGGACGTCCCCCATCTCGGTCGTCTACGTCGCCTCTGGGTACGGGCGTACGACGGGCACGATCCAGCAGACGAGCGGCCACTGGAAGGAGGCGACGCTTTCCGTCCGCTCCTGGTTCGACGTCCCGCCCACCGTCCCGCCGCGGGGACGTGTCCCCGCGCTGCTGAGGTGGAACCCAGACGGCACCGTTGAGGTGCTGGCCGTCTGGGGCGCATGGCCAGAGTTTGAGGAGGTGTGGCCGTCCATCGCCGAGCAGGTCGCCGCTGGCGTTCCCGCGAACCACCTCGAGATGTTCTGGGTCCCCGCAGGCAAGGGGATCGTCGAGGGCGACACCGGTGCTCTCGAGCTGCCCGACCGTCCTGGGGTCTTCGTGCTGCCTGACACCCTGCTGAGTGACGTCCCCACGTCGAAGAACAACCGTGCGACGACGCTCACCAGCAAGACGATGGGCCAGCTGATGCGTTCCTCCGCCCACCTGGGCCTGTGGGCGCCACTGCCGATGTGGTTCGCCGCGTACGCACCGCCGCGCCCACCGGACCTGTACCTGGCCCTCCGAGGCGAGTTCGACCGCCGGTTCTCGCCCGTCAAGTAGCGACCTGCACGGGGCTCCGCCCACCCGAGAGTCTCCAACTCATCCCGGCACGCCCCTCGATCGCATACCGTCGGGACGTGACCGAGCGCTGGACGAGCACCGTTGCGGGCCGCCATCTGGGCGGTCGCGCGAAGACGTCCACGGCACCGGAGGTGGCGCTGCGGCGCGCCCTGCACGCGGCTGGGTTCAGGTTCCGTCTGCACCCAGCCGTGGCCAAGGGGTGCACGCCAGACCTTGTGCTGCCAAGGCACCGTGTCGCCGTGTTCGTCGACGGGTGCTTCTGGCACGGGTGCCCAAAGCACGGCCGCCGCACGCCATGGACAGGACCGAACGCCGGACTCTGGGCGCAGAAGATGGCACGAAACCGTGAGCGCGACGCACGCTCGACCAGACTGGCACGGGACGCTGGCTGGACTGTCGTGCGCGTCTGGGAGCACGAGGTCACTGGCGACGTCGCTGCCGTGGTGGCCACGGTTGCCGCGGCCTCCAACAGCGCGAGTGACCCACGCCAGCCGGAACGGGTGACGTCCGGCGGACGGTCGGGACCTGCTCGCTCCGCTACGGTAGCGAGGGGGAGCGTCGAGGGAGGGCCTCCGGAAGAAGCCGGCCTCACCGAACCCTGACCGTCGCGTCAGGCCAGGTCAGCATCCGTGGCGCTCTCGGCGAGCCGCTCCTGCCCACGCTTCCAGGCTGCCGCGATGCTCTTCTTCAGGGCGCCGTCGCCAGCGAGAGTCTTGGTGACTGCGTCATGGACCGCCCAGCCGCGCTCGTCGTTCTCAAGCAGGTCTTCGTCCCGGTTGACCTGCGCCCAGAGTGCACGGGCGACGACGCCGGTGTTCACGCCGTTGCCGAGCTGCTTCCACGTGGCGGCGTCCTTCTGCGGCCACCTGAAGCCGTCGGGCAGGCCCTGAAGTCGAGCGCCCTCAGCGATGGAGAGGCGTCGCTTGAGCGGGCCGATGATCGGTGTCTGCGAGATCGCGACCAGGGCGGGGAGGTGCGTCAACCGCTTCACGCGGATGCCAGAGGGGCGCAGCGAGATCACGCACTTCCCGACCGAGGTTGCCCGCTGTGCCTGCCACTCGAACTTCTGCCTCGACTCCGGGAACTGGCGCGTCCTGCCGAGCCAGTGAGCCGTCCAGTCCGCGTCGTAGGCGAGCAGGTCGTCGTAGAGCCGGTAGTTGTTGGTGAGGTGGCTGACCTTCCACTTCATCTCGCGTGCATCGTGGAGCGCCCTCTCGCGCTCGTCCTCGTCCTTCGTCCAGACGTTGGCCCACACCGGGAAGCCAGGCAGGTTCCTCGCCTCGACGCCGTCATGGTCGGCGTTGGACGCGTACATCTCCCGGGTCTTGTGGACCCATGCATCCCAGTGCTTGATCCACCCCCACTCGGTGTCAGACACGGTGCCGTCCTCGCGGACGTCCCAGTCGAGCGGGAGGTCATCGCGCAGGTCCCACTCTCGGTCCATACGGATGTCGCCGAGCGTGATCGGGTCCCACTCACCCTTGGGGTCGGGGAGCGTGTAGGGGAGGCGCTCGTCAGCAACCTTCTCGCGGTAGCGGTCTGTCTCGGCCCGAGGCTTCACACGTGTCGCCGCGATGAACACGCGGTCACGGGTCTGCGGGTGACCGCCAAACTCCGGCGCCAGGCTTGCGGGCGAGAAGATCGCGGGGTCGCTGCTCACGACGTAGCCGGCGTCGCGCAACTTGTCGATGATGACTGCCCACTCGTGCTCGTGACGCGGACCGGCGAGGTTGCGGACGTTCTCCAGGAGGACGACAACGGGCTGCTGTGCGCGGACGATCCTCATGATGTTGAAGAAGAGCGTGCCGCGAGTCTCGTCCATGCCCTGCTGCTTGCCCGACTTGGAGAAGGGCTGGCATGGGAACCCTGCGACGAGGACGTCGTGCGGCGGGACGTTGACCGGCTTGGACTCGTCGTCGGGAGCGTCGATCGTGATGTCACCCTTGTCGTTCCTGCCGAGCGGTCGTAGACCCCAGTTCGCCTCATAGACGTCCTGAGCCGCCTTGTCGATCTCGACCGCGTAGACGCACTCGCCGCCCATTGCGTCTAGCACCGCATGGAAGCCGCCGATTCCAGCGAAGAGGTCGATGTACCGGAACGCAGCGGGCTCGTTCACAGGGGTCTCTCCATCGCCGGCGGGATCGAACATACGTACAGCTAACCTCACTGTGGGGGTGAAATCAAGTCTCCACGCGGCGTCGTTCCGCGGCCGTCAAGTGTCGCACGCCCCCAGCCGTCGACCAGTCGTGCCAGGGTGGTCCCGTGCACGACGCTGACGTCCAATTCAACCCAGCAGAGTCCATCCCTGAGGCCAGCGCCAGGATGTTCGCGCTGACTGCCGAGAAGGACGTCGGAACACGAGGGCCAAAGCGCTCCCTCGTCGCGCTCGCGCTGAGCCTCGGGCTGGACGTCGACCTGAACGCGGTCAACGCCGTGCTGGGCAGGCAGATCGCGGCGGCACTCGACACCTCCTGGGTCGACGAGCACGACTTCGACCGCTACGCGATCACCCTCGACGGCATGAACCGTCTCCTGGAGGCTGCTGCGGGCAACCTCGCACGGATGTCGCGCGCAGAGACCGTCTCGAACAACTCCGTGGACGAAGTACTCCGAGCGTTCCCGTGGTTCAGGCCCGCGCGCGGCAAGCAAGAGGCTGTCGACCGCATGTCCGACCTCGCTGGCATCCCGCGGACCGAGCTCGGGCCAGGCGGCAAAGAGCACATCCAAACGCTCGAAGGGCTCGCACGCAGGTTTGCACCGCAGGTCCTCCGCCCAGGAGCCACCAAGCACGAGCTCGCCCGGGGACTCTGCCGCGAGTTCGGCGTCCCGTGGATCATGACTGGTGGCTCCACTGGTGCGACAGTCACCAAGGAGGGGCTCAACCTAGTCCTCGCAGGGGCGGAGTTGCGCGCCCAGAAGCACTCAGCAGCCTGGGCTACGGCGGCTGACGAAGGCGCTGCGCTCGTCCGCACACTCAGCCGTGAGCTTCCCGCCCACTGGGACGGACGCGAGAGCGTCACATGGATGCGGGACGCTGGCTCCACGCAGTGGCGCCAGACCGAGTGGTTCGGCTGGTACTTCGAGGAGATGGTCCGGACCATCCTCAACGAGCAGTTCCCGACGTCCGGCCTCCACGGTCCCCGTGTCCGGTACGGATCGACCACATTCGACTACGCGAGCCCGACGCGCGTCTGGGACGCAAAGGCGCACACGGCGCAGCAGGTGGCTGTCCCACATGACGGGAGGCGCCCGAAGAACCAACCGAAGATCGCCTGGCTCAACGACACCGAGGCTGTCCTCGCCTGCGTCGAAGAGCAAGGGCTCGGGTTCCTCATCGTTGACGGCCTGGCGGGTATGGACACGACCGGGGCGTTCCGGGCGTGGCACACCGACTACGGGCTCACGACTGGCAAGCCCCTCAGCGACTACGTCGCGTCCACCGGCAACTCGCGCAAGCGTAAGACCTGGTGGGCACCGCTCACCCTCCGGGCCGTCTGGATCGAGAACACAGCATCCCTCGATGCCGGAATCGCCGCAGGGTGGATCAGGACCAAGCGACAGCCTGACTGGGGAGCCGAGAAGCGGAAGCGCAACCCCAAGTTCGAGGCTCGTCACTCCGACGCCGGTGCCTGGATCGTCGCGTCGCACGAGTGGACCAGGTCGCGCTAGTGTCGCGACGCATGACGAAGAGCCTCGTGCCGGTCAGCGGGCGTCTGGTTGCCTACCGGGTGCTGGAGATCGGCCCCCGGTACACCGATCGCGACGGTCGGTCGATCGAGCACGCCACACCGCAGGACGGCTCGGGGGCACAACTGGTCGTCACGTTCGGGGACGTCCCCGCGACGCTGCTGCACGACCTGTCGAACGCGGCGCCGCTGGTCGACGGCGCGATAGGAGTGGCTGCTCAGCACCACAGGCTCGATGAACCCGACCGTGACACATCCGATCTCTCCGTCGAGCAGCCCGGGTTCATCGAACCGGGAGCGACGTACCTGACCATCGGCTACGTCCGCCGCGCCGTGGTGGACGGGCTGGCAGGCCGCTGGGCACTCTGGGTCGCCGACACTGCGAGCACGCTCGACCGGCTCAGGAGCTTCGCGGGCGAAGCCGCAGAAGCCCTCGACCAGGCTTGCGCCCGACTGGTCGGTGCCGGCACCCGGATCGACAAGGTCGTCCACGCCACAGCCAAGGCATACTTCGAGCCCGACGACGACGCCCACATGCCGGTCTTCCGCAGCGAGCTGCGCATGACCGCCACGGGTCACGCCAGTGCTAGCGGCTGGGACACACTCGACTGCACGCCCCTGTTCGACGTCCTGAACGCTGCGGGGTCTCCCCGCGACTCAGACCGGATAGCCGCCACCCCGTCCTGGTGGTACTTCCAGGCGATGGACGAGCCCGACGCGCTGCGCAGGTTCCTCTTCGCGCACTGGGGGCTCGAGGCCCTGGCGGCGAAGTTCTGCAAGGTCAACCGCGACCGGATCTCGGGCGCGATCGCCTCGGACTACGGCCTGCCTGCTAAGTCGCTGCTCTGGCCGACCCCTGACGGCTCGGACCGTCCGGCGAGGAACATCGAGTTCCAGTTCGCGCTCATGGCCTGGGGTCTCAAGGGTGCCGACGCCCAGGCGGACATCGACCAGTTCAAGCGGCTCGCAGACCTGCGCAACCGGCTCTCTCACGGAGAGCGCGTCGACCACTCGTCACTGCCTCGCCACGACGGATTCCTGCTGTTGCGCGAGTATTTGTCGCTCGTGTTCGGGCACGACCCGGACCGCCCTGCGCGCTGACGGTCGCCCGTCAGGTCAGCTTCCGCCACGGGTGGTGCGGTCGTCTCGGAGGGTGTCAAGGACGAACCCGCACCAGGTGCGGCGCGCTGGTGCGCTCTTGCTTTTGATCATGTCCTCCCCGTCGGCAGGCGGGGTCTTGATCGCTAGCGCGAGTCCTTGCCGGGTCCTGTCGCCTTGCGCGGCGGGGGATGTTCGCTCATGCCGACGGTTCTAGCGTCAGGCCCTGGCTCGGGGCAGCGCTGACCCCTAGTGCGGTTGAGATGGTGATGGCGTCTGCGACGAGGCCGATGCCTGTCGTGATCAGATCGATCATCCTGCGCCTCCCTTCGCTCTTCAGCATGCGGAACATGGTTGCGATGCTGAGAGCGACGACGGCAGACACAGCGATTCCTGCGCACATCGCGGGGGTCAGACTCTCCCCAAACGGAAGTCTGCGGCCGGCCGCCCGGCCTGCTGACGATCGTAGCTGCGCCCACCTGCCCGTGCCGCCATGTGGTTCGCCCCCGCAGCTCACGGTTCTCCCGCTCGAGCTCCGCGATCCGGGCCTCGTCCGTGCTCGTCGTGCCGGCCCGGTCACCCGCATCGATCTCGGCCCGGGCCACCCACGTGCGCAACGCCTCGGGGGTGGATCCGAGCTGGTCCCCGATCCGCTTGTACGGCCCGGTCCTCGTCGCCGGGTCCTTCCGAGCGTCGATCGCCATCCTCGTGGCCCGCTCACGCAGCTCGTCGCTGTACTTCCTCGATGCTGCCATGGCTCTCATCCTTCCTGGCTTGAGATTCTCCACCGAACCCGGGGCGATTCACATGGGCGCGGTCACAACGCGATGCGCTCAGGATCGCCCCGTCGCGATTCGGGCGCGTCCGGTCGCGCCGCGCTTCCGCGGTATCGGCGCGCCTTGTCCAACTCGCCGGCAATCTCCACGACCCTCGTGAAGTCGTCGCGCCCAGGTCTGCCCTCGACTACCCTCGCTGGCCCACAATCAGGCGCCAGAGCCTTGACCGCCGCGAAGAGGTTCGGGTGGTTGTGCCCGTCGATGGGCTCGTACCTCCGCACTGCTCGCCGCACACCGGCAACGCCGACTCCTGACAGCGAGAGTTCGTTCCAGACGAAGTATCGCCGCTGGTCGATGCCTTGCTTGACCCGAGCGGCGACGTACGCGTCAGTCATTGTGAAGAGACGACGCAGCCATGCGAGCTGGTTACCGCTGACTCGCTCCCCCGTTCCGACGGCGTCCTCTATCGCACGCTGGGCGGCTTCGGCGTCGGCGACGGAGCCCTGGCCACGGCCAAGGGGACCCGCGACGCGCCCCATCAGCATCCCGAGGAGCCTCTGGTACTTCTCGGCGCGCCTCGCAAACTGAATCGCCAGATCGTGGGCGTCGACAACCCCGGCCGCCCGAGTCGCGAGCGCGGACACCAGCCGTTGTGCGCGCACGATCGCGATCAGCGAGTCGACGGTCGGGAACTCAGCCCCGAGCCCGACGAGCAGGTTGTGCTGGGCCGTGATCGCGCCGTCAAACCCGAACGGGTACGGCTTCGGCATCAGCGCAGTCGGCGGCCGGTATCCAAGACGGTCGACAGCGCTAGCTTGGGCGTGAGTGACGCCCGCCGCCCACTGGCTGCAGAGCTGCGCAGCGGACAGCGCCGAGTCGACGAGCTGGGGCTCCTTCGTGGAGAACGAGTCCTGCCACTTGGACTTGGTGCTCAGGCGCTGCCACCCGGGCAGCGGGAAGTACCGGGCGTCGAGTGCGATCAGCGCCCAGGTGAGGTCAGCGGCATCGCGCAGCAGGACGCGCGCGTCGTCGAAGCGGATCCTGTCTGCGACGACGGGCAGCTCGCGCTCGCGACCGGTCATCGCGGCGACTGCGGCTCTGCGCCACGTCTCGGTGAGGCGGGTGTCCTGCACCGCGGCGAGTTCGGCGGCGCTCACGCCACGTCCGCCGGGAAGGGCGCCCGTCCGGGGCTGGTCGGTTCGGAGCCAGTGGAGCAGGCGGTGCGGTGTCTCCCAGCCGTCGACGACGTGGATAGGTGTCGCGGCCTCGGTGACCGCGAGCGCGTAGTCCCAGACCACCTTGCGGTAGCGCAGGATCCTCGCCGTCGCGGCGGCGCGTTCCTCGGGCGTCGTCGTTGCCTCGCGGTTGCCGTTGGCGCCTCCGAGGTAGAACGACGGCCGGCGCATCGCGAGGAGCTGTGTCATGGACGCGTGCAGTGCACTGGTGACCTGGCCGTACATCAGGCACGCCCCTGCACTCGGTGGGAGTCGGTGTGGTGGGGGTCGCGCTCCCACTCACGGTCGAGGAGGTCTCGGATCGATAGGACGGCGCGGTTGTCGAGGTTGAACACGCAGAGCGCGGTGATCGCGGCGCGGGCCGCCGCGTAGTGCACGGTCTTGGCGCTCGTGACGAGCGGCTCGGCAGAGGGTCGGCACATGGGGTCGTGCAGCGAGTCGAGGGCCTGCAGCACGAACCAGTACTCGATCAGGCTGGTCGCTGGAACCGTCTCGGCCAGCGCGACGAGGCTGGTGCGCGCGATGCCGTAGAGCAGGTAGTGGTCCAGCGGCAGCGCAAAGGTCTGGACGGTCGCCTCGGCCTGACACTCGGCGCGGTCGACGCGCGCGTCATCCCAGCCTGAGACGACATCGGCAAGCACAGGATAAAGATCTGCCCACGGCGTGCCGAGCGCGATCAGCTCCCCTGTCGCCTGACGCGCTCCCAGGTACAGATCTCCGCGCGCCGCGGATTTCGTGGCGTCGTCGGCGAACACTCATCGAGCCGGAGCTTGCCCAGCTTCGGCACCATGAGCGTCCCGAGCAACCGCTCGTACTCATCGACGGTCTGCGGTCGCCGCCGTGCATTCGGCCACGCCGAATGCACGCGCAGCTCGTCGATCCACTGCCGAGCAGCCAGGCCGACCTTGCTGTCGTGCTTGAGGTCGGCCGATCCTCTCGGCCGCTTGAGCCGATCCTCGACCTCGGCCTGCACGGCGAGCCGTGCGGCGGCTCGAGTCTTGCGGCTCCGGGAGATCTGCGTCTCCATGCCGTCGAGCAGTCGCACGCGCACACGCGCTTGGAACGACCCGCTCGAGGTCTGCTTGATGAAGATCTCGCCGTGCTCGCCGGCCTTCAGCCTCTCGTGAGCCATCCAGCTCACCAGCCCGATCCGGAGCCGGCGCCCGGCTCGTCCTCGACAGGCGCGTCCGGGCCTCGAGCCATGCACGGACGTCCGACTCCTCGAACATCAGGTGCCGACCGATGACGTACGCCTTGGGCGCCGTCCCTCTCTTGCGCCAGGTGTGCACCGTCGCGCGGCTCACGTGGACCTTCTCGCAGAGCTCGTCGAGCGTCCACATCGGCGTGTGGGACAGGGGTTCGCTTCTCGTGAACATGGACCTCAGGTGCGTCACAGACGCCGGCGTCCGAGGTCGATCGGGGTCGTTCGCACGCATGCTCGGTGAGCACTCGCGTGGAATCTCGCGTGGAATCACGGTCGTTCTGGTCCTCTCTTCGAGGACTTCGGGGAACGACGAAGGCCGTTGACCAGGACTCTCATCCTGACCAACGGCCTTCAAGGAGTGGAGCTAGGGGGATTCGAACCCCCGACCTTCTCATTGCGAACGAGACGCGCTACCAACTGCGCCATAGCCCCTCGAGCGGTGTACAGACTAACACCTCGGGGCCGTGGTCCTGCAAACCGGTGACGCCCTCAGCGCCTCCTGGGGACGGGTGGCCCGGCGGCGCTCGGGCTACTGGCCGGCCGCGCGTCGCCGCGCGAGGATCTCGTCGAGGGCGAGCCCCAGGGTCTCGGTGCTCGGCTTCTGCGCGTCGCCCTCCGCGCGCTCCGGCGCCCCGGACCGCTCGGGCATCGGCACGGCGGCCGCCGGCGCAGGTCGGGCCGTGGTCGGCGACGTCTGGTCGTCGGTCAGCGGGGCCGGCTCACGCCGGGGCGCGGTGGGCTTCATCGTGTACGTCGGCCGCGGCACGGGGACCGGGTCCCAGGCACGCCCCGACGGGACGCGCCCCTCGCCCGCCTCGGTCGCGACGGCGGTCGGCGCCTCGTCCCGCTCCGGGCGCGCCGAGGATCCCTCCGCGGGGTCGTCGTCGGTGCGCGCGGTGCTCGACGTCTCACGTGTCCCGGTCCCCGCGCTCGAGACCGTGGCCGCAGCGCCGTCCGTCGTCGCCGTCGCGCTCGCCCGCGCGAGGTCCTTCGCCGTGACGCGCGGGATCATCTGGGTGCTCAGCTGCGACCCGTGCACGGCCCGGCCGGTCACCCGAGGGCGCACGTTGCGCGGGGCGGCAGGGCCGCCGGCGACCGTGCCGCGCGCGGCTCGCGCCGCCGCCCGGCGCTCCGCGAGCCAGGCGGCGTCGGCCCGCTGGGCGGACAGCACGGCGCGCCGGCCGAGGACGAGGACCACGGCGAGCAACGCCGTCGGGACCGCTCCCGCCCACCACGGCGCGAGGCCCAGGCCGACGACGACCCACACCGCGACGCTCGCGAGCAGCAGGACGACGGTGAGCGCGAGACGGCGCCGCGCGGCGGCCGCTCGGCGCTCGAGGAGGGCGAGGCGCGACGTCGACGGACGACCGACCTCCTGCACCACCCCTCGGGGGGATGACGCGCTGCCGCTGATCTCCATTGCGTCCTCCACCTCGTCGTGCGTCCGACCGTCCGACCGGTCCGATCCTGCCGTGCCCGTCAAGCCCGTCGAGCCCGTCATGTCCGCGGCTCCCCTCGGGCCCTCCGGCGCCGCGCCGAGCAGTGCCCGGCGCCCGCCACCCGGGCCGACCGCGACCGCGACCGTGCCGTCGAGCGCCGGCACGAGGCGGTCCGGTGCGCCGAGGCCCCGCCCGGCGACGGACAGGACGCGCAGCGCGCCCGAGAACCGGTCCTCCGTGCGCGCCTCCAGCAGCTGCTGGCGGTGCTGCACGCGGTGGGGCACGTAGTACCCCAGCCACAGCAGGACCACCGCGAGCGCGACGATCCCCGAGGCCGATTCCACGTTCCGACGGTAGGCGAGGCCCTCGCACGCGGCCCGGACGCGCTCCGGCGTGTCGGGCGCCCGGCCTCCCCTGCGCCGTCGACGCCGCGTGCCCGACGTCGCGTCAGGCGTCGCTGCGGCGTGTCGCCTGCCAGCGCGCGAGGAGCCCCTCCGGGACCTCCTCGGTCGTGATCGCGAACGTGCGGTGGTCGCGCCACGCACCCTGGATGTGGAGGAACCGCTCGCGCAGACCCTCGTCACGCAGGCCGAGCTTCTCGACGACGCGCAGGCTCGGCACGTTCTCCGGCCGGATGTTGATCTCGATCCGGTGCAGGCCGAGCACGGCGAAGCAGTAGTCGACCGACATCGCCACGGCGGTCGGGATGATCCCCCGCCCGGCGACGTGCTCGCTCACCCAGTAGCCCACGCTCGCCCCGCACAGGGACCCGTAGGTGATCGACGAGACCGTGAGCTGACCGACGAGCTCGCCGTCGAACTCGACGGCGAACGGCAAGGACGAGCCGTTGCGCGCCTGCGACGTGAGCGCACGGACGTACTCGCCGAAGGTCGGCGGCCCCCCCGGACCGGGCCGGGGCGACGTGGCCTCCCACTGCTCGAGCCACCCGGCGTTCCGGGCGCGCAGCGTCATCCAGTCGTGCGCGTCACGCCGGCGCAGGGGGCGCAGCACCACCGCGCCGTCGAGCGTGTCGTCGCGCAGCGTGACGGGCCAGGGCCTGGTGACGGCCCAGGCGCGCGCCGTCTTCCCCGTCATCGTGGCGTCCTTCGTGCGGCGTCCATCCTCGGCCTTCCTCGCGCGTGCCGAAGCACGGACGACCCGGCCTCGCTGACAGGGTCTACCACGGTCGCGGCCGACGCCACCAGCCGCGACCGCGGCGCGATCACCCGAGCGTGACGACGACGCGCACCTCGCTGCCCGCCGGGCGGGCGGGCACGGGGACCGCCGGGTCGTGGTCGACGCCGTCCACCGTCACGGTGCGCACGCCCTTCGACACGTGGTCGGGGTTGCGCACCTCGATCTCGTAGACGGCACCGCGCCACTCGCGACGCACCTCGAACCCGTCCCAGTCCCGCGGGATCGACGGGTCGACGACGAGCCCGTCCAGCGCGAGGCGCACACCGAGCACGTACTTGGTCACGGCGGTGTACATCCAGCCGGCGGTGCCGGTCAGCCACGGGTTCTGCGCCTTGCCGAACCACTCGTGGTCGCGCCCGTAGAGGAACTGCACGTAGGCGTACGGCTCGGCCCCGCGGACCTCGATGTTGTCGTTCTGGTGGTACGGGAGGATCGCGTCGTAGAGCTGGACGGCCTCGTCGCCGCGGCCGAGCAGCGCCTCCGCGATGATCGGCCACGCGTTGGGGTGGGAGAAGATCGCGGCGTTCTCCTTGATCCCCGGGTAGACGCGCGTGACGAACCCGACGGTGTCGTCGACCTGGGTGAACGCCGGCCAGCTGAGGTGGCTCCCGTACTCCGACCCGAGCAGCTCGCGCACGGCGTCCATGGACGCCTCGCCGCGCTCCTGCGTCGTGATGCCCGCGATGACGGGCCACGCCTGGTGCTCGAGGAAGATCTTGCCCTCGGCGTTCTCCGCCGAGCCGATCTTCACGCCGTCGCGCGTGTAGCCGCGGATCCACCACCGGCCGTCCCAGAGCTGGGTGTCGGCGACCTTCGCGATGCGCTCGCGCTCGGCGGTGAACCGCACGACGTCGGCCTCCGCGCGCTCGTCACCGGCCGCGGCCAAGGGCTCCGCGATCTCGAGGAACGCGCCGATCGCCCATGCGTGGAGGAACGTCACGAGCGACGTCTCGCCGCCACCGAGGTTGAGGCAGTCGTTCCAGTCCGCGCGCAGGCCGAGCGCGACGCCGTTCTGACCCACCTGCTCGGCGGAGAACTCGAGCGCCCGGACGAGGTGCTCGTACACCGTGGCCGGGGTCCCCTCGGCGAACGGGATCTCGAGGTCGAGGAACGCCCGGTCCCCCGTCTCCTTGACGTACTCCACGACCGACGGGACGAGCCACAGGTGGTCGTCCGAGCACGTGTCCTCGAGACCGTGGACGAGGTCCTTCGGGTCGACGGTGGGCACGATGGTCGGCGACGGGACGTCGGGCAGCTTCTCGGCGTCGGGGTCGAAGGCCTTCGGGTCGAACAGGTGCAGCCCGTAGCCGGCCTCCGTCTGGGCGCGTAGGAGCTCGACGATCCGCTGCCGCGTCTTCGTCGGGTTCGAGTGGACGACGCTCAGGACGTCCTGGGCGGTGTCGCGGTAGCCGAGGCCCGCACGCCCGCCGACCTCGACGAACGACGCGAACCGCGACCACTGCACGCACGTCTCCGCCTGGAGCAGCGTCCACGTGTTGATCATCGTGTTCATGCCCTCGTGGGGCGTGCGGATGCGCAGCGCGTCCTGCTTGGCCCTCCAGTACGCCGCGAGACGTGCGCGCTCGGCGTCGACGGCCGGGACGTCGGCGTGCAGGTCCGCGTACTTCGCCTGCATCGCCCGGCCGGCCGCGTCGCGCGAGCCGTAGCCGAGCAGGTGGACGAGGCGCTTGGTCTCGCCGGGCTGGAGCACGATCTCGTGCTGCAGCGCCGCGCAGTGGTTCTGGGTGGTCGCGGAGGTGTTCGTGCCGTGCCCGCGCTCGACCGCGACCGGGTTCGCCTCGGTGCGGTACGGGCCGATGAACGAGTCCCGCAGCGAGTCGTACGACGACGGCGTCTCGCTCGACGCGAAGTAGTGGAACGTCCACGGCTCGTAGAAGAAGTCGTACTCGACGATCCCGTCCTCGTACGAGGAGCCCGACGAGTACAGCGACATCTGCAGGTTCTGGTTGTCGATCGTGATGGTGTGGAAGCTGAACTCGACGTAGCCCGTGACGGTGAGCCGCCGCTCACGGTCCGTCGTGTTCGTCAGGCGCACGTCCCACACCTCGACGTCGTCGTCGAGAGGGACGAAGACGGTCTGCTCGGCGTCGACGCCCTTGTACTCGGCGCGGAAGGTCGTGTACCCCATGCCGTGGCGCGTGGTCCACCGGCCGGCGCCGCCTGCCGGGTCGAGCTCCTCGTCCGGACCGACGAACGGCTTGCCCACGGGCTGCCACGACACCGACCAGTAGTCCCCGTCGTCGGCGTCGCGCACGTACACGTAGTGGCCGGGGCGGTCGAGCGGCACGCCGTTGGGGCGGAAGCGCGTGATGCGCCCCTGCTGCGAGCTCTTGTAGTACGAGTACCCGCCCCCGGTGTGCGACAGGACCGTGCACAGGTCCTTCGTGCCGAGGTAGTTCGTCCACGAGACGGGGACGTCGGGGCGCTCGACGACGTACTCGTCGCGCGCGGTGTCGAAGCGGCCGTAGCGCATCGTTGCTGGGGTTCCTCTCCGGGGGTCCTGCTGGGGTGGTCGTACGTGCCCGACGACGCGCGGCCACTCGTGAGGGTGCGCGTCGTCGGGTGCGGGCTCAGACGCCGGCGGTCACGAAGCCGCGGAGCCAGTCGAGCAGCTCGCCGGCCTTCTCGGGCGTGTCCGCCTCGACGAACATCCGCAGCACGGGCTCGGTGCCGGAGAACCGCAGGAGCGCCCAGTTGTCGCCCTCGAGGAGGATCTTGGTGCCGTCGAGGTGGGAGACGGACACGACGGGGTACGGCCCGACGTGCGTGAGCGGCTCCGCGGCGAGCCGGCGAGGCACCTCGACACGCATCTCGGGCGTCGCGGGCACGCCGGCCTCGAGCGTGTGCAGGCGGCCCGTGATCGCGTAGACCGTCTCGCGGAGCTCCGAGATCCGCTTCCCGGTCCGGGCGAGCATCTCGGCGACGAGCGCGCACGCGAAGATGCCGTCCTTGCCGAGGATCCAGCCACGGATCGTCAGACCGCCCGACGACTCGCCGCCGAGGACCGCGCCGATCTCCTCCATGCCGGCCGTGACGTGCTTGAAGCCGACCTTGACCTCGCGGGACTCCTCGCCGAAGTGGGCGGCGAGGCGGTCGAGCAGGTGCGTCGTCGCGAGGTTGCGCACGACGCCGCCCTTCTCGCCGCGCACCTCGTGCAGGTACCAGTACAGGAGCAGCAGCAGGTCGTTGGTCGAGATGTACTCGCCCGTCTCGTCGACGATGCCGATGCGGTCGGAGTCGCCGTCGGTCGCCATGCCGAGGTCGTAGCGCCCGCCGCCCTGGCGGATCATCGACACGAGCGTGCTGAGCCGCTGCAGGTCGGGCGCCGGGGCCACACCGCCGAAGAGCGGGTTGTGCGCGGCGTGGATGAACTCCGAGCGCACGCGCATGTCGGACAGGATCGTGCCGAGCGTGAGCTGGCTCGTCCCGTACATCGGGTCGACGACGACCTGCAGGTCCGACCCGCGCACGGCCTCGACGTCGATGATCCGCTCGATCGCGTCGACGTAGGGGGCGGTGAGGGCGCGGTCCACGACGACTCCCGTGCGCCGCGCGACGTCGATGTCGAGCGTGATGACGTCGTCCACGGAGAGCGCGTTCGCCTCGTCCTGGTACCGGTCCGTCTCGTCGTCGAGCGGCAGGGACCCGTCCTGGCGGAACACCTTCATGCCGTTCCACTCGGGCGGGTTGTGGCTCGACGTGACGATGATCCCGTACGCCGCGCCGAGGTACGGGGCGGCGAACGTCACGAGCGGGGTGGGGACGTCGTCGGGCAGGAGCGTGACCGCGATGTTGTTGCCCGCGAAGACCTCTGCCGCGGCGACCGCCGACTCGCGCGACAGGAACCGGCGGTCGCCGCCGATCACGACCCCCTTGCGGTCGAGCCCGCGGCGCACCGTCTCGTTCGCGATGGCCTGGCACAGGCGGCGCACGTTCGCGAGGGTGTAGCCCTCCCCGATGACCGCACGCCACCCGCCGGTCCCGAACACGATCTTCGTGTCCGTGTTCTTCGTCGGGACGAACAGCCGCTTGAGGACGACGTCCGCGGCCTCCTGCAGCTCGCCGGGCGTGTTGATGCCCCGGACCTCGTCGGTGTCGTAGATCCGGTACGACGAGATCCGTCGACCGGCACCGATGACGCGGCGCGCGAGCTCGGTGAGCCGGTGCTCGCCGTCCGCGGCCATGGCCTCGAGCTCGCCGAAGAGCAGGCTCGGCGCGGCGACGTACGCGCCCACGTTGACCTCGGGCCGGTCCCCCAGCGGCGCACCGGCGCGGTCCTCGGGCTCGAGGACCGCGCTGATCTGGTCGCCCGCGCGCACCACGAGCCCGGAGCTCGGCTGCGGGTCGTCGACGACGGCCGAGAGGAGCGACAGGTCCGCCCGGGTGAGCGCGTGCCGCGTGAGCAGGCCGAGGAGCGACTCCGACCGCAGCAGCGGCGTGTCGGCGTAGGCGACGAGGACGGGCCCGTCGGCGCCCGGGCCCAGGACTGACGCGATGGCGCCCCGGGCCGCGAGGACCGCGTCGCCCGTGCCGCGCGGCTCGCGCTGCTCGACGTAGACCACGTCCTCGCCGAGCAGCTCGCGCACGGTCGGGTCGTCGGGCGAGACCACGACGACGACGCGACCGGGGTCCACGACCTTGCGCACCGTCGCGACGGCGAGCTCGACGACGGTCGCGTCCCCGAGGGGCCGCGTGAGGAGGTCGCGCGACGCGGCGTCGTGCCCGGCGGCCAGGACGACCGCCGCACGGTCCGCGCGGACGGGCGCCGCGGCGGACGCCTGCGTCGTGGGAGCGGCGGACGGGGTGGGCGTCCGGAAGGTCGTCGGCGCGGTCATGGCGTTCCCTCTGGTCGGCGCAGGCCGGCCCTGACACGAGCGACGACGCTTTTGTCAGGAGTCCGTACTAGTACGCCTCGATCATAGGTCCGCCCGGACCGTCGAGGGAACCCCGTACCGGTGCGACACCGCGCGAGACATCCCCCGCTCGGTGGACGGCTCAGCGCGGCCGCCGGGTGACAATAGGGACATGAGTGGCCCGGACCAGCCCTACCCCCTGCACGGAAGCATCGAGGTCGAGGACGCGAAGGAGATCCTCCGCAAGGCCATCCGGACGAACCGGCAGTCCCGCTCGGAACGGCTCCGCAAGGAAGCGGCCGTCGCCATCGCGGACGTGATCGAGACGATCCCCGACGTCGCGGCGGCGACCTGCGTCGCGACCTACGCCGCCCGACCCACCGAGCCCGGCACGGCCGAGATGCTCGAACGACTCTCCGCGCGCGGCGTCCGCGTGCTGCTGCCGGTGCTCGGCGCCGGGCTGCAGCGCGACTGGGCCGAGTACGACGGCCCGGCGGACCTGCAGGTCCGCGCCCCCGGACGCCCGCCCGAACCCGGCACCGCTCCTCTCGGGCCGGAGGCTCTCGCGCTCGCCGACGTCGTCGTCGCGCCCGCGCTCGCCGTCGACTCGCGCGGCGTCCGGCTCGGTCAGGGCGGCGGATGGTACGACCGCGCCCTCGAGCACACCCGGCCCGGCGCGAGGGTCGTCGCCGTCGTCTTCCCCGAGGAGGTCTACGACGCCGCCGAGCGCCCCCTTCCGCTCGAGCGGCACGACAAGACCGTCGACGCCGTCGCGACCCCCCTCGGCTGGCGCTGGCTCCCCTGACCCCTGGTCTTCAGTGCGCGGCCGTGGCCGGGCCCGGTGGTCGGGCCGGGTCACGCCGCCGCGCCGTCGGACAGGTGACGGGCAGGACGAGCGGCGGGGTCGAGGTGTGCGCGAAGGGCGTGGAAGCGCGCGAGAGAAGGCGACCGACTGCTCGAGGTGACGGCGCGCCGGCCCGAGCACACACCTCGACCCGCCGCGGGCACGACCCGCAGGCACGACCCGAGGGCGCGACCCGACTCGCGCGCTAAGGAACGAGTCGGAGCTCGTCCGTCCCGGCGTCGGCGACGGCCTCGACGGTGAAGGGCCACGCGAAGGTCTCGCCGCGGGCCCACGTGCCGAGCTGGTCGTCGTAGTGCTTCGACGCGGGGTGGCCCGACGCGCCCGTCACGGTGACCCACGTGGAGCGGTCCAGGTCGGCGAGGTCGACGACCATGCGCATGGACGGTCCGGCGGTCACCTCGAAGGAGCCCGACGCCGCGTCCCACGCCGTCGCGTTGACGATGGACGACCCGCCCGGCATGCCCACCGGGTCCGGGTTGACGTAGTCACGCACGGGCGCCGGGATCGACTGGCCGCCGAGGACGGGGTGCTCGAGCTCGAGCTGGTGCAGCTTGCCCCAGGCCCAGTCGGCGGGCTGCTTGCTCTGCTCGACGGTCAGGTCGAGCCGGGCCGAGATGAGGGCCTGCGTGAGCACCTCGTCACGGGTCTCGACGACGCTGACGGTCTGCCGGTCGTCCCAGAACGCGTCGGTGGGGTTCTCGACGAGCCGCTGCACGACGGCGAGCCACCGGCTGCCGCCGCTCGGTCGCGCCGACTCGGGCAGCTCGTCCCAGAACGTCAGCTGGAGCAGGTTGCGCCACACGGCGGCGAAGTACGCCGCGGCGGCGGAGTCGGTGTCGGTCCGGTAGTCCCAGTCGGCGAGGAGCTCCTGCCCCTGCGCCGCGAAGTCGTCGTCGATGTCCTGGTCGAGCAGGATCGGGACGAGCGCCTCGGCGTACGGGCTGCGGTCGTCGAGCTGGATCTCGTTCATGGTGTCGACGCCGATCGCCCGACCGGCCGCGATCTCCTCCTCGAGGAGGTGGCGGATGCGCTGCGAGCGGAACCCGTAGTCCCAGTCGGTCGTGAGGAACGGCTCGAGGCCGGCGGGCAGCACGGCCTGGTTGGCGGCCACGACGAACCCTTCGGCGGGGTCGACGACCCGGGGCATCTGGTCGCTCGGGACGTAGCCCTGCCAGTCGTAGCGCGCGTCGGACCCGTCGCGGGGCCACGTGCCGTCGGACGGCACGGCGGAGTCGGGGACCACCTGCCGGACCGGGATCTTCCCGGGGGCCTGGTACCCGATGTGACCGTCGGCGGTGGCGAAGACGATGTTCTGCGCGGGCACCTCGAACAGGGCCGCGGCCGCCTGCATGTCGTCCGCGTCGGCCGCGAGGTTGAACGCGAACACCGCGTCGGCGGTGCGGCCGGGCTCGAGCGCGGTCCACTGCAACGAGACGGCGTACTCCCCCAGGCGCGTGTCGGGCGCGGGGGTGTCCTCGGCCGACGCGGTCGCGGGGATGACGGTCGAGACGATCGGGCCGTGGACCGTCGAGCGGATCTCCAGCTCGACGTCGTCCCCGCCGGCGACCTCCAGGGTCTCCGTGCGGATGTCGAGCGGCTCCCACGTGTCGCCGCGCAGGTACGTGTCGTCGCGCACGCGCTCGACGAAGAAGTCCGTGACGTCCGCGCCCATGTTGGTCAGGCCCCAGGCGAGCTGGGCGTTGTGCCCGATGACCACGCCCGGGAACCCGGCGAAGGAGAAGCCCGCGACGTCGAAGGCGCAGTCGGGGCCCACGGACGTGCAGTGCAGGCCCACCTGGGCCCAGATGCCGGGGGCGGAGAGGCCGAGGTGCGGGTCGTTCGCGAGGATCGGCTGCCCGCTCTCCGTGTGCTCGCCGGACACGACCCACGAGTTCGACCCGGTGCCCTCGCCGCGCCCGATGAGGACGGGGACGGCGGCGAGCGCGCGGTCCGCCGACGCGATGGCGGCCTGCAGCCCCTCGGACGAGTACGTCTGCGCGGCCTCCGGCGAGATGTCGGCGGAGACGCGCTGCGGGTTCTCCAGCTCGCCCGGCTGGAGGACGGTCGCGTTGACGTCCGACGGGTACGCCGGGAAGAGCTCGGCGACGCGCGCGGGGTCCTGCAGGGTCCCGTACGCGAGCGCCCGGTCGAGCTCGTCGTCGTAGTTGCCGCGCAGGTCCCACGCCATGGCCTTGAGCCACGCGAGAGAGTCGACCGGGTCCCACGGCTCGGGCTCCGCGACGTCGACCTGCAGGCCGAGCACCGTGTACTCCAGCGCGATCTCGCCCGGGCTGCGGTTCTCGAGGTACGCGTTGACGCCCTCGGCGTACGCCTCGAGGTACGCCCTCGTCTCCGGGGCGACGATCTCCCACTCCTGCTCCGCGACGTCGCGCCACCCGAAGGTGCGCGTGACCTTGTCGGCGGCGATCGCGTCGGGGTTGTCGCCGACGAGCTCGGTGAGCCGCCCGGACGTGACGTGGCGCCGGTAGTCCATCTCGAAGAAGCGGTCCTGCGCCTGGACGAAGCCCTGGGCGCGGAAGAGGTCCTCGGGGGTGTCGGCGTAGATCTGCGGGATGCCCTGCGCGTCGCGGAGCACGGTGACCTCCGCGCCCAGGCCGGGGAGCGTGATCTCCCCGTCCGCCTGCGGGAGCGGCCGGCGCACCGTCGTGACGACGAGCACCGTCACCGCCACCAGCACGACGACGACCAGGGCCGCGACGACGACGAGCACGCGCCGACCGGTGCGCCGCGCCGGGCGCGAACCGGTCATGGTCTCGGGGTCGTCACCGGCGGGCTTCTCGACGGGTTCGTGCGCAGACACGGTGCGAGACTACCCCGGCCCGGGTCGCCGCCCTGTCCGCGTATGATTAGCACTCGGAAGATTCGAGTGCCAGCGAGTGTTGACCTGACGGCAGAGGCCCGGCCGCCGTCGAGGCGCCGTCACGTGAACGAGGAGAACCCGTGCCCACCTACGCGTACACCTGCACCGCCTGCGGTCACGCCTTCGACATCCACCAGTCGTTCACGGACGACGCCCTCACGGTCTGCCCGGAGTGCTCGGGCCGCCTGCGCAAGGTGTTCTCGCCCGTCGGCGTGACCTTCAAGGGGTCCGGGTTCTACCGGACCGACTCCCGCTCCGGCGGGAAGTCCACCTCGGCGTCCACGAGCGCGAAGAGCTCGACGAGCGGCAGCACGAGCACCTCGACCACGTCCTCCGGATCCTCCTCGACGAGCTCCTCGTCGGGCTCCTCGTCGACGTCGTCGTCGAGCTCCGCCCCGAGCGCCTCCTGACCGAACCGGTCCGCCGAGCGACAGGTTGCCGCGCTCGGTCGACCACAGGCCTGCGCCGTCCGGGCATCGCCCGCACCGCCACCCAGCCACCACCGCCGTCGTCCACAGGGACGACGGCGGTCGTGCGTCCGATCCCGCTAGCGTCGCGGCCATGTCCTCGCCCCCTCGCCGCGGCGTCCCCGTGCCCGACGACGCGCGCGCCCGTACCCGTTCGGCGCGCCGTCGTGCCGGCGTGCTGTGGTGGCGCCTGCGGTTCGTCGTCGCCGCCGTGTGCTGCGGCGCCGCCGCGGCCGCGGCCGTCTCGGCCCTGCGTCCCGAGCCGCCGCCGACCGTCCCGGTCGTCGTGACCGCGCGCGAGGTCTCCGCGGGCGACGAGCTCGGCGCGTCGGACGTCCGGGTCGTCGAGGTGCCCCTGGGCCTCGCTCTCGAGGCGCTCCGGTCGACCGACGACGCCGTCGGGCGGTCCGCGTCGGTGCGCATCGCGCCCGGCACCGCGCTGCAGGAGTCGCTCGTCGCAGCGGGGGACCTCGTCGCCGCCGCCCCGCCCGGGACGGTCGTCGCGCCCGTGCGACTCGACCCGGGCGTGAGCGGGCTGCTCGCGCCCGGGGACCGTGTCGACCTGCTCCTCGCGTCCTCGACGTCGGGGCTGACCGGCGTGGCCGGTGAGCCGGTCCCGGCCGACGGGACCGACCCCTACCTCGCGCGCGGCGCCGTCGTCGTGCCCGGCCGGACCGAGGAGTCCGCCGCGGGCGGTCTGCTGGGAGCCCAGCCCACGACGGCCGAGCGGGTCGTCCTCGTCGCGGTGCAGCCCCAGGAGGCCGAGCGCCTCGCCGCCGTGGCCGGCTGGGGCCAGGTGACGGCGGTCCTCGTCCCCTGACGGCGCCCCCGAGGTCTGTGCCGTTCGAGGCCGGGACCGCCGTCGCACCCGGTGGTCGGCGTTTGCTCCCCGTGGTCGGCGTTGGGAGGATCTGCCGTGCACCGGCTGCGCTCCTGCACCGGCTGCACCCACTGCATCACATGCACTGACGTGGCGCCGCCGCCACGCGGCCCCACCGAGGTGAAGGAGACGACGGGATGAGCGTGCTCAACGGGTTCAAGGAGTTCGTGCTGCGCGGGAACGCCATCGACCTGGCGGTCGGCGTCGTCATCGGTGCGGCGTTCACCTCGATCGTCACCGCGATCGTCGACGGCCTGATCAGCCCGCTCATCGCGATGATCTTCGGCAAGCCCGACATCTCGAACATGTGGAAGATCGGTCCCGTCAACGAGGCGACGATCAACATGGGCCTCATCCTCAACGCGATCCTGCAGTTCCTCCTGGTCGCCGTCGCGATCTACTTCGTGATCGTGCTGCCGATGAACCACCTCGCGGCACGACGGAAGCAGGACGTGGAGCCCGAGCCCGCCGCGCCCGCGGAGGACGTCCGCGTCCTCCAGGAGATCCGCGACCTGCTCGCCGCGCAGGCCGCCGCACCGGGCCACGGCGGACCGAGTGCACCGGGCGCCGGCCCGGCGGGCGGTGCGCCCGGCGGTCCCGCCGACCGGTTCTGACCGGCGCACCCTCCCGCGCGCGTCGCGCCCGTCAGTGCTTGCCGTAGTGCGGCGGCACGTCCTGCAGCAGGCGGTCGTCGTTCGGGCCGGCGGCGGGCGCGGGCCGTGCGTCGTCGCCCCAGCCGCCCGGGCGCTCGTCGGCGCTCGCGCCGGGGACCGACGTCGTCTCCGTGCCGCGGCGCACGGCACGGCGCGGGCGCCGGGCGCCGGGACGGGCCGACGTCGGCTCCTCGTCGGTGTCGTGCTGGGCGGCGGAGGTCATGTGCTCATCGTCGCACCACGCCGCCCGTGCCGGGCACCGACCGTCAGAGGTCGTCGTCGCCGTGGTCCGCGTCGTCGTCCAGCACCGGCACGACGACGATCCGGTCGCCACCGCCGGTCTGGGCCACCCCACCGGTCTCGGGGAGCCGCGCGTCGCGCACGCCCTGCACGACGCGCCGGATGCGCTCGGCCTCCTTCGCGGGGTCGAGGAACGCGGCCGCCGACCACACCTGCGCGACGGTCCACCCGATCCGTTCGAGCCGCTCGGCGATCTGCCGGTCCCGCACGCGGACGCTGCGCTCGGCCACGTACGCGGTGTCGTCCGTGAGGACGGCGACGAGCAGCTCGCCGGGGAGGTCCGGGTGCCCGACGACCAGCGGGATCCGGTCGCCGTCGCCGACGCCGTAGTCGGTCTCGACCACGAGGCCCGCGCGCCACAGACGCTCCGCGAGGTCGAGCACGAGCCGGTCCGGGGTGCCGCCGACGTCGACGCCGTTGCCGAGCGTGACCTGGTCGGCCACGCCGTTGCGCTGCTCGGCGAGGTCGAGGACCTCGGCCAGGAGCTTCGCGCCGCCCCCACGCAGGCGCTCCGGGTCGAGGTCGGCTGCCGTGAAGCACGACACGACGTGCAGACGGCGCCGCGTCGCGCCGACGGTGTCGAGGAGCATCGCCTCGCTGCCGGGCGTGTTGAGGATGCCGAAGCGGTGGAGCACGCGACCGTGCGGCGTCCGCCCGAAGCCGACGGACAGCACGATCATGTCGCGCACGAGCCCCGCCACGCCCGAGACGTCCGCGACGACGACCGGCTCGGGGCGCGACGCGGAGAAGAACCCGGCGAGCGCGGGGTTCTGCCGCACCTCGGCGAGCAGCGCCTCGCGGATGCGGTCGGCGTGCAGCGGCGTGACGGTGACGATCGCGAGCGACTCGTCCGGGCGGGTGAGCGCGTGCTCGATCGCGACCTCGACCACGCGGTCCACCTCGGCCTGCGTGCTCTCGACCGCGCCCGACGTCGGGTCGGGCATCCCGGCGCCGTCCACGACGTCGAGCCGGACGAGCGCCTCGGCTCGCGGCAGGGGCGCGGGCCGCAGCACGCCGGCGTAGCCGTGCTCGGCGAGGAACGTCGTGACGTACGGGTCCCGGCGCGAGCCGTCCGCCAGGAGCGTGACCGTGGGGAGCAGGTCGGCGAGGTCCCGGACGGTCGCGGCGGACGACGCCCGCGGGTCGCCGACGGCCACGACCTGGCGCCCGCGCGCGAGCGCCGAGAGGACCAGCTCGACAGGTGCGTGCTCGATCGCGTCGAGCACCACGAGGTCCACCGTGCGCGTGGGCGGGAGGAGGTGGGGCACGAGGGTCGGTGTCGCGACGACGACGGGCCGCAGCCGCCGCAGCACGTCCGGGTGCTTCTCCGCGGTCTCGCGCAGGCTGACGAGCCGTCCCTCGAGCAGCTCGGTGAACAGGTCCTCGGCCTCGTCGCGGTGCTCGCGCATCGCGGTGGCGAGGTGCTCGCGCACCGCCGAGCGGACGGGAGCGGCGAGCGACGCGACGTGCGCCCGGTCGAGCTCGCGGAACCGCCGGGCGAGCGCGTCGAGACCGGCGCCGTCCTGGCCCGCGAGGGCGTGGTCCTGCGCGAGGACCTGCTCGAAGACCGAGCTCCACCAGGCGAGCTCCAGCTCCGGGCCGACGAGCTCGGTCTCGACGCGCCGCTCGGCGAGGTCGGCGAGGAGGTCGTCGAGGCCGGCGGCGGACAGCCGACGCAGCACCGCCGTGCGGGCGGGGAGGCGGTCGAGCGACTCCGTGTCCTCCGCGAGCGTGTCGAGGCGCGCGGCGAGGTCGACGAGCGGGAGGTCGAGCAGGCCCGCTCCCTGCGGTGTGCCGGCGAGGACCGGCTCGATCTCCTCGACGTCGATGCGCACGGCCTCGTGCGTGTCCTCGATCGCCGCGAGCCCCTCGGGGAGCCGCGGCCAGCCGCCGCCGGGAGCCTGCGTCTGCCAGACCGCGCGCTGCGCCTGGACCTCGACCAGGGCCGCGTGCAGGTCCGGGACCCGGACCCCCGGGCGGACCATGTCCCTCGCCTGCCGGCGCAGGCGGCGGCGGGCGAACCACCCCATGTCCACGCCGTGCGCCTCGCGCCACTGCCGGGTCGCGGTCGCCTCGACCATGTCCTGGGCGGTGCGCTCGAAGATCATCGGCTGGAACACGTCGAGCGTGCCGCGCATGCCGCCGAGCATGCGGAGCTGGTCGCCCCACTGCCGCAGCGTCGTGGCGGGCGTGAGGCCGGTGACCTCGGCGACCCGCTCGACCTCGGCCCGCAGCTGCGGGAGCGTGTGCGTCCGCACGCGCTCGACGCGCACGAGCACGTCCTGCGCCTCCTGCCGGGTCGTGAGGTCCGCCCCGTACCAGGGGGTCGACGTCGCGCGCGTCGTGAACGCCCCCAGCTCGGCGGCGTCCCGCAGGTCGTCGGCGAGCTGGTCGCGCTGCGGCCCGACGGCGAGCACCACCTCCGGCGCGAGGCGCACGGTGGTGTCGGGCGCGGGTCGCTGCGCGACGATGCGGGCGAGCGCCTGCAGCGCGTCGTAGGCGGACACGTTCCACGGTTCGCGGACGAGGTGGAGCGCCTCGATGTACCCGGCGAGCCGGGCGCGGGAACCGAGCAGGGCGTCCCGCGTGCGCTCGACCTGGTCGTCGTCCGCCGGCTCCGGCTCGGTCGCCATCGCGGAGAGCAGGCGGTGCGAGACCGTGGCCCGCCAGGTGGGGTCAGGCGCGACGTCGAGCACGAGGCCGCCGAGCCCGAGGCTCTCCAGGCGCGCGACGAGCGCGTCGGCGGCGCGCCGGTGGCCCGGGACGTACAGGACCTGGCGACCGCTCGCCGCGGCCTCGGCGACGACGGCGGCGAGCGTCCCGGCGACGTCGGACCCGGCGGGCGCGTCGACGAACAGGTGGGAGCCGGTCGCGAGGGCGTCGACGACGTGGCGCTGCGAGGGGTCGAGGTCGCCCACCCCGCGCTCCAGCTCGGGGTCGGCGTCCCCGACCCGCGGGCCGGGGAGGTCGCGCCGCACGGAGGCGGCGACGGCCTCGTCACCGGCGAGGGCGGCGACGATCTCGTGCCGCTCGAGGCCGGCCACGAGCTCGTCGAGGTCGTCCACGAGGACCTGGCCGGGGTGCACGAACGTGCCGGCGAGCACGCGGTGCGTGAGCCCGAAGTCGCCCAGGACGGCACGACCGAGCGCCGCGATGCGGTCCGTCGCGTCCCCGGGGTCGAACCCGGCGCCGGTGAACGTGCTGCGCGCGAGGGTCACCGGGTCGAGGAGCGCGCCGTGCGCGCGCAGCGTCCGGGCGAGGAGGGGGTTGATCTCGGCCGTCGGCTCGAGCGTGAGCTCGTAGTCCGTCTCGCCGTCCCCGCGCGGCGTGACGGTCAGGGGACGCAGGAGCACCGGGGCCCGCACGGTGCGCACGCCCGCGTCCTGGGGCTCGGGCGCGGAGCCCGCGCTCTCGTCGGCGTCCGCGGGTCCCGCGGCGTCGTCCGACGGCCCGGGCACCGTGGCGGGCGCGTCACCGCTCGCCGCGTCGGGGACGACGGCGGGCGCGACCCCCGCGGCGTCGTCGTCCGGCACGACGGCCGGTCCGGCGTCCGGCATGGCGTCGGGTCCCGCCGGGACGACCTCGATCGTCGTGGCGCCGGGGCGCGAGGCACGGCCGGCGACCCGCGCGAGCGCGCCGACGTCGTCGGCCGGGCGGGACGGCGACGGCTCGCTCTCCGTCCACGTCGCGACACCGATCGCGAGGTACGTGGGTGCGACGCCGTAGCGCTGCGCGTGCTCCGCGGCGCGGACGACGACCGCCCGCGCGCGACGCCGCGCCGCGGGCAGCGACCCGCCCTCCCGGAAGAGGTTGGACAGGCGCGTGGGTCGGCCGGCGAAGAGCTGCGCGACACCGGACGGGTGGGCGGCGGTGAGATCGACGACGGCGTCGCCGAGGAGCGAGATGTCGGCGAGCGACGAACCTCCGGCGAGCTCGACCAGCCCGGCCCGCCAGCGCGCGACGGCCTCGTCGACGAGGTCGGCCGTGGTGGGCTCCGGCACGAGGACGGGCCGGGACGGCCGCGCGTCGTCGACGTCCGGGGGCGTCTGGTCCGGGTCGGTGGGCAGCCGAGCAGGATCGGCCACGTTCCGGGCGGCTGAGCTGGTGCGGGCTGCGGCATTCACGCTCTGACGCTAACCGTGCCGGACCGGCGCCGGGTCGAGGCACGCCGGGAGAGGTGCCTCCCGCCACACGGCTCCGGGCGCGGCACCGTTCCCGCCAGGCGTCACGACGACGACGAATGACGGCCCGGGGCGGACCAGGACGGCCGTCCGGACGACTTCCTGGAGAAGTCCTGGGAAATGGGCGCGGGAGGCGTTCTTCGGAGGAATGCAAAGAGCCCCGGACCAGGGTCCGGGGCTCTGCCCTCCGGCTCAGCGGCCGGGACGTGGAAACGGAGCGCACCGCGCAGGGGGCAGGCGATGCGCTCCGTCGGGCACTATTTTGCACGCTCCACGGAGGCGCGTCAACTCGCCTCCGGGTGAAGCGTCGAAGCCCTCCAGGATGGGTCCCGCGG
Source organism: Cellulosimicrobium sp. Marseille-Q8652 (assembly GCF_965112045.1). Lineage (NCBI taxonomy): Bacteria > Bacillati > Actinomycetota > Actinomycetes > Micrococcales > Promicromonosporaceae > Cellulosimicrobium > Cellulosimicrobium sp. Marseille-Q8652. Next base: position 99,193 of record NZ_CBCOPS010000002.1, on the reverse strand, counting down.
CTGCAACAACGCATCTGGACGTCCGTCCATGTCGCGCAGCGGAATTCGCGTCGTCAGAACCGCACGACGGCACGCCCGCGCAGCGTCCCGTCCCACAGCCTCGCGTACGCGGTGGGGGCGTCGTCGACGCCGAACTCCTCCGTGTGGACGGTGAGACGGCCCTGCTGGGCGAGCTGCAGCACCTCGAACAGCTCCTGCCGATAGCCCCAGTACGGCACGAGGAAGGACGCCTCGTACGGGGACTGGAAGAAGCCCACCTTCGCCGCCGGGGAACCGTGCCCGATTCCCACGAGGGTGAAGTCGCCGCCGACGCCGAGCAGCTTCTGGCCGAGGTCGATGGTCGGCTGGACGCCGGCGAAGTCGACGACGAGGTCGGCCCCGCGACCGCCCGTGAGGTCCTGGACGGCCTCGACCGCCGCGTCGTCCGACAGCAGGGCGTGGTCCGCGCCGACCTCGCGCGCGAGGGCCAGCTTCTCGTCGTTCACGTCGAGCGCCACGACCTGGGCGCCGCTGAGCGCCTTGAGGATCTGCACACCCACGTGGCCGAGGCCGCCGACGCCGAGCACGACGGCCGTCGTGCCGGCCGTGAGCTTCGGCAGCGACCGCTTGATCGCGTGGTACGGCGTGAGGCCCGCGTCGGTGAGGGGCGCGGCCTGGACCGGGTCGAGGTCGCCGATCGGCACGAGGTGGCGGGGCGAGTCGACGATCATGTACTCCGCCATCGCGCCGGGTGCACCGAGCCCCGGAGGGGCGATGCCGAGCTCGGCCGCGCGCAGGCAGTAGTTCTCCTGGCCCGCGGCGCACCGCTGGCACACGCCGCAGCCCCACGGCCCGTAGACCGCGGCCGCGGTCCCGACGAGGCCCGGGTCGACGCCCGCCCCGACCGCCTCGACGACGCCGGCCCCCTCGTGGCCCAGGGTGAGCGGCAGCCCGTAGGCGTACTGGTCCGCGGGCTGCTCCATGACGAAGACGTCGGAGTGGCACAGCCCCGCGGCGGAGACCTTGAGCAGCACCTCCCCCGGCTTCGGCTCTGGGGTCTCGATCTCCACGACCTCGGGTCGTGCGCCGATCTCTCGGTACTGGACGGCCTTCATGGCCACTCCTCTCGCCTGGCTGTGCTGCTGTCGCCGGGCGGCCCACCGAGGGGACGGTTCGGGGACCGCCCGGCCCTTCCACCATAAACCTGAACACGCGTCTAGGTTCAGGGACGTTGGTCACTCCTCGGGTGCCGTCACACGATCTCCTCCTTCCGACACGTCCCGGTCACCTGCGCCCGCGGGCGTGCCCACACCACGTGGCTACCCTGGAAGCACGCCCGCATCCGACGCCGGACCGCGGAGCGCCCGGCGCACGCGCCGGCCGGAGGAGAGCGGGCGGGACCAGACACCCGACCCGGAAGACGCGGACCACAGACGACGTGACGACCTCCCCCAGCACCCGCCCCTCCTCGGGCGTGCCCGACGGCGCGCCCCAGGCGCCCGACGAGAAGGCCCCCGAGGCGCCGAGGCTCTCGCTCACGCAGATGATCGCGAGCGCCCTCGCCGCCGTGAGCACGACGGTGCTGCTCTCCTACTTCGGCATCGCCGGGACGATCATCGGGGCCGGCGCGGCGAGCATCATCACCGTCGTGGCGAACTACGCGTACACGCGCTCGATCCAGAAGACGCACGAGCAGCTCAAGCCCGTCGTCAGCCACCTCGCGCCCCGTCCTCGCGGCGGGACGGCGAAGCTGCCGGCCGTCCCGCGTGGCGACGACACGCAGCCGCTCCCCCGGCCGCGCTCCGCCGCGCCCGACGACGCGGCGGTCGTCTCACGGGGCAGCGTCGCGGCCGAGGACGGCGGACCGGGACGAGTCACGGCCACGGCGGGCACGGCCCTCCCCATCGACGACGCCGCCCCGGCGTCCGACGACGACGCTCGCCCCGGCCCGTGGTTCCGCCTCATCGACCGCTACGGGACGGGCAAGGTGCTCGCCGTCTCCGCCGCGGCGCTCTTCGTCGTCGTCATGGGCGTCGTGCTCGTCGCCGAGCTCGTGATCGGCAAGCCGATCTCCGACGCCGTGCGCGGTCAGGAGGGGTCGGGGACGTCGATCAGCCGGACGACCACGACCGACGACGGTGGGAGCGAGCCCGGGACGGGGACCGTGACGCCTCCGCAGGAGCTGCCCGACAGCGGCACCACGACGCCGTCCCCCGACCCCGCCGCGCCGTCCGACGACACCACCGAGGTGCCGACGGACGAGCCCTCGGGCACGCCGACCGAGGCCCCCACCGACGAGCCCACCGATCCGGTCACGCCCACGCCGGAGCCCACGGAGCCGACGGAGCCGACGGCCCCCGGCGCCGGCGAGACCGGCGGCACGGGCTCGACCGGCAGCGGGACCGGAGCGGGCGGGACGGACACGGGTGCCGACGGCACGTCGGCCGGTTCCGGCGGTTCGTCCGGCGGGACGACGGGCGGCTCGGCCGAGCCGGCCCCGGCGCCGTCGGCCTCGGTAGCGCCCGGCGCCTAGCCGGTCCGCGGGCCCTCCGCATCGAGGAGGATGGTCCGCATGGCCCGACGACGCGTCTCGACCCGGTCCGCTCTCACCGTCCTCATGGCACCGGCGCTCCTCGCGCTGGCCACGCCCCTGGCCGCCTGCGGCGGTGGAGCCGACGGCGTGCCTGACGGGGAGCCGGACGTGACGGGCGTCGTCGAGCGCACGGGCACTGACGCCGTCCTGACGGAGCCGTCCGACGACTACTTCGACGGCATGAGCCTGACGTCGGCGGAGACGTCGTTCGTCGGTGCGGACGGGGAGCCGATCGAACCCGCCGCGCTCGCCTCGGGCGACGCCGTCGAGGTGTGGATCACCGGCTCGTGCGCGGAGTCGTACCCCGTGCAGTGCGAGCTGGTCGCGGTGCGGGTCGTCGGCTGACGCCGGCCGCCCCGGCTCACGCCTCCGGGGAGTCGCGCGGGAGCATCGGCCAGTCGCGCGGCGGGTCCTCGCCGACCCGCCCGTCGATCGCCTCGCGCAGCAGGTCCATGTGACCGGTGTGCCGCCCGTACTCCTCGATCATGTCGTGGAGGTGGCGCCGCACCGTGGGACGGGCGTCGCCGAACTCGAGGTGCCCCGGCTGGTCCAGCCCGCCGTCGGCCACGAGCTCCCGCAGCCGGACGCGCGAGCGCCCGACCGCGGCCTCCCACAGCCCGTACACCTGCTCGGCCGACTCGGCGGGGTCGACCGTGAACTGCCAGCGTGCGACGTCCTCCTCGGGCACCGAGAGGAACGTGACGGGGGGCCGCCCCGACATGCGCCAGCAGAACACGTCGTCCTCGCACACGGCGAGGTGCTTGAGCAGGCCGCCGACCGTCAGCTCGGACGTCGGGACCGCGCGGGCGCGCAGCTGCTCCACGTCGAGGCCGTCGGCCTTCCAGCGGAACGTGGCACGGAGCCGTTCGAGGGTCCCGACCAGGTGCTCGACGTCGGTGCCGGCGAGCGGCGGCTCCCAGCTGGGGTCGGTCATGGCACGTCCTTGGTCTCGACGATGTGACCTGCCTCACGGTACGCCGGACCACCGACGACGCCCGGGCCGTGACCTCAGGGCCGCGGTGCCGGCCCGGCGGGCCCTTCCCGCTTCGTGACCTTCGCCAGCAGCTCCCTGGCCTTGCGCTGGTTCTCCGGCTTCGACATCTCCCGCTGGGCGACGCGAGCCGCCTTGAGCGCGACGCCGCTCTTCATCATCTTGTCGAGGAATCCCATGGCTCGCCCTTCTGTCGCGGTGTTGTGCGAGCGTAGGGCGAGGCGCGCGGGCACGCGCGTGCAGGACAGGTCCGCCACGGGACGGCGACGCGGCCTTCCGGGGATCAGCCCTCGCCGTCGGCGACGAGAGCGTCGGTGAGCATCCCGACGAGGGCGTCGAGCTGCACGTCCGTCGACGACGAGACGTCCTCCTCACGCGCCCCGTCCAGCGCGCGCGCCGCCAGGCCCGACTTGCTGTCGATCAGCTGGGCGATCCGGGCGTCGATGGTCTGCGCGGCGATGATCCGCCACGCGGTGACGGGCTCGGACTGGCCGATGCGGTGGATCCGGTCGATGGCCTGGGTCTGCTCGGCGTCGGTCCAGGACAGCTCGGCGAGGACCATATTGGACGCGACCTGGAGGTTGAGCCCGACGCCCGCGGCCGTCAGCGAGCACACGGCGATCGACACGTCGGGGTCGTCGACGAACGCGGCGATGTTCTTCTCGCGCACCCGGGGCGTCTGGTCGCCGCGGATCGAGGCGTAGCGGATGCCGCGCTGGGCGAAGACCTGCTCCGCCTCGTCCATGACGTCGACGTGCTTGGCGAAGAACACCACCTTGCCGACGTTGCGGGCGAGCTGTGCCGCGTAGTCCGCGGCCGGCCCGGCCTTGGCCTGGCCGATCCTGCGCACCATGGTGAACACGTTCTCGCCGCCCGCCTTCGAGCTCGAGTCCTTGAGCTCCGCGGCCGCCACGCGGCGCGCGAGGTCCAGGTCGATCTCGCCGCCGACCGTGTCGGCGGCGCCGTCGCCGGCGCGCGCCGCCAGGGCGGACCGGTAGCGGTCGGCGAGCCGGCGTGCGAGCACGGTCTCGGCGGCGCGGATCGAGCGGCCGGCCGCGCCGTCGAGCTCGACCGGCAGGTCCGCCACCCGGCGGGCGGGGATGTCGGCGACCACGTCGACCTTGCGGCGACGCACGATGCCCATGTCGATCACGGCGCTCCGGGCGGCGGCGTAGAACCCGCGGTCCGCCGGGGTCAGACCGGTGTCCTCCAGGGCGGTCATCAGCTTCCCGAGCGGCTTGGTGTCGTCGATCCAGCCGAGGAACTGCCAGATCGCCCGGAAGTCCTCGATGTCGTTGATGAGCGGGGTGCCGGTGAGGGCCATGAGCAGCGGCCGCGCGGTGCGGGTCCGGATCCGCTCGGAGAGCGCGAGGACGTGCTGGGAGCGTTGCGATCCCTTGTTCTTGATGAAGTGCGCCTCGTCGACGACCATGCCGCGGAAGCCCAGGTCGCCGAGCCAGCCGACGTGCCGGTCCAGGAGCTCGTAGTTGACGATGACGACGTCCGCGAACGCGTCGACCTTGTCGCCGTCACCGTGGACGACCGTGGCGCGGCGCAGCGGCGTCCACATCCCGACCTCGTGCGCCCAGTTCGTCTTGACGACGTTGGGGACCACGACGAGCAGCGGGAACGCGTCCGCCGCCTGGGCGGCGAGCAGCGCCTGCGCCGTCTTGCCCAGCCCGGGTTCGTCGGCGAGGAGGAAGGTGCGGTGGCCGCGGGCCGTGGCCGCGACGACCTGGGCCTGGTGCGGCATGAGCTCCCGGCCGAAGGACGCGGACAGCGAGCGGGCCTCGGGCAGCGCCATGCACGCGGGTGCGCCAGGGCCCGCCTGCTCGAAGGACCGGAAGAGCGGCTCGAGCAGCTCCCAGCCGGCCAGGCGGCGCGCCCGCGCGGCCGTCCGCTCGGCCGCGGCCTCGAAGTCCGGCGCGAGGAACGGGTTGGCCAGCTGGCGGGAGATCACCGACCGCGGCACGACCCGCTTCTCGGCGGGGGCAGCGGCCGGCGAGGTCGGCTGGGCCGAGGATGCAGGCTGGGCCGACGAGGCCGACGAGGCCGCCGAGGCCGACGGCGCAGCGGGCGCGGTCGGCGCAGGATCCTCGGGCGGCTCAAGCCCGCCGGCGCGCATCACGGTGGCCTTGTAGTCGCGCGCCGCGTCGGAGACCCGGGCGTCGTCGGCGAGCAGGGTGAGCAGCGAGGTGTCGCGGACGGCGATCTTGGCGAGGAGCGTCGCCACCCCGTCGAGCCGCTTGAGCTCCTGGTCGCGCTTGCCCGCGGTGAGCGAGCCGTCGGCCATCACCCGGGCGCGCTCCTCGCGCACGAGCAGGGCGACGACCTGGAACTTCGTGCGCACCGCCGGGCGCGTCGGCGGTCGCCGCACGGCGCCGTCGAGCTCGCGCGCGATACCCGCGAGCACCGGGACGATGCCCTTCTCGGTGGGCCGCTGGGTGCGCCGGCGCTGCGCGCCGGGGTCAGGGCGCGCGCGACCTGACCGCCGCTGACCTGCTCGAGCCACGTCTTCTCCTTCGTTCCACGTATACAGCGACGGCGGCAGCATGCCGGGTCGCGACCGGCCCACCCCGGCACCGCCGCGCAACGTCCCGGCCACGGGGGACGAGGCCGCGCAGCGCGGCGACGGCGTCGCACGACCCGCGCGTGCAGGCGGGACCTGCTGCGTCCCCCCCCCGACGTCCCGCAGCACGAGACAGCCTCCGGGGCGGGCCCCTCGTCCTGGGCAGGACGGCACCGTGACGATCCCGACGACGGCCCTCACGACGGCTGGACGACGCGTGCACCCGCTCGCCCAGACCTGACCGGGACGAGCGCTGCCTGAACACACCCACCCTGTGCGCCTGGGCAGATTCGAACTGCCGACACCCGCTTTAGGAGAGCGGTGCTCTATCCCCTGAGCTACAGGCGCGTGGCCCCGGGGACAGGACCGGAGGACAGCCTAGCCGCCAGGTGCCGTCCGACGCGAAGCACGCCCCGCGCCGCCGGGCACGTGCCGGGCGTGCTGCGCCGCGCGAGGATGGGCGCGTGACCCTCCAGCCCACGAACCCGCGGAAGATCGTCCTCGACTGCGACCCGGGCCACGACGACGCCGTGGCGATGCTCCTCGCGCACGGCTCCCCCGCGATCGACCTCGTCGCCGTGACGACCGTCGCGGGCAACCAGACGCTCGAGAAGGTGACGCGCAACGCACTCTCGGTCGCGGAGGTCGCGGGCATCCACGTGCCGGTCGCCGCGGGCTGCGACCGCCCGCTCGTCCGGCCGCGGATCGTCGCTCCCGACATCCACGGCGACTCGGGCATGGACGGCCCGGTGCTCCCCGCCCCGCGCCGCGCCGTCGACCCGCGGCACGCCGTCGACCTCATCATCGAGACGGTCCTGGCGGCGGGACCCGGCGAGATCACGCTCGTGCCGGTCGGGCCGCTGACCAACGTCGCGACGGCCGCGCGCAAGGAGCCGCGCATCGTCCCGCGGGTCCGCGAGGTCGTGATGATGGGCGGGGCGTTCCACGGCGGGAACCGCACGCCCACTGCCGAGTTCAACGTGCTCGCCGACCCGGAGGCCGCGCACGTCGTCCTCAACGAGGCGTGGCCGGTCACGATGGTCGGCCTCGACCTCACCCACCAGGCCGTGGCCACGCCCGACGTGCGCGACCGGCTCGCCGCCCTCGGCACCGGACCGGCACGCTTCGTCGGCGAGCTGCTCGACTTCTACGGCGGCACCTACAGCGCGACCCAGGCCTTCCCGCACCCGCCGGTCCACGACCCGTGCGCGGTCGCGTACGTCGCCGACCCGACCGTCATGACGACGCGCCGCGCGCCGGTCGACGTCGAGCTCACCGGCACGCTCACCACCGGCATGACCGTCGTCGACCTGCGCGGCGACGAACCCGCCGAGTGCCGCACCCAGGTCGCCGTCACGCTCGACCACGACCGCTTCTGGACCCAGGTCGTCGACGCCCTGCGCCGCATCGGTGACCCGGCCTGACGCCGAGCATCCACGTGGCCCGCCCGGAGAACCGGACGGACCACATGACGGTGTCGATGATGCACTGAGCGGCTGACGGTGGAGCGAGGGCTGGGGCGGGTCGTGGCGGGCGATGACTGAACAGCCGGGAGCGCCGTGCCGGGCCGCGGATGGTAGACCCGCCCCGCCCCTCGCGGAACCGTCGGCCGCGGACCCGAGCACGGGCGAACGTCAGCCGAGGACGGCCTTCAGGAACTCCTGCGTGCGCTCGTGGGTCGGGTTCGTGAACATCGTCTGGGGGTGCGCCTCCTCGATGATGCGGCCGTGGTCGAACATGAGCACACGGTTCGACACGTCGCGCGCGAACTGCATCTCGTGCGTCACGAGGAGCATCGTGATGTCCGTCGTCTCCGCGATCTCCCGCAGGACACCGAGGACGTCGGCGACGATCTCGGGGTCGAGCGCGGACGTGACCTCGTCGAGGAGGAGGATCTCCGGGTCCATCGCGAGCGCCCGTGCGATGGCGACGCGCTGCTGCTGACCGCCCGAGAGCTGGTTGGTCCGGAAGTCGCGCTTGTCCGACATCCCGACCTGCTCGAGCAGCTGCTCCGCGCGGGCGACCGCCTCGCGCTTCGGCTGCTTGAGCACGTGGACGGGCGCCTCGATGATGTTCTCCAGCACCGTCATGTTCGGGAACAGGTTGAACTGCTGGAACACCATCCCGACGCGGTTGCGCACGACGCGCCGCCGCTTCTCGGGGACCTCGACGCGCTTCTCGCCGCGGTACTCGTGCGTGTACGGGTCGCCGTCGATGAGGAGGAGCCCGCCGTCCGACTCCTCGAGGGTCATGAGCAGGCGCAGGATCGTCGTCTTGCCGGAGCCCGACGGGCCGATGAGCGTCACGCGGTCGCCCTTCGCGACGCTGAAGCTCAGGCCGTCGAGCACGACGTTGTCGCCGAACCGCTTGACGACGTCGCGGAACTCGATCGCGGGGGTCACGCCCGGGGTCGTCGGCACGGTGCCCTCCGGGGAGGTCGTCGGGTCGGTCAGGGAATCGGTCACGTCAGGCAAGGCGCCTCTCCATCCGTCGTACGAGGAGCGACGTCGGGTAGCTCGCCGCCAGGAAGATCAGGCCGACCAGGGTGAGCGGCTCGATGTAGGAGAACGTGTTCGCCCCGTAGTTCTGCGCCGCGGCGAACATCTCGACCACGTAGATGGCGAACAGGAACGGGGTCTCCTTGAACATGGAGATCGCGTAGTTGCCGAGGCCCGGCAGGGTCTTGCGGATCGCCTGCGGCAGCACGACGGCGCGCCACGTCCGCCCGCGCGGGAGGTTGAGGGCCGTGGCCGCCTCCCACTGCCCGCGCGGCACCGCGTCGATGCCGGCGCGGTAGACCTCCGACATGTACGTCGCGTAGTGCACGCCCAGCACCGCGCACCCGATGGCCAGCGTCGGGACCGTCGGCAGCAGCAGCGCGGCGAACACGAGCTGCACCAGCAGCGGCGTCGACCGGATGAACTCGACCACGACGCCGACGGGCACGGTGACCCACCGCGACCCGGACCGCCGCACGAGCGCGACGAACAGACCGAGCACGGAGGCGATCGCCATGCCGACAACCGTCGCGGCCAGGGTGGTCCGGAAGCCCTCGAGGAGGGCGGGCAGCACCTCCCAGGCGCGTTCCCAGCTCCAGACGTCGCTCATGCCGCACCTGCCTTCGCCGTCGTGGGGACCGGTGCCAGTCGCAGCACCTCGCGCAGGCTCGGGCCGGCCCCGAGCCGGTTCTTCGCGCGCACCTCGAGCGCGTTCATCCCGAGCGTCAGCAGGTAGGCGATCGCGAAGTACACGAGCAGGCCGACCGAGTAGGAGAACACGGTGTCCTGCGTGGTGCGGCGCAGCTGGTCGGTGAAGAAGTTCACGTCGTGGAGGAAGATGTAGGTCGCCAGCGCCGAGCCCTTGAGGAGCTGGATCAGCAGGTTGGTGAGCATCGGGATCATCAGGGCCCACGCCTGCGGGAAGATCACGCGACGGACGCGGTGGAGCGGACCGAGGTTGAGCGCCGTGGACGCCTCCCACTGCCCCACCGGGACGGAGTTGATCGAGCCCCGGACCACCTCGGCGCCGTACGCGCCGTAGTTGAGCCCGAGCGCGACGATCCCGACGGCCAGCGACTCCATCTTGAACCCGAACACCGGGAGCACGAAGAAGAGCCAGAAGAACTGGACGACGAGCGACGTCCCGCGGAAGAGCTCGACGACCACCCGGGAGGGCCCGCGCACCCACAGGGTGCGGGTGCGCGAGCCGAACCCGAGCAGCAGGGCGACGACCATCGCGAGGACGGCGCCGCCGACCGTGAGCTGCAGGGTGACGAGGACGCTCTCACCGAGCCGCGGTAGCCGGTCGAGGAGCGTCTGGATGTCGTCGGACATCGGGTCAGGAGTCCAGGCCCAGCTCCGGGCCGAGCTCGTCGGCGATCGCCTCGAGGTCGCCCTCGCAGAGCATCTCGGCGGTCAGCCCGTCGACGGGACGCTCGGCCTCGGTGAACCCGAACGGGCCGAGGACGTCCTCGTACCGCTGCGGGTCGGAGACGATGTCCTGGAGCTGCTCGTTGTAGGCGTCGAGCAGCTCGGTGTCGGCCTGGCGGAACACCGTGGCGCCCGCGCCGATCTGCGGCACACCGTCGATCACGGCGACGAAGGCCTCGGTCGCCTCGACGGCGGCGTCCGACCGCTCCGCGAGGGCGCGCAGCGAGATCCCGGTGAGGGCGAAGGCGTCGGCGCGCCCGGCGACGACGGCGTCCAGGCCGTCCTGCGGGCTGCCGACCTGGATCGTCTCCACGCCGGTGTCCTCGGCGTAGCCGGCCTCGACGGCACCGCCGAGCACCGCGAGGGTGACGCCGGCGTCGACGGCGGACTGCCAGTCGTCGAGCCCGTCGGGGTTGCCCTCGGGGACGAGGAACGCCGTCGTGTACATGATCTCGGGCTCGCTGAACGCGGCCTGCTCGCAGCGGTCCGGCAGGATCGACATGCCCGCGCTGATCGAGTCGAAGCGGTCGGCGTTCAGGCCCGGGATGAGCGCGTTCCACTCCGTGAGCGTGCCCTCGACGGTGTCGATGCCCAGCTCGGAGTAGATCGCCTCGTTGAGGGCGACGGCCGCGCCGGTGAGCTCGCCGCCGTCGTCCTGGAAGCTGTACGGCTCCTCGCCCGCGAAGCCCACGGTGATGCTCCCGCTCTCCTGGAGCTCGGCGAGGGTGCCGCTCCCGCCCTCGGCGGACCCGCCGCCGGCCCCGTCCCCGCCGGAGTCGACGCTCGAGCAGGCGGTGGTGAGGGCGAGGACGCCGACGGCGCTCGCGGCGAGGAGCGAGCGGGGGCGGGTCGCGGTGGTGCGCGTGGAAGTCATGGTTCCCTTCGTGCCCGTCGCCGCACGACGCGGCCACGGTCGTGGGTGGCTGGACGATCGAACACGCTAATCGCTTGTCGACCTTTCGACAATCCGCATGTCATACCGTCAGATTGTCTACAATCGGACGGACGCCGACGTCCCGCACCCACCGGCAGCCCCGACCCGGGCTCCGTCCGGCGGTCTGCACGGAGGCGCTGACCTGCGTGGACGCGGACCTGGCGACGACTGCGCCACGGGAGCCACGGCCACGCGACCGCGGGCCGCACCCCGGCCGCAGACAGGGGATGATGTGATACCGGATCGTGACCTCGACCGTCCCGCACGCACCGTGGGCCCTGCGGGCCCACCGCACGACCTCGGAGAAGGAGAGCCGATGAGCTCCGTCTCGCGCGCGCCGCTCGGCAACGCGCCCTTCCTCTCACCGGTGACGCGCCCGTCGACGGTCGACCTCATCGTGCGCGAGCTGCGCGACGCCATCTACTCCGGTGCCCTGCGCGTCGGCACGCCGATCCGCGAGGTCGAGATCGCCGGCCAGCTCGGCGTGAGCCGCGGCCCCTTCCGCGAGGCCGCGCAGCGCCTCGTCCAGGAGGGTCTGCTCACCGCGACGCCCGGGCGTGGGCTCAGCGTCGTGACGATCGGCCGCGAGCGCATCCCCGCGCTCTACGCCGCGCGCGCGACGGTCGAGACGACGGCAGCGCGCCTGGCCGTGGCCGGCGCGTCCGACCCCGAGGTCGCTGCGGTCCGCAGCGCGTACGAGGCGCTGGTCGAGGCCGGGAGGTCCGAGGACGCGCGGCGCATCGGCGACGCCGACCTCACGCTCCACTGGACGCTGGTCGCCGCCGCCGGGAACCCGTGGCTCCTGCGGTGGATGACGACCCTCATCGTCGAGGTCCGCGTCGCGAGCTTCACCGTGAGCGACGAGTACGCCGTGCGTAAGGACTCGGCCGCGTCGCACGCCGACATCGTCGAGCTCCTCGAGGCCCGCGACGCCGACGGCCTGGTCGCCGCGATCGCCGCCAACCTCGACGGTGCGGTCGAGCGGCTCACCGCGCCGCAGGACGCGGACGTCGAGACGCTGGAGGAGCCGCACCCCGTCCCGCCCCCGCGCCTCGACCCGATCGAGCCGACCGGCGTCTGACGCCCGCGCGTCAGGCGGCGAGCCACCCGAGCAGCACGGCGACGACGACCGTCCACCCCGGCACGAGGAGCACGCCGAGCAGCCCGACCCGGCGACCCTCGCGTCGCCGGCGCGCGGTGGTGGCGGGGTCCTGCAGCGGGACGACGACGGGGTCGGTCGACCGCAGGCCGGTCGCGCGCCGCAGCTCCATCCCGACGCCGAGACCGAGCAGCGCAGCGCCGAGCACGAGCGCCGGCACGGCACCGACCGCGAACAGCTCGGTCCGCAGCAGGAGGAGGGGCAGGACGAGAGCCGTCGCGCCGGCACCGATCGCGAGCGCCCCGACCACGGGGCGGTGCACGAGCATCCGCAGCACGGGCTCGGCGCGCCAGGCGAGGACCCCGACGGCCGCCGCGAGGACGACCGCGCCGAGCGCCTGGCCGACCGAGACATCGACCGGATCCCCCGCGACGAGCGCGGGCACGGACCACAGGGTGAGGAACATGCCGACGAGCTGCACGACGGTCGGGAGCACCGCGCGCGCCGTCGCGCTCGGTTCCTGCTCGGGGCTGGTCGGAAGTCCGAGGCTGCGGGCGTACTCGACCGGGTCCCCGAAGGCGTCCTGCGCTTCCTCGCCGCTCTCGGCGCAGTGGGAGTCGACCTCGCCGAGCGCCTCGCCGACGTGGGCCCCGCCCACCCCCTGGAGCCGCAGCTCGATGAGCATCGCCTCCGCCCAGCGCGGGTCGACGTGCGGCGCGACCCTGTGCTCGAGGGCGTAGCGCCGGGCGTCTCGCCGCTCCTTGCCCGTGCTCGTGCTCGTACCCGTGGCCGTGCTCTTCATCGGTTCCCCTCCGTGGTCGCCGGGCGGCGGGCGCCCTCGCGGACGATCCGGCGCGTCGTCGTGGTGAACGCCTCCCACTGCGCGGCGGACCGGTTCAGCTCGCCGGCCCCCTCCGCGGTGAGCGCGTAGTACTTGCGTCCGGGGCCACCCTCGCCGGGGCGCCACTCGGTGACGACCCAACCGGAGTCCTCGAGCCGTTTGAGCAGCGGGTAGAGCGTCCCGCCCTTGAGCGGGCCGAGGCCCCCGTCGGCGAGTGCCGACGCGATCGCGTAGCCGTAGGTCGGCCCGTCGGCGAGCACACGCAGCACGCACACCGCCAGGACGCCACGAAGCCACTCGCTGGGCCACTCCGCGTCCGAGGTCACCACTAGACCGTAGGGCACACTAGATAGCGCGTCAATATAGTCAGGGAGACGCCACCTCTCCCGCGGACCTGTGGCAGGACGCGGCGGCGACGTCAGGAGCGGAGGTAGGCCACCGTGCGATAGCGCAGGCCGGTGGACGACGTCGCCCACTCTCCCGCGTCCGCGCGCCACCCGGCCGGCACGGACGGGGCGAACGTGTCGCCCTCGACGACGGCGTCGATCTCGGTGACGACGCATCGCTCGGCCTGGTCGAGGGTCGCCGCGTAGAGCTGGGCACCGCCGATCACCCAGACCTCGCCGTCGGGAGCCGCAGCCTCGCGGGCCAGGGCGAGCGCGGCGTCCACGGACCCGACCGCACGGACGGTCGCACCGGGCTGCGGCGGCGCGTCCGCGCCGTCGGGCGCCCAGCCGTCCCGGCGCGTGACGACGACGTTCGTCCGGCCCGACAGCGGCCGGAACCGGGGCGGGAGCGACTCCCAGGTGCGCCGCCCCATGACCACGGGGTGCCCCGACGTGACGCGCCGGAAGTGGGCCAGGTCCTCGGGCAGGTGCCACGGCATGGTGCCGCCCGCCCCGATGACGGGCCGACCGGCGGCGTCGCGGGCCTGGGCCCAGATCAGTCCGAGCATCAGAGGGTCAGGCCCCGTCATACCGCGATCGGGGCCTTGATCGTCGGGTGGTGCCGGTACCCCATGACCTCGATGTCCTCGAACTCGTACGCGTCGATCGAGTCGCGCGGCGCGAGGCGCAGCGTGGGGTACGGGTACGGCTCGCGCGTGAGCTGCTCGCGCACCTGCTCGACGTGGTTGTCGTAGATGTGCACGTCGCCGCCGGTCCACACGAAGTCGCCGACCTCGAGGCCCGTCTGTGCCGCGACCATGTGGACGAGCAGCGCGTACGACGCGATGTTGAACGGCACGCCGAGGAAGAGGTCGGCCGAGCGCTGGTAGAGCTGGCACGAGAGCCGGCCGTCGGCGACGTAGAACTGGAAGAACGCGTGGCACGGCGGGAGTGCCATGGCCGAGAGCTCGGAGACGTTCCACGCCGAGACGACGTGGCGCCGCGAGTCGGGGTTGCTGCGGATCTGCTCGATCACCTGGGCGACCTGGTCGACGTGGCGGCCGTCCGGCGTCGGCCACGAGCGCCACTGGACGCCGTAGACGGGCCCCAGCTCGCCGTCGGCGTCGGCCCACTCGTCCCAGATCGTGACGCCGTGCTCCTGCAGCCACCGCACGTTCGAGTCGCCGCGCAGGAACCACAGCAGCTCGTACGCGATCGACCTGAGGTGCACGCGCTTCGTCGTGACGAGCGGGAAACCCTGCGAGAGGTCGAAGCGGATCTGGCGCCCGAACACGCTCCGCGTCCCGGTCCCGGTCCGGTCGCCCTTGGGCGTCCCGTTCTCCAGGACGTCGCGCAGCAGGTCCTCGTAGGGCGTGGGGACGGCGGACGGTGAGTCGGTGGCCACGGCCGTCAGTCTAGGCGGGACGTCGTCGTCGGACGTCTCGACGTCGCGACGTCTCCACGGTCTCGACGTTTCGAGGTGCGAGGTCGCCCGACGTCTGCCAGTGTTCTCGGTCGTAGGGGGAAAAACTCACAGATCCGACGAAACGGAGATTTACCATGGGTTGGCTCGCCTACATCGTGCTCGGGCTCATCGCCGGACTCATCGCGCGCTTCGTCCTTCCTGGCAAGCAGACCAGCTCGCTGATCATCACGATCCTCCTGGGGATCCTCGGCGCCCTCCTCGGCGGATGGCTCGGCTCCGTGCTCTTCGGCACGAGCCTCGGCGACCTCGGCGACTTCCGGACCTGGCTCCTCGCCATCCTCGGGTCGCTCATCACGCTCGGCGTGTACGGCGCGCTCACCAAGCGCAGCCACGCCTGACCTCTCACGACCCTGCGGGCCTGGTGCCGTCCTCGGACGGCACCAGGCCCGCGGTCTGTCCCGGGCCGGTCGCCCTCAGGCGGCGGCCTCGCCCACGGCGCGGACGGCGTCGAGCACGACCTGCGCGACGGCCTCGGGCTGCGAGACCGCGACCGCGTGCGACGCGCCGGGCACCTCGGTCGTGCCGCGCGACCCGGCCCGCTCGGCCACGAAGCGCAGCACCTCCGCGGGGATGTTCCGGTCCTCGGCACCGTGGACGAACCAGGACGGGACGGTCCGCCATGCCGGCTCGCCCACGAGGGGCTCGTTCAGGGCCGCCGCGGTCACGGGCCTCTGGGCCACCGCCATGAGCGCCGCCGTCGCCTCGTCGACGTCGGCGACGAACTGCTGGTGGAACAGGTCCTGACGGATCGTGAGCTCCGCGCTCCCGTCCGCCAGCGGCGTGGGCACGACGGCGTCGCCGAGGGTGCTCCCGGGGAACTTCGCCGAGAGCTCGAACGCGCTCTCGCCCGTCTCGGGCGCGAACGCACCGACGTAGACGAGGCCGACGACGTCCGGCAGGCCGGACGCGCCCTGGGAGGCGACCACGCCGCCGTAGGAGTGCGCGACGACGACGACCGGGCCGTCGATCGCGGTGAGGACGTCGCGCAGGTACGCGGCGTCACCGGACAGGGAGCGCAGCGGGTTCGCGAGGGCGACGGCGGGCACGCCGGCGGCGCGCAGCCGCTCGACGACGCCGTTCCAGCTCGAGGAGTCGGCGAAGGCGCCGTGGACGAGGACGACGGTGGGTGCGGTCATGACGGTTCTCCTGAGGTGTCGATCGAGACGTTCGGGGGTCGGACGGACGAGAGGGTCCGGCCGGGAGGCGCGACGGCGAGAGGTCAGCGGGTGCCGAGCGCGGTGCGCAGCGTGTCGACCGCCTGCGCGACGGCCGCGCTCGTGGCCGCCGTCGCGCGGAGCGGGTTGAGCATCATGAAGTCGTGGATCGTGTGGTCGTACCGCACGCACGTCGTCCGGACGCCGGCCTGGACGAGCCGGCGCGCGTACGCCTCGCCCTCGTCGCGCAGCACGTCGTTCTCGTCGACGATCACGAGCGCGGGCGGGAGCCCGGCCAGGTCGTCGAGGCTCGCGCGCAGCGGGGACGCGGTGATCTCCGCACGCCGGTCGTGGTCGGGCAGGTAGCAGTCCCAGAACCAGGCCATCCCCTGGGCCCGCAGGTGCGGACCGTCGGCGAACTCCCGGTAGGACGCCGTGTCCTGCGCCGCGTCGGTCACGGGGTAGTAGAGCGACTGGTGGACGAAGGCGACGTCCCCGCGCTGCTTCGCGAGGATCGTGAGGGCCGCCGCCATGTTGCCGCCGACGGAGTCGCCGACGACCGCGAGGCGCGACACGTCGAGGTCGTGCGACGCCCCCTCCGCCGTGATCCACCGCGCGGTCGCGTACGCCTGCTCGATCGCGACGGGGTACCGCGCCTCGGGCGACCGGTCGTAGTCGACGAAGACGACGGCTGCGCCCACGCCGACCGCGAGCTCGCGCACGAGGCGGTCGTGCGTCCCGGCGTCGCCGAGCACCCAGCCGCCGCCGTGCACGAAGAGCACGACGGGCAGCGCGCCGGCCGAGCCGGGGGGACGCACGATGCGCACCCGGACGTCGCCGACGTCGGCCGGGACCGTCAGCCACTCGTCGTCGACGTCGGGCTTGTCGACGGGCGCCGACTGGACGTCGGCGAGGACGGTGCGGGCCCTCTCGGGGCCCAGCTCGTACAGGAACGGGGGTGTGGAGACCGCCGTGGCGAACTCCTGCGCCTGCGGTTCGAGAACGGGATCGCTCATGCTCGTGCTCCTTGCTGGGAGGACGGTCCACGAGGGGGCCGGGCGGCCGGCGACGTGCCGGCCACCACTGGACACGACCGAGGCTGTCACCGTTCCGTGACAACCGCGCACGGACGTCTCGCATGGTGGCCGGGGGTGACGTACGCCATGCCCCGACGACGTCACGAAAGCGCGGGCTGCGTGGTCGAGGGGGTGAGAGCGCGCAGAGGGCGCGCCGTACAGGAGGCGGTCATGGAACGCATCGTCGTCGTCGGCGGGGGCTACGCCGGGTTCACGGCGGCCCGTGAGCTCGAGAAGGGCCTGCGGCGCGAGCTGCGCCGCGGCGAGGTCGAGCTCGTGCTGGTCGACCCGCGTCCGTACATGACGTACCAGCCCTTCCTCCCCGAGGTCCTCGCCGGGTCCGTCGAGGCGCGCCACGCCGCCGTCGCCCACCGGAGCCACCTGCGCCGCACGCGGCTCGTCGACGGCTCGGTGACGCGCGTCGACCACGCGCGCCGCGTCGTGCTCGTGCAGCCGGCCTCGGGCGAGCCGCAGGAGCTCGCGTACGACACGGTCGTCGTGACGGCGGGCGCCGTGACCCGCGTCTTCCCCGTCCCGGGCGTCGCCGAGCACGCGATCGGCATGAAGCACGTGGAGGAGGCCGTCGCGATCCGCGACCAGCTCCTCACGTCCTTCGACCGCGCCGCGGGCCTGCCCGCCGGGCCGGAGCGCGCGCGACTGCTCACCGTGACGTTCGTCGGTGGCGGCTTCTCCGGCGTCGAGGGGTTCGCCGAGCTCCTGTCGTTCGCGCACGACCTGCTGCGCGTCTACCCCGAGATCGACGTGTCGGAGCTGCGGTTCCACCTCGTCGAGCGCAACGCGCGGATCCTGCCGGAGGTGACCGAGCGCCCGGGGCGCTGGGTCGTGCGGCAGCTCGAGCGGCGCGGTGCGCACGTGCACCTCGGGGCAGGGCTCGAGTCCGCCGAGGGCGGCGTCGTGACGCTCTCGACCGGTGAGTCGTTCCCCTCCGGCCTGCTCGTCTGGACCGCGGGCAACGCGGCGAACCCCGTCGTCGCGACCCACACCGACCTGCCGGTCGACGCGCGCGGCTACGTCGTGGTCCGGCCGGACCTGCGCGTCGGCACCCCGGACGCGCCGGTCGACGACGCGTGGTCCGCGGGCGACGGCGCGGCCGTGCCCGACCTGGCGGTGCCCCGCCCGGGCGCGCTCACCGTGCCGAACGCGCAGCACGCGGTCCGGCAGGGCCGGCGCCTCGCCCGCAACCTCGTCGCGGCCCGGCGCGGGCGGCCGACCCGCCCGTACGTCCACGGCAGCCTCGGCGTCGTGGCGACGCTCGGGCTGGGCTCCGGGATCTTCCAGTACCGCCGCCTCGTGGTGCGCGGACCGCTCGCGTGGCTCATGCACCGCGGGTACCACGTCCTCGCGATCCCCACGTGGGAGCGCAAGGTCCGCGTCCTGGCCGTGTGGCTCACGGCAGGGCTGTTCGGTCGCGACGTCGTCTCGCTCACCTCGGTGCAGCGGCCTCGCGCCGCGTTCGTCGCCGCTGCGCCCGCGGCGACGGGGACCGCACCGGTCCGCGCCGCCTGACCCGCACGCGGCCGTCGGCGACACCGGACCGCGACGGCGCTCGTGCTGCGGTGTGGGAGAGACAGGGCACAGTGGTGCGGTGAATTCCGGTCGCGCACCACGCGCTCCGTCGATGCGCGCCCGCGCGACGATGGCGCACCTGGACGCTGACGCGTTCTTCGCGAGCGTCGAGCAGCACCAGCGCCCGTCGCTGCGCGGCCGCCCGGTGCTCGTCGGCGGGGTCGGCCCGCGCAGCGTCGTCGCGACGGCGTCGTACGAGGCGCGCCGGTTCGGCGCGCGCTCGGCGATGCCGATGGAGCTGGCGCGCCGGCTGTGCCCGCCGTCGACCGTGGTCGTCGTGCCGCGGTTCGCCGCGTACGCGGCATACTCCGAGCGGATCATGGGGGCGCTGCGCGAGGTCACGGACCTGGTCGAGCCGGTGAGCATCGACGAGGCGTACGCCGACCTCGACGCCGCGGCCGCTCCGGGGACGGACCTCGAGGCGCTCGCGCTGGGGATCCGCGAGCGGGCGCGAGAGCTGAGCGGGCTGTCCGTGTCGCTCGGGCTCGGCCGCTCGAAGCTCGTCGCGAAGCTCGCGTCGGAGGACGCCAAGCCGGGCGGGGTGCTCGTCGTGGAGCCTGGCGAGGAGGACGGCTTCCTCCTCGCGCTGCCCGTGCGCGCCCTGTCCGGCGTCGGCCCGGTCTCCGCCGCGCGCCTCGACGAGCTCGGGGTCCGCACGGTCGCCGACCTGCGCCGACAGCCGCTGGACACCCTGGTGACGATCGGCGGCGAGTCCGGCGGCACGAACCTGTACCGGCTCGCGCGCGGCTGGGACGACCGTCCCGTGACGACCGTGCGCGAGCGCAAGTCCGCCGGTGCCGAGCACACCTTCGACACCGACCTGCACGGCCGTGCCGCCATCACCGGGGCGCTGGACCGCGTCGTCGACTCCGCGCTCGCCCGTCTGGAGCGTCACGCGGTCGCGGCACGCACCGTCGTGGTCAAGGTCCGGCTCTCCTCGTTCACGACCCTGACGCGGTCGGTGACGCTGCCACGACCGACGTCGGACGCCGCGGCGCTGCGGGCCGCGGCGCACCGGGCCCTCGCCCTCGCCGACGTCACCGAGCCCGTGCGCCTGCTCGGCACGTCGTTCCACGCCCTGTCCGAGCATGCCCAGCTCATGCTCCCCCTCGACGACGACGCGGTCACCGGCGAGCACCCTGCAGCGGGGGTCGCCGCACCGCTCCCCGTACCGGTCGCGACCGGCCCCGTGCGCGCGACGGCGACCCTCGTCGCTCCCGGCCTCGACGTCGAGACCGAGGCCGACGGCCGCGGCTGGGTCGTGCGCGTCGGCGACGACGGCCGCGTCGCGGTGCGCTTCGAGACCGCGCAGACCGGTCCGGGCTACCAGCGCTGGGTCGGCCCCGAGGCCGAGGACCTGGTCCTCGTGCCCCCGCTCGGCCCCGACGGCGAGGAGCTCCGGCTGTCGGAGCCGGAGGACGCGTAGCGCCTGTGAGGAGCACCATCGCCACGCGTGCCGGAGGGCCGCCGTCGGGTCCCCAGGGTCGGCGAGTCAGGCCACCGCGGCGTACCCGCCGAGCTTGTCCGGGTTGACCTGGACGAACACGTGCTCGATGCCGCGCGGCGTGACCTCGAGCGAGACGAGCGCGAACGGCGCGCCGTCGATCGACACGAGCAGGGCGGGCAGGCCGTTGGCCTCGACGACGCGCACGGCGGCGTCGGCCCAGTACTTGCGCCACACGTTGTCGAAGAACAGGGAGACGCGTGCGACGCCGTGCAGCTCGACGCGCGACGCGTGCACCTTCCCTCCGCCGTCGGGCCGGGCGACCACGTCGTCGGCGAGGAACCGCTCGAACCGGGCGAGGTCGCCGTCGTGCGCCGCGGCGACGAACTCGTCGAGGAGGCGGCGGTGCTCGTCGGGGTCGACGCGCACCGCGTCACGGCGGCCGAGCCGCTCGCGCGCACGGCGCGCGAGCTGACGCGCGTTCGCCTCCGTCATGTCGAGGATCTCCGCGACGCGGCGGTGCGGGTAGCCGAAGGCCTCGCGCAGCACGTAGACCGCACGCTCCACGGGCGTGAGCCGCTCCAGGAGCACGAGGGTCGCGATCTCCAGCGCCTCGGCGCGCTCCGCGCCGAGCGCGGGGTCGTCGGACGTGTCGACCGGCTCGGGGAGCCACGGGCCCACGTACGTCTCGCGCCGGGCGCGGGCCGACGTCGCGGCGTTGATCGCGAGGCGCGTGACCGTCGTGGTGAGGAACGCCGCGGGGTTGCGCACGCGCTCGCGGTCGGTGCCCTGCCACCGGATCCAGGCGTCCTGGACGACGTCCTCCGCCTCCGGGACGCTGCCCAGCATGCGGTAGGCGATGCCGAAGAGCTGGGGACGCACCGCGAGGAACGCGTCCAGCGCCCCGGGGTCCGTGGGGACCTCGGGGCGCTCGGGCGCCGTCGGGTGCGACGTCATGCGGTCACCGTACGCCGCCGCGCGCGGCCGCGTCTGCACCTCGTCCGTGCCCCGTTCAGGCCGCGAACTGCGCGTACGTCACCTCGCCGCGCCGCGACCCGCCCTGCGGCACGATCGAGTCCTCCGCGAGGCGTGCCCCGAAGTAGGTGGCCTCGGGGTCCGCCACGACCTCGCGGTCGTCACCGCGCGCGGCGAGCGCGGTCCGGATGAACTCGTCGAACCGGAGCCGCTCCGGCCCGGCCAGCTCGACCATCCCGTTCAACGGCTCGCCCGACGCGACCTCGGCGACCGTCCGGGCGACGTCCGCGGACGCGACGGGCTGGAAGGCCACCGGCGGGATGTGGACGACGCCGTCGACCGTCGCGCCGTCCGCGATGGTCTTGGCGAACTCGAAGAACTGCGTCGCGCGGACGACCGACCATCCGCGCCCGGAGCCGCGGACCAGCTCCTCCTGGGCGACCTTCGCGCGCAGGTAGCCCGCGTCGGTCCGGTCCGTGCCGACGATCGACAGGATGACGTGGTGCCCGACCCCGGCACGCGCCTCCGCGTCGAGCAGCGTGCGCGTCGACGTCGTGAAGAAACGCATCACGTCGTCGTCCGCGAACGACGGTGAGTTCGACACGTCCACCACGACGTCCGCGCCCGCGAGCGCCTCGTCCACCCCGGCCCCGGTCAGCGTGTCCACGCCGGTGCTGGGCGCGGCGACGACCGCCTCGTGCCCGGCGTCGCGCAGCCGTGCGACGACCTGGCTGCCGATGAGCCCCGTTCCTCCGACGACGACGATCCTCATGACGGTCTCCTCTCGTGCGTGCGGCGCTCTGCCGCCTCTCACCACTGTCGACCGGTCGGCCGACGACGGTGTGACAGGTCTCCCGGGGAATCGCCGGTGCCGGTCGCGCGTTTCCCCGGAGGGCGGACCGTCAGGCCGCCGCGACCCGAGGAGTGCGAGGATCGACGCATGACGACCCAGCCAGCCGAGAGCACCCCCACCGACGAGGCGGAGCGCGACGTCCCCGCCGCGTCCCCAGCGCCGACCGACCCGCTGTGGGTGGAGCGCACGGGGAACCGCACGTACACCGGGCACTCGGCCCGCGGTGCGCAGGTGTCGATCGGCCCGGCGAGCGAGGGCGCGGTGTTCACGCCCGGCGAGCTGCTGAAGATCGCGCTCGCGGCGTGCGCGGGCATGAGCACGGACCGCACGTTCGCCCGCCGGCTCGGCGACGACTACCAGGTGACGATCCACGTCGAGGGAGCCAAGCTCGTCGAGGAGGACCGCTACCCGAAGATCACGGGCACGTACGACATCGACCTGTCGTCGCTCGACGACGACACGCGGGACCGCCTGGTGACCGTCGCCGCGCGAGCGATCGACAAGGCGTGCACCGTAGGACGGACGGTCAAGGCGGGAGCAGAGGTCGAGTACCTGTTCCAGCCGGAGGGCGCCGGCCGCGAGGTCGAGACGCAGGTCTGACCGGACCGCACGGATGACGGGAGTCGCGATGCCGCACCAGCAGGATCCCTCGAGGACCCCGATGCCCTACGTCGGCACCCCGGACTACGGGACCCCACCACGGACGGACGCACCGCAGGACGTCGCCACGCAGGACGCCGTCGAGTGGGCCGCGTACCGGCCGACGCCCCTGCTCGACGCCGCGCTGGACAAGGCCGTGACGATCCCGTCGCAGGTGATCCGGGCGCACGTTGACTCGGTGCGCCGTCGGAACCCGGAGGCGGGCCCGGCGGAGATCATCCGGATCCTCGAGCGCGAGTACCTCCTGGTCATCCAGGCCGCGGGCGGCGCCGTCGGGGCGGCCGCTGCGTTCCCCTCGGTGGGCACGGGCGTGGGCCTCGTGCTCACGTCGAGCGACATCGCGACGTTCTTTGCGTCGTCGGCGGTGTTCTCGCTCGCCGTCGCCGACGTGCACGGGATCGCGGTGGACGACGTCGCGCGCCGCCGGGCCCTGCTGCTCGCCGCGGTCCTCGGCGAGAAGGGCGCGCGCGACGTCGAGAAGGCGGCGCAGGGCTCGGGCCTCGCCTGGGGCAAGGTGCTGCTGACCCGGATGCCCGCGGGGACCCTCGTCAAGGTCAACAAGGCGCTCGGCAACCGCTTCCTGCGGACGCAGCTCGCCAAGCAGTCCGGCCTCGCGCTCGGCCGGCTGGTGCCGTTCGGCATCGGCGCCGTGGTCGGCGTCGCGGGAGCCCGCGCGCTGGGGCACGGCGTCGTCGCGCAGTCGCGCCGGGCGTTCGGCCCGCCGCCGTCGACGTTCGGCCGGATCCTCGAGGTCGTCGAGGCGGCGACCGAGGACGCCCGCCCGACGCTGGTGCCCGTCCCCGAGGAAGCCCTGCGCGCCCGGGGCCGGCGGCGGCGGCTGCTGCCCGGCCGTCGTCGGCCCGACCCGACGCGAGACGCCGGGTGACGTCCCACCGGGTCGCCGTCGGGCGCGAGCTGCCCGTCGACGCGAGCGTCGCGTTCGCCTGGGTCGCCGACCCGCGCACCCATCCCCGCTTCATCCCGCTCACGCGGATGGCGACGCCGGCCGGCCGGGGACCGGAGGTCGGTGACCGGTTCGCGATGGTGAGCGGCCCGTTCGTCGGGCGCGGGGGTGGCGGTGTCCTCGACCGGATGGTCGTGACCTCGCTGGAGCGGCCGTCGACCGCGGCCGGCCGGACCGGGCGCACGAGCGTGCGCAAGGAGGGGCCCGTGCTGCTCGGCGACGCGGGGTTCGACGTCGAGCCGCTCGGCACCGGGCGCTGCCGCGTCGTGTGGTGGGAGGACGCGTACCTGGCGGGTCCGCTCCCCCGGGCCGTCACGGCGCCGCTCGTCGCCCTCGCACTGCGCTGGATGCTGCACGCGTCGCTGCGCCGGCTCGAGGCGCGCCTCGCGGCACGCCACACCTGATCGTCACCGGGCGCCGACGTCGGTCGGTCAGGTCACGCGGTCGGCCGGTCCTCCGCGCCCCACGGCTCGTCGTCGGTCGTCGGCGCGTCCTCGACGTCTGCCGGGGCGTCCGACGGCGTCGGTCCCGCGAGGATCAGGTAGAGGTCCCGTCGGGTGCGCTCGAGCAGCTCGGCCGCAGCCTTCGCCTGCTCGTCGGTGCCCGTGCGGGCGACCTGGTGCACCGCGGCCGCGACGGCCTCGACGCCGGCGCGCAGCGCGTGGCGCGAGCGCCCGCCTCGTCCTGCGGCCTCGGCGAACGGGTCACCGAGCTGGTCGGCCTGCTCGGTGACGACGGCGCGCCCCGCCTCCGTGAGGGAGGCGAGCCGGCGCCCGCCCTCGGCCGAGAGCTCGACGAGCCCCTCGTCCTGGAGGAGGTTGAGCGCCGGGTAGACCGCACCCGGGCTCGGGCGCCACTGGCCCTCGCTGCGGTCGGCGATCTCCTGGATCAGCTGGTAGCCGTGCATCGGCCGGTCGGCGAGGAGGAGCAGGATCGCGGCCCGGACGTCGCCGCGGCCCGCGCGACGCGGTCCGCGGCCGCGGTGGCCGCCGCGGTGCCCGCCCGGGCCGAAGCCCGGACCGAAGCCGGGACCGAAGCCCGGGCCACGGCCCTCGGGGCCGCCGAACCCGCGGCCCTCGGGACCGCGCGGGCCGTCGGCCGGGCCGCCGAAGCCGCCGGGTCCGCGACGGGCGCCGCCCCGGCCTCGGCCGGAGGGGGCGTCGCCGCGGAACCAGGCCGCGTCGTCGGGCACGGGAGGGAAGCCGCCGCGGCGACGGCGGCGCGGGCCGCCCTGCTCGCCGGAGGGCTGGGACGTCTCGGGGTGACGACCCCGGTGGTGGTGTGCGTAGCTCATGGAGGTTCTCCTGGGTGATGGTGTCTGGAGGGCCCGGGGCGTGCGCGGCGGGCCGGTCACCGCGGTTCCCGGCGACGTGTCGTCGCCCGCGCGATGGGCGCGAGTCGCATCGAGTGGCTCAGCGACACGCCAACGATATATCGCTGGACTATCGCTGTCAACGTCTCGCCGGACGCGCGCGGTGCCGGGCCGCGCGGCGCGCGCGGACGTACGCTGGCAGCCAGCACGTCCCCCGGCCGGACACCCCCGCCCGGGTCACCCCGGGCCCCCACCCGCGGCCCGGTCTCAGCGAGGAGGCGGCGATGCGCGCAGACCACCCCCGGCGATACCTCATGTGCCGGCCGACGTACTTCACGGTCAGCTACGAGATCAACCCCTGGATGGACCGCAGCAGGCCGGTGGACACGCCGCTCGCCGTCGCCCAGTGGGAGCGGCTGCGCGACACCTACCTCGACCTCGGGCACACCGTCGAGACGATCGACCCGGTCCCCGGGCTGCCCGACATGGTCTACGCCGCGAACGGCGCGACCGTCGTCGACGGGCTCGTCTACTCCGCCCGGTTCCTCCACCCCGAGCGCGCCGCGGAGGGCCCCGCCTACCTCAAGTGGTTCGCCGACCACGGGTACGTCACGCACCTCGCGGAGCACGTCAACGAGGGCGAGGGCGACCTGCTCGTCGCGGGCGACGTCGTGCTCGCGGGCACCGGGTTCCGCACGGACCGCGCCGCGCACGCCGAGGCCGCCGCGCTGTGGGGGCGCGAGGTCGTGACGCTCGAGCTCGTCGACCCCCGTTTCTACCACCTCGACACCGCCCTGACGGTCCTGCGCGGCAACCAGGGTGGCGTCGTGCCCGACGACGGCGCCCACCCCGCGCTCGTCGGCGCGCCCTCCGTGGACGTCACCTACTACCCCGACGCCTTCTCCCCCGCCGCGCAGGAGGTGCTGCGCGAGCGCTTCCCCGACGCGCTGCTCGCGACCGAGGAGGACGCCGTCGTGCTCGGGCTCAACGCCGTGAGCGACGGGACGCACGTGGTGCACAACCCGCGGGCCGAGCACCTCGCGGGAGCGCTGCGCGAGCGCGGGTACGAGCCCGTCGGCGTCGACACGTCGGAGCTGCTGCGCGGCGGCGGCGGCGCCAAGTGCTGCACGCTCGAGATCCGCGGGCTCCACGCCGGTGGTGCCGCGTGACCGCGCAGGACGTGCGATCACCGGGCCCGGACGCCGCCGTGCGCACCGCGGCCGCCAGTGCCGGCGGGCACGGCGCGCTCGCGCACAATTACCACCCGCTCCCCGTGACGGTCGCGACCGCCGAGGGCGCGTGGGTCACGGACACGGGCGGCCGCCGCTACCTCGACCTCCTCGCGGGCTACTCGGCGCTGAACTTCGGCCACCGTCACCCGGCGCTCGTCGACGCCGCGACGCGCCAGCTCGGGCGCGTCACCCTGACGTCGCGCGCGTTCGACCACGACCTCCTGGTGCCGTTCGCCGACGCGCTCGCCGCGCTCGTCGGCCCGCTCACGACGGGTGGCGCCGAGGGCGGCCCGGGCACGGCCGTGCTGCCCATGAACACCGGCGCCGAGGCCGTCGAGACCGCGGTCAAGACCGCGCGGAAGTGGGGGTACGACGTCCGCGGGATCGCGCCGGGCGAGGCGACGATCGTCGTGGCGTCGGGCAACTTCCACGGCCGCACGACGACGGTCGTGTCGTTCTCCGACGACCCCGACGCGCGCGACGGGTTCGGCCCGTACACGCCGGGGTTCCGCCTCGTGCCGTTCGGCGACGTCGCCGCGGTCGCGGAGGCGCTCGACGACACCACGGTCGCGGTGCTCATGGAGCCGATCCAGGGCGAGTCGGGCGTCGTCGTGCCGCCCGACGGGTACTGGCCCGCGCTGCGCGCGCTGACCGCCGAGCGCGACGTGCTGCTCGTGGCCGACGAGATCCAGTCCGGGCTCGGGCGCACCGGCACGACGCTCGCGTGCGAGCTGTGGGACGCGCGGCCCGACCTCGTGACGCTCGGCAAGGCGCTCGGCGGCGGGATCCTGCCGGTGTCCGCTGTCGTGGGCCGCCGGGACGTGCTCGACGTCCTCACCCCGGGGACCCACGGCAGCACGTTCGGCGGGAACCCCCTGGCGTGCGCGGTCGGGCTCGCGGTGGTCGAGCTGCTCCGGTCGGGCGAGCCGCAGGCGGCGGCCCGCGCGCTGGGCTCGTCGTTCCACGCGAGGCTCGGCGGGTTCGTGGAGACCGGCCTGCTCGACGGCGTCCGCGGCGTCGGGCTGTGGGCCGGGCTGGACCTGGACCCGGCGCGCGGGACCGGCCGCGACCTGTGCGAGGCGTTGCTCGCCCGCGGGGTGCTCGCCAAGGACACGCACGGGTCGACCATCCGGCTCGCTCCCCCGCTGACCATCTCGGCGGACGACCTCGAGACCGGTCTGTCCGCTCTCGAGAATGCCCTGACGGCGCTGGCCGACGGTCGGTAGAGTCCGAAGGGTGACCACCGCGCACCCCGACACCTCCGCCCTCGCCGCGTCCCTCGACGACCTGCGCCGCGCCTACGCGGACCTGCAGGCCCTCGGTCTGCACTTGGACCTCACGCGCGGCAAGCCGTCCGCCGAGCAGCTCGACCTGTCCGAGGCGCTGCTCGCCCTGCCGGGCGAGGGGGTCCACACGGACGCCGACGGCACCGACGTGCGCAACTACGGCGGCCTCGACGGGCTCCCGCAGCTGCGGCGCATCTTCGCCGAGCTCCTCGGCGTCCCGGTGGAGCAGCTCCTCGCGGGCGGCAACGCGAGCCTCACGATGATGTACGACACGCTGGTCGACGCGACGCTGTTCGGCGTGCCCGGTTCCGAGCGCCCGTGGGGCCGTGAGGAGCGCGTGCGCTGGATCTGCCCCGTCCCCGGCTACGACCGCCACTTCTCGGTGTGCGAGGCGCTGGGGATCGAGATGGTCACGGTCCCCATGACGGCGGACGGCCCCGACGCCGAGGCCGTCGCGGCGCTCGTCGCCGACGACCCGAGCATCAAGGGCATGTGGGTCGTGCCGACGTACGCCAACCCGGACGGATCGGTCGTGACGGAGGAGGTGGCGCGCCGGCTCGTGTCGATGCCGACCGCCGCCCCCGACTTCCGCATCCTGTGGGACAACGCGTACGCGCTGCACCACCTCACGCAGGACGAGGTGACGACGGCTGACGCGATCGGCCTCGCCGCGCAGGCCGGCAACCCGGACCGCGTCGTCCTGTTCGCCTCGACGTCGAAGATCACGTTCGCGGGCGCGGGCGTCGCGTTCCTCGCGTCGTCGCCGGCCAACGTCGCGTGGTTCCGGAAGAACCTCTCGTCGCGGTCCATCGGCCCGGACAAGGTCAACCAGCTGCGCCACGCGCTGTTCTTCGGCGACGCCGAGGGCGTGCGCGAGCACATGCGCCGGCACCGCGACATCCTCGCGCCGAAGTTCGAGGCGGTGACCGGCATCCTCGCCGAGCGCCTCGGGCCGTGGGGCGTCGCGTCCTGGACCGAGCCGAAGGGCGGCTACTTCGTGAGCCTCGAGGTTCCCCCGGGCACGGCGTCGCGCGTCGTGGAGCTCGCGAAGGCTGCGGGCATCGCGCTGACGCCCGCCGGCGCCGCCTACCCGTACGGCAAGGACCCGGAGGACACCGTGCTGCGCCTCGCACCGTCGCTGCCCCCGCTCGAGGAGGTGCGCGTCGCGATTGACGGCGTCGCGACGTGCGTCCTGTTCGCCGCCGCGGAGCAGTCCGCGAGGTAGGCCCTGGTCCACGGAGTCGAGAGGGCCGTTCCGCGGACGGCGGACGAAACTCCCTGGACCGTGTCGGACCGTCGGCGCACGATGGACGGGTGCACCGATGAGTTCCACCGGGCGACCCGGTCGGAGCGTGGGTGGTGGGACCGCCCGGGTGCCGCCGCGTGCGACCCGAGGAGGGACATGAGCTCGTCGACCGGTGACCTCGCCGTCGAGGCGAGAGGTCTCGTCAAGCACTTCACGTCCAAGAAGTCGGTGACCAAGGCGGTCGACGGCATCGACCTGGCGGTCCCCGAGGGCACCGTGCTCGGGGTGCTCGGCCCGAACGGCGCCGGCAAGACGACCGCGGTCCGGATGCTCGCGACGCTGCTCCAGCCGGACGCAGGGACGGCCACCGTCCTGGGCCACGACGTGGTGCGCGACGCCGACAAGGTGCGCTCCGTCGTCGGGCTCACGGGGCAGTACGCCTCCGTCGACGAGGACCTCACCGGGACCGAGAACCTCGTGATGCTCGCGCGGCTCTACGGGTTCCTCGGGGGGACGGCGCGCCGCCGCTCGGCGGACCTGCTCGAGGCCTTCGGCCTCGGCGACGCCGGCGACCGCCAGGTCAAGACGTACTCGGGCGGCATGCGCCGCCGCATCGACCTCGCCGCGAGCCTCGTCATGAGCCCCCGCGTGCTCTTCCTCGACGAGCCGACGACGGGCCTCGACCCGCGCAGCCGCAACCAGGTGTGGGACATCGTGCGCGTGCTCGTCGCGGACGGCGCGACCGTGCTGCTCACGACGCAGTACCTCGAGGAGGCCGACCAGCTCGCCGACAAGATCGCGGTCATCGACCACGGCAAGGTCATCGCGGAGGGGACCGCGACGGAGCTCAAGCGCTCGGTGGGCGAGGGCGCGGTGCACCTGCGGCTCGCGGACTCCGCGCAGCGCAGCCGGGCGGCGGAGATCGTCGGGGCCGTGCTGGGCACCGAGGTGTCGCTCGCCAACGACCCCTACGCCTTCTCGGCCCGCGTTCCCGACGACGGCGCCACCTCGGTCGCGGGGCTCCTGCCCGCGCTCGGCGACGCCGGCATCTCGGTCCCGGAGTTCACGCTCGGCCAGCCGAGCCTCGACGAGGTGTTCCTCGCCCTCACCGGTCAGCCGGTCGACGAACCGGACGAGCAGATCGAGGAGGTGGCCTGATGGCTACCGAGCCCAGCACCGCCGCCGAGCTGCGCGCCCCCGAGGCGAGCGCACTGCGCGAGGCCGTCGCGCTCGAGCACCGACCGAGCCGCCCGTCGCCGGTGTCGGCGACGTTCACGTACACGTGGCGCGCGCTGCTCAAGATCAAGCACGTGCCGGAGCAGCTGTTCGACGTCACCGTGTCGCCGATCATCTTCACGCTGATGTTCACGTACCTGTTCGGGGGCGCGCTCGCCGGCGACGTGCAGAGCTACCTCCAGTTCCTGCTCCCGGGGATCCTCGTGCAGGCCGTGCTCTTCACGACGATCTACACCGGCTACACGATGAACACCGACATCTCGAAGGGCGTCTTCGACCGGTTCCGCTCGCTGCCCGTGTGGCGGCCGGCGCCGATCGTCGGCGCGCTCCTCGGCGACACCGTGCGCTACACCATCGCGTCCGCCGTCACGCTCGCGCTCGGGCTCGTGCTCGGCTTCCGCCCGCCGGGGGGCGTGGTCGGTGTCGTGCTCGGGATCCTGCTGCTGCTCGTGTTCTCGTTCGCGCTGAGCTGGGTGTTCACGGCGCTCGGTCTCGTGCTGCGCTCGCCCAACGCCGTCATGGGGACGTCGATGCTCGTGCTCATGCCGCTGACGTTCGCGTCGAACATCTTCGTCGACCCGTCGACCATGCCGGTGGTCCTGCAGCGGTTCGTGGAGATCAACCCGGTGACGCACCTCGTGACCGCCGTCCGCAGCCTCATGGCCGGCGAGCCGGACATGGCGGGGATCATGTGGGTCCTCGTCGCCTCGGTGGTCCTCACCGCGGTGCTCGCCCCCATCACGATGCGGCTGTACCGCAACCGCTCATGACTCGGCGCCCACCTGGGCGGTGATCGCCGGCAGACCGTTGGCGCGGCGGATCTCGTCGAGCGCGGCGACCTGCGCCCGAGGGTCCCCGCCGCCGAGGTCGCGCAGTTGGTCGCGATGCCCTCGCGCGAGCCCGCACGGAGCTCGCCGACGGTGTGCCGGTCCGCGAACAGCACGTCGCGGCACACGACAACTGGAAGGAGCAGCTATGCCGCACGCACCCGACACCCGCGGCGAGCAGCTCGCGCAGGGGGACCTCGCCCTCCTCGCGACGCCGCAGGCCCGGGCACTCCTCACGTCGCGCGTCCCCGCCCGCGTGGCGTACGTCGCCGCGGACGGAACGCCTCGCGTGTTCCCCACCCACTTCGTGTGGGACGGGCACGAGGTCGTCATGGGCACCTACGCCGGCGCCTACAAGATCGCCGCGCTCCGGGCCCGCCCGGCGGTGGCGATCACCATCGACACCGAGGGGTTCCCGCCGACGGTGCTGCAGCTCCGCGGCGAGGCACGGGTCACCGACCACGACGGCGTGGTGCCCGAGTACGCCGAGGCGATGCGGCGCTACGTCGGACGCGAGGTGGCGGACGAGCTCCTCGCCGAGACCGACGTCCCCGGCGTCCGGATGGCGCGCATCGCCGTCCGCCCCACCTGGGTCGGCCTGCTGGACTTCGAGCGCCGGTTCCCGGCCGCCCTCTCGAGCGGCGGGCCTCCCGACGACCAGCGCTGACCGACGCTCGCCGGTGGTGTGACGAGTGCGAGAGGTGTGACGAGTGCGAGAGGCGTGACGGGTGCCGAGACGCGGAACCGGTGCGGTGCGTCAGGCGGCCTGACCGGTCGGCTCGTCGTCGCACTTCTTCGTCACGACCATGACGGGGCACGCCGAGTGGTGCAGGACCGCCTGGCTCGTCGAGCCGAGCAGCAGGCCGCGGAACCCGCCGCGGCCCCGAGAGCCGACGATGATGAGGTCGGACGCGGTGGAGAACTCGGTGAGCAGCTCCGCGCCGGTCCCGTCGAGCACGATCCGCTTGATCGTCAGGCCGGGGTTCTCGGCCTCGTGCCGCGCGATGATGACGTTGAGGCCCTCGGTGACGTCGGCCAGCACCTGCTCGTGGTCGATGGACGCGGGGAGCCACGCCAGCAGCCCTGCGCCCGCGCCGACCGGTACCCCCGCGACGGCGACGAGCTCGGCGTCCCACGCCCGGGCCTGACGGATCGCGTGCCGCAGGGCGATCTCGGCCGACGGCGACCCGTCGACGCCGACGACGATCCGCCGCAGCGGGGTGACGACGGGCAGCTCCTCGGGCGCGGCGTCGTCGCCCTTGGTCCGCGCGCGGAACGGCACGACGACCGTGGGGCAGTGCGCGTGCGCCGGGAGGGCGGAGGACACCGTACCGAGCAGGCGCTCGGTGAACCCGCCGCGCCCGCGGGTGCCGACGACGACGAGCGAGTGCTCACGGGACATCTCGACGAGCACACCGGCGGCGTCGCCCGTCGTGACCGTCGCGGTGACGCGCACGCCGGCGGACTCCGCCCGTGCGCGCGCCTCCTCGAGCACGGCGCGGGCGCCCTCCTGGATGGCGCTGTCGTCGAGCGCGGCGTACCCCCCGTCGAGGGACGCGGCCGTGAACGACGGGAGGGAGTAGGTGCAGACCACGTGGAGCGACCAGCCGACGCGCAGCGCGTACGCGGCCGCCCAGTCGAGGGCGTGGAGGCTGGGCGCCGACCCGTCGACGCCCACGAGGACGGTTTCCGTGCGGGTCATCAGTGACTCTCCTCTCGACGGCCGCGTGCCGTCCGGCGAGCGACGTCGCCGAGGCGCCCCGGGCAGAACCTCCACCACAGGTCACGAACGAGTCAAGAATGCCACGAACCCCGCCCCTTCGCGACGACTCGCGGAGGGACGGGGTTCGGGTGGCGTGATGCCCTGAGACCTGCGATCAGGCGACGCGGATGAACGTCGGGTTCGACTGCCAGATCTGACGGAACTGGATGGTCTTGCCCGGACGCGGCGCGTCGATCTGCATGTTGTCGCCGGCGTAGATCGAGATGTGGCCCGGCGTCCAGATGAGGTCGCCCGGCTGCGCCTCGGAGCGCGGGACCTTGGTGCCGACGGAGCCCTGGGCGCCCGACGTGCGGGGGAGGCTGATGCCGACCTGCGCGTAGACGTAGCTCGTGAAGCCGGAGCAGTCGAAGCCGTCGGGCGTGGTGCCGCCGTAGACGTACGGGACGCCGACGTAGCGGGCCGCGATCGAGACGATGGTGCTGCCGTAGGCCGAGGCCGGGACGGAGACCGCGGCCTCCTCCTGGACGGGAGCCTCTGCCTCGGTCTGCGTCGACTGACGCTCCTGCGTGCGGCTGGTGTTCTCGGTCCGCTCGACGACGGGCTCCGGCTCGGGCTCGGGCTCCGGCTCGGGAGCCGGGGTCACCGTCACGGGTGCGGCCTCGATCGAGAACGCGGCGTCGGCGGCGACCGTGACGGCCGGGGCCGCCTCGAGGGCCTGCCGCGCCTGCGCGGTCAGAGCGCTGAGGTCGACCGAGTTGAGCTTCGGCTCGGAGTCGACGGGGGCCGCGGTGGCGGGGGCGGCGGCGCCGATCATCGAGACGATGAGACCGGAGGACGCGGCGACGACGGCGGTACGGCGCCCGACGGTCGACATCTGGTCCGAGGCTGCCTGGGCGATGGTGCTGAGTGGCGTCATGGGACGCCGCGCCGCGCGGTGGCGGGCGCGAGTCGTGCTCACGGTCACGTGTTGCCTCTCCTGGACGCCTGCGAGGTCAGCTGTCGGGTTCGGGTGGGAGATACACCCGGCCTGACGGACCGAGGTCCGTCGGGCTTCACCCCAAGGACGCTGTCTCCAGCGCCCGGATTTGGGTCCCCCGTCCCTGTCGTCGGGTTGTCGTGAACCTCGGGCAGCGACAGGGTTAGGCGTTCCGCTCGAGGACTCCGCCGGACAGGTCTTCCGATGGAGCAGCACTGACCGTACAGGACACCCTGTCAAATGTCACGTTCCCATCACGGCTCCCGGGCGCCGGGCCGTGCGGACAGGGGTAACGACGACGTCTCCGCAGGTCAAGGCGCTGTGGGAGCGCTACCCCGACCGGCACCTCGGGTCAGGCCTGGGTGACGAACAGGTGCCGTGCGATCTCCTCGGGGAGGTCCAGGACGATCTCGGAACCCTTGCCCTGGACGACGAGACCACCGGCCGCCGGGCGCACCACGAGCGTGCGGCGCGGCAGCACCCCGGCCTCCGCGAACCGCGCCAGGAGCTCGACGTCGACCTGGATCGGCTCGGCGATGCGCTGCAGCACGACCTCGACCTCGTCCTCGCCCGCCGCGCGGCGCTGCACGACGTAGGAGGGCAGCGGCACGACGCCGTCGAGGAACTCCACGCCCTCGAACTGCTCGCCCAGCTCGGCGAGGCCCGGGATCGGGTTCCCGTACGGGTCGAAGTGCGGGTGGTCCAGCAACCCGATGAGCCGCTCCTCGACGAGCTCGCTCATCACGTGCTCCCACCGGCACGCCTCCGTGTGCACGTGCTCCCAGTCGAGCTTGATGACGTCGGTGAGCAGGCGCTCCGCGAGGCGGTGCTTGCGCATCACTCGCGTCGCCTTGTCGTTCCCCGCGGGCGTGAGCTCGAGGTGCCGGTCCCCCGTGACGACGACGAGACCGTCGCGCTCCATGCGCGCCACCGTCTGCGACACCGTGGGGCCCGAGTGCCCGAGGCGCTCCGCGATGCGCGCCCGGAGGGGGGTGATGCCCTCCTCGACGAGCTCGTAGATCGTCTTCAGATACATCTCGGTGGTATCGATCAGATCGGTCACGTCGCGCTCCCTGTCGTCCGTCGGCTGGGGCACAGTCTATGGCGATCCCCTGACGCGATCCGGGGAGAATCCCGGAAGAACGAGCGCCGTCGACCGACGTTCCCGGACGGCGCGGAGCCCGTGCCGGGCGCGCGCGTAGGGTGACGCTGTGACCGAGCACGCATCGCCCACCGACACCACCGCCCCGCTCACGATCCCCGCGGACCTGCTGCCGGCCGACGGCCGCTTCGGGTCCGGGCCGAGCAAGGTGCGCGCCGCCCAGGTCCGGGCCGTCGCCGACGCCGGGACCTCGCTCCTCGGCACCTCCCACCGCCAGGCACCGGTGAGGTCGCTCGTGCGTCGCACGCGCGAGGGTCTCGCGACGCTCTTCGACCTCCCCGAGGGGTACGAGGTCGTGCTGGGCAACGGGGGCTCGACGACCTTCTGGGACGTCGCGACGGCGTGCCTCGTGCGGCGCAAGGCGCAGCACGCGGCGTTCGGCGAGTTCGGCGCGAAGTTCGCGGCGGCGACGACGGCGGCGCCCTTCCTCGACCCGTCCCAGGTGATCACCGCCGCCCCGGGCACGGTCGCGCACCCCGAGCCCGCGGACGACGTCGACGTGCACGCGTGGCCGCACAACGAGACGTCGACGGGAGCGATGGCGCCCGTGCGCCGCGTCGCGGGCTCGCGCGAGCGCGGCGCGCTGACACTCGTCGACGCGACGTCGGGCGCCGGGGCGCTGCCCGTGGACGTGGCGGAGACCGACGTCTACTACTTCGCGCCCCAGAAGGTCTTCGGGTCCGACGGCGGCCTGTGGCTCGCGCTGTGCTCGCCCTCCGCGCTCGCGCGCGCGGAGGAGATCGAGTCGAGCGGGACGCGCTGGGTACCCGAGTCGCTCTCGCTGCGCACCGCGGCCGCGAACTCCCGTCAGGACCAGACCCTCAACACCCCGGCCGTCGCGACGCTCGTCATGCTCGCCGAGCAGGTCGAGTGGCTCCTCGCCCAGGGCGGCCTCGCGTGGGCTGCCGCGCGCTCCGCCGAGTCCGCGAACCACCTCTACGGCTGGGCCGAGGCCCGCGAGTGGGCCACACCCTTCGTCGCGGACCCCGCCGAGCGCTCGACCGTCGTCGGCACGATCGACCTCGACGACTCCGTCGACGCCGCCCAGGTGGTCGCGACGCTGCGCGCCAACGGGATCCTCGACGTCTTCCCCTACCGCAAGCTCGGCCGCAACCAGCTCCGCGTCGCGATGTTCCCCGCCATCGACCCCGACGACGTCCGCGCCCTCACCGCGTGCGTCGACCACGTCGTCGACCGCCTGGCCTGACGGCGGTCGCCGCCCGTTCGTCGCCACCGCGGGCGGCGCGGCCTCGGTGCTCGGGCGGCCGCGCCGTCACGTCGGGCGTTCGGTGCCAGTCGCCACCGCGGGTGGGGCGGCGTCGGTGCTCGGGCTGCCGCGCCGTCACCTCGGGCGTCAAGCCGTGCGTCTCCGCGCGCGGCTTGACGCCCTTCGCATCCGACGCCGCCCCATCCGCTCGTCCGTCGTGTCACCAGGCTCGCCAACACGGGAGGTGACCTGACGAGGGCGGTAGGGGGCGCTTGCGCCGGGTCGTGGCGGGTCTGGCGGGAGCGGTGCGAGGAACGAGCGCCGCGGATGGTAGACCCGGCGCGAGCGCCCCCGACCGCCACCCAGCCCGAGCACCGAGCAGCAGGACTCAGGCCGCGCGCGCGGCCTCTTGCGCGTCCTCGGTGCCGAGCCGACGCCGCGTCTCGTCGCGGGCGCCGGCCTCGACCGCCGTGCCCACGTCGAGGTAGCGCACGAGCAGGTGCGGCCGCTGGAGCACGCGGTAGCGCACCTCGAGGTGCCAGTTCCGGACGGCCCACACGGCCGCGCCGACGGCGACGAGCGCCGCGGTGATCGACCCGATGCCGATGGCCCAGCGCGGTCCCCACGCCTCGGCGACCCAGCCGATGAACGGCGACCCGACCGGCGTCGCACCGAGGAAGACGATCATGTAGAGCGACATGACGCGTCCGCGCATGACGGGGTCGACGGACATCTGGATGGTCGAGTTGGCGGCGGTCATCATGGTGAGCGACGCGAGGCCGACCGGGATGCACGCGACGGCGAAGCTGGCATAGGTGGGCATGAGCGCCATCGCGCCGGTGGCCACGGCGAACCCGAACGCGGAGCCGATGACGAGGCGCACGCGGGGTCGTTCGCGCCGCGCGGCGAGCAGCGCGCCGGTGAGCGACCCGATCGCGAGGATCGACCCGAGGATGCCGTACTCCCCCGGGCCCATGCCGAACTCGACCTTGGCCATCATCGCGGAGGTGAGCTGGAAGTTGAGCCCGAACGTCGACACGACGCCGACGACGACCATGATGACGATGATGTCGGTCCGGCCGCGCACGTACCGGATGCCCTCGCGGATCTGGCCCTTCTGCCGCGGGGCGCTCGGCATGGTGTGCAGCTCGCGCGTGCGCATGTAGCCGAGCGCGAGGATCGTCGCGGCGAAGGTCACGCCGTTGATGACGAAGATCCAGCCGGAGCCGACGACGGCGATGAGCAGGCCGGCCACACCGGGTCCCACGAGGCGCGCGGCGTTG
This sequence comes from Cellulosimicrobium sp. Marseille-Q8652, assembly GCF_965112045.1. Lineage (NCBI taxonomy): Bacteria > Bacillati > Actinomycetota > Actinomycetes > Micrococcales > Promicromonosporaceae > Cellulosimicrobium > Cellulosimicrobium sp. Marseille-Q8652. The sequence continues at coordinate 62,183 of NZ_CBCOPS010000002.1, read as the reverse complement.
AACGACGCGCTGTTGAGCCCGACGGCGTTGGACAGCTTGTCGGCGGGGACCATCTCGGCGACGAACGTCTGACGCACGGGGTTGTCGAACGCCGACACGACGCCCAGGAGCGTCGCGAACACGTACACGTGCCACAGCTGGACGTGGCCGGAGAGCACGAGCGCACCGAGCCCCAGCGCGAGCAGGCCCATGGCGCCCTGCGTGGCCATGAGGAGCCGACGGCGCGGGAGCCGGTCGGCGAGGACGCCCGCCCACGCGGACAGCGCGAGGACGGGCGCGAACTGCAGCGCGGTGACGACGCCGACGGCGATGCCGGACTCGTCCGTGAGGTCGGTGAGGACGAGCCAGTCCTGCGCGACGCGCTGCATCCAGGTGCCGATGTTCGCGACGAGCGCGGCGCCGAACCAGACGCGGTAGTTGAAGTACTGGAGGGAGGAGAACGTCGCGCTCATCGGGCGGCGATCCTGATCAACAGCTCACTGGCGCGGGCCAAGGTCTCTCTCTCGTCGGGGGTGAGGGTGGTCAGCTGCTGCGTGAGCCACGCGTCGCGACGGCGGCGGGTCTCCTTGACCTCGTGCACGCCGACGTCGGTGAGCCGCACGACGACCTGGCGGCGGTCGGTCTCGTGCTCGACCTTCTCGACGAGCCCGAGCTCGACGAGACGGTTGACGGCGCGCGTCATGGACGGCGGACGGACGCGCTCGTGCTCGGCGAGCCCGCCGGGCGACATGGCGCCGTGCTTGTGCAGGACGGTGAGGACGCCGAACTGCCCCTCGGGGAGGTCGGCCTCGCCGCGCTGCGAGCGCAGCCGTCGGGAGATGCGCGTGAGCGCCACGCGGAGCTCCCCGCCGAGCGTCGCGGGCCGGCACTGGCTCCGGGTCGGGGCAGTGGGGTCCGCAGCAGGCATGATCATTACCCTAACTCATTACCTCGGGTAATGAAAGGACCCGGGTCCGCCGCCGGCGGGTGCGTGGGACCGCTGCGCCTCGACGCGCACCGGTACGACGCGGGGGCCGCGGGCGGGGCGTCCGCCCCTGCACCGCGACCCCCGCTCCAGGGTCACCGCCCCGGCGTCGTCTCCCCCGGGGTCCTGCGTGGTGGCCCTACAGGCCGAGCACCTCGCGGATCGGGCCGAGGAGGAAGTACACGACGAACATCGCCGAGGAGACCCACATGAGCGGGTGGATCGCCCGGACCTTGCCGAGCGCGAGCTTGATGAGCACGAACGCGAGGAAGCCCGCGCCGATGCCGTCCGCGATCGAGTACGTGAACGGCATGACGATGATCGTGAGGAACGCCGGGATCGCGATCTCGACGTCCTTCCAGGAGATGCCGGCGATCTGGGTCATCATGAGGAACCCGACGAAGACGAGCGCGGGCGCCGCGGCCTCGTAGGGGACGAGCGCGACGAGCGGCGACAGGAACGTCGCGAGCAGGAACGCGACACCCGTGACGACCGACGCCAGGCCGGTCCGAGCGCCCTCACCGGCACCCGTGGTGGACTCGACGAAGCTCGTGTTCGACGACACGGAACCTGCACCACCGGCGGCCGCGGCGATCGAGTCGACGACGAGGATGGCGCGCGAGCGCGGCGGGGTGCCGTCGGCGTCGAGCAGCTTCGCCTCCGCACCGACGGCGACCATCGTGCCCATCGTGTCGAAGAAGTCGGCGAGGAGCAGCGAGAAGACCAGCAGGATGACGGTGACCGTCGCGATGTTCTCGAACGAGCCGAGCAGGGAGAACTGCCCGAGGAGGCCGAAGTCGGGGACCTGCACGACGCCGTCGAACGTCGGGGCGTTGAGGTTGAAGCCGTCCGGGTTCGAGCCGTCAGGCGCCTTCGCCCCGATGCCCAGGGTGTTCTCGAGCACGACCGCCAGGGCGGTGGCGGTGAGGATCGCGATGAGCAGCGCGCCCTTGACCTTGCGCACCCAGAGCACGATCGTCAGGACGAGACCCACGACGAACACGAGGATCGGCCACGTGCCGAGGTCGCCGAGCGCGAGGAGCGTGCCGCTGCCGGCGGTGACGAAGCCCGCGTTGACCAGCCCGATGAGCGCGATGAACAGGCCGATGCCGACGCTGATCGCCGTCTTGAGCTCGACCGGCACGGCGCGGAACACGGCCTCCCGGAACCCGGTGAGGACGAGCAGCAGGATGATGAGGCCCTCGATGACCACGAGGCCCATCGCGTCGGCCCACGTCACGCCCGGCAGGGACGCGATGGAGTACGCGACGACGGCGTTGAGGCCGAGCCCCGCGGCCAGGCCGAGCGGGAAGTTGGCGAACACGCCCATCGCGATGGTCATGACGCCCGCGACGAGCGCCGTCGCCGCGGCGACCTTGCCGAAGTCGGGTGCGTCGCCGCCGCCGAGGAACTGGCCCGTGCCGTCCTGCACGGTCCCGATGATCAGCGGGTTGAGCACGATGATGTAGGCCATCGCGAAGAACGTCACGAGACCGCCGCGGATCTCGGTGCCGACGGTCGAGCCACGCTCGGTGATCTTGAAGAAGCGGTCGATCGCGCCGCTGGCAGGCGGGGAAGCCTGCTCGTCCGCACGGACGGAGGTGGGGGATGACATGGGGAGAATGCTGCCAGACGCGGGTTACGCGGGCGTAACCGCGGTGCGGCGCCCCAGGCCGGCTCCTCCGGCGGCGCTCAGGCGGCGCCGAGCGCGACCGGGACCGGCGCTCCGGTGAGCTCCGCGTGCGCGGGGTCCGTCGCCTCGCGCGGCGTCCCCGCCGCGAGCTGGAGGGCGTGGAGCGCGTCGAGGATCCCCACGGCCCGCTCCCCCGCGGCACCTCCCGGGACCCCGTACAGCAGCCGCGCCGGGCGCAGCGTGTCGAGGACGGCGTGGCCGGGGCGGTGCTCGTCCGGCACCCACACGACGTCGGCCCGCACGCCGTCCGCGACGAGAGACGCGGCTAGCCACGCCGCGGTGCCGGGCAGCACGTGCGCCCGACCGACGACGAGGTCTCCCGGACCGAGGTGCGGCGCGAGCTCCTCGACGACGTCGCGCAGCACCGCCGTCCGGGCACCCGCGCGCACGTCGTCGTCCCCGGCGGTCAGGCCACCCGGGACCACGCCGGTCCCGACGCACAGGACGTGCACCCGGGCGCCGGCGACGGCCGTCCGGTCACCGGTCACCCGGAGCCGACCGCTCAGGAGGGCGAGGGCCAGGAGCCGCCGCAGCCGCGGCTCCGCGGTCGCGGGGAGACCGGACCGCAGACGGCGACGGACCGACGGGTCCTTCTCGAGGGCGACGACGTCATGACCGGCCGCGGCGAGGCACGCCGCCTGGACCGCGCCGCGGCGGCCGCACCCGATGACGGAGACCCGCACGACGGTCCACCTCCGACCTCAGTAGGCGCCGTGCCCGCCGAACACGGCACGCGCCGTGCGGGCGAGGATGAGGAAGTCGCCGAAGAGCGTCCAGTTCTCGACGTAGTAGACGTCGAGACGCACGCTCTCCTCCCACGACAGGTCGGAGCGACCGCCCACCTGCCACAGCCCGGTGAGCCCGGGCTTGACCAGCAGACGACGACGCACCTTCATCTCGTACTTCTGGACCTCGCTCTGCAGCGGCGGGCGCGGCCCCACGAGGCTCATGTCGCCGCGCAGCACGTTGAGCAGCTGAGGGAGCTCGTCGAGCGAGTACCGGCGCAGCACGCGGCCCACCCGGGTCACGCGGGGGTCGTCGCGCATCTTGAACAGGGGCCCGGCGCCGTCGTTCTGGTCGACGAGCGCGCCGACCTCACGGTCCGCGCCGGTGCGCATCGAGCGGAACTTGTACATCGGGAACACGCGACCGTTGCGGCCCACGCGCTCCTGGCGGTAGAACACCGGCCCGCGGCTCGTGAGCCGCACCGCGAGCGCCACGACCACGAGGACGGGCAGCAGCACGAGGGTGATGAACGCCGCCCCGAACCAGTCGGTCGCGGTCTTCACGACGAACCGGGGCCCCGTGAAGCGCGGCGCGTCGACGTGCAGGAGCGACACGCTCTCGGCCGGGGTGATCGTGATGCGCGGTCCCGCGACGTCGGCGAGCTCCGCGGTCAGCATGAGGTCCACGCCGTACGGCTCGAGCTCCCAGCCGAGGCGTCGGACGACCTCGGCCGTGATCGCGTCGGAGCCGGAGACGGCGACGATGTCGGCCTCGACCCGCGCGGCGACCTCGCCGGCGTCGCGCAGCGAGCCCAGCACGGGGATGCCGCCCACGGTCTCGCCCTCCTCGATGCGTCCGGACGGGACGCACACGCCGACGACGCGGTAGCCGGACTCGGTGCGGCCGTTGAGGTCGCGGATGAGCCGCTCGGCCTGGTCGCGGTGCCCGATGGCCAGGACCGCGGACCGCGCGAGCCCGTGGGCGCGCTGCCGGTGGAGCCACTGGCGCCACGCGTAGCGCCCGAGCAGGACCCCGCCCAGACCGATCGGGAACGCGAACGCCAGGTAGCCCCGGGCCTCCTGGAAGCGCAGGAGGAAGGCCAGGACGGCGAGGACCGCGAAGAGCCGCCAGGAGGCGTCGAACACGCGGTGGTACTCCGTCGGCCCGCTGCCGAGCACCCGGGGGTCCCGGGTCCGCGTCGCGACGAGGGAGATGGACCACGCGATCCCGAGCAGGAGGCTCAGGACGACGTACGGCACCTGGAGGTTGCTGCGGACCGGCTGCTCGATGAACTGCTCCCACCGCAGGAAGTACGCGACGAGGACGCCGACCGTGACGGCGATCGTGTCCGTGAGGAGGAGCCGACGGGCGTAGCCGACCTGCCAGTCGTGGTCCGTGAAGGCTGCGCGCGCACGGCGGACCCGTGCGGCCGGAGAGCTGGTGAGGAGCGAGCGCAGTCGGCGCCGCGTGTCCTGCTCGACGTCGTGGGACACCCGTCCACCTCCTGTCTGCTGATACCCCTGCATGGCGACTCATCCTAAGTTCGTCAACGTTCCGGACAGCGAATTCCCGAGGGCTTTCACCCGGGTGAGAAGGAGATGGCTCCAGTCGGTCCGAGAGCCGCGTCGACCGCGGTATTCCAACGATCCCTGCAGCCGCTCCGAACGAGTGAAACAGTCTGGACACCCGTCCAGATCAGACGTTCTGCCCGCCGTTCCCTCGTCGGGCGGAAGGCTGAGCCCTCCGGGCCTCGCCGGGGTGCGGCGGCGTGCCGGCCGGGGACGCTGGAGAACATCACACCAGGGAAGATGCGGGATCCGGCCCGCTGTGACCTGGATCACCGGGTGAAAAGAGCCGCCGGTACGATGTCGGCGTGCCCTCGTTCGTCACGCTCCTGCTCCACCCGGAGCGCCGCCGGCCCGACCCGGCGCCGCTCCGGGTCGACCTGCGCGCCGTGATCCTGTGGGGTGTCGCCCTGTGGGCGGCGGCCCTGCTGGTGTGCGTCGTGCTGCTCGCGACCGGCATGCCCACGGCCCGCGGGGTGGCGACGAGCGTCGTCGGCCTCGCGCTCGGAGGAGCGGGGCTGTGGTGGGAGCGCGGGCACCGCGACAGCTACCGCGCGGGCACCGCCGAGCTCCCCACCGTGCCGCGCGACCACCGCCGGGGCGGCGCGGCCGACTGACACCGGCCGGCCTCAGGGCTCGCCGGGCCCCTCGGGCACCTCGTCCCAGAACGACGAGGCGACCGCCAGCTCGGCGCCTCCCGGGTCCCGCAGCACGTCCTCGACGAGGTGCCGCAGCGCGAACCGGCCCGCCGCCGCGGCGAGCGCCGCCGCGAGGCCCCACGGCTGCGCGACGTGCACCGCGGCGGAGGTCCCGGTCCCCACGACCCACCACGGCACCGGCACGCCGTGCACCCGCAGGTCGGCGTGCTCGGTCCAGGTGCGCGGGGACTCCCCCAGGACGCGGCGTACCGGCCCGGGCACCTCGCGCGGCGAGCCCGCGCCGGCCGCCGGCACCTCGAGGCCGTCGGGCAGCGGGCCGTCGGGCAGCGGCGCGGGCGGCGCGACGTCGACGTCGAGCAGGTCGGCGACGGCGCCCACGAGCGTGGCGGGGGCCGGGACCACCGGGCGCAGCGGCGACCACATCGGGTCCTCCGCGACGACGACCTCGGCGGCGTCGGCGACCACGACGCCGCCGGGGCCGAGCGCCGGCAGCCGCTCCGGGGCCGGGTCGAGCTGCGCTCCTCGGCCGGCGAGCGTGGCGAACGCCCGCCACACCGTCACAGCGTCGGCGGCGGCGATCGGCCTCCCGACGTCGGGGAGCGCGTCGAGCAGACCGACCCACTCGTCCGGCGCGAGGCCGTCGAGGCTCCGCACGCCGCCCAGGGCGGCGAGGACCGCCTCGTCGAGCCCTGCGCCGTCAGCCCCCGCGCCGTCGAGGCCGGAGAGCTCGGGCGGGACCGGACACAGGAACGGGACGTCGCCCAGCGCGAACGGGCCGCCCAGCTCCTCGCGCAACCACCAGGCGGTGTACGACGGCGCCTCCCGCCCGCCGGGTGCCCGCACCGGCTCGAGCAGCGCGGCCCGGGCCGCCGGGTCCGCGGCGATCGTCCCGAGGACGTCGGGCCACGCGCCGTCGGCGACCGCGTCGAGGTCCGCCACGGCCGCGACGTCCCCCACGAACATGCCGGGCCCGAGCGCGACCGCCAGGTGCTCGACGTAGCCCGACCAGTCCGAGAGCCAGGACTCCGGACCGTGCGGAGCCAGGACCGGCTCCTCGCCGGGCGACGGGGTGAGGACGTCGCGCACCCGGTGGACCGCCGGCCCGGCGACGACCCCCACCGCGCGCAGCGCCGGCTCTCCCCAGCGCGCGACGGCGGCCGCGTCGACCTGGTCCAGGTCGAGGACGCGGCTCGCCCACGACCCGGGCAGGACGAGCGAGCGCGCCGCCGCGACGTCACCGTCCGCGGTCGGGAGCGGCAGCTCTCCCCACCAGAACGGGGCGGTGCCGAGACCGGCCTCGACCGCCGCGGCGACCAGGGAGAGCAACGGCCCGACCGCCGTCGTGACGTCGTCGCCGTCGTCGGACGCGGACGCCGCGGCGAGGACGCGCGCGCGGACCGCGTCGTCGGCGACGAGGTCGCGCAGCGACGCCCGCCGCGCGCCGAGGCGCTCGAGGAGCGGGTGCGCCGCCTCCGGGTCGACGACGCGCAGGCCGAGCGCCACGGCGTCCTGGGCGGTCAGGGAGAGCGGAGCGCCGGGCTCGCGCGGCGCCGGTCCCGCGTCGGACGCGTGCGGCTCGTCGAGCAGGACGAGCCCGCGCGCCCCGCGGACGGTGCGACCGTCGGCGAGCGGCACCGGGAGGGCGCCGAGCGCCTCGCGCACGGCCGCGTCCGCGGCGTGCGGCGCGAGCGCGTCGTAGAGCGAGCGCCAGCCCTCGGGTCGCGTCGGGAGCGACAGGTCGTCGACGACGTCGGCGAGGTCCAGCACGTCCGTCCCGAGCCCACGGGCGACCGGGAGGAGCTGTCCCGGCACCGCGACGAGGTCGGCGACGCCGAGCACGTCGAGCACGGCCGGGTCGGAGCCCGCGTCGCCGCGCAGCACGCGTGCGTCGACAGGACGGAGCAGTCGCCGCGACCCCGCGCCGGGCAGGAGCGGCGTGCCGCGCAGGGCGTCGGTGGCCGCGTCCCGCACGAGGGCGTCGACGGCGCCGGCGGGCAGCCCGGTCGGCACGAGCCCGAGGACGTCGGCCCCTCGCCGGGCCGCCTCCGCCCCGAGCAGCTCCGCGTACGCCTCGCCCGCGCGGCGCGCCACGTGCTCCGTCAGCGCGCCCGGTGACACGTGCCGACGCGACGGGTCGAGCGGGAACGACGCGAGCAGCAGCGCCGGGAAGGTCGTCGGCTCGTCGGTCGGCGTCGGCGCGTGCACGACGCGCGGCGCGCCCGCGGGCGCCGATCCGCGCGGGAGCGCCCACGTGACCGTCCACCGGGTGCGCGACCGCTCCTCGACCGGGCGCCCGGCGAGCAGCCCGGGGTCGAGGTCGCCGCCGCGACGCAGCGTCGTCCAGCGCTCCTCGACGTCCGCGACCCGCCGTGACGTGCCCGTGCCCTCGTCGACGGCGATCTCGGCCAGGGCGGGCAGCGCGAGCAGCAGCGGGTCGCCGACCCCGGCCAGCTCGGCCCGCACCGCGGCGAGCGCCTCCGCGTCGCGCAGCACGACCTCGACCGTCGTGTCGTAGCCGCGCGGGACCTCGACCGCGGCGGGGAACGGGAGCCGCAGGACGGGGAGCCGGTCGCCGCGCCGGGCGATCTCGGCGCTGAGCGCGGCGTCGTCGCGGACGACGTCCTGGAGCGTCGCCCGCGACCGGTCCAGCGAGAACCCGACCGCCCGCTCCCCGGCGCCGATGCGGATCTCGTCGGACACCGAGCGCAGCGCGGCGAACCCGACACCGAACCGGCCGACGGTCGTGCCGGTGCCGCGCTCCGCCGTCGCGGACGCCCGCATCGCGGCGAGCGAGGCCGCGCCCGCGGCGTCGAGCGGCTCCCCGGTGTTGGCCGCGCGCAGGAGCCACCGCGCGTCACCCTCGTCGTCGTCGTCACCGTCCGGCCGGAGCGTCAGGAGCAGACGGCCGGGCACCCCCGCGCGCGCGGCGGCGTCGGCGGCGTTCTGCGCGAGCTCGACGACCACGCGGTCGCGGTACGACCCGTGGGCGTGGTCCTCCTCGGTGTTGGCGTCCTCGCGCAACCGCGTGGGCGACGACCGCCACGCCTCGAGGACGGCGCGACGCAGCGCCGCGGTCCCGAGGGGGTCGTGGGTCACGCCCCGGGCTCGTCCTCGGCCGGTGCGGCGGCCTCGAGCATCGTCACGAGCTCGACGTGCATCTCGTCGATGAGCGGCGCGGTGTCGGGCCAGTCGCTGGGCTGCGGGTCGACGTCGGTCTCGGAGTGCGCCCCGCAGCCGTGGTCGAGGCTGACGACCTTGCCGTCGTCGGGCGACCACGCGTTGGCGCACACGCCGAACACCTGGCCGAGCGCGCCCTGGAGCGGCACGAGGAAGCCGCACGACCCGCACTCGGCCGCGGAGGCGACGGCGCCACGCGTCGTCGGACCGCGCGAGCCGCGGTACCAGCGCTCGGCGGCCTCGTCCCGGCCCTGCGGGGACAGGACCCGGGCGCGCGCGAGCGCGAGCTCCTCGATCGCGACGGCGTCCTCGTCCTCGTCACCGGTGGGGACGTAGCCGGGCTCGAGGCGCGGGTCGTCCGCGCGGAACGGCAGGACGTCGCCGGGGCCCACGTCACCCGGCCGCAGACGCTCGGACCACGGCAGCCACGCGGGCGCGAGCAGCGCGCCCTCGCCGGGCAGCAGCTCGACCTCGCACACGGTGGCGACGCGCCCGCGCGGCACGCGCGCGAGCGTCACGGTCCAGTGCCAGCCGGAGTACCCGCGCATCGTGCACGCGAACCGGTGGGAGATGAGCCGGTCGGCCTCCGCGACGGTGCCGAGGTGCTCGCCGACGTCCTGCGGGTTCTCCGCGACCTCCTCGGCCGCAGCGCGGGCGACGTCGACGGCGCCCGTCAGGACGGCGTCCCGCGCGGCCCGCGCGGACACCCCGCGCACGCGCTCCTCGGCGGCTGCCACGGCACTCATGCTCAGGCCTCGATCTCGTCCGCGACCGCGCGCAGCACGGCGGCGACCTTCGTCGCCTTGCCCTTCTCCGGGTAGCGGCCGCGGCGCAGGCCGTTGCCGATCCCGTCGAGCTCCTTGATGAGGTCCTCCACGATCACGGCCATCTCGTCGGCCGAGCGACGCTTGGCCTTGACGACCGACGGCGCGGGGTCGAGGAGCTTGACGGCGAGCGCCTGGGGGCCACGACGGCCGTCGGCGACGCCGAAGTCGACGCGCGCTCCGGGCTTGGGGGCGGGCGCGCCCGCAGGGAGCGCGGAGGCGTGCAGGAAGACCTCGCCGCCGTCGTCGTCGGCGATGAAGCCGAAGCCGCGCTCGGTGTCGAACCACTTGACCTTGCCGGTGGGCACGGGGACCTCGTTCGTGCTCGTAGGGACCAGAGCCATCAGGCTACCGGCCCCGTCGGGCAGTCGCCGCATCGATGCCGCCCGGCGGACGCGTGCTCAGGGCGCACCGCTCCCGGCGTCGGGGGCGCGCCCCACGACGCCGAGGTCGGCGCCCAGCCGCAGCGCGACGGCGTCGAACCACTCCGCCCGGTCCCCGACGGTCCGTTCGAGGTGCCCGAACAGCTCGAACGAGACCGTGCCGAACAGCGCGGTCCAGGCGGTGAGCGTCCGCACGACGCCCTCGGTCGGGACGTCCGGGCCGACCAGGCCTCGGGCGGTGACGTAGTCGCGGGCGTCGGCGACGAGCGCGGTCGCGTCGCCGGCCCCCACGGGTGCCGGGACGGGTTCCCGGGCGGCGGCCCACGCGTCGCCCGCGATCCGCACGAGGACCCGCACGACGCGCGTCGCGGGCTCGACGGTGTCCCTCGGCGCGGCGTAGCCGGGCACGGGCGTGCCGTAGAGCAGCGCGAAGTCGCCCGGCCGCTCGACGCACCACGACCGCAGCGCGCGGCACGCCGCGAGCCAGCGCCCCTCGAGGTCGTCGCGCGCTACGGCCGCCTCCGCACGCTCGACCGCGGCGCCGAGCTCGTCGTAGCACTCGACGAGGAGAGCCGTGAGGAGCGCGTCGCGGCTCGGGACGTACCGGTACACGGCCGACGACACCATGCCGACGTCGCGCGCGACCGCCCGGAGCGAGAGCGACCCGGGGCCGTCGGTCGCGAGCCGGGCGCGCGCGGCGTCGAGGATCTGCCGCGTCAGGGTCTCCCGGGCGAGGGCGCGGGCGGTGCGGGGTGCGGCCATGCGCCCAGGGTCGCAGACGAGAGCGCCGCCCACCAACGAGAGCACTGCTCTTGTACTTTCCGACCACGCGTGCCACGCTCCTCGCAGTGAGAGCACCGCTCTCGGAAACGGAGACCGTCATGCCCAGCACCCCTCTCGACCGCCACGTCGTCGTCGGGGCCGGCCCCGTGGGCCGCCACGTCGCCGCCCTGCTCGCCGCCCGCGGGTCGTCCGTCACCGTCGTCACGCGCAGCGGCCGCGACACCGGGATCGCCGGCGTCCGCCACGTCGCGCTCGACGCGTCCGACGCCGACGCCCTCAGCCGACTGGCCGAGGGCTCGGACGTCCTGCACAACTGCGCGAACCCGGGCGACTACACGCAGTGGGAGCGCGTGTGGCCGCCGCTCGCGGCCTCGCTGCTCACGGCCGCCGAGCGCAGCGGAGCGGTCTACGCCATCACGGGGAACCTCTACCCGTACGGACCCGTCGACGGACCCATGACGGAGGACCTTCCCGACGCCGCGACCGACCACAAGGGCGTGCTGCGCGCGCGGCTCTGGGCCGAGGCGCTCGCCGCGCACGCCGCCGGGCGCGTCCGCGCCGTCGAGGTGCGCAGCTCGGACTTCATGGGCCCGGGCGTCGGGGCGAACGGCCACGTGTCGCGCGTCGTCCCGGCGGCGTCCCGCGGGAAGGGCGTGACGATGATGGGGCGCACCGACCTCCCCCACACGTTCACCGACGTGCAGGACGCGGCGCGCACCCTCGTCGCCGCCGCCGAGGACCCCGGCGCGCACGGACGCACGTGGCACACGCCGAGCAACGCGCCCCTCGGCCAGGAGCAGGCCCTCACCGACGTGCTCGCGAGCGTCGGCCTGCCGCCCGTGCGCGTCCGGTCGCTGCGCGGGGCCGGGCTCGCCGCCGCGGGCCTCGTCTCGCCCCTCGTGCGCGAGCTCCGCGAGCTGATCTACCAGTGGGAGCGCCCCTACGTCCTCGACGACTCCGCAGCCCGCGCACGGTTCGGCATCGAGCCGACGCCCTGGGAGGAGGTCTGCCGCCGTACCGCGCGCGGGTGAACGGCCGGACCACGCGCAGCGGTGGCCGCGGCCCGCGTAGCATCGAACGGATGGCCACCTCCACGTCCGGACGGTCCGCGACGTTCAGCGACACGCTGCGCTCGAGCGACGACGCGCGCCTCGTCGCGCTCCTGGTGCGGCGACCGGACCTGGCGACGCCGTCCCCCTCGACGCTGCTGTCCCTGGCCGCCCGCGCCTCGAGCCGCACGAGCCTCGAGCGGGCGCTGGCCGGCCTCAGCGCCTTCGAGCTCCACGTGCTCGAGTCCGTGCTGCTCCTCGACCCGGTGACCGGCCCGCCGGCGCCGCGCGACGTCGCCACCGCGCTCGGCCTCCGGGACGCGGCGGGCGTCCGCGCGACGACGGAGGCCCTCGCGCACCTCGCGGAGGCGGCGCTGGTCTGGGCCCCCGACCCCGCGCGACCCACCAGCCGTCGCCCCGCGCCGGGCCTCGCCGAGATCCTCGGGCCCTATCCGGCCGGGCTCGGGCCCGCCGCAGGCGTCCCGCGCGACGACGTCCCGGCGGTCCCCCTGCCGCCCGACGCCCCGCCCGGCGCGACGGCGATCCTCGACGCGCTCACGTGGGGCCCGCCGGTCGGTGTCGCCCCGCGCTCCGACCCGGCGGCCCGGCGCGCCGTGGCCTGGCTCGTCGAGCGCGGGTACCTGCACGCCACCGACGACCGGCACGTCGTCCTGCCGCGCGAGGTCGGCCTCGCGCTGCGCGGCGGCCGCACGCACCGCGACGTGCGCACGACAGCGCCCGTCCCCGACGTTCGCGAGGTCCCGGCGGCGACCGTCGACGCCGAGTCGGCGAGCGCCGGGATCGAGGCCGTGCGCCTCGTGGCCCGGCTCGTCACGGCCTGGCAGGAGAACCCCCCGGGCGTGCTGCGCTCGGGCGGTCTCGGCGTGCGCGAGCTCCGCCGGGCCGCCACGACGCTCGAGGTCGACGACGCGACGGCCGCCGCCGTCGTCGAGCTCGCCGCCGCGGCCGGGCTGGTCGCGGACGACGGCGACGACCCGCCGTCGTTCACCGCGACGGCCGCCGCCGAGGACTGGCTGGACGACGACCTCGGCGACCGCTGGGCGACGCTCGCGCGCGGCTGGTGGCGCTCGCGGCGCACCCCGTGGCTCGTCGGCAGCCGCGACGAGAGGGGCTCGCTGCGCGGCGCGCTCGACCCGGAGCTGTGGCGACCGTGGGTGCCGCGGCTGCGCGGCACCGTGCTCGACGTGCTCGCGGACGCCCCCGGGCGCGGGCCGGGCGCGCCCGAGGTCGTCGACGTGCTGCGCTGGCGCACGCCGCGCGCCGTCCCGCCCGAGCAGGCGGTGGCGGGGCTGCTGCGCGAGGCCGCGCTGCTGGGCGTGACGGGAGCCGGCGCGCTGTCCGCGCCGGGGCGTGCGCTGCTCGACCAGGACGACGACCGCGCCCCGGCGCTCGCCACGGCGTTCGAGGCCGTCCTGCCGCCCGAGGTGGACGAGCTGCTGCTGCAGGGCGACCTCACGGGCATCGTGCCGGGGAGGCCGTCGGGCACCCTGAGCCGGCTCGTGGAGATCGCGGCCGACGTCGAGTCGCGGGGCGCGGCCACGACGGTGCGGTTCTCCGCGGAGTCGGTCGTGCGCGCGCTGGACCACGGCCGCACCGCGGACGACCTCCTCGACGACCTCGCCGCGCACTCGCGGACGCCCGTCCCCCAGCCGCTGGAGTACCTCGTGCGCGACGCCGCCCGGCGGCACGGGCGCGTGCGCGTCGGCTCCGCGTCGAGCTACGTCCGCGCGGAGGACCCGGCGCTGCTGGCCGGCCTGGTCGAGGCCGCGGCCCTGCGGCACCTGGGCCTCGTGCGGATCGCGCCGACCGTCCTCGTGTCGGCCGTCCCCGCGAGCGAGCTGCAGGCGGCCCTCCGCGAGCGCGGCGTCGTCTCGGCGGTCGAGGGCCCGGACGGTCGGGTGCTCGTGGCCGACGGCGGACGGCGCCCCGGTCCGCAGGGCGGCGGCCGGCACGTGGTCGGCAGGCGACGCGCCCGCGCAGCCGCCGCAGGGTTCGGTACCGGGACGGACGACGACGCGCCGCGACCCGGGGACGGGCGCGCGGCTGCGGCCGGCGAGAGGTACGCCGCGCTCGTCGCGCGCCTGCGCGCGGCCGACGTCGCGGCGGCGGGTCCGGACGAGGCGTCGGGTCGCGGCGGGGTCACCTCGGCCCGACGACCCGACGGCGGACGGCCCGGCCGCAGTGGCGGCGCGACGGGCGCCGGTGGCGGGCGGGCGTCGTCGGGCACGAGCGCGGCGGACGACGGCACCACGAGCGGGGCACCGGGGGGCGGGTCGGCCGCGGGCGACGGAACAACGGACCCGGCGGCCGCGTTGGGCCTGCTGCGCGAGGCGATCGCGGACGGCTCCTCGGTGTGGCTCGAGGTCGTGGGGTCCGTCGGGTCGCCGACCCGGCGGCTCGTGCGGCCGCTCACGCTCGACGCCGGGCGGCTGCGCGCGCAGGACCCCGCACGCGACGCCGAGCTCACCGTCGCCGTGCACCGCATCGCCTCCGTCACCCCGGCCCGCGGGTGACCACGGGCGCGACCACGGCTCTACCCCGCCAAGGAGACGCATGACCGACGGCCCCCTCATCGTCCAGAGCGACAAGTCCCTGCTGCTCGAGGTCGACCACCCGCGCGGCGACGACGCGCGCCGCGCCATCGCGCCCTTCGCCGAGCTGGAGCGCGCACCCGAGCACGTCCACACGTACCGGCTGACACCGCTCGGTCTCTGGAACGCGCGCGCCGCGGGCCACGACGCCGAGCAGGTCGTCAACACGCTCATCGAGTACTCGCGCTACCCGGTGCCGCACGCGCTGCTCATCGACATCGCCGAGACGATGTCGCGCTACGGGCGGCTCACGCTCGCGCAGCACCCGGTGCACGGGCTCGTGCTCGAGGCGACCGACCGCGCCGTGCTCGCGGAGGTGCTCAAGTCGAAGCGGACCGCGGGCCTCGTGGGCGAGCGGGTCGACGAGACGACCGTCGTGGTCCACCCCTCCGAGCGCGGCCACCTCAAGCAGGTGCTCGTCAAGCTCGGGTGGCCCGCCGAGGACCTCGCGGGCTACGTGGACGGCGAGAAGCACGAGATCGCGCTGAGCCCCACGACCCCGCCGCGCACCGAGGGCGACGCGCCCAAGCCCTGGGAGATGCGGCCCTACCAGGCCCAGGCCGTCGACGGGTTCTGGCACGGCGGGAGCGGCGTCGTCGTGCTGCCGTGCGGGGCCGGCAAGACGATCGTCGGCGCCGGCGCGATGGCGCGGTCGAGCACCACGACGCTCATCCTCGTGACGAACACCGTCAGCGCGCGGCAGTGGCGCGACGAGCTCGTGCGGCGCACGTCGCTCACCGAGGACGAGATCGGCGAGTACTCGGGCGCCCGCAAGGAGATCAAGCCCGTCACGATCGCGACGTACCAGGTGCTCACGACGAAGCGGAAGGGCGTCTACACGCACCTCGAGCTGCTCGACGCGCGCGACTGGGGCCTCGTCGTGTACGACGAGGTGCACCTGCTGCCCGCGCCCATCTTCCGCATGACGGCCGACCTGCAGGCCCGGCGCCGGCTCGGCCTGACGGCGACGCTCGTGCGCGAGGACGGCCGCGAGGACGAGGTGTTCTCGCTCATCGGGCCGAAGCGGTACGACGCGCCGTGGAAGGACATCGAGGCGCAGGGCTACATCGCGCCGGCGGACTGCGTCGAGGTCCGCCTCACGCTGCCCGAGGCCGACCGCATGACCTACGCCGTGGCGGAGCCCGAGGACAAGTACCGGCTCGCGGCGACGGCGACGGGCAAGAACCGGGTCGTCGAGCAGATCGTCGCGCAGCACCCGGACGACCAGGTGCTCGTCATCGGGCAGTACCTCGACCAGCTCGAGGAGCTGAGCAACCACCTCGACGCCCCGCTCATCACCGGCGCGACGACGGTCCGCGAGCGCCAGCGCCTGTTCGAGGCGTTCCGCTCCGGCGAGATCTCGCGGCTCGTGGTGTCGAAGGTCGCGAACTTCTCCATCGACCTCCCCGAGGCGTCGGTCGCGATCCAGGTGTCGGGCTCGTTCGGCTCGCGCCAGGAGGAGGCCCAGCGCCTCGGCCGGGTCATGCGGCCCAAGGCGGACGGCCGGACGGCCCACTTCTACGCCGTCGTCGCGCGCGACACCGTGGACCAGGACTTCGCGGCGCACCGCCAGCGCTTCCTGGCGGAGCAGGGGTACGCCTACCGCATCGTCGACGCCGAGGACCTGGGCGTCGTGCAGTAGAGGGTGGGGACCGCAGCGCAGCAAGGTCCCCGCCCGGCACGGAACGGCGCCCACGGTGCCTGCGATTGCAGGCGGGTGGCCGCTGGGAAAGGATCGGGCGCGTGAGACCGCTCGCGCGCACGACCGCCCCTGCCCCCGTCACGACGGCGAGCCACGGGTTCCGGCGCGGCGTCGCCGTCGCCCTGGCGCTGCTGGCGGGCGTCCTGACGGCGGCGGTGCCGACGGTCGCCGCCGTCGCGCTCCCCTCCGGGCCGCCGGTCCGGACGGAGGCGCCGCTCGACGTCGACGGCGAGATCACGGACCCCGAGGGCGTGCTGGGCGACCGCACGGGTGAGGTCGAGGAGGCGCTGGACCGGCTCGCCGCGGACACGGACCTGCAGCTCTTCGTCGTGTA
Source organism: Cellulosimicrobium sp. Marseille-Q8652 (assembly GCF_965112045.1). Taxonomy (NCBI): domain Bacteria; kingdom Bacillati; phylum Actinomycetota; class Actinomycetes; order Micrococcales; family Promicromonosporaceae; genus Cellulosimicrobium; species Cellulosimicrobium sp. Marseille-Q8652. The sequence continues at coordinate 45,712 of NZ_CBCOPS010000002.1, read as the reverse complement.
CGTGCCCGACCTGGACGGCATGGACGGCATCGACTGGGCGAACACGACGGCGAACGCCTCGGGGCTCGGCGTCGACGACCTCCTGCTCGCGGTCGGCACGCAGGACCGTCGGTACGGGTTGTCGTACGACAACAACGTCGCGCTGAGCGACGCCGACATCGACCGCGTCACGTCCGCCGTCGAGGACCACCTGCGCGAGGACGACTGGGCGGGCGCCGCGATCGCCGCCGCCGACACGGCGCGCGACGCGGCGGCCGGCGGCGGTGGGGTGAGCTGGTTCCTCGTGCTCGCGGTCGGCGGGCTCCTGGTGCTCGTCGTGGTGCTCGTGGTGCGCGCCGTCGCGAACCGGCGACGTCGCGGCGAGCGCGGGGCCGTCGCGGGCGGCCCGGCCCCCGGCAGCCTGGAGTCGCTGCCCACCGACGAGCTGGACCGTCGTGCGAGCGCCGCGCTGGTCGCGATCGACGACGCCCTGAGGACGTCCGAGCAGGAGCTCGGCTTCGCCCAGGCCCAGTTCGGGATCGAGGCCACGCAGCAGTTCTCCGCCGCCCTGGGCGCGGGGAAGCAGAAGGTGACCGAGGCGTTCGCGCTGCGTCGCCAGCTCGACGACGGCACCCCGGAGGCGGAGCCCCAGGCCCGCGCGCTCCTGCTGCGGATCATCGCGCTGTGCGACGAGGTCGGGGACGCCCTCGACGCGCAGTCGACGACGTTCGACGAGCTGCGCGACCTCCAGGCCCGGGCGCCCCAGGTCCTCGACGAGACCGACCAGCGCGCGACCGAGGTCCTGTCGCGCGTCCCGACGGCCCGCACGACGCTCGACACCCTCGCCCGGACGTACCCGGCGACGGCGCTCGCGTCGGTCGCGCAGAACCCCGACCAGGCGGAGGCGCTCGTCGCGGGCGCGCAGGACTCGGTGGCCCGGGGACGTGAGGCGCTGGCCCGCAAGGACCGCGCGGCCGCGGTCGCGCTGGCGCGGGCGGCGCAGAACGCCGTGGGCCAGGCGGTCACGCTCCTGGACGCGGTCGATCGCGCGGGGACGGACCTCGCGCAGGCCGGCGTCCGCCTGGACAAGGGGCTCGCCTCGATCCGGGCGGACATGGCCGACGCCGCCCGCCTGGCGCCGCAGGACACCGCGGTCACGCCTGCCCTGGCCGAGGCCCAGGCCGCCGCCGAGGCCGCCGCGACCGTGCACGACGGCGGCGACCCCCTGGCCGCCCTGCGCCGCCTCACCGACGCGGAGGCCGCGCTCGACGCCGCGCTCGCCCCGTTCCGGGAGCGCGCGGAGCAGGCGGCCCGCGCGAACGCCCTGCTGCGCGAGACGCTCTCGCGCGTGGACTCCCAGGTGCGCGCGACGCACGACTTCATCGAGACCCGGCGCGGCGCCGTCGGGCCCGAGGCACGCACCCGCCTCTCGGAGGCGATCCGCCTGCTCGGCGAGGCCCGCTCCCTCCAGCCCACGGACCCGGTGTCGGCCCTGCAGCGCGCGCAGCAGGCCGACGCGCAGGCGCAGGCCGCCGCGCAGCTCGCCCAGCAGGACGCGTCACGGTGGGACGCCTCGCAGGGCGGCGGTCTCGGCGGGTTCGGCGGGGGCGGCGGCTACGGCTCCGGCGGCGGGAGCAACGTCGGTGGCATGGTGCTCGGCGGCATCCTGCTCGACTCCATCCTGCGCGGAGGTGGCGGTCGCGGCGGTCGCAGCGGAGGCTTCGGCGGAGGCAGCTTCGGCGGCGGGTTCGGCGGCGGAGGCTTCGGCGGCGGACGCTCGGGCGGACGGTCCGGCGGCAGGTCCTCGGGCGGCCGCTCCGGGCGCGGCGGACGCTTCTAGCGCGGCGCCCCGGACCACCCCGGCATCTCTCAGCAGCACGACCCGGTCACGGAACGACGCATCGACAGGAGAGGCACCATGGCGGAGAAGCAGAGCATCTTCGGGCGCATCGCCCAGCTCACGAGGGCCAACATCAACGCGTTGATCGACAACGCCGAGGACCCGCAGAAGATGCTGGACCAGCTCGTGCGGGACTACACGAACAACATCGCCGAGGCCGAGCAGGCCGTCGCCCAGACGATCGGGAACCTGCGCCTCGCGGAGCAGGACTACAACGAGGACGTCGCCGCGGTGCAGGAGTGGGGCGAGAAGGCCGTCGCCGCCTCCGCGCAGGCGGACCGCTACCGCCAGGGCGGCGACACCGCGAACGCCGACAAGTTCGACAACCTCGCCAAGCTGGCGCTCGGCAAGCAGATCGCGGCAGAGGGCGAGGTCCGGCAGGCGGAGCCCGTCATCGCCTCCCAGCGCGAGACGGTCGACAAGCTCAAGTCCGGCCTCGCGCTCATGAAGGACAAGCTCGGCGAGCTGCGCTCGAAGCGCGACTCGCTCGTCGCCCGGCAGAAGAGCGCCCAGGCGCAGCAGACCGTGCAGGGCGCCATCAGCTCGATCAACGTCCTGGACCCCACGAGCGAGATCTCGCGCTACGAGGAGATGGTGCGGCGCGAGGAGGCGATGGCGATGGGCCAGGCCGAGGTCGCGGCGTCGAGCATCGACGCGCAGTTCGCCGAGCTCGAGTCGTCGGGCGAGACGATCGAGATCGAGGCGCGCCTGGCCGCGCTCAAGGGCGGGTCGGCGTCGACGGCGCCCCAGGTCGCGCCCACGCAGGTCACCCCGGAGATCGGTTCCGGCACGAGCACCCAGGACGCGCCGACGTCGGGCTGGTGAGACGGCTCGCCCTCGTCGCGGGTCGGCGCCTCGTCCGGTCTGCGACAGGGCGCCCGTGGTTCGCACGCCCCGCAGCGGGAGCCCGCGAGGAACGAGCGGGCGGGTGGTAGACCCGGCCCCTTCCTCGCGCAGCCGTCGACCGCGGACCGGTGCTGGAACGCGCGGCTCGGCGGCTCGGCGGCTCAGGCGGTGACGAAGCGCCGCTCGACGGCGGCGCGCACCTCGGCGACGAAGGCGGCGGCGAGGCGGCGGCCGCCGTCGGCGATCTCGGCCGCGTGCTCGTCGAAGCCGGCGAGCACCGCCGCGGTGTCGACGTCGTCGTAGCGGTCGCACCACCCCGCGAGGCTCGCCCACGAGACCTCGGGGTGGAACTGGACGCCGAGCGCCGAGCCGAGGCGGAAGGCCTGGTAGGGGTACATGTCCGACGACGCGAGCCACACCGCGTCCCCGGGCAGCTCGACGACGGCGTCGCCGTGCGCGCTCGCCACCCAGCGGACCGGGTCGTCGCCGGCCGCGAGGGCGCCGAGGACGGGGTCGGCCGCAGCGCCGTGCCGCCAGAACACCTGCGTCGCGCCGACCTCGCGCCCGGGCGGCGCCGCGACCTCGACCCGGCCACCGCCCGCGACGGCGAGGAGCTGGGCGCCGAGGCAGATGCCGAGGGTGGGGACGGCGGACGTCGCGGCGGCGAGCAGCAGCTCCCGCACGGCGGGCAGCCAGGCCGCGCGGGCGTCGTCGTGCGCCGACATGTGGCCGCCCAGCACGACGAGGCCGTCGCCGACCTCGCCGACCGTGGGGACGGGCTCGCCGTCGTAGGCCCGCACCACGTGCAGGTCCGCGCGGAGGTGGTCGGCGTAGGCGTCGAGGGTGACGTCCGGGGAGCTCTGGACGACCGTCAGGCGCACGGCGGGACGCTCGAGGTCGAGCGGGGCTCCGGCGGGGCCGGACGGCGCTGCGGAGAGGCCGGACGGGGAGTCGAACGTGGTCACGAAGGACGACCGTACCCAGTGGCCCCCCGCCCGACGCAAACCGCGACGTCGCACGGCTGCCCCGCCGGGGCCCGGCGCACGGGTCGCGGCTAGGCTGACCGCATGTCCGACCCCCAGATCGTCGAACCCCCGCCCGTCGCCGAGCAGCCGCGCCGCACCTACCTCGTCGTGGACGGCGAGAACATCGACGCGACGCTCGGCATGAACGTCCTCGGGCACCGCCCGGCGCCCGAGGAGCGTCCGCGCTGGGACCGGATCGTCGACTTCGCGCGTCAGGCCTGGGGCCAGGACGTCACGCCGCTGTTCTTCCTCAACGCCTCGTCCGGGCAGATGCCGATGTCGTTCGTGCAGGCGCTGCTCGCGATGGGCTACCGACCCATCCCCCTCGCCGGGACCGGCAGCGAGAAGGTCGTGGACATCGGTATCCAGCGCACGCTCGACGCGCTGCGCGACCGCCCCGGCGACGTCCTCCTCGCGAGCCACGACGGCGACTTCCTGCCGCAGGTCGAGAACCTCCTGGGCGACCCGGACCGGCGCGTGGGCGTGCTCGCGTTCCGCGAGTTCGTCAACGTGCGACTCTCGGAGCTCACCGCGCGCGGGCTCGAGGTGTTCGACCTCGAGGACCACGCCGGCGCGTTCACGACGATGCTGCCCCGCGTGCGGATCATCCCTCTCGCCGACTTCGACCCGCTGCGCTACCTCTGACGGCGGCCGCGGGCTGCACGCTCAGGCGTGCAGCTCGCGGTACAGCGGCGTGGGGAACGACGCCGTCGTGCCGTCCCCGCCGAGCAGCGCGGCGATGCGTGCCGCCTCGGCACCGACGGCGGCCTCGGCGTCCGCGCCGACGTCCTCGAGCAGGCGGTACGCCGGCTCTCCCCCGCGCCGCACGGTCCACGCGCCGACGATCCGGCCCTCCCACCAGACCGTCGCACCGGCGTTGCCGATCGTGTCGAAGAGCTGTCCGCGGTGCGGCCCGAGGTACCAGTCGCGCCGGAACCAGCCCATCGTCGTCGGGTCGAGCGCCGGCACGAGGGAGACGACCCCGTCCGCCGTGCCGGCCGGGAGGTCGAGCGTCCCGTCGTCGAGAGCGGCCGCGAGCACCACGCCGCGCGCCACCTCGCTCTCCCCCGTCCCGCCCGGCCCGCCGACCTCGAGGTCGACCTCGCGCAGGTCGAGGGCGCCGAGCGCTGCGCGCGTGTCCCGCAGGTTCCACCCCGTCCACCACTGCAGGTCCTTCTCGGTCGCGGGACCGAACGCGGCGAGCCAGGCGCGCGCGAGCCCGACCCGCGCCGTCGGCTCGTCGACCTCGGGGAGCCCGCCCGGGAACCAGTCGTCCATCGGCGCCCACACGTGCCGGTTCGAGGACCACGAGCCGCGCGGCTCCCCGCGCACGACGACGCCCTCCGCCGAGAGCATCGACAGGAGCTGGCTCGTGGCCGTGCGCCGCACGTCCCACGACTTCGACGTGGTGGGCAGGAACGCCGTGCGCAGCGCGGGCACGGCGCGGGACAGGCTTGCGCCGTCGAGCGGGCCCTGCTCCGCGAGCGCGGCGTGCACCTGCCGCTCGGTCTCGGCGAGGAACGCCTGCGCGTCCTCGACGGGCGGGTCGGTCGGCAGGGTCGCGAGCTCCTTGAGAAGCCGGGCCCGCAGGCGTCGCCCGACGGCCGAGCCCGCCGCGGCGTGCACCACCGGGACCAGCTCGCTGCGCACGACGAACATCGTGCGGCGCATCGCGAGCACCTTGACGAGCGTGCGCCGCCCGAACAGCGCGTCGCGGACGTCCTCGAGCCCGAGCGCGGGCACGCGCGCGAGGACGGACAGGTACACGCTCGGGGCGTCGGTCGCGTGGAGCGCGAGGACGCGGTCCACGACGTCCTCGACCGTCCGTGCGGCGGGCAGGCCGGGGTGGTCGACGCCGAGCGCGAGCTGACGGGCGACGAGCAGACGGCGACGCTGGTCCACGGTGATGCGCACGTCGCCATCCTGCCCGAACCCGCCGACGCGGAGCCGCCGGAGCCGGTGGAGCGGGTGGAGCGGCTTCCCAGGCACCTCCCAGAGGACGCGCGCACACTGGACGCATGAGCACTCCCGAGGCACGCCTCGTCGTCGTCGACGACGAGCCGAACATCCGCGAGCTCCTGGCCACCTCCCTGCGGTTCGCGGGGTTCGAGGTGCACGCCGCCGCGGACGGCCAGAGCGCGCTCCGGCTGGTCCGCGACGTCGAGCCGGACCTCGTGGTGCTCGACGTCATGCTCCCCGACATGGACGGGTTCACGGTCACCCGCCGGATGCGCGAGAAGGGCCAGCGCACGCCGGTCGTGTTCCTCACCGCGAAGGACGACACGCGCGACAAGGTGACCGGCCTGACGGTCGGCGGCGACGACTACGTGACGAAGCCGTTCAGCCTGGAGGAGGTCGTCGCGCGCATCCGGGCCGTGCTGCGTCGTACGCACGCGGAGCCCGTCGACGACGCGGTGCTGCGCTTCGCCGACCTCGAGATGGACGAGGACTCGCACGAGGTGCGCCGTGCCGGGATCGACGTCGACCTGTCCCCCACCGAGTTCAAGCTCCTGCGCTACCTCATGCTCAACGCCGGCCGCGTGCTGTCCAAGGCGCAGATCCTCGACCACGTGTGGCAGTACGACTGGGGCGGCGACGCGAACATCGTCGAGTCGTACATCTCCTACCTGCGGCGCAAGATCGACAACCTCACCGTCCCCGGACCGGACGGCGAGCCCGTCGCCCTGCCGCCGCTCATCCACACGAAGCGCGGCGTCGGGTACCTGCTGCGCCAGCCGCCGGGCACGCCGTCGTCATGAGCGCGGGTCCCGACCGCACGACGACCGACCCGCGGCCGGTGCCGCCCCCTCCGCCGGGCGACGCCGCGCGCGCCGCCGGCGACCCGGCGTCGGGCCCCTCCGGCGACGCGGCGGCCGCAGGCTCGGGCGACCCCGCCCCCACGCAGCGCCCGTTCGGCCGGCGTGTCCGCACCGAGGGCTGGAGCTGGTTCGCGCGCGTGCCGCTGCGCGCCCGGCTCGTCGCGATCATCGTCCTGCTGCTCGCCGCCGGGCAGGGGATCGCCGCGCTCCTGACGACGACGGTCGTGTCGCAGTACCTCGTCGACCAGGTGGACGACCAGCTCCAGCGCTCGGCGAGCACGGTCGCCTGGTCGACCATCACCCAGGACACGCAGCGCAGCCGGCTGCCCAGCGACTACTACGTCCTCGCCCGGGACCTCCAGGGCGGCGAGGTACCGCTGAGCTGGCCCGCGACGGTGAGCCTGTACGGCGAGCCGGACATCCCCGCGCTCTCGGACCAGGAGATCGAGCGGCTGAACGGCGAACCGTTCACGGTGTCGTCGTCCGGCGGGTCGGACCCGGCGCAGTGGCGCGTCGTCTCGCGGTTCGTGCGGTTCGACGACCAGGTCGTCGGGACCGCGTTCGTCGCGCTCCCGCTCACGGGGATCCACGAGACCGTCAAGGTCCTCGGCCGTACCCTCGCGCTCTCCGCGCTGGGCATCGCGCTCGTCGGCGGGGCGGTCGCCTACCTCGCGGTGCACCGCGCGCTGCGGCCGCTCCGCGAGATCGAGGAGACCGCGGCGGGGATCGCTGGGGGCGACCTCGCCCGCCGCGTCCGGCCGGCTCCGCCGACGACAGAGGTCGGCTCGCTCGCCGCGTCGCTCAACGCGATGCTGTCGCAGATCGAGGAGGCGTTCGCCGTGCAGGAGGCGTCGGAGGCGCGCATGCGGACCTTCGTGTCCGACGCGAGCCACGAGCTGCGCACGCCGCTCGCGACGATCCGCGGGTACGGCGAGCTGTACCGCATGGGCGCGCTCGACACGCCCGAGAAGGTCGACGACACGATGGGGCGCATCGAGGACTCGGCGACCCGCATGGGCACGCTCGTCAACGACCTGCTCGCCCTCGCGCGCCTCGACGAGGGCCGGCCGCTGCGCCACGAGCCGGTCGACCTCGCGGCGCTCGCGCGCGACTCCGCGCAGGACCTCCACGCGCTCGACCCGTCGCGCGACGTCCAGGTCGTCGGGCTCGCGCCGGGGACGGCCGCTCCCGAGCGGCTGCGCGTCGTCGGCGACGAGGACCGGTTGCGCCAGGTGCTGGCCAACCTCGTCGGCAACGTCGCCCGGCACACCCCGAGCGGCACGGCCGCGCAGATCGCGCTCGGCGTCGTCGAGGCACCCCCGCTCCCGACGGGCAGCGCGGACCGGCGCGCCCCGCAGGGGTCGGCTCCCGGTGCGACGGCGGTCCTCGAGGTCCGCGACCACGGGCCCGGCGTGCCCGCCGGCCAGGAGGACCGTGTGTTCGAGCGCTTCTACCGGGCGGACTCGTCCCGCAACCGGGCGTCCGGGGGCTCGGGCCTCGGGCTCGCGATCGTCGCCGCGATCGTCGCCGCGCACCGCGGCCACGTCTCGGTGCGCACGACGGACGACGACGGCGGCCTGACCGTCCGCGTCGAGCTCCCGCTCGCCCCCTGACGCCACCACGCCGCCGAGCGGGGCTACGATGGCGCGTCGTCGTCGGCGGATCGACCTAGGCTGGGACCGAGGGCCCGGCACGAACGCTGACGACGCCGGGCCTGCCGGTCGGCTCTCCCCGGCCGGTGCCGCTCCTCCGTCGTCGTCGAAGAAGGCTGATCTCATGGGCGTCACGAGCATCGACGCACCGCAGTGGTTCCTCTCCTCGTTCGTCCGCAGCGCCCGGGGTGCCGGGGCGACCGCACCGGAGGAGGCGATCCGCGCCGTCGGGCAGGGACTGCTCGACCGCTGGGACACCCCCGGCCGCAACTTCCACAACCTGCGCCACCTCGCGGACGTGCTCGGGCGCGTCGACGAGCTCTCGCAGGAGACCCACGACCCCGACCTCGTCCGGCTCGCCGCCTGGTACCACGGCGCCGTCTTCGACGCGAAGGGCCGCGCGACGTACGCGAACAAGGGCGGCGAGGACGAGACGGCGAGCGCGGCGCTCGCGCAGGCCGAGCTGACGGACCTCGGCGTCCCCGCGGACGCGGCGCGTCGGGTCGCCCAGCTCGTGAACGCCCTCGTGCGGCACGCACCCGACCCCACGGACTTCGACTGCGCCGTGCTGTGCGACGCCGACCTGGCGATGCTCGCCGCCGAGCCCCAGCGCTACAAGGAGTACCTCAAGGACGTGCGCGACGAGTACGCGCACATCCCGCCGGAGGACTACGTCCGGGCGCGCATGGCGATCCTCACCAAGCTGCTCGAGCGGCGCTCGCTCTTCTCCAGCCCGCTCGGCGCGGCCTGGGAGGAGCCCGCCCGGCAGAACCTCGACGCCGAGCTCCAGCGTCTGCGCAAGGAGCAGATCAAGCTGGCGCAGCGATCCACGCCGTCCACGACGTCGTTCTCCTGACCGTTCGTCCACAGGCCCGCCGTCGCCTCGCGCCGCGGCACCGCCCTCTCCCCTAGCGTCCTCGACGAGCCCGGCGGACGACCGGGCCGCGCGGCCCGCGAGGACCGCCGGAGACGACGGAGGACGACGATGAGCAGGTACGAGGTCGACAGCGCGCGCGTCGCGCAGGCCGGCACGGCCGTGAGCGGGTCGGTGACGGCGATCCGCACCGAGGTCGCGGCGATGATGCGGCACCTCACGGACCTCCAGGCGTCGTGGCGCGGTGGTGCCGCCGACGCCTTCACGGGCGTCATGGTGCAGTGGCAGGGCACGCAGGTCCAGGTGGAGGCGGCGCTCGACGCGATCACGGCCGCCCTGGGTACCGCCGCGCAGACGTACGCGGACGCCGAGGCCCAGGCGTCGCGCCTGTTCGTCGCCCGCTGACCCGGAGGCGCCCGGCGCGGCGGCGGTCGGCGCGGGGGGTCGGGGCTGGGAGCGGTCGGCGCAGGTCACGTGTCGGTGACGACGACGGCGAGCTCCTCCCCCGGTGCGACGTGGTCGCCGGGCCGGACGAGGACCTCGCTCACGAGCCCGGGCGCGGTGGTCGTCACCGGCAGCTCGAGCTTCATCGCCTCGAGCACGACGACGGCGCCTCCTGCGGCCACCCGCTCACCCGGCTGCGTCTCGACCCGCCAGACGACGCCGCCGAGCGGCGCCCGCAGCACGGTCCGTCCGGGCGCCGGGCGCGGGTCCGTGCCCGCCGCGCGGGGCTCGTCCCCGACGGCCCAGCGGGGCCCGTCCGGGCCGGCGCCTCGGCGCCGTGCCGCGGTGCCGGGGGTCCGTCCGCCGCGTCGCCCGGGAGCCCCGACGTGCTCGCCCGCGCCCGACCACGCCGCGAGCTCGCGGTCGAACGCGGTACGGCGCGAGCGGGCGACGGTCTCGATCTCGTCCGCGTGCTCGGCGAGGAGGTCGAGGTGCGCGCGCCCGGAGAAGGTCCCCTCGGTCACCGGCACGTCGAGGACCCCCGCCCGTGCGGCCGCCCGCCGCTCCACGAGCTCGGCCGCGTCCACCGGGTCCCACACGATGCGGTCGAACGCGCGGAAGAGCCACGGGACACCCGGCTCGAACGGGCCGCGCTGGGCGTGGGGCGCCCAGATCGGCACCGTGCGGCCGACGAGCTGGTACCCGCCGGGGCTGTCCATCCCGTAGACGCACAGGTAGGTCCCACCGAGGCCCACGGCGTCGGCGGGCGTCCAGGTGCGCGCGGGCGTGTACTTCGTCGTGAGGAGGCGGTGCCGGGGGTCGACGGGCAGGGCCAGCGGCGCACCGAGGTAGACGTCGCCCAGGCCGAGCACGAGGTACTGCGCGTCGAGCACGGTGCGGCGCACGTCGTCCACCGAGCCGAGCCCGTTCACGCGCCGCACGAAGTCGACGTTGGACGGGAGCCACGGGGCGTCCTCCCGGACGGCCGCCGCGTACCGCTCGACGGCCTCGTGGATCGCGGGGTCGTCCCAGCTCAGCGGGAGGTGCAGCGCACGGCTCGGGACCTCGATCTCGGCCGCGGGCGGGAGGTCGTCCTCGAGCTCGCCGAGCAGCCCGACGAGCCGGGGTACCGGCAGCTCGTCCGGGTCGACGTGGACGTGCAGCGTCCGCACGCCCGGCGTCACGTCGACGACGCCCCGCGGCGCGCCCGCCGCGAGCGCCTGCGCGAGGGCGTGCACGCGCAGGCGCAGGAGCAGCGGGTCGCCGCCGCGCCCGTCGCCGCCGTCGTCGCCGTACTCGACGAGCACGTTGTCCTCGGCGGCGCGCAGGTACCGCACCGCGGGTCGTCCGACGGGCCGGCTCCCGTCGCGGCGGGAGAGCACCGCGTCGTCCGGGAGCGCGCGTCGCGAGACGGGGACGCGCGCGGCGGCGCGGGCCGCGTCGCGGGTGCGCAGGTCACGGGCCTCGTCGTCGTCCACGACGACGAACCGGACGACGTCGCCCGGACGGAGCTGGCCGAGCTTCCAGCGCGCGCCGGCGACGACGGTCAGCGGGCACACGAACCCGCCGAGGCTCGGCCCGTCCGGACCGAGGAGGATCGGGGTGTCGCCGCTGACGTTGAGCGCGCCGACGGAGTAGGGGTTGTCGTGCACGTTCGAGGGGTGCAGCCCGGCGTCGCCGCCGTCGGCGCGCACCCACGTGAGCGGCGGTCCGGCGAGGCGCACCCCGGTGCGGTCGGCGTGCGGCAGGACGCGCCACCACGCGGTGCGCAGCCGGCGCAGCGCGGCCGGCGTGAGGTGCGTCGGCTGCGGCCCGGTCGCGACGGCGATCTCCCAGGCGTGCCCCATGCGGGGTCGCTCGTCGGTCGGGACGGGGCCCGTGGGGCCACCGTCGCGGGCGGGTCGACGCGGGTGCAGCACGTCGCCGGCAGCGAGCGCCCTCCCGGCGTAGCCGCCGATGCCCCCGAGGAGGAACGTCGCGGACGACCCGAGGTACGTCGGGACGTCGAGGCCGCCCCGCACGAGCACGTACGTCCGCAGGCCCACGGCGTGCGGCGCGCCCACCGCGAGCACGCCACCGGGCGGGACGTCGACCGGCTCCCACTGCCGCACCGGCTCGCCGTCCACCGTGACCGGCGCCGGAGCACCCGTCACGCACACGGTCGCCGCGTGCGAGAACCGCAGCGTCGGGCCCGTGAGCGTGCACTCCAGGCCCGGCTCGCCCTCGCGGTTGCCCAGCGCGCGGTTGCCCGCACGGAACGACAGGTCGTCCGTCGGCCCCGACGGCGGCACGCCCACCGCCCAGTACCCGGTGCGGCCGGGCCAGTCCTGGACCGTGGTGAGCACGCCGGGGTCGAGCACGTCGACCCAGGGCGTCGGGTCCAGCACCCCGGCGAGCGTGGTCGTCGTCGCGGCACCGCCCCGGACGGCCGGGTCGGCGACCGTCGCCCGCAGGAGCGACAGGTTCGTCGGCACGCCCTCGACGCGCGTCGCCGCGAGCGCCCCGCCGAGGGCGTCGAGGGCGCCGGCGTGGGAGGGCGCGTGCGCGACGAGCTTCGCGACGAGCGCGTCGGCGTGGCCGCCGAGCTCGTCGCCGGGCCGCGCCCCGCTCTCGACCCGCACGTCGCCGGGCAGGACGAGCCGCGCGAGGGCTCCCGCGACGGGTCGCCCGTGCCGGGTGTCCTCCGCGTACACGCGCGCCTGCACCGCGACGCCGACGGGCTCCGGCCCGGACGCCGGCACCCCGTCCAGGACGCTCGCGTCCCCGAGGGCGAGCCGGAGCATCCACGCGACGAGGTCGACGCCCGTGACCTCCTCGGTCACGGTGTGCTCGACCTGGATCCGCGGGTTCACCTCGCAGAACCACGTCTGGCCGGTGTCGACGTCCAGGAGCATCTCGACGGTGCCGGCCGACCGGTAGGCGACGGCCTCCGCGAGGCGGCGTGCGCCGTCGTGCAGCGCGGTCCGGAGACCGGGGGCGAGCCGGGGCGCGGGGGCGACCTCGAGGACCTTCTGGTGGCGACGCTGCACCGAGCAGTCGCGGTCGCCCAGCGTGACGACCCGTCCCGCACCGTCGCCGAAGACCTGGACCTCGAGGTGCCGCGCGCGGGCGACGTGGCGCTCGACGAACAGCCGGCGCGAGGCTCCGGGCCGCGACGTCTCCCGCCGCCACGCGGCCGCGAGCTCGTCGGCGTCGCGGCACACGTGGACCCCGGTCCCGCCGCCCCCGCCCGCGTCCTTGAGCACGACGGGATAGCCGATCGCCCGGGCGTGCGCCGCGGCGTCCTCGGGTCCTGCGAGCACCGGCGACCCGGGGAGCACGGGCAGGCCGCACGCCGCGGCGAGCTCCCGGGCCCGTGCCTTGTCGCCGAGCACGCGCAGGTGCTCGGGGGACGGGCCGGCGAACGCGACGCCCGCGGCCTCGACGGCCGCGGCGAACGCGGCGTCCTCGGACCGGAAGCCGTACCCGGGGTGGAGGAGGTCGGCTCCGACCGACGCCGCCGCGGCGAGCAGGCGGTCCGCGGAGTCGTACGACGCGGCGACGGGGGCGGGGCCGATCCGCACGGCCCGGTCGGCGAGCCCGACGTGGCGTGCGCCGCGGTCGGCGTCGGAGTGGACGGCGACCGTCCGCAGCCCCAGGTCGCGGGCGCTGCGCAGGACGCGGCAGGCGATCTCGCCGCGGTTCGCGACGAGCAACGTGGCGGTCATCGCCCTCCCGGGTGCCGTGCGGGCGAGAGGGCGCCGCGCCGTCGGGTCGAACGACGACACCCTAGGCCCGGCGCGCCGGCGCCGGGTGCGGGTCTCAGACCGCGAGCGCCATGCGCGACAGCGCCCGGGCCGCGCGCTCCATGACGACGGCGAGCGACTCCCCCACGTGCCGGTGCAGGGCCGTGCGGGCCTCGGGCAGCCGGTCCGCGAGGGCGAGCTCGAGGATCTCGACGTGCTCGTCGATGGTGATGCGGATGCGCTCCGGCTCCACGAAGTCGTACATCCGCACGGCGCGCACCTTCTCGTTCACCTCGACGAGGGCCTCGGTGAGGCGCTCGTTGCCCGCGGCGCGCGACAGCACCGTGTGGAAGCGCTCGTCGAGCATGACGAAGCTCGGGTCCGGCTCCGGCACGTCGGCGCGCAGCCCGAGCCAGTGCTCGAGCTCGGCGGACAGCGCGTCGGTGTCGTAGCGCAGCTCGGGGTTCTCGATGATCCGCTCGACGCCGCGCAGCTCGAGCGTGACGCGGAGCTCGTAGAGGTCGCGCAGCTCGGCGAGGCTCGGCACCACGACGGCGTAGCCGAAGTCCGTCCGCTCGATGAGCCCGTCGGAGAGGAGGCGGGACAGGGCCTCGCGCACCGGGGTGCGCGAGACGTCGAAGAGCTTGCTCAGCTTGGGCTCGGTGAGCCGTTCGCGCGGGTCGACACGACCGTTGAGGATCTCGGCGCGCAACCGGGTGTAGACGGTGTCGCGGAGGGAGCGCGCGGCCGCGCCGGGCGTCGTCGCGGTCGCGATGTCCATGCTGGCTCTCCTGACTCGTCCGGCCACTGCGTCCCCTGCCCCATCCTCCCGCACCGGTGCACCCACCGTGCGCACACCGGTGCCCTCAGACCGCCATCGCCGCGCGCACGCCGGCCTCGGCGTGCTCACCGCCCGTCCCCCGGCTCGTGACGCGTCCCGACTGCAGGACGACGTAGTCGCTCGCCGCACCGAGCGCGAACCCGACGTGCTGCTCGACGAGGAGCACCGAGAGCCCGCCGGCGTCCGTGAGGGTCAGGATCGCGTCCTCGATCTCCGTGACGACCGACGGCTGGATGCCCTCGGTCGGCTCGTCGAGCACGAGGACGCGCGGACCCGTGATGAGCGCCCGGGCGATCGCGAGCTGCTGGCGCTGCCCGCCCGAGAGCAGTCCCGCGCGACGACCGAGCAGACCGCGCAGCGCCGGGAACAGGTCGAGCGCGTCGTCGAGCCGGCGTGACCCGTCGCGCGACGTGTCGGCGACGAGCTGGAGGTTCTCGCGGGCCGTGAGGTCGCCGAACGACTGCTGCCCCTGCGGCACGTACGCCAGACCGCGGCGGACCCGCTGGAACGTGGGAAGTCGGGTGACGTCCTCGCCGTCGAGCACGACGCTCCCCGAGCGGGGTCTGAGGAGGCCCAGGGCCGTCCGCAGGAGCGTCGTCTTCCCGGCGCCGTTGTGGCCCAGCACGGCGGCCACGCCGCCCGCGGGCACCGTGACGTCCACGCCGTGCAGCACCATCGTCCGGCCGTAGCCGGCGTGCAGTCCCGTGAGCTCGAGCATCACGCCTCCTCCTCGTGGGTCGCGCGGCCCTGCGGCCCCGCGGTCGAACCCGTGCCCGACGCCGCGGGCCCGCCCCCGGTGGCGCCTCGCCCGGGCCTGCGAGCACCGCGGGTCGCCCCGGCGCTGCCGAGGTAGACGTCCTGGACCCGGGGGTCGGCCTGGACCTCGGCGTACGTGCCCTGGGCGAGCACCCGGCCGAGGTGCAGCACCGTGACCGACGAGGCGAAGGCGCGCAGGAACTCCATGTCGTGCTCCACGACGACGACCGTCCGCTGGGCGCCGATGCGCTGCAGCAGCTCGCCCGTCTGCTCGCGCTCCGCCTGGCTCATGCCCGCGACGGGTTCGTCGAGCAGCAGCAGGCGCGCGTCCTGGACGAGGAGCATGCCGATCTCGAGCCACTGCTTCTGCCCGTGCGCGAGGACCCCGGCCTGCGTGTCGCGCAGGTGCGCGAGACCGACGGTCTCGAGCGCGTGCTCGACCGACTCGGGCACCTGGCCGCGCCGGCGCAGGAGCGTGAGCGCCCCGCGCCCCGCCCCCGCGGCGATGTCGAGATTCTGCAGGACGCTGAGCTCCTCGAACACGCTCGCGGTCTGGAACGTGCGCCCGACGCCCGCGCGGGCGATCCGGTGGGTCTTCTTCCCCAGCAGCTCGACGCCGCCGAACTGCACGGAGCCGGACGCCTTCGCGAGGCCGGTGATCGCGTCGACGATCGTCGTCTTCCCGGCACCGTTCGGGCCGATGAGGAAGCGCAGGTCGCCCGCCGTCACGGTGAGGTCGACGCCCTGGACGGCGACGAACCCGTCGAACTCGACGCGCAGCCCGCGGACCTCGAGGTAGTCGTGCCGGAACCGCGAGTCGTCGACGCCGAGGACGGCCTCGGCCGCCTCGAGGTCGAGGCCGTCGCCCGCGACGCCCTCCTCGAGGGCTTCGGGTGCGGTGTGCTGCTCGGTCATGAGGCCCTCCCCGAGGGTGCGTCGACGGCGGTGCGCTCGGCCGCGTCGGGACCGGCGCCGGAGGTGACGTCGCCGCCCGGGGCGGGGCCGGCGTCGGGCGACGGAGCACCGCGCGAGCGCCGCCACCGGGTGAACAGCTCGGCGAGACCGCCCGGCAGGAACGCGACGACGACGATGAACAGCGCGCCCTGGGCGTAGATCCACCCGGAGGGGAACTGCTCGGACAGCGTGGTCTGCGCCCAGCTGACGGCGATCGAGCCGAGCACGGGCCCCAGGAGGGTCGCGCGCCCACCGATCGCGACGCCGATGAGGAAGCCGATCGACGGCACCACGCCCACGTCGGCGGGCGAGACGATGCCCACGATGGGGACGAACAGCGCCCCGCCGACCGACGCCATGAGCGCGGCGACCGCGTAGGCGACGACCTTGACCGTCGCGGGGTCGTAGCCGAGGAACCGCACGCGGTTCTCCTGGTCGCGCACGGCGACGAGGAGCTCGCCGAACCGGGAGACCATGAGCTGGCGCGCGATCGCGACCATGACGAGCAGCGCCCCGGCGGCGATGAAGAACAGCATGCGCTTGTTCACCGGGTCGGCGAGGTCGTAGCCGAAGAACGACCGGAAGCCGTTGAGGCCGTTGGTGCCGCCCGTCGTCGCCTGCTGACCGATGAGCAGGATCGCGAACGCGGCCGCGAGCGCCTGCGACAGGATCGCGAAGTACGCGCCGCGGACGCGCCGGGTGAACACCGCCCAGCCGAGCAGCGCGGCGACGCCGGCCGGGACGACGAGGATCGCGAGGACCGTCACGACGGGCGAGCGGAACGGCTCCCACCACCCCGGCACGACGCCGGACCCGTAGAGCATCATGAAGTCGGGCACGCCGCCGGACCCCTCGACCTGCGCGGCGTCGGCGAGCTTGAGGTGCATCGCCATCATGTAGGCGCCGAGGCCGAAGAACACGCCCTGCCCGAGCGTGAGCATCCCGCCGCGGCCCCACGCGAGGCCGATGCCGACGGCGACCATCGCGAGGCACAGGAACTTGCCGAGCAGCCCGAGGCGGAACGTGGAGAGCGTGGCGGGCGCGACCGCGAAGAGCAGCACGGCGGCGACGGCGAACCCGACGATCACGCGGGCGCGCGACGAGCGGAACAGGGCCTGGGCCCGGTCGGTGACGGCGGTCATGCGAGGCTCCTCGTCCGGACCGACACGAGGCCCTGGGGTCGCACCTGGAGGAAGGCGACGATCGCGACGAACACGAGCACCTTGGCGATGCTCGCCGTGGTCGAGTACTCGAAGGTCGCCTGGAGCAGCCCGAGCGCGAAGGCCGCGATGACGGTGCCCTTGATCTGCCCGATGCCGCCGACGACGACCACGAGGAAGGCGTCGACGATGTAGCTCGTGCCGAGCGTCGGGCCGACGGACCCGAGCAGCGTGAGCGCGACGCCCGCGATGCCGGCGAGCCCGGAGCCGATGAAGAACGACAGCCGGTCGGTGGCGCGGGTCGAGACGCCGCTCGCCTCGGCGAGGTCGCGGTTCTGCACGACGGCGCGGATCCGCCGCCCGAGCGGCGTCGCCTTGAGGACGACGGCGAGCGCGACGACGGCGACGACGGCGAGCGCGAGGATGAACAGACGCGTCTTCGGGACCGCGAGGCCGAACAGGTCGAACGCCCCGCTCAGCCACGACGGCGCCCGCACGTCGACGTTCGGCGCGCCGAACACGTCGCGCGCCACCTGTTGCAGCACGAGCGCGACGCCCCACGTGACGAGCAGCGTGTCGAGGGGCCGCTTGTACATCCGGTGGATCAGCGTGGCCTCGAGCAGCAGACCGAGCAGGCCGCCGACGAGGAACCCGAGCGGCAGCGCCACGAGCAGCGAGACGCCGGCGTTCCCGACGACCCCCTGCACGACGAACGCCGTGTAGGCGCCCGCCATCATGAACTCGCCGTGCGCCATGTTGATGACGCCCATCTGACCGAACGTGAGCGCCAGCCCGAGGGCGGCGAGGAGCAGGACGGAGCCGAGGCTCAGTCCCGCGAACAGCTGGGAGAACAGCACATCCATGGGCGGCGCGCCTTCCGGTGGGTGCGTGCGAAGTGGACAGTTGCGCGGCCGGGCGGTGCCGGGGCCGACGGCGAGGCGAGGCGACGGGAGAGGCGGAGCCCGGGGTGTGCGCGCCGGGTCGTGGCGGGTCTGGCGGGAGCCCGCGAGGAACGGGCGGGCGGATGGTAGACCCGGCGCGCACACCCTGGGCACCGCCGCAGGTGACGGGCCGCGCACACCCCGGGGACCGCCGGTGGCGACCCTCGGGGCCCACCGGCTAGGAGAGGCCCTCGGCCCAGTCGTAGCCCTCGAGGAACGGGTCGGGCTCGATGGGCTCCTCGGAGCTCCACTCGGTGTGGATGAGACCGTCGGCGCCGATCTTCCCGATGAGCGCGGTCTTGGCGATGTGGTGGTTGTCGCCGTTCACGGTCACGGAGCCCTCCGGCGCGTCGAACGTGACGCCGTCGGCGGCCTCCTGGACGTCGGCGACGTCGAACGACTCGGCCTTCTCGACCATGCCCTTCCACAGGTACAGCGACGTGTACGCGGCCTCCATCGGGTCGGACGTCACGCGGTCGTCGCCGTACTCGGCCTGGAACGCCTCGACGAACGTGGCGTTCTCGGGGCTGTCGATGGTCTGGTAGTAGTTCCAGGCGGTGAGCTGGCCCTCGACGTTCTCGACGCCGATGCCGCCGACCTCCTCCTCCGCGATGGACACCGAGACGACGGGCATCGCGTCCGGGCCGAGGCCCGCGTTCTTGTACTCCTTGAAGAACGCGACGTTGGAGTCGCCGTTGAGCGTGTTGAACACGGCGTCGGCGCCGGCGGACTTCACCTTGTTGACGATGGTCGAGAAGTCGGTGTGGCCGAGGGGGGCGTACTCCTCGCCGAGGACCTCCATGCCGTTCGCCTCGGCGTAGGCGTTGATGATCTTGTTCGCGGTGCGCGGGAAGACGTAGTCGGAGCCGACGAGGAAGATCGACTCGGTGCCCTGCTCCTTGAGGTAGTCGAGGGCGGGGACGATCTGCTGGTTGGTCGTCGCGCCGGTGTAGAAGATGTTCGGCGACGACTCGAGGCCCTCGTACTGGACGGGGTAGAAGAGCAGCGAGTCCTGGGCCTCGAAGACGGGCAGCATGGCCTTGCGGGACGCGGAGGTCCAGCCGCCGAAGACGGCGGCGACGCAGTCGCTGGTGATGAGCTTCTCCGCCTTCTCGGCGAAGACGGTGGGCTCGGACTGGCCGTCCTCCTGGACGATCTCGAGCTGCTTGCCGAGCACGCCGCCGTCGGCGTTGATCTCGTCGGCCGCGAGGGCGAGCGAGTCGGCGACGGTCTGCTCGGAGATCGCCATGGTGCCGGACAGCGAGTTGAGGAAGCCGATCTTGACGGTGTCGCCCGAGGTGTCGACGCAGCTCTCGGCGGCGGAGGTCTCGCCGGCCGTGTCGCCGCTCTCGGTGCGCGCTCCGCAGGCGGTGAGCACGAGCGTGAGGGCGACGAGGGCGGCTGCCGGGGCGAGGCGGGTCGTGGCGCGTGAAGGTGTCACCGGAGGTCCTTTCAGCGGGTCGGCGCGGCCTCCGGGGCGGGAGGACCACGTGCCGCGGGCGCGGTGTACGCGGACGTATACGGGAACGTGTCCGCAATCGTGCCCACTGATGTCGACGCTAGAGAGGCCGTGTTTCGGGCGGTCTCACGGTCCTGTTAACGCTGCGTGTCGGACGGTCACGGTTCGGTCACGCCGAGGCGTGCCCGCCGGACCGGCGATCAGGGGCGGGAAAGGGGCGCGCTCCGCGCGCGGCCTGCCCACCACGCGACCGCGCCGAGAGCGCCGACGACCGCGCCGACGGCGCCGGCCGCGAGCGGGATGTCCACGGGGATGCCCAGGTGCACCGTCAGACCGAGGATCCGCGACAGCCCCCACGGCAGGACCATCATCTGGTCGTTCCAGGCGGTGAGCGTCGTCTCGAGACCGACGGCGGCCACGGCGAGCCCGCCCACGACGAGCGGCGCCGCGGCGGCGACCAGCACGCGCCCGGTCGCGCCGAGCACGCTCACGCCGAGCGACCGCAGCGCGAACCACGACGCGACACCCACCCACACGAACCCCGCGAACGCGAGCACGACGTACGCCGTCCGCGCACCGGGCTCGGCCCACAGGCCGTACCAGTACCCGCCCGGACCCGTCGGGGCCAGGGCCGCGAGCAGGAACACGGTGCGCAGGACCGCGGCCCCGCCCACCGCGCCCGCGAGGCCGAACGACCCGGCGCGTCCGACCGTCAGGCGCAGCACCCCGACGAACAGCGCCCAGGCCCCGAGCACGACGGCGAGGTGCACCCACGACAGGGCCCACGTGTAGGCGACCCGGCTGAGCACGACGGCGCCGACGGGCAGCGCCCACACGACGACGCGGTCGAGGCGACCGGCGTCCGGGGCGATCCCCGCCGCTCGCCAGGGACGCGTCGCGCCGAGCCACAGCGCACGCAGGGCGAGGGCTCCCGGCGCCCGCCTGCCCGGTCGGTCGTCGCGGGGACGACCTCGGCCGGCCGGCGCGAGCAGACGCTGTCCCGGCGCCGTGCCGAGGAGCAGGGCGAGGACGAGCAGCAGCCCGAGCACGCGCGCGACCCGGGCGACGGGCAGGTCGCGCTCCGCGCGCTGGAGGCCGAGGTCCGCGGCCGTGAACGTGTACGCGGGCAGGTAGAGGTCGTCGCCGTAGGCGGTGACGTGCGCGGACCGTGAGCTCTCGAAGCGGTCGCGGGCGTCCGACCACGCCGCCCGGGCCGCACCGTCGTCCGTCGCGAGCCACCGGCCGTGCTGCAGCACGACCTCGCGGTAGTCCGCGAGCACGGTGAGCAGGTCCGCCTCGTAGTCGATCGCGTCGAGCAGCTGCTGACGCAGCGCCGGGTCGCGCCACGTCGTCGGGTCGGTCCCGGAGACCGCGTCGCGCATCCGGCCGACGGTCCGCACGGCGTCGCGCCCCTCCGCGACCGCGGCCTCGACGTCCTCGGGCCGGTCCCCCACGATCGAGGTGATCGAGTCGAGCGCGGCGGCGTCGCCCGAGACGATGTCCCACTCGAAGATCCACATCATGGGCGGCGGCTCGAGACCGAGCGCCGTGACCTGGTTCCCGGCGAAGGCCCCGATGTACAGGCCGTGGGTCACGGCGTCGCGCGAGAGCGCCATCGCCTCGCCGACGGCCGCGACGGTCGCCGGGTCGTCGGAGAACGTCGCGCGCGCCCACGAGGCGGTGATCTCGCCGGGGTCGGCGGACGGGTCGACGGCGAGGCGCGCCGCGGCGTACGTGTTGAGGTCGTAGAGCTGCCAGAACCCGGACTTGCGGTACAGGCTCATCGGCCCGGCCTTCCACGGCCCGCCGTCCTGGGCCCACGCCCACACGCCCTCGACGTGGGGGTTCACCGCGAGGTAGTGCTCGAGCGCGCCCGCGTACGCAGGCCCGAGGTCGTTCGGCATCGCCCCGAAGCCCTCGAACTCGCGCCGTGACTGCAGCTCGACGATGCGCCGCTGGTCCCCCACCTCGAGCGTGGGGTTGAGCGGGAGCCACGAGTAGAAGTCCCCGGCGACGTGCTTCGTCGACACGACGAGCGAGGGCGAGTCGATCCCGGCGAGCACGGCCTCGTAGGAGCCGGGGTTCGTGTGCATGTCGCCGACCGCGCCCACCCCGACCGACCACGACCGGAAGATCACGTCCTTGCCGTGCTCCTCCGCGACGCGCGTGAAGGCCGAGAGCATGGCCTGCACCGCGGCGTCGTCGGTGACCGCGAGCTCGGACCAGTAGTCCCAGCCGGGCAGGTCGTAGATGCGCCCCGCCTCGCCGATCCGGACCATGAGGCCGTCGACCGCGGGCATCGCGGTGAACAGCTCGTCGAGGCCCGCCGCGTACACGTCCCACAGCCCGGGGTCGTGCACGTCGAGCCCGCGCGCGTCGAGGTACTCCTCCAGCGGCGTGCTGAGCATCAGCATGTCGGTCTGCAGGTAGACGTCCATGCCCGCGTCGTCGGCGTGCTCCCACATCGGCCCGAACCCGGAGCGCATCGCCTCGGCGCGGGCGACGTGCTCGTCGCCCGCGGCGTACACGTCGCCGTCACCCGCCCCGCCGTCACCCACCTCGTCGAACGTCACGTACTTGAGGAAGCCGGGGATCACGACGCCCGTGAACCCCTGCGCGAGCTGCGCGGCGACGTAGCCGCGGAAGTCCTCGGCGTCGTCGGCGAGCGCGGCCTCGTCCACGTACGGGGCGTCGGACAGGATCGCGTCGGCGAACGACCCGCCGTTGTGCGAGTACGGGTCGCCCTCGCGCCACTCCTGCGCGTCGGGCTCGATGCCCGTCGCCCCCTTGTCGACGAGCCGCATGCCGAGCGCGGGCTCGTGCACGACGCCGTCCCCCGGCTCGCCCGGTCCCGCGGGCAGCGCGTCACGTCCGGTGCGGACGCGGTCCGCCACCTCGTACAGCCCGTGCGCGGCGCCGGCAGGGTCCGCCGCGTCGAGCCGCCACGAGCCGGGACCCGCCGGGGCCTCGATCACCACCACCCGGTACGCCTCCGGGTCGTCGGAGCCGAGGTCGGCGCCGGTGACCACGCGCGCTCGCCCGGCGCGGGGTCGGGCTCGGCGGGGTCGGGCGGGGCGGGGTCGACCCGGACCGTCGCGGCGGCCCCGCGCGCGGCGAGCGCGTCCACGACGGCGTCGGCCGCGAGCGAGAGCCGCAGCGAGTCGTCGGGCACGACGACGGTCGTGATCCCGGGCGCCGCGGCGGCCGCCGCGGCGGGGGCCGCGACGGCCTGCTCCGGCGCCGCGACCGACGGCGTCGCCTCGACGGCGAGCACGTCGCCGAGTCCCGCCGCGACCCCGAGCCCGAGCCCGAGGAGCACCGCGGCCGCGACGGCGGCGTAGAAGGGGCGGCGGCGTGTGACGTCGTCGTGCACGCGGTCAGCGTAGGCCCCCGACCTCGCCGTGCCGAACGGGGCGTCGTCGCCCGTCCGCGCCGCACGACGGGCGGACGGCCCTGCCCGGGCGGCAGCGTCCGACGGCTCGGCAGTACGCTCGCGCACGTGCTGCTCCGACCTGCCCGACCCGACGACGCCGCGCGCTGCGCCGTCGTCCACCACCTCGTGTGGCGCGCGACGTACTCCGACCTCGTGCCCGCGTCGTTCTGGGAGTCGGCGACGGTCGAGGCGCGCACGGCGTCGTGGGAGCGCTGGCTCGCGACCCCGCCGTCCGAGGGACGTCCTCTCGTCGTGGTCGCCGAGGTGGACGACGTCGTGGTCGGGCACGCGATCAGCGGTCCGGCGAACGAGGTCGGCGGCTTCGCTCCGGTGCGAGACCTGCAGCTGTACTCGCTGTACGTCCTGCCCGAGCACCACGGGACCGGGGTGGGGCAGGCGCTGCTCGACGCCGTCGTCCCGGCCGGCCCGGCGCAGCTCTGGGTGGCCGAGGAGAACCCGCGGGCGCGGCGGTTCTACGAGCGCAACGGGTTCGTGCCCGACGGCCCTCGATGCACGGACGACCGCTTCGGCGGCATCGTGGAGATCCGCATGGTCCGCTGACGACGCGGACGTCCGGACGACGCGCAGACGACGGCCCGCCGCACCAGCGGGTGCGGCGGGCCGTCGTCGGACGACCTCAGGCGACCGGTGCCGGAGCCGTCCGCGCACCGAGCACCCGGCGGACGCCCGTGAGGAGCGCCGCCGTCACCGCGACCACGAGCACGACGCCCACGAGACCGGCGACCCCGACGAAGATCCCGCCGGCCTCGCCGTAGTCGGCGAGCGGCAGCCCGGCGAACGCGTGGTCGCGCGCGGCACCGGCGAACCCGACGGCCTCCGCGGTCGCCTCGAGCCCGTCGGGCGTGGCGGCCGCGAACGACGACAGCACGACCGCGGCGAGCAGCGCGCCGCCGCCGAGCGCGGCGACGGCCCGACGGACGCCACCCGCAGGAGCGGCAGTCACGACGGACGACGGCGACAGTGCCGGGGAGGTCGACCCCGCGACGTCGGGCACGAGGGCGCCGCGCGCCGCCCGGGCGGCCGGCTCGATCGCCGCGACGCCCGGCGCGACGGCGAGCACGAGGCCCACGACCCCGGCGGTGATGAGGGCCTCGCCCAGCCCGACGAGCACGTGCACCGAGAGCATCTGTCCCACGAGCTCGCCGAGCGGCACGGGGACCGTGCCCCCGACGGCGAAGAGCCCGGCGAACACCGCCGCGGACACGGGGACGCTCGCGAGCGCACCCGCCCCCGCCGCGGCCGGGGACCAGCGCCCGCGCGACAGGCGGAGGACGCCGCGCGTCACGGCCCAGCCCACGAGCGTCCCGACCACGGCCATGAGCAGCACGTTCGTCCCGAGCGCGCTGAGCCCGCCGTCGGCGAACACGAGCGCCTGCACGAGCAGGACGAGCGTCACGGACAGCATGCCGAGCCACGGCCCCACGAGCGCCGCGGCGAGCGCCCCGCCCATGAGGTGGCCGCTCGTCCCCGCCGCGACCGGGTAGTTGAGCATCTGCACGGCGAAGACGAGGCCCGTCGTGGCCGCGGTCAGGGCGACGCGGCCCGGCGTGAGGTCGGCGCGCGCCCGGTACGCGGCGTACCCGACGGCGGCCAGGGAGACGACGGCGGTCGTCGCCGACGTGGGGTCGTTCAGGAAGTGGTCGGGGACGTGCATGTCAGGATCCTGTCGTCTGCAGCATGATGCTCTGATCGGGGTCGTGGCCGGGGCCGGATTCCGGGAGGACGGACGGGCGGGCGGCGCGCGCCGCCGCGGCCCACGTGGTGACGACGGCGTCGAGGCCGGCGTCGTGCGTGCTCGCGCCGAGATGACGCGCGACGGCGCCCGGCCCGTCCAGGTCGAGGCGCAGCGGCTGCCGCCCGCTCGCGACGGCGTCGTCGGGGTGGGCGGCCGGGGGCCGTGCGCCGAGGAGGAGCACGGAGTCGACGACGCGCGCCGTCCCGAGGATCCCGGGCAGCGCCCGGTCCGCGCCGAGGTCGAGGTCCTCGACGAACAGGTCGCGCGCAGGTTCGGGGCACACGGGGTCCGACCGGCCCGGCGCCGAGATCTCACCGGCGTCGTGCCGGGGACCCGGCAGCACGGGCTGCACCGCGTGCTCGGCGCGCGTGCTCGACCGCAGCCGGCCGCCGGTCTCGCCCGTCCGGCCGAGCACGAGCGTCTCGCGCAGCAGGGCGACCGCGTCGGCGCCGAGCCGTACGTCGGTGCTCCGCGCGACGTCCGCCCCCTCCGCGACGACGAACGGCAGCGCGTCCCAGACGAGCAGGCCGCCGTCCTCCACGACGACGTCCACGGACCACGACGCGGCGCGGCCGCGCCCGGTGTAGGCGACGGTCCCGGAGACCTCGACGAGCTCGAGCTCGACGCCCTCCCCCACGTGCACCTCGACGCGCACGTGGTCGCCGCCGAGCAGCAGCGCGCGCGTCGCGACGAGCGCGACCCGCGCGACGCCCGGACCGGTCGACATCACGCGCGCGCTGAGCGCCCCGGGACGCAGGTCGCAGCGCACGCGCCCCGCCGCCCGGGTCACCCCGACCCGCGTCGTGCCGTCCATCCGGTCCGCTCCCCCGTCGCGCCGAGGTCAGCCGCGCGCGCCGGCCGGCGCGTCGTCGTGGTCGTGCGGGCCCCCTGCGTGCGCGTGGTCGTGCCCCGCGTCGCCGTCGTCGTGCGTGTGGAGGAACCCGTTGCCGTCCTCGTCGGCGTGGAAGTGCGGCGCCATCGGCCCCGGGTCCTGCGGCACGTGGCTCCCGGCACGGTGCTCGGCGAGCAGACCGTGGAGCCACGCGGTGAGGGCGTCGATCGAGCCCTGGTCGAGCCGCGAGAGCGCGAGCACCGGGCCGCCGTCCCGGGCGGCCGTCGCGTCGGCGACCATCTGCGGCACGTCGACGCCGACGTACGGCGCGAGGTCCGTCTTGTTGACGACGAGGAGGTCCGCGCGGGCGATCCCCGGTCCGCCCTTGCGCGCGACGTCGCCGCCGCCCGCGACGTCGAGCACGAAGATCTGCGCGTCGACGAGGGCGGGCGAGAACGTCGCCGTGAGGTTGTCGCCGCCCGACTCGACGAGCACCACGTCGAGCGGCGCGAAGTCCTCCTCGAGGTCCTCGACGGCGAGCAGGTTCGCGGTCACGTCGTCGCGGATCGCCGTGTGCGGGCACGCGCCGGTCTCGACGGCGCGGATGCGCTCGGGGTCCAGCACGCCGGCGGACCGCAGGAAGCGCGCGTCCTCGTCGGTGTAGATGTCGTTGGTGATGACGCCGAGCTGCAGCACCCCGGACAGCTCACGGCACAGCAGCGCGATGAGCGAGCTCTTGCCGGTCCCCACGGGACCGGCGACGCCGAGGCGCAGCGACCTCGTGGACGGCAGGGCGGGGGTGGTGCTCTGGTCTTTCAGGGTGTCAGGCACTGAACAGCCTCTCGGTGGTGCGGGCATGGGTCTCGGCCCACTGCTCGACGAGCGGTGCGCCGTGCGCGGGGATCGCGCGGGGGTCGGTGATGTGGGCGACGTCGCGGGCGAGCGCGTCGATCGCGGGCTGTGCCGCGACGACCCAGCCGGTCGCGTCGACCGGGTCGACCGGGGCGAGCTTGAGCGTCGCCGCGGCGACGGTCTGCACGTCCTCGTACCCGACGAGACGTGCGACCTGCAGCGCGGACAGGCCGGCGCACGCCGCCGTCACGCCGAGCACGAGCGGACGCGGCGGCGAGGGAGCGCGGCCGGCCCGGCCCGACGGCGCCCCGTCGACCGCGAGGAGGCGGGCGGCGTCGTCGAGCCCGACGACGCCCGGGTGCCCGGCCCAGAGCCGGCGCAGGAGACGCAGGTACCCGCGGCCGAGGCGCTGCGACGTCTCGCGCAGCGCGGGCGACGGCGTCCGGGCGGCCCACGCGCGCCACGTCCCGGCGAGCGCGTCCGCGCGACCCGCGTGCGCGTCACCGGCGAGCACGGCGTGCCGTGCGACGACGGCCGTCCCCGCCTCGACGCGCGTCACGGTCGCGAGGCGAGCGCGCACGTAGTCGGGCACGCGCGCCGGGTCCATGCCCGCCCGCAGCGCGGGCTCGAGCCCGGCCGACTGCGTGTGTCCACCCGTCGGGAGGCGCGCGTCCGCGAGCAGCGCGAGCATGAGCTCGGCGCGTCCAGCCCCCTGGTCACCGCCGTCGACGCCGAGTCCACGGCCTGCCCCTCCTCCCGTGTCGCCCATGGCTCAGAACAGCGAGTAGAGCTGCGCGAGGGGCAGCCGCTCGGCGGGAGCGGGGACGACGAGCTCGCCGTCGACCTCGATCGCGAAGGACTCGGGGTCGATGTCGATCTGCGGCAGGTAGTCGTTGAGCCTCATCTGGGCCTTGCCGACACCGCGCGTGTCGGCGACGGGCAGGAGCTGGCGCGCGAGCCCCAGCCGTTCCTCGAGCCCGTCGTCGAGCGCGGCGGGCGAGACGAACGACATCGACACGTCCGCGCCGATCGCGTCCGCGAGCGCCGGACGCATGAGCACGGGCTGGGGCGACGGGATCGAGGCGTTCGGGTCGCCGAGCGCGCCCCACACGAGCGCGCCGCCCTTCATGACGACGCTCGGCCGGACGCCGAACCACTTGGGCTCCCAGAGCACGAGGTCCGCGGCCTTGCCGGGCTCGACGGACCCGACGTAGCCGTCGATGCCGTGCGCGACCGCCGGGTTGATCGTGTACTTCGCGACGTACCGGCGTGCGCGGAGGTTGTCCGCCGGCAGCGCTGGTCCGCGCCCGCCGCCCGGGTCGGCGCCGCGGCGCGCCTTCATGACGTGCGCGACCTGCCACGTCCGCGTCACGACCTCGCCGATGCGGCCCATCGCCTGCGCGTCGGACGACGTGATGGAGATGGCGCCGAGGTCGTGCAGCACGTCCTCGGCGGCGATGGTCGTGCCGCGGATGCGCGACTCCGCGAACGCGAGGTCCTCCGGGACGGCGGGGTTGAGGTGGTGGCACACCATGAGCATGTCGAGGTGCTCGGCGACGGTGTTCACGGTGTGCGGCAGCGTGGGGTTGGTCGAGCCCGGGATGACGTTCGGGTGGCTCGCGACCGTGAGGATGTCGGGCGCGTGCCCGCCGCCCGCGCCCTCGGCGTGGAACGCGTGGATCGACCGGCCGCCGATCGCGCGCAGCGTCGAGTCGACGTACCCGGCCTCGTTGAGCGAGTCGGAGTGCAGCGCGACCTGCAGGCCCCAGTCCTCGGCCGCGCGCAGCGCCGCGTCGATCGCGGCGGGCGTCGAGCCCCAGTCCTCGTGCACCTTGTAGCCGCCCGCGCCGGCCATCGCCTGCTCGCGCAGCCCCTCCGCGCTCACGGTGTTGCCCTTGCCGAGCAGGAGCACGTTGACGGGGAGGCGGTCGAGCGAGCGGTGGATCGCCTCGAGGTGCCACGCGCCCGGCGTGACGGTCGTCGCCTTGGTGCCCTCGCTCGGCCCGGTGCCGCCGCCCGCGACGGTCGTGATGCCCGTCGCCAGCGCCTCGTGGACCTGCGACGGCGAGATGAGGTGCACGTGCGAGTCGATCCCGCCCGCGGTGAGGATCTTGCCCTCGCCCGAGACGACGTCCGTGGACGGCCCGATGTGCAGGTCCGGGTGCACGCCGTCCGCGACGTCGGGGTTGCCGGCCCGCCCGAGCGCGACGATCCGCCCGTCGCGGATCCCGACGTCGGCCTTGACGATCCCCCACCAGTCGAGCACGACGGCGTTCGTGATCACGGTGTCGAGCGCGCCCTCGGCCCGGGTCGTCGTGCCCTGCGCCATCGACTCGCGGATCGACTTGCCGCCGCCGAAGACGACCTCCTCCCCGCCGAACGTGCGGTCCTCCTCGACCTCGATCCACAGGTCGGTGTCGCCCAGGCGCACCTGGTCGCCCTTCGTGGGGCCGTACAGCGCGACGTAGCGCTCTCGCGAGATCGCCACCATGGCTCAGCCCTCCGAGGTCGTCGTGGTGTCGAGGCGTCCGCCGTCGCGCTTGCCGCGCTGAAGGCCTGGCACGCGACGCCGGCCCCGGAGCGCCACGGCCTCGACCTCGGCCGACGCGCCCGGCTCGAACCGGCGCGACGTGCCCGACGGGACGTCGAGCCGGAAGCCGCGCGCGGCGGCCCGGTCGAGGTCGAGCGCGGCGTTGGCGTCCGGCAGGTGCAGGTGCGACCCGATCTGCACGGGCCTGTCCCCGGTGTTCGTCACGACGAGCGTGAGGCGCTCGTCGTCGGTGCGGTCCGCGTTGAGGACGACCGGGACGTCCTCGGCCCCCTGCTTGAGCCGGATCGCGCCCGGCCCGCTCGTGCTGATACCCGCCATCGTCGGCTCCGTCCTGCGCTGCTGCTCGTGCGGGTCGCCGTCAGGCGATCGGCTGGTGGATGGTGACGAGCTTGCGCCCGTCGGGGAACGTCGCCTCGACCTGCACGTCGGGGAGCATCTCGGCGACCCCCTCCATGACCTCGTCGCGCCGGAGCACCTCGCGGCCGGAGACCATGAGCTCGGCGACGCTCACGCCCTCGCGGGCCCGCTCGATCACCCACGTCGTGAGGAGCGCGACCGTCTCGGGATAGTTGAGGAGCACGCCGCGCTCGCGCCGGTCGCGGGCGACCATGCCCGCGACGGCGAGCAGCAGCTTCTCGGTGTCACCAGGTGTCAGGTGCATGGCGTGATCCTGCCCCTCCCGTGTGTCCGCCATGTATACGCGGCGTTATACGCGTGTGTACCGCACCGCGGGCGTGCGGGCACGACGAAGGCCGCCGACCGGGCGAACCCGGCCGACGGCCCTCGATGTCCTGCTGCGTGCCTCCCGGACGACGCCGGGGAGCGGGTCAGGCGCGGATCAGAAGTCCATGCCGCCCATGCCACCGGTCGGGTCGCCCGCGGGGGCGGACTTCTCCGGCTTGTCCGCGACGACGGCCTCGGTCGTGAGGAAGAGCGCCGCGATCGAGGCGGCGTTCTGCAGCGCGGAGCGCGTGACCTTGACCGGGTCGTTCACGCCGGCGGCGAGGAGGTCCTCGTAGACACCGGTCGCGGCGTTGAGGCCGTGGCCCGACGGGAGGTTGCGGACCTTCTCGGCCACGACGCCACCCTCGAGACCGGCGTTGATCGCGATCTGCTTGAGCGGGGCGTCGATCGCGGCGCGCACGATCGCGGCACCGGTCGCCTCGTCACCCTCGAGCTCGAGCTTCTCGAACGCCACGGCACCGGCCTGGATGAGCGCGACGCCACCACCGGCGACGATGCCCTCCTCGACGGCAGCCTTCGCGTTGCGCACGGCGTCCTCGATGCGGTGCTTGCGCTCCTTGAGCTCGACCTCGGTCGCCGCGCCGGCCTTGATGACCGCCACGCCGCCCGCGAGCTTCGCGAGGCGCTCCTGGAGCTTCTCGCGGTCGTAGTCGGAGTCCGACTTCTCGATCTCGCCACGGATCTGGTTCACGCGACCCGCGATGAGGTCGGCGTCGCCCGCACCCTCGACGATCGTGGTCTCGTCCTTGGTGACGACGACCTTGCGCGCCTGGCCGAGCAGGTCCAGCGTCGCGTTCTCGAGCTTGAGGCCCACCGTCTCGGTGATGACCTGGCCGCCGGTGAGGATCGCGATGTCCTGGAGCATGGCCTTGCGGCGGTCGCCGAAGCCCGGGGCCTTGACGGCGACGGACTTGAACGTGCCACGGATCTTGTTGAGCACCAGCGTCGCGAGGGCCTCGCCCTCGACGTCCTCGGCGATGATGAGGAGCGAGCGCCCCTGCTTCATGACCTGGTCGAGGACGGGGAGCAGGTCCTTCACGTTCGAGATCTTGGACTCGACGATGAGGACGTACGGGTCCTCGAGCACGGCCTCCTGGCGCTCGGGGTCCGTCTCGAAGTAGCGCGCGAGGAAGCCCTTGTCGAAGCGCATGCCCTCGGTGAGCTCGAGCTCGAGGCCGAACGTGTTCGACTCCTCGACCGTGATGACGCCCTCCTTGCCCACCTTGTCGAGGGCCTCGGCGATGAGCTCGCCGATCGCGGGGTCGCCGGCGGAGATGGCGGCCGTGGCGGCGATCTCCTCCTTGGTCTCGATCTCCTTGGCGGCGTTGAGCAGCTGCTCGGTCACCGCGTCGACGGCCTTCTCGATGCCGCGCTTGAGGGCGATCGGGTTCGAGCCGGCGGCGACGTTGCGCAGGCCCTCGCGCACGAGCGCCTGGGCGAGCACGGTCGCGGTGGTGGTGCCGTCACCCGCGACGTCGTCGGTCTTCTTGGCGACCTCCTTGACGAGCTCCGCACCGATCTTCTCGTACGGGTCCTCGAGCTCGATCTCCTTGGCGATGGAGACGCCGTCGTTCGTGATGGTCGGCGCGCCCCACTTCTTGTCGAGCACGACGTTGCGGCCCTTGGGGCCGAGGGTGACCTTCACGGTGTCGGCGAGGACGTTGAGCCCGCGCTCCATCCCGCGACGGGCCTCCTCGTTGAAGGCGATGATCTTTGCCATGGGGAATGATCCTCCGCTGGTGGCTCTTCGGCGGTCGGCGGGCGCCCGCGACGGACGGCCCGCGTCGGGCGGCGTTCATGTCACGCCGCCGGGGCGGGCCTCACCTGTCGACCTGGTGTTGTTGCGCGGCACCCGCCGGAGCGGCTGCCTGCGCTGGTCACTTCTGTCACTCTCACGTGGAGAGTGCTAACGCCATTATTGGCACTCGCACCCTGCGAGTGCAAGGCAGCGAACGCCTCTTCCTCCCCGGTATCGCCCGGGGCTGAACCCGGCGCGGGTCCCCGTCGTGGCCACGCTCCCCTAGGATGCGCGGTGTGATCCGCGCAACAGCGACGTGGCGTCTCGGGGCGGTGGCCGGCTTCGTGCTGGTCCCGAGCCTGGGGCTGAGCGCGGCGACCGCCTCGGTGGACCCCGTGGGCGAGCACATCGACCTCTACCAGGACGGGGTCGCCGTCACGTCGGGCGCGCTCCTGCGCCTCGCGCCCGGCACCGAGGGCGTCTACCTCGAGGGCAGCCGCGTCCTCGACCCGGCGAGCCTCGACCCCGCCACGCTCGCCGGCGGCGTCGACCCCGCGGACGGCGAGGCGGACCGCCTCGCCCAGGTCGCCGGCGCGCCGATCGACGCCGCCGCGCTCCTCGACGCGACCGCCGCCGCCGATGCCGCCGCCGCCTCGCGCGCCTGGCTCGCCGCGGGCACCGTCCCCGGCGCGGGCGGGCCGCACGCGGACCTGGGCGAGGACGCCCTGCTCGACCTGCGCGCCCTCGTGCTCGACAACGGGGCGTCGCTCGCCGCGCCGTCACCCAAGTGGCGCTACGTCTGGCCGCGCGACGCGTCGTTCACCGCGGCCGCGCTCGCCCGGACCGGGCACGTCGACGACGCCCTCGACGTGCTCGGGTTCCTCGGCCGGGTGCAGGAGGAGGACGGGTCGTTCCACGCGCGCTACCTCCCGGACGGCACCGGTGTGCCCGACGACCGCGGGCTCCAGTCCGACGGGACCGGCTGGACGCTGTGGGCGGCGGCCGTCGTGGCCCGCGAGGCACCCGAGGACGACCGGGCGGAGGTCGTCGCGGCGCTGCGCCCGCTCGTCGACGCGTCCACCGCCCACGCGCTCTCCCTCGCCTCCGGGCCGGACGCGCTGCCCCCCGCGTCGAGCGACTACTGGGAGGTGGAGCCGACGTCGCTCACGCTGGGTACCGCCGGGCCCCTCCTCGCCGGGCTCGAGGCGGCGACCGACTTCTACCGCGCCGCGGCCACGCTCGAGCGACCGCGCCGCGCGTCGGTGCACGGCGCGGGCCTCGGCAGCGTCCCGGGTGCGGGCTCGGGAGCCGCCGCGGGCGCGGCAGGGACGGCGAGCGCGGCCGCTGCCGGTGCCGGTGCCGGTGCCGCGACCAGCACGTGGGCGCTGGTGGAGCAGACGTCGCGCGCCGCGGGGCGCCTGCGCGCGGCCGTCGAGCAGGCGTTCGGGAGCCAGGACTACCCGCGGCACGTCACCGGTGGCCCGCGGGACGCCTCCACGGCGTTCGTGCTCCCGCCGTTCCAGCCGGACCCGCTCGACGGCGCACGCGCCGCCTGGCAGTCGTCGGT
Organism: Cellulosimicrobium sp. Marseille-Q8652; assembly: GCF_965112045.1. Taxonomy (NCBI): domain Bacteria; kingdom Bacillati; phylum Actinomycetota; class Actinomycetes; order Micrococcales; family Promicromonosporaceae; genus Cellulosimicrobium; species Cellulosimicrobium sp. Marseille-Q8652. The sequence continues at coordinate 12,864 of NZ_CBCOPS010000002.1, read as the reverse complement.
CACCGAGATGCTGCGGCCGGCCGGCGGACTCGCTCCCGGAGCGGGCTGGCGCGAGGACGGGATCTCGTGGACCCCGCAGACGACCCTCTACGCGCTGACCGCGGCGTCGTCGTCCGACGCCGAGGACCGGGCCGACGCGCGCGAGTGGCTGCGCTGGGTCGACGAGCACCGCACGGCGTCCGGCGCCATCCCCGAGAAGGTGCTGGCCGACGGGTCCCCCGCGGCCGTCGCGCCGCTCTCGTGGAGCTCCGCGCTCGTCGTCCTCGCACTCGTCGAGCTCGACACCGCCGGCTGACGGCGCCCTGGCTCCCGAGGAGGGGCCGGGCCCGACGCTGCGGTACCACCTCGCGGGACCGGCGGTGCTACCTCGCGGGACCGGCGGTGCTACCTCGCGGGCTGCGGTGCTACCTCGGCGCGAGGTCGGGGACGTCGCGCACGTCGAACTCGCGCCGCAGCACGCGGCGTGCCGCGTACCAGCCGCCGAGGCCGTGCACGCCGGGGCCGGGCGGCGTCGACGCGGAGCACAGGTACACGCCCTCCAGACCCACCGCGTACGGGTCGGGACGGAGGCTGGGTCGTGCCACCATCTGCCACATCGTCACCGCCCCGCCGGCGATGTCGCCGCCGACGTAGCTCTCGTCGTGCCGGCTCATGTCCGCGGCCGGTGTGCAGCGCGAGGCCACGACGACGTCGCGGAAGCCCGGGGCGAAGCGCTCGACCTGGGCGACGACGTCCTCCGTGACGTCGCGCGGGGACCCGGCCGGGACGTGGGCGTAGGTCCACAGCGGCCGGAGGCCGCCGACCCCGCGTCCGGGGTCGACGACGGTCGGGTCGCTGACGAGAACCACGGGCCGCTCCGCGTGCCGGCCGGCCGCGACCTCGGCCTCGGCCGACGCCATGTCCGCGCGCGACCCGCCGAGGTGCACGGTGCCCGCCCGGCCGACCTCGGCGTCCGCCCACGGGACCGGGCCCGAGAGCACGAGGTCCACCTTGGCCGCGGCGTCGCCGTGCCGGAACCGGCGCAGCGCAGCGGCGGACCGCGGCGCGAGCCGGTCCGCGAAGACGTCGGCGACGACGCGCGGGGCGGTGTCGAACACGTACGCCCGAGCCGGGGGCAGGTCGGCGCGCGAGGCCACGCGCCGGTCCGTCAGGACGTCGCCCCCGTGCGCCCGCAGGTCGTCGACGAGCGCCGCGACGATCGCACCGGACCCGCCGCGCGGGATCGGCCAGCCGCCCGGGGCGTGGCCGAGCGCGGCGAGGAGCAGCGCCGTCCCCGCGCCCGCGAGCGACGGCAGCGGCGTGATCGCGTGCGCGGCGACGCCCGTGAGCAGCGCCGCGGCCTCCTCGGTCGCGAAGCGTCGGCCCCAGGCCCGGCTGCCCTGCTCGAGCACCGCCGCGCCGAACCGCGCCACGACGGCGGCGCCCTCGGGCCGCAGCACGCGACGGGGAACCGACCGCTTGTCGCCCAGGGCGACCGCGACGACGTCGCGCCACCCGTCCGCGAGGGGGCCGAGCAGCGCGCGCCAGGCCGCGCCGTCGGGCCCGCCGAGGCGCTCGGCGGTGCGGTCGAGGTCGTGGTAGGCGACGCCCGCCCTGCCGCCGTCGAGCGGCTGGGCGTACGAGACGTCGGGCGCGACCAGCTCGACCCCGCGCGCGTCGAGGTCGAACGCCTCGAGGAACGGCGACGCCCAGGCCATGGGATGCACGGCCGAGCACACGTCGTGCACGAGCCCGTCCCCGAGGCCCAGGTCGAGCGTCCGCGCTCCCCCGCCGATCGTCGGCTGCCCCTCCAGCACGCGGACGGCCAGCCCGGCACGGGCCAGCGTGACCGCTGCCGCGAGACCGTTCGGGCCCGAGCCCACGACGACCGCGTCCAGGTCCTCCACCGCGTCCGCCTGCTCAGTCCCTCGGCAGCACCGTCGTCGGCACGGTCAGAGCGGCCGCACCTGCTCGGCCTGCGGCCCCTTCGTGCCCTGGCCGAGCTCGAACTCGACCTCCTGCCCCTCGTCGAGGGAGCGGTAGCCGTCGGACTGGATGGCGCTGAAGTGGACGAACAGGTCCTGACCGCCGCTGGCCGGGGTGATGAACCCGTAGCCCTTCTCGGCGTTGAACCACTTCACGGTGCCCTGAGCCATCGAGATCTCCTCGTGCGTCGTCAGCCACGGGACGACCGCCGCCTCGTGGTACGGCGAGCCTAGCGGCGACGACGGGCCGGCGGAAGGAGAACGCGGGGCGGGTCAGCCCGCGGGCGTGAGCTCGGACTTCACGATGACGACGACGTCTCCCGTGCGCAGCGGCTGCTGGCTGACGTTCTCCGCGGGGACGCCGAGGACCGCCGCGACGGCGGCGGCCGTGTCGCTGCGGTTCTCGCCGTACCAGACGGACGTCACGGCGACGTCGTCGGGGCTCCCCTCGTAGTCGGCGGCCTCGACCTCCGTGAAGCCCTGCGCCTCGAGCGCCTCGGCTCCCTGCGCCGCCATGCCCTGCAGACCGCTCGCGTTGAGCACCCGCACGTACGCGCCGGGGTCGGCCGCGGCCATCAGGGCGGCGACGTCCGGACCCGCCGGGGTCTCCTCGACCGGGGGCTCCTCCGTCTCGGCCGGGGGCTCCTCCGTCTCGGCGGGCGTCTCGGTCCCGGCGTCGCCGGGCGTCTCCGTCGACCCCGCGGGGGGCTCGGTGGACTCCGCCTGGGGCGGCGCCTCGCCGTTCCCGTCCGACAGCAGCGTGAAGCCGCCGTACGCGAGCCCCGCGAAGACCACGGCCACGAGGAGGAACGGCCAGGTCTTGCTCCACCGCGTCCGGGGCGAACGGTGCACGCCGACGGGCGCACCCTGCGGCGCGGGAGCGTCGAACTCGTCGGGCGCGTAGGGGTAGCGGCTCTTCGTCACGGCGACAGGGTAGCCCGGCCGGGGCGGATGGCTAAACGTCCGGTTCGCCGGTCCTTCACGGCCTGGCCCGCCTCAGAGGCCTTCGAGACGGCGCGCGGTCCGGGCCCGCTGCCGCGTGGACCGCATGCGCCGCAGCCGCTTGACGAGCATCGGGTCGTGCGCGAGCGCGGCGGGCGAGTCGATGAGGGCGTTGAGCACCTGGTAGTACCGCGTCGCGGACAGGTCGAACAGCTCGCGCACCGCCTGCTCCTTGGCGCCGGCGTACTTCCACCACTGCCGCTCGAAGTCGAGGATCTCCTGGTCGCGCGCGCTCAGTCCCGACGCCGCGTCGTCGCCCCCGTCGGGCGCGGTCGCGTCGGGTCCCTCGAGGACGTGTGCCGCCTCGCTCATGGTTCCCTCCCGTCGTGCACGTTCTCGTCACCGATCGGTCCGCCCGGTCGCGTCGTGACGAGCGCGGACCATCCACAGGGTACGCAGCGAACCACACCGGTGTCATTCGCCCCCGCCGGGCGCGGGCTACGCTCGGTTCCCGTGGAGAGCGCACCCGGAACGACCCGCCCACCGCTCGCGAGCGTCATGGCGCCCGACTGGGCGGAGGCCCTGGCCCCCGTGGAGCCGCAGCTCCACGCGACGGGCGACTTCCTCCGCGCCGAGGTCGCCGCGGGTCGCGAGTACCTGCCTGCGCCGTCGGCCATCCTCAACGCGTTCTCGCGCCCGCTCGCCGAGGTGCGCGTGCTCGTCGTCGGGCAGGACCCGTACCCCACGCCGGGCCACCCGATGGGCCTGTCCTTCTCCGTGCAGCCGCACGTGCGCCCCGTCCCCCGGTCGCTCCAGAACATCTTCGCGGAGCTCGCGGACGACGTCGGCGCCCCGACCCCCGCGACCGGGGACCTGTCCGCGTGGAGCGACCAGGGCGTCATGCTGCTCAACAGGGTCCTCACCGTGCGGCCCGGCGAGCCGGGGTCGCACCGGGGCCAGGGCTGGGAGCCCTTCACCGAGGCGGCGATCCGGGCGCTCGTCGCGCGCGACGCCCCTCTCGTCGCGATCCTGTGGGGCCGCGACGCCGCGACGCTGCGCCCGATGCTCGGCGACACCCCCGTCGTCGCGAGCGCGCACCCGAGCCCGCTCTCGGCCCGCCGCGGCTTCTTCGGCTCGCGCCCGTTCTCCCGGGTCAACGAGCTCCTCGTCGCCCAGGGCGCAGCCCCCGTCGACTGGCACCTGCCCACCACCTAGGTGCCGGGAGGCACGCCGCCGGTTTCGGCCAGGCCGAGCCGTGGACGAGGCGACGCAGGAGCGGTCGACGCGACGCGCGCGCGGACGTGACGGCGAAACCTCGTCGTGGCGTGGGCGAGGCGACGGACGAGCGGTGGTGGACGGGACGCGCGCGCGGTCGTGGCGGGCCTGGCGGGAGCCGCGAGGAACGAGCGGCGGATGGTAGACCGCGCGCGCGTCCCGGGAACCACCGCGGCAGAACCCCTGACCGCTGGACCACACGATGGGCAGGAGCAGAATGGTCGGGTGACGACGCCGAACCCGACGACCTCCCCGTCCGCCGGAACGCCCGCCCCCGAGACTTCCCCGCCGCGCTGGAGCAGCTACGTCGCGGTGGGCGACTCGTTCACCGAGGGCCTGTGGGACCCCTACCCCGGGCAGGAGGACCACCAGCGCGGGTGGGCGGACCTGCTCGCGCAGCACCTCGCGGTGCGCCGCGTCGACGCGGGGTCCGAGCCGCTGCGGTACGCCAACCTCGCGATCCGTGGCCGCAAGCTGAGGTCGATCCTCACGGAGCAGGTGCCCGCGGCCCTCGCGCTCGCCCCCGACCTGGTCAGCCTGATCGGCGGCGGCAACGACATCCTGCGCCCGAACGCGGACGTCGACCGCCTCGCGCGCAACCTCGAGCACGCCGTCGCGCGCCTGCGCGCCACGGGGATCGACGTGCTGCTCGGCACGGGCTTCGACGCGTCGCACTCGCCGCTCGTCGGGCTCACGCGCTCGCGCGTCGGCGTCTACAACGCGCACATCTGGGCCATCGCCCGGCGGCAGGGCGCCTACGTCGTCGACCTGTGGGGGCTGCGCGCGCTCCAGGACTGGCGCATGTGGTCCGACGACCGCATCCACCTCACCCCCGAGGGGCACCGGCGCGTCGCGCAGGCGGCGCTCGTCGGTCTGGGCCAGACGCCCGACGACGCGGCGTGGGACGACCCGCTGACCCCCCTGCCGCCGTCGCCCGCGATCGACCGCGCCCGGCAGCACGGGCAGTGGGTGCGCGCGCACGTCGGGCCGTGGGTGCAGCGGCGCCTCACGGGGACGTCGTCGGGCGACGGCCGGCTGCCGAAGGCGCCCGAGCTCCAGCCGGTCCCGCTCGCGGAGGGCTGAGCACGCGGTCGGCGGCACGACGAAGCCCCCGACCCGGATCGGGTCGGGGGCTCTGCGGAGCCGCCTGTCGGGTTCGAACCGACGACCTTTCGCTTACAAGGCGAGTGCTCTACCAGCTGAGCTAAGGCGGCGCACCGGCTCGCGCCGGACGAGAGAGCAGGATACCCGCTCGTCCGGCGCGGGCCGGGCGTCGTCAGCCCTGCTGCGCGGCCTCGACCGCCGCGGGCAGCGCGCTCGGGTCGGACCAGTTGCCGTCCCAGCGCTCCCCGTCGATCGCGATCGTCGGCGTGCCGAAGCCGCCGGACTGCGGGTTCGCGAGCGACTCGTCCTGCGTCACGAGGTTCGTGGCCGTCGCGGCCCAGTCGGCGAACGTCTCGGTGGCCGTGCCGTCGGCGATCTTCGCCGCGACGTCAGCGGGCACCCCGGCCTGCTCGGCGAAGTCCGCGATCTGCTGGTCGGTCAGGCCCTCGGTGCCCTCCGCGGGCTGGTTGACGAACAGGAGGCTGTTGAACTCGTTCATGGCCTCGGGCGCCTGGTCGGCGACGTAGCCCGCGGCGGCCGCGGCGCGCGTGGAGAACTGCGAGCCCTGGGAGTAGCGGTCGAGGATCGACACGGGGTGCAGCACGACGGTGATGTCGCCGGACTCGCGCAGCGCGTCGAGCGAGGCGGCGTTGGCCTCCTCGAAGTCGCCGCAGATGGGGCACATGTAGTCGAGGTAGACGTCCACCTGGACCGCCTCGGCGCCGTTGTCGGTCCCCGCGGCGCCGTCGGCGCCCATCGGGATGCCGCCGTCGGTCGAGTTCTCCGGGTTGGTGACCTCGGAGAGGTTCCCCGCGGCGACCGCGTCGATCGTCTCGTTCTGGTCGTTCAGCGCGGGGATGAAGAAGTAGAGGAACACGCCGATGAGGACGGCCAGGCCGGCGACGAGCGCGCCGATCGTGATGAGCCGGTTGCGGCGGTCGCGCTTGGCCTGCGCCTCGCGGAGCGCGAGCGCCTCGGCGCGCGCGGCGTCGCGGCGCTGGGCCTTGGTCTGGGGTTCGTTGCTGGGCATGGTGGGTCCTTCGGGTGCGGTGCGGTCGTCGTGCGGGGACGACGGAGGGCGGGTGCGTGCCGCCGACGGGCTCGGGTGGGGAGCCGTCAGGCGAGGGCGGCCTCGGGAGGTCCTCGCCGGGTGCGCACCACGGCGTCGGCGAGGTGGTGCAGCGCCGCGGGGACGACGTCGGGCCGCGGCCGGCGCGGAGCGCGGGGACCGTCCACCGTGCGGCCGTGCGATCGGCCGAGGAGACGGACGAGGTGGGCGCGCAGGACGCGCGCCGCCCCGGCGGACAGCTCGCGGGCGCGGGCGTGCGCGCGGCGCACGCGCGCCGAGACGCCCCAGGCCACGAGCGCGGCGGCGGCGTGGCCCACGAGGACGGGGACGGCGAGCACGCCGAGCACGGTCACCATCGCGGCGCCGTCGCCGCCGAGGGCGGTCCCGGAGGGGCAGTCCGGCGCCTCGTGGACGAGCGCCAGGTGCATCCCGGCGACGCCCCAGGCGCCCGGGACGGTCACGCACTGGTGCACGACGGAGAACCCGCGGTCCGCGAGGTTCGTCAGCAGGGCCGTGGCGAGGGTCAGGAGGAGGAGGACGGGACCCAGGAAGGACCCGGCCGCGGGCATGCCGGACACCCGCGTCGCGCCGCGCGGCAGACCGCGCGTGACCGTCCTCCGGAGCACGGCGCCCAGACTACACACGCCGGCTGGGACCGGCCTGGGTGCCGGCCGGGTGGCGGGCCGCCCCCGCGGCGGTCGTCAGCGCAGGTCGGGGGGTCCGGGGAACGGCCACCACTCGACCGGGCGGTCGGAGGCGAGCAGCACCAGGCACCCCACGACGAGGGCGACGCCGACCACCAGGAGGACGAGGGTGCCCGTGCGCCCCGGGGCCAGCCGCGCGAGCGCGGTCCGCGTCCCGTAGCGCGTGAGGTAGGTGAGCGGGCCGAGCCAGGCGAGCACGACCGCCGCGAGCATCGCGACCGCGAGCAGGACGGTCGTCACGACGGGCGAGTTGCCGCCGTCGGCACCCGCGACGACGACCCAGCGGTCCGCCTCGAGCAGCCACCAGCCCGCCACGACGACGAGCACGCCCGCGCAGGCCGCGACGAGCAGCGACGGGAGCGCGCCGAGCAGCGCCCGCACCACGTACCAGGGCGACGCCGCGACGGAGCGGGCGGTGTCGCTGCGCTGCGGGCCGCGCCGCTCACGGCGCGTGTGCAGGGACTCCGTGGTGACCCCGACGACGCGCGCGAGCACGACGAACAGCGCGAGGGCGCCGAACGCGAGCCCGGGGAACATCGCCCCCAGCAGCACGAGCGGCACCGCGAGGAGCGCGAGCGCCGCGCGCCGGGGCGCGGGCACCGGCCGCACGTACAGCGGCTCGCCCTCCTCGTCGGCGGGCGGCGCCCCGAGGTCGTCGAGCAGGTCGGGGTCGGCCGGGCCGGCGGCCGGGACGGCGACCGTGCGGCCGTCGTTGACCTGCGTGTGGGACACGGGCAGGGGCGGCGGCACGACGACGGGCGCCACGACCCGCGTGGGCCCGGTCGGTGGACCGACGAGCTGCGTCGGCTCGTCGCCGGTGTCGGCGGCGCGGCGCAGCGCCGCGACGACCTCGGTCGGGCCGACGCGCTGGGCGGGGTCGGCGTGCAGCGCGCCCGCGAGCGCCCGGGCGGTGACGGGCCCGAGACCGGCGAGGTCCGGCCGCCCGCTGCGCGCGCGGGCCAGCACGACGTCCGTCGGCCGGACCCCGAACGGCGCGCGCCCCGTGGCCGCGTAGGCGAGCAGCGCGGCCCAGCCCCACCAGTCGGTGTCGGCGCTCGGCGCGGCGCCCTCGAGCAGCTCGGGCGCGAGGTAGCCGGGCGTGCCCATGACCAGGCCGGTCGACGTGACGCGCGCGTCCTCGAGCCCCTGCGCGATGCCGAAGTCGATGAGCACGGGACCGCGGGACGCCACGAGGACGTTGCTCGGCTTGAGGTCGCGGTGGATGACGCCGGCCGCGTGCACGGCCTCGAGCGCGGCGGCGAGCTGGTCCGCGAGCTCGTACAGGTCCCACGCGTCGAGCGGACCGCCGTCCGCGACCTCGTCCTCGAGCGTCGGGCCGTCGACCAGCTCGGTGACGATGAACGCGTCCGGCCCGTCGAGCTCGACGTCGAGGATCTGGGCGACGGCCGGGTGCCGCAGGCGCTGGAGGGCCAGCGCCTCGCGCCGCAGGCGTTCGCGACCCTGCGCCGCGGCGTCGAGGTCGACGTGCGCGTGGAGGAACTTGATCGCGACGAGGCTGCCGCCGCCGTCGTGCGCGCTGTGGACGGTGCCCATGGCGCCGGAGCCGAGGCGCGCGCCGATGAGGTAGCCACCGACCTCGCTGCCGGGGGCCGGCCCGCGGCCGCCCGCCGTCGGGGGGACGCGCTGCGTGGACTCCTCCATGGTGACAAGGTAGCGGCAGGCGCGACGTCCGGCGGCCCGGGCCGGGCGGTGTCGGCCCGTGCCGACCGCGGCCGCCCCACTACCCTGGGACTCGTCATCCGCGTTCCATCGAAGCACCAAGGAGAATTCCGTTGTCAGGCAAAGAGGGGTTCGATCTCGTCGTCGTGGCCAACCGGCTGCCCGTGGACTTCACGGTGGACGCCGGGGGTGACGTCTCGTGGAACCGCTCGCCGGGCGGCCTGGTCACGGCGCTCGAGGCGGTCATGCAGGCGTCCGACGGCGCGTGGGTCGGCTGGTCCGGCGCCCCGGACCTCGCGCACGAGCCGTTCGACGCCGACGACATGCGCCTCGTGCCGGTGACCCTGAGCGCCGACGAGATCGAGCGTTACTACGAGGGCTTCTCCAACGACACGCTGTGGCCGCTCTACCACGACGTGATCTCGGCACCCACGTACCACCGCACCTGGTGGGACGCGTACCGGCGCGTCAACCAGCGCTTCGCCGACGCCGCGGTCGCGCAGGCCGCGCCGGGTGCCGTCGTGTGGGTGCACGACTACCAGCTCCAGCTCGTCCCGCAGATGGTCCGCGAGCAGCGGCCCGACGTGCGGATCGGCTTCTTCAACCACATCCCGTTCCCGCCGCTCGAGCTCTTCCAGCAGCTCCCGTGGCGGCGCCAGGTCCTCGACGGGCTCCTCGGCGCGGACCTCGTGGGCTTCCAGCGGGCCGGCGACGCCGCCAACTTCATCCGCGCCGTGCGCCGGCTGCGTGCCTACACGACGCGCGGCCCGATGATCACGGTCCCGACGGCCGACGGGCACGACCGCCACGTGCGCGCCGCCGCGTTCCCCATCTCCATCGACTCGCGGCGGTTCGACGAGCTCGCGCGCACGCCGGAGGTGCAGCAGCGCGCCCGCGAGGTCCGCGCGGACCTCGGCGACCCCGACGTCATGATCCTCGGCGTCGACCGCCTCGACTACACCAAGGGCATCCGGCACCGCATCAAGGCGTACGGCGAGCTGCTCCAGGACGGGCGGCTCGACGTCGAGCACGCGACGCTCGTCCAGGTCGCGAGCCCCAGCCGCGAGAACGTGGACGCGTACCAGGAGCTGCGCGAGCACGTCGAGGGCGCGGTGGGCCGCATCAACGGCGAGTACGCCGAGATCGGGCACGCGGCCATCCACTACCTGCACCACTCCTACCCGCCCGAGGAGATGGCCGCCCTGTACCTCGCGGCGGACGTCATGCTCGTCACGTCGCTGCGCGACGGGATGAACCTCGTCGCCAAGGAGTACGTGGCGGCACGCTCCGACGACCGCGGCGTCCTCGTCCTGTCGGAGTTCACGGGGGCCGCCGACGAGCTCGCGTCGGGCGCCCTGCTCGTCAACCCGCACGACATCGACGGGATGAAGGACATCATCGTCGCGGCCGCTCACATGGACCACCGCGAGCAGCGCAAGCGCATGCGCCGTCTGCGCCGCCGCGTCCTCACCGACGACGTCGCGAAGTGGTCGCAGTCGTTCCTCGGCGTGCTCACCGCCATGCCGTCGCGGGTCCCGCGCCGGCACGCCGATCCCGACGGCGACGCCAGCCGCGGTGCGGAGCGCAGCGCGTGAGCGGCGCACTGCCGTCCCGCGCCGTCCTGCCGCCCGAGGTCGCCGAGGCCCTCCTCGCGTTCGCCGCGGACGGCGACGGGCCGCCCTGCGCGCGCCTCGTCGCGCTCGACTTCGACGGGACGCTCGCGCCGCTCGTCGACGACCCCCGGGCCGCGCGCATGACGCCCGCGGCCCGCGCGGCCGTCGACCGCCTCGCGGCGGCGCTCCAGGGCACGACGACGCGGCTCGCCCTCGTGTCGGGACGCAACCTCACGGACCTGGCCGCGTGCGGGGAGCCGCCGGTCGGGACGTTCCTCGTCGGCAGCCACGGCGCCGAGACCGGACGTGTCACGTCCGGCGGCGTGGACGCCGTGCCGCTCGTGCTCACGGACGACGAGGAGCGCGCGCTCGCCGAGCTGCGGACCGGGCTGGCCGCCGCGGTCGCCGGGCGCGAGGGCGCGTGGGTGCAGGACAAGCCGAGCGCCGCCGTGCTGCACACCCGGCTCGCGTCCGCCGAGGACACGGTCGCGGCCGAGGCCGCGACCGACGCGGTGGCCGAGCACCTCGGGCTGCACGCCATGCACGGCAAGGACGTCGTCGAGGTGGCCGTCCTCACCACGTCGAAGGGCGAGGCGGTGGACCGCCTGCGCGACGACGTCGGGCACGACGCCGGGACGAGCGGCCGCACGCGCGTCCTGTACGCGGGCGACGACACGACCGACGAGACGGCGTTCGCGATCCTCGGAGACGACGACCTGGGCATCAAGGTGGGCCCCGGCGAGACCGCCGCGTCGCAGCGCGTGCCCGACGCCGACACGCTGGCCGCCGCCCTCGACCTCCTCGCGCGCGCCCTGACGGGTGAGGTCGGGACCGGATCGTGACCTCGGCGGCACCGGGGTGTGACCTGGCACTCATCGCCCGGGGGTAGTATCGGCTCCACGATGACGTCGGGTCCCTGGCCTTTTCTCGGGGGTCCGGCTTCATTTGTGTCGTCGAAGACACGCTCGTCCGCCATCGCGAACAGCTACGTCGACGTGGCACGTCACTGCACAACGGATCGTCCGGCACGTACCTGCCGGTGGAGGGATGTACCAGTCATGGCTACGGTCACCTACGACCACGCAACGCGGCTCTACCCCGGGACCGAGCGCCCCGCGGTGGACCAGCTGAACCTGCACATCGAGGACGGCGAGTTCCTCGTCCTCGTCGGCCCCTCGGGCTGCGGCAAGTCGACCTCGCTCCGCATGCTCGCGGGCCTCGAGGACGTCAACGCGGGCAACATCTACATCGGCGACCGCGACGTCACGGACGTCCAGCCGAAGGACCGCGACATCGCGATGGTGTTCCAGAACTACGCGCTGTACCCGCACATGTCCGTCGCGGACAACATGGGCTTCGCGCTGAAGATCGCCGGCACGCCGAAGGCGGAGATCCGCCAGCGCGTCGAGGAGGCCGCGAAGATCCTCGACCTCACCGAGTACCTGGACCGCAAGCCGAAGGCGCTCTCGGGCGGTCAGCGCCAGCGCGTCGCCATGGGCCGCGCGATCGTGCGTCAGCCCCAGGTGTTCCTCATGGACGAGCCGCTGTCGAACCTCGACGCCAAGCTCCGCGTCCAGACCCGTACGCAGATCGCGTCGCTCCAGCGTCGTCTCGGCGTCACCACGGTCTACGTCACGCACGACCAGACCGAGGCCCTCACGATGGGTGACCGCATCGCGGTCCTCAAGGACGGTCTGCTCCAGCAGGTCGGCACCCCCCGCGAGATGTACGACACCCCGCAGAACGTGTTCGTCGCGGGCTTCATCGGCTCGCCGGCGATGAACATCGGCACGTTCACCGTCAACGGTGGCGTGGCCGAGGTCGGTCCGGCCCGCCTCCCGCTCGAGCGCGACGTGGCGGCGAAGCTCACCGAGGCCGACAACGGCAAGGTGACGATCGGCTTCCGTCCCGAGGCCCTCGACGTCGTGTCGCAGGCCAACGAGAGCGCGTTCCCCGTCGAGGTGAACATCGTCGAGGAGCTCGGCTCCGACGCGTTCGTCTACGGCACCCTCAAGGGCGAGCTGGCCGCGCAGGCCGAGGTCCACTCGGGCGCCGGTGACAACCAGGTCATCGTCCGCGTCGACCCGCGCAACGTCCCCACCAAGGGCGAGCGCATCTACGTGGCGATCCGCCCGGGCAACTCGCACGTGTTCTCGGCGGCCTCGGGCCAGCGCCTCAGCTGACCTCAGCACCGCCGACAGGGCGGGTCCGACCTCCGGGTCGGGCCCGCCCTTCGTCGTCCCCGTCCCCTGGCCGAACGGACCCCTGACCACCGACCCCCGGCCTGCACGTCACCTGAGCCCGTCCGTGACCCACGACCCCGGTCCCGACACCGCGCCGGGACGAGCCGACGCCGGAGCGAGGGGCGGGGCGGGGCGGGGGGGGGGGGGCGGGGGGGCCGCGGGGGGGGGGGGGGGGGGGGGGGCGCCCCCCCCCCCCCCCCCCGGGCGGGGGGGGGCGGGGGCCGGGCACGCACCCCCCCCCCGGCCCCAGGGGGCCCGGGGCGGGGGCCC